>NZ_AP043947.1:0-3507500 GCF_055379935.1 Natronotalea proteinilytica | reverse complement strand
GGCCTTTGATGCAGCTGACCTCAGCGGATTCTCTGACGAAGAGATCCAGGGGATCTTGCAGTACCACGTACTTGTCGGCCAAACAACCGACGCTGCCTCCCTGCTCGACCTGCTGGAAAGTGAAGGCGAAGTGGAGCTAGAAACCGCACAGGGTGAACCCCTCACGATCGCGCTCGAGGGCGACCAGGTTGTGTTCAACGATGGCGAAAACGGCCCACAGGCAACCCTCGACGCTAACAACCTCGACTACTTCGCGTCGAACGGGATTATCCATGTGATTGATGGCATCCTTCTTCCGCCGAGTATGGGCGAAATGCCTGAGCCGACGATCGCCGACATTGTTGCGGATGCTGACGATTTCTCGACCTTGTTGGCTGCACTCGAAGAAGCCGACCTGGTGAATTCGCTGGCTGATGAAGAGGCCACCTTCACCGTCTTCGCGCCCAACAACGACGGCTTCGTGCCCATCAACACCGATGTGCTGCTTGCGCAGCCCGAACTGGGCGATGTGATCGGCTACCACGTGATCCCTGATGCTGAAATCGCTGCTGCCGACCTGAACGAAGGCGACAATCCTGTTGAAACGCTTTCAGGTGATGAACTCATCGTCACTGTAGAGAACGGCGACGTCTTTATTGAAGGGTCGCAGGTAATTGAAACGGACATCGAGGCTGACAACGGCATCATCCATGTGCTCGACCGCACGCTGCTCGGCAACCAGAATCTGTCCAACACCGCCTGGTTCGTGGATGAAACGTTCGAGCTGTACAACGCGGTTGTTGACTTCGGATTGGCCGATGCGTTCGTGAATGCAGACGATTGGACCGTCTTCGGACCCAACAACGCCACGTTCGAAGAAGCCGACCTCAGCGGATTCTCAGAAGAGGAAATCCAGGAGATTCTGCAGTATCACGTATTCGCTGACGACATCGTAGACTCGGGCAGCCTGCTGGCGTTGCTCGATGAGAACGACGGCGAAATCGAGATCGAAACCGCCCAAGGCGAAGATCTGACTATCGCACTGGACGGTGAACAGGTCGTGTTCAACGAAGATCAGGCCACGCTCGACGTTGCTGAGCTTGACTACTTCGCATCGAATGGCATCATTCACGTGATTGACGGGCTGCTGCTGCCGCCCAGCTTTACGGAAGAAGACGATGCTGCGGTCACAATCACGCTGGATAACGACGGCGCAAGCGCGTACTTTGCAACAGCCGTTGACGGTGCAGACGCCGAAGACGTTGTTGAACTGAACGAAAACAACGCGCCGATTACGCTCGAAGTGGGCACGCGCTACACCTTCGACATTGTGAACGGTGGACCACATCCGTTTGCTATTGACGACGGGAACGGTACCAACCTTCTCACGCACGACGGCGACGGCACATTTGCAGGTGATGCAGATGTGGACCTTCAAACTGATGGCGAAGGGGGCTTTGCATTTACCCTCACTGACGAACTGGCCAATGAGCTTGGCGAGTACTACTGCGTCAGTCATGCTGGGAGCATGCGCGGATCGCTGAGCGTTCAGTAATGCGCACTGCGAATCAGTACGTGCATGCTATCCGCGTGATAGCTATGCCAATTCGCGGCCAAACATGCGCGCCGGGCGTACTCCGCTGGAGGCGCTCGGTGCGCTTTGATTGAAGCAGATGTGTGCTGTTAGTGTTAGGCGGTATAATTGCAGGAACGGTCTCCACCAGGCGCACTTCTGCAGCCGCCGTTGTAGAGACAATATCTCTCAAGACGCTGTCATGGCGTTTCGTGCCTATGTCCCCAATTGCGATGTCGGATTCTCCCTCTATGGATGCTCCCGATCACCGTACTGGGTCAGATAACGAGAACCTGCCCGATGGGTCCTCCTCGTCTTCAAACGGAGACTACGAATACGTTGAAGTTCTTGGCGAACGGCTTTGTGAGTCCGACCAGGCGGCTTTTGAACAGATATTCCGTCGCCTCTCACCACGCATATTCCGGTTTGTGCGGGGTATGATTGCCGACGACGCCAAAGCCCACGACATCACGCAAGATACGTTTGCTGCTCTGTGGAAGCGACGGGATCAGCTGGATGAAGTAGACGCATTAACGCCCTACATTTTTAAGATGGCCCGCCACCGCGTGTACAACGCGCAACGAGACGCCAATACCCGGCGCTCCTATGAAACCGAAGCGCCTGGAGAAGTCCACAATACGAATCCGCCGTCACCGGAAGACGAACTAGACGCTGAACTGCTTCGGACACTGCTTGATACGTGGATAGACGACTTGCCGCCGCGTCAACGCGAAGTACTCACCTTGCGGCGCATTAAGGGGCTAAGCCATACCGACATTGCCGAGACGATGGATATTGCACCGAGCACAGTGAACAATCACCTAACCCGCGCCCTTAAGCAACTGCGCGAGCACTTGCGCACGCACCGTCCCGATTTGCTCTCGTAGTTTACACCCTTACTTCAGCGCCATAAATGGCGACTTAACCCACCCCGCATGACGCGCTACGTCCCATGGATACGGATGCCCAACCTCCCAACATGGATGATGATGATTCTGCTCTGCCTCCAGATCTGAGAGAGCAGTTGGTAGATGCTGGAGAGGATCCCAGCACGCTCCAGGAGTACGAAACGCTGTGGCAACTGCTCCAACAATCGGATGCTGCCACCGACGCCTCATTTTCTGAAGAGGCTATGTGGGATACTCTGCAAAGCGAGGTTCTAGACACCGAGTCCACCTTGGAGCCCACGTCCGATGTTGTAGCGGACAGTTCAGAACCAGCATCACCCTCTCGCGAGGCAGCCGCCCCCCGTCCACTTCGTCGAAAGGCCCGAGCTACGTGGATTCGACGGGGGGCTACGGCGCTGGCTGTGGTTGCTGTCGCGCTGATCGGGATGCTGTTCTGGTGGAACCAGCCGGTAACCGTGCATACAGCTGCAGGCGAACAAACCACCGTATCCCTTCCCGATGGATCAACCGCCCATCTCAACGGAGCATCCACCCTGTCGTATGCGCGGGGCTTTGCCACATGGCCAGGCCTAGACGCCTCGCAACGCACCGTTGACCTCAGCGGTGAAGCCTTCTTTGCTGTTGAACCCGAAGCGCGCCCCTTTCAGGTACACACCGAAAACGCCCAGGTAGAGGTGCTGGGAACCGCCTTCCGCGTTCGCACCCGCGCCGATGCCGACGGTCCTGTGACCACCGCCGTCACCCTCCAATCAGGCCGTGTACAGCTTCAAACACGCGCTGATGTTGACGACGCCGTTACGCTCTCAGAGGCCGGGCACGAAAGCCGTGTAGTTGACCAGGCATCGCCTACGGCTCCTACCATCCAAGACACAACCCACGCATTTGCCTGGCGCACAGGTGGATTTGCAGCGCGAAGCATGCCATTGCCCCAACTGCTTCAGGAAATCGAATACCGATTTGGAACGCCCGTTCAGCTTAACGAGGCCATCACAGCCTCCGACACCCTAACCGTACACTATGCAACGGGCATCACCGCAGAAGAGGTTTTAGAAGACATTGCACTCTTACAGGGCCTACAGTACCGCGAACTGACACGTGGATACGAACTGTATCCTGCTGAATAACCATTACAGCCGCGGCGTAGACCATCCTCGCACCCATGCGTTTCTACTTGTACCCATCACCAACTTGCTTGGGGGATATGATGCTCCGGCTTCTTAGCATCGGGATGGCCCTTCTCCTCGTCGGCACAGGACCCCTGTACGGACAAGCCTCCGACACAACGGACACCCATACCGTTGCTCTACGCAACGTCTCCCTCGATGACGCCCTGCAAGCGTTTATCGAACGCACCGGCGCCGATATCGCCTACTCCGATGATTTGGTGTATGGCCATCGCACGTACTGCCGCATCCGAGAGGCCTCTCCAGAGGCTTTGCTGCAGTGCATTCTCCACGAAACCCCTCTGGACTACGTACGCACCTCGGGCGGTACCTTTCTGCTCGTTCGTGCTGCTGAGTCGCCCCACGCCAAGGGACGCATTGTGGGAACCGTGCTCGATGCCGCCACCGGCGAGCCACTTCCACATGCTAACGTACTGCTCGCCGATGCGTCTGCCGGCGCGGCTACGAATCGGGCCGGTCAGTTCAATGTATCGGGCGTGCAATCGGGCCCCCACCGGCTGGTCGTCACGTATGTGGGCTATCGAACAGCAGTAGATAGCGTATGGGTTGACCCAGATGAAACCGAGACCATCCAAGTGCACCTCACTCCGGCACCCGTTGCCAATGCCCCCCTCATTGTTGATGGCGTGCAGCAGCGTTTTCCAAGCAGCCAGTTAGGTCGCACCGAAAAAGAATACGCTCCCCTTGATCATGCCATTGGCGTAGGCTCGCTCGACGTGATGCACAGTCTGGGTCGCACCGCCGGCGTTGCACTAAACCGTCCGCGGGCTACCCTCCACGTGCAAGGCAGCAATGAGGGCGACCACGCCACCCGCCTCGACGGCGTACCGATTCGGAACCCTGTGAACTTAGGCGGTCTCATTTCTGCCTTTAGCCCCGAAGCCCTGCGCCGTATGACCGTCCACAAGGCCGGGTTTGATGCGCAACATGGCAGCTATACCGCAGGCATTGTCGAGTTGGAGCATAACCTCTCCCATACAAACACGCGGTATGCCGCAGCCACAGGCGACCAAAGCAATATCAACGCGCGGGCCGAGCACACTTGGGGTAGATCCGGACCCCGAACTGGACCCCGAACCGGACGCGGCATGGCGACGCTGCGTGCAAGCACATGGGATCTATACCAAGATCCGGCTCTTCGGCATATTCTTTCGACCTGGACCCACCCCGATCCTGCACTACTTGCCACATGGAGCAATCCGGTAACAGGGGCGTCGGAAGCACCTATTCAAACCACACAGCCGGATGTGCGATCTATTGATGTGCATGCCGCTGTAGAGCAAGACGTGTCGGCTTTTCACCAGGTGTCTGCCTCCGCGTATCATAACTCCGACCACCTTGAAACCACGGTTGGCCGTGCATTAGGGGCAAACACCGCGTCCCGTCATCTGGCGGGCCATACCCACACCGCGTGGAGAAATACCATGATGCAGGCACGCTACGATGGGGTGTTCAGCAGTCGCATAGCCGGGCACCTGCAGGTGTATGGAACCCTGCATGCCTCCGATACCTTTTTTGGATTTCACGAATCGGAAGACCCGGCTGCAAGCAACGAAGTCGATCTGTCTGATGCAGAACGTATCGACCATACCGCCGAAGAGAACACGCTGAACGAATGGGGCGCCCATGCCGAGGCTGATGTGAGCCTCACCCCGAACGTTCTACTCAGTGCCTCGATTGAGCCCCATTACCTGCAGGGTCGCGTTCATGCTCGAAATCGCTTTCTGGGATCGCTGGATCACCGGGTATCAACATGGCAGGTGGGGAGTCATGTGCAAGCCAATGCTCATTTGGGAGTCGGTACAACGCTTACGGCGGGCACCCGGCTCACCTACCTGGCAGCCCGGCAGTCAGTCTATGCCGAGCCGCGCGCCTCACTACGTCACGATGGCCTTACAACCCCTGTGGGCGATGTGTCGCTGCGGTTGGCTACGGGGCTCTATCGCCAGTACGTGGTGCAATCTGAAGTGAGCAACGACGGTCCGCTCGACATCGTGCCGGCCATGCGGTTTTGGATGCCGCTCGATGCTACCGTAGCGCCGCCACGAACGTACCACACCGCCGCCGATTTGCTGCTCGCCCCTGCACGTAGCTGGACGCTCCGTCTCGAAACCTACTACAAGCGAATTGCACGGACGCTCGATGTGGATTATGCCAATCAAGTGCACAGTATGCCGCTCGATCATGTCGGCGAGGCGTCTCTGCGCACCCTCAACCGACAGGACGATCTGCTCGCTGCCGGAGACGGGCATGCGTATGGCATTGCCGTGCGGGTGCAGCGGGATGCCGAACGGATCTCGGGGGATGTCACCGCCGAGTTCAGCCAGACCAAACGCCGCTACCCCAATCGCTTTAACGGCCAACTCGTCTCGCCGCCCTGGGCGCAACCAGTGCGCGTTGCCACCAACCTAGACATTCACCTGACTGCCGATGTGTATGCTGTGGGAAGCTGGGAAGGCATCTGGGGGCGCCCCTGGGCCCTGCGGCGTGCGTATTATGACTACCTGGCTCAGACCGATGAGGCCGAGACGCTCCCCATTGACTTAACCCGTCCTGACGACCAGCGTCTCGATCCGTTTTCGCGCCTCGATCTGGGGCTGCGTACTGAGCAACGGGTTGGAGGCGTCACCCTCGAAGCACGCACGCAACTGGTGAATGTGCTGGATCGTGCCAATGCCTTCGATCAGTTTCTGGACCCCACGACAGCCCCTGCCGAACGCATGAACCGTTCCTTGCCCGGACGGCGCTTGTTTGTGATGGTGGGGGTGCGCTTCTAAAGGGGGCCCCAACAAATTGCGTTTCTCCCCCGTTTAAGCAGGCCATCTGGACTTCGAACGAACGGTTGCCGCCACGCATGACGCCCCTCCCCATCGACGATGTGCTGCCCGAACTGCGCGCTTCGCTGCGTGATACGCCCCGCGCTGTGCTCGAAGCCCCCACCGGCGCCGGAAAAACTACCCGCGTGCCACCCGCACTGCTTGAGGCCGACTGGCTGGGCGATCAGCGCATCCTCATGCTCGAACCGCGCCGCCTGGCCGCTCGTGCCGCCGCCCGTCGCATGGCGCAGGAGCGGGGCGAATCCGTCGGACAGACCATCGGCTACCGTGTGCGTATGGATACGCAGGTGAGTCGCCAGACGCGCGTGGAGGTCGTCACCGAAGGCGTGCTCACGCGCATGATTCAGGACGACCCGTTTCTTGAAGACGTCGCCGCCATCATCTTCGACGAGTTCCACGAGCGCAGTCTGCACGCCGACCTTGGACTCGCCCTGGCCCTTGACGTGCACAAGTCGCTGCGGTCCGATCTGCGACTCCTCGTTATGTCGGCCACCCTCGACGTCGGGCCCGTGGCCGAGCTTCTGGGGGATGCGCCGCGCATCACCAGCGAAGGACGCACCTATCCGGTTGACATCCACTATGCCGACCGGCGTCCCGAGGGGTACATCGAACCGCACGTATCCGACAAAATCATGGAGGTGCTGCCCGATACCGAGGGCGACATGCTCGTTTTTCTGCCTGGAGCCGCCTCGATTAAGCGCGTAGAGCGGCAGATCAAGCAGCGCGGACTGCCCCCGCATGTCAACGTCTATCCGCTCTTCGGCAATCTGCCGCATGATGAGCAAGACCGCGCCATTGCGCCGAGCGAGGCGGGCGAACGCAAGATCGTACTCAGCACACCCATCGCCGAAACCAGCCTCACGATCGACGGGGTGCGCGTGGTCATCGACAGCGGCAAGCGCCGCACGCCCCAGTTCGATCCGAACAGCGGCATGACGCAACTCAAGACGGTGCCTATCTCGAAAGCCTCCGCCGATCAGCGCGCCGGACGGGCCGGACGCACGGCGCCGGGCGTGTGCTTCCGGCTGTGGACGCGCCACACGCACATGCATCGCACCGAACACACCCCGCCCGAGATTGCGCACGCCGATCTGGCGCCGCTTGCGCTGGAGTTGGCCGCGTGGGGGACCACCG
This sequence comes from Natronotalea proteinilytica, assembly GCF_055379935.1. Taxonomy (NCBI): domain Bacteria; kingdom Pseudomonadati; phylum Rhodothermota; class Rhodothermia; order Rhodothermales; family Salisaetaceae; genus Natronotalea; species Natronotalea proteinilytica. The sequence goes on along the minus strand of NZ_AP043947.1, from coordinate 3,499,885 downwards.
ATCCGAACGAGCTAAGCTGGCTTTCGCCGCCGCCATCAGGCACCATGCAGCAAGCCGTTGATCTGCTTCAGCGCCTTGGCGCGCTCAACGACGACGGCACCATCACATCCCACGGACGCGAGATGGCCGCGATGGGGATTCATCCGCGGCTGGCGCACATGCTCTGCCGGGCGCAAGACCTGGGCTACGAGGCCGCTGCCTGCGATGTGGCTGCGCTCTTGAGCGAGCGTGACATCGTTCGCGGACGCGGTGAGGCTCCCGATGCCGATCTGCGTCTGCGTCTCGATATCCTGCAGCGCGCCCGCGAGGGCCGTACGGGCCTGCCGAACGCGCTGCGCCAGAGTCGTCTGGCGCGTGGCACGCTCCGCCGCGTGCAGAAGATGGCCGGGCACTGGCGCCGTCGCCTGGGGGTGCCCCGCAACGCGCGCAGCGACGCCACGGCCTGCGGCCTGCTCACCGCGTTCGCCTACCCCGACCGCATCGCCGAGCGACACGACGGGCCATCCGATCGCTTTCGCCTTGCCAACGGACAGGCCGCCGCGCTGCCGCATGCCCAGTTGCTCTCCGAATCCGACTACTTGGCCTGCGCTCACGTAGCCGGGCGCGACCGCACCGCACAGATTCGCCTGGCGGCGCCCATCTCAGCCGATGACCTCACCACCTTCTTCGACGCCCTCATCAGTCACGACACCGTGGTTCAGTGGGATGCGCAGGCCCGTCGTGTCATTGCACGCAGGCAGCACAACCTGGGCGCCCTGACGCTCAAAGACGGTCCGCTCGCCGACCCGCCTGCCGACCAGCTCGCCCAGGCGTTGTGCGACGCGGTGGCGGATACCGAGCTCGACATCTTGCCGTGGAGCAAGGGAGCCCGTCGCCTGCAGCAGCGGCTCGTGTTTGCGCACCACCATCTCGACGACTGGCCCGACGCCTCGGATGCCCACCTGCTCAACACGCTCGACGACTGGCTGATGCCGCACCTGTACGGCATGCGGCGCACGGGCGACCTGAACCGTCTCAACCTGCACGAGCTGCTCAAGCAGCGCCTGTCGTGGGAGCAGCGCGAGAAGCTCGACGACCTGGCCCCCACGCATCTCACCGTGCCCAGCGGACAGAACCGCCCCATCGACTACAGCGATCCGGAGGCCCCTGCGCTCAAGGTGCGTCTGCAGGAGATGTTCGGCGCCACCGACACCCCGCGCCTCGCAGGCGGACGCGTACCGCTTACGCTACATCTGCTGTCCCCGGCGCAGCGTCCGGTGCAGATCACCCAAGACCTGGCGCACTTCTGGGACGAGACGTACTTCGAGGTCAAGAAGGAGATGAAGGGTCGCTACCCCAAGCACTACTGGCCCGATGATCCCTATCGCGCAACAGCCACCCACCGCGTGCGGCCAGAATAGAACCTGCTTCTTGCCGGTATGACCGGACGTGGTCTCTTCCCGATTTCGCGTCGCCTATCAGTTCTTTACCCCACCGGTTGGAGGGAGCGTGTATTTTGAAATGCTTATCTTTACGATAATTGCACGCAAATAGCTTGCAGATCTGAGGGGGGGGGGGGGTTATGCTATAGGTGCGTTTTGACACCGCTCTTCTGTATGTGTGCTGTTCTTGATCGTCGTCTGTACGAGGCGATACAGCTTTTCGGTGGTGCTCCATTCATTATATAAGGAGCATACTCACCACCAGGGCGCCTTTCTTATCGTGCTCGTCAGGTTTAATTTTTATTCTCATGACATCCCAATCCGGTTCGGGTGTGGACCGAGATTCGACAGCCCGCACTTGGCCTAATCTAAGTCGTTGTATTAACTCTCACTGTACGCGTCCTTTTTCTCTGAACACCGTCTCGCTGCTTGGGGTCATCCTCCTTGTGTTTATGGTCACAGGATGCGATCATACCATGAGTGCTTTGGATGAGGATGACTCGCGGTCTAGCGGTCCGGTGCTGGCAGACTCACTGGATCTGACGTTGGATCCGATGCCAACGGGAGCCACGTTGCTTGCGCCCGGAGAGCCTGCGCCGAAGGATAATGCGCAGGCTTCGGCCTACGGCTGCTACTTAGCCTCGCGCCCTTACTCGGATGAGGTGGCCTTTCATAGCAAATATCTGCACTTTCCAGAGTCGGTGGTTGAGGAGGCAGGGCCAGCAACACGGCAGGTGGCCTGGAGCAGGGAGGCGGGGCTTGAATCAAATGCGTCAACTGATGCGGTCGGGGTCCGCTATATGAACTGCGTGATTCCAGATACCGATGAGGCCGAACAGCTGGCACGTGAGCAGATTCTGGAGGCGGGCTTTGAAGATGCAGCCTATGAAGCGGTTCAAGCCAACGAGGCTTCCTCGAAAACCACCTGTGATATGATCACCGTGGTCGAGGTGACGTGCGCTGGGCCGAGCGACGGGCCCTTAGAAACCTGCACGTTTGAAGAGAACACGTATTTGTTTTGTCATGGTGGAGGTGGATCGGGAAGCGGACCGGGAGACTTTCCCGATCCCGGTGATGGACCAGGAGGAGGCGACCCCGGTGACGGCGATCCCGGCGAAGGCAATGAGTGCACGATCGACAATCCGGACCCCGGATCAGACTGTGAACCGCTCGACCCCTGTGATGGGTCTAACCCGCCCGAAGCTTGTGATGACGACGAGGATGAGGATGTTACGCCATGCGAGGACGTAGACTTTGAGGATGGCGACCTTCAAGAAATAATGGAAGCGCTCGAAGAAGAAATTATGAGTGATGCTTGGGAAGACTCTAATCCAGATGTTGATGACCAGGGAGATCGACAGGAGCAATTCTATTTTGTCACTGAAGAGGAAGATGGGGAATACAGTTATGAAGCACCATCCAATATTACTTACTATCCGACTAGTGTTTCAGGAGTATCTTCAGCCGATATTCCTGAAAACGTAGTTGGAACGTTCCATACACACCCATTTGAAGTTGATGAGGTCTACACAAGTGAGGATATTATTGAGCGAAGGGTGCCAGAAGAGTTTGTCGAAGAGAAGGGAATGGAAAATATTATAGACCCCTCTTCAGCCCCAAATGCTTTTTATCCAGGCGGCCCAAGTGAAGCTGATTATTTAAATTCAGCCGAAATGGGAGAAGAGCTATATCATATTGTAATAGATAACGATAAAGTGTATGAATACCAATACGACGGAGAAGTAAGTGATGATGAACCTGAGTTGGATGATGACAAAAAAAGCAGCACTGCTTACCAAAGGTGTGGTTACTAAGAAAAAAACTATCTGATAACTGATAGAGCTTCAAAACAATCCTATGATAGCCCCCAAAATAGCTTTTATTGCTACATTTTTCATTTTTTTCACTCATGTACTTGTTCCTGTGTCAAGTGCCCAAGAGACTGGGTGTCACGGAGTTGAGCATAGCTCTACAAAATCCTCTGTTTACGAGCTTATTACAGACCAATGGGATAGATTTGTCGAGATAGCGCCTAGCTCTGAACAGCTAGTGCCGCCCCCCACTGATTCAGTACGGGTCATGACGAATGAACAGGATCCCGTTGCCTGTGAGGAGATTGGGCGCCCTCTTGAAGCAAACGATCATTATAGATATTTTTACACAGCAGGTAATTATTATTTTCGTAAAGATTTTCCAAAGTTTGACCCTGACGACTTATTTGCTGAGGGATCTTTGTTTTATGTGTTTTATGAGCAAGAGGATGGGGAAATAAAATTGCTCAATATCCGTTTTTAAATACAAGCCCATTTCAACAGATAGGGTAGGGGTGCTCCTATGTCTTATTTCCCTGGAGCTACGGCTTCACAGCTCATGGCTCCGTCTTCCAACTGTTCTCGTAACGGCCCAGCGTCCGGTGCAGATCACGCAGGACCTGGCGCACTTTGGGGACGAAACGTACTTCGAGGTCAAGAAGGAGATGAAGGGCCGCTACCCCAGGCACTACTGGCCCGACGACCCGTACCGCGCAACAGCAACGCACCGCGTGCGGCCGGAGTCATAACACGAGCACAGCGCCCGGCGAACGGCCGGTAGGGACACGGCGCGCCGTGTCCCTACAGACGGGTGTGGTGCAGACAGGCCACGCAGTGCCACTATCAAGAACGGGATAGCGTCTGCCCGAAAGGCATCTGCTGAACGCCGGGGAGATTGGTTTGGCGTGCTCCAGACGTGAAGCGTTCACCATAACACCGCACAAATGATGTCATCTTGAGCACAGCCGAAAGATCTCCTGCGAGGTGAGCAGGACCACCCTCTCGAAAGCCCTGCTGAACGGCCGAGAGATGGGTTCGACTTTGGCATCCCGAACACGCGCCCTCCGCACAATGACGATCAACACGACATTACCCCAGCAGCAGCCGTAGCGTACCGCCAACGACGACAAACGCACCCATGAAAAAGGTGAATGCTGTTGCGGCAAGCACTGCAAGAATAGAAAACGGCGTGATAAAACGGATCATAGCCCCGTAGCGGATGAGCAGGCCCTTGCTATCGGTGATGGCTTTGCGCAGTGCCCACATGCCCTTAACAAAGCGCCAGAGGCGTCCCCGCGACTTTTGCTTTTTCTTATCAGGAAGGACCACACCGGCAGCCTCCTGCGCGGCCTCCTTATCCGCTTCGATTTGGTCGCGGATGCGCTTAGGAAGGGCCACCAAATCGCGCAATCCCTGATAGAAAAGAGCCAGGATAGCAGCGGGAAGTAGCAGCGCAATTCCAAATACTAACGCCAGGAACTGGAGCACGGCGTACGTAGGCCATCCGCCAAAGAGCACCCACCAACTGCCTACGCCCAAAACGGCCGATGCCACGGTGAACCAGCCCACGCTCTGCGTAAGGCGCATGGCAAGGTGCGATAACGTGTAGGCCTGGGTGGCCGTAGACGCGTCCGACAGCGATGATTCGGAGGTAGCCATAAGAGGTAACCCTTAGGGGCAGTGAAGATCTATATAGAGCCAAGCACGGCAGCGGCAATCGAGAAGTAGATCAGCAGGCCTGCTGCATCCGCAATAGTGGTGATGAGCGGCGCACTGGCGACCGCAGGATCCAGGTCAAAGTACGTGAGAATGAACGGTAAGATCGTACCCACCAGGTTGGCAACCAAGATAATGCCAACCATCGCAAGGCCTACGATAAGTCCGATTTCAGGCCCGCCCCGAAAGATGCCCAAAACGGCACTAAGAAGCCCCATGACCACACCAAGAAGCAGACCAACGCTAATCTCTTTACCGAAGGCTTTGGCCCACTGCGACATCTCTACATTCTTTGTCGCAATAGCACGTACCATGAGGGTCGCCGACTGGGCACCCGCATTCCCGCCACTGTCAATCAAGAGCGGAATGAAGAACGCCAGTGCGATAGCGGCCTCCAGGGTTTCCTCGTATGCCGCAATCACGCCCGAGGAGACCAGGTTGACCAGGATGAGAATGGAGAGCCAGCCCACGCGGCTTCCAAAAAGCGACCAGATGCTCGACTCGCGGTAGCCCTGCCGCAGCGGACTCACTGCTGCCCCTTTGTGGAAGTCTTCGGTGGCTTCTTCGCGGGCTACATCGAGCACATCATCAACCGTGACGATGCCCAAAAGCACGCCTTCCGAATCGGTTACGGGCAGAGCAACGCGGTCGTAGTCGCGAAAGACCTGGATGGCGTCTTCCTGGTCGGCACTGGCCTGGAGCGCAACAAACGCCTCGTCCATCAGGTCGCGCACGTTGGTTTCCGGGTCGGCCAGTAGCAGTTGCCGCACCCGGAAGTCATCAACGAGGCTTCCGTCGTCGTTAACCACGTAAATGACGTTGAGCGTTTCGCTGTCTTTGCCTTGCTTGCGGATATGCGTGAGGGCCTCGCCAACGGTCCAGCTGGGCTGGATGGCCACCACATCGGGGGTCATGAGGCGGCCTACGCTCTCTTCTGGATAGCCCAGGAGCTCGCGGGCCTCGGCCAAGTCTTCTTTGCTAAGCAGGTTGAGCATCCGCTGCGTAACGCTTGCGGGAAGCTCTTCTAGCAGCTGGGTACGATCATCGGGCGCCAGATTGGCTAGCAGCTTGCGTGTGTCGTCCTCCTGTAGGTTGTAGAGGAGCGCCTCCTGCTGGTCGCGATCCATCCAGCTAAACACCTCTGCAGCTTTGCGCCGGGCCAAAGCCCGAAACACCACCACGCGCTCTACCGAGTCGAGGCTCATCAGCAGATTCGATATTTCGGCGGCAGGCCAATCGACCAGGGCTTCGCGAAGCGCGGTCCAGTCCCGGGCGTCAATGAGTTCTTCAACCTCCGGCTTTACAGCAATATATGACATACCAAACAGCGGTGATCAAAAGAATGCGTTCTCACAGCTGCGCCCCTCTGCGTTGCCATCGTCCGCTGGGACGCAGTTGTGCTACGCTGCCGACTCGTGAGTAGCATCAGGCGGTAGGGTTTGCTCTTTGACGGTGTCTAGATAGGCCAGCGCTGGGTCGGTCTCCTCGGGCAGGTCGTGCTCAAAAACGGCCTCTTTGATGGCACCGGTTGCGCGACGTTCGGGGCCTTCCAGCCGATGCAGCATCGTCTCAAACAGTTCGCCGCGGCGTAGCGCCTCGTCTTTGATCTGCATGAGATAGTCAAATGCGGCGTCGTACTCGTTAGGAATCTCACCGTCCAAAATGGCCTCGCGAATCCACGTTTTGGCAATGCCTACGGCCACGCCCTCATCAATGCCAAGCGTTTCCATGATCTCGTACCCATCAACGGGGGGTTCGAAGTTGCGCAAGCGGTCCTTTTCTTCGACCGTGGCCATTTTCTCTTCGACCCCGTCAAACGCCTTAAGGTAGCGCCGTCGTCGGTGCGGATTGCCCGAGGTTACGTCGCTACGTACGAGCGTCATCAGGTCGTCGATATCGTCGCCTGCTTCGTAGAGCAAGCGGCGCACTGCCGAATCCGTCACATCGTCATCAACCAGGGCAATGGGGCGGTGGTGCAGTCGGATAAGCTTCTGTACGTATTTCATACGCTCATCCATGGGGAGCTTAAGCCGACGAAACAGATCCGGAATCATGCGAGCGCCCCGGTCCTCGTGTCCGTGGAAGGTCCAGCCATCGTGTTCGGAGTAGCGCTTCGTATCCGGCTTCGCGATGTCGTGAAAAAGCGCTGCCCATCGCAGCCACAACGTATCTTCGGGTGGCTGGTCGGCGGTGCGCTCAGCCAGATTGTCGACGACCTTCAGGGTGTGGTAAAAGTTGTCTTTGTGGCCGCGTCCATTGCGTCGTTCTATGCCCTTCAGGCGCTGCACGCGAGGCATCAGGTGAGCAAGCAGCCCGGTCGCCTCCAAAATCTTAAACCCGATGGAGGGCTGGTCGGCCATCAGCATTTTGTTGAGCTCCTCAGTGATGCGCTCCTGACTTAGAATCTCGACCCGGTCGGCTCGGTCGTTCATCGCCTGGAACACCCGGTCGGATACGCGGAACTCGAGTTGAGCCGCAAAGCGGGCCGCCCGTATCATGCGAAGCGGATCATCGTCAAACGTCTCGACCGGGTCGAGCGGCGTGTCGATGGTGCGCCGGTCGAGGTCCTGTTGCCCGTCGAACGGATCGATAAGCCGTCCGAAGCGATCGGGATGCAGATGCATCGCCATGGCATTGATGGTGAAGTCGCGCCGGTGCTGGTCGTCTTCGAGCGTGCCGTCTTCCACGATTGGCTTGCGCGAGGAGCGCCGGTAGCTTTCTTTGCGAGCGGCAACAAACTCCAGCACAAGCGGGTCGGCGTTTTCAGGCACGCCGGGGCCCCACGGGGCGGGCAATCGAAGGGCAGCGGTGCCAAAGTTGGGGTAGACATGGGCCTTGGTTCCGCCCAGGTCGGCAGCTAGCGCCTCGGCCAGCGCAATGCCCGTTCCTTCGCCTACCGTAACAAAGTCGAGGTCGGTTGTAGCGCGGTCGAGAAGTAAATCGCGCACCATGCCGCCCACCGCGTACGCCTCGATCTCTTCATGCTGCGCGACCTCCCCAATGCGTTCGAGTATAGCAGCGTACGGACGATCGTGAACCAGGGGGCGCAACGAGGTGGGCATGGAGGGCTTAACAGTGGTGATACAACGGCAGAGCGTATGTCGCACGCACCATGGGGAAAATCGTTCAGATGTTGCTATGCATTAGAGCGGGTGCCATCAACGGCGGCCACGGACGTGTTGCGCCAACGGGCGATTTGCTCTAAAATGCGTTCGCGTACGGCATCGCGCAGCGCATCGGCGTCGGTGTATCCTTCCTGCTCGGGATCAACCGGCGGCAGCACTTTCAACCGAATAGGGTCTGGGTTGGCGTGGAATCGAAGACTGTGCTTAGGAAGGGCGTTGCGGGTGCCATCCAGTGCAAGCGGCAACACGGGAACGCCCGCCTCTATAGCGAGACGAAAGGCGCCATTAGCAAACGAATGCACCCGGCCATCGCGCGAGCGGGTGCCTTCGGGAAAGAACATCACGCTGCACTTGTGATCCAGATAATCCCGAGCCGTGTCGAGCACTTTGCTTCGGCTTTCGGGATCCGCACGATCCACGCAAATATCGCCCGAGAGTCGCAGCAGCCGTCCGGCCACGGGCAAGTCGAACAGCTCCTTTTTGGCGACCCATTTCATCTCCCATGGCAAATGAGAAATGACGGGCGGATCGCCATGTGACAGGTGGTTGCTCACCACCACATACGGACGCCGCGGATCGTCGGGATATGGACCTTCAACCTGCACATCCCAGAACGGATTGAGACGCGTCATGAGTCGCCCTAGCCGGCGAAGCATGTACCCCGTGCGGTATCGTGCGGGATCACGATCAAACAGCCGGACAACGGCCATCAGCGGCACCCAAATCACAATTAAAAGCGCAGTGGAGGACCACACCCACATGGAAAGCACGAGTTCGCGCATGGCAGCACCTGTATTTCCACGGTCGATTTTCGCAAATTAGCGGATTGCCTCAACGGAGCCCCTCTTTCCAGGGTTCATACATTCGCGGGCAAACGGTGTAACATAGTGCGCGTTACGACACATAAGTTCATAAGAACTCTTTAAGTGGCTTCAAAATACCATGACCAAACGCGATTACGTATACTGGGGAAGTACGGGGCTCCTCGCTTTCATGCAGTTTGCATCAGGCATTTTCTATTTGGTATCAGACGCTCCTGCCGAGACGTTTGCCGCTCTCGGATTTCCCGACTACTTTTTGGTGCAGTTGGGCATTGCCAAATTAGCTGGGGCAGTAGCATTGGTGACGCCACTGCCTCGCTTTCTGAAGGAATGGGCGTACTTTGGCTTTATCGTGTCGTTTGTGTCGGCATTTATCGCTCATGTTGCAGTTGGCGATCCGATTAGCGACATTATGCCTCCCGTTATCGCTTTGGCCATTTTAGCGGTGTCGTATGTAACCTACCGCCAGCGTCAGTCGGTGCCTGCAAACGGTCAATAACTGCCTCACGTAACCTCCGGTAGCCTGTGGATGGCTCTACGCTACTGACTATCTTCGTCGTCTTGCTGGTGGCTACGGTGCTCGCACTCGTTCGCACGCGCCGGCGCGACCGCTGCCTGAAAGCGTTTGACGGCTTTCCGGTTACCCTCGTTACGCAGGCAAACGACGCTACGTGGGGCACTGCCGACATCCGCTCGACGGGGCTGGAGCTTACGTATCCCGAACCGGTAGTGGCCCGTGAGGGGCACATGGAACGGTCGACGATCATGTATAAGGAGCAGTATGCCTCCTTGCATGCGCTCTACCGGTGTCCGGAAGGCCTCACCGAAAAAAACTTGGAGCGCCGCGAAACGCTCATCGAGCGCACGCAGCATCCGAGTCTCCTCCGACGGGTATGGCGGTGGCTTCGCAATTGGATGGGTATGGTGCGCGATGCGTTGCTACAGTCCATCGGCATGATCATTGGGGTGGCCAAAGCCAAGGCACCCGCAGGCGGACTCATCGGGCGGCACGATGCGCAGGTGCAGTCTATCTCGACCGAGGTGGTGCAGCACACCGGCAACGCATTTGACCCGCTGCTAGAGCGCCATCTGTTTTCGCAGGTCGTTGTTGAGGTGACCGTCGCCGGTGGAGAGGTGCGCAGCTACTGCGGTTGGCTGAAAGACTACACCAGCGACTTCATCGAGATACTGGATGCGTATGCCAATACCTCGCGTGCTGAACCGCTCGATCTGGATGCCTATGACATGCACGATGCCCGTCTTCCGCATCAAGAAATTGCGCTCACCAATGGACGACTGGGCGTCACCAACAACGGGGCTCGCATGTTCTACATCGACCGGTTGGAGCTACGCGATTGGACCCATCCGGTGGATGTGGTGTTGCCGCCCGGCTGCTCCATTGGGGTAGCACTTCCCCCTACGGTGCAGCGACGCGCCCAGCGTAGCACAAGTGCGCTGAAGGTCTGGATGGGCACCGTAGACCGTGTCGATATGTTGCTACCCCGTCAGCGAGCGCAGGTCCGCCATGCTGCCGGCGGCTCCGACGCCTCATACGAAGCGCATCGTGAGCAACTAGAGGCAATCGAGGCGAGTGCAGAACGCGCTTCCGCTTCTAGCGATGCATCCACGCTCCCCACCGAAAACCCGTAGTACGTAGGCATCGTACGTTCCACCCATATTTGTTGCGTGCTTTCCTCCGCCGTCCATGCCCATTGTCAAGTACTTTTTTGAAGAGCCCGCTCTGCTGGAAGCCGTGACGGACAACGCTGACCCCGATGCGCGGCAGCAGGCGCAGCGCTCTGCCGACACCCGCACCCAGCCCGATCCCGAGACCCTGCGTGCGTTGCTCAACCCGTCCAAAGCCTATCGGGGCTATCTCGCTGGAACCGACCTAAATACCGATCGCGTGGGCCTCACCACGCTCCAACGCATGGAGGCGATTGCGCACGCGCTGTCCGACGTGTTTGCGCGCCCCCACGCGCTGGGTGTAGATCCGGAGGGCACCCTCGAATCCAATCTGGATATGCAGGCTGTTCACACCCGATGGATACAGCCCCAAGGCGAGCGCGTACTGCTTCTTGCAGATCAGCCGGTTGATCCGGCACCTCTGCATGCTGTCGCACAGAGCGCCCGGCGCGAGGCCTCGGCGGCGCTCCGCACGCTCATCGAAGCAGGCGCCACCGTCTTCTTCAGCGAGCCCGCCCACGACGGTTTCGATTGGAGCTTTTTTAGCCCGGTACCCGTACGCGACGCCCTTACCGATGCGCTACGCACCCACGTTTCTACCGACACGGTACGCTGTTTTGTGCTTCCGTTTCAGAAGGCGCGCTCCGAATCCAAATTCTACTTTGAGCAATGGCAACTGAACCAGGCTTCGCTGCCGAGCTACATCCAGGAAGTGTAGGTGCTGACCCCGAAGAGGAAGCAGAAGCATCCAGGTGGATGCGCCGGTGCATTGCCCTGGCGCAGCGCGGCGCTGGCTCGGTAAGTCCTAATCCGATGGTGGGGGCCGTTCTAGTCGATGCGGATGGCTCGGTGCTCGCCGAAGGCTGGCATGCAGAATACGGCAAGGCGCACGCTGAAGCGCGGGCCATCCACACCGCCCTCGGCAAACATGGCCCCGATGCCCTGCGCAACGCGACGCTCTACGTGAACCTGGAGCCATGCAGTCACCATGGCAAAACGCCGCCGTGCAGCAACCTGATCGTTGATGTGGGCATTCCGCGCGTAGTCGTGGGTACGGTTGATCCGTATCCGGAAGTGGCCGGGCGTGGCATCGAGCGAATGCGCGCTCATGGCATCGACGTAACAGTTGGCGTAGAGCAAGATGCATGCAAGCGGCTCAACGAGGCGTTCTTTCATCATGTAACGACCGGACGCCCGCTCGTCACGCTCAAGATTGCGCAGACGCTCGACGGACGCATCGCCACAACCACCGGACACAGCCAGTGGATCTCGGGCGCGGAGTCGCGCACGCAGGTGCACCGGTGGCGCGCTGAGCTCGACGGGGTGCTTGTTGGAAGCGGCACCGCAGCAGCCGACAATCCGCGCTTAACGGTGCGCCATGTCGAGGGCCCGCAGCCGCATCGGATCGTGCTTGACCGCACCGGCACACTGCCAGCAGATCTGCATCTGTTCACGGACGATCATGCGGGCTCCACCCTGGCCGTTTTAGGTGCAGACCGTGCGGCTCCCCCGTATGCGCAGGCACTCACCGACCGGGGCGGACAGGTAGTGCGTATCCTCGAAACGGAAGCAGACCATCTCGATCTGAACGCGTTGCTATCCCACCTGGGGGCCCCCGACGGCCCCACTGCGCGTCCGGTGCAATCCCTTCTTGTAGAGGCCGGACCGGGACTGGCCACGGCGCTCTTCCGTCAGGATCTGGTGGATCGCTTCTTTTGCTTCCTTGCGCCAAAGGTGGTGGGCGCCGGTATGCCAAGCGTTCGCGACTTGGGCATCCGCCGCATGGATGAAGCCCTGACCTTCGCTGATCAGCAGTGGATGACCGTGGGCGATGACATGCTGTTCAAGGGCTTTGTGCGCTCTGTGTGATGCCAGAGGGGGCTTTTCGTTGCATCCGTAGCTTTCGGTTCCGTCTCGGGGTGCCGGGGCGTAGAAGGGCGGGACACATCCACCAGACGTAGCGTACCAAACGGAGACTTCCTTCATCACAGGGTAATGGAGCTATGGAATCCACGACGCTGTCCCCACCGGAGACGTTGCCTGAAAGAGAGCGCTACACCTACTCCGATGTTCAGCAGTTGCCGGAAGGGACGCTCTGCCAGCTCATCGACGGATCGCTTATCATGTCGCCCGCACCCACGCCCTACCACCAACGGATCCTTCGTCATCTCTTTCGTGAGCTGGATGCGCATGCGTCAAATCAGGGCGAGGTGCTCTTCGCCCCCGTCGATGTGAAGCTGTCCGAAACCGACGTGCTGCAGCCAGATCTGGTGTTTGTCGCCGAAGCGCGTGCGGATATCATCGGGGAGCAGGCCATCAACGGTGCGCCCGATCTGTTGGTGGAGGTGCTTTCGTCCTCGACCGCCTATCATGACTTGACCACGAAGAAGCGGCTTTATGAGGTGCACGGCGTGCACGAGTACTGGATTGTCGATCCGGCATCAGAAACGGTGGAGGTGTATACAGCCGCCGGGCAAGGGTTCACGCAACACATCCGCCAGGTTGAAACGGGAACGGCTACTTCAGCACTGCTTGAGGGGTTTGCGCTTGACCTTGACGCGTTGTTTGAGTAGTGCTGTGTCACAGGTCAGTCGTGAGGCGAGGGCTAACGTGTCGCACACTCCCTCATCGTGATGCATCAGCGGCACGTCGCCTGCGCTGCCTGAAACACATCCGCCCCCAGCGTGGAGCCAGGGGCGGAGCTATTCAGCACAATGTTGCTTTGCCTTCGTGTTAGAGGGCTGATGCGCAACGTGCGGAAGCAATTACTTGGCTGCTTTCTTCAAGCGACGCTTTACTGCTTTAGGGAGATCCTCCGACTCGGCAATATCAAGGACTGTACGGCCTTCCTTATCGGTTATAGATGGATCGGCGTCCGCATCAAGCAGCAAGTTAATGGTTTCAGTGTCGCCACTCCACACAGCAATATGCAGAGGGGTGCGCCCGAACATTGCGTCTTTGATATCCGGATCGGCTTCTTTTTCCAGAAGTAGCTTAATGGCGGCGGTGGCGCCATTCCAGGCTGCGACGTGCAGCGGAGTCTGATTTTCATCGTCGTACGCGCTGGCGTTGGCTCCGGCGTCAAAAAGGGCCTCTTCGACCGCAGTCGAGTTATTGCTTGCGGCCATGTGCAGCGGAGTGCGTTGCTCCATTTCGCGAGCATCTGGGTCGGCCCCGTGGTCAAGCAGCATTCGAGCGGCATCGGGCGCGTTGTTGATGGCTGCTAAGTGAAGTGCTGTGCGTCCGTCTTCTTCTTGCGCATCGACATCAGCGCCTGCATCAAGCAGCTGCTTGATGATGTCTGTAGCGTTGTTACTAGCGGCCACATGCAGAGGAGGGCGTCCGAAGGCACGTTCGGGGGTGTTCGGGTTGGCTCCAGCATCAAGTAGGAGCGGAACCATTTCTGCGGCGTCGTTCCAAATGGCACTGTAAAGCGGCGTGCGCCCCGATTCCTCGTCAGCCTGATTGGGGTCGGCGTCGGCCTCAAGTAGTGCTTTGGCGGCGTCTATAGCGTTGTTGTAAGCGGCTTTATGGAGTGGAGTGTGTCCTTCTTTGTCAAGGATATTAGGGTTGGCGCCTGCCTCTAGCAATGCATTCACCGGGTCAAGGGCATTACGTCCTACGGCCATGTGTAAGGCTGTGCGCCCTTCCTTATCGGTAAGGTCTGGCGATACATCGCTGTCGAGCAGCAGCCGAAGCACATCCATCGACTCATTCGAGACCGCCAGGTGGATGGCCGGGCGCCCGTGCTCGTCCAGCAGTTCTTGGTTGGCGGGATGGTCGATGAGCTTGAAGGCAGCGGCTTCAGCGTTATGGATGGCTGCCAGATGCAGAGCAGTGCGACCATGCTCGCGGTCTTTTACATCGGGATCGGCTCCTCCATCAAGCAGGGCCTGCAGCGCTGCGGTTGCGTTATGCCATATCGCTTCGTGCACAGGAGCCCGCTTGCTTTCTGAGGCAATATGGTTGGGATCAATGTTATCGTGCCGCATGAGTGCTTTTACAGCATCCGATGCGTTGTTGATCGCGGCTCCATGAAGCGGAGTCTGGCCTGCTTCATCTTGGGCGTTGGGAGAGGCTGCTGCTTCAAACAAGACGGAAATAGCCTCGCCAGCATTCTGATGAGCAGCAAGGTGGAGGGGCGTGCGAGGGCCTGCTGCGGGGTTGGCCCCCCCAACAATGAGGGCTTCAAGTGCAGCTTCCGCATTGGCACCAGCAGCCATATGCACCGGTGCCCACCCATTGCGGCTTTTTGTGCTGTGGTCGGCGTCGTGGGCGAGCAACGTGCTTATAGCAATCGCTGCATTCGCCTGGGCTGCTGCGTGCAGAGGGGTTTTGCCGTCCGCATCGGTGGCATTCGGATCGGCTCCCTTTTCGATAAATGCTTCAATTGCTTTGGGAGAGTCGGCACGGGCAGCCACATGAATCGGCTGTAGCCCTTTCTCATTTTCCAGCGTAGCGTCAGCACCCCGTTCAAGCAGCAGATAAATGGTTTCCTCGGCATTGCCCCAGGCAGCAGCATGAAGTGGTACATTTCCCACCCGATCTCTTGCGTTTGGGTCGCCATCATGATCGAGCAATGCTTTTACAGCATCTACGGCATCAGTCTGTGAAGCGGCATGGATAGGCGTTTGCCCTTCACTATTTCGGGTCGCAGGATCGGCTCCTGCCTTGAGAAGTGCGGTAATGGTAGCTGTTGACTTCCGTTGCACGGCCCGGTGAAGCGCTGTGCGCCCATGATTGTCGCGCCGGTGCGGGTCTACATCGTGCTCAAGTAGCACAGCAATCGATTTAGTAGCGTCGCGCTCAATGGCCAGGTGCAAAACCGATCGGTCGGCGTCATCGGTTGCATAAGGATCTGCATCCCCTTCAAGCAGCACCCGAACTACGTCGGCGGCATCGGCTTCGACAGCACGGTGCAGCGCCGTACGATCTTCGTTGTCGCGGCGGTGCGGATCCAGCCCGTAGTCAAGAAGTGCACGCACCGACTTTGGCGCGTTCATGTCGGCAGCCAAATGCATTGCTGTACGCCCCGTGTCATCGCGCCCATACGGATCGACACCACCATCGAATAGCGCAACGATCGACTTTGTAGTCTCAGACTCAACGGCTCGATGCAATGGCGAGCGCCCCTCACTGTCGTTGGTATGTGGATCTGCCCCTTGCTCCAAGAGCATTGCAATCACCTCAACCGCTTCAGCATCAACAGCAATATGCAATGGCGTTCGACCGTCATCGTCAAGGGCCTCTACATCGTCAATGTACTCAATCAAAGCCGCTGTAGCATCGGCGGCATCGGCCTCAATAGCTAGGTGGAGTGCCGTTTTGCCATCGTTGTCATGCTGGCGTGTGTCCACCTCGTGCTCAATGAGCACAGGGATCACTTGGGCTGCGTTCTGTTGAGCCGCCCGATGCAACAGCGTGCGTCCACGGTCGTCGGTGCGGTTAATCGTGTTGGTCTGCTTCAGCACAACAGCGCACACCGCGGGGGCATTTGCTGCAATGGCAGGCTCTAGGGCGTCGGAAATAGGTCCTTTTTCGAGTAGCGAGGCGGCCTCATCGTTGTGGGTGGCCACTACGTTATCGAGCATAGGCCAGTCAACACCGTCCCACATCGCCTTGCCGGGCGAGGCCTCAGCCCAGGTGCCCTCGTCTTCTACTCCAAGACAAATCCAGAGCTGGTCGGATACATCTTTGGCACGAAACGCTTCCAAGGTTTCTTCGAGCGACTTTTGCTTCTCTTTGTACGTTGATAGCTGCGACTTGTATGCTCCATCGTCGAGTTCGTCTTTCTCTTCGCGCAACTGAGCAATCTTATCTCGAACCTGCTGTAGCTCAGCCTGCTGATCTGACAACGGCTTGGAAGTAACGTCGGTCATAGTAGATTGTGGGCATGCGATGACGGTAGAATGAGCAACGTGCCACGTAAAGCACGCAAAGCGAGGGAACGAAATCAGTGCCTAGCAGCCAGCCGCACACCGAATTCAGGGTGCAGCCAGAGATACGGCAGTCTGCATACACATCTTCGCAAAAAATGAGCCCATATACAACATTTGGCTGAAAGAACCCGTCAATAGCCGCCTTCTTTCTCCAGCCGAAACCCGAAAAGCTCACACTCGTACACATTTAGTGTGTATTTTGACCTAAAGATTTACTTTTTTAATCACAGTCGCCCCGTCCCTTGCCTATGTCACGATTGCCCGTCACCGTTCTGTCTGGATACCTCGGTGCTGGAAAAACTACGCTACTTCACCACATCTTGCATGGCGATCATGGCAAGCGCATTGCCGTGATCGTAAACGACATGTCTGAGGTGAACGTCGATGCTGCACTGGTTGAGGGTGACGATGTTGGCGTGACCCGCGCCGATGCCAACCTGGTCGAGATGTCAAACGGGTGTATCTGCTGCACCTTGCGCGAAGATCTGTTGGTGGAGGTGAAGCAACTTGCTCAAAACGGGCATTTTGACTACCTGGTTGTAGAGTCGAGCGGAATTTCGGAGCCGATGCCGGTGGCCGTGACGTTCGATTTTACGGATGAGCACGGCGAAGCCCTCTCGTCGTTTGCTCGTCTCGACACGATGGTCACGGTTGTAGATGCAGAGCGTTTTCCACGCGACTTCAACTCGACCGACCGACTGCGCGACCGCGATCAGGAGGTAGATGCCGACGATACCCGTTCTATCGTCGATCTGCTTGTGGATCAGGTAGAGTTTGCTAACGTCATTCTGCTCAACAAGACCGACCTGGTTGATGCAGAGCAAATCGAATACCTTACAGGTGTGCTTCGCAGTTTAAATCCGGATGCAGAGATCATTCCCACTACGCATAGTCAGGTGCCCCTCGAACGAGTGCTCGATACCGGTGAGTTCGATCTAGAGGCGGCCCAGGAAATGCCCGGGTGGCTCAAAGAGCTGCACGGCGAGCATATTCCGGAGACCGAGGAGTATGGCATCAGCAGCTTTGTGTACCGGGCGCGGCGTCCGTTTCATCCACAGCGGTTCTGGGACACCCTGAATGGATCCTGGCCAGGCGTTATCCGCGCCAAAGGCTTTTTCTGGTTGGCTACGCGGATGCAGCACGTAGGTGAGCTTTCGCAAGCCGGGCGCCTCCGCGACTTTCGTCCGGCCGGCTATTGGTGGGCGGCCGTGCCCGAGGAGCGCTGGCCCAACAATCCAGATTTGCGTGCCGACATCGAAGCCCGATGGGAGCCCGACATTGGAGATCGACGTCAAGAGCTCGTGTTCATTGGAGTAAACATGCCCGAGGCAACTTTGCGTGAACAGTTGGATGCGTGCCTGCTCACCGAATCAGAGATGGAGCAACTCCTTGCGGGCGACCTCACACTCACCGACCCGTTTCCCAACTGGCAGATGCAAGCGGCATAACCAGCAGTCCATTACAGAGCTGCATGGCTGACGAGTTCACACTATCGTTGAAGCCGAAGTGATCTCTCTGGGGCTGTAGGCGTAGCATGGATGTCTATAATTCGCATCTTCCTACCCCTACAGCCCCGTACGTATGTTTACTGGCATTATCAAGGACGTTGGCCGCATCGCACAGATTGACGACCTCGGTGGAGGCCTGCGGTTTACAATTCATAGCCGGTTTGCCTCTGCCCTGACCGTGGATGAAAGTATCGCCGTAAACGGGGCCTGCCAAACGGTGGTGGCGGCAGATGAAGAAACGTTCGTGGTGGATTCGATTGAGGAAACGCTACGTAAGACCACGTTCAGCACCTTGTCTGTAGGCGACCCCGTGAACTTAGAGCGCCCGCTCAAAGCTGGAGGGCGCCTGGATGGCCATTTTGTTCAGGGCCATGTAGATGCAACAGGTACGATCGTGCAGGTCGATCAGGAGGATACCGATTGGCTCTACACGGTGTCTTTTCCTGAACGCTTTCAGCGGTATCTGATCCCTGTGGGGTCTATTACTATTGATGGAATCAGCTTAACAGTGGCACGCATTGGCGAGGGGACGCTCACCGTAGCCATCATTCCGCACACCTACGAGCATACCATTGTGTCGGATGTCTGGAGCAAGGGGGCCGCGGTGAACCTGGAGTTTGACATGCTGGGCAAGTATGTTGTTGGGTTTATGGAAACACAGGGAGGGGTTCCAGATGGTGGCTGGGATCTCCTGGGGTGAGCCTCCGTTAAGATTGGGTGCAGTGCTCGTTTTCGGCTGCAACACCTGGACGTTCCCGCGAAGTTAGTCCGGTTCCCCATGCGTTCTTCTCGTTCTCGTCGCTCCTACGCTCCCGATTATTATCGTGTGCTGGGTGTTCCTCCGGGAGCCAGCCAGCGGGCTATCAAGCGGGCCTTTCGGAAGCGTGCGCTTGAGTGCCACCCCGACCGTGCTGCCGCGGGAGAAGATGAGGCCTCTGCCGACGAATTTGTACGGCTCCGTGAAGCTTTTGATGTGCTCAGTGACCCCCACGAGCGCAAACAGTACGATGCCTGGCGGCGCAACCAGGGCCGCTCCCCTCGTCGGTCGCGCCGGTCAGGTCGGCGACATAGGCAGTCTGCCCGTTCGGGTCGTTCACAGTCAGCCTCCTCCCGAGCAACTCATAAGGCCCGAGCGCGCGGCGATCGTTATGCACGGCGGACCCGGAACGGACGATTTGCCGAGTCGTGGCGCCGCGAGGAGTCGCCCAATGCCAAGGTGTGGATGGGAGCCATGTCGAGTCGTATCAATGGGCTCGCAAACAAGCACAAGGTACTGCATCAGCATCATCGCACGCTGGTTCCGGTTGGCGGTATGGTCGGGGCGGCGGTGTTCTTTGCAAACCCGACCGTCATTCACACTACTGGTTCATTGCTTGTAGACCTGGCGCTATGCATCATCATCAGTGCGGCATGTGGGTTTGCTGTGAGCATGATAGGAGGCGTTATGCATCTGGTGATGGACCACAATACAGGATGGTAAGGCATCTCGAATCCCGGTCATCTGCGCGCTCAACATATCGCTCGGTGGCTCGTTGCTGATTTGCGTACTTGATTTGCGAACCTACTCTTATGCCTCATGCTCATTTACGAAGTGAACCTGACCGTTGACGCTGACATTGCTACCGAATATAGCACATGGCTCCGTGAGCATGTGCGCGAGTTGTTGGAGTTGGATGGCTTTGAAGGCGCTACCTGGTATCGTCGGACGGAAGACAGTGCCTCCATCCCTGAAGAGACCGCTCCAGAGGGCGAACGGTACTGGACGGTGCAATACTTTATCCGCGATAAGGACACGTTGAATACGTATCTAGACGAGCATGCGGATCGGTTTCGGCAAGATGGGCTCGACCGGTATGAAGGCCAGTTCACGGCCGAGCGACGCATTCTGAAGCGGGTACGCACCTTTAGCAATCCAGTAAGCCGATACGACGAGTAATTGAGATGGTGGTTGCGTAGCGCCCCGTTCCAAACCAAAAAGGGATGGCCATTCTACAACGGCACATCCCTTTCTGGGGGAATAATCAAGAATGTGTGTTGCATACAACAAGTGATTTAACAACGAGGAGAAATACGAGACGCACACGTAAACGGCGTGTTAAAAGACACCGTCAAAGTCCTCGTAGTAATCATCGTCGTAGTCGTATACATCATCCTCGACATCGTCTTCGTCGTCGAAACGATCGTCGAAGTCGTCGAAGGCATCGAACTCTTCATCGAAGAGCGCATCGTCTTCGAAAAAGGCGTCGGTATTGGGGTCGTGCGCAAAAGGATCGTTGAACCGGTCTAGCGTTTCATCGACCGAGTCGGCAAAAGTGTCTTCGTAAAGCATAGGTCTATTGGTGTTTAGGTCTACATCTGCGAGCGTAAAGAACGCCACCGGGCTGTGTAATGCACCGTGTGTCTATCACGAGAGCAGATTTTCATTGTGAGGCATCGACGCATCACAAAACGCCAGGTTTCCATTCCAACAAGCTTCGTTCGATTTCACGAAACCTGTGCTGGATCTGTAAATCGTTCTTCACAGTTGCAAGATCGGAGCGCTATTGGATCTGCACACGCTCCGCACCTCCGTCTATCGATGCGTTTTTGGCGCACGTCTATTGCGGGATAAGCCATGCGTGTCTACAATGCGCACCTAAAATACACAGCGGACGGCGTTCCCAAAAGCCATGTCGGGAATCTCCCTTCCTTTCCATTCGTTGGGAAAAGCCCAGTGTCTTTTCACGAACTCCCCCTGTTTACTATGGCTGCCGAACACAGCGCATATCCAGAACCAAGCGACTTCAAAGTGATGCGTCCATCGTATCATGAGAAAGACGATGGTTATGTCCTTGCTACCATTTCCATCTCTCCGTTTAAAGTGCAAGGCGAAAGCCTATCAAAAGCGGGGGCTCGGCGTGCAGCCATTTATGAAGCAGAGAAGACGTACAACTCGTATCATCCGTCGTATACGATCCAAAGCCCTTACCCCGATCACTTCGTAGATGCTGAGGGCACCGAGTGGCACCGCGTACCGGCCTTTCAGCGCAGCACGTACGGAGATTACCGGTTTATTGACGACCAAGGCGAAGAAGAGTACGCCGACATTGAAATGATGCTGATGTGGGATGTGCGTCCGGTCGAAGAAATTGAACCAGCGGATGCCTAATCCCGGTTTAAGCGAGACGGCGTAACACCCGGTTGAGCGTTGACTTTGGTAAGAAGCCGGTGTGAGTATACCGGATGTCTCCATTCCGGTCGATAACGTACGTACGCGGGACGGCTTCGCCTGGAAAGTGGCGTGCGGCCAACTGCATGGATGCGATTTGCGGATAGTTAAGCCCCTTGTCATCGGCAAACGGCTGCACCACATCGGCGCCTTGCTGGTCGATTGCAATACCTACAAACTGTACCGAGCCCTCCCATTCCTCTTGCAAGTCGACGAACCCGGGCAGCTCGATGCGACACGGGGGGCACCAGGTGGCCCATACGTTCACGACCAGTACGTGGTCGGAATAAGCTTCGGTATCAAACGTGGTGCCTTCTATCGTCTGATGTGAAAAGACGGGAGCCTCTTCGCCCGGCGGATCCAACTCTAACAGCGGCTGCCAGAATTGAAATACGATGTAGAGGGTAACGCCAGCTAGCACAGGCCAGTGCCAGTAATCGCGCACCCATCGCCAAATCTGAGCGCCTGTGGAAGGAGACGGGATATGCTTTGAAGCAGAATCAGACATTAGCGAGTAGGACGGAAGGTAATAGTAGCGGTTAACGTATGAGTGACCTCCGCTCGTCTCGAAAAGAGGCCCGCACGTCATCCTGACGCAGCCAGACGGAAAATGCGGGTAAGAAGACGTTTGGAGAGGTTGTTATTTAACGTTTTAACCTCTACCAAGGCAACAAATGTCAAGGCAACAAATGTAACGAATCTCTGCACCACGTTATGATGGACATCTGCTGGGGTCGTGTATGTGCACTTCCGGGGAGGATCCACTTCTCTTGAGCCTGACCTCTGGTGGGGGGTCAGGCTTTTTTATGTGACGTCTTCTTGCTTCTCTTGTAATAACAAGAGGCGTTTCGGTTTCACTTCGTGTGATGGTAGGTATTGTGGGTCCTTTCCGTATTCAGTCAAAATGGGACATCTAAAACGGAGCGTCGGCGTCATCGGGCGGAGGGGGCGGGATGGTTCCGCTGCCGCTGTCGCCACCAAACGGAGGGAGTTCGTTTCCGTGCTGAGATCCGTCATCAGAGGAGGATTCCATTCCGCCTCCACCCATGTGTCCTCCGCCTCCTGAACCGGAGTTCTCATAGCGGGTGGTGAGGTTCTCAAATCGAGCATACCGATCGACAAAGGCTAGTTCGACGGTGCCAATGGGGCCATTCCGCTGCTTTCCAATGATGATCTCAGCGATGCCTTCGGTGGAATTGCCCTGATCGTCAACCGTAATACCGTACCGCTCCGCCCGGTAGATAAACGCGACCACGTCCGCGTCTTGCTCAATAGAGTTGTGGACTACAATGTCGTTTGCCACAAAGTTTTGCAATCCTGGAACGGTGAGGTCGTAAACCTGCTCAACCCCATCGGGCTCAAGCACGGCTACTTCATCCCAATATATGTCACTTTCTGCAAGACGGCGCAGCGGTTCTGACGACACAACGTTTGCAACTCGGGAAGCACGCTCTCGGCTCATGTTTGACCTGTAAAGCGATGTGCCACAGTATGACATTCCTAATGCCGACTGCATCTGGCGGGCTGTCATTTTTTTCTTCTTCATCGCAGGGACCACAAGAGAACGCCAAGTGGCTTTTGGTACAATGTCCCTATTTGTATTTGATGTCTTGTTATCAAGGTAGTCCTCAATCTTGGAAAGGGATTCTTTTTTGTACGCTCCCTGTGCACCAATCAATACAGCAAAGTTTGTAAGGTCTTCTGCACCACTCACAATAACATGGTACTGAGGCCGTCCTGTGTCTTTCTGATCCACAAACCGACGACGAGCATTAATACCAAGACGTACAAGAAGAGACTGTACATTAAGAGCAAGTTGTTTGCTGCTCGTCGAATAATAAACGGCTGGATACGGGGATTTGCCTCCGCGCATCCGAATACATCCATCTGTAGCCCATAGATGACTTAGAAATGTGGCAATAGCATCAGTAGATTGCTGGAAAACTTGCGATGGCACCTGCTTTTCATGAGAACGCAACCCCCAAACACCTAACTCCTCAAGCCACTCACCTACAGCGCTTCGAACGCCATGCGTGTGAGAACGCGTTGAGGTGAGATAGACCTGGTACCAGTTCTTCTCCTTGACAATTCGTGGAGCAACCTTGTCTCCAAAAACTGACTTAGCAAGCTGCACCACCTTTTCCGCAAGATCCAGTTCGCGAGTAGTATATTGGATGGCATGGGTAGGTAACGTGCACCCGTCTCCAATAAGATGACCAAGTAGGGCTAACTCATCATCACCAATTGTTTGATTTTCAGAGGCGGGTAGGTGCCGAGGCAGAGCGATCCGTTCTCCTTTCTCCAACTCATCGAGGCGCTTCCATCCATCCACCGTCAGAAACTTATGATTTCCCGTGGCGCGCACTTGACGTCCTAATTGAGTTTCCAGTCGATATACCGGCTTCGTTCCTGTACAGAATGCATTGCTTACGGTCTGTTTCTCGAGCTCATACGTCTTGGGATTTACCGACCACACCTTGAACCCTTTCCTGCCGCAGAGTTCGCGCATGGGAACGCACTCACCGGTATCGGCCAATGGTACAAGCGTATCGCCTGTTAAACATCCCGACTCTCTCAAGTCCGACAGCTGTGGGCGTTTGTCGCCACCCCGGTTTTCGACACCTCGGTTCAACTGGGAGAGTGCAATCACGGGTACGTCCAGCTCTTTCGCCAGCCCCTTGAGAGAACGCGAGATATGGGCAATTTCTTGTTCTCGGTTCGAGTTGTTGCGCACGGACGATGCCTGCATCAACTGTAGGTAATCCACCACCACGAGGCCCAACCCGTGTTCGGCTTTTAGGCGGCGGCATTTGGCACGCAGTTCCAGCACCGAGAGGCCAGGCGTGTCATCAATGAACAGTTCGGCATCGGAGAGCTTTCCGGCGGCGCGGGCCAGGTTTTGCCAGTCCTCATCTTTCATGCGCCCGGTACGTGCCCGCTGAGCATCTACGCGCGCTTCGGAGGTTAAGAGACGCTGAGCCAGCTGCTTTGACCCCATCTCCAGCGAGAAAATCGCGACACTCGTAGGCCGCTCCGGATGCGTGGCTGCGTTGAGTCCGCAGGCAAGCGAAAAGGCCGTGTTATGCGTGACGGTGCCGTCAGCGAGCAGAAAGCGACCATTCCCATCGAGGGTAAAGCCGTAGTATTCGCCGACGCCGTCGGGTTCCACCTCAATACCTGTCACCTGCCAGTTGCGCCCGTCGGTCCAGGGCGTAGCTTGCTTACGCGAGATGCGCACCGGGATCTCATCCACATTGCCGTTGAAGCGCACCCGGTAGACTTCCGAGGAATAACCGGTCGATGCAATATGAGCCGTTTTCGCAGTAATTGATGTGCGATAGCCAAGTGTGTCGCACAAGAACTTGATCTGATGGGCCAGCTGCTTGCTCGACTGCGTGATTTCGTAGGTGCCTCCATGGCTACGGTTCAAATGGCCATCGCTGTCGATGAGGCCGGCCAGCAGGCGGAGGCGCTTCGTACGCGAGTTGCCCAGATAAATCTGCGGAATGTGCTTGTTGTTGAGGAGGTCCAGATCACGCAGCGTCGCCTGAATAGCGCTACGGGTGGCCACTGTGCCGCGCTCGCCACTCTTCACGAGATAAACCGGGCATGCGCGGTCTACATCATGTGTGCTTACCGTATCGCCTCGCTCTTTTGCAAAGGTTTGGAGATAGCTGACGACTTCGTCATCCGTCGTGTAAATGCGTGCATTGTCAGATTTTCCGTCGCCCAACCAGAGTCCAAGGAAGTACGGATCGAGTGGAACAGAACGCTCCTCAAAATCAGCCGATACCTTGAATCCCTTGTTGTCGTTTTTCCACTTATCGGATGTGTTCAGGTATTCACGCACCGAGATGTCTGTCACGCTACCTCGCGCGCGCTTGTCGCCACGGTGACTCTTTTTGAGCGACAGGATGTGGCTTTCATTCACCCGATAGTCCATGCCTCGCTTCTGGCGAACCCAGTACATCGGCTCGCGACCGCGCGCAAGTGAATTCACAGTGCGCGGCTCCCCATCGTCGCCCATGAGCCGGTCGCCAACTGTAATGGTTTCTACGGGTTTGACCGTGCCGTCATACATCATGACTGGGGTGCCTCGTCCCAGACATTTTCCCATGGAGGGCCGCGCCGCGACGATGATCAGATCCGACGGCTGCCATCCGCTGGTGAGGTCATCGAGTTTGCGAAAGCCGCTGGGTACACCGGTGATGCCGCCCTCTTGTCCGTGAATGGACTCCAACTGTTCGAGCGTGTCTTTCACCACCTCGTTAATCGGCGAGGCCGCTTTACGCAATTGGTTATCGGAGATCTGAAAAATTTGTCCCTCGGCGTCGTCAAGCAACTCAAACGCATCGGCACCGGGCTCGTAGGCTTGGCCCACCAGATCGGTCATGGTTTCGATCATCTTACGGAGGAGCGATTTCTCCGCAATGATGCGGGCGTGATATTCGACATTGGCCGCAGAGGCGACTTCGGTGGTGAGTTCGGAAAGATAATAGCCGCCCCCAACATCGTCGAGCTGCTCGCGCCGTTTCAGTTCGTTGGTGAGCGTGACAAGGTCCACGGGGTCGCCCTGTTCAAACAGGTTGAGCATAGCGACATAGATTTTTTCGTGTTTGCCGCTATAGAACGCATCGGGGGTAAGCACCTGAATGGCTTTTGGGATCGCCTCGCGCTCAAGGAGCATGGCCCCCAGCACCGACTTTTCAACCTCGGTGGCCTGGGGCGGTACGCGTCCGGCCTTCTTGTGCATGGCTTCGTTACGAGCACGCCCCTTATTCCGGTCTTGGCCTCGCATCTTATCGAGTGGATACGACGGCTGACCGGCTCCGTCGGGGTCGATATTGAAGCGGGGTTTATCGGACGCGTTGTTGGGCATGGAGCACACAGGTTGGTGGAGGCAGAGCCGCTACTGTAGATGGCGCCCACGGCCTTGCACATGCAAATGAGCGCATTACACCTAAACGGGAAGGAATTGTGTAGAGTTGCAGGCCGCGGAGATGACTACGCGGTGAGTTCGTCGTAGCGGGTGCGAAGCAGTTGCACGTCTTCCCAGGTGGGGCGTTTCCAGTTAGGGTTGCGCAGCAGGGCTGCCGGATGGTACGTGGCCATGACTGGGATCCCGTAAAAGTCGTGCTCGCTACCACGCATCGATGAGAGGGACGACCGGCGATCAAGCAGGGTGTTTGCCGCCACCTTTCCTACACACAGCATGATTTTGGGCTGGATGAGGGCAATTTGCTTGTACAGAATGGGGATGTGTGCCTCCACCTCTTCAGCCTCGGGGTCGCGGTTGCGAGGGGGACGACTTTTCATGATGTTGGTGATGTAGATGTCCTCGCGCGAGAAGTGAATGGCTTCGAGGATTTTGTCGAGGAGTTGCCCCGAGCGCCCCACGAACGGTTCGCCTTCCTTGTCTTCATCGCGACCGGGTGCTTCGCCAATTACGACCAGGTCGGCATTTGGGTCGCCCACGCCAAACACAGGGTTTTCGCGCGTCTCATCAAGCTCAATGAGCATGTGATTGGTAGCGAATGCCTCCACCTCCTCAAGCGTGTCAAGCGCGGCCAATTCGTCATACGGCGGCGTATCCGGAATAAGTGCGGTGATGCGCTCAGAAGGGGGAAGCGCGGGGTCTTCAGCAGGATCGACGGCGTTGCCAAACAGGTCGTAGTTGGGCATAGCAGAACGGGGGGCGTCGGGCAAGGGGATGAATCGGCCAAAGAGGGTGCGCTCATGGCGGAGCGCTTCGCGCAACGTGCGGAGGTCGGCGTTGGTCATGATGGGGAGGATGCGGTGGATGCTAACGCGGGGGTGTGTTGCAGCACCTCGGCTACAATGGCGCGGGCCACGTCTAGTTTAGGGGCCTGGCTAATGCGATGGACATAGGCATCCGGGCCGAAGAGAGTGCACGTGTTGGTGTCGGGCCCAAATCCGCTACCGGGTTCGGTGGCGTTGTTTAGGATAATCCAGTCGAGATTTTTGCGACGACGTTTTTCTTGCGCGTGCTTGGGGCCGTCGTGCGTTTCGAGGGCAAACCCAACAAGCACCTGCCCGTCGTGCTTATGTTCACCCAGTGTTTTGAGAATATCGGGGGTGCGCTCTAGGGTGAGTGTAAACGGGCCGTCGTTCTTTTTTTGCTTCGTATCCGACGGGTGGGCGGGGGTGTAGTCGGATACTGCCGCGGCCATGAATACCAAGTCGGTGGCATTGCGGCGCGCCTGTACGGCCTCATGCATCTCTGCAGCGGTGCGCACATCAAACCGAGTTACGCCGGGGGGCGTGTCGAGCGTTGTGGGGCCGCTGATGAGTGTAACGTCTGCGCCGCGTTCGGCAGCTGCCTGGGCTAGCGCAAATCCCATGGTGCCGGTAGACGGGTTGGTAAGCATCCGTACCGGGTCAATAGGCTCCTCGGTGGGGCCTGCGGTTACGAGAACCTCGTATCCAGCCAGATCTTGAGGAAGTGAAGGACGGGAGTTTTCCTGAAGGCACGTTACCATGTACGAGGCGATTTCCTCGGGCTCCGGCAACCGGCCCTGTCCTTCGAGTCCGCTAGCAAGCTCGCCGTGGGCGGCGGGCATAACGTGGTAGCCGTAGCGCTTGAGGTGTTCGAAATTGGCCTGCGTTGCCGGGTGCTGGTACATGTCTAGATCCATGGCCGGACATACCAGCAAGGGGCACCGAGCCGAGAGCGCGGTGGCGGTGAGCATGTTGTCGCTGAAGCCGTGAGCCAGTTTGGCGATGGTCTGTGCCGTGGCGGGTGCTACCACAAACAGATCGGCCCACAAGCCCAGCGACACGTGTTCGGTCCACTGATCTGGGTCGTGCTCCGGAAAAATATCGGAGCGCACGGTGTCGTCGGAAAGGGTGCCCAAGGTAAGGGGCGAGATGAACCGCTCGGCATCCGATGTCATGAGCACCCGCACCTCGGCCCCCGCTTTTTTGAGCAGACGCACCAGCAGTGCTGCTTTGTAAGCTGCGATGCTGCCTGTTACGCCCAGTACGATTCGGCGGCCATCAAGCGAGGAGAGTGCAGCCATGGGCACAACGGCATAGCAGATGGGAGGCAGCGAACAGCTGAATCTACTCCGGCTTCCGGAAGTAGAGCCGGTCGTTTACGAAGTCGTCAATCGCCATCTCTGTAGGCTCGGGCTTGAGCTCGTACTCGATGGAGACTTTTTCCTGCTCTTCCTGCATGCGGGCATCCTCCATGTCAGGGCCAAAGCCCTCGAAATACTGGAGTTTATCGTCGAGCTCAGAGCGCTCATCCGACGAGATTTGCCGGGCGCGCTTGGCGAGGATAGCTACAGATTCGTAGATGTTGCCAGTTTGTTCGGCAAGCTTGTCAACGTCGAGCGTTTTGATAGCCATAAGAGGCCGGGTCCACCTGAGAGAGACTATGCGATTGCGTTCGGTACGCACGACTCTGGGTATAACGCCACCAGAGCGCACCGGCTTAGCTTTGGATAAATGCCTGGATGTGCGTTAAAGTTTCTTCGACAGCGGTGTCGAGATCGTCGTTTACGACAATTGCATCGAAATCGTTAGCACGCGTCATTTCGGTCTGGGCGCGTTCGAGTCGGCTGCGTACGGCGTCGGAGGATTCTGTGCCGCGTCCGGTAAGACGCTCTTTGAGTACCTCGAATGAGGGGGGCGCAATAAAGAGTACTAGCGCTTCATCGCCGTACGTTTCTTTGACAGTGGTAGCGCCCCGTACATCGATATCGAGAAGCACAGGGGCGTCGGGGCTCGATTGGTCGATCTCTTGCTTGAGCGTCCCGTAAAACTGGTTGGGATACACCTCTTCGTACTCCAACAATTCGCCCGCATCGATTTTTTGGCGGAAGGCGTTGGGTGTTAGAAAGTGGTAGTCGGAACCATCGGTCTCATGCGGGCGCGGGGCGCGCGTGGTGGCCGAGACAGAGAAGCGGAGCGTGTCGATCGCATCAAGCACGCGGTGGGCAATGGTTGTTTTACCTGCTCCACTGGGGGCGGTCAGCACAATGATGGCGCGTTGCGACATAAGGGGCGTCCGTTATTCAACGTTACGAATTTGCTCGCGCAGTTGCTCGATGCGCTCTTTCATCTGAACCGCGTGCTCGGAGATGGTGGGGTCGTTTGCTTTGGCTCCGATGGTATTCACCTCGCGCAGCACTTCCTGCATGATAAACTTGAGGCGTCGCCCGGCGGGCTCGTCGTCGGTTAAGGCTTCGCGGAACTGGTGCAAGTGCGATTTCAGGCGAACACACTCTTCGTGCACATCGAGTTTGTCGGCGAGCAGGGCGATTTCTGTTTCGAGGCGGTCGCGGTCGAGTCGGTCATCGGCCAGCAGGTCGCTTAGTCGGGTTTGCAGTAGCGATTGCGCTTCATCGACCCGTACCGGAGCGCGCTGCTCAATGCGCTCTAGATGGTCGGCGAGGGCATCCAGGTGGTCGGTAAGATCTGTGAGGAGAGCTTTGCCTTCTTCAGCCCGCATCGTTTCAACGCCGTCAAGCGCCTGGATGAGGGCTGTTTCCACGACCGTCCAGGTGGCCTCGGGGAGGGGGGCATTGGCTTGTGGATCCGGTTCGTTATCTTGCAGTCGGTAGGCGGCGTCGAGCACGTCGCGCAATCGCAAGGAGGCGGTGAGGCCAGCTGCCTCACGCAGGGTACGTAACTCATTCGCAACCTGGCGGACTTGGTCGGGCGTAAGGGCAAGCGTTGAGGAGGCACCGGCCTGCACATCCACTGATACGCGAAACTGACCGCGTGTAAATTGATCTTTGATGTGCTGTTTGATTGCCAGCTCTCGCTCGCCCAGGCGTTGGGGACCGCGTATAGAGATGTCGAGGTGGCGTTTGTTCACGGAGCGCACCTCCACTACGGCAGCGGCAGCGTCGGTGGAGGCCTGTCCTCGGCCAAATCCGGTCATGCTATGAATCATAAGACAAACAACCCATCCTAAAAGCGTAGCGAGGCGGATACCGGCTGGCGCCAGATGCGGCCCATCTGACCGATATACAAAAGCCGGGCTGTGCATATGCAGGGCAGCCCGGCTCAAGGAAGACAAAATGATGCGGAGAGGGAGGGATTCGAACCCCCGGTACCGCGTAAACGGTACACTCGCTTTCCAGGCGAGCCCCTTCGACCGCTCGGGCACCCCTCCTAATATGTATCAGCGCATCTATGTGTAAGCGCGCGGCGAACGAAAGTTACTACACTTCCATGATTTCACCGGCTTTCCGTTCCTGCAGGGTGTCAATGCGTTCTACGTATTTGTCGGTCAGTTCTTGCAACTCTTCTTCGGCCCCGTACCGCACGTCTTCAGACAGATTCTCTGCCTTGACGGTGCGCTGAATTTCGTCTTTTGTTTCGCGGCGGATGTTGCGAATCGAGATCTTGGCCTCTTCAGCGCGCTCACGGGCCGTTTCAGCGAGCTCTTTACGGCGTTCTTCAGAGAGCGGCGGAACGGGGACGCGAATATTGGTGCCGTCGTTTGAGGGGTTCAGGCCCAGGTTCGCCGTCATGATGCCCCGCTCAATGTCATCGATGGCGTTGTTATCAAACGGCTGTACGATCAGCAAGTCGGCCTGGGGGGCGCTTACACTGGCCACCTGATTCAGGGGCGTTTGGCTGCCGTAGTAGTCCACTTTCACCCCGCTCAACATAGCGGGTGTAGCACGGCCTACACGAATGGTTTTGAGTTCGTTGCGCAGGTACTGTACCGTTTCCTGCATCTGCTTGTCAGCAGCATCTAACTGATCTTGAATCGGGTCGTCAGACATAGGAGGCACAACTCAATATGCAAAAGAGTATGGGAAGAGCGGATGGCAGTGCGCATCCGCACGGGGGTCATTGGTTGGGTTCCACCACAAGCGGTTCGGCTTCGTCCTTCCAGTGGACCTTTGTGCCTACCGCTTGGCCTTGGAGCAGGTCGTTCAGGTTGCCGGGCGTACCCATATCGAAAATGTGCAGCGGCATTGTCGACTCGCGGCACAGGGTAATCGCTGTCATGTCCATGACCTGCAAGTCGCGGCGAATCACCTCATCGCCGTGGATGCTGATAAAGCGTTCGGCTGCAGGATCTTGTTCCGGATCTGCAGTGAAAACCCCATCGACACGCGTGCCTTTCAGAATCACTTCCGCGTCGATTTCAAGGCCGCGCAGTGCGGCTGCGGTGTCGGTGGTAAAGTACGGATTGCCGGTGCCGGCGCCAAAGATAACGACGCGCCCTTTCTCAAGGTGGCGAATGGCGCGCCGTCGGATAAACGGCTCGGCAATCTCTTCCATCTTGATGCTTGACTGTAACCGGGTTACGAGGCCTTCTTGCTCTAGCGCATCTTGCAGGGCCATGCCATTAATCATGGTGGCAAGCATCCCCATGTAATCGGCGTGGGCGCGGGTCATGCCTTGCATGGCGTTCTGTACCCCCCGAAAAATGTTACCACCGCCAATTACAATTGCAATTTCGGCTCCGTTTTCTACCGCGGTGCGTATCTCTCGCGCATAGTTGCGGATGACCGTTTCGTCGATTCCAAAGTCCCGGTCGGGCCCCAACAGGGCTTCTCCACTAAGCTTGAGGAGGATGCGTGTGTAGGCGTCCGGGGTGGAAGTAGGCATGGCAGATATCAAGAGCAAGAGCGTTGGATGGGCACAGTGCTAGCTGCTATGCAGTACACATCAGCCCCCGGAGCCGGTTGGGCTGCGGGGGCTGTGGGGCAGGTTAGTTGCCAAGTGCATACCGCACGAAGCCGTGGATGGAAACCCCGGCCTCGTCGAGCATTTCTTGGACGGAAACCGAAGCGTCTTTTACGAAGTCCTGCTCCAGCAATACATTGTCTTGAAAGTAGCGGTTTAGCTTGCCCTCAACAATGTTGTCGATAATGTGCTCGGGCTTGCCATCGTTGATGGCGGCCTCGCGTGCAATTTCTTTTTCTTTCTCTTGCCGCTCTTGAGGCACATCGTCGCGCGAAACGGCGACGGGGTTGAGTGCAGCAATCTGCATGGCCACATCGAGCTGGGCTTGGTCGTCTTCGCCTGTTACGTTAACGAGTACGCCGAGCTTGGAGCCGGGGTGGATGTAAGAGACGATTTCACCGTCTTCCGTCTCTACCACATCGAAACGGCGGATGGCGAGCTTCTCGCCAATGCGTCCGGTCATGCGCACGAGCTCTTCTTGCACGGTGCGTTCGCCACTATAATCGAGCGCCTTGAGCTCGTCGAGATCGGCGGGGCGCTCGTCAAGCACGAGCTCAACGATGCGTGCCGCAAATGTTTGGAAGTCATCGTTACGCGCTACAAAGTCAGTTTCGCAATTGACTTCAGCAATGGCGCCCGCCGTTCCGTCATCGGAGAGGGTGGTTACGACGAGGCCTTCTTCCGCTTCGCGGTCGGCGCGTTTATCAGCCACCTTTTGGCCTTTCTTCCGGAGCAGGTCAACAGCCTCATCGAAGTCGCCATTGGCTTCTTCGAGGGCTTTTTTGCAGTCCATCATGCCAACGCCAGTGGCGTCGCGCAGTTTTTTGACGTCTTGGGCAGAGATACTCATGGGATAAACGTAAGCGTCTGGGCAAACGAGAGGGTGGTGCGAAAAGAGGGGCCGAATCGAATGGAGGGCGATTCGGCCCGAGGCGTTAGGAGCGTTGCTTTTGCTTCGCTTTTTTCTTCATGGAGCGCTCCTCCTGACCTTCCTTAATGGCCTCGGTAATAGTGGAGGTGATAAGCTCAATGGAGCTTAGCGCATCGTCATTAGCGGGCACCGGGTAGTCGATGTCGGTGGGGTCGCCGTTGGTATCGACCATAGCAATAATGGGGATGCCCAGCTTGAGGGCTTCCTTTACGGCAATGCTTTCCCGTTTTACATCGACGATAAAGATAGCACCAGGAATGCTGGGCATATCGCGAATACCGCCCAGTACCGTTTCGAGCTTCTCATGCTCGCGCAGGCGCATCAGCTTCTCTTTTTTCTTTAACTTGTCGAGCGTACCGTCGCGCTCCATCTTTTCAATTTCTTCCATCCGAAAGATGCTTTTACGGATGGTATCGAAGTTCGTCATGGTGCCGCCCAACCAGCGGTTCACCATGTGCGGCATATCTACCGACTCCGCGTGCTCGCGCACAATGTCCTGAGCCTGTTTCTTGGTGCCTGCAAACAGGATGTCGCGGCCTTTACTGGCAAAGCGGCGGGCCGCATCGGCAGCCTTATCAAGCATCGCCTGCGTCTGCATGAGGTCGATGATGTGGATGTTATTCCGCTCCATGAAGATGTATGACTCCATACGCGGATTCCACCGGCTGGTAAGGTGCCCGAAGTGGGAGCCGGCCTTCAGCAGTTGTTCGATCGTAACGCGGTGGGCCGGTTCGCCTGCGTTGGCGACATCTGTGCTCGACTCGTCGGAATCATCGGTATCCTCGGCTTCATCGGCCGTGTCGTCTGCGTCTTCGGCCACCGCTTCGGCATCGTCGTTGGCATCGTCTGCGGCCGTGGCTTCATCGGCGCTGGAAGACGCTTCGTCGGATGCTTCGTCGGCAGATGCTTCAGCAGCAGATGCTTCGTCAGCAGTATCGGGGGTGTCTTCGGTGGGTGTTTTCGTCTCGGGCGTGTCTTGCGACTCGGCCTCGGTAGATTCGGGGGTAGCCATAGGGTCGTTTTATACGATAAGAGAACGGGTTTATGCGACTACGACCGTCGTTTGACGCGCGAAACCGGGATGGTGTGTTGCATTGCAGCACACTACGGTGCGGTCAACCCACGCGGCATCGGGCCGTATGGTTGATAGTTGGTAGGCAGAGACTGTGCGAGACAACGCCAGGGGCGCTGCGTCGCGCATGTTGTTCTGCTGGCCAGCATAGCGTTTAACGCTTGGAGTACTGGCTCTTTTTCCGTGCTTTGGGCTGTCCGTACTTTTTGCGCTCGACCATGCGGTCGTCACGGGTCAGGTAGCCGGCGCTGCGAAGGGCAGGGCGCAACTCCTCGTCGAACTCAACGAGTGCGCGGGCAATGCCGAGCCGGGCCGCTTCGGCTTGTCCGGTAAGACCGCCGCCTGAGGCGTTCACGATCACGTCGAACTTACCTACAAGGTCGGTCACCACAAACGGCTGATCGAGCTCACGCCGCCGCCACGAGACGGGGAAGTAGTCCGATGCATCTTTGCCGTTTACGGTAAAGGTGGTGCCATCGCCGGGGCGAAGGTACACACGAGCGGTAGACGTTTTTCGACGCCCCACCGCATTGAACTGTTTAACAGAAGCCATAACAGAAAGGGTTGGTGGTCAATACAAGGGGAAGCATGTACATTACTATGCGCTGCTTGCGCATTGGGGTGGGGTTACCACTCCAGCGGCGTGGGTTGCTGCGCTTCATGCGGGTGGTCGGGCCCCACATGCACTTTAAGCTTTTTCAGCATCTTGCGGCCCAACTTGTTTTTGGGCAGCATGCCACGCACAGCTTGTTCTACAAT
The DNA here is from genome assembly GCF_055379935.1 of Natronotalea proteinilytica. Classification (NCBI taxonomy): domain Bacteria; kingdom Pseudomonadati; phylum Rhodothermota; class Rhodothermia; order Rhodothermales; family Salisaetaceae; genus Natronotalea; species Natronotalea proteinilytica. The sequence continues at coordinate 3,465,211 of NZ_AP043947.1, read as the reverse complement.
ACGCGTAGGATGAGCTTCGCGCACTTCTGCTGGCGTGAGTTCTTTTTCGCCGCCCGGATAGCCGCTATACGTGCGGTAGGTTTTCTGGGTCTCTTTTTGGCCGGTAAAGACCGCCTTTTCGGCGTTCACCACAACCACAAAATCGCCAGTGTCTAGGTGCGGCGTGTACATGGGTTTGTGCTTGCCACGCAGCACATGGGCAATGCGCGAGGCAATGCGGCCCACCGGGACACCGGCGGCGTCTACAAGATGCCAGTCGCGCTCAATATCACGCGGTTTGGCGCTATAGGTCTTAAAACTTTGGGTATTCATAGGTATCGTCCGTCTGCAAAACGCTCGGATCCGGAGAGTGAAGGCGGCAGCCCGTACCCTTTTTAAAGGGCATGGCCACGTAAAAGGCATACTAAATTGGGGGTGCCTGGCACAGCAGGCATAGAACGCGGATCGATTGCACAGTCCTGGATCTAATGAGGCATCATCGAGATGGGCTGTGCTGACCAGTTCATAACGCAGGCCCACTGCCAGACGCAGCTTCAAACCGTGCGCATGTATGCTATGGGCACCTGTACCAGGCACAGATGCTCCGCATTCATACTACAGGCGTAACTGCACGGATGGAGCCCAACGCAAGTTTTGAGGGTGAGTAGGTATTCCTTTAATCTTGATGCACAGCGCTTTGTATTGGGCTCTGAAAGCTACTGGCTTATAATCATTCCGGGTGGCCTTCCACCAGAATGGAGGGGGCATCTGTTGAAACAAAGCGATAGCGATACAGCGGGCGAGGCGAGGCGTTCTGCGAACAGGCTGCCATCCACGAGGACCACGCGTCTTGTATCCGGTCTTCTGTTGCTTGCGTGTATGCACTAGCTTCTTCAGCAGAGGGGGCTGTCACCGATACGGTTGTGCTATGGGTATGATGGACATAGCTTGTGGTCTGTTGGTAGCCGCAGGCATTCCCATCAACACGCATGGCACGAAGTCCCGCTACAAGCGCCTCTTGATTTCGGTTGGAGCTGAAGTGCACCGATACGCTCCACGGTACAGTACCGCGTGATAGCGCCCTTAACCACTGACGGTGGTCGGGGGCGCTTGTTTGAGGACCGGCGCGTGTGTCTGGTACATAGACATTGGGATCAAGATAGCCCAGGCGAGCAGCTGGGGTTGTGTGTGCTTCACTCCAGTGCTGGAGCGTATCGCCTAATGAAGCAATGCAGTCTGGATACATTTGTGAGCATACGCTGAGGCGGTCGAACGGGCTATGGGCTTTGTATCCGATCACCGACACATACGTCCCCAGTGCGTCCAGTGGAGCTTGAGTTGGACCGTAGTGTGATGTAGGGACCGGTACGTCCTCCACCCAGGCGCGCAACGAACGCTCTTTTTGCTGGGCAAGCAGGCCCACGAGCAGAGTTGCGTTTGGTCCATTCACACGGCTGTGCTGTAAACATCGATGCAAAAACGCCGCGTATCCGTTGGGTGCACGCGGGGGCGGGTTCGAAGCGAGGCGGTTGAGCTCTTGTATCGAGAAGGACGAATCCTCACGCGCATATCGCTCGGCACGTCGCCACACCGTAAGCGGAGGCATCGAAAATGCGCTGGCCCAATCGATGGGTCCTGTTGTCTGCTCAAGCAACTGACGAGCAGCCTCTAGCACGACTATATTTTCGAGAAGCGTTCCCGTGTTCTGAAAAGGCATATCTTTGCATCACATCCACAACGTCAGCAACATCCGACTGCTTACTCAAATGTAATACGAATGGTATCCTCAGTCTCAATGCGCACGTCCAGTTCGTCTAACAACTGCATCTCTTCGGAGTTGAGGCGCTCCTCGCCCGTTTCATAGCGATCGAGGGCTTGGATGGCTTCCATAGCCTCTTCCATAGCATCTGCATTGACAAGCGCTTCTATATCAATATCAAGAAGCGTCACCACGTTTTCCTGAACGTGGCGGGCATTTGTGTCTACGATCGTCCCATTTACGTCGATTGCGAGACGAAACCGCATATCTTGCGACATCATCTGCATCATTTGCTCCATTTGAGGATCCCCTTCCATCTCCTCACCCATCATGGGAGCCTCTTCGGCTTCGCTTGGCTCAGAAGGGGGCATCTGCACGGTGAGGGTAGCGGGGGTGCCCGGTTCAAACGTAAACGTGATATCATCAAAGATCGATGCCCCTGGGGTGCTAACCTCCCCATTCCCCATGTCTTCGGTATCGTCAGGCAGTGCCTCATCAGGGTCTAGTCCGAACGCAACATCGTTTATGTTTTCAAAGTGAGAGATGCGTTCATATCGCTCTCCGTACTGCCCCTCTATCGTCAGACTGGTAATCTCAAGCGCTTCCTCATCATCGATTTCAGATCGCAATTCCTCTTCTGTAAACACCTGGAAACGGGAGTCTTCCTCCTCGTCCATGCTTTGGGCCATTGACTGCATCATTTCGGCGCCTATCGGGCTAAACTGGGCGCTTTCGGTAAGGGTGCCACTGCCATCAGGGTTGATTTGTAGCGTGGCTTCCATTCCAAAACAGCCACTTAGGACAACCATCAGTATGAGGAGTGCTACGCTATACAATCCTGGGATACTTCGTAAAAGACTCGGCATAATCTTTTTGTTCGTTGTGATGCGTAAGCAGGATAAGGTGCGGCTGACGTCAAGGTGTCGATTTTTCCACCGTTCATTATACGTTATGCTGCTTGATTTTTCAAGTAATGTGAACGAATAGCTAATTTAGTCATTAGAAAACGTATGAACTAAAAATTATGTGGGTGCCATTCGTCTATTTTGTGTGCCGCTGGCATAGCAGTGCAGCGTGAATGGTAATTCTGTAGAGCGACAAGATGCGCACGGTGCGATCTCAAGCCGTTTGATTTGTAGCATTGATAAAATGGTGTTGTGAGGCTCGCAGCTTTAGAGTATATAGGCTGCACCCGGCACTCTGTTGGTTGTATGCTTCTATCGTCCGGTGCTTTTCCGAGAGGCGCTTTCCCCAAACAATCGCTATCAATGGGATAGGGCAAGAGAGCGCGTATGCGACTTGAAGAAAAACGGGGACGCTTTGTGCTGATTTTGTGGAAAGTGAGCGGCTTTCTCTTCGAACTAGAGAGTGGCTTTACTATGTTACAAATGACAGTATAGCATTTACCCGCAAATAGGACAATGCACAAGCATGCGGGATTCCTTTTGCGTTCGATAGATCTTGAACAGCTAAGCAATTATGTAAAATCACCTTCTTTCGATAACCCGTTGTAAACGTGATTTTTGGTGGACCCCGTCAGTCATGTAGGCTGTTGCATATTTGATCCGCTATGCAAAGGGACCTCTCCACGTTGCTCAACGATCAAGCAGTGCTCCAATAGCTTTGCAAAAGCAAACTTGCTTTAGGTTTTATGTCTGCCTCTTCTAAGCTGAAAGCGATTACGGACCGTCTTCCCTTTGCCCTTGATGATTCGCAGGCGATTGGTGCTGCTTTTAGACGTTGTAGGGAGGCCGAGGCAAATGATGCGAAAGTGGTAGATATGTGGACGTACGCCTATCTATATGTGTACTTTACTAAAAAGCACGTCCGCGGCGACGTTCGTTCTCCGGCTGACATGTCAGATCTTATTTCTACATCATATGAGAAGGTGATAGAAAACCGACACCAGATTAAAGAACCGAGCAAATATGCTCCCTGGGTAAGTCGGTTGGCAAAAAATGTGTTTTTGAATTATGTAAATCGACGACGTGTAGACACCGTCCCGGTTGATGGCGAGTACACTCCGCAAATCCGAGAACCGGAAGCAGAAAAACGACTCGACGACTCGGTCGGCTTCCAGAGCATACTAGTACAGCAGGCGCTTGGCCGGCTTCCCCCATATCTGCGTCGTGTCGTTAAACTGTATTACTTTGACCAACTAACATACGGAGAAATCGCAGAACGCCTTGATAAGTCGCCGGCAACGATTCGCACCTATCGATCGCGTGCGATTAAAGTGCTAAACGAAGACGAACGGCTTCATGACGCATTGGCAGTGGTTTATGACTACTCCGACTCCAGTTCTTGATGGGGCGGCGCTTTCATCATTTGGTACATTCTCTGCTTGTATCATGTGTTCAATGTGAAAGCGGCGTTTGAGTGATCGTAAAAAACTGGTTGATCCCGCACACCCTACGTTATGATTCGGTCTTTTATGTGCCCTACACATGCCAAGTTGTGTTTGAAAAGCTACCCATATGCCAACTTCGAAGCAGAAACGTGCTCTTATAGCGTTTGCAGGCAGTCTCCACCTATAATAGGCATTCAAACTAAGCGAAGTTGAACTAAGCGAAATTAACTCCTTGTGCGTAGCTTTCCTGATATGAATATCACATCGTGAAGTAATGGTTTCGATTAAAGAACGTATTTTTCGGTATCCTGATCTGTCTTCGGCTGAGCAAGCTAAACTGGAAGAGGCCATTCGCAGCCATCCGGATCAAGAATCGCTTCGCAGTTTGCTAGCTGAGGTGAAGGCGCTTGATCAGCGACTTCATCATCTCGAGCTGCCTCCAGAGTCAGAGGCTCCTCACCCATTGCCCAATGCGCTGCTGGCCTTGTACGTCGTACGCACCGAGCACGAGCTGCTTGACACCTGGAGCCCGGCTATGCAGCAGGCCTTTGCAGAGGTGGAGGCTCATCTTGAGCATAATAGCGATTTGCGTACTCGTGTAGCCAAGATGCGCAAGCGGTTTTCTGAAACGGAAACGAGTGTAGACCCTGTTCGCCACTTTGAGGCCATATCAGATCATGATACGGGAACAGCGCCTGCCGTATCACCTTCCGGCTCCTCTTCTACAACGAACGGTTCGACCGAGCCGGGCTTGGTCGATCGTATTGCGAAGATCCCACAATATGTGACGTACAGCTTGGCAGGGGCAGGAGCCATGCTGATACTCTACGGAGTTCTTTTTGTCATCAGCCTTATGATGCAGTCGCCCACTGAACGGATGGCGGCGCTCGACAGCGAGCAGATGAACGTTGAAGGCTACGAAATTACTACTCGTAGCGTAGAGGCTGTGCCACAAAGCAATGACGAGACGTTCTTGCTGGCATTAGAAACGCTGGAGCGCTCCTACGTAACCACGCTCGGGCTTTTTCCGCGCTTCGACGAGGCCAAGCTTACGACTGCTCAAGAGCATTTCGAGGCGCTCGTTGATTCGGAGCCTTCTGGCTCGTTTCTGCAGCTTGAAGCACGTTTCTTTCTGGGTAAAACGTACCTAGCCCAAGGAGAGGTTGAAGCCGCACGCGACGCGTTCCGGTACGTAGTCATTGGTGAAGGGGCCCGTGCCGATGAGGCATCTGCCCTTCTAGAAGAGATACAAACGCACTACCCAATGGAGGTCCCCGAAAGCCTTCCCGATGATGTCCAGTTGTAGGGAGCCTATCATATCAACTCCGCATGCGCTGTTGATGTATGGACGTATGGATGGTGAGAGGCGTCCATACGGTGTCGTGCAGAGAAGCGAGTCCAGAACGTGCAACCAGATTTGGTATCAAAAGATTTTCGTACAGCAGGATTCCAACGATATAGAAAAGGCCGCTTGAAAGCACAAGCGGCCTTTTTCACGTTGGCAGCAACAAGGTGAGAGCCCGCTAACGGCTAGGCGTACGTGTTCAGCATCACCGGCATAATGAGCATTAGGATGTCGGGGTCTTCGGTGCCATGGGGAACTACGATGCCGGCTCGGTTGGGCGAGCCAAGACGAAACAACACCTCTTCGCTGGTAATGTTACCGAGCACCTCAGTCAGGTATTCCGAGTTGAAGCCAATCTCCATTGGGTCGTTGTCATACTCACAGCGTACAACCTCTTTTGCTTCACTGGAGCGCTCGATGTCTTCAGCGGAAATGGTAACTTCGCTTGCTGTGAGCGCCAGTCGGATTTGATTCGTCATGCTACTGGAGTAGAGCCCGACGCGCTTCACGGCATTGAGCATAGCTTCACGATTGACTACTAACTCACGATCATTTCCGTCGGGAATGACGGCCTGGTAGTTTGGGTAGGTTTCGTCAATGAGCCGGGCAATCACGCGGGCATTGTCAATGGCGAAGCTTACGTGCCCGTCGCTTACGCCGATCGTGCACAGCAGATCGTCATCTAAAATACGCTGTACCAGCTTTGTCGCTTTTTCCGGTACAATAAAGGATACCTCTTCGCCATCAGTCGCTAAATCAGAACGGTCAAGTTTGACCAACCGATGTCCATCGGTAGCTACAATACGACTGGTATCGGCATTCAGCTGAAAGTAAATGCCCATCATGGCTGGGCGTAAGGCATCTTTGCTCACAGCAAAGTTGGTTTTGCCGATTGCATCGCTGATAACGCTCCCCTCGGCTGCAATTTCGTGGTTGGCATCCACCTCAGGTAGATCGGGGAAGTCGTCGCCATCGTGACCTACCATTTTGTAGTGCCCCTGATCGGTTTCCATCCGGATCTCGAAGTCGCTGTCAGCGGCAAACGAGATGGGCTGGTCGGGTAGTGCACGCAGCGTATCGATGAGTCGCTTGGCAGGCACCGCAATTTGTTGCGGCGTAGCTGTTCCGTTGCTGGCAAACTGCACCGCCACGTTACGGACGATCGATATTTCAAGGTCGGTAGCGCTCAATGTGAGTGCTGACCCATCTTCGCTCTGTTCAAACAGCACAGACTCCAAAATGGGCATCGTGCTCTTTGAAGGCACGGCCCCCTTCACGGTATTCAGGGCTTCAAGTAAGTCGGAACTGGACGCAGAAAATTTCATGGCGACGTCGGCGTGAGATCGCGGAAGATTCGGAACGGTGTGTACGGTGTGTAGACTGAACAGATCCGGCTTTCGCGTGGTCGGGTGCAAAAGCCGTCCCAAGTTTTAGAGAGATGTACAAGGGGTTAGCGAGAGCGTAACTCGATCTTGCGCCCAACCTGTTGAACAAGGTCGCGGAATTGTTTGTCGGTGTCAATTTGATCTTCTACGCTCTTTACAGCATGTATGACGGTAGAATGGTCGCGCCCGCCAAAGTGTAACCCAATCGTTTTGAGCGAATGTTGAGTCATCTCTTTACAGAAGTACATGGCGATCTGCCGGGCGCGCACCACCTCGCGCTTCCGGGTTTTGTCGCGCACAAGGTTTTCGTCAATCTCCATGTACTCACACACGATGCGCTGAATTTCTTCGATGGTTAGGTTGACCTGTACGTCTTGCATCAGGTCGCGAAGCACCTCTTTGGCCAGCCCCAAATCGAGTTCACGTTGGTGCAGGCTGGCATGAGCCAGCAGACGAATGAGCGCTCCTTCGAGTTCGCGAATGTTGCTTTTGATGTTATGCGCAATAAACTCGATAACCTCCTGGTCAAGGTCTACGCCGTCGTCTTCGGCCTTGCGTTGCAAAATAGCGATGCGCGTCTCAAGTCCTGGGGGTTGCACATCAGCGGAGAGTCCCCACTGAAATCGGGACAACAAACGTTCTTCAATGCCATCAATTTCGCGAGGGGGGCGATCAGCGGAGAGGACGATCTGGCGTCCTGATTGATGCAGCGCATTGAAGATGTGGAAAAACTCTTCTTGCGTTTTTTCCTTGCCACTAAAGAACTGCACATCATCAACGATGAGCAGGTCAATTTGCCGGTAGAACATCGAGAACTCGCTGATCCGATTCCGCTGAATCGACTGCACAAATTCGGTTGTGAAGCGTTCGCTCGACACATACAGTACGGTTTCAGCAGTTCCGTCGTCTTTTGCCTGATTTCCAATTGACTGAATCAGGTGCGTTTTGCCAAGCCCTACCCCGCCATAAATCAGAAATGGGTTAAAGCTCGTACCACCGGGTTCCTGGGCAATGGCCCAGGCAGCACTGCGTGCCAAGCGGTTGCAATCCCCTTCAATAAAACGCCCGAAAGTGTAATTGCTGTTCAGTTGGCTATCGATCGTAGCCTTTTGAATGCCCGGAATAGCAAATGGATTGCGCACCGGATCCAAATCGTCTGTCTCGGTTTCAGGGGGAGCCCCTCCTGCGGCTTGTGTAGCAGAACGCGGTGCCTGCGATGCCGCCGAGCGCTCAGGGGGAGCTGATGGGCTCGTCTCAGAACCGGACGAGGCTGACGCCGAGGCGACCGCGCTGGACGAGTCCGTGTCTGACGACTTCTGGATGTCGTAAAACAAGCGCCCGTCATCCCCCAGTACCTGGGTTACCGTCTTGCGGAGAAGAGAGAAGTAGTGCTCCTCCAGCCATTCATAGTAAAACCGACTGGGCAGCTGAATTGTCAACTTGCGCAGATCGTCTTCGTTTTCGATCGACTGCGCTGTGAGGGGTTCAAACCATGTCTTGAAGCTCTGGCGGCTTACATGCTCACGAATATGATCGAGGCATGCCTCCCATACTTCTTCAGCAGACTGATTCATACCCCAGCGTGTTGATTGGGCCGCGTTCACTGCAGCAATAGGTGCAGCCCACGGCGAGCGACAAAATTAAATGAAGCCATGCGAGCCACACGTAGAAGAGTGGAAACTTCTCTGAACCAAACTCTACGCATACACAAGGCGTCGTTGTACCATCCTTTTCAAGCCATGCTCTGCACGAGCGTTCCGCGTCACATGGCAATACAACCCGCGTCTTTTGCAAAGATAGAAGCAGCTTTCGACAAAACGAGAAGCCTGCAAACTAAGTAGACCCACAAAAGTATCTTTGATTATGTCATTGCGAGGAGCGCTAGCGACGCGGCAATCTTGTGCCATCAAGCCGGGCAGCACCGTCCAGGTCGGGGGCATGAGATCGCCACGTCAGTCGCAGGCTCCTTCCTCGCGATGACAAGGTGTAAATATATTTCTTTTGAGTTACCTCCTAGGACAGAAGGAATGGCTTCCCCGTACGTCGTTTCCGCCAACTGTTTGTCATGCAAAACCTAGACGCTCCACTCGCCGAGGTAAGGCACCTACAGCTTGAGGCAAGGCCAACGTGGCATGCTGTCCCCACAAGTTATCCACACCCCTTGTGATTCCCCCTTGGGAAAAATGAAGATATGGCACGTGCGGCCAAAGTTATCCACACTTTTTCCACAAGTTATCCACAATTCGTAACCCCCTTTTTGTTAGGAGGTTACGGACATTTGGGGATGCTGAGAGACATAGTTTTCCACATACTGGTGTGGAAAACTGGATTGAGAGTGCACACTCAGCATGCATGACCAACTTATCCACATTCTATGCACATGCGAGCGAGCATGGCATTTTGGGCCGACAGCCTTTGCTGAAACAAACGGAATACAGAGCATAACAACTGCAGCAAGGAAGGTCAAGTACAGAATCTGCAAAGAGTCGAAGGCGTTGCGATAACGTAAGCTTCTGCCCACCTACTCGTGGAATGGTATCTTGTCTTCAGCGAACTGCATGGTTGAGACATGCCGGGACACGTTGTGGAACACCCGGCTTTCACGAGTGATACCAACGCCTCCTTTTAAACTTTTGCTCGGTCTCTCCAAATCGTTATGTTGACGTTAGACATCACCCCGTTTCGGTCGGGGGTGCACCACGTCACGCTCGAACCCGACCCCGAAACGGTTGACCTGGAGGAAGACGCCTTTCGCAGCCTCGATGTGTCGATGCATCTGCAGTGTCAGCGCGATCGCATCCTCATTACGATGGAATTGCGGGCAGAGGCGCACCTGACGTGCGACCGAACGCTCGAACGGTTTTGGCACCCGATTCAGAACGAATACGTGGTGCTGTTTGGCCCCGACCACCTGGCCGAGGCCGACGATGACCACGAGGCATACGATGAGGTGCGCCCTATGGCGCCCACCGATAAGGAGCTTGACCTTACCGACATTGTGCACGATACGTTAAAGCTGGCTATTCCGCAGCGGGTCGTTGCGCCGGGAGCCGAAGATGCCGAACTACAGCTACAGTACGGTGCTCCTGATGAGCCCGAGGAGGAAGCCACAGATGATATCGACCCGCGCTGGGAGAAGCTCAAACAGCTCCGCGACGACGACACTGACGACCCAGCCTCGTAATCCAAAATCACCACCGTTGTACATCCAATACTAATTCTGCGCAAAATGGCACTGTAGTCCCGTTGCGTATGAATCCGATTGGGGGGCATGCACCTACGTTGTAGGTGGCTTGTGCCTTATGTACATCGCCATGCAGCCCGAATCATTGTACAGTTGCAGGCTGCCAGTGGCACCAGGAAGGTCACTGCTTGCTACGGTTGGCCCCGTGACTTCCTACCTCTTGACCTTTTAGACCATTACGTTGACTGTTTGTCATGGCTGTTCCTAAGCGCCGTCATTCGAAATCGCGTTCGCGCAAACGCCGCTCCCGATACTACAATAGCTTGAAAGCTCCACAACTGATGGAGTGCAACAACTGCGGCAACCCCAAAATTATGCATCGGGCTTGCAAGTATTGCGGCCACTATCGCGGTCGTCAGGTTGTTGAGCCAACAGAAGAACTGCTCGGATAAGGTGCCCCATCAGCTCTTGTTGGCGCCCCGGGCCTGCCTGCTATGGGTTGTCTGCCGTTTGATTAGGCACGCTAAGGCACCCAATTTGGTGCACGTTTTGTGCTTTACCATGAAAGGTGGAGGGCAAAACGTGCATTTTAATGTTCAGGCTGTTTACTTAAGGCGATGTGGATTGTACGTTACGATCCCTTCGCAAGTCCCTTGACAGATATGCCGGTTGCACATGCCTAGCCACATTGCCGTTGACGCTATGGGAGGAGACCACGCCCCTGATGCCGTGGTCGAAGGAGCCGTGAACGCGTTGAAGCGGCCTGATGCAGATCTCCATGTTACCCTGTACGGGCCAGAACAACGCGTGAAAGAGGCGCTTCGTGCTCATCCCGAAGCCGACTCGCTCCCTCTTACCATCCACGATGCTCCTGATGTCGTTACGATGGAGGAGGCGCCTGCTGCTGCGCTCAAAACGAAGCGGCAGTCATCCATTCATCTGGGGCTGAAAGCACACAAAAGCGGTGCTGCCGATGCCTTCATTAGCGCGGGCAATACGGGCGCCATCATGGCAGCATCCATGTTTATCCTAGGGCGGATTGAGGGACTGGAGCGACCCTCTATTGTTGGCTTCTTTCCAACGCTACGCGGCGACTTTTCGATCGTGATCGATATTGGCACCAATGTCGATTGCAAGCCCTCCCACTTGCTTCAGTTCGCGCGCATGGGCACAGTGTACGCGCGGCATGTCCTTGACATGGATACACCGTCGGTTGGCCTCATCAACATTGGCGAGGAAAAGACCAAGGGTAACGAACAGGTCAAGGCTGCTCACGCTCTGCTCGACGATGACGACGCGATCCACTTTGCGGGCAATGTGGAGGGGGGCGACCTGCTTCACTACGCCGCTGATGTGCTCATTTGCGACGGCTTTATGGGCAATGTGCTGCTCAAGTTTGGCGAGTCCATGACGACCGTGCTCTCCACAATGACCGAGCAAGAAATGGAGCGCCAAGAGTTGTCGCACGAAGAGCGTGCCCTGGTAGCAAATGTACTGGGTAACGTGCAAAAGGGCTTCGACCATGAAAACCGAGGTGGGGCCCCTCTTATCGGTGTCAACGGCTCCGTTTTTATTGGGCATGGTCGTTCATCGGCCCGAGCCATTGCGCAAGGCATCCACTCCGCTTCAGACCTTGCGGAGACAGATGTTGTTGATGCGCTTCGGTCGGCGTTTAGCCCGCAGACTGCATAGCCGCAGAACGGGCAGGCCTGGCTGCGTGCAACCTATAGCCCCTGCTTGCCCGTACAGGCTTTCGGTTCCATTGTATTTTTTGCTTTTGCCCCTGTTCGCATGGCTGCTTCTGCTTCCCCTCCGTCTCAGGCTGCAATTACCGCCGTTGGTCACTTCTTGCCCGACCGCCGGCTTACAAATGCAGACCTGGAAGAGATTGTTGATACCTCCGACGAGTGGATTCGAACGCGCACAGGCATTGAGGAGCGCCGCATTCTAGAGGATGCGGACCAGGCCTCGGCCTACATGGGGGCACAGGCCGCCCAAGAAATTATTGATCGACACAACGTCGATCCGGCCACCATCGACATTATCGTGGTGGCTACGGTAACGCCCGATATGTTTTTTCCTGCGACTGCGTGCCTTGTCCAAGATGCCATTGGAGCGACCAACGCATGGGCATTCGACCTCTCGGCGGCATGCAGCGGATTTCTGTTCGCCCTTACCACGGGGGCCAGCTTCATTGAAAGCGGTCGCGCAGCGCGGGTCCTTGTTGTAGGTGCTGACAAGATGACCGCAATCACCGACTACTCTGACCGGAGCACCTGCATCCTCTTTGGCGATGCCGCAGGCGCTGTTCTACTTGAGGCACACGATACCCACGGCCTCCAAGACACCGTGCATTACTCTGATGGCAGCCAAGCCAACCTTCTCAAAATGCCTGCCGGCGGCAGCTTGCGCCCGGCCTCTCACGACACCGTCGAAAACCGCCAGCACTACCTGCAGCAAGACGGACGCCCCGTGTTTCGCCACGCGGTGACGGGTATGGCTGACGTGTGTGTGGAGATTATGGAGCGCAATAACCTTTCGGCGGATGATGTGGATTATCTTGTGCCTCACCAGGCCAACAAACGCATCATTGATGCCACGGCCAACCGCATGGGGCTCGATCCCGACAAGGTGATGATCAACATTCACCGGTATGGTAACACCACTGCTGCTACCGTTCCGCTCTGCTTACACGACTGGGAGACCGACCTCCGCGAAGGCGATCAGCTCGTGCTCACCACATTCGGGGGCGGACTCACCTGGGGCGCCTCGTATCTGACGTGGGCCTACGATGGATCGGCGGTGTAACTCTCCTTATCGTACTGATCTCTGAATCTGCTTTTGACTGTTATGGCTTCTACGGCCTATCTCTTTCCGGGCCAGGGTGCCCAGTATGTGGGCATGGCCCAATCGCTCTACAACGCCTATCCCGATGCCGCGGCGCGCATCGATGCGGCCAACGACATTCTTGGGGTTGATCTGCGGGCGCTGATGTTTGGCACCGCCGATGTCGAGGATGCCGAGGCGGCCCTCACCGAAACACAGATCACCCAACCCGCGCTCTACACGCACAGCCTGGCCGCCATGGCGGTGCTCAACGCCCACAATCGGGCGCCGGACATGGTTGCGGGGCACAGCCTGGGTGAATACAGCGCGTTGGCTGCCGCGGGAGCCCTCTCGTTTGAAGACGGACTGCGCCTGGTGCGCCGCCGGGGCGAACTAATGGCCGAGGCTGGTGATGTGCGTCCTGGTACCATGGCCGCCGTACTTGGCGCCGACGACGAGACCGTTGAATCGATCTGCTCACAAATCACAGAAACCGGAACGGGGGTGGTGCAGCCCGCCAACTTTAACGCGCCCGGTCAAATCGTCATCTCAGGAGATGTGAAGGCCGTAGAGCGGGCCTGCGATGTAATCGAGGCGCGCACGCTTCCACTATCTGTAAGCGGGGCGTTTCACTCGCCGCTGATGGCGTATGCGCGCGAAGGGCTTACCGAAGCGCTGGAAGCTGTTTCGATTCAGCCCCCTACGTGTCCCGTTTACCTGAACGTGACCGCCGCCCCCACAACCGACCCCGACGAAATCCGGCAGCGCCTAATTGAACAATTGCAAGCCCCCGTACGGTGGGCCCAGCTGCTTCAGGCCATCGAAGCCGACGGCGCCGACCGGTTTGTAGAAGTGGGCGCAGGCACCGTGTTACAGGGACTGGTGAAGCGCACGCTGGGCCGCGATACCCAGCGCCACAGTGCCGACACCGCTGACGATCTTGCGGATCTACTCGACGCGGCATAAGCGCCGTACGATCTTCCTTATCCTAAATCCTTTTTTTCGTGGCTATGGACCTCACCGATAAATCTGTTCTCATCACTGGCGGCACGCGCGGCATTGGTCGTGCCATTGTCGATGCCTTTGCCAAAGCCGGTGCTCGTGTGGCCTTTACCTACCGTTCGTCTACGGAGGCCGCGGAGGCTATCGTAGAAACGCTTACCGAGCAAGGCACCGACGCCATGGCCTTGCAAGGCGATGTGGCCAATCCCGAGTCAGCGCAGGAAGCCGTTACCGCCGTTACCGATGCCTGGGGCAGCCTCGATGTGCTTGTCAACAACGCCGGGATCACGCGCGACGGGCTCATGCTCCGCCTGGATGCCGACGACTGGGATGCGGTGCTCAACACCAACTTGAAAGGCGTCTTCAACTTCTGCAAAGCAGCTTATCGTCCATTTATGCGGCAGCGCAGCGGTGTAGTGATCAATATCGCCTCCGTTGTAGGAATCATTGGAAACCCCGGGCAAACCAACTACGCGGCCTCCAAAGCAGGCATCATTGGATTCACCAAAAGCCTGGCAAAAGAACTGAGCGGTCGCGGTGTGCGGGCGAATGTGGTGGCTCCTGGATATGTGGATACCGACATGACCGAAGCCATGAGCGACGACGCTCAGCAAGCCATGCTCGATGCCGTTCCGCTTGGGCGCCCTGCTAGCCCTGACGATGTCGCGCAGGCGGTGCTCTTCTTGGCCAGCCCCACCGCTAGCTACATCACCGGACAGGTGCTGCAAGTCGATGGCGGCCTTGCTATGTAACGCTGCAGTTCAGGCACCGTATTGGCTGCTCTTCGCATCAGTCGGGTTGTAAAGGGGTGTCAACATCCGCGAGCACGCCCCACAGTCTATGGATCGTTTAACGACACGCTGTCGTACAGGCGTGTTGTGAGCGCAATTAACTGCGCTTTGGTTGTCTCTCATCCTCGCTAAGTGTACTCGTCCGTAATGGTGGATTCGCCCAACACACCGTCCTACACCAACGTCATTGACCTGACCTCCAAGGCACAGCGCAAAAAGCGTCAAGCCGAGGTCGGGGAACTGCAGGAGCCTGATGCTCCTCTGGACGAGATCACAGCCGATGGGCTCCCCGACAATGTGGAGCAAGCCATGCGGGCCGCCGGATGGGATGATCTTATGGAGGTGCAACGCAAAGCCCTTCCGTATCTAATTGCCAATCGCGACCTTATCGTACAGTCGCGCACCGGGTCGGGCAAAACAGGCGCCTTTCTGCTCCCCCTATTTGATGTGCTTGATCCGGCACGAAAAGAAGCGCAGGCTCTGATTCTCACCCCTACACGCGAACTGGCGCGGCAGGTGCACGAAGAGTTTGAGCGGATGAAGATTGCCACCCCCGCCACCAACGAACTCAGTGCAGCGCTCATCTATGGTGGTGTGAGCTATGCCCCGCAGATCAAAGCGCTCAAAGACGGCGCGCAGGTCATTATCGGCACGCCTGGACGCGTACTCGACCACCTGAAACGCGACAACTTCAAGGCCGAAACCGTCCACTTTTTCATTCTGGACGAAGCCGACGAGATGCTCTCTATGGGGTTCTACCCCGACATGAAGGAGATTCGCGACTACCTCAAGCCCGACCGGCAATCGTGCATGTTTAGCGCAACCATGCCGCCGAAAGTCCGCTCGGTCGCGCGCGAGTTCCTATCGGATCCCGACTTCCTGTCGCTGAGCTCCGGCCACGTAAGTGTGGATGCAATTTCGTATCGCTACTACCTTACGCAGCCGATGGAAAAAGACCGCGTGCTGCACAAGCTCATTGAAATGGAGGAGCCCGAGTCGGCGCTCATCTTTGCGAACACGAAGCGAGAAGTCAGTTACCTGCGCAAGTTCTTGGGCAACGCCGGGTACAACATCGACGAAATGTCGGGCGATCTGTCGCAACGCAAGCGCGAAGAGGCAATTGACCGGCTCCGCGATGGCGAAGTGCGTATGCTTGTGGCGACCGATGTAGCGGCACGCGGTATCGACATTTCGGCACTAAGCCATGTCTTCATTTACGATGTGCCGCAAGACCGCGAGTATCTTATTCATCGGTCGGGGCGTACGGCGCGTGCAGGCAAGAAAGGAACCACCATTGTGCTGGCCACCCACGAAGATGAGTTTGAGCTCATCCGTATGGCTAAAGCCTACGACATCGACATAGAGCGCGCTGAGCTCCCCCTCGATCCGCTCGAAGAGGCCACCAAACAGCTGCGCACACACTACAACAGTGGGCACAACCGGGCCGCTGTGCAGCGCTTTCTGCCGCTGGCGAAGCGCCTGGCCGACGAGCACCCTGAGTTACTCGCACATCTCATCGATGAGACCGTGGATATCGACGAAATCCTGAACCAAGACGAAGACTCTGACGACTAACCCTCTGTAAATGCTGTGCGCCTCTCTCTGCTCGCGGGTCTTCTCGCCACCTTTCTTATCGGAGCCGTAGGGCATACGGCTCAGGCGATGCCATCCAGCGCATACGCGGATACGACTGACTACCGCGTGTACACGGCAACAGGCGAACCGGCGTCCCTGGACGCGATTGAGGCCGCGTTTGATACGGTGGAGGTGGTGCTTCTGGGCGAAATCCACGGTCATGCGCCCATTCACGCGTTGCAAGATTCACTATGGCAGCGCCTGCTAACTCATGAGCGTCCGGCCACGCTCTCTCTCGAAATGTTTGAGCGCGATGTGCAACCCGTGCTCGATGAGTATCTGGCCGGACTCATTCCCGAGGATCACTTCCTGCAGGCCAGTCGCCCGTGGTCAAGTTATGAGCGCGACTATCATGCGCTGGTGGATTCGGCGCGCACCCATAACGCTCCCGTACTTGCAGCCAACGCGCCCCGCCGATATGTAAACCGTGTAGCCCGTGAGGGACGCGCAGCCCTCGATGACCTGCCCGCCTCCGCCCTCCATTGGCTGCCTCCGCTTCCGTATCCCGAAGCCAGTGAGGCGTACCGCGAGCGCTTTCTTGCGCAGATGCACGGCGGCGCCCATCCCACCAACCACGCCCCTTCGGATACGACCGACACCGACGAGACGGCCTCGCCCCACGAATACGACAGCGGCATGGCCCACCTGCTGGATGCGCAAATGCTGTGGGATGCCACGATGGCGTACACCATTGCCGAACACCTGCTGCACACACCGGAGGCCGTTGTCATGCACCTCACCGGGCGCTTCCACATCGCCGAACGTACCGGCACTCCCGAAACGCTTGCGCACTACCGCCCCGGCACGCCTCAACTCGTTGTCTACTTTGATGCGGTAGCAGATCCGAGCACATTTGATGACGACGCGCACACCGGCCAAGGCGACTTTGTGGTGCTGACAGCAGAGTAAACGCTGCGTGGCCCTGTACACTTGCGATTGGGGAGCAGGCTTTTATACATTGACTTTGGCTCATCTTCACACTCGGGCGTCGTCCTCACGCCAATGTGGATGGGTGCCTGTAAATCTCCTGTACCCCATCTTACCATAGCGTGTACCTATAACCGTCATGTATACCTACGCTAAACGCACGTATCATATCGGATTCCTTGTTCTCATTCTGTGTTTGATCGGACTTCCTGCATGTGGGCCGGATTCAGAGGATGACCTTAACGGCGACACTGAAACACAAACGGTCGAGGATAATGAAATTCGTCTCACACTTCCAGCGTCGGTACATGCGGGTGCTCGCTTCGAGGTAGGCTGGGATGGCGCTGAAGAGTCGCGCAATTACATTTCAATCGCAGAAGAAGGGACCTCCGGTGGATCTACCATCAACAGTCGCAGAACCGACCGAGGGGGAGATCCCCTCACACTGAGAGCTCCCGATCATCCCGGGATGTATGAGGTCCGATATGTGCAAAACGACGATGACGAAATTCAAGCGTCCGCTTCGATTGAGGTGACTGAGGTAGACGCTGACCTTGATGTGCCCAGCGAGGTCGGGGCGGGCTCGCATATTTCAGTGACGTGGACAGGCCCCGACAATCCGCGTGACTACATCAGTCTGGCCGAGCAAGGCAGTAGTGACGGCTCCTCTGTTGACACGCGTAGAACCAGTCGGGGCGGCAATCCACTCAGTGTCCGCGCACCGGATACACCAAGTGGGGAAGAGTATGAGATTCGGTACGTCATGTATCAATCAGATCGTGTGATTGCCCGCTCGCCGATTACCATTACAGAGGCGACCGCCTCGTTTGACGTTGCGGATACGCTGATGGTCGATACCCCTGTAGATATTGATTGGGAAGGGCCGGATAACCATCGCGATTATATTTCATTAGCCGAACCCGGCTCACGTGATGATGAGACCGTCACAAGCCGAAGAACAGACAGAGGCGGGCATCCTCTTACGTTGCGGATGCCCGAACAGCCTGGCGAATACGAATTGCGCTACATAATGGGGCAAGAAGATCATGTTATTGAGCGGAAGGACGTCGTTGTCCTTCCACTTCAGGCTCGTTTAGAAGCTCCAGACAGCGTTGAGCGGGGGACAGGCATTGATGTTTCCTGGATTGGCCCTAACGGTCCATCTGATTTTATCGCCATTGCCTCTCCCGATGCGGATCCAGATACCTATAAGAGCCGCGCCCGCAGCCGGGCGGGTTCTCCTGCAACCGTGTTTGCGCCAAACACGCCAGGATCATACGAACTCCGGTATGTCTGGGCCGAGGAAGACAGCGTTTTGACGCAACAGTCCCTCGAAGTTACTGAGGCTGAGTGAGGTGCACTGCTTGATGATGCGCCCCCTTTCGTCACATGACTTGGTCGCCTTGCGATGATAGCTCCGAGCGACCCCATCCAGGTGTGATGGTGCACCAGGCTACTCTGAGTCATCCTCTGACAATGATTCAGGCACATTCCGGGGAAGGCGCACGGTAAACGTCGTGCCTTCCCCTTTTGTGCTTTGCACCTCAATCGTGCCGTTCATCATCTCCACCAGGCGCTTCGTGATGGTAAGCCCGAGTCCGCTTCCTTCGTAGGCGCGCGTGTCACCAGTCGACTCTTGTCTGAATGCGTCAAACAAGTGCGGCAGAAAATCTTCGTCAATGCCAACCCCGGTATCTTCGATGTCTAATGTCAACACATCAGGCGTGGTGCGAAGGCGAAGCGTTACCTGTCCGTCAGCGGGCGTGAACTTGATGGCGTTGCTGAGCACGTTGCTCAAGATACGATGCAAGGCGCCACGGTCAACAGAGGCATTCACCGGCTGATCTATACCATGCACGGCCAGCGTAATGCCATCTGATTCGGCGCGGGCCTGAAACAGATCGACGGTTTCTTGCACCACGCGATCGATTCGTATCTGATGAGGCTCCAACTCCATTGCACCGGCTTCGAGCTTCGACAGGTCGAGCACCGAGCGCAGCGTTTCCATGAGTCGCTGGCTGCTGTTTTGAATGAGCTCGGCAAAATGCTGGGTGGAGTCGTCCGCCTCGTCAGCAAGAATCTCTGAGAACCCGATGATGGAGGTCAGCGGCGTGCGGATTTCGTGACTCATATTGGCCAAGAATGCCGACTTGAGTCGGTTCATTTCTTTGGCCTCGTCGCGGGCGTCGCGCAACTCACGCTCGCGTGCAATGCGGTCCAGTACACTTGCCATGTTGTGCGCCAAGATGTCGAGCAAGTTCACATCGAATGGGTCAATACCCTCTGGATCAGTACTGGCTACAGAGATGGTACCGTAGCGGCGAATCGGTACATACACGGATGACTGCACGTTGCCCTGTTCTAAGATGTGAATAGCTTCGGATCCGTTTGATTCGCGATAGCGAACAGTGGACTGTGTACGATAGGCTTTCACAACGCCACCGGGCCCATCCAAATCATACGCGGGGCGTTCGCCTTCCATCAACTTCGTACAGGCGTCGGATACGGCCACGGGGACAAGTTCGCCGTTTTGGACGTAGCGCATTGCACAGATGGGATACTCGAGCGTATCGGTAATCAAGTCGCACACCTGCTGGGCCAAGACCTCAGGGGTTTCGGCTTGCGCTAAGCGGCTCATGGCATCGTAAAAGGTCTCTAGACGCCTCTCACGCGCTTGCAAGGCCGCTTCGGCTTTTTTGCGTTCCGTAATGTCAACGCCCACCCCAATGATGCAGGGCGTGTCTTCTATCACGATGCTGCGTCCTGAAAAGAAATACGGAGTGCGCTCTCCGGATTTGCTCACGATGGTGGCTTGCACGGTGGCGTGCCCTTCTTGGAAGGCGGTTCGTACAGCGTAGCGTACTCGCGCCTGATCGTCACCTTCAAAAAGATCTTCAAGCGGAGCGAGGGTATCAATTTCTTCAGCGCTGTACTCAATAACGTGCTCTAAATTGTCATTCCACCGAAGGATTGGGCCTTCTTCTTCAACCAGATAGAAAATGCCAGGCAGACTATCGATGGCGCTATCAAGCAAACGCTTTTGCCGAGCCAGCTCTTCGGTCGCCTGCTTGCGTTCGGTGATGTCGAGGTGAGTTCCAGCGACGCGTAGTGGCGTTCCGTCCTCGTCTCGTTCAACGATTTGGCCCCGATCCAGAATCCACCGTACGTCTCCCTGCTTGGTGTACATGCGAATCTCGAGATCGACATGGGGAATTTCCCCGTTGAGGTGGCGCTCTATCTCTTGAAACGTTCGTTCTTTATCTTCCGGGTGGGCTGCTTTTTCGAACATGTCAACGGTGTTTTCGATCTCGTGGGGTTCGTATCCCAGCATTTCGCCCCATCGGTCGTTATAGTACACCTCGCCCGTTTTCAGATTCCAATCCCAAAGTCCCAGGTCGCCGCCGCGCAAAGCAAGTTCGAGGCGTTTTCGTTCGGCTTCTAGAGCCGCTTGCTGTTCATATTCGTCGGTCACATCGCGAAACACCAGAACAACACCCAAGAGTTGGTCGTCGTCATCGCGAATAGGAGCGGCACTATCGGCAATGTGGATGGTAGCGCCCGTTCGGTCGGTAAGCACGGTATGGTTCGCCATGCCTACAATTCCATCTTCGCGCAAGACCTTGTCAACCGGATTTTCAACGGGAGCTTTGGTATGTACATTGTGAATGGGAAAGACCTCAGTCAGGAGCCGCCCTTCAGCTTCGGCAATAGGCCACCCTGTAAGGTCCTGCGCAACCTGATTCATTTCTGTGATGTGTCCCTGCGGATCGGTGGCAATGACGCCATCGCCGATGGAGTTGAGCGTAACGGCCAAGTACTCTTCATGGGCTTTGAGTTCACGCTCTGCTTCTTTGCGGGTCGAAATGTCGAGCACGGCCCCATCGCGGTGTAGTATAGCCCCGTTTTCATCTCGAACAGCCGTTGCGCTGAGCAGTCCCCAGAAGGTCGTTCCATCGGTACGCCTGAACTCTACCTCGCGATTTTGAATATGCCCTGTTTCATGAGATTCCTGAACCAGCACATCACGCTGTTCTGGTGTCGCATACAACGCGTCTAGCGATTCGAGTCTAAGTAAATCCTCACGACTGGGATACCCAAAAATATCGACAAACGCGTCGTTTACATAAACGAGCCCCTCTTCAGGTGTGGCTCGATAAATGCCCTCTGTAATATGGTTATTGATAGATCGCAGCAGCGCCTCACGTTTGCGAAGTGCCTGCTGGGCCTCATGCTGCTCGGTTACGTCGTTTACAGCAACAAGGACAGCTGGGGCGCCTTCATATGTGATCTCGGAGGAGGTTGCCTCTACGTGTATTGCTGTGCCATCCGCGTGTAGGTGAGTCCAAGTCCCCGGTGGTGTGCGTAGGTGCGGACGGTCTTGCTGCAGGTAGTTGCGTAATTGATCGGCTTCATGCGCAGGGCGAATGTCGGTAATCTCCATATCCAACAGCTCATGGCGCGTGTAGCCATACTGCCGGATCGCTGCCTCATTTGCGTCGAGAAAGCGCAGCGTATCAGGTGAATAGACAAACATAGGCACGGGATTATCGGCAAAGAGCATCTGTGCTTGCCGCTTTTCGTCCCGTAACTGCGCTTGGAGGCGTCGATGTTCGGTGATGTCATCAAAATACACCGATAACCCGCCTTCAAACGGGTAAGCATTAACGCGAAACCAGGTATTGAGTGGGGGAAAGTAGGCTTCGAATTGGGTGCTTTCTTGGGTACGTACGGCACGATGGTATTCCTCGTAGAAGGCTAAGTCTACAGCTTCAGGAAATTCATCCCATACGTTCGCTCCAATCAATTCATGCCGTGTCCGTTGGAGTACCGTTTCTGCTTGTTTGTTTACATACGTGAACTGCCACTGGGAGTCGAGTGCAAAAAACGCATCGGTGATGCTTTCCAAGATGTCTTGGGGAGATGTGGCAGCAGGAGCCGGGTGTTGTTGAGCCTGTCCAAGAGCCGCCAGGTCGCGCAATGTTTGTCGGTCGTTGTCGGTGAATGTGTGCGGACGCCCATCCATGACGGCTAATGTGCCAATAACATGTTCACTGGGTGTTGTAAGAGGGATTCCTGCGTACGACTGAAGTGCTGTTTCACCCGAGACAAGGGGGTGGTCTGCAAACCGGTCATCTTGCCGGAGGTCGTTCACCACGAGCGCTTGCTGGCTGTTTACCACCTCGGCACAGAACCCGTGCTGTCGGTATAAGGTGGCATCGAGTGGACCCTCATTTACTTGGATATGCACTTGGGTGGCATCCACCAGGGTGGCAATGGCTGTGGACATGTTGAGCGTGCGGGCTGCTAGCGCTACAACCCGTTGCCACTGCGATGAGGCCGATTGGGCACCAAGCAGGGTGTAGCTGTGCAAGGCGTGCAACCGATCTGAATTATTGCGATATGCCATGCAGCTAGCCACGTAATGGGCGGGGGGTTAACGGTGGTGGATAGAGTGTGGGCTTCTGTTTCCTAATAATAGGGATCAGCAGGTATTCTGTCCACTCTCGCCAATAGATAGGCAGGAGCTAGGTTCAAGAAATGGGAGATGAGGGAAGGAGACTTGAAAAGATAAGTATTCCCTACAAAGCCAAGTGGTTGAAAAGCGGTTTCAAAAGACACCTACTGCTGTGTCACACGTGATTGTTTGGTCCGAAATTGTCATCGCGAGGAGGGAGCCTGCGACCGACGTGGCGATCTCGTGCCGTTGGTTGGGCAGCTGCATCCGGTCTGATAGCATGAGATTGCACCCCAGGAGCACTTTCTCCCTGCGGTCGGGGCGCTTCGCTGCGCTCGCAATGACATGATTGTAGATTTTTTTCAGTACGGATTGTGCTATGGGTTCAGAAGGCGCAGCGCTCCCCATCGTCCTGTCATCCCAGACAAGGCGCCCCTGGCGCCGCTGATCCGGAGCCGAGCGAAGCGACGCACGAAGTAATCCATTCCGCCGGTTGAAGGCTGCCTTTACGTCCGGCACGCACCTATCTATTGGGCTATTGGGGGATGGATCCCAGATCGTCGCTACGCTCCGTCTGGGATGACCGTGTAGGGGCATAACCACGTTTCTGCACGTTCAACGGCAGATACATGTATAGCACAACGCGTTCTCAGTACGTTAGGAGACACATGCGTACCCTAACATTCAGGTATGACAAAACACTACACCCCCAGCATGTCCAGGTGATCTTCGCGGGATGACCATGGCATTGGGCGGATGTTGTAGCGGTTCAGGGCTTCCATGCTTGATGAAGGCACGGTATGCTCTACATCGTTTAGAATGGCTATGGCTTCTGATTCGGTGGGACGGTTTTCCCGCGTGTCTTCCCATGCCATAATCAGCCGCTCAACGGTAGCCCGACCGGGACGGTTGATGGCCTGAAGCACACGCTCGGGTGCATCATGAAAACCTGGGACGACAAAGTCGAAGTGGTGATCGTATCCCGACTCGCCCGTGAACTTTACGCTCTCGGTAAAGCGAACATGCTGCTCGCGCAGCCACGCTGAAACCTCTTCAAGGAAGAGACCAATGACTGTTGCGCGGGATGTGTGGAAAAGGTCTCCCACCGCAAGCATCGCCTGCACGAGATCGTGCTTCTTCTGGGGGAAGGAAGCGGCATCTGCACGCACGGTGAGTGCGTTGCCTTCTTTCTCGACGCCCAAACGGTTCAAGATCGTTGTGAGGAGCTTGCTCCGCTTTTCGGTGGATACGTCGCATCCCGATGCTTCAAGATCAACGAGGGTGTATCCGTCGTCTGTAAGGTACCACCGGTCGCCTTTTAAGCGGGCATAGATCTGAAGGTAGTCGTTGTGGCGGTCCAGGAATGGGGTTGTGATCTCAATATAATCACTCCCTTCAATTGGACGTGTCTCCGTCTCGTCCTGAAGCCACGTCCAGTAGGCATCCAGCCGATTATCAAGTATGGGCATCGTCATAACAAGACGGGGTTGATGGTTGGCTGGTTGTTTATGTTGCAGTATTCCATGAAGTCATGTACTGTACGGGTCAGATCGGTTAAGTCTCCGATCTCAAGAGGAGGTATACCTTCGGGCAGATCGTCAGACAGATCATAGGCCCAAGCATCGCCGTACCCTTCCCGGTATACGTGCAAATGGGTTCGCCCTACCTTTTCGCCATCTGGATTGCGATGCGGCGCAGTATTGACGTCGAGTCGCAACAGTGGTATCGAGGTCCGAGCACGAAAATTGTGATTCACTTTCTTCAAATCAATGGATCCCCGGAATATATCCAGATAAAACCGTTCGCCGCTGCTGGGCGACTCGCATTCCATTTTTAGCTTCTCACCCGGTTGCGGGAAGCTATGAGTTTGTTCACCCTGATACTGCTTTTCCATCTGGATGAGGGCGATGGCTTCTTTCTGAGGTATATTAGGCTCTGCCATGTCAAATAGGAGAAAGTCAGGTTTCGTTGAGTGCTTTGGCCCATTGCCTGGCGATTCGGCGCTTTTTATCGTTCAGAGACTTGGCCCAACTCTCCGATACAAGTCGAACGTGTACCCAAGACTCCCACTGGTCAATTCGGTCATGTAGCACCTTCCAGTGTCTTGCCACCTGAGGTCGAATCTTGTCTCTACCGGTAACGGGTTTCATCAAATCGGCAGCACGGTACGCGTACTGGACGAAGTTGCGGTTTCCCTTGTGGCTGAATCGCTCGTACAGACGACTACGCCGGATAGTGTAGTCCTGTGCGTCGTTGGCGTTCTTTAAAGCGTGGTTAGCCTCGACCTTCAAAGCTCCATTCATGCGGCGATAGAAGCGCGTGAGGCTTGAGGGGCGAATCCGTATGTTTTTGCCGTCGAAGACAAATCCCAAATACTGTAGTTGGTTATCTTCAATGGCTTCTGTTTGTTCATCGCCGCTAAGTTTCTGGCAACCTATCTCTTGTCCGTCATGCGAAAAGAGGTAGCTCTCTGTCTTTCTCTCCTGAATAACAAGTTTGAGATCGGAGATCTTTTCCATTACGAACTGCTTCACTTCCTCTCGTTTGCTATCAGGGACGACAGTCACCAGATCATCGCTGTATCGTCGATACATGCCTCCCAAGGCGTTAACCTTTTGGTGTACGGCATGATCGAAAGGGCGCATGTATATGTTTGATAAAAGGGCACTTATGGGAGTGCCTTGCGGGATTCCATACGAATGCGGATTAACAATCAAGTGCCCTTTGCCTCGCACCTCTTCCCTGAATTCGTAAGGGGAGCAAATCTGCTTGCCGGAGCGCTGATTGTGCGACTGGGCATAGAAGTCTGGGAAGATCTGCCGAAGACGTCGCTCCTTAACGTATGCAAACTTGGTCAACGACCGGAATAGCTGATAATGGTCCGCTGGAAGACGCTCATCGCCCAAGACGCGTCCCCATTCTCGTTTCAGAATGTCATGGCTAAGGTTATCAAAAAAGCCTTTCACATCAAAGGCCAGAGCAGCCAGGGACTCTGCCGGAGTGCATTTTTCGTAGATGTGAGCAAAAACATCGCGGGCAAAGTGGATATTGCACTTTGGCTCATCAAACCGACGATAGGCAACAACGCTCTTATTGAAGTCCTGCGAGGCAATGTGCGTCTCGTACTTTTCGGAGAGAAGCTGAGCGTAATACGCATACACATGCGCATCCAGGTGCGAAGCATAGCAGATGCGGCGCGACTTGTTTGTCACGTCCCCCTTTTTTCCGCGTGTTGGCTCACTTAGTACTTTGTAGCGTCTCTCCTGGTCGATCCGTTTGATGAACGGATAGAAGTCGTGTCGAGCCACCCGTTTGGCGTTTTCAACAACCTTTTTTGCTTTCTCTTTAGGAGTAGGCCAATCGAAGTGGGGGTAGGGCCGATAACGATACCATTCCGGAGCATCGTCTTTTGCATCTGTGTGCATAGGCCTGAGAAATGGGAAATGGATACAAAACAGTTAAGGCCGAGGCCCAGACACACACAGGCGTCTCTATCGGGCCCCGGCGCAGCCGTGCGTTTGCACATTAGTAAGCAAGCGATCTCCATGAAAGCCCGCATTGCTCCCTGCTTATCTAACTGCGAGGTAGCATTGTTAGCTACTCAACTGTTAGTTCCTTTAACAAGAATCATCTTGCCTATGTATGACATGCTCAGCCAGAAGAGTTCAACCTTGACCATCAGCGTTGTAATCGTTCGCTGCATCTTGGCCGCCATTGACTACTTTCTGCCCATATTCACACAATTACCAGAACCAAACAGAACTCCTCTCACACCTCGACCTAAATCTACAGTTCTCAAACGCGTGAGGCACTCCAACCCACTACGAGTTGTCTCGCAGCGAACCGGTCGATGGTTTATCTCATCGACAAAGTACAATATCGTACCGACCCCGACCCACCCCGACCGCGAGGTGTTTCGCATTTTCTTGATACTGAGAATGGATAGCGGCTATGCCTGCTGTTACGCGGCTGCTGGTACTTCACGTATTACTGCAGCTTCCCTGAGTGCTGCTTTTACCCACTGTTCACCAGTGGTTTGAGACTCTTCCAGCTGTGCAGTCAACTGATTACACATGTTCATCAATCGGTCGAGAGATTCGGCAATGCGTTGCTGTTCTTCCACAGGGGGAAGAGGAACCACGTGCTTCTCCATACCACCTTTTGTCATGTGCGGGAGCATGATTCCATGAGCCCCTTCTTCTATGTCGCCTGATATTGCTTTTAGCAAATAGTACGCGAACCTTTTATTTAGAGCTTCTGTCAGTTCTATTCGCCAGATGTGATAATGGAAAATGGCTCGTGGTCCCTCCCAGATATATGGCCCAAAGGTACCTGACCATGCATAAAGCAGGTCACCTTCCTTGCAGTACTTTTTATCGTCCAGCTCAAGGTCGGAATAATACCAAGAGCCTCCTCCTCCAAGATTTTGAATCCGTATCACGGGTGTACCTGTCTCAAGCAATTCCTCTTTCTTGTATGCACGCCCATTTACTGGTGCCAGTACATTACCCAGACGTGCCCACATCCATCCAGAAGGCACATCAAAAACCTTTTCCTCCTCTTGTACTACTGGACGCTTTGAGGGCCTTGTAATCTTACCGTCGTTGTATAAGCGTTGAATCTCCATTTTTGAGCGTTCAACCCTATCTTCTGCCGGTTCATCATCTGGATCTTGCTCCGTCAGGCGGCCCTGCACGGCAAGTTGGAGGATGGTTTGCCGCAGTTCATCCACGGCGTCGGGCGTGGCGGTGAGGGTGTCGAAGTGCGTGGCGACGCGGTTCCAGGCGGTGCGGAGGGCGTCGGTGTCGGGCGCGGTGCGCAGGGTGTGCGTGGCTGAGACGGTGGCGGCGGACTGTGTCTCGCGCATCTGCGCCTGGGTGGCCTCCAACACGTCGCATTCGTCCATCAGCCGATCGACCGTTTCGACGATGCGTTTTTGTTCTTCGAGTGGGGGGAGAGCGAGCGGAAGGTTAAGCAGATCTTTATTTTTAAGGCCAGGCACGGTGGTGCCGTCACTGACCTCTTGAAAGTGTTCAAATTGTGAGGTCAGAACTCTGTATAGAAACAGCCCCTCGACGAGGATTGGACGAACTGCCTTCAACTGGCGACTTATTGCCACACGATTCTTGTGCAAAACATTGGTGCTTCCAACCCCAGATCCTTTGACCGTAACTAAAATGTCGCCAGCGTCTGCAAAAGTTCGTGGAGCGTCCGTCCACTTTGAAAAAACAGGATTGACGGTTCCGAAGTCAGACGGACCGGTTAGGTAAGGGTGCTCTCCCTCACTGTCACTATAATCTGATGATTTGATATGCCGACCAGAGATCAGATCTATTACTGCTCCAAGTCTCACTCCGACCCAGTTTTCTGGGATGTGAAACCTGAAATCTTCTACCCCGATATTTGGAAACGTCTTCGGCTTCCGGATCTCTCCCGCATCGTACAGGCGCTGCTTTTCCGTCTGAATCCGCTCAAGAAGCACCTCCGCCGGTTCGTCGTCGGGATCTTGCTCCGTCAGGTGGCCCTGAACAGCAAGTTGGAGGATGAACTGGCGGAGTTGGGGAATGGCGTTGGTCGTATCGAGCAGGAGATCGAAGCGATCGAGGAGATCGGAGAGCGTCACGGGCACAGCGGGCGTCTGGAGCGAAGGGGGCGAATCCAGACCTGGCAGGTCTCGGAGACTTGTCAGGTCTATGTGAGGAAGAGCGAACGACGTTAGAGGCTTCGAGCAAGCGCATGGCCGAGTTCGGCTTTCAGCTCTGCACGAAGCTCATCTGCTTCCTCGCGCAGCTTCTCGTAGCGCCGCAAGAGGACATCAGGGTCTTCCAGTTTGTCTTCACTATCGTTCGGGTTGTCGATATCCAGGTTGTAATCGCGCTCGATGATCTCTTCACGCGAGACCTCCCAGGCCTGTGCGGTTTCCTCGCGGCTTGTCCACCACTCCATTTCCGTCTCAAACTCCGAGAAGCGGATCGGTTTGGTCTTCGTGTACTGTTTGTATCCTTCTGGAAGCGGGTGCTCGTAGTACCAGAGAGTGTCGGTCGGCCCGTCCGCATCGAAGAACAGCAGGTTCGTGTTGATATCGGTGTACGGCGCGAACACGCCTTTTGGGAGCCGCACGATCGTGTGCAGGTTGAAGTCGTCGAGCAGCGTCTCCTTCAGGCGTGTCTTGACGCTCTCGCCAAAGAGAAACCCATCAGGCAGCACAATAGCTGCGCGTCCGCCTTCGTTCTTGAGGCGACGGAAGACCAGGGCCAGGAAAAGATCCGCCGTCTCGCTGGTTCGGTACTGCTTCGGGAAGTTCACCTTAATGCCATCTTCCTCGGTGCCTCCAAACGGCGGGTTGGTCAAAATGACGTCTACTCGGTCGCTTTTGCTGTAGCTACGCAGCGGTGTAGCCAGCGAGTTGGCGCGCCGGATAGCGGGCGCTTCAATACCGTGCAAGATCAGGTTCGTAAGCGCCAGGCTGTGCGGAAGCGGCTTCTTCTCGATGCCGCGAATGGTTTCCTGGAGCTGGTCGAGTTCGTGGACGTTCGTTACGCCTTTGCGCTCCAGATGCTGAATCGCATCCGACAGGAACCCGCCGGTACCGCATGCCGGGTCGAGCACCGTCTCGCCCAGTTCGGGATCTACCATCTCTGTCATGAAGCGCGTTACCGCCCGAGGCGTGTAGTACTCGGCTGCATTGCCCGCGCTCTGTAGATCCTGAAGGATATTCTCGTACACGTCGTTGAAGACGTGCCGCTCCTCCTGCGAGATAAAGTTGATCTCGTCCAGCTTGTTGATAACCTGCCGGAGCAGTGTGCCCGACTTCATGTAGTTGTACGTGTCCTCAAACACACTGCGAACGATGAGCGCGCGGCGGTCATCGCCGGTCTCAAGCTCCTGGAGGCTGGGGAACAGGTCATCTTCTATAAAAGTGATGAGCTCATCTCCGGTTATCCCTTCATCGTCGGCGGCCCAGTTGCGCCATTGCAGGCGCTCTGGAATGGGCGAGGCGTACTCCGGCTTCATAAACTCCAGTTCCTGATCGCTTGCGTCGAAGAGCTTCAGGAAGATCATCCACCCAAGCTGTGCGATGCGCTGCGCATCGCCGTCGACACCGACGTCTTTGCGCATGATGTCTTGAATGGATTTGATGATGGAGCGGGTAGCCATGAAGGGGGAGTGCAGTAGTGGAAAAACGTAGAACGAGTGTTGTAGAATGCAGGCTTAGTTAAGCAGTCTCGTACAGGCGCGCCTCCAGTTCACGGACAGCCGTTTGGTAGTCATCTGTACTTCCGAAACGTCGTGCGATATCGAGCGGTCCGCCGAGTTCGGAGAGAGGTTTCACGGTGAGCACATCGCGGCGTTCGATGTTTTCCAGACCGTCATCGGCATACTTATCGAGCAGTGCATCGAGCACTTCACGGGCGTCTTCGCCGTAGCGGTCGAAATAGGTATCCTGGCGCACCTTGCGTGCGCGTTCGCTCCGCGTGAGCGGCTCCTTATCGAACGCCACATGGCAAACCAGATCGAACGGATCGTACTCGGTGCCTACTTCCTTCTGAAGTTCAGAGAGAAAGATGCCCTGCTCTTTCATCTCCTTCAGGATAGCGGTCTTACGTTCGGCGTTAGACCACCGCTTCAGGAAATCATCGAGTGAGTCGTACTCTTCGCGAATGCGTTTCCGGGTATAGTCTTTCAGGCTTTCTGTGACAAGACGCCCATCTTTGTCGTAGTACTTGATCTGCTCGTGGACAACGTGCACAGGCACGTCATCTACGTAGTACTTACGCGGGTTGCCCGGCTCTGCAGGCTCATCATCAGGCAAACCATCGCCCATACCCCCGAATTCGTCTTCATCAGTTGGGAGCGGATCGCTTCCGTCAGGATCTGGAGGGACGGGCGAATCGTCGGCGTCTGTCTCATAGACCTGTTCCGGACGCCCGTCGAAGTCAGGATCTGCAAACTTGCGTGAGACGCCCCGGAAGTCCATAATGGTGAAGCTACGCTTCCCATAGTCTTCCTGGATACGCGTACCCCGCCCAATGATCTGCTTGAAGTCCGTCATCGACCGGATGTTAACGTCCAGCACGATGAGCTTGCACGTCTGCGCATCGACGCCCGTCGTGAGCATGCGGGAAGTGGTAGCAATGACCGGGTAGCGCTCCTCCGGGTCGATGAAGTTGTCGAGCTCACGTTTCCCCTCGTCGCTATCCCCAGTAATGCGCATCACGTAGCGCCAGTCCTTGTCCACGCGAGCGGGATTCTCATTCACGAGGGCCCGGCGCATACGCTCTGCGTGCTCCACATCTTCGCAGAAAACAATGGTTTTAGCGTACGGATCGGTCTCTTCCAGATACTCCGTTATCTTGCGTGCGACAATCTTTGTTCGGTCGGAGATGACCAGGTTGCGGTCGAAGTCGCGTTGCGTGTACTCACGGTCCTCAATCTCTCGCCCGAAGCGGTCTCGTTTCCCCTTCGTAGGGCGATAGCCATCGACATCTTTGTCCAGGTTTATCCGAACAACGCGGTACGGCGCCAGGAAACCATCGTTGATGCCCTGCTTCAGGGTGTACGTGTAAATGGGTTCCCCGAAGTAGTGCTGATTGGAGACGTCTGTGGTTTCCTTTGGCGTTGCGGTAAGCCCCAGATGCGTGGCGGCATCGAAATGCTCCAGGATTTTGCGCCACTCTGAGTCATCGCGTGCACTTCCACGGTGGCACTCATCAATTACGACCAGGTCGAAGAAGTCTGGCGAGTACTCCGTGTAGACGTCAGATGTGTTTTTATCGCCTGTCAGCGCCTGGTAGAGAGCCAGGTACACCTCATGCGACTTGGGAGCCTCGTGGTTCGTGATCTTTGTCATCACCTGTCCGAAGGGTCGAAAGTCGTTGACCATGGCCTGATCGGCCAGGATATTTCGGTCGGCCAGGAAAAGAATACGCTCCGCTTCGCCCGCTTTCCACAAGCGCCAGATGATCTGGAAGGCGGTAAACGTCTTGCCCGTACCGGTGGCCATCGTCAGCAGCATGCGGTTTTGCCCCTTGACATAGGCCTCCACAGCGCGGTTAATGGCTACCTGCTGGTAGTAGCGAGGCGTTTTCCCCTCAATCTCAGTGTAGTAGTCTTGGAGGAAAACTTCTTCTTGCTTATCATCGAACCCTTTGGCCTCACGGTACCGCTTCCAGAGCGAGTCAGGGCTTGGAAATGCGTCCATTGGGAGAAAACGCTCGCGTTCCCCTTCTGTCTTTGTGCGATCGTGCTCGATGAATCCATCGCCGTTTGAGCAATAGACAAACGGGATATCCATTTGGGTCGCATGCTCCAGAGCAGCCGCATAGTCAACACCCTGCTGCATGCCCGTGCCCAGTGGCTTTTTATTGCGTTTGGCCTCTATTACCGCAAGCGGGATGTTGGGCTTGTACTCCAGCACGTAATCCGCGGTTTTCTGCGGACCGCGCGTGTATGCGTTTCCATGCTCGATGATACGTCCGGCAGTAAACGTATACTCCTCACGGATACGCTTGGGCGGCCATCCAGCGTTTTGCAGAGCTGGGGTGATATATCGAGTGCGCGTTTCTTGTTCAGTAATATCGTTATTTGCCATAGGCCTCAACAGCCCGATAAGGAGAGAAGACGAAAGCGGTTACCCATACCGCCAAGTTACCAAAACCCTCACAGAAAAGATATAGTGTGTGGGTGAAGAGGCGAGATTGTTGTACCTACGTTGTACCACTAAACTAACAAACCCCTGCATAACAGAGGCTTGTGAAAATATATAGTGGGTCCTCCTGGATTCGAACCAGGGACCTCCTGCTTGTAAGGCAGGCGCTCTAAACCAACTGAGCTAAGGACCCATATGTCTCATTTGTGCATCGATAGTATGCACTGCGATTCTGTAAAATGTCAAGTGGAATCGATAGGTTCCAAGTGTTTCCATACCAATTCTATCTCAAATTGGCGGCGTCTTCGCACGGGTGGTGGAAAACAACTATGCATAGCCCTCGTTAGGACATGTCGCTTATCATTGTAGCGATCATCAAACAGCCTTCGACCTATGCCAAAGCGCACTTACCAACCGAGTCGTAAGAAGCGGAAGAACAAGCACGGCTTCCGCAAGCGAATGAAAACCAAAGACGGACGCAAGATCCTGAAGCGGCGTCGCAAAAAAGGACGCAAAAACCTGACGGTGAGCGATAAGTCGTCTGGAAAACCAGTGTAGCGTATACGCACCGGGTTCGTGCCGCTGTCCTATGAGGGTTTCTTCGAATCGCTACACGTTTCCGCGCACGCACCGGTTGAAACGACAGCGGCTCATCCGGTCGCTTTTTGACCGCTCGCGGCCCGATGTGCATACCACTGCACACGGGTGTGTTCGGGCGTTGTATCGGTGGTCTTCTCAGAAAGAGACCGGCCACGATGTGCCCGTGCAGGTCGGGTTCGCTCCTGGACGGGGCCACCCTACCAATGTACAACGCACACAAGTACGGCGGCACTTGCGCGAAACCTACCGTCAACATCAGCACACGCTGCGCGACGCTCTACCGCCCGACGCGCCTCCCTTGATTGTCATGCTCGTATTTCGGGGGGCCTCCGATCAGGCTGCCCGCTGCATTCCGCGTCATCTCCCTCGTGTGTTAGAGAACATAGCGCATCTCTTGCCGCCCCATACTGCCCCCACTGATGCTGCCCGACCATCCCTGTAGAAGGCACTACGTCTAACCCGAACTCGAATCACCGGGGCCGTTCGCCTTCACCCTCTGTGCAAAACCTGTAACAGGAGGGACCGGTATGGTTGTTCTGACTGTTTTACTTTCAAACTGCCTCGGCTGCCTTGTCTACGCTGCGTAATCAACCCACTGCCGAAGACCAGCGCAATATCCTGATTGCCACGGTCCTTTTTGGCGTTATCATGTTTGGCTGGCTGGCCTTCTTTGGGCCGGAGCCCCCCCAAGAGCCCGTTGAAGACGAAACCGTTACCCAGGCCGAGGGCGAGGAGGGCGACACAACCGATGCCGAACGCCTGCCGCCTGGTGAAGAACCTGATGATGACCCGGATGTGGCCGACCCGGATGTGGCAGAGACAGACGATGATGAGCCCGCGTTGGACGATCCGGAGCCAATCGAAGCGCCAGCCGATCCGGCAACCCAACTCGCTGAAGAAGGCGAAGAGCGGATCATCGTTGTTGAGTCGGACCAGTACACGGCGAAGTTTTCTACCCGAGGAGGGACCATTGAGCGCTTCACGCTCAATGAGTTCGTGAAGTTTGACCGCGAGACCCCCGTCGAATTGGTTGATACGACGGGCGCTGGTGTGCCTAGCATCAGCTTCACGACGCCTTCTAGCCGGCTGGCCGATACCCGCGCGCTCTACTTCGAAACCGACGCCCCCGATACACTTCGCGTCGATCGTAACGAAAGCCCTTCAATCACCTTTACCGCAACGCTGGGCGAAGACGGGGATGCTTCCCTCAGCCTAACATACACGTTTACCCCCGACCCGTACGACCTTGACCTGCAAATCACGCAGCAGAACCCGCGTCAGTTTGCTACCGCCGATGGCTATGATTTGGTATGGGATCGAGGGGTGCCGTTTACCGAAGATGATCCAGAAGGCGAACGCGTGGACTCGGGCGTGTATGCGTACTCGGGGGGCACGCTCGAAAGCCTCTTACTGGATGACGATGAGTACGCGGAAACGCGTCTGTCGGGATCGGTAAGCTGGATTGCGCACCGGAGCAAGTATTTTACTGCGGTGCTCATGCCCGACGATGAGGGCAGCGTTGAGGGCGCTGAGCTGGTTCGCGAAGAAGGCGCGGCCTCCAATGAATTGGGTGGACAGGGCACATCGGCCCGTATGTTCTTCCCGGGTACCTCTTCGGATGTGCATACCGACTCGTTCTCGCTCTACATGGGGCCGGTAGACTATTACAACCTTACGGCCTACGGGCGCGACCTCTACAGCATGGTCAACTATGGATGGGCCATCTTCGAATGGATGACCCGTCCGCTGGCTACCTTTATCTTTATCCCGGCCCTTACCTATCTGGGCGGTGTGCTGCCCAACTATGGGTTGGTCATCATCCTGCTGGCTATCCTAATCAAAGTAGCGGTGTATCCGCTCACGAAGTCCTCGTACCGCTCCATGGCGAAGATGCGTGATCTGAAGCCAGAGATGGATAAGATCAAGGAGAAGTACGAGGACGATATGGAGAAGCAGCAGCAGGAGATGATGAAGCTGTACCGCGAGTCGGGGGTGAACCCGATTGGTGGGTGTTTACCTATGTTCTTGCAGTACCCTATCATCATTGCGCTGTATCTGTACATCCCGCAGTCGGTGCAGCTGCGACAAGAAAGCTTCCTGTGGGCTGCTGACCTGTCGGCTCCTGACCCCATCATGCATTTGCCATTCACGATCCCGTTCTATGGCGATTATGTGGCCGGTTTCACGCTGCTGATGGGGCTCTCGATGATCGTAACCATGCGCATCCAAATGAGCAGTACGGGCTCGGGCGCGCAGGCGAAGGTGTTCATGTATGTGCTGCCGTTCTTTATCTTCTTCATATTCAACCGATTTGCGTCAGCGCTAAGTCTGTACTATCTGTTCTACAACGTAACGACCGCCGCGCAGCAGAAGTACATCTACTGGCAGTTGGATAAGGAGAAGGAGCAGGAGCCGAATACGCGCTTCGAAGCCAACAAAAACGGCGATGACAAAGACGGGTGGTTTGCGCGGCTCCTTAAGAAGGCTGAGGAGGCACAAAAGGAGGCGAAGAAGCGCAAGTAACTTGGCTTGTCTACAGATGCGCTGCCGCTTATGGCTTCTGATTCGGACACCATCGCCGCCATTGCCACGGCCCGCGGACGGGCCGCACTGGCTATCATCCGTGTGTCGGGCCCCGAGGCGCGGGCGCTCGTGAATAAGCGATTTGGGGGCGCCGACCTTGAAGAGGTGCCCTCGCACACCGCCCACGTCGGGTACATAGAGGATGTGGACGGTGCGGCGCTCGATCAGGTGGTTGCCACCGTCTTTCAGGGGCCGCGTTCAGCCACCGGTGAAGATGTTGTCGAGGTGTCGTGCCACGGCGGCGACCTGGCGCCCCAACTGGTGCTGGATGCCCTTCTGGATGCCGGCGCCCGCATGGCCGAGCCGGGAGAGTTCACTCAGCGTGCATTTCTCAATGGAAAGCTCGACCTGGCCCAAGCCGAAGCCGTCGCGGACCTTATCCATGCCACTTCCGAGCAGGCGCACCGCGTATCCATGCAACATCTGCGCGGGCGGTACTCCGATCGGCTATCCAACTTGCGCGAGGAGTTGCTCGATCTGTGTGCGCTCATGGAGCTGGAAATTGACTTCTCCGAAGAAGACGTCGAGTTTGCCGATCGCGAGCGGCTCACCACTCTGCTCGACACCGCACACCGCCTCGTCTCCACGCTGCTCGATTCCTATCGCACTGGCGAACTCTTGCGCGATGGCGTGCGCGTCGTGATTGGCGGACGCCCCAACGCAGGCAAATCGACGCTGCTTAATGCGCTCGTGGGCCGCGACCGCGCCATTGTGAGCGCTACCCCCGGCACCACCCGCGATGAAATCGAAGCCGAGGCCGAAATCGACGGACTCCTCTTTCGCTTTGTGGATACCGCCGGCCTGCGCGATGCGTCCGACCAGATCGAGGCCGAAGGCGTGCGCCGTGCCGAAGCCTCCATCCGCGAAGCCGATGTGCTGCTCTACGTCTACGACCAGCAGCGCGGACTCGACGATGCCGAGCGCGCGTTCCTTCAGGAGCTCTCGGATGCGGAGCCGGCTGTGCCTACGTTAATTGTCGCCAACAAATCGGACACAGTCGACGCTGAACGCACGCCTGATCTCGATGTGGGGCGCTCCCTTTCCTTCTCGGCCCTTCGTGCGTTCGACGACGCAGGGGAGCTCGACCGCCTCACCACGGCGCTTCTCAATCAGGTGGATGCCGACTTGCGTGATACCGAGGCCTCCGCCGTCGTCATGAACAAGCGCCACCGCCAGCATCTGCAAGAAGCGAAAACCGCGCTGGAGCGTGCGCAAACCGCCTACGACCAAGGCGTATCGAGCGATCTGCTCACGCTCGACCTGCGTGAGGCCCTGCATGCGCTTGGCGCTATCACGGGCGAGGTAACCAACGAAGATGTGCTCGGGCAGATCTTCTCGCAGTTCTGTATTGGAAAGTGAGCAAAGGACCCGTCAACTGTGTCGGTAGATGGCGCGGGCAGGTAGAAAACGGTTAATCGATCGTGGCAAAGCGTTACATGGGAGCCTACCCAAAGGCGTTTGTCCCCCGTTTTTCTCATGGGGCATGCTGAATGCAGTGACGCCTCAGCGGACTACATTACAGGCATACGGGAACGCCACAACGCGCGGAGCTCCGTTAGGCATGAGCGGCCGGCGCCGAGATCGGTCCGCCTATCGGCGTCAGGATGACCTGCGGAGCCGTCCGCAAGACCGGCAACTATCACGTACAATGTAACCACTACCGGTCTATAGTGAACCATGCCATCTCATATCGAGGTGTATACCTGGAGCAGTCCAAGACCCACCATTGGTGGCAAGGGGAGGACGTGTGATAGTAGTACGTCTCTTACACGTGGAAAGGCTACACTACATGCCATAGCATCACGAACGTCTGAAGGGCATGTACAAATCCGTCCCGATCGTTCCAGATGTTTTAGATCAATCAAGCTAGGGTTGGCGGCGGCCGTACGACTTGCCTCGCAACCTTGCCTCTTGAAGCGATCTATCCACTGTATGATCATTCCAACCGTATGTCACCATGGCTGTAGCCAAGAAAAGAGCTGCCACGATCGTTGATCTGGCCGCTTCCGATAAAAACTTCACAACCCTCGTTGACGCCCTCAAACAGGCTGATCTTGTAGATACGCTAAAAGGGCGTGGACCGTTTACCGTTTTTGCGCCCAACGATGCTGCATTCAAAGAGCTATCGCGCGAAACATGGGGAATGCTCATGAAACCGGCGAACAAGAATAAGCTTCAGAATATCTTGAAGCATCATGTTGTAAAGGGGCGCAAGTCAGCGAAAGATGTATTGGCGGCCTCTTCTATGAAGATGTTAGACGGGAGTACACTGAAAATCGACAAGAAAGACGGAGCGCCGCGAATTGGCGGAGCGATGATCCAGCAAACGGATCTAGAAGCGGAAAATGGCGTCATTCATGTCATTGATCGTGTGCTTACGGTCGACGCGTAGGTGCCCAGTACCTTGTTTTTGTTGCAACGCCGGACGGAGTGGTTTGCTCTATCCGGCGTTTTTATGATGGATGGTCTGTAGCGAATGATGAGTTCACTTCTGCTCTTTTACGTTTATACTTCGTTCTCGTCGATTATAATGAAGTGCGCACGTACCGGGAACGATACCTGCCCATCTGATCCGATAAATGCATCGAGTGCGCTCTCGGCTTGCTGAATAACATGCTCGATCTGTTCGTCGTCTAGCTCAATCCCTGCAAATGGGAACCAGCCCTTCACATCAGCCAGCACCATGGTTCGGACATCAGGAAAATGAGCAGCGGCTTCGTGGGTCGTGATCTTTGCTGATGAAAGTTCAGCATCATCGCAGATCGACTGTAGTTCGTTTTTGTTACCCATTGAAAATGGGTGTTGAAGCGCTTGGGCAACTTCGGCGCCAACAATCTGCTCGAAAACACGGGTCAGCACGTTATAGCCCGGAACGTAGTCGAGTGAATCAAAAACGGAAACGATGCATCGGCCCCCTGGTGCGAGCACGCGGCTCATCTCCCGAAGTGCTTTGGTGGGATCCTCGAAAAACATCATTCCGAACTGACAAAAAACGACATCAAATGCGTTGGTTGAACAAGGCACCTCTTCGGCAACTCCCTCTTTCCACACGATACCGGGTGCCTTCTCTTCAGCAACAGCGAGCATGCCCGGGTTGGGATCTAGACCACAAACAGTCCAGTCGATAGCTGTGCGATCGGCTGCGGCGCGTGCTACGGCTCCCGTGCCACAGGCTACATCCAGCACGCGATCACTGGGCTGTACCTCAGCAAGGCTTATTTTTTTGTGCACCCACGGTTCGAACAAGGTTGGCACCATGAGTTCTTCGTAGGTAGCTGCCGTGCGCTCAAGGTCATCGGGGGTCAGTTCAGTCATCGTGTGTCGATCAGTCAATGTTTTGGTATCGAATGGAGGTTGTCGCGTATTGTCACTACGATCTGCCGAAGGTAGCATCCAGAGAGCCAGTGTGGCTTAGGCGTTGGGGGCGTTGACCACGATGGGATATTGGCGAAAGCGACTACCACTCGAGCTCGCCGGGTACGCCCTCGACGAAGGGCTGCTCTACCCAGCCCTTCTCGTACGGGGTGGCATAGGTGAACTCGAACGTGTATTTCGAGATTTTCCACTCGCCCTCGACCCGGCGAAAGCCGAGCTCGTAGGTTCCCTGGAGCCAGATGGCTTTACCGTCACCGGTGATCGAGGGGATCTCGGCATACCACTTTCCGGTGGCCTCGTCACCATTTACCTGAATGACAGGATTGTGGCGCATGTGCTGGGTGAAGAGCAACTCCTCGTCGAAGACCTTCTTAGCGGCCTCTTTGAAGGCCTGCTTGCCTTCGGTTCGTCCTAGCGGTCCGGCGTCATAGATGACGTCCTCGGTGCAAAAGCGCTCGATGGCGTCGAGCGGCTTGCCGTCGTCGCCAAGATAGTCCCATCGGTATACCAGCTCTTTAATCGTGTCTTTGTCCAGCAGTACTTGAAGGTCGGTTGATGTTGCTTCTTCCATGGTAGCTCCTCGTCTCGGTGAATATTATTGCGTCGGGTGGTCTGCGCAGCGAATTGGCGCCCACTCACGGGCCCATTTCAGGAAAGGTCAGCCCAAACCGCTCGCAAATCTTGGGGATGCTGTCGAAGTCCATGTCAATCCCATACTTTTCGTTGATCTCAGCAAGTCGATCGAGATCGCTTCCGGCCTCGGCCACCTCCTGGAAATAGCGTTCAAATCCTGCCGGCGAAACGATCTCGATCACATGGCAGGAATCGTCTCCGGTATTCCAGAAGGTGTGCCACTGCCCGCGCGGCTTGACGAGCCAGGTGCCCGCCTCGGCCGTCACGACCTCGTCTCCCACCATGGTGTGTAGCGTGCCGTCGAGCACGTAGGTATACTCGTCCTCGTTGTTGTGGCGGTGTAGTGGGGCAGCCAGCACGCCGGGTGGTATCTCGGGAAGCTGCGCAACGGCAAAACGCTCCTCCGTGGAGGCGCCTTGGATTTTAAAGCGCCCGCCGACCTCTCCGAAGAGAAACGGTTCTCCACCGTCGGGTGGAATGATGGAAGGGGATGTGGATGTGTCGCTTTTTGGTGTAATCATTTGGGCTCAGCCTCAGGAGTAATCATTCTTGCGATTCGTGGATTGAACGGAAGGTACTTGCATATCAGAACACCCATCCGGCAGGCTGCCATCGGTACGCATCGCCGTACTCGAAAGCGTATCCGAGGCCCGGAAAGGGGAAGTGGAATCCCAGGATGAACATCTCGTCCGTCGTGGCGCGGTCGAGCAGGCGTTTGCGGCTGCGGGCGGCTTCCGCAGGGTCGAGGTCTCCGAAGAAATGCCATCCCGGATATTCGAAGGACGTATGGGGAAATACGATCGCGTCTCCGGTGAGGAGGAGCTGCTCGCCTCCGCTATCGACGGCGAAGCAGACGTGCCCGGGCGTGTGTCCGGGAGAGGGGATGCTCCAGATTCCGTCGGTTACTTCTTCCTCCCCCTGCACGATGCGGATGCGGTCGTTCACGCTCCGAAGGACCCCGCGGGCCAGCGCTGCAAAGGATTCAGCGATCTCAGACACGAAGGGTGGTTCCTGTGCAGATACGACATCGTCGCCGGTCCAGAACGCGTGCTCTGCCTCCGAGATGACCACCTCTGCTTCAGGAAAGACCGGAGCTCCGTCAACCGGGTTCACGAGCCCGCCCATGTGGTCCGGGTGCGCATGCGTCAGTAGCATGTGGTCGATGCTCTCGGGAGCAATGCCCGCAGCTTCGAGGGAATGGCCCAGCCGGCCTGCTGTTGGCGGCAACTCCTCCCCCGTGCCCATGCCGCAGTCGACCAGCGTTCGTTGATTGCCCGAATCGATCACGACGGGACTTGCCTGCAGGGGGATATTGTCGGTGGGAAGCCGGCGCGAGCGAAAGTGCTCCTCGCGTGTCTCTGGGGCTGCATTGTAGGCCTGGATTTCGACCGGGTCGTCGATTGTAACGAAATCGGGAGAGTAATCGAAATATCCGTCGCTAAGCACGGTGATCTCCATCTCTCCAAAACTGAAGCGGTAGAATCCGGGCGATCGGTCTACACTGACGGCCGGCGGAGACGTCCGAGTGTGTGACCATTGTTCGGAAGACACGACCGGTGTAAGCGCGGCGCCGGCAAGGGCTGCGCCGTTCAGGCGGAGAAACTGGCGACGGTCAAGAGTCGGACGTTTCATCGTGAGCGCTTGGTTTATTTTGTTAGCTTGTGAGCTCTCGGAATGGCATTTGAGGGGTGAAGCAGTGATTTACCGTGCCGCCGTCACCTGTTCAATGCCTTCGAGCGCGTTCTTGCGGTTGGGCGTGCGCTCCAGCGATTTTTCGAAGGCCTCCTGCGCCTCTGCGAGGCGCCCTTCATTCAGCAGTAGCTCGCCGTAGAGCTCGCGGACGGGCAGGACTTCGCCGGGCGTAATCGGGTGTTTGTCCATGGCGTCCTCAAGATCCGCCGCGTCACGCATTTGCGCGAGCGCTTCCTCGGTACTACCCTCCTCATACAGAATCCAGGCCCCCACTGCTTTTTGCAGCGCCTCGGTCATGTGGGCCCAGTACGCGTCTCCAGCGTCTCGCATGGAAGCGACGAGTTCTTCGATAGCGTCTCGTTCAGCGGCAGCCTGTTCCAGATCGCCCGTTCGCGCGGCGCCGAGGCCGCGAGCATAATGTATGATGGCTGTAGCACCCGCGTAATCATCCCACTTGACGGTGGAGGGGTAGCCTGTGCGAAGGTCGGCTGCTTCCTCCCAGAGGCCCTGCTCCAGGAAGTACCGCGCCTGGCCTGCTGCGGCACCATACGCGCTGGCAAAGTGCGGCTGTGTGTCTTCGATGGTGCGGATGCGGTTGAGTGTATCGTCTGCCTTCTCATACTCGCCCAGCTGCAGGTACGCATACATCATGTAATCGAGCGCGTGAGGATAATGCAGCGACACCAGCCCGTTAAACGGATGTTCGAGTGCGGCCTCTGCCGATCGCTCGTTCCATTCAGCCGTTTCCTCCCATAGGCCCATCCGCACGAAGATGTGGCTGGGCATGTGCAGTGCGTGGGGCGTATCCGGTGCGAGCTGATCGTATCCTCGCGCGTACTCCTCGGCCAGATGCGCGAGTTCGGCGCTGTCATAGGCGTGGATCAGGTAATGGAAAAGCCCAGGGTGCTCGGGATGATTTTCGTAATACTCCTCAAGCAGTGCCCCCGCCCGTCGCTCGCGCGTGAAGTCGCGCTCCTCATCGGGCGAGAACTGCGTCATCGCATACGAGATATCGGCCAATGCGTAGAAGGCAGCGGCATCCACATCGTCCGGGTAGGCTTCGTGCAGGTTGCGCTGCGCTTTCTTCCAGGCGTCGATGCGTTTTTGATGATCGGTGGGACGATCGGCAGCCGGCGGATCCGGATCGGTGAAGAACGCCTCCACAGCAGCGAGGTACATCGCCTCGCGCTCTGTATCAGCGTCCAGATTTAGTGCGGCATCCACGGATGCTTTTCCGCGCTGCAGATCACCATCACTCGTGGGCGCCCAGAGCGGTTGGAAGCTCGTCATAGCGATCCCCCAGTGTCCCATCGCGCATTCGGAGTCTGCCGCGATTACATCTTCAAAAGTTGATCGTGCCCGTGCGTACATCATATGATGCAGGTGCGCAAGGCCTTCGTTGAAGCGTTCCTGCGCCTGGTCATTGCACGTAATTACAAACTGGACGTCCCCTAACTCTTCGTGGTCGTCGTGCTGGGCACACGCAAGCTGGATAGAGAGAAAAAGGGCGAGTAAAAGCGTGAAGAATGTTTGGTATGTCATGGGTATATGAGGGTTTTTGCGCACTATTGGAGGGGACCTCAGAAGTACTTGGTCGCTACGCTCCTAGCGCTGTGACTTCATGGAGTCCGCAGAAGATATTTAGTACGTGCCTCGTAGCGTTGCTACAGAGCTCGTTTTGGGCGAAGCCCAGGCAATTCGCCTGCTTCACTCCTCAGTGGGCATTGCGTCAACGGGCTTCTCAAAAGCGATAAATAGGACGCACTCCGCCCCAGAGGCACAGTACGTTTCGTGGGGCAGCTCAGCCGGGCCGTAGGCGTAGGTGCCGGGCTCGAGCACGACCGGATCGTGCCCTTCGTAGTCGACGTGCATTTCGCCGGAGACGAGCACCATCCGCTCGGCCGAGGTGTGCCAATGATCGGGCACGGTCGTATCCGGCGCCATCCGGAAGAACACGTCGGCATTAGGCGCCTCAGGATTTCCCTGCAAGACGGCAATTCCGCAGCCTTCGGGCATGAACTCGGGACAGGGTCCCCACTCCAGATCAGGATCGTCCGCGGTCCAGGTCACGGGTTCATCCTGTGCGTGAACGTCCGAAATAGGCATGAAGAGGAGGCCCAATAGGAGCAAAAGACCTCCTAACATTGCTATCTGGGTGCATATGTAGCGAATCATGATAAATATAGATTTAGTTATAAAGAAGAACTTCAAAGGATAACTGCCTGAAATAAGAACAAATAAACATGTTAAAAATCACTAGCGATCCTTGATGCCTCGGGTCTTTTCGCAGCAGGCCCTGAAGACCCTTTCCGTGTAGGGTATTGCCAAAAAACGGCCCGTAGACACTCACGATAAAAGCTGAATTACAGAAATGTAACACTTTATGGAGGCGCTGCCTTCGGCTTCTCCCCCAAACGGGTCATAGTTATCGCATTCCTCCGGAATATCACGTTTGCTCACATAGACCGGGTGCCTTGGGATGGATCGATGACCCGACTATGGAACCGTTTCACGTACGCTACTTGCATTCTCTACTTTGCATGGAAGACCGATTCGCAAAAGTGCATCTGCTGTTTGTATACTTCACGTGAACGGTATCATGCATCGGCTTTTCTATTATTACCTGCTTCTGGTTTCTACCTCTTTATAACAATGAACCGCTGCATCCATGAGTACAGGAGACATCACCGCCTTGCTGCGTGCGCATACCTCTGGCGATTCGGAGGCCATTGATGCACTGTTTCCGCTCGTATACGACGAATTAAAGCGCATGGCACAGCAACGGCTACGGGGCGAGCGGAATGACCACACGTTCCAAACAACGGCGCTGGTACATGAAGCCTACCTGGAGTTGGTTAATGTAGACGAGGTGTCGTGGGAAAACCGTCAGCATTTCTTTGCGATGGCCTCACGAATTATGCGTAACGTACTCGTCGATTATGCAGTCAAGCGCAAGGCGCAAAAGCGCGGTGGGGACGATGATCCGCTGCCGTTACAGCATGGGGATGCCGAGGTTACGATTGATTTAGACAGCGTTCTTTCTGTACATCAGGCCCTTGAGCGGCTCGAAGAGGTCGACAAGCGGCAGGTTCGGGTTGTCGAATGCCGGTTCTTTGGGGGACTTACCATTCAGGAGACCGCCGATGCGCTGGATATTTCTCCAGCCACCGTAGGGCGCGACTGGAAAGTGGCTCGGGCCTGGCTGAATCGTGAACTATCAAATGGCACGCACACCAAGCGTGGGGGATAGCACTATGGATGCATCGCGATGGCAAACCATCAAACGCATCTTTGAAGAGGCACAGAATCGAGATCAGTCCGAGTATGATGCGTTTCTTGACGAAGCGTGCGCAGGGGATGCCGAGTTGCGTGCCGAGGTGCAGTCCTTGTTGCAGGCCCACGCCAGCACGGGTCCTCTAGACCGGGTGCTTGACGAAATGCACACCTCGCTGCATCATCTGGAGGCCACTGGCAGCCTCACCGGGCACCGGATCGGTCCGTATGAGATCGTTGACCAACTTGGGCAGGGAGGCATGGGGCGCGTCTTCCGAGCGCGCCGTGCCGATGGCCAATTCGAACAAGAGGTCGCACTGAAGCTTCTCTGGATGGCCTTTCCTTCCGAGGAAGCCCGCGCCCGCTTCTTGGCTGAACGGCAAATCCAGGCCACCCTGACGCATCCACACATTGCTCGTTTACTCGATGGGGGCGTATCGGAAGCGGGGCAGCCCTATTTCGTTATGGAGGTGGTCGAGGGCCAGCCGATCGATGCGTACTGCATGGACCACGACCTCTCGATTCGTGAG
The DNA here is from genome assembly GCF_055379935.1 of Natronotalea proteinilytica. NCBI lineage: Bacteria > Pseudomonadati > Rhodothermota > Rhodothermia > Rhodothermales > Salisaetaceae > Natronotalea > Natronotalea proteinilytica. The sequence continues at coordinate 3,420,238 of NZ_AP043947.1, read as the reverse complement.
CGCATTGCATGCATGCTCGATGTATGCGAGGCCGTACAGTATGCGCATCAACAGCTCATTGTCCATCGCGACCTGAAGCCCTCCAACATTCTGGTGACGGATGCCGGACAGGTGAAGCTACTCGACTTTGGTATCGCCAAGCTGCTCGATCCTGAGCCTATGTTGGGCGATGCCGCCCCCCGCACACGCACTGGCCTGCTGCCCATGACGCCGAGCTATGCGAGTCCGGAGCAGGTGCGGGGCGAAGCGATTACCACGGCCTCCGACATTTATCAGCTGGGGGTAGTGCTGTACGAACTGCTCACCGGATGCCGCCCGTACCAGGTAAAAGACCGTACGCCCAGTGAGGTGGAGCGCATCATTTGTGAGGAGCAGCCCACCCGGCCCAGCACGGCGGTCATGCAAGAAGGGGGACGCGACGTAGCATCGATTGCTCAACGCCGCAAGGTCCTTCGCGGCGATCTAGACACCATCATCATGAAAGCGCTGCGCAAAGAGCCCGATCGCCGCTATGGATCGGTAAAGCAGCTGGCCAACGATCTGCGCAGTACCCTCAACGGACACCCCGTGTCTGCGCATCCAGATACATGGGCGTATCGCACACGCAAGTTTGTGCAGCGGCACCGGTGGGGAGTGGCGGTAGCTGCTCTGGTAATGGTGGCAGTGATCGGCTACGCAGCAACCATCACGTGGCACTCGCAACAAACACAAGCTGCGCTCGACCGCGCCCAGGAGGAGGCCCAGAAGTCGGAGCAGGTTACGGCGTTTCTAGTGGATCTATTTCAGGCCAACGATCCATCGGAGGCAGAGGGAGCCTCAATAACGGCCCGTCAGATTATGGAACGAGGGGTAGAACGCGCCGAGCAACTTGACGAGCAGCCGGCGATCCAAGCCGAGATGTTCGATGTAGTCGGGCAGGTGTATGGGCGACTCGGACAGTACGATGAGGCGCTTGGGGTTCTAGAGCGATCGCTTGATCTGCGCACCACTATTGCTGAGTCTCCCCATGCGGAAACAGCCACCACGAAGCGTCACATTGCTTCGGTGCTGCGCCGATCGGGGGCCTACGAAGAGGCAGAGGGGCTATTTCGCGAGGTGATTAGCGAACAGGTTGCGTTGCATGGCGCCAATCATCCGGAGGTGGCCATCACGCAAAGTTTGCTTGCGGGCGTCCGCATGGTAGAGGGCGACCTGGAGGAGGCCGAGTCCTTGCTTGATGATGCGCTTGCTGTGCAAAACAACCACCCGCAAGCGGATCCGCTTGACCGGGCTGAAACGCTGAACATTATGGGATTGGTGCACCGCGATAACAGCGAATGGCGTGCAGCTGAGTCGGCGCTACGCGAGGCATTGACGATCCGACAAGATGTGCTTGGCGATACAGATCCCCGGGTGGCTATGAGCTTGAACAACCTTGCGATGGTCGTGCGCCAAAAAGGCGATGCAGAAGCCGCTGAGCCGATCTACCGAGAAGCACTTGCCGTAAAGCGCATGCTATACGAAGAGGCGCATCCGAGCACAGCGTCAACGTTGAACGGGCTGGCGCTGGCTTTGCAAGATCAAGGTGCATATGCGGAAGCTGAATCGGTAATGCGTGAGGCGCTGGCGATGCGGGAATCTACACTGGGCGACGACCACCCGCGTGTAGCTATGGTGCGCAATAATCTGGGGAATATCCTTGAGAAGCAGGGGCACCTTGCGCAGGCAGTTACCTACATTAACGACGCACGCCTTCAGTTTCAAGCCACCATGGGCGAGCGCCATCCGCTTGTCGCTACGTCTACCATCGGGTTGGCTCGTATCCGCATGGAGCAGGATCAGTACGACGAGGCCGAGCCGCTCTTGCAGGAGGCCCTTTCCATTCGCGAGGAGGCCTTCCCTGCACATCACCCCGAACGTATTGAAGGCGCTACAATACTGGGCGCGTGTCTTATCGAACTGCGACGCTACAATGAGGCGGAGACGCTGCTTGTAAATGCCTATGAACAGCTTATAGCACACGAGTCGGATACCAGTGAGACGCTTAAAACGCAAACATTGCAGCGGCTTGTCGAATTGTACGACACCTGGGGAAAGCCCGAGCATCGCGCCGCCTATGCGTCTCATCTGGAAGATGTGGATGCACCATAGTACTCTGTCACACGTCAATCTTCGGGTGGGCAACGACCTCGTTTTTATGTTGTCATCTTGAGCGGAGCAACTGCGTCTAGCAGGTGCGGAGTCTGACACGAGCGAAGCGACTGACGAAGGCAGTGAGTAACAATCTCCCTCGAAATGGGCAGGGCTGCTCGATCGATCAGAGCCTGCTGAGCGTCGGGGAGATGGTTCCACCGAATGCCATTCGGCGGCTACATGGGCCTCCTCCGTCGGCCTTCGCTCACCATGACAGGTTTTTGGGAGGGGATTGGGACACAGGGTTTGGCACGGTCTCCGCACACAAACATTCAGCTGTGACAGAGAACTAGCGGCATCAGGATGACGGGCGGACGCAGAGCGTCCATTCGTCCGTCGCGACGCAGAGCATCGCGACGAGGGCCGTACTGAGAAAAACCCACACCCTTGTCATTGCGAGCGCAGCGACGCAATCTCATGCTATCAGGCCGGGTACAGCTGCCTAATCAACGGCATGAGATCGCACCCCAGGAGTACTCGTTCGCTAGCGCTCACAGCGTCGCGTCGGTCGCACGCGTCCTCCTCGCGATGACAATTTTGAACGATACCATTTAGGTGTGATAGCGCAGTAGGACACAATAATAAATGCGGTGAAGCCGAAGTCAATGTAGACAGGCCGCCCAGCGGACATCCATGTCGAACCGATATGCAAACAGGCTCGTTACATATCCAGTATAATTTTTGAGGGATGGATTTTCTTTCGCTGTGCAGCGTGCTTTTCGGTACCTTGTAATCATTCTATGGTTGGTCGGAGGGCCCCCCAGCATTGCAGACGCTGCCCAAAACGCGGCTCCTGCCGAGTGGCAGGCGACTGCATGGACCTCCTCAGAAGGGCTGCCCCAGAACTCGGTGCATGCCCTTGCACAAACCCCCGATCGTTACTTGTGGGTCGGCACGCGCGACGGCCTGGCTCGCTTTGATGGAAACACCTTTACCACCTATCACACGTCACATACCTCGGGGCTGCCCGACAACCACATCACCGACCTGGCTGTTGCCGAAGACGGGACGCTTTGGGTGGGCACCGCAGGAGGGCTGGCACGCTATCGTGACGGTTCTTTTGAATCGCTCAGCGACGCCCATCCCGCTGTAACTGGCTACATCCGTGCCGTTACCGTAGGGCCAAACGGTACCGTATGGGCTGCTCCCGAAGAAGCCGTTGTGCAGTACCAGGCGGGTACTGTAGAGGCGCTGCCTTCCGAGCAGTTCTCCGATCAGCACCCACCAGAAGCGGTGGCCGATATGCAGGCCGATGCCAGCGGCCATCTGTGGATGACGTTTGACGACGCCGTTGCAGTTCATACAGGCAACGACGCTCTCATGTACACAACAACCCACGACGGGCTTCCCGAAAGTCGCATGCGGGCACTCGGCGTTCAGAACACCACTGCTATAGTGGGTACCCAAGCAGGCCATCAGGTGAAACTGGATACCACGGGGATCGTCGCCGTTGACACGCTTCGGCTCAATGAAGGCTCGGCACGCACGTTTCTGTTCAACACCCAGCCGGGCTACACGTGGGTAGCCGATCGCGTAACATTATCAGCCCAACACAATGAGTCAACTGTGTTTGCGCACACCCGCGAGCGCGAACAAGCCCATCGCATTCGCACCCTGTTTGAAGATCACGAAGGCACGGTATGGGTTGGTACGGAAGGAGGCGGACTGATTCGGTTTCACCGACCGCTCTTTTCTACGTATGGCGCCGAGGAGGGCCTCTCGTATGATGTCGCGCTTTCTGTATCCGAAACCCAAGACAGCACGCTTTGGATTGGCACCAACTGTGGTGGACTGAATCGGTGGGACGAGGGCACGATAATGCCTTACGTAGATGACCATGTGCCCGATAATGCCTGCCTGTATTCCGTGCTTGGCGGGCGCGATGGCGCACTCTGGATTGGGCACAGCGCCGTCGTTCGCATAAGCGACGACGAAGCCACTCGGATCGACCTGCCTTACGACCGCACACATCGCATCCATCGCGGGGATGTTGTCAAAGCGCTTTATGAGGACCCCGTGGATCCGGATGTGATGTGGGTGGGCACCATCTACGGACTGTACAGGCTTCGTGGCACTCAGGTCGAAGCGCGGTATACGACGGATGATGGCTTGCCCGCGAACCGCGTGCAGTACATCCACCGCTCCGAGCACACGGGAGCGCTCTGGCTGTCTACCCGCGAGGGACTGGCTCGGTACCATGACGATACGATCACAGCATTCACTCCCGACAACGGCTTCCCCTCCACCAGTCCACGGGCCATCCATGAAGATGCCGACGGCAATCTGTGGATCGGCACCTACGGCGATGGGCTCATCCACCATAACGACGGCACGTTTACACCAATCACCGAAGCCGATGGCCTCTTCGACAGCGTGGTGTCGGCTATTGTGCCCGATGCGCAAGACCGCCTGTGGATGAGCGGCAACCGGGGCATCTACCGAACACGCCTCGACACGCTTCAAGCATTCATAGAAGGCACAACCGACGCCATCCATAGCGTGGGCTATGGCGAAGCGGCAGGGCTGGGCACCGCCGAAACCAGTGGAGGGTTTCAACCGGCCGCCCACACGGATGCTACCGGTCGCATCTGGTTTCCAACGCTGCAGGGGGTGGCTGTCGTTGATCCTGAAGCCAGCTATGCACGGCAAGAGCCGCCGGCCACGCATGTCACTGAAGTGCGCTATCAAAATGAAACATTTCCACTTCCCGATGCCGAAAACACCCTTCCAATGGGACAGCGAAGCTTTGAAATTGGCTACACTGGCATCAACCTAAGTCGGCCCGATGCTGTGCGGTTTCAGTACAAGCTGAACGGATTTGACGCCGACTGGCAATCGGCAGAGGACCGACGCACGGCGTTCTACACTAACATTCCACCGGGCACTTATACATTTCAGGTACGAGCGGCAAACGAAGATGGACAGTGGAGTGCGCCAACCACGCTGACGCTTACCATTCCCTCTCGCTTCTATGAAACATGGGGATTTGCCTTTATTCTGGGGCTTCTTGTGCTAGGGGCTGCCGGAATCGGCTACCACCTTCGTATCCGCACCCTGCAACGGCGCGAGCAGGAGCTCCAACAACGCGTAAGCGAGCAAACCGCTGCTCTGCGCGATGAAAAGCAACGTACGATGGCGGCTCTTGAAACGGTGGCCGAACAAAAGGAATCGATCAGCGCGCTGAATGAGGCGAAGTCCGAGTTCTTTGCCAACGTGAGCCACGAGTTTCGAACGCCTCTTACAGTGGCGCTGGGGCTGCTCGAAGAGTGGATCGAGGCTCCCGAGGGCGACCTCTCTGACGCGGCTCGGGCCGATCTAAAACGCGTGCTGTTGCAAAACCGCCGACTGCTGCGCCTGGTGAATCAGCTGCTCGATATTGCTCGCCTGGAGTCGCATTCGCTTACGCTGCATGTCCAACAGGTGGATCTGCAACCCTTCCTCAAACGAATCGCACGCACCTTCGAGCCGCTGGCCGACCAGCAAGCCCTTTCATTCTCGTATCACGGCTTCGATGATGCATCGCTGCAGGTGCCCGCCGACCCCGAGCATCTGGAGACGGTTATTGTGAACCTGCTTTCCAACGCGTTCAAGTTCACACCCTCGGGCGGATCTATCCGGCTTACGCTAGACGCCACCTCCGAGTGGGCCCTCCTGCGCGTTGCCGATACAGGACCGGGTATTTCAGAGGCCGACCAAGACGCCATTTTTGAACGATTTGCGCAGGCTCACACCGCCGCCTCGGTTACAGGCACGGGCATTGGGTTGGCGCTGGTAAAAGCACTCACCGAGCGCCACGGTGGAGACGTGTCGGTAGAAAGCAGTGAAGGGGACGGCAGTACCTTCACGGTGCGCTGGCCGCGCCATTCCGATGCGTTGCATCACCGCGAGGATGTTGTCTGGGCCGATGGAGACGCGGCTCCCTCGGGATTACTACCGATGGAGTGGGCTACGCCATCGCGCACGGCATCCTCTGCAAACGGAACCGGTACAGACGATGCGCGCCCCACCGTGCTTCTGGTGGATGACAACGCCGACATCCGTGCCTACATGCGCCGACACCTCGCTTCTGATTATCGCGTGATAGAGGCGGAAAACGGAGAAGAGGGATTGGCTCATGCCCGAACGCACACCCCCGACTGCATCGTATCGGATGTCATGATGCCTGTGATGGACGGGGTAGCTATGTTGCAAGCCATTCGAAATGATACGGCCACCGACTTCCTGCCGGTTGTGCTACTGACCGCGCGTGCCGAACTCGACGATAAGATTAGTGGATTGGAGGCCGGTGCCGACGACTACCTCACCAAGCCGTTTCGTCCGCGCGAGTTGCGCACACGTATTCGCACGCTTATCGAACAGCGGATGCGACTGCGCGAGCGGTTTCAGTCCGAGCCGCCTACGCCCCTGACCGACACTACCCCCGACACCCCTCCTCTCTTGGCCGATCTCCGCCAGGCCATTCACGATCGCCTTAGCGATCCGGAGTTCACTGTGCAGGCGCTTGCCGAGGCCGTTGGTATGAGCCGGTCAAAGCTGTACCGCGACATCAAAGACGTAACTGAGCATTCGCCATCTGATCTGATTTGGGAGGTTCGCCTGCAGGAGGCCCACCGATTGCTTGCGAGCGGCAAAGGCAATGTAAGCGAGGTCGCATACGGAGTTGGCTTCAAGAGTGTATCGCACTTCACAAATCGCTTCCGCGAACGGTACGACGAGCCGCCCTCCAAGCTCGCAACGACATCTACAACCACGTAACGTGGTCCAATTTAGGGTGTTGGCTAATTGTCAGCAGTGCGAGGCGGGCACAAAACGATCAGCCACGGTGAGTTCAGGCAGTCCCCCGGCGCTTGGGATGGGTCTATCAGATACATCAGATACAAACATGCATTTGGCGTGCCGGCATTGGAGCTGGGAAAAGGAGCACCTGGGAAAGAAGTAAGGATGCCATATCGAAAAAAGACCCCGAATAGGGTAGTTTCACGTTTGTTGAGACACTCACGCAAACATTTGGGACGCTCACGCAACGCAACGGTCTGCTTTCTTCCGTAGACTGTTGAGCAGATCGTCGTCATTTTGTCTGGATTCCCTTTTGCCTACCATGTTTATTGATACCGATACGAATGATTTCATCCAGAGCCTGAGCATAGCAAAAAGCCTGAGCATAGCAACCTGTCTGCTGGTACTTTTCCTGTTTGCAGGACCTACCCTCCATGCCCAATCTATCATCTACGTAGATGCAGGCGCGACCGGGGCCAACGATGGATCTTCATGGGATGATGCGTACACTAATCTCCGGATAGCGCTTTCAAACGCCTCGGGTACCAACGAAGTCTGGATTGCTGCAGGCGTCTACAAGCCAACATCTGGCTCCGATCAAACAATCAGCTTTGAAATTACAGCCAGTCAAAACGGAATTGAAATCTACGGTGGATTCGATGGCACCGAAACCAGCCGGTCTGAGCGCGACCCGACAACTAACATTACAGTGCTTTCTGGCGACATTAACAACAACGATAACACCGATGAAAACGGCATCACCTGGGACGCCAGTGATATCAATGGTGACAATACACAACACCTAGTCTATTTGGATGGCAGCTCAGGCTCGGGGATTACATCGAGCACTATACTCGATGGAGTGACGATCACGGGAGGGGAAGCAGAGCTCAATATGCAGCCTTCATCCGACGGTGGCGGCGTATTTTGTAACGGGCGCAGCAACTCTACGTGCAGCCCTACGCTCTCCAACATTACCTTTGCGGGGAACTATGCGTGGGGTAAAGGAGGAGCTCTGTTCAACAATGGCATTGATGGAACCAGCAACCCCACTGTAGTTAATGCCGTTTTTACAGGAAACGAAGCCAGCAGAGGAGGAGCTATATACAGTGAAGGGCCAGTCGGCAATGCAAGTCCAACGCTCATCAATGCAGTATTCGTAAACAATGAAGCGTGGCGGGGCGGAGCCATGTACAACGACGGAGGCAGCGGAACGAGCAGTCCCACCCTCATCAATACAACATTCACCGGAAACATCGGAAGAGGATCAGGAGGAGCGCTCTACAACGAAAGCGCAAGCCCGGAGGTACACAACTCTATTTTTTGGGACAACGGCGATGAGATTAATAACAGCAGTTCTACCTCGACAATCAGCTATTCGCTAGTTGAAGGGGGATGCGAAGCTATTTCTGGAACCGACTGTGGCGACGGCACCCTTGATGGTGATCCGCTATTCGCAGACCGTGACAATCCGGCTGGAAGCGATCTCGTTTTTGGCACCCTCAAAGATGGACTGCGTCTGAGCCCATCATCGCCCGCCCTCAATGCCGGTGATAATGAGGCTGTTCCATCAAATGTAGAAACTGACTTGCTTGGGGAGGCACGCATCCAAGACGGTACCGTGAGCATGGGGCCGTATGAGCAAGATGCTGGCGATCAGATCACCTCGATTCACCATGTTGCAGCAAACGCCGACGGTAATGAAGAAGGGGACTCATTCGAAAATGCATTTGTTGATCTGCAAGATGCATTGGCCGTAGCCAGTTCGAATGATATCATTCTTGTTGGAGCAGGTACGTATACCCCAGGTCCAGATGCTGATGATGCGTTTAAGCTCGATGGGACCCAAGATGGCATACGTATCTACGGTGGATGGAGCGGAGGCGAGTCGTTCGATACCATAGAGGCCGTTGAGGCGGCCCTCAACACCCGCGATCCTGGCGCTCACCCAGCCGTACTTGACGGGCAAGGTACCAACTATCACGTACTATATCTCGACGGTGCGACTGAAGGACCTATCACTGATCAGACGATCATCGACGGCTTTACCGTCACCGGAGGGGCCGCTACCGGCAGTGCATCCAACGGACGCGGTGGGGGCATGCTTTGCGAAGGAACGGGCAGCGGCAGTGGATGCAGCCCCTTTCTGGAACGCATAGTATTTACCGAGAACCTGGCGTATGAAGGCGGTGCGCTCTATGCGGACGGCTCAGACGGTGGAGCCAGCAATCCTACACTAATAAACAGCGTATTTGTCAACAATACCGCCGAGACGCCGAATGATGACCCGGCACTGGGCGGCGCGCTTCTATTGAACGGTCGAAACGGCGGCACAAGCAGTCCAACAGTCACCAATACAACTATTGCCGGCAATACGGGCGAGTTTGGCGGAGCCGTGTATCACCGGGCTGGAAGTGGAAGCAGTTCAGCACCGGTATTCACCAACACGATCCTGTATGACAACACCGCCACCGACATGGGCGACCAAGTGCGCAGTTGGGATACAGGAGCCGCTCCCGTATTCTCGAACACGCTGATCGAAAACGGCCCAGATGGAGTCGAAGCAGGAAACGACGCCGAGGCAATCTACAAAGATGAAGACGGTGATGCGGTAGACTTCGAGCAGAGCACAAATCTTGATGCTGCTCCACAGTTTGTAGCGGGGGATAATCCCGCAGGAGACGATGCTGTTTTCTTCACGAAGCAGGACGGATTGCGCCTCCAGCCCGGCTCGCCTGCCCTCAACGCGGGCTCCAACGAGGCAATAGGTGGTGTCGCATTAGATTTGCTGGGCGAAGATCGTATTCAAGATGGCACCGTAAGCCTGGGTGCCTATGAACGGCCTCAAAGTACGTACGACGGTCCCATCTACCATGTGAAGGCTGATGCCATGGGGATTGAGGATGGGTCATCGTTCGATGATGCCTTCACAGATCTACAGGATGCTCTTGCCGTAGCGACCGGAGATGATGTGATCGTCATTGCCGCTGGAGTTTACCGGCCCGTAACACCAGCAAACGTCAACAATGTTACCGATGAAGAGCGAAGCACCGCCTTTACGCTCACAGGGGCTCAAGACGGGCTGCATATATACGGCGGTTGGACAGGCACCGAATCTTTTAGTAGCATTAGCGATGTTGAGAATCAACTCAACACCCGAAACCTCGACCTCACCGATCCCACGACGGGGACGACCCTTTCAGGAGACATTGATCTTAACGACGACCCCTTCGTCGCTACGCAAGCAACATCCCACCTTCAGGGAGATAACAGCTACACAGTGCTGATGCTTGATGGACGTCCTAATGGAGACATCACTGCGGATACGGTGATTGATGGCGTGGCTCTTACCGCTGGTCAAGCCAACGGCGAAGATGATTTAACCCGGGGCGGCGGCGGACTCATTTGCTACGGATCCGAGGAAGGAGCATGTAGTCCGACCCTTCGCAATATCGTGGCTTTTGGCAATCATGCCGATAGCCGGGGCGGCGGCATTGTTACCAGAACCGACGGTGATAACGCTTTTGCTGCCCCCACACTCACAAACGCTGCCTTCATCGGAAACACGGCGACGCATGGAACCGGGGCCGCTGTCCTTGTTGACGGCGGCGACGCCTCGCCTGTAGCCCGCAATGTGTTTTCAGGAGGTAATGTTGGGTTCGATACCTTTTTCATCCGCACCGAAGAAGAAAGCACAGGCACTTTTACGCTGGCTCATGTGACCGTTGCCGAAAATGAACTGGAGTTCAGCTCGCTCTCTGTCTCAGGATTCGAGGGCACAGCCACGATGAATGTGATCAACTCCATCCTCTGGAATAATAAAGGAGACGAGGCAGACGAAGCCGTTTATGAAGAGGTCCGCACGTTTGGGAGCCATTCCACTGTGTTCATTGGGCACACCATCGTGGACGGAGGACCGGAGAATAGCACCTTCGAGAGTGAAGGAGCAATACTCGACGTCGATCCCCAGTTTGTGGATCCACTTGTTGGTGACCTGCGCCTGAGCAGCACCTCACCTGCCATTGCACGCGGCAGCCGTTCCCCATTTGCAGATGACGGCGTCGCAGTAGACCTCACCGCCGATGCGTTAGGGAACAACCGTTTATTTGGGCTTGCCCCCGACCTGGGCGCCCACGAGTATACCGAGGTTGCTACGACCGAATCCAGCATTACGGATGCCATCGATCTGGCAGGGTATATAGATCCAGCAGGCTTTGAAGGACTCGTGCTGCTTCGGAACGCAACCAGTGGCGATTTATCTTTCAACCGAAACGAAACCACACCCGAAAGTACCGATCTACCCGGCAGCGTTGCTCCCTTCACCTGGACGATCGACACTGACTTGACGGGCGAGGACCCAACCTACGATCTTGCACTGGATGCCAGTGATATTCCGGGTATTGATGACTTTGACGCGCTGCGTCTTTATAAATCCGAAGACGATGGTGCTACGTGGAATGAGGTCACTGACCTGGGGGGCACACTGGTTTTAAATGAAGACGAAAACTGGGTTGCGGTGCAAGATCTAACTGGCTTTAGCCAGTTTGCCATCGCGAGCGATGAAGCCGACAATCCGCTTCCCGTAGAGTTATCCCGATTTGAAGCACAACGGGCCGATAGTGATCTCGTGAAGTTACACTGGGAGACCATCTCGGAAACCAACAACGCCGGGTTTGAGATTCAACGCCGCGAGGCTTCCGTAGAGACGTCCCGCCGGGATGTCTCTACCGGGGAATCATGGCAAACGATTGCCAACGTAGACGGGGCGGGCACCACCGACGAGCCGCAGTCCTACCGGTTCGACGACACGGATCTGCCCTATGCGGCCGATAGCCTCACCTACCGTCTCCGCCAGATCGATACCGACGGCACCGAATCGTTCAGCGACGAGGTCGTCGTTGAGCGACAGCCCACCGAGGCGGAGTTGCTGCCTACGTATCCGAACCCCACATCCAGTCAGGCGACGGTGCGGTTTGCAGTGCCAGAGCATCAGCATGTGCGCATCCAGTTGTACGACACGCTGGGCCGCCGCGTACAAACGGTAACCGACCAGGAACTAGGAGGGCGCCACGAGCAGGCCATTGATGTAAGCCGGATGGCGAGTGGTACGTACTTCCTGCGGATGGAAACTGACAACGGACCAGTCGAAACCCAGCGCATAACAGTTGTGCGGTAACCGAGACATCAGTCCAAATACATCACCGCCCGACGATACGCAGGTCGTCGGGCGGTCGCGTGTAGCAAGCAGAAGGTGGATCGGCAGGGCCGGTGCGTTACCGCAACGGCACGTTCGAATCGCTCACCGACGCGCATCCTGCGGTAGCCGACTACATCCGGGCCGTTACCGTGGGCCCGAACAGCACTGTGTGGGCCGCTCCCGAAGAAGCAATTGCCCGCTACCATAACGGCACGATTACGTCTTTAACGCCCGAAAACGGCTTCCCATCAGCCCGTCCACATGCGATCTACGAATCCCCTGACGGCGATCTATGGACTGGTACATACGGCGATGGCCTCACCCACGCCCGTACCCACACACCGGACTGCATCGTATCGGATGTCATGATGCCTGTGATGGACGGGGTAGCTATGTTGCGTGCTATCCGTGAAACGCCGAGTACCGACTTCATTCCTGTTGTGCTATTGACCGCACGCGCATTCGTACACTTATCGAACAGCGGATGCGACTGCGCGAGCGGTTTCAGTCCAAGCCGCCTTCAGCCGCGACTGACCCTGTCACGGATACGCCTGCTCTGCTGGCCGATCTCCGCCAGGCCATTCGCGATCGCCTTAGCGATCCGGAGTTCACTGTGCAGGCGCTTGCCGAGGCCGTTGGTATGAGCCGGTCAAAGCTATACCGCGACATCAAAGACGTAACCGAGCATTCGCCATCTGATCTGATTTGGGAGGTTCGCCTGCAGGAGGCCCACCGATTGCTTGCGAGCGGCGAAGGCAATGTAAGCGAGGTCGCATACGGAGTTGGCTTCAAGAGTGTATCGCACTTCACAAATCGCTTCCGCGAACGGTACGACGAGCCGCCTTCGCAGATCGCTGCATCGTCTGTTCAGGCATAAAGAAAACGTACCGGCTCGGGATGGTTGGTCGCAGCGGTTATGGTGAACGAAAACCGCTGCAGGAGGCCGCGATCGGCTCCGGCTCTACATACACGGCCTCCACCCAGCCGCGCACGGCGTTGCAGCAATAGACGGCATCGGCGGTGCGCAGGTCGTGTAGGGTGAGCGGCTGGATTTCGACATCAGGACGGGTGTCGATGACATGCGCACGGTACACGCCGCCAAGCAGTCCGGCTGTGCAGGGCGACGTGTAGAGCGTGCCGTTGCACTCTACGAACACGTTGCTCCGTGCCCCCTCAGTAACAACGCCCTCGGTGGATAACAGCAGTGCTTCGTCGCAATCGTGGGCCTGCGCAAACGCGGCGGCTTCGTCGTAGGGCGTGCGGGCGGTGGTTTTGTGGTGCAGCCGTACATCGGATGGATCCACAGGCACCGGACTGACAGTAAGTCGCCAGGGGGCGTCGGAGTCCTGTAGCGGACGCGTGGTGGTGTGCCACGTGCCCTTGAAATCCAGAGTGCCCCGTACAATGTGCGGTGTGGGCGGCAACGCGCTGCACGTTGTCTCTATATCCGTTCGAATGGCCGTTCGGTCAAACGGTATGCCGAAGTACTGCGCTGAGGTGGTGAGCCGCTGCAGGTGGCGGTCAAGAAGTGGAATCGACGTGCCGTTCCACCGCATCGTTTCGATGAGTGTGGGCCGAACGAGAGGAGGGGGCCCGTCGGTATCCACCAAGAAACGCGACTTTAGCACACACTCGTCATACTCGGCCTCTGCGTTGGAATCCCATACCAGCCCACCTCCAGTGCCCATCCGAGCCCCTTGGTCGTCGATCTCTACGGTGCGGATGGCGACATTGAAGACGGCTGTGTCGTCGGGGGCCGCATATCCGATGGCGCCGCAGTACACGCCGCGTGGGGCCGGTTCGAGCGCACGGATGATGCGCATGGCACGCAACTTCGGTGCCCCGACGACCGATCCGCATGGAAAGAGCGCCTGGAAGAGTTTGGGAAGCGTGGTGTTGGGCTGCAGAGTGCCTTCGACGGTCGAGGTCATTTGCAACACGGTGGGATGCCGCTCCACCGTAAACAGATCGGGTACGCGCACCGACCCCGGAGTGCAACACACCGACAAGTCGTTGCGCAGCAGATCCACGATCATGAGGTTTTCGGCCTGTGTCTTGGCATCGGCCCGAAGGCGTGCCATGGCGGCTTCATCGGCCTGCGGAGTGGGCGGACGCGCCGCAGTGCCTTTCATGGGGCGCGTCCACAGCCGGTCGCCACTCCGGCGAATAAATAGTTCGGGGGAGGCCGAGAGGATCGTACGCGTGCCGGTGTGCAGGTAGGCCCCATACGGTACGGGCTGCTGCCGACGCATGTGGGCGTAGAGGGCGAGCGGATCGGACGCTCCTGTGAGGGCCACCGGACCGGTAAGGTTGATCTGATACACATCGCCCTCGCGGATGTGCTGCTTGACGGTTTCGAAGGCTTCGCGGTAAGCGGGTTCTTCCCATTGGAACGTAGCGGATTCTGGGGACTGTGGAGGCACCTGTTCCCAGAGGGCATCGGTTTCTTCGGGCGAAAGCGTTTGAGGCGCGTCGTATACCCCCAGCCAAAGGAGCGGGCCGGCCCGATCGGGTAGGAGCGTGTGAAGCGAGGGGTGGAGGGCGTATCCCGCTTCATAGGTCACGTACCCTGCAACGTGGTATCCTGCATCGAGGGCATCTTGACTGTCTTGCAGTGCCGGCAGAACCTCGGCTCCGGTTGCAGCACACAGCACGCGCTCGGGGTCCGCAAAGTAGCGGGTGGTGGTGTTCTCACTATCACGGCGGGCCGTGTCGAGGAAGACGGTACCCGGACGCTGCAACGCAGCTGCCGAACGGAGCACGGGGGAGGCCATGGCGTAAGACGAAGGCGGGCCTATGAAAAAAGAGCAGCGGCACATCTGCATGCGTGCCGCATCGTATGTACTACACCGGCGGCTTGATGCTCCGCTGTGGCCGCTCGCTTTGTACGTTTTTATTTGATGGCTGTCGACCATGGCCTCTGCCAATCCTTCCGATTCGGATGCTCCCTCTTCGCCATCGTCTTCGGTGGGTGCTGAATCAACGCCTGCTCGTGCTGCTCCCGATGACGCTACCTCAAACGACGAGGACAGGTGGTGGCAAGCGATTCATCCGCAAGAAACAGTGCTGTTGGTAGGCGGCCTGGTGATGTTGCTGGTGATGCTCTACGAAATGGAGTTTCCGCGCTCGGGCTCGTTCCTGAGTCCGCCCCTCGTGGCGCTAGCCGGGGGATTACTGCTCTGGCCCGTGCGGCATCGGTCGACGGCGCGTGCCCTACTGTTTGCCGGCGGACTGCTGTTGGTGCTCTGGGCGATGAGTCGCGCAAGCAACATTCTGATTCCGTTTGTGGCGGTGTATCTGCTGGCCTATTTGCTACATCCGGTGGTTACACGGCTTGATCGGCGATATGGCGTGCCGCGCAGCGTCTCTTCTATGGCCGTAACCACAGTCGTTGTGGGCGTGTTTGTCGCGCTGATCCTGATTATTGCGCCCACGATCGTGGATGAGATCGATCGTCTGTCGCGGCAATCGTTGAATGCGTTGGAGGCGCTGCGCAGCTGGCTGGCCACCTCACCGCTTGTGGCTGAGCTTGAGGAGGCCGGGCTCCTGGATCGTCAGGTGCTCATTCGAGAGCTAACGGATTTTGTGCAGCAACAAGCACGCCGGCTGCCCAGCGCTGCTGAAGAAGTGTTGGCCTCGCTCGGGTCAGTCATTGCCCTGGTAACCATTCTGGCCCTGGTGCCGGTCATTCTGTATTACACGCTAAAGGACTATCCGGCCATTCGCGATGGGCTCATTGAACTGTTTCCCACCGCGAACGGACGCCGCGACTACATCGTGGAGGCCGGGGGCATTGTGGGCAATTACTTGCGTGGGCAACTCATCATCAGCCTCATCGCAGCGGTGAATGTTACGGTGGGGCTGGCGCTTTTTGGGGTGCCGTTTTCGCTCCTTATCGGACTGCTCGCGGGCGTGCTAAACTTCGTACCGCGGATAGGGGCCATCGTAAGCATGGTGCTAGGTGGCATCATTGCGCTCGTGTTTGGCGGATGGATGGATGCGCTGATTGTGCTCATCGTCATCTTGGCGCAGCAGCTCTTAGAGCAGTCGTTCCTCACGCCCAAAATCTTGAGCTATCAGATGGGGCTGCACCCGGTGCTCATTGTCTTTGCCCTGCTGGCCTTTGGGACGTTCATGGGCGTGTTTGGCCTGCTCATCGCCGTCCCTGCAACGGCTATCATCGTCGCCATCTACCGGGCCTGTCGCGAGGAGTTTACGGTGGAGCTCAACGAGTACGGCTCCATGCGCGACAGCATAACAGGCGAGGAGTCTGCTTCGTAGTGTGGTATGACCTCTCTGCTTGCGTCGAGTCCGCTCTCCTGCTGAACCGCTACCCAGCGCTAGGGCCTGTTTAGCCATGCCCGCGCGGAATCTTTAGCAAGGCCATCCGTATGCAGCACGCTCATTGTCTTCATCCCTGCCCTGAGTTTTATGGATTTCAAGCTGGTCCACACCGACACTCACACCGACGCCCGTGCGGGCGACCTTCAAACCGATCATGGATCCGTACGCACCCCGGCGTTCATGCCTGTGGGCACACTGGGTAGCGTCAAGGGCGTGCCCCCCACCGCCCTGCGCGAAGATATTCGGGCCGACATCATTTTGGGCAATACCTATCACCTGTACCTGCGCCCAGGTACCGAAGTGATTGCCGATGCGGGGGGTTTGCAGCAATTTACCCAATGGAAGGGACCCATCCTTACCGATTCAGGCGGATTCCAGGTGTTTTCCCTGGCCGATCGGTGTACCCTCTCAGAGGAAGGAGCCGAGTTCCAGAGCCACATCGACGGCTCCACGCATCTGTTTACCCCCGAGTCGGTCGTGGATACGCAACGCGCCCTGGGCTCCGACATCATGATGGTGCTCGACGAGTGCCCGGCTGCCGACGTAACGAAAGCCTATGCACGCGAGTCAAACGAACTGACGCTGCGCTGGGCCGAGCGGGCTCGCCTGCACTACGATAAGACTACATCGCCCCACGGACACGATCAGGCGCTGTTTGGCATTGTGCAGGGGGTTACGTATCCGGAGGTGCGGCGCGAGTCGGCCCGTGCGCTGGTAGACCTCGACTTTCCGGGCTATGCCATCGGCGGCCTTTCGGTGGGCGAGTCGCACGAAGATATGTACGACATGGTGGAGGTGGTTACGCCGCTCTTGCCCACCAGCAAACCGCGCTATCTGATGGGGGTAGGCACGCCTGCGAATCTTCTTGAAAACATTGCACGCGGCGTGGATATGTTCGACTGCGTGATGCCCACGCGCAATGGGCGCAACGGCACGCTGTTTACGACGCAGGGGCGCATCAACATCAAAAATGCGCAATGGACCAACGACCACTCGCCCATCGATCCGGGGCTAGAGGCGCATGTATCCCAAACGTTTACGAAGGCGTACTTGCGCCACCTGCAGAAGTCGAATGAGATTCTCGGGTTGCAGATTGCCTCGCAGCAGAACCTGGCGTTCTACTGCTGGCTGATGCGCGAAGCACGCAAGGCCATTCTAGAAAACCGATTCCGTTCGTGGAAAGACGCGATTTTACCGCAGATTACGCAGCGGTTGTAGTGCTTTGTCACAGGTCAATGTTAGAGTCGTTTGAGAGTAGAGAATCTCTCCCCCTAAATCCTTCTCCGAGCTACGGCTTATACACAACACAACCGGAGGCGAGTCCCCGCGTGTCCTCGTCGCGATGTACAACGGGCATGACCTTCGGCCCCTCTGCGTCGCGACGGACGAATGGACGCTCTGCGTCCGATGTAACGGCCCGTCGGTCGCAGATTCCCGTTGAGTGATGACGCCGCCTAAAGACATTTCTGATAGGTCAGTTATCACGCGATAAGGCCCCGAATCTCATCGGCATACGACCGACTCACGCGCACACGCTCGTTGTTGCACAGTCGAATCCAGTAGCCGCCTGACCCATCGCTTACCAGATGCTTGATAGCCGGAAGCGCCACGATGGTTGATCGATGCACACGCAGAAAGCGCGCTGTGTCGAGACGGCTCTCAAGCGCCCCGATGCCTGCGCTTGAGAGATAGGTATCTTCTTCAGTGTGTAGCTTAGCATAGTCGCCTGCTGCTGCAATGTAAATGACGTCTTCAAGGTCAACGGGGATGATTTTTTTGCCATGGCGCACATACAGCCGTTGGGGGGCGTCGTTGGCCTTGGTTGACTTGAGTAGTGTGTTAAGCTGTTCCGCATAGTCGTCGGTTGGTTGGTCTTGCTGCGCACGCTGAAGGACCCGGCCAACGGCTTTGCGAAAGCGCGCTCGTGAGTAGGGCTTAAGCAGGTAATCTATAGCCCCCGCATCGAACGCCTGAATGGCATACTCGTCGTAGGCCGTCGAGAAAATGAGGGACGGAAGCACATCCAGGCGAGCCAGCACGTCAAAGCCATCAAGGCCTGGCATCTGGATATCCAGAAAGACAAGGTCGGGAAGCTCTTCATTGATCCGATCCACAGCCTCGCGGCCGGTACCAGCATCTCCGATAATATCGATCTCGGGATATTCCTCTGTCAGGTACTCGCGGACCATATTACGAGCGGGCGGCTCGTCGTCAACAATGAGAGCGTGCATAGCAACAATTGCTTTAATCAGTAGGTGCCGACTTGGGGACGGAAAAGCTGATGCTAAATCCGCCGTTCTGAAGGGGTTCTGTGTGCAAGGCCGCTTCTGGGCCGTAGGCATGAACCAGACGTTCGTTTGTATTGGGTAGGCCGGTCCCCTTGCTGGTTTCCACCGGATTGTCGGTATCGGATCCTGCACCGGTGTCATCTACCGTTACGTGGAGCCATCCATTGTCGGATGTGACGTGAAGCGTGACCGTTCCGCCTTCTTCTTGGGGGGCAATGCCATGCTTGATCGCATTTTCGACGAGCGGCTGCAGCGTCATCGGGGGGATGGGCGTGTTCAACTCGGCGTCGTTGATTGCAATATCATAGCGCGTTTGGAGCCGATCAGAGAAGCGATGCCTTTCGAGGTTAAGGTACGTCTGTGCAAACGTAATCTCGTCGCGAAGCGGCACCAGATCGTGGTCGGATGCGTCAAGCACGTAGCGCAACATCTGAGATAGCCCTGCAATCATCTCGCGGGCACGGTCTGGATATTGCTTCAGGGTGGAGCTAATCGAGTTTAGCGTGTTGAACAGAAAGTGTGGGTTGATTTGCGCTTTGAGCGCGGCGAGTTCCTGTTCTCGAGCGCGTGCCCACCCTTGCATCGCTTGCCATTCGCGCCACCGTTTTCGCTGCCGGGTGCGCACTAAGTGATAGATTGCGAACTGCACCGCATAAATTGTGAGATGCGTGACGGCGATGAATATATACTCTTCAGTAAGTTCTTCACGAAGACCGACTTCAAATACCGTATCAGAAATTATAAAATAGCTTTCCAGGCTTCCCCACGCGTAGGCAGGAGCCAGAACCAGATGCACCCCCAGCACCCATCCCCAGGCCCAGCTATCCATCTTACGCACGGTGAGCCACCAAATGGGGATGCTGTAGAGCGCCAAAATAGCGGTGCTTACAACCTGACCCACTAAGAGTGAGGCAAAGGGCGTTTGCTCGGCTGCAGAAATTACAGCTGTATAGAAAAGCGCGTAAAGGCCCCAAAGGGTACCTGCTATTAGCACGCCCCGCCACGTGATGCGTGGTGGAGGCGCTTTGCCAGTGTGGGGCAACGACGCATCGTTGTCGGAAAAGCGTGCAATCTGGTCAGCAATTGCAGGCATGGTAAGCGGGTAGGATTACGAAGCGAAATCAGGGCTCTGGGATCCGTGCGTACTCTTTTGTTTGGATGGATGTCCATGGAGGCGCAGCGGGAGCGCGTTACGAATCCGCGTCAGCACGGGTCATTTCGGGAAGCAACTCGTACTTGACCCATCCGTAGTCCGGGTTGATCTCTAGGGCGCGCTTAAAAGCTGTTCGGGCGGCAGCATGCCGTTCTTCTTCAGCATGTGCAATGCCGATCCAGGCATACGCCTCCTCGTGTCCCCACTGAGGCTGGAGCGGATCGCCGTTTTCTTTGTCTTCAAACAGCTTGGCGGCTTTCTTGAACCCTTCTAGCGCGTTGTCTTTATCGCCGCCGAACGCACTGGGCGTGTGGAAATCAGACTGGGCCTTGAGGAGCACGACGCGGGGGTTGTTGGGCTCCAATTCGAGCGCCTGCTCCATAAGGGTGCCGGAGGCACGCCCAAGCGTAACAGCACGCCATGGACGGTGGCTGATCTTAAGTCCGTAGACGCTCGACTGAAGCGCATAGGCATCGGCAAACTGAGCGTCGAGGTGGATCGCCGTCTCCAAGTGATGGTCTGCGGCATCCAGATAAGTACTGATAGGGATGTCGTCGGCCTCCATAAAAATCGAGGCGAGCCTATAATTGGCAAGTCCGGCATAGTAATGAGCAAGCGCCGCATAGGTATCATCCGCCGTGGCCCGTTCGAACTGCGCGCGGGCGCGCTCCATCATGCCTCGGTCGGCAGTGTTAACGCCTTCCTGAAGCAACGATCGCGCTTCGATAATAAGGGAATCAGTTGGCGTTGCAGTAGCCTTCGCATCCGGACTCTTGTGATCTGGGCTTACGTTCGAGGCCTCGTTGCTGAGTGGTAGAGACACGCCAAGCAGTAGCAAAGAAATAAGCAGGTATCCTGTTGACACGTATCGCATCATAATTTTCCGGCTGGTTTTGAGTGCTCGACAGGGGATTCTCATCATGACGAAAGCGGGTATGCGTTCGCAGAAGGTCGACGAGTCGTGTGTCGCATCGGTAAGACGCACGATCGCTACAGCGTGAAAGACACTCCCACGTAGATCGACCGCCGAAAATTGGTGGTGCGTTCGGTTCGCATGGAGTAGTCGCGGTTATATTTGACACCGGTTACATTGGCCCGATCGAGGGCGTTGTCGATGGAAACGTAAAAGACGGCGTTTCGCTCGTCGCCAAATGGCCAATGGTAACTAACCGAAAGGTCAAGGGTGTGGAACGGAGATAACTGCTCGGATCCAACCGGTCCTTCAACGGGCAAATAGAAGGCCCCGTCGTGCTGCGGAACCGCGTTGGTCACCGGTGTGTGGGGGCGTCCAGACGCGAGAGTCCACGTCACGCCCGCGCGCAGTTGATCGACAAGGCGCACTTTGCCAACGACCTCCAGATTGTGTGTGATGTCGAACGGAGAAGGCCCCTCTTCGAACGCGACATCCGTTCCTTTGCGGCGCACCTGTGTGCGTCTCGATTCAAGCAGGCTATAGCTAAGCCATCCGTTGAGGCGCGTCTCCAGAAACCCACCGTACTTGGCAAAAAGATCGATGCCACGCGCATACCCTGTCCCGTTGTTCGCATAGCGCCGCTCGCCGTCCGTTACGGTTAGGCTGCGGTACGGCTTCCAGTAGCCTTCCATGCGAAGTTGCCACAGGTCGCGCTCGTGATGTAGACCGGCAATCCAATGACGCGCTTGCTGGGCTCGTTGGACGGGCGCATCGGGAAGCGCATCGGGAAGCGCATCGTAAACGCCTGGATCTGGAAACTGATGGTAGATGCCCCAAGCCAGACGAGCGCTTGTGTTTTCGGTAAGAGCATATTGCAGCGAGAGGCGGGGATCGGCGACGAGTTGGTGAGTCGGCGACTGTGCATCGGCGCGAATACCGGCTGTAAGCGTGAGGTCTGAGACGGGGCGGACCTCCAGTTCGGCGTAAGTGCCCCCGCGTGTTGCATGCTCCGTGTCCTCGATCACTTGTTCGTCTGCATTGGGATCGAGCACGGGGGTGTGTTGGGGAACCGTTCCTTCGAACCCCCGGCTTTGACGCTCTATAATAGCTCCTGTAAGCACCCGGACATTTTGTGAAAGGTCGTGCTCAACATCCGAGCGCAAGGCAGCGATCTGGGTTGTCGGGCGTAGATCCATCGAACCGAGCGAGCGGCGCGCGCTGTGGCGACTAACCGCAAGGCTGGTCTGAACCACACCGCTGTCGTAGACCTGTGTCCACTGTAGGTTGTGGAAGTGGGTTGTGGCCCGTCCGCGATAGGTGCCCGTAAACGACGGCTCGTCAACCTCAACGCCAAGGCGGTGCGTGTCGATATGGTTGAAGAACTTCAGTTGCCCGGCGTCACTGTAGTCCCAAATAAGACTTAGGTTGTCATTGGTGCCCTGCGGCGTAATCGTAAAGTCATCCTGATGGCCGTTCACCCGAAAAAGCAGCCCTGTAAACGACCGGTTGCCGGAGGCGCGAAGCCCCAGTGTGCCATCAATAAGTGGCACGTCAAGACGAAGCGAGGCTGCAGCCAGCCCCAGATTCACGTACTGCTGATGCCGCTCTGGACGCGAAGGCGTCTCCATGGCCAGTACTGCTGACAGGGCATTTCCGTACCGTGCCGAGAAACCGCCGGTTGAGAACTCGGTGCCTTCAGTCAGGAAGGGCGGAATGGTACCGAATGCACCGCCTGTGGGCGACTCAAAACGGTAGGGATGATGCACCGTTGCTCGGTCGAGAAGGACGGCGGTCTCGCTCACATCGCCGCCGCGAACAAAAAGGCCCGCGCCGTCATCGACACGTGCTGTGCCGGGGAGTGTCTGGAATGCCCGGAAAATATCGGCTGCCGCACCGGGCGTGGTAACGATGTCGAGTGGTTGCAAGGTGGCATTTTCAGCCACACCGGTTGTGAAGCTACGCCCGGTAACAACGGCTTCTGCCAACTCGACCTCGTTGGGATGAAGCACAAGCTCGATGGTCGTTGTCTCACCATGGGAAAGGGAGACGGTACGCTCGGCCGTCGCGTACCCCACCATCGTGGCTTGAATAGATTGCTCGCCCGTCTGTGTTGTAGTGAAGTGAAAGGAGCCCTCCTCATTGGATGCCGCCCCAACGGTAGATCCTTCTATGTACACGTTGACGTACGGCAAGGGATCGCCACTGGGCGTAAGAACCGTTCCTGTTACAACAGCGGGTGGCTCTTCCTGGCCGTACAAAAGTTGGGGCGCTCCCATGAATAGAAGCACAACGGCAATCGCCCAAACACGATATTTCATAGTTGAGACCTGGTTGCTGTGAGATTCTATGCACCGGTCTCTATTGCATGAGCAGGCAACCGTTTGAGAGGGTTCGACGAGTCACGGACAGAGACGGTGAACCACAGAAGATGCTCTACTACAGGTCCAATGGGCCTTCGATATGTAGGTGTTTAGCAATTTGCCACAGATCGCCCGGGAACGCAAGCGGTCCCCGGCTGTGGGCTTCCTTAGCCCGGGATCAGAAGCGAAGCGGATATCCCGGGCGGGTATAGAACACGCGAAGCAGGCGTCACAGCACGCTACGCTGTGACGTTACGAGCCCTTCCACACTGAATATACGCTGTCCTTGCGGTCAGGGGACAAAATTGTCATCGCGAGGAGGGAGCCCTGCGACTGACGCGGCGCTGTGAGCGCTAGCGAACGAGTGCTCCTAGGGGTGCGATCTCATGCCGTTGATTGGGCGGCTGCACCTGGCCTGAGGGCATGAGATTGCGTCGCTGCGCTCGCAATGACAAGATTGTGCGTTATTCTCGGTACGTTAGGTGGCCACGCGTTACCCGAAGATTGACCTGTGACAGAGCAGCAGCGAGCATATGGGGAGCGCTTTCAGGTCGTCTCCCGAAAGCGTTCGGCGGTCTCTTCGAAGAACGCATCATCACCCAGCAGTTGCAGTGCCAGCCCTTGGTCGAGGCCCGACTGCAGGAGGTGGTAGAACACAGCCAGCGGCACCTCTTCCATCGATAGGGCGACCACGCGGGGCGGACGTCCGTCTTCGAAGCGGGCCACCCCCACAAAGCTGATCACACCCGGCATGGCGCCGCCCTTCGAGGCAATCCCCTGCAGATGGGTGTCAAGCGAATCGAGCCCGCGCGAGCGATCGAGTACGGCGTAAGCATCGGCTATCGGGGCTTCGGAGGCGGCTTCCATGTGTAGCAAGGCGGTGGCAGCATCGTCAACAGAGGCGCGGGGGGCGGTGGCTTGCGCCATGCGCTGTTGCTGGCGTAGGGTCAGGTTGGAGCCGCGTGCTTGGAACGTCTCGCGCACGTCGCGGGCATACGTGGTATCGCTGACGTAGCGGTCGGCGGCGGCATACATCGTATCGGGGGCAAGACGCACCTCAGGATCCGCAAGGTTGAGCGACTCGTGCGTGTTGACCCAGCCGAGGTAGCGTCCTGTGCGTGGCATTGGGCGGGCTGTGGGACGAAGGCCTATGACTTCGGTGGCTTCTTCGGTGGCAGCGCGCTCCATCTTGTCGAGTAGCCAGTCGGCAGAGGCATCGTCGTTGTGACGGGCCACGGCCACGGCGACGGCTGATAGCGCAACGGTGCTGTCCGCATCGATCTGTTCGTCGGAGGCCCATTGCTGCACCATCCGTTCGTGGGCCGACTGGTTGACTGCGGGAAGCGTGTGCTGGCCTAGTTCTATCAGCGAAACGCGCGCCTCCGGATCCACTGTACCGGTGTGCACCGCTGTTGTGTAGGCCACAAGCAACGGCAGGGTGTCCAGGTTGATCATGGGGCGGTCGGTATCGGCTCCAAGGTGAATGCCCTGGTCTTTGGCGCCCACATCGTAGGCCACAAGCGAAACGGTCTCGGGATGAGCGGCAATGTAGTCAAGCACATCCTCTGGATACCGCAGTTCGTCAGTCAGGTCCATGCCCTCATTCATGGCCGTGACGTTGTCCCACATCATCACCACGGTCTCCTGGTTCTGGTATGCAATAACGCCCAGCGCAGCCACAAAGAGGCCAAATGCAATAAGTAGATGGGTGCCACATCCGATGCCAGAACGACTCATGAAGAAGCAAAAAGTGGGTGGAAGGGGGATGGCGAAAAAGGGTTGGCATGGCTGTATTCACGTGCAGCGCGGTCACCTGGGGCGACCGCGCTGCCATGAGTACACGGTACCGGCATGCCTCCATCAGGACTCTGAGGCTTCGCGTAGTTCTTCGGCGGAGAGTTCGCGGGGGTAGCGAATCTGCTCTACCAGGTCTTGCACCTCTTGGGGCGGCTCGCTGGTATTAATCGACACGATGTAGGTGACTACAAAGTTCAGAATCATACCAATCAGCCCAATCCCCTGAGCCTCGATGCCGAAGAAGCTTTCGAAGACTGGCTCTGTGATGCCGAATTCGCCCAGGGCCACATGGGCACGCATCATCACAATCATGCTGAAGGTGAAGATGAGCCCCGTGAGGATCCCGGCGATCGCGCCTTCTTTGTTGCATCGTTTCCAGAAGATGCCGAGCACCAGAATCGGAAAGAAGCTGGCAGCGGCGAGTCCGAAGGCGAAGGCAACCACCTCGGCCACAAAGCCCAGCGGATAGATGCCCAAAAGCCCGGCCCCGATGATGGCAATGAAGATGATGAAGCGTCCTACACGTAGGCGCTTCTCTTCGGAGGCTTCGGGGTTAATGATTTCGCCGTACACATCGTGGGCCAGCGAGGAGCTAATGACGAGCATGAGTCCCGAGGCCGTAGAGAGCGCAGCGGCAAGTCCACCAGCCGCCACTAATCCAACAACCCAGGGGGACAGGTTGGCAATTTCTGGTGTTGCCAGTACAATAATGTCGCGGTCGATGGTGTCGAGCAGCGCGTTCGCCGACATGCCTTCGCTCCACTGCCCCGTTTCAATGAGCCCCGTGGCCGCCCAGGTTTGAATCCAGCTGGTACGTGGGCTTTCGAGCATGCCCATAGCGCCCAGATCGGCAAACGACTGTAGGATCTCGTAGCGCGAGAACATCGCCACTGCTGGGGCAATGGTGTACAGAATAGCGATGAACACGATGGCCCAGAGCGCCGACCAGCGGGCGCTCTTTACTGTTTTAACGGTGTAGAAGCGGACAATAACATGCGGCAGCCCAGCCGTTCCGGCCATTAGCACGAAGGTGATTGCAAACACATTGAGCATCGATAAATTGGCGAAGGGCCCGCTGTACATATCGAGCCCGAGCTCTTGCTGTAGGCCATCAAGTTGCGGCAGTACCTCGCCCATAGCTACGTGCGGAATGGGGTTGCCCGTCAGGGTAAACCCAATGGCAACGGCTGGAATGGTGTAAGCTACAATCAGCACGCAGTACTGTGCGACCTGCGTGTAGGTGATGCCCTTCATGCCGCCCAGTACGGCGTACGTTGCTACGATGGTCATACCGATGACCACGCCAATGGTAATGACTTCCACTCCGATGCCAGTGGCCAGGGGCTCAACGAGTTCGCCGAGGAAGCGGCTGAACACCACGCCAACACCGCGCATCTGGCCAGCCACATATGTGAACGAGACAAAGATGGCGGCAATAGCAGCAATGACACGGGCGTAGTTTGAGTAGTAGCGTTTGCCCACGAAGTCGGGCACGGTGTACTCGCCAAACTTACGGAGAAACGGCGCGAGAAGGATCGCCAGCAGCACGTAGCCGCCGGTCCAGCCCATCAGATAGACAGAGCCGTCGAATCCCATAAACGATACGAGCCCGGCCATTGAGATAAAGCTGGCGGCGCTCATCCAGTCGGCGCCTACAGCCATGCCATTGGCGACGGTAGGCACGCCCTGGCCCGCTACGTAGAAGCCCTTCGTGCTGGTGACGCGGCTCCAGATAGCGATGCCGATGTAGAGTGAAAAGGTCACAACGACCCAGAAGGTGGTCCAACCAAGAATACCCATGGTTAAAGAGAGTTTTGTTCAACAGGGGAGAGCAGGAGCGTGCCGGTGTGTTAGTGGGCTGCGCTGGGCGCGGTGGTGCTGTCGTCGTCTTCTTGCACGCCCGCTTGTTTGTCGAGCTGGTCGGTTGCCAGGGCGTAGATGAGCACCAGGCTAACGAAGACGAAGATGCTCCCTTGCTGGGCCATCCAGAAACCAAAGGGAATGCCGCCAAAGTCAATGGTGTTAAGCGGTTCAGCTAAGAATATGCTCATTACGTATCCGGCAATGAACCAGACCGTGAGCAAAATGAGGGTGCGACGCATGAGCGTGCGCCAGTACGTTTCGCGATCGATGGAAGGGGAGTCTGCCATGGGGCTATCGGGTCAGTGTACAGGGTGGTTGAGTGGGCATACGTGCCCTGGTAAGAGACGCTTGAGCGCGCTAGAAAAACAAAAACACCGAGAGGTTGCCGCGTACGTTGGTGACGGGGTCTTCGCCACTGACGGCATCGGGTTTGTAGTTGTCATCGAGATTGCTGGTGTACTTGGCAGAGGTGACCTCCAACTCGAATGCAAACCGGAGGGCATCGTAGTTGAGGGCCAGGCGTGGGGCCAGGCGCCACACGTAGTCGATGTCGGCTCCACGGGCGGCCACCTCAAGATTGGAGGCTGATCCGACTTCATTGCGGCTGCCCTCGTTGGTAAGGTATCCCGCAAACAGGCCAGGGGCTACGGTGCCGGTGCCGTTCACATCCATCCAGGCAGATAGAATGTCGAGCGGGTAGTATTCGCCACGAAAATCGTTGTACACATATCCACCTGTCATAAGATGATCAGACAGGCTGGCGCCGTAGGTGGCCTTGGCACGAAGGGTGGCCGGTTCGGTCGTGATGGTGGTGTAGATCTGTCCGGCCCCGGTGTAAAACCGATCTTCGGTGAGGATGGGGCGCAGTGCCTTGAAGTAGGCCCCGCCGCCTACCATCACATTTTCGCCGTGATACTGGGCGTGTCCATGCAGGGCCGGAAGGGCTGCCTGCTGTTGTTGCTTGACGCCGGACACCCCACGAAGCGAGATATCCGAAAAAGCATCGCGTTGCCATGCCGTAACGCCGATCAGGCGGAAGTCGCCCGGCTTGTAGGTAAAACGAATCTGTGGCTGGCGCGCAAACGGCTGAAACGGTGCCCCGGTGGTTGTAGCCACCGTCTGGGGAAACGAGGCCAGCGTAAAGAGCGGCGACCATTCCTGTCCAAAGAGCACCTCGCGGTCGTCCCACGTCATTTTGGCAAAAGCGCGGCGTAGGCGGAACGTGCTTACGTTGGCATCGGAGGCGCCGAAAAAGTCGGACTCAAAGTAGCCGCTGACTTCAGCGCCAAGGGCGTCGGGCAAATCGCCGATGGTAAGCCCGAATCGGGAGAAGAACTGAAACGAGCCCAGGTTGCTCACGTCGGTTTCTTCCGACTCGGGCGCTGGATAGAGATGGAACTCTCCTTCACGGGCTGCTACAACCTGACGCGAGTCATACAGATACTCCGACTTTACAAACCCGCTCAGGTCAAAGGACTGCGCTGTGGCCGGGGATGGAGCCAAGGCCATCGCCAGTAGGGCAAGGGCTCCACAGAAACCCGTCCATAGGGCATACGTTTGGGATAAAGCTATTCGGGTCATAGATGCTCCTTCAGGTTCGATTGGGGAATCCGATCAGGATAGCGTCAGCAGCGGCTGCGCTACGAGTATGTTAGCGTGTATGCTAGCACTGCGTGAGGCTGCTCCATCAGCCGCTCGCAGATACGCGGAGTTCGTCTGTTGATAGAATGTATGGCATCGAAGGCCGGGCGGTAGGGCTCCATCCCGTAGCCGGGCACGTCGATGATTGGTTTTCGAGCGCTCAGCCGTCGGGCTCCATCCCAAAGGCTGAGCGTTCGGTGGTTGGGAGGCGCATGCCAGAATTAGGCGTCGCTGCCGTCCAGTTCCACGCGTTTGCGCTTGTCGATGAGCGTATCGACGACATCGGGATCGGCGAGCGTGCTGGTATCGCCCAGATCATCAAACTCGCCCGAGGCGACCTTGCGGATAATGCGCCGCATGATCTTGCCGGAGCGCGTTTTCGGGAGCGCCGACGTAAACTGCACATGGTCGGGCGTGGCGATGGGGCCGATTTGCTGGCGCACATACTGCACCAGTTCATCGCGCAGCGCATCGGAGGGCTCCACGCTTTTGATGAGCGTGACGTATGCGTAGATGCCTTGGCCTTTCACTTCGTGCGGATAGCCAACCACCGCTGCTTCGGCCACTTTGTCGTGAGCCACAAGCGCACTTTCAAGCTCAGCGGTTCCCAGGCGATGACCACTTACGTTGAGCACATCATCAACGCGTCCGGTAATCCAGTAGTAGCCGTTTTCGTCGCGGCGGCATCCATCGCCGGTGTAATACTTGCCCGCAAACTGCGAGAAGTAGGTGTTCTGGAACCGCTCATGATTGCGGTACACCGTGCGCATCTGTCCGGGCCACGAGTCGTTGATAACGAGCAACCCTTCGCAGGCTCCCTCCAGCTCCTTTCCGGCGGCGTCGAGCACCTGCGGTTCGATGCCGAAGAACGGCTTGGCGGCCGAGCCTGGTTTTTGCGCTACGGCACCGGGCAGACCGGTGAGCATAATGCCGCCGGTTTCAGTTTGCCACCACGTATCCACAATAGGGCAGTTTCCATTGCCAATCACGTTGTAGTACCACCGCCATGCCTCAGGATTAATCGGCTCTCCCACGGTGCCCAGCACGCGAAGGGAGGAGCGGTCCGTCTTTTCGACAAACTCCTCGCCCTGACGCATGAGCGCACGAATGGCTGTGGGGGCGGTGTAGAAGATGCTCACGTCGTGCTTGTCCACCACCTGCCATAGTCGCGAGGCATCGGGATACGTGGGGGTGCCCTCAAAGAAAACCTGGGTGCCACCGTTAATGAGCGGACCGTACACCATGTAGCTGTGGCCCGTAATCCAGCCGACATCGGCGGTGCACCAGAATACGTCATTGTCGTGCAGATCGAACACGTACTCGTGCGTCATGCTGGTGTACACCAGGTAGCCTGCCGTGGTGTGCATAACGCCCTTGGGCTTGCCAGTAGAGCCCGATGTGTAGAGAATAAAGAGCGGGTCTTCGGCATCCATCGGCTCGCAGGGGCAGTCGGCATCAACCGATTCGCGCGCCTCGTGATACCACACGTCGCGGTCGTCGTCCCAGTCAATGTTGCCGCCGGTATTCTGCACCACCAGTGTATGGGCAACGTCGGGACACCGCTCCAGCGCCTTGTCGGCGTTGTTTTTGAGCGGAACGCGCTTGCCGCCGCGCTTGCCTTCATCGGCGGTGATGAGGTAGTGGGATTCGCAATCCTGGATACGGTCGGCCAAGGCATCGGGCGAGAACCCGGCAAACACTACCGAGTGGGGCGCGCCAATGCGGGCACAGGCCAGCATCGCGTAGGCCGCCTCTGGAATCATGGGCAGGTAAATGGTGACGCGATCCCCTTTCTCGACGCCATGCGACTTCAAGATATTGGCGAAGGTGGCTACCCGCTCCTGCAGGTCGCTGTAAGTGATGTGCTCCGGATCGGCCTTGTCGGGATCATCCGGCTCAAAAATAATGGCCGTTTGATCGCCCTTACCGTCTTCAACATGGCGGTCAACCGCGTTGTAACATGCATTGGTTACGCCGCCGGCGTACCACTCAATGTGGACGTTGCCGGGCTCGTACGACACGTTTTTGACGGTATCGTACGGGGTAAACCAATCGATGCGTGTGGCCTGCTCGCCCCAAAAGCCTTCGGGGTCTTCAATGGAACGCTGGTACATGGCCTCGTACTCGGCTTCCGATCCCACATGAGCATCGGCGCGAAAGGAATCAGACGGCGGATACTGGTCGTCGCGGCCCGAATAGGCCGCCGTTACTTGCGAAGTTTCCTTACTCATAGCGGATACAGGGATAGTCGAAAAAGAGACAACAAGTTATTACTCGTTAGTAATAGAAGGTGGGGTTCAGTCCGATAAACCCCTTTTGGGCGCCTCCAGCGGAAGCGCTTCCTTGAATAGTCTACCAAAACGTAATAATTAAAGAAGGGACTGTCAAGGGCCAGCCGATATTTTTTTTGCGATGCTCGTTACAGCTAAGTGTCGTTCATGCAGATATGCCGCTACGAAAGCGAGCGTGGAAAGGCCAGTCGCAGAGAAGGGATGTCTTGGGTAGCGTTGGTCCACAGTTGGGCATCATGCTGGTCGAGCACCGCCTGTAGCGTGACTTGCATGACAGAGGCGCCCCAGGGCACCGTGTCGGCCTTCCAACTGGCGAGACGGGCATCGGTAATCGCGCGTCCTTCGCGTCCGGTGAGGTCGAGATGCACAACCTTATCGGAGGCACACACGTCAACATCGAGCGCCTTGCAGCGTGTGGCATTCACGAATCGCTCGCTGACGAAAGCCAGGCCCTGTGCCAGCGTGTGTGGGTCTACGCGTACATGCGAACCGCTCGCGGCCTCCTCCGTGGTGCAAATGGGGATATCCAGCACGTCACGTAGCACGGTGGGCACCCAGCGTTGCAGCGCTGCCCCGTCCATGGTTTCGAGGGTTTGGTGCTTGTGGTACAGGTGGGTGTATGTTTCGCCTGTGGCGTCAAGTATGTCCGTTAGGCGCACGCTCTGTTCGGCAATTACATCGGTGAACTGTGCTGCAGCGTCGGGATCCATCTGCGGGTACTGCTGCATCGTTTCAACAGCAGCTCGGATGCTGGCGAGTGGCGCCCGCATCGACTCGATCAGGTCACGCAGCAGGTCGTGGCTGGGCGCGGAGGACGGCGACGGGGTGGTCTTCAAGTGGAGCAGCCAGTGGGGCGAATCCATCGCGTGCTGATCCAACGCGGTGGCATGCATCCGGTATGAGGTGTCGTGGATCGGTACAATGATGGGGACGGTGTCCGTACGCAGCCGGTGCCAGGTGGCTTCGGGGATCCATTGTGTGAGCGAGGCATGCTGAAGCTGATCGGAGTTGACCTGAAGCGCCACAGAAGCTTGCTCGTTCCATGCCGTTATGGTGCCGTCTTGCTTGCACACCAGTATGGCATCATCCATCGCATTGAGCAGGGCACGTTGCCGGGGTGTTGTCATGAACGCAGACCCAATCATATCAGCAAAAACGAGGCGTTAGGACAAGTGCTTCCGAGCGGTAGACACCACATCGGCTACGGCAAAAGGCTTGGTAATATAATCATTTGCGCCCATTGCGTATCCTTTTTCAATGTCTACATCGCGGCCTTTCACCGTAAGCATAATAATCGCGATATCGTTCCATGCATCGCGCTTGCGAATAGCCTGACACAGGTCGTAGCCATTCCGTGAAGGCAGCATTACATCGAGCAAGATCAGATCGGGGCGCTTTGCCTCAATGGCCGAGAGTACCTCGGCACCATCGTTCACGACCTGCACCGAGCATCCCTCTTGCTGCATCAAAAACTGCAGCGGCGTAACAATGCTGGGCTCGTCTTCAACAATCAGCACATGCGGCATATCGAAAGGGCCTTAGGTGGCTATGTTGGCTTGGGTTAGGGGGAGGCGGATGCGAAATGTTGCACCGTCGCCCGGCGTGCTTTCTACGGTAATTGTTCCATCATGGCGTTCCACAATATGGCGTGCGATAGCAAGTCCAAGACCGCTCCCCGCTTGCGGGCCCACCCGATTTGGGGCCTGCCGAAAGCGTTCAAAGATGGCTTCGTGCTGGTCTGGAGGGATGCCCGGTCCGTTATCTGATACGGCAATCGTGACAGACGCGTTGTGTTGCTGAATCTGCACTGCCACCTGGGCCTGTGGGGCGTTTAAACTGCTGTACTTTGCTGCGTTGGAGAGCAGGTTGAGCAGCACTTGCGTAAGCCGGTCTTTGTCTACGTGTACAGGGCAGGCTTTTGAGGGCCATGCCACGTGCAGCGCAATGTCTTGCTGGGCGAACTGGGGGCGCACGGCATCGAGCGCATCTTCTACGACCGGACGCACATCGGTTACGATGCGATCAAGCTCGGGCTCTGCTTCTAGTCGTTGCAGGTCGAGCACTTGGTTTACAAGCCGTGTAAGCCGTTCAGTTTCACGCAAGATGGTGGACGCAAACGCGCGCTGTTGGTCGGGCGCGAGATCGGTGGTGGTGTGCATGATTTCAGAGATCGCCCGGATGGATGTAAGTGGGGTGCGCAGCTCATGCGATACGGTCGAGACAAAGTCGTCTTTCAACTGGTCGATCTCCTTGAGCGTGCGGTTGGCGGCCCGCAACTCGTTGGTGGCGGCTTCGAGTTCGGCCTTTTTCTGTTCCAGTTCGCGGCTATACGCCATCACCTGCTGGGCTTCATCGAGAATGTCCATCACCTCGCTGATATGCAAGGGTTTGGCCTGTACAACCGACCCGACCACGGCCCGAGCGCTGGCAGCTCCAATGGCACCCGAAAGAAGCGTCTCCACGTAGTCGACAAGCTCCTCGTTGGCGGTATCGGGCAGCCTCTCCATCTGATTCTGCGTGCAGTAGCTTTCGAGAGCCTCTTCGGTGGCAGTCCACCCCAGAAAGCGAGTCAGGAGCGCCCGTAGATCACTCATCTGCGCCGTACCGCGCCACGATGCGCCGCTGCGGGGCCGCGCATATCGAAACACATCCACAAAACGGGCAGCTTGACTCTGCTCTAGCACGGAAGGCCGGGTGAAGAGCGACACCACCACGTAGAGCCCTCCGTTCAGCAGGAGTGTCCAAAACAGCGTGTGCGGCACCGGATTCAATTCAGTGAGCCCCAAAAGCGCATGCGGACGCAGCATCGACAGTCCCCAGGGACCTTCTGTGACGAACGAGGTGCTGATAAGTCCTGATTCAGTCAGGCCGGGCAAAGGGAGCGTGTAGGTCCAGACGACCATGCCGGCAAGGAGTCCGGCCAGTGCTCCGGCCCGAGTGCCTCGCTTCCAAAAAAGCCCGCCCAAAATGGCAGGGGCAAATTGTGCCACCGCCGCAAACGAAATGAGTCCGATGGCCACAAGAGACGGCGCATCGCCCAGGCCCCGCAAATACAGGTATCCCAACAGGATAACCACGACGATGGCCACACGCCGGATGCCGAGAATAAGTCCTGTTACGCGGCGGCGCTCATTCAGCTTGAGGCCGGGTATGCGAAGCAGCAGCGGAACCACCAGATCGTTACAGATCATGGTGCTAAGGGCTGTGGCGGCGACGATGACCATGCCTGTGGCTGCCGAGAGTCCGCCGATAAACGCGAGCAGCGCCAGAGCGGATTGGCCTTCGTGCAGGGGCAGCGCGAGTACGAACATGTCGGCCTGCGTGGCATCCCCAAACTGAAGCAACCCGGCAACGGCAATGGGCAGCACAAAGATGTTGATGAGCAGCAGGTACAGCGGAAACAGCCAGGCGGCTTTGCGCAAGTGGTCTTCGTTGACGTTTTCGACAACCGTAACCTGAAACTGGCGCGGCAAAAAGAGCACGGCGAGCATGGACAGCCCAGTCAGCCAGATCCAGTCGGCGTAGGCGCCCTGTTCGGCATCTACCGTATAGAGCGCGCGGATATCGGGCACGGTGGCGCCTTGTTGAAAGAGGTCGCCAAACCCATTGTAGAGGCTGAAGGTTACGAATAGCCCGACAGCCAAGAATGCAATCAGCTTCACAACCGACTCGAACGCGATGGCTACAACCAGTCCTTCGTGGCGCTCGGTGACGTCGAGGTGACGGGTGCCAAAGAGAATGGTGAACAGTGCGAGTGCGAGAGCAGCATAGAAGGCGGTATCCAGCCAGATGGGCGGGTACGGACCGGTCGGTTCCAGTGGGGCACTCAGCGCGCCAAAGCTAGTGGAGATGGCCTTGAGCTGCACCGCTATATACGGCACAATGCCAATCACAGCAAAGACGGTGACGAGCCCGGCCAGGAGCGCGCTTTTTCCGTACCGGGCGCCGATAAAGTCGGCGATGGAGGTGATGCGTTCGTACGCGCTGATCCGCACAACTTTGCGCATAACGACCCACCACAGCACGGCAATGAGAGTGGGACCAATGTAGACGGGCAAAAAATTGATGCCCTCAGTTGCAGCAAAGCCGACGCTGCCGTAGAACGTCCAGGCGGTGCAGTAAACGGCCAGCGACAGCGCGTAGATGTACGGGTTGTTGACCAGGCTGCGCCCATGGTCGGCGCGCTCGTCGCCGTAGTAGGCAATGGCAAAGAGAAGCCCGAGGTAGGCAGCTGCAGCAAAGAGAAGAACCGTTGGATCCATCGGCTACTCATCCACGGTGGCAGAGGGGGCGGCCTGGTGCATGAGTAGTGCAGTGGCGGCAATAAGTGCCACCCAGATGCTGAACAGTGTGAGATAGAGCACGGGAATGCCCCCCACTGTGGCGGGCACACTGTACACCGTCATGATGGGGTAACTCAACAGCACACATCCAACGATAAACACCACCCCTAACCAGCGCTGTAGCTCAACGGCATCCATAGTATAGTGCTTTGTCACACGTGATTGTTAGGGTCCAAACTTGTCATCGCGAGGAGGGAGCCCTGCGACCGACGTGGCGATCTCATGCCGTTGATTGGGCGGCTGCATCCGGTCTGACAGCAATGAGATTGCACTCCAGGAGCACTTCCTCCCTGCGGTCGGGGCGCTTCGCTCCGCTCGCAATGACAAGGACGTGAGTTAGTTCTGGGTACGTTAGAGGGTACATGCGTTACCCGAAGATTGACGTGTGACACAACAATAGGGTTGATGGGCGGAATGTGCAGGGCTACTCGGGCTCTTCAACCTGATTGGCAACCAACACGCAAATGCCGGGGAGGCTAGGGTCGTCAAGCGAATAAAAAGCGTTGACGCCCTCCTTCCGGCGCTTTACCAGCCCCTCGCGCATCATAATGCCAAGGTGTTTGCTTACATTGGCCTGGCGCTGTCCGGAGGCGTCAACCAGTTCCTGTACGCTAAGCTCAGTGTGCACCCGAAGCAAGTTCAGGAGTTGCAGCCGTACCGGATCGCCGATGATTTTGAGGCGACGCGCTACGCGTTTGAGCTTCGAATCGGGAACCAGGGGCGGATTGGGGGTATCGGACATGCACTCTATAGCCATTCAGAAGAACACTACGTGGGTCTGTACGAGCCGTCCAACTTTACGTTTCGCTCACACTTGACTAGGCTCTGTTAGACGCTACAACGGAATGTTGCCGTGCTTTTTCTTGGGCGGGTTATCGACCTTGTTTTCGAGCATGTCGAATCCGCGAATGAGGCGCTCGCGCGTTTCGTGCGGCTTGATGACGTCATCGATGTACCCATGCTCGGCGGCTACGTATGGATGTGCAAACTGCTCGCGGTAGCGCTCGATAAACTCATCTTTGACGGCTTCGGGATCATCAGCGGCCTGGATTTGCTTGCGATAGATGATCTCAACAGCGCCCTTGGGCCCCATCACCGCGATTTCGGCAGTCGGCCAGGCAAAGTTTAGGTCGCCACCTATGTGCTTCGAGTTCATCACATCGTAGGCGCCGCCATAGGCTTTGCGCGTAATGACCGTAACCTTGGGGACGGAGGCTTCGCACAGGGCGTAGAGCAGCTTGGCTCCGTGCTTAATGATGCCGTTCCACTCCTGGTCGGTGCCAGGCAAGAAGCCGGGTACATCTTCAAACACGAGCAGGGGGATGTTAAACGCATCACAGAACCGAACGAAGCGCGCCCCCTTGAGCGAGGCGTCGATGTCGAGCACCCCGGCAAGTACAGCGGGCTGGTTGGCCACGACCCCCACCGAGCGCCCATCGATGCGCGTAAAGCCAACGATCAGGTTTTCGGCGTAGTCGGGCTGGATCTCGAAGAAATCGCCGTCATCGGCCACATGCGTAATGACGTCGCGCATGTCGTACGGCTTGTTGGGCTCGTCGGGCACGAGGGCGTCGATCGCTTCAGGGTCGCGATTCGGCTCAGGGGCGTTGATGCGAGGCGGATCTTCCTCGCAGTTTTGAGGCAGGTACCCCATCAACTCGCGGATGCGTAGGAGGCAGTCCACATCGTTGTTGCAGGTAACGTGCGAGACGCCGCTTTTGGATCCGTGCGTTTGGGCGCCGCCAAGCTCCTCGCTGGTGACCTCTTCCTGGGTTACCGTTTTTACTACGTTGGGCCCTGTCACAAACATATAGCTGGTGCCCTCCACCATAAACGTGAAGTCGGTGATGGCCGGACTGTAGACGGCTCCTCCGGCACAAGGGCCCATCACAGCGGAGATCTGCGGAATAACGCCCGAGGCATCGGTATTCATCTTGAAGATATCAGCGTATCCGCCCAGCGACACGACGCCCTCTTGAATACGTGCCCCGCCCGAGTCGTTGAGTCCAATGAGGGGCGCGCCGTTTTCGAGGGCCAACTCCATGAGACGCACGATCTTGTCGGCATGCGCGCGTCCAAGCGAACCGCCGTACACCGTAAAATCCTGGCTGAACACGTATACGAGCCGCCCTTCGATGGTGCCGTAGCCCGTTACCACGCCATCGCCGTAGGGCCGCTTTTCGTCGAGTCCAAACGCAGTGGACTGGTGGCGCACGAAGGTGCCAAGTTCTTCGAATGAGTCGTCATCGAGCAAGATGTCGATGCGCTCGCGGGCGGTGAGTTTGTCTTTGTCGTGCTGACGTTGGATGCGTTCGGGGCCTCCGCCTTGTTGGGCTTCGTGACGGCGGCGGTCAAGATCGGAAAAACGGTCGTCGGAGTCGGGCATAAAGGCGGGTAGATGCGAACAAACGAACAGCGAGTGGGAAGCGCTTTCGCTCTCGGTGAACAACCCGGAGCTGCGCGTGCCCCGTGCTTCACGCATCAGGCGCGGGGTGGGTTTCTTGTAGACCTGATGAGACCACTCTATATATCATGAAGGCATGATATCATGAAGGCATGGGAAGATGCGTGAGGCTATGGCACAAAAAAGGCTGCTGCCCCTCCGCAAATGGAGACGCAGCAGCCGTCTTGGAATACCTCCAAGAAAAGAACTTCTCGTTGTAGGAAAGAACCTGTTAGCGCAGGATGAACGCGCCCGAGGAAGAAGGCTCCGGTACGCCGAAGATGAAGTCGCCTTCTACTGTGCGGCCTCCCGATGTGATGCTCAGAGTGCCTTCAAGACGCTCAACGCCTTGCTCTTGGATTTCTTCGAGGCCCGATTCAATTTGCACATCGAATCGTACAGCGCCCAGAGACGTAGACGTTCCGAATGCAGAAAAGGCATTGGCAAAGGTTTCCTCGACATTGTCATCGGGTACTCCCAGGTAATCGCCATCCGTGCATTCTGAAACCTCGCGCATAGCTTCCACGGCGTCGCTCTCAGCTGAATCAGATACATCGGAAGCTGGGCCAAATCCAACCCCAAAAACTGGCGAATCGTTCGCGTTAGCGGCATCGCATACCTCCTGAAGGGTTGCAGTGCCCCGATTGTTCAATCCATCGCCAAGAAGAATAACGCCCTTCTCGTAGTTGCTGTTCGGGCGCTCTTGCTCTGAGTATTCGATTATCTCGAGCATCGACTCCCACATTGGCGTTCCACCACCGGCGGTTGACTCATCAACGGCTTCGCGTAGCGCGTCGGCATCGCTCGTAAAGTCTTGGTACATGACGGTCCAACTCCAGTCCGGATCGGCGTTGGATCCAGGAAACTCTACTACCGCCGACTCAAAGTTTACGTTGCCATCTTCCAGTTCATCGAAGAAGGCGCGCGTGGCATCTACACGGTTCCGGTCGGGGTCGGTCCACGACATGCTTCCGCTTCCATCCAGGTTAACCGGAATAGCCAGGTCATCTCCAGACGGCTGACGTATACGATTCGCTTCCACGCTGGCAATGATTTCGATGTCTTGCTCCAGTCGGCTGGCTGCGTCACTAGACGATGCGACACGCATTTCGACATCGGCTTCGAGGTCTTCACGCAAAATGGCTTCGCCATCCACATCGACCGGTGTAGCCGAAAGGCCAAACTGACCGGTCGTTAGAAAGTCGCCACTTACCTCGGTACCAACAATGACAACATTCTCTGCTTCGGGTTCATCATCATCCGAGCCAAATAAGTCGCATCCCGTTACCATTACAGCGAGTGCTGCAATAGAAAGAATGAGGAAAGAGGTTTTGGTGCGTTTGTATAACATGGTACTGTGTGGTTGTGAAGTATCGTGCGAAACAGTTGGTTGTAACAACGTGCTCGTTCAGCAAGAAAGAACTCGTTCAGCAAGAAAGAAGAGGGTGCCTGCTAGACTGCCCGTTCGTCTTGTGTTTAGGTAAGCGGAAAGACCGAATCGGACCGGACATGTTATCCTGCAAAGTTCGAATGAACCATGGATGCACGGCAGCCATGATCTTGGGGGCATCGCGACGCGTATTCGGTGGATGGGGGCTATTGTTGAGGCAGCGTGCCTTTTGCAAATGCCGTCATTTCGATTGAAGCCGAAAGCACACCCCGAGCTCTGGGGAGGCCCTTTGATTCGTCAGTATCCTTTGCGTTGGTCAATGACATGCATGCTGTCTACCACGCAAAAAGGGACCCCCTCTTTCGAGGGCATCCCTTTCTACATTTCTGCAGCTTTCTTGCGAAGGCAAACAGGCACTAAATGTCGAGCACGTCCTTGATGAACATCTCTTGCTCGCGCTTGTGGACCTTCGCGGAGCCGGTAGCCGGGCTAGCACTGGCCGGACGTCCCATATAGTGAATGCGTTCCTCGCAGGTGCCGTGTAGGGCTTCCAGTAGCTCGTTGAAGCGAGGCTGCAGGAACGTCCACGCGCCCATATTGGCGGGCTCCTCTTGTAGCCACACCACATCTTGGGCCGACTGATATCGCTTCATCTCTTCCCGCACGGCTTCTTTTGGAAAGGGGTAGAACTGTTCGACCCGCGTAATCGCAATCTGGCTGCGCAACTCGTCATCATCTTCAAGTGCTTTGAGCAGGTCGTAATACACCTTCCCGCTGCAGAAGACATGACGTTTTACGCCAAGGGGATCTGTGGTGGCAGGAATGATTTCCTGAAAGCCGCCGTCCGTCAGGTCGGCAGGCGTGGATACGCATTTCGGATGCCGCAACAGGCTCTTCGGCGTCATGACAATAAGCGGCTTCTTCGCGTCCCGCTTCACCTGGCGTCGCAGCGCATGGAAGTAATTCGCAGGCGTCGAAAAGTTACCCACGATCATGTTCTGTTCGGCACAAAGCTGTAGGTAACGCTCCAGGCGGGCCGAGGAGTGCTCAGGGCCTTGCCCTTCATAGCCATGCGGTAAGAGAGCAACCAAGCTGGAGGTGTCGCCCCACTTCTGTTCAGCAGAGGACACAAACTGGTCCCAAACAATCTGCGCGCCGTTGGCAAAGTCGCCAAACTGCGCTTCCCAAATAACAAGCGCATCCTTGTCTTCGACGGAATACCCGTACTCAAATCCGCACGCGGCGTATTCCGAAAGCAGGCTGTCATAAATCAGCAAGCGGGCTTGCTCATCCGCCAGGTTGTTGAGCGGCGTGTACTCACTGCCATCTTCCTGATCAATAAGCACCGCGTGGCGCTGGCTGAACGTGGCCCGGCGCGTATCTTGTCCGCTCATGCGAATGGGCGTTCCTTCTTGCAGCAGCGACCCGAAAGCGAGTGACTCAGCAAACGCCCAGTCGATACGCTCTTGTTTGAAGAATAGGTCGTCACGCTTGTCGAACTGCCGCTTCAGTTTGCGATGGACGTTGAAATCGTCGGGTCGATTCGTGAGCGCCTCGACCACCCGCTCCAGGTGGGGGCGCTCAGCAGCGGTATCTACCGAGGGAAGCAGGTCGTCTCCTTTACGTTGCGCGCGCTGATCAATGATCTTCTCGGCATCCTTTTCCTCTAGATCTTTGGTGCGCTCGAACGCTTCTTGCAGCCGTCCGCGGTAGTCGTCGAGCATTTGCTCGGCCTCGTCGGGCTCCACCTCACCACGTCGCAATAGCTGCTCGGTGTACAGCTTACGGGGCGAGCGCTTCTCCTCGATTTTCTCGTAGAGCAGCGGCTGGGTGAAGGTCGGTTCATCGCCCTCGTTGTGGCCGTGGACCCGGTAGCACATCAAGTCGATGACCACGTCTTTGTTGAACCGCTGGCGGTACTCTAGAGCCAAGCGGGCAATGCGCACGCA
Source organism: Natronotalea proteinilytica (assembly GCF_055379935.1). NCBI lineage: Bacteria > Pseudomonadati > Rhodothermota > Rhodothermia > Rhodothermales > Salisaetaceae > Natronotalea > Natronotalea proteinilytica. The sequence goes on along the minus strand of NZ_AP043947.1, from coordinate 3,379,318 downwards.
GGCTTCGGGATCGTCGCCGTTAACGTGGAAGATGGGGGCTTCAATAGCACGGGCAATGTCGGTGGCATAAGTCGAGCTGCGCGCGTCCGCAGGCACCGTCGTAAAGCCAATCTGGTTGTTGATGACCAGGTGCACCGTACCGCCTGTCTGATAGCCGGTCAGCTGACTCAAGTTGAGCGTTTCGGCCACCACGCCCTGTCCGGCAAACGCCGCATCGCCGTGCACAAGGAGCGGAAAGACTCCGTTCCGGGCGTTGTTTTCCGAGGTTGGATCGTAGTCGCGCAGGCGATCTTGCTTCGCTCGCACGGTACCCTGTACGACGGGATTGACAGCCTCTAGATGACTCGGGTTCGAGGCCAGCGTGACGCGGATATCCTCGCCAGTGAATCCGGTGAAGGTGTCTTCAGAGCCCAGGTGATACTTTACATCGCCCGATCCTTGCGCTGTGCTCGGATCGATGTTGCCTTCAAACTCGGAGAAGATCTGCTCGTACGGTTTGCCAATGATGTTGGCGAGTACGTTCAGACGTCCGCGGTGGGCCATGCCGATTACGACCTCCTCCATGCCGTCGGCCGCAGCATCGGAGAGCAGTGTGTCGATGATCGGAATCATCGTTTCACTGCCTTCCAGAGAAAAGCGCTTGTGACCAATATACTTGGTGTGCAAGAAGCGCTCAAACGCTTCGGCGGCGTTGAGCTTCTTCATGATGTGCCGCCGCTCTTCATTCGAAAGCGGATCGGCGTCGCGCATCGGTTCAATGCGATCCTGAATCCAGTTTTTCTCCTCAATATCCGAGAGGTGCATGAAGGTGGTGCCCACCTTGCGGGTGTACGCCTCACGCAGGATGCTCAGGATTTCGCGCAGCGGCAGCATGTCTTCGCCACCAAGCCCTCCGGTAATGAACTCGCGGTCGAGGTCCCACACGGTAAGTCCGTAGGTCGCCGGATCGAGTTCGGGGTGGTAGCGCCACTGGTAGCCGAGCGGATTGACATCGGCCTGTAGGTGGCCGCGCACGCGGTATGCTCGAATGAGCTGCAGCACAGCCGCCTGCTTTTCGGTCATGTCCAGATCGCTTCCCGGCTCGTGCGCACCGAGTTGCGGCGTCGTGTCTGCCGTCATACCAAACGGCTGATACGGGACGCTCAGGTCGGCAAAAAGCTGCTGATAGAACTCATCTTCGCCGCTAAGCAGCTGTTCGATGTAGTTCAGGAACTTGCCGCTGGTAGCGCCCTGAATGACGCGGTGATCGTACGTGGAGGTGAGCGTCATAACCGGAGATACGCCGGTTTTGCTCACGACTTCGCTGGGATATCCACGGTATTCAGGCGGATAGCCAATGGCGCCTGCCCCTACAATCACGCCCTGCCCCGGCATCAGACGGGCTACGCTCATCGACGTGCCAATCATGCCCGGGTTGGTGAGAGTGGCGGTGGTGTTCTGGAAGTCAGCGAGCGTCAGGTCGCCGTTGCGAGCACGATCAATCAGGTCGTTGTACGTGCCCAGGAACTCGGCGAATGTCATGCTGCCCGCATCTTTCACGTTGGGCACGAGCAGCGTCCGCTTGCCACGCCGCTCGATGTCGATAGCCAGCCCCAGGTTGATTTGCCCAGGCACAATATGCTGCGGCGTGCCTTCCTCGTCGCGCTGGAAGGTGCTGTACATATCCGGGTACTTCTTCATCGACTGCACCAGCGCATACGCAATGATGTGCGTAAACGACACTTTTTCGCCGCCTACACGCCGCTGGTAGTCATTCAGCAGCTTCCGGTTTTCAAGGAGCAATTTCACCGGCATGGTGCGTACCGACGTAGCGGTAGGCACCCCCAGGCTGTTCTCCATGTTTTCAACGATTTTAGCGGAGGCACCGCGCATGGCGTGCACCTCTACATCGTCGGCTACTGTGGGCGCCGAAGCTGGACGAATCGGCTGCACGGCTCCATCGCCAGCCGGACGCGCTGGCTTTTCGGGCACGTCCACATCCGGCGTTTTCGAGGTAGGCTTAGACGCTGGCGCACCGTCCGAGGCCGATTCGGGAGCCGACGGCTCTGCCGAATCAGAATCAGCTGAAACGTCAGCCGGGTCAGAAGGAGAAGGGGGGGCGGCTACGAACGAAGCATCCGGCTCGTAATCCGCAAAGAAGTCGCGCCAGCTTTCGCTCACGCTCTGCGGATCATCCAAATACTGCTTGTAGATTTCTTCGATGTAGCCGGTATTGAAACCGAGAGAGCTCACAGGTAGACCGTCAGATTTGTGGTGAAGATTGCGCGGCTGCGGGGGTAGGTACGACCTACGATGCATGCGGGCAAAGGGTTCACCACGTCAACCGAAGCGCTTCCGGTGTTCACAGGGTGTTGATACGGTGTAAAGGTATTCTCTACAGTTGAATCGTGCTGGACATTGCCCATTCGTTTCCGTTTCATATAGGCAGGCGCTTGTGCTGCCTTCGTGTACCTTCTGTTTTTGTTCTGATTATGATGCCCCGCCTGCTTTCGCTTTTCCTCACCCTTGCCCTGCTAGGGCTTACCGCCTGCGACGTGTCGCCCGATGCCGAGGCGCCGTCTGATGCCATAGACGGAGCTGCTGCTCATTGGATTGACCGCACCCATCTGCTCTGGGTCGATGCTCCAGATGCCGATTCCTACGAACTGCGGTATAGTCTCGATGCTGATGTAGAGGTGGAAAACGGAGCCGTATCGGGCGGAGACCCCCTTGCACTCACGGCGGGCATTGACCTGGAGATCGATGCCCCGTACCGCCACATTGCCGACGCGCCTGCCTTCGAACTCGACGCCGACAGAGCCACGGCCACCGAGGCTCTACGCGGACAACTCGTAGCGGTGGCTTACAATGAAAACGATGAGGTGATCGATGCGACCCTCGTACAGCGCCATGGTGCCATCGACTATTACTTTGCCTACGACGAAGAACTTTACGACGACGGGCCTCAAGGACCGCTTGGTCCGCAGTATGGAGGCTTCAATGATTCCATATCTGTATACCTGTGGGCGCCTACTGCGCAATCGGTTAAGCTGGAGCTCTTCGATGCCGACAAAAATAGCATCGATCTTCTTGAGCCCTCCAAAGAGCCGCCTTCAGATGGAGTCTGGCGATTTGACGGCGACGCAGACTGGGATCGCAAGTTCTATCGCTTCCACGTTGAGGTGTATCATCCTACGACAAACCAAATGCACACCTTCGAGGTCACCGATCCCTACTCGGTCAGCCTGTCTACCGATAGCGAATACAGCCAGTTTGTCGACCTGGAAAATGACGAATCCCTCAAACCCGACGGGTGGGATGCCATCCAGAAAGAGCAGCCTCGTCCTACCGACATCACCGCCTACGAAGGCCACATGCGCGACTTTAGCGTGCACGATGCCACCGTTCCCGAAGAGCATCGCGGCACCTACCGCGCTTTCACGCACGCCGACTCCGACGGAATGCAGCACTTGCAACGCCTGAGCGAAGCGGGGCTTACGCATTTCCACCTGCTGCCCTTCAATGACATTGCCACCGTCAACGAAGACCTCGACGACCGCGTCGACATCACCGATCCGTATGAGCGTATCTGCGAACTGGTCGATTACGATGGCCTCGAAGCTGCCTGTGAAGAGCATGGCGACCGCATTATCCAAGATGTGTTCGCCGAGCTGGCTGACGAAGACCCTGCGACCGAAGCGATTCAGGCGCCTTACGGAGATCCCGGGCGCATGGACGGCATGGCTATCTACGAAGGGTTCAATTGGGGATATGACCCGTTCCACTTCAACGCGCCACAAGGCAGCTACTCCACCGATCCCGATGGATCGCAACGCGTGCTGGAGCTACGCGAAATGGTGAGTGCGCTTAACGATATCGATCTACATGTGGTGCAAGATGTGGTGTATAATCACACCTTTGCCTCTGTTGACAATCCCGAGTCGGTTCTCGATAAGGTGGTGCCGGGCTACTATCACCGCTACGATCCCGTGACCGGAGACATCGAAACCTCGACCTGTTGCGATAACACCGCCGCAGAGTTCAAAATGGTAGAGCGCCTGATCGTCGACTCGATCGTACTTTGGGCCAAGCACTACAAGATCGACTCCTTTCGTTTCGACCTGATGGGGCATCATCCGCGCTCCACGATGGAGAACGTAAGCGATGCGCTTGCGGAGCTTACCCTTGAAGAGCATGGCGTAGATGGCGAAAACATCTACATCTATGGCGAAGGGTGGAACTTCGGTGAGGTGGCCGACGATCGTATTTTCGATCAGGCCACGCAGTTCAACATGGGAAGCACGGGCATCGGCAACTTTAACGACCGAATGCGCGATGCCATCCGTGGGGGCAACTTCACCGATACCGGACGCCAGCAAGGCTTTGCAAACGGCCTGCACCTCTTCCCCAACGAAGATGCCGATGAAGAGTCACTCAATGCACTCCTCGACGCCGGCGATCGCATCCGCGTGGGTATGACGGGCAATCTGGCCTCGTACACCTACGAAAACCGCGAAGGACAAACCGTAGAGGGCAGCCACGAGATGATCGGTTATGCCGAGCAGCCGCAGGAGTCGGTGAACTACATCGACAAGCATGACAACGAGACACTGTGGGATAACACGCAACTCAAGCTCCCCCGCGACCTGTCGATGGACGACCGCGTGCGTGTGCACATGCTAAGCAACGCATTCATCAACTATGGACAGGGGGTGCCTTTCTACCAGATGGGCAGCGACATCCTGCGCTCAAAGTCGCTCGATCGCAACAGCTTCGACTCGGGCGACTGGTTCAATCTCGTGGACTTTAGCCTGTCTGAACATGGGTGGGCACGGGGGCTACCGCCGGCGTGGGACAACGAAGACCGCTGGGATGACATGCGTGACTTCCTGCGCGATGACCGCTTTGCAGTACAGACCGACCACATGGAAACTGCTCACGAACTGTTTCTTGAGCAATTGCAAATGCGCTACAGCAGTCCGCTCTTTCGTCTTGCCAGCGCTGCCGAGATTAAGGAGCGTGTCGCCTTCCATAACACCGGGCCCGACCAAACGCCCGGTATCATTGCCATGACCATTTCGGATGGCGCCTGCGCTGGTCCTGCGCTCGACGACGACTGGGATGGACTTGTTGTTGTGTTCAATGCAGATGATGATACGCAGTCCATCACGCTTGATGGGCTCTCTGCGCTGGAACTGCACCCTATGCATGCCAACAGCACCGATACACAGCTTCGCGATGCCATCGCTGAAGCAGATGGCACGATATCGGTGCCCGCACTTAGTGCTGCGGTGTTCGGGGCGCCAGCCACCAGTGACCGTGATGGGATTCCGTGCAACTGATTGGCAACTGATTGATAGTCCCACTCCGCGTGCTCGTCCGTTTTGCCCACCAAAGCGGACGAGCAAACGGTTCGAAAAGATATTCTGCGATGAAGTGTCCGGATACCGTTACGGCTTGCGCTTAGTTATAATGAGCCTGTGTGAAGTGTCCAGTTTGTCTGCAGGCTTTCCTTCCTCTACCCCCACAAACTAATTACTGTGCGTTATGGAAGAAGCTATTGGCGTCTTTGGATTACTAATCTCGGCTTTGATCGCGCTGTTTTTTATCGCGGTGGGCTGGAAAATCTATCAGAAAGCCGACGAGCCTGGTTGGGCTGTACTAATCCCAATCTATAACATCGTCGTGTTGCTCAGAATGATCGGGCGGCCTATTTGGTGGCTGATCCTTTTAATTATCCCGGTCGTTAACTTTATTATTGCTATCATCATTAACATTGATCTAGCAAAAAGCTTTGGGAAGGATGTCCTATACGGCCTAGGGATTACCTTCCTGGGTATCATCTTTTTGCCCATGCTCGCCTTTGGCCAAGCCTCCTACGAAGGACCTGCCGCTGCTGAATAACGGGCCGTGTCGATCATCGTGCTACCCTGTTGAACTTGGTTCCATAGCTTATGTCTGATACGCTCTCCGGTCCATCCCCTACTTCCCCTGATCCTAATGCGGATTCTCCATCCAATGATACGCCCCCCGACAAAACAACGCGCTTTCTGGCTTTCCTGATTGATGGCGTGCTGGTTGCGGTGGTAAGTGCAGTTTTAGCTCCGCTTTCAGCCGCTCTAGGGAGCTTGCTGGGAGGCATCTATTTTCTTGTCCGCGATGGGCTTGAATTGGACTTCATGAACCAGCGCTCGCTTGGCAAGCACATAATGAACCTGAAGGTCGAGCGTGTTGATGGGGCTCCTATGAACATTGAGACCTCAGCACGTCGAAACTGGGTCTTTGCCCTGGGAGTGGTAAGTGCTCTTGTAGGCGCTATCCCGCTTATTGGATGGCTCCTTGCTCTCCCAGTCAGCTTGGTTGGGCTGGCTCTCGTTCTGTACGAAGGCTACCGCGTAATCACGCGTGACGACCAGCAGCGCTGGGGTGATGACTTTGCCGATACCCGCGTGGTCCGTTCCTGAAACAGCGGATGCGATTGCCGGATTGCCACCGCCTGTCTCAGCGACGGCGAAGCCAGTGTTTCTATGGGGCACTGGCTTTTGTGTTTGGGTGACTGTGTTTGGGTGACTGTGTTTGGGTGGCTGTGTTGTCAAGATGGGTTTTGAACACGCTGCACGGATCGCATATCTCCCTTGCCCACCACTGTTAACGGCTCCAGAAGAGCAAATACAACACCACCCCAAACACAACAACGGCAGCCCATCGCCCAAACGAACTTGTGCGTGACCTTCGAGGCGGCACCTCAGTAGCTTCCGCGTTCCACGTATCAGGTGCCCCGCCCGACGGCAATTCCGGCGTTTCATCAGACGCTTTTCCGTTTTGCTTCGAACGGTCTCCCGATGCCTTGCTCCACAGTGGAGGACGATCCGGAGGTTGATGGTCGTCTAAGAGCGCGTGCGCATACGAAACCGCCGAAGCATCGAGCACTTGCGTGGGAGCGTAAATATATCCGAGCCACGACTTCACGTCGCGGCGCATTTGAGCATTCTCGCAGTGCTCCTGGAGATAGGCGTCGTGTTCTTCAATCGGACGGTCTAATAACGCATCGATATGAGCATGAACAGATTTCCAGTAAGCCTCTTCTGATTGATTCATAAGCACCGATTGGCCATGCAGCGAAAGTGGAATGATGGGTGGGGATTGATATATGCGAGAAATGGTACATATACCGGACGCCCGAAAGCAATTGCGTTACATAATTACGCTTTAACCCAATAACGCTTTCTCTCTTCGTAACTTCGTACTCCGTTAGTAAAAAGTGATGTACGGATCTATTCTATGTGGCGCTACGGCATGAAAAAAGAAATCTGGTCAAGCGCTTGTCGTGTGCGTTGGGTTCGCCAATCATCAGCCCCAAAATCTTCCTTGAAACGATTATACGTCTCTTCGAGGTAAGCGCGCCCGGTGTCGACATCTCCTTGCATTGCGAGAGCAATACCCAGAATGCCTCGCCCGGCTTGCATCTCCCAATGCGTTGAGGGTACAAAGCGCTGCAGCATGTCTAGCCCTTCGCGAATCATCGGCTCGGCGATCTCTGCTCGCCCACGCTCTACTTCGACCCACCCCATACGGATAAGAGACGACGCAATATGTGGATGCTCTGCCGGTAACAGGTCACGCCGCAGTGCTAGTGCCTCTTCATGGTAAGCCGCAGCATCTTCAAGACGTCCTGTCAAATGCAGCGTAAAGGCATATCGAGCAAGGCCCGACGCATAGGAGGGGTGATTTTCTCCGTAGTGTTCTTGAAATGCTTCGATGGCCTCTTCGTGCACAGGAATTGCTTCGTCAAAGCGGCCTTGTTGCTGCAGCGAAATCGCCAGGTTGTGTCGATAGGTTGCCTGTGGTGCAGCCTGCTCTTCAGAGTCCGGTGCAAGGGCACGCCGAAACAGCGACTCGGCCTCTGTACCCCGGCCGGTTTGATTATAAAGTAGCCCCAAACTGTTGAGGTAGGATCCAAGCTCGGGGTCTTGATCCGAATACGTTTGCTCCATCTGGCGCAGTGCCGTGGTAAGGTAGTGGTCGGCCTCTTCGTATGCTCCGGTACGGAACAGCAGATATCCGAGAGACCGCTTGTTTGCGGCTATATCTTCGGAGGAGGCAGATGCGTCGATTCGCGTCTCCAAGGCATTGCGCAATAATCCCTCTGCATCATCATACAAGCCCAGGCTGTTGTAGACTTCGCCAAGCGTGGCTTGCAAATCGGCCTGAATGAGCGGAGCCGCGTCCATGTCTGTATCCAACCGGGCGGCCCCTCGGTCTACGACTTCACGTACAGTAATATCAGGATTCCCGGGAGCCGCTTGCAAATTAGACGACGCAAAAAGATCCGTCAGAAAGGTGGTCACTGCCTCCGATTTATCGCGTTCGGCAGCCAGTTGCTGCGAGTGCAGCGTGATGGTTAGTGCGTAGCCTAGCACCACGATCAATGCCAAGGCCGTGCTTGCCACACTCCACCGATTGCGGCTTATGAATCGTTGGACTCGGTACCATGGGGTTGCCGTACGTGCATGCACGGGACGATCATCGAGGAACCGCTGCACATCCTGTCCAAAGTCTGCAGCCGTGCCATATCGATCGCTTGGCGCACAAGAAAGCGCCTGCTGAACCACAGCCTCCAGATCGCCTTGCAGGGTTCGCCGTAACGTTGTAGGGTCGGTGCTACGCTGGGTGGCCAATTTTTCCTGTACATCCGATGGCTTCCGGTCGAACGCAATGTGCATTGGGTCGAGATCGCCTTCGCATACCGCCTGCATCAACGCATAGGGACCGGTGGTGTCGACATCAACGGGGCGGCATCCACAGAGCAGTTCGTAGCACACCCGCCCAAGCGCGTAGACATCGGTGCGCGTAGTGATGGCCTCTTGTTCTATCTGTTCGGGCGCGGCATATCCCGGAGTCAGTGGATGATAGCCGGTCTGCGTCTCGAACATCGGAAACGGAGGGGCATGCTCGCTACTGGCACCCTTAAGCACCTTGGCAATCCCAAAATCGAGCAGGCGCACCGTGCCGTCTTTCGTAACCAGAATATTGGTTGGCTTGAGGTCCCGATGGACGACCAACTGTTGGTGGGCGTACTGCACCGCATCAACAACCTGTTGCATTAGCGCAAGCCGCTCGTCGACGGAGGCCGCATGCGTGTCGCAGTATTCGGTGATGGGGGTGCCGTCTACGTACTCCATTACGAAGTACGGATAGCCATTGGGTGTTGTACCGCCGTCGAATACACGCGCAATGTTAGGGTGGTCGAGGGCGGCCAAGATCTGGCGTTCCATCACAAAGCGCTCTGCAAAGTGCGCCATGCGATTGTCGCGCAACACCTTAATGGCCACGACTTGTTCAAACAGACCGTCGCTGCGCTGGGCCTTGTACACGTGACTGCTTCCGCCCGTGCCAATAATCGAGTCTATTGTGTAGGCCCCCAACGCCGTTCCAGGTGCTAGCGAGGCTGACGATTCAGACGGTACAAGCTCGCTGCCCTCTACCCACGATGCCGCACAATCCCAGGCATTTCCATCAAGTACGGTAGGGGCTCCGGTAGCTGCTTGAAGCAACGCAAGCGCTTCTTCACGAAGGTCGGAGGCATCTGGAAAAGCATCTTCGATAACGGCTTTGCGCTGCGAGGGCGGCGCATCGAGGGCCGCATCGAGGGCATCGCTTAAGGCCGACCAATGAGTTTCAACCAATGACATGAGACACAGCTACAAGATAGAACGGGGAGGATACGCCACGGCGGCCATCCCTTACCGGTTAGGCTTTGGGTTCAGACAGCGCTCGGGCTAGCCAGCCTTTTGCTTTGCGCCAATCGCGCCGTATTGTGCGGGGCGACAGATCGAGCAACTGTGCAATTTCCTTTTCGGTCATTCCGCCAAAGAACCGATACTCAACCACTTTAGCAAGGCGTTCGTCCATTGCAGAAAGCTGGGCAAGAGCCTCGTCTAGCGCAATAAAGAGATGCGCCGTTTCGTGCTGGTCGGAAAGCTGGACTTTTTCCAGGTCAACATGCGGGGCTCCGCCTCCCCGCTTTTGGGCGGTACGACGGCGCGCATAATCCACCAAAATGTTGCGCATGATGCGTGAGGCCATTGCATAAAAGTGGAGCCGACTTTCCCACTCCACCTGGGTTTGATCAATGAGCTTCAGGTAGCACTCGTGCACTAAGGCGGTGGTGCCTAGTGTATGCCCCTGGCGCTCCCGTTTCATGCGGTGACGCGCCAGTTGTCTGAGCTCGTCGTATACCGCCGCCCACAACTGTTCGGCAGCACCGTCTTCACCTTCTTGATATTCGACAAGGAGCTGGGTTACGTTATCATCCATAGAGGGACGACCAGTTGCTGGGTGGGGAACGGTGCCAGCGCGTGATGCTCGGCGCAGGCGGGTGGCAGTTCGAGACGGCCAATCGCTACGGGTAGGCATGGCGTGGAATAAAGCTATGCTAGAGTAATAACGTACAACATGAAGCGCTAGAAACGCAACGTCCGCTTCGTTACATGTAGACGCATGAAGTTCAGTAATAGTATCACCGGGATCGGAAAACAGCCTGACCCGCCTTTCTGTGTTCTGCTATTTTGTTTCTCATGCGCGTCTTATGGATCACTGATATGCGTGTTTGCGTGTACCACCCGTTATAAGTATGTCTCAAAAGAATAAGGTTTATGGCGCGCTTACTTGGATGGCTTACGCTCGTGCTCGCCCTTATGAGCGCTCCTCCCATCGCCCATGGGCAGTCGGTTTCGTTTGGTGGAAGTGTAGGGGCGAACATTGGCTCGGCAACAACCAGCGACGACTTGGCCACCGCTATTCGTACCGGCGTGTCGATTGGCGGGGTGATGCATTTGGAGCTGTTTGGACCGGTTGGGCTACAGCCCGAACTGGCGATCACTGAAAAGGCGATAGCGATTACAGAAGGCACGGGCCAAACCAACTATAGTGCCTGGTACTTGGAAGTACCTCTTCAGCTCCGCACCGATCTGTTTTCTGTTTGGCGGCTCGACCTGTTTGCTCTAGCTGGCGGTTCGTATGGCCTGAAGCTGTTCGAAAACCAGAGCATTGGTGGCACTCTTCAGGCGCAGGTCCCCAGCAGCGAAACCTTCTACACGCGATCCGATGTGAGTGGGCTCATAGGGGTGGGGGCCACCCTCGACGAGGGGCCAACTCCGCTTAGCGTGTTCATTCGATACATGCACGGCTTTCAAGATGTGTCGCAAGGGCGCTCTTTGGAGGGGCCTGAAAACAGTCCATTTGTGCAAAACCCTTTTCCGCAGAGCGCCTCGATTCGTGCTGTCATGGTTGGCGTGTATTTGGGTATCTAACCTTATACAGCGGTGCCAACTCGTTTTCTGTGATGTCTTGATTGTGCTATGTATCTTCGCACCCTTGAACTGCACGGATTCAAAAGTTTTGCCGACCGCACCACGGTAGACTTTGACCCCGGTATTACGGCCATTGTCGGTCCAAATGGATGTGGTAAATCCAACATTGTAGACGCCGTGCGGTGGGCCATTGGCGAGCAACGCCCCACCGTGCTTCGGTCTGAGAAGATGCAAAATGTCATCTTCAACGGCACAGCGAACCGCAAGCCACTGGGGATGGCAGAGGTGAAGATCACGATCGAGAACAACCGCAATGTGCTTCCTACCGAATACTCCGAGGTCACGATTGGGCGGCGGCTGTTCCAAGACGGTACCTCGAAGTATCTAATGAACGATACCACATGCCGCCTAAAGGATATCACCGACCTGTTTATGGATACGGGCATGGGGGCCGATGCCTACTCGGTCATCGAGCTCAAGATGATCGACGAAATCGTATCGGGCAGCACTGCCGACCGCCGTCGCATGTTTGAAGAGGCCGCGGGCATTACGCGCTACAAGATGCGCCGCCGCCAGGCCCTTCGCAAGCTCGACAATACCCAAGACGACTTAGAACGCATCCGCGACCTGACGGATGAGATTAGCACGCAAGTCAAACGCCTAAAAAAGCAAGCCAAAAAAGCCAAGCAACACAGGGAGCTTTCCGAAGAACTGCATACGCTGGAGCTTCGGCTGGCCCAAATTGAGTACGACAATCTGCAAGACAAACGGACGCAGGTGCTCGCCGAGCAAGAGGCGGCCCAGATGCGCGCCGATACGCTTGATCAAAAGCACGACGATGCCGAAGATCGATACGAAGCGCTGCGCGAAACCTTAGACCAGCAAGAGACGGAACGGGCCAATCGCCGTGAGGCGCTCCAGGAGCATCGGGCAGCTATCAGTGAGATGGAGGCCGAGCAACGCTTGCACCGCGAACGTCTAAAAACCGCCCGCGACGATCGTAAGGAAGCGCAGGCCAATCAGGAGCGGGATGCGGAACGTCTCGATGAACTCACCGAGCGAGCCAAAGCCCTCGCTGAACAGCTTGAAGCGGCTCGTCCTGCCCAAAAGCAGGCCGAGTCGGCGTTAAAGGAGGCCGCACGCAAGCGCAAGGCCGCCGAGCAAAAGGCCGAGGGCCAGCGCGAGGAGCTCAATACGCTGCGCTCTACGCTATCTACACTCGAAAAGGAACAGACCGCGCGCCGCCGTACGCTAGACCGTCATACAAATCGGTTGGAAATGGTGGAGGAGGCTCGCGCACGCGCCGAAGACCAAAAAGAGCGGTTCACCAAAAACGCCGAGGCCGCCGCCGAACAAACCCAGGAGGCACGTCAGGCGATGGAGCAGGCCGAGTCTGAACTGGCTACCGCCGAAGACGAACTGGCCTCAGCGAAACGCGAACACATCGAGCAACGCGAAGCGCTGGATGCCGTCGAAGAGGCCTATCGCGAGGCGCAGCGCCGCCGGGATGCTGCCGAGGCCGAGGTCGAGTTGTTGCAGAGCCTCGTGTCTAGCTACGACGAGTTCTCCGACGCGGTGCAGCATCTGGCCGAGCACGGTCCGTTTGACCCTCTTACCACCGTAGCCGATGTGCTCAGCTGTGCCGATGAATGGCGGATTGCACTAGATGGTGCACTGGGCGATTGGGCGGCCTGTGTGATTGTACCCACCGCCGCCGATGCACAAGCGGCCATCCAAACACTCCAAGCCGATGAAGCGGGGCAGGCTACATTCATTGTGCTCGATGCTTTGCCCGATCCCTCTGAACCGGCCACCGCGCCTGCGGATACGACCCTGCTGCGCAATTATGTGCGCGTTACCGACGATCGGTATGCGCCGCTGGCCGACTTGCTACTTCGCCACTGCTTCGTCGCCGACTCGATAGAAGCAGCCAGCAGCGCCATCGACATAGCACCGTCCCAGGCGCAAATTTTTACGCCCACCGGTACCTGGATTGACACGCAGGGGCGCCGTCGGGGGGGCAGCCGGCAGGAGCATGCTTCGCCGGTGGCTTCACGCGTGGGGCGGCGCGAGCAGTTGGATGAGGCCAAGGCGACCCTTGCCGACGCCCAGGCTGCCTGCCAGCGGCTGCGTGAAGAACATGCGGCCGTAGAAACGGCGTTTGAGCAGGCCGAAACGGACCTCAACGATGCCCGGGCTGCCGTTAACCGAACCGAGCGTGCGTTTGATCGGGCCGAGGCTCGCTACGAGCAAGCCACCTACGAACAACAGTCGGCCATTGAACGCCGTGATGAGCATGCCGAGTCAGTCGCCGAGCACACCGATGAAATAGAGGCGCTCAAATCAAAAATTGAAACCGTGCGCGATGCGGTCGAAGAGGCCGAATCTAAACTCGCTACCCTTCGCGCCCAACGCGACACCCTTCAAGAAGCCGTCAGCGATGCCGAAACCGACGAGCGAACCGCTGTAGATGCACATAGCACCGCCAAGGTGGAGGCCGTGGAGGCGCGCAACCGCGTAAAGTCACTCAAGCGCGAACAAGACCAGACCCGCGAGCAGCGCGAATCGATTACCGAACGGCAGGCCGAACGCGAAGAACGTATCAGTCGGTTGGCCGATACGATTGACGATGCTCTTGATGCGCAGCACGACCTCGACGAAAAGATTGAAGCGGCCCGCAACGAACGATCAGCCTATCAAGAGGCGGTGGATGAAGCCGACGAGGCGTTGCAAGCTACCAAGCAAAACGTGAGCGAGGTGGAGCGCACCCTGCGCACCTTGCGCCAGGAACGCGAACAGGCTATTGCCAAAGAGAACAAAGCAGCCGTTCGCCGTGCCGAAATCGACACACGCATCGAGGAATTGGAGTCGGCTATCGAAGAGGATTTTGAGCGTGACTTAGACGACGATCCAGTCCATATTCCTGATGACTTCGACGTAGACGACGCCCGAAAAGAGGTCCGCTCGCTTCGTGGCAAACGCAACCGCATCGGCGATGTCAACCCGCTTGCAGTGGAGGAGTACGCGGAAGAAAAAGAGCGCCTCGACTTCTTACTCGAACAGCAAGAGGACCTGGCGGAGGCGGAAGCGACGCTGCTTGAAACCATCGAGGAAATCAATACAGCGGCCTCCAAGCGGTTTGAACAAACGTTCGAGGCGATACGCACAAACTTTCAGGAGTTGTTTGCCGAGCTCTTTGGTGACTCCGCCGAAGCCGACCTCGCTCTCGAAGATGCCGACGACCTGCTCGATGCTCCGATCGAAATCCACGCTCGTCCGCCGGGGAAACGGCCCCAAACGCTTGAACAGCTTTCCAGTGGTGAAAAAGCCCTGACCTCCATTGCCTTGCTGTTCGCTATCTACCTGGTTAAGCCGAGCCCATTCTGCATTTTAGACGAGGTAGATGCTCCTCTCGACGATACCAATGTAGAACGGTTCATGGACGTGATCCGCCGGTTCGCTTCGGATACGCAGTTCATTCTGGTCACCCACAACCAGCGCACCATGGCGCTAGCCGACCGGATGTACGGCGTTACCATGGAAGAAAACGGCGTGTCGAAGCTGGTAGGTGTAGAGTTTGACGAGGCGGTGGCTCTTACGGAATAGAACTGTTCTCCTAAAAACGAACCATTTCTTGGTGCAGCCATACGCAATTCATCGCTCCTCCTTGCATAGTTGCACTGATTGCATGTCATACAAAATGCCGTTGCGTGTCGCTTTCGTTGTTAGTCTTTTATGGATGGGGATGACCGCGCTTCCAATCAAAGCGCAGCCCGACACCACCGACGTATTGACAACTCACGATCTCATGGTAGATCGGGGCATTGCCCTTCCCAGCGATGCCTGGGTGGATACGCAACTCACGCGTTTAGAAGACGAGCGCCACACGGGCGAATTTGTGCGCATCATGAATGAGCTGGAAGCGTTAGCCGAGGCATTTCCCGACAATGGTGAGGTGCTGTGGCGACTGGCGCGCACCCGTACCGACGTTGCCGAACGCGAAAGCGATGAACCCCGCCGCGAGGAGCTTCTGCGTCAAGCCGTAACCGATGCCGAGCGAGCCGTTGAACTGCTCCCTGACCACTCAAACGCGCATCTCACGAAAGCTGTGGCTGCAGGTCGGGCCGCGCTGGTGGCAGGAACCCGGGAGCGCGTCGAGCTATCGCGCACCGTGCATACCTACGCCAACCGGGCGATTGAACTCAACCCCGAGAACGATCTTGCCTATCATGTACGCGGACGCTGGGCGTACGAGGTGGCTGGACTCGGATTTGTGTCTCGCCGCGTGGTGCGACTCGTCTATGGCGGACTCCCCAATGCGTCGTATGCCGACGCCGCTGCCGACTACGAGCAGGCCATTGCTCTTGAAGAGCGCGTGGTGCACCGGTTTGAGCTTGCGCGTACGTTTATCGAAATGAACCGGCCCGATAGCGCTCGCGCCCAACTCAAACGCGTACTCGATCTGCCCATTGGCGATGTCACCGATCCGATCTACAAAGAGCGGGCGGCGCGCCTGCTTGAACGGTTATAGCATTGCTGCAGCGCTCGACCTCACGACTCACGTTGCGTGTACCAAAGTGTCCACAGCCCCAACAGCACAGCGGGAATGCTAAGTAATTGTCCCATGTCAATGGGGAGCGTGGCAGCAATATCGGAAACGGGTGCCTTGAAAAACTCCAATCCAAATCGGGCGGTAAAAATCAGTATCAGGAATAAGCCCGAAAGGAGTCCGTGTTTGGCGGTGCCCTGAACGGCACGAGGCTGCACGTACCAGCGATAGACGGCAAACAGCACCACAAAAATAAGCCCGTACGCCAGTGCCTCGTAGAGTTGCACGGGATGGCGAGGCACCATATCAATCCGTGTAAAGATAAATGCCCACGGTACCTCGGCCTCCATGCCGTACAGCTCCGAGTTAAACACATTACCGATTCGGATGCACATACCGGCCAGCGCCATAGGCACCACCACCCGGTCCGTTACCCAAAGAAACGGTTGATCGCGTCGGGAGCGGGCGTAGAAGTAGAGCGCTACAATAATTCCAATTCCTCCCCCATGGCTTGCTAACCCGCCCTGATGCACATATAAAATCTCGATCGGGTTCAGCAGGTAATAATCGAAGTTGTAGAAAATGACATGCCCAAGTCGTGCTCCAATGATCGTTCCGCCCAGCATGTAATAGAGCAGCGGATCCAGGTCGCGCAGGGGTTTGCGTTCCTGCTTAAACATCCACCGCATAATGAAATACCCGATCACAAAGCCGGTCATAAACAGCAGCCCGTACCAGTGGATCTGAAACGGGCCCAGGTCAACCAACACTGGACTAACATCCCACTCAATCTGGGTGCGTATCGGCATAAATACAGGGGGATACGAAGTTCACAGAACAAAGCAATGAATACAGCCTGTGCAACGGCTTGCCCTAGCGGATACGTTCCATCTTCCTCAGTGAAGAGATCTCTCATCCGAGTTGGAGCCGAACGAGGCCATGCGAAACGGCTATGATCTACGCGGATTCCTCCTACATGTGGAAAGCGATAGTCTCCTTTTTAACGTTCTCGTTTCTCTCTTAGCCACACGCTGCGTGTTATATGACATCTCCGGCATCATCCAAAACCATTTTCGTAACAGGTGGCACAGGCTTTGTCGGAAGCCATCTGGTAGAGGCCCTTCTCAAAGAAGGCCACGAGGTGCGCTGCCTGGTTCGAAGTCGCCAAAAATGGCTGGGCCCGCTCGATATTACGCCCATACGAGGTGACTTAACCGACGTTGAGGTGCTGTGGGACGGCCTGAAGGGCGTAGACGAGGTGTATCACATTGCAGGTATCACCCGAGCGCAGACGTGGGATGCATTTTATCGGGCCAACGTACGCGGCACCCTTAATCTACTGGGTGCGATCCAGCAAACTGCCCCGAATCTAGATCGGGTACTTGTTACAAGCAGTTTGGCTGCCGTAGGGCGCGGAGCCGACGGCATTGCGACGGAAGACGATCCGTTGGAGCCAGTGAGTCGTTATGGCCGAAGTAAAGCCGAAATGGAATCGGCCCTGCGTAGCACACATCAGATGACAACCTCGTACTGGGACACCTTGCCCATTACGGTGGTGCGTCCCCCTGCCGTGTATGGCCCGCGCGACCGCGACATCCTTACGTTTTTTCAGGCCGTGAACAGTCATGTGTGTCCTGTTGTGGGGGGAGGCCGTGATCCGGCCGTAAGCCTGGTACATGTGCGCGACCTGGTTCAGGGGATGATTCAGTGTGCCCGTGCTTCCGAGGCAGTACGTGAGGTCTTTTTCCTGGGGAGCCGTACTCCGTATGCCTGGAACGACGTGAAAGAGGCGTCCACCTCGGCGCTAGATACCTGGGCGCTTACGGTACCGGTGCCTACATTCTTCGTTGGTGCAGTCGGGGCTGCCGCGGAGTTGTGGGGGAAGATATCGGGATCGTATCCTGCACTAAACCGAGAGAAAGCTCGTGAAATCCGATATGCCGCCACCATGTGCAGTAGTCAGAAGGCGATGGAGCAAGTAGGCTATGCCCCAACCATTGACCTGATGGACGGGGTCGCCGAAACCATCGCATGGTATCGTGAACAAGAATGGCTGTAGTTCTCTGTCACACCTGATTGTTAGGGGCCAACATTGTCATCGCGAGGAGGGAGCCCTGCGACTGACGTGGCGCTGTGAGCGATAGCGAACGAGTACTCTTGGGGTGCGATCTCATGCCGTTGATTGGGCGCCTGCATACGGCCTGATAGCATGAGATTGCGTCGCTGCGCTCGCAATGACAAGATTGTGAGTTATTCTCGGTACGTTAGGGGGCACATGCGTTACCCAAACATTGACCTGTGACACAGCAGTAGTACTCTGTCACGCCTGAATATTAGGGTGCGGAGACCGTGCCAAACTCTGTGTGCCACCCCCCTCCAAAAAACCTGTCATGGTGAGCACGCGACGGGCCCAGCCCGGAGCACGCCGAACCATCTCCTCGGCGTTCAGCAGGCGCTGGACGATTGAACGGCCCTGCTCATTTCGGGGGAGATCTTTATTCGCTTCGCTCATCAGTCGCTACGCTCGTGTCCGACTCCACGTCTCCTAGACGGAGCCGCTCCGCTCAAGATGACATCATTTAACGAGAGGCGTTTTCTACCCGAAGTTTGACGTGTGACACAGTAATAGCTCATGGGCGTGCGAATTTGCCCATGAGGATACATGATGAGGTTGCACTCTACTTTGCCGGAACAGCAGGACGGAGAACTCGTGCAGGATTCGTCGTGTTTTAACCTGTTTCCGGTGCGCTTTCATGGCCGACTCTTCGTTGCCCCCCAGTCATTTCACCGCGGCAGACACCGAAGTCCTGCGCCAGTCAGGCACAACCCGCGCCGAGGTCGTGTTTTTATTGCTTGCTGGCGTGTTCATTGGGGCGCTGGTCATGACCAATGCCATTGCCGGAAAGTTTTTCGTGTTCTTTGGGCAGGAACTCTCCGCGGGCATTATCGCCTATCCTATCACGTTTCTTGTCACCGACCTGATCTCCGAACTGTTCGGGCGTAAGCGCGCGAGTGTTGTGGTGGGCGTAGGTTTTGTAGTGAGCGTATTCGTCACGCTTGTGGTGTGGCTAGCGGGCATCGCTCCAATTTATGCCGAGTCGCCGGTCTCGCAAGAGGCGTTTGACATGGTCTTTGGGCTGATGCCTGGCATTGTGCTGGGCTCGATGACCGCCTACCTGACAGCTCAGTACATTGATGTGCAGATCTTTGAGTTCTGGCGCAACCTTACTGATGGCAAGTACATGTGGCTGCGCAACAACGGGTCCACCTTTTTCAGTCAAGGGGTGGATACCGTTATGGTGGTGACCATTGCGCTGGTGTGGTGGCCCCAAATTGACGGCAACCCACAGACAGAAGCCATTGCGTGGTCTACCTGGCAAGGCATTGTGTTTGGCCAGTACGTGTTCAAGGTCGCCATTGCGGCCTTCGATACGCCCTTCTTGTATCTGTTCACTTACGGGCTCCGTCGGTGGATTCGCAACGACCCGGCGACCGAGGCACCACCCATTCAAGAAGAAGGGGCCGAATCAACCGTATCAGCGTAGATTGGAAAATGCAGTGCCACGCGATGGGGGCGGTTTGAGGACGTTGGAGCATCGCCACGAGAGAGAGTTGGGGAAATGCAACGTAGCGACACAGCGCGCCGTGTCGAGGACGTGTCGCCAACGGGGCCGAACAACACCAACCTGCGATTTCCTTACCGGACCAGTTCGAGTTGGTTGTTGCGATAGCGATGGATAAACATGCCCTGATTGATATTGCCATTGCTGAAGTCAATACGGATGCCTAGTCCATCGTATCGTCCGGCATTGCGCAGCACGTGTGGGCGTAGTCGCGGAGCACCGGCATCTGTATTCAGCACATATCCTGCTACATCGTGGCCGGTGTAGGCTAACCGCTTTGCTGTAGGCGAATCGGCATCAGGCGCCTCTCCCGTTAAGATCTCATAGTGTTGAATGAACGATTGCACGTCCTCGCGCTCGGTGTCTACGTAAAAGTCGTTGGTGTACGTAGTGCTAAAGCGACTTGCTTCTCGGGCAATGTTCAGGTTATGCCATTCGGAGTTACCAAGTACGCGTACGCCCATCTGGGTACGCTCCATGCCAGTAAGTGCCTCTTGGATACGTCCGCGAGCGTTGCGCCCTGAAAACGGAATGTACATCGCCTGTGTGGCAGCCCGCATTTCGTCGGTAATGGTGGTATCCGATTCCATCACATTGGATAGGCGCGACCATAGGCGTGGGCTTTCCACCTCCACGGTGTACGGCACGTCAATTCCGATGGACCGGGCCTCTTCCCGAAAGCCATCGGCCATGCGACGGCTTAAGGTGTTGCCCTGCTCATAGACGATACCGCTAGAGCGCACCATCAGGCCCTCAGCTGCGTAGCGTGCCATAACACGTCCACGCATTTCAATCGACGGGTTGGCTTGAAACACGTACTCGCGCCCGGCAGAGACGCTCTCTTCGGTCGCCATGGGAGCGATGAGCACCACATCCGAATCGTCGGCAGCGGCACCGGCTATTTCCGCCTGATCGCTGTAGAACGGTCCAATGATTACATCGACGCGGTCATGGCGCACCAGTGAGTCCACCGCGGCTGTAATCGATCGTTCGCTGGGGTCGTCTTCGGTAGCCAGGTGGCGCACGTACATCTTGGCCACTCGGTCGGGGGCGGGGCCAGTTTGTTCTGTCACCACTTCAAGCGAGTCGATGACCATCGTGTCGCGCTCTGTGGTGAGTGTCGTAGCCCCTTCGGAGTCGGCCCGGTCGCTGCCTAAGAGGTCAGCGGTTTCATGAACTGAAAAGTCGCGGTCGCGAAACGCGGAGGGCACGACGTACCGGCGCTCTACTCCGTTGTGTGTGTCTACGGCCAGGCGTACGCCGTTAAAGAAGGCCTGGGAGAGGGGAGCATCGTCATCCTCAAGCGAGAGCATCATGCCAATGCGCAGTGTATCTGGAGCGGCATGCCCTTCGCGCTGCGCATCTTCGGACAGATTGATGAGCCGTGTTGCATCCGACCGATAACTTGTGTCGGGGTAGCGGTCGAGCAGGGTTTCAAGAATACTGACGGCATCTGCATAGCGCCCGGCTCGAAACAGAGCGCGTCCGCCCATCAGTAAGGCCGCCGTTGTTTTGCGGTGCAGCGGATACTCAACCGTTGCCCGGAAACGATCATAGGCTTCAGTGTAATTGCCCGCTTCAAATGCAGCCACCCCCTCTTCAAAGAGCAGCTCAGCATCCTCATTTTCGGGAATGCCATTATCGGTTTGCGCATGCACAGCGGGCATGGCACCAAGGCTAAGCACAAGAACAATCAGGATGCAGCGCCACATAGAGATCATAGAGAATCGTGGTAAAACAAAAAGCCGCAACGTGCGCGCCCCATAATATACGAGTTACTCCCACTCAATCGTACCCGGCGGCTTCGACGTAATATCGTAGGTGGCCCGGTTGATGCCGCGCACTTCGTTTACGATCCGGTTGGCTGTGCGGCCCAGCATGTCATGCGGCAAGTGCGCCCAGTCGGCGGTCATGCCATCCACACTAGTAACGGCTCGAAGGGCACATACATGTTCATAGGTGCGCTCGTCACCCATCACGCCCACGGTTTGCACGGGTAAGAGGGCAACTAATGCTTGCCACACCTCATCATACAAATCATGAGCACGCAGCTCTTCGATAAAGATGGCATCGGCTTCGCGTACAATGGCCAGGCGCTCGGGGGTAACCTCGCCAAGGATACGAATGGCCAGTCCCGGTCCCGGGAAGGGATGCCGGTGCACAATGGCCGGAGGCACACCTAAGAGTTCACCGATCTCGCGCACCTCATCTTTAAACAGCTCGCGGAAGGGCTCCAGCAACTCAAAGCCAAGCCGGTCGGGCAGTCCGCCTACGTTGTGGTGCGTTTTGATGGTTACCGAGGGTCCTTTAAACGACACGCTTTCAATGACATCGGGATAGAGGGTGCCCTGTGCCAAGAATGCGGGGCGCTCGCCCAAGTCATCGGTGAGCGCTTTTGTTTCTTGCTCGAACACGTCAATAAACGTATTCCCGATACGCGTACGTTTTTCCTCGGGGTCAGTTACGCCTTCTAGCGTATCCAGGAAACGCGGGGTGGCGTCGACTGCCCGCAGATCCATACTAAAGTGCCCGCGGAACGTATCCTGCACCTGCGTCCATTCGCCTTTTCGCAGCAGGCCGTTGTTCACAAAGATGCAGTGGAGCTGATCGCCTAACGCTTTGTGCAAAAGCGCTGCGGCCACCGACGAGTCTACGCCGCCCGACAGGCCAAGGATGACGTGCTGCGCCCCGACGCGCTCGCGGATTTCGGCCACCTGCGTCTCTACAAACGAGGCAGGCGACCATGTGCCTTCGCAGCCACAGATGCGCAGTGCAAAGTTTTCGAGCAGGCGGCTTCCATAATTGGTATGTACTACCTCTGGATGAAACTGTACGCCGTAGTGCGGATGGTCGTTATGCCGTACCGCAGCAATGGGAGCGTTTTGCGTGCGGGCAAGCACCGTGTATGTGTCGGGTAGCTCCGCCAGGTGATCGCTATGGCTCATCCAGACGGTGGCACCATCGGGAATGCCATTGAAGAGCGGTTCGTTGGTATCGGGGATGCGCAGCGTTGCGCGTCCAAACTCGCGGCGGTCGGCTTGCTCGACCGTTCCTCCTGCGTTTTGCGCCATCGACTGCAGTCCGTAGCAGATGCCAAGCACCGGCACCGGAGCGCCGTCTTTGCCGGTTAGCTTTAGTAAATTCGGGTCGAGTTGCGGCGCATGATCATCATAGACCGAGCACGGTCCTCCGGAAAGAATAATGCCATCCGGACGAAGCGCGGCGAGTTCTTCGGTCGGGCGTGTGCAGGGGTGGATTTCGGAGTATACGCCCGCCTCGCGGATGCGCCGCGCAATGAGTTGGGTGTACTGCGATCCGAAGTCAACGATGAGAATGTGCTCGTCGGTCATGCGGCACGGAGAGGCATGTGAGAAAAATAGGTGCCCACACGAAGACACGAGTGGGACTTGCGTTAGGGTTATGCGATGTCGGCATACGAATCTGAGTCGAGCAGATCTTCCAACTCCGACTCATCTTCCAGTTCAATAACAACCATCCAGCCGTCGCCGTACGGATCGTCGTTGACGTGCTCGGGGGTGCTTTCGAGGCTGGTGTTAACCTCTACAATCGTACCCGACACGGGCATGAACAGTTCAGACACCGTTTTTACAGCCTCCACGGTGCCGTAAATATCGCCGGCATTGAGTGTGGTGCCCTCGGGCTCCAGCTCCACAAACACGATGTCGCCAAGTTCGCCCTGTGCAAAGTCAGTGATGCCTACTTCGGCGGTGCCATCGTCGTTGAGGCGCAGCCATTCATGATCTTGGGTGTAGTAGAGGTCATTCGGGTAGCTCATAAAGTCAGGGGGGGTGAGACAGAAAAAACTGAAGACGGGAGGCCCGCCGTTTTTGGAAAACCCTCACGTTGGGTTAGGTGGCGTTCTCATCGAATTCAAACGAGTCCATGAAGCGTGTGTCGAACGTACCCGCTTTGAACTGTTCATTTTCCATCAGCTGCTGATGGAAGGGAATGGTTGTGTGCACGCCTTCAATAACAAACTCATCGAGGGCCCGCTTCATCCTTTTGATCGCCCGCTCGCGCGTGTCGGCATGCACGATCAGCTTGGCGATCATGGAGTCGTAGGTGGGGGGGATGAGGTATCCGGTGTAGGCATGGGTGTCTACGCGCACGCCAAGGCCACCGGGCTGGTGGAATGCTGTCACTTTTCCTGGCGACGGGCTGAAGTTGCGTGCCGCGTTTTCGGCATTGATACGGCACTCAATGGAGTGGCCCTGCAACGCCTGGGCTTCGTGCTCTACGGTTTCTCCCATGGCCACGCGAATCTGGTGCTCGATCAGATCGCAGTTCGTTACCTCTTCGGTAACGGGGTGTTCGACCTGAATGCGCGTGTTCATTTCCATGAAGTAGAAGTTTTGCTCGGCATCCACCAGAAACTCGATGGTGCCTGCTCCCGCATAGTTTACGGAAGCTGCGCCTCGAATGGCAGCCTCGCCCATGCGGGCACGCAGGTCCTCGTCTACAACCGGAGACGGCGCCTCCTCGACAAGTTTTTGGTGACGGCGTTGAATGGAGCATTCCCGTTCGCCGTAGTGCATCACGTTGCCTTTGCCATCGCCCAGCAGCTGGATTTCCACGTGGCGTGGTTGCTGCACCACCTTTTCGATATAAATATCGGGGTTGCCAAACGCTGCATCGGCCTCGGAACGTGCGCCTTCATAGAGGCGGGCAAAGTCCTCGGGTTCGTGTACCATGCGCATGCCGCGTCCGCCGCCTCCCGCACTGGCCTTTACCATCACGGGATAGCCGATCTCGTCGGCAATGCGCTTTCCATCTTCGAGCGAGGCCACAATGCCATCGGAGCCGGGCACTACGGGTACCCCGGCATCGGCCATCGTTTCCTTAGCCAGGCTCTTCTCCCCCATCACCCGAATGGTTTCCGCTTTGGGCCCGATGAAGGTGATCTCGTTGTCTTTGCAGATCTGACTGAACTCGGCGTTCTCTGACAGGAATCCGTAACCGGGGTGAATGGCGTCGGCCCCGGTTACTTCGGCAGCTGCAATGATGCGATCGGGGCGCAGGTAACTCTCGTTGGAGGGCGGCGGCCCAATGCACACCGCTTCGTCGGCGAATCGAACGTGCAGCGACTCGGCATCGGCGGTGGAGTAGACCGCCACGGTTTGGAGCCCCATTTCGTGACACGTACGAATGATGCGGAGGGCAATTTCTCCGCGATTAGCGATCAGTACTTTCTTCAAAACAAACAGGCGGCAGTCAGTGAACAGGCGACGATAAGGAACACAGGCGGGCTACAAAAACGCGCCCGCTCAGGGTTAGCTCTGGTCCACAATGAAGAGCGGCTGGTCAAACTCCACCGGCTCGGCGTCTTCCACCAGAATCTCTTTGATGATGCCGGGGGTCTCGCACTCTATTTCGTTCATTAGCTTCATTGCTTCGATGATGCAGAGCACATCGCCATCGCTGACAGCATCGCCCTCTTCAACGAATGGATCGGAGTCGGGCGAGGGCGCGCGGTAGAAGGTGCCAACAATTGGAGCCTTCACGAGCACCTCATTGGCGCCAAGTTCGCCATCGTCGGCGTCCTCTGCGCTATCATCTGTGGCGGGCGGTGCTTGCGTGGAAGCGCTTGCCGAGCCAGACGCCGCTGGAGCTTGTGGTTGAGAAGGCGCTGCGTGCGGTTGCTGAGCCGCTTGTTGAGGGGCAGGCGGTTGCGGGGCAGCGTGCTGAGGGGCGCCTCCATACGGCGGATAGGCGGGAGGAGGCGTATAGCTGGGCTGCGACGGCTGCATCATCACCGTTGGCGCGTTCTGCCGGATGGTGATTTTAAAGTCGTCGTCTTCCACTTCAACCTCAGCGAGACCGCTTTCGGCGACCATCTGAAGCAACTCTTGAATCTTAGACAGTTTCATGCGTTTGGGGGCTGGGTGAAACAAACGGCACAGCGCTGCGCAAGGACACGCCCGTTACAAGCCGGTGAACGCGCTGCAGAAAAAAGGGAGCACGACACCGCATACGAGCGATGGGCGCACACAATTAATTAATAGAGGGTAATTAATAGAGGGCCGCGTTAGTCGGTAACGCGGGTTTCGTAACCTCCGGTCTGGGTGTTTACCCGTACCACATCGCCTTCATTGACGAATAGCGGTACATCAACCGTGGCTCCGCTTTCGAGAGTGGCGGGTTTCGATCCACCCTGAGCGGTGTTGCCTTTTACGCCGGGCGTAGTCTCGACGACCTCCAGATCCATCTTTTGCGGCAGGTCGGTGCGCAACGGTTGTTCGGTATCGGTGCGGAACAGAATATCAACTTCTGCGCCCTCTTTCAAATACTCACGGCCATCCACCTGGTCAGGAGGCATTGAAAATTGCTCGTAGGTGGTGGTATTCATGAAATGCAAGCCCAGGTCGTCCTCGTAGAGGAACTGGTGAGCCCGTTTTTCGACGCGCACCTCATCAACTTTCGCTCCGGCACGGAACGTGTTTTCGAGCTCGCGCCCGTCGCGGACGTTCTTGAGGGTAGTGCGCACAAACGCCCCCCCTTTGCCCGGTTTTACGTGCAGAAAGTCAACAATTTGCCACAGATCGTCCTTCCAGATGAACGTTAGGCCGTTTCGAAAGTCGCTTGTACTCGCCATAAGATGCTGCTAATACGGTAAACAAAATACGGTAGGATACGAGCCGTGCACATCCAACAACGCGTATAGCCGCAATATAGAACACGTGCACGGTGGGTGTCAATAGGTGCGAAAAGAGCGCAACCTGTCTAAAAATGCGATCCCCTTAATTGTTGCATTGCCTACGCAGTAGAGCGCACTTCCGTTATGCAATGCCAACAATTCACAGGCTCTGCTATCGAAATGGACGTTCCATCGAAAGGGCTTGGGGCAAATCGCGTACGCCTACCGGTCCATGACGATAGAGCAAGGGCTCTCCATACGTCGCGCCAATCCGATATCCGTACGTGCGCGCTCGGGCTTCTACCCACTTGAAAAAGGTGGGGTTGGATACAAAGGTTTCGGGTTCATCGTCGCTCACCTCATACTCCGGATTGTAGAACTGCGAGGCAAATGCCTGAAGCGCTTCAATGCGTTGCTCCCAGACGTCCGACACATCCACCACAAAGGTGGGTTCAAACGGAATCGCCTGCATGTAGTGCAGCACATGATGAGGGCGCCAGGGCGCCTGTTCGGAGCCATTCGGGCCCATGGTTTCAATTTTGCGAAGCCCGCTATAGTAAAGAGCATCGGTGGCCAGTTCGGCGGCATCACAATGGTCGGGATGACGACACTCCGGCGCGTTGATAAGCACAATGTTCGGGCGATGGTAACGAATCAGCCGAATGAGTGCGTTCCGGTTGTCGGGCGTGTTGCGAATGTCGCCGTCAGGCATTCCCAGATTGTGGCGGTCGGAGAGCCCCATGATGGCTGCTGCTTCCTTGGCCTCTTCCAAGCGACCAGCTGGCGTTCCTCGCGAGCCCAACTCTCCTTGTGTAAAATCTACCACTGCGGTGGTATAGCCTTGCCCTGCCAGCGTACACATAATGCCTCCTGCACACAACTCAACATCGTCTGGATGGGCCGCAAGGGCCAGAATATCAACTTTCATAGGGGCGTAGGCTGGTTTATGCGTTTGTGGTATGGTTTTGGGACCAAGAACAAGCCGCGTCATTCCGTTACGGATGCTGGAATGACCTGTGCAGTACGTACGATTCGCTTTTATGTATGTGTCTTTGACTGATCTCCTTCCCGACTATGGATAGCTCACCGTCGAGCAACAACGCTGGCTCAAATGCTGGTTCCAACAACGAGCAGCCCTTCGTAATGCCGTTTCGCCCGGCCTCCCCTCCAGAACCTCTTTCTGAAACCACGTGGTCGCTGGGCATGCGTATTTACTGCAGTGCATGGGATGAGTACCGCCAGGCCGGCATGCCGTTCGGCTCTTCCGATGAAGCCATGATTGTGTGGTACACCTTTCAACCCGGAGCAGACTACGATCTTACCACGGTCCATTGCAATTAACAGAGGCCCTGTCTCGCCGGACGTCCGTCCGTGACTCTGATCATTGCGCGGAGCCACCCGGTGCATAACATATCCGTTATGCATATGAGGGCGCTCCCTTGCATATTGGAGATACGCATTTGTGTTGTATCATTCACTCCTGCCCTCCCATGAGCAATGAAGGATCGCTGGATCGTCGTTCGTTTCTCAAACGAGCCGGGCTTGCTGGAGGTGCTCTGGGCGTGGCTACCGTTGCGCCAGGATGCACGTCTTCGGCCGCCGCGGCTCATGCAGCTATCACCGTATCAGGCCAGGTGATCAGCGAAGGCGAAGGGGTTGCGGATGTGTTGGTGACCGACGGCCTTACCGTTGTGCAGACCGATGCCGATGGCACGTTCACGCTGCCTGCCGATGCCCGTCAGCCGTTTGTGTACCTTTCGGTGCCCGCCGGGTATGCCATTCCGCAGCACGAAACGGGTACCGCCCGTTTCTTTGAACCGCTCGGTGACGCCCCTGAACAGGACGTTACCTTTGAGCTGGAGCCCCTCTCTTATGACGAGTCCCGTCATGCATTCGTGGTCCTGGCAGATCCGCAAACCGAAGATGCGTATGAGATGGAGCGCTTCCATGAAGAAACGGTCCCAGCCGTACAAGACACCGTACGTGCGCTGGGCAATACGCCGGTCTTTGGCGTCGGCAACGGCGACCTCATGTTCGACGACCTCTCGCTCTTCCCCGACTATGAGCGCGCTGTAAATCGTATGGGCGTGCCTTTTCTGCAAGTCGTTGGCAATCACGACCTGAACTTCGACAGTCCGGCCCACCGTGGGTCGTACGCCACCTTTCGCGATTACTTCGGACCGGGGTACTATTCGTTTGACCGCGGCGCTGTGCACTATGTAGTGCTCAATAATTCGTACTGGCCAGGAATGGACGGGTACGGGCGCGACACCGATTCGTATTTTGGCCATGTGCCCGATCGGCAACTCCACTGGCTCGCCAATGATTTAGCTACGGTCGATTCCGACCGTCCCGTCGTGGTCTTTGCACACATCCCGATGCTCAGCACGCTGTACGACCGGCAGGGCGACGACCGCCCCATGCCCCAAAACATGACGCTCAACCGCCATGCGCTCTATCGCATGCTGGAGCCGTTCGCCGATGTGCATTTCATTAGCGGGCATGTGCACGAAAACGAACACCGCTTTTTCGACGGCATGCATGAGCACATTGTAGGTACGGCCTGCGGGGCTTGGTGGACGGGCCCGATCTCACGCGATGGTACGCCCAATGGATATGCGGTGTACGAGGTCGATGGCACCACCATTCAGTGGCGCTACAAGGCCTCGGAGCAGGACGCCCATCACCAGATGCGGGTCTATACTCCCGGCGCCGATCCTGACCGTTCCGACCAGGTCATCGCGAACATCTGGGATGCTGATGACGCTTGGGAGATCCAGTGGTACGAGGATGGCGAGCCGCAGGGGGGCATGGAGCAGTATGTGGGCACTGATCCGCAATCGGAGGAGCTGCACCGCGGCGATGATAAGCCCGAGCGCCGCACATGGGTTGAACCGATCCCAACAGCTCACATGTTTGCCGCCACACCCTCTGCCACTGCATCAGAAGTCACCGTAGAGGCCACAGACCGCTTCGGACGTACATATCGCGAAACCGTGTCGCTGTAGCCCGTCGCAGAGGAGGTTTACTGGTGTTTTGTTACACCTGAAGGTTAGGGTACGGAGACCGTGCCAACCTCTGGGTCCCACCCCCTTCAAAAAATCTGTCATGGTGAGCACGCGACGGGCCCCACCCGGAGCACGTCGAACCATCTCCTCGACGTTCAGCAGCTACGGTCGAGTGGGCAGCCTTCCTTCTCTCGCTTCCCCGGCGGAGGAGTCTCAATGCCTGCCGTCCGCCCATCTGACACTGCGCATAAGAAATCACCCCGCTCCCCTTCAAAGAGAACACGGGGAAGCAGAAGGACGCAGAGCGTCCGCATTCCGTCGCGACGCGGAGCATCGCGACGAGGATTCAACACCTTGTCATCGCGAGGAAGGAGCCTGCGACTGACGCAGCGCTCCTCGCAATGACATAATCAAAGATGCTTTTGTGGGTCTACTTAGTCGGCTCGTTCGTACAACGCCTCGGCTAAAGGGTCTTCATCAGGAACGGCGTTAATAGTGCCCGTCTCGGAAATTGTCACAACGCCGTTCTGCGTAAGCACCACCATTTCAATTTCGTGCTCCATCGCGTTGAGTACGTCTACAGGGGATGGAAACGGCGCATCGGGTACGATCAACGCGGGGCGGCGCACCTCTTCCGATATGCCTTCGGAAGCGTCTACAGGGAGCTCAATCAGACGATGATGGAAGCGCATCTCGTTAGTAATAGACGCCTCGGCCCGGTCAAGGCGATACATCATGTCGTTGCCTGCGTGAATGACGGAGCCGTCGGTTTGCGTGGGCGCTACGATAGCTGTAACCTCGCCGCTTGGAAACGGCAACACAGCAACCCGGTAGCTTGGGGCTCGGAAGCTAGGGTCAGTGCGGATGTGCGTTTGAAACGTGTCGATGACTGCTGCCAGCGCCCGCGCCTGCAGCGTATGCGCCGTTGATGCTTCGTACGCCTCCTCGAAATGACTAACGTCTTTCGTTGTGCCGTCTTCCTCCACCACGATGCCATAGCGCAGGAAGTAGGTGCCGTCGTCATCAAGGTGCCCAAAGCTGAAGGTCCACCCGCCGTCTGTGGGAGTGGCTGCATGCAAGTCGGGCCAATCAGGCGCGTCTACATGCTCTTCGATTGCTTCCATGGCCCGGTGTTGCGCCTGAAAGTAGCTGTACATTTGTTGGCCCACCGCACTGCTCCAGGTGCGCATGGTCTCAATCTCATCGGATTGGGCCTGGGCAGGCAATGCACAGAAAAGTACGAGAATCAGTAACGCGGAAAGGACACGCATAGCAGCAGTAGAGTCCGTGAACGCAAGCAACGGACTACAAAGTAGGGCCTGCAGGCATTAAACTCCAATGGGAAGCGGTTGGGGCGCGTCGCTCGCAACCGAAACCAGAACAGCCCGAGTCCTTGGGTTGATAGACCGGTTCGAGCAGCGCCCTCAACGCACGACCAATCAGTTCACCACAAAGTTGACAATACGTCCGGGCACATAAATCTCGCGCTGGATGGTGCCGTCTTCGAGATAGCGCGCTACGTTGTCTTCGGTGCGGGCGGCCTCTAACACATCGTCTTCGTTGGCATCGGTATCCACTTCAATGGTGGCACGCACGGTACCATTAACCTGCACAGCCATCTCCACGACTTCACGCTTCAGGTAGTCGGCACGGAAGCGCGGCCAATCGGCATGCGCAATGCTTTCATCGTATCCAAGCCGGCTCCACAGTTCTTCGGTGATGTGTGGGGCAAACGGACTGAGCAGCTTCACAAACGGCTCGGCCACGGCACGCGGCACCTGATCCCACTTGTTCGCTGCGTTGACAAACTCCATCATCTTAGCGATGGCTGTGTTGAAGCTGAGCGTATCAATGTCGTCGGTCACCTTTTGAATGGTGCTGTGCAGCACGCGCAGCTGATTGCGCGTCGGTGCTTGTTCGCTCACGTCTGCTTCTCCGTCTTCGGTGGTGAGGAGGCGCCACACGCGGTTCAGGAAGCGAAACACGCCCTCTACATCGTTGGTGCTCCACGGCTTCACCTGCTCCAGCGGACCCATAAACATTTCGTAGAGGCGCAGCGCATCGGCGCCATACGCATCGATCACATCATCGGGGTTGACCACGTTGCCGCGGCTTTTGCTCATCTTATGAGAACGTGCATCTACCCGAATCGACGGATCGCTCTGCAGCACGAAATGATCGCCGTCTTTCTCGATGGCGTCCTCGTCAACCGACTGCGGTGTAACCGCGCTGTCGGTGCGCGTGTCGGTGTCATCGTCCACGTATTGGGCGGATACGTATGCACCGTCGGCATCAACGTAAGCAGTGTACTCTGTTTCGCCCAGAATCAGCCCCTGATGCACGAGCGTCTGAAATGGCTCGCGGGTAGACACCACCCCGGCATCGTACAGCACCTTGTGCCAGAAGCGTGCATAGAGCAGGTGTAGCACCGCGTGCTCAGAGCCTCCTACATACAGATCGACCGGCATCCAGTACTTCTCCTTTTCGGGGTCAACCAGCTTCTCTTCGTTGTGTGGATCGATGAAGCGCAAGAAGTACCAGCAGGAGCCGGCCCACTGCGGCATGGTGTTGGTCTCGCGCTGTGCGGGCTGGCCTGTTTCGGGATCCGTCGTTTCGACCCAGTCGTCCAGCGCTGCAAGCGGACTCAGCGCGGCGTCTTGCTCCAGGATTTCATCGTACGACTCGATGGCGGGCAGTTCAACGGGCAGGTCGTTTTGGGGCACCGGCTTGGCCTCTCCATCCACATGGATAATCGGAAACGGCTCGCCCCAGTAGCGCTGCCGACTGAAAAGCCAATCGCGTAGTTTGTAGTTGACTTTCGCCTGTCCGTGGCCGTGCTCCTCCAGCCACTGGATGATTTTCTGCTTAGCCTCGGGCACCGAAAGCCCGTCCAAAAAGCCGCTGTTGATGGCGGGGCCGTCGCCGGTGTATGCATCGCCCTCAAAATCGGCGGGAGGCTGCACGGTGCGAACGATCGGCAGGTCGTACGTCTCGGCAAACGCCCAGTCGCGTTCGTCTTGCCCCGGTACCGCCATGATGGCGCCCGTCCCGTAGGAAGCTAGCACATAATCGGCCACCCAAATTGGAATGGGCTTCCCGGTTGCCGGATTGATAGCATGCGCCCCCGTGGGCACTCCGGTTTTCTCTTTTTGTAGCTCGGTACGCTCCAGCTCGCTTTTTTGCTGCGCCTGCTTTTGATAGGCAGCTACGTCGTCGGCATGCTCTTCCGTTGTGATGGTATCAACCAGCGGATGCTCAGGAGCGAACACCATGTACGTGGCGCCGAAAAGCGTGTCGGGGCGCGTTGTGAAGACTTCTATCTTGGTGTCGTGTCCTCGGACAGGAAAGCGAATCTCGGCGCCCTCCGACTTCCCAATCCAGTTGCGCTGCATGCGCTTGGTGCTCTCCGGCCAGTCAAGGTCGTCCAAGCCATCAAGCAGGCGTTCGGCATACTCGGTGATCTTGAGCATCCACTGGCGCATGGGCACGCGCTCACATGGGTAGCCACCGCGTTCGCTCTTGCCATCGATGACTTCCTCGTTAGCCAGCACGGTACCCAATTCTTCGCACCACCATACCGGCACCTCCGCCTGATATGCCAGGCCGCGCTCATACAGCTTCAAAAAGATCCACTGCGTCCAGCGGTAGTAATCCGGATCGGTGGTGTTGAGCTCGCGGCTCCAGTCGTACGAGAACCCGAGCCGTTTGAGTTGCGATCGAAAGTTGTCGATGTTGCGCTCGGTCGTATCTCGCGGGTGCGTGCCGGTCTGGATAGCGTACTGTTCGGCCGGCAGGCCAAACGCATCCCATCCCATCGGGTGCAGTACGTTTACGCCCTTCATTCGCTTGTAGCGTGCCACAATATCGGTGGCGGTGTACCCCTCAGGGTGTCCTACGTGCAGCCCGGCCCCGCTGGGATACGGAAACATGTCGAGCACATAATACTTCTCGGCCTCAGGGTCTACCGTATCGGGTGTGCGAAAGGTCTCGTTCTCCTCCCAATAGCGTTGCCACTTGGGTTCGATCTCGTTGAAGGGATACGCGGGCATAAGAAAGCGCAGCAGGCTAGATTCGTCAGAAAAAACGGCACGCCTGCCCCTACGATGCGTGCTCCGGAAGGTTCACCACGCACAGGACTGCACTGTGCAGGAGCCGGGCAACCCGTCGCAACTTTGTTAAGCTTCATCGGCACGGTGGCGGATGAGCTTCGTTAGCGTGGGTGGCTCTTATGATGGGAGCCGGTAGATCCTGCTCCATCTTTTGGGATGTGCCGCTTGTTCTCTGTTTCTTCAGCATCTGCTCTTATGGTCTCTGAACTCTTCGACGCGTCGCAGTGGCACCCAGTGGAAGGCTTTTCCTTTACCGATATCACCTATCACCGGGCTACGGTACAAGGAACGGTGCGCATCGCGTTTGACCGGCCCGACTCGCTCAACGCGTTTCGTCCACAAACGGTAGACGAGTTGTACCGGGCGCTCAATCACGCCCGTCAAACGTCTGATGTGGGCACTGTGCTGCTTACGGGCAACGGACCCTCCGCCAAGCATGGCAAGTGGGCGTTTTCCTCTGGCGGAGATCAGCGGATTCGTGGAAAAGACGGCTATCAGTATGCCGACGACGATGGCGAGACCGATCCGGCCCGCCTCGGACGCTTGCACATTCTGGAGGTGCAGCGTCTTATCCGCTTCATGCCGAAGGTGGTCATTGCGGTAGTGCCCGGCTGGGCTGTGGGCGGCGGACACAGCTTACACGTGGTGTGTGACCTTACACTGGCCAGTGCCGAGCATGCCATCTTCAAGCAAACCGATGCCGATGTGGCCAGCTTCGATGGCGGATTTGGGTCGGCCTATCTCGCACGGCAAGTCGGACAAAAACGCGCTCGCGAGATTTTCTTTCTGGGGCGTAACTACTCTGCTGAAGAGGCTGTAGAGATGGGCATGGCCAATGCCGCCATTCCACATGCAGATCTGGAAGTGCAGGCCCTGCAGTGGGCTGAAGAGATCAACACCAAGAGCCCGACGGCCATCCGCATGCTCAAATATGCATTTAATGCCGCCGACGATGGCCTGGTAGGCCAGCAGCTTTTTGCGGGCGAAGCCACGCGTCTGGCGTACGGCACCGACGAAGCCCAAGAAGGCCGCGATGCGTTTCTTGAAAAACGCGACCAGGACTACAGCGATTTTCCCTGGCACTACTAAGGCATCCGTCTTCGCATTTTCACGCCGCGCTGCTTCCCTCTCACCTACTGACGTCCGACTATGAATGCTTCTATGCAACCGGTGCACGACCATAGCGTCCCTGCGTTGGGATTGGGTACCTACAAGCTCACTGGATCTGCCTGCCGTGAAGGCGTAGCCCATGCGCTCACTATGGGCTACCGCCATATCGATACTGCGCAGATGTACCAAAACGAATCGGAGGTCGGGGCCGGCCTTGCCGATGCACCCGTTCATCGAGAGGATGTTTTCGTGACTACCAAGGTGTGGCACACTAATCTGGCCCCTGCTGATGTGCGCCGCTCCACCGAAAAGAGCCTGCAACGCCTGGGTACCGACTATGTGGATCTGCTTCTCATCCACTGGCCTGCTCACTTAGAGGGCGACCCTGATGCACTGAAACGCACACTGGATGCGTTTGTCGCCCTAAAGGAAGACGGCCACACCCGTCACATTGGCGTAAGCAACTTTCCCATCGACCTGCTCAACCAGACGCTTGCTCACCTCCCCGATGAAGCACCGCTGTTTGCGCATCAGGCCGAGTATCATCCGTTTTTGAACCAGGCTCTGCTGCTCCGCCATGCCCGCGACCATGGATACATGTTCACTGCATATCGCCCACTGGCCGGAGCCGCCGTGACGCGAAACGAGACGATACAAGCCATCGGCACGCGCTATGGCAAAACACCGGCACAAGTAACGCTCCGATGGCTCATCCAACAAACGCCTGTAACGACGATTCCGAAAGCCAGTCAGGCTACCCATCGCATAGATAATCTGGACATCTTCGACTTCACGTTGTCTGATGATGCGATGGATGCCATCAACGACTTGCGGAACGATAGGCGGCAGGTAGATCCCGGATTTGCTCCCAACTGGGATGTTTCCGAGCCCATCTAATCACTTGTACTTCCAATTTGACTCCAAATCACGATGGCTAATCTTGTCAAGAAAACGTTCGACACAACGGTTAAGAAGCTGGGCTTTGCGCTCATCCAATTGATTGAGCAGATTGTTGTGCGGTATTCTCCGCATGGCAACCCTACCTTTTTCGACAACGACGATTTTGCGTGGACGAAAACGCTCGAAGATAATTGGGAAACCATCCGAGAGGAGTTGGATGAAGTGGTCCTCCAGCACCGCGATCAGCTTCCAAACTTTCAGGACATTTCGGAGGATCAAACGGCGATCACAAATGACGATGACTGGAAAACCTTCTTTCTGTATGGATTTGGACACAAGGCCGAAAAGAATGCCGCTCGGTGCCCCAAGACCACTGAGATCATTGAACAGATTCCTGGAATGAAGACAGCGTTCTTCTCGATTCTGTCGCCCGGCAAGCACATCCCCGCGCACCGGGGTCCGTACAAGGGAGTGATTCGTGCGCACCTGGGCTTAAAAGTGCCCGAACCGAAAGAGCAATGCCGCATTCGGGTGGGCAGTGACTATCGTCACTGGGACGAGGGTGAGGTGATGCTCTTCGACGACACCCATGATCATGAAGTGTGGAATGACACCGATGGCGAGCGGGTTGTGCTCTTCTTGGATGTGGTCCGTCCGTTGGATCCGCCGTTGGATCGGATCAACCAAGCAATCATCAACCTGATTAGCAAGTCGCCGTTTGTGCAAAACGCGAAGGAAAATCAGGAGCAGTGGGAGCGCCAACTGGCCCAGAACACGGCTGATGTTCCTGTAGAAGCGTAGCCTTTTCCGGTAGACTGAACAGCTTGGCTTTTTCAAGCACCGTATATGTCTGACTATACCATTCGCCGCGCCGGTACCGACGACCTTGATACGCTGGTAGCGTTCAATGCTGCTATGGCACGCGAAACCGAAGACAAACCCCTCGATGAAGAGACGCTGCGGCGCGGGGTGCGTACGGCATTACGCGATGAGCGAAAGGGGCGTTACTGGGTGGCCGATTATCACGGCAAGGTGGTGGGGGCGCTGATGTGCACGACCGAGTGGAGCGACTGGCGCTGCGGCACGTTCTGGTGGATCCAGAGCGTGTACGTGCGTCCGACCCATCGCAGAAAGGGGGTGTTCACCGCGCTGTACAAACATGTCAAACAAGCCGCTCAGGCAGCGGACGATGTGTGTGGGCTGCGCCTGTACGTGGAGCAAGACAACGAGGCGGCCCAATCCACCTACGCCGCCCTTGGCATGGAGCGGACAGCATACGCAATGTACGAGACAGAGTGGGGGTAGCGCGTGCTACGACGTGCTTGTTTGTCCATTTGGCATAACATCACCGGCAGGGATGGCTTCCCCATCGCCCGACGAAGCGCCTTCAGGAGCTGCTGCTGGCGCTTCGTCATGGGCTAGCGCTACGTATCGTCCCATAAAGGTGAAAGCACACTCCCCTGCTGCCTCGATTTTGCACTGCAGATCAAGGCGTGCGCGCCCCCATCGGTCAAGCATATTTTGGAAGCGGTCGAGCGCGTCTTCATCGGGACGTTCGCACACGACTGAAATGTTGTCGCAGACCGGCTTCAGGTATTCAATGTCACTCTCCTGTATGATGACCTCAACCTGCTGCTTCATGTTGTCGACCAACTGATGCATCATAGCCCAGCCGGTAAGGGTGGCTAGCATGCTTAGGCTGCCGCCAAACGCGGTGCCCATGTGGTTGGCATTGGGCTGAAGAGGAGCGGAGGCGCACAGTCGCCCGTCCTCTTCAGGCGAAAGGGAAAACTCCAGATGCTCAGTAATCGGCATTTCCTGCACGATGAGCTGCTCCAAGTGCTCCAAAGCTTGCTCGGTCATGGATGGACTCGACATAAGAGGGACCAAAAGCGTCGTGTATGGTTAGGGAAGCTACAGCAAATAGTTACATTTACCCTCTACGCCCGACTCCCTCACACGTTCTTTGCAGAAGGGGGGACGTGCTAGAAAAGTTGCAAACGAAGGGTATTGTGCAATCAATCCGCCAAACGGATTGCTGAAAGGCGATTAAACATCGCCTTCTTGTGGACGGAGGATCACTTCTTCGAGTACGGTGCGATCGGAGAGCGTGTGGGCATGCACGACCGCCGATGCAATGTCTTCCGCTGGCATAAGGCGCTCATCGGGAAGGTCGGCTCCCTCCCATGTGGGGGTCAGCGTGGCTCCTGGAAAGACCGTTGTAACGCGAATGCCCTCGTCTTTTGTTTCTTCTCGCACCACGCGAGCCAGCCCGCGCAAGCCGTGTTTGCCTGCGCAATAGCCCGCATTTCCAGGATACGCCTGTAGTGATGCCACTGAAGCGGTGTAGAAAATGTGGCCGCTCGCGCGCGATCGCATCGCGGGCAGAAAAGCCTGCGTGACCACAAAGGCAGAGGTCAAGTTCACGTCAATCTGCTCACGAAACCCTTCAGCGGTAAGTTCATCAAGGGGAGCATATGTGAACGCGCCTGCGTTGTTGACAAGCACATCGGGGGTGCCCCATGTTTCGGTAACGCGCGTGGCGGTGGTGGCAACGGCTGCGTCGTCGGTAACGTCGGTAGGGCAAACGAGTGTTTCGGCTCCCCGGTCGCGGCACGTCTTGGCTACGGCGTTGAGCGTTGACGGTGTACGCGCAACAAGCGCAAGCTTTACCGTATCATATTCGGCTGCAAATGCACGGGCAATAGCAGCCCCAATGCCTTGGCTAGCGCCGGTTACAACTGCAATCATGCTACCGAAGGAAGAGAGTCGTCAAAAAAGAGCGTGATGGGTCGGCGGATGGTGTCAGTCCGATCGAATCAGGCGCATAAATTCATCACGCGTGCTATGGTTCTGAAACGCCCCACTGACCGCGCTGGTCTTGGTCGATGAGTTTTGTTTTTCTACACCCCGCATCATCATGCACAAGTGTTGGGCTTCAATCACCACAGCTACCCCCTTGGGCTGCAGTACGTTGTCTATAGCTTCGCGGATCTGTAAAGTAAGTCGTTCTTGCACTTGCAGGCGGCGGGCAAACACTTCGACGGTGCGCGGAATTTTGCTCAGGCCCACGATGTGGCCATCAGGAATATAAGCGACATGGGCTTTGCCATAGAACGGTAACATATGGTGTTCGCACAGTGAGTACAGCTCAATGTCTTTCACCACAATCATTTCGTTGTACGACTCCGCAAAGAGAGCCTGGCGCAGAATTTCTTCAGGATCCTGCGCATACCCTTGCGTCAGAAACTGGTACGCTTTGGAGACCCGTTCCGGCGTTTTCAGAAGGCCTTCGCGTTCCACATCTTCGCCTAGTGCACCGATGATTTCACGCATGTGGTCGGCGACGGTGTGCGTTGTGTCGGCATCGTACAGGTCGTGGCGCTCGTAATGGGTAGGGGAATCCCCTTCTGCGCTACCGTTAGTCACAAGACGATCGGAGAGTATTTTCTTTTCAGCCATTGAATCAGCTACAAACAAAAAGGAGAAACAACGAGAGCAATCCGAAAGCGCTTACGCCCCCCGATATTCCACATAGTTGCGCTCAGTTTCGTACAGGCGAACGCAGTGGAGACGCCCGGAAGGCAGTGCATCTTCAAGCTCATGCCAGATGGCTATCGTAAAGTTTTCGGTGGATGGAATGATGCCTTCCATGAAGTCCACATCCAGGTTTAGATTTTTGTGGTCTACCTTATCAACCACGCGCTCATGTAGGATGCGCTTCAGCACGCCCAAATCGATGACATAGCCAGTGTCGGGGTCAGGTTTGCCAGCTACCGTTACCTCCAATACGTAGTTATGCCCGTGCCAGTTGGGGTGATTGCAGGGCCCAAACGTATCTTCATTCCATTCCTCTGATTTCTCTGGATTGTGGAGGCGATGCGCAGCGTTAAAGTGCGTTTTTCGCGTTACGTATACAGTGGGCATGAGCAGAAACCAATCAACGACAAGTCAGCACAAGCCCATGCTGTAGCTAATAACGTAAGTACAGTTTTAGCTGTGGGCTGCAAAAATGGAGCCACACGACATAGGCGTCTCGGGATACAATCAGACCGTACATTCAAACGGATGTTCACCGGATGCACGGAAGCGTTACAGTTTAACCGGGCACTACCATGGCAGAAGAGGAAAACGCTTACTATATTGCACGTTCGTGGCATTCCTTCTCCCAGTGTAGGGATGCAACGATGTAGCGTATTGTCGGTTGTGCGTTGTCCCTTGTTTGATACGAGGGGGCCACTCGACACAACCACCGTCCGGTAGCGGTTAGATCGAAGGGGTGGCCCTGGCGCGTCGCTGGCGCTCCTCGCAATGACATCCTCGAATGGGACTACACTTAGCTGCTGATGCCATTGAACTGCTCACAACCTGGTGGTGTGCTCATTCGCTGGTTCCGCATCGTCTCTCTTAGCTTCTTTTGTGCTTATGGCTGACGAACCCACTATCTTTCAGAAAATCCTTGACGGCGATGTGCCTGCCGACATTGTATACGAAGACGAGAAGTGCATTGCGTTTCATGACGTGAACCCGCAAGCGCCCACGCACCTACTTGTTATTCCGCGCACACCCATTCCAACGATCGATGATATTGAGCCGGAGCATGAGTCCCTTGTGGGACATCTGTTTCGCGTCGCCAGTATCGTAGCCAAGCAGGAAGGGCTCGACAATGGATACCGAACGGTCATTAACTGCGGCGATGATGGACAGCAGACTGTGTATCATTTGCATGTGCATGTGCTGGGCGGGCGTCCATTGCAGTGGCCTCCCGGATGACACGCTTCGGAGCCGGTCTGGGTGCTCTGAACCAATTCGATAACATCCCCACCAACTCGTTGTTGTGCTGTGACCACATTAGGTGTAACAGGCGGTATCGGAAGCGGAAAAACGACCGTGTGCCGTTTACTAGAGGAGCATGGCGCTCGCGTCTTCTATGCAGATGAGGTCGCCAAAACGATTATGCAAGAAAACAAGGAGGCCCGCGCCCAAATCCGCGAGACATTTGGGCCAACCAGCTACAACGACGCGGGTGAACTCAACCGGTCGTATCTGGCTGCGCAGGTCTTCACCGACGCCGATAAACTCGAACTGCTCAATGCCATTGTCCACCCACTCGTGTTTGAGGCGTTTGAGGACGCAAAGACAGAGGCCGAGTCTGATGAGGTCCCTCTTCT
The DNA here is from genome assembly GCF_055379935.1 of Natronotalea proteinilytica. NCBI lineage: Bacteria > Pseudomonadati > Rhodothermota > Rhodothermia > Rhodothermales > Salisaetaceae > Natronotalea > Natronotalea proteinilytica. The sequence continues at coordinate 3,338,902 of NZ_AP043947.1, read as the reverse complement.
TGTGCACGAGGCGGCTCTCTTGTTCGAAGCAGGCGCCGACGCGCATGTTGATCAGGCCGTTGTCGTAACTGCGCCCAATGCTCTTCGCATCCAGCGCGTTGTGGAGCGCGACGATATCAGCGAGCGGGCCGTGCGCGACCGCATGCAACACCAGCTTTCACAAGAAGAGCTTGTTGAGCGTGCCGACGTTGTTATCGAAAACGACGAGTCGATCGAAGCGCTCGAAGCCGCTGTTGCTGAGCTATACGATCGCTTTGCTGAGCCGGACAGCGAAACGGAGCGCTAGTGCTGTGCCATACGTCAAACTTTGGGTGATGCATCTGCTCCCTAACGTATCGAGAATAACTCACACCCTTGTCATTGCGAGCGCAGCGACGCAATCTCATGCTATCAGGCCGGAGGCAGCCGCCCAATCCACGGCATGAGCCCAGGAGTTCTCGTTCGCTAGCGCTCACAGCGCCACGTCGGTCGCAAGCTCTCTTCTCGCGATGACAATGTTGGCCCATAACATTCAGGCGTGACAGAGCGCCGTCCATCCCAAAACTTCCGTGAATTGACTGGTTTAGGAATCTCCCTTCGCCTAAATGCATTGACAGTACATCCGGACGCGTTATACACTGCACGTCAGGGAAACGCATCGGGTCTATAGCTCAGTTGGTTAGAGCGCTACGTTGACATCGTAGAGGTCAGTGGTTCGAATCCACTTAGACCCACTGCTACCGGGGTAACGCTACCCCTTCCACTTTCTACAACCACACGTTGTCTCAGCCTCCAAGCGCTTTGTCGTTTTCGACGGAGCGCTTTTTGTTTATCACCTGCTTTCTCTACCCCCATGGCCGACGTCCAGACCGACCACGACACCATCACCATCACCCTTCCCGACGGCTCTACCCGCACCTACGAGACAGGGGTTACGGGATACGAAGTTGCATCGAGTATTGGCGCCGGGCTGGCCCGAGCGGCGCTGGCCATTGATGTGAACGGCACGGTGTACGACCTGGATCGTCCTATCGAGCACGATGCCGAAATCGCTATTCTGACGTGGGATGACGACAAGGGCAAAGAGACGTTCTGGCATTCATCAGCCCACCTGATGGCCGAAGCTATCCAGGCCCTGTATCCCGATGTCAAGTTCACCATTGGTCCGCCCATTGAGCGCGGGTTCTATTACGATGTGGATCTGGGCGATGAAACGCTCTCGGTGGATGATTTGGAAGCCATCGAGGATAAGATGAAAGAACTGGCCCGGCGCGACGTGGGCTTTGAACGGCAGGCTATCTCGAAAGAGGATGCCCGTGCTCACTACCAGCAGGAAGACAATCCGTATAAGCTGGAGCTTATCGAGGAGTTGGAAGACGGCGAGATTACGTTCTACGAGCAAGGAGACTTTACCGATCTGTGCCGTGGTCCGCACATTCCCTCCACAAAGCGCATCAAGTATCCGAAGCTTTTATCGGTAGCGGGTGCGTACTGGCGTGGCGATGAGTCGAACCCGCAACTCACGCGGGTGTACGGCATCAGCTTTCCGAAGAAGAAGATGCTAGATACGTTCTTAGAACAACGTCGTCTGGCTAAAGAGCGCGACCACCGCAAGTTGGGTAAAGAGCTCGGGCTTTTCACGTTTGACACCGAAAAAGTAGGCCCCGGCCTGCCCATGTGGCTGCCGAAAGGGGCAACCCTGCGGGAAACGCTTACCGATCTGATGAAAAAAGAGCAGTTGAAGCGGGGCTACAAGCCGGTGATTTCTCCGCATATCGGCCGTCTCGAACTGTATCGTACCAGCGGCCACTACCCGTATTACAAGGAAAGTCAGTTCCCGCCGATTCTGTTTGAGGGCGAGGGCGACGAGGAAGATGGCTACCTCCTTAAGCCGATGAACTGCCCGCATCATGTGATGATGTACAAGAACGATATGCATTCGTACCGGGACCTGCCGGTGCGATTTGCCGAGTTCGGCACCGTCTACCGCAACGAACAAAGCGGCGAGTTGGGCGGCCTTACGCGGGTGCGAGGGTTTACGCAAGACGACGCGCACATCTTCTGCACCCCCGAACAGGTCAAGGCCGAGTTCAAGGACGTTATTGACTTGACTCTTAAGGTGCTTGGCGCGCTTGACTTTGAGGAGTTCACGGCACAGATTTCGGTGCGCGATCCCGACGATACAGCAAAGTATGTGGGTGACGACGCCCTCTGGGAGCAAGCCGAGCAGGCTATTCGAGAGGCCGCTGCCGAGATGGATCTCGATACCGTCGAAAAAGCGGGCGAAGCGGCATTCTACGGACCCAAACTCGACTTCATGGTAGAGGATGCGCTGGGCCGCGCCTGGCAACTCGGCACTATTCAGGTTGACTACAACCTGCCCGAGCGATTCGAACTTACGTACGTAGATGCCAACGACGAGCGGAAACGCCCTGTCATGATTCACCGCGCTCCGTTTGGCTCGCTGGAACGCTTCATTGGCGTGCTTATCGAGCACTGTGGAGGCGACTTCCCCTCGTGGCTGGCTCCGGTGCAAGCTACTATCATTCCGGTGGGGGCCGACTTTAACGATTACGCTCACAAGGTAGCTAACCAGCTCCGCGATGCCGATCTGCGTGTTCAGGTGGACGCCAGCGACGACACCGTTGGCTACAAAATCCGAGAAGCCGAAACACAAAAGATTCCATACATGCTCGTTGTGGGAGCCCGCGAACGGGATGCCGGAACCGTAGCGGTACGGGCCCACGGCGAAGGGCAACAAGAGGTTATTTCGGTGGAGGCATTTATCGAAAAAATGGAAGCCGAAATGGAGGCGGCCTGGTCGTAAAACGTCCCCGTGCACGCATCGCTCCTCATACAACATCTGTTACGCATTGCGTGGAACCCACGCTTTGCGGGATGCGTGCGAACTTACGTATTCCCGCAACTATTCTTGTGAACAAACCCCAACCCCGACCATCGCTAAAGCTGATAAAGTTCGCGTAAATCGAGAGATTACTGCAGATACCGTGCGCGTCGTCGAACCCGACGGCGAGCACAAGGTCGTTGATGTTGATACGGCCCTGGAACGCGCCCGCGAGCACGACCTTGACCTGGTCGAAATTGCTCCTGATGCCGACCCGCCCGTATGCAAAATTATTGACTACGGGAAGTACCGCTACAAAAAACAGAAGCAAGAGAAACGCCAGCGGAAGCGGTCGAAGTCGATGCAGATGAAAGAGCTGCGCTTCCGCCCGCGCACCGACGACCATGACTTCAACTTCAAGCGGCGTCATGCGCGTGGCTTTCTCGAAGACGGCAACAAAGTCAAGGCCTACGTCCAATTTCGTGGCCGCGATATTATCTACAAAGATCAGGGCATGGACTTGCTGCGCCGCCTCATTGAGGATCTGCAAGATATCGCACGTATTGACCAGGCCCCGCAGATGGAAGGGCGCCGCATGACGACCATTCTGGCTCCGCATAAAAACAAGTAGGCGCCCATCAAAAGTGAGCAGTGCATCGGTTCTGTTGCTTAGCAGCACCCTGCTCTGCACATTTTTGCTGAAGCTTTCTCTGGTATCTCTTCCCAGGGAACGATCGCCTCGGGTTGGCCATTCGGTCACATCCGTTTTGTTCGGATGCTCCCTGTTTTGTTATACGGAGCGATTCGGTGCGGCGGAGCCTTTGTTTGCGCTCTCTTTTTGATATGACCTCTGCCTACTATGCCTAAGATGAAATCCCACAGCGGCGCGAAAAAACGCTTCAAAAAAACCGGAAGCGGCAAAGTGAAGCGCAAAAAAGCCGGGCGCCGTCACATTCTCACGAAGAAATCCCCTAAGACCAAGCGTCAACTGCGCAAAGACACCACGGTTGACGAAACGCAGGAGAAGCGCATCAAAAAGATGCTGAGTAGCTAAATGGCTACCGCACTGCGGTTGCGAAAAACGCGCACTGCGCCGTTGATCGCTAACGTACAGGATCTATTGTAGGCGCTGCTTTGCACGACGCGTGCAGGGCAAGCGCCTCTCCTGTGTACACTCCCCATTGTATTTTTCTCTAACCACGCATCCACCATGCCACGCGCAACAAATAAGCCGGCCACGCGTCGGCGTCGCAAGAAAATTCTGAATATGGCCAAAGGCTATTGGGGCCGCCGAAGCAAAACATACAGTTCGGCTAAGCACACGGTTGAACGTGCCCTGCAATACGCCTATCGCGACCGCCGCCAGCGCAAGCGCAACTTCCGCAAGCTCTGGATTACGCGCATCAACGCCGCCACGCGCCAGCATGGCGTAAGCTACTCGCGCTTCATGGGGGCGTACCGGAAAACAGACCTCGACCTGAATCGCAAAGCACTGGCAGACCTGGCTGTACACGACCCCGATGCCTTTGCTGAAGTGGTGGATCACACCATGGAGCATGCGTAACGGCTGGCTCAGGTGCCGCTTTTTGTTGGTGCATACTGTGCTGCATCCCCATCAATCCCGCCGCTGCGTTCTGCAGACTCGGCGGGATTTTTTGTGCCTCCAGCGGCATCCGCCTGTGTCTTCGTCTCACCCTCATTGCCTACCTGCCATGGCCGACCCCATCGACGCACTGCGCGCCGACCTCGAAGCGGAAACTATCACCAGCGAAGAGGAAGCTGAATCGTTTCGCATCAAATACCTGGGCCGTAACCAGGGGCGCATCCCCGACCTGTTCGGCCAAATTAGCGAACAGCCCCCCGAGCAACGTCCGGAGTTCGGGCGCCGCCTCAACGCGCTTAAGGCGGAGGCGCAGGCCAAGCTCGACGACGCCCAGGAGCGTCTCCAGCAAGAAGCTACCGGCGGCACGGGCACCGATCTTGACCTTACGCTACCCGGACGCCGGCATCCACAGGGCTCGCTCCACCCGCTTACGCAAACGCTGGAGGAAATCCTGCACATTCTGCAGCGCCTGGGCTTTGCCACATACGAAGGGCCCGAGGTTGAAACCGACTGGTACAACTTCACCGCACTCAACTTTCCGCCCGATCACCCCGCGCGCGACATGCAGGATACCTTCTTCGTGAAGGATCCGCCCGCCGATATGCCCACGTTGCTGCGCACCCACACGTCGCCTGCCCAAATTCGCGTCCTCGAAGCCACCGAGCCGCCCGTTCGCGTAATGGTGCCCGGACGCGTGTACCGCAACGAGGCCATCTCATACAAGTCGTTTTGCCTCTTTCATCAGGTGGAACTGCTCTATGTGGATACCAACGTAGCCATGGCCGACCTAAAGCAGGTGCTGTATCAGCTGGCGCAGGCCCTCTTTGGCGACGATGTAGACTTGCGCTTTCGACCCAGCTACTTTCCGTTCACCGAACCAAGCGCTGAAGTCGATATCTGGTGGGCCGACCCCGATCATCCCGACGGGGGGCGCTGGCTCGAAATCCTGGGCTGTGGCATGGTACACCCCAACGTGCTGCGTGCCGCCGAGGTCGATCCCGAACAGTACAGCGGATACGCCGTCGGCATGGGCGTAGAGCGCATGACGATGCTGCGCCACGGCATCGACGATATCCGCGTGTTCTACGAAAATGATGTCCGCTTCCTGCAGCAGTTTTAGACGGAGTCTCCTGCCGCTGCTTACGTCCCGATACTTCACATCCCCCTGTTTGTTATGGATATTTCGCTGCACTGGCTTCGCTCCTACGTGGATCCAGACTGCTCCAATGCTGAGCTGGCCGATACCCTCACCATGGCCGGGCTCGAAGTGGACGGCGTGGCCTCTCACGGACAGCCCCTCGACGACATCGTAATCGGCAAGGTCACCACTGTACGCGACCACCCCAACGCCGATCGCCTTGTGCTTTGCGATGTGGACCTGGGCAATGGCAAGCCGCAGCAAATCGTGTGCGGTGCGCCGAACGTAGCGGCGGGCCAGCACGTGCCGGTGGCTCCGGTGGGCACGACACTTCAACTGCCCGAAGAAAAAGGCGGCGACACACGTGCCCCGTTTACGATAAAATCTGCTACGATTCGGGGCGAAACGTCGCATGGCATGATCTGCTCGGCTCATGAGTTGGGACTGTTTGCTGACGCCAAGGGCATCCTGGTGCTCGAAGAAAAAGCCCCGGTTGGCGCGTCGTTTGCCTCGTACGTGGAGGCGAATGGGCTCACTCCCACCGACACCGTGCTCGACATTGACCTGACGCCCAACCGCTCAGATGCCGCCAGCCACCTTGGCGTAGCCCGAGACGTGGCTGCGTGTACCGGTGCGGAGCTGAATCGTCCGACGGTGTCGCTGCCCGAGCCCGGCGGTCCCTTTGTCGACCAGTTCAACGTAACGCTCGATGCCCCCGAGGCCTGTCCGCGCTACGTGGCGCTGCGTGTGGAAGACGTCACCGTGGGGCCCTCGCCCCGCTGGTTGCAACAGCGCCTGGAGCGTATCGGATTGCGTCCGCGCAACGTGATTGTAGACATCACCAACTTTGTGCTGCACGAGTGTGGCCAGCCGCTGCACGCCTTCGATGCCGATACCCTGCAGGGCAACGAAATCCGCGTGGACACTGCCAGCATCGAGACATCCTTCACGACCCTCGACGACCAGGAACGCACCTGTCCGGCGGGCACGCTCTTCATTCGCGATGCCGAACGCCCCATTGCCATCGCCGGCGTTATGGGGGGAGCCGAGACAGAGGTCACCACAGCGACCACCAGCGTACTGATCGAAAGCGCCTACTTCGATCCGTCGCACATCCGTCGTACCGCCAAAGCGCTGGCGCTGCAGACCGACTCGTCGTATCGCTTCGAGCGCGGGGTAGACCGCGACGGACAGGTGTGGGCCGCTGCCCGTGCTGCTGAACTGATGGTCGAACTCGCGGGCGGCACGCTCGTCGAGGGCATGATCGACGCGCATCCGCACCCGCCCGAGCCTCGCACCGCCACGGTGCGCCCGGACCGCGCCAACGCCCTGCTCGGCACCGATCTATCGTCCGATGCCATGCAAGCACACCTGTCCGCACTGGGCATTCAGGTGGATGTGCAAGATGATGCCCTGCAGTGCACGCTGCCAACATGGCGTCCGGATCTGGCGATTGAAGAGGACCTGATCGAGGAGATTGCGCGGCTCTACGGATACGACGCCCTGCCGCGCCCCTCGCACATCCAGATTCCCGCTCGTGTACAGAGCGAGGCGCCCACCCGCACGCGTCGCAAGGAAGTCCGCAGCCTCCTTCGTGGATACGGCTTCCGCGAGATCTACACCAACAGCATGCTGCCCTTTGAGGCGGCCCAGCAGTTCAATCCGCATCAGACTCCTGTAGTAGAAACGCAGAACCCCATCTCTCGTCAGATGGCCGCACTGCGTCCTCGTTTGTTGCCCGGTGCACTCGATGTCTTGCAGCACAACCACAACCACGGACAAGATGCGCAGCGCATCTTCGAGTTTGGCCGTGTAATGCGCCGTGCCACTGCCGACGAGACGCCCCAGGTTCCGGGCATTGTAGAACACGAGTCGCTGCTGATTGCTGCTACGGGCGCGCATGCCCCCCTTCATTGGGATCGTGCCGCACGCCGCACCGATGTGTACGATCTGAAGGGTACCGTCGCCGATCTGCTCGAAGAAATGGGTACGCCCTCCGTGCAGTTTGATCCGGTGACGAACGACACGCCGTCCTACGTGGCGTATGCGCTGCGCATCCACACGGCAGATACCGATCTGGGCAGGCTCATTTGCTTGCACCCCGATACCGCCGACGCGTACGACCTCACTGATGCCGTGCTGGTGGCTGAACTGGACTGGGAGGCGGTCGTGCATACGCTTGCTGAAACGACAACCTACGAAGCAGTACCGCGTGTGCCGGTTGTAGAGCGCGATCTGGCCGTGTTGGTAGATGCCGATGCATCGGTAGGGCCGCTCTTGGATACGGCCTCGAAGGCCGGACGCCCTCTCGTTCAGCAGGTAGACCTTTTTGACCGGTATGATGGCTCCGGCATCCCCGAAGGGAAACAAAGTATCGCGTTAAGCCTGCGGATGGCTGCAGACCATACGCTGACTGAAAACGAAATCGAAACCTGCCTGAATCGCGTGCTTAATGCGTTGCAAGAGAACCATGGTGCTACCCTGCGCCAAGAGTAATGCCGCGACCTATAAAAAACATCGGCACACACTGCACGATAAAGCGTACACCACTTCACAACAGCGTATAGATTGCACAGTACATCCGCATGTTCGTTTGTGTTTGAGTGCACTGCCTTGTACCCTGAACTATGTTGCGTTTCCATCCGTGCTTTCTGGGCAGCCGGATTCGAACCGGATTCTAAGGTGACTAACACGCTATGAGCCAGTCCGCTTCCAACAACACCTCTGAAACTAATTCCGCAGCCGTGTCTGAAACACGCGCTGCTCTTGAAGAGCTGCCAGACGATATGCGTGGTGTACTCAACCAGTTGGTTGACCAAGTGTATGCTGCCACACAACGGTTGCACGAGCTCGAAGCAGAAAACAATGCGCTGCGTGAGCGCATTCAGACGCTGGAACAGCGCCCGGATGTACCGAAAGACGCGCTCGTTATTACCCTCGAAGAAACGACGGCTGAAGACCTGCGTCCCCAGCTCGATCAATACATCAATGCGCTCGACACCGCACTCGCCGACCTTCCTCCTCCGCTGAAGGAGCGCTCAGCGACCGATGCCTCCTCTTCTTAGCAAGGTCCGGTTATGGCTACTGATGATATGAAATCCATTCGGGTACACATCCTGGGCCGCGAGTATGCCCTGCGTGTGCGCGAGGGTGAGGAGAAGACGACTCGAAACCTCGCCTCGCAGGTAAACGCGCGCATGGAAGCATTCAAGGATGCTCATCCCGAGCAAGATGAGCTCACAACCGCCGTTATTACGGCGCTCACCATGGCAGAAGAAATTAGCGACTTGAAGGGCGAGTTAGAGACGGAGCGCAACCAAGACCATACGCACCGAGAAACGGTCCACCAAACGTTACGCCTGCTTTCCGACCACCTCACCGACGCCCTTCCCGCAGGCGCTCTTCCACGCAAAGACCTGCTCGATATGGCGCCATCCGACACAGATGCTGCCGATACACCTGACCCCGAGACGGATGAGGAGGCTTCGTCTCTTCAAGACTCGGATGCGGACTCTGATGTATCTGTACCGTCGAGGCTCCCTCCATCGGCCTCCGATGGGCATGCTGACACCGATGCATCTCCGGCGATTGTACCCCGCGAGCACACCGACGCGCCCTCGCCGGATTAACGGGCACGGCTAACCCATCATTACGACATCGTCAAGGCGCACGGATAAGGCGGGGCACCTGTCTCCCGGCGTCGTCGTTTGGAACGGTGTTGTCTCCGTCTGTTCTGTTCAGCCTGCGCTCATGACCAAAACACTCGACACCGCTCCCCCGCAAGATCCTGTCATCGCCAATGCCTCGCCCGAGGCTCGCGAGAAGGCGCGCACTCATATCATTGTGCGCGGTGCACGCCAGCACAACCTGAAAGATATCGATCTGGATGTGCCGCGCGAAACCCTTACGGTGATTACGGGGCCGTCGGGATCCGGAAAGTCGAGCCTGGCTTTTGACACCATCTATGCCGAGGGCCAGCGGCGCTACGTAGAGAGCCTCAGTGCCTACGCCCGGCAGTTCTTAGAACGTATGGACAAGCCAGATGCCGACTTGATCACAGGGCTTGCACCGGCCATTGCCATTGAGCAGAAAACGACTGCGAACAACCCGCGCTCGACCGTAGCCACGCAAACGGAAGTTTACGACCATCTGCGGCTGCTGTACGCGCGCATCGGCACGACCATCTCGCCGGTGAGCGGGCAGCCCGTCACCAAAGACACGCCGCGGAGCGTAGCGCTTTCGATCGAAGAGGAGCTGGACGACGGCGCCCGCTACTACCTGTGCTGCCCGGTGCCCGACCGCAGCCGCGCGCTGCGCGACGAGCTCAAGAGCCTGCGCGAGCGCGGGTTCTTCCGCATTTTATTGATGCCTACCGAAAAACAGGCCGAGCGTGGCGAGCGCCCCGAGATCCTCGACCTGAACGACACCCCGCCGAGCAAAGTCAACAACTACGGGCGCAAGCGACTGCTGGTGCTTATCGACCGGCTCAAGGTGAAGCACGGCGATGCGTCTACTCGCACCCGCGTGGCCGAATCCGTCGAGCAAGCGTTCGATGTGGGGGAAGGCCGATGCGTCGTGCAGGTGGCCCGCCGCCGGAGTGATGACGCCAGCGGTCCGGCTCCGCAACTCCACTTCAGTGCCCGCTTTGAGCGCGACGGAATGGAGTTCGAGGAGCCCACACCGCTCATGTTTAGCTTTAACAGTCCGGTGGGGGCATGCCCCGAGTGCCAGGGCTTCGGGCGCGTACCCGGACTCGACCCGGATCTGATTGTGCCCAACAAAGGGCTCTCGATTCGCGAGGGCGCGCTGGCGCCGTTCCGCACCGATAAGTGGAGCAAGCACTTTCGCAAGCTCATCCGTGTGTCTGCAGAAACGGGACTCGACATCGACTGCCCCTACCGCGACCTCGACGATTGGGAGCTTGACATCGTTTGGGAAGGCAAGGACGATTACATCGGACTAAACGGCTTCTTTGAGTTTCTGGATGAGCGTTCGTACAAGACGCATTACCGCATCTTCCGGGCACGCTTTCGGGGCTACTCTACGTGTCCGGAGTGCGACGGCTACCGCCTGCGCGAGGATGCGTACTACGTCAAGATCAACGACCGGCAGATCGGAGAGGTATGTGCCATGACGACCCGCGAGGCGCTCGACTTCTTTCAGGGTATCGAGCTCTCCGGCTATGAAGAGGAGGTAGCCGGGCGTGTGCTTGAAGAGCTGCGCACCCGCACGGAATACCTGGTCGATGTAGGACTCGACTACCTCACGTTCGACCGGTTGGCCCAGACACTCAGTGGTGGCGAGAGCCAGCGCATCAATCTGTCGACCTCGCTCGGGTCCTCGCTTGTGGGTTCGCTCTACGTGCTAGACGAACCGACCATCGGGCTGCATCCGCGCGACAATGATCGGCTCGTGGGTATTTTGCAGCGCCTGCGCGACCTGGGCAACACCGTGCTGGTGGTTGAGCACGACCCTGTTACGATGGAGGCGGCTGATCATCTTATCGACATGGGCCCGGCCTCCGGACAGTTTGGCGGCGAGGTGGTGTTTCAGGGCACCTATGACGAGGTGCTCGACGATGCAGACTCGCTCACCGGCAAGTACTTAAGCGGTCGCACGGCCATCCCGGTGCCCAAAGCACGGCGCACCCCCGAATCCGACCGAAAACTGGTTGTGACGAACGCACGGCAGCACAATCTAAACCACATCGATGTTGAGATTCCGCTCGATAGCATTGTGTGTGTGACGGGTGTGTCGGGCTCGGGCAAGTCGACGCTTATACAGCAGACGCTCTACGAGGGACTGCACCGCCTCAAAGGAGGCAGCGGCGATGGTACGGTCGGCGCGCACGACGATATTCGCGGCCATGCATTTGTCGATGGTGTTGAGATGGTCGACCAGCAGCCCATCGGGCGCACCCCACGGTCGAATCCGGCCACGTATACGAAAGCGTTCGACGGCATCCGCAAGCTGTTTTCCGAAACGCGGCAGTCGCAGATTCACGGCTACGAGCGGGGCTTCTTTAGTTTTAACGTAGCGGGTGGGCGCTGCGAAGCCTGCAAGGGCGAGGGCGTTGTCAAAGTGGAGATGCAGTTCCTGGCCGATATCTACCTGGAGTGTGAGGCATGTAACGGGCGGCGCTACAAGCAGGAGGTGCTGAACGTGACGTACAACGGCAAGAACATCGCCGAGGTGCTGGAAATGACTGTTGACGAGGCCGCCGACTTCTTTGAAGGCCAGCGCGCAGTGACGAACAAGCTGGAGGTGCTTCAAGACATCGGGCTCGGCTACCTGTCGCTCGGGCAGCCCTCTACCACGCTCTCCGGCGGCGAGGCGCAGCGCATCAAGCTGGCCTCGCACTTGAGCGGGCGCCACACCGATCGTATGCTCTACATCTTCGACGAGCCCACGACGGGACTCCACTTCGACGATATTCGCAAACTCCTAAACGCCTTCGATCAACTGGTGGAGCACGGGCACTCGGTAGTCATCGTAGAGCACAACCTGGACGTGATCAAGTATGCCGATCACATCATCGACCTGGGACCGGATGGGGGCACGGGTGGGGGCGAGGTGGTCGTCACCGGCACGCCCGAAGACATCGCCGCGCATCCAGCCAGCCATACCGGACGGTTTTTGCGCGAGGTGTTGTAAACAGAAATCAGCTAGACTCACGCACTTTTGGGCGTGAGCGTAGCCACCGGAAGAACCATTTCTTCGAGCGAGGCGCCGCCGTGTTGGAAGGTGTCGCGGTAGAGGTTTTCGTAGTGATGAAAGTTCGTGGGGTACACGAAATAGAAATCCTCTTTGGCGATGATGTAATTGGTGTTGAGCGCGTCGGGAGGGAGGCCGTACGTTTCCGGCTCCTCCACATAGATGGCATCCTCTTCGTCGCACTGCAAGTTGCGTCCATGCTTGTAGCGCAGTGCCGTGGACGTTTCGCGATCGCCAATCACCTTAGAGGAGCGCAGGCTGCGGATGGCTCCGTGGTCGCTAGTCAGTACAATGGTGCAGTCGCGTTCCGAAAGCGTTTTGAGGGCGTCAAGCAGCCACGAGTGGGCAAACCAGGTATGGGTGAGTGAACGATAGGCCGCCTCATCGGGAGCTAGCTCCTTCAGCACGTCCGAGTCGGAGCGGCTGTGGGCCAGAATATCGACGAAGTTTACGACTACAGCGCTCAGGTCGTGCTGCGTTAGGTTTTGGGCCTGACTGGCAAACGATTGTCCGTCTTCGGTGGCAATCAGCTTATCGTATCGCATGCTCATGTCGTCGAGGCGACGGCGTTCCATAAAGTCGTGGAGCAGCGCCTCTTCATACTGATTGCGGCTGTGCTCTTCCTCCTCAGCCTTGCGGCGCAGATTCGGAAAGCGGTCATCCAAGTCAATGGGCAGCATCCCACTGAAAATGGCGTTGCGCGAGTAGGGGGTTGCGGTGGGTAGAATGCTGCAGTGGAAGGCGGTTTCGATGTGAAAGTGCGGACGCAGGATTGTCTCAAAGGAAAGCCATTGATCGTACCGCATGCAGTCAATGACGAAGAAGATGACCGGCTTCTCGCCCAGCTGCGGAAACACAAACTCGGGTAACACCTCGTGTGAGAGCACGGGGCGCTCCGCCGTGTGCGGAGACCGATCAGCTGCCGCAATCCATTCCGGATAGATATCTTCTACAAACTCGCCAAACAAGCGATTGGCTGTTTGGAACTGATCCGTAAAGATTTGACGGGCGCCCTCGTCGTCGGTGAGCGACAAATCGTAATTGACGAGCTTCCGGTAGAGGTCAACCCAGTCGTCGTACGAACGGGCGTCGTTGAGCCGTCGGTCAATCTGCCCAAATGATTGCAAGTACTGCTGCGATTGCGACTCACGTTCGATTTCGGTGCGCTCCAACACGCGCTTGCACGTAAGCAAGATTTGACTTGGGTTTACTGGCTTGGTTAGGTAGTCTGTGATTTGTCGCCCCAGTGCTTTTTCCATGAGCTGCTCTTCTTCGCTCTTGGTGACCATGACTACCGGCATTTCGGGGCGGGCGTCTTTGAGCTGCACCAGCGTGTCAAGCCCGTCCATGCCGGGCATCTGCTCATCCAGAAAGACGAGGTCAAAAGGCGCGTCTTCGACAAGGCTTACCGCGTCGGCCCCGTTCGAGACCGTCTCCACTTCGTAGCCTTTGTCCTCCAAAAAGAGCACGTGAGGACGCAAAAAATCGACCTCATCGTCAATCCAGAGCAACCGCTGTGCAGCAGCCATACGCACTTCGTCGTTAAGCAAGGGGAAAAGGGATACGCAGGCTCCTACCCCACGCTACATGGTTTTGATTCGCTTCCGGTGGGGCCTGGATACGTACGCCTGGTTCCGCGTAATGAATGGTCCATTCGTTTGTCCTGCTCACTTGTCACCAACGTTCCATGTCAAACCAATCTATTGGGCTCTCAGATGCGCTTCATCGTTATTTGTTGGATGTGTCGGTAGACGAGACGGAGGTGCAGGAGCGGCTGCGTCATGAAACGATGCAACACCCGCACCATGACATGCAAATTGCTCCAGAGCAGGGCCAGTTTATGGAGGTGCTGGTTCGTCTGATGGGGGCAGAACGGGCGATTGAAATTGGAGTGTTCACCGGATACAGCGCGCTTGCTATTGCCTATGCGCTGCCTGAGACCGGCACACTTGTAGCATGTGATATAAACACCGACTATACCGGTATTGCCGAACGTTACTGGGCAGCAGCCGGTGTGACCGATCGGATCGACCTGCGGATAGCTCCAGCGATAGAAACGCTCAAGTCCCTTCGAGCCGACGAAGCAGAAGGTACCTTCGATTTTGCGTTTATCGATGCCGACAAGACGTCCTATGCCGCCTACTACGAGCACAGCCTGGCGCTGCTGCGATCGGGTGGGCTCATTCTATTCGACAATATGCTGCAAGAGGGACGCGTGATTGATGACAATGCCTCAGATGATAACACACAGGCGATTCAAGCCCTCAACCGGAAGTTATCCAACGACGACCGGGTGTACGTAAGTCTCATCCCTGTCGCGGATGGCATCACGCTGGCGCTCAAAAAATAACGCTACAGATGATCATTCGGCATCCTCGTAATACGGTGTGAAGCTAGGAAGTAGCCCATGCTCAGCTGCGAGTTTGAAGAGTTCAATAGCCGCCTCTTCGGGTAGATCGTACGTGCCGTGGACATCCCCTTCGGTGGCCAAAGCATACGCAACATCCTCTTCGTCCTCATCCTCTACGTCGGATTCCCAGGCGGTAGCTTCTTCGATAAGAAAAGCATCGTCTTCTGGAGAATAAGACGCCAAGTACTGTTCGCGCCGTTTGCGCGGGTTGACCAAACTAACAATGCCTGTCAGTCCATATTCGGTGTCGTAGAAAAGCGTTTCGGTGAGGAGGCGAAGCGTAAAGTTTTCGGCGTCGAAATCGGCCATGTGGATACAGAGGTTGGTTCGCAAGCGGGAAACAGGCTGTAAGATACGCAGCCCAGTCTACGATTCCAAACGGCTCGCTGTTTGAGTTGATGGTGCAGGAAAACGAGCGGTCTCTGCAAGGACATCAATGTCGTCTTGGGCTGGTTCGGGTAACCACGACCGAAGATAATCCCAGGCATCGGGTCCATACAGGGTTGTAGGTACGGCTTTGAACAGATTCGTTAGATGGTCGGTCAACACCGGTGCGACTTCGGAGACAGAGACCGGGTCTTCTTGCTCCCGGGCTAACGACGTAACGCCTCGATCTTGAATGCCACACGGCACGATATGTCCGAAGTAGTCTAGATTTGTGCTTACATTCAGCGCAAAGCCATGCATCGTCACCCATCGACTACAGCGCACCCCCATGGCACAGATTTTCCGTTCGTGCCCCTTCGCATCGGGGCCTACCCACGCGCCGGTGCGTCCCTCCACGCGTGAGGCTGTTACATCGTATGTTGCACACGTCCGGATCATCACTGCTTCGAGTGTACGCAGATACCAGCCCAGATCGGTAGAGAAGCGGTCAAGATCCAGCAGAGGATATCCCACAAGCTGCCCGGGTCCGTGGTATGTGATGTCGCCCCCTCGATCGATGCGGTGAAACGTGGCTTCCACGTTAGCCAGGTGTTCATCTGAAAGGAGCAAATGATCGGCATTGCCGCTTTTTCCGAGCGTGTACACATGGGGATGCTCCAGTAGCAGCAGCACATGCGGAGGAGTGCGTTGTGGCGTGGCGCGCTTTGCGGCAATGAGAGCGGCCTGAATATGTTGCTGGAGCGACCATGTGCGAGTATATGGCACGCGCCCCAGATGGCACACAACGATGGATTCGGAAGACACAACAGCACGTGGTTTAATAAAAGCCAATGGACGGCTCTGAACAAAAACCGGTCGTTTAGGATTCAGGCCCGCGGCTTACACAGTTCTTTGAACCGGTCAAGTGCAATCGACGACCGCTCAATTTTGTGAATATCGTCATTGGCCGCACGAAACTCCCCGGTAAAGGAGAAGGTCTCGCTATCGGGGGAATCGAACGTACAACGCGGTTCTCCTTCATTGTATAGACCCGATACGTCATACACCAAGCCTTGCAAAGGTGCATCGGATGCCTGGCTCTCATCAATGATTTCCTGTGCAATGGCTTTCGCGCCAACCAGCAGCTGAGCCCGGTCAAGATTGTGCTGTTGGGCAAGCGTTTGGGCAGGTTGATTAAGCGTCATAACGAAGACAGAGGGAGTGAGACGGAAACACGAATCGCGTTCTCGCACATTTGCCTCTCTTTCTGGTTCACAATATCCACATTTTGTGTCAGGGTGGTAACGGTTGAAAAAGTACGTATCCGATGGCCTATGCTTGATTCGTTGCACCATTGGATGATTAGCTTGTCTACTTTCGGATCATTTACGCGTCCTAACATTAACATAAAACGCATGGCACAGAAGCGCTTCCGAAAGGGTATTGTGCTTTTGCATCCTGCAGGTTTTCATTCCATGCCTACATCCATGCCTATATCATACTATGAAACGTTTACTTATACTATTTTTCGCGGCGTTATTGTGGGCCCCCGTCAGCATGGCTCAAATCACCGAGGATATTAGTGATGTGACAGGAGAGTACCGCATCTCCAGTGACAACATGAACGACCTCTGGATCGACTCTTATGCTGGCGACTACGGGGCGTACATCGCTCGTTACGTGTCGAACCCGGTGACGGGGAGCGACCAGTGGATGCTTATTCTGTATGGGTTTACCGATGAGGAAACCACTCTCTCTACCTCAAACGACGTGACGGTTGAGATCAATGGTAGCACATTGCGTCCGTTAGAAGTGAATACGCGCACACGAGCCCTCGATGACAATGAAATCATGGAGGTCAAGGAGACACACTTCTCACAGTCGGTCTTTCAGCGCATTGCCAATGCGGATGAGGTGCGTATCACGGTTGGAAATGAGTCCTTTCAACTTCCCGAACGTCCCGACATGCAGTTAGTGGCCCAAACGGCTTTACTTGAAGACAATGGGGAGCATACGGCCAGTAGTGAGGACCAATAGGATACACCAGGGCGCACGAACTGCCTCTCTACGTACGTCTGCAATCCACTGATCATCGCTACGCTCTCCACTGATTGGGTGCTATGCGACGATACCATGCAGCGTCACCGGAGCTATGTGCATGGACATAGCTTCGGTGACGCCGCACCT
This sequence comes from Natronotalea proteinilytica, assembly GCF_055379935.1. Lineage (NCBI taxonomy): Bacteria > Pseudomonadati > Rhodothermota > Rhodothermia > Rhodothermales > Salisaetaceae > Natronotalea > Natronotalea proteinilytica. The sequence continues at coordinate 3,321,660 of NZ_AP043947.1, read as the reverse complement.
TTGCCTTTTCTGATGTTTTCGTGTCGTTGACTCAGCGGTTGCATTCTGGCGGTTGCATTCTGATTGTCACGTGCGCAACATCAATCGGAGCCCGCTTAACCCCCTCTCCCTTATTCCGCTTCGCTCCATCAGTCGCCCTCCGGGCTCGTGTTGGGTTTCTCTCACTTGGCCAAGGCTAGTCTATGCACACAACCTGAGATGGTGATAATCGTTGATGATCGCTTGCCTGTCCTGAACTCGATTTAGGATCTGGATGACATTCGAGGGGGTGGCATTTGGGTTGAAAGGGGCCTTCGTCTCCAGCACCGTCCCCCCGACACGTCATCCTGAACTTGTACGTGTTTAGCGACGTGCTCCAGATCGCCGGGGACGCAAGCGGTCCCCGGCTATGGATTTTGCTCACACCGAGCCGCTCTGTAGCCCGGGATCAGGAGCGGAGCGCTGGGAGCACCGCGACCGAGTACTCCTGGGGTGCGGATATCCCGGGCGGCCGTTGAAACACGCTAAACATGTACCTGAACTTGATTCAGGATCCACTCGCCCGAGCAGACGCTCAGGTGGGCTCTTCAGGTGGGTTCTTTTTGTGGGGGCCACCAGTCTCTCATTGAACAGACGGTGGGGAAGTCAAATTTCCCATCAACGAAATATCAGAGAGAAAGTTATGTGTAAGGACTAGTTGGCCAAGTGGGAGGTGCCCACAGGATCACGCCTGCGGCGAAGCTCGAAGACAGAGGGGATTTGAACTGGTTGCGATGATGTAAACCACATGTCAATCACTTAATACCTTACCGCTACCGTCATTTAATGCTTTGCCATCACCAATCGTACCACCTCAACCCACCTCATCAATGAGGGCCCATGGGTAGATATAGCCCTGGGGTCGCATTTCTCTGTAGAATCATGTAGGTTATGTGGGCTGTCTTTCACAATGCTTCTACTTGCATCTGTTGCATCTATGCCCGAAAAGCCGCTTCCGTCTTCTATGGGCGGTGCCGCCGAACTTCTTGACATTACATTTGAGGTGATTACTTCCAGTCAAGTTACCGCCTCAATGCCGGTTACGCCACGCCACCATCAGCCATTTGGACAATTGCACGGAGGCGTAAGCGTTGTTCTTGCCGAAAGCGTAGCGAGTGTGGGCGGCTATTTGGCGGCTCCCTCCGGCCATACTGCCGTGGGCGTTGAGATCAATGCAAACCATGTACGGGCGGTCTCCGATGGAACTGTACATGCACAGGCCACTCCGCTTCATGTGGGCCAAAGCACACAGGTCTGGGACGTAAAGATCTATGACGACGCGGACCGTCTCGTTTGTGTGAGCCGTTGTACGCTTGCTGTTATAGCTCAAAATGCGTCACCGGCCTCTGAAGACGCGGCCGCCTCCGATCAAGAGACAGGTTCTTAGCAGCATTGTGGAACGCTCCCTTTTCACCTATTGCCCTCCATGCGTTTGCCCCACCATGCCTGCTCCTATTGCTGGCCTCCACCACATTACTGCGATTACGGGCGCTGCGCAAACCGCAATCGACTTTTACGCCGGAATCCTTGGGATGCGCCTTGTCAAAACCACCGTCAACTTTGACGATCCCTCCACACACCATCTGTACTTTGGGGATATGCAGGGCTCCCCAGGTACGTTGCTCACGCTCTTTCCATGGCCGCGCTCTATGCCTGGTCAAATCGGGTTAGGAACCCCCGCTCCTGTTGCTTTTGTCATTCATCCAGACGCGCTTATGTTTTGGCGTACCCGGCTGAGTGAACTTGGGTACACCCCCGTGTCTACGCATCGATTTGGCACCTCGGTGATTCGCTTTCAGGCCCACGACATGCTCTCTCTGGCATTGGTACCGGCTGCGGAAGGTACCTCCACACCGTGGAGCCCAGGCTCCATATTTAATGACGCCGTTGCCTTGCAGGGCCTACACAGCATTACGTTGCCAACTCCTGATCTGGATGCCACGACCTCCTTTTTCACCGACACCTTTGGGTGGAAAGTTACAGATGAACAAGGCACACTGCGTCGTCTGAAGGCGCCTGCGAACCGGAGTTTGCAATCCCCACGCAACGAACCCGGACGATACATAGACCTGTCGGCGCGTACTCCGCCCGGTGATGGACGCAATGGATACGGCACGGTGCATCATGTTGCGTTTCGTGTTGCTACCTCGGCGATGCAGCGCACGTGGCAAGATCATCTGCGCAGCATGGGGCTGGACGTCAGCGATGTGCGCGACCGCACCTACTTTAAGTCGATATACTTTCGCGATCGAACACGCACAGGAGGCGTCTTATTCGAGATTGCTACCGATGAGCCCGGGTTCACCGTCGATGAACCGCTCCAGCAACTAGGAAGCACTCTTCAACTGCCGCCCGATTTAGAAGAACGGCGGCCCGAACTCGAATCCGTTCTCCCTGGTCTTGATCGCACCGTGGTTGATCATCCCCCTCTTGCCGATCCTGATGTAAACCCCCATACCGCCTGATCATCTCGCAGGCTCGTTTCGGCCATACTCACCCTCCATTCCTTCCCTCCATTCCTTTGTCTCTATGACACCCTCCACCCCCGACTGGGTCAAGCATGCCGTGTTCTACCAGATCTTTCCCGACCGCTTTGCTCGAAGCGGAACGGTCGATGCGCATCGCACGGTAACACTCAAACCATGGGGGCATCCTCCGGAAGAGCAAGGGTTTCAAGGGGGCGACTTGTGGGGCATCATTGAGAGGATAGACTACTTGCAAGAGCTGGGCGTCACCGCGCTATACCTGAATCCAATCTTCGCCTCGGCTGCCAACCACCGCTACCACACGTTTGACTACTACACCGTAGATCCGCTGCTGGGTGGAAACGAAGCGCTCGATGCCTTGCTTGATGCTGCTCACCACCGCGACATGCGGGTCGTTCTCGATGGTGTATTCAACCATGCCAGTCGCGGGTTCTGGCCGTTTCATCATGTCCTGGAAAACGGTACTGATTCACCCTATACCGACTGGTTTTATCTGACTGGCGATCCGCTCCGCCCGTATTCTGCCGATGGCGATTCGTGTGGATACAAGTCGTGGGCCAATCTTCCCGCACTGCCTAAGCTAAACACCAACCACCCCGCCGTGTGCTCGTTTATATTCGACGTAGCCACGCACTGGGTCGAACAGGGCATAGACGGATGGCGCCTGGACGTGCCCAACGAAATCGACGATGATGATTTCTGGCGCACGTTTCGCACACGTGTAAAGTCCGTCAACCCAGAGGCATACATCTGCGGCGAGATCTGGACACCCGCCGACCGGTGGCTGCAGGGCGATCAATTCGATGCGGTGATGAACTACCCGCTTGTAGACTCACTCGTTGGGTTCGTGGCCCCTAACACGCTACGCGGCTTTGACCACATCCACTTCGACTTTGAACCGCGCAATGGCCACCAGTTTACGCGCGAGGTTATGACAACACTCACGCGCTACCCACGCGCCATCCAGCAAGCCCAGTTTAACCTGCTCGACAGCCACGATACGCCTCGCGCCTTGTGGACCCTTGGCGAGAACCGAGAAGCGCTGCGTTTGGCGGTACTCTTTCTCATGACCATGCCCGGTGCTCCCTGTATCTACTACGGCGACGAAATTGGCATGAGCAGTGCGGGCGACCCGCATTGCCGCGAGGCATTCCCCTGGGATCGCCCTTCAGCGTGGGATGAGGAGTTGCTATCATTCTTTCAGAAAGCCATTGCCCTACGACACGCGCACCCAGTGTTACGTGTAGGAGATATTCGTGTGCTCCATACCACGGACCGTCAAGCCATCTTTCTGCGTCATACCGACACCCATGAAGCGGTGGTCGCCTTTAACACGGCCCCTGAGCTTGCCCACCTTACGCTCCCCGCTCCGGCTCTTGAGGGGGTCTCATATCGCGCTGTGTGGCCCCCTGAACGATCTGCTTCCCTCGACCCTTCCGATCCTACCGTCTCGCTCCCTGCTCGCAGCGCTGCAGTTTGGATCCGATCAATCGCATAATCCCCCTAATCCCTTAACTGGTTATGTCTACTGTATTTATTACTGGAGCTGCAGGAGCCATTGGCAGCGCCACAGCCCAGGTTTTTGCCGATGCCGGATGGACGCTTGGTCTCATTGACTACGATACCGATGCCCTTGCTTCCGTCGCTTCGGCCTATCCCAACGCGAAGACGGCCTCCGCAGATCTTACCGACGTGGATGCGGCCAACGCGGCGTTTGCCACGCTGGCTGATGCGCTTGGCGCCCCCGACGCGGTGCTCGCCATTGCAGGCGGATTTGCCATGCAAGGCGCAACCGAAGCCACCGCACAGGACTACGCCCACATGATGGATCTAAACATGCGCACGCTCTTTGCAACTGCGCAGGGAGCCCTTCCTCATCTTCAAACTGTGGACAACAGCTTCTTTCTAGGAGTTTCTGCTCCCGCAGCCGAGGATGGAGGCGCCGGTATGGGCCTGTATGCTGCCTCGAAAGGCGCCGTCGCCGCCTATTTAAAATCGCTCGATGCCGAATTACGCGATGACGGCATCCGTGTGTCTACCTTGTATCCCATGGGCGTTGTTGATACGCCCGCTAACCGATCGGCAATGCCCGACAGCGACCCTAACACCTGGATTTCTCCTGTTGAACTGGCCGAAAGCATGTTACATGCGGCTACCCGCACGCGCCGTGGGCACATTCCGGCGATTAAGGTGTACGCCGCCACGTAACTCTTTTGGCTTTCTCGACTGCCATTCTATCCTCATTTTTGTTCGCTCATGACCACAACGGAAAAACTCGAAGCGATCGCTAATAATCTCTGGTGGAGTTGGACGCCCCGCGCCCGCGCTCTTTTTGAGCGTGTGCATCCGGAAGCGTACGCCGCCGCTGGAAATAGTCCGTATGCCGCGTTGCGTGCTGCCGATGATGACCGACTTACTGATCCGGAACTGCGCCGCGATATCGATGCGGTCTATGACGATTTGCAGGACTATCTGAACACCCCTGCTGAAATCGACGATGCGCCCGATACGGCGTATTTCTGTATGGAATATGGCCTGCATGAAAGCATGCCGCTCTATTCGGGCGGGCTCGGTGTTTTGGCCGGAGATCATGCCAAAGCGGCCTCTGACCTGGGCCTTCCGTTTACTGCGGTTGGGCTCTTGCTACGCGAAGGCTACTTCCACCAGTCGTTTGACGAAAACGGAAACCAGCAGGCGAATTATCCTCCGCTGGATCCTGAAAACAACCCACTTACGCTGGTCACCGATGCCAATGGAGCCCCCCTGCGCATTCCCGTTCCCATTGCTGGCGAAACTGTGCAGGTGCAGGCCTGGAAGGTAGAACTGGGACGTATCCCGCTGTACCTGCTAGATACCGATCACGATGGCAATGATGAGCCGCTGCGCAGCCTTACCCGGCGCCTCTACCAGGGCGGCGACCAAGAGCGCATCCGGCAAGAACTGGTGCTTGGAGTGGCTGGACTTCGCCTCCTGCGCGAGCTTGGCGAAACACCCGAGGTGTACCATGCCAACGAAGGCCACTGCGCCTTCCTCATGTTCGAACTGATGCGGGAGTACATCGAAAACGGGGCCTCTCCTGCCGAAGCTGAAGCTGCTGTGCGCGCCGACTGCGTGTTTACCACACACACGCCTGTGCCTGCCGGGCACGATCGCTTTGCGCCGAAGCTCTTCACCACCGAAATGAAGGGGTACGCCGCCGAACATCCTCTCGATTTGGAGGATCTGGCTCGCTATGGACGCGTCGATCCCGATGACGAAACCGACGAGTTTGTGATGACGGTGCTAGGACTGAATCTGGCACGCGCTTCTAACGGCGTATCCAAGATCAATGGACGCGTAGCCCAGCAGCAGTGGCAAGACATGTATCCCGACCTGGAGGTCGACGAGGTGCCGATTGGGTCAATCACCAATGGCGTGCACTTGCCTACCTGGACAGCCCCACCCGCGCGCGACTTCATTGATACGCATGTCGATGCCGACTGGGCCACCCAGCGTCATACACCCGAGTTCTGGGCACCACTGGCCGACCTCGATGATGCCACGCTCTGGAAGTATCGTAATAAACTGCGTGCGCGTCTACTCAACTATGCCACCGAGCATGCAGAAAGCCAGTCGCTGCCCATGCAGCCAGACTTAGATCCGGATGTGCTGACGATTGGGTTTGCCCGGCGCTTTGCCACCTATAAGCGGGCCCCGCTCATCTTTACCGACCTGGAGCGGGCTCGCGCGCTCTTCGCTGATGAAGACCGGCCCATCCAGATTCTGTTTGCTGGAAAGGCTCACCCTGCTGATGAAGGCGGACAAGCGTTCATCAAAAAGATCTACGAGATCAGTCAAGAAGAAGGCTTTGCCGGACGCGTACTGATTCTCGAAAACTACAACATGGAAGTGGGTCGTATGCTCGTGTCGGGGTCTGATGTGTGGCTAAACAACCCACGCCGTCCCATGGAAGCAAGCGGCACCAGTGGCCAGAAAGTTGCTGCCCATGGCGGCCTGAACCTGTCTGTTCTCGACGGATGGTGGCCCGAAGGCTACGACGGCGAAAACGGCTGGGCTATTGGTCCAGAACCCACCGGCAAGTTTGCGCCACGCGGCCCCGAAGGCCAGAAAAAAGAGGACGCGCAAGACGCCGAATCGCTTTACACGCAACTGGAAACCTCGGTCGTTCCCGAGTTTTACACGCGCAACAGCGCAGGCATTCCAGAAGCGTGGGTAGCTCGCATGCGACGCGCTATTGGCGATTTGCCGGCTCCATTCTCGGCTAAGCGCATGGTGATTGATTACGTAAATACCATGTACCGCCAGCCAGTAGAACAGGTGTAACTGCACACGTTCTACCAAGCACGTAAAATCCAAAAAGGCAGCCCGTTATCGGGGCTGCCTTTTTGTGTTGTAGGGTAGGCTTGTTTACAAATGCGCGGCGGCAATGCCGATGTTTAAGACATCATTTGTTTAAGACATCATTTAGTTTGCTGCGCGCCAGCGATCGGTGATCTCTTGCTGACGTGTCCCTGGCTCTACGTCGTACGGGTTGCGGGGCAACGTAACGCGATTGAGCACGGGATACCGGCGTCCATACTCGAAAATGTCAGGGTCGCCCTCGGGGTCATCCCCCAGCACAAGTACCATAGATCCAGGTTCAAGCAATCTGCCTTGGCGAGAGGTAACATCAGTGCGGCCATTCGATACCGTCCACGCATCGGCCCAATTGTATATCCACTCGGCATCTGCATCCACCATACGTACACATCCTCGGCTGGTGGGGCCTCCGGTTGGCATCGGGTACTGGTGGATATGAATGCCGCGCGCATCGTGGAAGTTGAAGACCCAATACATCTCCCAGTCTTCGTCTTCAGGACTCAGCGAGGAGATCCGATATTCCTCTTTCCAGTTAAAGTTAAACCGGCCATTGGGTGTTGGATACTCTTCCGGGTCTCCTGTGTTGATAATCCCCCAGCGCTGTAGTTCGCCATACTCATACGCAGCAAACGCCTGCACCTCTTTGTGGATGACAAACAGCTTGTCTTCATTCCGCGCACCCGGGTAATACCGCGGAAAGGGCGAGTACGCCCGAAAATCCACCTCAAACTCCGTAGGCACAACGATCGTGTCGCCAAGTGCTAGCTGGCCGAGCGAGGTACGGTTAAGAAGCTCTACCAGCTGGGCTCGTTTGCGTCCGAGGTCCGAGTCGCCCTCACCCAGTTCGCGATACATCGAGGCGCGTGCGACAACCGAGTTTTTGCGAGGATGGTCGAACTCGTAGTACTCGTAGTGTACCTCTGGAAGAGCGTTCAACGCTTCCCCCCGCTTTTCCAGAAGGTCAACAACGGCGAACTGGTCGATATACCGTTGAGCATCTGCTGACAGCGGAAGCAGTAATAGGCCAGCAAGTAAGAAAACTAAGCGATACATAGGCACAAGTCAAGCGGGTTGAACAAGCGAAAAAGCACGAGCATGCCAGGTCTCAGAGGCCGGTTGCTCAAACAGGCCTTGACGTAGCTCGCTCAGTTGAGTGAGGCTGGAATCGAAAACGGAGGTGGTGGCATCCACCGTTCCGTTCTCTGCCCGTTGGGCAAAGTCGTTACGCGTACACATCGTTACTGCTCCACCCTCGCCACGATACATAACAGATAGCGAGGGAGTCCACGCAATGCTGTGGGTAGCTGTAATCTCTCTAACGGCCGACATGAACGCATCAATAGCACATCCAGAAATAGACGCGTTGGGTGATTTGCAATGCGCAGCCACGAACAGAAACCGATTGTCGCGCCAGCGAGCCGCACCCGTAACGGGATGTCCGTGTGCTGTCCAGTCGTCAAAAAATGGCTTTAGATCAGCTAACGTGCGCTCTTGCACCGCTGCATCTACGGAGTGCGTAGCCCCCTGAATCCACAAACGAGCCGTATCGGGCTGATCGGGAAACATCGTAGTGTATGCCATCAAACAGACAAAATAAATGAGGAAAGGGTTACGCTGCGTGTATACGTGTAGTAAGCATACAATGCTGCGGGGTTGCAACTACAAGCCTTTTTTCAATGGTCTATACGTACTCCGTTATGTGAACGATGTGTAAATGTGTCCATAAGGCGTAACATGTGGCCTCATGCCCTTCACTAAGCAAACACAAACACGGGAGGAGGTTTTAACGAATCACCATAATTTCTGCACACGCCATTGATATCCACCAGACTCATGATGCATCGTATTCAAGTTTGGACCAACTGGCTCCGGGACAACCCAGATGCTGTGATTGATCTGGTGCGTATTTATCTGGGAATTGGACTCTTTATCCGAGGGGTGCTCTTCATTTCGTTTGCCGAAGGCGTAACTACCCTTGTGGATCTTTCAGAGTTCTCGCTGGCCTCTGCGGCCATTGCCCACTACGTCACATTTGCTCACCTTATTGGCGGGTTGCTTCTTGCAGTGGGATTGCTTACCCGACTGGCTGCGGCCCTGCAGATACCGGTGCTGATTGGAGCCGTGGGCTTTGTTCATATTCAGGAAGGCTTACTTACGGCCGGGCAGTCGTTGGAGTTTTCGGCATTGGTGCTCTTTTTGCTCGTGGCTGTGTTTGCCTTTGGCGCAGGCCGGTTCTCGCTCGATTATTATGTTTTCGTGCGTGAAACCGAGGAAGAGTCAACGGAGAAGCCGGCTTTCTTACAAGATAAAGTAAAGCCTGCTGCACGCCGCTTTCAGGAGAAAGTGGCCGAAAAAGGGGCCGCCGCGGCTATGGCTTCTACTTCGACTGCCGATATCAAACACAAAGAGTGCAGTTGTGGAAACGACTTAACCCATGAGCGTGTGGTGGCTGAACCTCGTTATTCGATATGGGCCGGATTCTTCTTCATGCTTGGCATCTCGGCTCCGGTGCGTGAGGTCGTGTTTTACTGTCAGGAGTGTGGAACCATTATGAAGCGGACGAAAGATCCAGCCATGCTTCGCCAGTACCGCTGGCACACCGGTTGATGTATCTACTTTTTGTCACACACAAAAAAGAAGGGCCTCGCTTGTCGCGAGGCCCTTTTCTGGGTGTATGGAGGCACCCAATTACAGGGGGCACACTGTTACTCAACAAAAGCCATCCCGTCTGGGCCACTTCCCAACTCCAACGTTTCATCAACGGTGCGGGCGTCCATATCGATAATGGTAACCGTTCCATCGTTCATGTTGCCCACAAAGGCTTCTTCGCCGTCAGGTGTGATTTGGATGCCTACAGGCGTTTCGCCGGTCGGTACCCGGTCGGTAACTTCGCGCGTGCCGATGTCCACAAACGCTACTTCGTTGGCCTGTGCACACGAAAGCAGTGCGGTGCGTCCATCGGGGGCCATATACACGCGTAGCGGAAATCCTTCGACTTCAAAGGTGTCAACCACTTCCAACGTTTGCGGATCGATGATCGACACGGTATCTTCGGCACGGTTCGATACCCACAGCTCGCTTCCATCGTGTGTCATAGCAATGCCTTCAGCGCCCTCGCCAGTTTCAATATGCTCTGTGATCGCGCCGGATGGAATATCGATCGCGGTGGCTGTTCCGGCGCTCAGGTTGGCCGTGTACACGCGCATGCCATCGGGCGAAAGCGTAAGCATGTGAGAGCCGTCTTGGTCGGTGGGCATCGTACGCACAATCTCATGGCTTTCGGTATTCATTTCGATCACGCTATCGATGCCTTCTGCCGTAATGTATACCGCTACGCCGTCTGCTCCGACCTCAATGCCGTGGGGAGCACTACCGGGTTCAAGGGCGACCCGTTCAATCTCGGTGCGCTCCTTCAGATCGATTACGGAGATGCTGCCTTCTCCCTCATAGTTGGCTACGAAAGCACGGGGCTCCGTGGGATGGACCGCAACCTCATGCGGACCGCGCCCCACCTCTACACTGTCTTCTGCGCTCCGGGTAGCGCGATCCACAAAGTATAGCACATCGTTGTCTTTATCGGCAATAAGTACCGTGCCCGCCTCTGCCGAATCAGCCTCTGAATCCTGATCGGGCTCCCCGTTGCAGGCGACGAGTACACCGCACAAAAGCAACAGTCCACCAATGAAAAACGCTCTGTATCGCATACTGACCACTCAATTTGAGAATAGATGCTGTGACAACGGTTTCATACACAACACCGCACAGGTCGATTCATTGCGGGGCGGCCACGCGTACAGCATAGCGTCTCAGCTGCGGATAGGGCTCCTGCGCAATGGTGTATAGGCGGCCTTCCGCATCCACCTGAGCAGGCTCGCCAATGTCTGGGGTCTGCGTGTCTTCCCAGACCATTGCATCCAGAAAGCGTCCATCTGAATCGAAAAGATCGATGGTGGCGCGGTACGTGGGGGACGGAGCGTTCTCGTTGATCTCACGTTGGAGCTGCTCATCCGGGTCGCGCACTTCGGGCGCGTGATACGTAAATGCGAGCCAGTGCCCACTTGGTAGGACGAAGGGGCCCTTCAGGGTACTGTATCCACGGATGCGAAAGCCCCCGTCCATGTCGTAGCGCCCAACGCCCACCATGTAGTCAACTTCGCGAGTGATCGTACGCGCTGGCGTGCCCACAGCGTCGAGGCTCCACAATGCATACTGGCCAATGCCAAGCCGCCCAACCAGGGAGTCGCCGTGGACCGTTAGTCCTGCGCTGTGTGCTAATCCCTCTTCATCAACGGGGTCATCGTGGAGCACGATCTCTGTGTCATCAACGATCGTTTGTGTGTCAAGATCAAAGCGGTAGATGTGCTCACCTACGTGCCCCCAAATAGGAGCAGCCAGCAGAAGGTGGCCCTCTGGTGAAGTCCCTACAAGCGCGTTAACCTGGGTGTCTTCACCGATAGAGTACGAGTCGATGTAGGAGCCGTCGGTATCGAAGTGTTCGATGCGGGTGCCCATCTGGTGGAGCACGTATAGGTTGCTTCCACCGAGGGCAAGCACGCGCTCTTGGAATGTGTTCTGAAACTCGCCGGGCCCTTCGCCTTGACGACCGGCAGTCCAGCGGAGCGTGCCGTCGGGGGCAAAGCCCTTGAGTTGGCTGGTTTGGCGGTCAAAGACGTACAGATGGCCTGTATCGTCTGCAACGAAGGTGCGTGCATCGCCCAGCATTGCGTCGGTACCATCGTCGGCGCCGTAGGTCTGCTCAAGATCGAAGGCGATAGGTGATGCGTCGCGATCGACCCACAGTCCAGGCCCGGCATTGCGGATATGAAGCACCCCATCGCGCTCTTCGATGGAAACCTCATGCGCGTCGCTTTGGCACCCCACCACGAGCAGTGCCCCAAAAGCCAGGATGAGCGTGACGTAAAAACAGTGCGTTATACTGATAGGGTGATAATGAGTCATCATGAGAAGTGGTGTTTTAATACGATAGCAGTTATAAGTTAGCATGCTGGCGGACCGCACGCACGAGACCCTCCGGATCGTCGGTGCCCACCAAAAGCGGGGTGCCATTCCGAAGCACGAGCTTTACCGCTTGCGTGCCCGATACGTTGTAGAGCCAGCCTTCGGGCGTATAGCGGATACCGTAGCCGTAGTACCAGGGATACGTGACGGGCTCGACCTTGCGGAGCGCTGCTAGCGGGATCTCTTTCGACCAAACGCCCCATCCGAAATACCAGCGAACGGTGGTGGGCGTCACCTCAATGGTCAGCGCGTAGAAGATGCTGAGCGTAAGGACGACCAACCCAAGCACCGGTCCTCCAACCAGCCAGGAAATTTCGTTTGTGGTTATCAGGCTGGCCAGTCCAACGGCGGCAAACCCGACAACACTCAAGATGACGGTGCCGACTTGCGTATGTTGGTACCGAATCGATGTCATGGGTAGGGCAACCAGTGCATGAACGCGCGGAACGATATGCTTTAGAATGTAGCGTGAACGGACCTGGAGTGCAAGCCTGGCTGATGCTTTCGCCGATCACGTACCCGTGACGAGCCGCTTCAGGTAAGCGCCGTATGGACTATTCCCGCAGATCTCGGCGCGTTTCGCAACGGCCTCTGCATCAATCCAGCCCTGGCGGTAGGCAATCTCTTCCAGGCAGGCCACCTTCAGCCCCTGTCGCCGCTCGATCGTGGCGATGAAGTTGGTGGCTTGCCAGAGGGCATCGGGGGTGCCCGTATCCAGCCAGGCCATGCCGCGTCCGAAGCGCTCTACCGTAAGCGTGCCGCGCTGCAGATAGGCGCGGTTCACATCGGTGATTTCCAGCTCGCCCCGATCGGAGGGCGTGAGCGAGGCGGCAATATCCACGACATCAGATGTGTACAGATAGAGCCCTGTGACTGCCGTGTTGGAGGGTGGTGTTTCGGGCTTTTCGATGATGTCCGTCACCGTGCCGTCAGCATCAAAGTCGACGACGCCGTAGCGTTCGGGGTCGCTCACTGGATATCCGAAAATGGTGCCGCCCTGCAGCGTATCGGCTGCACGCATTAAGCGGCGCTGCAAGCCATCGCCGTAGAAGAGGTTATCGCCGAGAATGAGCATGACGGGCGCATCCCCAATGAAGTCGGCCCCGATGCGAAAGGCGTCGGCAATGCCTCGGGGGGCGTCTTGCGTGGCGTATTGCAGCCGAAGCCCGCGATCGGTGCCGTCGCCCAGGAGCGCCTCGAAGTGGGGGCGGTCGCGAGGCGTTGTGATGAGCAAGATGTCGCGAATCCCGGCCAGCATAAGCACCGACAGCGGGTAATAGATCATCGGCTTGTCGTACACCGGAAGCAACTGTTTACTAAGCGCCTCGGTCGCCGGATACAGACGCGTGCCGCGCCCGCCCGCCAGTACAATGCCACGCATACGAAAGTGAAACCAGTGGAAAGAGGTCAGTGGATGCTACTTCAGTGCGCTCGATTCACGCATTTCGGTTACGTTCCTTTCTGAAAGGCGTCAATAGTTGCGTTCGTGCGAGATGGATAGCTGTTGGTCTATTCCCCGGAAGCGAGTGCGTCGGTGAAAGAGGCTAGAGCCTGCTTGGCGTGCGAATCCGCCTCGCGGAGATGACGATGATACGCCTCAAAGGAGGGATACACCGTGACAGCTTCAGCGTCCCGTTTGTTCATGTCGAGGATGTAGGCATAGGTCAGATTGCTTTCGACGGGGTAGAACGGCCCCTCTTTCGCGTCGAAGGGAAAGTTTTTAGCAAACCGCTGCGTTTTATAATACTGCCGCATCTTGGCTTCTGAAATCACCTCATTTTTGGGTGTATCCTGCCAGGGCGTATCCTCGTGAGTCATGGCAGAGAGCACAAACGCACTGAATGGCGCATAGCTTACTATAACCATATCTGCAAGGTCGCACATCGGCGGGCTCCATGTATCAGGCGGATCCACTACCTGCGACACTGGAATGGAGTCGGCGCCGTAGTCCTGATATTCGTAGTAAACAGAGGGATTCACCGGGCCATAGTCCCACTTTTCGAAGAGCAAAGGCACGGTTTGGTATCCGGCGACCAGGCCCCATACTTTCACATAATACAGAAGCTTCTGTAACTTCATCGGGGTAACGTCGCCGTACGAATGGCCCTTCGCGGCAACATATTGAATAAGCTGGCTTGCACCGTTCATGGCGAAGTAATTGTGTGATGAACAAGCACAATCCTGTACTTCTCGTGCAGGGAATGAGATCCTACCCCGTACTCTGCATAGCAGCGGCTATGCCGTTAATGCTTAGCAGGAGTGCTTCTTGCAGCAGGCCTTTCTCGTTGGATACGCCGTTCTTAGAGGCGTCTTTGTGGCGCTGCATGAGTTCAATCTGAATCAGGTTAAGGACATCGGTATAGGGGTTGCGCAGGCGAATTGACTTTTTGAGTACAGGACTGCTGTCAAAGAGTTTGCGCTGTCCTGTCAAGTCGAGCAGGGCAGCGTGCGCGGCGTCGAAGTCCTTTCGCAGTCGGTTGGGAAATGGGGCGTCGGGGCCTGCATCGGCGTACATGTCTGCAATCACAAGCCGGGCGCGAGCCATTTCGCGCTGAGCGCTATCGACCGTGCCGCGAAAGAACGGCCAGGTGCGGTAGAGGCGCTGCAAGATGTCGTGTGCGTTTTCGTGCGTACGCATTGCTTCGGCGATACCGGCTCCGGTGCCATACCAGCCCGGCACGTTGAAGCGCGTTTGCGTCCAGGCAAAGACCCACGGGATAGCCCGCAAGTCGTCGAACGCCACGTCGCCCTCATCGGAGCGCGATACCGGGCGCGAAGCAATCGGCAGCTGGCTGATGTGCTCAATCGGGGTGGTTTGCGTGTACCACGACCAGAAGTCCTCATCATCGATCAGGTCGCGATAGGCCGTCTGGGCGGTTTCGGCCAGGGTGTCGAGCACGGCAACAACCTCCTCATCGTGATGCGGGGCGTCGCGGTCGGGCTCGGCCGTGGTCGTGATCATCGCGTTCACGATCTGCTCCACATGCCGGCGGGCGATTTCGGGCAGTCCGTAGCGGAACGAGATGATCTCGCCCTGCTCGGTAAAGCGGATGCGCCCGTTATGCACGCTTTGCGGCAGTCCGCGGATGGCCTGATGCGTATGGCCGCCGCCGCGTCCTACGCTGCCGCCGCGCCCGTGAAACAGGCGCTGGTCCACATCGTGGTCGTTGGCGGTTTGCCCCAGCCGATCGATCGCCTGATGCAGCGCCCAGTTGGCCATCCAGTAGCCGCCGTCTTTGTTGCTGTCGGAGTAACCGAGCATGACTTCTTGAAAGCGGCCCCGTGCTTTCAGATGGGGGCGATACGCGTCGTGCGTGTACAGGTCGATCATGCGTTCGTGCGCATGTTCGAGGTCATCGATGGTCTCAAAGAGCGGCACAAAGTCAAGCGGGGCTTGGAAGCCGGACTCGGTATGCTGCCCCCAGCCGGTTTCTTTGGCCAGCAGCATTGGCTCTAGCACGTCGCTGATCGAGTGCGTCATGCTCACGATGTAGCTGCCCACCGCATTGGGGTCGATTTGGTGGATGGTGTGCAGTAGGTCGAACACCTCCAGGAGCGTAGCGGCATCATCGGGCAGGTTTTCGGTGCTACGCAGGAGCGGACGCGGATTGGCAAGTTCTTCGGTAAGAACGGCTTGCTTCTCGCTCTCGGAAAGCGACGCGTAGTCTTCGGTAACGCCGGCTTGCCGTAGCATCGCTGCAACAGCGGACTCATGGATCTTGCTGTGCTGTCGTACATCGAGCGCGGCCAGGTGAAAACCAAACGTGCGTACAAGAACCAGGGTACGATGAAGTTGACCGGTGTATGCGGCATCAGCAAAGCCCTGCTCATTGAGACTGTCTACAAGCACCTCCAGGTCGGTCAGTAGGTCGTCAGGGCGGTAGGCTGAGGTGCGTGGGTCGAGGCGGCAGGCTTCGAGGGTTTCGTACTCGGTGGCCTCCTGCAGCTGTTCGAGCTGCGCCATCATGTAGCTGATCTTCTCGCGATACGGTTCGCGATCGTAGCGATCGGCAATCGCATCCGGCAAGCGGTCATTGGCGCGGTCAGTCTCCAACGAATCGCGGAGCACCTCGGGCAGACCGTACTGGCGGACCGACAGGCTGAGTTCGTCGCGCAGGTCCTTGAGTTCGTCATGTAGGTGGGTAAGTGTTTTGAGGCGCTGTCGTTTGAACGTCCACCGCGTTACATCGGGCGTTACGTTGGGGTTACCATCGCGATCGCTCCCGATCCACGAGCGGTACTTTATAAATGCCGGGAGTTCGGTCGTCTCGCCGTAGTGACTCCGCAGGGCATGGTGCACATCCTGGTGGATGCGCGGGACGGTGTCCCAGATGGTGCTGTAGAGGAAGTAGTGGCCTTGCTGCACCTCATCGTGCACAGTGGGGCGCGCTGCTCGGATCTCGTCGGTGCCGAGCAAGAAGACAATGTGTGCGTAGAGTGTGTCGAGTGCCTCGGCTCGTTCGTCGGGCGTCGCCTCGGTAGAGTGAAGCACCGTAAGCTGCTTGGCCATATCGCGCTGCTTGTGCAGCACCGTCTGGCGACGCGCTTCGGTTGGGTGGGCGGTGAGGGTAGGCTGCACATCGATCTGATTGAGGATGTGTTCGACCTTGTCGAGCGGAACGTCTTCGCTCCCCATCGTCTTAATGGCGGCTTCGATGGATTCAGGGCGAGGCTCCGGCGTGTATCCGTTGCTCGATCCCGGACCCAGCGGCCAGTCGGCGGGGCCGGAGTGACGTGCGCGCTCCCGGTTGATGCGGATAATCTCGCGCTGCTCCGCCTGGTTCACCAGATGGAAGAAGGTGGTGTAGACGTGCAGCAGGTCTTTTAGCTCGCGCGTAGAGAGGTTGGCCATGGCGTCGGCTACCGCTTCACGCGGTTCGGGGGTGCCCGTTTCGACGCTCTGCTTGCACTTTACCCGAAACTGTTCTACGCGGTCGAACACCTCCTCGCCCAGATGCGCACGGGTCGCCTCCCCCAGCATATGGCCGAGCAGGTTGACTTGCCGACTCAAGGGTTTAGAGATGCCAGTGCCTTCAGCTTCGATGTCAAGTCCATGCCAGCGTATCATAAGCGGGAGCAAGCCAGATATACAGAAGAATATGCGGCGGTGTCATGATACCAATGCATCACGACAACCCGTAGCCCCAACGCATGAAGGCAGTGTAGAGTTGCTTTCAAAAAAATCGATCCGAGGAGTGTCCTCTAGTTCAACTTCAATACGCTACCTTGGGAAAGCTGATGTATGATCGGCGCAGCGCCGCCTGTACGCAAGCTCTATTACTCACCTTTACTGTTGCTTTGTTATGCATACCCTCCGATACATTACCTTAAGCACGCTTCTTTTCATGGGCCTGTTTGCCATTACGGCCTGCGACTCCACCGATGCGATGGATGATGGCGCTCTTCTTGAAGGGCAACTGGTTAATGCCACCGATCGGCCCGTTCGAAATGCCACCGTGTCTCTTGCCGACCGTGAGACCACAACCAACGACGAAGGCATATTCACATTTACGGATGTGGACGCTGGTTCATACACGATCACCTACGACGCCCCCGGCTATACGTCGGTCAGCGAGTCCATCAATGTAGGCAGTTCGGGGACTACGCTCGATGCCGTTACGTTGCTGGGATCGGCAACCATTAGCGGCACCGTAGTAGATGCGCAGACCGGCCAAGGAGCTAGCGAAGCGACTGTCATCTTTATTCAGCAATCCGGTTCATCGTCGGCGCTTCGCTCACAGGCGCTGCTTGACGACAGTGAGATTGCCGACCTCCTCATTGAAACCGACGAAAACGGCACGTACACTATTGCCGATGCCCCAACGGGCTCCTTTCAGCTTATCATTCGACGGGATGGCTATCAAGAGGCCGTGTTCAACAACGTCGTGGTAGGTGAGGGCTCCAACGAAATTGCTCCGCGCCCTATCAGTGAGTCATTGCAAGAGGGCGAAGTCCGCATTGTACTGTCGTGGGGCGAGCAGCCGCGCGATCTGGATGCCCACCTGACGGGTCCGCTGGCTAACACCGACAGCCGCTTTCATGTGTACTTTGCCAACCGTAGCCCGAGTGGCTCAAACGCCGAACTCGACCGCGACGACGTGAGCAGTTTCGGCCCTGAAACCATTACCATTACGGCGCTGCGCGATGGCATGTACCGCTATTCGGTATATAACTTTAGCAACCAGAGCGAAAATGGAGGCGTAGGTATTTACGAATCGCCCACCGAGGTGTCGCTATACGACGAAAACGGACGTGTGGCTTCGTATACGGCCCCACCTGCCGATGAAGGCGATGGTAACACCTGGCGCGTATTCGAACTGAACGTCAGCAACGGTTCTGTGTCGCTTGATGATGCGAATGGCGATACCCTTGGATACGTTCAGGCCAGCAGATCGAGCGACATGGATACGTTCGCACAGCCCGTTGGCACCAAATCACCGGTTGTAAGTCCACTGTTTTAAGCGGTCGGCTCCTCAACATTGCTCCTAACATAGCAACAGCACGCCCCGGAGCGGTCCGGTGGCGTGCTGTTGATTGTTATAGGCTACGCGAAGCAGCTATACACAAGAGTCCGTGGTTACGGAAGCTCGTCAACCACTTCCACTGTAATCGGATCGGTGTAGGCGATGCTGCGGCCTAACCCATTGTCGTAAAGCGCAAACTCTACGTCAACGCTTCCGGCTGTTTCAGGGTAGAAGTGAGTATGGTCGCAATGGAAGTTGGCAATCCATTCGTCACCCTGGGCGGCCCACTGCGCAAAGTGATGGGCACCAAAGCCATCGGGGTGAGCCTGCGAGGGCCAGGAAAGAACGTCGGTTCCCCCGGGGATGGCAAAGCGCGACTCCACAGCACTGCATTCGCGTTCGCGATCGGCGCCGTCCGCAGAGGTGGGGATGTCTTCACGTCCCAGCGTTTCGATGTCGTACTTACTTCCATCAGCATCGAAGAAACGGACGGTGAGCGAGGCATTGGCGTCGTCGCCCTCTACAAGCGGACGACGGGTGCCGTCATCTTGCTCGATTGGGTCTTCGAGCGTGTCGATGCTGGTGCCGTCTTCATCGGTCCAGCCATCTTCGGGAGTCCACACAGCAATGGTTGGGCCAAACTGGCCGCGCGTCTCAATCTCGGCTCGGCTAATGGCGTCTGTGTCTTCGATCTCAACAGCGATGGGGTCGCTTTCGATGGATCCATCGGTAGTTGAGAAGGTGGCTTCAAAAAGACCAGCCTGCTCGGGGTAAAAGTGGATGTGATCGCAGTGGAAAATGGCCGGATAGCTTCCGTCTTTCCCGAAGGCGAACTGCTCTGTATCCATCGGGGCATCGGGATGCGAGGTTGAGGGCCACGAAACCAGGTCCTGGCCACTCACAATATCAAACTGAGCGCCCACTTCGCCCATGTTTGATTCACAACTGCGTACGCTGGTAGCCCCTGCAAAGAGTGTTTCAAATTCTGGACGTTCATCCGTGGAAATTTCGATGTCCTCGCCGTTTTCGTCGAACACACGAACGGTCAACGATGCGTTTTGTCCACCCACGGTGAGTGGCTGAAGCTCGCCTCCGTCGGCTTCAATCGGGCCAGCTAGCGACTCGATTTCGTTTCCTTCCTCATCAGTCCAGCCTGTGTCAGGGCGCCACACACCGATGATGAATTCGAGGTCGCCGCGTGTCTCAATGACAATTTGCTCCCCTTCTGGGTTTTCGACTTCAAAATCCTCAGTGGGGTCGTCACTGACGGGGTCGTCATCACTGTCGCAGGCGACCATGAAAAGCACCAGCACGAGTGCCGTAGCGTAAACCCCAGCGCGTGATACAAATGCAGAGTAATCCATAACTACACGAATGTAGAATCGTGATCAAAAAGAGTGATTGTTGATTGCGAAGAAGACTTCTCCGCAGTCGTATGCAGAGAGCCGGCCTACTCAGCAGGCTCCACTGTCATTTCGATAAAGTCTGTGTCATCGTCCGAGTGATCGACATGCCAGAGCAAGAAGCGCAGGTTTAGGTCGCCCGCCTCCTCTGGATAGATGTTCACGTGGTCACATCCCTGCGTGAGGACCCACTCGCCGGTACTAAGCTGGGCAAATTGGTTGTTTTGTGGGTCGTTTTGTGCATCAGGATGGACCTCATTTGGGAATGCAATTTTTGCAAACTGATCGGGGTCATTTTCGGTAGCAAATCGACTGGTATATTCGCTGCAGATGTACTGCTCTTGCACGCCAGGCTCTTCGGTATCGAGAGCAACTACTTCATCAACGAAGCTGTCAACCTCGCCCTGGTTATCGTAAAAAACCGGGCGCAGGCGGGCAGGCTCGCCGCCTTCTTGCAGCGGACCCCGTTCTCCGTTCTCATGTAAAACGGGGTTTTCAAGTGCATCGATGGGCTCATTGTCGGCATCGGTCCAGCCTAAATCGTCGGAATAGATAGCGATCAATTCGCCGCGTTCGCCATCGTCATCGAGGTAAATATCGACGCGGTCTGCATCCAGGTGCTCGCCGACGTCATCGTCGTCATCACTGCCAACGAGCGAGTCGCATCCGGTGCTGACGACAAGCAGGGAAGCCAGTAGAAGCATGGTGCTCCAACGGGATACTGTTGTATGTAAGCGCATGATATTCTTTAGGGTGCTATGAGGGTTTTCGGATAAACAGGTAAACGGAGGTCACGTAGGCTCAGAACCCGACTCGGTACGTAAGACGGAGGTTACGGCCTGGCTCTGGGGCTACCTCTTTAGTGCGCGAAAGGTGGTTGCGCCAGGTGGTATCGGCAAGGTTGTGTCCATTCAGGGTGAGGGTATGGCGAGTGTTCTGTACCCCAAAGCGATATCCGATGCTTGCATTGAGCAGCCCATAGCCATCGGTGGTCGATTGCGGTGTAGCCTGCTGGTCTGTTCCTGGAATGGGAACCGGATTGGGGACGCGATTTTGGGCAGCGGCGGCTTCGAGACCTATTGTTGCGAAGACGGAATCGTGGTCGTACCGAAGATCGACTTCGCCGTTGAGTGGGGGAATGTATGGCAGAGGGTCGTCTCCGTCTTCGATGCGAGAGGCGCGTGTATAGGTAGCCGTAGCGTCAATCGTGAAGTTAGGCAGCGCCTCCCACTCCACGCGGCTTTCGATTCCCAGGAAACGAGCATTGGTACCCACGGCCTCAAACACCGGCGTGATGCGCTCCAGATCGCCACGCCGATCAACCAGTACGGTCTGGCCTGTATTTTCGTAGAAGGTGTAGTTTTGCACATGATTGACGTATCCGGTCACCTCCACCTCAAACCGGTCTTGGAGGCTACGCACAAACAGTTCTGCTCCGTAGCCATATTCGGGGTCAAGGGAGGGCTCCCCGATGTCGAACGAGAAGTCAGCCAGATGGGGGCCATCCGAGTAGAGCTCCTGGAGGTGCGGGCTCCGGAATGAACGCGACAGCCCCAGCCCGATGGTCCAGTCTTCGTGCACATCGTAAAGAGTGGCCAGCGAGCCCGACAGACCATTGAACGTGCGCGCGCTCACCGGCTTTTCGAAAGGAGGGAGTCTCTCAGCACGCTGCTCGCGCGTGAATTGCCGGATAGTGCTTTTGTCGTCGGGTTCCGTACGCCGGTGGTCATAGCGCAATCCCAACTGAACACGCAGTGCGTTTATGCTGAGCTCTTCGTATCCGTAGAGGGCCGCTTCCTGCTCATATCCAGAACGCATGCCCGGTGAGTTGCCGAACGCGTCGATGGCCACGCCACGCAGCGTCATTCCAAAAGCCCCTTCGGCACGGAGCTGGCCGGGCGTGTGCTCGTGATGCAGCAGCAGGTTGGCCTCGCCCACATACTGGTCGAAGCGGGCCCCGAAAAAGTCTTCACGCCCTTCGTCTCGGCGCACCTCAATTTCGTCATGGATGTAGCGCGTTACGTTTGCATCGAACTCGATGCCATCGAAGATCCAGAGGGGAGCGTCGTAGAGCGCACGAAAGCGTCCCACGTGACGCCGGACCTCGATGTCTACTCCACCGGCATGGCCTCCAGGAATCAACTCCCCGTTGAACTCGCCGGGAATGCCATACACATTGTCATAGAACCGGTATGAAGCGCCAACCAGCCCCCAGTTGTTCACCCAACTGGTGCCCAAACTGTAGTTGAGCACGTTCATGTCTGTGCGTTCCAGCGGGCCCTGAGGCGTTTGGATGTCATCTGCACCCCGCCGGGTAAACTCGGCCCGTACGGCCAGCGGCCCAAGCGGTGCTTCTACCGTGCCGCCGCCGGCCCATCCGTTGTTTACCGACTCGGCCTGTGCAGAAACATTGCCCGTTACGCGGTCGGGCTGCTCGCGGGGAATGTCATTGCGGATTACGTTAGCTACGCCGCCCAGCGCATTGGGGCCATGCAATAGTGTGGCAGGCCCGCGAATGACCTCCATGCGGGTTGCGCTGAGAGGCTCGACCATGACGCCGTGGTCGGATGCGGTGGCGTACAGGTCGCCGGTGCGCTGCCCATCTTCAAGCATAAGCACACGGTCGCCGCCCATGCCTCGGATGTTGGGACGCGCCGCGCCGGGGCCGAACGACTCCATCGAAAAGCCAGGGACACGCTCCAGCGTGGCAGGCACGCTGCTTTGAAGACGCTCTTGCAAGGCTTCTCCAGTCAATACAGAAGTGGGACGATACACCTCTGACGCTGCACGTGCTCGAAAGGTGCCGGTAACCACCACATCGGGCAGGTCGGTGCGCGAAGGCTCCATGTCGACGTATACGATGGTTTCCTGGCCCTCAATCACGTCGACAGAAACCGTTTGGGACTGGTAGCCCACAAAGCTGACCCGCAGATTGTAGCTGCCGGCCTCAACCTGTCCGAAGGAAAAGCGGCCATCTTCATTGGTAGCCTGCCCCTCGCCTGCCTCTACCAGTTGCACGGTTGCGCCGGGCAAAGGCGACTCATCGGTCGCATCAGACACATACCCGACCAGCGTTCCCGTATCTTGGGCGATAGCGGGCAGGCTCCACATCATAGCGGTGAGAAGCGCGAGGGCGCTGGCGTAAGCCAATCGATTCCAACTCATTCTGGACATAACTATTCTTAGGAAAGCGGTAGCAAAACAGGCTAATCCGTGCAGAATAACGACGCGAGTCGCCGTTTGCACACTTTAGGGCGTGTTATGCTACGTAATGGATTGAGCTTGTCACCGATGGAGCAGAATGGGGCCGGCCCATCGTTTCATGTCTGCAAGCTCAATTATCCCTGAGGCGGTCCTCGGATGGCGTGTAACGCCAGGAGAGGAGCATTCCAATGGGTAGACAGCGTTTCCACCCATGATGGGGAGGCAACGCGTACAATCGAAATGGACAACGCCGAAGAAGAGGTGCCTTGGAATACGGCTTCGCACAGTTGGCAATCAGCCAGATGATGGTGTGCTTCACCAATCACATGCACCGCTGTTGCAGGAGCATGTGAATCGTCGTGGATATGATGTACGGCATGCACACTGGGTACGAGCACCCCACCCACCGTAAATACGGCAAGCAGTACAGTAGCCAGCACGTGGCGGCGCGTGTACATGATCAGGTGCGCATGAGTGTGTATTGAGCGTACATATTCCTCAATGCCTGCTACATACGGCTGTTCCTTTACTTTCCGTGGTATTCACCTTTGCAGGGGTGGCCGGTTGAGGATGTGCCTCGCGCGTGGTATGATGTAGCCTGTTTCCTTTCCGATAACCTGCCAGCTTTCATGACGCGCCTTAGCTACGCCCTTGCTTTTATCATTTGTATTGGATGTGCAGCGGCTCCATCGGCCCAGGCGCAGTACGACGATTTTGAAGACCTGCGCGATTTGCGCAATACCCTTGAGTTCATGGGGGGCGCGTATGCCGATGGCTATCTGCAACCCATCACCGATGCCTTTGGCGCCAACATGAACAGCGGCTTCTTTCGTGATGCCGATGTGGATGCCGGGTTTTTGCCTCTCATTCCGGTGAGCGTGTACGTGGGCGTGAGTGTATCGGGCGTGCCCACGGGGTCGCTCAATAGCACGTTCACCCCGCCTGCATCCGAAACCTTGTCCGATGGATCCACCATCGAGTTTGAAGGCGATCGGGCCCCTACCATTGTTGGCTCCACCGACACGCCCGACGATGCTTTTCTGGTGTTGCGTGATGAGAATGGTAATGAGATTGACCGCATTGCAGCGCCTCCAGGACTCGTAAGCGCCTCGGTTGCTCCGCTCGTCGTTCCCCAAGCGCAAGTTGGGTCGCTTTTCGGTACAGACGTGCTGGTGCGCTACTTTCCAACCAGCACCCTGTCTGGCTTCGGCGGTAGCTACGGACGTGTAGGACTTGCGGGGGTTGCGGTGCGGCATGACATCAACCAGTGGATTCCAGCGCCTATTCCGTTCAAGATTGCTGTGCAAGGCGCCTGGAATAACTTCACCCTCGAAAACGAGGTGGATGCCAACGGAAGCGTATCGAACGAAGAGGTCATTGATGCGACCAGCTGGGCGCTAAATCTACATGCTAGTCGCAGCGTTCCGCTCCTGCCGATCACCTTTTACGGAGGCGTGCAGTATGAGCGGTTTAGCACCAGCTACAGCTACACTTTTGAGCGGGGCGGCGTTGAGCAGGACATCAGCCTCGACCAGACGGGAGCCAACAAAACTCGTGCGCTTGCCGGTATGTCATTTGGCTTTACATTTGTGCAAATCAATGCCGATTACGCCATCGGCACGCACAACGTGTTCACTCTGGGTATGGGACTGCGGTTGTAGTGCTGTGTCACAAGTCAACGGTCGGGTGACAACCTGTCCCGTTTATACAATGTCATCTTGAGCGAAGCCGAAAGGTCTCCTCCGAAATGGGCAGGACCGTTTATCCGGCAGAGTCTGCTGAACGCCGGGGAGATGGTTCGACGCGCTCCGGCCCTGGGGGGCCTTCGCTTGCTCACCATGACAGCTTTTTTGGAGGGGCGCCTCCGCTGGTATTCACTTACCAACACCATCACGTATTGCTTGTCATCTTGAGCGAAGCCGAAAGATCTCCCCCGAGACTGGTAGAACCGTTGATTCGACAGAACCTGCTGAACGCCGGGGAGATGGTTCGGCGTGCCCGTCGCGTGCTCACCATGACAGTTTTTTTGGAGGGGAATGGGCCGCAGAGCTTGATCTGATCTCCCGCTCCCCTATCAATCAGGTGTGGTGTGTGCCTGTCTTACGCCAGTGCACTTTCACGGCCCGAATCGCGGATGAAGAGGCAGGAGGTGGTGGTCACATCTACTACGCGTTGCATGAAGGTCCGGTCGGTGGTGCGAGCCAAGCCTACAATGTTGAGGTCGGCCTCTGGGGCTTTGGGCAGCTTTTCGAAGAAATCGCCTTGCATGACAAAGGACGATGTGTGTTCGGGAAGGCGCGCATCAACCTTCAGGCGCTCGTGAAAGGTACGGGCATTCGGCATCTCGTCAGCATGTTGACAGACCGTGACAAGACGAAGCGCGCAGTTCCAATCGCTGTGGATTTGCAGTGCCATAAGCAGCGGCAGGTCAATGTTGGGTAGCCGAAGTCCTAGCTCCCAGCCAGGACTCTGGTCGGTGATCCACACGTTGACGCGGCGTTCCTGACTGAGGGCCGCTTCGGGGTGTTCGTACAGTAGCGCCGTTCCCATGTCATGGCGGTCGGCAATGTCGATGAAACCCTGAACCGTGGCATCGTCGTAGCGGTGGGCGCGTCCAAACAAGATATTGGGACGGGCAGTGGTAGCCCGCAATACCGAGGCACTGATGTCTACGCCTTCGAGCAGTGAAGGCGCACGAATAAACGACGACACCGCGAGCAGTTCTTCATTACGAAAGGTTTGCGTGACCGAGTCGAGCCGAGACAGGCTTTCGGCATCATCGGGGGAGGCGTTATCACATTCTACGCCGATGATGCGCAGCGAACCCTTGGGCTCGGCCAGGGTGCGCAGAAATCGAAAGGCGCCGTCGAGTTCAGTGCGCGAGGTAACGGGCACCAACAGGTCGGGCTTCCAGGCCCGCTCATTTGGTTCGTCGAGCGTGCGCGCCACATGCTTCGAGGCCCAGTTGGCCAGGGACACAAAAATACCACTACGCACGGTTTGCCACGGTGTGGTAAGCTGACGGCGCACCAGGTACGCGTAAATACCCATCACAATCAGCAGTGATGCGATCGCAAAGAGGGGGTTTATCACGAAGAGCGCGATGGTGCAGGCCACCACACCCACCAGCGGAATGGCACGTGGAATCTGGAATGTTGGGCGAAACGAGGCCAGGCCCAGACTCTGCTCCAGCGCCACCACCGAGTTGATGGTGATGTAGATGACGAGGAAGAACATGGTGATGAGCACCGCCACATTATCGAGGCCACCTAGGAGGAGGGCCGAGGCAACGAGCAGGCCGGTAGCCAGTGTTGCGTTGCGCGGATCGCCTTGCGTGGTGAGTTGACCCAGCCAGTGATGCTGGGGCGTGATCTTTTGCTCCGCCAGGGCTTGCAGCACACGGGGAGCTGCTACCATCGAACTGATGGTGGCGGTGAAAGTGGAGGCGAGGAGTCCGATAAGCACCAGTTCGCCAACAGCCGCGCGCTCGATCACGATCAGCCGGTCGGCACGTAGCTCTTCGGGCGTGGCCACGGTACTGTACCAAACGGCCATGCTCACGTACACCACAAACGCGGTGGCCACGGCTGCCAGCGTGCCGCGTGGAATGCTGCGCCGTGGCTCCGCAAGCGCTCCCGACATGCTGGCTCCCACTTTAATGCCTGTAGCCCCGGGAAAGAAGATGGCAAAAAGGGTCCAAAAGGGCACCTCCTCAAACGAGCCCCAGAGCTCCGGCGTGTGCACCGCTCCCGCGCCGCCGCCGATCTCTGTAGCTCCCAGCACAATCGAGGTCATCGATACCAGGATGACAATTAACACGACGCCCTGCACGCGAAACGCGAGAGTCGAAGAAATCAGGGCGATGCTAAAGGTGCAGGCAAACACTAGGTAGGCGACCAGCATCGGAGGATGTTCGGGAAACAGGTACACCCACCCTTCGGTGAAGCCATAAATGTACAGCGCCCCCGACAGCGCTTGTCCTAAATACAGCGGGATACCAATGCTACCGCCTGTTTCCAGTCCGAGTGACTTGGAGATGATCGAGAAAACACCTCCAGCCCCAATATGAATGTTGGTCGTGATGGACGCAAGCGAAAGCGCTGCGGTGCCGGTAATCACAAACATGCCCACAAGAATAAGCACCGTGCCCAGCAATCCAGCTTGGCCCACTACCCAGCCTTCACGCACATAGAGCATCAGCCCCAGAATGGTGAGTACCGTAGGCCGGTATACCCCGGCAAACGTACCCAGCCCCGGAGTTGCATTGATAGACGATTCTGGAACGGAGGACGAGTCTGATTCCGAGGGGGCCTCTGGCGCGGTTGATTCGGACGAAGGGGGCATGTAAAGGTACGGAGGCAAAATGCATGATTGGGCCGCTTCTGATGGGCAGCCGTCGCATCCATCAACACGATTCGTTTACGGGATGTGCCGGTAGGCCGTTGAGCGAATGGCACGGTCATCGAGGGCCAGGACCTGCAGCGTAGGATCTGCTTGAGGGTCCACAAGCGATGTAAGCGAAGGACCTATTAGCGTTAGAATTTGTGACGGCAGCGAACTTGTAAAGCGGTACGTTTCTGAGGCTTCGCCGGGCGCGTACGCGGTGAGTGTGCCAAAGAAGCGATCGTCAATGAAAAAAACCAGGGTAGAGGTGCGGTTCAACGCCACATCGCGTTGCGCGGTGCGAATCCGGTTATTGCCGGTTCCTGTTTTGGCGCCAATTGGAAGCGCATTGTTTTCGGCATCCAGCACTGCGCCGCGTGCACGTACGGCGGTGCCGCGCTCTACCACATCAATCATCGCCTCGCGGATTATGGTCGCCACCTCGGGCGAAAGCACAGTATCTGGAGCAGCGGGGGTAGATGCAAGGCGCGTTTCAAACGGGGTGTTTGCCCCAATATGCAGCGTATGGATACGTTCGGTGGGGTACCGCACCCCGTCGCGCAACAGGATACTGACCAGCTCGGTAAGCGCCGCGGGCTGATCGGCAGAGCTGCCAATAGCGGTGGCATACGTGGGGATGAGCCGCTCGAACGGGTACCCCACACGGGCCCATCGCTCATGGATCTGCACGAATGCTTCCTGCTCCAGAATGGTGCGTATTCGCGAGTCTTGGCCCGCCGGACGGCGCTGAAACAGCCACTGATACACGTCCTGACGCACATCTGCGCTGGCGTTGAAGATGTCGGTACGCGTGGCCTCAGGATGGTTCTGCAGGTAATGTGCGAGCCACAATTCCAGCGGGTGGATCCCAGCCAGGTAGCCTCGGTCTTGCCATGAAAATGTCTCGGCATCGGCCCGGTTGATGCGTGCGATGAGTTGAGCCTCCGTAAGGGCGCCGCCATCGCTTGCGTGGCGCTGCAAAAACGAAACAATCGTTTCTATATCGGCATCCGGATCGACCGATCGATATGCCCACGCCAGGCGTTGGGCTGACAAGCGAGTGTGTCGCTCCCCCAACACCGCAAGCACATCACGGTTGGGCGATGCGGGATAGGCGTTGTAGAACCGCCGCAGAAACTCACGTCCTTCCTGATCGGCAAAGCGGGCCAAGTATTCGGCACGGCGTTCGTCGGAAGCATCGTAGAGCATATCGCCGGGCTGGCCCGGCAGCCGCGCGGTGTGGTAGTTCACAATATCGCGCATCATCCGAATGAACGGCAGGTTGATGGAGTGCCGAAACGCGGTGGTTACGGTGGGGCGTAGGCTGTCGCTGCTGGTGGTAAAGTTGCTGAAGCGATGCTGGCCGCCGCCGGTAAAGAAGCGCTCGTACGGACTCGCTGAATACCGTCGATTCATGGCGGCCTGCAGGAAATCGACGCGCGACACGTTGGGCGTGCGGCGCAACTCCTTCAGAGCCCACGCGGTCAGCGCGTCGTTGCGGGCCACGGGCACGCTGCGCAGCGAGTCGGCGGGCTGCCCGGCGTAGGCTGTGTGCAGCTCCTCCATCAATTCGAGGTAGGTAACGAGCGTACGCAGCTTCGCGGTAGAGCCCAGCTCAAGCATCGAGCCACGGTTTAAGTCGAACGGGCCGTCGAACGTGTCGGCTTGCAAGCGTACGACGTTGGTTGTGGAGTCACGTTCATACAACACCATTGCGTACTCCACAAGCGCTGGGTCGCCCCGATCCAGAAGATTCCGAGCCATCAATCCATTGGCGCGCACAAACGCCGGATCCTTAAGTTGTTCGAGCAACTTGGCGGCCGCCCGTTGGGCCTCGGCATCGTAGTGGGTGTGAGCGGCCAGGTCGAAGCGGTCGAGCGTAGATAACGAGAGAAGTCCCATCTGCTGGAGCATCTCTATGCGCGTTGCGGTTGCCGCTTTACGGGTTATGAATGACTCTTTGGGGGTATCGATCGCCCGCTTGCGATGGTCTAAACGTACGGCAAGGACGGCATCCCGGAGTTCAGGCGAAATGATGTTGGCCTCAACAAGAAGCGGAAGATGCGCATCAGCAAGTGCATGCAACGCGTCGTGCCCGGCCTCCGACCGCAGGTAGCGCGTAGGGCTACGCGTGGAGAGTACCAGATGCAGCACCTGCCGATAGGCACGTGCCTGCGCCTCTGTCGGAGCAGTATCCAAAGTAGGATCCGATAGCAGCACATTTACCGAATCCAGGTCGGTGTTGTACCAGGCCCAGAGGCCATCGCCCAACCCGTTCACCTCCCCATGCCCCGCTATGGCTGCAAGCGGAAGCAGATTCAGATACTCGGCCACTAGGCGCTGCCGATGCGCAGTCGTGTAGGGACCGTCCAGGTAGCTTTGCACCGAGGCTGAAGCCATCTGGCGAAGCTTTTCGGTGGGACCCGTAGTGAGTCCGCCGGGGGCATGACGCACTTTGTCGAGTTGCGTAGCCAGCGTGCTGCCACCGGGGCCGCCTTCGGTAAGTCCTAACGCATCTGTGATTTGGTGACCCGTAGCATGGGCAAACCGATTCCATTCAATCGCTGGGTTTTTGCGGGGCTGATCGGTATCGAGCAGGGCACGGTTTTCGATAAAGAGCAGCGTTTCGCGCACGGGGCGCGGAATAGAGTCAGGATCGGTATACACGCGGCGCGGGTAGCGAGCCGAGAAGAGGGGGGTGCTGTGCTGGTCTAGCACATCGAGTCCTGATTGTTGCTTGGGCACGTAGGGCGGAGACAGGCCCCGCTCCATGTGGGTCACCAGGGCATCCGTAGCTCGCGCCTGTTCGGCAATGGCAAAGCGGTTACGCGTTGTAAGACTGTCGATGATAGCTGGAAAGGCGGTGTACCCGAGGCGTACGTTGTACGGCCCCGTGCTCGGAAACACAACCGAGGAACTCGGTCCTGCCTCTACCTGATACGTGAGCCCGGAAGCATAACTGGACAGCCACGTCGATTGCAACCACGAGGTGCGCAACTCCGCCCGAATCAACAGTACGAGTACAAGCACAACCAGCACGCCGCTTCCTGCTAGCCAGACCCACCGCGGCACGCGCCGTGCGCCTACTATCGCCCACTTACCAAACTGGACAAGCCGTACGTACAGGGCCTCCCATATGTCGGATGCCCTGTGCTTAGATGCATCTACCCATTCGTTCATGGTATCCTTTACTGCAGCATGTAATGCTGTCTACCTCCAACAGTGAAAATGCATGTATAGAAGGCACCTCGTCCATTATTAAGCTCCAAGGAGCACCCATATAATTGTGTTTATGCTTTCTTCACTATTCGTTAGAAAGGACGATGTTGCATAGTGCGCGATGTATTTTGACGTTGGGACACGCTTTTGGGCCGATAGTGGTTGATGCAAACCGATGGAACGTCGTCTGTTGGAGTTGCGCTTTCATGGCAGTCGTTCGATATTGAAGGCTCCCTCACCAAATGTACGGACCCGATCTCTTATCGAACATGGCTACGCCCTCTCATTGGATCATCGCCTTGCTTCTGCCCTGTGCGTTGCTCGTCGGGCTTGGTGCGCACTGGTATGCAGCCCCGTCCAATCTGGTACCGTGTCCATTCGAAGACCCCCCTGCTGCCCCCGATTCGTTCACCGTGGAACTGACAAGCACTCAGGGTCCTGTTATACTTCAACTATACCGCGAGTGGGCGCCCACCGGCGTCGATCGCATGCACTGCCTGGTGGAGCATAACCATTTCGAAGGGCTGCCCGTCTTTCGCGTCGTTGAAGGGTTTGTCGCGCAGTTCGGACTCACGGGCGATCCGGAGACCGATTCGCTGTGGGCTGAAGCGGGTATTCCAGATGAACCGGTACGCGCCTCCAACGAACGCGGAACGATCGCTTTTGCGCGTAGCGGTCCGAATACCCGATCGGCTCAGCTGTTCATCAACCTATCCGATAATGCCCCGCTCGACACGGTCGATTTTGACGGCGTGGTGGGCTTTCCCCCGCTTGGACGCGTAACCGATGGGATGGAGACGGTTGACGCGTGGTACAGTGGGTATGGAGAGGCAGTCAGTCAGGACTCCATTCGTACGGTAGGTACCCCGTATCTGGAGCGAGAGCATCCCAAGCTGGATGTCATTGAACGGGCTCGCATTGTGGAATAGTGGCTATGGGGTCGGTTTCTCCCAGATCAGCCGCACCACCGCCCCGGTGCCTTGATGACCAGGACCTTCGTCAAGCTCAACCAGGGTAGAGTTCAAGTGCACAATGCCCTGTGGATCGAACGCCGAACGCAGGTCATTGGCGGTTACCATCATGTTGATGTCGGGCGGGCCGCCGCTGGTGTAGCCCTCAGCACGTTGGGCCGGACGAAACCATTCGGCCAACAAGATGCCTCCCGGATCCAGCACTGTTTTCATGATGTCGTACAGCCGCGGCTGCCATTGCACCGGCAGATGCACAAACGTAGCCACAACAGCCTGCCAGGTGCGTTCGGGAGTCCAGGTGGTGATGTCGGCATGTAGTGTTTGAAGAGGAACGCCTTCGCGTTTGGCCCAGGTCGTTGCTTTTTCGAGGGCTACCTCCGAATAGTCAAGGAGTGTTACGTCGTATCCTTGGCTGCCCAAAAACAACGCATTTCGGCCTTCGCCTCCTCCTAAATCAAGCACCGTGCCCCCTTTAGGAAGCCGGTCGATGTGTTTTGCAATAAACGCATTGGGAGCAGTGCCATACACCGGTTCATCGCGGTTGAAGCGGCTATTCCAAAAGGAAGGATCCATATAAACGTTGATTGAACAAAACGAAAAAGTACACGGGGGCAATGTATTCTCGCCGCTCCAGACAGATCCATCGGCCTCATGAAGTAGAGTCCGAAGCGGCTTCGGCGTCGCGTAATGCTCGGCTGAGTACGGCCTCAGCCCGGTTGACACTGCGCAGGCAAAACCGTGCAAGCAAGCGCTGCTGCGCGGCTTCTGAAAGATCGATATGGTGGCCTTGCCGTTTGAGGCGATCTTGACGTGCATGGTAAAGCCCAATTGCTGCGGCTACCGAAATGTTAAAGCTCTCGGTGAACCCGTTCATTGGGATGATGCATGTCCCATCGGCAGCGTCACGCAACGCCTCGGATACGCCATCGCGTTCGTTTCCAAACACAAGAGCAGTGGGCTTGGTAAAGTCAACGGTGTCTATAGGCGCCGCTTGGGCGTCTAGGTGCATAGCCAGTACACGATATCCATGCTTCTGCAAGTGAGATACACACGGCTCGGGGTGTTGCCATTGATGCACATCCAGCCACCGCTGGGCGCCTTTGGCCGTTCGCTCGGAATGTTTGTAGCGTCCGCCTGTATCAATGACATGTAGATCCTGGTAGCCCAAGGCTTCAGTCGATCGCATGACCGCGCTTACGTTGCCCGTGTTTACGATGCCTTCAATGACCGGCACAACGGTACGTGTACGCTGTGCAACAATCTGTCGTAGCGCGTTTAAGCGTCGATCCCGCATGAACGGCGCAAGCAGTTCAACGACCCGTTCGGGCGCCAGTTGATGGTCGCCTATCTGAAGAGGCGCCTGGGGCGCATCAGGACGAGGGGGATGGGTGGGCGAGGCATCGGGCCCAATGAGCCGATGCATGGTCTTTTGTGCTTCAGACGGGTTTGATTCGGGCATACAAAAACAGCCAGACCAGAAAATACGAGACTCAATACGAGCTCATAACGTCTTGGTGATACGATATGTCCGGGTTCATTCGTATACTACATGAGGATTAGTACAACCTGTTCGCATCCTTTTTACTCTACCTTCCCTGTACCTATGACAACTTCCCCTTCAGTTGTATTTCGATATGTATGGATTGGCCTGTTTGCAATTGCCCTGACGGGCTTTGCAAGTACGCCCAGCGTGGCCCAGTCAGCCGCCGACATTATCGACGAGATGGACGCGGCCCACCAGGCGATGGCGCAGAACGTGACATCTTTTACTGTGGAGACCGACTACGAAACCAATCGGTTTGAGCGTCAAGAGGTAGACGGTCGGTTTGTATTCCGTGATGTGGGGGCCGGTGCGGGTGCCAGTGCCGAAGACATGCCCATGGTTGGGTTTTTAGAGGCGTCATACCTTAATGCGTTGAAAGAAGCCGCCGAGTACGAGGGCATGGAGACGGTAGATGGCGCAGACACGCATGTCTTGAACATTGCCGATACCGAAGCCTTCAGCGCTTACGCCGATCTGGACGCCCAAGACTTTGAGTCGCTTGAGTCGATGCGCATCTTCATCCGTGCAGACGACCTGATGCCTGTCCGCTTTGTGTTTGTAGCGACCATGTCAGAGGAGGACATGGAAGGGGCTCCGTTTCAACTCGATGGTCCAGTTACCTTCGAGGTTGATTTCAGCGACTACCGTACGGTGGATGGGCTCACGTACCCGTTTGTAACTGAAATGAGAAACGACATGATGGACCAGCTGCCCCCAGAGCAGCGGCAGCAGATGCAGCAACAAATGGAGCAAGCTTATGAGCAGTTTCAGCAGCAGATGGAGCAAATGCCGCCCGAGCAACGCCAGATGATGGAAGAGCAAATGGGCGATCAGATTGCACAAATGGAAGCGATGATGGGAGGCGACACCGGGATGCGTATAGAGGTTAAAAGCCTGACGGTAAACGAATAGCTGCTGTATCCATTCTGGGCATCCGTTACGCCATTTTTGTGATGCGTAGCGATCTATGAAGCGTATGCTTCGTAGACGCTGCGCATCATGTGTTTTGTGTTTCTTCCACAACCTGTCTATACACTGCTTATGACGCTCGCAAATCGTGTTGCCCTTGTCACCGGGGCCAGTACGGGACTTGGACAAGCCATCGCTGAACAGCTCATTGAGGCCGGTGCAACCGTATATGGGCTTGCACGCAGCAAAGACCGGCTAGACAGCCTTCACGATACCCACGGCGATGCATTTGTCCCTTGTCCAGCAGATGTGCGTGATCAAGAAGCTGTTGAAGCGATCGTTGAGCGCATCAAGTCGGACGCAGGGCGTCTCGATATTCTTGTCAACAATGCCGGACTTGGGCGTTTTGGCGCTGTGGATGAGATGCCCGTTGAGGATTGGGATGTGCAGCACGATACCAACTTGCGGGGGCTGTATTTGTGCACGCGGACTGTGGTGCCCGTTATGCGTGCCCAGAACGAGGACACAGGGTTTGGCGGGCACATTGTTAACATTGCCTCCATTGCGGGGTTGATTGGAAACCCCAACATCTCTGCGTATAATGCCACCAAGTTTGGTGTGCGTGGCTTTAGTCAGGCGCTGATGAAAGAGGTGCGTAGTGCCGGGATCCGGGTATCGTGTTTGTATCCAGGTTCGATCGAAACCGAGTTCTTCGACCGTGCGGGTGCCGACATTACGGATCAGCCGCTACAAGCCGACGATGTTGCCGCTACCGTATTGCATGTTGTGCAGGCGCCCGAAAACCATCTCATCTCCGAAGTTGTGCTGCGTCCGCTGCGCCCACGTGGGTAACCACCAAAACCTAAACAGGCTTGCAGGGGAGATACAGCACGACCCACACTGCAGCAACGAGATCCATCATACCGATGAACCGTTACTTGACGGAGGGTTGGTATATCTAGTGGTCTTGAAAGCACGAAATGCTGTGGTAAGAGGGGCATCCGCATATTCGATGGCGTTGAATATACGTTTGGGAGTCATCGGGTAACGGCGTTCTGTGCCCGCTCGCATGTCGAGCGTACGCTCGCGGCTGGGGAACAGATACTGCCACACAAGCTGTTTAGCAGCCCATGGAAACTGGCGTGTTACCTCGGTAGGTACATCAACGGAACCGTAGCCGTCTGCTAAGTCCGACTCGTGCAACTCCTTTACACGATCCAGTTGTTGTTGAAGCGATGGCTTCATTGAAGCCGGAAACGAAACGACCCGATCAGCACAACCAGTAGACGAAGATACTAAAATACTCTGCTTCTTAAGGTCTACGTCTCCGACACGTAGGCGCAATGCTTCTTTTAGGTTCAAATCGGTATTACAGACAATGCGAGCCAAGACGTTCTCTGGGCCATCGAGTCGTGAGATTAGCTTTTCTTTTTCATGATCGGTAAGCGTGGCAAGCCGGAAACCGTCATCTTGGATTGTTTGCTGAAGCAGACACTCGTGGTAAAAAACGAGCGCCTCGGCAGCCGTTTGGTACGTTTCCTCGTCCGTTGCGTCGTTTTCTTGGATCTGACTCAAGAAGCGTTTGATGTGAGAAGGGCGCGGCATGCCCATTTGTTCGCGATCAATATAGCGCAAGTAGCCCTGAATCCACGTGCCATAGATTGTGCGTTGGCGCTCCGAAAGCTCTGGAATCTCTTCAAGCTCCGCCATCACCCCAATTGGTGAGAGCAACATAGAAGCGTCTTCGCCCGCAGCCATTCCTCGCGTCATGGGGCTGCTTGCATCGCGAGCCAGTACAGGAAGGGAAGAGTTATCCATAACGGATCATGTAAGCGCTGTTGTGCAAGGACCCATTTTACGTTGGTTATCCAACTGGCACAGTGAGTGAGGATGCCAGATGGCCCAAAAAGCCATACGCCTCCGCAGTAGTTAGCCGACTTTTTGAGCGTTTCTTGGACATAATGCTATCAAATCTAAACGCGATGTTACAAAATGCAATCACAAAATGCAAGAACCGGCATTGATAGATGCTCAAAGCGGATTATGTTAGCTATATATTCATGGTTGAGGCCTGGTTCAACGAGAGAATGCCCATTCAATCCGCATTTCTTGTTCGATAAAAGAGCACTGCATCCATTCTGAACTGAATATATAACGATGCTCTGTTAGGCCCTCTTTGCACTGCCATAGTACAGTGCTCCAGCATTCATAGCATTTAGATATAAACGATATTTATTTAGCTTAAAATAAGATCTCTATTTTGGAATAAACAAAGAAGGCAAGCCATACCACACCGGTCCGTTACAGCCATGAAGGGGGCATCGATGAATGATGAACACCAGACGAGAGCCGCGTGAAGTGTGCCTCAATCGCGATAGAAGCGCTTTTCTTGCGTAACATTGTCTAGGGAGAGCTCGTCGTATGGGCGAGCAAGCGGGATGCGCACCCCTGCTCATTTGCGCCGTGGTTGCTCCGGAGAGCTGCGAGCGGTGCCGCAGTGGAGTTGGTTTTCAACTTCACTGAAGGCGGCACAAACCGACATTCTTATTGTCCGCCATAAAATACAAAACACTCTGTTATGAATAAGAGCCTTAAGAGCAACAAGCGTTTTCTCGTTGGTAACTTTCTTTCCGCCTATCGCCCCATGGCGAAACCCCCGGAGCGTAATCTGGAGTCGTTTGCACTTCAGCCGGATGAGCTTTCCGAACGGCTGCAAGCGCGTACCAAACGACGCGTCTCGCGAACGAAAGGCTATAACCGCTTTCGTGCTGTTGGGGCAGTTGTTGTAATGGTGCTGTTCGGACTCGGACTCTATGCCGATCTTTCTTCTTCCAGTGTTGAGGAAGTGGAAAGCACAGCGCACTATCCTGAGGTGACCGTACCCTCGTTTCAGGCTATGCCTGCAGTTGGCACTGATGTTCAGGCCCTTCTACCATGAGGACGATGAATAGGCTGTTGTTCTGTTCGTCGTCATCCTATAGCGCGCAATGCAGCGGATGCCCTCCTACGAAGGGGCATCCGTTGTTGTGTTTAAAGCGCGTCTACCGGAATCAGTAACTCCTTAGGAATCGAAGCGGTCGCTAAATCGGCCACCAAACGGATCAAACGCTGCTGCTCTGGCCAGGCCAGTCGTGCTTCCGCTTCAGCGATAGGTATCCAGGCAGATGTGCTGTGTTCGTGGTTGAGCACAGGCGCACCGTTTACCTCTGCCGCAAAAGCAGGGATGAGATGGATGCAGTCGTCTTCCCAATCATAAAAATGGTTGACTGACGGTACCGTCCAAAAGCGATGGGGCATGAGCGCGGTTTCCTCGTGTAGTTCCCGTAGCGCGGCCTGCCAGGCTGTTTCACCAGGTCGTACCTTGCCGCCCACCATGCGCCAGGAGCCGGCGTAGGACGTGTTGGTCGCTCGCTTCAGGAGAAGCAGTTCGAGTTGCGCCTCTGCATTGAAGCGATACGGGTACACATCAACAAGATGGGTAGACGTTGTTTGGGGTGGTGGGTCGTTAGAACGAGTCATGCGGAATCTGAAATGAATAGAACATGCTGCGTCTTATATCAACTCCGTATGCGTCGTTGATGTGTGGAGGTATAGACGTGTGGACGGTTGAAGGAGTACCCCATCCGTTCATCCATCTATCCATCCACTCCTACACGAGGCCGAAGGTCGACTGACGACGTACATCCGGTGTTCTGCAGAGAAGCAAGCGTACAACGGTGCAACCGAAATTTGATATTACACGGTTTGTGCATGGACCGGACGCTCTTCGTGGGCCCAGTAGGCATCAAATGCCATCGCTACGTTCCGAATTAGCAGTCGCCCCGGAGGCTGTACGTGCACTGCCTCGGACGTACACGTGACAAGCCCATCGGCTTCGAGGGGGGCTAGGCGCTCAAATGCATCGGCCAGAACGCGATCTACGTCGATATCGAAGCGTTTGCTGACGGCTTCTTTGTCGAGATGAAAGTTGCACATCAGCTGCATAATGACGTGGCGACGCAGTTGGTCATCGTCCGTTAGGCGTACGCCCCGGTACACGGTGGAATGTCCGTCAGCCACCCGATCATAGTACGCTGGCAGCGCCTTTACGTTTTGCGCGTACGCTCCTTCAAGCTGGCTGATGCCTGACACGCCCATCGCTACAATCTCGGCGCCCGCGCGGGTGGAGTATCCCTGAAAGTTACGATGCAAGTCGCCGTTTTCTTGGGCGCGTGCCAGTTCATCATCGGGACGCGCAAAATGATCCATGCCAATGAACCGGTATCCTTCGCGTCCGGTGAGCCGCTCTATCCCCATTTTGAAGAGATGGAGCTTGTCCTCTGCTCCCGGCAGGGCGTCTTCATCAATCACCCGCTGATGTTTTTTTATCGACGGCACGTGTGCATAACTGTACAGCGCAATGCGTCCGGGATCGAAGCGTTGTACGGCATCGAGCGTGCGAGAAAACCGTTCGGGGGTTTGGTACGGCAGTCCGTAAATCAAATCGATGTTGATGCCAGAGATCCCGTGTTCGTGGGCCCATGCAATGGATTGCTCGACCGTCTCGGTCGGCTGGATCCGGTTGATAGCTTCTTGCACCTTTTCGTTTACATCTTGCACGCCAAAGCTCATGCGTGTACATCCGATAGATGCAGCGGCCTGCACTCGGTCTTTCGTAAGGCCCCGTGGGTCGGCTTCGATGCTAATTTCTGCATCGGAAGCCACTGTAAATCGACGGTGAATGTGGGTGCCCAAATCGGCGATTTGTTCGGCGGTTAGGTACGTGGGCGTGCCGCCGCCCCAGTGGATCTGAACAACAGGACGTGTTGTATCGAGGCGCTCGGCGACCTGATCGATTTCCTGCTTCAGCACATCTACATAGCGTTGGATGGCCTCACCACGCTGCGTGATTTTCATGTGGCAGCCGCAGTAGTAGCAGAGCGAGCGGCAGAACGGCAAATGGACGTAGAGCGAGAGCGGGGTATCGGGGGCAGCCTGCGTGAGGTCTGCCTCAAAAGCATCAGGGCCATACGAATCGTCGAAATGCGGTGCGGTCGGATAGCTGGTGTACCGAGGCCCCGGCTTGTTATAGCGACGAATAAGATCCAGATCGACATGCAATGCAGTCTTCATCATACAACCCTAAGGGGCTCTGACCATGGTACGTAAATGCGGTATGCACTGCATGAAAAAGGGCGCAGCGCTTGCATGTTAGCATAACACGTATCTATCATTCTCGTTGTGAGTGGCTGCTGCAGCCGCCTGTGGGGAAGTCCCCGACATTCTGCGTAAGACTCCCCTGTACACGTTCAACGAAGCGTTATGTCTCCCTCCAACTCGTCCGATTGCATTTGCCGCAACTGTACAACGCGCCTGCGCGGTCCGTACTGCCATCGGTGTGGACAGCGAGCACGCTCGCGCATCGCCCCGCTTCCTACGCTTGTGCAAGAGGCGGTCCGTGAGTTGTTCAACCTGGATACGCGCCTGCTCTTCGTCCCCGGGCAACTCACGCGCGACTATCTATCGGCCCGACGACGACGCTATGTGCCTCCGCTTCGTCTCTTTGTGTTTTTTAGCTTCGTGCTGTTTTTGGTCGTTGGGCTTTCGCAAGGGCACTTGCTGGGAACAGCCGATGAAAACACGACGCCGCTGCACGTCACCGTTGACACGACGAATGCCGAGCAGGCTCCCCCCGATGCGCAACACACCGCCACCTTTTTTATGATTCCGGAAGAGGCACGCGACTCGCTCCGTGCTTTTGTGGACGAGGCACGCCACAAAACGGATCTCAAAAATCAATTTTTGCATGCTGCCGCCCAGGGCGTACTGCGCACAACCGAAAACCCGGATCGCTTTATGGACCGCGTGGTGGGTCGCCTGTCAGTGCTTGCTTTCGTAATGCTTCCGGTGTTTGCCCTGCTCTTGAAACTCCTGTACGTGGGTACAGGGCGCCTCTATGCCGAACATTTAATTTTGGCGTTGCATCTACACGCCTTCTTGTTTGTGCTGCTGCTATTCATGGTGGCAGCCAACCTGGTTGGAATAGATTTCATGGCCGATCATGGTACCGAACTCTTGCGTTGGACCCTGCTCATTTACGTGTTCATTGCTCTGAAACGAGTGTATCGGCAGTCGTGGGGGTGGACGCTCACGAAGGTGATGGTACTTCTGATAAGCTATGTGGTGGCTTTAACGATTGGGTTCGGTATCTACTTGTTTATTACGCTCTTATTGAGCTAAGCAACTCTAAGTGAGGTCACGTGTCAATGTTGGAGTTCAGGGGGGGAGGCTGCCCGATGATAACAACAAAACACCTGTCCTCTCGTGGCGATGCACGACAGGCATGACCTTACGGCCCCTCTGCGTCGCCACGCTTGCCGGGGCGCTCCAGCATTTCTAATCCACCACCCGGTTTCTTTACCTCGGGGGGTTACGTTGGACGCAGAACGTCCATTCGTCCGTCGCGACGCAGAGCATCGCGACGAGGACGCAAGCGGGAGTTCGCCTCCGGTTGCGTTGTGTATACACCGTAGCTTAGAGGAGGGGGACTTGAGGAACCCCTTCCACGATTCCTTCCTCCTCGGGGAAGATGGAGGGGAATCCATCCGGTAATCCCCAAAACCATTGTTGAGGTCACTGAAACGAACACCGAGCATGCTGGTGCAGAGGAATCACGACACGGCTGCTGTATCGCACCTGCAAGTTGTGGTCCGAATGGCCGGAGCGGGCGAGCGTAGTGCCCAAGATGAACCTGGAGCAGAACACGCCTCTTCACTCTTCAGACGCTTCGGTAGCCAGCGTAACCGGCGAGGGCATGCGCTCGTATACATCGAACACGGTACGTCCCCCAGGCAACTCCAGGGCCACCACCACTTGCGTGTCGGGCGTATACGTCTGCACTAAATTATGCAACGGCTGCAACGCGCTGCTCTCTAAGTCGCTGCCCGATGAACTAAATGTAAGGTAGCGCAGCGGAGCACGTCCCTCCCCATCGGCTTCGGTGGGGGTAGGTAGCACAATAACACCGCGTCCGCGGCGTTCGTATTGCGTATACGCATGGCGCGCGACCACCTTCCAGTGGGCCTCAATGGCTGCATTCAATACATCGGCAGGCGTTGGATCAGACATACCACACAGGGGATTAGGCAAGAGTAGAAGCATGGATCTCCTGCTACTGCATGCACGAACAGCCGTTTCGTAGATCGTGTCGGCTATGATGTGGCTTTTCAGGCATTCAGCGCGTCTTGTTTTCATGAAGGAAGGCCTCAACCAAACACGCCTCCACCGCTCGCCTCCTGATCCACTGCTTATGCCTGCTATGATGCGAAATGCGATTTTTCTGCTTGTATGCTGTTTAGGGTGTGCCCTGTGGAGCGGACAGCCCGTATCGGCCACATCTGCCTCTCTCGTTGCCGCCCCCGACACCACCGAACTGCAGGTGCATCCCCCTATTTGGGGCGGCGCGCCCACGTTGCTGGAGACCGCGTATGAAGAGGCCCAGGCCATCGCCGACACCGAACCGTTACACGCCGCCTTGCTGCTCTACCCTTTTTGGGGAGATATGCAGTCCTCCACCTCCGCCCTACACGAACGAGCCCAGACTCTGCTTCATACCGCCGTGCAGGATGGACTCGACGCCGAACGAAAAGCGGTGCAATCGCACACCGATGCCCTCCACGCGCCTAGCGTCGAAGTCCTCAACGAAGCCCAGCGCCAGCGCCAACACCTCGCCTCTCTTGCCCATGAACTGGAGACCTACTGGGAGGCCACTCCAGATGCCAAAAACCGCTTCGCCCAGCTCCAAAACGACCTCGACGATGCCTATCACCGCGCTGTGGAAACCTATGAAGAGGATGTTCTAGAGCCGATGCTCTACGATAGCTACGGGAACGCGCAGCTCGTCCAGTCGCTTGCGCTGCTTAGTCGCATGCTCCTCGATGCCAGCATTGATGGCGACACAACGCCCCCGACTCTGGATGCCAACCGCGTAAACGATGCCCGCTATGAGGCGTGGCGCGCAGAGCTGCAAGACATGAACGCGCTCGACGCGTTCCACGGATTGCTGCATGTGGTAAACGCCAATATAGAGGTCCATCAAATTATCTTCGATGAGCACCTGATGCGCCACCTTCGGTTTCAGCGCCCAGGCGCTCCCGAGCCCTATTACGAAATCTTAGCAGCCGTCCAGGCAGAACGCGCCGGTGAGCAGATCGAACACATCGACCGGGCCATGGAAAAAGCGCCGCATGTGCCGCTGCTCAACCAACTGCACCGGTGGCGCGCCACCCTGCAAAACACGTACGATACGCCGCCCATGCACGCCCAGCAGCTTATGACCCAGGCGCAGCGGATGTATCACGCCGATGCGTTGAGCGAGGCGCAGGACTTGCTTGCTGGAGCCACACGCGTGGCACCTACATACGCCCCGGCTCACTACCAACACGGACAAGTGGCCTATGCCAACCACGATATGGAGGCCGCCTATGACCATCTGCAAAAAGCCATAGACCACCACCCTAACCATGAGCCCGCCCAACTTCGTTTGGTAGATGTGCTGCTCGACAAAGGCAAGCCCGAAGCCGCTTTACGCCGGGCCGAGGCGCTTCTTGAGAAGCAGAGCCTGTGGTTGGCATGCCACCGCACGGCCCAGGCCCTCCACGCTACGGGCGCCTACACCGACGGCATCTCCCTTATTCGTGGACGCTGCGAACCGCTCAACCGCCACTGGGCGCCGCTGTATGTTACGTTGGGGCACCTCTACGCTGCCACGGAAGATTGGCACGCCGCCCGGCAGGCTTATCAGGAAGCCACACATCGTGTTGACACTTCCTCTGATCTGGAGGAGCACATCAACCGGCTGTATGAAGATGCTGCCGCCGCAGACGGGCTCAGCCCTGAAGACCTTTCGCCTTGAATCTGGCATCATGGGATCTGTACGAGGCTCGACTCATTGGAAAAGCGTTCACCAGATCCACACGCACGCTCCTGTTTTGTCATGATTCGCGTTGTCTATACTGTCGCGCTTCTGGCGCTTTCTGGCTCGCTGCTTTTGCTTGGGTGCGAAGCAGAGCCCAACGAGGCATCTTCCCCCGATGCGGATACGACGCTGCAGGGCCCTACCTGGAGCGAGGCTCAAGAGGAGGGGGCGGCCACGGTGCGTGTGCCGTATGTGCCTGCCGATGACTTTGCCTACGTGGATGAAGACGGTTATCACACCGGCATCACCGTCGAACTGATGCGCTTGTTCGCCGATTGGGTCGAAACGGAGCACGATGTAATGCTCACCCTTGATTTTGTGGAAGAGACCGACTGGCGTACCTTCTACAGCCGCGTCAAGCAGAGCGAAGGCGGCGTGTTTGGGCTGGGAAACGTGACGATCACCGAGGAGCGACGCGACGAACTGCAGTTCTCACCGCCGTACTTCAACAACATGGCTGTCCTCATCAGCCACGAAGACGTTGCGGAGTTGGAGCACCTGGATGCCTGGTCAACGACATTTGATGGGTTTACCCCCCTTGCGTTTGAAGGGACCCTCCACGAAGAACGCCTCCGCAACTTGGTTGAAACGCATGCACCCAATACCGAGCTGGCCTTTTCAGATGCCAACGATGACATCATCGAACGGGTCTCTACCGGCGAGTACGTGGCCTATATTGACGGATACAACTACTGGCGGGCGGTAGACGAAGGCGCTCGACTGCGTCGCCATCCGGTGGGCGATGATCCGGCGGAGACATTCGGCATCATTATGCCGCTGAATAGCGATTGGGGGGATCCCGTCGAGGCGTTCTTTACCGAAGAGGGGGATCTACGCGACCGGTCGGTGTATCG
The DNA here is from genome assembly GCF_055379935.1 of Natronotalea proteinilytica. Lineage (NCBI taxonomy): Bacteria > Pseudomonadati > Rhodothermota > Rhodothermia > Rhodothermales > Salisaetaceae > Natronotalea > Natronotalea proteinilytica. The sequence goes on along the minus strand of NZ_AP043947.1, from coordinate 3,277,872 downwards.
CAATCTGCTGGCCGACCATCTCGGCGAGTCGGTCACCGACGCTCTGACCGAAGCCATCGACTAGTGCTCTGCCCCACGTCAATCTTGGAGGATGCTCATAAGCCCAACACACGTAAAGGCATTCCGCGAATGTGTCATTGCGAGGAGGCGATAGCTACACGGTTCAAAACGCCCCCCAAACGTGAATGCCCAAAAAGTCCAAGATAGACAAAATTATTTTTGCCGCAAAGGATATATTTAGGATGTAGACAAATGCAATTTCGCTCGGCTTTTTGAGTTTCCAGCCCTTAAGCCAATATGTACCTAAGATCAGGATAGAAAAAACAAGAGCCGGAAGAAATAGAGGAAGAAAATCTATTAGAACATACCCTAAACCAGCGTATCCATAAGGTGCAAAAAACATGGAGTATAACATCAGTCCAAAATCCACTATAAACATCGTGGACAGCAAGTATGTGGCGTACTCACAGTAGCGTTTCATATCGGTTCGGTCTATAAGCTAATCACACCCCTCAAGCGTTGAAATATCGGCCTCTCCATCCAGAACTGCCTGAACTTGGTCGTAGTCAGGGCGAAATTCGATGGGATCTGTAGCTACTGTTCTGTCACACCTGAATGTTATCGTCCAACATTGTCATCGCGAGGAGGGAGCCCTGCGACTGACGCGGCGCTGTGAGCGCTAGCGAACGAGTACTTCCTCCCTGCGGTCGGGGCGCTTCGCTCCGCTCGCAATGACAAGGTTGTGAGTTATTCTCGGTACGTTAGGGGACCAGGCGTTACCCAAAGGTTGAGCTGTGACAGAGCACTACGGCCATGTCAAGGTCTTCTGCTATTTTGCTTGTAGGTTTTCCTATACATCGCTTCCCTTACCGAAGATGAATCCACCGAGTCGTCCTGCACACCACCTGGTGTGGCTCTCCTTGCAATTACTGTCAGCAGGAGTAGAGAGAGCAAGTAGTTCATGAGCTGGTGTCGACTGTCAGTAGCCCGCGTACCCGGTTATCTCATTCAGATCAGCATCAAGGATCTCTACAAAGCTCAACCCTGACACTATAACATCTTCATCGGCCAAGTCATCGGGCACACGGGGTGTGAACACGGCAACATAGACATTGTCAACAGCAAAGTAGGACGCGTGAAGGAAAATTTGCTCCTGCGGATCATCGAGAAAGGTTGCATACTGCACGTTGAGCGCATCGCAGATATCGGTATCACCTGGCTCTGTCCCGAGCACACGTATATCTGACACCGACGCCTCGTCAATGTCGGCTTCGGGCGTAAACTTCTCATCGTCCATAAGCCGCTCAACAATACCGACAGCTTTGTCAGTCGGTGTGGGGCATGGATCGACCTGAAAAGCCGATGCGGTCGGTGTTGACAGCAGAAGCAGGACGGCAATCGGCACGAGTACGGTTCGCAGGTCTACTGTCATCCTGAATAGCCTTTGATGAAGTTCAAATTGCTGTCCAAAATGTAGATAAACGAGAGGCCTACAACAACCTCATTAGTATTTTCCGACTGTTTGAGAATCTGCGTGGCAAAATAGAAATCACCAATTTTGAAATATGCCAGATTGTACTCATCGATAGATGCGCTGAACTCATCATTTAGCTGCTGGCATACGTCAGGATCTGACACCGGTTGAATCTGGTCGACGCTCAGGCTTGTGGTGCCCGTTTCCTGGCGTGCATCGGCCAGGTTGGGGTTAGTCAAAAAGTTTTCGACCATCGACCGGGCACGGTCCAAGCCCAGCGGGCATGTGGCTTCGACCTGCAAGGGCACAGCGTATTCAGCTTCTTTCTCGGCCTGGGCGTGTGCCTGCATACCGACTAAGCCCATTACTGTCAGCAGGAGTAGAGAGAGCAAGTAGTTCATGATCTGGCATTTACTTTCAGTACCCCGCATACCCAGTTATCCGGTTCAGGTCAGCATCAAGGATCTTCACGACGCTTAACCCACCACCGACAACATCTTCATCAGCTATGTCATCAGGCACACGAGGCGTGAACACGGCAACATAGACATCCTCGATAGTGAAGTAAGAAGCGTGGAAGAACAGCTTCTCTTGCGGATCATCAATAAACCTGGCATACTGCGTATTGAGCGCGTCGCACGTGTCGGAATCGCCCGACTCTTCCCCAAGTGAGCGTATATCTGACACCGATGCATGGTCAATATCGGCTTCGGCCCGATCAGCTGCAAACTTTTCATCGTACATAAGTCGCTCAACAATACCGACGGCCTTTTCGGTCGGGGCAGGGCACGGGTCGGCCTGGAAAGCCGATGCGGTTGTCGTTGTAAGTAAAAAAAGGATGACAATGAATCCTTCTCTGAGGGCGGTGCTTATTGTTTTATACATTAAAACAGGATGCTATTAACTAAATGATGGTTTCTACCTGATTTAAAGCAAAGAGACAGAAAACTACTTCTTGCATAGAAAATTAAAAACACAAAAAGAAGCTTTTGCCCGTGCTTCAAATGAAGCCACGTAGGTTTGGTTAATACCCACATCGTTCATATCTCGCATCTCCTTCGGAAGGAGAACCAGTACTGTAAAATACTATTCCGCTTCTATCTATCATAATGCCCGTCTCGATTCCTTCTGATTCCAGTGTATCGAAGTCGTCCTCGCTCAGATCCCCGCTGTAGGGTTCGTTGATACCTTCCCACTCGATAAATTCACCGACTTCAAAAGGATGTGTATGTATGTGAGCAACGGCGTCATTTGGAATCATGCCTGAATACGTCCACGCATTTACAGGAGTTGGCTCTTTTGCATATGAGGCTTCCGGCAGTGGATATGCATTAAAACCATCCCCCAGAGGACGAACAACCCCCACACGCTCCCTCCGTGACCCTTGCCACGTTGAATCCCAATTGCTGTCTTCTGCAAGCGTGCTTAAAACCTCTTGGCTTTCAGCTGCTTCGAGAAGAGCACGGTGGTCTTCATTCTCAATATCAGCATCAAAGCAGGATCCCGCTTCATCACACCACTCCGGTGGGTTATCGCTTTCGCAGGGCGGTTCGGGGTCACACCCCTCATTCATCAACGCATGCTGGACGAGGTCGTACGGCGCGGCAACAAGTCCGCTGCTCGTAACTACCTGCCATGTAACTCCTGTCAAGAAGCCGGGCGCGTCATGCGGGCCGTCTCCTCCAGGGCCATCATCATTGGGCTCATCGGTGGGGGGATCATAGCATGCTGGTCCGCAGGGGTTTTCGCCTTCCGTGGGTGGTGTTGTGTCTTCTGACTCCTCGGTACAGTTTTCATCATCGTCACCGTCACTGCCTCCACCTCCAGGTCCTCCCGGCTGATCCGGATAGTCCCAATCATCGAAAATATCATCCGGGTCCCAATCATTGCCCCAATCATCATCATCTTGGCTACCCCCTCCACCTCTATCACGGTCCCCTTCTACTACGGCCTCATTACACCAATACCCAAAGCCCGGTAGCGGAAAGCATTCCCAAGGTGGGACTTCATCGTTGTCTTCATCAAAAAACGTGGACTCTTCTTGGTCAGCTCCTTCTACATCAGACTCAGAGATAAGCCCTGGTGATACATCCGTAAGGCTGACCCAGTCCAGCACGAGATCGCGCGCCTCGTCGGTTTTGGGAATGAGGCACGTGGCTTGCCGAAGCACACGATCATTCTCATTGCGAAGACGATACGTAAACCGTTGCACCTCGGCGGGCCTTCCAATCGCTGATTCAGGAAAGGCCAGTTGGGCGTAGCGATACTGGTAGGCCTGTTCGTAATCTGAACCTGTGTAGCTACTTAAGGCGCACCCGTAGGTCCGCCCATCAGGAGCCACCGATGTCATTGCCGAAAGGTCTACAGACGCTGCCTGCGGACCCACCTCGGGAGACGGTTGAACCCCAGCAGGGTCGTCCGAGAGATCAACAGCCGTATCACATCCTACGGTGAGAATAACAAACAGAAGACCAAGCATACATGCGATGCATGCTTGCCTAACACCAGTCTTTCCAGTGGGATAGGATGTGTTTGAAAAAGGTTTCTTTTGGGAGCGAGTAGATGGAAAGGGCCACAAGGCATTCATATGTAACACAACACTGTCGTTCAACAAGGAAAGGGATAGGGCAGGGGCAGGAATGGAAAATACCCCCAGGGCAGCCTTAACAATGTCGAACGGACCACTGTACAGAAAGGCAATATCAAATTGTGCCTCATTTTACCCCCCCCCCCCCTCACAATTGCAAATTAAGCGTGTGTAATTAACGTGAACAATGAGTCTTCCAAAGTATACGGCGCCTTCAATTGATAAGGTCAGCTGATAAGGTGGAGGGAGTGATAACCCGTTAAATGGCCTCATGCGAAGCGCCTTGATCAAGTCCCGATCGTTGTGTAATTGGCGTTCTGCCAGATCTTCATATTAGGCGGCAACAGCCGCTGGTTGTTGCTTCGACGTCGTCGAGGCCTCCGGAGCGACCGGCTCCATGTCCAGCCGACGCTTCCACTCGAAGAACTCGTCCATGATGAGGTAGCGTCGGCCGGTGGACCATTCCTCATGCTGTTCCGCACACAGAGCGCCGATCAGACGCTGGGCTGATGCGAGGTTCGGAAAGATGCGAATGACGGTTTCTCGCCGCCGAATCTCCTCGATAAACCGCTCCACCATGTTTGTTGTCCGAAGGCGACGGCGGTACTTCGCGGGAAGCCTCAAAACCGCGGTCGCGTCCTCGAAGCCAGCCTCTAAAACCTTCAGGGCTTGGTCGGCCTCGCCTTGCAGTTCGTCACAGGCGGCTCTAACGGCTTCTCGGGCTCGTTCTGGGGAGCAGGCCCCGAGCACCTGGTCAAGTATCTCGTGCATCCGCTCACGTAGCGTCGCGGGCGTCTGGTCGATCACATTGCGCCGAAAATGTACACCGAGGAATTCCTCGGTATGACAGCGTTGCCAGATCAAATCGGGAAAGGCCGATGCCAGAGCGCTTCGCAATCCTTCGTGAGCATCACTGGTGGCCACTTCAACGCCAGAAAGGCCGCGGCGCTTCAGGCCCTCGATAAACCGGCGCCAACCTTCCCCAGTCTCTCCAAACGCCGTCTCAAGCCCCAGGATCTCACGATGACCGGCCTCATTGATGCCCACCGCCAGCATCACCGTTGTCGATCGGACCGCCCCTTGACGGCGAACCTTCACTTGCATCGCGTCGAGGACCAAAAACGGGTAGCTCTTCTCCAGCGGCCTTTTGGCCCAGGCCTCGACCTGTCCGTCAAGTTCAGTGGTGAGCCGGGAGACGGTGGACTTGCTAAACTTGCGTCCGCACAGCTTGGTCGTGATCTTCTTCACGCGACGCGTGCTCACGCCCTGCACGACCATCTGCATCAGCGCCAGCACCAAGGCCTTCTCTGACCGTTGGTATCGCTGGAAGAGTCGGGTTTGAAACGTCCCATCCCGATCGCGAGGGACCTCCAGGTTGATCGTTCCGACTCGCGTGGTGAGCTGCCGCTTGTACGACCCGTTGCGGTAGCCCTGCCGCGTGTCGGTCCGCTGGTCCGATTCGGCGCCCAGGTGTTCGGTCATCTCCGCTTGCAGCATCTGGTTCAGGATCGGCTCCAGCAGCGCTGCCATGCCACAGTCGCTGCGAAGATCGCCGCGAAGCAGGTGTTGGATCTTTTCGTCGTCGATTGTAATCTCAAAAGTAGCCATCGTTAGTATGTTGGTTGGTTTTGGTTGGTCTCGCTTCCAACCTGGCAAAACGCGATGGCTTTTTCTACTCGCTCGCCTCAATTACACAAGATTACGGACTCAACCAGCGCCTTCGTCCCGCGTTTTTGTCATGGGTCATGCTGAACGTAGTGAAGTATCTCATATCAACTCCGCATGCACCGCTGGTGTATGGCTGTATGGACGCGTAGACGGTTGGGGGAGTACACCAACCAACCATCCATCCGTTCGTCCTTCCACCCCTATACGAGGCTAACTCACGAAGTAGACCCGGGGTTGTGCAAGGAAGCGAGTCATCCAGTGCTTCCCAGCCCGCTGCTGATGGCATTCAATACGAGCAGCATATCCGGAAGCATCGCCTCGGCCTGTTCTTTGTGCCCTTCGGTTTTCAAACCCCGCCAGGTGTTAATCTGCTCGATCTGCAGCTGGTGCAATGGGGCGAGACGCTCCGATCGCAGATCAATCATCTCGTAGACGCGGGGCCGACGCTCTCTAAGGTCGTGCCCATACAGCGTCTGCAGCATGGCACGGGTGGTGTGGTACTCCTTTGTAATCGCGTCTAGATAGGAGTCTGCGATTTCTTGATCATCAACCAGGGTGGCCCACTGCTCCATAATGTCGGTATCGACAAGGGCGATGGCCGAAGACGCATTGGTAATCACGTAGCGAAACGGCATGTAGTTGATCGCATTCTCGCTGAGCGTGTTGAAGTCGCCAGGACGTTCGTTCTTGAGCGCTTCCAGTGCACTTCCGACGCCGTACCACCCGGTTAGGAAGTAGCGGCTCTGGCTCCAACTGAATACCCAGGGAATGGCCCGAAGGTCATCGAAGGTGCGTTGGCCGGTTCGCCGTGCGGGGCGCGACCCGATGCGGCTCTCTTCGATAAGGTCTATGGGCGTAGCCTGGGCAAAGAAGCGCACAAAGTCATCCGACTTCACGAGGCCCTGGTAGCTTTCGAGGCTATGTGCATACAACCGGTCAACGATCTGCTGCAGGTGGTCGCGGCTTGTCGTTAAGCTCGGTGTGGAGGCGTTGTCCGAGCGGTCGTCTACAACATTGGTTTTGTCGAACACACCGAGGGTAAGTCCGGTGGTGCCAGCCTGCAAGAGTTCCAGGTTGTAAAGCGCTGTAACGCGATTGGCGTACTTGTTAGCGATCACCTCGCCTTGCTCGGTCAGTCGGATGGTGCCCTGCATGCTCTCAGGGGGCAGTCCGGCAATAAACCGATGCGTAGGCCCGGCGCCCCGGCTGATGGTGCCGCCGCGTCCGTGAAAGAACTGCAGGCGGATGCCGTGACGGGCTGCCACGTCGTGCAGCTTCCGCTGCGCTTTGTTCAGGCTCCACAGGCTGGCCAGGATACCGCCATCTTTGTTACTATCGCTGTATCCCACCATGATCTGTTGCGACAGGCGCCCCCCGTGCTTGGCCTTCTGGTACTTGAGGCTTTGCTTTGTGATGGGGTGGCTGAGAAATGCATCCAGGATCTTAGGCCCGCGTTCCAGATCGTCGATGGTCTCTAGAAGAGGAACCACCGGAAGCACGCAGACCATGTCACCATCCTGCTTTTTAAGCAGCCCGGCTTCTCGACAGAGCAGGTACACAACCAGCAAGTCGGATACACTTCGGGTCATGCTCACAATCAGCGAGCCGATACCCGCGCTCCCATATCGATCGATATACCGGTACAACACCCGATAGCAAGCCAATACCGCATCGGCCTCTTTGCCGACCTCTTGCGTAGGGCGCACAAATGGACGCGTCGTCTGGAGTTCTTCGTTGAGAAAGCGGAGCCGCCGCTCTTCCGACCAGTCCGCGAAGTGTTCGCCGTCTTCGACGCCTGCTTCCACCAGCAGCTGCGCCACTGCAGCATCGTGAAAGCTGCTATTCTGCCGGATGTCGAGCGCAGCCAAGTGAAACCCGAAGGCCTCCACGTTGCGTGCTACAGGCTCAACGTCACGCTTGCTGATGAAGGCTGCGTCGATTGCGCTGAGCGACTGCGTGAACAGGTCGAGATCATCGAGAACAGCTTCGGCAGATTGATAATGCTGATCGGGATCGGGCTTTTGGATCGGTTGCCCGTTGTCATGCAGGGGCAGCCGCTGCTGCATCAGATTTAGATATTGCCGCCAGGGCTCACTCGGATTTCTGTTGAGGGCTGATGCCGAATCTGTCGTGTGTTCGGCAAGCTGGTCGATGCGCTCACGCAGACGGTCGGGGACCTCCACCTCGAAGGCCGATACGCTTACTTTTTGCGCCAGGGTATTCAGGTTCGATTGGATTTGCTGAAGCGCATGCTTGCGAAGCTCCAGCAGCGTGTCTTCAGTCACCTCGGCTGTAACGAAGGGGTGGCCGTCGCGGTCGCCGCCTACCCAGTTGCCGAACCGCACCTGCGGAAGCTGCTCTCGGCTATCGATCAGGTCAGGATCGAATCCGGCGTCCTCCCAGGCCGTGCGGAGGCGCTGGTCGAGCATCGGCAGCACCTGGGGGAAGACGTTGACCAGGTAGTGGAGCACGTTGCGAAGCTCATCTCCGATAGACGGCTTCTCCAGAAAAACCTGTCCGGTGAGCCAGAGCCGCTGCATCGCTGCCAGGATGTCTTCGCGGATTTGCTGGGCCTCTTTCTCCGACCACATTTGATTCTCTCGCTTGACCATCAGCAGATAGATTTCCCGGAGCTGGTCAATCACAGTTGACCGCTTGGATTCGGTCGGGTGGGCAGTGAACACGGGCTCGATGCGCATGTCGGGGAGCTGATCAGCGATCTCTTTGCCCGTAAATCCACTGGACTGCAAGTCGTCGAGTGTGTGTCCCCAGAGGCCCGAGATGCGGGGGAGCCCATGCTCGTCTTCCAGCTTGCGGCGCAGCTGCACGGCGGCATTTTCCTCTACGATGGTCATGAGCTGGAAGCTCAGCGTAAAGGCCTTGCTCAGCTTCTCCGGGTTATCCAGAGATGGAGGCGGCTGTTCGCCAGCAACGAGAGCCGCAATCTCATCCTCGCCCGACGCATGGAGCATCTCTACAAAACAGTCTTGGAGATATGCGAAATCCTTCCGTATTTTGGGAAGCTGGATGCTGTCGTCGGTTGTGCTAAAGTACATAGTGGATCGGCAGAGTGAACGCTAAAGGATGAAAGAGGCGTGATGCGTTGTGGCCGTTTTTCACTGTACAAAGGTAGCACGAGCGGCGTCCGCTGTCAAGGCAGTATATAAATTGCCTTTATATGATCGGTTGGCGTATGCATGCACAGGCGGGTAGCGGTCAGGACGTCCGTAAACAGAACTGTACGAAATTTCCTTACCCGTCCCAGCAGTTCGTGTACACCGACGGCTCGGTTGCCATGTACCCAGTTCGTACGGCATCGATGCGTTCGGGCGATGCGGCTTTCCAGGCGGTGGCCCGAGCGGTGCTTTGGCGGGTGGTGCTGTAGGGATCGGAGGCGTCTCCATCTGAATCGGCGCTGTGCGACTGGATGGCTGCGGGCATTGCGTCATCCCACCGCAGTCCCACTTGCTCGCACAAACGGCGGACCGTAGCAACCGGATCGGCGCAGAGCGTTTCGTAGTGCACCGCAGTATAAGCATCTTCTGGGCAGGCCTGCTTCACGGCACGGTGCGCAAGCCCCTGCACGGCGCCGATGTGTCCCCAGAACGAGCTGGGCACGGTGCTGGGATTTAGCGGACTATCTGCCAGGCGACCGGGATGCACGTACTCGCGCAGCGTCTGGCTCGTCCATCCGCGGCGGTGCATGCTCAAGGCCACCGCCACCGGATGGCGTACGAGGTGAATGACGGTGGGGGCGTAACGCGTGCGCATCCACCCGACCGCGAACGGGTTGACTTCTTTGATGAGCACGCGGCGCTTATGGCGATGACGCAGTGCCCAGTCGCTCGGGTCGCGTACGGTGGCATACGAGAATGCGGGGCATCCGGCAAAAGAGCGATCGGCGTAGCGGCGGTAGTAAGGTGGCGCTTGCTCAAATCCGGCATCGGTAACAGCGTGCTGGACATCGGGGTGCCAGCGGCGGCGCGTCTGGGTGATGGGCTCGCGCAGATAGCAGACGTTGGACGCGTAGCCCAGCAATCGTCCCAGCCAGCTGGAGCCGCTACGCGGAAAGGCGATGAGCAGAACGGGAGGCTGCTGCATGGGAAAGCGGGTAGCCAGCCGATCGCTTAGCGGTCCGAAGTTAGCCCACCACACCGGCGATACGCGGTGCACAAGGCGCTCGGCAATGCGGCGGAGGCGGTGCGTCATGGGCGGTGTGGGCGGATGTACACAGTGTTTGAATCAGAGGGCTGCCCACTTCTTCGACGAGGCCGAACTATTTCTCTGTCACACGTGATTGTGTGGGTCCAAACTTGTCATCGCGAGGAGGGAGCGTGCGACCGACGCGGCGCTGTGAGCGCTAGCGAACGAGTACTCCTAGGGTCGGGGCGCGTCGCTGCGCTCGCAATGACAAGGTTGTGGGGGATTCTTGGTGCGTTTAGACACCCGGCGCACCCCAAGATTGACCTGTGACACAGCACTACACAGATGCTCTCATTCTGCACGTTCGGGCGCTGCATTCTCTGTTAGCTGCTCTGAGGACGTTGTGCCTGCATCGTGCGGTACGCCAATCGTAGTGCGTGTGCCTTTGCCGAGCTCGGACTCGACGTTATACCAACCGCCTATCATCTCCAGTCGCTCACGGATGCTAAAGAGCCCTTGGCCCCCCTCCGTTTCCTCAGTAAGCTCAGACGGTTCAAACCCAGCGCCTTCGTCGCTCACGGTAATGAACACTGAATCATCCTCATCCACCGTCAGGGTGACGCGGGCTTCCTCGACATCTGCGTGCTTAACCACGTTGAACAGCAGCTCACGCGTCGTTCGAAACAACAGGGTGTGCACGCTCTGCTCCAGTGGAGGAAGAGACGTTTCGGTCTCCAGCTCTACCGACAGGTCGTACGAGTTTTTCATGTGCAGGGCCAGCCATTGGAGCGCATCGCAGAGCGAGTCGTTCCCGATGGGGGGCATTAGCTCTGATGACAGGTGGCGTGTGGTTTGGATGGCCGCCTGAAGGTCATCGGCCACGTTCTGTAGGGTCTCGATGGCGTCCTTGTCGGAGGAGCCTCCGTTCGCAGATTGGAGTTGATTTACCCGTATCTGGGCCGCTACGAGTAGTTGCTGCAGATCGTCGTGCAGCACCTGGCTCAGCCGTTGCCGTTCGCGCTCTTCGGCCACTGTAAGCGCCGCGTTCAACGCATGTACCTGCTCGGTGCGTTGTCGCAGGCGGTCGGTGGCCGCCTTCAGCTTCAGCTCCGATCTTTTGCGGTGCGTAATGTCGATAAACGTGAAGACTACGCCTTCTACCGCATCGTCGATAGTGCGATAGGGACGAATCCGAATCAGAAACCAGCGGTCGGCTTCGCTTTTCACCTCGCGCTCAAGGGTCGTCTGTTCCGAGAGGACGGTGCGCGCATCCGCCTCCAACTCGTCGTACACCAACTGGTGCGTAAATGCACCAATGGAGCGGCCCGTATCTGCCTCCTGAATATTGAACAGGTCTTCTACAGGCGGAGTAAATCGTTGGATGCGAAGCGCTGTATCCAGAAACAACGTCCCGATATCGGTCGCCACAATCAGGTTCTGCAAGTCGCTATTGGCCTGATGCAGCTCGTCGACCTTGGCTTGGAGCTCCGCATTCACCGTTTTGAGCTCTTCGTTGACCGACTGGAGTTCTTCTTTGCTGGTTTCTAGCTCTTCGGTCATCGACTTGTACTCTTCGTTCATCGACCGAAGCTCCTCGTTGGCCGCGCGCATTTCTTGCTTCGAGGTTTCATGCTCCTCAATGGTTGTGCGCAACTGCTTCTTGGTCCAGGCCAGTTCCTCCCGCAGGTCATCGTTGTCCGAATCCCTGCTCACTTCAGCGTCTGCATCCCCATCGAGACGGTCGGGAGCTGCTCGATCTTCGATAAACATGACGAGGGCCGTCCCATTCGCAGACGTGGTGCCTTTTGAGGGCGCTACGAAAAGGCGGATCCACTCAGTGGTGCCATTGAGTTGGACCTGCACCGGTGCTGTATTGACCTCTCCTTGGTCGGCAAAAGCATTGCGCAGCGATGTTTGCAGCTTGATTTGCAACTCGGGGCGCACCACTTCCACGATATTCGCGCTGGGGGTGCCGGCGGGATGCTCCAGGTAGCGTCCTGCTCCCCTGGAGAGGTGCACAATTGTGTAGTTTTCGTCGACCACGGCACTGGGCGGCGCGCAGGCCGTCAGCATGCGCTGGTGGATCTGAGCAGCCGTTGAGCTGTTCGGAGTGAAATCGCTCTGCTGAGTCTCTCGCCAACGCGGTTCGGTGAGCGCTAACGATGTAGTGGGAAGTTCGGGAATAGTGGTATTTTTATTTCGCGTGCTTTGGTATAAGCAGTGCGTTTTGTCCACCACCCGAAAGAGATCGTCTACACTACCGGTCGACTCGGAGCTTCCCAGAAAGAGATAGCCGCCGTCGTTAAGCGCATAGTTAAACAGCTTGAAGACGGACGTCTGCAAGTCGCGCCGCAGATAAATCAGGAGATTCCGGCACGAGATCAGGTCCAGCTTTGAAAAGGGCGGATCCCGAAGCAGGTCGTGCGGCGTAAAGATGACGCACTCGCTTAAGATGTCTTTGACGATGTACCAGGCGTCTTCATCGTGAAAGTAGGTGTTCAGGTAGCGCGTGGGTACGTCGGCCGCAATCGACGCGGGGTAGCGTCCGGTACGGGCCTTGGCCAGCGCTTCTTTGTCGAGATCCGACGCAAAGATCTGAATCTGTTCGGGGTTGATGTCGTGTGTGGCGGCCTCTTCCAACAGCAAAATGGCCAGCGAATAGGCTTCCTCGCCGGTCGCACAGCCCGGCACCCATACGCGAATGGGGGGGGTCTTATTTTTGTTGGCGTATATGGCAGAAAGGACCTGATCGCGGAGGGCATTGAACGCCTCTGGATTCCGAAAGAAACTGCTGACGCTGATCAAGAACTCTTTTCGCAGGCGCCGTGCTTCACCAGGTTCTTGTTCGATAAGATCGAGGTAGGCGGATAATGAGGGCACTTGTCGCACCTGCATACGCCGCTGGATGCGCCGCAACATCGTGGGCCGTTTGTACCGGTTGAAGTCTTGCCCCGTGTGCATACGCACCTGAGCAAAAATAGAACGCAGGGTCTCTTGGATGTCGGCGCCCACATCGTCGTGGGCATCTATCGTCTCCAACGAATCCACGGTGTTGTTTCCCGTCTCAATGCGCTCGGCCAGTTTTGCAGCCGGGAGCACAAAGTCGGCTCCTTGAAGCAGTTCGATGGCAGCGCGGGGCATGCTATCGTATCCCGCTTCATCGGGCGCTTGCACTCCGGTAAGGCCACACTGCGCCGCAATGGCGCGCATCCCCACGGCTCCATCACTGCCAGCCCCAGACAGAATAACGCCTACCGTCTTGAGGGGAGACTTCGCCAACGAGCGAAAGAAATGGTCAATGGGCGCTGCGCGCCCCGCCGGGTTCTTGAAAGCGGTTGAGACCAACGTGAGGCCGTTCACGTCAAGCGCATGACCCGGCGCTACGACGTAAACGTGTCCCGCTTCCATCTCGGTAGGTTCCGTTACCTGACGCACAGGCATTCGGGTGCAGTGCTGAAGCACCTGGGCCAGCTCACTCGACTGGTCGGGAGATAGATGCATGACGATGACAAAAGCCATCTCGGGCGTTTCCGAAAGCCCTGAAAAAAAACGCTTTAGCGCGTCAATACCGCCTGCCGAGGCGCCTATTCCGACAACGCGAAGGCGTGACGTGACATCTTTTTCGGGGGATTGATTTTCGGGGGATTGAGTGGTAGCCATAGCATTAACTGTACATGTAGAAGGAGTTGCACGACGATGTACTTCGTGTGCGTGGGGGATGCCACCTGTGCGCTATTACTGACGGGAAACGAAAGGAGTATGGACCGCCAAACGTGGAGCGAATTGGAAGAGATTGATACATTTTATTAAATGCAGTTTCAATGTCTTTGTTCAAAATATGGAAAACAATGATGCAAGGAGTTGATTTTCCGGAGTATACCCAATCTGTTTGAGTTATTCATTCTTGTACACTCCCCATACATCAACGACGCACGTGGAGCTAAGTAGACCCACAGAAGTATCTTTGATTATGTCATTGCGAGAAGCGCTAGCGACGCGGCGCTGTGAGCGCAGCGAGGAAGTGCCTTTAGGGTGCAATCGTGTGCCATCAAGTCGGGCAGCACCCTCCAGGTCGGGCAGCACCCTCCAGGTCGGGGGCACCCCAGGAGTACTTGGGCTACGCCCAGCGCCGCGTCAGTCGCAGGCTCCTTCCTCGCGATGACAAGGTGTACACATATTTCTTTTGAGCTACCTAGCATCAGATGCTACCGAGCGTATCACATCATCATACAAACGAAAAAGCGCCCTGTCCATCTCCGAACAGGGCGCATGCTGATTGCTCTACAAGTGTGTGTCGGGTGTGTGCGCTATGCAGGCTCACCTGCAGAGGCTTCTTCCAAGGCGACGCCTTTCAATCCCATGGCTTTATAGGTGGCGCCTTCGAAAGGCTCCAGCGTTGATTGGATCTCGTTCATGATGGCTTCGGGCCCTTTGGTATACGATAGATCGAGCCCAAGGTCGCTGGCAATCTGGGGGAGCGACTCCCATCCGGGTTTGCAGTTGACTTTGTTGGTCTCGTCGTGCCAGCGGTCGAACGGCGTACCGTGCTCGTCTTCGCGGCTGGTACCCATCTCCATCATGAGCGTGCGGTTTACGCCCTGAATGGCCTTGGCCGGACGCACACGCTGGGCACGTCCGTCTTGGTTTACGTACGTGCCTACGGTTTCAACCACCATGGCAGCAGGCAAGGCTACATTGGCCGCGGCCAGCGTTTCGTTGGTGGTGTTGTAGTAGTGGAGGATTACGTTTACATCGTTGAGGTCGGCCAGCGCGCACAACTCGGAGGCTACCGGATCGTCTTCGAGCACGTAGAGCACATCGACTTCGCCGTTCTGGATGCGTGCACGCAGCATCTCAAGATCGGCTTCGCGGATGCCAAGGCGTTCGCACCCTTGCGCATTGGGCGTTTTGTCGTCGGTGATGAGCCAGTCGTCGCCGGCGCCGGGTTTGATGTGGGGGATGTACACCGGAGCCTCGGCGCCAAGGTGATCGGCAATTTGGGTGAGCAGGTAGTTGTCTTCGACGGTGGCATAGGCGGACCCAAGGAATTGGATCCGGTCGCCATCGGCGGAGCCGAGCAGGGCAGCGGCCTTGGCGTAGGCTTGCGTCCAACTGGCCTCTGTAAGGGCGCCATTACGACGCACTTGGGGGCCTTCGGGACGGTCATCGTTGAACCGCTCGTAGCCCAAGCGATCTTCGTCGGGGAGCCAGTATTGGTTCACGTCCATGTTCTGGCGTGGGGTGATGCGCAGCACTTCATTGTCGCGCACCCAATACTCGCAGTTGGCGCCCGTGGCGTTGGTCGTAACGATGGAAGGCGACGAGGCCATCTCCCAGATTCGCGCTTTGAAGCGGAAGTCGGAAGAGGTGAGCGCCCCTACCGGACACAGATCGATGGTGTTCATCGAGTAGGCGTCGTCAAACTCTTCGCCCGGTGCCGTGATGGGGTAGTTCTGTACACCTCGATTGCTGATGGTAAGCTGTCCGCTTTCGGAGATCTCATCCGTGAAGCGGGTGCAGCGCGTGCAGTTGATGCAGCGCTCCGCATCCAGCGTAACGCGGGGGCCTAGCTTCACGCGCTTGGGCTTGTGCACCTTTCGAAACTCAAAGCGCGACCCTTCGGGGCCGTACTTGTACGCCTGAATCTGCAGCGGGCAGTGCCCGGCCTGGTCGCAGATGGGGCAATCGAGCGGGTGGTTGATGAGCAGGAACTCCAGCGTGTCTTTCTGCGCCTCGCGCACGTCTTGCGCCGTACGGTGGGTCTTCACGACCATGCCGTCTTGCACATCAATGGTGCAACTGGTTTGCATCCCCGGCATGAACTGGATGTTGGGGTTACCGTCTTCGTCAAGCACGAGCTCGCCGGTTTCGCGGTCGCGCTCGGGCGTGCCCACCTTTACCAGGCACTGGCGACAGTTGGCAGGAATAGACATCGCCGGGTGGTAGCAAAAGTGCGGCAGCTCCACACCCTGATCCAGGCAGAACTGAAGCAGTTTGTGTTGGCCTTCGTACTCGTAGACGCGGCCGTCAATTTCAACAGTAGGCATAACCAGGGACGATAAAATGGATCAACAAAAACAGCGGGAAAAGAGGTGGGCTACACGTCATCGAAGCCCGTATCGTGGGCGGAATCGTCCGCGTCGTCGGCAGGGGGCGTTACGTGGATGCCATCGGCCACCAGACGATAGCGCGGGGCATCTTCGTCGTCGGACTCCACAGGTGTTATGTGACCGGCGGCAACGGCCCATCCGCGCACATCGGTGGACACGGTAAAGGTGTACTCGTCATCGGCGGTGCGGGCCACATCGATGCGTAGCGGCAGTTCGGCGCCGGTGTCCAGAGCGATCCAGCACCCGCGGTTTGCGCATACCTGGGTGATCTGCCCTTCAACCACTACGTCTTGGTCAACATAGTCGGCAGCATGGTCCCTCAGCGTAGAGGCGGGGAGTGCATCAGCCAGCGATACGGCTTCGCCGTACTGCGTACCTACATCTTCGGGGGCATCGGATGTGCAGCCGGCCCATACGAACAGGCTAGCGATCAGTAAGGCGGGAAGACACCAGCGGGATATACGCATAGCTTGGCAGTGTGGGGGGAGATCGATAGCATGGAATACTTAGGCGGTGGCTGCGGCTCCAGAGGAGAGGTCAGCACCGGTGGGATGAACAGACGGCTTGCACTTGGCCTCGAAGTCTTCACGGAAGCGTTTCACCGTGTTGCGCACCGGCCAGGCAGCGGCGTCGGCAAAGGCGCAGATCGTACGGCCCTCCATCTGATCGCACAGATCGAGCAGCAGATCGAGGTCTCGCATGTTGCCCTCGCCATTGTCGATGCGGGTTACAATGCGTTCGAGCCAGCCGGTACCCTCGCGGCAGGGTGTGCACTGCCCACAGCTTTCGTGCTGGTAGAAGTGCGTAACGCGGCGCAGGAACGACACCATATCGGTGTCTTCATCAAGGATGAGCATGCCAGCGGTTCCCATCATAGAGCCCGCTTCTTGCAGGCTCTCGGAGTCCATTGTAACGCCTTCAATCTTATCACCACGCAGCGGCGGTACCGATGAGCCTCCGGGAACGACGGCTTTCACGCCTTTATCTCCGATGACGCCTTGAGCCACCTCGTCAATCAGGTCGGTGATAAGCATCCCCGTGGGATACTCATATACGCCGGGCCGATTTACGTGTCCGCTAATGCCATAGAGAACCGGGCCGGGGTGGGCTTCGGCGCCGGTATTGGCAAACCAATCGCCTCCCTTTTCAATGATGAGCGGGACGGCTGCGAGCGTTTCTACGTTGTTAATGGTTGTTGGACTGGCCCACAAGCCTTTCTGGGCGGGGAAGGGCGGCTTGTAGCGGGGGTAGCCGCGCTTGCCTTCGAGGCTTTCCATGAGGCTGGTTTCTTCGCCACAGATGTAGGCGCCTGCCCCTTTGTGTATGACAATATCCATGGAGAAGTCGGTCCCCATGATATTGTCGCCCACATAGCCGTTGTCGTAGGCCTTCTGCAGTTCCGTCTCCATCAGGCGGATCCAGTCGGCATACTCGCCGCGCACGTACACGTAGCAGGCGTCGAGCTGCATGGCGTATCCGGCAATCAGGATGCCCTCGAACATGAGGTGCGGGTTGTACTCCATGATTTGCCGATCTTTGAACGTGCCGGGCTCGCTCTCGTCGGCATTGCAGGCGAGGTAGCGGGGCCGGTCGTCGGGCGGGGGCATGAACGTCCACTTCAGGCCGGTTGGAAAGCCGGCGCCTCCGCGTCCGCGAAGGTTGGAGGTTTTGACCTCGTTGGTGACCGACTCGGGCGTCCAGTCGTTTTCCTTCAGCACCGCGCGCAAGCGATCGTAGCCATTGGCTTCGGCTTCGTAGACGTCAAGGCGGTGCAGGTCACGAATAGGAGGCAGCAGCACGCGTTCATACGAACGCCAGTCGCCAGCCTTGCTGGAGGCAGCTCCGTTGTTGAGTTCCATAGCAATCGGGGGAATGAGGCTTAAAGCAAGAAGGTGAGGCGGACCGGTACAGGTGGTTTATTCAACGGAGGAGGGGGAGGCAGGTTGTATCCATTGGGCCAATGCTTTGAGGCGGCGGTTGCGTTGGTGCCAGTTCATGACGAGGTACGTGGCGGCGCCTCCGTGCAGGGCGGCAAACAGGCATGCGCCCATCATAACGCCCAGGATTTGAGGAGCCGACAGGGAGCTTGCATCCACAAGATACTGGTACATGAGCCCGGCCGGCAATAAGATGGCGAGCAGGCCCATCACGCCGCTGAGGCTGTAGATCCAGACGCGTTGCTTTTTCCACTCAGCACGTAGGCTTTGGACCGCCGCATAGCCCTGTGTTTCCACAGCAGCGCGTTCGCGGCGGCTAAGGCCGTGCATGAGCGCGTCGGGAAGCGTGCGCGGATCGGGCATAATAGGGCAGAGCGGTGCAATGATTAGCGAGTGGCTACCGAGCGTGGGGGGGTGGTGTACGTTTCGGTGGCCTCGGCGTCAGAACGGCGGTTGCCGCCCATTTCATCTTCATCTTGTGGCAGCGTGATCGACACAAACGGGGGCATCTCGCCGTCTTTGAGCGATTCGACCAGGTCGTCGATCTTTTCTTTCGTAAGGTTGTGCACGTACGGGCCGTTGGTAACCTGCATCATCGGGGCCGAGCCGCAGCATCCAAGGCACTCCACTTCTTTGAGTGTAAACAGGCCGTCGTCGGTGGTTTCTCCGTTGTGGATGCCGAGTTTCTCTTCCAGATAGTACAGCATGTCGTAGCCGCCCATCATTTGGCAGGAGAAGCAGGTGCACACATCCAGTACGAATTTGCCCTGCTCTTTTTTGTAGTACTGCGTGTAGAAGGTGGCGACGCCAAACGCGCGGGCATAGTCCATGTCGAGCGTATCGGCGCAGAACTCGATGACCTCGGGCGGCAGGTAGTCGAACTTTTCCTGCGCCATCCAGAGCACGCGCATGATAGCCGCTTTGGGGTCGGGGTACTGGGCTTTGTAAGCCTCAATGCGCTCCGTTTCCTCGTCGGTCCACACGAGCTCGTCGTCGGGGATTTGCTGCTCGGGGTTTTGATCGGGCAGCGGAACGATGGGGCGTTCGATATCAAATTCGGCCATGCTGTACGTGTGTACGTGTGAAGGTATGTAGGTATGGATGTAGGCGTGGATGGGTGGGAGGCATGGAGGCAATTATGAATGGATGTTGGGTGTCATCCATTGCCTGCATGGAGGTTTTTCTTTCACACTTCCAGCCCCATCACTCTTACAAACTTACTTGTCGGCCTCGCCCATAACCGGGTCCATGGAGCCGATAATGACAACGGTGTCGGCCACGAGTGAGCCCTCCATGATGTACTCCATGCCCTGCAGGTTCGTGAACGAGGGAGAATTGACACGCATGCGCTCGGGGCGCCCGGTGCCGTCGGAGGTCAGGTAAAAGCCAAGTTCGCCTTTGGGGCTCTCAATGGCGTGATAGGCGTGGGCTCCTTTCGGGGCCACGGTGCCTACGTCGGTGTACATGAAGTCGTGAATCATGCCCTCCATGGAGTAGTAGACCTCCTCTTTCGACGGATACGCCTGTTTGGCATCGTCGGAGCGGATGGGGCCTTCGGGCATGCGCTCTAGGCACTGCTCGATAATACGGATGCTCTGGCGCATCTCTTCCATGCGCAAGAAGTAGCGGGCCAGGCAGTCCCCTTCTTCGCGGACGGGCACATCGAAATCGACATCTTCGTACCGGAGGTATGGCTCGAAGCGGCGGATGTCATACTTCACGCCAGAGCCGCGCAGGTTCGGGCCGGTCATGCCCAGCTCGATGGCTTCCTCGCGCGTGATGCGGCCTACGTCTTTGTTGCGGTCGATCCAGATGCGATTGCGGTTGAGGAATTTCTCCCAGCGCGAGAGCTCTGCGTCGAAGCTCTCGGTGAACGCACGAATCCGCCGGATGGCTTCGGGGGAGATGTCGCTAGCGAGGCCGCCAATGCGGCTGTGGCTTACGGTGAAGCGCGCTCCGGCGACCTCGTCAAAGATGGAGTAGATGTCCTCGCGCTGCTGGAACGTCCACAGAAAGCCCGATACGGCACCGGCGTCCATGAGTCCCACGCCCAGCCACAGGCAGTGTGAGGAGATGCGCGCCAACTCGCACATAATCATGCGGATCCATTGGGCGCGCTCAGGCACCTCAATGCTGGCCAGCTTTTCTACGGCCAGGCACCACGCCACGTTATTGGAATAGGGCGACAGGTAGTCCATGCGGTCGGTGTACGGCATGAACTCCTGGTACGTCTTGTGCTCCGCAAGCTTTTCGATGCCACGGTGCAAGTAGCCGATGTCGAGTACCGCTTTTTCGATGGTTTCGCCATCGAGCTTGACCACACAGCGCAGTACGCCGTGGGTAGCTGGGTGCTGCGGCCCGATGTTCAAGATCATGCGGTGCTCCAGCGGATCGGGTGCGGCCTCGGCAACGGCACCGTCGCCCTGGATGTTGGGCACGTCTTCGCCCTTGGCGGCAGCCTCCGCTGCCCGTTTCTCTTCGATCCAGGCGTGCTTGCTCTCAAGCCGCTCGTACAGCTTCTTATTGTGCTTGGGCCAGAACCGAAAGTTTTCGCCCAGGTCGTGGCCCGGAAAAGACGGAGTGTTTGCCATATCTGGAGGAGAACGGGGTGGTCAAGAAAAACGGAAACGGGGCTCATAAGGGGCTGGCTCCCGTATGGCTGGGGGCGCTACGCATCACTCGTCATCAGAGGACACGCGCGGTTCGTCGTAACTCTTTACCGGCTTGGAGCCGTGGGCCGCAGCGAAGGGGTCCATTGTAAGCTCGCCATCGGGGACTTGCGGGGGTAGCGGCAACGATCCCGGTACGCCCAACTGCGGAAATTCTTTACGCAGCGGATAGTACTCGAAGTCCTCGGGCATATACATGCGGCGCAGGTCGGGGTGGCCATCAAAGATGAGCCCCAGCATGTCGTAGGCTTCGCGCTCATTCCAGTTGGCAGAGCGGTACACCGGCGTTACTGTGGGGACATGCAGATCGTCCTCGTCCACCAGAATCTTGACGCGCAGGCGCTGTTTGGCGTCGAAGTTCACGACGTTGTAGAACACTTCAAACCGATCTTCGCTGGTGAATCGATCGGTGCCGCCCAGATCCGCTAGATAGATGAATCCTTGCTCTTCACGCAGGAAGCGCATCACCTCTAGAATCTGCTCTTTGGGTACGTATACCGTGTCCTCATTGGCATACGTTTCAACGGGCCCAATTGCGTCGTCTCCGAACTCATCAATGAGGGCGTTGATTACGTCGGGCACATGCGTGGTTGCTTTAGCATGCGGATTTTCTTCGCTGCCCGAAATGGCGGTATCAGCCGGGGTGTAGTGAAACTGAAGCACCTCCGGCTCGTGCTGGTCGCTGGAGCGGTTGGGCGAAGTCTCGGGAGAGTCAGGCATGGAGGCAGTGGAAAAAGCAATACAAGCAGAAGCGGCCCGCAAGCACATCAGTTACGCACTGTGCGTAGGCACTTGTGTGGGTGGGGTTTTGGGCTTCTCTAGCTGGCCGGGGTAGTGAAGCGTGTTTTCGGGGATCAGGGGGGCGTTCTCGTAAGGATCGCCCGATGTGTAGTCTTGCGTGATGGTGTACTCGTTTCGGATCTTCTCTTGGATGTCCATGAGTGCGTGCAGCACGGATTCAGGGCGAGGGGGACACCCCGGAATGTAGACATCTACGGGTAGGAAGTTGTCGCATCCTTGTACAACCCCGTAGCAACGGTGCATGCCGCCGGTGGAAGCACAGGCGCCCATGGCGATGCACCACTTCGGGTCGGCCATTTGATCCCATACGCGCCGGATGGCGTGACTCATTTTGTAGGAGACCCATCCAGCCACAATCATCAGGTCGGCCTGGCGTGGTGAAAAGCGCATGGCTTCGCTACCAAAGCGAGCCGAGTCGTACTTTGGGCCCGCAAACGCCATCATTTCGATAGCGCAGCACGCCAGTCCCATGGGCATGGGCATCAGCGAGTTAGAGCGTGCCCAATTCACTACGGCATCAACGCGCGTAGTAAAAAAATTGTCGCCGCCACCACCAAAGGAAGAGGAACCAGCCATATCAGGTCAAAACAGTCTGTGAAAACAAGACAATACCGGAAGCGAGAGCGGCTTGAAGGGCCACTCTGCAACGGGGATAAATGGCGAGAAAACGCTCACCGTTAGGATCGTATCTAATGATACATGGTCTCCCCCTGTTTCGCAGCGCAGGGGGAAGATATCCCGATTTCCACCGCGTACACAGCTACCGTTGCGACATTTTAACGCTTGCTTGCTGACGCGATGTGCATCTAAGGAAAGGGGGGACAGCGACATTCTCTCTTGAAGGCCTCGGGCAGGCATGTCGCCCAAAGCGTATGCCTGCCACACGCAATTTTAAGGCAGTACTTTTGGGGACGCCCTCGTTTGGGTGGCAGTCCCGTTTGGCACCGCCGGACGCTACCGGCTGCAGCTTTGCTGCTGCGGGCCGAGTTGGGCCGGTCTAGTGCCAACCCAAGCAGGGGCTTAGTCGAAGTCGAGGCCGCCTTTCTTGATGTCGTAGACCAGCCCGAGCGTCAAAATTGAGATAAACAGGCCTGCTACGATCAATACACCGATGGTTGCAACGGGGCCGGCTTCAATGAACTCGTGGAAGCTTACGGCCCACGGATACATGAACACCACCTCCACATCAAACACGATGAAAATCATCGCGATGAGGTAGAACTTGACGGAGTACCGCTCTCGCGCTGAACCGACCGGATCCATCCCGCTCTCGTACGGGGTCACCTTTATTTTGCTGGGCCGATCGGGGCCAAGCAGTTCGGCAGCCGCCAACAGCGTGAGGGCAAGCCCCAACGCGATGACGATCATTACAAAAAGCGGAACGTATTCGACAAACATGGGCGACGTAGGTCGATGATGGCATCCTGCTAGTGGGCCTGCCAACGATAGCTTGGTGCTACAGCAGGGTGAAGCATACCCATGCTACCCAATCCCTACCTTGGATGCAATACATTGCCGCATTTCCATTCCGAAGAGCCGGTAAAGAAGTGCGTGATCCCCCGGCTTATCTGTTGTTCTTCGAGCGCACTGAACATTTGAGGGCCTCCGTCCTATCAACGTTTCCGCTGTTGTTACGCATCTGCTTGTCTTATGCCCACCACCACCCAGCTTCATATTGGCGATGCCGCGGCTATGGATGCCGTGCCTTCAGAATCGGTGGATCTAATCGTAACATCTCCCCCCTATCCCATGATTGCCATGTGGGACGACCTGTTTGCAGCGTGGGCGCCCGAAAGCCAGACCGCGCTCAAGCACGGCCGTCCTCACGAGGCGTTCGACCACATGCATCAGGCCCTGCGTACCGTGTGGGCAGAGTGTGTGCGTGTGTTGGCGCCCGGCGGACTATGCTGCATCAACATTGGCGATGCGACACGCACCGTTAACGACACCTTTCAGCTTTATCCGAACCACACGCGCATTGTGCACGACCTTGTGTCGTTAGGACTTCATCAGTTACCTGGCATTTTGTGGCGAAAAGCGACCAACAAGCCGAACAAGTTCATGGGATCCGGTATGCTTCCGCCCAATGCGTACGTTACGCTAGAGCATGAGCACATCCTGATCTTTCGCAAAGAGGACAAGCGCACGGTTTCGCCACATCGCCGCACCGATCGGTACGAGAGCGCGTATTTTTGGGAGGAGCGTAATCAGTGGTTTTCGGATGTGTGGACCGATTTGAACGGGGTTGGGCAGGCATTGGATACGGCGGCTTCTGCCGCACGCGATCGGTCGGCTGCGTTTCCGTTGGAATTGCCGTTGCGTCTGATCCAGATGTATTCTATTGCAGGCGACACCGTGCTCGACCCGTTTTGGGGCACTGGCACAACCTCGATAGCGGCAGCGCTGCTACGGCGCCACTCCATCGGGTACGAGTTGGATGGAGGCGTAGCGGATGCCTTTGAAGCAAGCCTTGCCGATGTGCCGAGCCTATCGCGCCAATACAACGCCGATCGGCTGGCACGCCACCGCGCGTTCGTTAAACAGCGCCAATCCGCGTGCTCCTACCACAACCCCACACACGATGTGGCGGTGATGACGCGCAACGAAACCAATCTGCAACTCTACGATGTGAAGGCGACTGCTACAGTGGGACGCCATCACTACCAAATTACCTACGTACCGCATGATTCTGCGTAGTCAT
The DNA here is from genome assembly GCF_055379935.1 of Natronotalea proteinilytica. Taxonomy (NCBI): domain Bacteria; kingdom Pseudomonadati; phylum Rhodothermota; class Rhodothermia; order Rhodothermales; family Salisaetaceae; genus Natronotalea; species Natronotalea proteinilytica. Next base: position 3,253,782 of record NZ_AP043947.1, on the reverse strand, counting down.
TGCAAGCACAGGGACCACGTGCAACGAGTGATGTCCTCACGACCGAAACAGGTTCTTGAGGGTGAAGAATTTCTTTGCGCAGCAGAATGAGCGACCCGTTTTGGAATGGAGTTCCCGCACTCTCGTGGCGATGCACAACAGGCATGACCTTACGGCTCCTCTGCGTCGCAACGAAAGACGAGATCATATCATGCTGCGTCATCCTGACGCCGCCAGGCGGAAGGATCTGGGCGCCATGCCCTACGGGCTCGCCCCGTCCGGTGCGCACAGGGGGGCACCTCGTGGACACTGAGCAGCAGGGCCCCCGGCCACCACATAGCGCTGAGATGCTTCACTGCGTTCAGCATGACATGTATAGGACGGCCCGGCGGTACGCTTTATCTTTTGAGTGCGGCTCAATGACCGCCCGGGATATCCGCTTCGCTCCTGATCCCGGGCTACGGAATGGCGCAATGTAAGCAAACCCATAGCCGGGGACCGCTTGCGTCCCCGGCGATCTGTGGCATATCGCTAAACACGTACGACGCTCCAGCGTCCCCAACAAACCGCCCAACTCCCGATCGCGTTAGCGTTGCGTAAAAGCTGTAGCTCGTTCTGTGGGCACGGAAAAGGCCTGCAAACGGCAGCAGTAAGGGCGTCGGATGCCCTCACGACCGAAACAGGTTCTTGAGGATGAAGAACACGTTCTCCTTCCGCTCGCGCAGGCGCCGGTAGAAGTACGGAAACCACTCCGTGCCATAGGGCACATACACCATCATGTTGTAGCCGTCGGCGGCCATCGCGCGCTGGGTGTCGGGGCGGAGTCCATACAGCATCTGAAACTCGAACCGGTCGCGCGAGAGGCTTTCGTTTGCGGCGAACTGCTTTGTAGCGCGGATGAGCGAATCGTCGTGTGTGGCAATGCCCGAGTACGACGTGTGCTGTAGCAGGCGTTGCATGTAATCGGTAAAGCGCGCGCGAATCACATCCATATCCTGGTACGCTACGGCGGCGGGTTCGCCATACGCTCCCTTGCACAGGCGTACGCTCACCCCCAACTCACACATCCGGTCGATGTCGCGGTCGGTGCGCTTGAGCATCGCCTGCAGCACCGGACCAATGTGATCGGGAAAGTCGGCATGCATCGTCTCAAAAATCGACAGCGTCGAATCCGTTAGGGCGCTGTCTTCCATATCGAGGCGCACGAACATATCGTGCTCGGCGGCCACCTCCATGAGGGCGCGCAGGTTCTTGAGGCAGAAGTCCTCGTCGATGAGTTGCCCAAGCATCGACAGCTTAATCGAGATGCGGTTGCGGCGCTCGGGAGGTGTTATTTCGTCGAGCGTGCGTATCAACGTAATGTACGCATCGAGCGATTGCTCGGCCACATCACGCTTGTTTACATGCTCACCGAGTAGGTCTAGAGCCACATGCAAGCCATCGTTATTGAGTTGCTGTACGGCAGGCAACGCATCAGAAAGGGTTTCGCCTGCCACAAACCGGCGGGCTAGGAAAAAGGGAAGTCGCATGGCAAAGCTGAACGGATGAAAGCGCTTTTGTTAGCATCAACCTACAACCTGCGTTGCGTATAAACGAGTATGTGCCTTGAAAAAGCGGTTCGAAACAGTGTTCATCATGCTTCTCTGTCATGCCATTTAAAAAGAAATCGTCCTGGGTGGCTGGGGCCGATGCTTGCAAAGCCGGTTGGGTCATTGTCCTTCGCCACGTCCACACAGGTGCTACCCGCTTACGGATTGTGCCAGACGTGGAGGCGCTCATGCAGATGTCCGAATCTCCGGCGCTGTGCGGCATCGACATGGTCATTGGACTGCCCAAAGCAGCACGCTCGGGCGGACGCGCATGCGACCGGGCGGCTCGTGCCCTACTGGGGTGGCCACGCTCCAGCAGTGTCTTTTCGCCTCCCTGCCGCGCTGCATTACAGGCGGATACGTACGCCGCAGCCCAGCGCCGCAACCGGGCCAGCCACTCCGACCAGGTGGGTCTGACGAAACAAGCGTTCCACCTTTTCCCGAAAATAAAAGCGCTTGACCGGGCCATGTCGCCCCAGCTGCAGCAATACATCCGAGAGGTGCACCCTGAGTGTAGCTTCTATGCGCTAAACGGCGGCGCTGCCCTTGCTGACTCCAAGCATACGGATGTAGGCAAGCAGCACCGCATCCAACTGCTCCAAGATGCCGGATTTCACGACCTGGACGCCGCGCTGCACGCTCATCCGCGCGGCGATGCATCCGTCGATGATATTCTGGACGCGCATGCCGTGTGCTGGACGGCCCAGCGCATCCACGATGGAACCGCTCATCAGCTTCCAAACACCGATGCTGTGCCGACCGATGAACGGGGGCTGCGCATGGAGATCTGGCGGTAGTTTTCCAATTCAGGAGAATCTCTGTCGTTGGCGTACCAATACGAGTGAGTGTTCAACGCAATTGCATCCATCAACCTGTCACCGTAATGTCCACATCCATTGCCGATTTACGTGAGGAGTACACACAGGCGACCCTCTCGATGGCTGAGGTAGCCGACGATCCCATCGAGCAGTTTCGTGAGTGGCTCGATGCGGCCATTGAGGCTGACCTGTCGGAGCCCAACGCCATGACGCTGGCCACGGCTGACAAGCAAGGCCGCCCGGCCTCGCGCATTGTGCTGCTGAAGGAGCTCGACGAAGGGTTCGTGTTCTACACAAACTACACCAGTCAGAAGGGGCAGGCGCTCCAGGCCAATCCGCATGCAGCGCTTACCTTCTGGTGGGAGCCGATGGAGCGACAGGTGCGCGTGCAGGGAACAGCCGAGCGCGTGTCGGCAGAGCAGTCGGATGCCTACTTTGCCTCGCGTCCACGGAGCAGCCGACTCGGCGCCTGGGCCTCGCCGCAGAGTACGGTTGTCGAAGACCGCAAGGTGCTCGATGACAACTGGGCACAGGTGCAGGAGCGCTTTGGTGAGAACGAACCGGTGGAGCGTCCACCGCACTGGGGCGGCATTCGGGTTCTGCCGCAAACCATCGAGTTCTGGCAGGGGCGTCCCAGCCGCCTGCACGACCGTATCCGCTACGAACGGACCGCCCCCGACGGCTGGACCCGCGAACGGCTGGCGCCCTGAACCACGACACGTGCACGGGAAGCAAAATGAGCCCTGATCTGGCTAATCTCACGGTTTTGGGACGTATAGTAAAGGATTTGACACATATAGACAAGCATTCGTCCCGTGTGAGGCATACATTACGAGTGCTGTCCATGCTGGATGGCACACGTGAGAAACACCAAGATCGTGCGTGGGCGCGGCTCCTAATACGTGACAGTTCGTAGTTCAACCGTGGTGGGGAGAAACTGCGGTGCTGTCCACCCTCCAGAGGAGCCTCGTCCACGCATGTTGTGTTCAATTCAGTTTACGTCGATGCATAGCAATGTCCCCAGAAGTCTCAGCTGCAGAGACGGGCTTTAACCACGGGAATGCCTTCGCATCATGTCCGGATGCCAGTGTATCGTGCGCATGATAAAGTGCAGGTGCTACCTGCTTTGTGGCCGTCCCTCCTGATTCATTGGAACTGTAGTCCCATGCGTAAATCCTTCAAGATAGGACCCATATACATTTCGATTGATAGCAGTGGCGTCCACTGGGGATTGGGAAATCCGCCTCGCGGAAGGGGGCGGCGCAACCGTCGAAACCGAGGCCGCCGCAATCGCCGTAACAACAGCCGCTGGGTGCGCAAGTTGTGGCGTATGTTTCAGAACAAGCAGAACAGCAAAGACAGCAATCCGCTTTCGTCATTGCAAGATCAGCCGCCCGAGCACGAGGCTCCTGAAGAAAACAACGACGCCCCACTCTCCGATCAGCCGCCTGAGCGCTCGTCTACGTGATGGATGCCGAAGGCAGTCGCCCAGAGCGCGTTACGTTCTTTTCTGGAGGGGATGGCCTGAGCCAATGGGCGCCCACCGGCGATTTGCTCTTCACCACGCGCCGCGCATACGCCCAGGTCGAGCGTGAATCGGAAATCTACCGCATCAATGCCGAAGGGGGAACGCCCATGCGCCACCTTGACGCGCTGGGGTATGCGCCCGTCATGTCGCCCGACGAGCGGTTTATCGTGTTTGAGCGCGGCAGCAACAGCCCCACCCGCAAACGATACCGCGGGCCTGCCGCACGCAATCTCTGGCTGTACGATACCGAAACCGAGTCGTACACCGCGCTCACGACCTTTGAGGGCAATGACTACGGTGCGGTGTGGACCGGTGACCGGACGCTTCACTTCATCAGTGAGCGTAGCGATACCTACAACGTGCATCACATGGACCTCGAAGACGACGGCAGCGTCGATGCGATCAGCGACGTCACCACCTATACCGATGGTGATGGCGTGCGCCACCTGTCAGCCAGTGCTGACGGCTCCCTGCTGGCATTTGAGCGGCACACCGGCATCTACACTATGGATACCACCGCCGATGCCGACCCCGAGCCGCTTTCCATTCGCGTAGCCGAAGATGAGCGCTTCGACCCGGTAGAGCGCGAGACGTTCTCTAACCAAGCCTCCAACATGGCCGTCTCGCCCGATGAAGAATACATCGCGTTTGCTGTACGTGGACGTATCTTTCTGACGCGCAACGACGATGAGGGTCAGCACACGGTGCAGCTTACCGATGAGGCCGCCCATGCCCGCGATCTGACGTGGCACGACGACGGGGCACTGCTCTTCGTATCCGACCACGACGGCCCCTACAATATCTACCGGCTCACCTCAGATGATCCCGAGACCGATGATCTGTTCGATGCACTGGCGTATGATGTAACTGCCCTTACCGACACCGATGAAGACGAGCGCAACCTAGAGATTGCGCCCAATGGCACCCAGCTTGCGTTTCACCGGGGCGCGGCCCACTATGGCGCCAAAGCGCTGGTGGTCGCCGATCTGAACGACGACGGCACGCTTAGCAACGAAAACACGCTCCACAGCGGCTGGAACGAAGCCAGCGGCATCGCCTGGAGTCCAGATAGCCAGTGGTTGGCCTACTCGCTGCCCGATCTTAACTACAACTACGAGGTTTACATTCACGCCGCCGATGACAGTCAGGAGCCCGTGAACGTGACGCAGCATCCGAAGCCCGACCAGAGCCCCGTGTGGAGCCCCGATGGCTCGAAGCTTGGGTTTGTATCGAGTCGTAGCGGAGGCAACGCCGATATCTGGTTTGTGTGGCTGCAAGAGTCCGACTGGCAGAAAACGCAGCGCGATTGGGATGATGATGCGCCACAGCGCCCCACGCCCGATGATGAGGCGGCTAATGACGAGGAAAACGACGAGCCGCCCACGGTTGAGATTGACTTCGACAACATCCACGAGCGGCTTACGCGCGTTACCGCACTTCCGACCAACGAGCGTAGTCCACTCATCGCCGCCGATGGCGACACGTTTTACTTCGTCGCTGGAAGCGGCGGGCGCGGCACCACCCACAGCACGGATGTAGATCTGTACAGCATTCAATGGGATGGCACCGATCAGCAGCCGCTTACGCAGGGCGGAATGAGTCCGGCGGATGTGCAACTGGGACCCAACAACGAACACCTCTACTTTCGCCACAGTGGAGGGCAACTGGCCCGTGTGAGTCCGGCGGATGCAAGCGTAGATCGTTTGCCGTTTGCGGCGCGCATGGAGATCGACTATCCTGCCGAGCAAGCGCAACTCTTCGACGAGATGTGGCGCGCTATCAATCAGGGGTTCTACGACCCAGCATTCCATGGGGCCGACTGGGACGCTCTGCGCGATCAGTATCGTCCGTGGGCGATGAACGCCTCCACCCGCAGCGACTTTCAGGACGTGATCAACTGGATGTTGGGCGAGACCAACGCCAGCCACATGGGTTTCTTTGGTCCGGACCGCGCAGAAACGCAGTCTGAGCAAACCGGTCTGCTTGGCGTCGAGTGGGCTCCTGCCGATAATGGGTTGCAGGTGACCCGCGTGGTGCCGCGTAGCCCGGCGGATCGCGACGTAAGCCGCTTGCATGAGGGCGATGTGGTGACCGAAATCAACGGCACACCGTTGGATAGCAGCACCAATCCGCATCAGCTACTCAATGATACGGTAGACGACCTGGTGCTGCTCACCATCGAGCGTGCTGACGGAGGCGAAGACCGCGTGCGCATCCGCCCAACTGCGAGCCTTGGCAGCGAACTGTACCGCGAATGGGTAGACACGCGCAACGAGCTTGCCCGCGAGTACTCCGACGGTCAGCTTGGCTACCTGCACGTGCAAGGCATGAACTGGCCCAGCTTTGAGCGCTTCGAGCGCGAGCTTTTCGCCAGCGGCGATGGCAAAGACGGGCTCATCATCGACGTGCGCTACAACGGCGGCGGGTGGACGACCGACTACTTGCTCACTACGCTCACGGTAGAGCAACATTCGTACACCGTACCGCGTGGAGCCACCGACGACCTCTCTGCCAACCATCCCGAGTTTCGCGATCACTATCCGTTTGGAGAGCGCCTTCCGTATGCTGCCTGGACCAAGCCGGTGGGCACCCTAATCAACCAGAACAGCTTCTCCAATGCCGAGATTTTTGCACACGCTTTTCAGGCGCTGGAGCTGGGGCCGCTGGTTGGGAAGCCCACCTTTGGAGCCGTGATTTCAACAGGGGGCGTGAGTTTGCTGGATGGTTCTTTCGTGCGTATGCCGTTCCGCGCGTGGTACGTGCGCGACACAGGCCAGAACATGGAGCTGGGGCCAGCAACCCCCGACTACACCGTTGAAAATCCACCCGATGCCCGTGCACAGGGCGAGGATCCGCAACTTCGGCGCATGGTACAGCAGATGCTAGATGCGCAATAAACGCGCATGCATCGATGCTTACTGATGGCCCGCCTCTCGGCAGGTCGCTACAGTGGGAACTGTAGGGGCCTGCCAGTGTGCATAGCGGGGTGGCCCGTTGGGCTGCATTGAATCGCTGTTTTCTCTGTATAACTTTTGTGTCTGGTATGCCTGCCTCCTCTCCGCTTCAGGTTGTATTGTTCGACATGGACGGCGTGCTGGTGGATGTATCCACCTCGTACCGCCGTGCCATTATCGAAACCGTCGAGCACTTTACAGGGCGTCAGATTGGTCCGAAAGATGTGCAGCGCTACAAAAACTATGGCGGCTTTAACGACGATTGGAAGCTAACGCACGCTATTGTGACCGATACGGCCATGAAGGTGCCGCTGAGTCGCGTTATCGAGGAGTTTCAGCGGCGCTACCGAGGCGATGACTGGAACGGGTTTATTACCGATGAACAGCCTCTCGTTGATGATGCCACGCTTCACAGACTACAAGACGCTGGGCTCCTGATGGGCGTTGTAACAGGGCGTCCGCAAGAAGAGGCTGAGTGGACCATCGATCACATGAATTGGGGTACGTACTTTCCCATTGTGCTTGGTAAGGAAAAGCAGGGCGACCGTACCAAACCCGACCCGTTTCCGCTGACCCACACCCTTACGATGCTCTCGGCCGTGGGCCGCGATGTGTCGCCGGGCGAGGTGGCTTACGTAGGCGACTCGGTCGATGATATGAAAGCCGCTCGCGCTGCCGATATGTGGGCGATTGGTACTGTACCGCCGTACCTCGACCAGTCCGATCACGCCAAGGTGCTTATCGAAGCCGGAGCGCACACGGTTCTAAAGTCCCCTAACGAGTTGCCCGATGTGCTGCGTGCTTTCGACGAACGCGTGGCTACGTCTACCCAGGCTTGATGGCGTGTTGAGCGACGTGCCACAGATCGCCGGGGACGCAAGCGGTCCCCGGCTATGGGTTTACTTACATCGCGCCGTTCCTTAGCCCGGGATCAGGAGCGGAGCGGATATCCCGGGCGGCCATTGTACCACGCTAAACAGTTACGCCGAGAGAGGGAATAAGGGTGAGGGGGGTAACTATCGAAAAAACGCCCCCTTGCATAACTCAAAAACCACCTTTTGCTCTCACCAGGCTTTCAGTCAGCGGCCACCTGAATCTCCACGCGCCGATTCTGGCGGCGGCCTTCTTCAGTTTCGTTGGAGGCAACGGGGTTTTGGGCACCAAACGCGCCAATCTCTAGCGTGCGCGAGCGAATGCCGTGCTGTTCATCCAAGTAATGCGCCACCGCTGCGGCGCGTTGGGCCGAGAGGTACCAGTTGCTTGGATAAGTATCCACGAGGCGAGGCCCAATAGGGCGGTCGTCGGTGAAGCCCTTGATTCGGAAGTCGCGCCCGTCGTACTCTGCGTCAAGGATGGCGGCCAAACTGTCGAGGGTGCGGCGGCCCTGGTCGGTGATCCACGCGCTGCCAGAAGGAAAGCGGATGGCGTCTCCCAGTTGCTCCATGTCTTGAGGCGCGCCAGTACGCAGGGCAGCAATGGAGTCGCGTGCAGCCGCTAGCTCGGATGTAGTGGTCTGCAGATCGGTAGAGAGCGTTTCTATCTCTTCCTGCAGAGCAGCCTCGTCGGTATCGTTGCAGCCAAGCCCCACAACAGCCAGCAGCAGCAATGGAATAAGGGGGGCAAGCCAGGAGCGTTGGCGATGAGAAGTCCGTAGGGCAGTCATGACGATGAGGGGGCTTGAAGCAGGTGGCGGACTCGGGGGGCTACCGCATCCATATGATTGCGTAAAGTTTCATATCCAATATGATTACGTACCACCGACCAGCGTGCCCAGGCTACACGGCGGATGCGTTCTTCTGTCTGAGGGGTAAATGAACGTGCAGGGGTGTGCATCAAAAACCAGTGCGTTGTTTTAACCATGTAGCGCTGCGGGGTTGCATAGCCGTGTATTGTGACGCCAAGGGGGGCACGCACGCGGATCGATGAAATTCCAATTTCCTCACACACCTCGCGGATGGCACAGGTGCGAAGCGACTCGCCCTTATCCTGCTTGCCTTTTGGAAGGTCCCACACCCCACGCCGATGCATCGTACAGACGACCGGCTCGCCGTTGGCTTCAGCGCGTGGTGTCACATATCCCCCGGCAGCGGCTACAGGGGCCGGAATCCGGTACGGGTCGACATTGCGCAGTGCCTGCGGCGGAATCGAGCGCACGCCTTGCAATCCCCTTTCAGAAGCGGGCAGCAGCGCAGTATCCACAACAACGATAGGAGCGGTTGTATCTGGATAGGTGGCGTGTAAGCGTTGCGCAGAACGCCGAGGCGGCTGAAGTCCCTGCGTGGCCCATTGATCGGGGGCGTACGAGGTGTAGTCAACAACGTGATAGGCCAGCATAAAAGGCGTACAAGAAACGGCATAAGGAAAAACACATTTTTCTTCTACGTCAGGGCCAGGTGGAAGTTGAGCGGACGGGAGCGTATGCTGCATCCTGTTACGCCAGCCAAGAAACGTAACGTTTTGTTCAGGCGTAGGGCAAACCGTTCATAGAGCCCTTTCCACTTGCATCACACACAGCCACGCTCTACGTTCAGAGCCTCATGCGATCGTGTGCGTTGAGCACGGATGGGGCGTTTCGAACTCTGCGCACTTCTTTCTTGGGGCCGTACTCTTCATGCGCGACAAACTTTCGGCAGGACGTTGGATCACCCGGTACCGGTGGGAAGAGCTACGGCGCGATGGAGCCGCAGGGCTGGCCATCGGGGCGATGCTCATTCCGCAAGGCATGGCGTACGCAGTTATTGCGGGGGTGCCGCCGATCTATGGGCTGTATGCCGGACTCATCCCGCTGCTCATCTATCCGTGGATTGCAACCTCGCGCCACCTGGTCATTGGCCCGGTTGCCATCGACATGCTCATCGTAGCGGCAGCAGTGGGGGCGCTCGCTGAGGCGGGTACCGACCGCTACCTGGCGCTGGCAATTGCTATGGCGGCCATGGTGGGCATCACACAGATTGCAATGGGGTTGGCCAAACTCGGATTTGTGGCCAACTTGCTGTCGCGTCCCGTCATTGACGGGTTTACCAGCGCTGCGGCTATCATCATTGCTGCCAGTCAGTTAGAGCACCTAATGGGTATTGATCTGGCGCAGTCGCAATACGTACACGAGTTGGTGATTGAAGCCGTGGCCCGCTTCGACGATGTGCACATGCTCACGCTGGGCATTGGGCTGGGAAGCATCGTGCTGCTGTGGACGCTCCGCCGCTTTGCCCCCCGATTACCGCAGGCCATTATCTTGATGATCGTGGCCATTTTGGGCAGCTGGATGCTCGACTGGGAGGGCCAAGGCGTTACCGTAGTGGGGAATATCCCAAGCGGACTTCCCGGCTTTGCCATTCCCGATGTAACGCTGGGCGACCTCCAGTCTCTGCTTCCCGCAGCGGTTACGCTGGCGCTAGTGCAGTTCATGAAAGACATCTCGCTGTGCCGTCTCTTCGCGACCCGCAACAAATACACGGTGGATGCCAACCGTGAGCTCATTGCGGTTGGATCTGCAAATCTGCTGGGCAGCTTTTTTCGAAGCATTCCCGTGTCGGGGAGCATCTCACGTTCGGCCCTTAGCGATCGCCTGGGCGTGCGCACCCCGCTACACAACCTGTTTGGAGCGATTGTCATCGGCCTTACGTTGCTGGTGCTTACGCCGCTCTTCTACTATCTGCCACTACCGGCGCTGGCCGGACTCATTATGATGGCGGCGCTCTCGCTGGTTGATGGCAGCGAACTGCGCGATCTGTTTGTGGCCCGCCGTCGCGATTTTGTGATTGCGCTGTTTACCGCCGCTGCTACGTTGTTTGTGGGCATCCAGGAAGGCATCGTGTTTGGCATCGGGGCGACGCTTCTGGCGGTGCTGTATCGCATCAGTCGGCCCAATGTGGCTGAACTTGGACATGTGCCCGGCACGCGGCTCTTCCGCGATCTGAAGCGGTTTGAGAATGCCCATCGACTCAAAAACATCCTGGTGCTGCGCGTCGATGCGGCGTTCTCGTTTGCCAATGCCGAGTTCTTCAAGCAGTACATCATCGACAAGAGCGAGCGCGAGGGCCGCGACTTGCGCGTGGTGGTGATTGACGGCACCAGCATTAACGATCTAGATACCACGGCCATCGAGGCGCTGCGCACAGTCATTGGCACCCTCGACGAGGCCGACATCGAACTCCACTTTACGGGGCTCATCGGACCCGTACGCGAGGTGGTGCGCCGCTCCGGCCTTCACCTGCTGCTCGGCGACGATCACTTCCACATGGATCCGCACGAAGCTGTGATGTCCATCCTACGTGACTGGGATGACGACGAGGAGCGCTCCGACGAGGACCGGCTCGAAGCCTATCTTGAAACCACCGACCCCGAACACCGCGATCCCACTCCAATGGCGTCGTAGCACGTTACGTTTTTTGGCCTTGCAGGGTCGTGGATATCCAACCCGTTGTGCTATGACCCTGTTTGGATTAAACCCCTTGGTGTTATGCTCTGGCGTCTTGTATCTACAATGCTTGTGGTTGGCGCTCTTCCACTAAACACGATGGCTCAACCTCTGGCCGATACGTTGTTCTCGTGGAGTGGCTACACGCATGTTAGCGAAACGCACCTTCAGCTCTACCCCGGCCCGCCCAACGATGAGAATCGCGACCATACGGTTGTGCTGCGCGAGTTGGCCGACAACACTGGGCCTACGATCTTAGACGACATCTCGTACGTGGCCGAGCAAGTAGGACGCGATTTTGGCATGGATCCGGCGCGCGTAACCTGGGTCTTGCACTGGGGCCACTTCTCGTATGCCGAGGCCGCCCCGAGCAACAAGGAGGTCTTCATTCGCGTGACGTTTCGGCGTACCGACACCGGACGACTAAGCGCCCCGTACTGGCGTATCATCACCCGACCCGATGTTATCGAGATAACGGATCAGCGCTATCAGCGTCCGTAGCATGGCCTTCCGCCGGGAAGCAGCGGAACGGATGCCGAACATTGTGCATGCATGAGAAAGCACCCGTTGCTCTTTGACTCAGGCGGCTGACACGCCACACGCATGAAGACCATTCTCTTACGCGTCCTCTCGTACTTCTCGGCTGCTGGCCTGATGGTCGGCACCTTCTTCCTGGCCGTGTCGCTAACCCCCACGCTCGTACCTCGAACCGCTATGCTGCAGGGCATCGTGTCGGGAGGCGCACTGGCTGCCGGATATGGGCTCGGCGTGCTGGGCCAGACACTGTGGCGGTATCTGGAGCTGCCCGCACCCAGCCGTACCGTGCGGCTCCGCATCAAAGGGGGCGCCATTCTTCTCGGACTGCTCGTCACGCTCTTTTTCATGTGGCAGTGGAGCACCTGGCAGACCTCGGTGCGCGCCCTCGTGGAGATGCCGCCTGCCGACGGCTTCCAACCGCTGACCGTCGGGATGCTCACGCTGGCTATCTTCCTCGTATGCTGGGCCCTGGGCTGGAAGTTCAAAGCGCTCTGGAGCCGGCTCTCTAACAGACTGGGGAAGTACGTACCGCACCGGGTGTCAGTCGTGCTGGGGCTGATCCTGTCGTTCTACCTGTTTTGGCTGGTTGTCGACGGAGTGCTCGTTTCGGCCCTGATGCGCTCTGCCGACACGTCGTACGAGCAGGTCGATGCGCTCATTGAAGACGATATCTCGCAACCGAGCCAGCCTATGCAAGCCGGAAGCGACGCCTCGTTGATTGCGTGGGAAGACATGGGGAGAGAAGGCCGTCGCTTTCTGGCGGGGGAGCCGCAGTCCGACTCCATAGCGACGGTTATCGGCGAATCTGCCACGCAACCTCGACGTGTCTATGTAGGCATGCATGCTGCCGAAGATGTGGAAACCCGGGCGCGCCTTGCGCTTGACGAACTGCTTCGGGTGGACGCGTTCGACCGGTCGGTGCTGGTGCTTATCACGCCCACGGGCACCGGATGGGTGGATCCGCCCTCCGTCGAAACGCTCGAATACCTGCATCGCGGCGACGTGGCCTCGGTAGCCGTGCAGTACTCGTACCTTCCAAGCCCACTTGTGCTCATAACAAAAGAAACCTACGGCGCCGAGATGGCACAGGCGCTTTTTCGGGCGGTGTACGGACACTGGACTACGCTGCCGGCTGACGAGCGTCCAGAGCTTTACTTGAACGGACTTAGTCTGGGGGCGCTCAATTCCGACCGCTCCTTCGATTTCTATGATATCATCAACGATCCGTTTGACGGCGCACTGTGGGTGGGGCCGCCGTTCCGACAGAGCACCTGGCGCACCGTAACCGATCAGCGCGAGCCCGGATCGCCGGCCTGGCGGCCCCGCTTCCGTGATGGCTCGGTGGTGCGCTTCATGAACCAGGAGGGGGGACTGCATGATGGCCGCGCTCCGTGGGGCGACTTCCGTATCGCCTACCTGCAGTATGCCAGCGACCCGATCACCTTCTTCGAGCCGCGCATGCTCACACAAGAGCCCGACTGGATGCAGCCGCCCCGTGGACCTGACGTCTCCGACGACCTGCAGTGGTATCCGGTAGTTACGATGCTGCAGGTGGCCGTGGATATGCTGGCGGGCACCAGCGCCCCCCGTGGCTACGGGCACGAGTACGCAACCGTTGATTACATCGAAGCCTGGTATGCGCTTACCGAACCTACCGGGTGGACACCCGCCGAGCTGGAGGACTTATCCGACCACCTCGCCATGCCTGATGAGGCCCGGCGGGTGAGCAGCAGCCGGTAGTCAGTCTGCTCGGGGATCACTTGCGTCCCCGGCGACGCTAAAGGTCTTGATCACTCGGGATAAATCTATAGGTGACGATCTTTGGGTTAAGTGTGCCAGACTGTGTACCGCTTTCGGCGAGTGCGTACAACAGTCCGTTGTGCGCGGCTCGCAGGCGGATATCACTGCCAAAACGTATTTCGCCCTCTACCAATGGTGTGCCCATTGTATCGATAACGGTGAGCCCGCGCGTGCGGTCAGAGGAGTCCATATACGAGTTATTGTACTCGATGAGAAATGCGTTTTCGTCGAGGCGGAAGACCTTGGAGGTGCTTGAACTTGTGGCGAGGAGATCTTCTACAGCATCCATGATAGCTTGCGGAGAACCGGTATGGTCCGCAATGTCCTCGCTCATGGGCTCGAAGTATGAAGGCTGATGGCCAACCGTGCGCACAAGCGTGCCGCTGGTGCTGTATACATGAAGATGCGGACTGTGAGGCAACGCGAGATACACGTTTTCGTTGTGGTCGGAGACGAGTCCGCCAACTCGCCAGCGTTGGGCAACAGTGGCAAAATCACCGTCATGCCCGAACGTGTCAATCTCCTCCCCCTCCGATGTCATTTTGCGAATGAAGTACTCGTCTGGGTAATTGTACAGTCCATACATCGCACCGTCTTGGTCGAATGTAAAGAAAAATGATGCACTGTACGTGTCGTGCATAGGTGCTCTACACTGACCATTGGGTTCAAACTGATACCCTCCGGGGCCATTATTCGCAACGACGATCGATCCATCGGGCGCAAACTGAGCACGAATGGGACTCCAGTTGAACCCAGGATGGCAAGGTTCGGGATCCAAGGTTCGCCGATGTGTACCGTCGGGACTGAACAAGTACATCTCCTGCGCCCTCCAGTCCGAGATCAGAAAATCGCCCGCTTCATTGACATCCATGGCACGAATTTCGCCAATCAACGGATCGGCCTCAAGCTGGATCGTGTCGACCGCGGCGAAGTGTTGGGTAAAAGGGATCTCAGTCTGAGGCGGTGCTGATCCCTCATGTGGAATGTCGCCAGGGTCCGATGTGCAGCCCAGTAATAGGCAAAAAAAAGTAGCGTCGCAGGCCCTAATTTGTGCATTTGTAAAATGAGGTTGTGCAAAAGTACACTCTGGCACATGACAAAAAATGCTAGCCCTTACCTAATTCGGGAGCATAAGCAGGGGCTCCTTTGAATCGTCACAAATGGACTTTTGGCGAGCCGCTTTGCGGATAGCTTTTTAAGAAAGTCGAAGCGTTTCTTCGGAAAAGCCCCGCTCAGAGCCGCTTAAACTGGACTTTGAAGGGTGGTCTGACTTTTGTCGTGTGCTATACATAAGTACACAACGCATCCCTGATACAGAATCAGTGATGCGCTGTGAGAATTTACTTGACGTACTGTCCAAGCTAATTGAATTCTCTTACTAATCCATTATCACTTCATTTGAATGTCAACAGACATCCTGTACTTCCACCGCCATGGCTAGAGCAGTCAAGTCCGTCAAGCATGCAAAATCCCTCCTTGCCACTATCACAAGAATCGTTATCCACCAGGACAAATGCATAGTCCCATCCAGCTCCGGCACTAGCTGAATTATCGGTGGACACCATCGTGAAGCTAAAAATAAGTAGTAAAGATAATAAGAGAAACCCTATAGTTGTTCTTTTATTGACGACATGTCTAACTAAATGCTGTTAGCAGTGTTATAGTGAACGCTTTTATGATATGTCGCCTTCTTTTTTTTCAACAATATAATTTAAGTTAACTATATATTCATCTTATGCCTTTGAGTTAAGGATCTACACCGAACTCGAAATTCCCAGAGCCGGGGGATCGCTTGCGTCCCCGGCGTATTGTCGGTGCGCCAATCCCCATCTACCACGGGGCGTGGCACGCAGCCCGCTCGGGCAGAGCAGTCTCCAGCCATGTGCGGCGTTCGGCCTGCCGCTGGTGATACGCAGGCGCGTCCTGCCCAATCGGCGAGCCCGGGGGCGTCTGCACCTCAGGCATCGGCGCGGCCGCGTCGTGCGTCCGGTTCAGGAAGCGCTCGATCTGGTCGTGGATGTGCGCACGGTGCGCCTCGGTGTCAGGGTTGCCCGTCGCGTTTTCGTTGAGCCAGCTGTGCAGCGTGCGCAGGTGATGGGTCAGGTGGGCGCGTACCATGGGGGCAGCGTTGGGGTGGGTGGCGTGCTCAAGCAGCGCATCCGTCCACCCCTGCTGCACGATGCGTTGCAGCGCGGCGTTGTAGGCATCACTCGGGACGTCGGCATACCACACCGCTGTGGTCACGCGTTCGAGCACGTCATGGAGCGCGGGCAGGTCGCTGTCGTGGGCAGACTGCTGCACCAGGCGCGCCGTCCGCTCTGGATGCAGGAGCTGGTCGAATACCATGGTGGCCACCACTGCGGCAGGGGCATGATCGTCGAAGGTGAGTCCGGTGTGGCCGGAGAAGAGTTCGCGGTTGTCGGGGTAGCCTGGCGGACGCGGAGCGATCTGTGTGCGAGCCGCTTCCGGTAGGCGCAGGGCGTCGGGCGCAAGCGTCGCAAGCAAGGCATCGAGCGCCGCCTCTTGGTCGGCAGCGGTCACGGGCCTAGGCGCATGCTGCGCATCCCCCCGAACTGAATAGCTGTACGTTACCCCGCCCACGAGCTTCGACGTGGCCTCAATCTGATACCGATGCCGCAGATAGAGCGGCACGAGCACCTCCTCCATGAGCGCGTGGGGCTCGCCGGTGCGGATGACCGCCTCGCCGAACGTGTCTAAAGCGGCCTCGCGCACATCCATTTCGTGACGCAGCGCCTCGACCATGTCGTCGCCGTTATCCCACAGGTGGGCGGTTGGGTGCGCGCCGCCTGCTGCCCGTGCGTCGGTATCGGTAATGTAGTCGAGGCCCTGCTCGTCGAACTCCTGCAGGATGCGCGCGAGCAGTTCGTCTTCGGTCTCGCCCTCCTGCGGATACGCGTAGCCATAGCGGACGGCCGTGTTGTCCCACGCCCCCATGCCGGTGGCGTAAGCGTCCTCCAGCGACACTGCTCCATCGTCATCGAGCGTGGCATACGGAGCGGGGTAGTCCATCACCGAAGCGCGGTCGTTGGCCGAGGCGGCAAAGTTGTGGCGCAGCCCCAGCGTGTGGCCGATCTCGTGCGCCGAGAGCTGCCGGATGCGATCGAGCGCCATATCGAGCAGCGGATTGTCGTCGGCGGGCAGTCCGGTGGCATGGTCGTCGGTGTACGGTGCGGTGAGGCCCTCAGCCAGCAGCAGGTCTTGCCGCACACGCAGCGAGCCCAGCACGATGTGTCCTTTGAGGATCTCGCCGGTGCGCGGGTCGGTGACCGAGGGACCGTAGCTCCAGCCTCGGGTAGAACGATGCACCCACTGAATCACGTTGTAGCGGATGTCCATCGGGTCGGCCTCGTCGGGCAGCATCTCGACCTGGAAGGCATCGCGGTATCCGGCGGCCTCAAAGGCTTCGTTCCACCAGCGGGCGCCGTCGAGCAAGGCTGTGCGTACCGGTTCGGGCGTGCCCGGATCGAGGTAATAGACGATCGGCTCTTCGGGCGTGCAGAGACCGTCATCGCCGGGTTCGTCGTCGCATGCCAGACGGTGCCGGGGGATATAGCGCTGCGTCATATCTTCCGTAATGGGAGCCGCGTAGTCCTCGTAGCTAAAGCTGTAGTAGCCCGAGCGCGGATGATGGGCCCGCTGTTCAAAGCCGTCGGGGTCGGACAGCTCCACCAGCGAGTGCCGCACGCGGAGTCCGAACGAGGTGGGCTCTTCGGCGGTGCTGCGCACCTCGGCGCCCGGCGAGCCGTCGGTCACGAACGTGAGCCGCGCCTCCATCTCGGTATTCTGCGGAAACGCCCCGGTGCGCTCCATGTCGGGCGTGCTGCGGCTTGGCTCCAGGCGGAAGCTGCCCTGCCCGCGCTGCTGTAGGCGCTGCGTGGCCCCGTGCACATCGCGCACAACGAAGTCGGTGGCCTCGACCAGCACCCGGTTGCCGGTTTGTGCAGCGGCTTCGAATCCCCACAGCACGCCATCGGCAAACGCATCGGCGACGGCCTGCCGCTCTGCTGGATTGTCGGTATGAGCGCGATAGGTCTGGTTCGGCTGCACGAGCAGCACTTTGGGCCCGACGCGCTCAAAGCGCACCACCCGCGTGTCGCCCAGCTGTCCACGATCGAGCCCCACATCGTTCGAGCCGAGTCCGCCCGTGAGATAGTTCACGTAGAGCAGGTCTGCATCGAATGCTGGAATCTCCATCCAGAGCGACCCGGTGGCGTCGTCCCAGTAAAGCGGCACAAAGCCGTCCATCTGCTCAAATCCGTCGGTTTTTTCCTCGATGGTAGGCAGATCGTCGGCCAGGACGGGCGGCGCAAGCGCGATCAGCAGAGCGGTGAGTAGCGAAAGAAGGCGCATAAGCGGTCGGGGAGGCAATGAGCGAAGCCGGACGGCTCTAACATACGAGACAACAGCATCAGAGGAAAGTGAGTGGGCGGGTGATGTCTCGAATGGGGTGGCTCATGAGATATGTTGGGGCACCCACCAGATGTTCAAACCTGAGGCGGAACCCCTTTGGCTGGAAATCGGTGGCTATGTATGCACATCTCCCAATCGGATATGTCCTTGGCAATGGGCCCGTAGCTCAGGTGGTTAGAGCAGTCGACTCATAATCGATCGGTCGCAGGTTCAAGTCCTGCCGGGCCCACCCTCTTTTCTTTTAGAGTCATTCAATTCAATGTCTTGAGCTCATATTCAGTGACTATACGTGTCACAAATGAGTGGGTGAAGGCGGTATTTGTAACAGAAGTGGCCTATGTCTGTCATCTGTGTGTTTGTTCCCTAATCAACACGATGTGTAACAACTATGTCATTCGCATCCGACATACTTTTTCGTATATTGGGTGTGGTGAGGCCACACCATATTGAGCAATTTGCAGAATGAAACGGCCTTCTTTCTCAAACTGTATAAGTCATGTCATACCCAAACCCTCCGCTCAAAGAAGCGGTGTGCACGTTTGATTTTAGTGATGCTTCGGAGTGGGATCCAACCTACCAGGGGCTTATCTACGCAGATCTGAAGTTGGCGTATCCGATCAAGAAAACGGTAACCACCTATGGAGTCCGGCACCAGGAAGGAAGAGAAAAGCCATCTGTTGTCGAAGAACCACGTACCCGACTACTTAGTGAGGATGAAAACAAGCTTGTGCAGATCGGTGAGCACCACCTGTCTGTGCATCGCATGACCCCATACAGTTCATGGAAGACATTTCGGGAGCGTATCTGGGAAGCATATAAGGCGTACACCGCAGTCGCTGAACCCGCACGTATTGATCGAATGCGGCTCTCTTACGTAAATGGAATTCACCTTCGCCCCGACGACGCGTTGAACGATGTTCTTGCAATGAGCATCAACTACGATGAACCTCTATCGGCGGGAAGCCATGCTTTCTTTGCAGGCGTTGCGAGATCCTACAACGAGGAAAACATTTTGAACGTAGAGCTTAGCAACTCGCGATACGACAAGCATGATGAGGTAGAAGTGAAACTCGGAATCACCTACGCAAAGACCGTCCCATCGACAACCAACGACACCGTCAAACTTTGGATGGACAAAGCACACGACGCCATCGAAGAACGATTTGAATCGCTGATCACCGATGCTCTTCGGAGCCGGTTTCGCCAGCAACCTGAAAACCAAGGGTAACCCTATGAAATCTATTCAAGGCCCACTCGAATCGAGCGAGCGTATCAAGCCTGCACGGACAATGACTGTCCGTACCGCGACAATCCGTCCTTGGCAGACCTCTGGTGAATTTGTATCTTCGGAGGATTCGATATATTGGCAGGTAAGTGATCAGGTTGATGCACTTGCAAGCACGTATGAGATTGCCAACAAAGATGTATTACGAGCTTGGACTCTAACACACCCTGATGCTTTACTGGCACTGGGGCAAATTCCCAATGTCATAGGCATACATTTTACAGAAGCAGACCTGAAGCTTGAAGTCAAAAATGACCCGGAAGAGTCAGGTACTCCACAGCTATATGTGCGTATCGTGACGTCAATGCCTGTTTCAGAAGCAGTCGATGCGTTTATGCACGTAAACGAAAAGCTGGCCTCCCGTCTACGGAAAGTGTCAGATGGGAATATAGTGTTGACCTACGATGTAATGCCCGCCTGAGACAAGTGCTTGTTCCATTTCGTCTCTATCTCTATGACCTTTGACTGGCACGCATATCTGGATCTTGCTGAGCAACTCACGACGGATGGCACGAGCAAAGAGGCTGAAGCTAAGAACCGTGCGGCAGTGAGTCGGGCCTACTACGCTGTGTACAATATAGCGCTGAGGCATGCGCCTCCATCTGTAACAAAACGTGGGGGCTCCTCGCATCGCCGTTTAATTAACCACTTTGATAGCAACGGACACCATAGCATTTCCAACCTGTTGGAGATAATGCGAGACCGTCGCAACGACGCTGATTATGAAGGTAACAAATATAGCACTCATCCCGGACAGTGGAGGATGGCAGCTGAAACAGCTACAGCAGAGGCGCGGAAGACCCTCGCGAAAATAAGTGAGGAGCTAGCATAGAAGATGGTAAACCCGTAAAGGCTTCAAGCCAACTTGCCGTTCTTGTGTGCAGAACTTGGACAAAAAGAACGCAACGTTCTCTCAAACCGCCCGTCACAAAACGGGGCATTCTTTGATACCGTTACTCCGCACTGGATAGGCCTTTCGAGATCCCGAGCGCCCCGTCAAGACTGATTGCGCAGTCGGTCCAGTTTGCGGCGGACCCGGGTGCGGCGGGCGGTTTCTGTGGCGGAGTCAATGACAAACTGAACGCGTGATTCGTCTGCTCCAGCGGTGCGGATAAGGCGAAGCACAGTGCCCTCGGTGGCTGCATCGGGCAACCACCTCACCGGTACAGGCCACGTATCGTTCGGCCCGTACTCCAGGACGGCCCACCCGTTATCGTCCACCCGGTCGATCGTAACAACGTCGGACAACGAAGGCATAGTACTGTGTCACACGTGATTGTTAGGGGCCAAACTTGTCATCGCGAGGAGGGAGTCCTGCGACTGACGCGGCGATCTCATGCCGTTGATTGGGCAGCTACATCCGGTCTGGCAGCAATGAGATTGCTTCGCTCCGCTCGCAATGACAAGGACGTGAGTTAGTTTAGGTACGTCAGAGGGTACATGCGTTACCCGAAGATTGACCTGTGACAGAGCAATAGTGCTTATAAATTAACGCATAGAACGAGACGTTACTCTTCAACTACGCAAGCGAGCCCCTGCTCCTTGATGTCGTCAAGACGGCCGTCGCTGATGCCGTTAACTTGCGTAAGCTCATCGAGCGACTCAAACGGACGCAGGTCAATGATCTGTTCGGCGCGACTGGCTCCGATGTGTACGATGTCCTGTAGCTCCTCCAGCGAGGCACTGTTCAGGTCAACGCATTCGCCCTCGTCCGGATCATCATCGGCAGGGTCATCCTCTGGGTCGTCGTTTGGCTCATCGTCATCGGGCGTGGCGCTGGTCGTTACGGTATACCCGCTGCCATCGGTTGTGAACTGGATGGTGCCGTGGGTGTCGCTGCCATACACATCAGCAGTACTTTGCACGTTGGCAAGGGCTTCGGCATGCGGATGGCCGTACTGGTTCGTGGCGCTGGCCTGATAGATGGCCACCTCAGGATTGACCGCGTTGACGAATGCGCTTCCCGTGCTGGTACGGCTGCCGTGGTGGCCCATCTTGAGCACCTGTGCATCCAGCGGTACGCCTGCGGCAATCAGTTCGTCTTCTACGTCGATCTCTGCATCGCCGGTGAGCATGAATGCCACATCGCCGTAGGATGCGCGCACCACGATATTTTTATCGTGCAGGGAGCCGGTATAATCGGCGGCACTTGTGGTAGGATGCAACACCTCCAGGTTGAGTCCACCCAGCGTTTTGATGTGGCCGCGCGTGGGCTCCACGTACTCGGCACTGCTGCTTAAGGCTGCATCGATAAAGCCCTCAAAGGTTTGTGTGGTGTGCGTTTGGCCGTTGTACCAGATCTTCTGAACGGATTTGTTATCGAGGATGCGCTCGAAACCGCCGATATGGTCGGCATGGGCGTGGCTCGCAATAATCAGATCCAGTTCGCTGATGCCGCTGCTCTGTAGATACTCATAGACCGTGCGGCTGCTGCGTCCGGCATCGAAGAGCACGGCCTCGCTCCCCGTATCCAGCAGGACTGCTGCACCCTGCCCTACGTCAATGAACGTCACGTTCATCTCCTGTAAGATGCGCTGAAGCGTTACGTTATGCTCCAGCTCAGCCCGTAGTTCGCGGGTTTCTTCGTCAGACTCGTAGTCTGATGCGTTAACACGCAACAGGATGTTGGAGACGTCTGCATGGGTCTCGAATGTGGCTGTGTACGCGCCATCGGAATCGGTGGTGACATCGAACACGACGGTGTCATTTATTTCGCCGGTTACGGTGGCGCCTTCGACTGAAGAGCCGACTGCAGAATCAGCCGATACGGTGCCCTGAATGGTGATTTCGACAGCGTCTTCAGGGGGATCGGGATCGTCGGCGGGGCTGGTGGGGCTGTCATCGCAGGCTGTAAGCCCAACCAGACCGATGGCGAGAATAAACAATAGAGCAATGGGAAGACGACACGCACGAATGGCGTGCGCCCCCAAGGGAGCGAAAGATCGCATGGTAGGCAAGACCGGGTGGTGGGTAAAGATAAGCAGCTACATTATATAGCTATACCCACACATCCGCCAACATCATGCCATTATGCGTACGTTATTTTTTCAATGCACATAGCTACCGGCGTTCAGGTCAATGGTGGTCCCGGTGGCGTGGTCGGCAGCGCCCGAGAGCAGAAAGGCGGCTGTTGGAGCAATATCGTCGGGTTCGGTCAAGTCGTTAAGCGCCAAGTCTTCGCGCACGAAGCTCGGTCCGTATTCATCAATAAAGTCTTGCGCCATATCGGTACGAGTGAAGCCAGGGGCGAGTGTAAACGCCTTCACGTTGTCGGATCCGGCTCCGCGAGCGATTGACCGAGTGAGGGCAACGAGTCCGGCTTTCGAGGCGGCGTAGGTCATGTAATCGATTGTGTCGCCCCGAAAGGCTGCGCGCGAGGCCACGCTCACGATGCGTCCGCCTCCGTTGGCGCGAAAGTGGCGCAGGGCGTGGCGGCACAGCACTTCGGGAGCGCGCAGGTTCACGTGCATGGTGGCCTGCCAGTCGGCGTGCCAAGCGGAGCGGTCGGCATCAAGCGGCATGTGACGGGCCACGCCGGCATTGAGTACGAGCCCATCCACCGCCCCGTAGGTGGAAGCGACGGCATCGAAGAGGGCATGGGTCGCGTCGAGGTCGGTTAGATCGGCTTGAAACGTGTGCGCGTTGGCGCCGCATGCCTCGGCCACATCGAAGGCGGCGTCGGCACTGTGTCCGTAGTGGACAGCTACAGCGGCTCCTGCTTGGGCGCACGCAATCGCAATGGCTCGCCCGATGCCCCGGCTGGCTCCAGTAACGAGAACGGTTTGGTCGGACAGGTCGAGCATGAAGAGGAAATCAGGTGTACGTCATTTCAGTGGGATCGAGGTCTACAAGGTCGCGGCTGCGGTTCCAAAGCTCGGCGGCCGCTTTCTCATCAAACGCAGCAATCGACGGCTTGGCTTGCGAGGTGCCATCGAAGTAGAGCCCTGTTTGGCCTTCCAGTTTGGGGGCGGTGGCTACGTACAGCGGGCCTTCGGCCCCACTTTCGGGCGATTTG
Organism: Natronotalea proteinilytica; assembly: GCF_055379935.1. NCBI lineage: Bacteria > Pseudomonadati > Rhodothermota > Rhodothermia > Rhodothermales > Salisaetaceae > Natronotalea > Natronotalea proteinilytica. The sequence continues at coordinate 3,230,429 of NZ_AP043947.1, read as the reverse complement.
AACAGCCACTGGATACGACGCACACACCACGAGAGTAGGCCTGGTCCCTCCCAGATATTGGTGGAGACCACACCAGGGTGCACGCAGTTTACGGTAACGCCTGTTGCGTGCAGGCGGCGCGCCAGCTCATTGGTGAAGAGTACCAGGGCCAGCTTCGACTGCATGTAAGCGGTGAGCCCGGCTTCGCCATTGCTCATAGCATCGGCGTTGAAGCGTAGCGCACCGCGGTGGGCATCGGAGCCTACGTTTACAACGCGGGCTTCGCCCTGCTCATCAGCGGTCTGCTTGAGTAGAGGCAGCAGCTTATGCGAGAGCAGAAACGGCGCCAGGTAATTCACGGCAAAGGTTTCTTCGATGCCCTCCTCGTTGGTTTGCCGTTCGGTTTTAATGACTCCGGCATTATTGATAAGCACATCGAGGCGATCGTAGCGATCAAGCACCGTGATGGCGGTTTCGCGGATGGCATCAAAGTCGGTCAAGTCGGCCGCAACGGTGTCAAGAGCCGATGATCCGGTGTCTGCTTCTAGATCACGGGCCGTTGTTGTAGCGCTTTCGAGGGTGCGGCACCAAAGAATAACATGATAGCCGTGCCGAAGTAGCCCCGCGGCGGTTGCTTTGCCGATTCCAGCATTGGCGCCAGTAACCAGGGCAACAGAAGTATCCATTAGGGACTCAAAATCCTTGTAGAGAATGGGATACAGGTGTTGGGTTTGTCACGCTGACCCTATCTTTAATTACGCTTCAAGCATGATTGTGTCCCGGAAGGTCTGCACATTTTCGGCTACAGCATCGCTACCATCAAAGATAGCGCTCCCAGCCACAAGGACTGTTGCGCCTGCATCCAGCAGCGCGCGAGCGTTGTCGGGCTTTACGCCGCCATCCACTTGCAGGGCGGCATTAGATCCCAAGGCATTGAGCTGTCGGCGAAGCTGTTGGATGCGCATGGTGCTGGCGGGGATGAACGCTTGTCCGCTAAATCCCGGGTTCACCGACATCACCAATACCATATCTACCATCGGCAGCACCGCGTTAATGGCGCTGATAGGGGTGCCTGGGTTGATGGCGACGCCCGCCTGCATATCGGTATCCTGAATGTGTTGAATGACGCGGTGCAAGTGGGTACACGCTTCGGCATGAACGGTGCATACATCGGCTCCCGCTTCAGCAAACGTGTCGATGAAGCGATCCGGATCGTCAATCATCAGGTGCACGTCGAGCAAGGCGTCATGCGCATCGGCAACGGGACGCATGGCTGCGACAATGCCCGGGCCGATGGTAAGGTTGGGCACAAATTGTCCGTCCATCACATCAAGGTGGAGCCAGTCGGCCCCAGCCTCTAGCGCAGTGGTCGCTTGGGCATGGAGGTGGCCATAGTCGGCGGCAATGAGGGAGGGGGCGATCAGAGCCATGAGTACAGGGCAGGAGAGCAAGTCAGCAAGTTAGACGGTTCATGCGCACGCACGCGGCTGGCCATGAACGGTTCGCCCGGCATGCGCTATCTTTCGGTGAACACGCCAGCCATCGGGGGCCCACAGCCGCACACGTACACGACAAACATGCAAGAATCGTGCATAAATAGCGTACAGGGGGCTGTGTGTTGAAACGAATAGTCCATATCGATTCAAAGGAGGGCGGTTCACATCCCCCTGTTATGCAAACAGCCCGCTCACGGTAATACGTGGCGGGCTGTTGCTGGGAGCGTTCAACGTGGGGTGCCTGGATTAAAAGATGGACTTAAAGATGGCGACGCCAATGGCAATCACAATGGTGTTGGCAATGGCAATGGGAAGTAGCTTCTTCCAGCCGAGCTCCATCAGTTGGTTGTACTTGAAGCGCGGGAAGGTCCACCGCACCCAGATAAAGAGGAACGCAAAGAAGGCAACCTTAACCATGAGGCTGGCAATTTGCAGCAGCATCAGCAGGATGGAGCCTTCGAGTGCTGGGAAGGCTTCGAGGAGCAGCGGCTGGAATGGGATCAGGTATCCGCCAAAGAACAGCGTTACGATGAAGAAGGAAGCCACAAACCAGTTTACGTATTCGGCCAGGAAGAACATGCCAAACTTCATGCCGCTGTACTCGGTGTGGTAGCCCCCCACGAGTTCCTGTTCGGCCTCGGGCAAGTCGAAGGGGGCCCGGTTGGTTTCAGCAAACGCCGTTACAATAAAGATGAGGCAGCCAACGGGGTTACGGAAGACATTCCATCCCAGGAGGGCCCATCCGCTGGCCTGGTCTTCTACGATGCCCGAGAAGCTCATGGTGCCCGCAATGATAACGACTGAGATCACAGCCAGGCCCATCGACAGCTCGTATGAAATCATCTGCGCTGCCGAGCGGAGGCCGCCAAGCAACGAGTATTTGCTATTGGAGCTCCACCCGCCCAGAGTAATGCCGTACACCGTCACCGACGTAAGAGCAAGGAGCAGAAGCGCTCCTGTGTCTACATCCAGCAGAACGACCCCTTGAGCAAACGGGATGAGGGAGGCCGCGCTCATGGCAACGACCACCATGGCCACCGGAGCCAAGGCGTGAATAAATTTATCGGAGGCCGCGGGTTGGATGTCCTCCTTAAACACGAACTTGGCCACATCAGCAAAGGGCTGCAAGATGCCGAGAGGCCCCACACGGTTGGGGCCGGGCCGGTTTTGCATGAATCCAGAAACGCGGCGTTCGGCATAAACAAGCACGGATGCCGAGAGCAGCATCACATTCACAATGAGGAATGCGTACAGAGCGATAAGAGCGAGTTCCATAGCGGCACGGTTGATTCAACAGAGCCCCCGACAATACAGAGGCCGGGTATGGGCGGCAGCAGATTAACCTACAGGGCACGTGCACATCACGCAACCGCAAGGCCAGGAAACTCACCGTGTCTACAACAAAAAACGCTATTTTCGGCGAGAGTTCACCGAGATGGAGGCGCAGTGTCTGCGCGTTTATGCTGGGCGGGCCAGCGCGTAGGCAGCTGACTCGCGAAGCGGTCGCGTTGTTGCCTCAGCATACCTCTGCAGAGCATCAAGCGCCCGCTGGTCTATAATGAGGAAGCGGTCGAGTCCCGATCCGGCACTCAGAATAACGGATTCAGGGGCTTGGGTACGAAGCACACGCAAGACCGCTGCGCGCGTCAGGTTAAAGGCCGAGGCAAACTGACAAAGCATACCAGTCACTTCGCCGTCATCGGCAATGCGGATAGGAGAGGGAGGGCAATTCATAGCAGACCTCGTGGCTAAGTGAAGGTATAAGAGAACGAAGGGGCGATCTAATACAGCAGATCTACCGGTACATAGAACAGAGATCGTGCCAGCACGGGAAAGCCCTGACCGGCGGCCCCCTGATGTACCCTATCGTGCGGAGTTCGTTACGCTGTGCCCCATGTATAGGCCCCTTCAACATGCGGTTTGAGAATCGAACGGAGCCGTTTGCGTGCCCGGTGTAAACGAACACGGACATTGCCTGTGGTAATGTCCAGTTTGTTCGCCACCTCGTCGGTAGACAATTCGTTCAGGTCGCGCAGGGTAATCACTTCCCGATACGAATCGGGAAGTTCGTCGAGCGCGTCATATAGCAAGGACTCCTCTTCGCTCTGGGCGGCTGCCGTGTCTGGAGAGGATGGCGACGGACCTCGAAACGCGGTACCGTGCGTGGTAGACATCATGCGGTTGAGCGCATCGTCTTCCAGATGCGCATACCGGTCGTTGGTACGCCCGCGCTGCAGCGCTACGTTTTTGGCAATGCTGTACAACCAGGTTGTCATCTTTGAACCACCCCGGAAATTAGGCAGGCTGCGCAGCGCCTGAAAAAAGGTCTCTTGAAGAAGGTCTTGTGCTTCTTCCGTTGTTTTCGAGTACCGTTGCAGCACCCCCAAAATAAACGAGCGGTTGTTGTATACCCAGCATTCCACTGCTTCCGGATCCCGGTTGCGAAGCGCTTTAAGAGCATCGGGCGAGGGAGTACCTGTCGGAGGCGTAGCCGTTGAGGTAGACATAGCACGTAAGGATTAAATCAACAAGATTGCGATGCACCCCTACTACATCGACAATTCTATGCCGCGTCCTTCTTTTTTTCAAAATAAGCAGGTTATAATACTGTTTTTTAATTAACTTACAAATGTTAAGAAAAGATGATGTACGTTCTGGATCACACCTTACTTTGTCGATATAGCAACACTGGTGACGATATATCGACGCGTTATTTATCGTGGGCTTTTGGGGAGGACGACGTACAAAGGGGGACCTGCATAAAAAAAGAGCAGTACCGTTCGCTTATCAGTCGTTATGTTCGTAGATTGAGACAATTCAGATCTGCGCGCTTTCATATTGCCTTACGAAATGAAACCAGTGTCCAAACGTCAATACTGGAGTGTGCTTCTACTCACGGCACTCCTCATCAACGAACATGTAGTACAATGGGTACTGGCTGTCCACGTAGGCGGCTACTCTGTTGGAGCGGGCTTTGCGGATGCGTTCGCGCATTTTGATATGATCGGATATGTCTTTTTTACGGCGTTTCGGCTCGTGCCCTACGTTCTGCTCGGCCTCCTTCTCATGTTTCTTGAGCGAACCAGATTCAGCGACTATAGTGCGCCGGTATTCGTGGGAGGGCTTATCGGCATTCTGGCGATGATTCTGGTGGTGGCGTGGGGAGCACAAGCACCGTACTACACCGATGAACGGGTGTCTTCAACGACGGCGCTCGCCTTCCTCTTCGTGCCGGTGTATGCTGTGCCTGCAGGTATCATCGGGGCCGCACTGGCGGCTGTTTTGTATAGTCCGTTTCGGGTACGGGTACATGAGGCCCCGTAGCGTTCAGTGTCCATTCCGTGCGACGTCGCTTTACATCACATATTTTGTGTAAACAGTTCAGTAGATCATGACTTCGTTGCTTCGCAACAGAGTGCTTGGCGTGTGCGCGTTTATTCCGCTACTGAGTGTGATCGGAGGAGTGGTTTTTCTTTATCAACACCCTGCTTTTCTGAATGCGCTAGCATCCACAGGCGATATTTCGCCTCAACTGTATGCTGGGTCCGATTGGGGACTTTTCGTTGGTGGGGACGGGCTGGTTATTGGCGTGGGGCTGTACATTTATTATCTCGTGCGCGTGATTCAGACGAAAGAGCACACTATAACAAGCAAGATAGCGTGGGTTTTGATGCTTAGCATCGCTGCTCCCATAGCGATTCCCATAGCATGGTGGAAAATGGATCGGAGGCCGTAGGCGTAATCTTTTGGCTTCCGATCAGCAGCGTTCGCGCTGGCCCTAAGTCAGAACGGCAAACGGGATTTAAAAGAGACCATGCTCAACATCCGTACCGTAACACCACGCGACTATAATGCAGTGTGGACGATCTTTGATGAGGTGGTAGTTGCTGGCATCACCTATGCGTACCCCTCCGACATCCAGCGCGATGAGGCGCTGCATCGGTGGGTGGAAACGCCAGAAGCGTGCTACGTTGCCGAAAAAAGCGGACGAGTGTTGGGGACGTACTACATCAAGCCAAACCAGCCGGGCCGGGGAGCACACGTTTGCAATGCGGGCTATATGGTGGCATCGGACGCACGTGGACAAGGGATTGGCCACGCTCTGTGCACCCACTCGCTAAACGAGGCCCGTCGGATGGGCTATCACGCGATGCAGTACAATCTTGTCGTTGAAACCAATCGCGGTGCGATCAGGCTATGGAAAAAGATGGGATTCGATATCATCGGTACGCTCCCTAATGCGTTTAACCATGCCGAAAAGGGGCTTGTTGATGCCCACGTAATGTACAAACTCTTGGCGTAGAAACGGCCCCATTCGTAAGGCACGGTGTGAAACGGAGTAGCACAAACGTGATGAAAAGGCTGATTCATGCACAACCTGGGCTGCCCCGTTAGAACGAACCCCCTTCGCACTCCCCTCGTACGAATTCTACTGCACCAGCACTCTGCAAACAGACCCCATACGGCAATGGCTGGACACAATAAATGGTCGAAGATCAAACGGCAGAAGGCGAAAGAAGACAAGAAGAAGTCAAAGATCTGGGCGCGGCTCTCGCGCGAGATTTCGGTGGCGGCCCGCGAGGGCGGGGGCGACCCCGAGATGAACGCTACGCTTGCCAATGCTATTGAGCGCGCCGAGGCCGAGAACATGGCCAAAGACACGATTGAGCGGGCCATCAAGCGCGGGACGGGCGAGCTCGAAGGCCAGGACTACGAGCCGGCCAGTTACGAGGGCTATGCGCCGCACGGCGTGGCTGTGTTCATTGAGGCGATGACGGATAACACCAATCGCACCGTGGCCGATTTGCGGCATCTCTTTAGCACGCACCAGGGCAATCTGGGCAAAGATGGATCCGTGGGCTATCTCTTCGAGCAGAAAGGAGAGATCCGCGTCCCGGCTGATGCTGCTGATGAGCTGGCGCTTTTTGAGATCGTGGTGGAGGCGGGCGCCGAAGACCTGCGCACTGAAGACGATATGTACGTGGTAACGACTCCGGTCGAGACGTTCACAAACGTCGAAGACGCCCTCGAATCAGCTGACATTCCTGTCGACGACGCCGACCTGGTGCGCATCCCCGCGACCACCGTCTCGCTCGATGCCTCCGAGGCCGAACAGGTGCGCACGCTGGTCGAAAAAGTCGAAGACCACGACGACGTGGACGCCGTGTATACGACACTCGCCGACGACGGAGAAGCCCTCTCGCTACGCTCCGGCGAATAACCTTTGCTTACAGCACCACACGATGCTTTCCTATTCAGCATATACACCCGCATGATCATTCTTGGCATTGACCCTGGATCCAACGCTACGGGCTACGGGGTGGTAGAGGCCGATGGATCGACTGAGCGTGCACACGCAAAGGGGGTTGTCCGACTGAGCGGCGATACAGCTCACATCGACCGGCTCAAGCAGATCTACGACGAAGTGGCGGCCCTCATTGATGCGCATGCCCCCGAGGTGCTGGCCATCGAAATGCCCGTGTACGGAAAGAACCCGCAGTCGATGCTCAAGCTAGGGCGCGCCCAGGCCGCTGCAATGATGGCAGGGCTCAATAACGACCTGGATGTAGTGCAGTACACGCCCAAAGAGGTGAAGAAGTCGGTGACAGGCAACGGTAACGCCTCAAAACAGCAGGTGCGCTACATGATCCATGCGATTCTGGAGATAGACGGCGCCGCCACCGACATCGCGCTCGATGCCTCCGACGCGCTTGCCATTGCGCTCTGCCACACGAATCGCCGCTCGCACGGGGCCACCGAACAGTACAGCGGTTGGGGCAGCTTTGTAGATGCCAACCCCGATCGTGTGAAGTAGCAGCATTCGTATAACGGAGTAGGCAGCGTCTGAAAACGCCCCGCAGGCTGCACGCGGTCGGAGAAGCACGCCCCTGCAGACAAGATCCAGGGGTAGTGGATAGACGCTAAATGATAAAGCGATTGAATGCAGCAGCTCTTTCTTCTTCGAACCCCCTCTCCCTACGGGTTTCTCCCCCTTGGCCAAGGGGGAGATGTCGGCAGACAGAGGGGGTTTGAGCAGATTGCGATGATGTAAACCACAGGCAATCATTTAACATTGAACCGCTACCGATCCAGGATCCACATCTCCTCTGGGGTACTCTGGTAAAAGAGCATATCACCACCCGCACAGTATGGCACATAGCGCCACTGGCGCATATACATCGCAGTTAGGGGGCGCATGACGAGGCAAAAAAACATCGGTATAAAAAAGTGTTTAGCTTTTCGTCTATGCCCACCGAATCCCTATGACTACCGTGCAGTCTCCTATCCTCGTGACCACGCCGACGGGCAACATCGGACGGCGTGTTACCCAGCGGCTGCTTGATGCCGGAGAGCCTACGCGGCTCTTCGTGCGCGACCGCACCCGGCTCTCCATCATCGCCGCTACGCATGCCGAAGTCGTAGAAGGAGATCTGCAGCATGTCGACGACCTGCGTACGGCGCTCAATGGCGTGCGCGCCGTCTTCTTCTTGGCACCGCCCAACCTGTCTGCTGAAAACTTCGGGGCGTGGTACACACAGCTTGGAAACACATTTGTCGACGCTCTGCCCGCTGATTCATCACCGCGCATCGTTTTCCTGTCGAGCGCGGGGGCCCAGCACGACGATCTCGGACCAATCTCTGCGCTGGGCGCTGTCGAGAACATGCTGTACGAAAAGGCCAAGCATGTCGTGGCGCTGCGCCCCGGCTACTTCATGGAGAACTTCCTGGTCAACCTGGCGACGATCGCATCCGAGCAGACGATGTACAACGCACTTCCCCCCGACCTGCCCAACCCGATGGTAGCCACCCGCGACATCGCCGACGTGGCGGTTCGGTGGCTGCGGTCGGGCGACTGGGCCGGACACGACTGCGTCGGCGTGCACGGACCATCCGACTGCACCATGCGCGAAGCCGCCGCTGTATTCAGCGACGCGCTGGAGCGCCCGGTGCACTACCAGCAGGTATCGCCCGAAGCTGTCGCCGAAACCCTCGTATCGATGGGCGCGAGTCCGGGCACAGCAGCCGACTACGCAGCCATGACGGGCGGACTGGCGCACTACGGAACGGCGTACAAGGCCGAACCCCGTACCAAATCAACCACCACGCCTACCACGCTCAAGACGTTTGCGCGCGAGGTGCTGCGTCCGGCTTTTGAAGCGCAAGGCATGCGCGCATAGCCAAAGAGTAATGTACGCCGTCATGTCGGGTAACGCTGCTGCGTTCAGCATGACATGGGTGGAAAGCCTGTGTCCTCAAGTCAGCATGTCCCTACACTCCACGTCATCCTGACGCCGGAAGGCGGAAGGACCTCAACGCCAGCACGACAGGCCCGGCACGCCCCGTACAGGCGGAGCACCTTCTTGCACGCCTGGCGGCAGGGCACCCCGACCGTACGGCGTCGAGATGCTTCACTGCGTTCAGCATGACTGGAAACGGAAGTTGGCGCTTTATGAGTCAGGCACCGGCCTCCCACCATGCGTCATCCTGACGCCGCAAGGCGGAAGAATCTCAACGCCAGCAGGACAGGCCCGGCACGTCCCGTACAGGCGGATCGCCCTCTTGCACGCCCGGTGACAGAGCATCCCGACCGTACGGCGTCGAGATGCTCCACTCCGTTCAGCATGACCTGCATGGAAAGCCTGTGCCCTCAAGTCAGCACCTCCCTACACTCCACGTCATCCTGACGCCGGAAGGCGGAAGGATCTCAATGCCAGCATGACACGCTCGGCACGCCCCGTGCAGGCGGATCGCCCTCTTGCACGCCTGGCGGCACCGCTTCCCAACCGTACGGTGCTGAGATGCTTCACTACGTTCAGCATGACTGGAAACGGAAGTTGGCGCTTTATGAGTCAGGCACCGGCCTCCCACCATGTGTCATCCTGACGCCGCAAGGCGGAAGGATCTCAACGCCAGCACCACACGCTCGGCACGCCCCGTACAGACGGATCGCCCTCTTGCACGCCCGGTGACAGAGCATCCCGACCGTACGGCGTCGAGATGCTTCACTCCGTTCAGCATGACCCATATGAGAGGCTTATGCTCTTCCAATTGCCCGGTTGACCAACTTGCGTAAATCCATACGTCGCGGTATTTTGCTACCACTCCATGAAAGACAAAACCATCCACACATCAGCACTCATTTCTGCATGCGAGGCTACTACGTTTACATTCTGGCGAGCCGGTCGCGCGTGCTCTATACCGGCATGACAAACAACCTTGAGCACCGCCTTCGCCAGCATCGAGGCAAGCAGATCCCAGGATTTACTCGGCGGTACAACGTGACCCGTCTGGTGCATTACGAGACCTACGACCGTCCAGCAGACGCTATCGCACGCGAAAAAGAGATCAAAGGATGGCGGCGCGCAAGGAAAGTCGCGCTGATCGAAGCGCAAAATCCAACTTGGGCTGATTGGGGCGACGAGTTGTTAGGAATGTAATCCTATCAAGTCGGCACCCGCCCACATCCCGCGTCATCCTGACGCTGCAAGGCGGAAGGATCTCAACGCCAGCACGACACGCCCAGCACGCCCCGTACAGGCGGAGCACCTTCTTGCACGCCTGGCGGCAGGGCACCCCGACCGTACGGCGTCGAGATGCTTCACTGCGTTCAGCATGACTGGAAACGGAAGTTGGCGCTTTATGAGTCAGGCACCGGCCTCCCACCATGCGTCATCCTGACGCCGCAAGGCGGAAGAATCTCAACGCCAGCAGGACAGGCCCGGCACGTCCCCAGGGCAATCGCATTTAATTTCCACCGGTGAGGACCTTCAATAAGTAATCGGGATTCCAGGCGGCTTCTTTGCGCTTGATTGCGATTCCTTGGCTTCGGCTCGTCTCTTGCTTCAACAGGCTAAGCGCGAGCCGACGGACCACGCCCAAATTCTGCGCTGCGTGCCCGGTTCGCACTCGGCTCTCATCTTCCCCAAACGCTACATCCAACGACCAATGCAGCTTGTTCTCCACATGCCAATGGTGACGTACGGCTTTCAAAAGTTGATCGGGGTCCGCTTCTAAGCTGGAGATGAACAGCCGTTCTTTTGTCTCAATGGACCCATCAGGGTGGTGGCGCTCCGACTGAATTCGGCAGATCGTTGACAGTCCGGGCCAGCCTTCCGTATTCGATTCTCCCGTATTCGATTCTCCCGTATTCGATTCTCTATTCAATTCTGTATTATTGACATCTGTATTATTGACAGCAAGGGCCCAGCAGCGACGTACTTCGACGCGATCATGCCCGCCGTCAACCGACTTATGCGGCTCGGGAAGACGCCCAATGGCCTCTAACTGGTCAAAAAGGGCCTTTGCCTCCCGATATAGATGCTTCTGGTTAGCTTTCAGCGTGATCACGTAGTCGGCTCCTGCGCGTAGAATCTCCTCAGCAACCTCCGCATAACATCCCGCTGCATCAATTGTCACGATCGCTCCTTCCAGTTCCAGCAGGTGGAGCAGCGGTGGAAGCGTCTTGGTTTCGTTGGTGGTCGCAGGCACCGCTTCCTGTCCTAAAACCACTTCTTGCTCACACGACCAGGCATTGACCATCTGGAGCGCGGCCTTGCTTGACTCGCGGTCATAGCTGCTGCGAAGCGTCTTTCCATCGATGGCAATGACCTCCTCGATTCCCTCTGTCAAATCGGCCATCCATCGCCGAAACCCCGCTTCAAATTCGGTCGGGTTGATCCGGCTCCATACCCGGCCCAGCGTGTCATGCGAGGGGATGCCGCCCTCCAATTCCAAAAACTGCTCCAGCCACGCTCGACGCGCTCGGCCAAACCGCTCGATGGCGGTGAACGTGTCCGCTCCTGCGATGACCGCACAGATCGTCAACCCGATGATATCGAGCAACGTATGCTGTTTGCACCGGTCGATGCGCGGGTCCGTGACCTCGGCAAAGTGAGCAGTAAGGTCCAACACAGTCGGGTCAGAGGCTGCAGAATCTTCGTCAGACACCATTGATTCAGGTCTACTTGTCCATAACACCACTTATCTTGTGTAATGAAGCTAAGCCATCAAAGATTTTAATGCGATTGCCCTGGGCACGTCCCGTACAGGCGGATCGCCCTCTTGCACGCCCCGTACAGACGGAGCGTCCTCTTGCACGCCTGTCAGCAGAGCATATCCATTTACGTATTGTAGATATTACCCCATCGAAAGCGAAAGGACGAAACGTTTTGTTTGCGATTGGCGAAGTTTGTTTGTAGATATTATAATGTTACAAAGTGCAACAGCCTTTCGTACCATCAGTGTCCTCCTCAACATCCGCCGGGCGCGCGGACGCTCCCCCGTTTAGTTCCATTTCTTTATGGCTCGCCGTCGATCCCAATCTGTCAATGTGTGGCCCGTCTTCACCGACGCCATGCTGGCGTTTGCGCTCGTCATGGTACTCATGGTCACTTATCAGGTGGCCCGGTTCATTGAACTGGATGATGAGGAAGAGGAACCGTGGATTGAGATGCGTGAGGAAGAACAAGCACAGATTGATGAGCGAATAGAAGAACTCCGGCGTCAAGGATACGATATTGAAATCACCCGCGACGGTATTATCCAGAATCTTCAGTTCGGGTCGGATGTGACGTTCGAGAGTGGGAATGACGCGTTGAGTGATCTTGGGGCAGACCTCATGCAGCAAATTGCTCAAGAGATTACCGGCCAGACAGGAGGCGAGCGCCTTGAAACGCTCACCGAAGTCCAGGTGCAGGGGCACACAGATAATGTGCCAATCAGTGGAGCCTTTCGATCCAATTGGGAGCTGAGCACTGCACGGGCTACGCGTGTGATTGAATCGCTCATTGATGGTGGACTCGATCCAACCGAGTTAGACATGTCTGCGTCTGGATACGGCGAGTTTCGTCCGCGCAACTGCCCGTCTGGAGATATTGAAGCATGTAACGAAACAGCCGCTGAGCGCGCCGAGAACCGCCGTCTCGAAATGCGTCTCGTCTTTACCGATACGCCACCCCCCGGCTGGGTGCCTGAATACTAACACTCGTACATACCGCCTTGTATATTTCCGATATTCCCTTCTGCTGTTAATCGCCTATGGTTCTTTCTAAGCATACCCTCATTCGGTTATGGATGCCCTGGACCGGCGTGTTCGCTCTGTTGATTGTGATGAGCGGATGCGGACCCATCCTTCCTGATGAAGAGGCGCCGCTGCTCGTCGAAGAAATCAACCGGCACATTGAGTCAGTGGGCGACATAACGCCCCACCCTGAACAGGAGGCCGGCGATCTACAGGTCTACGTAGACCGTTCGGCGAGTATGCGTCCGTACACGCTTGGAGGGGAGTCGGTCTACTTCGATTTGCTGAGTACACTCGACGAACAACTCGCTGGCCAGGTCGACTTTTACGGATTCGGATATCCCTCCCAAGAACAAGGGCAAGTGGTTGAACCAGTGGATCCGTTCTTTCTCGAAGATCCCGATGCGTATCTGTGGGTCAACAACGACTACGGACCGCTCTTTGCCGACCTCGATTCGGATAAGCCTCATCTGGTTATCAGCGATGGCGTGCAATCAGCTCCTGAAGAAGGCGCTCGATTTGGAGGCATTGTGAGTTCTATTGGAGACTGGCTTGAAACCGGAGGGGTTTTCACGCTGCTCGCCTACCGGGGGCCGTATGACGGCACGTACTACCACGAGGTGCCCGAGATAGGAGCCATTGCGTACAACTGCGACGACCGCCCTTTTTACGGATTTGGGTTTTTCCCATCGGTTGCGGCCAAGCAAGAATATCTTAGCATTCTTGAGGCAAACGGCATAGAAACGGTTCACCAGATAACGATTGGCACGTCGAGCACTTCGGTTGAGCCGCGCGAGCGGGCGCATCCGGTCGATGGACAGCGGCGCGGTGAGCGGCTCTTTCGTTCGCTGGTCGACCACCATGGTACGCACCCCGATGTAGGTCACGTTTTCTCAGGCCGGGTGGCCGACCAAGATGCCACACCAGGAGCCCCTCTACAGTTCGACGTGTCCGTCGATAGCACAGCGCTTCCATGGCGTGCTTTGTCAGAGGCCAACCGGGAGCGGGTCATGGACGCGCTGCAGCCTACCTTCCAGCATTGGCGCATCGACACCCTCTCGGTGGCCAATAGCAATGTCGTCCTTACGAAAACCGACGAACCCCGCATCTTCAACACCGACGCCACGGTCCACGACACCTGGCAGGCCCATGTCGATGCGTCAATGTCTTACGTTCCGCAGCAACGACGCGAGCGCATCGCCTCGGTGGTACAACTGGGACTTGGCGCATCGGGAGCCAACCGACTCATTCCCGATGACCTGTCTGTCCGTCGCGACGACGATACCGATGCCTGCAGTCAGACACTTAACATCCAGCAAACCATGGGGGCAGTGATCCGCGAACACTACGTGCTGGGCGAGGCGCTGCTGGTTACAGAGTGGCGATGACACGGTACACACTTACGCATACGCATTGCTTTCCTGCATTCAAGTCCAAACAAAAACACATGGTACTCACCGTTATCTTCCTGGGCACAGCCCTCATTTTCTTGAGCATCATCACCTTCCTGGCTCGGGGCGACATCAAGTCGATGGGGCGGCAAGGCCCCGCACGCATTGCTGAGCACCTGAAGGGCCGTAACCGTACGGTGCTCGGGGTTGTGGCCGCTATCCTGATAGGCGTCGCGCTTTTAGAGGTGCTCATTCCGGTTGTGCACGAGGGACTGGAAGATCTGCAGTTTGTCGTAGGGGATTTGCTGAATGCCTCACCCGCAGCAGTTACTACGCTCGGGTCAGGCGGGGGGATTTCATGGGGGCTCTATCTTGTGCTTCTGGGGGCTGCCGTATTGGGCGTGCTGGCGGGTAGCCTCTGGGCCTGCAAGTCGTACGGATCTACGCAGGGCATTGAAGCCGGCCAACTTGTGTAATTCCAGAGTGCCGCGCTAAGTAACCATCTTCTCTTTTCTCTTAAAATCTTTTGCACTATATGTCTGACCACGTGTTTATCATCACCGGAGGCGGCACCGGGGCCAAAGTCGCCGAGTCGTTCATTCACCTGTGTGCAACAGGGCGTGGCCCCAAAAACGTACACATCCTTATGGTGGATACCGATGCCTCCAATGGCAATGTAATGCGCACCCAGAAAACAGCGGATGCCTACAACGAAATGCAGCGCTACGATTGGGATGTGCAAACAACGGCCTCCAGTAGTAGCTGGAATCCGTTAGCCAGTAGCGAGGATGTTGAAGCGGGGTTGTTTGGCACCGACATCACACTGTATCGCCTCACTGAGCCGCTCGACACGGTTATCAGCGGAGGGTTAAACACGGCCTCAAGCACCGACAATGAGACGCGCCAGGTACTCGAACTGCTCTACGATGAAAGTGAGCGCGAGGCGACTTGCGAAGATGGCTTCCGGGCGCGTCCCAACCTGGGATGTTTACACCTCTCCGAGCATCTGAACAACGTGCTCGTGCGCAACGAAAACGCACAGAACTTCTTAAGCGCGCTGGCCAATGCAGCTACTGGAACGTCAACGAACATACCGGTGATGGTAACCGCCTCTGTGTTCGGTGGAACCGGGGCCTCCCTGATTCCAGTGGTCCGTGAATGCGTAGAGCGGGCGCTCGACCGCACGCAGGGCACAATGGTCAACAAGGACCGACTGCAATGGAACGCCATTAAGATTTTGCCCCACTACCAGCCGCGTGAGCGCAAAGAGAGCGTTGATCCCGACCGCTTCCTGCTTGACACGGCCAGCGCCCTTCAGTTCTACAGTAAGGTGTATCGCACCAGCGACGCGATGTACGATGGCGTGTACGTCATTGGCTCTGACAATCCGGGGCGCAACCAGGTGGAAGCGCATCTCGGCAGCGCTGCACAGTCGAATCCGGCTTATTTCGAAGAGTTCATGGCCGGACTTGCGATGCTCGATGCGATCGGGCAACCTGGAGGCGACAGCCAAACACAAGTGCGTGTCTTTGTGCCCGACGGCAACCAGATGCACATACAATGGGAAAACTTGCCATACAGCAACACGGGGGCACTGCGCGAGCAGTTTGCCTACCTGCTTCACCTGGCGGCCTTCCATCTGCGTCAGGGCGGGCAAGAGGACTTCTCGAAAGGGCTTGACCGCATGATCACCAGCATGTCACCGGGTCATCTAAAGCAGTTGGGATGGTACAGCAGCGTCATTGATCAATGGGCGAACAACCACTTTCCACAGTACCAGCAGGCTGGAAAGCGGGATCGTCCGGCCCTCATTCAAGATGGGGCTGGAGCCGGTGAATGGACCTTTGGGGCCAGACAGACCGAGGTTGCAGAGTATTTTGCGCGTCTGTTGCTCTGGGCCGAATCCACATTGAAAGGAAGCGAGGTGAGCTTGCTTTCTCACACCAAATCCGACTACTCGGCGATTCATCAGGCGATGGCGAATGTGAGAGCCGATGACGTGGAGGTAGACCAAGAAGAAACAGACACGGCCATGGTACGCGCCCTTCGTGCCGCGTTGGCCGCCATGGCCCGCTTGCACCACAACGACGTGCGCTTAAAGGTGAAAGTAGACGCTTTTCATCTGATCGACTCCGACGGTTGTATCCCGCTGGGCATTACGACGCCTGAGGTGCACCAGTCGCTACGCCTAAATAAGCGAAACGGCATCCCCGACGAGTACACGCGCACGCAGGTCGCCTAATCAAAAAATTATACGCGCCAGTCACGTCGACGGGCGCGTACCGCATCATATACTGTAAGATAATCCAACCCTACTGAATTATGTCCCAGTCCCCTTTTCTTCCCGACGCTTCCTCAGATTACAATGTCGCGAATCCCAATCCCGATGGGTTCACCTATGAGTCGGCTGACCTCCTCCAGCGCATCGGCGACAACATGGAGGTGCGTCGTGCCGCTACCGAGGGTCGCATTCCATCGCCAGTATCGCGCGCGTACATGTTCTATGCGAATCTCTTTCAGCACTCGATTGGTGAGTCGTCCAATGGGACGGCCGGAGGCGACGAGGCCGCGATAGCAGCATCCGATGGGCGGGAGGCGCTGCAGCAGGATGCCCGCCGCACAATGCGCGGTCTGCTTGCGGCCTTTGCCTTGCGTAACGTGATGAATCTGGATATCCGCTCCAAGAGCAAAGAGCTGCTCGAAGACGGTGCAAGCGATGTCAGTTCGGTACTGGTACCCACCTTGTCAGCCACACCCGGCGGCAAAGAGCTATGGAATCCGGTGCAGTTCTATACGGTGGTAAGTGAAGAAGGAGAGGAAGAGGTGCTGGCGGGACGCTCGCCGCTTACGGGAATCTATCCATCGGCTACTGCTCCAAAGACGCTTACGGGACTCTATTGGTACGATTCCGAGAAAGGCACCTGGTATGACCCGACCAGCCGCACCTTCGATGAGAAAAATCAGATGCGCGTCTCCGACCATTCGCGAAATAAAGTGTGTGGGCTTATAAAGGTGTGGCTCGGCCATGTGCTTCGCAACGTCAACACAAAAGCCTTGCAGCAAAAAGAGATCGCGATGGAAGATCGCGATGCGAGCGACTTTATCAACGAGTTGAAGCAGTGGAGCGAAGAGCTAAGCAATGTCGAAGCGCCCGATGGGGTCGATGTTATAACCGATCCGCTTACCGATCAGGTAGGCCGTATCCCGTTGCCCTTCTTGAGCTTTGCTGTAGAAGCCGAGCCCGATTACATTTGGGGCGATCTGCCGCTACATGAGGGGCGTCTGGTTGTTACCGAGGAGCAGTTGTTGTCGAATAGCACCCGACTGTACGGACGAGCCTTTGGGGGCAATGATTTTGCTGATGCCGTAGAGCACCTTAGCCGGCAAGGAGAGAACCTGGGGCAGGCACTGAACCTGGGTGAAGGCGCGATTCCCATGCCGTATCTCTTTGTGGATCGGCTGTTCATGCCCTACCTCACGCTCGTCACCAGCTATGATACGCAAAAGGAGGACTACGGTGGGTTCTCTGAAGAATGGCGGGGGATGGAGGTAGATTTTGAAGGGACTACCGAGTATTACCTCATTCCGATGGACCCGGACATCCTGGAGATTATGGATTCGAGGGCTCTGCAGGAGAACCTAAGTGCGCATCTCTCCAGCGACGGCCAAAACTACGTTGTGACCCTCAAGTTCGGGGAGGTCAAAATCACGAAACTCTATAGCACCGTGGGTAAAGGCCGCTACCGATTGGATGAGCAGATAGGCCGCGACGAGTTTGACCTGCGTCTCTTTCCCAACTACGACCTGGATGCGGTGCGGCACCTGATTTCTGACAATGATGCGGATACGTCTCACGCCGATGACACCTACTATGCGCGTGTGCGACTATCGCCAACGTGGGAGTTTGGCCGCGTCGATCCGTTTGCTGCCCAGGCTGGTCGTGTGGTGAAGAGCATTCATGACGATGTGGTGGTGATGGGGGATGAAACCAGCCGGAGGGGGGCGGTGCCAAGCCCTGGAAAAGCCGCATTTTACACTATATCCGATAAACCCGATGGCTTTTTCGTGCCCGAGCGCGGCTTTTGCCTGCTGGACCTGCAAGATCCTCGTGGAGCCGGTCAGAACCCGAGCGAGTGGAGCGTGAGTGTCGACTTTGGTACCTCGAACACATGCATTGCCCACAAACGAGCCGAAGATAGACCCCCAGAGCCGCTCTCACTGCCGGTGCTTACCACCACGCTGTTGAAAAAACCCAACTACAAGGCGACGTTTGGTGATGTCTGTGAGGGAGGAAGCGCCGCACTTGACTTCCCATACAAGTTTGGTGTTCAGGACGAGAGCTTGATGTCACAGCTCTATTTTCCAACGCAGTTGCTTACCCAGCAACAGAAAGTGGAGGAAGATGACAACTTTGCAATTGAAAACGGGCTCATCTACTTCGACAATGTAGGACTGGCTGACCCGACACTGTTGAGTCTGATCAAAGGATTCCCACAGATTCAGAATGTAGCTCAACGGTTTTCGCTGAAGCAAGATATCAAGTGGACCCGTACCGATTGGCTTCGGGTGTTCATGCATCACCTGCGCAAGCAAGTTGTGCTTACCGCTGCCGCCCAAAATGCATCGATTACTGAGCTTTACTTTTCGTATCCGAAGTCGTTTAACTACGACCGCCGTCAGCGATTTGAGGCGGATATGGATATGGTGTGGGGCGACACCGTAACTTCCAACATCCACCTGGCCAGTGAGAGCGAAGCAGCCCGCGACGACGTGGTCGACGATCATAATCAGCACGTAATCTTCGACGTGGGAGGCGGCACGACCGATATCATCGCTTTCGATCGTCAAGAGCCGGTCTTCCAAACCTCTTTCAAGCTGGCTGCCGGCCAAATCAACGACTTTATTCAGGAAGCACCGACCTTCCGTGCGCAGTTCGTGGAAGCGATTGAGCAACGGGCCAAACGGAAAGTCCTTGGCATGACATCGGGTGGGGAAAGCGAGTACGCGGATATTGACCCATCGCTCATTGAGGGATTTAAAAGTCCCTCGTCAAATCCACGTGATGGGGACATGACGTTGCAAATGTGGCTTGGGCTGTTACAGCAGATTACTGATGTGGATAGCTCGAACGATGCCCAATTGCTTATCCGCATCTTGAACTACCTGCGTACCGAAGCCAGCGAGGGGGATGCCATTCAGGGCTTCTTTCTGAGTAACCTGCTGCTTATGGGTGGGCTTGCGTACTTTGCCGGGCAGCTTATGAAAATGGCTTCTGAAGGCAAGCTGGAGGGTGAAGCCTTCCCACTGTCGAAGGTGACAATCACACTCACGGGTAACGGGAGCCGCCTGTATAACATGCTCACGGACACCAAATATGAGTTCTCCAGCATCATGGAGGAGCTTTTCCGGGTGGGTGCTATGGTCGAAGATGACGACCTGCCCATCAAGTTTGACGGGCTGCACCGCTATAACAACGTGATTGCCCCGAAGGTATCCGTGGCTCTCGGACTGCTCAAAAGTAGCGACAAGGGCGAACTGCGTGATGTACCCGTCGCCAACATTACGGGCGAAGAAGGGTACCCGAGCGTTGGCAACACTGAAACGACGTTCAGCAGCTCGCTGGTCGAATACTACCAGGCCATCCACAAGAACGAGGTGCGTATGGATCCGCCGGTGGAGGTGCCCGAAAATCTGGAGCGGTTCCTGGATGCGCTGGAGAAGGCCCTTCCGTACGGCATGCACCGCGAGTTTAAGGTGATTCCGGCGGCGCACAAGGAGTGGGCCGACAAGCTCAAGAGCAGTGTGTACCGGCAAGCGGTGCCCAGCATCAAAGACCGCGGCTACGAAAATGCAAAGCTGGCCGATGGCATTGAGAGCATTTCGAAGAAAGACCGCCCTGCGCTGGAGCCGCTCTTCGTGGCCCAAATTGCGGGCCTGATTGACGCGGTACGCGACCAGTACGCCCAGTAAATACAACTCCGTCTGGTTGGCCCTCTCCCATTCGACGCTACTTACGACTATGCTTAACGTGTACCGGTTTACACATGCATCCCGCTCCCCCAAACTGGTGCAGGGCATTATGGGACTCTTCCTGGTTCTTGCTCTGCTTATTACTGGACCGGCTGCGGTGCAGGCCCAGGGGAATGACAACAGGGTACCGCTTACGCTGGAGTACCACGAAGACGTGGAAGAAGAGGGCACCTTGCCGGCCGGCACCGAGGTGCTGGTGTATCATGAAGCGGGCACACGAGCCACCCCCCTAAGCGCGTGGGGCAGCCGTTCCGAAATACAGCCCACCTTAGCAGAGGAGGCTAAAAATAACTTCGGAGCGGTCTTTGATGAGTTAGGAGAGAACGGGGAAACAGATTTGCTCCGTATAGCGACAGAGCCGCGGCAGATCGTTTACGTCTTAGCGCGTATATCAGAAGACGGCAACGCCCGATTCTACGAAAGTCAGGTGGGGGGCTCCGATGTTGAGTCAGGGCCGGGATTGGATCTGGTAGTATCGGGCAACATGGATATGGACCTTGTAAGCGAACAGGATACCGCCTGGGCCAAATCCACCTTTGAGCGTGTAATAGAAACATCGCTCGACCTGCAGGACAACGGTCAACTCTCCGAAGAGGTGGAGGTGCGTGTGTGGAAAAAGGACGGACGCGACTTTGAGCCGCTTGATGATCGCGAGTCGATCATTGAGAAAGACCATACACCCTCGTCAGTATCAGACGGCACCACAGAGGAGCAGTTTGAGCGCACTGCCTACAACAACAAAGTTGTTTACGTTTTGGCCCGGGCGACAGACGACGAAGGCGAGCGGGTGCTGTATGAGAGTGTGTGGGAGGGCGAGGCTGGCTTTGGCCCAGTGACGGGGGAGCCTATCACGATGAATGTAATAGAAGATGATAAAGCTCGTGCGATGATGGCTTCGGTCTTTCAGGAAGAGAGCGGCTGGGGGTGGGTTTGGTGGGGTCTCACTGCATTAATTGGTGTGCCGTTTATTGTCTTATTACTGCTTGCAGGACGGGCCCTTTCAAAAAAAGAGAAGAAGAAAAACCGACGGCGCCAGAAAGGGAAAATGGAGCGCTTTTGGAAGGCTGTCATTCCCTCATCGAGAGAGACTTTGGAACCTGCTGTGGAGACACCGGCGCAGATTTCTGAAGAAGGAAAAGGACGCGAATCGTCGGGGTTGCAGTCTCAAGAAATCGTAGCATCGAATCAACAAAAGGGCGCTCAAAAAACCGAGATTATCGATGATCTGCGGGATGAGGTCAAAGAGCTCAAAGAGGAAGTCCGGAAACGCGATGCGAAGATTCGAAAGCTTCATGATCAGTTGAATGGGGTTCCTGCATCGTCGAAAGAGCACGCACAATCGTCTAACACCAGCAGATCCAAGTCACGGCGCCCATCCACCGCCGATAAAATCGGGAAGGCATTCAAGAAATGGTGCACAAAGGGCAGCCCGGCGATGGTAGACCGGTATCAGTTGTTCGGGCGCCAGGTAGAGAGCGAGATTTCGTCGGCCTCGTTTCGGCGCATCATGCGCGAGAATAACGCCGCGGGTTTGGTGTTCGACGACAACGCCCAAGATCCGGTCGAGTACTGGCTGGTTGAGGCCCGAGGCACAGCGTATCTTCTCCCACAGCCAACCCGCAATGGATTCCGTGAACTGGGCGAATGCTTTGACGGGAAAAACGTCTCGCCCTCACAGATCAACACCGTCCGCCCCGCTGAACTCAAAAAGCGTGGCAGTGGCTTCGTCCTCGAAAAGAAAGGCCGCATTGAGTAGACATGTCTCGGTTACGGGGCCTTCCCAAGAGCATATAACGTCTCTCGTTTCGCATCCCCAAAAGATTAAAATCACAGTATGTTTGGCATTGAGGGCTATCTCCTCCCGGTAGTCGTATATTTCTTTATCTATTTAGTGGCCTACTTTGTCCCGGTAATTCACCGGGTGGCTACAGGCTCGGTGAAGCACGATACAGCCGACCTCAAAGAACGGATTGTTATTGAAGTAACCAAAGAGCGGCAGCGCCAGACCGCTGATGCGGTTCCAGCCGAGGAAGCTCCTGATGAGGCGCCCGACGAAGAAACCGATACCGAAGAGGACAACGAGCCAGATACGCTACGCTCGCGCACATTAGAAAGCAGCTTTTCGAGTTCGATGGTGTCGCAGGCTGTGCAGCAACTCAAGACCCGCTTCCCGCATGGCGACTTTCGTACGTTCGACATCGAGCAACTCCCCGCATACGGATCCTACATTGAACGGCTGTCCAGCGCCCGTTCCATGGCCGGTATCTTCGTGCTAATGGGATTGCTGGGCACGCTGTGGAAGCTCAACGAAGTGGTGCAAGACATCGGGGAGGCCGCTGGAGCCGATGCAATGGAGGCGACAGTCTTCCTCGATCAGATGGGCCTCATCATGACCAATATCGGGGGGGCATTCCTGAGCACGATTTGGGGGCTCGTGCTCATGGTCCTCTTTCTAATCGTAATTGGGCTCCTGGACCGGGTGCGCCAGCGTCACATCGACCAGTTAGATGAAACGATACAGACCGATGTAGTGCCGGGATTGGTCGAACTGCAGCAGATGCGAGCGCCGAATCTGTCGATGGGCGATCTGATTGAGGAAACCAGCGGACTACTCACCGAGCTAAACACGTCGGTTGAGGGGCTTACAACGGGAATGAAAGCCTCGCTCGCCGACCTGAGCAGCGAGATCAACACGATGATGCAGGACTTCGGTTCGTTCCAGCGCCAGTATGCCAAGCTGGATGAGATGGCGCTGAGCATCAAGAAGTTTGTTGATCAGGTGGAGGAGGTTACGCATGCCATTGAGGGGGCCGGACACACCCTGGCGAACCCGATCAGCGAGATGAACCGTGATCTGAACCATACCATCCGCGAACACATGGCGATGGTCGGCGACGCCATCGATGCCAGCCAGGCCGACCGCGATGCGCTTGCGTCTTCATTCAAAGATGTCGAGCGCAACCTGCAACGCACCACGGCGCAGCTTCGCGACGTGGCCCGCGACAGCCTGCAGGATGCCGAGGCGCATCGTGAGCGGATCGAGAGCGTGCTCAAAGGACAGCAAGAAAACCTGGCCGAAACGATCCACACCCATCAGAAGCGTGAGCTCCAGTTCCTTCAGAAGCAGCAAGACAAACATGCAGAGACCCTCGATGAGGAATTGCGCCGCATTGAGTCGATGAGTGCCTTGGTACAAGAGGAACTGCAGGCCGTCGCGGAAGCACTCGAATCCGCCAACAGCACAGAACTGGCGCGTCTCCTGGAGAAGCTCGACAGCCGTCTGGATCGCACCACCAACACGTTGAACAGCAGCGCACGCAACCTGTCGGGAAGCGCCGAGCAGCTCCACGAGGCCGCGAAACGAATGAAGCGCCACAAGGGACCGGTAACGCTCTTCGACGCCACCCGCCGGGGTGTCTACAAGGCCCGCGACTATCTACAGAAAAACGGAGGTTCGTGAAAGCGGTCTATCATAAACTGCGGTCGCACCACCATGTACGTCTGAGCTCTGCCTGTCAGGTAGCCTCTTTTCATCTACACAGTTCGATATGCAGCGTCCGTTCTTTGCATCGTGGCCTCATGCGATCTGCCTCGCTGTTCTTTGCGTGGCCCTGCTGATGGCCGGACCGGCCGCCGTGCAGGCCCAGGGTAATGACAACAGCGTACCGCTTACGCTGAACTACCACGAAGATGTGGCAGCAGAGGGAACCTTGCCCGAAGGTACAGAGGTGGTCGTCTGGGATGAGCAAGCAGCCGCGCAAACGCTGAGCAGTTGGGGCGGGCGTGAGGCCATGAAAGATTCTCTCACAGACCGATCTGTACAATTATTCGCACGAGTTTACGACCGGGTTGACACTGAAGGGCAAACACGCTGGATCAGCATTGTGGGGGATGGAAATACTGCTGCTTACGTGCTAGCTCGTGTGCCTGATGATGCCGAGGAGAGCCATAGGTTCTATGAAAGCCGCCGCGCATACGAAGCCGGGCTTGATGTTGTCCAGACAGGCACCATGGAGATGATCGCGGTTGAGGGGGATGACGCTGCATGGGCACAGAATGTGTTTGCAGCGATCACGTCTGAGGAGGTTGTTTCTCCGGAAGACAGTGACTCGGGGTGGTTGCAGGGGGGAATTATCTGGTCTGTTTACGGAATGCTTGTCATTCTGGTCTTTCTTTTACTACAAGCAAGCAAGGCGGAGGGTGAGAAGTCAAAAGATCATGCTGGGAGAGACAAAAAAGAGGAAAAGCCACAGTTCCAGAAAGCTCTCAAACTTGAGAGCAGTGAGAAAGAGCTTTCGAAAAAAGAAAAGAAGAGAAACCGTCGTCGGCAGAAAGGAAGAATGAAGCGTTCTTGGGATGCGGTTCTTTCTTCGTCAGATAAGAAGTCGAAGCCTGTTGAAGAATCTCCAGCACAGGGTTCCGGTGAGGGAAAGAAGGGCGTATCGTCGAAGCAGAAATCCCAGGAGATCGTAGCGGGGGAACGCGAAGATGACATGCCCAAAGGTGAGGTCATTGCCGAGTTAAGGGAAGAGGTCAAAGAGCTCAAAGAGAAAGTCCGGAAACGCGATGCGAGGACTCGTGAGCAGATGAACACAAAACCAGAAACATCACCGGCTGATGCAGAAGATGAGGCTCTCAGTCAGGGGTTGGAGTCGGAGCAAGAGAGTGAACGGCTGCAAGAGACCGTAGCTGATCTCAAAATCATGCTTTCCAAAAAGAACGATGCGCTCGAAGCGAAAGATAAAAAGCTCAAACAAGCGCTTGAAGTGGTCCAGGCCGGACAAGAAAATGAAGAGGAGCAAGAAACCACGGCATTGGCTCAGCAAATGGCTGCGTTAGGGGCTGAAAATAGAAGGCTCCAGAAGATGGTTAATGCGCTTAAAGCGAAGCAGTCTACCCTACCTGAAGCAGCACAGGCTACGCCCGAGAGCACTGACCGCGCTACTTCCCCTGCTCATGAGGATCCGAGCGAACCAGTCGATGCAGCGTATGCCGAGACCCAGGAGGCGCTCGGCGACGCCTTCCGGACGTGGTGCCAGCAGGGTCGTGTGATGGTAGGGCGCTATTACATGTTCGAGCGGGCAGTGCAGGATGCGTATCCCGATGCCACCGTGTCGCCGATCTACCACACCCCAGAGGCCGACACGCCCTTTCAGTTCACCGAGCGCCGGGCCGTGGCGACGTTCTGGCTGGTGGAGATCAACGGCGCCTCATTTTTGCTGCCGGTGCCCCGCCGCGATGGAACGTTTGAAGCGCTCGAACCAGCGGTCCCGGCCCACGACAACGCGAATCCGGCTGAACTGGTTCACGCGACCCCGGCCCGTGTGGTGGCTACAGGCATGGGATATCAGGTCGAGGAAGTTGGACAGTTTGCGTTTGAGGCGTCTGTTTCGTCATCGGGGTAAGAACCTCTGGATGTTTGATTCCCAACGTGCTTTGTTAAGTAGGCCGATAAAAGTATCTTTGAGTATGTCATTGCGAGGAGCGCCAGTGAGAAACTGTCTTTAGGGTGCAATCTTTTGTCTTTCAACGAGATAGACGGCTCCAACTGACGCATGAGATCGCCACGTCGGTCGCAGGCTCCCTCCTCGCGATGACAAGGTGTAAACGTATTTTTGCTGAACTACATAATTGTAAATACGCGTCGGGCGAGAACGATCACATTGGCTCCCAAAGTGCTCTCT
Source organism: Natronotalea proteinilytica (assembly GCF_055379935.1). Lineage (NCBI taxonomy): Bacteria > Pseudomonadati > Rhodothermota > Rhodothermia > Rhodothermales > Salisaetaceae > Natronotalea > Natronotalea proteinilytica. Next base: position 3,204,829 of record NZ_AP043947.1, on the reverse strand, counting down.
GCTAAGCTTTAGAGGTGTAATCAGATACGAATTATCCCTCACATTCCTTACTGTAAAATTATCTTAGCCAGGTTTAAAAGAATGCGTATATGCCAGTAACTAATTGCTTGTCTGTCACATATCGCAGAATGGTTGTTGCGTGCCGCCGCGTGTGGCAGGCTCTGGTGGTTGTTGGTCTGGTAACGGGTTTTGCATGGGTGGCAGAAAGTGTGGCGCAGGCGGATAATGAGCGGAGTGTGCATCTGACACTAACGTATCATGCGAGCGAAGCAGAAACAGGGCTGCTCCCTACTGGAACAGAACTGATTGTTTTCGATGAGGAAGGGCGGATTGCACAGACGCTTTATGAATGGGGAGGACGCGACGTCCTGCAGGATACGCTCCGTGTTCGGGCCGATCAGGCACCAGAGCAGACAATCGATTCGCTGACTGTAGGGGGGCGTACAGCAAACGTACGGATAAGGGGCGATTCGAGCAGAGTTGTGTATGTGTTGGCCCGCACGCCCGGTCTGGAACGCCGGTATTATGAAAGTCGAGTTCGAGCCGGTCCAGGTCTGGATCTCATTGCAACGGGTGCCATAGATATGGCCGAGGTCCGCGATACAGCGTGGGCACAGTCTACCTTTGCTAATATCTTGCAACCCCAAGAATCAACCGAAGAAGAGGACACTACCGAGGATAACGCAGCATGGCTCTGGGTATTAGCAGGAGCTGGGTTGATGCTTGTCGGGGGCGGCCTGGTGATTTATTGGGCTGTGAAAGTAGTCTACTGGGGTGGGGCAAAGTTATCGAAGAAAGAAAAGTCGCCCGAGGATTTGTCTGGCGAACTAACTGAAGCCAATCAAGCATCTTCCAAAGAAGCCATTTCATCAGAGCAATCACATGATGACTCGGGTCAAAGAAGTGATGCTGCAGGTGAGAGTAGTTCGATTGATGACCTTGCCGAATACGAAGAAATCCTACGCCAGCTTAAGGAAGAGCGCCGTCGAGAGGTGTCTCGTGCGGATTCCAATTCGGCACCTGAAACAGATCCTGAGTCTGATGAAGATGCTGAATCTACTACAGCTACAACCGAATCGAACAATGCCCCTGCGCAAGAGCAATCCCCTCCTGAACCGCACATCTTTCTGGGTGAAGCATTCTGCGCTTGGTGCCAGCAGGGTCGTGTGATGGTGGGGCGCTATTACATGTTCGAGCGGGCAGTGCAGGAGACCTTTCCCGATGCCACCGTGTCGCCGATCTACCACACGCCAGAGGCTGACATTCCATTTCAGTTTGAGGATCGCCGGGCCGTGGCTACGTTCTGGCTGGTGGAGATTCAGGGTGCATCGTTTCTGCTCCCGGTGCCGCGCCGCGATGGGACCTTTGAGGCGCTCGAACCAGCAGTCCCGGCCCACGACGACGCCAATCCGGCTGAACTGGTTCACGCGACCCCGGCCCGCCTGACGACCGACGGCGCGGGCTACCGGCTTGTCGAAGCGGGGCAGTTTGCATTTGAGACATCGGCTTCACCCTCGAACTAATTCTCCGCATCCCCCTGACTTTTGTGTGACCTGACTCCATTTCTTTATGCCTGCCTCCAACTTCGACTTTTTGGCCGATACCGATCCTGAGTTGCATGATATGGCGACCTCGGCGGAGGCGCTTCTGCACACCGATCCGGTGGCGTGCCTGACACGGTTGCGGGCGTTTGCTGAGCAATGCACCAAGTCATACGTTCGTGAGCAGTCCGTCCCCACGCACTGGATTGAGCTTACACAGTTTGATCGGTTGGAGCGGTTGGAAGCCACTAAAGAATTATCGCGTACGATCTTGAACCCGCTGCACAAGATGCGCCGGGCTGGGAATGCTGCAGTGCATGATAATGACGGCACATTACGCGATGCGAAGCGTCAGTTGCGCCATGCCCATGCAGTTGCGTTGTGGGTGCATACCGAAGTCCACAATCGGCCTCGTCCCGATGGGTCGTACCAGATGCCGAAGCCTTCGTCGGCCTCCACGACGGAGTCAGCGACGACAGCACCGTCCACCGAGATGAAAACGAAGCCTCCACCGGCGCGATCGGGTTCGAGATCGTCTTCTCATCGTACGAAGGAGAAGAACACATCACCGTGGCCGGATCGAGGGTCTTCTTCAACGTCCTCATCTACAAAGACTACAGAAAGGCCATTGGCCCCGGGAGAGCAAGCACGTGGTCCGGGTATTGGGACGCGCATTCAGAAAACGATGGGACGGGCGGTGGCCGGACTTCAACGTGGCATCCAGGGAGTCTGGCAGGGCATCAAGCAAGGTACTACCCGTGCGGGACAGGGTGTTCAGGCGCTGTTTGCTTGGATCTACAACGTCATCCGAGCCTTCTTTTCGGCGGTATGGCGGGGGCTCTGTGCGATAGGGCGCTTCGTGAAGCGTGTGGTGAAATGGACAGTGGTAACGGTAGCCGTTGGGTTGTTTCTGTTCTATGTGCCGGGCATTTACGGTACCATGACGGGGTGGCTGCCTGTTGAGACGCAGGAGGCGATACCGGCAGTCGAGGCGGTGCAGGAGGCACACGAGCGGGTGCTTCCACCTGAGTCACGCGTCTGGGTCAAAGAGCAGGCCGCCACGGGATGGGAGACGGCAAAAGTGCAAAGCGCAGCGCTGTGGGAGGCGTCGGTTATGCGTGTAGAGGTGATCTGGCAAGAGACGGAGGAGGCAGCGGAATAACCCGCACCCTCAACCCAGTCCATCCTGATCCCGCATGACTGGCGGCAGTGCAACCATACGGCGTCGATATGCTTCACTCCGTTCAGCATGACCCGTGTGGAAAGCCTGTGCCCTCACGTCAGCACATCCCGACACTCCGTGTCATCCTGACGCCGAAAGGCGGAAGGATCTCAACGCCAGCATAACACCCTCAGCACGCCCCGTACAGACGGATCGCCTTCTTGCACGTCTGCCAGCAGAGCATCCCGACCGTACGGCGTCGAGATGCTTCACTGCGTTCAGCATGACCTGTCTGCGAAGCCTGTGCGCTCAAGTCAGCACCTCCCTACACTCCACGTCATCCTGACGCCGCAAGGCGGAAAGACCTCAACGCCAGCACGACAGGCCCGGCACGTCCCGTACAGACGGAGCGCCCCCTCGCACGCCTGCCAGCAGAGCACCCCAACCGTACGGCGTCGAGATGCTTCACCCCGTTCAGCATGACCTGTGGGGGAAGCCTGTGCCCTCAAGTCAGCACGTTCCTACACTCCACGTCATCCTGACGCCGCAAGGCGGAAGGATCTCAACGCGAGCATCACACGCCCGGCACGCGCCTCCTTGTAGGACACAACCCCTCTGCGCGGAGACCGAAGACGAGAGGCATCTCCTGCGATTGGATCCATCCGACCTATGTCTCATTCACATGATTACATTGTTACCGCTCCACCTGTCTTGCATGTCTACATGACCACTCGCGAAGCCCGGCGCCTCATCACTCGCACGTTCGAGCAATCCTACGACGAAGCCACCGTGCGGCAGTTCGTGCAGAACCTGCTCGTGAGGGCCGAGATGAAGCACCGCGGGCACCGCTCGGGCTCAATGATCTACGCCGCCTTCCGCGAGCACATCGCCCAGTACAAGCGGCTGGCCAAGTACGTTGACCCAAGCGGACAAGAACTCGACGTGCTGGCTGTGAAGCTCAATGCGCCGAGTAAGCTTGAACGCGCTCGTACCATGCAGCGCAACTTTGTGGCTACGTACCTCAATGACGACAGCCGCCCGTTCCGCGAAGCTGCGCTCGTCGCCTACTACGCCGAGGGCACCGACGCCTGGCGGCTCTCGCTGGTGCAGCTCGAGTATCGCACCGTCATTGCCGACGATGGCACCGTGGGCACCGAAAAAGAACTTACGCCCGTCCGCTACTCCTTTCTGGTCGGGCCCGACGAGCCCACCCACACGCCCGAGCGTCAGTTTGAGGGGCTCGTACAGCAAGAATCCAGCCCCACGCTCGATGCGCTGCACACGGCGTTCGACCTCGACGTGGTTACCGAAGCCTTCTTCGAAGCGTACCGCGACCACTATCTGGAGCTGGCCGATGCGGTGCGGGCCGCCTGCCAGGCGCATCCCTCCACGCAGCAGGAGTTCGAGCGTTGCACCATTGCACCGGCCGACTTCGCAAAGAAGCTGCTGGGCCAGCTCGTCTTTCTCTACTTCCTCCAGAAAAAAGGATGGCTCGGCGTGCGTCAGCATAACGACTGGGGCGACGGACCGACTGACTTTCTGCGTCGCCTCTACGATCAGGAATACGTCGCCTATGACGCGTTCTACGCCGACATTCTCGACCCGCTCTTTTACGACGCGCTGGCCACCGATCGGGGACGCGGCAACTACTTTGGCCGCCTGGACTGCCGCATTCCGTTCCTGAATGGGGGTCTCTTTCAGCCGCTTAACGACTTTCGGCGGGGACGCGTAGCTCTCGACCTCCCCAACGACGTGTTTGGATCCATCTTCGACACGTTCGACCGGTACAACTTTACCGTGCGCGAAGACGAGCCGCTCGATAAGGAAGTGGCCGTAGATCCCGAAATGCTCGGCAAGGTGTTCGAGAAGATGCTCGACGTGAGCGAGCGCAAGGAGCATGGCGCCTTCTACACGCCGCGCGATATCGTGCACTACATGTGCCAGGAAAGCCTCATTGACCACCTCGACAGCGCCCTCAACACAAAAGAAACCAGCCTGGGCACGCACTCCGGTCAGCAGAACGCGTTTGGCCCGGCCCCCGGGGCGCAGGGCACGCTCTCTGGATCCGCCTACACCGAAACCGTAGACCGGGCCGCCCTTACGGCGCTGGTGCGCGAGGGGCAGAGCTGGCGCGAACACGACCGGCGTGTGCGTAGCGGCAGCCATCCCGACGGTGGCAAGTACGACGGCACCTACCGCGCCCCCGCCGCCATTCGCACCCATGCCGCCGACCTGGACCGGTGCCTGGCGGATCTCAAAATTTGCGATCCGGCAGTGGGCTCTGGCGCCTTTCCGGTGGGCATGATGCAAGAAATCGTGCAGGCCCGCCGTGTGCTGGCTACCTACCTCGACGACGACACCGACCGCTCGGCCTATGCGCTCAAGCGCCACGCCATTCAGCACACCATCCACGGCGTCGACATCGAACCCAGCGCGGTAGACATTGCCCAACTGCGCCTGTGGCTCTCGCTCGTGGTCGACGAAGACGACTTCACGCAGATCAAGCCGCTGCCTAACCTCCGCTACAAAATTGTACAGGGGGATGCGCTCAGTCAGATGCAGCGCACCCTGGCGAATAACGAACAGGAGGAACGCCTCTATACGCTCATGGAGCGCTACGTGAGCACGGCCTACCCCTCCGAGAAAGAGCGGCTGCAAGACGAAATCGATGCGCTGCTGGACACGCTCATGGGCAACGACGGCTTCGATATGCGCATCCACTTCGGCGCGGTATGGAAGGCGCAAGAGGGCTTCGACATTGTCATTGGCAACCCGCCCTACGTGCGCCAGGAAACGCTCTCCGCATCCCAAAAAAAGACCTACAAAACGCAGTACAACCGCACCTACTACGGCAGTGCCGACCTTTACGTCTACTTCATTGAGCGCGGCATGCAGCTGCTGCGCCCCAACGGCGTGTTCTGCTACATCGTATCGAACAAGTGGATGCGGGCGCGCTACGGCAAACACCTGCGCAGCTATATGGAAACCAAGCGCCTGGTGGAGCTCATCGACTTTGGCGACCTGCCGGTGTTTCAGGGCACCACCGCGTATCCGTGCATCGTGCGGATGCATAAGGCCGGGCCGAACAAAGCGTTTCAGGCGGTGGAGGTCGATGCGCTCGACTACGATGCCCTGCCCACCTACGTGCAGAACAACCGCTTCGAGGTGCTTACGCGCTCGCTCCACCCGAAAGGCTGGTCGCTCGTCAACAAGCGCACCCAGCGCCTGCTGGACGCAATGCAAGACACCGGCACCCCGCTGGGCGACTATCTGGAGACGCGTGATACTGGCATCTACTACGGCATTAAAACCGGACTCAACAAAGCGTTCGTGATTGACGCGGATACGCGGCGCGACCTGATTGACGCTGACCCCGGCAGCACCGACCTCATCAAACCCTTCCTGAAAGGCCGCGACATCAACCGCTACCAGCCGCCCGAACCGCGCCGTCACATAATCGCAATACCAAACGGATGGACGAATCAGAACGCGCCCAACGATGCTGATAAATGGACGTGGTTTGCGGACACCTATCCGGCGCTGGCAGAACATTTAGCTCCTTACGAAGAGCGCGCCCGGAAACGCCACGACCAGGGCGAATACTGGTGGGAACTGCGCCCTTGTTCGTACTACGAAGAGTTTGAGCGCCCGAAGATTCTGTATCAGGAAATTGCTACGTATCAAGCATTTACATGGGATGATGAAGGCTATTATGCCAACAACAAAGTGTTCATAATCCCCGATGCCGGTATGCATCTGCTCGCGTTACTGAACGCACGGGTCGCATGGTTTTTCTTTACCAATACAGCGAACCAGTACCGCGGTGGAGCACTGGGCATGCAAACGCCCTACGTCAAGCGATTTCCCATTCCTGATTTGACGGAGTCGCAGAAGGAAGAACTGGCTTACTGGGCGGAGCAACAATTATATTTACACGATCGGTTTTTTTTCCTGTCGAGGGAAGAACCATCACAGGAACTCAAAGCTGCATCCAAAGAGGCCGATGCCTATATCAACGAGTTCGTGTACGCCCTCTACGGCCTGAGCGACGCCGAGATCGCCCTGGTCGAAGCCGCCACCGCGGATGCTGTTGACGGGTAGGCATGCGCGCGTCCCCAACTGTGCGGCGCCGAGATGCTTCACGGCGTTCAGCATGACGGGGATGGGGGGAACGTGCATAAAATAAACTGGTTTTTTGAAGCGTAGAATCTAATCTCCAACGTCAAATTTTGAACAGAGCGGTGGTCACGATGAAAGTAATTGATCTTGATGACCACCGAGATAGCGATGCCCCTGTACTGTCTGGACGTCCACGCGGGAAAGCGGTGCGTGAATCGACGTGTTTGGATGGGATTGATGAGACAGAAGGGGAGATTGCAGTCCGTATTCCTGAAGACGTGTATGTAATTTCGTCATCATTCCTTCTCGGCTTACTTGGCCCTTCAATTCGTAAATTGGGAGAGGATAGGTTCCGCAGACGATTTCGTTTTGAGGGAAGAGTTAACGAGGCAGCGCTCAGTTACGCAATTCGTGAGGCTTTACGGTCGGAAACCCTATTGAGCACCGCATGACTACTCTAACCTATGCATCGACGTTCAACACTGCATTTTGCATGCACGTTCATATCAGTCTTTAGTTACGCTTGCAATCCACAATGAACCATCTCCGATCTGACCAAATGGACAAAGAAGAGACCACGTCGTACCGCTGGAATCCGATTCAAGACTTTCAAACGACGCCGAATGAACTGGCAGATACGCAACTGAGGTCGCTGTCTGAAGTGTGGGAAGAACAGCGCGACGAGTTGGAAGAGATAGATGCCGTCAAACAGTTCAATGAGCGGCTGCGTCGCCAGTGGGCGATTGAAACGGGCATTATCGAACGGCTTTACACCCTCGATCAGGGCACAACCCAATTGCTTATTGAGCGAGGCGTTGACGCAGCGCTTATCGGGCATAATTCCACGAATAAAGACCCACAAAAGGTGGCACGCCTTATCCAAGATCAGCACCGTGCCGTAGAAGGTCTTTTTTCATTCGTGGCAAACGAGCGACCGCTTTCCAACTCATATATCAAAGAACTCCACGCTGAGCTTACGCGCAATCAGGATACGACAGAAGCCGTTGATCCCCATGGGAATCTTGTAGAGGTGCGGCTTCTCAAAGGCGAGTACAAGCGGCGCCCCAATAATCCACAGCGCGCGGACGGCCATATTCATGAATACTGTCCGCCTGAACATGTTGATGCCGAAATGGATCGGCTTATCACGCTCCATAGGGAGCATATGGAAAGTGGGGTTCCGCCCGAGGTTGAAGCGGCCTGGCTCCATCACCGATTTACGCAGATACACCCGTTTCAGGATGGAAACGGACGTGTAGCTCGCTCACTTGCCACGCTGATTTTTCTGAAGGCGGGATGGTTACCACTCGTTATTACGAACGAGATACGAAGCGACTATATCGAAGCCCTTGAAGCAGCGGATTATGGCGACTTGCGACCGCTTGTTCGCCTGTTCAGCAATGTAGAGCGGAAGGCATTGACGAAAGCGTTGGGCATCATTGGAGATGTCCAAAGCACAGAGCGAAGTATCAGCAGTGTCATCGGATCGATTCAGGATACGTTCAAGAAGCGGAAAGACGAGCTCACCCAAGAGCGTAGAAGAGCAAAAGAATATGCAGGGCGCTTGCGACAGGATGCAAAAGCAAAGCTCGATTCGCTTTCTGAACAACTTGAAGAGGAGCTTCGCACGTTTGTGCCTTCTGAGACCGACTTCGGATCCTTTGCCTTCGAGGGATCTGACGGATCAGAACGACAGCATTGGTATCGCTATCAGGTTGTAGAAGTAGCTAAAGAGTTAGACTATTACGCAAACTTGGGGAGTCACCACGACTGGGCGTGCCTCGGTATTGAGTTGGATGGCCGCTCTGAAATTTTAATCTCGATCCATGGCATTGGAGATGAGTTTCGTGGTCTTCTGGTTGCTACCGCATGCTTCTATCGTAAAGATGATAACCAGGAAAATGCGGGTGCCCCCATCACAGACTTTGAACCGCTTGTTGATGACACCTTCTCGTTTAATTATCGTGAGACATTACCTGAGGTGCGCGACCGTTTCAGCCGATGGATAGACCCTGTGCTGGTACGGGGTTTAGAAGTATTTCGTCGTGGGCTGTAGGATGATTAATCCCTTCTGAATGGAGTTGGGGCGGAATGAGTAAGCAGTTGTTCTCGGTTTTGAAGACATATCCGCCCGTCTTCCTGACGCCAAACCGCCGTCAGGAAGGATGCCAGCGCCACCTCAACACGTCCGGCACGCAAAGTGCCCCTTTGCACGCTTTGCCAACGAGGCAGCCATCGGTGCGGCGCTGATATGCTTCACTTCGTTCAGCATGACTGGCGGGAAAGGCGGAGAGATTTGCAAGCCCAGCACCTGCCCCCCATCCCTCGTCATCCTGACGCTGCCAAGGCGGAAGGATCTCAACGCTACCATGACAGGTCTGGCACGCTCCTCACACCCAAAGCGGCTCGTCGCACGCTTGGCGGCGGAGCACCCCCTCTACACCCCTGTACACCGGTCGACAGGAGGGTTCTCTGATATTTCGGGGTGCTCTTCAGTTGCACTCGAACCCGTTGTGTGCTACGTTGAACGACGCATCGAGTCCTCACATCGCGCCGCACTGTCCGTCTATGTCAGACCCCTCCGCATCCCTTCGTACCACCGACCTCACGTTCTTTACCAACGAAGCAGAGGCATCGCTCTACCATCGCTTTGTCGACACCCTGAGCGATGTGCAGTACTTTGACGTGCTGGTGGGCTACTTCCGCTTTAGCGGGTTCCACCGGCTCCACGAAGCGTTGAACGACGTCGACCAGATCCGTCTGCTCGTTGGGCTATCTACCGGACGCACCACCGGGCAGTTGCTCGACATACACCGCAGGCAGCAAGCGATGGATTTTGCCGCGCATGCCGATACCCGTGCGCAGGTTACCGAAGACGTGATTCAGCAGATTGCGGCGGCCAACGAACAACGCGATATCGAACAGGGCTTGCGCGCGTTCATGCGGTTTCTGCATGAAGGGAAACTGCAGATTCGTGCATATCCGGCTCCGCTGCACGCAAAAGTGTACATCGGGCGATACCACGAAGCCGACCGCGATTTTGGCCACGTCATTACCGGGTCCAGCAACTTCTCGGAGTCGGGTTTGGTGGGACAGCGCGAGTTCAATGTGGAGCTGAAGCAGCCCCACGATGTGCGGTACGCCCTGCAGCAGTTTGAAACGCTCTGGGAGGAGGGCGTCGAGGTCACGCCTGATGTGGCCGACACGATGCAGCAGCGCACCTGGCTCAACGATGCGCTGACCCCGTACGACATCTACCTGAAGTTCCTGTACGAGTACTTCGAGGAAGACATTAACCTGGACCATCAATCGCGGGATGATGGGCTATACCGTCCCGAGGGCTTCATGGAACTGGAGTACCAGACCCAGGCCGTGACCGCAGCGCGCAAAATTCTGGAAGCCCACAACGGCGTGTTCATTGCCGACGTGGTGGGGCTGGGCAAAACGTACATCACCGCCATGCTCCTGCAGCAGATTCAAGGCCGCACGCTCGTAATCTGTCCCCCCGTGCTGGAAGAGCAGTGGCGCGAGGCATTTCTCGATTTTGGGATTCGCGGATGCCGGGTCGAGTCGCTCGGGAAGCTGGAGCAGGTGCTACACCGCGACCCAGATCGCTACGACACCATTGTGCTGGACGAGGCGCATCGGTTTCGCAATGAGGATACGCAGCGATACGAGATGCTGCACGAGATCTGCTTTGGGAAAAAGGTGGTTTGCGTATCTGCAACGCCCCTTAACAACGCCATCAGCGATCTCTACAGCCTGCTGAAGCTGTTCCAGACGCCGCGCCGCAGTACGATTCCCGGCGTGCCCGACCTCAAGCGGTTCTTTAAGCAGCAAACACGGGCGTTGAACCAGCACCCCAACGAATCGCCCGAGCACGAAGCTACAGCCCAGCAGGTCTCCGAAGCCGTGCGCGATCGCGTGCTGAAGCATGTGATGATCCGGCGCACACGTAGCGAGATTGAGAGGTACTACGAAGAGGACCTCGACAAGCAAGGTGTATCATTTCCCAGCCTGGCGGCGCCACGTCGCATCATCTACGCGTTCGACGACGAGCTTGAGCAGGTTTTCCGGCGCACTATCGAGCGGCTCAAGGACTTTGCGTATGCACGCTACACCCCGCTGCTGTATTACACGGGCGAGCTGACACCGCTGCAGGAGCAGTCGCAGCGTAACATTGGTGGATTCATGAAAAGCATCATCGTGAAGCGGTTGGAGAGCAGTTTTCACGCATTTAAGCAAACGCTGGCCCGTTTTATCGAATCGTACGAGCGGTTTATCGAGATGTACGCCTCAGGCACGGTGTATCTCGGTAAAGATGTGGATGTGTTCGACCTGCTCGACAACGACCGCACCGACCGGTTGCATGCGCTTATCGAGGCCGATCGTGTCTCGGCATATCCCGCGGAGGCGTTCACCGATGGCCTCATGAAAGCCGTGCAGCGCGACCTTCAGGTGCTGCGATCGATCCAGGCAGATTGGGAGCCCATTACGCACGATCCGAAGCTGGATGCATTTCGCGAGCAACTGCACTCCGACGACATACTCAGCACAGGGAAGCTGCTTGTATTTACCGAAGCTGCGGAAACGGGCGAATATCTCTTTGAGGCGCTCAACGACGTAATGCCGGGGCAGGTCTTGTTCTACTCGAGTGATGGTGGACGCGACGCCGACGGAACCCTTGGCGTGAATCGAGCTCGGCAGCGCATTGCCGAGAACTTCGATCCGACCGCGTCTAATCCCCGTGACGACTATCGACTGCTCATCACAACCGATGTACTGGCGGAAGGCATCAACCTGCACGAGTCCAACACCGTCATCAACTACGACTTACCGTGGAATCCAACGCGCGTGCTTCAGCGTGTGGGCCGAATCAACCGTGTAGGGACGGCGCACGACAACATCTACGTCTACAACTTCTTCCCGACCGACCAGGCAGACGCCCAGATCAACCTGGAGGCTAACATTAAGGGGAAGATTCAAGCCTTTCACGACACGCTGGGCGAAGACGCGCAGTATCTGACTGATGAGGAAGAGGTGTCTACGCATGAGTTGTTTGGGGCTGAGTTGTACGAACGCTTGAACACGGCATCAACCTACGAGGGCGAAGACGAAATCGCGTCGGAACTCGAATACCTGCAGCTATTGCGCACCGTGCGCGACAACGACCCTGAGCGTTTCGACCGGATTCAGAAGTTGCCAAAGAAAGCGCGCACAGCCTGGAATCCATCTGAGGGACCATACGGACTGCTCACGTTCTTCCGGCGTGGCGCACTGAAGCAATTCTTTCTGGGGACGCCCAAAGCAGCGCATGAGCTCACCTTTTTCGAGGCGGCTGAAGCCTTTGCATGCGTTCCAGATACCCCACGCACTGCGCTCCCCGATGATTTCTATGACTGTTTAGAACGGAATCGAACAGCGTTTGAACAGGCGGTGGCCCGTGATACATCACAAGGAGCTACAGGGGGCCTCTCCAACGAGGAAAAAGTGGTGCGCCGTCTGAAATCAAGCGCAATGCGCAGGCATCAGCGATTCACCAAGGCTGATCGCCAGTATATCACAGACGTGATTCGCGCATTCCAGGACGGTATTATTCCTCGCCATACGACCACACGCCTCAAAAACGCGCTGGAAGAGGAGCCCGATTCACTCCGGGCGTTGCAGATTGTCCGTGCACACGTCTCAAAACGTCTGCTGGATGCGTATCGCATGAAGCGTGAGGCTCGTGCCACTGAACGCCGTGAGGTGATCGTGTCGGTGTATCGCAATGAAGTTGAGCGCTGAGATGCTCCACCCCGTTCAGCATGACCGTGTAGGAAGCCTGTCCCCTCAAGTCAGCACCTCCCTACACTACAAGTCAACCTGACGCCGCAAGGCGGAAGGATCTCAACGCCAGCACGACAGGCCCGGCACGCCCCGTACAGGCGGAGCGGCTCCCCTTTCACGCTTAGCGGCAGGGCACCCCAACCGTACGGCGTCGAGATGCTGCACTCCGTTCAGCATGACCTGCGTGGAAAGCCTGTGCCCTCAAGTCAGCACCTCCCTACACTCCACGTCATCCTGACGCCGCAGGCGGAAGGATCTCAACGCCAGCATAACACCCTCAGCACGCCCCGTACAGACGGATCGCCTTCTTGCACGTCTGCCAGCAGAGCATCCCGACCGTAGGGCGTCGAGATGCTTCACTGCGTTCAGCATGACCTGTGTGGAAAGCCTGTGCCCTCAAGTCAGCACCTCCCTACACTCCACGTCATCCTGACGCCGCAGGCGGAAGGATCGCAACGCCAGCATGACACGCTCGGCACGCCCCGTACAGGCGGATCGCCCTCTTGCACGCTTGGCGGCAGGGCACCCCAACCGTACGGCGTCGAGATGCTTCACTGCGTTCAGCATGACATTGGGTGGGAAGGCAGCGCAGTCGCCCAGGCATCCCCCACACCCCGGAGTCATCCTGACGCCGCAGGCGGAAGGATCTCAATGCCAGCATCACACGCCTGGCACGCCCCATACAGACGGAGCGTCCCCTTGCACGCCCGTCGGCAGAGCGCCCCGACCACACGGCGCTGAGATGCTTCACGGCGTTCAGCATGACCTGGGTGGGAAGCTTGTGCCCTCAAGTCAGCACGTTCCTACACTCCACGTCATCCTGACGCCATAGGCGGAAGGATCTCAACGCCAGCACGACAGGCTCGGCACACCCCGTGCACACATGACGTCCCATTGCAGCTTAGCGGCACCGCTTCCCGACCGTACGGTGCTGAGATGCTTCACTACGTTCAGCATGACCTGTGTGGGAAGGCAGTGCCATTCGTCCAGGCATCCCCCACACCCCGGAGTCATCCTGACGCCGTTAGGCGGAAGGATCTCAACGCCAGCACGACAGGCTCGGCACACCCCGTGCACACATGACGTCCCATTGCAGCTTAGCGGCACCGCTTCCCGACCGTACGGTGCTGAGATGCTTCACTACGTTCAGCATGACTGGAAACGGAAGTTGGCGCTTTATGAGTCAGGCACCGGCCTCCCACCATGCGTCATCCTGACGCCGCAAAGCGGAAGGATCTCAACGCCAGCATGACAGGCCCGGCACGCCCCGTACAGGCGGAGCACCTTCTTGCACGCCTGCCAGCAGAGCATCCCGACCGTACAGCGCTGAGAGGCTTCGCGGCGTTCAGCATGACCTATGCATGAGAGGCCACTCGTTTCCGCACCGCTTTTGAGAGCGGCCTGTCGGCAATGGCCCGGCGCTTTTCCACGATCCGCCCCCACCGTTCCTGGGTGTTCTAATCGCGATCAGTTCCTTCTGCAATCACTTGCATCTGCTGGCCGAGGTCCACCCACTGCGTGCGGGCCTCCTCCACATCGGGGTCATTCCAGAGACGACCCAGCATCTGTTTGGCGTCTGTAGCCTCAGCCCAGAGTGGTTGATACCTATCGAGATATGATCGGGCATACGACGGGTACTCAAGATTGCTGAAGGGGCGAATGTTCTCAGGAGGTAAGGGGGCATCCAGCAAAAGCGGAGCGAGGTATATGTTCTGGTAGAAGCCTTCATACCACTTCTTCAGCGCAGGCCGGGGACGACCTGCCTGCTGAAGAGCCAGGCCCCACGAAAACGTGTGATGTGGATCACCCCAGTCATCGGGGTACTCCTCCTCGTACATCCGATAGTGCTCCAGCGCCCCCTCCAGATCACCGGCAAACTGATACAACGGACCGATAAGGTGGCGCACGCCCTGGTTGTCACCAGGATTGAGGCGAAGCAGCGCTTCGTATTCGTCGATCGCGTCGCGGTACTGCTGGCGATACCAGTAGATAGAAGCAAGCCCGGCGCGAGCCCGCATGTACGGACGCGTGCTGAGCTCGCTCCACCACCAGTACGCATCAGGGGATTCGGAGGCCAGCATCTCGCGGGCCCGCTCGTAGGCCTCTTGATAGCGTTTCCCTGCCGTCTCGAAGTCATTTCGCTCTTCAGCGATTGCTGCGAGCCCATTGTACGCATCGACGAGCCACGGATCTTCGTCGAGTGCAGATTGGAAATGCGCCTCAGCCTCCTCAAGATCACTTTGAGCCAATGCATCCCATCCACTGAAAATGTGCTCTTCTGCGGCCTCAAAAGCGGCAAATCCCATACCCATGCTATCCTCGGGCCCCAATCTAAATGTCCAAAGCTCGGTGGGGGCCTCCACAAGAGGAAGATCGTCGGGCGTCGAAGGGTATCTTCGACGGGCCACAGCCCGCTGGGCCTCGGGCAGGTATCGCTCATCCAGCAGAACCAAATCCAGCGTTTCCGCGATCTTGCGGTACTTGGTGCTCACGGTAACCGACGACACCTCAAACCATTCGGCGGCATCGTTCTGGCTGATCGGTTCGAGTCGAAGCCGTACGGATGCGTAAAGCAGCGCTGCGGCCCACGTTTCTGGTTTTTGCGTGCGGCTCACATCCACCTCGGCCGCAAAATCGCGCCATAGCTTGAGGGTATGATCCATGAGCGCTCCCTGGATATGGGCTCCAACGGTGTCCCTAAAAACAGCTTCGACGGATTCGACAACTTCTTGCTGCGCATCGGCATCGGGCATAAGATGTCTCCTTTAATAAGCGTTGAAGGGAAAATGCGGATAGCGTAGCCGCACGTAAGCGAACAAGTTCCAGTCATACTCCGGCTCAGCGCTGCGGGACGCTCCTCCACCGCCTGGAGTATGCTACTGGATGCGCCGTACCCACCGCCCAAAGACAGTATTAGCCACGGCGTGAAGGGAATCGGCATGGTCGGAGGCCGCATCTCGGATCGCAGCGCCGTTCAGGTCCTCGGCGGTAAGCTCATCGTCAAAGGCGCGCGTTATGCTCGCGACAAGAGAAGGCGTGACTTCCAGATGAAAGAGCAGGCCGTACGCGTGCTCGCCATAGCGGAACGCCTGATGTGCCGTCTGCGCGCTACGAGCCAGCGACACCGCACCGTCGGGCAGGTCAAAGACATCGCCGTGCCAGTAAAACGCGGTGAATGACGGCTCAACATCCTTAAAGAGCGGATCCGTTGCCGCTGCATCGGTGAGGGTAACCTCGTGCCAGCCAATTTCTTTCTCCGCTCCGGGTCGCACCGTTGCCCCAAGTGCGTGCGCCAGCAGTTGACTCCCCAGGCAGATGCCGAGCACGGGAATCTCCGCTTCCAGCGCCTGTTCGATGAGCGCCATTTCCTGCTTCAGATGCGGACGCCTGTCGATGTCGCCCACGCCCATGGGGCCGCCCATTATGACGAGCCCATCGGCGTTGAGCGTCTCCGGCACCGGATCATCGCGAAAGATGCGTACGGTGTGATGCGAACAGCCGTGCGCATCAAGCGCGTGTCGGATGCGGCCTGGCGGCTCCGGGGCTACGTGTTGCAGGATGAGTACGTCAGCAGTGTTAGGCATTGCGGGTGTCATTCATTGGGGGATGCGAACGCGTGGGTGCGGCCATCGAGGGCCAGCGGACGATGACCGGCCCCGCGCGGCGGCGCCTGGCGAATGGCCCGTGTGACAAATCGTTTGGCGCGACGAAGCGCGGCCTCAACCTCCAGGTTCTGTGCGAGTCCCGCCGTGAGAGCAGCCGAGAATGTGTCGCCGCCGCCATGCACTGCGTACGGCTGACGGTCGGCTTCCAACCATTGGATCGTGTCGCCATTGTACCAGCAGTCGGCAGCTGTCTCGTCCGAGGCATGTCCGCCCGTGATGACGACATGTGCCGGATGCAGACGATCGTGTATGGCCCGGGCAGCCGCCTCCGTATCCGCCCGAGATTGAATGCTCGCTCCTACCAGTCGCTCGGCTTCCGGCAGACTCGGGGTGGTCACTGTGGCCTTCCCAATGAGCGTACGCAGGGCCGCCTCGGCGTCCTCCGAGAGCAATGGTTCGCCACGCCGCGTCGTCATCA
This sequence comes from Natronotalea proteinilytica, assembly GCF_055379935.1. Taxonomy (NCBI): domain Bacteria; kingdom Pseudomonadati; phylum Rhodothermota; class Rhodothermia; order Rhodothermales; family Salisaetaceae; genus Natronotalea; species Natronotalea proteinilytica. The sequence continues at coordinate 3,188,095 of NZ_AP043947.1, read as the reverse complement.
CCGGGTCAATGACGAGCGGCATCAGGTCGAGGTCCGCAGCAGCCTGCGCCACGGTTTCAATGATCGCCGTGTTGAAGAGCATGCCCGTCTTTACGGCGGCGGGCGGGATGTCATCCACCACGCGTTCGAGCTGGCGGCGGACGAACGCCGGGGGTAGGGCGTGCACATCGGTCACGCCCTCGGTCGTGCAGTCGGTGGCCACGGTGAGGACGCTCATGCCATATGTGCCGTGCGCGGCGAACGTTTTGAGGTCGGCGGCCAGCCCGGCCCCTCCACTCGGGTCGATGCCCGCAATGGTGAGAGCGGGCGGGGCGTCATGGTGTGTGGACTCGTGTGGTGTGCTCATTGCCGATTGGATTTGTTGCGAATGGTTGTTCATACTGCCTTACTTTCCGACTGAGCGACAAAGCGGTCCACGTGTTCGAACAGCCGATTCACGTGCTCGGACTCCGTAAACGGATTTAGGAGGACGGCTCGGAGCCAGTTGCGCCCGTTGAGACGCGGAAGCGAGAGAAACACGTTGGCCTCGCGTAAGAGATACTGCTGTAAGTCGGCGTTCCACTGATCGTGAGCCGTGCTTCCGAACCTATCCGGCACGCCCCGAAAGCAGACGAGATTCATTTCGGGCTCGGTGGCCCGTTCCAACTCCGGACGTTCTTCAACGCGATCAACGAAGTGCTTAGTCAGGCGGTAGCTCTCGTCGATAAGTTGCTCCAGTCCCGCACGCCCGAGGTGGCGCAGGGTCATCCAGAGCTTGAGCACATCGGCGTGGCGGGTGCCCTGCACGCTCATCTCGCCGAGGTTATGAACGTCGGTGCCCTCGCGCATGTAGGGTGCTTCGATGTGGAATACATCCGTCATGGCTGGTAGGTCGCGGAAGAGCGCCATCGCGCACGTCTTTGCGACATACGCCCACTTCTGCGGGTTGAATGTGATCGAGTCGGCCCGTTCAATGCCGTTCAGACGCTCGCGGTGCGTGTCAGAAAAAGTGAGGGCTCCGCCATAGGCCGCATCCACGTGCAGCCAGAGCCCGTGCTCATCCGCCACATCCGCAATGGAGTCGAGCGGATCGATGCTGCCGGTCGTGGTCGTCCCCGCCGTGGCAACCACGCAGAACGGCTCCTTCCCTTCGTGGTCTGCCGCCTGAATGCGCGTTCGAAGTGCAGCGGGATCCATCCGTCGCTGTGCATCTGTCGGAATTGGAATGACAGCGTTCGTCCCCAGCCCGAGCAGCATCGCGGCCTTCTGAATGGAGGTGTGCGCGGCTTCCGACGCAAAGAGAACGGGAGAGCGATCGCTGACACCGGCGCGACGGGCATCGGGAAACGCCGTGTTTCGGGCCACCGCCAGGGCGTGCAGATTCGCCAGGGAGCCGCCGCTCGTCATTACGCCGCCGCTCTTCGACCCAAGTCCAAAGCGCCGGGCCAGCCCGCGGGTCACCTGCTGCTCCAGCCGGGTGAAGGTCGGAGCCATCTCCTGGCTGAGCATGTTGTTGTTCGCCGCAGCAGCCATCAAGTCGCCCAGTACGGACGCCGTGGCAGGCATCGGGTCCATGTGTCCCATAAAGCCGGGATGCGCCGGATTCATCGCATCCTGGATCAGCGCCTCGGCCTCATCGAGCAGTGCGGTTTCCGGCACCGATTGCTCGGGTACGATGGACGCTTCCTCAACCCCGAAATTGTCGTCGCGGTCGGGGAGCGGAGATCGCGCGGCTGCATTCGACAGGTGAGTGAGCATTCGATCGAGCGCATCCTCGGCCCAGGCATCCAGGGCCTGCTGACGAGCGTCGGGGGATGCGAAGGCGGTGCGAGGGAGTTTGGTGCGCTCCATTGCGAAAGCGGATGATTGTCATGCAATACCACAAACGATTCCGGCTCTGCGGCGCCAGGGCGCCTTGGCCGGGATGACTCTAAAATGAGAGGCCATGCTTTACCTCATGAATCACCTCTGATACAGCAGTACCATGGGCTCATTCTGGCGCGGACCAATCCGCTTCTTCAAGATTGGAAGGGGGCCAGACGCCGAGTAAGCGGCGCACCGTAACCACCTGCCCGAGGTGATAGGCATTGTGGTCCGCAATGCTTCCGATTTCTTCAGCGTACCGGGTGCTGTGGTAGCCTACCCCGCTGGCGTGCGGAATCTCGCCTGCAATGTCGATAGACGGATCGTTCACGAGCGTTTTTGCGTCCTTCAGATCCGCTTGAAACCGGTCGAGGCTCTTGGTCCAGGCCGCGTCACTGGGCGGTCCGAGCGTGTTGGGCCAGTAGTCGTCTGGCCACGTCGAAAAGGTATAGTCGGGATCCGTGCAGTACCGGAGGTAGTCGGCCTGTGAACGTCGCATGTGCTCCAGGATCTGCCAGAGCGAATACGCCTCGGGCAGCCCATCGGGCAACACGCCCCGGGCGGAGGCGGGAATCTCCCGGAGTATCTCCGTGTGGGACCGGCGGGCCACGGTGGCATCAAGTTGTGTGGTGAGGAGAGAGCGGAGGGCATCAGATGCAGCCATAAAAAACGGTGCGACGAGAAGAGTAAAATTAGGCAAGGAACGATGCCCCAACAGGATGAAAAGCGAAATTGTTTGGGTTAGGCGGAGCGCCTATACGTTGAGGCGAAGGCCCCTGGCGAAACGAGCAGGCCCGCATCAGTCGTAAATCATGGCTGTTGCTCACAGCTCGGCACCCTTCTGCATACCCTCCTTTTGCTCGTTCATCCGCTTGCTCTTTGCGTGATGCCTCAGGGCGACTCCGCCAACGCTTCTTTCGTTTCGAACACCTTTATGCCCTCATCCGATGCTACCTCATACATCGGTTTGAGTGTCTCCAGGAGGTCCATCTCAGATCGCCAGAACGGAAACTTGCCCAGTTGCTTCGGGAGGGAAGCGTGGGTGGATGGCGTTTCGACGGATCCGTACGTGTTGCTTGGCACGTTGGGGGCGTCCCAGAATCCGTCAGTCTGCAGCGGTGCAGCGTCGAGCGCCGAATCATTGGCAGATGCGGCGTCGGGATCGGTGGGAGTATCGCTGCCGCCAATGCGATCCATGAGCGGGCCCTGTCGCATCCCTCGCAGACGGAAGAGCAAGAACGGATCGCGGTCGAACTCTTCGGCAAGCAGGAGATACACCGCCGCAATGTGCTTGCAGGGATTCGACCAATCCGGGCAGGAGCAGTCTGTCTTTAGGTCGGCCTCCCGCTCAGGAAATAGCGTGACCCCGGCGCGCTCGACCACGTCTTCTACGCCAGACGGCATGTCTCCTGCGAGCAGCGCCGCCGCAAAGTACGGCTGGCGCCGAAACGCCTCAACGATCTCGTCCCACTCGGTCTTGTCGTAGGGTTGCAGTTGGATGGTGATCTCATACGGATCGGAGCGCGACCCCTGCACCTCCGAGGTAACCCGTCCTTTCTCCACCTCGATGGAAAGCACCTGCCCTTTTCGCGCATAGCGTTTCGCCCGTTGCAGGCGGTTGGTGATACCAAAGCCCTTCAGCGTTTCCTCCCAGCGCTCGCCCCACCAGGTCGTTCCAAACGCGCCCCGCTTCGACTTGGCTTTGATCCCGCCCTTCACCGTGCGCGGCTCCGTACGTTCGTAGTGTTGGTACCAGCTCATGGGCTTCGTTTATTTGTGACGGTGTATCTCTGCGTATAGCGACTGTGATGCGTGAGAAGCACGAATCACATTGCATCCTCTCGCAGCCGGAAGAGATCCTTCAATTCGTTGGTCGAGAGCTCCGTGACCCAGCCTTCGCCCGCATCGACCACCTGATCAGCGAGGCTCTTTTTTCGTTCGATCATCTCGGCGATTCGCTCCTCGAGCGTGCCCGCGCAGACGAATTTGCGGACCTGCACGCGTCGTGTCTGCCCAATCCGGAAAGCGCGATCGGTGGCCTGGTTCTCCGCAGCGGGGTTCCACCAGCGGTCGTAGTGAAAGACGTGGTTGGCCCGCGTGAGATTGAGTCCGGTACCGCCTGCTTTGAGCGAGAGCAGAAAAAAGGGCGGTGCGTCGTCGGCCTCTTGAAAGCGTTCCACCATCTGGTCCCGCTTTTCCTGGGTGACCCCGCCGTGCAGAAAGAGCGCCTCGCGTCCGAATGTTTCCTGCAGGTGACGCTTCAGCATATCCCCCATCTCGGTGAACTGCGTAAAGATGAGCGCCCGTTCGTTGGCTGCGAGCACTTCCTCCAGCATCTCGACCAGCCGTGCCAGCTTGCCCGACCGGTCCGCGATTTTCGAATCGTCGTGCAGGTACTGGGCCGGGTGGTTGCAGATTTGCTTCAGTTGCATGAGCGTCGAGAGCACGAGGCCCCGCCGCTCCATATCCAACTCCGACTTTTCCCCCTCCAGTGCCGCCGTCGTTTCCTTCACCACTGCCCGATAGAGCGATGCCTGCTCCTCGGTTAGTGAGGTGTAAACGATCATTTCTTGTTTTTCCGGCAGGTCGTTGATGACTTTGGGATCGGTCTTCTCGCGGCGCAAGATAAACGGACCCGTGATGCGCTTCAGGCGGTGCATCGCCTCTTCGTCGCGCTCGTTCTGGATGGGCCGGAAGAACTTCTTTTTGAAGGAGGCCTGGCTTCCCAGCAGCCCCGGATTCAGAATCTCCATGATTGACCACAGGTCGCCAACATTGTTCTCCACCGGCGTGCCCGTCATGGCGATGCGATGTTGGGCGGTAAGCGACCGGGCCGCCTGTGTGCGTTGCGCACTCGGATTTTTGACGTACTGCGCCTCATCGAGCACAACGGTGTCCCACGAAATGGCCCGAAACAGCTCCACATCGCGACGGAGAAGCGCGTAGTTGGTAACCACCAGTGTGTGATTGGCCATCTGCTCTGTGAAAGCCTCTTCGTCCGAGGTACGGTCACCGCCGTGGTGGACGAGCACAGACAGGTCGGGCGTAAACCGGTTGGCTTCCTTCTTCCAGTTGGTTACCACCGAGGTGGGACATACAATGAGACTCGGCTGCCGGGATATTTCGGAATCGCCATCTTTTGCGGAGCCGTTCTCTGCGTAACCGTTGTAGGTGCGTCGTAAGAGAGCGAGGGCTTGCACGGTTTTGCCGAGCCCCATGTCGTCGGCGAGGCATGCGCCCAGCCCCCACCGCTTCAGGAAGGCGAGCCAGGCGTAGCCGCGCTTCTGGTAGGGACGCAGCGTGCCCTCAAAGCCGTCTGGCTCGGACAGCGGTTCGATGGTATCTCCATCCTCAAGACGATTGAGAAGGTCGCCCAGTTGCCCGCTCGTCGAGATGTCCTCGACAGGGAGCCCAGCGGGGCCGTCCTCCGCCCCAAGGGCCATCTGCATCACGTCGCGAACCGTAAAGCGGTCGGTATCCTTCCGGTCGAGACGATCAACCATTTCTCGGATGGCATCGAGATCCACTTCCACCCACTCGCCTCGCAGGTTGACCAGGGGTGTTTTCATTTCGGCCAGTTCGTCAAGCTCCTCGCGCGAGAGCACATGATCGCCGAGGGCCACCTCCCAGTCGAACTGAACGATGGTCTTGAGGGAGAGTCCGGCCTTGGCTTTCATGTCCGGAGTTGTTGCGTTGGCCTTTGTGGAAAGGCGCTCCCTCGTCCGTCCTCGCTTCCACCACGCGGGCAGTTGTACGCCAAAGCCTGCCTGTCGAAGCAGCGGGGCGTACTCGCGCAGAAAGGCATGCGCCTGCGCCGTGTCCAATTCTATGCCTGCCGGGTTGGGTTGCTTGAGACTCTCTTCGATGGCGGGCCACACGCCCATGGCCTGCCCGAGGGCGGCAAACAGGTACGACGCAGGCCGGAAGTCCGTCCGCTTAAAGACGCGCCTCGTTGATGCATCGGGCTCCCAGACATTTGCTACATCAATCTGGAGGCTGGGGTCGGCTGTCGATTGCAGCAGGTAGCGAACCTGCCAGGAGCCAGCATCTTGCGTTATGTCGTCTGCTCCTGTTCCGTCGGGCTCTTCCAGACGAAACGTGAGGCGGAAGGGGGCGCCAGCCGTTACCTCAATGCGTCGCCGCCACGCCCGTAACTGCCCGGCCAGGTGCGTCAGTTCTTTCGTATTGCCCTTCATCCGTCCGTCGGGGGTACGCAGGGCGTGGAGCCACTGGTCGTGCAGGCTGTCGAAGGAGGCCGGGGCACGGTGGGGGGCAGGTGCCTGGCCCCGGTGCCCCGACCGGACGATGAAATCGACAAGGTCGCCGAGTACGCTCATAAACACCGTTCGGGGCGGCGTCGGCGGGGACTCTTCGTTCGATTGGGAGAGAGCCCGGCATGCGGGAGGCATTGCATTGACGAGGGCCGACATTCGTTCAGTCTCCTCCCCCCGAACCACGGGCTCCCAGCGAGCCCGGTAGGTTCCGTTGCGCTCTTGCACACCAGGCAGGAACTGTTCGCGAGCTACCAGCGCCCCTGCAAAGCGGACCACGTGAGTCCAGTAGGTCAGATCGCTTCCAAGCAACTGGCCGGGGGCCCACATCCGGCGGTCGTGACTGCCTGCAAGAAGATCAACGACCGCCGCCCGGTCGAGAGGCAGCGCTGGCACCTTCCACGGGGCAAGGGTCGCCTCGGCTCCGTTGTCTCGACGGCTGTCAGGTTCCTCCAGCATCGCCGATGACGGCACAGCCGCACCACCCACCGTGGGCAGCCACGCAACGAGTGTGTCCGGCTCTTCGTCTACAGCCCAACCACGCTCGTCCAGCAGGTCCGTCAACACATCAGCCCGACAGGCGCGAATGAGGTGATCTGGCTCAGACTCATCAACCCGAAACTCCTCGTCCGACGTTTCGCCCCACAGATACAATTGGTCGTTCCACCATCCAAGATGAATGAGACGCATGCGAACCACTGGATAAATTGCACAGCCACACGAAAATAATCAGATCCGGGCTTCTCTGACAGCAGGAAGAACGGCCGTCGCTCCGACTCGCCAAACTGACCGGCGATAGATCGAATTGTTCGTCGTCGTTCCCATGTCACCTACCCCTCTGTTTCTTCGTTTCGAGAATTGATCAACGCTGAACGGTGACGTCGCTTGGGCTTTCCTACGTTGCACATTGCTTGCGGCCTTACCCTCACGAGCCAGATACTATCTGTATTGACCTCGGCCCGGTTTCACATCAGTCTGTATCCGCCGATCCTCGAACTGTAGTAGAGTGCCTGTAGGCCTGCTTCCACGTCCGGAACGCCCCATGCGTGTGGCGTTCCCCGAGGACCTTTAAGGTCATCCCCCTGGTGCAAATTGCTCCCTGATCGGCGATTCTGTTACTCTGATGTGGAGCACTCATACTGCTCTCTGCAGAGAAATACGTGCCACTCATGCTGTGCCGAGCCGTCCCTCAACGAACGCTGCGAAGTCGTTCGCGAAGGCCTCCACCTCGGCCCAGTCCGTATACTCGTAGTCGCGCGAGGTATCGATGTCGCCGGAGGCCCGCTTGGCGATCTGCTTCATCATGAGTCGCTTCAAGAATCCGTACTTCGAGTAGCGGAGCGCGCCGCCGAAATGCCCGATCCGATCGGGATGCCAGCCCGTTGTTTTGAGAAAGGTGTCTATGTATCCAGCGGCTTCGGCCCGTTTTTCGGACCGTGCATCGACGATATTGAGCGAAAGCTGAAAGAAGGCCGTCGGTCGCTCGTGGAGCGCGTCTCGGTGGGTCTCCACGAACGTTCGGATGTCGGCATGCTGCTGGCCGATGTGTATCGACGAGCCCACCAGTACGGCGTCGAAGGTGTCGAGGTCGATCGCTGCTCCAGTTTCGGAGATGTTGCGCGCCGTCGCGGCGTGCCCGCGCGCTTCCAGGGTGTTGGCAAGGCGGGCTGCAACTTTGGTCGTCTGCCCTTCGCCGGTGCCGTATACAATCAGAAATGAAGCCATGGGTCTATGCGTGTAATTGAAGAGAAGTAGTTCGTCAGCCCCGAGGCCGCACCCGTACGCCGTCTTCGACGTCATTACCCGGGTGCACGATGACGGTTTCGTTTTCTTCGAGTCCGGAGACGATCTCCGCGCGCAGGTTTGCCTGCTGACCCACGTTGACGAGGCGACGCTCGGCCCGTCCGCCCTCCACGACGAACACAGCCCAGCCGTTCTCCGTCCGGAAGAGCGCGCCCGTGGGAACCTGCAGCACGTCGGCACCCTCCCACACGACAAACTCCGCCACGACCCGATAGCCGGCGCTGAGCCGCTCCCAGTCGGCCGGGGGGCTGTCGAGCTGCGCGATGATGCCTACTCGCTGCTCCTCGACGCCGAGGGCCGAGACGTCGGTGCGCCCCTCCGGTTCGACGCGTTCAACGGTGGCCTGCAGCGTGGTGTCGCCACCCCACTGGTCGAGTCGCACGCGCGTGCCGGACTCGATGCGCAGCGCATCCTGCGAGAGTACGTCGATGCGCACGCGGAGCTGCTCGGTGTCGGCGACCTCGACGAGCGCCTCGCCCGGGGCAACCGGACCCTCGCTGGGGCGATGAACGGCCAGGACGTGCCCGGACACCGGCGCGCGCAGCGTGGACGCGACCGTTCCTTCAGCGTCTCCGCCGCCCAGCATGGCCTCGACGCTGCGCAGGTCGGCGCGCGCGCTGACGACAGCAGCCCGGGCCGACTCCAGACGGGCTCGTGCCTGGAGCGCCTCGGCGGTCGCCTGCTCCATCTCCCGGCGTGTGGCGGACCCCTGCTCGTGGAGGCGCTCCACGCGGCGGCGTTCTTCCTGAGCACGCTCGGATACGGCCTCGGCGGCGTCCACCTGCCGCTCAGCCTGCTCCACGGCGGCTTCCGCCCCCTCGACGCGCGCCTCCGCCTCCGACTGGGCCCGGCGGTCAAGAATGGACGCGTGTGGCGCCTCCAGTTCGACGACGGGCTCGCCCGCTTCCACGGCATCGCCGGCTTCCACGACCATGCGGCGGGCTATGGCGGCCACCGGTGCCGAGACGACGTATCGGTCTTCGACCTCCGTCTGTCCCTCTTCTTGGACCACGACCTCCAGCGAATCGCGTTCGACCGTTGCCGTCTCCACGGAGACAGAATCGGGCCAGAAGCCGTACACGACAGCGGTAAGCACGAGCAGGCCAACCACGATAAATATGATGCTGCGTCGGTTGAGCGTAATCATGGCTTTCATTCTCTGGTTTTTAGGACGCCGATGAGGTCCAAGTTATTCAGCCTACGACGCACGATGAGCGCCGAGGCCACGGCCGAGACGAGCACAATGGCCGCCGCCAGCGCGAACGTACCCGCTCCCAGCACGAGGGGAAAGTGGTACATCTCCGTCTGAATGCCTTCGATGATGCCTACCGCTCCGAGCGCTCCGAGCACAAAACCGATAGGAATGGCCACCAGCGTAAGGATGGCCATCTCACCAAGCAGGATATAGCCAATCTCGCCGCGCGTAAATCCGAGTACGCGCAGGCTGGCTAGTTCGCGATCGCGCTCCGAGAGCGTAATGCGCACGCTGTTGTAAATCACCCCGAAGGCGATAATCCCTGCAAAGATGCTGAGGACAAAGGTGAACACGAGAATCGTCTCCGCCGACGTATCGAGATAAGCTTCCATAGCCCGCTCTTGGGCAATCATGCTTGCCACCCGTGGGCGATCCTGCAGCGTATGCATCAGATCCGTCTCGTAGTGCTCGTCGGTCATCAGGAAGGCGCCCGAAATCGCCCGCCCCTCTCCCGTGAGTCGGTGGACGGCGTCCAGGTTCATGTAGGCGCCAATTCCGATAAACTGCTGGGTCAGCCCGACGACCGGCACCGACCGCGTGGGGCGCTGGCCTTCCCGCACCTCCACGAGCAGCTCGTCGCCGGGCTCCACCTCGAGGATGTCGGCGAGCCCCTCGGTGAGCACCAGGCCCTCTGGCGGAATGGATATCGGCTGGAGCTCTCGGTCGATGATACGGCGCAGATACGGCTCGGGCGGGATGCCCTCGACGGCGGTGTCATAGTTTCGGTGTTCGTGGTGGAGGCGCACGGGCACTGCTCGGAAGGGCTCGGCATGCTGCACGCCATCGAGGCTTTTCAGTTCATAGAGTGCGGCGGCCGAAGTGGGCTCGGTAAAGGTCACCGTCACGTCCTCCCGCTGTGCGATTTCGTACTGCACCTCCACCACGTAGTCGATGACGTCGGTGAAGAAGAGGCCCATGATCAAAATCGCACAGGAGGTTGCAATGCCGATTACCGTGAGAACAGACTTGATCGGCTGGCGCTCAAGGTTGCGCAGGATCATGCGCGTAGGCTGGTCAAAAAAATCCTGTAGCCCGATGCGTTCGATGAACGTGGGCTGATAGGTGGGAGGCGAAGCCGGACGCATGGCTTCAGCCGGGGGCAACTGCACGGCACGCCGCACAGCGGTGATTACGCCAATCAGGCCGGCAGCGGTCGTTAGCAACACAGCCGTCAGTAGTACCGAGAGCTCCAGCGTGTACTCGAGAAACGGAAACCGGAAAAACTCCAGATAGACGTCTCCGAGCGCCTCTCCGGCCCACATGCCTAGTCCGACCCCGGCAGTGGATCCAGCAGCTATGACGAGGAGCACGAGCTTTGTGTAGTGCCATCCCACGTCAAGGTTGGTGTAGCCAAACGCTTTAAGAACGGCAATTTGCTCGCGCTGCAGATTGACCAGCCGCGCAACCACGATGTTGAGCAAAAACGCTGCTACAAGCAGGAAGATGCCAGGAATGAGCGTCGACATTGCCTCTAGCTGATTGAACTCCTCCGTAAGGAGTGCATGCGAGGGCTGGTCGGCCCGAGGGTATGCTCCTACGCCGCCGTACCGTTCGAGCAGATGATCGACACGGTCCAGCACATCGTCGGCAGATGCTCCTGGCGCGAGCGTAAACGTGACGTCATTGAAGGCCCCGTCCATGTCGTAGGCCGCTGCCAGCGTGCGCGCTCCGATCCACAGCACGCCGTAGCGCTCCGGGTCAGGAAAGAGCGTTCCCGGCTGGATCTGCATCAGATGCTCGGGCGATAGCGCGATGCCGACGACGGTAAGCGCGTGCCGACGCCCGTTGATGATGGCGATAATCTCGTCGCCGGGGTGCAATTCGTGGGCCTCGGCAAAGACCTCGTTCAGGAGCACCTCGTCGTCACGTCCCGGCTCCACGAGGCGGCCCTCACGCAGGAACAGCTGATTGAGGCGCGGCTGACGGCCCTCCGGCACCGAGACCATGGTCCCGGAGACCGGCTCGTCGAAGTCGGCAATCTCCAGCTGCGCCCCGGCCGTGACGCGCGTCTCTACCTCGTTGATGCCGGGCACCTCCTGCAGCTGCTGATGCACACGCTGAGGCGCGCGCGTCACCGTGGCAAAACCTTCGGCAAAGCGATGCTCGTCATAATAGGTTTCCTGCGTGTGCTGCAGGGTGTCCATCACACTCGTCATGGCCACATACGTAGCTACGCCGGCCACAATCACCAGCGTGATCGCGAGGAGTTGCCCCCACATCCCCCACAGGTCCCGCAGCATTTTCTGGTTGAGTGCCCTCATCGCTTACCAGCTCAGTTCACGAGCCGCTTTCTTGTCTGTATTCTGCTCGATCTCACTGATGCGACCGTCGCTGAGCGAGATGACGCGATCGGCCATCTTCGCCTGGACCACGTTGTGCGTGATAACCATCGTGGTCGTCCCCAACTCCCGATTCACGCGTTCGATGGCTTCGAGCACGACGACGCCCGTTTCGGAATCGAGTGCGCCCGTTGGTTCGTCGCAGAGCAGGACCGCCGGACGCTTGGCAATCGCTCGTGCAATGGCGACGCGTTGCTGCTGCCCGCCGGAAAGCTGGGCGGGAAAAGAGTCGAGCCGGTCGCCGAGGCCCATCAGGTCGAGCGCCTCCTCCGGCGTCATCGGATCGTCGGAAATCTCAGTGACGATGGCGACGTTCTCTCGCGCGGTGAGGCTCGGAATCAGGTTGTAGAACTGAAACACGAAGCCGACGTAGCGCCGCCGGTACTGCGTGAGCGCGTCGTCGTCGGCCTGGGTCAGGTCCTGCTCGCGGTAGAAGACATGCCCCCTCGTGGCGGTGTCGAGTCCGCCAAGGATGTTCACGAGTGTGGATTTGCCACTACCCGAGGCGCCGAGCAAGACGACGAGCTCGCTTTCGTAGAGCTCCAGGTCGACTTCCCGCAGCGCGTGCACCTGCACCTCCCCCATGTCGTAGATCTTGGAGAGCTTCTCGGTCCGAAAAACCACCGTACGCGTCGACTCCATCACCATATCCGTCCGAGTGCATACAAGAGTTCGGCCTGTGCGATGGCGTAGTTGGCCTGTGCCTCGGCCTTACGCAGCTCCGCGCTGCGAAGCGCCGATTCGGCTTCGAGCACGTCGGCCGAGAGCGCCGCCCCCTCCTCGAACTGCTCTTTGGCCATCTCGAACGAGGCCTCCGCGTGGCGCACGGCCTGCGTGCCCACCTCGACGGCTTCTCGCGCGCCTTTGACGGCCAGATGGTGGCGCTCGACGGACTGATCGATGCGGCGCTCGGTGTGGTCGAGCTGCGCTTCGGTCGAGCGCAATCGCGCGCGAGCGGCCTCCGCGTCGGCCGAGCGTCGCCCGCCGTCCCACAGGGTCCAGCGCATGCTCAAGCCCGCCTCCCAGCTGCCGCGAAACTCGTCGCGTTCGACGAAGAAATACGGGTTGGGGCGCGCGAACAGATAGCGACCGGTGAGCGCGATCGTAGGCATCCACTGCCGGCGGGCAATGCCGGCCTCGGCGTCCAGCGCCGCCGCGTGCCCGCGGAGCGCATTGAGCCGTGGGTGGTCGTCTGTGGCCGATGTGCGGAGCTCGTCGAGCGACAGATCCAGAAGTTCGTCTCTGCCCACATCTTCGGTCTCCAGACGAAGCGGCCGGTCTCGCGGCTCGCCGATGAGCTGGTTGAGCTCGGTCCGTGCCGAGCGGACGGCGTTTTCGGCTTCGACGCGGTCGAGCCGCACCTCCGAGCGGCGCGTCTCGGCTGCCAGCACGTGACTCTCCAGCGCAGCACCGGCCTCGCGCCGGTTGCGGACGTCGTTCAGATGGGCGTCTACGTGCTCGATCGCCGTCTTCACGGCCTCTCGGCGATGCTGCGCTTGCGCGAGTTTCCAGTACGCCCGGCGCACCTCCAGGGCGACGTCCGCGCGCTGCTGATGGACGCTCTCGTCTGCTGCTTCGGCCCGGCGAGCGGCAGCGCGGCGCTCGCCGCTGCGCCGAAACCCCGTGAAGAGCGGCTGCTCGATGGCAACCTCAGTATGATACTGATTGCGCTGGATCGGGGCGATGGGAAACGTCTCCCCAACGCCTGGAATCTCCGTCTCGATCGGTGGAATGTTATCGCTCAGCCGTAGATAGTGGGCCTGCCCGCGAATCGACGGCCACCACCCCGACTGCGCGCGGCGCTGCATCGCTCGGGCCTCGTCCGCATCGGCCCGTGCGCGTTCAAGCATCCCATGCTCGTCGAGGGCCCGCTCGATGCTTTCGTCGAGCGTGATCGAGCGCGGCTCCTGCCCCTGCGCTTCGATCGAAATAGCGCCCCATATACCTCCCAGTAAAATAGCGATACCTATCAGACGAGTCATCGAACCCCCGTTGAAGTGACTATAGCCCTGAAAATAGAACCACAGCAGCATCTTGCCCCTCGACCAAAGACCGTGGAATCACTCTTGCGTATGATGTCCTGCTTTAGTGTCCCCATTCTTATCACAGCCTCGGTCAAGCAAAACGTCCCGGAGTTTTGCGTTGGTGCTGATGCTATACTGTCGTGTGTCCCTAACACGAGCATCATTCACTGTCGGGTTAGTATCAACTCCCCTTCAGCATCACCGGACTCCGAAAACGCCTCCGGGCGCTCACTGGGGTCCATGCTGGGGGCACGGAGCTGCAGTTCATCCGCATCTAAAAAGCGCACAATGAATGCCAGGGTCATGGTCTCATCCGTATACACATTTTCTCCTATCACGTCAAGGTGCATGGGATCAGGGGTAGCATCAAGCTCCCAGGTCAAGTTCGCCTCAGCAGGCACCCCGTCCCATTCCACCGTGCCGTCCTCATTGAAAACAAACGATATCGTTTCTCCGGTTGTATCGTCGGTACCAGTCCATTCGCCAACCAGGTCCTCCTCCGGCAGCGGAGTAAACGCAGATGTGAGGAGAAATGTGGCTAATACCGCGAATACGACAATGCTGCTTCTTTGTGACACCATGATGGATCTTGGGCTTCAGCTATAAAAGTTTGATATGCATAGGATAACGTGGGGCCCTTGGTTCGGTTCGAAAGCGATAGCAATGCCGATTGCAAAATACGACACGGACTTCGATAGCGGTCTCTATTTGTTGTCTATATTCGTTTACATCACGCAGGGGATGGCTGCGGCTCCTCCTCGGAGCGATTTTGCATCATCATGTACCCGCCGACCATAAGCGCTAACGCCCCTACAAGTAAGGCTCCGCCCAGAAGCGGACGCGCGGCCAGCCAGGCCAGGGCAATGGCGATGAGGTACAGCGGAAGCGCAATTACAATGGAGATGAACGAAATGCCAGACCGCGCCAGTCGTCCCAGAAACGGTACGACATCAGCGACGACCGCCAGCGGCTTAAATACGAGCGAGATTCCGCCTATCATGAGCACCAACGCCAGGCCTCGCAGTCCCCATGTCAGCTCGCGGTTGCTGGCAATCGCTTCGCTGAAAATAGCATCCGCAGAGACCGATCCGGTGCGGACAAACTCCAGTTCGTTGTTATTGCTGGTGATGTAGGGGCTGAAGCCTGAATTGCTTTGGGCGGCTACTACGGTCGCAGACTGAGCAGGCACATAGTCAAACCGGACGCGCACATCGCCTATTTCGGGATTGGTGGGGGTGTTGGATGTGTAAAACTGCCCTTCATGCACCTGGAAGCCGCTCGCCTCCACCTGGTCAAGATCATCGCTGGATACCGATCGCGACGTAAAGTCGTCGAACATTTCCACGTATCGACTGCTCAGTGTAAAGGCTTCAAGCGTGGCCTCGGACTGGTCGATGGTCTCGCTGTCGTACGGCATCGAACTGGGATTGGTGTAGCCCGACTCCTCGAATCGATCGGAGTCGATGAGGCGGTCCGACCAGGTTTCTTCGTAGGTGTAAACCGTCACGCGCTCCTCACTGCCATCGGCAGCGGTTCGCCTTTCTGTTCGTTGACTCTCTTCCCACTGGTACATCTCAACGGTGCGACGCAGCCGAATCACATCCGATTCTGTCACGCCAAACACTGGGTCGCTGAGCGCATCCGACACCGTTACATCGCCAGTAACGTGGATCAGTTCGCCCTCGTTGTCGGGGTCGATGGCATCGGCTTCCACGCTAACAACGGCCCCCTGGCCTTCTTCAAGCGCCTGATGCGTAGAAATGGCCCGCGATTCGTTCCAGAATATCAGTGGAAACGCGGCGATAAACATCAGGAGGCCGACGAGTATGCCTTTGAATGCGCCGCCTAAGCGTTGGAGTAGGCCCCGGTCATCGGTCTTGGTGTATGAGTTGCTCATGCTATCCCCAGTTTTGTGAATAGAGCGTGGCCGATTCTGCACAGCAAAACAGAATGCATACAGTTACGGCATTATATGCGATGGGGGACGCCTACAGTGTACCGAGAGGCAAAGGAAGTGTCAAGAAAAAGGGAGCCAGGGCACTGTCCCTCCCCCCTGGATGTTGTGGTATTTTTCTCGTATCAATGCAGCAGATGCATGATCTTATGGCTTATCCGCATCGACACGGTGCGTTGGACCAAGACCCGTATCCCAACCAGGGCCCGCGGCGCTTTCTGAAAAGGGAGAGCATGTTAGCGACCTGTTGGAATAAAGGACGCAGAGCGTCCACCGTTTCGTCGCGACCGCGGAGGGGCCGAAGGTCATGCCGGTTGTACATCGTGACGAGTGTCAACATTGGGTGGTATGGGAGCAATAATCCAGCTACGTTGTCAGGGAAGATCCCGGCTCTGCGGCGATGGAGCGCCTTGGCCGGGTGACTATAAGTGTTGGCAACTCATGCTCTCCCCTAACATTCAGGTGTGCCGGAGCACTACTGCTCTGTCACAGGTCAATCTTCGGGTAACGCTGCACCCTAACGTACCGAGAATAACTCACAATCTTGTCATTGCGAGCGTAGCGACGCAATCTCATGCCATCAGACCGGATGCAGCCGCTCAATCAACGGCATGAGATCGCATCCCAGGAGTACTCGTTCGCTGCGCCCAGCGCCGCGTCAGTCGCAGGGCTCCCTCCTCGCGATGACAATATTGGACCATAACATTCAGGTGTGACGGAGCACTACGAGGCGTTGTCCACATCCTCAACCTGTACGATGTGGTCTAGGCGCACCACATCGCCGGTGTCAAGGCGGATGTGCTCGGCGTTGTTTTCGCTGTAGATGTCCTCGATAGATCCAATGAGCGTGCGGGTCGTGTCGGGCGTTGCAATGGTGAAGCGCGTACGCGTGCGATGCATCATGCGCAGCCCCAGCTCGTCGTACGTAGCACAGGCAATAGGTTCATAGTCGTCGGATGGGGACGGTTGGTTCGTCATAAAACACACCTTGATCGTACGCGAAATGGATAGCTCATCTGGAATAGGGGATAACCAAGCGACTCACATCGCCGTTTCCAGAGGAGATGCATTCAACGTCCGCCCTGATCAATGAGCACGAGCCCGCACCGCATATCGGAAGAGGCGTTCCGTTGACACTTTGTTTCGTCGTAGGGTGGCACTTCTCATTGCTGTTCCCTTTACTGATACTCCCCATCCGGGCAGCATGAACCTGCGCGGTTGTCACCCTTTCTCACGCAAACGGTACCGACTGCTCATGAGCACACACGAATTGGCTGGTCAACCAGCGCCTTCTGACGTTCTGCTCGACGTTTCTGATTTGCTCCATGCTTATCATAATGAGGCCCCCGATCCATCGATAGCAGCGCAGCGCGTGTCGTTTGGCACCTCGGGTCATCGTGGCACTGCCTTCGACCAGACCTTCAATGAACCACACATCCTGGCCATTGCGCAGGCGGTGTGCGATTACCGGAGCCAAGCCAACATCAGCGGCCCGCTGTTTCTGGGAATGGATACGCATGCGCTCTCGCTGCCCGCACAGGCCACCTGTATTGAAGTGTTTGCGGCGAACGAGGTCTCCATTCGCATGGCCGCCGACGACGGCTTTACCCCAACCCCAGCGGTGTCGCATGCCATCCTCACGTACAACCGTGGGCGCACCGACGGCCTGGCTGATGGCGTGATCATCACCCCCTCGCACAACCCCCCTGCCGATGGCGGCATCAAGTACAACGGTCCGACTGGCGGCCCGGCCACACCTGCTGCCACAAGCTGGATTCAGGAGCGCGCCAACCACCACCTCGATACCGACCTGGCCGAGGTGAAACGCATGGGCTACGAACAAGCGCTGCGGGCTGATACAACAGACACGTACGACTTCCTCGGCCACTACGTGAACGATCTCGACGCGGTGCTCGACATGGAGTTGATCCGCGAGTCGGGGCTCTCGCTTGCCGTCGATCCGCTGGGAGGGGCAGGCGTGGCGTACTGGAGCGCCATTGCCGACACGTACAACCTGCCGTTGGAGGTACTGCGCACCGACGTCGATCCGACCTTTCGCTTCATGACGCTCGACTGGGATGGCAAGATTCGCATGGATCCGTCGTCGCCCCATGCGATGCAGTCGCTTATCAACTTGAAAGATCAGTACGATGTGGCCTTTGCCTGCGATACCGATCACGATCGGCATGGCATCGTCACCCAAAGTGGTGGACTCATGCCGCCCAACGCCTTCCTTAGCGTCATGGTGGATTCGCTTCTCAACAGCCGCAACCAGTGGGGCAGCGATGTTGGCATTGGCAAAACGGTGGTAACCACGCGCCTGCTCGACCGCATCGCCGCGCACTACGATCGATCCATCACCGAAGTCCCGGTAGGCTTCAAGTGGTTTGTGGATGTGCTCTACAACGGATCCTGCGGATTTGTCGGTGAAGAGAGCGCGGGTGCATCGTTCCTGCGCAAAGACGGCACGGTATGGAGCACCGACAAAGACGGCATCATTGCCGCCCTAATGGCTGCCGAAATCACGGCCCGCACGGGCGAAGATCCGAGTCAGCGGTACGAGCAACTGACGCAGCAGTTTGGCGATCCGGTGTACGAGCGCGTAGATGCCCCGGCTACGCCTGAGCAAAAGGCAGTGCTCAAAAGCATGACGCCCGATCTGGTTACTCAGGACGAACTGGCTGGCGAGCCCATCCAAACAATTCGCACGCAGGCCCCCGGCAATGATGCCGCTATTGGTGGACTGAAGGTAGAAACCGAGAACGGATGGTTTGTGGCGCGTCCCTCGGGCACCGAGGCCATCTACAAAATCTATGGCGAGAGCTTCAAGGGGCGGGCCCATCTCGATCAGATTCACGCCGACGCTCAAGCGCTTGTTAATCGCGCTTTTGCAGACTCCGATGTTGGGTAGCCGAGTTAGGGGGCATGACAATGCCTACATATCCGCCGAGGCCAATGGCGTAGCAGCTTGCGGTTGCGGCGGACGCGGGTCGGTGAGCAGGTCGTGTTCGGTGGCGTATGCTTGGCAGGCCTGCACAAAGGAACGAAAGAGCGGGTGCGGGTTGCCTACGGTGGTGCGGTATTCGGGATGAAACTGCACACCCATGTACCAGCGCTTATCGGGCAACTCGATGATCTCAACCAGGTCGAGGTCGGGGTTGATGCCTGTAAACTGCATGCCGGCCTCGCGCAGCTTATACCGAAGCACATTGTTTACCTCATACCGGTGCCGGTGTCGTTCCTGCACGGTATCGCTGCCATACGCCGTATGCGCCTTCGAGTCTGGATACAGGTCGCAGTCATATTGGCCGAGGCGCATGGTTCCCCCCATCTCCGACACGGTTTTTTGCTCTTCCATCAGACCAATAACCGGATGGGGCGTGTCGGGCTCAAACTCGGTCGAATTGGCGCGCTCCCATCCGCACACGTTGCGGGCATATTCGACAACCGCGCACTGTAGACCCAGACAGATTCCGAAGAACGGAAGGTCGTTGGTGCGTGCATATCGAATGGCTTCGAGCTTGCCTGCAATACCCCGATCGCCAAAGCCGGGAGCCACCAGCACGCCAGCAACGTCGTCAAGGTGCGAGGGTACGTTGTCGGCGGTGAGATCGTCGGAAAGCACAAACCGAATGTCGACCTGTAGTTGCTCGGGTACGCCAGCCAGCATCAGGCTCTCGGTAATAGATTTGTACGCGTCTTGATGCTCAACGTACTTGCCCACCAGCGCGATGGTGAGTGTGGATTCGGGATTTTTGAGCTTGCGGAGGAATTCAAGCCATGCCTCCAAATCAGGGGAGGTTGCCATCTCCGCCTGTTCGTCGTCAGAGAAGAGCGCATCGACAACTTGCGTGCCCAGGTTCTCCTCCTGCAGAAGGAGCGGTACCTCGTAGATGGTTTCTGCATCCAGCATGGGGATAACCGCTTCTGAGGGCACGTTGCAGAAGAGCGCAATTTTTTCGCGCACCGTTTGGTCGAGCGGCTGCTCGGCCCGGCATACGAGCATGTCGGGTTGCAAGCCGTAGCCCAGCATGGTTTTGACAGAGTGCTGCGTGGGCTTGGTCTTGAGTTCACCTGCTGCGCGCAGATACGGCACCAGCGTGAGGTGTGCAATGAGCGTATGCGGGCGCAGCTCGTTGCGCAGTTGACGGATGGCCTCCAGGTACGGCTGGCTTTCGATATCGCCCACTGTGCCCCCAATTTCGGTGATGACCACGTCGTAATCGCCACTGGTGCCCAGCTTGCGCATCCAGTACTTGATCTCGTCGATGATGTGCGGCACCACCTGCACCGTTTTTCCAAGATAGGCACCCTCGCGCTCTTTCGTGATCACCTCCTGATAAACGCGCCCGGTCGTTACGTTGTTAGCCTGACTCATGGGACGCCCAAGAAAGCGCTCGTAGTGGCCAAGGTCCAAATCCGTTTCAGCGCCATCGTCGGTCACGAACACTTCGCCGTGCTCGTACGGATTCATGGTGCCCGGATCTACGTTAATATACGGGTCAAATTTTTGGATGGTGACGCGCAAGCCTCGGGCCTCAAGCAAACGGCCCAACGATGCGCTAAAGATGCCTTTACCAAGCGACGAGGTAACGCCGCCCGTTACAAAAATATATTTGGTATGCACGGGTCAGTCCGGGGCGATGCAACAGAAAGCAAACGAAGAACCACTGGGTAAAGTACGCGATGAAAGGGGTCGTTATCAACGGGGGAATGGGGGCTGCTGCGGGAAAAGCTTGTGGAGAGCGGCGCATCCACTCATGACATTCGGAGTCCTACTCACAACATTCTTTCGATAGCAAAGGACACGGGGGCGCGGTTTTGAGTATGCATCTGTGCGTTTTTTTCGCCAACGTTGCTTCTCCACCGAGTCTTTTATGCTCATGTCGGTTGTGTCGTTGCCTGAACCCATCCGCCGCTTTGCACTGCTTGTGGTATGCGTGGGTATGATGGGCCTGCTTGTGGGAGGGTGTAGCGATGCCGGGTCGTCTGAAGCGAATCCGGATGCCGAAGACGACGAGCCCTCGCTTGCGGTGGCGGCGGTAGAAGTGGTGCCGCGCACGCTATCGCAGGGCGTATCTACGTCCAACGCTGTGCAGGCCGTGCGCACCGTACGGGCGGCTACGCCCTCAACCGGCGTGGTTCGGCATGTACATGTGGAAGAAGGCGACCGCGTGCAAGAAGGTGACTTGTTAGCCGAGTTGGATGTACGCGAGGAGCGCGCGGAGCTGAACCGAGCGCAGACGATTCTTGAACGGGAGCAGGCTGCGTATGAGCGCCAGAAGCGGTTGCGGGAGCGCGAGTTTACAAGTGCACAGGAGTACGAAGCGCAACGGGCCGATCGCGACGTAGCGGCGAGCGAAGTCGAGTTGTGGGAAACGCGGGTGGCACTTGGCGAAATTCGCGCCTCTACCGATGGGGTGATTACCGCCCGCAATGTGGAGCCGGGCGAAGCTGTTTCCTCTAACGACGACCTGCTAGCGCTGGCTGATGTGTCTACTCTGGTGGTGCGTGTCGGTATTTCAGAGCGGCAGGTTCCTTATCTGGAGGAGGGCCAGTCGGTTCAAGTGCGCTTGGATGCCTATCCCGATGAAACCTTCAGTGGCTCGATCCGGCGTATTTTCCCGCAGGCTGACGATGACCGGCAGGTGCGTGTAGAAGTGGCACTTGGGGAAGATGCCCGTGCGTATGCTCGTCCCGGCTTTCTGGCGCGGTTAGATGTATCGGTTGATGAGCGAGCCAACGTGTTCGCCGTGCCCGCCGAAGCCTTCCTTGGCTCCGAGGCAGACGATCCATCGGTGCTCGTCATTGCTAATGGCGAGCTGGAGCGTCGCTCTGTAGAACCCAGCATTACGCGCGATGGCTGGACGATCATTGATGCGGGGCTGGAGCAAGGTGAGCATGTGGTGGCATCTAATCCGGCGACGCTACAGCCGGGTACACCCGTGCGCATCAGCAACCTGGTTCCCCACCCCTCCGACCCCGATACAACCGCTGCTGCTAATCAGTAGAAGCTCTGCACACTATGTCTGATGCGTCTGCCAACGGACGTGGAGAGACGAACAACGTCTCTGCCGATGAAGCGTCTGGTTCCACCTCTGTTCCTGATGCGCAAACGCGTGGTGGGGTGTCGTCGTGGTCGATCCGGCGTCCTATCGGTACGCTTGCCCTGGCATCGGTTGTGGTGGTGCTTGGGTTTTTCTTCTTAGACCGCCTGCCGGTCGATCTGCTGCCGGATGTGACGTATCCACAGATTCGGGTGACGGTGAACTATCCGGGCACGGCCCCCGAGGTGATGGAGCAGCAGATTACGCGTGTGCTGGAACGCAACCTGGCAGCCACCGAAAACCTGTCGGATCTGACGAGCCGCGCTTCCGAAGGGCGCACCAATGTCAATCTCTTCTTTGAGCTGGGCACCGACCTCGATCTGGCGCTGCAAGACGCCTCGCGCAACCTGGAGCGCGCCCGTACGCAGATGCCGCCCGACATTGAGCCGCCTCGTATCTACAAGATGGACCCTACCGATGCACCGGTGTACGAGGCTGGCTTCAGTTCCGAAACGCGCTCGCCGCTAGAGGTGCGCGATTGGCTCGATAACGAGCTGGCGCCGCAATTGCTTACGGTGGCTGGCGTAGGCGCTGCGGAGGTCGCGGGCGGCCTTGTGCGCGAAATGCAGGTAATCGTAGATCAAGAGCGGTTAGCTCACTATGGCCTTACCGTGTCTGAAGTGAGCGATGCCATTGCTGCAGAAAACACGGAGATTGCCGCCGGCCAGGTGACATCGCAAACCTTTGACGTGATGGCTAAGACCGACGGCTTGTTTGAATCGGTCGAAGACATCGAATCGATCCTGCTCACGGTGCCGGGACAATCGGACCGTATTCCGCTAAGTGAAGTCGCTGATGTTCGAGATACCCACCAGGATCAGCGTCTTTTTGTGCGGCTTAACGGGGAGCCTGCCACACGCCTCTCTATCATGAAGCTGCCCGATGCGAACACGGCCACCGTGGTAGACGATGTGCGCAGTGAGATCGAACGCCTCGACCAGAGTGGGTTTATTCCTGCCGACATTCAGTACGAAGCCACGACCGACCAGTCGTTCTTTGTGCGCAGTTCGCTTAATGCCGTAGGCACCGCGGCTCTTTTAGGCGGTGTGCTCGCTATGCTGGTCGTACTCCTTTTTCTGGGCAGCTTCCGCAAGAGCTTTGTCATAGGCCTGTCGATTCCCATCGCAATTCTGGCTACGTTCGCCATGATGGGGGTTGGCGGACTCACGTTAAATGTAATCAGTCTGGGTGGGCTCGCGCTGGGGGTGGGGCTGCTTCTGGATAACTCGATCGTGATGCTGGAGAACATCGCACGGCACCGCGAGGAGCTCAAGAAGTCCGATGGAGATGCGGCCCATGAGGGTGCACGCGAGGTGGCCTCTGCGGTGGTGGCTTCTACCATGACCAACCTGGCCGCAGTTATCCCCTTTCTGTTAATTACAGGCCTGACTGCTCTCATCTTTCGGGAGTTGATTCTCACGATCTCGTTTGCGATAGTTGCTTCGTTAGCGGCCGCCCTTACCCTCGTGCCCATGGGGGCTGCACTGCTTTCCTCGGTAAAGTACAGGAGCGGACTCGACACCTCGGCCTTTTATCAGGCCTTTAACCAGTGGATACGACGCGTAACCGACCGGTACAAAGCGGTCTTATCTGTTGTGTTGCGCTATCGGTGGTTCGTGGTTGGAGCCGGTGTGGCGCTGTTGGCGGGAACCTACGTGCTCACCTCGGACCTGGGCAACGAATTTTTGCCGGCTGTAGACGATGGTGGCGTCGGCGTATTTGTACGATTGCCACCGGGCACGCCGCCTGACATCTTGAACGATGCCGCCAAAGAGGTTGAGGATGTGCTCATGGAGCGTCCATACATCGAGAACATGTTTGCAATGACAGGCGGCCACCTCTCCGGCGGAGTGATTTCGGAGCGTCCGGGCACAGCACGCTGGTCGGTGCAGCTTGTGCCTGCTACCGAACGCGACATCGATGCAACCGAGTGGGTGGCCGAAACGGAAGCCCTGCTTGACCGGCTGGACTTGCCGGGAGGGGAGGCGTTTGTCTCGCCACCCAGTTTGCCGGGCATTCGCACCTCACTGGCCGGCTCTGACGTTTCTGTGGCCGTACTGGGCGATGATCCCTCCAAGCTCGATGACATTGGCCGTCAAATCATTGATTTGGCGGGCGATATTGAGGGACTAACCAACTTTGATCTGGCCCGCGACGATCAGAGTCCCTTGCTATCGGCAGGCATCGACCGAGAGCGCGCGGCTGCACTTGGGCTGAATGTGTCAGAGATTGGAGAGACGCTTAGTACGGCGGTAGGTGGGCATGTGCCTACACGGTTCAGCACAGGATCAGCTGAGTACGATGTGCGCGTTATGCTACCCCGATCGTATCGTGCTACTGCTGACGATTTAGGTGGACTACTCGTTTTTCGACCAGACGGTAACCCGATACCACTACGTGAGGTCGCTGACTTTTCGTTGGGTGAGGGGCCTGCACATATCACCCGGGAAAATCAGGCCCGCGTGGCGCGTGTAAATGGAGACGTAAATACTGGTGTGACTGATGTAGGAACCGTCAATGATCAGCTTCGCGAGAACTTGGCCGACTTGGAGTTGCCAGAAGGATATAGCCTCATCTTTGGTGGTGAAGAAGAGGCCATCCAAGAAACCAATCGTACGCTCATGCTGGTAACCCTCCTGGCGCTATTTCTGGTATTTGTGGTCATGGCTGTTCAGTACGAGCGGCTTGCCAATCCGCTCGTCATTCTTACCGCTGTGCCCTTGGCACTTATAGGGGTCGGTGCCATGCTGTACGCAACCGGCACCCCGCTGAGCGCTCCAGTGCTTCTTGGGGTCATTCTGCTGGTTGGAATCGTAGTAAACAATGCCATTTTGCTGGTGGAGTATATCGAGATTGGACGGGAGGAACAGGGGCTCGGTATTGAGGAGGCTGCCGTAGAGGCCGGTGGCATTCGCTTTCGCCCCATTCTAATGACTACGCTCACCACTGTATGCGGTATGCTCCCTCTAGCGATTGGCATTGGAGCCGGTGCCGAGCTTATGCAGCCCTTAGCATTGGCTGTGGTGGGAGGACTGTTGGTTGGTATGGGACTTACGCTCTTTGTTGTACCGTGCCTGTACTGCATCATTGCCGGATGGGCTGACCAACTCACGATCTGGATTACTGGAGCGCCGGCTGTTGAGTCAGCGCAAGGAGTTGCAGGAGATGGACAGTCTTCGGTGTCGGTCCCCGCGGCGGCTCCCGCTGAGGTTCCTTCCGAACAAGACGGATAGTTGGAGTGCGGTAGATTACAGTACATACTCAAACAGCGTAAGCAGTACGGTGATAAAGGCAGCGATGCCGATCATCCACTGCAGTGTTTGGCGTCCCTGCTGGGCCATCTCAGTGCGAATCTGTTCTATTTCGGCACGCAACTGCCCCATTTCGGCATGCAACCGCTCAATTTTCTGCCCGGTACGCTCTTCGGAGGCTTTGATTTTAGTTTCAATCTTGGCTTCAAGCCGGTCTTCGAGCGCTTCAATCTTGGCTTCAAGCCGGTCTTCGAGCGCTTCCATTTGAAGCGACAGTTCGCGTCGTGCCGCCTCAACATCGCTGGCCGTGGCCCCGCGCTCTTCTGATTGGGCGATCAACTCCACGATGCCTTCCGCCTGACGATCATCCAGGCCATACTCCTCAACTAAGCGCCGTTTAGACTTGAGTGTGTCAATGGGCATAACGAGTCCGCATCATCAGTCAGTCAATAGGTGAACAAAGATCACAAGACGTACTCAAACAGCGTAAGCAGTACGGTGATAAAGGCAGCGATGCCAATCATCCACTGCAGCGTTTGGCGTCCCTGCTGGGCCATCTCGGTGCGCAGCTTTTCAATTTTTTGTCCAGTGCGTTCTTCGGAAGCTTTGATTTCACCTTCCAGGCGTTCTTCGGAAGCTTTGATTTCACCTTCCAGGCGCTCTTCGGAAGCTTTGATCTTGTCCTCCAGGCGCTCTTCGGAAGCAGCGATGCGCTTGGTATTCGCCTCTATTTTGGACAGCAGACGTTCTTCAACGGCTTCCATTTGAACTTCGAGCGCTTCCATTTGAAGCGACAGTTCGCGTCGTGCCGCCTCAACATCGCTGGCCGTGGCCCCGCGCTCTTCTGATTGGGCGATCAACTCCACGATGCCTTCCGCCTGACGATCATCCAGGCCGTACTCCTCAACTAAGCGCCGTTTAGACTTGAGTGTGTCAATGGGCATAATGGATAACAAAATAGGTGAAAGTACACATCCAAAACGATCCATTTAACAAGATGTTCGATATGGGCGGCAGCAGATCCCGTTGCGATCTTCACCAAAGCGTCGTTTCGTATGTTCTGCCATAGTCGAAGCCAATCCCTATCATAAAATGCGTGCCACAACTCCACCTGCACTCCTTCGATTATGTTTAGCCTACCAATCACCGATCCGGTGCTCGTTTTTGCCACGGTGATGCTTATCGTGCTGTTGGCTCCTATTCTCTTTCGACGGCTTGGACTGCCTGGCATTGTAGGACTCATTGTAGCCGGAGCCATTGTGGGGCCAAACGCGCTGGGGGTCTTAGAAGATGGGGAGACCTTTGACCTGTTGGGTACGGTGGGGCTGCTGTATCTCATGTTTACAGCAGGCCTGTCGATGGATCTCAATCAGTTCGCACAGCAAAAGTCGCGCAGCTTTGTGTTTGGGTTTATCTCCTTCCTGATGCCGCAGCTTCTGGCATTGGGGGTTGGCACGATGCTTCTCGACTGGGATTTGATGACGGCTCTGCTAGTTGGCTCAGTAGTAGGGTCACATACGCTGTTGGCCTACCCTCTTGCGGAGAAGTTGGGCATTACGAAAAACCCAGCCATCACGATGACAATGGGCGGCACAATGGTGACCGACCTTGTATCACTTCTCATTTTGGCCATTGTCTCGGCCATTGTAGCAGGCGAAACGGGAGCGCTATTCTGGGTTCAGTTCGGCGTAATGGTGTCTGTGTATGGCGCGGTTGTCTTCTTCGTGCTCCCCGTTGTAGGACGTTGGTTCTTTCGAGGTTCAGACCGGCAAGCCGACATTGAGTTTATCTTTTTGTTGGCTATCGTGTTTGTGGCGGCTTACGTGGCCGATCTGGTTAACCTCGCGCCTATCATTGGGGCGTTCATGACGGGTATTGCGCTCAACCGTCTGGTTCCTGAACGCAGTGCGCTTATGCTGCGCATCAAATTTGTAGGGGATGCGCTCTTTATTCCGTTTTTCCTGATTTCGGTAGGAATGATGGTGGACGGTGCCGTGCTCATCGAAGGGTTTGAGGTGTGGATTTTAGCAGGCGTGCTTACGCTCTTTGTATGGGTAGGCAAGCTGATGGCTGCTACGATGGCGAAGTGGATCTACGGCTACTCGTCGGATGAGCGCTGGGCGGTGTTTGGACTGTCTACACCGCAAGCCGCTGCTACACTTGCCGTTACACTTATCGGATTTGAGATTGGACTTTTCGATGAGCCGCTTGTCAACGCAGTGGTTATGCTCATTCTGGCGACATCGATTCTTGGCCCCTCACTGGTCGAAAAATTCGGACGCAAGGTGGCGCTGGCCGAACAAGAAGCTGCGTACGATCCGTCGTCGGAGCCTCAGCGCATTATGGTTCCACTGGCGAATCCCGAATCAGCAAGCGATTTGGTGGAGGTGGCCACCCTTCTACACGCCGACTCGTCCGATGAGCCTATCTACCCAACGACGGTAGTGCGCGATGGGCCTAACGTCGAGGAGGGCGTTGCCCGAGGCGAATCCATTTTGAGCAAGGCGGTCATTCAGGCCTCTGCTGCGGAGGTGCCTGTGGTGCCCAGTACGCGCGTCGATTACAATGTAGTTGATGGCATGGTGCGCGCGATCAAAGAGGAGCGCATTTCAACCGTCGTGATTGGGTGGCATGGACGTAGCTCGGCCCGCGAATATATTTTTGGAAGCATCCTGGATCAACTGCTAGAGCGCACCCGCCAAATGATCATTGTGGGGCGTTTTGTGAATCCGGTAAGCACACACAAACGCATGGTGTTGGCCATACCGCCGTATGCCGACCGAGAGTCAGGGTTTGCAGGGGCCATGCGTGCACTCAAGGTGTTGTGTAGCCAAGCCGGTATGGATCTGATCGTGGTTGCGCCCGAGGCGTCAGTCAAGCCGCTCTCGGCACGCATCGAGGCGACCAAGCCCAACGTGCAGTGGAAAGTTGTTCCTATTGCGCAGTGGGGACAGCTTGTCAATAAGCTGGATACGGTAATGGAGCCTACCGACCTGCTGGTGCTCATGAATGAGCGCGAAGGGTCCATTGCATGGCGCCCCACCCTCAATCGGCTGCCCGGCGTGCTTGCACAACGCTTCAAAGAAAACACGTTTCTGACGGCTTACATGTCGGAAGAGGCGGCAACGCCCGGACGCGTAGGACGCATTGAAGGCCCCGATGCCTCAGTTCTTGAAAAAGCATTGCGACCGGAATGCGTGGTGCTCGACATGAAAGATGGAGACACGGAGACCATTCTTACGCACATACTGGAGTGCGGACTCAGCACCCAAGCGGATCAAATCGATCGCATCGTGGCACAGTTACTGAACACAGAAGGGTATGCTCCAGAGGTGCGCAACGGCGTGGCGCTATACCATACTCGCTCTACAGCACTTGAGAACACCACGCTTGTTGTGGGCATCAGCGAAGACGGCGTAACGCCCGATTACACCAGCAAGCCCGTGTACGTGGTGCTCGTGCTCATTGGTGGAGCCGATGCGTCATTCGAAGGCTACCTGAAGCACTTGGCTGTGGTTGCTGAGTTGATACAGACCGATGAGATGGTGCAGACGCTCCGCACCTCCGAAACCACAAAAGGGGTCGAGAAGCTGCTGATGCAGAGCGCGCGCCGCCCCCAGCAAGACCCACAACCAGCCGCTTCTTCCAGCAGTGAACCGGGCGACAATAAAAAGTCGGGTTAGGAGCTAAGCTGCTTCACCACTCCTGCCATAAGACGGCCAAGCCGAGGACGCGCATCAGCGGCAGCGGCCATGATCGATTCGATGTCTACCGGCTCCAGGGCATCGGGCAGACAAATATCTGTAATTACGGATACGGCCAGGCAGCGGATGCCCATGTGGTGTGCAGCAATGACCTCGGGCACTGTGCTCATGCCCACCACCTCGGCTCCCAGGTCGCGCATGTAGCGATATTCAGCTTTCGTTTCAAGCATGGGGCCGAGCACAGCCAGGTAGACCCCCTGGTAGAGATGGATTTCGCGCTTCAGGGCCTCCGACCGTGCCATCGCGCGCAACTCGGCGTCGTACGGCTCACTCATATCCGGAAAGCGTGGCCCCCAGTCGTCAATGTTGGGACCGACCAGCGGATTTGTGCCCTGCTCGTTGATGTGGTCGGTGATGAGCATAAGATCACCTTCGTCGAAGTGCGGGTCCATGCCTCCCGCGGCGTTGGAGAGGAGCAGGTGCTCTACGCCCAAAACGCCCATCACCCGAATCGGAAAGGCCACCTGATGCGCCGTGTAGCCTTCGTATAGGTGCATGCGCCCGTTCATCGCCATCACTGGGGCTCCGTTCAGTGTGCCAACGAGCAGCTCGCCCTCGTGCATAGAGGTCGTGGAGGTTGGAAAGCCCGGAATTGATGCGTAAGGGAGGCGAACGCTCACGTGGATGTCGTCTTTGAGTCCGCCCAGTCCGGTGCCCAGGATGAGCGCGGTAGTTGGTATGGCGTCGGATTCAGCGCGGATGTGATCGGCAGCCTCTTCCACCGATGCTCGATAATCAGCGGCGTCAAACGACGGAATCATAATTCTTTAGCCGTATGATTGGGGATAGCTTAACCAGGTGACGGTCTATCCAAGGACTCCGTGCTTGGCGGCGACTTCCGTGAAGGCTTCGATGGCCCGATCGAGATGGTCACGGGTGTGGGCGGCGGACATTTGCACCCGGATTCGGGCTTCGCCCTTGGGTACGACTGGATAGCTAAAGCTGATCACGTAAATGCCGCGCTCTAGAAGGTCGTCGGCTATAGCCGCACTGGGCTTAGCATCGTACAGCATGATCGGTACGATCGGATGGGTGCCCGGCTTGATATCGAACCCACGGGCGGTCATCTCCTGACGGAAGTACTGCGTGTTGTCCCACAACTGTTCACGCCGTTCGGCACTGTCGGTGAGCATGTCGAGCACCGTCAGGCTTGCGTTGGCGATCATAGGGGCTACCGCGTTCGAGAACAGGTACGGGCGCGACTTCTGGCGCAGTAGGTCGACGATGGGCTGCTGTGCGGTGGTGAACCCGCCAGTGGCGCCGCCCAAGGCTTTGCCAAGCGTAGAGGTGATGATGTCCACATCGTGGAGTGCGCCTTTGGCTTCAGCAGAGCCGCGTCCGCCCTCGCCCATGAAGCCCGTGGCATGGCACTCGTCGACCATCACAAGCGCATTGTACTGATCGGCCAACGCGCAGATTTCGTCGAGTTTAGCTACGTCGCCATCCATCGAGAACACGCCGTCGGTGGCAATCAGACGGATGTTCGCATCCTGTGCATCCTGCAGCTGGACCTCCAGGTCGTCCATGTCGCTGTGCTTATACACGTACCGGTCGGCTTTGCACAGACGCACCCCATCGATGATTGAGGCGTGGTTCAGGCGGTCGCTGATAATGGCATCGTCGGGACCTAAGAGCGTTTCGAACAGGCCCGTGTTGGCATCGAAGCACGAGTTGTAGAGGATGGCGTCGTCCTTCTCGTGGAAGTCGGCCAGTGCGTTCTCCAGTTCCTTGTGCACCGTTTGTGTACCACAGATAAACCGCACGCTGGCCACTCCAAAGCCGTATTCATCGACGCCGTCTTGGGCGGCCTTCATGATGTCGGGATGATTGGCCAGTCCCAGGTAGTTGTTGGCGCAGAAATTAATCACATCACCCGAAGTCACTGAAATATCAGCATCTTGCTGCGAGGTGATGACGCGCTCTTCTTTGTAGAGGCCGTCGTCTTTGATCTGCTGGAGTTCGGATTCAAACGCGGAGAGGTCGGCCATGGGCAGGGGAAACAGTTAACAGAAGGAGAGTGCGATGAATAGAGCCATCAAGGCGGCCCAATCGTTACGCGTGCTGCGGTTCGGTGTTGGACGGAGTCAGGTGCGTGAGCATGTCGTTGGTCATGGCGGCTAGGTCGTACTCGGGCTGCCAGTTCCAATCGGTGCGCGCTGTGCTATCATCAACAGAGGCCGGCCAGTTGTCGGCAATATCCTGTCGTTCGTCAGGCACGTAGGTTACGGAGAATCCGTTGGAGGTGCGTTCGTTCAGGTGCGTGGCCAATTCGTTCGCGCTGAAACTGAACGCCGTAATGTTGTAGCTGTCGCGCACCGTGAGTGCGTTGGGGGGGGCATCCATCAGGTTGAGGGTAGCGCGAATGGCATCGGGCATGTACATCATAGGTAGCCGCGTGTCGGCGCGCAGGTAGCACGTGTACGGGGTGCCGTTTGCGGCTGCGTGGTACATGTCTATCGCGTAATCGGTGGTGCCGCCGCCCGGTTCGGTTTTGTAACTAATGAGGCCGGGGTATCGCAAACTACGCACATCCACCCCGTAACGTTGGTGGTAGTAGCGGCACAGCAGTTCGCCGCTTCGTTTGGTGACGCCGTACATGGTGGTGGGGTTGAGTACGGTTTCTTGGGGCGTGTCGACGCGGGGTGTCGAGGGGCCAAACACGGCAATGGAGCTGGGCCAGAACAGGCTAAACCCGTGTGTGCGGGCCAGGTCGAGGATGTGCTTGAGGCCGTTCATGTTTACATCCCACGCCTGGTTCGGATGTTGCTCGCCGGTTGCCGAAAGCAGGCTAGCCAAGTGGTAGACCGTGTCGATATCGTGCGATTCGATGAGGGTACGTAGGGCACGGGCATCGCGTACATCGCCCGTTATGTGGAGCCCCCGCTCATTGGGAGCCGGGTGCAGGTCGAACCCAACAACGGAGTCAACTCCGTGGCGTTGCCGGAGCGTTTCTACCAGTTCGCTTCCAATTTGGCCATTGGCTCCGGTAACAAGCGTTGTACCCATGGGGCGATATTCAATTTAAAAGGAGAGATACGTACACTACGTGCTCAAAAACGAAAGGGTCTATCGAGCGTTCGGAACCGCTTCCACTATTCGTGCAATGTTCCCGGGCTGAAAGCGAAAAGCTGCTACGCTCCAATACTCTAACACGAGTGCAATAGAGTAGCTAAGCAGATGCGTCGGGAGCCGACGGATCGGGGGCAGGGCGAGACCGGTTGTCGGTGAGGCGCAGGGGCATCGGGTCGGTTACGCTGCCAGTGTAAAGCGTGCGGTGCGGGAAGGGGATCTCGATGTCGTGCTCGTCGAAGGCTTTCTTCACAGCCATTGGTACCTGCGTGCGCACATGCAGAAAGTTTTCGGAGACCGCCCATACCGAAAACTGGAAGTTGATAGACGAATCGCCAAAGCCTGTGAACATGATAACAGGTGCTGGCTCTTCCAGGCAAAGCGGATGCGTATCGGCTACGCCGAGGAGGACCTTCCGTACGCGCTCCAGGTCTTCCTTGTAGGCGACTCCTACCTGCAAGTCAAACCGCCGGATGGGAAAGCGGCGTAGATTTGTGATTTCCGACTTGATCATGGTTTCGTTGGGGATACGTACAAAGAGGTTGTCGAATGTACGCAGCTTTACCGAAAGCAAGTCGATCGAGACGACCTCGCCGGTGGTGCCACCCACTTTAACCACATCGCCTACGGCAAACGGCTTTTCGCCCAGCAGAAAGAGCCCGCTAATCACGTTGGAGGCTGATGTTTGGGAGGCAAAACCAATGGCAACGGTCAGGATGCCAGCAGCCCCCAACAAGATGCCCAGATCCATGCCCAGGTCAGACAGCGCGGAGGCAATGAACAGCCCAAGGATTACGTAGAACGCAATCCGTTTGATGAGCATTGTTTGATGCGCATCGCTTTCATCGGCCACAAACCGTACGAGTCCGCTGCTAGCCAGGCGTGCCAGGAGAACTCCGATGGTTATTTTCACGAGTGCCCAGAAGACCCCCATGATGCGTGGGTCATCGATCAGGGCGATGGTGGTAGACCGGAGCGTGTCAAAATCCATGCGTTTGCAACGACAAGCCGGGGAACAGGTGGTGAAAGGCAGAGACAGGATCAGTGGCTAAACAGGGACCCAACCGCGCTGAACGTGCTGATGAACAGATTCCGTTTGGTGGTTTCGCGAGGATCGACAAGGCGAGTGCACGATCCTGCTTCGCGAGGCGGACCTGGTTGTACGTGGACCTGTGCGGCTGGGGTGCTGCTGCTTAAGTGATCGGGACTCCGATCAAGGCGCAGGGCCTGGGTCCATAAAGCGTGGGCTTCGTTTTCATACAGGGCCAGGTGCGAGGTCGGGACTTGCACGCGCTCCAGAAGCAATGTGGCTGGGGCGCGGTTTCGGATGCGCAGGGGGGTGATAGCACGGTGCGGACGAAGAGGCACATCGTGGAGATGGAGGCGTCCGGTTGTGCGGGAGGCGTAGCAGAGTTCCCCTTGCCGCGTATTGGTACCAAACCAGGTGTCCGACGGGCGCATGGTTGGCATCTGGAGTAGCTGCACGCCGTCTTCGTGTACGTCCAGCTGAACCCACAGCGGGGTGCTCACAAACAGCGTAACGGTTTCTCCTGATATCACTGAAATGGGGTGTTCTGGTCGAATTACAACCGGTCGGTCGGCCAGTTGGGGTTTCAACGCGCAGGCGGGATGGGTTGCCTCCATGCTGTAGCGTTGCACTGTATGCTTTGCCGGTTCAGCCCAGTCGAAGGCGGCTTCGCTGCTGGGGAGAGGATCTTCAAATGTGTTTGCATCCGCCAATGGGTCTTGGCCGGCCTGGTGCCCAACCCGCCACTCGCGGTCGGTACGCATCACCCACAGCGAAAGCGCACCGATGCTCCAATGCGCCATGTGATCAATCGGAACGTCGTACGTCTGCCACCAGGGCGAGAGGGCCATCGTATTGTCGGGGGAAGTGATAGCAGAGGTGTCATCAACCATAAGTCATTAAACGCAACGGCGAGTTTGGGGGAAGGAGATTCGGACAGGACGATGGGCGCGATGCCTCTTCGTTCTGTCACTTAGCGGCTGTCGCTAAGCCGGAATCCCGCATTGTTAAGCGGGTCCTTGTTTACTACTGTTGTGTCACAGGTCAAAGTTTAGGTAGCGCATATGCACCCTAACGTATTGAGAACAACTCATAACCTTGTCATTGCGAGCGCAGCGACGCAATCTCATTGCTGTCAGGCTGGATGGGGCCGCCCAATCAACGGCATGAGATCGCCACGTCAGTCGCAGGGCTCCCTCCTCGCGATGACAATTTCGGACCCTAACATTCAGGTGTGACACAGCACTACGGGGCAACCAGTCAGTGTATGCATATCCATGATAGCGGATGCCGCCGGGAAGTGCAATGGAAGAAGTCTCTGTTTCTAGGCTTTCTGCTGTTCAAAATGAAGGTTACGCGCTGGCTGTGCCGGGGCCTCGCTTCGATACAACTGTGAGCTGGACTGCTCTGGATGCATTGCAGACAAAAAGCCAGCCCCCTAATCGAGGCCTGGCTTCCTGTCAAACGATTTTCGGCTTGCTTTTAGATAGCCACCGTAATACCTGCGCGAATGGGGAGGTATTGAGCGTTGTCTCCCTCGGTGAAAACGACTGTGTATCGTGGTTCAACAAAGAAGCCGACATTGTTGGCCAACGGGAAAGCAAGCCCTGCGCCTATGTTTATCCCCACATCAGTCTCGGATTCACTTTCAGAAACCTCGCCGACTCCGGGGGCGGATACGGACAGTGTAGTTTCAAGATTGTAGATCCCACCTCCCGCTGTCAGGTATGGGGTGAACGAGGCTTCCAGCGGAAGATTATACTTCAGGTTGACTTCTCCAGAGAGGATCGTGAAGTCCGAGTCCACGTCAGCGTCAGGGGGTAGCGTACCGTCTGGGTCGAAGTCAGTCGCAAGTTCGTTGTAAGTTACGGAGAGCACAACCTCCAGCTCTTGCGTGACGGAGATTCCTGCGGCTCCGGTAAGATTAAACCCGGTATCCGCGACATCGGTAAATTCAGAAGGAGATAATGGGACAGTTGCCCCACCGCCTAGTTGAAACGTCACATTTGGACGTTCACCATCTGCTCGTTGCTGTGCATCAACTGGGGCGGTCGTGAAGAGAATCAAGGCAAGGGCCAAAAAAGAAAAAGAGGCTACGTGCTTCATTGCTTATTTTGGATACGTTTGGTAAAGGCAATACAGTAGAGCATACAATCCCAGCGGTTCTCTTTTTGTAAATATGTCGTTATCAGGAAAGCCAGTAAACTATTGATACAGCGACAAAAGGAAGAAATATTCTAAACGAGTAGAGCTCCTTTGTTACGGCTCCAGTGTATCAGCTGCTCGGGCATGTGCCGCCTCCCACATCGGCCATGTTGATTCACTGGGCAAGCGGTACTGGTTCATCCAGGTCAAGTCAATGTAGTGCTTTAGTCGGAGTGCTGCTGCGTTGGCCATCCATACGGATCCAGCAACCCAAATGCCTTCGGGGCGACCCGTTGAGAGGATAAGTGGCGTTATGGGATATGGCCGAAATGACTTGAGCCGCGCTTCGTCCACGGCCTGTGCTGCAGGACGCCCGGACTGCAGGTGTGTAATCATACGGTCGATGTTTTCGGCCAGCAACGGACCTTGTTTGACGGCGTGTACGCCCACACGTCGCAGGTCTTCGTAGCCCTCTACCGCAGCACAATCGCCTGCCGCAAAGAGACGAGGCGCATTGGGCACTTGCAGCGAACGGTTCACGCGGAGAAATCCGGCTTCGGTGCATGGGAGGTCGGTGGTTTCGAAAAGAGAGGGGCCCACCGATCCTGTTGCCCACACGAGATGGGTGCAAGGCAAGCGCGTATTATCGTTGAGAAGCACGTGTGTGGGCGTGCGGTGCGCTACACGGCGTCCAGTGTAGAGCGTAACGCCCGCCTGCAGCAGTGCATTGGTTGCATACTGGCTAAGTCCTTCGGGAAATGAGGGCATAACTCGGGAAGCCTGCTCAACCATTGCAACGCGGCAGCGCCTGGGCGCTACCTGATTGATGCGAGACTGAATATTGAGCGCCAGTTCCGTCCCAGCAGCTCCGCCTCCTGCAATGACCAGCGAAGTTTTACTTGGCTGATCGGGGAGATTACCAAGCCACTCTCCAAGCCGCTCTATTTGGTGCATTGGCTTCGTGCGTAGCGTGTGCTGTGCCTCTCCCAGAGGGTGGCCCGGGTTCTGGGCACCAATATCGATCGCTGCCAGGTCGTACGAAAGGGTGGTGCCGTAGGCGGTGGTAACAGTACGTGCCAGCGGATCAAGCCGTACAGCACGTCCTTGATGCCACGTGATGCCCATGTGGTGACACCACTGCTTTAGATCGATGCGCACCTCGTTGCGGTCGTACACGCCGCCGAGATACTCTGGCACCATGCCCGAGTAATACAAGTACGGATGATCTGACAGAAGCGTGACGGATACGCCGCGTTCGCGCCAGGATTCAACGCGTTCAAGCAAGGCAATACTGGCATGGCCCCCTCCAATCAAAAGTAGTTCCACAGAACCAAGTAACTGTTTGTACAACAAGAAATGTGAACACGGGGCTTGAACGGGTCAGGTTGGCTGGTCTTGTTGCCATGTCACAGGTCAATCTTCGGGCAACGTATGTGCACCCTAACGTGTCGAGAACAACTCACACCTTGTGATTGCGAGCAGAGCGAAGCGCCCCGACTGCAGGAAGGAAGTACTCGTTCGCTGCCGCTCACAGCGCCGCGTCAGTCGCTGCGCTCCCTCCTCGCGATGACAAGTTTGGACCCTAACAATCACGTGTGACACAGTACTATTGCGGGGCCCGTTCGTGTTCTGCACCGACCGTAATGTATTTAGCAACCAGGTGGACTTCTCCAAAAGCAGTTGGTGTTAAGCACTACGCATCGTCAGAGGGGTTGTTTATTCAAAAGCCTCTTTTGGACATCTAAGCTGAGGAGGCTTCAGGCGGCATATGTGTTGCTACGGTTGAGAGGTATAAGAAACCATCAATGCATCGCGCGAAGGAGGGGGAGCCGCTTGTTTAGTAATCGGAACCGTAAAGTAGAACGAGGCGCCTTCGTTTTCTGCGCCATCAACCCAGATGGAGCCGCCATGGCGCGTTACCATTTCCTGGCATAACTGCAGACCGAGCCCCGTTCCCCACTCGCCGTCGGTGCCTTCTGCCGAGGCAGACGAAGCGAAGAGCGAGGTTTGGGCCTCGGGGGAAAGCCCGACGCCCGTGTCTCGTACCGCAACGAGGGCCCAATCGTCGTTCACATGGTGTGCATCGATCGTGATTGTGCCATCTTTGCGCGTGAACTTGATTGCGTTAGAAATCAGGTTGCGTAGAATGATGGTTAGCATGCGTCCGTTCACGTACATGTGCAGCGTTGGCGGAACCCGGTTGATGAGTTCAATCTCCTTGTGCTGAGCACTTCCACCGTGCAGTGCAAAACACTCGGTAACGAGTCCATCAAGTGAGACCCACGACCGATCCAGTGGGTCGGAAAGGTCGTTTGCATCAAGGTGGCGCCACATCAGCAAGTTGTCGACCATGTCGAGTGCTTGCTGGGACGATTGGTTCATGAGGCGCAGCATGCGTGATTCGCGGTCGGGGCGTTCGCCTCGGGAGAGCAGCACTTCGGTGAGTCCTCGAATCCCTACAAGCGGGTTCTTAAGATCGTGCGACAGAACAGCCATCATGCGGTTCGAGGCCGAAAGGGCCTCTCGAAGCTGTTGCTCAGATTCTTGCAACTCATTATTAAGCAGCCCAATCTGTGAGGCCGTGGTGGCAAGCAGATCTGTACTTTTTTCCAAGAGATGTGCTGAGGATGCAGAGGGACGCTTTAGGTCTGAATGAAGCGATGCATCTGAAGGAGAATGAGCGGCCAGGTGCGTTTGCAGTTTAGTGGCTGCATCGGCGAGCACAGTGAGTGCGCGGTTGCGTTCAGAAATGAGCATCCCTACGAGCAATCCGGTGCCTCCCAGGGCGAGTATGAATAGATGCAATGCGTTAAAACTTCCGGGGGGCCCGTTCAGGTGCACAGAGGCGCTGGCGCTTCCGGCAATAACCCAGAGCACAAGCGATGTAACGGGTAGCCCATGGCGCAGTGCAATCCACACGACGGGGAGAAAGCAGAGGTAATACTGGGTTAGCACCCATTCGGCGGTGAAGAATGCGAGGTATGTAACCACAGCGACGGCTCCCCACTCGACAATATACAGCAGGCGATCAGTTGTAGAAGTGGGCACCCACTGAATCCAGGGCGCATCGTAGCGGGTGTATGTAGATTGACGCGACCAGCCGACGAGGGCGGCGATGGGGGTAAGGATGATCACATTGGTAGCATCCCCCAAAAACCAGTCAAGCGCCCAGGTGCGGGCCGGCATGAGCAGGTGGTCGGTTGCCGTGAAGAGGCCTACGCTTACTGCACTGGAGGCCACAGGAAGCAGTACCGCCGCCAATATAAAAATGTGGGCCGTGTGCAGCGAAGCTAGTGGGGGAACCAGGGCACGTCGTATGAGCTGAGCTCCTGCAATATAGAGCGCAGTTTGCATGCCAACCCACAGAAGGGCAACTAGAGGAGCCAGATCGGGCCCAGCCCAGAGCAGATGAATGCTAATCATGCTTGCAATGGCTGGTGCGGCGTAGCGAACCGGCAACAGAAGCGCAAGGGCTAGGTGGAGCCCTGCAGCTGCAGACCAGACCGGAGGGCGCGCGTCGAGTCCAAAGAGGCCTCCCGACAACTCGGCGCCCACCGACAGCCCCACGTAAGCCACAAGGCACCCGGCAATGTAAGAGGATGAATGCCGCATTGCGGTGTTGAGTATATGAGCTTAGGGTAGACCTCTGCATACGAAAGGCCTGTAGGTGAGCCCTTCATGTACGGGATGGGCGCGCACATTAGAGTGAAAACCGCCTCAACAAACAGTATGAGGCGGCACAGAGACCGTGTAAAAACTCTTGGTGCAATTACTTGCAAAAAACGAACCAGGAAACAGAATGCTGGAGCAGGTCTCCCTGTTTATGCGGCCAAACTCGCTGAACGGCACTGCAAGATTAAAAACGGAGACAGATGCTATAACGCAATAACCCCTTCAATAGATGATGCCTCTTTATAGGTCTCAATAACAGCCTGACTGGAGGCAACTTTCATGTGGGCCGTTACACTTTTATACGTTCCTTTACTCGACGAGCGAATACGTACAGGATGCCCTCCAAAAACGTCTTTGACGGCATCTACGTTGGAAGCGGGTACGATAAACTTGAACGTGTATCGCGTGGGCCAGTCGTTTTGGTCATCCAGCAGCTCACGAAACCGATCCCAAGACTCCGCATCCTGGTTCGAATCCAAGTTGTTAAACGACAAGTCGTTGTTCGGTTGAGAAGCCATATCGGGACTGCAAAAATGATATTCCAGCGTATGATAACATTGCGACTACGCAAACAGCACACGTAGCAGGTATACAAACACCAAACCAAACGGAATCAGTTTCCGGTCAATAGACGATGGTGTAGTCGTCTGCTCGCTCCGCGGGTGGTAGATCTTCTGTTTCTACATCGGCTAGAGTGCGGCCTCATAAAAAAGCATGCCCGGCTGTAACAAAGTTCTATACGCATTCGTCTTGCAGATTGAGAGCATTTGCTTTTTTGACCCCCACAATATGCTCTTTAACTGTTCCGGCATTGGCCGAGATGGTCTAATGTCGTCTTCATGCATTGTCGTCGCTATTAAGACGGCTCGGCACAGTTGTTTGAAAAACCTATTCTTGTTCATCGATACCGACTATTCGATTCTCATGCCTACATCTTGTTCACCCTCTTGGTCGCGTGTGGTTGGCATGGCGGCGCTAGGGCTCGTCCTGGCTTGGGCGGTCTGCGCGGTGCCTGCCACACATGCCCAGGATCTACTTTCTGAGTTTGAAGACCGCGTCACGACCTTCACGCTCGATAACGGGTTGACTTTCGTCGTCGTTGAGCGCCCCGAGGCACCGGTTGTGTCCTTTCACACGTATGCCGATGTGGGATCGGTGGATGAACCCGCCGGACAAACAGGGATGGCCCACATGCTTGAACACATGCTGTTCAAAGGCACCACCCGCATTGGCACCACCGATATCGATCAGGAGGTAGCTGTTCTCAACGAGCTTGAAGACATCTACGCCCAGATTCAGCGGGAAGAAGCACGCCACACCCCCAACGAGGAACGCCTGTCTGAGTTACGGGCGTCGTTTGACGAGGTAGAAGAGCGGGCCGACTCCTTCATGGATCCGGGCGCCTACGATGGCCTGCTTGAACGTGAGGGCGTGTCGGGGCTCAATGCCTACACCAGCGCTGACGCGACGGGCTATCTGTATAGCTTGCCTGCAAATCGACTGGAGCTCTTCTTTGCGACTGAGTCCGAGCGTTTTCTGTATCCAGTGATGCGCGAGTTTTACACCGAGCGTGATGTGGTGCTCGAAGAGCGCCTGCAGCGCACCGAGTCGAATCCTGTGGGGCGCCTTCTGGAGGAGTTCGTGACCACCGCGTACAAAGCACACCCGTACAGCAACCCTGTTATTGGCCATCGGGCTGATATCGAGGCGTACACCGCGACCGAATCGCACGAGTTTTTTGAGCGGTTCTATCCAGCCAGCAACCTGACCATTGGTATGGCTGGCGACGTGGACCCCGACGAGGCCCGCGCACTGGCCGAGAAGTACTTCGAACGCCTTCCGGGGGGCGATCCGCCGATGCCGGTGCACACCACCGAACCCGAGCAGCAGGGCGAGCGGCGCGTGACGATTGAAGACCAGTCGCAGCCCATCATGATCGTGGGCTACCATCGCGGCAGCATGTTCGATGACGATCACGCTGTATACCGCGTCCTGCAAGACGTGCTGACTCGTGGGCGCACCAGCCGCCTATACCAATCCCTGGTTGATACCGGCGATGCATTACAGGTGCAAGCCATTCCCAGCTATCCCGGCAGCAAATATCCGAGCTTGTTTGCTCTGTTAGGGGTGCCGAGTCAAGACACCGACCCGGACGATCTGGAGCAGGCCATCTATGACGAGATCAATCGGCTTATCGACGACGGCATCACCGAAAAGGAACTGGAACGTGCCAAGACGCGCGCTCGCGCCGACCTGGTGCAACAGCTTGACTCCAACATGGGGCTGGCGCAGCAATTTGCTCAAATGCAAGCGCTGACGGGCGACTGGCGCTCGGTCTTCCGCGACATCGAAGCCATCGAAGCCGTCACAGCCGACGACGTGCAACGCGTTGCCGCCGAGACCTTCGTGAAGAGCAACCGCACCGTGGCTACCATTGTGTCTCCGTCTGACGATGAGGACGCGGAAGAGGTTGAGGCCGATGATGTCGAGGCCGACGTTACTGACTCCGACTATGCCAGCCCCAATGGCACCGAGTAACCTACCTGCCTCCTCTATACTTTTAGATTCGACTGCGTATCTACCATGACTTTACGACGCTCTGCCTTTGGATTGCTCACCCTGCTGCTCGTATGGGCAGGGGGGCTAACCCATTCGGCCACTGCTCAATACACACCGGGCGAAGTGCCGGTGTCCGAATACGATGTAACCGAAATTACTTATCCGGAGCTGGATGAGATTGAGGTGCCCAACCCCGAGCGTATTACGCTCGATAACGGCATGACGATCTTTCTGCTCGAAGATCCAGGCCTTCCGCTTGTGCGTGCTCGTGCTCGCATCAACGCGGGAAGCGTGCATGATCCCGCCGACAAAGTAGGACTGGCCTCCATCACCGGGCAGGTCATGCGTTCGGGGGGAACCGCTTCGTATCCTACCGATGAACTGAACGACTTGCTGGAAAGCATTGGGGCAACCGTGGAAACCAACATCGGCTCC
This sequence comes from Natronotalea proteinilytica, assembly GCF_055379935.1. Taxonomy (NCBI): domain Bacteria; kingdom Pseudomonadati; phylum Rhodothermota; class Rhodothermia; order Rhodothermales; family Salisaetaceae; genus Natronotalea; species Natronotalea proteinilytica. The sequence continues at coordinate 3,146,578 of NZ_AP043947.1, read as the reverse complement.
ACCACAGGCACTGCTTCGATGACAACGCTCACCGACAATGTTGCCGAAGTGCTGCCGGTGTTTGCCGAGGTGCTTCAGCAGCCTGCTTTCGACCAGGAACAAGTGGATCTGGCCAAAACCCAACAGCGCTCGGCCATCTCACGACGCAACGACAACCCCCAGCAGGTTGCGCAGCGCGAGTTTGATAAGGTGCTCTACGGATCCGACAGCCCGTATGCACGCACCACGGAATACTATACTGTCGATGCCATTGAGCGCAATGATCTGGTGGCGTTCCACGAACAGTATGTGCACCCCGAAACCGTGATGCTGAGCGTGTGGGGAGACTTCGATGCCGATGACATGCGCACCAAGCTGGAAGCTGTGTTTGCCGACTGGAGCCCCTCGGAAACTGCCACCGTGCCCGAGTCGCCCGAGCGTACCGTTGATGCCGGCCCCAGCGTCAACTTCGTTCCGAAAAACGATGTGAACCAGAGCACTATCTTCATTGGGCATGGCGGCGACATTGCACGCGACCACCCCGACTATCCGGCGGTGCTGGCCATGAACGAGGTGCTTAGCGGCGGCTTCTCTGGGCGCCTTTTCCAGAACGTGCGACGCGATCAAGGATTGGCATACTCGGTGTTTGGGTCGTACGGAGCCGACTACGATCGTCCAGGGCGGTTCTACGCTGGCGTCTTTACTCGCAGTGAACGCACCGTAGACGGGGCCAAGGCCGTGCTTCACGAAATTGAACGGATGCGCGAGGAGCCCCCCGCCCAAGAAGAGCTTGACCAAGCGCGTGATGGCTACCTCAACTCGTTCGTGTTCAACTTCGACTCGCAAGCCCAAATCCTGTCGCGGCTGATGACCTATGAGCACTACGGTTACGAGGCCGACTACCTGCAAGGGCTTGTAGACGCCATGGCCGATGTGACGCCCGAGGATATCCATCGTGTCGCTCAAGAGTACCTGCGTCCAGACGAAGCACACATCCTCGTGCTCGGACGGCAGTCTGACTTTGATCGCGATGTGGCCACGCTTGCCGCCGACGGCACGGTCAACGAAATTGACATCAGCATCCCCACGAGCCCACTAGCCGATGAGGTAGCGGTCACCGACGAAGAGCGCGCCGAAGCACGGACGCTGTTGGCTGATGTGCAAGCAGCACTGGGCGGGGAACGGCTGGAAACCATGCAGATCTTGCAAGTAACCAGCACCATCGACGGCGAAATGCAAGGGCAAGAGGTAACGTCTGAAAATCAGATTACGCTTGCTGCCGATGGCCGTATGCACATGGAGCAAGAGCTGCCTAACGGTATGATGCTCACCATCGTGGATGATGGCGAAACCATGTGGCTGGATGTGCCGATGCAAGGTACGCAAGAGGCACCGTCCCAACTCCGTGAGCAGTTCAATGGAGAGCGCTGGCGTGAACTTACCTACGTGCTTGCTCGCCTCGATCATGACGATCTGGAGATGCAGGCTACAGGCACAGAAATGGTAGATGGCGTCGAACTGAACACGGTGCGCATCACGCCCCCCAATGGCCAAGCCTACACCCTGTACATCGATCCCGAATCTGGGCTGCCCCAGCGCATGGACTACACGGCCATGACGCAGGAAGGCCCCGAGAGCCGCACGGATCTGTACGAGGATTACCAGGACGTCGAGGGCATTACGATGGCGTTTACGACCGTCACCCTCACCGATGGTGAAGAAACCCAACGGACGACCGTGAACGAGGCCGAAATCAATCCTGACATTGATGAGGACCTCTTCTCGGTGGATGCCGACGAATAGCACGCTGATCGGTGCAAACGCTAACAACTACACCCCGCCTGCTCTATACAAATGAGCGGGTGGGGTGCGTTGTATGAACCCGTTCTACAAAGCCTGGTGTGTTGGTTGTTGACTTTGGATGCGAGCGGTTATGAGCATGTTTGTTCAGCAAATGCATTTATTCGGTTGCACATGCTAATGCGTACGCTAACAGGAATAGGACTCATGCTGCTCATGAGCATAGGCGCTGTGGCTGCACAAACCCCAAATGGGCTGTATCCAGAACGTGCCGATGCATACTCCACCGAGCATCAGGGCGAGGCGCTTTTGATTTGGCAACAGGGTGAACGGATCCATGAAGCCTATCCAGGTGATGCCCAGGCCAATACGCCCCACGCGCTGGCGAGCATCAGCAAAACCCTGACGACCCTCGCCGTGCTTGCCGCTGTAGATGACGGCCTGATCGAGCTGGATACGCCGCTGGCCGAGTCGGTCGTGCCTGAATGGAACGACGGTACCGACCGGGCCCGCATCACCATGCGACAAGTGCTGAACCTGACTGCTGGGTTTACGCCGCGTTGGGGAGCAGACGCCCTCTCGTTCGAAGAGGCGATGGAGGTGGAGCTGGTTCATGAGCCGGGCGCCTCGGTGCGATACAGCAGTACGCCGTTTCAGGTGGCTGGAGCGGTGCTACAACGCGTGCTTAGCAGCGAATCCCCCGAAGATTACTTGCACCGCCGCGTGCTAAAGCCAATAGGCATTTCGACCGTTACGTGGGAGCGCGTCTCTGATACCAACGATGCGCATCTCGGGGGCGGCGCCTCTATGACTGCCCCCGACCTGCTTCGGGTGGGACAGCTGCTCTTGCACAACGGCACGCATAACGATACCCAAGTCATTGATGGTGACGTGATGCGCGCCCTGACTGAGTCCACCGAAACCAATCCAGCATACGGCCTTGGCGTGTGGATGAATGCAGCCGTTGATATGGAGTCGCCGCTGCTCATGCACCTGCCGCCTGCCGTGGCTGTGCCCGATGGTGCAGACGGATTGATCTACAACGATGGGCCGAGAGACCTGTACATGGCAGCTGGGCTTGGCCATCAGCGCCTGTATGTAGTGCCGAGTCATGAAGCCGTGGTGGTGCGCTTTGGCCGTATGGGTCGTCCCTGGCACGACGGAGCCTTCTTGGCGCGACTACTTCACGACACTGAGCATGCCCCCTCTGCCGAGCAAGAACACCGTCTGCGTGCCCACCAATGGCGTGCGGTGCTCACGCCGCAGCTCGACCTGACGGAACAGCAGCAGCGCACGCTACTGCCGCTGCTTGTAGAGCGGGCCCGGGCATGGAGTAATCTGCGCGCAGTGTGGAATGTCCGCGAGCGTACCCCAGAGCGCCGCCACGATCTGCGTGAAGCCCAGCAGGCGCTGCAGCAGGCCGAGTCGGCTATTGAAGCTGAGCTTACCGATGAGCAGGCCGACGCGTATCGCGAGTGGAAGCGCGACCAAATGCGGCCCCAACGCGGTCCAATCATTCGCGACCCGGCGCCAGACTCGTAAGGGCGTCGTTTTAATCCATCGGTGGTGGAGGCGTGTAACCAACAGTGGATCTCTGGGCAAGGGTCATCCGTGTATACTATCCCTCCGTTGTTTGTCCGTTACATCTACACTTGATGTGCCATGGCCTCTCACGACCTCTCGCCTTCTGCGCTTCCCTCGCACGTCACCATTTGCGATGTTGGGCCGCGTGATGGGTTTCAGTTTGAGGACACTTTCATCCCAACCGATGAAAAAGTAGCGTGCATAGAGGCGCTTGCCGATGCGGGGGTGCCACGGATTCAGGTTACGTCGTTTGTGCATCCCGATTGGGTACCGCAAATGCGTGACGCCGAAGACGTATGCGCTGCACTTCCGCCACGCGACGATGTGGTCTACAGCGGGCTCGTGCTGAATATGGCAGGCTTAGAGCGTGCGCTGGACACAGATCTGCAGCATATCGACTTATCTATTGCCACGCATGATCGCCACAGCCGCGACAATGCGAACATGACGGTGAATGAGGCGATCGAGCAGGCCGAGCAAATGATTGGGGTGGCCAAGCATGCAGGTACAGAGGTGCAGCTTAACTTTCAAACCGTGTTTGGCTACGAGGAGCCGGGCGACACCCCGCTACAACAGGTCGTTGACATGGCGCGTCACTTTGCAGCGCGCGGGCTCGACTCTCTCTCGCTGGCCGATTCGACGGGCATGGCCAATCCACGCATGATTCAGGAGCGCGTTACGGCGGTTCAAGAGGTCATAGACGATACACCGCTCGTGTTGCATTTGCATGACACTCGGGGGCTTGGCTTAGCGAACGTGATGGAAGCGCTTTCATGCGGTGTTCATTGGTTCGACACCTCATGCGCCGGTATGGGAGGATGCCCGTTTATCCCGGGCGCCACCGGCAACATTGCGACAGAGGACACAGTGTATCTGCTCGATCAGTTGGACATTGACACCGGGGTGGATGCGCGCGCCGTGGCCGAGGTGTCATGCCACCTCGAATCGTTGCTCGATAAGCAGTTCGCCGGTACCATGCATCGCCTATGGAGCCGCGAGGTAATGGCGTAAGTGACCTCAACAATGGTTTTGGGGATTGCCGGGTGGTTTCCCCTCCATTCTAGCCTTCCTCTCCGGGGAGGCTAGTCCTTACACATAACTTTTTCTTTGCTATGTTGTTTATTTAAAGTGGTTTCCTCCACCGCCTGTTCAATGAGAGACTGTTGGATCCCACAAAAAGAACCCATCTGGGCGTCTTCTCGGGGGAATGGATCCTGAATCAAGTTCAGAACAGACAAGCAAGCCGAACGCTCGTGGCGATGCTCCGCGTCGCCACGCCTGCTCCCAACCCGCCGCCACCTGGTTCAGTACGGTCGCGACACAGAGGAGCCGGAGGTCATCCCCCTGGCGCAATCGCCACGAGAGACGAGATCATATCGCGCTGCAGGTCATCCTGACGCCGCCCGGTGCTTGTTCCAGAAGCGCTTTAGGCCGGTCACCGCCATCCAACTCGGGTTGGCTGTTTCGTAGCGCGTCCACAGCGGACCCGTTACACCATCGGCCTCAGCTTCTGTGCGCAGCCAGTCGGTGACGGCGTCGTGCAGGGCGTTGTCGCTAGGATCGGTCGCCATGAGCTCTTCAGTGAACGCCTCTACCGCATCCAGCCGCTGGGCAAGCTGGTCCAGGTGATCGGTCGGATCGGTGAACAGTCCGAAATGGGTGGGGGCGATGTGCGTCAGGTCGCGTGCGCGAAGGCGGTCTATGCTGGTGCGCCATGCATCCAGGTCGATCTCAGGCGGGGCAAGCGGCGGCGCAATATGCCGGGCTCCCGGTAGACGGACTCCAGCTACATCGCCGGTAAAGGCAATGCCGTCAAGCAGATAGGTGTGGTGGTGGTATGCATGACCCGGTGTGTCGAGTGCTTCGATTGTGCAGCCCCCCACCGATACGATGTCCCCATCGCTGAGGGTGTTGAGTTGCGATTCGGGTACCGGACGCATCTCCCCCCAGAGCGTCTCCATGTCATCGCCGTAAATGCGCGAGGCGCTGCTCCAGAGTCCGCTCGGGTCGGCCAGGTGGCGGGCGCCCACCTCGTGTACGTGCACCGTAGCGCCTTGCTCGGCCCACCAGCCTGCGGCCCCGGCATGGTCGAGATGGATGTGCGTAACGAGAACATCGGTCACATCGGCCGGCGATCGGTCCATTGCGTCGAGGCGTGCGGTCACCGTGTTTACGACCGTCTGCGGGCCGGTTTCGATGAGCAGGACGCCGTTGTCATGCGGAATGCAAAAGACTGCAATGGCTTCGGGCACGCCCTGAAAGTGCGTATCGATGAGGTGGATGCGATCAATCATGAAGCAGTATAGAGGCAGATGAGCAGTGGATGCGAAAAAGTATAACGGTCTCTATTCGGCCTGTAGCGTTTCGGCAAGGCGAGGCAGCAACGTGCCGGTTCGTTCTTCAATGCGCAGGTGGGCGAGTGGATCGCCTCGGGTGGGGCCCAGGTTGACGATGCCGACCGGACGCGCCTGATCGGCAGCGCGGCGTACAAAGCGAAAGCCCGAGTAGACGGCCAGCGAGGAGCCCACCACCAATAGCATCTCTGCCGTCTCGAAAAGGCGCCAGGCGGCCTCGACGCGAGCACGGGGCACCGATTCCCCGAAGAACACAACATCGGGTTTGAGTGTGCCGCCGCAACGTAGACAACCCGGCACGCGAAATGACCGAGTCTCCGCATCGGGCAGCACAGCGTCGCCATCGGGGGCAAGGGTGGCAGACGAAGGAGGCCACGTCGGGTTCTCCTGTAATAAACGCCGCTGGTGAGCACTACGGTCTACGCGTCGGTTGCAGCGTAAGCAGCGCACATCGGCCAGGGCGCCGTGCAGTTCTACGACGGTGGTGCTGCCGGCTTGTTGGTGCAACCGGTCGACGTTTTGTGTAATGATGCCGCTGACGTAATCGCTCGTTTCGAGGGCGGCCAGCGCCTGATGACCTGGGTTGGGCGTGGCTTCAGTGAAGCGCGGCCATCCGACGGTGCTGCGCGCCCAGTAGCGGCGGCGGGCGTTGGCATCGCGTACAAATTCCTGATACGAAATGGGAGCGCGGGCGCGCCGGGGGGAGTCGGAGCCGCGATAGTCGGGGATGCCCGATTCGGTGCTGACGCCGGCCCCGCTTAGCACCACCGTACGGCGAGTGCGCATCAGGTCGGCCAGCGCAGCAATGGAGTCGATACCAGCCATAAGCAGCAGCGCGTTTGGGTTGTGTGTGGAGAAGCCAACCTCTATGTTGAACGGTGCGTTCCTCTATTCAAAACCACCTAGCGTACCTATGGGACCTGAACCGTATGAGTTGTTATTTGCGGCCATTATCGTTGTGTTTACGGTGAGCATGGTCTATGCTGGGTTTAAGCAATGGCTTACGCATAGGTCAGGGACCCGCGAAGCGGGGGATATTGCTGTGATGCAGGAGGCGCTGGAGGAGGCGGCTGAAGAGCGCGAGGCCTTGAAACGGCGCATTCAGCATCTGGAGGCCATTGCTGCTGAGGATGATTTCGGCAGCTCGTCTGACCTGTCATCGATAGATGCAGATCTCGATAGCGATGTCTCCGATGCGGAGCGCTCCTCGGGATCTGCGCGCTCGGGGCCGTCTCGCACCCGTAGCTGAGTTGGTCAGCCAGCAGGCCCCTGCTTCAATCGTCTTTTTCAAACAGCAGGGTGAGCAAGCGAGGCAGGGCTTCGCCGTCGTTTTGCCATTCGCCCATGTGGCAGAGCGAAAATCCACTGGCCAGCGCTTCGTTGAGGTAGTCGGAGGTGGCATGCGGATACGCGTCGATCAATACATCTTCTCCGGTATCGGGGTGGGTGTACTTGGCTTGGCTGCCCAGCAGTTGCTTGTACGGGTGCAGCTCGGCTAGATAAAACAGGCCGCCGTGCGCCAACACGCGATATGCTTCATCGAGCACGTGGCCAACCGATTCGAGATGTTCAAGCACCAGCGTGGCTACTACAATGTCGAACGAGGCATCGGCCAGTGGCCACGTGCCAGTGATGTCGCCGTGCATAAACTGCACATGGTCATCGCCCACTTGCTTGCGGGCGTGGCGAAGCATGTTTTTGGAGAAGTCAACGCCCACCACCTCGTCGGCGTGGGCCGCTATGTGCGCTGTATTGTATCCGGTACCGCAGCCCACATCGAGCACACGTGCGTCGTCCCAAGGGAGCGAGGCATTGCGTAGCGCACGGGCACTAAGGTCGCGAGTTGGATTGCTATCGTCGTTGTAAAAAGCCGCCCACTCATCGTAGGCCGTTTGGATACGATTGGACGCGTCGGTCATGGGAGAGACATTCCGAAAGTCATACAATACATCGAACTCAACGAGGCAACGGGCTTAGCAGCATATCGTGCCCGGACCGCAGCGTATCTTTGGGACTGCGAGCACTGCGTGCCTGCAGGCTGTTGATTCGTGTAACAAAAGCACCGAATGAGCGAACAAAGGCAAACCAGACAGGTACTGGAAAACGAGTGTATTATCTTGTACCTTGTGTGCAACCCCGCCCCCTTTCGAGTCGGTTTTATGAGGTGACTTTACTATGCGTGCTTTCCTTTCTTTGCTCTGCTTAGTCTTTATGCTTAGCGTGGTGCAGCCTGCCGAAGCGCAGATGCGCAACACCGACACCGCTCCTGCTGCAACCGAGTTGTACGATAGCAACGCAGCCACAAGCGATCTGCTGAGCACCCTTTTCAGCGATGACCACTTTCGCATGGGCCACAGCTACGAAATGTCAATGTCGAGCTTTGGCGGCAACGCACATTCGATGGGCATGTACACCAACAGCCTCATGTGGCAATTTAACGAACAGTGGGCCGCACGCGTGGATGTGAGTCTGGCCCACTCGCCCTTTGGCAGTGGATCTGCGTTTAACGACCAAGACCCACAGCTTTTCTTGCGCAATGCCGAGGTGGCCTATCGCCCATCTGAAAACATGGAGTTCCGCTTCCAGATGCGCCAAAGTCCCCACGGTTCGTACATGAGCCCATACGGCATGAACCCGTACGGACGGGGCATGAACCACGCTGCCTTTGGCGCCTCGACCCATCAGAACGAGTTGTTCTGGCGTAACTAGCTAGGCCATGCGTAGGCCATGCGTAGGCCATGCGGGCCACATTCTCTTGTTCAAATACCGCAGCGTAGAGCCCGAGACGCTTTGCACGCATGCGAGTGGGCTTGCTGTTGTTTTCGTGTTGGTACGTACCGCTCATGTGGACTGCTTCGCGTCTTCAGAATATCGCACTTAACGCGGCGCTGCTGTTAACAGGGCTGGGCGTGGCTGTGCTTCTCTACAGCCAGCAGACGCAACCCACCAATCCCCCCAACAACCCCGACCGAGCCGATAGCCAGTCTGAACTGGTGGGGACCACCATTCAGGTGGAGGTGCGTAACGGTGTGGGCGAGGCCGGAATAGCAGCCCAAACCATGCACTACCTGCGCAGCGAAGGCTTCGATGTTGTCGAGGTGGGCAACCATACGGGGTTCGGGGTAGAGTATACCATGGTCATTGACCGCATCGGCGATATGGAGTCGGCGCGGCGTGTGGCTGAAGCCATCGGCGTATCAGCGGAGCATGTGCACCAGGAAATCCGTAAGGACCTCTACCTTGATGCCTCTATCATTGTGGGACACGACTACGATGCACTCGCCCCCTTTGATGATGAGATCCCCTAACGCCGCCACAGATGCGGCTGATGGGGCGCTTGCTTTTGCTGACTAACCCTGCCTCTATATGGCCAATTCGGATCCGACTGCTTCTTCTCCTCCTTCTGGGCCCCCTTCGCGGCGCCCACCCCGTAACCCGGCGTACGTGCTTGCCGCTCACGCCGTTGACGCCATGGCCGATAAAAAGGCCGAAGATATTGTCGTGCTCGACCTGCGGCCCATTTCTGCGATGGCCGACTTCTTCGTACTTGGCACCGGAGGCTCGGATGTGCAAATTCGAGCCATTGCGAACGGTGTCGAAGATCATGTCGAAGAGCAGTGCAATGAACGTCCCTGGCAACGCGAAGGCACCGATGCGCTGGAGTGGGTCGTGCTGGACTACGTGGATGTTGTAGTGCACGTGTTTAGCGCCGACAAGCGTGCCCACTACGACATCGAGCGCCTTTGGGGCGATGCCGACCGCGCCGAGGTGCCCGCCGATGGCGACGCCTCGGATGTCTCTCTTCTACAAGACCTGCTTCCGACCGAGGCGTCGAAGGACTCCTCGTCTACCTAAGTAGACCCGCAAAAGTATCTTTAATTATGTCATTGCGAGCGTAGCGACGCAATCTTGTGCTATCGAACCAGGCGGCACCGCCCAGGTCGGGGGCATGAGATCGCACCCCAGGAGTACTCGTTCGCTGCCGCTCACAGCGCCGCGTCAGTTGCAGGGCTCCTTCCTCGCGATGACAAGGTGTAAACATAGTTTTATTGAGCTACTTAGGAACGCTTTCAAGATCGATTACACCCGCCTGCACCCTTCGTTGATCGACTGCTTATGATTCGGTTCTTTCTTGTGATCGGAACGGTACTGGCCGGGCTTGCCGTGGCCTTAGGAGCCTATGGCGCCCATGGACTCGAAGCCCGCGTTTCTGCCGACCGTGTGGCCACGTTCAACACAGGCGTGCAGTATCAAATGTACCATGCACTGGCGCTGATTGCGGTGGCAGGGTTTATGGCCGCCGGGGCGCCATCCATTGCGCAATGGGCTGGCATCAGCTTCTTGGTGGGCATGGTCTTCTTCTCGGGCAGTCTGTACGTACTCGTGCTCACCGATACCCCAGTGCTTGGCGCCGTCGCCCCAATCGGCGGAACGGCGTTCATCCTTGGATGGGGCTTGTTGGCCTGGGCCGCGTACACATGGCCCGAATGGAGCACGCTCACCGGACCCTAACTCGTTTACTGCTCCCGTCTACTGCTATGTCTCGGTACGTATATTCCAGTATCGTATGGAGTGCAGTCGTGCTCCTTGCCGTTGGGCTAGGCGGATTTGGAGACGCGTCGTTTGCCCTGCCGAGCAGTGCCACCGACGATGATCCGGGCGAAGCGTACTTCCACCGGGCGGCCCAACATTACCTGGCCGAAGAGATCGACGCCGCCCGCGAGGTAGTGCGCGAGGGGCTGGAGGCAGACCCCAATCATCCCAAACTCAACGCCCTGCGCGAGCGGCTCGACGACTTGCCGCCCGAGGGTGATGCAGAAAACGGCGACGAGGCAGACACAGAGTCAGAGGCTGCGCCTGAGGCCCCTCCAGACGATGACGCCGATGCGGATCCGCAGGCCGACGAGGAGGGGGCGCCCGATGCGTCTGAAACCGACAATGGGACCCCCGACGACGCAAACGGAGAGGCCGAGGGGGCGCCCGAAGAAGCAGCTCCCGAAACCGAGCATCCGGATGACACCCAGCCCGATGACGCTCAGCCCGATGCAGAGCCCCCCGAGGTCGATGACAATTCCGACAGCACGGTCGAACCCGGCGACCTGCATACCGAGCACGGCCCACGCTCCGATGGACCGTCCGACTCTGAGCTGCTTGACATGCCAACCCTGACGCCCGAACAGGTCAATCGGCTGCTACGCATCACCCAGGCCTACGACCGGCCCCTGATGCACGCCTTTGACCAGTTTGGCACCCCGCCGCCTTCGGATGCCCCCGAATGGTAAATCCCCCTATTTCTGCTGATGGCCCCCCATGATGCGTTCTCGTCTATCTGTTCTTGCCGGTCTGCTGATTGTGCTTATGGGCTACGCGCCGGTGAGCGTGGCCCAGTCGGTGCAGGTAGAGGCCAGCGTGGATGCGCATACCATTGGCATGCAAGACGAGGTGACGTATGCCATTCGCATTCAAGGAGCCGATCTCGAATCCATTAGCACCCCCGAGCCGCCTGCCACCACCAATTTGGTGCTCGCCAGTGCAACCCCCTCCACGCGCCAGTATACCACCGAGGTTGAGGGCGAGCTTCAGCGGGTCGTGCTCTTTTCGTGGCAGTTCCGGCCCTTGCGTCAGGGCGATGCCCAGCTTCATCCCGTTACGTTGGAGGTGGGGGGACGGCCGCTAACCACCGGCGCTATCGCCATCGAAGCCGTGCCGCAGTCCGAACGCACGGTTCCTCCCTCGGGTGCCCCCTACGATATCGACGAGGCGCCCCAGCCCGACGATGGCTCGCTCATCAGCAGCGATGATCTGTTCATTGAGGTGGTACCTACCGAGGCCGAGACGTTCGTGCATGAGCAGGTGAGCCTGGAGTATCGGCTCTACTATCGGCCCGGCATCCGGCTTCGTCAGAGCCGCCTGGCCCGCGCCTGGGATGCACCCGGCTTTTGGCGCGAAGACTTGAATGTAGAAGGCGGCCCGCATCCCGATGACCCGCATGCGGCGTATCGGTACATTGTTATTAAACGGGTGGCCGCGTTTCCCACACGCACAGGCACGCTAACGGTGGCGCCGCTACAGGTGGATACCGAGGCCAATCCAGGTGTGCGGCTTACTCCGTCAGACCGTCTTGCCACCGGGCGCCGTACGTTCGAAGAGGTGCACCTGGCCTCACAAGAGGTCACCGTTACGGCCAACCCGCTCCCAGACCACGCCCCCGACCGTTTCGATGATGCGGTGGGCACATTCAACTGGGAACGCTCAACGATTCCTGAACGCGTTGCGGTAGGCGATGCGCTCACGTTTTCCGTAACCATTGAAGGCACCGGCAATCTGTACGCCATCGACCCGCCCGAGCTTGCGGTATCTGACCATGTCGAGGTCTACACACCCGACACCGAAACCAACCTCAACCGCGATGGCGATCGCCTGGCGGGCACCCGCACGTTTACGTACACCCTTGTGCCCCGCGCTGAAGCCCCCTTTACGATTGAAGGGATGACATGGAGCTACTTCGATCCAGAAGAGGGCGCTTACTATACGCACACCGAAGACGCAGTCGAGGTTGACGTTACCGCTGCTGAATCAACCCTCGCCAACAAGCAGGCCAACGCGCCCAGTGAACGCACCAGCGAAGCCCGCGAATCTGCCTCCGCAGAGCGCCCATGGCCGTCGCTGCTTGTCGGGCTGGGCCTGCTGGGCCTCGTAGCTGCGAGCGGGTGGGCGTACTGGGTCTGGGGCGGACTCCTTGTGGGCGCTGCTTCGACACGATCTGATACAGACCGCTCCCTGTCTGCAGCCACCGCCCCCGATGCTGAGCCAGCCGAGCATGAGGCAACCGACCATGCTGACCAGGCCGCGCTCACGGCCATGAAGCAGGCACAGCGCCATCTCGATACGGCGCAGCACCACCTGCGCACCGGTCCGCCTGCCGATTTCTATGCGGCGCTTGAGCAAGCCGTTGTAGGGTTTGTGGGACAGCGCCTTAACCGGTCGCCTAACGGACTTACCCACGCTGAAATAGACCATCTCCTGCAGGCATATGACGTAGAAGTGGACGTGTGCGAAACCGCCCAAGAGCTGCTCCATGCCTGCGACCAAGCCCAATACAGTCCGTCGCACCCCTCGCACGACTCTATGCTGGCTGCCCTCGATGCCGCGCACACACTTCTTATCCACCTGGATGCCACGCTTCCTGCCGCCTCCTCGGTTGCTTCCTCGCAGGCCTCTGCACCATCCGGCTGAAAAGCCGCTATCAATTCGTGGGAATGTGACGTTTGGCGGTGGCATCTGCCCGCGCTACCGCCTACCCTGTGTGCTGTACTCGTTCTGGATAGCCTTCTCTGCATCAAATGGAACCGCATATAGTTGATCGCACACGCTCAGCCGGTTGGGTTGAGGTCGTGTGCGGATCCATGTTTAGTGGGAAAACCGAAGAACTGATTCGCCGGTTGCGCCGTGCGCGCATCGCGCAGCAAGAAACGCTGGCCTTTAAGCCGGCACTGGATACGCGCTACAGCGAAGATGAGGTGGTGTCGCACGATGAAACGGCTCTGCCCACCACTGCAGTGGGAAGTGCTGAGCAGATTGTGCTCTTGGCGCGCAGTGCTGACGTGGTAGGCATCGACGAAGCCCAGTTTTTTGGCGATGAACTGCTTAAGGTATGCCAAACCCTGGCCGCCGATGGCACCCGCGTTATCGTTGCCGGCCTCGACCAGGATTACCGCGGACAGCCCTTTGAGCCCATCCCACAGCTCATGGCCATTGCTGAACACGTCACCAAACTGCACGCCATCTGCGTACAGTGCGGAGCCCCGGCGAATCATTCCCAGCGTATTGTACACCACGAAGATCGTGTTCTCCTGGGCGCCACCGAAGCCTACGAGCCCCGCTGCCGTAACTGCTTCGATCCTGACGCATCGTCGGCCCCAGCGCCTGATCCCGAGTCCGCCGACCCGTCCGATGCCCCCTCCGTCACCTCACCCTCCTCTCCCGATGCCGCGGAGCAGTAACGCTGAACGGGCGCAACCCCACGTATCTATGCGATCGCATTCCATGTGACTGCATTCCATGTGACTGCATTCCATGTGACTGCATTCCATGAGTGCGTCCTTTCTGCGGTTGGGGGCGAATGGCGCCCGCGGTCCATTGCCCCTTCGTTTGTGCCCTATCAACAGTACCGATACCCCATGCGCCTTTTGCTGCTGATCGCGGCCCTGCTTTTGGCGGGAGGGCCGGCCTATGCGCAGTCCGACCACGAGCCTGCACACGCCTCGGTGTTCGACGATCTGCTTGCCACCTACGTAGATGACCACGGCCATGTCGATTACAAGGCGCTCAACGCCAACCGAGCCGAAGCGCTCGATCCATATCTGGAGGCGCTGGCAACAGCCACCCCCGATGCGCTTTCCGAATCGGAGCAGCGGGCGTTCTGGATCAACGCCTACAATGCATTGGCCATTGCGTTTGTGCTCGACCACTACCCGATTCAGACCATCTGGGAAACCACGCCAGGGAGCACCGCCGAAACGTCAGAAGTCAATCCGTTTGAGGAGCCCGTGGGCTTGGTAGCCGGTCGCGAGCGCTCGCTCGACGAGATTCAGTACACCAAAGTCGCCCCTCTCTTTGAAGGGCCCGGATATCACTTTGCATTGGTCTGCGCTGCCGTAAGCTGTCCGCCTCTGCGGCAGGAGGCCTACCGAGGGGCGCGCCTTGATGAACAGCTGGCCGAGCAGGCGTCAGAGTTCTTGGCTCCGCTGATCGAGGCGGCTGAATCCGGCGTCCCCCTGCCCGTCTCACAGATCGTGCGCTGGTATCCAGACGACTTTGGAGCGACGGATGCGGAGGTGCAGCAGACGCTGGCCGACTGGGTGCAGAACTCCTCCGTCGCCGAGCGTCTTCGTACCGGTGCCTTTACCCTTGACGATCAGCCCTACAACTGGACACTAAACGACACCAACTGATGTCAACTCGCAAACGAGATGGATGGCGGGAAAGCGCAATCCCCGTGAATCCCATAGCCGCGGACTGCTTGCAAACCATCCCGTCAGGGAGACGGGAGCCCCCGCTGAAGTGTGGAGCCGGGGGCGTTCGGCGTTTGCAGTCCAGTTTGGTTGTCGAGAGAGCTGCTTTCATTGCGTACCACCGTTTCAGGCGGTCCGGGGGCGTCGCGTGATATCGCCTCGCCCAGCACGGTCACATTGTTTGTGATGGCAACTCCCTCTAGAACACGCTGGGCTACCTGTGCGGTGCGGTCATACTGCGCTTCAGTATCCACATCGCCGCGCACCACAAGCCTGCCCCCTTCAACCGCTGGGTCAAAGTCAAACTGCCGCAGCTCCCGGTCGCGGGCCAGCGCCTTTTTTACCTCGGCAGCTGCTGACAGGTTGGCAAGCCGGGCGTCTAGGTCTTCGCTGTCGTCAAGCATTGGAGACGGAGTCGTGTCCTCAACAGCAGCAACCGGCGCAGCGGCCTCTTCGGTGTCAGACGGCGGATTGTCCTCTGCACATCCAGCCAGTACCAGAAAAAAAGCGATGAGGCATACGCACAAAGCCCGAATAGGGCGCGAATACAACACGGAATCTCTTATTCGTTCATGAGACATCTTATGGACTTGCTGTACCGGCAATGGTTATGCCGGATTCGATGACTCCGCCGGGGTGGCGTGATATTCAGTTTCGGTGCGCACGTTTTCAATGGTACCATGCTCGGCCAACCAGCGCTCGGCGTCAATAGCCGCCATGCAGCCCGTGCCCGCCGCGGTTACCGCCTGCCGATATTCGTGATCCTGCGCATCGCCCGAAGCAAATACGCCAGGGATATTGGTGTAAGTAGAATCCGGCTTCGTTTCGATATACCCGTTTTCATCCATATCCAGCCAGCCTTCAAACGGACCCGTGTTGGGCGTGTGGCCAATGGCAATGAACAGCCCCGTCACATCATCCATGACGTAGGTTTCTTCGGTGTTATTGTTGATAACCCGAATGCCTTCGACTTCGTTGTCACCGAGTACATCCACAACCTCGGTATCCCAGACGAACGTGATTTTGTCATTGTCGAATGCACGCTCCTGCATGATTTGAGAGGCCCGCAGCTCGTCGCGACGGTGGATGACGCGCACCTCGTTGGCAAACTTGGTGAGGAACATGGCTTCCTCCATGGCGCTATCGCCACCGCCCACCACCGCTACGGTTTCATCGCGAAAGAACGCGCCATCGCATGTTGCACAGGCAGACACCCCATGGCCCAGCAGGCGCTGTTCGTTTTCGAGCCCAAGGTACTTGGCCGACGCCCCGGTGGCAATAATGACGGCCTGCGCGTACACAACGGTTTCCTCGTCGATCAAAAGCCGGTACGGACGCTCGCTAAAGTCGACGTGCGTAACGACCCCGTAGCGCGACTCGGCTCCAAACTTCTCAGCCTGGGCCTGAAAGTCCTGCATCATGTCGGGCCCCATGACGCCTTCCGGATAGCCGGGATAGTTTTCTACATCTGTGGTGGTAGTAAGCTGCCCGCCGGGCTCCGGACCCATGAACACGAGCGGCTCTAAGTTGGCACGCGAGGCATACAGGGCCGCTGTCCATCCAGCCGGACCGGTTCCCACAATAACGACCTGACGCATTTCGGCATCGGTTTCATCAATGCCATCAAAAGCGGAAAGATCGGGCGCGTGTCCGTTGGTCGGCGTATCCATAGCAGCAAGCGGTTGGGCAAGCAAATGAGCGAAGTTGGTTCTACGATGCGCAACGCCTCCGGATGTTACACATCAGAGGCTACCCATCGATTGGGCGCTGTCATTACAGGTTATATGTACCTGTGGCCTGTGGAATGGATTCCTTGTGTGTGTTTGTTCTCAATGAGCCGACGTAGCTTCATGTTCGGCGTTCATATATGCAGGTAGCGTATCTTCGTGGGCGTCTTTGAGGGTGCGCACGGCGGTGTTTATCCAGATGGTATCGTCGGCATCCTGGATGCGTACGGCTTCGCCTTCTACGCGTCCGATACGGTGCGCCGTCACTCCGGGGAGATCCTCAACCACGGAGGATACAGAGGCGGCTTCAGCCTCGGTGGTAGAGAACACGATACGCGACTGGGCCTCTCCGAACAGGGCGGCATCGGCGCGGGTGCTGGTGGGCCAGTCCAGCGTAACCGACAGGCCACAGTCTCCATGAATAGCCGACTCGGCCAGGCACACGGCCAGCCCGCCGTCGGATACATCGTGTGCGTGCTGCACAATTTTGCTGCGGATGAGGCGTTGCATGGCGCGCTGCACAGCCACCTCCTCGTCGAGCACGAGCCGGGGCGCATCACCGGTAACCTGGTCGTGGATGGTGGCCAGATACTCCGATCCGTCGATGTCGTTGGGGTAGGCTTGTCCTTCGGGATGGAGCAGAAACAGCACATCCCCCGGCGTTTGCACCGCAGCAGTGGTGGGATGCGTCTGGATGTCATCTACACGTCCCACCATACCGATGGTTGGCGTGGGGTAGACGGCGCCTTCGGGGTGCTCGTTGTAGAACGAGACGTTTCCACCGGTAACCGGCGTTTCGAGCGCGCTGCACGCATCGCTCATGCCCGCAATGGTTTCGGCAAACGTCCAGTACACCTCGGGCTTGTACGGATTGCCAAAGTTCAGGCAGTTGGTAATGGCAAGGGGGATGCCGCCGGCGCAGGTGACGTTGCGCGCTGCCTCGCATACGGCAATAGCCGCCCCCCGGCGTGGATTCAGATAGACGTATCGCCCGTTGCAGTCAGTTTTCACGGCGAGCCCTTTGCCGGTGTCTTTGATGCGTAGGACGGCAGCATCGCTGGGGCCGGGGCCTACCACGGTGTTGGTGCGCACCATGGTGTCGTACTGTTCAAACACCCACTGCTTGGAGGCAATGTTAGGGGCTGCGAGCAAGTCATGAAGGACTGTCGGCGCGGTGTCGGGCGTGCAGTCTGAAAGAGAATCGGGCGAGAATGCGCGGGTCTGTTCCAGATAATCAGGACGCTCCGTTTCGCGCTCATACACCGGGGCGCCGCTACCCGAATCGAGGTGGGCCGCGTCAAGATCGGCCACAAGCGTGTCATGCCAGTAGAGGCGCACGCGGTTGGTATCGGTGACTGTGCCCACGCGCTCGGCCTGCAGATCCCACCGACCGTAGATGCTCACGAGTTCCTCGGCATCGTCCGGGTCACATACAACGAGCATGCGCTCCTGGCTTTCAGAGAGCATGATTTCGTAGGGCGTCATGTTGGTTTCGCGGACGGGCACGCGGTCGAGGTGAAGCTCCATGCCGCATTCGCCTGAAGCGCTCATCTCAAACGACGAACTTGTGATACCTGCCGCCCCCATATCCTGAATGGCCTCCACCACATCGGCTTTGATGGCGTCGAGGGTGGCTTCGAGCAGCCGTTTTTCGGTGAACGGGTCGCCCACCTGCACACTGGGACGCTTATCCTCGCTCTCTTCAGAAATCTCCTCTGAGGCGAACGTGGCTCCGTGAATGCCATCGCGACCGGTGGAAGCGCCCACGATGTAGACGGCGCTTCCGGCGTGTTGCGGCGCTGCTGATGCAATGGCATCGGCCTGCACGGTGCCGACGCTCATTGCATTCACAAGCGGATTGCCGGCGTAGGCATCGTCGAAGTACACGTCGCCCGCTACGGTAGGCACGCCGAAGGAGTTGCCGTAGTCGCCAATGCCCCGCACAACGCCGTCGAGCAGGTAGCGCACGCGGTCATCCTCAAGCGAGCCAAAGCGCAGCGAATCGAGTGCCGCAATGGGGCGAGCCCCCATCGTGAAAATGTCCCGATGGATGCCGCCCACGCCGGTGGCAGCTCCCTGATAGGGGGCCACAGCCGAGGGATGGTTATGGCTCTCGACCTTGAAGGCAATACCGAGACCGTCTCCAAAATCGATGAGCCCAGCGTTTTCTTCGCCAGCTTCTACGAGTAGGTCAGGCCCTTCGTTGGGCAGCGTCTTGAGGAGCGCCAGCGAGTTTTTATATGAGCAGTGTTCGCTCCACATCACCGAGTAGATGCCCAACTCAACGAAGGTGGGCGTGCGATCTAGAAACGCAACGATCCATTCGTATTCTTCGTGGGTGAGGCCGTGCTCAATGGCCAGCTCGGGGGTAACATCGGGGGCATGTGGTAGGGAAGTTGGCACAGGAGACGTTGAAGCAGCCATGGAACCAGTACACAAAGGGGAAAGAGCGGATAGGCTTTAAGATAGGAAGCCCACGATGTCTTTGCAGGCTTCTTTTCTGATTGAAGCAATTTTGATGTGAAGGGCGAGCTGTGCCGTACGGGGAAAAACGCACATCAGCAGACCATACTTTTGAGCGGGCCCAACCGCGACGCGTACCCGTCTCAACAGGGGAAGCCGTTCTTCCTGTGTGCTACTTTTGTTTGGGTAAAGAGTTGATCAACAGACACATAGAGAGATGCGTTGTGGGCCTTCCTGGATTTGAACCAGGGACCTTTCGCGTGTGAGGCGAACGCTCTAAACCCCTGAGCTAAAGGCCCGCATTGGTCATGCGGTCTAGTTATACACGAAGACCGAAGTCCGTTGTGCCGACCCGTGCGTCAAGAACTGGCAAAAGTGTGGGTGTAGTTAGCGCTGGGTTCGTACAACGCCCAGTGTGGGCTCATCACGAAGGGAATCGACAGCATCCACAGGAACCGTCCACGCATCGAGCGAAGCGGGACGTGGGAGAGGGCTGGTCGGAATAGCGGTTGCCGATTGGGGGGCATTCTCCATGGAAGGCAACGCCATAGCAGGCAGGGCCGCCCGGTCGTTCATGCCTTGATTGGGCATGGCTCGATCAGAAAACGTGGAAGCAGGCGAGGAGGGCGACGGGGCAACGGTTGCTGATCCAACGACAACGCCAATCATCAGAGCGGCGAGAACAGAGACAAAGAGTCCGGCGGTAAACCGAGGCCGTGTGCTAAGCGCTTCGGTAAGAGAAAGGCGCGAGCGAAGCAGATCTGATTCAACGTGGTCGCACACACGGTTTTGCGTTTCTTTCGTGGGGGGAGGATCTGGCATGCCGCATTGACCAAGCAATGCGCGTGTGCGCTTCAGTTCTTTGATGTGGGCCTTAAGATCGGGATTGGCCTCGACATATGAGGTAAACACCGCCTCTTGAGCAGGGTCCATCGTCCCATCGACATACTCACAGAGCCATTCATCAATCCACCCATAGGGCGTCTCGTCGTTGGATGTATGGTCTGCACTCGGGGGAGGGGGATCGTTACACATACCAATAGAGCAGAATGCCAATAGCAGGATGAGCCTCGCAGAAAACCAGCAGGCACGGGCCAGGCTATGCATGACAGCAGACCCATGAGGCTACGTATGAAGAACACACGTAGGAAGTAGTATAACGCCTCGTCACGGATATGGCCCCTCGTTGCTCTTGGTTCCAGTGAATTCCATCGTCTTGGGCGGATTCATAGACGAGGATGGGTCGCCAGCCTCACAAAGGGGTTCAGGCCGGGCGTTCAGGCCGGACGCAAGCGAAGCAGAATACACTCCTCGGCGGCATTGAGGCGGTTAGCTACGTGGATGCGAAACCAGCGCCACCGGCCTTTGGCGGTTTGTAGCCGCACCAACCAGGAGGCTCGTTGCGTGTGCGCGTTCACCATGTGGGCCAGATCCCGCATCACACGGTGCATGTTGTGCCCATGCACATGGGTGAAGAAGTACGAATCGATGGTTTCATGGGGCGCGTAGCGTAGCATGCGCCGGGCAGCAGCGGAGATATTTTGAATCGTTCCCGCCGTATCCAACGTGATAACAGGAGCCGGAAAGGTTTCTATCCCTTCTCGGAAGCGCTTCCAGAAAGAGTCAGAAAAAAGAGACGGTAGCGCTAAATCTCGCTCCGCGGGCGGCTCGGGGGTATGCTGGCGCGTTGCAGCTGGGGTAGCATAGGTGTCTGTAACCATAGAACGCAAGAGTCGTCGAGCGGAGAAACCAACAAAGGAAACTAAGAAGCTGCTTGATACTGGATTTCATAGTATAGGCAACCCCTTCCATTGGTTCAAGGAACCTTTGGCGTATATTGGGAGGCGCCTGATGATGACAGGGGCTGCGTGTCAAACATCTTGGTATGGGGAGGTATGGATCCTGTACGTATAGATTGCTGCGGCTACGCCACGTCGTTACGGCATGTCGTCCGATCACCATCATATCTTTTAGAAGCTGTTCTCATAGTGCTCTGTTAGGGTGGGCAACGACCTCGTTTTAATGTTGTCATCTTGAGCGGAGCAACTGCGTCTAGCAGGTGCGGAGTCTGACACGAGCGAAGCGACTGACGAAGGCAGTGAGTAACAATCTCCCTCGAAATGGGCAGGGCTGCTCGATCGATCAGAGCCTGCTGAGCGTCGGGGAGATGGTTCCACCGAATGCCATTCGGCGGCTACATGGGCCTCCTCCGTCGGCCTTCGCTCACCATGACGGGTTTTTGGGAGGGGGCTGGGACGCAGAATTGGGCACGATCTCCGCACCCAAACAATCACATGTGACAGAGCAATAAGTGACCTCAACAATGGTTTTGGGGATTGCCGGTTGGTTTCCCCTTCATCCTACCCTTCCTCCCCGAGGAGGCGAGGAGGAAGGAACCGTGGAAGGCGTTCATCACGTCCCCCTCAGAGGAGATATGGTGTATACACAACGCAACCGGAGGCGAACTCCCACTTGCGTCCTCGTCGCGATGCTCTGCGTCGCGACGGACGAATGGACGCTCTGCGTCCAACGTACCCCCCCGAGGTAAAGAAACCGGGTGGTGGATTAGGAGTGCTGGAGCGTCCCGGCAAGCGTGGCGACGCAGAGGGGCCGTAAGGTCATGCCTGTTGTGCATCGCCACGAGAGGACAGGTGTTTTGTTATTATCATCGGGCAGGCTCTCACACCCCCTGAACTCCAACATTGATCTGTGACACAGTAATAGTACTCTGTCACAGGTCAATCTTCGGATCTCTAACGTACCGAAGAATAACCCACAATCATGTCATTGCGAGCGCAGCGAAGGATCCTCACAGGAGGCGATGGATCCTCACAAGACGGCATGGGTGTCATAAAGGCAGACCAATTGCATCCTGTCAGCGTTTCCACTCATTATCGACTGTACATTATGGATCGTGCCTCTATCCAAGAACGCTTTGGCATCGTCGGGACCTCAGAGGCGATAAAAAACGTGATTGACCGAGCCCGGCAGGTCGCTTCTACAACCATTACGGTACTGCTGCAAGGAGAAAGCGGCGTAGGCAAAGAACTGATTGCCCAGGTCATCCACGAGTTAAGTCGCCGCCGTCACGAAAAGATGGTGATTGTTAACTGTGGGGCGATCCCAGAAGGCCTCATTGAAAGTGAACTCTTCGGGGCAGAAAAAGGAGCGTATACCGGCGCGGTGCAGGAGCGAAATGGATACTTTGAAGAGGCCGACGGCGGGACAATTTTCCTCGACGAAATTGGGGAGATGCCCAAAGAAGCCCAGGTACGGCTGCTTCGGGTTCTTGAATCCGGTCAGTTCAGCCGGGTAGGATCCTCGCAGCAGCAACAGGTGGATGTGCGCGTGGTAGCCGCGACGAACAAAAACCTGGCCACCGAGGTGCAGGAGGGCGGGTTCCGCAAGGATTTGTACTACCGCCTTAGCACCGTGCGCATCGACATTCCCCCGCTGCGCGAACGTCCCGACGATATCCTTCCCATTTTCGACACCTACCTGCACCGCTTCACCCAAGAATACGAATCGCATCCCAAGTCGCTGACCGACGACGCCAAAGAGGTACTCACCGCCTACCGGTGGCCCGGTAATGTGCGCGAACTGCGTAACGTTGCCGAGCAAACGGTTGTGCTGCTGCGCGGTAACACGGTGACCGAAGACGACCTGAAGCCCTTCCTGCGCGATATCGACGATGCGCCCTCTTCGACCACGCTGATGCGTGTGAACAACAACGATGAGCAGGACGGTCCCGATGTGCATGAGCGTGAACTGCTCTATCGTGCTATTTTGGAGATGCGCATGGAGATGCGTGAGATGAAAGATCAACTGCGGGCATTAGCCTCTAACATTGGCGTGGTGGTTCCTCGGCGCATTGCCGAGCGAACCGACTTCCCGCAAGACTATAGTGACTTTGTCGTGATGCGCAATCCCGATCCATCGGGGCGTAGCCCCTCGCCCAGCGATCCTGCTCCGCCCGAGAAGGAGTATGATACCGAGTACGACGAATCGTACGACGACTCCTACGAGGCGCCTTACGACTCCCTCATCGAAGACGTTGTCTATGAAGTCGAGGGATCCCCATCGGGCAATGCGGGCACGCCCTCCTCTGTGCCGTCACGGTCGGCAGATATGCCGCTGCCAACCATTAAAGAGGCCGAGCGCGAACTCATTCGGCGCGCGCTGGAAAAGTTTGAAGGCAATCGGCGTAAAACTGCTGAAGCGCTTGACATCAGCGAGCGCACCTTGTACCGCAAACTCAAAGACATGGACGACATCGAATGACAGACGATGGCTTGTTGACTTCTTCCATACACCACCTCACCCGGCTTGGCGTCGGGGCCGTTCTTGCTGTGGTGCTGCTGACATCCGGATGCACCTATTACAGCTTTACCGGAGCCACCATTCCGTCCGATATCGAAACGATAGCGATTCCCCTTGTCGATGATCGGAGTAATAGTCCGTTCGTGGCGCTAGACCAGGACCTCACCGATCTACTGATTGAACGGTTTGTAGATCAAACGCGTCTTTCGCTGACCACCCGCACCGCCGAAGCTGATGCGGTGCTAGATGTGCGTATCGACGGATACAGCAGCCAGCCCACGACCGTAGGCGGAGATGATCGCGCTACGGCAAACCGCGTCACGATCAATGTACAGGTCGAGTATCTTGATCAAGTGAACGACGAATCGTTCTTGAGCCGGGCCTTTACCGGCCAATCTAACTACGATCCTGCAGAAGGACTAGGGGGACAAGAAGAGGCCAGTGCGATTGCTCTTGAGGAGTTGGCTGATGATATCTTTACCCAAGCCACTTCTGATTGGTAAGTGCGCTGTCACACACAGGTCAATGACCGTCCGGGATATCCGCACCCAGGAGTACTCGGTCGCGGTGCTCCCAGCGCTCCGCTCCTGATCTCGGGCTACGGAACGCCGCAATGTGAGCAAAATCCATAGCCGGGAACCGCTTGCGCCCCCGACGCTCAGCAGGGTGAATGCAATCGCGTTCTCGCGTTCTCGCGTTCTCGTCGCGATGCTCTGCGTCGCGACGGACGAATGGACGCTCTGCGTCCGACGTAACGACCCAAGGTAAAAGAAACCAGAAACCAGGTGGTGGGAATGCTGGAGTCTTCCACTAGAGCATCCCAGCACGCGTGGCGGTGCAGAGAGGCCATCCCCCCAAAAGCATACGCCTCAGTGCTAAAGGAGCACTGAGGCGTACTGGAGGAGGCAAGCAGAAGGAGGCAAGTAGAGAACAGCATGCACCCGGTTCTGGCAGCGCGGGTTAAGAGTTCATTTTCTCAAGGAACTCCTCATTGTTTTCTGTGCCGCGCATCTTGTCGAGCATAAACTCCATCGCCTCAGCCGGATCCATATCGGCAATCAGCTTGCGGATGATCCAGATGCGTTTGAGCGTCGGCTTATCGAGCAGAAGCTCTTCGCGGCGGGTGCCCGACTTGAGGAGATCAATGGCAGGGTAGATGCGCCGGTCGGCCATCTCGCGGTTGAGAACCAACTCCATGTTGCCGGTTCCCTTAAACTCTTCGAAGATCACCTCATCCATCCGGCTGCCCGTATCAACCAGAGCAGTGCCGATGATGGTAAGCGATCCGCCGTCTTCTACCTTGCGAGCGGCTCCAAAGAAGCGTTTGGGGCCGCGCAACGCACCGGCTTCAACGCCGCCCGAGAGCGTACGCCCCTGACTGGGAGCCACTGCGTTGTGCGCGCGAGCAAGACGGGTGATCGAGTCGAGCAAAATGACGACGTCTTGGCCTGACTCAACCAGACGCTTGGCTTTCAAAAGCGTTGTCTCTGCCACATCAACATGACGAGCCGGCTCCCGGTCGAAGGTGGAAGCAATCACCTCACCCTCTACGTTGCGATCCATGTCCGTCACCTCCTCGGGACGCTCATCAATGAGCAGCACCAGCAGGTGGGCATCGGGGTGGTTTTTCGTGACGCCCGCAGCAATCTTCTGCAAGAGCACCGTTTTTCCAGCTTTAGGCGGTGCCACAATCAATCCACGCTGCCCCATACCAATGGGCGCAAACAGGTCAAGCACACGCGTGCCGTACTCGTCCGATTCGGTTTCGAGCGTGAGGCGCGTATTCGGGAAAACAGGCGTAAGGTGCTCGTAATCGACACGCTCTTCGGCATCGGTAGGCGGCGCTCCGTTCACCAGATCGACTTGAATGAGCGCAAAAAACTTCTCGCCTTCCTTAGGAGGGCGTACTTTGCCCGTTACGGTATCGCCTTCTTGCAGTCCAAATCGCTTGATTTGTGAGGGCGACACATAGATGTCATCGGGACTCGACTCGTAGTTGTACTCGTCGGAGCGCAAGAAGCCGTATCCGTCAGGCAGCACTTCGAGCATGCCCCGCTTATCGATCATGCCGCGCAGCTCGGTCTGGTCGGCATCGTAGCGGGCCATGTAGTCGGGGCGGTCGCCATACAGGCGTTCTTCACGGCGCGACCGGCGCGAGGAGCGGCGGCTTCCGCGAGAGCGAGACGAACGGCTTGAGGAGGACGAACGCCCTCCTCGGCCCCGGCTCGACGACCCGCCTCGTGAGGAGCGTCCCGATGAACGCCCCGATGAACGCCCCGACGAGCGTTCAGACGAGCGGCCTGATGAACGATCAGACGACCGCTGCGATGACGACTCGGCCTCCGACGACTCGGTAGCCTCGTCTTCGGACGTGCCGTTTGCAGAGCTGTCGTCAGGTTCAGCTTCTGCATCAGGAGCAGACGCTCCTTCAGCCTGCGCTTCCAAAATACGATAGATGAGGTCTTGCTTGCGAAGCTTCGAATAACCCGACAGGTTCATCTCGCGGGCAATAGTTCGAAGCTCATCAAGCTTTTTTTCTTGGAGCGTGGAGATCTTCATGGAATCTATAGAAGGTAAGTGGTCATTTCTTTAGGAGACGGATTCGACCGGTCGTTCCGCAGAACATTCGGATGGCAGCCATAGGCAAAAACCGACGTTCCAATATGCAAAACAGAACACAACGAGGGGGAAACTTGCACCTTTCTATGCGGAACTGTGCAAGTACACATGGAAAAGGTCAAAGTCTACATGAGGGCAGACCGTGAGAGGACCTAGCGTTGCATTACAACATCATTATCGTGAAGGAAGAACGACAGTGCAGAGCACGTAGCAGTGGCACAATGGTACGAGATAAGGTGGGGTAGGAATGGCTGCGCTTACAGCAACATACAAGGTGGGAAAACAAGCTGCAAGTACATCTCGCAGAATGAAAGGCCATTGGCCATTGGCTATGAATCCATCACCATGTGATAAGTGGCTGTTCACCACGCGTGTGGGGGACGTAGCGACAGGAAGGCCGATTCACAAAACAACTCGCGTGAAATATCTCTCATAGGGAGCACACGGTAAGCTAGTTTCAAATCGGACACATGGTAGGCAATAGGCAATCGTTCTGCCCACCTATACGTTCCCAAAACCGTTACAAACGGAAAAGACACCAGTGAAAACTCAAACACCCACCCGTCTTTCCCTGACATCGTCCTCACTGTGTCATATATTTGGCTATCAAGTGGGCCAGCAGAAATACCGTACGTGTTGGTATAGCGCATCGTCGCTATTGCTTTTGCCATCAAGACGCTCTTAAACAGATTCTTGGGATCTGCTTCGCTCCCTGCTCCGCCGTATGTTTGTCTCTTTACGTTGCATGTTATGACCTATCGCTGGATATTACGGACGTTAGACGACCCTGGGGTGGTGCCTCGACTGCAGCCCCGCCTTAACGACCTGCCTGCTGCGCTTACCCGCACGTTGGCGCTGCGCAACGTATCCACGTTCGAAGAGGCACGTGCCTTTTTCCGAGCCAATCGCGATGCCTTGCACGATCCCTTCGAAATGGCAGACATGCAGCGGGCAGCTGAACGGATCGTAAAAGCCATTGCAACGGGCGAATCGGTGCTTGTGTATGGCGATTACGACGTGGATGGCACCACGGCCACGGCCATGTGCACCGACTTTCTGCGCAAGCAGGGGTGCGATGTGTCGTTCTTCATCCCCGATCGTTACGAAGATGGCTATGGGCTGGGGCAGCGCGGCATTGACGCGGCACGCGATCGAGGGGCTTCGCTCATCGTAGCGCTGGATTGCGGTATCACGGCACATGCCGAAGCGGAATACGCCCGCGAGCAGGGGCTCGATCTCATCATTTGCGATCACCACACGCCAAAGGATACGCTCCCCAACGCGTACGCGGTGCTCGACCCCAAACGTGACGATTGCCCCTATCCGTTTGACGAACTTTCGGGGGCCGGTGTCGGGTTTAAGTTGCTGCAGGCCACCCAGCATTTGCGCCACGAATCGGAAGAGGAGGTCTTCGCCTATCTCGATCTGCTGGGCATCTCCATCGCTAGCGATATTGTGCCCATGCACGGCGAAAATCGCATCCTGATGCAAGAGGGGCTGGCTGCCTTGCGCAACAGTACCCGCCCGGGCTTGCAGGCGATGGCCGAGGCTGCCGAGATGGATCTGGACACGGTCAAAACCACGGGCACCATTGTGTTCACCATCGGCCCCCGCATCAACGCAGCCGGACGTATGGCGCACGCTGAAAAGGCGGTGTCGTTGATGCTGGCTTCCGACGTGCCCACCGCCCGCCCGCTGGCCGAGGAGCTGGAGCAGCTCAACAAAGAACGCCGCACCATCGACGAGCAAATCCGTGAGGAGGCCGCCGAGCAGGCCGAGCGTCACATCACGGCCCGTACCAGTCACGCACTGGTGCTGTACGACCCCGACTGGCATCTCGGCATCATTGGCATTGTGGCTAGCCGTATCGTGGAGGATTTCTACAAGCCAACCATCATGCTCACGCGCAACGGCGATATGGTGAAAGGCTCGGCCCGATCCATCAGCGGGGTGAACATCTACAACGCGCTCACCGATTGTGAGGATGTGCTGGAGCAGTTCGGCGGGCATAACTACGCCGCTGGGATGTCGCTGCCTGAGGCGAACGTATCGGCGTTGCGCGACCGGTTCAACGAAGCCATCAGCGAGCGCATCACTCCCGAACTGCTCACGCCTACCATCAAGGTGGATGCGCATGTGAATCTGCAAACCATTGGCCGCGCCGATGGCCGCTTCTGGGCCGTGCTCCAGCAGTTTGGTCCGTTTGGCCCGACCAACCCGCGCCCTGTTTTCCACCTGGGTCCGCTTCGGGTAGCCGGGCGCCCACGCACGGTAGGACGCAGCAACGCCCATCTGAAGTTCACCGTAGCGCCTGCCGATGCTCAAGACGGCCCCACCCTCGATGTGATTGGGTTCAACAAAGCCGACAAGCAGTCGGTGCTGGCCGAGAGCCAGTCTACCGGTACGCCCATCGAACTGGTGGCGACCGTCGATGAGAACACGTGGAAAGGCCGTACCTCGCTACAGCTCAAGCTGCGCGATGTGCGCCTCTTCGACCCCGAAACCACGCTGCACCCCGCTCCCGTGCAGGCGGCTACGCAAACTGTGTAAGCATGCACATCAGCGGGCAAGCATCCGAGGGGCCGCCCCACCGCAGCAAAAGCGGACGCTGGTAGCGCCCGAGCACCAGTCGGTATCCACACGAATGGGTTGGGGCAGGCACAAATGGGATGCTCAGTGTGCGCGGCAGTCGCAGGGCGTCCTTCGGAGACGAAGGGCTGTCGGGCGGCTCCGCCTGGGGCACCGATGAGGCACCCGCAGCCGCATGGACCGACGCTGCCGACGGGGCCGCAAACGACGGGTCGTGTAGCATCTGTGCCACATCATGCTCCATAAGCAAGGGTTCGTGTTCGTTAACCACGAGCGCCGCATGGGGCATCAAATCAGGCAGCGCCACCTGCAGGCGTCCGTAGCGCACCGCGTCGTTAGCGTCGGGATGTGGCAAGGTTCTCAATTGCCGCCTCAGCAGAGGGGTTAAGTCAACAGCCGGTGGATGATGCGGGTGGGGAGGCTGTAGCGTGCGATGAAGCAGCGTTGTTTCCGCCTCCAGCCCAATGGCGGTAACGTAACGCGTGCGGCGCGTGCCCGTCACATTGTTAATGCCATCCAGGTCAACCAATACGGGCGGATGCGGCGTGGCGGTGGTGTACAGACGGGTGTTGCGCATCCCCGCGGCCAAATAGATAAGATGCGCATCGGCATTTCGTGGTTCGCATTGCCGCTGAACCGGGCTGAGCTCGTCTCGGTCGGCCATGCGATCATGGGCGTATCCGGCATGCGGCGGAAACAGCGTGCGGTAGGGCGCCAGCACATCCTGAATGCCCTCCCCCTCCTGCAATCGGGCGCGCATCGTAGCATCCAGCAGCCCCGCTGTGGTATGATGCGATGCCAGTAGCACCCGCGGATAGTTCGTCAAGAACGAGGGATGCTCGGCTCGCAGTGCCGTGAACACGTCCAGCGTGTCAAGGCGCTGGGTGGGGCTTAGCGAGATAGTGACCGAGAGTGGGGCGGGCATGATTACAGCGGCAGGACACGGAAGGCGTTCGGGGTGGTCATGAGCACATGAACACTATGCATTGGAGGGAGGTGCAGTTCGTTCGCTTCATTCATCAGAGGCGTCATCCGGCGAATTGGAGAGCGGCTGTGCAGTGCGCGTTCCATCGTGAAAGCGAAGCTGCATTGACGCGTCGGCGTCGAGGTCGGCGGCGGCAGTCACCGGGTCGCCGTGCTGCGTGACGAGCGCAAAGCCACGCGCAAGCGGACGCGTGGGGTCGTTGCTGTGCAGACGACGATGCAGGCTCTCGGTTTGTGTTTGAAGATGAGTCAGTCGCTGCTTCATGGCACGCTGCATGCGGGCGATGGTCTGGTCGAGGTGCTGCCGGTGGTAGTCCAGTTGCGTGCGGGGCGTTTGCAGTGCTCGTGCGTTGCGCAGTTGCTCTACAGAGCGTCTGTACCGATGAAGGCGTTGCTGCAGCGTCGTGCGCATCTGCCGATGCAACGTGCGCACTGTCTGGCGTAGGCCGCGTCCATCAGGCACCGCCCGCTCGGCAGCCGCCGAGGGCGTCGCGGCGCGCTCATCCGCAATGAAGTCGGTGATGGAGGTGTCGGTTTCATGGCCCACCGCGCTGATCGTAGGAATGGTGCAGGCCGCCAGGCGCCGCGCGACGACCTCCTCGTTAAACGCCCACAGATCTTCGGTCGAGCCGCCGCCGCGTCCCACAATGAGCACATCGGGACGTTTGGGGTGATCCGCTGGCAGCGCGCTAAATGCATCGATGGCATCGGCGATGGCCTGCGGGGCATCCAGTCCCTGCACGGGCACCGGACACAGCACCACATCAGCCAGGGGGTAGCGCCGGGCCAGCCCCGTGCGGATGTCCTCGATGGCGGCTCCATCTCCAGATGTAACCACGCCCACGCGTTGCGGAAAGGCAGGCAGCGCGCGCTTTCGGCCGGCCTCAAACAGCCCCTCGGCACGCAGCGTGCGCTTGAGCTTTTCGTAAGCGGCCTGCTGCGCGCCCCGCCCGGCCAAACGCAGCTGTGCCGCCTGCAATTGCAACTGTCCGCGAGCCGGATACACCGTGGCATGGCCGGTAAGGTGCACCTGCTGGCCGTTTTCGGGCGTAAAGTAGATGTGCTGGGTGCGGTAGCGCCACATCACACACTGCAACTCGGCATCTGCATCCTTGAGCGTAAAGTAGCAGTGGCCCGAAGCCGCCCGGGTGAAATTCGACAACTCACCCTCCACCTGAACTTGGGGGAAAGCGTCTTCTACCGTATCTTTCAGGGCCTGCGTGAGCTCGGTTACCGTGTGCACCGTTGGGTCAGGCGGATCTGAAGGCGTGTCGGAATCAGACGGCAACTGACTAAACAGGTCGGGCATAAATAAACTGCAGTAGATACAACACATGGGCACAAGCCGAGGGCCCTCTCGTAAAGCCCTTGATGTCGAAGGGTGTTTCCGTATGGCTGCTGCTGTGCGGGTTCCTGCTAATGCGTTTTTGTATATTCCCCACAAGCACTATGAGCGATTCCATTCGTGTGCACTTTGTGTGTCTTGGCAACATCTGTCGCAGTCCGCTAGCTGAAGGCGTCTTCCGTGAGAAGGTAGAGGCGCACGAACTAGACGACGCGTTTGACATCAGTTCGTCGGGCACGGGCGACTGGCACGTGGGCAACAAGGCCGACCGCCGGATGCGCAAGACTGCCAAGCGGCACGGGCTGTCGATTGAAAGCCACCGCGCCTCGCAATTTCGCAAAACCGACCTGGCCGATCACGATCATATTTTCGTGATGGATAAGAGCAATCTGAATGATGTGCTCTTTCTCGACGAAGACAATACCTACAGCGGTAAGGTGCGGCTCTTTCGCGAGTTCGACCCCGAGCCGGGCAATTACCAGGTGCCCGATCCGTACAGTGGCGGACGCGAAGGCTTCGAGCGGGTGTATAGCATCGTCGATCGGACCGCCGAGGTGCTGCTTACACGGCTTATCGACGAATACGACCTCGCCTCCGATGCGTCGTCTGATGAAACGAAGACCGAGGCGGCATGAACGATAGGATGTTTCCCAGCGAACCGGATCTGCGCGACGCGCTGGAGGCGCATGTTGGCAGGCCGCTCCTCGAGGCCGAGCCGGTGTCGGGCGGATGCATCGCGCAGGCCACCCGCCTGGCGACAGCAACCGACACCTTCTTTCTGAAGTGGGGCCGGGGCGATGTGGCCAGCACGTTTGCTGGCGAGGCGGCTGGCCTGAAAGCACTGTCCAACGCCGACGCACCGTTGCGCATCCCAACGGTGCATGCGGTGGAACCCGAAACCGATCGTCGTCCAGGGTTTCTTCTCATGGAGTGGATTCCTCCGGGCTCCCCCGCCCCGACCTTCATGGCCGACCTGGGCACGGCGCTGGCTGTGCTCCACCGGCGCACCAAGGCGACCTACGGGTTTTCGCAAGACAACCATATCGGACGTCTTCCGCAGCGCAACACAACCGAGACAAACTGGCCCGCGTTTTTTCGAGCGCACCGCCTTCTGCCGCAACGGGACATGGCCCGGAGCCGCAACCGGTGGAAGAGTGCCTGGGACGCCCCCTTTGAACGGCTGTGCGCCGACCTGGACAACCGGCTCCCCACAGCACCTTCCCCTTCGATCGTACACGGCGACTTGTGGAAGGGCAACGTAATGGCCACACAACAGGGCGGGGCGGCCCTCATCGATCCGGCTGCGTATTATGGCCATCGCGAGGTTGATGTGGCCATGACAAAGCTCTTTGGCGGATTCAGTAGCTCTTTTTACGACGCCTATCAGGCAGCGTGGCCACTGCCCGATGGGTTGGACGAGCGGGTGTTCATCTACAACCTGTATCACGTAATCAATCACCTGAATCACTTTGGAGGCACGTACGCCGCCCAGGTCGAGCGCATGCTGAATCGGTTGGCGCGATAAACATGCTGTTGACAACGTGCTTGGCACTGGAGACCGACGCCCCTGAGACCGCATAACGATTTTTAGAGCCTGTACGTTTTATTCTGTCTGCACGATCATGCTTCAAACGCTTTCTCTGTATGCCATTGCGGCGATGTTCACCGCCGCAGGCGTCGCGCACTTTGTAAAGCCCGATGTGTTTGTGCCGCTGGTGCCTTCGTATCTACCCGCTCCCAAACTGCTGGTGTATGTAAGCGGCGTGTTCGAAGTCCTCGGCGGACTCGGCGTGCTGTTATCGTCGGTGCGGGTGTACGCAGGGTGGGGGCTGATCGCTATGCTCGCTGTGTTCTTGGTGGTGCATATTTACATGGTGCGCGATCCAGACGGGCGGTTTGAAGCCCTGCCTACTTGGATGCTCTGGGTACGCATCCCCCTGCAATTCGTCTTGATGGCCTGGGTGTACTGGGCAGTGATATTGGGAGGGTGATTCGGCGTGCTTCGGGCCTTGGGGGCGTCACAATGACCGCCCGGGATATCCGCTTCGCTCTTGATCCCGGACTAGGCCTCCATAGCCCTACGTCTATACACAACGCAACCGGAGACGAGCCCCTGCTTGTATCTTCGTCACGA
Organism: Natronotalea proteinilytica; assembly: GCF_055379935.1. NCBI lineage: Bacteria > Pseudomonadati > Rhodothermota > Rhodothermia > Rhodothermales > Salisaetaceae > Natronotalea > Natronotalea proteinilytica. The sequence continues at coordinate 3,113,666 of NZ_AP043947.1, read as the reverse complement.
TGTAGAACCGGCATGACCTTCGGCCCCTCTGCGTCGCGACGTAATGACCCGAGGTAAAGAAACCAAGTGGTGGATTGGGGACGCGGGAGCGTTGGGATTTTGCGCGTCCGCAGGTCATCCTGACGCCGCCAGGCGGAAGGATCTCAGCGCCGTTCCTGCAGGCTTGGCACGTCCAGTACGCAGAGAGAAGTCCACACCGTGCACACTGATCAGCAGGACGCCTCGACCGTAGGGCGTCCCGGTACCCTATGAGACGAAGGCGATCGGAACGACACGCAGTGTTTCTACTTGCCCCTCTCATGCAATACGCCGGATGCTCGACGATGAGCACCCGGCGCATGCAACCCGCTTTATAGGTGGCGTGAATCTGCCTCGTTAGTCTTCGAGGTAGAAGGTGTAGTTACCACTTCCACTGAAGGACTCAACGACCCACAGGTAGTAGCCCGGTGACCCGTTGTACGAAATCTCTTCGTTTGAGTCGGGGGTGGTAGCCGAAGCGACCTGGCTCCACGTCCATCCATTCCAGCGGTAGAGATACAGATCGAAGTCCGCATCGCTAGGGCCTTGCAGGTAGCCGACTTCATTGCCATCGCCTGCGTAGTACGATCCATCGGGCTCATAGGCATCATCGCCAGTACCGCTCAGCGTGCCGGTATAGCTAGAGCAAGACGAGCAGGGCGCGCCGGGCGAATCGTCGCCTCCATCATCTCCGTTGTCGCCGTCGCCTCCGTCTTCGCCGAGTAGGCTATACAGCAGCAGGTTCGGAGAGCCGGTGCCCAGTCCAGAAAGCACGCCGCTTGTGGCGGTGCTGGTCAGCGCATCGAAGACCTGCTGGGGCGAGGCACTCGGATTGTCCTCCAGGTACAGCGCGGCAGCACCGGCTGCGTGAGGAGCGGCCATCGACGTACCGCTGATGGTGTTCACAGCGGTGTCACTGGTGTGCCAGGCCGAAGCGATGTTTGAGCCAGGGGCCCAGATGTCTACGCAGGATCCCAGATTCGAAAATCCGGAACGCTGATCCGACGAGGTGGTCGATCCGACCGTAAGGGCGTCGGCCACGCGAGCAGGCGAGGCGTTGCAGGCATTGGTATTGTCGTTTCCGGCAGCCGCGACGACAAGAATGCCATCGGCAATGGCGCTTTCGACTGCGCTATCGAGGGCCGTGCTAGCACCGCCACCCAGGCTCATGTTGGCTACAGCGGGAGGCTGGTGATTGGCCGCGACCCAGTCAACGCCGGCAATAACACCGTCCATCGTGCCGCCCCCGTTGCAGTCGAGTACGCGCACAGCATGCAGTGTGGATCCTTTTGCGACGCCGTATACCGTACCGCCTGAGCTACCCGCTACGTGCGTGCCATGCCCATTGCAGTCTTGTGCGTTTTGGCCATCATTGAATACATCGGCAGCCGCAACAGCACGTGTACCAAAGTCATTGTGGCTGGTCCGAATGCCCGTGTCGAGGACGTACACGTTTACGCCGTCGCCGGTGGCATTGTACGAATAGGTGTCATCAAGGGGAAGCGTGCGCTGGTCGACGCGGTCGAGGCCCCAGGGTGCATCGGTCTGGGTATTATTTACCGCATGGACCGTCTGGTTTTGCTCCACGAAGTCCACGCTCGGATCCGCTTCAAGGGCGTTTGCTTCCTCTTCGGTGAGCGAGGTTGCAGAAAATCCGCGCAGCGCGTGGCTGAACGTTTGCTTGACTGTGGCGCTGGTTGACGCCAGCAGGCCTTCGCTGTGACGGGTGATCTCATCAGAGCTCTTGGCCGCCAGTTCATCGTCGTTGTACACAACAATGTACTCACCGTCAATGGGGGTGCCAGGCTCACGCACGCCCGGTAGCTCCGTATCAGAAGGGGTTTCACCGGGAGGAGTGGCATCCATCGCGATCGGATCGGAGTCCGCGTCGCGCTCATCAGCCACATCAGCAGGGCCATCATCACAGCCCGAAAAAAGAAGAGCCGCTGCAAGCAGGGCTCCAATGAGTAAGGATGTAGAACGGTTAAGGGTGTACATAAAGGGGGGAATATTCAGTACGCAGGATGCGAACGAACGATACATCTACAGAGATGATACTGCAGCGCACTGAAGGAGCCAAGCGGGTGGGAGCTCCGCGCTTTCATCACGTGATGTTCACCACACGCTAACACGCCCGTAACACTATGTAAAGGATTTTAAACAAATTACCCAAATCATCATAATTGGTGCGGGGCGACCGACGTGGCGCTGGGCGGAGCCCTTCCTCCCTAGAGTCCTAGTCTATGCACACAACCTGAGATGGTGATAATCGTTGGCGGTCGCTTGCCTGCCCTGAACTCGATTCAGGATCTGGATGGCATTCGAGGGGGGGCGTTCGAGTTGAAAGGGGGCTTTCGTCTCCAGCACCGTCCCCCCGACACGTCATCCTGAACTTGATTCAGGATCCATGTTGCGTGGGAGCGCCGAAGCGTACGGATTAGGCACCAACTTACGAACCAAGATCTGTTACGATACGCTGTTGCACTGCTTGCAAGGCTGTTGCCTGTTCTGGATCCTGGATCGCGCTCGCAGGCTCGCTTGCCTGTCCTGAACTCGATTCAGGATCTGGATGGCATTCGAGGGGGGCATTTGGGTTGAAAGGGAGCTTTCGTCTCCAGCACCGTCCCCCCGACACGTCATCCTGAACTTGATTCAGGATCCATGTTGCGTGGGAGCGCCGAAGCGTACGGATTAGGCACCAACTTACGAACCAAGATCTGTTACGATACGCTGTTGCACTGCTTACAAGGCTGTCGCCTGTTCTGGCGCCTGGATCGCGCTCGCAGGCTCGCTTGCCTGTTCTGAACTCGATTCAGGATCTGGATGGCATTCGAGGGGGTGGCGTTCGAGTTGAAAGGGGGCTTTCGTCTCCAGCACCGTCCCCCCGACACGTCATCCTGAACTTGGTTCAGGATCCATTCCCCCGACTATTCCCCCGAGCAGACGCCCAGGTGGGTTCTTTTTGTGGGATCCAACAGTCTCTCATTGAACAGGCGGTGGAGGGGTCAAATTTCCCATCAACGAAATACCAGAGACAACGTTATGTGCATAGACTAGCCCTAGGGGCGGGGCGCGTCGCTGTGCTCGCAATGACAAGGATGTGAGTTGTTCTCTGTCACAGATCTATGGTTGGGTTGCAACGCGTTCCGTTTTAATGTTGTCATCTTGAGCGAAGCAGATACCCCGGGCGGCAATCTGTGCATTAGCGATGGGGTCCTGTATTCTGTGTGAAGCTATGTATCAATCTGGGACAACACACGGAAGCGGGTGGCATTCGACCCAGCGCAACCTGTATGTTAGAATGCATTGCTTCGCCTCCCTTACGCCGCTTGCTTGCTATGATCGACCGCTATACCCGTCCCGAAATGAAGCGCCTCTGGAGCATTGAGCAGCAGTTCCAGTCCTGGCTGGATGTAGAACTGGCTGCGTGCTGGGCATGGAGCGAGATTGGAGCCATTCCGCCCGAGGATGTGGAGGTGCTGTACGAGAAGGCTGATTTCGATGTGGAGCGCATCCGCGAGATCGAGCAGGAGACCAAGCACGATGTGGTCGCCTTTACGCGAGCCGTCAGCGAAACGCTTGGCTCTGAAAAGAAATGGGTGCACTACGGCCTTACCTCGACCGACGTGGTCGATACGGCCTACATGGTGCGGATGCGAAAAGCCAATGGCCTTATCCGCGATCAACTCGATGGACTCATCGACGAACTGGCCGAGCGCGCCCACGAGCACAAAGACACGCTCACAATGGGGCGCACCCATGGCGTACACGCCGAGCCTACCACGTTCGGACTCAAGCTTGCGCGCTTCTACGACGAAATGAAGCGTCACCGGGAGCGCTTTACTCGCGCTGCCGAAGAGATGCGTGTCGGCAAGCTGTCGGGCGCAGTGGGGACCTTCGCTCACATTCCGCCCGAGGTGGAACGCCTTACGTGTGAGCGGCTCGGCCTCCGACCGGCTCCGATATCCACGCAGGTGCTCTCGCGCGATCGGCACGCCAACTACCTGAGTGTGCTTGCGGGGATTGGCGCATCCATCGAAAAGATCGCTGTCGAGATTCGCCACCTACAGCGCAGCGAAGTGCGCGAAGTGGAAGAGTCGTTCGGCTCCGGCCAGAAGGGGTCGTCGGCCATGCCGCACAAGCGTAATCCGGTTGGATCCGAAAACCTGACCGGCTGTGCCCGGCTGCTGCGTGGATACATGGTCAGCCAATACGAAAACGTGGCGCTCTGGCACGAACGCGACATCTCGCACTCGTCGGTTGAACGGGTGGTGCTGCCGGATGCTACGACGATTACCCACTACGCACTGCGCCGCCTGAAGCGCATCATTCGCAACCTGACGGTCTATCCCGACCGGATGCGCGAAAACATGGAGGCCACGTATGGGCTGTACAACAGCCAGCGTCTGATGCTGCGCCTTATCGATGCCGGCCTCTCGCGGGAGGAGGCGTACGACCGGGTGCAGCCCCTGGCGATGCAGGCGTGGGAAGAACAGCGCGCGTTTCAGGAGATCGTGCGCACTGCTGATACGATCACCGCACATCTATCGGTGGAGGCCATCGATGAGGTCTTCGATCCCCGTTACCACGTACGCAACGCGCATCTCATCTTTGACCGAGTGGGGCTGTCTGAGCACGGACAGGGTTGAAGGAGCGCCCGGGATATCCGCTCCGCTCCTGATCCCGGGCTATGGATTCCGATAGAGTGGAGCTGCCTGCCTCCCCAGTGACCCGCTCTCTCGTGGCGATGCACAACAGGCATGACCTTACGGCCCCTCTGCGTCGCCACGCTGGCTGGGATGCTCCAGCGTCCCCAGAGTCGCTCCCCCGTTCTTCCCCGCTCCCGGAACCGCCCGGGATATCCGCTTCGCTTCTGATCCCGGGCTACGGGAAGGCGCGGTGCCCGTCCAATCCATAGCCGGGGATCGCTCGTGTCCCCGGCAGTTGGAAAGGGCAGCCCGCCCCAAACGGTGACGCATGAGATTGCCCTCCAGAGCACAGCATTGCGCGAACGAACACATGCTGGCGAACGTACACTTTTTGCAAAGACGGTGATATACTCCACAGCATCCAGCAATCCATGGCTACCATTGCCCATCGCATAGAGGTTGATCCCGAGGTGCATCATGGCAAGCCCGTCATTGCCGGCACCCGGGTTCCTGTTCACATGGTGCTTGGTCTCTTGGGAGAAGGGCTCTCCATCAGCGAGATTATCAACGAGTACTACGATCATATCACCCGCGAGGATGTCTTAGCGTGCATCCGGTACGCCCATACCGTTGTGCAAGAGGAAGAGGTCTATGCCAGATCCCAGCCTATCAGAAAGTGAGGAATTGAACCAGGAACCGCTATTTCTCGCGGATGAATGCACATTTACGCAGACGGTTCGCATGATGCGCGCAGCAGGATGCACCGTCCATCGTGTTCAAGATCTCGGTATGACGGGCGCACCGGATGCCGAGGTTTACCAGACGGCCCTGGATAAGGAAGCAGTTCTTGTGACGACCGATCGTGGGTTTGGTGATGTCCGCTCGTATCCTCCTTCATCGCATCATGGCATCATCGTACTCCATGTATCTCCCGATCCAAGACAAGTCCGCGCTGTGCACCGAACGTTGGCAATGCTGCTACAAACGGAGGCCTCGTTTGCGGGAACGCTCTTCACCGTTGACGGACAGAAATACAGAAAGCGTAAGCGGCCCTGACACGACAACTTTGCAACTTCCTTTCCTACCGGCGCAGCCGGGGCCCGAAGGACGGAGCGGCCAGGACATTGGAAAGTAGAATTGGCGCACATATGAAGCTACACAACCGAAAATCGCTGAAGCAACGCCGCAAAGAGCTCCGCAACAACGCAACACCTGCCGAGGCCCAGTTGTGGAACGCGCTGAAAAAGCGACAACTTGCCGGACGCAAGTTCAGACGCTAGCATAGCATCGGACCATACATCGTGGATTTCTACTGTCCAGGTGAGCGTCTTGTGGTCGAACTGGATGGCGCCTCGCACGATGGTCCACTCCGTAGCGAATATGATGCAGAGCGACGGGCGTACCTGGAAGCACAAGACATCCGTGTCATTCGTTTTGAGAACAAGCAGGTGTTTGAGGATACAGACGGGGTGCTAGCGTACATCGAGAAACAGTTTCATGACTGATGGCAATCCAACCCCCTCTGCCTATCGGCATCTCCCCCTTGGCTAAGGGGGAGAGGTTTGAAGTGTATGATTATTAGCGGCTTACGAAAGCTAAACGCCAATGCAACAATCTCCCAAACTCCCCTCCTACCGGCGCCAGCCGGAAAGGAGGGGTGCCCGAAGGGCGGGGTGGTCCGGTACACTAACCAAATGACCCGTTTCGAGCCTATGCGATTACACAACCGGCCTCCTCTAAACCAGCTGCGTAAAGATCTGTAACCCATGTACTGACTCGCCTTCAAAAGTGGTTTCGCGGCTGATGGGAACCCAACCCCCTCTGCCTTCGGGCTTCGCCGCAGGCGTGATCCCGTGGACATCTCCCCCTTGGCTAAGGGGGAGAGTTTTGAAGTGCATGATTATTCGAGGCTTACGAGAGATGAGCGCCAACGCGACGAACCCTCAAAACTCCCCTCCTACCGGCGTTAGCCGGAAAGGAGGGGTGCCCGAAGGGCGGGGTGGTCCGGTACACTAACCAAATGACCCGTTTCGAGCCTATGCGATTACACAACCGGCCTCCTCTAAACCAGCTGCGTAAAGATCTGTAACCCATGTACTGACTCGCCTTCAAAAGTGGTTTCGCGGCTGATGGGAACCCAACCCCCTCTGCCTTCGGGCTTCGCCGCAGGCGTGATCCTATGGACATCTCCCCCTTGACTAAGGGGGAGAGTTTTGAAGTGAATGATTATTTGCAGCTTACGGGAGCTAAACACCAACGCGAGAGCCCCTCAAACTCCCCTCCTACCGATGCGCCAGCATCGGAAAGGAGGGGTGCCCGAAGGGCGGGGTGGTCCTGTTCGGATAAAGATCCCGAGTCTCCGCTGTACTGCGCCGGGGATCGCTCGCATCCCCGGCGTTCCATCATGGCAGCTCCCCTCGAACAGAACCACACGAGATTGCGTCGCTTCCGCTCGCAATGACAAGGTGAAAGAGCGTACGCCCCAACAACAAGCCCCACACCACATCCCTCTCCACACACAATTCAACGAAACCGCAACGCACGTGCCTGCTATACGATACGGCATTGTTTGTGCGGTATACCATATGTACACAACACACCGCACCACGAACCCGCTCCCCGTCCCAGCGTTGGGGGCACCCGTAGAAAGCAAAGACACACAGCGGACGGCGCCCCCGTTCGGTGCCCCCCGATTCATTCCCTTCTTGGATACGAGCCCCGGCTCTGCTGCATGAGCACGTTTCGCGACTTATTTCGGTACCTGAAGGTCTACCGCCGGTATATCGGGCGGCGGATGTACCTGCTCTTCTTCCTGACCATCGCCACCGCCTTCGCACAGGGCTTCGGGATTACCCTGCTCTTGCCCCTGCTCCGGGCCTCCGAAACCGGCGGCGGCGAAGCTGAGGACATGGGCACAGCCGAACAACTCCTCTATGATATGCTGAACTGGATCGGCATTGCCGATTCGATGGTCGGCATCCTGGCGTTTATCGCGCTGGTGTTTATCGCGAAGGGCGGACTCTCCTTTGCCCAGGGCGCGTACAAAGGCTACCTGCAATCCCGGCTGCTGCGCGAGCTGAAAACGAAGCTCTTCGATGCCTACAGCCGGATGGACTACCGGTACTACATCAAGAAAAACGCCGGCCACTTCATCAATGTGATGAACGGGCAGGTGAATGATTTCTTCAACTCGTTCAGCAGCCTGATCAGTTTTCTCACGCAGGTCGTTACGGCGATCAGTTACTTCGGCTTTGCGTTCTTTATCGCGTGGAACTTCGCCGTGATGGCGATTGGGGTTGGACTCGTTATTCTCTTCCTGTTTAAGTACCTCAACGCCTACGTGCGTCGTCTCTCCCGGATGAAGTCGCGCGAGATGAGTGAGATGAACAAGCTGCTCGTGCAGTCCCTGCAGTCGCTGAAGTACATCATATCTACACACCAGACGCCCCACCTCCGGTCGGGAATCGTCAATAGCGTGAACCGGCTCACCGGTTACATCTTCAAGCAGCGCGTGGCCGGAGCATTTACAGGAGCGCTCAAGGAGCCGGTATCGGTGCTGTTGATTATCGGACTGATCATCATTCAGGTGGCGGTTTTTAACGATCCGATCGCACCCATTTTTGTCGCGCTCCTGCTCTTCCATCGCGGCATGCAGGCGATGATGTCCATCCAGAGCGGCTGGCAGGGTACGATGGATAAGATCGGGGCGTTGGAAATGGTGGATGATGAGTTTAATGCGGTGCGGAAGAATGAGGAGCCGGATGGAGATCGGGTTATTGAGGGGCTCGACCGGTCGATTGAGCTCAGTAATGTATCGTTTGCGTATGGCGACGATGAGCAGGCGCTCAAAGATATTAGCCTGACCATTCCTGCCAATACCACCGTCGCACTGGTCGGCGAGTCAGGCGCCGGGAAGTCCACGCTGGTGGATATGCTCACGCTTCTCCTCAAACCCCAGGAGGGTACCGTCCACATCGACGGGGTTTCCGGATCGGAGATTAACCTCTCCTCATGGCGCTCACAGATCGGTTATGTATCGCAAGAGACGGTGGTCTTTGATGATACGATTGCCAACAACATCTCGCTTTGGAAGGGCGATTACAGCAATGATCCGGAGCACCGCGAGAAGATCCAGCATGCGGCCAAGGAGGCCTACGCGCATCACTTCATCAAGGATCTACCAAATGGATACGAAACGGTAGTCGGCGACCGCGGGGTGCGACTCTCAGGGGGACAGCGCCAGCGCCTCTTTGTAGCGCGTGAGCTCTTTAAGCGGCCCAACCTGCTTATCTTAGACGAGGCCACGAGTGCGCTGGATACGGAGTCGGAGCGCTACATCCAGAGCAGTATCGACGCCCTCAAAGGGGAAATGACCGTTGTAATCATTGCCCACCGCCTCTCGACGATCAAAAACGTCGACTACGTTTACGTAATGGACCAGGGCCAGGTCGTCGAGGAGGGCCCCTATGACGAACTCCGCGAACACGACGGCTCGCGCTTTAAGGAGATGGTGGAGATGCAGCGGTTGTAGGCAGGCCCTCCAAACTCCCCTCCTACCGGCGCTAGCCGGAAAGGAGGGGTGCCCGCAGGGCGGGGTGGTCCGCTGCGCCAACCTGACGACCAGTTTGCAATCCCATGTGGTTCCGCAGTGATTATACAATCGACATCCCTTAAAGTAACGACGCAAAGGCCTGTAGCCCATGTGCTGGCTCGCTTTACAGAAGTGGTTTCACAGCTGATGGAAATCCAACCCCCTCTGCCTATCGGGCTTCGCCGGAGGCGTGATCCCGTGGACATCTCCCCCTTGACTAAGGGGGAGAGTTTTGAAGTGCATGATCATTCGAGGCCTACGAGAGACGAACGCCAACGCGACGAACCCACAAAACTCCCCTCCTACTGGCGTCAGCCGGAAAGGAGGGGTGCCCGAAGGGCGGGGGGTCCAGGACATCGGAAAGTAGAATTGGTGTACAGATGAAGCTCCACAACCGAAAATCACTGAAGCAACGCCGCAAAGAGCTACGCAACAACGCGACACCTGCGGAGGCCCAGTTGTGGAACGCATTGAAGAAACGGCAGCTTGCCGGACGTAAGTTCAGACGACAGCATAGCATCGGACCATACATCGTAGATTTTTACTGTCCAGGTGAACGTGTTGTGATCGAACTGGATGGCGCCTCGCACGATGGCCCACTCCGTAGCGAATATGATGCGGAGCGACAGGCGTACCTGGAAGCAAAAGACATTCGTGTCATTCGTTTTGAGAACAAGCAGGTGTTTGAGGACGAAGACGGGGCGCTGGCCTACATCGAGAAGTGGTTTCATTACTGATGGAATCAAACCCCCTCTGTCTTCGACATCTCCCCCTTGACTAAGGGGGAGAGCTTCCAAGTGCAAGGCTGATCAAAACTTTTGAACACTTGAGATTACACGACAATCCCACAAAACTCCCCTCCTACCGGCGTAGCCGGAAAGGAGGGGTGCCCGAAGGGCGGGGTGGTCCGGTACACTAACCAAATGACCCGTTTCGAGCCTATGCGATTACACAACCGGCCTCCTCTAAACCAGCTGCGTAAAGATCTGTAATCCATGTGCTGGCTCGCTTTACAGAAGTGGTTTCACAGCTGATGGAAATCCAACCCCCTCTGCCTTCGGGCTTCGCCGCAGGCGTGATCCTATGGACATCTCCCCCTTGGCTAAGGGGGAGAGTTTTGAAGTGCATGATCATTCGAGGCCTACGAGAGACGAACGCCAACGCGACGAACCCTCAAAACTCCCCTCCTACCGGCGCCAGCCGGAAAGGAGGGGTGCCCGAAGGGCGGGGTGGTCCAGGACATCGGAAAGTAGAATTGGTACACAGATGAAGCTCCACAACCGAAAATCACTGAAGCAACGCCGCAAAGAGCTCCGCAACAACGCAACACCTGCCGAGGCCCAGTTGTGGAACGCACTGAAGAAACGGCAGCTTTCCGGACGTAAGTTCAGACGACAGCACAGCATTGGACCATACATCGTAGATTTCTATTGTCCAGGTGAGCGTCTTGTGATCGAACTGGATGGCGCCTCGCACGATGGCCCACTCCGTAGCGAATATGATGCAGGGCGACAGGCGTACCTGGAAGCAAAAGACATTCGTGTCATTCGTTTTGAGAACAAGCAGGTGTTTGAGGATGCAGACGGGGTGCTGGCGTACATCGAGAAGCAGTTTCATGACTGATGGCAATCCAACCCCCTCTGCCTTCGGGCTTCGCCGCAGGCGTGATCCTATGGACATCTCCCCCTTGACTAAGGGGGAGAGTCTTGAGGTGTTTGTTTATTCGAGGCTTACGAGAACTGAACACCAACGCGACAATCCCACGAAACTCCCCTCCTACCGGCGCGAGCCGGAAAGGAGGGGTGCCCGAAGGGCGGGGTGGTCCGCTGCGCCAACCAAACGACCAGTTTCTGAACCTATGTGACTACACAGTGATTATACAATCGACATCCCTTAAAGCAACGACGCAAAGGCCTGTGGCCCATGTGCTGACTCGCCTTCAGAAGTGGGGGCACGGCTGATGGGAATCAAACCCCCTCTGTCTGCCGACATCTCCCCCTTGACTAAGGGGGAGAGCTTCGAGGTGTATGTTTATTTCGATCTTATGGGGGCTAAACGCCAACGCGACAACCCCTCAAAACTCCCCTCCTACCGGCGTAGCCGGAAAGGAGGAGTGCCCGAAGGGCGGGGTGGTCTCTAACACAATTAGCACCTACATTCTCTTAATCCACTAAAACGCTTCATGAACCTCCCCTTCCAAACCATCCTCGTCACCGGCGGCTGTGGATTCATTGGGTCGGCCCTCGTCCGGCACCTGATTCGCACCACTGAGGCCCAGGTCGTAAACGTAGATGCGCTCACCTATGCCGGGCACCCCTCCACCGTTGCGCCGGTCGCGGATTCGGGGCGCTACACGTTTCTCCAGGCCGACATTGCCGACCGGGAGGCCATGCGTCAAGCGTTCGACACGCACCAGCCCGATGCGGTCATGCACCTGGCGGCGGAGTCGCATGTGGACCGCTCCATCGACGGTTCGGATGCGTTCTTGCAGACGAACATCGTGGGCACACACACGCTGCTGGAGGTGACCCGTGCGTATCTACAGGAGGCGGATGCGGCAGGACACTTCCGGTTTCTACACGTCTCAACCGACGAGGTCTACGGCGAGCTGGGCGATACGGGGTACTTCACCGAAGAGACGCCCTACGACCCGCGTTCGCCCTACTCGGCCACGAAAGCGGCCTCGGATCACCTCGTGCGCGCCTGGCACCACACCTACGGCGTGCCCACGCTCATCACCAACTGCTCAAATAATTACGGTCCGTATCAGTACCCGGAGAAGCTGATGCCGGTGGTGATTTTGAAGGCCCTCCAACAAGAGCCCATTCCGGTCTACGGCACCGGCGAGAATGTGCGCGACTGGCTGTTTGTGGAGGACCATGTGCGCGCGCTGTGCCGGGTGCTGGCCGATGGCTCCGTCGGGGAGACCTACAACATTGGGGGACACAACGAGAAGCAGAACATCGACGTTGTTCACGCAATCTGTGACATCTTAGATGCCGTGCAGCCGGTATCGGACTTGTCTTCGTACCGCGATCTCATTACCTTCGTAACCGATCGTCCCGGCCACGACCACCGCTATGCGATCGATGCCTCGAAAATCGAACGCGAACTGGGCTGGACGCCTGACGAGGACTTTGCAAGCGGTCTCCAGAAGACCGTGCAGTGGTACCTGTCCAACATCGACTGGTGCGAGACGGTGACGGCGGATACGTATGATCTGGGGCGGTTGGGAGGTAGTTTTTGAAATCTTTTCTTACAATGTAGAAATGCACAGTACACGACAAAAGTCAGACGATCCTTCATAGCCATGTTTAAACGCTTTTGAGCGGGGTTTCCCCGACGAAACGCTTCGACTCTCGTGAGAAGCGATTCGCAGTGCGGCTCGCCTCAAGTGGATTTCTGCCGATTTAAGAGGGGTTCTCCGTCGATGCCCCAGAATAATGTGAAGGCCGGCAATTTTTTGTCATGTACCATGGTAGAAATAGCTCAAACCAAAAATGTCGATATGAAAAGAGTCGATTTCATAGGTGCTCCCGGTGTTGGTAAAAGCACATTGTTGCGTTCATTGAACACACATCGTCAAAGCTCTGATAGGTGGATAACACAAAAACAAGCACTATATAAGGCCCTCAATCAGTCAAAAAATATTAAAAAAACATATAAGCTTTTACTGTCTGTGTCAAAAGTGTTTAAGCTAAAACAAACACAAATGCTTCACTTTGTTGCTGAGAGAGGTAATAAAAAAGAGTTTAATAGTGAGGTTCTGAACAAGGCCTTTTTTTTGGTCAAGGCAAAAGTTGAAAATAGATTTTCAGATGAAAGATACTCACCTTCTTCACGCTTCAACTCTATTCTATCGTATTACGACAAGATGAGAAAGCTTTTTTTATACGATAAAACAACTTCTAAATCGATAGTTTTATGTGACGAGTCTTTTTCGCACCATACACGCACAACCGATATTATCGAGCTTGTCAAGCAACAAGGAAATGCATTCTGCCTTGTACCCGATGGAGTTGTTCACTGTACAGCTCCTATCGAAATAGTAATGGAGCGCTTGAAAAAACGCCAAAACAAAAATGGTGCAATAGAAAGGTATACAAACATGAAAAATAAGGAGTTAAGAAATGAAACTGAAAGAACCATTAACTACATAGAAGAGAAAGCTACAGAGGTTGCTTCCCTTGGTGTCCCAGTTAAAACTATTGATGTAAGTCAATCTAAAGATTCATCTCGAAAGGAGGCTGGCATGTTTATTAACAGGATATAACTTGCGTCTATAATTAGGGAAAGAGCTTCTTGTTATGAAAGGCATCATCCTCGCCGGTGGCAGTGGCACGCGGCTGTATCCAGTAACCCACGCGGTCTCGAAGCAGCTCTTACCGGTGCACGACAAACCGATGATCTACTACCCGCTCTCGGTGCTGATGCTGGCGGGGATTCGGGATATTCTGATCATCACCACCCCACACGACCAGGAAGCTTTTCAGCGCTTGCTGGGCGACGGATCGCACATTGGAGTGAACTTGCAGTACGAAGTGCAGCCGGAGCCGAAGGGACTTGCGCAGGCCTTTACGATCGGAGCCGACTTTATTGGGAACGACGACGTCGCGCTCATTCTGGGCGATAATATCTTTTACGGACAGGGTTTTCGGCCCATTCTGGAGAACACGGTAGCCAACCTGCAGGGCGCAACCGTCTTTGGCTACCGCGTGCGCGATCCCGAGCGCTTCGGCGTCGTTGAGGTGGATGCGAACGGCCGGGCGTTATCGATTGAGGAAAAGCCCAAAAACCCCAAAAGTAACATCGCGGTGACGGGACTGTATTTCTATGACAATCGCGTTGTGGACATTGCGCAGACCGTTGAGCCCTCTGGTCGTGGCGAACTTGAGATCACCTCGGTAAACAAGCGATATCTGCAGGACGATGCGTTACACGTCCGTACGTTAGGGCGCGGTTATGCCTGGCTTGATACCGGTACCCATGAGGCGATGAGTGAGGCCTCGCGCTTTGTAGAAATCATTGAGCGTCGTCAAGGACTAAAGATTGCCTGTATCGAAGAGGTAGCCTGGCGGCAGGGGTGGATTGGAGACATCGAACTTGAGGAGCTTGCCAATCAATTGAAGAAAAGTGGCTACGGAGCGTACCTCGAACAGCTTTTGCGTTAGCCTTTGATCTGCTCAATTGCTCATCCAGAACAATAGAGAACACATGATTACCCGCATCCGGCAGTCTGCTGGAAAACAGTTGAATCGATGGGCAGAAGCACTTGGATACCATCGGAATGGAGGATTCCATTTTGAACCAATCAGCGAAGAGAAAGTCTTCTGCATTGGGCGCAACAAGACAGGCACTACTTCCCTCAAAATCGCCTTGAAGGAACTTGGATACATTATAGGAAATCAACGAAAAGCAGAGCGCCTGCTACATGCATACAAGCAGCGAGACTTTGAGCCATTTGTAGATCTGTGTAAAACAGCAGAAGCCTTTCAAGACGTCCCTTTCAGCTGGCCATATACATATGTTGTAATGGATCAGGCTTTTCCGGAGAGTAAGTTCATCTTGACAGTTCGCGATTCAGCGGAAGAGCACTACCAATCCTGGATACGTCACCAGTCACAGCGTCTCGGGCTTGATCGTTTGCCAACGCCCGAAGAGCTTAAACAGGATGAATATGTATACCCTGGTTGGTCGTACGAAGCAAAGCATGCCGTGCAGCCGCGAAAAGATAATGATCTATACAACCGGGAAGCCTTTATCCAGTTGTATGAGCGTCATAATGAGCAGGTAAAAACCTACTTCGCGCATCGCCCTAATGACTTGTTGGTGCTGAATGTTGGAGATCCAGATGCTTACCAAGATCTCTGTGTCTTTTTAGGCAAGGAGCCCATACGTGACACGATGCCCTGGAAGAACAAGACCCAGTCCTCATGATCCCCGTTACCAAACCCTATCTTCCCCCACGGGAGCAGTATCAGAAGCTTATCGACCAGGTCTGGGCGCGCAACTGGCTCACAAACAACGGCCCACTTGTGCAGAAGCTGGAGGATCGATTGAAGACCTACCTCGAT
Organism: Natronotalea proteinilytica; assembly: GCF_055379935.1. Lineage (NCBI taxonomy): Bacteria > Pseudomonadati > Rhodothermota > Rhodothermia > Rhodothermales > Salisaetaceae > Natronotalea > Natronotalea proteinilytica. Next base: position 3,098,334 of record NZ_AP043947.1, on the reverse strand, counting down.
CTATCACATCTGCTCTTTGTCGGAAACGGCACCGTTGCGCTTCAGATAGCCATCAAGGCGCTGGAGCTACAAGGACAGGTGATCACGACGCCGTTCTCGTATGTGGCGACGACCAGCAGCGTCGTCTGGGAAGGCTGCACACCGGTCTTTGTGGATATCGATCCAAGCACGCTCAATATCGACCCGAGTAAAATTGAGACGCAAATTACCGAGGACACCTCGGCTATCCTTGCCACGCACTGCTTTGGGAATCCCTGCGACATTGATGCAATCCGAGATATTGCCAACCAACACGATCTAAAGGTCATCTACGACGCGGCACATTGCTTTGGGACGACCTACAAAGGCAAGAGCGTGTTTGCGTATGGCGACATCAGCGCAACCAGTTTTCATGCAACGAAGCTCTATCACACGGTAGAAGGAGGAGCGGTAACGACGCAAGATCCTGAACTTGCTGAGCGGATGGCATACATGCGCAACTTCGGCCATGACGGACCGGCCAAGTTCAACGGTGTGGGCATCAACGGGAAGAACTCGGAGATGCACGCGGCAATGGGACTCTGTGTACTTGATGCCATCGATGAGATTCTGGCCCGTCGGAAAGAACAATGCGCTTACTACGATGAGCAACTGACCCCGCTCAATCTGGAGCGCCCAGAGCCTATTGAGGGGGCCTGTGTGAACCACGCCTACTACCCTGTGCTCTTCGAAAGCCACGAAGCGATGCACACGGCTATGCAGGCGCTACAGGCGAACGACATCAGTCCGCGGCGGTACTTCTATCCATCACTTTCCTCGCTGGACTATGTGCCTGATACAGATACTCCGGTGTCAGATGATGTGACAGAGCGGGTGCTTTGTTTGCCGCTGTATCACACGCTTGAAGAGGAAGGTCAAAAACAAGTCACAGTAACAATAAAAAATAACATATGAGTACTGTTGAGTACAATAAAATCGTTAAGATTTTAGGCAGAGAAGACATCCATTTTGATGTAATTGGTTCACCTCAAAAAGAGTATACTGTCGGGTCTATCTTTAATCCAATTCCTAATGGATTCTACTTTCTTGTTGAGGGTGCAGATCTTGGCAAAGAGGCGAAAGGATCGCTGGTACTTACAAACACAAATGACGTACAGCTTCCCAAGAACACTGTATCACTCCTTGTTGAAGAGAATCCTCAGTTGGTGTTTTATAAAGTCTTGAGTACCATATTTGGAGAAACCTCAACTGGTTGCATCAGCGATTTAGCTGTCGTTAGTAAGGAAGCAGACATTGGTGAAAATGTCCAAATAGATCCTTTTGCGGTAGTTGGAAATTGCGTACTGGAAGACAATGTGATAGTGAAAAGTCATGCTGTAATCCGAGACAATTCAATAGTAAAAGAAAAAACAGTAATTAACGAGCACTCTTCTATCGGAGCATCAGGAATTGCTTGGATATGGGATGAGGATAAAAAAGAAAAAGTTGTACAGCCTCAGCTCGGAGGAGTGATAATAGAAAAACAATGCATAATAGGCGCTCATGCCGTCCTCGTGCGTGGGTCTTTGAGTGAGTACACAAAGATAGGAAAACACACACTTATTGCTCCAGGGGCTCGAATTGGACATGGAACAATAATTGGATCGTACGCTCACTTAGCCAATGATGTTGTAACAGGAGGAAATACTTGCATAGGAGCACATTGCTTTATAGGTTCTGGAACTGTATTCCGACCAAAGGTGAAAATCGCTGATCAGACGATAGTTGGAGCAGGTGCTGTTGTCATTAAAAATATTCAAGAAAAAGGGAAAACTCTTATGGGAGTGCCTGCTGAGGCGTACCCTACGAAGAACAATCCAAGTGGAATGCCATCGCCGTTTTCTGTGAACCAATAATTACCTGACAAAAATGGATGTACCTCCTGAAACATCGATTTCCAAGAAAGCGGACATAGGTGAAAACGTCACCTTTGGTCGTTACTGCATCATACATGATGGGGCTACGATTGGAGACAACACACACATTGGGCCATTTTGCATCGTAGGTGAGAATGCACGAGTTGGCGCAGGCTGTAGCTTCACGGCATACTGTGAGATCCGAGATGATTGTGTGGTCGGTGACAATACTACAATGGGGAGCCGATGCACTCTATCGGCAGGTGTTAGGATAGGTAGTAATGTTACTATCAAGTACGGCTTTGTGGCAACTGACACTCCAGACCTAAAATCCGGCGAAAAAGTCGTGGGTACAATAGGAGATGGGGCCATGTTTGGGGTAAATGTCGTGCTCATGCCGGGTGTAAACGTAGGAGAGGGTGCAATAATTGGTGCATGCTCTCAAGTTCGCAAAGACGTTCCTGCAATGGAAGTCTGGTATGGCAACCCGGCCGAGTTTTACCGGAGTCGAGAAAAAGAGTAGCAAAAGAGATCTCTTCTGGTCGACCTCGGTTGAAGTAGAAACACTACTTAACCCATGAACTGAGAAAGCTACAACGTGTGGTTAAGTCCTCTTCAAGGAGAAATGCATACTGTCTGGGTTTAAGAATTTCCAAGAGCATGAAGCCAAAGCCGATTGGTGGCTACTTCGGTTTGGAATTGGATGAGGAACGCGAATACCACGATACCGGCGTAGCGCTTAATTCTGCTTCAAATGCTTTACGTGCTTCACTCCTGGCAAATGATTTTACAAAAGTATATGTCCCCCACTATACTTGTCAGGTGGTTATCGATGCTCTCAAAGACGTTGGACTCGACTACTCGTTTTATGAGATCAATGTCAACTTTGAGCCAGCTACATTCCCCGAAATTGGTCAGAGCGAAGCCTTCTTGCTATACCAATTACTGGGGATTGAAAGAAAGTTGTGTACACAAAATCACTAAAATATACGATAATGCTATAATCGACAACGCTCAGGCGTTTTACTCAAGCCACTGTGAGAACGCTATCTCACTTTACTCGTGCCGCAAATTCTTCGGAGTGCCCGATGGCGGGTACATCTACGGTGAGGCTATTGACGCTACGAAGGTACCCAAGAGATGTCTCGTATGACTGTGCAGATCACCTGCTTAAACGAGTTGACTCTGGTCCTGAAGAGGGGTATGCGTCTTATCAAGCAAATGAACAACGGGTCGCTCACAAACCCATTGCTCGTATGTCGCGTCTGACGCGAAGAATCATGCGATCGATTCGGTATAACAAAGTAGCCGAGCGGCGTCGCTCAAACTTTGCGTACATGAACGAACAGTTTCAGCATAAGAATAAACTTACGAATCTGGCCACTGGGGCTGTCCCCCTTGCCTACCCGTTTGCCACTGAGAAAGGAGAAAAAACCCGGACAGAACTGATTAGTCGGCGTGTGTACGTTCCTCAATATTGGCCAAGTGTTTTACACCGGTGTAGATCAAGTAGCACGGCGCATTGGCTTGCTAAGCATGTCATTCCACTGCCCATTGACCAAAGATACTCCACGCAAGATATGGATCGCGTCTTGCGTATCGTGAACGAATACGCTTGAACTATTAGTTAGCAATCTTACCACTCCCTACTCAACCATGAGTCAGTGTTCTGAGGAGAAGCCAGCAGATAAGGTGCTTGCTGTAATGCAGCCATACCTTTTTCCGTATCTGGGATACTTCCAACTCATTCAAGCAGCCGATGTATTCGTGTTTTACGACGACGTCGATTTCATTAAACAAGGGTGGATTAACAGAAATAGAATACTGATCAACGGAAATGATCATCTGTTTACAGTACCCTGTCACAATGCAAGTTCGAATGAAACGATACATGACGTGATTGTGCATGAGAACTGGAGAAGTGACAAGCTACTAAAGAAGATACGATTGGCGTACGCGAATGCAGATGCCTTCGACACAGCCTTCCCAGTAGTCAAGGAAGTCATCCTCCAGAATTGGAAGCACATCTCTGCACTTGCACAAGAGAGCATCAAGCGCGTGGTTTCGTATCTTGACATAGACATTGACTTTTACCAGTCGTCAGATCTACCTGCTGATCCATCTCTCGGGCGTGCAGACCGACTTATAGAACTAACTAAGCACTTTGGTGCAGCCTCCTATATCAACATGGAAGAAGGCAAAGAACTGTACGACAAACCTTACTTTTTGGAGCGAGGTGTCGAGCTTCAGTTTTTGAAGCCACAGTTACCAGAGTACAGTCAATACAATGCGGACACCTTCCATCCTGGGCTCTCTATCATTGATGTAATGATGAACGTTCCTAAGGAAGATATCCAGCCAATGCTAACGTCGTATCAACTGACATGATGAAACGGCTTGCTATACATAGTCCACCGCGCTCTGGCTCCACCTGGCTTGGGTCAATATTTGACTCGCATCCAAAAACAGTGTATAAGTACCAGCCCCTCTTCTCTTATGCATTCAAAGATTATCTGGGAATCGACTCCTCAACAGAAGATGTTGAGACCTTTTTCGAGAAGATAGCCTCTACCCAAGATGATTTTTTAGACCGTACGGAAGAAAAAGAAGAAGGGATAATACCTAACTTTGAAAAAGCTTCCCCGGAAGCGATCGTTTACAAGGAAGTCCGGTATCATCATATTTTGAACCGCCTTCTGACTGTAGATCCAGACTTACATGTGATCGGTCTGATCCGAAATCCAATAAGTACGATCTACTCGTGGCTTCATGCCCCGAAAGAGTTTGACCCCGAATGGGATCCTGTCGAGCAATGGCGGTATGCGCCAAAGAAAAATAAGGGACGTGCGGAAGAGTTCAACGGATATCAGAAATGGAAAGAGGTTGCATGGCTATTCCGGTACTTGAAAGCCGCATACCCAGATCAGTTTTATCCTGTAACGTATGAGAAACTCAATAATGGGCCCGTTGATGTGGCGAAAGACTTGTTTGCTTTTATCGAGATGAAATGGAACGCACAGACGAAAGAGTTTCTCCAGGAAAGCAGAAATACAGCCTCCGAAGCTCCATACGGAGTCTACCGAAAGAAAAAGGAAAGCTACCGCCACGCCGACAAACTGCAACCGGAGATCAAACAGGCGATTCTTGAGGACCCTGATTTTGAGATCCTGTGCGATATCTATAACTGGAATCTTGAAGCGCTTGAATAACACACCCCCTACATCGCCGAGGATGATTGATTTTGACGCGTTCAAGGCCAAGTACCAGCACGCACCGGTCAAGGAATACCCGAACCGGGTGTGTGAAGTGATGCCAGAGCCTATGGTCTCTGTCCATGTGAGCACCTACCAGCATGCCGACTTCATACGAGACTGCCTGGATGGTGTACTCATGCAAGAGACAGATTTCTCGTTTGAGATCATCATCGGCGAAGACGAGTCTGAAGACGGCACGCGTGAGATCTGCAAGGAATACGCAGATCAGCATCCAGATCAGATCCGCCTCTTCCTCCACCGTCGCGAAAACAACATCGCAATCCATGGACGCCCCACTGGGCGGTTTCAATTCACCTACTCCCACTTTGTCGCTCGTGGCAAATACATCGCGATCTGCGAAGGCGACGACTACTGGACCGATCCGCTAAAACTGCAGAAGCAGGTAGACTTTTTGGAAGCGAATCCGGAATATGTGCTCTCACATCACGATGCATCGATTGTTGATACTACTGGGAAGCAGTTATCAGCGTCTAAGCTTCCTGATGACAACAAACGAGACTTTTCACGGGAGGGGTTGATGAAAGGCCCTTTCCTACTCACGTTGTCTTTGTGCTTTCGGAATGTAGTCGAAAGCTACCCAGAAGGATTCTTTCGCGTGATGAATGGGGATAAGTTTTTGATAAGTCTGGTTGGACAATACGGTAAAGGAGCCTATCAGGAAGAGATCGAGCCAGCAGTGTATCGGACGCATGATGGTAGCATGTGGAGTACAAATGCCTCCCTAAGTCGCGCTGAAGCAACAAACAACACGTTAAAAGAGCTTTTAGTGCTTCATAGCAAAGGAAAACTTCAAAGCTACTTTGAGGACAAAGTGCTATATTCTTGTATAAGCTTTGTATCAAGACTAATAGCTGCAAAAAAGTTTAAAAAGGCATTTGTGGAGTTCTCTGAAGTCATTACCATTTTTGCTAAAAGCAAAAAAATAAACAAGATATTCTGTTTGGTTGTCAGTTTCTTTGGCTTCCAGCTTGGGCGTATAAAACAAAAACTCCTTAAATGAAAAGCTTACTTAGATCTAAAATCACCTCTTATTTTGACTCAGATGTCGAAGACACAATTATCATAGCTGGTGCCCCGCGCTCGGGCACTACGTGGCTCTTAGAACTTTTCCACTGCTTACCTGACTATAAAGCACTCAACGAGCCCCTTTTCTTGAAAAACAGCCCGGATGCCAGGTCTGCGGGATTTTCGTGGCGGACTCACATTAGACCCGACGAGAGTAGTGAAAAAGCGCGCCATTTTTTCGAACGAGTACTCTCAGGAAAAATATCACACGGCCCTTTGTGGCATTACCATGCTGACTCAACTGCCGGCCGTATGATTGAGCACCTGACGAGAAGAAAGCTGGTTGTCAAGTTTTGTCGTGCTGGCCGTTTACTGCATTGGCTGGATAAACAGTTTGCAGTTCGCGGAATCGTGCTGATAATACGGCACCCGTGTGCTGTCATTGCATCACAGTTAGCTCATGGAGGATGGAGCGACGAGGAATTTTCGTCACCCTCGGATGGACACGACTTTGATATTCCGAAACCTGTCCAAGAGAAGTTTAGCGATGTGCTCGCGTCATTGAAGACGAAACTGGATGAAATGGTATATGGTGCTTAGACTACTATATCCCGCTTGTACACTACTCGTGTTACGGTACACCTTGGACGCTCGTTACTTATGAGCAATTAGTTCTCGAGCGAGAAGATAGAATAAAAAGCTTGTTCGACTCTGTCGGTGCGAGTATAAATCAGGAAGTAAAAAAACAAATTTACAGGTCTTCGCGATATGCTTCACGAGACCTTGAGGTGCGAGACCCGTACCAACAGCTAAGTAAATGGAAGGAGCAACTATCCAATACACAGATTAGTCGGATTCTCGAACTCGTATCTGCTTTTGAGTTGGATTTCTATTCGTCCGATATTGAAGCAGACTATCAAAGAATGCCCGGATTAGAGTCATAGCAATCGTATTTATGCAAGCATTACCAGATTTAACGAGATCGGACCTTTTTCTGCCTCCACCGTCCTCTTGGCGGCAACGTGTGCATGCGCAAGTAGAAAAGTGGAGTCCCCAATCAAATATTGAAGATACCATCGTCCTGTCAGGAACTGGAAGATCAGGTACGACATGGATGGGTGAAATATTTCGGACGCTTAACCGGTATAAATACCTAAACGAACCGTTTGCTCATAGTCCCTTTCGAATCAGGACGTATGTTGATTCGCACTCCGAAGTCCCCAACAGTGTGAGGAAATATATAAATGAGTCTTTTAAAGGAAAAGTGGGGAGATCCTGGCGATGGCGGTTTGCAAGTTCTTCTCTTCTGGGACAATTTGCTGATTTGATCAAAAACGATAGAGTGATAGCGAAGCTCACTCGCGGACTTCGTATGTCTCGTTGGATAAGTAACACGTTTGATATCCGCCAAATGTATGTGATTATACGGCATCCCTGTGCTGTAGTAAGTTCTATGCTACAACATGGCGGATGGCGAGAGTCAAGAATGAAGAACCGGGGGGAAGACACGTACGAACGGATTGTTGGACGCAATCTTCCACAAAACATAGTAGAAAAATTTGAGTCATATATAAATAAAGTTGATTCGAAGCTTGAAATGTTAGCCCATATCTGGGCTCTCGACTACTATGTAGCTCTGCTTCATGAAGAACACCTCTACCCCTGGGTTCTCATCCCCTATGAAAGAATTGTAATGTATCCCGAAAAAGAGTTAGAACGGATGATGAGCGCGATCGGCGAAGGTGTAACAGAACCAATGAAAAAAAAATGTGAATGTGGCATCTGCATCAGCTTCTGAAGACTTGCACATTGAAAATCGCACCCGTCAACTTGAAAAATGGAAAAATCACCTATCCAAAAAGCAAGTTAACCGCATATTGGAAATAACACATCTCTATGGCATTGACTGGTATACAGAGAAAGTCGAACCCGATTATAATAACCTTAATGAAATGCAGGATCCAGACTATAAATGGTGATTAAAGCTGCGATAAGCACGGCATATTGTAGTATTATATTTGGATTATCCATCTACCGCTAATTTTTTGAATGGCTATATTCTTCACACACATCCCTAAAACAGGCGGTACGAGCATACGCTCGGGGCTCTTAGAGAACAACATTGAAGAGACAGATATACGCAGACCACAGGGCTACCGAGATCTTCAAAAGGAAAACAGCTGGTTTTAAGTAGTCATCCCCTTTCGTAATACCTCTCTTCTTGGCTTTAGTATTGGATGCGCATTCTCTCTATCAGCAACGATCCGCACAACCCCTACCAGGGCAGTGGCTACGTCATTACGGGATACATCAATGGGTTGCGAAAGCGGGGGCATACGGTTGATGCGTATGGACCCGAGGAGTGGCGCATTTGGAATGTGCACCGCGGCCGTCGCTACCTGTACCCTATACTGATGGCGCTCTTTGGTATACGCGCATATCGAAATGGGTCGTATGATCTCGTAGAATTGTGGGGAGCACCGTCATGGCTTTGTGCTGTCCTCCTGCGCTTCTTCTGGCCGGATGTATGCATTGCACATCACTCGAATGGCATTGAACAGCACCGGACTGCCGTGGAGCGACAGACAGATTCAGAGGCCAGGCTTGGATCCCGATGGTTTCAAGCCGATCTGTCGGCGGTGTATGACTGGGGCTTGCAGGCCTCGGATGCGATTGTGACCGTGAGCACATATGATGTGCCGTTTCTTGAGAAGCAGGGCTATGTTTCCCGTGAACGGATCTGTCCAGTTAGCAACCCACTTCCAGAGGCTTTCATCGGGCAGGATGTTGACATAGAGCGCCAAAAGCGTCTTGGCTTCTGCGGGTCGTGGATTCCACGCAAGGGCATTGACCTGATTCGAGAGGACGTAAGCTCATTTCTCGATGAGCATCCAGGTTGGACATTCAGTATAGTGGGGGTTGGAGGTCAAGACGTGCGGGTTAAGTTTCCGGAAGAAGTCCGAAATCAAATAGAGGTCATTCCTTTTCTTGAGCGTCCAGACTTGATTGACTGGTACCATTCTCTTTCTGTATTTGTGCTCCCATCGATCTACGAGAGCTTTGGATTAGTTATTGCCGAAGCCATGGCCTGTGGAGCAGCGGTCGTGGCTACGAATGTGGGACTCGCTCATACGCTCACCGATCGTGAAGAAGCTCTTATCTTGCCAGATCCGAGTAGTCCTCATCTCAAACAAGCGCTCGATCAACTGGCCAGAGACGAAACACTGCGCAGGACGATAGCCCAGAATGGATACGAGCGGGTGCAAGAACTGCGCTGGGAACGTGCCGTTGACAAATTGGAGTCGATATATACGCGCCTTGCCAATGAAACAGATGGACACTAACGTTCCCGACGTATCGATTGTCATCCCGACATATAACCGGGTTTACTTCCTCCAGAAAGCGATTGCCAGTTGCTTTGCAGGGAATGATGACATTACCGTAGAGGTGATTGTTGTTGATGACGGAAGTACAGACGATACACGATCGTTCCTAAAAGAAAACAACGATGACCGCGTTCGCCCTATTTTTCAAGATCACCAGGGTGCACAGGTCGCACGTAACACAGGGAAAGAAGAAGCGACTGGGCAGTACATCAAATTTCTGGATGACGATGATTGGCTTGCGCCAGGTACATTAGCAAAGAAAGCCACACATCTCGATGAAACAGGAGCCGATGCTTGCTATGGACGGTTACGCGTTTACTCTGAAAACGAAAACAGCTACAGGGGAATTGTCAAAGAGCACCCGTCTGAGGATATTGTAATAACCGTCTTTAAAGAACACATGTGGACCGTTCCTCATAAATACCTTTTTAGAACCGGTGCGATTGAGGCCATTGATTGGGATTTATCATTACCATATCATCAAGATTATGGGTTTCTTATAGACACCGCATGCCGTGGATTAGCATTTGTTGGGATAAACGACGTAGTTGGCATTAGTAGACAGCACGATGGCCCTCGAATCGATTCTCGTAAGACAGGTACACGGCGTTCAGATTATTACGCACTGAAAGTAGACCTCATCAAGCGTGGCCTTTCTCTGCTTGAAGAAAAAGGCTTGATTCGGCCCTCCTATCGACAGGCCGCTGCTGAAGGAATCTGGAATTGGGCCCACATCGTAGCTGGGCACGACCTTGAGACCTTTCGCCAGTTTTACCATGACATTGAAGCGGTAACGGCTAACTTTAATCCCGAACGGAATCGGTCGTGGCTGGCTGCGTTGGATTGTATGGTAGGGCCCAAAGCCACTGAGCACTTGTTGTATCCCATGCGTCGCATAAAACAGATACTACAGTAAAAAGCAAGTCAATAAATCAAAAATTTAATACCTGTCTATGATCCGTGAAGGAATTCGCCTATCTAAGAAAGCGCTTGATGTTTGTCGTAGTGAAGGACTTGGTCCTTTATCAAAGTCTGTAAAGCAGGCTCTTAAAATTCGTATTATGATGGGAAGACGGCAGTTTGACTTCTACACGAGACTGCGCTATAAATTACAGAAGCTAAAGTATACAGCCCCGGCTAATCCATATAAGACGATAGATGTAAACCCCGTGGATGTGGAATACTTCATATCAGTCAAGCTTTCTAATACACCGAAGCTATGGGGGTTAGGACAGGTTAGCAGCGGTGATTGGCACCAGCCCGCGAACCCTCAATTTTGGCTCATGGAAGAAAACTCAGTACTTGTATCGTTAAGGCAAAGATTTGAAGAGGGGCTTGATTGGAGCGACACGTTACTATACAAAAAAGCAAAAAAGGTTTTTGAAAGTCCTAATCGAGATTCGTTTTCAGGATACGATACCCTGAAAGAGTTTGAAGCAATTCGGTGCTCCTTCATTGACCATTTATTTGAGGATATCAGAGATAACGGATATATACCTAACTACGAAAGAGAACACTCTGTCCCCGATAAGGACGTGCGAGCAACCGAAAGCGCATACCAGCAACGATTTGAGCCGCTTGTTGTCGTTGGGGAAGACGGTCAAATTTATTGGATCGATGGTTTTCACCGGTATGCGATAGCGCGCATTCTCAACTTGAAGTCAATACCCGTTAACGTTTTGGGAAGACATGAGAAGTGGCAACACGTTCGTGATACGTTTGCAGAAGCTCGCACTATCAAGGATGTGCCGGATAATCTCAAAAAGCATATCGGCCACCCTGACCTCGAAGATATCAGTATCAAAGCATCGAGCACCAAGTAGTGCAAGTTTCTACGTTTTATGGCGATGAGAGTAATGTCCTTAGGGTACAAGGATCGAGTCAGTCAATTACGTATCACATAGATAACTGGGATCCACAATAAGTTAAATTCAGATTTTAACACCGTCCATGACCATCCTCTGGATCCCCCATAGCCCATTTCAACCCGGATCTGTTCGGCGTGATCAGCACCTGATTCGTCACCTCAAAGACCGCCACCGCATCATATCAGTGACATGGGAAGCCGGAAATGAATCGGTTGTGCAGGCTTTTCGGAAGGGCCTTCAGTTCTACAAGGCAACGCTGGAGGATGGACGTACGGCGTATCATGTGCGCCGCCTCCCGGATGTAACGCGTCGTTTTCGCGACAATAAACGGGATGCCTTATGGCTTAACGAATGGATGTTCCAGCGCGATATTCGGCACATTGTTGAGGCCGAAGAGATCGATGTGCTCGTCGTAGCGTACTCCGCTTACATGACAGGCTTCCCCCCCTTTGATTTGGATATTCCTATTGTCTTTGACTACCTGGACTGTGCTAAGTGGAAGAACCCCCATCCTCCTGAGCGACCTTACATAGAACAGGCCGATGCGGTGTTTGCGGTGTCTGCACTTGCTGAAGAACAGGCCCGCCAGCTTAACGAGAACGTACACTATATCCCCAATGGAGCTGATGTTGCTGCGCTGCAAAAAGCATCTGGAGCCCAAATTCGGCGAGAATATGGTATCGGTACGGATGCCCCACTTGTAAGCTTGATCGGTCTCATGGACAGTCCGTACTTCCTTGAGGCCGTGCAAAAAGCAAAAGAAGATATTCCAGGCCTAAAATGTCTACTCGTTGGTAAATCGGAGGCGCTTGTAAAGCAGTTAAGTGCAATGCCAAATGCTGAAGATACATTTATCTATGTCGGCCCAGTGCCGTATGAAGACGTTGCTTCTTTCTTTGCAGCTTCGGATGTCGGGCTGTATCCTGTGCCCGGCATTTCGTATGATGATGGTCGGTCGCCAATCAAAGTGTTTGAGTACACGGCCGCTGGAAAACCAGTAGTATCCCCTCCAATTCGGGAGGTCCGCCGGTTAGACTTAAATAACGTGGTGTATGCTGATCCGAATGCAGAGGCTTTTGCTGAGGGAATCGTGCGTGCGTTTCGGATGGAATCTCCCTACGAACCGAAAATATCGAAATATGACTGGCATCACCTGGCCACCCAATTCGAAAAGCATCTGAAAGCTCTTACCTGATCCATGCTCGACCTGATGTCTATTCTTAACCTTGTCTTATGATTCTCCCGAACTTGCTGGTCATCAGTGCCCAAAAGGGTAGAATAGTAGCACTGACTCAGCTCCAGGCAACAATATCACAATACATGCTCCATCCAACTGAAAGCACATATGACGTAGCGAGAACGCATATTCAAATATGTCTTCAGAAAGCCCTCTCGTGTACAGCCCGCACAGTTGCTAAATTAGCAGGTGTGTAGTCGCCTCAAAGCTTTTGCGTCATCCATCTTTCTATAAGCTCGTCTGTCGGTAGATGTCAGCTCTCGAAAAAGCTAAAGCTATTCTAAAAGAGCAAGGTGGTGCTAAGCTGTTACAGCGTATCGTTTTTTATGCAGGACGGCAATTGCGGGGCACTGCTTTCGCAGGTCTTTCTTATCTGCCTCTTAAGTATCAGTTAATTGACTTGATTTATAAAGCGTTACGTATAATTGATCCGGAGCACTACACGGACGCAAGGGCTACTAAGCTGATATGGATAGATCCAAATGATATAATAAAAAGGTCTTCTCTAGGTCGCCCCACCAATCGAAACCAAGTTGTTGCCGGGGATTGGGATCTCAAAACAACCCCTGTTGAATCCAGGCCGGTTAACAGAGCCATCAAAAAATATATCAAAGACGGGGTCAGTTGGGAGGCTACGGATCTCAAAAATTACTTCTCAGGAAAAGTTCAGCATAGTAAAAATTGGTTTTACAATAGTCCTGATCAGTTTGAAGAGAGATGCCAAGACATTGAATGTGTAATTGAGTCCATATCTAAAAAAGGTTACAAGCTCAAGTCGCAAGTAGACACAGATGCAAGCTCCAATGACCCAATTCCTGTCTTTCTTGACGAGGTGAGCGTAGACATAGCACGGAATGGAGAAATATTATGGCGCGACTTTGGTGAGCACCGTCTTGCTATTGCACAAGCTCTGGGTGTAGACAAAATTCCTGTGCATGTGATAACTCGCCATAGATTGTGGCAAGAGGTAAGGGTGCATCTTAGAAGGGTTCGTTCTGCTGATGGTGTTGCGAGAAAGTATCAACCTTACATAGGACATCCAGACCTGATGGATCTACCTGTTCGAGACGAAAACAAGACATGAAAATTCTTTTAGAAAGCCGCCCCTTCTATCCATCTGTTGGTGGCATGGAAACTGTCGCACACCAGTTGGCTGAGGCCTGGAACGAGCAGGACCATACTGTGAAGGTCGTTACACAGACGCCGCTGGAAGGTGCCGAGCCGCTGGATACGCTTGATGTAATACGTCAGCCGTCGCTGGACACCTGGTGGCACCTGTTGCAGGACGCAGATATCTTCGTCCAGAGCGGCATCTCTCTCAAGTCGCTCCCGCTTGGACTGCTTTCGGGAACGCCTGTTGTCTTCATTCACCACAACATGCTGCCGACCGGTAGCGACACGATAGGCATACGCAACCAACTGAAGCGCTGGGCGGCGCACCTGGGTCCGAACCTTGCCGTAAGCAGTGCCGTCGCACAAGACCTGCCGCCAGGACGTACCACCGTCATTCACAACCCCTTCGAGCCGTACTTCACATCCACCGAAGCTCCCGACGAGCCGCATCACCTGTTATTTGTTGGGCGTCTGGTCTCTGTCAAAGGGGCCGATGTGGCACTACACGCGCTCTCTCAACTGGACGCATCATACACGTTGACAATCTGTGGTGACGGGCCTGAGCGGAGCGGGTTGGAGCAACTAACCAACACACTTGGCCTCAGCGATCGGGTGACGTTTGAGGGGTGGGTCGATCATGACGAGTTGCGTAGGCATGCCCGGCGTGCCAGTATCCAGCTCGTCCCGTCTCGTTACGAGCCTTTCGGGATTGTTGCCCTCGAAGCCATCGCCGCCGGATGCGCAGTGGTAGCCTCCGACACCGGCGGTCTTTCCGAAGCCGTTGGTCCATGCGGCATTCTGGTCGCGCCCGATGCCCCTGCGGCACTGGCCCGGGGTATCGAGCGCGCCGTGTCTACCCGCAAGGACCTGTTAGCGTCTCGCGATGAGCACCTGGCCCGTTTTGATATTGATGTGATTGCTGAGCAGTATCTGGAGGTGTTTCGAAGTGTGATTTCATGATTATAGTTTAACTGTCCAAGAATTTAGGTTAGCGATCTTATGTTTGATATAAACAACGTCCATTTTAAAAGCAGAAATGATAGGGGGGCATTTTCTCTTTCAACAGGGTTAGACAATGACTTTGCATGTTTTATATTGTGGTCAAGAGCTCTAAAAAAAGAAGAGGAAATATTAAAAGATATAAGGTCAAAATTTGATCTTTTGGGAAGCTTTCTCATCTTTTGGAGTGATGAGAAATACGATGAGAACATAAGAAGGCTGTACGAAAGAGGTATATATGAGAGAGTGGCAGGTGTTGGGCCAAGCGGCTACAGTGACAAAATAGGGGAGCCTCCATTTAGACTCGTAATAGTCAGAGATCCATCGCCTACATACACCTGGAAAAAGTCCACTTCAGGTACAATCGAACCATCTAATGAACGTGTTATATCTGCAAAAAAAAGATATAGGTCAAAGTTTGACAAAGCATTTCAGGTGCACTCAAGTAGCAATATTGAAGAGTTTGTATGTCAGAGCAGTCTTTTACTTGGTGTTGATCTACTAAGTGAGGTGCTTGAGAGTAGTCATGTGATCTCAAAAACATTGCATAAAGACTTAGAGGGGGCCAATGGATGGGAAAGTTGGCAAGACCTGTTTGAAATATTAAATGTGAGTGTACCATACATAGTACTTCGTAATTTCGAAAGATTGCCAGAGGAGCTTCAAGACTCCGATATCGATTTTCTCTGTAGAGACTTTCAACGATTTGCTTCGGTAGCTAATGTTCTGCAAAGGCGGAGCCACCCCTACAAAGGAAAGCTGCGCGTTGGTGAAAAGCCGATTCCAACGGATATACGATTTGTAGGTGATGGGTATTACTACAACATCTGGCAAGAATCAATGCTATCCAGCGAGAGAAAGAAAATGGCATTTTTAAGCCGTCAGTGGATGATCACTTCTTTTCCCTTTTGTATCACGCAAAAGTACACAAGTCTCATGTAAAAGAAAAATATGTTCATCAGCTTTCAGAAATGGCTGAGCTGATGAGGCTTGACTGGTTTGACCCGAAAGACCTTAAAAGCAACGAAAAGATGGGTAAGATTCTGGAGGGATATTTTAAGGCGAACGAATACTTTTACTCAGATCCCCTGGATAGAGGAGTCGGGCGCCAAGAAGATGTTATACAATTTCTTCCGAAGACAAAAACACCTTCAGAACGTATTAAGGAGCGAATGCAAGAACTCGTCAGAGCAGGTCTCAAAGAGCCGCGTGAGATACCAAATTTTTTATCAAAAAAGATTAGATTTTATGTAAATAAAATGAAGGATTAATGTTAGGTAATTATATTGTGTCAGTATGATGTAATTGCTGAGCAGTACTTGGAAGTGTTTTATAAGACAATTGAAAACAGAGGACAAGAGATATGACAGACCTATTCTTACACATCCACAAGACAGGAGGTACTACATTCAACACGGCTTTGAAATGGGTCTATGGACCGAGTAACTGTTATACTATGCAAGAGGGGAAGGCAAAAAACCCAAGTCGGTGGTTTGAGAAGGTATCCCGATCAGATCTTCGATCCTTTTCTTTGATTTCTGGACACTTTCCATTCGGATTGGGTGAACACGTAGAGAAAGAGCACCGCTACTTTACCATGTTACGACATCCCGTAAATCGAGTCGTTTCAAGATACTACCAGGTCAAAATGAGCTATCCGAGTAGTAGTGTAGGGCGTATGAGTCTTGAAGAATTTGCCTCAAAGCGACAAAAGAACTTGCAGGCCAGAATGGTTGCTGGTCTGGATGCTTCTGAAGATACCAACTTAGTTCTGCAAATAGCGAAAGAGAGACTGCTGAACGATTTTACTGCTTTTGGGATTACTGAACGGTACAATGAAAGCCTCATCTTAATAAAGCGGAAAATGCAGTGGTCACGACCTCCATTTTATGTCCGCGGCAAAGTCACAAAAGGTAAGCGTCCCAGCGTCTCGGAAATACCAGATTCGACTATAGGTATGATTCGTGAGGCGAACGCATCAGATCTTGAATTTTATGCATTTGCTGCTGAACACTTTGAATCCCTATATCAGAATGAAGGAGGCATCGAGAAAGAAGTAGATAGATTCGAGAAGTTGAACACAATTGTCGAACGTATAGCTCCATATCCGTTGGGCCTCTACCGAACTATGCGAGACTATCTTAGAGATCAATAGCTCTCTGGAACCTGAATTAAATGAGCGATAGTCTCTAATTTTGATCCGGATCAACCTAACGCTCTAAGGAATACATGCGAGAGCACAGGGTTCAACACGTTCTGTGTACCATCCAAATCAATAAGAAACGCTAATGCGGCATACGCACAGGCATCGCCCCCATGCGGCGTTACTTCGGAAGAAAGGAGCGTCAACCCCGGGATGGGTGTGGATGCTTGGTTTGTTTGCTGTGCTTATTATCTGGCAGGGGGCGTTTCGGAAGTGGTTTCTACCAGGCCTGGAAACCCCACTCTATATTGCAAAAGATGTAGCGCTGTTGGGGGCTGTGGTTCTGTACGGAATGCGGCATGGGTTTCATCTCGCTCGCCCGTTGAAAGGCACAATACTTCCTGCTCTTTGGGGAGGTTTTGCATTCATTGTTTTCCTGCAGGCGTTCAACTGGAACTACCCGACCTTGATCGGGAGTGTTGTTGGGGTGCGGAGTTATTTGCTGTATAGCACTCTTCTTATTCTGCTTCCTATGGCAATGGAGCGCATACAGAATCCCAGACGTTTTATATTTTGGGTTTTGCTTCTCGGGTTTGTACCTGTGCTGGTGCTGGGAATGTATCAGTTCCAACAACCCATAGACGCATGGGTAAACCAGTACGTGTCCGATGAACAGCGTCTCGTAACAGTAGCTGGACGTCCCCGCATCGTCGGGACATTTAGTTACATAGGAGGCATGGAAAATTTCTTGAGTCTCAGCATATTCCTCGGTATGGGTGTTTTACTTGCCGGGATGCGATATCGAGATCGAGCACACATGTGGCTCGGAGGGGCGTTTCTCATTCTCGCTTTAGTTGTCGGCCCCATGTCTGGATCACGTAGTGTTGTGTTCGGAGCACTGGTCCCTCTTCCACTTATTCTATACGCGGTTCTTAAGGGGTACCGTGGCCTTTCGGTTGCAGTAGGAGTCGGGGTGGTTGCAATTGCCATAGGATACCTGATATCCGAAGTCGCGTGGCTTGCGCAAGGTTGGGAAACCATCGGGCAGCGTATTGAATCTGGACAACGTTCAGGCGAGCAGGAGCAACGCTTTCTTTATACCATTCTTGATCCGATATCTAAGATGAGTGTTGCTGGGGTTTTTGGATATGGTGCAGGAGGAACTCACGAAGCTGCAGTCGCCTTGAGTGGGCAACGTGCATCTATACCCGTTGGGGTAGAAGGAGGGGCGGGCCGCGTTATTCTTGAATTAGGTGTGATCGGAGGGCTCTTCTATTTTGCCCTGAAGGTGTGGTTAGCCTGGACAGCCTGGGTTGCGATGATTCGTGCTTCAAATGCCTGGGAAACGCTGCTCGGCGTCACAGTGTTTGGTACGCTACTTTTGGGAGTCCCCGGCGACTTTGTATTCAACCACAATGCAGGAGCTATGTACTGGCTCTGCGCCGGCATTGCGGTTTGGCTCTGGAGCCGGCAAGAGGTGCGCATCCAATCTGTTCGACATTCTTCTCGTACCACCCATCCACATGGATAGTCCGCTCACACTTGGTATCGTCACTACGCATCCAATTCAGTATCAGGCTCCGCTCTTTCGTGAGCTTGCAGACCGCGAAGGCTTAGAGGTGGTTGTCTTCTTCCACCGGCTTCCCGATCCTGAAAAACAAGGAGAGGGGTTTGGTACCGCCTTTAGCTGGGATCTGCCGTTGCTTGATGGATACACATGGAGGGTGTTGGCTTCCGGTGATTCGGAGAACACAAAGGCTCCGACGTTTGTCACCTTTGGAGAAGCATATCAGGCCGTAGATGTGATGCTCATTCATGGGTGGCAGTCGCCCTATATGTGGCGAGCATGGGCACGAGGGTTGTTTTCACGTACGCCCCTGCTGGTCCGAGGAGAATCTAATGCGATGCGCACGCGTCCTCTGCCCATCCAACTGGTCCACCGCCTGTATCTTAAACCATTTCAGCGGTATCTGTACATCGGGGAAAGCAACAAGCAGTTCTACCGCGAAGCGGGTGTTAGCGAGAAGGTCTTGTATCCGGCTCGGTATTGCATCGAAAATGAGCGTTTCGATTCAGATTGGCAATCCTTAAAACCAAAGCGCAATGCGCTCCGAGAGCAATTCGGTATTGCTAAGGATGCTACATGCTTTGTCTTCTGTGGCAAGTTTATCGACAAAAAGCGCCCAAGAGATGTTGTTACTGCCTTTGTAGAGGCCGTGTCGCACACAGATGCTGCCGCTCATCTCCTGATGGTTGGTGACGGTGAATTGCGATCCGCGGTTGAAGCTAAGGTCCCCGACGATGTCCCGGTTACCTTCACGGGGTTCTTGAACCAGACAGAGATTGGTGAAGCATACGCCGCGGCAGACGTTATGGTGCTTCCCTCTAACTATGGAGAAACGTGGGGACTCGTACTCAACGAGGGCATGATTTTCGAAATGCCTGCCCTGGTAAGTGACCGGGTTGGATCCACGCCAGATCTAATCACAGAAGGAGAAACAGGGTTCACCTTTCCCTTTGGTAATGTGCAGGCTCTAACAGAGCGGATGGTTCATATGATCGAACATCCGGAAGCAGTCCAGCGGATGGGTCAGAAGGCTCGGAACCGCATCTTGACAACCTATACGATTGCAAATGCGGCAGACGGTATCGAACAGGCTGCTCATGATGTTTTCACGACGCGCAAATGAAGCTACTCGTTACCCATCCTGGACGCCAGCATGTGCAGCATCTGCTTCGTGCACTTGATGAGCATGGACACTCGTTCTCATTCTGGACGGGTGTCCCCTCAGCCAACCCCGATACTGGAGGTCCGATCTATAAGGCAGTCGCGACTTTGAGTCCACAACCTACATTTAATTACCCGGCCTCCCGTGTAGACCATTGCTACGTTGCCCCATTTGTGCGGCGCGTCGCAGATGCCGTATTTCCAGCGTCAAAAGCAGTCTCCTTGGGGCATCGCGGCGATAATTGGTTCGACCGCTGGTGTGCGTCCCGCCTTGACACAGTAGAAGCCGACGCTGTCATTTGCTACGAAAACGCGGCGCTGCATACGTTTCGGGCTGCGCACGAACGGGGCATGACCACCATTCTGGATGCGGCGAGCTTTCACCATGCGTGGCAAGACCGCCACTACGACTACCCGGAGTCCGACGCGGCCCATGTGCGCATCACGGCTCACAAAGACAAGGAAATCGCCGCTGCCGATCATGTGCTCACGGTCTCGGAGCTGGCGCGGCAGAGCTACATTGAAGGCGGGGTCCCGCCCGAGCAGGTGACGGCAATTCCGGTGGGGTGTGATCTGTCACGGTTCGCGCAGGCAGAGGAGTCACAATGTATAGCCCCCGAAACGCCCTTCACGTTTATCTTTGCCGGACATGCCGGGCGACGCAAGGGCATCGACACGCTCATCAAGGCATCAGCCCAGCTTGACCGGCAGGGCGTTTCGCATCGTGTGTGGGTGGCAGGCGGCGAAGACCCGGGAATCCCGTGGGAGGATGCGCCATCGCTCACACGACTCGGTCGGCTGTCGCAAGAGCACCTGGCCGAGCGGTTTCGTCAGGCGGATGCGCTGGTCCTTCCTTCGCGCCACGATTCGTTCGGGATGGTCGTGGTTGAGGCACTGGCCACGGGGTGTCCTGTGCTTTTGAGTGAGCAAACGGGAGCGAAACAGGCGATAACCCCTGGTAAATCGGGCTGGATACTACCTGCTGAAGACACGGCAGCCTGGGTTGAGCAGATGGCCTGGTGTGTGGCGCACCCTGAGCAGGTCTATTCTATGGCGCCTGAGGCGCACGCCGCCGCGCAGCATTATACGTGGGACCGCTACTGGAGCCGGGTGGCGTCGTTTTTGGAGGGGTATCTGGAGGATGGCGGGTGAATTGACAAAGGTGTGGGAATTCGAGTTTTCGGGAAGATGGAGCCTATATGAGAGATGTACACCCCTCATCCTGTCCTTCTCCCCTGGGGAGAAGGGACTTTGTAGTGGAGGGTTCGGTTTCTTATGCTTCCTTATAGGGTGTTGCTGGTAAGCTTCAGAAAAATATCCGGACCGAGTTTCGCGGACTTTTTGTGGAATCAGGGCTTAATTATCGAGGAAGGATAGTGCGGACCACCCCGCCCTTCGGGCACCCCTCCTTTCCGTGCTGTCGCACGGTAGGAGGGGAGTTTTTGACGAGAAATTGGGTACTTGAACGCGTGTTCGATCTGAATGTAGAGGCAGCATCAGGTTCGAAAGGGGTATGCCCCTCATCCTGTCCTTCTCCCCTCGTACGTGTTTAGCGACGTGCCGTCCAGGGGACGTGCAGCGCCAATGGCATTCGCCCCACAGATTGCCGGGGACGCAAGCGGTCCCCGGCTATGGGTTCCTTAGCCCGGGATCAGGAGCGAAGCGGATATCCCGGGCGATCATTGAGGCCCGCTAAACAGATAGCTCCCTGGGGGAGAGGGAATAAGGGTGAGGGGATTCAGACTTGCAAGGATGCAGGAGCTACGAGTGGTAGAAATATACCCCTCATCCTGTCCTTCTCCCCTCGGGAGAAGGGACTTTATAGTGTGGGATTTTTGGCTTCTTGCGCTCTCTTGCCAGGAGTTACTTGACGAGGAAAAGAAGAGAAAAACCTTTCAACTGAAGTCTCCCTCTCCCGGGCTAGTCTATGCACACAACCTGGAATAGCTGTGGGCGTCGAATATAGGCTGGTGTTCATTTTTGCCTTGATGCAAAAACGAACCAAAAAGATCAAGGCTGGAAGAACTGGGCCTGACTGCGCCCTCCGGTCCGCTAAAATTGATCAAACTCACTCGCAGGCTCGCTCAAACAGGATCAATTTTCGGGCGCGTCCCTCCGGGCTTCGTCCGGGCGGCCCACTTCTTCGAGGCCGGAAGGGTTTCATACCGCGGGAAGAGGGAATAAGGGTGAGGGGAATCAGGCGATCAAGAAAAGCACGACCCACAACGGCAAGAGGCACACCGACGACATCGCATTCGATCCATCATACTCCCACATGCCGTGACCATTCTCCATGTCATGCCGAACGTATCGCGTGCGTTTGGCGGACCCACCGAATCGCTTATCGGATATGCCCGCGCAGCAGCCACACAGGACCTCACGGTTGAGGTAGCCGCGCCAGCGGTGGCGGCCAAGGATCGAGATTGGCTGCAGGAGGCCCTGCCCGATACAACACGGGTGCACGAGTTTGCGTCCGTTGGGCGCCATGCCTGGGTGGTTGCGCCGGGACTCTGGGGGTGGCTGGTCCGCCATGCATCCCGCTATGATGTGATTCATGTGCATGGGCTATTTAACCCGGTGAGTAGCCTGTCCGCGCGCATCGCCGTCGCCTCCACCACTCCAACAGTGATGCGTCCATTCGGCACGCTTTCGCGCTACACGTTTTCGCGGCGATCTACGCTCAAGCAGCTCTACTTTCGACTACTGGACCGTCCGGCGCTGCAACGAGCCGATGCCATTCACTTTACGACCGAGGCCGAACGCGAGGAGGCGAGCCGGTTCGATCTGGCGCTGGAGGAGCGCTCCCACATCGTACCGCCGCCGTGGCGCGGTGATGTAGTCCGCTCGGGCGCGGATAAGACCACGCATCCCACGGTGCTATTCATGTCGCGGCTGCACCCGAAGAAGAACGTGAAGGGACTGCTGGAGGCGTGGGCGCAGGTCGTTGCTTCGCATCCCGACGCTGAGTTGATTGTAGCTGGATCGGGGGCGGATACGTACGTTCAGTCGCTTCACGAAAGGGTGGAGGCGTTGGGCTTGCACGACAACGTGTCGTTCGCGGGGTTTGTGACGGGGGCGGAGAAGCAGCGCTTGTTGGCCTCCAGTTGGACGTTTGCACTGCCTTCGCATCAGGAGAACTTCGGTGTGGCGGTGCTGGAGGCGGTGGCAGCGGGCCTTCCCGTGGTCATTTCGGATGCGGTACAGCTGCGTGCGTTTGTAGAGGCGCATGATCTCGGTCTCATCACGGATCGTACGCCCGTCACCATTGCCGCAGCGCTGCAAGAGGTGCTGGCCGGTCCGGATTGGCGGGCCATCTGCGCCACCCGCGGTCCTGAGGCGGTGGCGGAGACGTTTGGTGTGGAGACCGTGGGGCAGCGGTTGGTCGAGATGTACCGGGCCGTGCAGGGGTGAGTACAACTACGGGCGTGAGTGATATACCCCTCATCCTGTCCTTCTCCCCTGGGGAGAAGGGACTTTATGGTGTTGGGTTTTCGGCTTCTTCTGCTTTAGTGTAGCGTATCTTTGGCGACGGCTGGTGAGGCAGGCGCGTCATTCAAGAAGTGTATGGTACAGACCACTCCACTCCGCCCTTCGCCTTCAAAAAACCTGTCATGGTGAGCGAAGGCCGACGGAGGAGGGCCATGTGGCCGCCGAATGGCATTTGGTGGAACCATCTCCTCGGCGTTCAGCAGGCGCTGCCCGATCGAGCGGCCCTGCTCATTTGGGAGGGGGGTATTCGCTGGCGCTCCTCGCAATGACATGCTCAAAGATTCGGTAGTGGATAGGCGCTAAATGATAAGGCGATCGGACACCGCTGCTTTGTTTTGTTCGAACCCCCTCTGTCTTCGAGCTTCGCCGCAGGCGTGATCCTGTGGACATCTCCCCCTTGGCCAAGGGGGAGAAACCCGTAGGGAGAGGGGGTTTGAGCGAGTCGCAATGAGTAGACCACTTAGCATCTTACCGCTACCAAAGATTCTTTTGTGGGTCCACTTAGCTCGGCAGGAACCGGAAAAGGATCAAGTCCCGATCGTTGTGTAATTGGCGTTCTGCCAGATCTTCATATTAGGCGGCAACAGCCGCTGGTTGTTGCTTCGACGTCGTCGAGGCCTCCGGAGCGACCGGCTCCATGTCCAGCCGACGCTTCCACTCGAAGAACTCGTCCATGATGAGGTAGCGTCGGCCGGTGGACCATTCCTCATGCTGTTCCGCACACAGAGCGCCGATCAGACGCTGGGCTGATGCGAGGTTCGGAAAGATGCGAATGACGGTTTCTCGCCGCCGAATCTCCTCGATAAACCGCTCCACCATGTTTGTTGTCCGAAGGCGACGGCGGTACTTCGCGGGAAGCCTCAAAACCGCGGTCGCGTCCTCGAAGCCAGCCTCTAAAACCTTCAGGGCTTGGTCGGCCTCGCCTTGCAGTTCGTCACAGGCGGCTCTAACGGCTTCTCGGGCTCGTTCTGGGGAGCAGGCCCCGAGCACCTGGTCAAGTATCTCGTGCATCCGCTCACGTAGCGTCGCGGGCGTCTGGTCGATCACATTGCGCCGAAAATGTACACCGAGGAATTCCTCGGTATGACAGCGTTGCCAGATCAAATCGGGAAAGGCCGATGCCAGAGCGCTTCGCAATCCTTCGTGAGCATCACTGGTGGCCACTTCAACGCCAGAAAGGCCGCGGCGCTTCAGGCCCTCGATAAACCGGCGCCAACCTTCCCCAGTCTCTCCAAACGCCGTCTCAAGCCCCAGGATCTCACGATGACCGGCCTCATTGATGCCCACCGCCAGCATCACCGTTGTCGATCGGACCGCCCCTTGACGGCGAACCTTCACTTGCATCGCGTCGAGGACCAAAAACGGGTAGCTCTTCTCCAGCGGCCTTTTGGCCCAGGCCTCGACCTGTCCGTCAAGTTCAGTGGTGAGCCGGGAGACGGTGGACTTGCTAAACTTGCGTCCGCACAGCTTGGTCGTGATCTTCTTCACGCGACGCGTGCTCACGCCCTGCACGACCATCTGCATCAGCGCCAGCACCAAGGCCTTCTCTGACCGTTGGTATCGCTGGAAGAGTCGGGTTTGAAACGTCCCATCCCGATCGCGAGGGACCTCCAGGTTGATCGTTCCGACTCGCGTGGTGAGCTGCCGCTTGTACGACCCGTTGCGGTAGCCCTGCCGCGTGTCGGTCCGCTGGTCCGATTCGGCGCCCAGGTGTTCGGTCATCTCCGCTTGCAGCATCTGGTTCAGGATCGGCTCCAGCAGCGCTGCCATGCCACAGTCGCTGCGAAGATCGCCGCGAAGCAGGTGTTGGATCTTTTCGTCGTCGATTGTAATCTCAAAAGTAGCCATCGTTAGTATGTTGGTTGGTTTTGGTTGGTCTCGCTTCCAACCTGGCAAAACGCGATGGCTTTTTCTACTCGCTCGCCTCAATTACACAAGATTACGGACTCAACCCGGAAAAGGGGGTCTCGTTTTTGGTACACACGGTAGCCGTTCATGCTAACGCCAGTACATATATCGCTGTACCAACCTTTGCACGCCCCATGGATATCGAAGCGCTCAGTGACGAAGAATTTGCCCGGCGGGGAAATGCGCTGTTTGCGAGAAACGTCCGGCCCCATGTAGACATGGAGAACGATGCACACTTGTTTGTGGCGATAGATATTGAGACGGGAGCGTATGCGGTTGATTCGGACGCGATGGAGGCTACACGCCAGCTTGTGGAGCAATGTCCCAATGCCCGCGGACGTATCTGGTATCGCCGTGTCGGCTCCGAAAGCACGTACCGGATAGGTTCGATTCGTTAGCGACTATCCCATCTACAAGTCATCCCGGGCGAAGCGGAGCAAAGCCCCGAGATCTATATTCGTCCAAGGACCACCCCGCCCTGCGGGCACCCCTCCTTTCCGGCTGCGCCGGTAGGAGGGGAGTTTTTTGACGTAGAGTTGGATGCATGTTCGACGCGAATGTAGAGCAGGTGTCAGGTGTGGCCGCCTCCCCTTCCGCCCCGAGGAGGAAGGAACTGGCGGGTGCCCTCATGAAGCCCCATCGAAGGGGCTTCAGTTTAGACACAACACTATCGCTATCAGAGAGAAGCAGCGCGGAGGCAGGTTGTTGAGGACGCTGGAGCGTCCCAGCAGGCGTCGCGACGGACGAATGGACGCTCTGCGTCCGATAACGCCCCGGTGCGCGTGGGGCCCCCGTTGACACTGAACAGCAGGGCTTTCCGGTCACAAGGCGTTGAGATGCTTCACTGCGTTCAGCATGACATGTTTAGCCGGTTTCACTGACCCACTGGGATATTCTTCCGACAGCTGTCGGAATACTCATCCCGGGCCAAGGAAAAGCGCACTGTCTGTCAAGTCCATAACCGGGCACCGCTCATGTCCACAGCGATTTCCGCTAAGATACCGATGGTTCCTGCGCTCTCGTACCAGCAAACATTGCATCCAGCACGGCGTGCACGCGGCGCTGGTAGGCGGACGGGCCGAAATGGGCACGCACGGCCTCGGGGTCGACAGACGGTGGATTCTGAAGTATCTTCTGAATAGCGTCGTGCAGCGCACTGTGGTCGGTGGGGGCTACGAGTGTGCCAAAGCGTCCATGCTGCAGGGCCTCGGCCGTGCCGTCGGCAGTGCTTCCGATGACGGGAATGCCGCACGCCAGGGCTTCGAGCACCACAAGCCCGAATCCTTCCCCCTGACTGGGCATGACGTACGCATCCGCCAGACGAAAATGGTCGGCTTTTTCGGATTCGGAGACGTATCCGGCAAACACGACGTGGTCGCGGATGCCAAGCTGTTTGGCTTTGGATAGGAGGCGGTTGCGGTCGGGCCCCTTCCCGGCAATCAGGTAGGTGAGCGAAGGATGTGCATCCAGGAGGGCGGGCAGCACGTCAAGCACCTGGTCAAACCCCTTCGCCCGCTCGCGCCCAACTAAGCGGCCCATGGTCATAATTACGGGGTCGTCGAGCCCATATCGGGAGACAAGGTTCGGGCATTTGGGACCCGGTGAGAGTCCAGAGAAGTCAATCGTATTGGGCACCACATACCCGCGCTCAGGGGCTACACCACTCCACGTAGTAAACCGCTCTTTCGTAACCTCGGCCACGCTGATGAAGTGATCAATGAGAGGCACCATCCAGTTCACGAGTCGCCGATGACTGGGTGTCCAGGCGTCTACGCCGTGAATGTGGAGTACGACCGGCGCTCCGGTTACTGCTTTTGCGGCGAGGGCGGGGGGCACGAGATGCAGATGCCCGCACCAGATGGCATCGAAGGCACGGTCGCGCATCAGTAAGCGCGTTAGGGCCCGGAGGTAGGCCCCGGTTCCGCCCAAACCATCGGTACAACGGGTCAATGCCCGGGGAAGGGGTTGGGTGATGGGCTCCGGCTGGAGCAGCGGGAGGGCCACGATTTCATGTACTGAAGGATACGCAGACAGGGCATGCAAGAAGTGCCGGTTTGCGGTAGCGATGCCGCCGTATCCGCCAAACGCATCGGTATAGAGAGCAAGGACGCGCATAGATGGGAGGTAAGTACACAGATATACGGATCCGTGCTACGAAGATGAGAAGATGTGTGTTCGATGCGGGGGGTGCTGCGCATCAACGACGATACGTGCGGGCACAAAACGCCGACTGCTCAGCAGAACGGATGCACGGAATGAATATTCCTGCCGCGAATCCCTATGGGCTACAATCAGTTACGAGGCAGGGAGTCTTCTGTCACGTATTGTTATCACACATCTTTGCATCGCATGAATCAGTCTCTGGCCCGCTGGCTGCGCGTGTGGCGCTTTCGGCTCAAGACATTTTTAGGGACGCGTCCGGCGCTGTACTTTGCCGTGTATCGTTTCCGGTCGGGGCACGATCGGCTCTTGGTGGATGCGGAGACGGATCTCTGTGTGGAGGGGTTTCCGCGCTCTGCGAATAGCTTTACGGTGAGTGCGATTACCGCTGCCCAGCCCGGGTCCATCAACACGGCGCATCATACGCATGTGGCAGCCAATGCAATGCGTGCCTGCCAGCTGGGCGTTCCAACGCTGGTGCTGATTCGCGATCCCAAAGACGCGGTCATATCGCTCACGGCGTTGGGATACCAGACGCGCGATACCTCGCCGGATGAAGCGGCGGGGCCGCCCCCAATTTCTTTTCTGTTGCAGGTTGAGGCGTGGATCGCGTTCTATGAAGCGTTAGAGGCATATCGGGGGCAGTACGTGATGGCTCCGTTTGAGGCGGTGATTCAGGATGTGGGCCCTGTTGTGCGTCGCATCAACGACCGGTTTGGAACGGATTTCGTGCCGTTTGAGCACACCGATGAAAATGTGGCGGCCTTGCATGAGCAGCGCGGCTATCACGCCGGACCGAGCGAGCAGCGTGCGGCCATTAAGAACGCCGTGCGCACCGCCTTCGAGCAGACACTGGATACGCAGTCAGCGCTCCGCACACGCCTGACTGCAGCGCAGCGCCTCCACCAGCGCTGGCTTGATCGATCTTCGTTACACGTGACTCCCTGATTACTGTAAGAAACCCGTCTCGGCGACCGGAACGCAGAAGTTAAAGACGGTTTAACTTGATAAACAGAATGCACATTGTCGCCGAATAGACCGCTCGCAGCCATGAATGTTGATCTTCTCAGCGATGACGAATTCATCAAACGGGGCAATATGCTGTTTGAGCGTGAAGTGCGTCCGCACCTTCCCTCTGAATCCGAAGATCACACCTTTGTGGCGATTAATGTGAAGACGGGGGCTTACGCGTTGGTCCCCCGCGATATAGAAGCCATTGACCGGCTTACGTCGCAGCATCCAGACGCAGAAGGACGCATTTGGCTGCGACGTATAGGGACCTCTGAAGCCTATCATTTGAATGATGCATAGTGTCGTGTCACACCTGAATGATTGGGTTTCGATGCGTGTTTTCCCCTCCATCCTACCCTTCCTCCCTGGGGAGGAAGGAACCATAGGACGCTCTCATGAAGTCCCCCTCAGAGGAGGGGGATTTAGGGGGAGGGATTCCGTGTTGTCAAATGACCTAAACATTGACGTGTGACAGAGTAATAGTACTTTGTCAAACCTGAATGTTAGGGTCCGAAATTGTCATCGCGAGGAGGGAGCTTGCGACCGACGCGGCGATCTCATGGCGTTGATTGAACGGCTACATCTGGTCTGCCAGCAATGAGATTGCACCCCAGGAGCACTTCCTCCCTGCGGTCGGGGCGCTTCGCTCCGCTCGCAATGACAAGAAGGTGAGTTATTCTCGGTACGTTAGGTGGCCATGCGTTACCCTAAGATTGACCTGTGACAGAGAAATAGAGTCTCTTGACATGAATGCCATGGTGATTGGGCGGGTATATTCAAGTGGGCGACCACGCAATACCATCCGCTGATCGGTAGTGGATAGACGCTAAGTGATAAGGCGGCTAAACCCCGGAGCTTCGTCTTGTTCGAACCCCCTCTCCCTGCGGGTTTCTCCCCCTTTTCCAAGGGGGAGATGTCCACAGGATCACGCCTTCGGCGAAGCTCGGTAGACAGACAGGGGGGTGAGCGGACTACTACAATGAGGCAGCCCACATGACAATCAATTACTATTGAACCGCTGCCCATTGATCATATGCTTTGACCCGTTGCAAATGCTCCCGGCATCTTACGCCTTGCAGCGGCAGGACGCCTCCACCAGCGCTGGCTTGATCGATCTTCATTGCATCTCTCTTCCTAACGTGTATGAATGCTCCTTCGACTGCACAGAAAGTCCGCGATATGCCCTGGCTCCTGGGACTGGAGATGCGACGACGTCTCCTCTATCCGCTGGTGCGGATGCAGTTTGCATGGCAAGGTATCACATGGAAGCCCGGTTGGCGCATCTTCGGGCGGCCCATCATTCAGAAACACCGAGGCAGCCGGATTGAAGCGGGTCCGGGACTGGTGTTGCGCTCGTGGGCCCGGTCGAATCCACTGGCGCCTGTCCACCCTGTCGTGCTCGCCACGCGAAGCGCCGATGCTGAGATCGTGATGGGCGAGGAATGTGGCTTTACGGGTGCGACGATTGTGGCCGCCTCTCGCATCACGATGGGTGATCGCGTGCAGGTGGGTGGGAACGCACAGGTAGTGGATACCGACTTTCACCCGCTCACGCCGGAAGGGCGGGCTGCCGACTTCAACGCCGGGTCCACGCGACCCATTGTCATCGAGGACGATGTCTTCATTGGCATGAACGCGTTGATCTTGAAAGGGGTGACGCTTGGTGCGGGATGTGTTGTGGGGGCCGGAAGCGTTGTCTCACGCGATGTGCCCCCTCGCACCATCGTAGCCGGGAACCCAGCAAAGGTCGTCCGTGAGCTGCGGGAGGGGGAGTGAGCGAGGTTGGAGGTTGAGAAGAGGGCAGTGGCTTCGCAGAGGTATTCCCTCATCCTGTCTTTCTCCCCTGGGGAGCAGGGACTTGATGGTGTTGGGTTTGTGGCTTCTCGCACTCTCTTGCGAGGAGCTACTGGACCGGGAAAAGAAGAAAAAAGTCCACAAGTAGAGTCTCCCTCTCCCCGCGGGAGAGGGAACAAGGGTTAGGGGGTTGAGCCTGCAGAAAAAACAAGCGCTTGGGGGAGAGAATGAGGTGAGCGATTTCCAGCATCATCTCGAACCAGGAAATCCATAGTCAGAGACTGCTTTCGTGTCCGGCGGTCTGTGGGCATTCGCCCCTCAGTCGCTGGTGCGACAGCTCTTCTCTCTGGGGGAGCGGTTGGGGGACTGCTCCTTTACCTCACACTTCAACGTCATCCTGACCCACGACGACCGTCGGGGGGAAGGATCTCATCGCCGTCCTTTCATGTGTGGCATCGGCCTTTGGGTGTGAAATCTGGATCCTGGATCAAGTTCAGCCAGCCCTGGACGCCGATTGGGAAGGCGGTGCAGTGAAAGGAAACGAAAAGGTTTGAGTACAGGAACAACGTAGGCGCTACGGTCCGAATTTGGCTTCAGCCCTTCGTCGGCTATCAGCGCCTTGTTATGGACTGGCTTATTCGCTTTCTGATTGCATCTCACCCGCACGCAACAACCTGACAACTTCCGATACGATCTTACTACGCACCTCCTCGCTCAACAGGCCAGCTTGACCCTCAAACAAATCAACGTTCGCTGTGAATAGCTTTCCGGGCCGAGCATAGCTCACCCTCTGTAGACTGCCCTCTCGAAAATCCTCTTCCGTCAATTCGACGGCATTCGGATCCGCATACGGGTTGCTGGTGACCTGGCAGAGCACGTAATCGTCCCGGCTCACGCTTGCCAGTACGACGGCCGGGCGGAGCTTCGAGCGAGACAGGTCCGAAAACGGGAACGAGATGAGAACTACTGCTCCGGCTGCAGGTGTTTCCATGCTTCATCCTCTTCGTCTCGGTTCCAGTCCTCCGCGAGCGTCTTTTCGCTGAGCAGGGCCGTTTCGCTCACGTCGCGCGTGTCGGCTCCAGGCTCATCCTCCAACACCGTGATTAGCACGCGCTGTGAGGCGTGAAGTGTAAGCGGCTCCAAAAGACGAATGTGACCGTGCTCATCGACCACCGCTTCAACTGTTTTCGGCATTGTTTTCTTGAGCGTTGTTCGATTGAATAATCAATGGTCTAACCTACTTAAAGGCGACTCGGTCCGCTGCACGTAAACGGGTACCTTGTGCCGACCACGTATGTGTTTAGCGACTTGTTCCAGATATCCGGGGATCAGGAGCGGATATCCCGGGCGGTCATTGAGTCGCGCTAAACAGATACCGACCACTGTCGGGGATAAGGATCTTAACGCCAACCCTGCACGTGTGGCACCGGCCTCGAGTGGGGCTTAGACCTGACAGGTTTTCGAAACCTGTCAGGTCTGGATCCCCTAAAACCGTCGTGACTGAAACGGCACGCCCCACCGGATGCCCAGCGTGGGGGCAACGAACGAATCAAGCTCTTCTTCGGCGTCGTCGACGCGAAGGACGCGAAGCTGCGCATCCACAAAAAGCGCAGGCAACAACTCGTAGCCTACGTGCACATCCAACCCATCTTCCACCTGACGAATGCCCTGGAGCATTGTAGCCTGATCACCAATTCGGGTATCGGTAGAACGGCGGAGATCCGCCCCCACATTGCGCTCCTCGGTGCCGCGCCCGCGCCAGGTGCGGTGGTACCAGAGTCCGGCGCGCCAGCGGTTTGATGGACGGTAGTCTAGGCGAGTGGAGATGTCGTAGCTGTTTGGCCCGGCGCTGTGTCCGATGCCATCGCCATAGTGGGCGAACGTATCGAACTCAAACTGTCCGGTGTAGAAAAAGGGACGGATGCGGCTGCCCTCCAGGCGCATCGACCAGGCGGAGGCGCGGCCCGGTGCCAGGTGAATGCCAACGAGTCCGGCCCACTGGTTCTTCCAGTGATCGGTGCCCAGATGTTGGAGCGACCAGTCGTTCAGCGCCAGCTGGGTGTATGCAGAGAGTCCATCAATGGGGCGCCACTGGGCATCGAATCCGGTAATAACATTGTGTGGGCCGCCCGCTGCCGACTCCACCGTACGTATCAACATGATTGGATTCAAGTAGCTGGCTTGCAGTCTTTTAGGCGGTGCTCCAGGAGACTGGCGGCGTGCGAATACAGTGGCCTCAAAGAGTCCGAAACTAAGCCGATCGCTTGCGTTAAATGCGAGTCGATGAAAAGCGGCATAGCGGCGGGGCTGGACCGCATCCCCGACACCACGCTGACTGGAAACACGGGTGGCATCAATGAAGCGCGAAAACATAGTGGTGTACGAAAAGGCCCCGTACGTTGCTTGAATCTGCAGCTGATCGTGTGGCGACGCATAATTGGACAGGACCAGGCTGTTCATACCGTATCCCCAGTGTCGGTAGGTGCGCCCGAACTGGATGTCGAGAACGCTCATTCCGACTCCAACGATGCCTGTGGCATCAAAGTAGTCGTAAATGGTGTCATCAGGGCTTTGCAGCACAAACCCGACCCGTGGGGCTGTGCCTTTGCGTCCTCCGTTGTTAATTTGAAAGTCATTCCGCAGGTCTTGCTGCTGGTTTTCGGTGGCGATGGTGTTGAAGTAGATGAGGCCGACGTGTCCAGCCACCCGCACGCCGCGGGTGTTGCGCCAGGCGAGATCGGCGGCGCGCGGGTCCTCGCCCGCATGAGAAATTGGCCCGACGTAGCCGTCGTAGAGCGGGTCGAAGGTGACGCGGTAGCCGTCGCCGCTGGCGTGGATGAGGTTCTGTCCGTTCGGGTAGAGCGCGCTCCACTGCCGGTTCAGCCACCGGGCCCCGGGCGCGGGCTCTTCATGGCGCATCCGGTCGATCGTGCGTTGTTCAGTCGGGGAGAGGGGGGCGTGTGCCGCGAGCGAATCCAGCAGCACCTGGGCATGTTCGGCGCGGAGCGGGCGGTGAAAGGAGGGGGCCCCGGGTAGCACGCCGCGCGTTTGGTACCGGTCGATGAGAAGATGCAGGTCGCTGTTGATGAACGGCAGCCCGCTTTGCTGGGCCGTGGCCACAGACGCGTTCATCCACAGGAGGCATCCAACGAGAGCGACGAGTCCGCAGCGGAGGAGGGCAGGCATGGGCGGGGTAAGTACGGCTGGATGCGAGACGGCTGGTGGTGTACGCAAGGTACGGCACGCATCCGATAAAATACAGGTGGGAGGTTTGGAGGGGTGGAAGGATGGAGGGGGGAAGGGCGAGTGTGTCGCGCCCCGGTATGTTGCTGGCATGTAACTATGTATCGGATCACCCCGCCCTTCGGGCCCCCCTCCTTTCCGGCTGTGTCGGTAGGAGGGGAGTCTGTAGCGTGTGAACTATGCGTGGTGTCGCAGAAGCCTGTCACGTCCACCTGCCTTCCATCACAAGTCATCCTGACGCCGCAGGCGGAAGGATCTTAGCACTCTCCCTGCAGACTTGGCAGGTCCGGTGTGCATGGCCCTCCGTGGCCCCCCCTACTTGCACTCTCGCCGCTATCGCTCTTTGCAATGACATGGCGACCGTCGAGCGTAGCTATGCGGTGGCTTCGGCGCTTTCGGGCGCTACGGGATCGTGCTCGGGCAGCCCTTCGCCTTCGGGACCGTCATTGTACTGTTCCCGAATGTTTGGATAGGCGGTTTGAAACATGTCGTTGACCTCTTCCACCTCACCGGTCTGATGCTCGGCGCGGGCTTTGTGTAGGCGGACGCAAGCCTTCCACACAGCACGGCGGAGGTTCCACTTGCGCACAGAGTATGCGGCACTCCGGCGCGTGCCGTCTCCCTCCAGCCAGCTAAGCTGTACGTACGGCTTGGCAGTTCCACTGCCGTCATCTTTCCAACAGAAGTTCAGTCCAATAACTCCTGTTTTCGAGCGGGCCTCAGCCGAGCGCTTCACAGGATCCATCGGATCGGGCAACTCCTCGATCAGCGTATCGCGGTACGCAATGGCCTTCTTGAGCGCATGCTGCTTTCCGCCGTAGCGCTTATCCGAAAAGTACTTCGTATGCTGCTTTTTTTGACGTTTGATTCGGACCTGCCATCCATGCGTCGGATGTCGATCTGGGTGATCGTCAGTCGGTTCGATGTCAATACGAAATATATTTTTGGGCTTATCGCTCATTGATGATTAATATTCGTGAACAGATTGTGCCAGTCAGAAAGTAAGAAAAATAGTTCCCCAAATCCAGCGGACTGCCAGGTGGGCTGCACTCCGTTGTGTGTGCGCCCGGTGCGCCCCCGCTTGCGAAGCGGTTTCAAAAGAGCAACCGAGCAAATCTCACTCTGGGTATATTCCTAACGTATTTGGGAGTCACCGTATAGGCAACAGCTATGCCGATGTTTGAATCACACCATATCGGGCTCATGCACTGGCATACGGTGGGACGTAACGGTGGGAAACGATCACAGTGTATCTGCACATATACCGCGCAGTGGATTTTTGATACACAATGTCAACCGACTAAAATAAAGAGCGGCGTGAAAAGTGCAATACCTATGTTGAAAAATGCTATGAGATGAAAGGCTCTTGCAATGAATAGTGTTCTTGTCTACGTAATTCGGTTGGATGCTTTGACCGAGTATGGGGAGGTGTTGAAAAGCGTATGTTGGGAGGATTTGTAGTTGACCTCGTAGAAATGTTACACATTCGTTTCCTCCGGGATTTGACAGAGCGGCTCCGCGAAGGAGCCGCTCCGCTCAAGATGACATCATTAAAACGGGGCACGTTGCAACCCGAAGGTTGACGCGACAGAGCACGTACGCCCTCGCGTTGGCCCCTGCGCGTCGATACGCTCATGGGGGCGTCCCAGCGTCTCGGTTACCTCACCTCCTCGCTCTGCGTATGGAGAACCAGGAGGTGAGACCCATGAGGATGAGCTACAGTAGGCCGCGGCTTTTTGTCCAATCGCGGAAGCCATCCACAAGCTGCTCGAACGAATCCATCACGAAGAGCTCGTCTTGCAGGTTGTATACCTCGTAGTCTTTCTCAGTGATGTGGGCCGGATCGAAGGGGTGCTTCTTGACCTCATCCGAAAGCGCATGTGTCACCTCTTCATTCGAGGAGACGATGCCTGCACCAAAGATCCGTGTGTCCCCATCTTCATCGAGCAGTCCGAACTCAACGGTAAACCAGTGGAAGCGCTCCAGGCGAGGGCGGTCGGCGCCTTCGGCATTGAGGGCGGCTTTTCCAAAGAGCTGGTAGAAGTCGGCAAAGTCCGGCTGCGTAAGCATGGGCATGTGGCCGAACATGTCGTGGAAGCAGTCTGGGGCCGGGGTGTAGTCGAGCTCGTCCCAGTCGCGCACGTAGTCGGTGGAGGGAAATTGGCGGTTGGCCAGCAGCGTGAAGAAGTCTTTTTCGTGGAGCAGTCCCGGAATGCGGGCGACCTCCCAGCCCGTTTGGTCATTCAGCTTGCGGCTTAGCGCGCTCAGCTTGGGGATGCGATTGGGAGTGATGTCGAGCACGTCCAGCCCACGCATATATGCGTTGCAGGCCCGAGCGGGGAGTTGCTCCAGCTGGCGTTCAACGAGCGTTCCCCAGATCTCATGGCGGTCGTCGTCGTAGTCTGGGTATTCAATGTCATCGCCGACGGGGGGAGGCTCTTCCAGGTTTTGAGGGATGCAGCGCGGATCGACCTCTTGGCCATCATCAGGCGCTTTTTCGTAGGCTGAGCGCTCGTCCGCAGGCGTGTCGGTAACGGGATCGGGAGAGGCGGTGTTGGAGTCCATAGTGGTATGGCCAA
Organism: Natronotalea proteinilytica; assembly: GCF_055379935.1. NCBI lineage: Bacteria > Pseudomonadati > Rhodothermota > Rhodothermia > Rhodothermales > Salisaetaceae > Natronotalea > Natronotalea proteinilytica. The sequence continues at coordinate 3,062,522 of NZ_AP043947.1, read as the reverse complement.
TGTTGAGTGCACAGGACGATACGAACAGCGCGGGTCTGTGTGGAACCGCTTCCAGTCAAGAGAGGGTCACAGCAGCGCACTGCAAAGTCAAGGGATATATCTAAATGCTTATGGGCTTCAGATGATTCTCTGTCTGATGTCACCACGCTGCTATCTGTGACCTGGGCTGGCCAGAGCGGTTTGTTTTCCAGCGGGTACGTGTTTAGCGTGGCTCAATGACCGCTCGGGATGTCCGCATCCCAGGAGTACTCGGTCGCGGTGCTCCCAGCGCTTCGCTTCTGATCCTGGGCTATGGAACGGTGTGATGTGAGTACAATCCATCGCCGGAGACCGCTTGCGTCCCCGGCGATCTGTGGTATGTCGCTAAACAGCAAATGCCCTTGGAGTACTGTGTCACAGGTCAATCTTGGGGTTGCAACACCCCCGTCTTAATGATGTCATCTTGAGCGGAGCGGCTCCGCCTAGGAGACGCGGAGTCCTGACACGAGCGAAGCGACTGACGAACGCAGTGAGTAAAGATCTCCCACGAACTGGGCAGGGCTGTTGGTTTGCCAGTAGCTGCTGAGCGCCGAGGAGATGTTTCGACGCGCTTCGGGCCCTGGGGGCCCTTCGCTTGCTCAACATGACAGAACATTTGGTTTGAAATGCTTCAACGCGAGTCCACTCCATACCATAACATTCAGGTGTGACACAGCAGGAGGAGGATCTCATTTAACGCGTACCCTCTCTTGTGCTTGGCTGCAATCAACCCGGCATCTTCTTCATGGCCGCGAAGTACCGCCCGCTTGTCACGGGGCATCGTTGTCGGGGTGGGCGTCTCGCCACCAGATGAAAAAGACGGTGCCCAGGTATCCGAAAAATGCTGCAGCAGTGACCCCAATGCCCGCACGCGTTACCTGGGCGCCGCTTCCAATAACCGCCTCCATGAGCGTCATGATAACGAGAAAGAGGGAGGCAAAAAAGGCCGCTCCCAACGCAGCAAGCGGCCACGAGTCAAACACTGAACCACCAAACATAGTGTCCATCATTGTAAAGAGAACGATTTGCATATCAGGCCATGCTATGCGGGCTCCTGACCGGGCTTCCACTTGATGCTGCACCCCATCGAAGGATGCTGGGTATCCGATGGCGATTCACCGTTCAGTACGGCATCCAGCGCAGCGTGCAAATCAGCGCCGTGGGCTGTGCCTTGGTCGGGACGTGTTTCGTCATAGCGTCCCCGGTAGACCAGAGCGCGATCGGCATCAAACACGTAGAAGTCGGGTGTGCAGGCGGCGTCGTATGCTTTGGCCACCGCTTGGGTTGTATCCTGAAGATAAGGAAAGGGGTAGTCTTTGTCGCGTGCCCGATCCGCCATCTTGTCAAAGCTGTCATCCGGATAGCGCTCGGCGTCGTTTGCACAAATCGCAACAAATTGCACGCCCTGTTCGGCATAGGTGCGAGCCGTTTCGATAAGCGCAGGCTCAACGTGGTGTACGTACGGGCAGTGGTTGCAAATGAACATGACCACGAGCACATCGGCATCATCGTAGTCGCTTAGCGCGCGGCGGGGCCCGTCGTGGTCATCCACCTCCGGATTTGCAATGGGCAGGTCAAATGCAGGGGCGGTGGTGCCCAGTTCGATCATGTGCGATTCTACAGCAGCCATACCGTGTTCATTCGTTAATGGGTGGAAATACAGCGTGCGTACATGTACCTAATCGTGCGGACAGGAGTTCAGCAATGGGGGGTACGTCATGGGTTCGTTACGGTGTCTGTAGTTGCAATCCATTCCACGGCTGCCTCTTGGGCCGCCGGAACGTCGCTGTGCACGGAGAGCGTGGTTGCGGCTGTGGGAACCTCCTGCAGCACGTGCGGGCTTCCCAGTGCAATGGCAGTCACGTGGGGATGCGAACGTAGCGCCTGCAGCACGGGGGCATGGCTATCGGGCAGCCGGAAGTCTTGCCAGGCGGCGGGCTCCACGGCCATAAACGTCCACACCGCCTGTGCATCGGCCACGCGACGGGCGATATCGGCACAGTGTTCGGGAGACGCATCGGCAGTGCAGGTGAGGTAGGGCGTGCCGGGACAAGCCGCCTCAAGCGCCTCTCGAAGGGCCTGGTCGTTGTCGCGGTGCGACGGGCGGGCGCTAAGCCGCACCATCAAGTCATTGGGGCCAGGCACGGTACGATTGGAGGAGCCAGGGGATTGATCAAGGCCCGCACGGGCAATGGCGCGCGAGGCACGGTGGTATAGCGGACGCCCAACATGCATGGCGGCCTGCGGATCGGGATAGAGTCCGGTACGGCGGTTTGTTTTCACCCACTCTGCGAGCCGGTCTACACGGGCTACGGCTTGCTGCAATCGGATTTCGCTGAGGGCGCCTTCGTGAACGGCTTGCGCAATTCCCTCAATCACAGCTTCTGGATCGGCGGGATCCAGCAGCATGTCTACCCCGGCAGCCACCAATGCGGCGGCTTGCGGTCCTGGTGCGTTGATGCCATCCATGAGCAGGCTGTCGGAGACGATGAGGCCGTCAAATCCCCACTGGGTGCGCATCAGTTCGTGCAAGATTGGGGGGGAGGCCGTTGCGGGGCGCTCCTGTGGATCCAGGGCCGGATAACTCACGTGGGCGGTCATGAGCGCAGGCACGCCTGCCTGAATGGCGGCTTGGAAGGGACGCGCGTCGTGTTCAGCCAGCGTAGCAGCCGATGCCGATATGCAGGGGCGCTCTGCATGCGAGTCGGTTGTGGTGCGTCCGTGTCCGGGCGCGTGTTTAGCGGTGGTGGCCAACCCGTGGGTCTGCGCAGTATCCACATAGCTTGTTACAGCAGGGATCACCTCCGGTGCCGTATCGCCAAAGGCGCGTGTGGCAATGATGGGGTTGCGCGGTTCGTTGCGCAGATCGGCCACCGGGGCAAACGCCCAGTGGATGCCACAGGCTGCAGCTTCGAGCGCGGTAATGCGTGCCAGGAGGCGAACGGCCTGCGGACCAGCGCGACCACACGACAGCGCATGCGGCAAGAGGGTGGCTCCGTCGACCTGTTGGCCCACGCCGCGCTCAATATCGGCTCCAACTAAGAGCGGGGCCGAGGCCGCATCCTGCAGGGTGCTGAGCACGTTGGCAACCGCGGGCCAGCGGGCATTGAATAGCAGCACGCCGCCCAGCGGATAGGTGTCGCACAGGGCGCGCACGCGAGCGCAGTCGTCGTGGGCCGTGCGCACCGGATCTAGGAAGGAGCCCAGCCGCACCATAACGAGCCGGGCAGCCTGGCGACGAAGGGAAAGGAGCGAAGTCATACGCGCAGCCAACCTACTGGTGTGTCACATCTGAAAGTTAAGGTACGGAGATCGTGCCAAACGCTGTGTCCCACCCCTCCAAAAACCTGTCATGGTGAGCGCCCTGACCGCAGGGAAGAAGTGCTTTTAGAGTGCACGCGACGGGCCCAGCCCGGAGCACGTCGAACCATCTCCTCGGCGCTCAGCAGCTACTGGCAAACCAACGGCCCTGCTCATTTCGAGGGAGATCTTTACTCACTGCGTTCGTCAGTCGCTTCGCTCGTGTCAGGACTCCGCGTCTCCTAGGCGGAGCCGCTCCGCTCAAGATGACAACATAAAATGGAGGCATTGCAACCCGAAGATTGACCTGTGACACAGTACTACGAGGATGAGGAGTATACGTTGTGGGTGTGGATGTACTGCGCTACGGCATGAGGAACCAGGTATTGAATGGAGCGATTGCTTCGGCACCGATGGCGAATTTCGGTGCTCGATATTTCGAGCATGGGGGCGGCCACATAGCGGGCTTGGTTGGCAAACCGGGGGTGAGCCACCGATTGGGCGCCTCCTGGACGTTTGTACACCACCAATTGGGCGGATTCGGCAATGGTGTCGGGCGCGCGCCACTGATGAAACGTATCGAGGCTATCGCTTCCAATGAGGAGCGAAAACGCGGTGTTGGGATGTTGCTCCTGCAGGGCCTGCACCGTATCTACAGTGTACGAAACGCCCGGGCGCTGCAGCTCAATGTCGCACACCGAAAAGTGATCATGGTCGGCCACCGCGGCGTTGGTCATAGCCAGCCGGTCGTTGGCAGGTGCAAGGGTGGCACCGCGTTTGTGGGGCGGGGTCGCATTGGGGATCCACCACACCTCGTCGAATCCAAACTGATCGCGGGCCACCTCGGCCACAATGAGATGGGCAAGGTGCGGGGGGTTAAACGAGCCGCCAAAGAGAGCTACATGCATAGGCATCCATGAGAGAGCAGCGGAGCGGCATTTCGACCCGAAGCACCGCCTCCAAAACAGTCAACTACGAAGCGTCATCGGCGAGGGCGTCTTCATCGCTTTGGAAGCGCTCTAAGCGCGACTGGGCCCGCTCGTACTGCCGCTCTGCATCGCGGAGGACCGGACTGTCGGGAAAGACTTGGGTGAGGCGCTCATAGATGTCGAGAGCTGATTGAAGACGCTCTTCTTGGCGTCCGGGCACGCTGCGGTCGCTGTAGTCAATGTACGACCGCATAGCTGCTACCAGTGCGCGGTCGGCATAATCGGTTTCGGGATATTGGTCGAACACCTGCTCATAGGTGTAGGTGGCCGCGCGGTACATGCGTCGGCGTTCGTAGAGCGCCCCAGCGTCGTACTTTTTGCGGGCCAGCTTGCCGCGTAGCTCTCGCACTTTTTCTTGCGCATCCTCGGCATGCGTGTGGTTTGGATGCCGATTCAGGAAAAGCTCGAAGTTTGCAATCGCCCGCTCGGTATCGGTTTGGTCGAGTTTGTAATGGGGCGACTCGTTGTAGTACATCAGCCCGCGTCGATACTCAGCATCGGGAAGCAACTCGTGGTTGCTGTAGAGCTGGGTAAACCGGTTGTACTCGGTGGCTGCAATCAGGTAGTCGCCTCGTTCTTCGTGGGCGCGTCCCAACTCATACTGGGCGTAGGCAGCCCACTCGGTAGCACGCCCATATTGAAATACCCCACGATAGTATTCAATAGCGCGATCGTAGTCGCCCTCTTCAAAGTACTGATTGGCCTTTTCGTACGCTTCCTGGGCCGAGTCGTGGGCAATGGGTTGTGTGGAGGTGCAGCCTGTCAATGCTACGCTTCCGGCCAAAGCCATGAGAAAGACGTAGTAGACAACGCGGTGCGAAGAATACATACAAACAGACGGTGAGGACAAAAACCAGCGCGACGATTCGTTATAGATGCGCAGTTACGGGGGCGTAACGGACGCATGAAAGGCTCTGTTCCTTTTGAGCGCCCATCCACAATATGTATCAGTTATCGGTAACACCCTCCATCTCTGATTCAAACTTTTCACGAGGCTGTTCCTATAACGAAAAGGCTTGCTACTCAACATGTACACTCAACATGTATATTATACACATGCAACGCAGCGGCTTGGCAGATTGGTTTGCCACGGCACGATTGGCCTGCTGTCATCCGTTATAGGGCGTGTGCTGCGAGCCTAGATCTCTTCCCACTGCCGGAAGGCCGCGTGCCGGCCCGGCGCAAAGAGATGCTCTGTAGCCTTGTTCGTTTTTCCCACGTTTCGCTTCCCCGACTCGACATGAATCGACTTTTACCTTATCTATGCAGCGTATTGCTGCTTGTTGGATTGCAACCCGCGGTGGTGCAAAGCACCGCGTCTGGCACGGTAGGCCAGGCCGATGGCTTTAGCCGCGCGCTCGATGTGCACGACGAGCACGTCTTTGTGGGCGAACCCGACATGATGCACACACCGGGTTTGCTCTATGTGTTTGCTCCCAGCGGAGACGATGCATACGATGAACACCAGCGCATCCAAGCCACCGGTGGCGAAGTTGGCGACGGCTTTGGAACCGCTGTTGCTGCCGGCTCTGATGGACTGGCCATCACAGCCCCCGGCGCGGGCGATTACGGAACGGTTTATCTGTTCCGCCCTTCCGATGACACCTGGCGTCAGTCTAGCCAATTCCGCCCCATGGACCCTGCCGAAGGGTTTGGCCGCAGCGTAGCACGCGGCGAGGATCTCGTTGTGGTCGGTGCCGACCGCCACGATGAGGACACAGGCACTGCGCTCGTGTTCTGGAAAAATAATGGCGTATGGGATAAAGCCCGTCTTGCTGCCGACGACTTGACTGAAGAAGCCCGCTTTGGCACCGATGTCGCCGTAGACGGCGGCACAGTGTTCGTAAGTGCGCCCAGCCAGGATAATGGAACGATCTATAGCTTCACCCACGACGGCGAAGCGTGGACACAAACCGCGGCCATCACCCACGACGACCTGACGGGCGGTGCGCGCTTTGGCGCTTCGTTTGCCGTGCACAACGGACAGCTCATTGCCGGAGCCTCGCGTCAAGATGGAGGCAACGGAGCGGCGTTTGTGTTTGAGCAGAATGGCGATACCTGGGCCCACACCGAAACGCTGACAACCGACGAGGTGCAGCGCGCTCGGTTTGGTACCGCGGTCGCCTTTGATGGACACACGGCCTGGTTCGGCGCTCCCAATGCCGATAGCCAGCGCGGGGCCCTGTTTCACGCTACCTACGAAGACGGAGCCTGGTCGGCCCCCCACCGTGCCGATGTCGAAGAGGCAGAAGGCGGGCTCGGTAGTACGCTCGCCGCCAGCGAACACGTTGTAGCTGCCGGACAGCCCGGTGCCTATGACGGAGCAGGCGTAGCAACAATCCTACGGCCCGATGCCGATCGTGCATGGATTGCCCATCAGCGCATTGAAGGCGCCATCGATGCCGGATTGCAAGCGCACACCGGCGAAGAAGCGGCCTGCGAAGACGGTCAAGCAGGGGCCTTCGAATGCGACAACATCGACCTGCTCTCTTTCCTGCCGCTCCATGACATTGGCGGTGAACGCGGTACCAGTGCTAATGACGTGTGGGGCTGGACGGACCCAGAAACCGGACGCGAAATCGGACTCGTGGGTCGCACCGATGGCCTTGCGTTTGTTGATGTTACCGACCCGGTCAATCCGGTCTTCCTCGGCGAACTTCCGATGACCGAAGGCGCTAGCTCTAGCGCCTGGCGCGACACAAAGGTGCACAACAATTACTCGTATACCGTCTCCGATAACGCCGGAGAGCACGGCATGCAGATCTTCGATCTGACGCAACTGCGCGAGTACTACGATACTGACGAGCCCGCCACGTTTGAGCCTACCGTGCTCTACGACCGCATCAACAGTGCACACAACGTGCACGTGAATGAGGAAACTGACTTCGCGTACATCGTAGGAAGCAGCGGCGGCGGTGAAACCTGCGGCGGTGGCCTGCACATGGTCGATATCAGCGACCCGCTCAACCCCGAGTTCAAAGGCTGCTTTGCCGATGAACGCACCGGACGCAGCGGCACCGGCTATAGCCACGATGTGCAGTGCGTCATCTACGACGGCCCCGACGAGCGCTACGAAGGACGCGAGCTTTGCTTTGGATCCAACGAAACGCACCTGAGCATCGCCGATGTAACGGATAAAGACAACCCCGAGGCGATCTCCGTAAGCAGCTATCCCAACGTGGGCTACACCCACCAGGGATGGCTCGACGAAGATATGCGCTACTTCTACATGAACGATGAGCTCGACGAGCTGCAAGGGCTTGTGGATAACACGCGCACGCTCATCTGGGATCTGGAAGACCTCGAAGATCCACAGATGGTCGAAGAGTACTTCTTCGATACCACCGCGAGCACGCACAACATCTACATTAAGGATAACCTGATGTACCTTTCGAACTACCGGGCCGGACTCCACCTGATGGATATCACCGATCGGGAGAATCCTGCACTTATCGGCCAGTTCGATACGGCGCCCTATCAAGAAGGACCGGGCTTTTCGGGGTCGTGGAGTAACTATCCGTACTTCGAAAGCGGAACGATCCTCGTCAACAGCATTGGCGAAGGCATCTTCATGCTGCGCCCGCAGCAAGATCCGCTCTAAAGAGAGTCGTTAAAATCACACGTTAGCGATAACCACGGATTGGGGCGGCTGCATACGAGTGGTCGCCCCCTTTCCGTTGCTTCACTACCGGCTTTGTTCATTTACTAATCTGTGGTTTCCCATGTCATCTTCTGTTTTGTGGATACGCACTCGCTCTCTTCTCAACCTCCTGGCAGCGGCCCTTGTGGGAGGCGCCCTGGTGGCAGCGACGCCCGCCTCGCACGCGCACACGATCCATTCTGCTGATGCAGAGGATCCACCGCGCCTCTACGTGACCAACCAGGGAGAAGCCTCCGTATCCATTATTAACATGGACACCCACGAGGTGGAAACGACCGTCGATCTTACCGAACTGGGCTTCTCCGAAAACGCCCAGCCGCACCATGCCATTGCCGAACCCGACGGCTCGGCCTGGTATGTATCGCTGATTGGCGATAACACCGTGCTGCAATTCAACGCCGACAATGAAATCATCAGCCAGGGATCTATGCAAGCGCCTGGACTGCTGTCGCTGCATGCCGACAACGACCAGCTGTTTATTGCGCGCTCCATGATGGCAGTGAGTCCCCCGCAAAGCCTGGGCATGGCCCCCCGCAGCGATCTTGGACTGCTTGAAGAGGTTGACGTTTTCATTGACCGCCCGCACGCACTTGCCACCACGCCTGATGGCCGCTTTGTCTATTCCGCCAGTCTGGCAACCAACCAATTTATTGGGGTAGACCCCACCACGCGACGCGGCGAGCTAAGCACCATTGATGGGGATACGCACGTCATCGTGCAAATGGCGGCCTCACCTATCACAAACGAAATTGTGGGGACCGGACAAACCACCGCTCAGCTCCTGTTCTTTGACATCGAAGACGACGGCACCCTCACCCACACCGAATCGGTGGAGGTCGGCGCGCAGCCGTGGCACCCGGTCTACAGCGACGACGGCGAACGCATTTTTGTGCCCAACAAGCAGTCCAACGACATCAGTGTGGTTGATGCTACCGAGCGCCGCGTGGTTGACACCATCACACACGACTCGTTTGCCGAGCCGCACGGTGCTGTGCTCTCCCCTGATGGCACCCGGCTCTACATCTCGAACAATCATCAGCGCGCTATGATGGAAGACATGGCCCGCGACATGGGCATGGACCCGGATGCGCACGACGAGCATGCAGATCACGATGAACATGAGCATCACGATGAGCATGCCGACCACGAGCACCATGAGCATGATGCGCACCACGATGACGAAGGCCACGACCATACGACCGAAGATCGACCGGGCACCATCACGGTCATCGATACCGAAACGTTGGAGGTGGTAGACGTGATCGAAGTTGGCGTGTATCCAACCGGCATTGGCACCTACACCGTGCGCTAACAGGCCTTGCAACGTAGACGGTCGCTTTCAATCCTTCAGATTCCTTCTCCATTTATGATTCGCTGTTTGTCCTGGGTTGCTCCTGCTGCCTTGCTACTCGTTTTAATTGGATGCGGAAGCACCGAGCCCGCTACCGATGTAGTTGATGAAGAGCGTCCCGAAGAAGAGGAAATCGGAATCTTTCAACGTGACCTTACGCCCCTTCCGGTGCACGATGCCACCGGCACGCCCTACGCCCAACCGTTTCTGGGCGGATTCAAAAATCCGCGTCCGCAGTTCGTGGACATCACAGGCAACGGGCACCCGGACCTGTTTGTGCAGGAGACCAACAATCAACTGATGTTCTTCGAGAACGAAGCGGGTGCCGATGATGCCCGGCAGCTCACCTGGCGTACCGACCGCTTTCTCGATCTGGAAGTGGGTGAGTGGTTTCGTTTTGTAGACCCCGAGGACGATGGGCAGTACGACCTGTTGACCGAGTCGCCCTACAACTTCATTCGCTACTACCGCAATGTGGGCACCCACCACGAGCCCGCGTTCGAGGTGGCTGCCGATACGCTGCGTGACGATACCGGCGAGCCTATCTTCTCCGATCGGCAAAACATTCCAAACATTACCGACCTCGATTGCAATGGCGTGCCCGACCTGCTCATCGGGCGCATGGATGGCACAATCACGCGATACAGTGCGACCCGCTCGGCTGAAAGCGAAATCCCTGTGTTTCAGCATATTACCGACCGGTTTGAGAATATCGAGATCGTAGAGGAGTTTGGGCCCACCCTGCAGCACGGAGCCAACTCGCTTACGTTTGCCGACCTCAACGAAGATGGGGCTATTGACCTGTTCTGGGGCGATTTCTTCGAGTCCAGCCTGCTCTACTTTGAGAATCAGGGCACCTGCGATCGTCCTGACCTGGATGTGGAGCCCGTGCCGTTTCCGCCGCCGGAGCCCGTTGCTTCTAGCGGATACAACGCGCCGGCGCTGGTCGATTGGACGGGCAACGGCACGCTCGATCTGTTCATTGGTGTCTTGGGCGGAGCGCACGACCCCAACGCCACCCTGGCCGATAACTTCTACTACTACGAAGCCCAGGGCGACGGCACCTATACGCTGCAAACAGAACGCTTCCTGGATGGCATCGACGTGGGCAGCGAAACCAGTGCCGCGTTTGGCGACCTTACCGGCAACGAGGCGCCCGACTTACTCATCGCCAACCGCATCGCACCGGATAACCGGCAGACCTCGCACGTCTACTGGTTCGAGAATACCGGCACGTCTGACGACCCTGTGCTTGAAAAACGCGCACCGCTTGATCTGCCCAATAATTACCACTACGCACCTGCACTGGGTGATTTGACCGGAGATGGTCAGCCAGACCTGGTCGTAGGCACTTGGAGCGGAGATATCGCTATTCACGCCCATGTCGGAGGCGATGAGCTGTTCGAAGCAGAGCCTCTGCTGGAGTTTCAGTTGCCCAGCAGCGGCAATGCCAATCCCACGCTCTTCGACGCAACCGGCAACGGGCGGCTCGACATTGTCGCGGGGGCTTCCAACGGACGCCTGTATCTCTTTGAAAATGTAGGTACCGACACCGACCCCGCGTTCGAAGTCCGCGAAGAGGCGTTTGCCGATGTGAAACGGCCCCGTCGCAGCGCTCCTGCGTTTACAGATCTAACCGGCAACGGCTTGCCCGATCTGGTCGTCGGCTCCGAAGAAGACGGGCTGGTGATGCATCGCAATGTCGGATCGGAAGGCGATCCGGTGTTTGACGAGGACGAAGAGTCTCTTCCCGTTATTGTACCCATGCACGCCACACCCACGTTTGTCGATCTCTTCGACAACGGCACCCCCGCTCTTGTCGTCGGCGCCGATGGCGGCGGGCTGCAGTACTACCACATCCGTGATACGTTGTAGCGGATGATGGAGCAGGGGCTTGCGAACATACGTCCCTGAACGCACTGCTTTTCACATCTACATCCAACCATACTCGTCATCGCGAGGACGAAGCGCTCAGCAAGAGCTTGCAGATGTGCCACGTTGCCCTTCGACGAACGGAGCGCGCTCATTTGCACGGTCGGCGCTGAGGTCCTTCCGCCAGGGGGCGTCAGGAATGACACGTCCATGGGCGTGCGCGTTCAGCACATGCTGGCGGTCAAGATCACATCCCTCAAACCCTGTCATCGTGAGCGCAGGCCGAGGAGGGAGCATCAGCCGGTCTCTTCACCGCCTTGATTTTTTGAGTTCCTTTTGTATCCAAGACAAAGAGCGGATATCTCGGGTGGCCATTGTACCACGCTAAACAGATATCGGGAAGGTGAAGACTCGCAACTTTTTTGTCACGTACCATGCCTCCTTACAATGACAAGAAGATCACCGGCCCAAAGTTGATGCTGATCCATCTGCATTGTAGAATACAAGTCCGTTCTTGCCCTTAGAAGTTGGTCTGCCTATGCCGCGTGTGATCCGTGTTGCCCTCGTTGCTGCTCTTGCGTTTCTCGTTCTTGCCCCCGCCCCGGTTCAAGCCGACGACCCGCCTGATCTAGACTGGCTGCCAACCTACATCGAAGAAGGCATGGCGGAATGGGATATCCCTGGAATGGCTGTGGCCGTCGTGTACGAAGACGAAATCATATTTGCCGATGGGTTTGGGGTGCGTTCTCTCGAAGAGGGCGGTGATGTAGACGAACACACGCTGTTTGGCGTGGCCTCGACCACCAAAGCCATGACCGCTGCCAGTCTGGCTATGCTTGTTGAACAGGGGCAACTCGATTGGGATACGCCTGTCGTGGAGTACATGCCCACGTTTCAACTGAGCGATCCCTGGGTGACAGCTCACGTCACGCCGCGCGATTTGCTGTCCCATCGCGTGGGCGTAGGGCGCATGACCGGCAACCGGTTGCGCTTCTTGCCCGACCGGGAGCGCCCTGAGGTCATCCATCAGATGCGCCACCACGACTTTGAGCAGCCCTTCCGCCAGGGATACGTCTATTCGAATGTCATGTATTCGGTGGCTGGCGAACTTATCCCCGCCATTACCAACACGTCGTGGGACGATTTCATGCAGGAAGAGCTCTTTGATCCGCTCGGCATGGAGCGCAGCAATACCAGCATCACCCAGTTCGATCCCGACGATGACAACATCGCCGCCCCGCATCAAGAAATTGACGGGGAGGTGCAGCCCATTCCGCCACGCAACTTCGACAACGTGGGGCCTTCAGCATCGGTGAACACCAGCGTCACCGAAATGGCGCAGTGGATGCGCCTGCACCTGGGCACGCCTGGCGTCTACGAAGACCGACGCCTCATCGACGAATCGCTGATGCGTGAGATGCACAGCGCCCAAAATCCGCTGGCCGCCCAGGATCCCTACACCGAAATGAGTGCCTACGGGCTTGGGTGGAGCCTGCAGGAGCACCGCGGCCATCGCATTCTGCAGCACGGCGGCGCCACCGATGGCATGAATACGAACTTGATGCTGCTGCCCGAAAAAGATGCCGGGGTTATCATCATGACCAACACGTTCAACCGCTTCATGACTGCAGTAGGTTATGAGGTGGTGGATGCGATACTGGGCGAACAAGGCACCGGGAACTGGCATCCACGCATCCGGGCCGCGTACGAACGCCAGTACGAAGCCGCCATGGAGCGGCGTGCTGATATTGAGGCCCAGCGCCAAGACGACACCACGCCGACCTTCAACCTGGAGGCCTACACCGGCACGTACGAACACGACCTCTATCGCACTGCTGATGTCCATACTACCGACGACGGTACGTTGGCCATCACGCTGTGGGAGAACGACGACATGACGCTCGACCTGGAGCACTGGCACCACGACACGTTCCGCGCTGAATGGCGCAATCCGGCTATGCGCGAGAAGTTTGTATGGTTCGACCTCGACGACAGCGGCACGGTGCAAACCCTCAACGTGCGCTGGACCCTCCGCCCTGTGCTTCTACAGGTCGGTATCTACCCGACCGACTACTATCGTGAGGTAGCCTTTGAGCGCTCCGAGTAATCCCACCTTGAATCTTGTTCTGCGGCTTGACCCCGCGCAAATGTAGCAAACCCGTCGGGCACCGGTGTGTCGTGAATCTCTACCCCGGCGCTGTCAGTTCACACATGCTATACGCCGTTCCCATGTTGTTTCTGCTGACGTATGCCTACGATTGACGACACCACGTCGCTTCCGTCGCTTCCCGACCTGCCGCCGGATGCGCCCTCCGCGCCGCTGCAAGACGTGGACAACCAGTTCGACCTCGTCTCCGAGTTCACCCCCATGGGCGACCAGCCCCAGGCGATTGACGAACTCACCGACGGCCTGCAGCGGGGCGATCGTCATCAGACGCTGCTTGGCGGGACGGGTACGGGCAAGAGTCTCGGATATGATGACCCCGTGTACGTAGCTCCGCATAACGGTGTCGAACAGGTGCCGCGTGTTGAATCCATTGGGGCCTTCGTAGATGCTCAGATCGAAAAGCGTGGCGTTACGCACTATCATGCCCCCTCCAAGACCGAGGAGGTAGTGCTGCCGGAAGGCGCGTGTTCAACGCTCACCTTCGATCCTGATACTGGGGAGGTTGCCCATCACCCCGTACGAGCGGTCATCCGTCACGAAGCGCCCGACACTATGTATCGCGTAACCACATCGTGTGGGCGCACCGCGACCATGACCGGCGACCATAACTTGTGGGTGCTGCGCAATGGCGAACTGCAGCTTATTGAGACAGAGCAGGCGCGCGATACCGACCTGCTTCCAATACCGGAGCGCCTTCCCACAGGGGCCGAGGGATCGCGCATGGATGTGGGGCGGAGCAAAGCTAAGAGCAACGAAAACCAAACCCCCTCTGTCTGCCGACATCTCCCCCTTGGCCAAGGGGGAGAGCCTTCACAGAGAGAATCCGTCACTGATCACAAGGTCGGTTTATCCACAACAGCCACCGCAAAGTCTCAAGCAGCGATAGACTTTATACATCGCGATGGCGCTCCGCATCCCCTAAATGCTGTACGCTGGACCCCCATCGCGACTGTCGAAGCTGTAGAGTACGATCATCCGTACGTGTATGATCTAAGTGTGCCGGGGCCCGAGACCTTTTTGGCGGGACAGGGCGGTATGTTTGTACATAACACATTCACCATTGCAAACGTAATAGAACAGGAGAACCGGCCTACGCTGGTGATGAGCCATAACAAGACGCTGGCGGCGCAGCTCTATGGGGAGCTCAAGCAGTTCTTCCCCAACAACGCGGTCGAGTACTTCATCTCGTACTACGACTACTACCAGCCCGAGTCGTACATCGTCCCCAGCGACACGTATATCGAGAAGGATGTGGCCATTAACGACCGGATTGAGCGGCTGCGGCTGCGAGCGACGAGCGAGCTCATCTCGGGACGCAGCGATGTGATCGTGGTGGCGAGTGTGTCGTGCATCTACGGCCTCGGCTCGCCCGATGAGTTCCGAAAAGAGATCATCCAGCTGGCACCGGGCATGGAGGTGGAGCGCGATGTGCTCCTCCGCCGCTTCGTGGACCTCTTCTACAGCCGCAACGACATCGAATTCCAGCCCGGCACCTTCCGCGTGCGCGGCGATGTGGTGGATATCTTTCCCGCGTACTTCGAAGACCGAGCCTTCCGCATCGAGTTCTGGGGGGATGAGATCGATCGCATCAGCCTGATTGATCCCACCGACGGGACGGAGGTCAATGCGCTCGACGAGCACTTGACTCTCTACCCTGCGCAGATTTTTGTGACGCCGCAAGACCGTCTCGCATCCGCCATTGATAGCATCAAAGAGGAGCTGCGCTGGCGGCTGGCGGTGCTGCGTGAGGAGGGCAAGATGGTAGAGGCGCAGCGCCTGGAGCAGCGTACCATGTTCGACCTGGAGATGATGCAGGAGGTGGGCTACTGCTCCGGCATCGAGAACTACAGCCGCCACCTCACCAACCGCGAACCGGGCGAGCGTCCGTACTGCCTGCTCGACTACTTCCCCGACGACTTCCTGATGGTGATGGACGAAAGTCACGTCACCATTCCGCAGGTGCGTGCCATGTACAATGGCGACCGCGCCCGCAAGCTGAAGCTGGTGGAGCACGGCTTCCGGCTGCCCTCGGCGCTAGATAACCGTCCGCTTACGTTCGAGGAGTTTGAGGCGATGCAAGACCAGGTCATTTATATGAGCGCCACGCCGAGCGACTACGAGCTGGAGCAGAGCGGCGGGGCGTTTGTGGATCAGGTGGTGCGCCCCACCGGCATCCCCGACCCCGAGATCGACATTCGTCCGACCGACACACAGATCGACGACTTGCTCGAGGAGATCCGCAAGCGCAGCGCAAAGAACGAGCGCGTGCTGGTGACGACCCTCACGAAGCGCATGACCGAGGACCTGGCCGACTACCTCGACAGCAACGGTGTGCGCGTGCGCTGGATGCACTCCGACCTGGATGCGCTGGAGCGGGTCGACATCATCCGTGGGCTGCGCCTGGGCGAGTATGATGTACTTGTGGGCGTAAACCTTTTGCGTGAGGGCCTTGATCTGCCCGAGGTAAGCCTTGTGGCTATTCTGGATGCGGACAAAGAAGGCTTTCTGCGCAGCGAAACGTCGCTTATCCAGACCGCTGGCCGTGCTGCGCGCAATGTGGAGGGCCAAGTCATTCTGTATGCTGACGAGATCACCGGCTCTATGCAGCGGATGATCGACGAGACCGAGCGGCGCCGCGAGATCCAGCTCGAATACAACGAGGAGCACGACATCACCCCCGAGCCCATCGTCAAATCAATCGATGAAATTCGTCGGGGTACTGCCATCGCCGACGAGAAGAAGCGCGACGACCGCGAGCCCTCGAACCGCAAGCATTACGGCAGTCCCGAGCAGCTTACGAGCACCGTCTCCGACCCGGTCGTGAAGTACCTGACCGACGATCAGAAGGAGGATCTCATCGAGCAGATGAAGACGGAGATGGAGGAGGCCGCCGAGGATCTCGACTTCGAGCGCGCCGCCGAACTGCGCGATAGCATCCAGGAGCTAAAGGCGCAATTGGAGAAGTGAGACGGATTTCTGAAGCCGCCGGGGACGTACCAGTCCCCGGCTACAGAAAACCTGTTCAACAAAAGCCCCGGTAGCGCGGGACTGGGAGCGTAGCGGACGTCCCGCGCCGAAAGAAGATAAGCCCCTACACGTTACAGTTTTGAGGTATTACGTGTCATTGCGACAACACGCTGGCCATCTTCGTGGGCTTCTTTACTCTTCTTTATGCCCTACACACGGCTCCGGTACCATCTAATTACAGGCACCTACAAACGGCTTCCAATCATCACACCAGGTGTGGAAGCCGTGCTATACCCTACGCTGCGAGAGGCGACTTTGAATGCAAGAGGACGACTACTTCAGTTGGGAGGGATAGCAGATCATGTGCACATGGTTGTCGCTATTCGCCCTACGATGGCCGTATCAGACTTCATGCGCATTGTGAAGACACATAGCAGCCGAAAGGTGCGTGCGGAACAGGATAACGCGTTTCGGTGGCAGTCAGGCTACGCAGCGTTCACCGTGGACCCTCATGAGATGCGGACACTGCTCAAATACGTCGCCTTTCAAAAGAAGCACCACGCGATGAACACGACCCAGCCAGAGCTCGAAATCACTTAAAGACCGCCGGGGACGTACCAGTCCCCGGCTACAGAAAACCTGTTCAACAAAAGCCCTGGTAGCGCGGGACTGGGAGCGTAGCGGACGTCCCGCGCCGCGCCATGAATCAAGCCGCGCCCTCGTCCAGATCCAACTCGTGTAAGCGCTGCTCAGCGGTATCGAGCCGGTCGAGGCAGCGCTGAGCCAGCGTTACGCCCTCCTCGTAGGCATCAAGTGCTTCATCAAGCGGCGGCGGATCGGTTTCGAGTTGCTCAACAATCGATTCGAGGCGAGTCAGGTCATCTTCGAAGGGCGGCGTGTCGTCAGCCATGGGTGTGTAACCAGTCGTAAAAAAGTGCAGATGGTAGTACCAGGACAAGATACGAGATCACTCCGCATAGGATGCATCTTTGCGTTCATCCGTTCGTTGGGCATCCATGGATTTCGATAGACGGCCCCTTTTCATATCCTCCTACCCCATTATGGATCTTGGACTAACCGACCGTGTCGCGCTTATTACTGGTGCCAGCCGAGGCATTGGCAAATACATCGCAGCGGCCCTTGCGCGTGAGGGGTGTGCCATTGGCATCTGTGCACGCTCAGAAGACGACCTGCAGGAAACGGCTACGAGCATTCGCGAAACGCACGACGTACCGGTTTATGCAGAGGCGGTAGACCTCACCGATCCCGACACGCCGGGCGCATTTGTTGCCCATGCAGCCGATGCGTTGGGGGGCGTGGATATCTACGTAGGCAATGTAGGCGGGAACTTGCGTGGCACGTTCATGGAGCTCTCCGATGAGGACTGGGATGCGATTATTGACCTGAACCTGAAGTCGCATGTGCGTGCCAGCCGGGCCGCCATCCCGCACATTCAAGAGGCCGGAGGCGGGTCCATTTGCTACATTAGCTCAATCTATGGGCGCGAACTGGGCGGGGCGGGCCTCACGCTCTACAACACCACCAAATCGGCGCTCATTAGCATGGGTAAGGTGATGGCGCAAGAGCTGGCGCCCGAGGAGATTCGCGTGAATACGGTGGCGCCCGGATCCATCCGTTTTCCCGGCGGCAGTTGGGATACACGCGTTAAGGAGGATCCCGAAGCTATGCAGCAATTTGTTGAGCAAAACTTGCCGATTGGTCGGTTCGGGCATGCTGACGAGGTGGCGGATGCCGTGGCCTTCCTTGTCTCCGAGCGAGCCAGCCTCATTACCGGCGCCTGCATCAACGTGGACGGCGGACAGTCGCACTCGCTGATCTAACGAGTCCGTTGGCGACGCTGGAGCGCCCCAGCACGCGTGGCGACGCAGAGGGGCCGTAGGTCATGCCGGTGGTGCATCGCCACGAGATTGTATTGATGAGCGAAGGAGCGACCAGATTTTCTCGCGGTTGCAGGTCATCCCGATGCCGCTAGGCGGAAGGATCTCAACGCCCTGCCTGCAGGCTCGACCTACTGCCCTGTCACACCTGATTGTTAGGGTGGGGGGGTGTGTCAAACGTTACGTCGCACTTCGGTCAAAAAACGGCCATGGAAGGTGCAGAGCCCTTGTACCGTCACAGCGTGCTGTGACGCCTCCAGGGGCTGTTCGACGCTCAGCAGGCTCTGATCGATCGAGCGGCCCTGCTCATTTCGGGGTAGATTGTTACTCACTACGTTCGTCAGTCGCTACGCTCGTGTCAGACTCCGCACCTGCTAGACGCAGTTGCTCCGCTCAAGATGACAACATTAAAACGGGGCGCGTTGCAACCCTAACGTACCGAGTCCCCCTTGAATCCTCGTCGCGATGCTCCGCGTCGCGACGAAGTGCGGACGCTCTGCGTCCTTTTGCAGGAGAGCGGGGTGGTTTCTTGTGCACGGTGTCAGATGGGCGGACGGCAGACATCGAGATCCCTCAGCCGGGGGCGTCGGGATGACAGCGAGAGAAGGACGGCTGCCCACTCTACCGTAGCCGCTGAACCTCGCGGAGATGGTTCGGCTCCGCTCAAGATGAGAATATAAAGCAGAGCCTTTGTCCGCCCAAACTTTGACCTGTGACACAGCACTACGTTGTGTCGCGCAAAAACGCTGCAGCCCGTAGCTCCGACCAATAAGCCCCCGATGCGGAGCACGTGACAAACCCAACATGCCCGCCACTTAAAGGCACCTCCAAGTGAAAATACGGATGCGCTTGGGCTTCGGCATACGGATAGCACGAAGCCGGCAAGAACGGATCGTTGGCGGCATTGACGAGAAGCGTTGGACGCGCAATGGTCGTCAGGTGTGGTTTGCTACTGGCCTCGGCATAGTACTGTGCGGCGCTCCCAAAACCATTCAGCACAGCCGTATACGCATCGTCAAATTCAACCAGCGTACGCACGTTGCGCAGCGGCGCTGTGGAAATTGCGTCGGGATGGTAAGCGGCTTTTTCGCGGACCGTCCGGCGCAATTTACGTAAGAAATACGCCGTATAGTGCAGGTTTGTCCAGTGTCCGATTTGGTGGGCAGAGGGCGCCAGGTCAACGGGGGTAGAAAAGGCCACAGCCCGCTGGATGCGAGCATCCACGTTCGCGCCGCGCTCTCCCATGTACTTGAGCGTTAGGTTGCCGCCCAAGCTAAAGCCGACCAGTGCGATTGTGTCGTACCCGGCCTGCACAGCATGTTGCACCACGCAGTGCAAGTCTTCTGTTTTGCCGCTATGATACGTGGTGGGCGTACGCGGGGGCGCCGTTCCGCAGCCACGCAGATTCCACGCCAGCACATCCCACCCATCGCCATGCAGCGTCCGAGCCATGCCCCGCATGTAGGCGCGGTGGATGTCGCCCTCCAGACCATGCGAAAGAATCGCGAGCGGAGGCCGGGACGCTGTATTTGCCTCGCGCACCCAGGCGGCCTCCAAGACCTCGCCATCGGACGTAGAGAGGCGCACTGTGTCCGTGTACGGATTCGGCACCGAGCGGCCCACCGACGCCCAAAGCGTTTGCCGATGTCCACCGCCTAGCCCCACCGGCGGCTCGTACGTTGACGTGAGAATAGCCACAGTGCCTTCGTGTGTTAAGAAGAAACAGCCCGTCCAATGATGCCCATCATGCGCCCGGTAGGCGGCCCATCTGCGCGATAGGAGAAGAAGCGATCGCTCGATACGGTGCAGGCCGTATCCACCTGAATATGGGAGGCGGATACCCCGCTGCTTTCCAAGTCGTGCTGCAGGGCGGCCTTCAAGTTTACATGCGGCTTCGGACCATAGCTCGAATCCACAAATGCCGGATTAAACTGTGCAGCCACTTCGGGGCCCACCTCAAACGCATCCACACCGATGCACGGACTGATGTATGCCTGAATGCGTGCAGGCGATGCGCCGTGGTCGTGCATACGCTGAACGGTGCGGGGCACGATTTTAGCGACAGCACCGCGCCACCCGGCATGACAGGCTGCCACTACGTCCGCCTCCAGATCGGCCAGGAGCACCGCAGCGCAATCGGCTGTGACCACCGCCAGCCCGATGTTTGGAGCGGTGGTGACGAGCGCATCGACGTTGCGTGCATGTTTGGGAGCATCGATCACCGCAATGTCGTTGCCATGCACTTGTTCGGCGGTGGCCAGCCGTTCCGTGCTGATTCCGAGGGCACGGCATACGCGCTGGCGGTTTTCGGCAACATGGGCAGGCGCATCGCCGACCTGCGTGCCCAGGTTCAACGACGCATACGGAGCCGCGCTGACGCCGCCCTCGCGCATCGAAAACCCGGCAACACATACGGGCGGCTGATGAAACCGGGGGTGACGTACAAGAGAGCGATCGGGCATGCTCAACGATTCGGTGCTTTGTGTTAATGGGACGCGGCTAAAGTAGCTTCCACCTCATCGCGGACGGTCTGCAGCGGCATGGCTTGGCCGGTCCACTGCTTGTAAGCTGCCGCGGCTTGTCCGATGAGCATGGCTAGACCGTCTTGCGTGCGTGCGCCCTGCGCCTCTGCTTCGCGAAGCAGCCGCGTGCGACGTGGGGTGTATACCAGGTCGTATATCACATGGTCGGGCGTAAAACATGAGGCGTCGGGCCACGGGGTTGCCTCGGTGTTTGGGGCCATACCTACGGGGGTCGCGTTTACCACCAGGCGGCTTGTGGATACAGCAGCGTGTGCCTCTTTGAGGGGCACGGCTTGCAGTGTCGTGGTATCTGTGTTGAGGTGAGGAGCCAATGCATCAAGAAGGGCCTGGGCCTGCTCGGGCCGCCGGGCTGCCACCGTGAGGCGCGCTGGCGCATAGGCCGTTCCGAGTCCATACGCCACGGCGCGTGCAGCCCCCCCCGCGCCAAGAATCGTCATGGGCGCTTGGTTCAGTCCGACCACCTCATGCAGGGGCGTCAGAAAGCCCGCCACATCGGTATTGTCGCCATGCAGGCGCAGTTCGCCCGCTTCGTTGGTGCCAGACACAATGGTGTTGACAGCGCCTACAGCGCGGGCTCGATCGGTTAGCGTATCGAGCAACGGCGCGATGGTCTCTTTATGCGGAATGGTTACGTTGGCGCCCAGCACCCGTAACGCCCGCAACCCATCGACCGCATCCGATAAATGATCGGCTCCAACCTGCGAGGCTGCGTACACGGCATTAATCTGCTGCGTAGCAAAGGCCGTATTGTGGATGCGCGGCGAGAGCGAATGAGCCACCGGGTCTCCTATTAAGAGCACCAGCTGTGTGGATCCATCTAAAAAAGAGCGGGGCATGGTGTACGATCGCCGTTCGAAAAGGGGGGTGTAAATAGGAGCTGCGTACGTATCTACAACTGGAACGTGACGCCGCCTCCCACGAATCCTTCGTTTGCGTCTTCATCGACACGCAGCCCGGCATTCAGGTCAAACTGCAGCGTCTGGCCCGACTGAAAGAGCAAACCTGTTTCCACGTAATTGCGGGTATCTCCGTCGGGGAAAAAGCCCGCGTATCCAACATACGGCTGCACCCCCGGCGTGAGTGATAGCCGCAGTGCGCTGGTGAGCGTCCATTCTTCCTGGGTGGTATCGGTATAAAAGAAACGGACCCCGGCATTTGTGTCCAGCGCGAGGCCGCTCCCAAGCATGCTTTCGGCAGCAAGCAAAAGAGTCTGACGCACCCGGTTGTCGGGCGCCTCGAACGAACCGGTACCGGTCGGCAATGCAGCGTCCGCCAGCATGCTCAGCCGAAAGGGGCAACTGGCATTGGTGCTACAGAGCAAACCGACTTTCACTCCGACGTTGGTTCCTGTGTATCCATCTTCGCCTGCCGATTCGGTCAGGGCCAGCGAATTAATTCCGGCGCGCAGTTCCAGGCCGTCAGCAAAGCCGTAACGCACGAGCAGTTGCCCAAACTCAAAGGTGGAGAGCGTTCCTTCGGCATAGGCCACGCCGGCTTCTACTTGCAGCGTAGACTGTGTGAGGCTCGCCGCCCGTTCCGATAGGCTGGGCCGATCGGCCTCAACGGATTGAGCGACGGTTTGCACCGAAAGGCTTGCGCTTCCGAGCACACACAAAAGCAGGCCATAGCATAGACGAGAAACCATTCAACCAATAGAGTCGGTTCGTGGGGACGCGTTGGAGTGTAACGCCATCATTACGGTGCAACGTACCCGGTGGTTTTCACGGATGTGATGAACCGCATGTAATAACTCCGACAAACACCCACACCACATGGAAAAGTCATGCCATGTAGACCAAAGCCCTGTTTGGTCTAGCGAGCGCGAACATCGTGCAAATGAATCCCCAAGATTAGTGGAAGCGCTTACAGTTTTCATTTAGCACGCTTGCCCTTTTCTAAGCTGCCCGTTTTACTACTAAGCCACGTATCGTTTGCCACAAAATTTGTCAGCGCGAGTCTATGAATACCGCATCCACCGACACCACTCATGGCACGGGTCAAGGCTTCTTTGCTCAAGTCAACCGTATGTTTGACACCGCTGCGGTCCATGCCGATGCCCCTCAAGGCGTCTTGCACCAAATTCGAGCCTGCGATAATATCGTGCGCTTCGAGTTCCCCATTAAGCGGGATGACGGAAGCATTGAGGTGATTCGCGGCTACCGGGCCGAGCACAGCCATCATAAAAAGCCCACAAAGGGCGGCATTCGGTATGCTCTCAACGTGAATGTCGACGAGGTAATGGCCTTGGCGGCTTTGATGAGCTACAAGTGTGCTATTGTAGATGTGCCATTTGGCGGTGCCAAAGGCGGAGTATGTATTGATGCCCGCGAATATTCCGAGACCGAGCTAGAGCGCATTACCCGGCGTTACACCTTTGAGTTGATCCGCAAGAACTTTATTGGGGCCGGCGTAGACGTGCCTGCTCCCGACTACGGTACAGGGTCACGTGAAATGGCCTGGATTACCGACACGTACAACCAGATGACCGACGACGACCTGAATGGGCTGGCATGTGTGACGGGCAAGCCGGTTGGGCAGGGCGGCGTCCGCGGACGCACCGAAGCCACCGGGCGTGGTGTTTATTACGGGATTCGCGAAGCCTGCGCGTTCAAAAAAGACATGGATGCACTTGGGCTAAGCACCGGTCTTGAAGACAAATCTGTCGTTATCCAGGGCATTGGTAATGTAGGCTATCACGCTGCACGCATTCTCCAAGAAGAGGGCGGTGCCCGCATCGTAGGGATAGCCGAAATTGAGGGAGCCATCTACGACCCGGAAGGGATTGATATCCATAAGGTGGTAGCGCATCGTGAGGAAACGGGGTCGATTCTTGATTTTCCCGGCGCTACGAATATTGAGGATTCCGAAAAGGCACTGGAGCTAGAGTGCGACATCCTAATTCCTGCAGCGCTAGAGGGGGTCATCACCTCTCAAAATGCTCCGAACATCAAAGCCAAAATTATTGGCGAGGCTGCTAATGGTCCAGTGACTGCCGAGGCCGATGCGATCTTGGAAGAGCGCAACGTGCTTATCATTCCCGATGTGTACCTGAACGCAGGTGGCGTTACCGTTTCGTACTTTGAGTGGCTGCGCAATTTGTCGCATGTGCGCCATGGACGCATGAGTCGCCGCTTTGAGGAACGTAACGCAGCGCGTATTCTGGAAGCTGTGGATGAGCTCACATCAGAGAACTTTGACGAGTCTCTGATGGATGACCTGATCAAGCGGGTGGGCTTTGGCGCTAGCGAGGCAGATCTCGTTAACTCTGGACTCGAAGACACGATGGCGTTTGCCTACGAAGAAATCCGCACTGAGCGTGAGAAGCACGGTGTTGGGATGCGCACCGCCGCGTTTATCAGCGCCATCAACAAAATATCGAAGTCGTATGCAGATATGGGTATCTTTCCCTGATGCGTACCGCTGATATGCAAAACGACGCTACGCCCCCGGATTTATACCAGTCCGGGGGCGTTTTGTGTGTGCTTCCCCTCGTTCTAGTTTACAGTCCGTGTAATCCCCACTCCCGAACGTGCTATGGGGATTCGGCAGGAAGATATACTGCTACACGCGTTCCCTCTCCCTTTTCGCTTTTAACAGTTATCGCTCCCTCCATTTGATCGACCAGCTTTTTCGCGATAGTAAGCCCAACACCAATCCCCTCGTATGTTCGCGTCGTGCCTTCTGACTCCTGGCGAAATGCATCGAATATACGCGGCAGCGCCTCTTGAGAAATTCCAATACCCGTATCGTTAACGACAATGCGCACCTGACCGACCTTTGTAGTTTCCACACGTACATGCACTTCTCCGCCAGTCTTGTTGAACTTAATTGCATTGTCAAGCACATTGGCCACGACTTGAGAGAGGGCTTCTTGGTCTGCCCAGGCATACACAGCTTGCTGAGGAACCTCATCAACGATTTTCACGCTCGAGCACTGCGCATCTGATTCGTACGACTGCATTACACTACGCACAATTGGTACCACGTTGATCTCCTGCTTTCTAACGACGTACGTTCCACTCTCTAGCTCTGAAAGCTGGGTAGTCGCTTGCAACGTTCGGCTCAACTGTTTGCCATACTGCTTAATGGTCGATGCCCGCCCGGCTATGGGGGCCTCAAGCTCAGACTCTAGAATTTCTGCAAACCCAATGATCACCGTAAGGGGCGTGCGTACTTCGTGACTGATATTAGCAAGCAATGATGTTTTGAGTGCTTGAAAGTCATGCTCTGACGAACGTTTGCGTTGTTTGGACCCTCGGCTTTTTCGTCTGGGTTGTGCCTGATTTCTCTTGGAAGAGGACTGCTGCGTACCTCGGCGTTGTTCTAAAAGGTGAATCGCTAATGTTGCCACTTCTTGCAAGCGGCAGCAATCGGCATCTGAAAATGAACGAGGGGCTGTGTCTACAACACAGAGTGTGCCAATACAACACCCACTGGGCGCATGCAACGGTATACCCACATACGTCTTGAAGGCCCGTTTGTCAGACTCCGCAGTCCCTCTTGCAAAAGGAGGCTGTAGGTTGTTAGTAACTCTTGTAAGCTCCCCAACGCTCATCGTATGGCTGCAAAGCACAGAGCGAAATGTCTGGCCGGCTCGGTCTAGGCCAATCGCTGCCTTGCACCAGAACCATCCTGATTCTACTGCAATGTTTAGCATAGCGCTAGGCGCATTAACGATATCTGCCGCATGGCGCACTACACAATCGAATGCCTCTTCCTGCGGGGTGCCGACTATGCTGTATTGCTTGACAACCTTCTGGCGATTCTTGACCATAACCATTTCTTGTGGTCTTGTGGGAAGCACAAGGCAACGGACACCTGAATATTCAAGGACGAACTACTCGCTTCGCTTTTCGAAGGAGTTCCGACATTGGCCCATAGCCTGGGGCCGTTAGGTCAATGCCTTTGGTGTTTCGACCCTCCTTTGTCGTCCTGTTTTTGCCGCATTGCAGTTCGCTCTGCCCCTCCTCCCCTCTGGCTACCGAGTGCTGCCGAAGGTGTGATTCTTCCGGCCACTTCCTCTAATAAAAACAAGGGAAGCTCCACGCGAGTCCGCGGGACGACTGGTGGAGTAGTGCAACGGTAGAGAGGAGGAGAGCGAACGAAACGACGGTGTCCCATCGCTTTATCACTTAACACCATTCGCTACAGGCTTTATGAGTTCGGTTTATACACTCAGTGCTCCGGTTGCGCGATATCTATTGCGCGTGGCAGTGACATTTCAACAGCATGCAACTGCGTTGAGGCCGGGATTCCAGACAGGTGAAACCCGATATGCGAGCACTCTTTTTGGGTCGACTCGACACTTGGGTCGTCTATATGGTTCGCTACAAGATTTTGATCTAACGAAAGCTGGGCTGTCTGTAGATTTGTTAGCTCCATCTCCCGCTCATAATCAATCTCGATCACAACAGCATCTCCTCGGCGGATGTAGTGGAACGATGTAGGCCAGTCGTTGAGCGTACCCATCTCTAAGGTATCTTTCGCATCTGTCAGGTCATCAATAATAGATTCGGGGGTGGTGTCGCCAATCCGGCACTTCACATCCGATCGATGGCCTTGCGTTACCGCATGCGAGAGATCCACTTTGCCATCCTCATCAGTAGGACGATGCAGGATTTCACTCAATACAACAGAGGTACCTGAATCGTCGCGTCCAATCACCTTGATAACGAAAGGATCGCCACGCTCGATAGCATCAAGCGAAAACAGCAAGTCCATCTGCTCTTCCGAAGATGGCTGAATTCGGAAGTGAGCATGACGGTCGTCTTCGGTCTCGATACGTAGGCGGTCGTTATTGGTGAGGGCAAACCCTTCTTCGACCGTAACGCTTAGGCCCTGCCATCCGAGTGTCTGCGTTGTATTGTGATTCAATAGATCATCGGAATGCTGTGTCGGCTCATCAGTGAGTTCGGCATCAATGGCCGAGTCGCAACCGCTCAATAAGAGAAATAGACCAAAGACTATGGTGAGCGTTGAAAACGTCTGAAGCTTAAACATGGTATCGTGAAGGTTAAAGATAAAAAATAAGGCGACATGCAGCTAAAGCTACTGCATTTCATCGCCTTGTCTATGCGGAGCTATCTTAAGATAAGGCCACTCCGCAGCCTTCACTATACACAGTTGTTGCCGTTTGCTGATACAGGTGTTGCATTATTCTGATACAACTGTATCAGCTACGGATGTTGTACTGTATTATCCGCCGTTTTTTGGCTCCCGCGACGACCCGTCTTTAGGGGCTCGGTTGTAAGAAATGACTTTCTATAGTGCTTTGCGACGGTCACGATCAAAGGCGTTCTGCTACTCCTTGCTTCCATGCCCAGGCAATTGCTTCCCGACCATCATCTACACCTATCTTATCGTACAGGACGGAAGCGTATCGTCGGACGGTGTTTGGAGCTACATTCATTTTGTCAGCAATTGCAGCGGTGGTATGTCCTTCGATCAAGAAACGAAGCACCTTCCGTTCCTGGGGGGTTACTTCGTTGAGTGGATGGGCTTCTGGTGCAACCGATACAAACCACCGTTTCTGTCCTTCCGCTACGGCTCGAACGGCTTCTCGAATGAGAATGGGAGCCTGTTTTTTCGTTAAGTAGCCCGATGCTCCTGCTCGTAATAGGCCTTGTACATAGACCGGATCTTCGTGAGATGAGAGGGCTAGCACCGCTGTTGACGTGCCTTGGGCATGCAGAGTCTGTGCAACCTCAACCCCGTCTGCTTCAGGCATTTCTACATCGAGAAGCAGCACATCAGGCGTGTTGACCTCTACAAGTCGAAGTGCTTCTGGCCCTGTACCAGCCTCTCCCACAACCACTATAGGAAGCGGATCGTTTGGATCATTCGATTCGAGAATTGTCTTGAGACCGCGACGAACTACCGCATGATCATCAGCAAGAACAACACGCAGTGCACTCATAGGCAGGGTATTCATAACCGGACCGTCGATTGGTAGACCTTGGATCGCCTACTTGAATGTTAACAAGCTACCACAAACTATGCAGGTTATCAGATTGTCTTTGCTTGCAGAGCCTGTCTCATTTCTTGTTTGGGGCATCTGGGAGTACTTTCTCCCTGCATTCGGAGTGCTGCGAGCGGCTCCGATGAGATAGAGCCGAAGGTCATGTCCCTGGCGCTATGAATCCTCTATCGTGGCCCTCGCTTCGCTCACCGGCGCTTGCTCTTGCCATTAAACGAACATCCAAACAGACGTTCAATCGTTACGGGCGGACTGTCTCGTGCAGATGGGAGGCATACGGGCAAATGACATGTACGGTTGTGCCCGTTTCGGATGTACTATCTATCTGAACAGTGGCCCCGATCATGTCGGCTCGCTCATGCAAGCCAATGAGTCCGAGTTGCGACGGGGTCTTCGTTGAGGGCTTTTGATTTACAGTCGCGTCTTCCACGTTAAATCCTATGCCGTTGTCTTCCACAATCATGTGTAGTTTGTCCTCTTCAACCTGGGCCTGCACTTCAATTGTGGTTGCTTCGGCATGCTGAACTGCGTTCGAGAGTGCTTCTTGCACAATGCGATACAACGCAAGACGCGTGTTATCGGCTAGCTGAAACGACTCCTCTTCGCTCTCAACTCGAATAGTTGGCGCAGCTTCTGATGGGATGGTCTCAATGAGACGACGAGCATGTGCATCTAATGCCGCAACCAAACCAAAACGTTCTAAACTGGCTGGATGGAGCCCTTCACTGATCGCGCGGAGCTCGTGCACCGCATCCATAAGACGATCTTCCATGCCCGAATTCTGTGCTTTTGCCTCAGTAGGCGAAGCAGCCCCGTCGCCTTGTGTAGCAAGCTGCGTCGCCGCCATTTGAAAATGCAATCCATGAAGGGTTTGTACAGGTCCGTCGTGAATCTCGCGTGCGATGCGCCGTCGCTCGCGTTCTTCCCCTTCTTGGAGCGCTTGATAGCGCGAGCGGAGCACTTGTTCTGTGCGACGACTACGACGTAGTCGTATACCTAGCCACACCGATAGACCAACTACAAGAACAAAACCTCCTGTGAGCCCCCCAATCAACTGCAAGTCGTATTGCTGGATAAGGCTTAGATGCAGCGCTCGATCTTCGACGCCCACCCCCAACTCACTATGCGATGAACGCTCCCCGTATAAACGGTTCTCTACGCGCTCTCCCACAAGCTCAAACAGGTCTACCGACATTTGGATTATTTGCTCTGTCTCTCCACTACCTGTGCTCAATACAATGGTGCTGTCGGAATACACCTGAAAGCGGTTGATCTGGTCAGTGGATCGGTTGTATGCATACCCCTCACTAAGAACGGAAGGCGCGTCTTCTGTAACCCCATCTCTATCCTGCATGCCTGCATCGACATGCAAGGTCAGCATAAAACTCCATACTAAACCATATGCCAGATACGCGCCAAGCCGTATACAGGCAGCCTCACAAAACAGAAAACTGGTTTCATTCGGTGTGTTGCCGCAGGTATTCATGGCTCTTCAGCGCTTGTAAAAACGTTACTTCCTCGACAAACAGATTTCGAGGTTGCATGAGGCATACGGTATAACCAAACCATGCCTACCAGAGCGTTGTTCTAAAAAGTAGTATCGCAATAATAAGTAAATTTCACATAAGCTACATCATTTCAATGTGATTTGGCTTCCCGTCTACCAAGTTTTGCCGACAACGTGATATTCTGGATATCCCGCCTTTGGAAAAAGGAGAGCCCCGGCACGAGGTCGTGGGCCGACTGATAGAGCGCAGCGGTAAAGAGAAAAGGTTCAAACGAAAGTGCGAGGGGCCATCGCTTTATCACTTAACATCTATCCACGACCAAAAAATAAAGGCAGGGGGCGCAATGGTTAATGCCGACCGTGCAGACATGAGGTGTGCCCAGTTTGGCAGCCTCCGCTGTTTCAAGGCCTGTCTAGCCATGCATAGAGAACTACCTCTCTTACAGCTTACTCAACGGATGGGAGACGTACTTGTACACGCGTTCCCTCTCCCTTTTCGCTTTTAATCGTGACGGTCCCCTGCATTTGCTCAACCAGCTTCTTTACAATAGCTAGTCCCAACCCACTTCCCTCATAGGTGCGGGCCAGCCCTTCTGATTCTTGTTTGAAGGCCTTGAACACCTCATCAAGGGCCTCTTTGGCTATGCCGATGCCCGTGTCTTCCACTTCAACAAGCGGAGCCTCAGTATCATTGCTAACACGCACAACAATAGTCCCCCCTGCAGGAGTAAACTTGATTGCATTATCAAGGAGATTGGTTACGATTCGCTCGGTAGCCACCTCGTCAATACATGCATTTACAGGCACCGGTGGGACGTCAACGCGAAGGGCTAATCTATTGGCATCCGCCTCAGGGCGCATCCTTTGGACGACTTCGTTTACGAGGGTGCGCAGGTCGATTTCGTTCCACGACACCTGGTAGGCGCCTCCACGCAATTCGGACAACTGAAGCATTGATTCAAGCGTGCGGTGCAATCGTTTGCTACCCCGGTAAATAATTTCTGCTTGCTTTGCGTGCGGGCCGCTCAATTCCTCGGCCAAAATTTCTGCAAAGCCCATCATAGATGTGAGAGGTGTGCGAACCTCGTGACTCATGTTAGCAAGCATTGCCTCTTTAAGGCGCACGGCCTTTTCGGCTTTCTCTTTCGCCTGGCGGAGTTCGTCTTCGCGCTTGCGTTGTTCTGTTACATCGCGCTGGAGCGATGCCCAATACTCGATAGCCCCTTCTTCATCCCGCACGGGTGCAATGTTCCAGTTCACTATGTAGGGCGTCCCGTCTTTACGATAGTTGACCGTCTCAGCCTGCACTGGTTTTTGCGCGTCTAGATGGGTCCGAACTTTATCTAGCACCGCCGTCTCGGTCTTGACGCCTTGAAAGATGCGCGGCGTTTGGCCGATGAGCTCGCTGGCGTTATATCCGGTCATGGATTCAAAAGCCGGATTTACATATATGATACGAGGGCCGGGTGCGTCAAGTGGGGCCCCTTCTGTAATCAGAACAGCCTCGGTGGCGTGCTCAATTGCCGCGGCTAGCATTCGGCGCTCTTGCTCGGACTGCTTCCGTTTCGTAATGTCATGCACCAACCCAATAATTCGCTGCGCATCAGAACCAGAGCGTTCAACACGATGAATGCTTCCGCGCATCCAGCGCACAGGCCCGTTTTGAGGATGTGTACGGCAATCTATGGTAAGAGCCTGCTCCTCGCCACGGCGCAGCTTATCCAAGAACAACAAAAGTCGCTCGCGGTCTTTGGGATGCACAACGCGCTGCGTAAACGTATGCCAGTCGGGGATTGCATCGGCATCAACCTGAAAAACGTTTTGAGTTGGTCCAGCATGCGCAATTTTTTGTGTATCGAGATCAACATCAAAGATAACGGAGCTGGTCTTTTCGAGAGCAAGTTGCATGCGGTTGCGCAGGGATGCGCGTTCGCGCTCGCGTTCTTTACGTTCGGTAATATCGAGTAATACTCCGTTGTAAACAATTTTTCCGTCGGCTGTCATTCCTTCTTCTTTAGGCATAGATATACCATGTAGCCAGATGCGCTCGCCTGTGTTCGGCTTTTCAAACGGAAACTCGTGCTCCCACATGGTCTGCGTCTGAACAGAGGCCTCTACAGACGCACGGTAAGCTTCAGTATATTCTGCCGGAATGTGATCAATAAATTGGTCATACATATCAGCATGGAACGTACCTCCCAAGATACGAGACACATTTTCACCGACAAACTGGATGCCCTGCTGTCCATCTGCATCTGCAAAGAACTGAAATACGACCCCCGGAATGCTGTTGGCAATACCTCGTATGTGCGCCTCGCGTTCGCGCAACTTCTGCTTACGGTCAAGTCTTTTCCGACGTTGCTCTAGCAGATCGATCGCCATCGCCGTGAGTCGTTGTAGTTGCCTTTCTTGGACTTCTGAAAATGAACGCGGCGTTGTGTCGAACACACACAGTGTGCCAATTCGGTATCCATTGGGGGTGATGAGGGGAGCCCCCGCATAAAACCGCATGCCAGGAGGGCCAACCACAAGCGGATTCGTAGCAAATCGCTCGTCGTGCTTTGCATTGGGGACGACGAGCGGCTCGTCATCCTTGATTGTGTGCACACAGAAGGAAATGTCAAGATTGGTTTCGGCAGCTTCCCACCCAACACACGACTTAGGCCACTGGCGATTTTCGTCAATGAAATTGAGCACTGCTATCGGCATGTCAAATAGGTCCGCCGCATGCTCGGTAAAATGATCAAAGGCCCCATCGGACGGCGTATCTAGTATGCTGTATGATCGCAATGCATCCAGACGACCTTTAGGCATCTTGTTTTATATCAGTATTCTAAGCAAAACGTGTAAAAGAGGGGCCATAGTGGACATATCATGCACATGGTGTGCAATGCCGTACATCGGTTAAGGTAGAAACTTTGAAAGGAAGAGGCAACCGTTCCTTCGCCGGAGGGCATAATAGCCAAACCAACCTATTCATGATCCCTATTCGGCGTGTAGTACTGTGTCACAGCTCAATCTTCGGGTTGCAACACCCCCGTCTTAATGATGTCATCTTGAGCGTAGCGGCTCCGCCTAGGAGACGCGGAGTCCTGACACGAGCGAAGCGACTGACGAACGCAGTGAGTAAAGATCTCCCACGAACTGGGCAGGGCTGTTGGTTTGCCAGTAGCTGCTGAGCGCGGAGGAGATGTTTCGACGCGCTTCGGGCCCTGGGGGCCCTTCGCTTGCTCAACATGACAGAACATTTGGTTTGAAATGCTTCAACGCGAGTCCACTCCATACCATAACATTGTCACCGCAAGGAGGGAGCGTGCGACCGACGTGGCGCTGCGAGCAACAGAGAATGAGTCCTTCTGAGGTGCGATCTCATGCCGTTGATTGGGAGGCTGCGTCCGGCCTGATAGCATGAGATTGCGTCGCTGCGCTCGCAATGACAAGGAGACGTTTTTCTCGGTACATTAGGGTGCACATGCGTGACCCGAAGATTGACTTGTGACAGTAGTGTTCGAGTAGGGTACGGAGACCGTGCCAATCTTTGGGTTCGAATCCCCTCCAAAAAACTGTCATGGTGAGCCCTCTGACTGCAAAGAAGGCGTACGTACGTTCAGTGTAGGAGGGCTCGTAACGTCACAGCGTGCTGTGGTACCTGTTTAGCGTGGTACAATGACCGCCCGGGATATCCGCTTCGCTCCTGATCCCGGGCTACAGAACGGTGCGATGTGAGCAAAATCCATAGCCGGGGACCGCTTGCGTCCCCGGCGATCAGGAAGCACGCCGCTAAACACGTACGTGCTGTGACGCCTCCACGGTCTGTTCGGCGCTCAGCAGGCTCTGATCGATCGAGCGGCCCTGCTCATTTCGGGGGGATTTTTATTCGCTACGCTCATCAGTCGCCTCGCTCGTGTTAGGACTCCGCCCCTGCTAGACGCAGTTGCGCCGCTCAAGATGACAACATAAAAACGGGATCGTTGTCCATCCAAAGATTGACCTGTGACAACGCAATAATACGCTGCCACAGGTCAATCTTGAAGGCAAAAAGCTGTTCTCTCGTCGCGACGAGCCCGGGAGGAGGTCAGCGGTTGAATGGTCTTTGAGACCGAACTATCTCCCCGGCACTCAGCAGTCACTAATCAGCAGTCACTAACAGGCGGGTGATAGCGACGATGTCGTGTGGCTGTCCATAGGATCGTGTTAAAGCAACCGCCCGCCTAACTACATGATTGACGTTCCTTAGCCAAACATCATGAGCAACACGACTGTAGCGGCAAATGAAATGATTACGAGCGCTCCCATAACCAACGCTGCAGTAGAAGAGGTCTGCGCTGTGTGGAATGGCACTTCCACTTCGTCCTCTGCTGTTGGGGCCTGTCCTGACTGGGTCGAAGCGGTTTTTGAGGGAGAGGCTTTGGCTTTTTTGGAAGCAGCCGATGTCTTTTTTTCTTCAGCCGACTGGCTTGCGGTAAACACAGCAGGCTCGCTCCACGCACTAGAGGCATCTTCGGCCCGAACGCGCCAGTACCAGGTTGAATTGTCAATCGGCAAGAGCCCTGAGAGCTCGGTTACTGTAGTGTCCTCTACGGTAAAGTCGACATGTAGCTCGTCGAACTGCTTACGGTCGCTCACCTGCAGACGGTACGTGGTAGCCCCTGGAAACGCGCTCCAGTGAAACTCGGCCATCCGACCATCTACCGACGCCCCATTGCGTGGCGATTGGGGGCGGGGCGCTGAAGGCGAATCAGAAAGCGAGGGCTGTGATGTTTCAGTCGAAGACGATGGGGGCATAGGTAATCTATTCGATGTAAGTCAAAAAGGACGTTAAGACGAAGCCTTCGTATTGTTCGCCCCGGTATCGTCCGACTCGTCGGAATCGGGTCGTTGGGGCTCGGGCACGTCATCATCTATAATCACACGCATGGCCGGCGTTTCCACATCGTCATACTGCCCGGTACGAACCGACCACACAAACCCGGCCACGCCCATTCCGGCCAGAAGAATCGCCAACGGAACCAAAAGGTACAAAATGTTCATAGTGCAGTGGAGGGCGTTTGTGCAACGGATACCGAAGCGGTTCCTGTTGTTGTAGCACTGGGTTGCTCGGGTAGCGGATCGGCTACACGAAAGCTACGCTGCAGAATTGAGGCTGTAACCACAACCAGGGAGCTTACGGGCATGGCCACGGCAGCAACCAGCGGCCCTACAAATCCCAACAAAGCGGCAGTGCCTCCTAGAAGGTTATACAACAGCGAAAACGACAAGGTGCCTGTGATCGTGCGCATTACGTTGGCGGCTCCATCGAAAAGTTCGTTAATGGGCTGCAGTCCTTGTCGCGTCAAAAACACATCGGCGGCCACCAGGCTCGGCGTGGCGCCTCCATCTACCGCGATTCCAATATCGGCCTGCTGAAGCGCCCCAGCATCGTTTACCCCGTCGCCTACCATAGCTACGGTATGCCCATCTTCGCAAAGCGCAGCCACGGCAGCACGCTTTTCCTCGGGGGATACGTGGCCACGTGCTGATTCGGACGGTAGATTCAGACGACGCGCCACATGCTGCACCACGTTGGGGTGGTCGCCCGAAAGCAACACGATGTGGTGTCCTTCGTTCTGCCAGGCTTCAATCAGGGCAGGCACCTCCGGGCGCAGCCGATCTCCGAACACGCAAACGGCCTGGATTTCTCCATCTACCGCCACCGCCACCGGTGTATGTCCGGCCTCCGCCGCATCAGTCACGGTGTGTTGCATGTCAGGGGGATACGTTGCGTGTTGCCCCACCCAGTCGGGCCGCCCCACTCGTACATGGGCCGATGCCACGTACCCTTCCATGCCGCGCCCGGCAGTATGGTTAATGTTCGCGAGGGGGGGCAGTCCGCTGGACTCCGGGCGATAGGCGTCGGTTAGAGCTTGAGCAATGGGGTGTGTGCTCTGCGTTTCGAGGGCGGCAGCATACTGCACGGCACGTTCCGATCCATGCGTATCCAACAGAGAAAGCTGCCCTTCGGTGAGCGTGCCGGTTTTATCGAGCACAATAGCATCGACATCGCGGCACTGTTCAATGGTAATCTCGCTCTTGATGAAGATACCCGTCTGAGCAGCCTGTCCGGTAGCTACGGCCAGGGCGAGCGGGGTAGCCATGCCCAGCGCACAGGGACACGTAATGACGAGCAGCGCTACCACATTGCGCATGGCTTCGTCGGGCGCCCACATCATCCAGAGGGCTGCGGTGAGGATCGCCAGCGTGGCAACGCCTGCCACAAAGTAGCCGGTGAGGCGATCGGTGAAGTGAGCTACGCGTGCCGTTTGGGGGGCCTCTTCGCGTACCCAGGCCAGTAGCTGCCCAATTGACGACTCGGCTCCGGTGGCGTGTACCGTCACTGTAAGGGGGGCGCTCAGGTTGGTTGCGCCGCCGGTCACCTCATCGCCGGGCGTTACAGGCGTGGGTTCATGCTCACCCGTAAGCACGGCATTGTTAACAGAGGAGCGCCCTTCAGCGATCACGCCATCCACCGGAATGGTATCGCCAGGACGGATGTGTACGGTATCGCCCGGAGAAAGGGTGTCTACGCGCACCGCCGTGGTGTTGCCATCGGGGTCCACTTGATGTGCCATGGTGGGCAGGAGGGCCAGCAGCCGGTCGCTTGCATCGCCGGCTAGGCGTCGGCTGCGCAGCTGCAGCCATCGTGCGGTAAGCACGGCTGCAATGAGCACGGTAATGGAGTCGAACCACACCTCGCCGCGTCCGGATACGGTGCCCCACACACTGTCTATAAACCCTACCCAGATGCCCAGCGCAATGGGCAGATCCATGTGCAGGTGGCGCGCGGTACCCTGCTGCCAGGCCCACTTGACAGAGGACCAGGCGCGCCGCACAAACTCACTGCCACCGTACAGCACGGCAGGGATGGCCAGCCCAAAGCTTACCCAGTGTGCTGCTGCGTTGAGTGTTGAATCGATGGCATCGAGGCCGGCATAGAGAGCCAAGGCCAGCAACATGACGTTGGCGGCGAGTGCCCAGCACACGCCCACCTTCAACAGCAGGCGACGCTCTTCATGCGTTCGCGCCTGATGCTGGTCTTCGCGCACCGGATGCACGCGATACCCGAACTGGGCCAACCAATCGGCGACCTCTGTGAGCGGCGTGCGGTGTTGCTTCCACTCCAGGTGGAGCCGGGCGCGGGGCAGGTCAAGGCGCGCATCGGTGACGCCATCCAAGGCATCGGGCAGGCGCTCTACAAGCCATACGCACGCGGCACAGTGCACACCATCCAAGAATAGCGTGATGGTGCGAACTCCGTGGTCATCGGGCGGGGCATGCTCATCGAGAAATGTGTCGGTATCCAGCTCGGCATAGACCAGCTCGTCGGGTTGCGACTGTGCGGGCTGGGGAGCCCGCTCTTGTCCGATCCCCGAAAGGCGATAGTACGTATCGTGCAACCCCGTTTCATAGAGCGTTTGATGCACCACCTCGCACCCCTGGCAACAGAAATGCGGGCCATCGGGCGGCCCAACTGGCGCTGCCCCCACAGGTAGCCCACAATGCGCACAAGGCGCATCAGCTGCCGGAGTCTTAGGCGGGGGCGAAGCATCGACAGGAGCGGCCATACAGAGGGCTACTGATTAGAACGAAAACAATCGGTATCGGCTGGTATGCATTGGTCTGTGGGGGCTTACTCGCCGTGCGTAAACCGCACCGTATATTCGACACGTGTTTCGTCAACGGTGCCACGTACCACTGCATCCCACACTCCAGATTTAAGGAGGGGCACGGTGTGTGCGTACTCGCCAGGCGCCTCTTCCTGAAGTGGGGTTTCGTAGAACGGCACCTCGTGATGGGGCTGTCGGAGCGTTAGCGTGCCGTTACCGATGGATACGGGATGGCCCTGCGCATCCGCCAACTCAAGCTGCAAATGCGACGGTTCGTCTTCGTTGAATGCAAGCGAGCCCGTCCAGCCACGGGTTTCTCCACGGGCGGCTGTGAGCTCCTCCCAGTCGGATGTGTTCACGGTGTAGTCATCTACCATGGCCACGCCTCCATCTTTATGGGCCTGGTGTATGGTAATGCCCACTGCGGTAATGCCGATGCTCAAAATGAGCACGACGAGTCCGGGCCACGCGATATGAGGAGGGAGGATCGAACGCATAGAATTAGGAGGAGTCAGTGGTATGGGGGAAGGCGAGACGCTGCTGAGCTATCAGGAGGGCTCGGCTTCGTGGTCGAGCATGTCTGGGTCTTCGGCTTCGCGGCTATGTGGGCTCAGCATAGGGAACGGAATGCGCTGCTCCGTGCCATCGTCAAACCGCAGCACGATAGTGACCTCGCGGCGTCCGTTGTCGAACGCATCGGGGGGCACGACAATCCACGCCTCCGACCGATGCATTTCCTGGGGTTGCAGCGTAATCTCATCGGGACCGACGGGGTTTACCTGCACGTTGGGGATGCCTTCGGCTCCAATGGTAAAGCGCGCTTCTTGGGCACTTTGGTTGCGCACCCGTACCCGGATGCGGTTCGCAATGTCGTCGTTGGGAAGCACGACGAACGGTTCGGCGGTTGCTCGTGCCACGTTGATGTCGTATGTGGGGCGTGTCCACAGCAAGCCAACGAAGAACACGGTGAGGACGAGCAGCGCGCCGCTGTACAGCACCGTACGGGGACGCACCAACTGGGTCGGCTCATCATTGAGCGCTTTTTCTGAGGTGTACTTGATGAGGCCCGGTTCCCAGCCCATCTTGTCCATGATGTCGTCGCAGGCGTCAATGCACTGTGTGCACGCGACGCACTCCATTTGCAAGCCATCGCGAATGTCAATGCCTGTGGGACAGGTACGCACGCACGCGCCGCAGTCGATGCAGTCGCCCAGTTCAGAGCGGTCTTTGCCGCGTCCACGCGGTTCGCCACGCTCTTCGTCGTACGACACGATGAGCGAGTCCGGGTCAAGCAGAACCGACTGGAAGCGCGCGTAGGGGCAGGTGATGGTGCACATCTGTTCCCGGAAGAATCCAAAGTCAAACAAGATGAGTGCCGTGGTTCCTGCCATCATCACGAAGTAGCCCCAATGGTCACGTGGGTCGCCCTGCATCCAGGTGAGCAGGCGTTCCCACCCTACAAAGTACGATACGAACGTATGGGCCAACGCAATGGATATGACGGCATAGACGCCCCATTTGGCTGTTTTGCGCCATGCTTTATCAAACGTAAGCGGTTCGTTGTCGCGGCGTTTGCGAACATGCTCAGCCCCTTCGATCCAACGTTCGATGGGGCGGTACACGAACTCCAGGTAGACCGTCTGCGGACACCCCCACCCGCACCAAATTCGTCCCAGTAGGGCAGAGATCAGAATAATGCTGACGAGTGTACCCAGTGCAAAGCCGAGTAAGAGGAGCGTATCGGTAGGGAAGAATGTGGTGCCGAAGAGCGTGAACTCGCGGTTCATCAGGTCGAGCAGCACCGCGGGCTTATCGTTGATCGTAATCCACGGCAGACTTACGAAGAGGGCGATTAGCCCCCACCCAATAGCTAAGCGCCACCAATAATAGAACCCTTTGCTAGGCGTAGGATAAAGCCAACGGCGGTCGCCTTCTTTGTCCATGGTAGAAAGAACGGCCTCAGGCGAATCCAGAATGCCAACGTCGTCGGCATCGATAAAATCGTTGCGAGCCATGGGGCGAAGGGCCTATATGAGAAGGGGCTGCAAGTAGGTGGTAAAGTGTTACAAATTAGTTGGAGGGAAGATTGCCTCGGGTTAATTGCGTTCGATGAATTCACCTTGAGGGTCGCGTGCATCCGGCGGATCGGTGCCTTCAATGGAACGGATAAACGCTACCATTTGCGCACGTTCTTCGGAGGATAGCTGGGCGGCAAAAGCAGGCATTCCCTGTCCACTTATGCCATCGGTAAGCACCTCGTAGATATCCACATTGGTGCCGCCGTGCATGAAGTGTTGATCCGTAAGGTTAGGGCCAATACCTCCTTGTCCCTGATCGCCATGGCAGGAGGCGCAAAGGCGTGCATAATTTTCACTTGCGGCTTCGATATGCTCGTCGATGCCCACATAGTTTTCTTCGATGTTGACCTCGGTTACTTCAAACTCGTCGCCTGCTTCTTCGGCGTAGGCTGCCCGGATCTGTTCGAGTTCGTCCAGGCTTTCGGCGAGGTCTTCCTCATAGTTGTTAATTAAGCCGACATTGATTCCGATAACATAGAATACGGCAAAGGCAACGGTGGCCCACAAGAGCCATATCCACCATCCGGGCATAGGATTATCATATTCCTGAATGCCGTCGTAGCTATGGCCTTGCATGATTTCGTCGGAGGTGCCGCCATAGAGCACCGACCCCTCGCGATCGTTGTCGTTGCGAGGAGTCTTCGAAGTGTTGGGATCGTCTGCGCGACTCATGAGGATGATCCGTTTTTGTGAGGGGGGGTATCGTCTTCGAGCGGCATGTGCCGAGCATGCTCGCGAAAGTCTTTAGGCATCCAGTACACGTACAGCAGAATGAGTATGAAGGCTATAAAAAAGGCCAGCAATCCAATTTCTGCTAGTGGCCCCGTTTCCAACGAACGGAGAATATCTTTCCAGGTCACTAAAAACCAAGCGGATAATACCATAGCACAGAGCATGTAAGTAAAAAGAGCCGTTACCCGTGTATACGGGATACGGAGGGCTACTTAGGGGGACTACTCAATTGGCATCGGCAGTAGAAGGTTGTGTGGCGTCCTGGGATGCCTCGGCTGTGGGTTCCGTTTCGCCTTCAATGTCGGTGCCTAGACGTTGGAGGTATGCGATGAGCGCTACAATCTCCTTGTCTTCGAGTCCTTCAGGCCCCCCTTGATCTACAATTTCGCGTGCAATGGTATTGGCTTGCTCACGCGCGATCTCGTCTGCGTTTTCGATTTCCTCATCGCTGTACGGAGTCCCCAACCGCTGTAGGGCGCGCAGCTTGCGTGGGAGTACGTCAAAGTTGGTTTCGTTGTCGAACATCCAGGGGTAGGGCGGCATGATGGAGCCGGGGCTCGTAGAGGTGGGGTCTTCCATATGGCGTACGTGCCACATGTGCGAGTATTCACCTCCTACGCGAGACAGATCGGGACCGGTTCGCTTTGAGCCCCACAGGAACGGACGTTCGTAGACGGTTTCGCCCGCTTTCTGGTATTCGCCGTAGCGCTCCAGTTCGTGCCGGAACGGGCGTACAGCCTGCGAATGGCAGCCCACGCACCCCTCAGCGATGTAGATGTCGCGTCCGGCCAGTTCAAGCGGTGTAAAGGGCTCTACGCTTTCAATGCGGGTTTCGGCATCACCAGCCAGCATGAGAGGCACAATTTGCACCAGCCCACCGACCAGGATGGCGACGGTGGTAAGCACAGTAAACACCAGCGGCCACCCTTCGAGGGTACGGTGCATGCCATCTTTTTTGATAAAACGGCTCATGGATTTAACAGGGGAGCTTCAGCAAAAGGGATGAACAGGTGCAGGAGCGTGCACGGTCGGGTTAGCTGTCGTCGGGGGAGGGGAGCTGCACGCGTTTCGTGCCAGGGCGTGCGGTGTCGTCCTCATCGTCGTCTTCGCTATCGGCCGATTCGGGGGCCGGTGCCGCTTCCGTGCTAGGGGCGCCGTCGCCTGCAGCGCCGTCTCCGCCCATGGTGGCCGCGACCGATGAACGGGCTGTAATTTGCGCAGCATCAGGCAGCGTATCGGGGGCATTGCGAATGGTCATGATCATGTTCACGACCATCATGAGGGTGCCGGCCAGGTAGAGCGTTCCGCCGATGAAGCGTGCCCAGTACATTGGGATGACCTGTACCACCGTTTCCATGAAGTCAGGATACATCAGGCGCCCGGCATCGTCAAAGGCGCGCCACATCAGGCCCTGCGTAACTCCAGATACGTACATGGAAATAACGTAAACGAGGATGCCGATGGTGCCCACCCAGAAGTGTGCATTGGCCAGCTTATCGCTCCACAGCGGTGTGCGCCACAAGCGGGGTAGGAGCCAGTAGATCATGCCAAAGATCATGAACCCATTCCAGCCAAGGGCGCCCGAGTGCACGTGGGCAATGGTCCAATCGGTATAGTGCGTAAGGGCGTTTACGCTTTTTACCGAGAGTGCCGGCCCTTCGAAGGTTGCCATTCCGTAGAAGGTGATGCCCACAACAAACATCTTGAGCACCACGCTATCGCGCAGTTTATGCCATGCCCCGCGCAGAGTAAACAGGCCGTTGATCATGCCTCCCCAGCTCGGCATCCAGAGCATGACGCTAAAGACCATGCCCAGGGTGGCGGCCCACTCCGGCACCGCGGTGTAGATTAGGTGGTGAGGGCCAGCCCAGATGTAAATGAAAACCAGGCTCCAAAAGTGTACAATGGAGAGCCGATATGAGAATACCGGTCGTTCAGCCGCTTTGGGTAAGAAGTAGTACATGAGCCCCAAGAACGGCGTAGTCAGGAAAAACGCCACCGCATTGTGCCCATACCACCATTGCACCATCGCATCCTGAACGCCAGCGTAGATCGGATAGCTCTCCAACGCGCCGACGGGAATGGCCAGGTTATTGCCCACGTGAAGCACCGCTACGGTGATGATCGTGGCGATGTAGAACCAGAGCGCCACGTACATGTGCTTGACGCGGCGCTGCTTCAGTGTCGCGAAGAAGTTGATCGCAAAGATGATCCAGACCACGGCAATGGCAATGCTGATGGGCCACTCCAACTCCGCATACTCTTTGCTGGTCGTATATCCAAGCGGAAGCGTGATAGCTGCCGACACGATAATGGCTTGCCACCCCCAGAAGTGAAAGCGGCTCATCCAATCGCTATACATCCGCACCTTACATAGGCGTTGCGTGGAGTAGTAGATCGCCGCAAAGATGGCGTTGCCAGCAAACGCAAAAATGACCGCGTTGGTATGCAACGGGCGCAGCCGTCCAAACGACAGATATTCGCCAAGGTTAGATTCAGGGTAGGGGAGCTGCAAGGCCAGGAGGAGCCCCACCAGCATTCCAATAACACCCCACACCATGGTGGCAATAACAAAAAGACGGGTGATCTGCTCGTCATACGAAAAGACTTCAACATCCTCCGACTGCACCCGAGGGGCTGTTGAGGAGGGGGGATCTTGAGCGGACATATATGAACTAAGCACGCTGGTGAGCGAAGGACAGGCTAACGTCGATACGTAAACAACTCGTGGTGGCGTCCGCCTTATGACAGACGAGCCTTACCCCGAACGTAATGGATTAGGAACTTCGTCTGTGGGAGATCTCCCGACGCATCATTTCTCATGATGATGAAGTCGATTGTGACCGCCCCGAGGAGATGCGCGCAGGGCGCACCAAGGACCGGTGATGGGGCCGGGTTACAAAGACCGGACAGGTGGTACGGCGCAGCACATTTTCAGTGATTGGACTCAGCCCCGCCTCGCGGGGTGTACCTTGTGTGGCGGCCATAACAATCAGGCTGGTCGATTGATCTTGGGTTTCTTGTACAATGGTGGTGGCGGGGTCGCCCTGCTCTATTTTCATGCGGGGCGATTCCTGTAGCGGATGCTTCGGATGGGCATGGCGACGATACCAAGTGCGCAAGCGCCGATGCGCCGTTCGCGGGGCCATGGTCGCCGAGTCAACCGAGAGCAAGTCGGTGGGCGTCAGCGCTACATACTGTCTCCGCTGCAGCACATGGAGGAGGGTAAGCTGTGTATTGTACACCGCAGCCAACGCCTCGGCATGATGCAGCGTGGGTACCGCCTCGGGTGTTATATCAGTGGGCACCACCACCTGTGCAAATCCTGCGGTATCGGAGGGTACCTGCACCATAAGCAACGCCGCTTTGGTGCGCATAATCATCGGTTGCAGATCGGTGCATGCCATGGGGGGCGCTGGCGCCTTTGCGTCGAATCGCGAAAGCGTGATCAAGTCTACCGCATGGCGCTGCGTGTACTGAAGCCATTCATTGACTGAAAACGGACGCTCCTCCCACGCTGCTACATGGATGCGTGGGGGAGGGGGGCCGTCGGACACGTATGAGCGTACAGCGACGCGCACATCCTGCGCAGAAGCTGTTGCCTCTGAGCCCGGCCACGGCGTTACGTGCAAAGGGACCTGCAACCGACTAGCCAGCGACAACGCATGCAACAGAGCGGTGGGCTGCGCTGTGCGAGGCGTAAACGGGGCTAAGATGGAACGGGGCGATAGCATATCAGCAAACCCGAAGAATGAAGGTTAGGACGACGGCACACAACGGCTCAACAAAAAGCCGCATCGCCTACCCCCAGAAACGTAACCGAACGCCTGGATTCTTGACAGCAGGTTACGGAACGCCGGTGTGGGGAAACTGTGAAGAGGTGTGTGAGGGGGAGCCCCACAGGGGGATCGGGTATCCACGTACATAGGGACCGGGATTACGGGGGCAGCATCCGTGATAGTACGTACAGTACCTTAGATCATGCTGATGAGTACCCGGCTGGGGGCTTGCTTCATGACTCGTTTTGTTTGGATGTATATCACGTGTTTCTATGGACACCGTACTGCTTGGGCCTCCATCGGCGGTTCGCACCCAAGTGGCCGATGCACTGGAGCGGCGTCAGCATCATATTGCCACCTATACGCATCCGCAGGCGCTTACGCTTGGGCCTGCCACCGCACCCGACTTAATTGTGGTGTGCCACCCTGAGCAGGACCCGTGCAGCTGGGTCCGCCACATTCGTGCAGTGAATCAAAATGTGCTCGTTATGGCCGTTCTTTCCGACGGCTGTCCGAAGCACATCCACGACCTGTTCTGTGCTGGGGTTGACGATTGCCTCTTGCACACGCATGAGCGTAGCTTGCTAGACACACGCATCAATGCCATTGAACAATACCGGGCCCGCTCTGCATTGCGTCCGACCCTCAACACGCCCCCAACCCCC
The DNA here is from genome assembly GCF_055379935.1 of Natronotalea proteinilytica. Lineage (NCBI taxonomy): Bacteria > Pseudomonadati > Rhodothermota > Rhodothermia > Rhodothermales > Salisaetaceae > Natronotalea > Natronotalea proteinilytica. The sequence continues at coordinate 3,018,376 of NZ_AP043947.1, read as the reverse complement.
GAGTTGGCACAAGCTGTTATCGCCGACTTGAGCCGCCGCGCGCTATCGGGCACTGAAATGGATGTGCTCATGGCGTACGCAGCTCACGTGGTGCGTCATATCGTACAAGCTGATGCCTGCAAGGTGCTAGAGCATCAGGCCGACCAACAGACCTTTTTGCTCCGGGCCGGCACCGGGTGGACCGACGTGGAACTGGGCGTTCATACAATCCACGAACGGTACAATGCGGTTCCCTCACAAGCACTCTACACGCTTCAGCAAAACCGCCCTGTTGTGGTAGAAAATATGGATGACGTGAGCAATGCCTTTTGTCTGCCTCCTTTGCTGCGTAATCAGCAGGTACGGAGTGGCGTCAGTGTGGCCATTGCCAGTTCGCCGGAGCCCTACGGGGTGCTTGGCGTGCATGCCGAAGCGCCGCGTGCCTACACCTCCCAAGAGGTTTTTTTCCTGCAGGCTGTAGCCAACGTACTGGCCGGGGCCGTAGAGCAAGCGCGCACTGAACGCGCCCTCAATGTAAGCGAAGCCAAAGCCCGTGCTATTCTCGAAACCACTGTCGATGGAATCATCACCATCGATGCACGCGGGACAATTGAATCGTTCAACGCTGCTGCCGAAAATATATTTGGGTACAGCGCTCACGAAGCAATTGGCAACAACGTAAAAATGCTCATGCCGGCTCCCTACCGCGGAGAGCACAACACCTATATTCAGAACTACCACGACACAGGCGAAAAACAGATCATCGGCATCGGGCGCGAGGTGACTGGCAAGCGAAAAGACGGCTCTACGTTTCCCATGGAGCTTGCTGTGAGCGAGGTGGCTCTCGATGATCGGATCACCTTTACTGGCATTGTGCGCGACATCAGCGAGCGACGACGGCTCGAACAAGAGATCTTGAGCATCAGTGAGGCCGAGCGCCGTCGGATTGGGCAAGACTTACACGACGGCCTTGGTCAAATGCTAACAGGCATTGGACTGCTCCACAAAAACCTGTCGGACCAACTTCAGCGCGAGGAGCATGCGATGGCCAGCGATGCTGCCGAGATCACGGACCTGATTCGCGATGCCGATCAGTACGCGCGAGACCTTGCTCGCGGGCTTACGCCTGTGGACTTAGAAGCCAGTGGCCTCACAGAAGCCCTCAATCGCCTTTCCGACAATGCCGAGCGCCTGTTCGATGTCCATTGTCGGTTTGAGGATGTGGGTACAACGCTGGTGCACAACAGCCAGGCGGCTACCCACATGTATCGAATTACGCAAGAGGCCGTTAACAATGCGGTTCGGCATGGAGAGGCGCATCGGATTCGCATTACGCTCGCGGGCAACGAGCAGCAGGTGCGGCTGCGTATCCGCGATGACGGAGCAGGGTTTGCAACGGAGGGGATAACGAACGGTGGGATGGGGCTACGAATCATGAAGTATCGGGCTCGCATTATCGGAGGCTCATTCGATCTAAATAGCGCCCCCGGCCAGGGGACGACCGTTACCTGCACACTCCCACGCAGCGCCGACCAGCCCACTACCATCCAATAACCGCCTTGCGACTCGTTTCGCTCTTTCTGTGACCCAATCCATGCTGCTATGACCTATGACATTATAATCGTTGACGACCACCCACTGATGCGCAAAGGTCTTGCGCTTTCTCTGAACGGCGAAGTCGATCTTGATGTGGTTGGCCAAATGGAAAGCGCCGAAGATGCGCTAGAAGCGATTGATGACCTCGCGCCCGATTTGGCTATTGTTGACATCTCGTTGCCGGGCATGAGTGGCATGGAACTGCTCAAACATTTGCAGGCACGCTACCCCGACATCCGTACACTTGTAGTGTCGCGCCACGATGAAGTGCTCTACGCCGAACGGGCCATTCGAGCCGGTGCCCGTGGGTACGTCATGAAGCTCGAAGCCGCCGACGTAATTGTACACGCCGTACGCCAGGTGCTCAACGGCAGCATCTACGTAAGCAATGAAATCAACGAACGCTTGCTCCTAAGCATGGCCGAGGGCGGACGCGAACGCCTCATGCAGTCTCCCCTCGAACTTCTCTCCGACCGCGAGTTGGAGGTCTTTGAACTGACCGGCCAAGGCATTAGCACCCGCGATATTGCCGAACGCCTTCACCTGTCCGTGAAAACGATCGAATCGTATCGGGCGCGCATCAAGAAAAAGCTGAACCTGGATTCAGCCACCGAGTTGATGCAACGTGCTGTGCAGTGGGTCGAAAGCGAAAGCGCCTGACAGACCCTACCGGTTTGCTGTTGCTCTGCTGAAGCCTGAACCGGTCGTACCCGCCACAATGCTGCCAACGACCTCACCCTCGTTTTTCTGCTCTGCTGCTTTCCCACACTGTTATGCTTCACCTCAATAACATTCTGTTTCCCACCGACTTCTCGCCTTGCGCGGAAGAAGCTTTTGGACATGCCATTCACCTGGCTACCGATACGGGGGCAACCGTACATGTGCTCACCGTGGTAGGCGATGAAGCCGACGATCGTCCCATGGAGTATCTCCCGCTGGAAACCGCTGACGATGGATCAGGGCTCTACTACGAGCCGGATGACGAAGACCACGACGAGCCGGTTCGCATTGTGTACCACCAGATTCAAGACACCTCACCTGCGGAAGCTATTGTAAACCGCATTGACGAGAGCGCTATCGACCTGGTCGTGATGGGAACCCATGGGCGGCGCGGTGCCGATCGGCTGCTCAGCGGCAGTGTGGCTGAAGAGGTTGTACGCCGTGCTTCGTGCCCGGTCTTCACGGTCCTCTGCCAGGCAGCCACCGACGCCTCAGATGATCCGCACCTGAAAGATACCGATCCGATTCGAAATATCGTGGTGCCCGTTGATCTTTCAGAGCACACCCCTTCCGTCATTGCTCACGCTGAAGCTGTTGCGGCCCTTTATGGAGCAACGATCCATCTGCTCCATGTGGTAGAAGACGTGGCCTATCCAACTGTGTATGGCATCGACCCCCTCACGCCCGTGCTTCCTGATGTCATGGAGCGGGCCGAAGAGTCGCTGCAACGCTATGCGCAAACGCTTCACTCCGACTCCGGACTCACCGTCGAAACGCATGTGGTTACCGGATATGCCGCACAAGACATCGTTCACAGCGCCAACGAACTCAACGCCGATCTTATTCTGATGGGCACCCACGGGCGCACCGGTCTGCGCCGCTTTTTGATTGGGAGCGTTGCCGAAAAGGTGGTGCGCCGCACTCCCTGCCCCGTGTTCATCGTTAAGAATTTCGGCCCCTCTGTGGTCGATGATCCCGAGGCAGAAATGGCGTGATCCGTACCGAAGGCATTCTCTTGCTGCACTGTGACATAGCACTGGAAAGACCGCCTTGGGGGGAAGAACCCGTTAACGTCTCGCCGTTACCCATGCGTCCATTTTTCAACGGAGTGGCCGGATCTGATATTATTCTCCAGCTCTCAAGTGCGGTCCATGTACGTGTCGGCAATGCGTTGGGCTGTTTCGGGGAACGGGCGAAAGGTGCAATCCAACTCCGTGCGAGCGCGTGTGGTGTTGTACTGCATCGTGGTAGAGGCCGTCTGCGCCATGCGACGAGTGAAGCGCGGCGTTGATCGCGTGATCCAGGCCCAGCCTTCAGCCAAGCCACCGGCCGCGCGCAGCCAAAACGCCGGGATCTCTCGCGTTGGGGGCGGTACGTCAAACGCGTCGGCCAGCACTTCGATGATAGTACGCCACGGCAGATTCTGGCTTCCCAAAATATAGCGGTGCCCCGAGGTGCCGTGAAGCATCGCACGGCGCATGCCCGTGGCCACATCCTCAGCATCCACCACGCAGGTGCCCCCGGGTGGAACGCCAGGCAAACGCTTGTTTCGCACAGCCTCTACAAGCCGGTGCGTGCTGGCATCGGGGCGACCGGTGCCAAACACCAGCGCCGGATTTACGATGACCGCGTCGAGCCCCTCGGCCCGCCCGCGGTGTACCTCCAGTTCGGCCTCGTGCTTGGTTTGTGCGTAAGCCGAACGATGCGGTGCGTTTTGCCAATCGGTCGATTCGTCGATCGATCCGTTAGAGGTGGGACGCCCCAGAGCAGCAATACTCGACGTGTGCACGAGCCGCGTGACGCCCTCAGCACGGGCGGCGTTCACGACATGGGCGGTGCCGTCTACGTTTACCGGACGCAGCGACGACAGGTCGGCGCCCAGATCGACGTGGGCCGCACTGTGGTAGACATGCGTAATCCCCTTCATAGCCTGTGCTACGGCGTGGGGCTCGGTGATGTCGCCGATGGTATGCTCTACCACGTTGGCCGTATCGCCAAGCGCACCAAGTGGCGAACTGTCGCGGCGGAAGATGCGCACGGTGGCGTCCTGGGCCACCAACTGGCGAACAAGCGCCGATCCGACAAGGCCCGTGGCTCCGGTAACAAGAATGCGCATCGTGTAGATAAGGCTGTGTACAGAAGGGAAAACGACGCAGCGCTACGCATCCAGATCTAACTCAATGAGCAGTGCATTCTTTTCAACCGCATCGCCCTGGGTAGCGTGAATGGTGGCAACGGTGCCGGCAGCAGGAGCAGCCAGTTCATTCTCCATCTTCATAGCCTCTAGCACCACCAAGCCCTCATCGGCAGCTACCATGTCGCCCTCTTCCACGAGCACATCGAGCACCAATCCGGGCATAGGCGCGCGTACCTCACGTTCGCCAGCACCTGCATCGGGCTCCAAGCCAAACTCTTCGAGCAGCATGGCCCGTTCGTCTTTGACGTGCACCTCGGTCATGCGCCCGTTGATAGTTACGCGATACCGGTCGTTCTCCAGCGGCTCTACGGCTGCCGACAGGCTTTGTCCGTCCACCACGAGCGACAAATAGCCGTTGCCCACACGCGCGACAGAGACCTCATGTCCGGTTTCATCAACATGGAGCGTGTTGTCGGCAACAGTGATATCGAAAGAGCGCGCATCCACATCGGCGCGGTAGGTGGCGTCGTCCATGGCAACAGCATTTGGTTTGGAGAACAAAGCACAGTGTGTATCAACATACGAACGACGCGGCTCGTTCGCAGTTACACACCCCGTGAAGGTCTTATCCATTCTGGTTGCGAACGCATGTCGAACATCCTTTCTGCAGACAAAGTCGTGTGGGCGTATCGGCAGGGCATGTTTCCAATGGGGGCGCCCTACACGCAGGCGATTGAGTGGTATTCGCCGGACCCACGGGGCATTATTCCATTGGATGAGTTCCATATGCCTCACAACCTAGCTCGGCATGTGCGGCGAGGCACGTTTGCGGTGCGCTGCGATACGGCGTTTGAGGCGGTCATTGAAGGGTGCGCCGATCGGGAAGAAACGTGGATCACTGAACCGATCAAAACGGTGTTTACGGAACTGCATACACGCGGACAGGCCCACAGCGTAGAGTGCTGGTCGGGCGATACGCTGGCCGGAGGACTGTACGGAGTCGCACTTGGTGGCGTCTTCTTTGGCGAGTCCATGTTTTTTCGCGAGTCGTATGCGTCGAAGGTGGCACTTGCGCATCTGGTACGCCAACTGCGTGCCGGCGGCTACGTGTTGCTGGATACGCAGTATACCACCTCGCACCTAGAGCGCTTTGGCGCGCAAGAAGTTACACGCATGAACTATCTGCACATGCTGCGCGATGCTCTCAGTCGCTCCCCCACCTGGTGGCCGCTGCCGAATGAACCGTTCGACACCCTTCCGGATATGAAAGCTAAATACGCCCCCGACAGGTCCTCCTGAATCTGCATCTGCTGCCTTATGCCTCATGTGTTGCTGCCCACCGCGCTGTCGTTGTTGCTCATTGGCCTCGTCGGCTGTGCCGATGCTTCGGATATAGAAGAGATGACTCCGGCCCCCGAGGCCGAAGCGGCGGCTACAGCGCCCCCGGACTCGGTAACCGAAGCGCGTTTCGAATCCCTCATGACCGAAGCCCAGTCTGCGCGTTGGCATCAAAATGCGCTGGGCGAGGTGGTACAGCAGGTCGGTCTTCAGTTTTTAGAGGCGCCGTACCTAGAGCACACCCTCGATGAGGGGCCCACCGAAACATTGGTAACACGCCTCGATGGATTTGACTGCGTGACGTTTGTGGAGGCGGCGTTGGCAATCAGTCGCGGTATTGTGCAGCAAGACTATGATTTTGATACCTTTGCTGGCTATATTCAGGATCAGCGGTACCGAGGCGACGCTACTCCGGGCTATTGTGCCCGACTCCACTACTTCAGCGAATGGATTGCCGACAACCACGAACGGGGCGTGATCGAAGACATTACGGAGGGATTGGGCGGGGAAAAGGTAGATCGTTCACTCGTTTTTATGGGCGAGAATCGCGATGCATATCCACGCTTTGCTGAAAACGACAGCCTGTATGCGTGCATCGAAGATATGGAGGCTAGCCTTCAGGCCACGAATCATCACTGGCATGTTATCCCGGAAGACGATATCGAGGCGGTGGCCGATCAGATCGAGGCGGGCGATATCATTGGGCTGGCTACCGATATCGACGGGCTAGATATTGCGCACACCGGCTTGGCCTACCGGGCTGACGACGGATCATTGGGGCTGCTGCATGCGTCGCTCCAAGGAGAAGTCCTTGTTTCGCCCGATCTTCAATCCTACATCAAACAGATCGACCATCAGACTGGTATCGTGGTAGCGCGCCCGCTTGCCCAGTAGCATACGAGTGGCGCACTCCTCCACTGCTTTTTGCACCAATGACTCGTTTCCATGAAAGACATTCAACGCATCGGTGTGTACACGAGCGGCGGCGATGCTCCAGGTATGAATGCGTGCTTGCGTGCGGTGGTGCGCACCGCATTGGCCAACGACCTTGACGTGATGGGCATTCGGCGTGGCTACGAAGGCATGATCGATGGCGACCTGGTTGAAATGGACCGCCGCTCGGTCTCAAACATCGTGCAGTCAGGCGGCACTGTGTTGAAAAGTGCGCGTTCCCCTGCCTTTAAAGAGCCCGAGGGCCGTGCTCGTGCGGTAGAGGTGCTCGAAAAGTATAAGATCGACGCCCTAGTGGCCATTGGAGGCGATGGGACGATGCGTGGTGCGCAAGCGCTTCACGATGAGCATGGCGTTCCCGTGGTTGGCTGCCCCGGCACAATCGACAACGACCTCTACGGCACCGATACGACGATCGGGTACGACACCGCGCTCAACACCGCCATTGAAAACATCGACCGGGTGCGCGATACGGCGGATGCGCACAACCGCCTGTTTCTTATTGAGGTCATGGGGCGCGATGCCGGGTTCATCGCGTTGAACTGCGGCATTGGCGGAGGAGCAGAGATGGTGCTCATTCCTGAAACGATCACCGAAATGGATGTCATTAAGGAGCGCATCCACTCGCTTATGTCGGCCCAGCGCCGTTCTACCATTGTGGTGGTGGCCGAAGGCGACGAGCTCGGCGGGGCGCGTGGCATCGAGCAAGCACTGCTCGAAGACGACGCGTTCAGCGATATTGATCTACGCTCCACGATCCTCGGTCATATTCAGCGGGGCGGCTCTCCCACTGCCGGCGACCGCGTGCTGGCCAGCCGTCTGGGAGTTGGAGCTGTCGAAGCGCTGCTCGATGGCCATTCATCGGTAATGGTTGGCTTGGTCAATAACGAAGTAAAACTCACGCCGCTGCGGAACGTGTGGGGACGCAAAAAGAGCATCGATTATGACCTGCTGAAGCTTACTCAAATTCTGAGCTGATGTGGGGACTCCATCGTGGAACGGCGGTGTAACAACATGCATGCAGCAGACCACCCAACGCATGCGTAGGGCACTTCTAGATCTACTCTACGTTGTGTATGCCTACTGCCTGCCGCTATCCCCGGTTTATCCTTTTACGTGCCGCTTTACAGCGGTTTATTCCTATGCCTACGCATCCCCCAGTTGGAGAAGTTGAAGGAAAGCGCGAGCACATCGAAGCGATGTTCGATGCCATTGCACCGCGCTACGACCTGCTGAATCGAATCTTAAGCCTGGGCATCGACCAGTACTGGCGCCACCGTGCCATCGATTTGCTGCGTCCAGAACGGATCACGCACTTGATGGATATGGCTACAGGAACTGCGGACCTGGCTATTATGGCAGAGCAAGAGTTGCATCCTCGCACGGTTGTGGGCGTTGACATTTCGGCTGAGATGCTCCGGTTTGGCCAGCAAAAGCTGGATAAGCGTGGGCTTAGTCCCCGCATCTCTCTGGTGCAAGCCGATGCCGCCGATTTGCCATTTGGGGACAACGTATTCGATGCCGCTCTGGTCGCGTTTGGCGTGCGTAACTTTGAAGACCTACACGCCGGACTGCGCGACATGGGCCGCACGCTGCGTCCGGGCGGGGTGCTTGTGGTATTGGAGTTTAGTCAGCCTCGCGGCGCACTTATGGCGCCGCTGTACGACTGGTACTCACGCAACGTGCTCCCGCGGGTGGGCGGTACGCTCAGCCCCGATGCCGGGGCTTACCAGTACTTGCCCGATTCGGTAGCGGCTTTTCCCGACGGCTCCGACTTTCTGAAGCGTATGCACGATGCAGGCTATACCGACCTGCTCTGGCAGCCGCTTACCTTTGGCATTGCTTCCCTTTATCGTGGACGAATCCCAACCAATGACTAACGATGCATCTACTGATACTCCAACGCTTGAAGTAGCCGTGACCAACACGGCGGAGCATCATGACGCTCTTACGGCGTTTTTTGAAGACTATGGCGCTCATGCCTTTTATCTGGATGGGGACACGCTTCGTGCCTATTTAAAGCCGGAACAGTGGTCGGAGGAAAAAGAGGCGGCCCTTCGCCGCTGGCTCGATACGCATGCGCCCGATGCCACCCTAAGCCACACACGTATTGCGCCACGCAACTGGAATGCCGAGTGGGAGGCCAGCATAACTCCCCAACACATTGGCCCATTTTTCGTGCGGCCTTCGTGGGCAGAAGAGGAGCCGCCGCCCGAGGCGCAGGAAATTATCATTGATCCCAAAATGAGCTTTGGCACGGGCTACCATCCGTCCACGCGGCTGGTGCTTGAACTCCTCCCCGAGCTTCCATGCAACGATGCACGCGTGCTCGACGCGGGCACCGGCACGGGGATTTTGGCTATTGCTGCGTGCTTACAGGGCGCCCGCCACGTAGATGCGTTTGATATTGATACCTGGGCTGCTGAGAATGCGACCGAAAACATAGCCATAAATAACGTGGCCGACCGTGTACGCGTTATGCATGGGTCGATTGCGGATACGCCTGCAACGCCGGTAGACATTGTGCTGGCCAACATTCATCGTTCGGTGTTGGTAGATCTGATGCCCCGGTTTGCTGAGCGACTGGTGCCAGGGGGGCACTGCATCTGCTCAGGATGCTTACCCGAAGAGGGGCCCGCCATGCGTAAGGCTGCAACCGAAGCCGGGTTCATCGTGGCTCGCGAGCGCACCAGCCGCCCTTGGTGGGCCGTCCACTTTCAGTATGTTGATTGACCACCGGTTGAATACGGCTTGATCAGAGGAACACCATCCTCCGTATCAGGGTGCATCCCAACCCATCGTTTCTGCGAATCCACCCCGCATTGCTTGCTATGGCTCTTTCTCGTCAAGCTGTGTTGAATGCCTTGAAGCATGTCGTTGAGCCCGACCGCGATCAGAACATCGTGCGGCTCGATTTGGTGCGCAACCTTCAGGTTGAAGACAACCGCGTCTCGTTCACTGTTGTGTGTCCGGAACCGGGCACGCCCTTCGAAAAGCAAGTGGCGCGCGCCTGCCGCCAAGCGATCCACGACGAAATTGCCCCGTCGATAGAGGTAGATGTGGAGGTGGATGCCGAAATGATCTCGCTCGGCGACGAGATTGCCGTCGGCGATCAAAGCGGCGACAAGGAGCCCGAGAACAAGGGCGTGAAGAACACGATCGCCGTGGCCTCGGGCAAGGGCGGCGTGGGCAAGAGCACCGTGGCGGTGAATCTGGCGATCGCGCTCGCCGAGCAAGACTACAATGTTGCGCTGGTAGATACAGATATCTACGGCCCATCCATTCCGACGATGATGGGAATGCAGGGCAAAAAGCCGCGTGTGAACGACCAACGCAAGATCGAGCCGCTCGAAAAGCACGGTATCAAACTGCTGTCGATGGGGTTTATGGTGGATCCGGAGAAAGCCGTCATCTGGCGCGGGCCGATGGTCACGAAGGCTATCCGGCAGTTCCTGGGCGATGTGCACTGGGGCGAGGTCGACTATATGGTGCTCGACTTGCCTCCTGGAACGGGCGACATCCAGCTAACGATTGTGCAGACGATTCCGCTTACTGGGGCGGTGATTGTGTCTACGCCTCAAGACGTGGCGCTTGACGATGCGCGCAAAGGCGTGGCGATGTTTGATAATGTGGATGTGCCGGTACTGGGCATTATTGAGAACATGGCGTACTTTACTCCGCCAGATCTGCCTGATCGGAAGTACCATCTCTTTGGCAAGAATGGCGCGCAAAACTTAGCGCGTGAGCTGGACGTGCCGTTCTTAGGAGAAATCCCTATTGAGCAATCGGTTCGTGAGGGCGGTGATGAAGGGATGCCTGTGGTGCTTCGCAACCCCGACTCTATCTCATCGCAGGCGTTTACTCAGATTGCCGAACGTGCTGTAGAGCAAGTTGAAATTCGTAATGCCACGCAGGACCCTACCGAGAAGGTCGAGATCCTATATCGATAGGAACCAATACGACGTTGGTGGCGATTGATCTTTTCCGAGAGGCTTCCGTATAGTACCTACGCAGCCGTCCTGCTTCAACATTTACACTGTACTCCTTGCTGTCTTATGCCCGATTCAGGCGACTCATCCTCCAGCACGCAACCGGCCATTGATCCGGAGTTGCGTGATCAGATAGAGGAAGCTCTCGATACCATCCGTCCCTATCTCATGGCCGATGGCGGTTCCGTCCGACTCGTGAACGTCACCGACGATTACGTGGTCGAGTTGGAGCTTCTTGGGGCATGCGGCACCTGTCCGATGAGTACGATGACGCTCCGGGCGGGTATTGAGCAGGCCCTCAAGCGCTCCGTGCCAAAAGTGCAGCGCGTGGAAGCCATCAACGCGCCCTCTCCGGCTTAAAGCCACACCAGTTCCCTCTGCCTTATCACGACGCAACGCCCGCCCGGAATATCCACCGGAAGCGGGCGTTTTTTGTGTTGAGAGGAGATGTATTTGCACTGCGGCGGTTCGATTAGGAGTGATCAGCCCCGTATCGCCAGGCCAGATAGGCCATAAACCCGGCGCCTGTACGCAGGGCGTCTTCGTTGATGGTGAATCGCGACGTGTGCAGTCCGTGTGTTTCGTGGCCGGAGGCGCTGCCGGTGCCCAGCCGGTAGAAGCTGCCCGGGCATTCCTGCAGGTAGTACGCAAAGTCTTCGCCCGCATACCACTTCTCCAGGTTGATGGTGCGCTCGGCACCGACGTAATCCAGTGCAGCATTGCGGGCCAGTTCGGTTGGCGCTTCGTGATTGTACAGCGCCGGATAGCCGGTTTTTACGTCCACCGTAGCCGTAGCACCGTAGGCGCGAGCGGTTTGCGTGGCGATGCGCTCGATGAGTCCGTGGGCCTTTTGCCGCCATGCCTCATCCATCGCGCGGAAGGTGCCCTCAATCTGCACGGCATCGGGGAGCACATTGGTGGCGCCGTCGGCCTGCACGCGGCCCAGCGACAGTACGCTCGGCACATCCGGCGGACGATGACGGCTGTTTACGGATTGCAGTGCCGTAATCACGTGGGCCGCTGTTACGACGGCATCGCTCGACAGCTCGTGGGGGGCGGCTGCGTGGCCGCCCTCGCCGTGGATCGTGAGGTAGATCTCGTCGGCAGAGGCCATGTACATGCCGCTGTGCACGCCAATCGTACCCGCAGGCAGCTCGGGCGCGACGTGCTGCCCGTAGACGACCTCTGGGGCAGGGCTGTGCTCATCGTCGTCGAGCACGCCTTCTTCGATGAGAAATGGGGCTCCGCCCGGGAGGCGCTCCTCGCTCGGCTGAAAGCAGAGTCGGATCGCCCCGTGAATATCTTCGCGCATCCCACTGAGGATGTGGGCAGCGCCAAGCAGCATCGCCGTGTGGGCATCGTGTCCGCAGGCATGCATGGCGCCGTCGTTCTGAGAGGCGAAGTCCAGCCCCGTCTCCTCCTGGATAGGCAGCGCGTCCATATCCGCCCGCAAAAACACAGTAGGCCCGGGCTTATCGCCTTCAATGGTAGCCATCAGTCCCGTGTTGTAGAGCCCAGTGCGTACGGGTAAGTTAAGGGGACGCAGCGCGTTTGCGATAAACTCAGCGGTCTCCGTCTCTTCTGTAGAAAGCTCCGGATGTTGATGCAGAGCGCGTCGCCACGCAATGACATCGGCTTCGTAACGGCGGGCAGCAGCGTGAAAGTCGTCGAGCATAGCGATACGGTGTCGAGAAATACCTAAGAGCGGAGACTCAATGGAAGCCTTCTCCGGTTACAGCGGGACGGTCGTCTTGATTGGCCAGTTGCCAGGTGGTACCAAAGACTAAGCGTGTGCGCTCGGCCATGCGCTCGTAGTCGATCTTGTGGGCTTCGTCGCCTACGTCGTGATAGTCGTCGTGCAGTCCCGAGAAGTAGAAGATAAACGGGATGTTATGCTTGCCGAAGTTCCACTGATCGGAGCGGCGATAGAGCGCTTGCGGATCATTGGGATCGTTGTAGCGCTCATGCAAGGTGTAGTCGATACCGGTGAGTGCATTCGCTTCTCGGTTGATGGCATCCAGATCATCAGAAATTAAGTTGCCTCCAATGACGTATACGTAGTTGCTGTCGGGTAACTCGGGATACGACGGATCTACACGTCCAATCATGTCGAGGTTTAGATTGGCCACCGTTTGCTCCAGCGGATAAATGGGCTCCTCATCGGCGTAATAGGCCGAGCCAAGTAGTCCTTTCTCCTCGGCTGATACGTTCAAGAAGAGCAGGGAGCGGCGGGGGCCGTATCCATCATCTTTGGCAGCGCGAAAGGCTTCAGCGAGTGCGACTGTTGCGATGGTGCCCGATGCGTTATCGTCGGCGCCGTTGTTGATATAGTTGTCTTGCGGGCCGGTTGGCTCTAGCCCGATGTGGTCGTAATGCGAGGTAATGACAATCACCTCGTCTTTGAGATCGGGGTCGCTGCCCTCAATGTGGGCCACCACGTTGTCTGTAGGTTTGGCGTAGGGCGTGCGTTCAAGCCGGCTGTCTACCGTCACGTCGGGCACATCGAACACGACGGGAGATTCGGTGGCGAGCACCTCTTGCTGAATGGCCTCTACACTCTGATCGGCTTCGGCGAGGAGCGCATCGGCAAACTCGGTAGAAACCATGTAGACCGGGAAAGTGGAGCTGTCTTCTTCTTCGGTAAGCGACATTGAGCCCGGCTCGTTGTAATCGGCCAAGATACGAGCGCGCTCGGTAACATCGACCGCTTTCGGACCGATGTCGGCGACGATTAAGACGCCTGCTGCTGGTTCACCATCGCCAAATCTTCCTAGATCGCGTACGATCTGCAGCTTTCGGTTAAGCCCGTCGGTCCAGGTGCTGGGTTCATCGGTTCCGGTGAACAGGTGTGTACCATCGTCATGGACTGGGTCGCTACGCAAGAACATGAGCCAATCGCCATCCACGGTGAGACCGGCATCGTCAAGAGCATTGTAATCATTGAAGTTAGACTGACCGATACCGTATCCAGCAAAAATAAGCCCTCCCTCTTGTTCAGGAAGGGTACCCAACGGAAGGAAGGTGGTGCTTGTGTTTGGCAGGGTGGTGTCGTAGGTGCCGGTAGCGAGTGTATCAGTCTGCTGAGTAGCGGTGAGTGAGGCATGTGTGGTGCGTGTCCCATAGACCGTAAACTCTTGGAAGTAGGCCTCGGGAGCGCGTGGGTCCTCGGCCTCTACTGTACCTTTGGGGGCCACACCCATCTTGCGGTATTGCGAAGCCAGGTATTCAGCGGCTTTGTGTTGGCCCGGCATGGCGGTTTCGCGCCCCTCGAAGCGATCGGACGCCAGGTAATACATGCGCGCAGCCATCTCTTCAGGGTCAAGCAGCGCCTGGTATTCCTGGACCAGCTCAGGAGCCTCGCTCAATTCGGGTGGCTGGGTTGTTTCTGAATCGGTGTCAGCATCAACTGTGGCATCTGTGCCACCACATCCTGCCAGGAAGAGTCCGGCAACCAAGACGATAACGAGAGAGGAGGAATGGACCGTTCGCATGCGCTGGGTAAGTAGTTATTGCGTTGTATCGAGGGTTGAGGAGCGACCAAAAGGGTGGCGCAGCGCGTGTTTGATCTCGTCCAGCTTTGCGCGTTCTTCTTGGTCTTCTTGTTCTCCTAAGAAGGTTTTTACGAAGGCCCCTCCTACGCCAACCATACCGCCCAGTATAAGACTGAGTAATACAATAAGCGTGCGGCGGGGGGCACTGCGTTGTGAGGGCGGGCTAGGGGCTTCGAGCACGGTAATGACCGGCTGACTCCGCTGTAGTTCGATTTCAGCTTGGGTACGCTGGGCTTGAAGCTCACTAAACAGATCCGAAGCAAAGCGTACCTGGCGCTGCAGCCGCTCTTGTTCGGTACGCAAGCGTGCCGACCGAATGTCTCGGTTACGGTCGTTAAACACTGCAAGCTGTTCTTCAGCTTGTTGTAGTTCGTTCCGTGCCTCTTCGAAACGTTCGTCGATAAACTCGAGCGTTTGGCGTGCTTTTTCGGTGCGCATCGCCCGCACGCGTTCGCGGAGGTGGTCAAGGAAGCTTTCCGCGACCTCAGACGCCCGCACGGCATCAGCGTCCGTCACGCTAATCGACATAATGCCGGTTTCAATATCGGCGGTGGAGGAGACTTTATTGTCGATGTCTCTGATTGCATCTTCCTCGGCTTCGGTGAGGTAAATCCGTTCTCCTTCGTCGGTTTCAATGGGACGGGATACGTCATCATCTGAAGAAAACCAGCCGATGATTTGTCCCGGCAGCCCAATGGTGTAGCGTCGTAGAACCGAGAGCAGTCCGGCTTCTTGCTGTTCGTAATAGTCTACGAACGTCATCTGCTGCTCCATCTCAGGAAAGTAGAATGTGTCGCGAGCCACAGCCAGGCGGACTTCCCGGCTAGACACGATGTTAGGATAGGCTTCGGGTGTGAGGCCACTTGCGCCTCCGCCCACGCTAATTCCTAATCCGCGGAGTGCAGAGAGGCCACCTGGAATATTTTGACTGGCTGGCCCTTCCGCTTCACGCACAACTTGTGTGGAGGCGGTATACTCTTCCGAGGCAGCCAGGGCATAGACCACGCCAAACAGCGCAGCTCCTATAACGCAGGCAATGATAAAGCGCCGGTTTCGGGCGAGCACGACCAGAATGTCGAGCAATGAGATCTCTTCTTCGGCATAAGGCCGCGAAGGATCGGGATCAGGCTGATCGTTGGAAGGAGGAGCAGGCATGGCAGTTAGGGCGCTACAAGGTACTACGCATCAGAAAGAGACAAAGAAAGCCCGTTAGTCAAAGGCACGTCCGGCCAGCACGATGATGGTGAGCGCACTTGAAAGAATGCCTGTAATTTCGGTAAGTGTGCCTCCAAGATCGAAGGGCTCCTGTTCGCGTTCCGGTTCTTCGATGACGCGAATGGTGGCTCCGTCGTCAACGCGCGGGGTGCGACGAAACCAGCCTGTTCGGACCCGGAAGGTCGCCCCAGAAGCCTGAGTAAGAAGAATCGATTCGGTGTTTTCACGAGCGCCTCCAGCTCGGTCAAGATAGTACTCAACGCGGCGCCCAGACTCATATCGAATAAGGCCTTCGTTGGCGACATTACCGCGCACAGCAACGGTGTTCGGCTGGGTTGGGATGATGATTTCATCGCCAGGCTGCAAAATGATATCACGTGAGCGGCGTCCCGAGGCGGCTTCGTCAATATCGCTGATGATTTGTTCGTCATCGCGCATGATGCGTCCGCCCTTGGCATAGCCGGTGGATAGAATGCCGCCTGCTCGGTTCAAAACATCGCTCAGGCGCTCGTTTTCTCGGATTAAGGTGTATTCACCCGGAAAGCGGACTTCGCCTTCCACTGTAATGGACTCTTGAGGGCGGAATGCAGGGTCGGTGCGTACAAAAATGCGATCGCGGTGCTGGAGGTCAAACCCTGCAGCGCGTTCGAGGACGGCGGTCGTGTCCTCAATGGCAAAGCTGACCGGATCCGTATACTGTACGCCGCCGAGGGGAATTGTGAGGGTTTGGGCGCGTCGATCGCCTTCGCTGTCAGGGCGCATGCGTGTGATTTCAACTTCGCGGAGTAGAGCCCCTTCAGCGAAACCACCGGCCTGTAGGAGGGCATCTTTCAGTGTAAGGTTGTCGCGATACGTGAGGCGGCCAGCATCTTTAACGGAGCCGCTCACCTCTACAAACCGGTCTTCGAGCCGTTCAACGGAGGCACTGTAGATGCGTATTTCATCGCCGGGTTGCAGCGTGCGGTCGGCTTCGCCATTGCCGTCAATTGCGTCGCCGAGATGAAAGGGAATGACTTCTGTTCGGCTACCGTCAGGAGATTCCCGGAAGAGGTCAGCCCGCTCCATGAACACATCTTTGCGAAACTCCTCATCAAATAGCCCACCTCCTTCAAAAAGCAGGTCACGGATTGTCATATTGCGTCGCAAGCGATATGTGTCTGGGTTTTCAACCTGACCAGAGATCGTCACTTGTCGATCTTCTTGGACCTCTTCACGACTGGAGATAACGAGTTCATCGCCAGGGCGTAAAACGATGTTTTCGGTGGGCTCATCATCGAGAACAGCGTCGAGGTCAAGGGACCGGATCGCGGGTTCGAGGTCGTCGTCTACGCGGCGTAGTTCGGCCCGCGGGGTGTATGCATCGCCGGTGAGGCCATCAGCTGCTTCAATCAGATCTTTGACCGTTCGGATGTCATCGTCTAATTGATAGTCGCCCGGTTGGAAAACAGCCCCCGACACCTCAACTTGGTCAACACGCGTTGCGATAGCACGGTCGTCGATGTCGCGAATCGACCGGATGCGAACATAGTCGCCATCGCGCATGCCCACGGTGGTTCTGTCGGCGCGCACTTCGTTGAGGTTGAGGTTGATGAGTTCGCGTGCTACCGACGGGTCGTCGGCCCGTTCGTCGAAGGGAAGAATCCGGTTGATTGTAAACCGTTCAGTGTAAGCTTCTGCCTCAAGTCCCCCTGCAAAGCGTAGCAGGTCGGCAAACGATTCATCTTCCTGGAGTTCAAAAATAGCAGGGCGCTGCACGGCACCTTCGATGGAAACCGTATTTTCTCGCGGCGGCACAAATACGATATCGTTGCTTTGGAGCCGGACGGGGTCTTCCACATATCCTTGCATGAGGTATTCGTAGAAGTCTACTTCAGAGATGACTTCCCCGCTACGGATGATTTGCACGTTACGTAGACTTCCGCGCTTCAAGGGGCCTCCTACGCTATACAACGCATTAAAAGCATTGGAGAAGCTGCTCATGGTGTATCCGCCGGGTTGGGGGACTTCCCCAAGCACAAACACTTGGACCGGACGCAGTCGTGTAACTGTGAGGTCCATGAAGGCCGAAGGCGGATCGGTAGTGAGTTGCGAGTAACTGCGTGAGAGCCACTGTCTCATATCGTCCCGCAATTCCGAAAGCCGTTTTCCGGCTACGGTGAACTGTCCGACATCGGGGATATCAACCCGCCCTTCACGGTCTACGGTTAGTTCATACTGAAAGTCGGCATCGCCCCATACGGTAAGGCGCAACTCATCATTGGGGCCTACGATATAGCTGTCGTCAACCGGGCCAACCGATTGGGGTTGAAACGCTTCGGGAATAGAGTCGAACAGGTCATATCCGAAATGCTCAAGCTCTTCGACATCAGGCTCTTCAACGTCTTCATCAACAACCGCTACCGGCTCATCACTGATCTGTAAAACACGTCCTGTAGAAAGGGTAACGGTGGTATCAGATGTGGCGGTTTCAACAAAGAGCGACCACGTTCCTGCAGCGCTGTCAGCAGGCACAGTGATTGAGCCATTCCAGCGTCCGTCAAGTACGGATCCTTCTGTACGGCTTACATTGGCAACGCGGGCAGTGTCTCCGTTAGCCGTAACAAAAAATGGGGCGACGTCTTGAATGCTCTCTTCACTTTGCAGAGGCACCATTACGGATACCTCTTCAGGGAGGTCACCGACATACACTTCACTTGGGTCTAAGGTGGCACGTCCTGCTAACACCGGATACGGGGGGAGTTGCATAGCGTCTCGCTGTTGGCCGTTGCCTGGCGAACGTTGTTCAACGGCTTGGAGTAGGGCCTCAACGCGTGACTCTGGGATGCCTAGTTCGCGAGCCCGTCGGGCCGCTTGTTCGGGATCATCCAGATTGATGCCGAGCTCGCGGGCGCGCTGACGGGCTTCGGCCTCGGACAGCCCCCGCTCATCAAGTTCGCGCTGAATCTCAGAGGGGACTTCTTGCTGAGCAACAGCCGGAGAAATAGGCCCCACACTTCCAAAAAGAAATCCGACAACGAAAACCAGTGATGCTATGCGTGCCATGCCAAACAGAGTACAAATAGATACACGAATGAAGACGCATCAAGCAGCGCCCATGCAATAGTTGCGCTCGAAAACACATTTCGAGTCACCACAGTTGCAATCGCTAGCGAAAGGAAACGGCTTGTGCTACGGGTAACAAAACGAGGTGAGATGCTAAGATAGCCCACACACTTGTATACTGAAATACAACCACAGCCGCGCAAACGCGAACAAAAACCGGCTTTCGTGGACGAGTTAGCCTATTTTTCGTATGAGGACGAGGCGGACTGTGGTTTAAGAACCATCTCCTGATGCAACAGCAGCTCGGCTGTGTTCGTCTGCTGAAACGTACACCGTTCTGTTTATTGATGCATTACTGCAAATGGCTTCCTCTACCGTTCCGTTTCCTCGTCACCTTCTGGATCTATCGTCCTACTCATCCGAAGCCATACAGCAGATTCTAACGCGTTCTATCACATACAAGCGGGCGTTGGACCGCTCTCAGCCTATCGACCAGACCCTGAAAGAACGGACGGTGGCAACGCTTTTTTTTGAGCCGTCTACACGCACCAAGTTGTCGTTTCAACAAGCGATTCAGTATTTGGGCGGACGCCATCTGGGGTTTTCGGCAAAAGGGTCATCGGTAAGCAAAGGGGAGTCGTTAAAAGACACTGCCCAAACGCTTCAGGCGCTTCATGCAGATATGTTTGTGGTGCGCCATGCTGCGCCCGGAGCCGCTCAGTATCTGACGACATGCACTGATGCTGTGGTCATCAATGCGGGCGATGGAGCGCATGCCCACCCTACGCAAGCCCTACTTGATTTGTGTACCTTAGCTACTGTTTATCCGGATATCGCCGCATTGCATGTAGCGATCATTGGAGACATTCTGCATAGCCGGGTGGCTCGCTCAGTTATTCGTGGATTGCGTACGCTTGGAGCATCGGTAACGGTCTGTGGGCCCTCTCCACTCGTGCCATCGGCACTGGCATCGATGGGGGTTCGGGTAACGCATGCGCTTGATGAGGCGCTGCAGCAGTGCGATGTGGCTATGGCGCTGCGTATTCAACAAGAGCGACAGGATGGAGGGGCCGTGTCTAGTCTTGGAGCATACCATGCGCAGTTTGGCATCACCATGGAGCATATGAAGCGGTACCCGGACCTTCGCATCATGCACCCCGGTCCAGTGAATCGGGGGGTTGAGCTAGCGGCTGCAGTCGCTGACCACGAACGGACGCTGATGCGTGATCAAGTGGCCAATGGTATACCTACGCGTATGGCTGTGCTAGACGTGCTTGCCCACAACAGAACGTCCCGTCAGCGGTGGGCATAACCATAGCAATGCGGAGCAATGACAGGTAGGCGAAGGGTTGTCGTCTGCTGCTCTACACTGGTGAATCCGGCATGAGAGATGGTCTGGTCTATGCGCCGATTGGGATGACAGCCGTCGAAGCAGCGATGCCAGAGAGGGGTAACAGCGTGTTGGAGCGTGCAGGCGCAACTGTCGCGTGGTGCGGCAATGTGCTCAATAAAAATAAATCGGCCCCCTGGTCGCAGTATACGTCGTATTGCATCCAGTGCAGTGCGTACGGAAGGCACCGAGCATAAGACAAGCGTGCTAATGACTACATCTGCGCAGCGGTCAGGGAGCGGCGCCTCTTCGACCGAAGATTCCAGTACAGTGCCTGCAATACCCTGTGTATCCAATTGATGCTGAATCATGGGGTGCAGGTGAGGGTTGGGCTCCACCCCAATCCAGGTAAGACGACGATTTAGGTAGGCCAGATTGAGTCCTGTACCCGGGCCGATCTCAACTACAGTTCCTTCTATGTCCCTCAACAGCTTTGTTTTTAACGAACCGTACAGCCGGTGCTGAATGGCATCTACCGCACGCAAACCATGTGCAAAGGCGTATCCAGCCATGCGAGGTTATGGATTAAGAACGGTTATATATCGGCTTTCGTCGTTGATTAGCTGTACCGACTCTTGTACCATTTCGTCTTCCGCCAGCGTAGCGGCGTAGTATCCCCGCGATGTGAGATACCGAGTGCGCACCTCCGAGAGCAGACGACTTGTGAGCGCGTTGGCCTCGCGTTCAAACTGGCGTTGTATTGAGGCCGAGAGCGCATCGTGCAGTGCGTCTACGCTCGATTCTGCATCGGGATGGTTAATTGCGACCAGGGAATCTACTGTGTGAAGGGCAGATTGGGCTTCGGTTTCATAACGAATCTCCTCGGCATCAATCCACTCTTGAAAGCTGGTGAGTAGGGTCGCCGACTCCCATCCGTCACTGGGCGGACGCGGATATTCGTTGGCGATGTGGCTGGCAAATCGGAAAAAGGCCCCTTCTTCCTGCAACGCATTTTCGAGCGGCCCCATCCGTCCGTCATCTATTGGAATATCGGGCTCGATACCGTTTCGGTCACGAACCAGTCGGCCCGCCATTGTTTCGAATGTTTGCGAGGCCATTGTTTCCCGATCCATCAATGAGAGCGGCATCTCAGTCATTTGGATGCTTCGTCCGCTGGGCGTATAGTACCGGGCGGTGGTTACTTTCAGAGAGCCGCCATGAGGAAGGGAACGCACCACTTGCACCAGCCCTTTTCCAAATGTAGTGCGGCCTAACACCACACCACGATCATGATCTTGCACGGCGCCAGCTAAAATTTCGCTGGCCGAGGCACTGCGTTCATCGACCAGTAGAACCAGAGGTACCGAGGGGTAACGCGGCTGGTCGGTGCTGCGATATGTGCGGGATACATTGGAGGTGCGGCCCTGCGTAGACACAATGACGCTTCCGCGTTCAAGAAACAGCCCACCCACATCTACAGCAGCATCGAGCAGTCCTCCCGGATTGCCGCGCAAGTCCAGAACAAGCCCATTCAGCGGACGATTTTGTTGCAGGTCATCCACAGCGCGGCGCACCTCTGAGGCTGCCCGTTGCGTAAATCGCTCCAGGCGGATGTATCCCATGCCATTACGGGAGGCGCCAATAAAGCCCGAATACGGCACAGCCACCAATTCTACGGGGCCTCGTACAAGCGTAATTGTATCGGTGGTGCCATTGGAGCGTTCAAGGTCAATTGTGACGTTTGAGCCGGAGCTCCCCCGCAGTGCCGCCCGCACCTGGTTGACGGTCCAGTCATCGATAGGATCACCGTCGATGCGGAGCAAGATGTCGCCAATGGCGAGGTTGGCACGGTCGGCAGCAGTACCGTCAACGACCGACTCGACCACTACGTAGCGTCCACGCCGGTCTACTTCCAACCCAACCCCGATATAGCGCCCTTGGGTAAGTACTTCAACGGCCGCCCGCTCTGACTCATTGATGTAGTTGGTGTAGGGGTCGAGCTCATTGAGCATAGACTCAAGCCCCTTTTCCATGAGCTGCTCAGGGTCTACAGGGTCTACATACGTGTTGACAATTTCCTCGAAGGCAGCCGACCATACCTGAATGCTTTTGCGGACATCGGCATCCGTTTGAGTTTGCGCCATGCCAAACCCAAGGGTTGCTCCCAGTACGGCAGCAATCAGCCAGCCTAGCCATCTGGTCCTTGGTTTGGTTTGCTGCATGGTTGCCAGGGCAATGATGAATGTATTGGATGCTGCAATGAATGATGAAAAACCCGTTTTGGTTTTTCACGTTGGGCTCCGAGCGGCTCCACTGGGCTGCAAACCAGCTCCTAAGCAGGCATTTAAAGCTTGGGAGCTCTAAGCGAGCGCTTGTTGTTTTTTGCGTTGGCGACGTCGTACATATACTGAAACGCCGATCGATAGCTCGTAAAGCAGTAAAAGCGGAACAGCCATGATAATCTGGCTAAAGGGGTCGGGCGGTGTGAGCAGCGCGCCAATCACCAGCACGGCGAGCAGTGCGTACTTGCGATACGTGCGCATAAGTGCAGGCGTTAGGATGCCCACTTTAGAGAGAAAGTAAACGACGACGGGCAACTCAAACAGCAGGCCAGCCCCCAGTGCCCAGAACGATATCATGCTGAAATAGGTGATGATATCGAATTGGTTGACAACCTGTGGTGAGACCTCGTAGCTGGCAAAAAAGTGCAGAGCTACAGGCGTCAAAATCAGATAGCCAAACGCAATGCCCAGCAAGAAAAAGAACGTAGCTGCCCAAGATGCAAATTTCATACCCGAGCGTTCTTCTGGGTATAGCGCGGGCTCAATAAACTTCCACAAGTAGTAGACAATAATGGGAGATCCTGCTACCATCCCTACGACGAGGATCGTACCAATGTCGGCAAAAAACTGGCCGGTGATAGTCCGGTTGAGTAGTTGCAGTTCTTGGGCATCGAGGCGAAGCACCTCGTACATGAAAAAGTCGGGCCGTGTGGGGCCAATCAGAATCGTGTCAATGATCCAGCGGCTGAAGATAGCGGCCAGAATGGTGGTGCAGAGCACTCCAATGCCTCCTTTCAAGAGCGACCACCGGAGCTCTTCCAGGTGATCGAGGAAGGACATTACGCCTTCCTCATCAGGTTCAAAGCGCTCGTCCCGAGAGGGCGCGCCGTCGCCCTGTGCAGAGGACGATGGCGCATCGGTAGAACGGTATCGGGGGGCAGACATAGAGCGGGGAGGTTATGCTGAGTCGGAGCTGCCGGTGGCTTTGTCGCGCAGGTTCAGGTCGAGTAGCGAATCGACCCACAAGCCCTCGCGTTCAATCCGTGAACGGCCTCGGCTCCAGGTAAAGTTGAAAAGCGTAAGCAGCCCTTCGACCTCATACCCCGCCTCACGGAGTCGTTCGAGCGCCTGATCGGCGCTGCGTCCGCTGTTGATGATGTCGTCGAGCAGTACCACAGGTTTGTCTGCTTCAATTGGGCCTTCAACCAGGCGGCGGCGACCGTGTGGCTTGGGCTCCTCACGAATAAGACCGCCATAGAACGGCGGGTCGCCTGGTGTACCAACGACAGCACAAACCAGCGGATGGGCTCCAAATCCGTATCCAACCACCTGATGAATGTCTTTTTCGCGTAAGCGGCGTGCTAACACCGCCCCGACCTCTCGAAAGAGCGGACCGCTCAGCATGGGCACGCGTGTGTCTAGCAGCCACCCGATGGGTTGCCCCCGCGGGTCGGTAATGAGCTCATCCTCGCGGCGGATAAGCGCCTTATCGTACAACCGACGCCCTAGATCGACCAGTTCGTCATAGGCCGTTGGGCTTAGGGCGTTATGGTTCATAGAGGGCATGAAAACAGGGTGGGCGTGAAAAAGAAGAGACCGAAAGCCGACAGGGTAATTACGGGTAGAATAAACCGTTTATAGTAAGGGGGCGTTCCCCCTACTGTGCCGGGGATTCTGTAACGTCGTTGGGTAGGATATACGTTCAGGTCAGGTTAAGCAACGGCCATGTCGTAGAGCGGGAAGCGATCGCAGAGGGCTTTAACGTCGTTGTGCACCTCGGAGCGTACGTCTTCGTTGGTGGGGTCACTCAACACGCGGTCAATTAAGGCGGCAACGGTGCGGTGCTCGTCGGGGCCAAATCCGCGTGTGGTAAGCGCCGGGGTGCCCAGTCGGATTCCGCTCGTAACGAACGGACTCTTGTCATCGTACGGCACCATGTTTTTGTTGGTCGTTATGCCGGCGGCCTCCAATGCTTCCTCGGCTTCTTTGCCGGTTAAATCTTTATTGCGCAGATCGACCAGAATTAAATGGTTGTCGGTGCCGCCGGAGACGAGATCGTAGCCGCGCTCCATAAGCGCTTCGCCGAGCACCTTTGCGTTTTCAACGATCTGCTGCGCGTACATTGTGAAGTCCGGCTGCAGGGCTTCACCAAAGGCAACGGCTTTGGCGGCAATAACATGCATGAGGGGACCGCCCTGCGTGCCCGGAAACACGCCGGAGTCGAGGACCTCGCCCAGCTGTTTGGTGCGTCCGCTTTTGCGGGCGGTAATGCCAAACGGGTTTTCGATGTCGTTGCCAACGAGGATCATACCGCCACGAGGGCCGCGCAGGGTCTTGTGGGTGGTGGTGGTTACGACATGGGCATGCGGAAGCGGATCGTTGAGCACATCGGCAGCGATGAGGCCGGCGGTGTGGGCCATGTCCATCCAGAGGAGCGCCCCCACCTCGTCGGCAATCGCACGAAACGCCTCGTAGTCGAAGTCGCGCGGGTAGGCGCTGGCTCCAATTGAGATCATCTTGGGCTGCACCTCCAACGCCTTATCGCGCACCTTGTCCATGTCGATGCGTCCGGTATCGCGTTCTACACCGTAGAACTGCGCTTCGTAGAGGATGCCGGAGAAGTTGACGGGACTGCCGTGCGTGAGGTGGCCGCCGTGCGCTAGGTCAAGACCCAGCAGCGTGTCGCCGGGCTGTAACGCTTTCAGGTAGAGGGCTGCGTTGGCTTGGGCGCCTGAGTGCGGCTGCACGTTCACCCAGTCGGCACCGAAGAGCTCTTTGGCTCGGTTCCGCGCCAGGTTTTCAACCACATCGACATGCTCGCATCCGCCGTAGTAGCGCTTGCCGGGCAATCCCTCGGCATACTTGTTGGTCAGCGGCGACCCCATTGCTTCGATGACAGCGCGCGAGGCGAAGTTTTCGGACGCGATCATCTCCAGGCCATCGTTCTGGCGAATGACCTCGTTTTGGATGGCGGTATGTACCGCCGGGTCTTGGGCCGAAAGCGATTGGTTGAAAAGCGTAGACATAAGCAGAGGGTAACAGGTGGATACGTTGGGAAAAGGAGGATGCCGAAGCAGGCGGCCCCTTCAAACAGGGTTATTCATCGTCAGGATCCAGTTGAATAAACCGTCCAGCAATCCCGAGCCACTGCAGGTCGGCATGGCCATCGTCGTTCAAGTCAACGGTGTAGGTGCTGGCGAGCAGGTAGTTGGAACGCGTTGTGAACGATTCGGCTTGGGCCGAAAGCGCGCTGCCTCCAATGCTGCCAATAGCGTCGGTGAGCCACGAGTCGTCGCCGATTTCGTCACGGATCAGTTGAGATGCCTCGTCTTCAACGTAGGCTTCAAACGACTCCATGCCTGGATTGGTAAAAACCAGACCGCCAAGCACGAAGGCGAGAATAAGAGCAGTTAAGCGCATAGGAGGCAGTGGTTAGTGAGTAAGGGCGTAGGTTAGAATATTCACGCCCATCTCTTTGGCCGTGCGGCGTACGTCGGGCGGATTGTCATGTACGGAAGGGGGCTCCCAGCCATCGGTGATGTTGGACTCGTACAGGTAGTACACCACCAGACGGTCTTCGTGGAACAGCCCAAAGCCCTGCGGGGGCTTGCCGTCGTGCTCATGCACTTTGGGCGGCCCGTCCGAGAAGTCATACGGATGGTTGTAAATAGGGTGATCGTACGGGATCTCTACAAAGTCCTGTTCAGGAAACACCTTCTCCATCTCGCGACGCACGTATGGATCGAATCCGTAATCGTCGTCAATGAACAGGAATCCGCCGGTTTCCAGGTAGTGACGCAGGCGTTCAACCTCGCGCTCGGAAAGCTCAATGTTGCCGTGTCCACTCATTACGAGGAACGGGTACGTGTAGAGCCGGTCTTGCTCAATTTCGACGACATCGCCCTCGGCGGACACATCAATGGAGGTGTGCGCGTGCACGAACGAGAGAAACTCGGGCAGTGGCGTGTGGGCCTGATACCAGTCACCTCCGCCACCATATTTCACGGCAGCGATACGAAAGTGCGGATCATCGTCGGGCAGTTCTATGGTCGCCTGCGGAGCGATTGGAGCGCTCCCTGTTGGGCTCCCTCCTATACCCCAAAGCGCAACCAACAATCCGGCAAGGTATAGCACAGCCCGGGTCTGGCTCATGGTGCGGCGTGTCTGCATCCGAACGAAGTAAGAAATCATGAGCCCATACGCGTCCCCCCGGTACGTGTGCCGAACCATCGGTGCGTGCTCTATGTTAGCAGCCTTCCGCTATCTTTTCTGCTCTGACTGCGCTTGCATCTTATGTCTCGTGTCATTAAAGCCCTGTTGATTTCGGCGGCGGCCACCGGCGCGGCTGCGCTGATTCTGCGCCAGCTCGATCTTGAAAACGCCCCCCGTTCTGCGCCCGATGCCTTCCCGGGAATGGAGGCAGAGGATATGCCCGAGGAGGACCTTAACTTGCTGATGCGTGAGTTGGCCTCGCAATTGGGCGTGTAGCGCGCCTCGGCCTGTCGATTTGTACCTGTAGATGCGTCGGTTATGTCGGAAATTCGCGAATGCCCGTCTTGCGCGCTCGACTACGAGCACCACGACGACACGGAAGTGTGTCCGTATTGTGGATACGAATTTCCGCAACGCAAGTTTTCTACCACCTGGGCAGCGGTGCTCTTCATTGTGCTGATGATTTTGTTTGCACTGATATGGTAGCCTGCTGCTCGTAATGTGCTGTACCTATGCCTACCCCTCCGCTTGGCGATCTGTCGCCGCGCGCGTTTCTTGATACGTACTGGCAAAAGAAGCCGCTTCTGATTCGGGATGCGTTCCCCGACTTTACTCCGCCTGTCGATGCAAACGAATTGGCCGGTCTAGCCTGTGAGTCGGATGTGGAAAGCCGCATCATTCTTGAAGAGGGCGGGGCCTATCCGTGGGAACTGCGGCATGGGCCGTTTGCGCCGGAGGATTTCCAGACGCTGCCGCCTACGCATTGGACGCTCCTGGTGCAGGAGGTCGACCGGCTGGTGCCCGAGGTGGCGCGCCTGCTCGATGCGTTTGACTTTGTGCCGTCGTGGCGCCTCGACGACGTCATGATCAGCTTTGCACCGGAGCACGGAAACGTAGGCGCGCATATCGACCACTACGATGTGTTTTTGCTGCAAGCGCAAGGGGAGCGCACCTGGCACATTGGGCATACGCCGGTTGAAGACGAGTCTATCGTGCCCGACCTGGATGTGCGTATCCTATCCGACTTTACGCCCGACGAAACCATGGTGGCGCGTCCGGGCGATGTGCTGTACCTGCCGCCGCGCGTGGCACACCATGGCATTTCGCAGAGCGACGACTGCCTGACGTTCTCGATCGGCTTTCGGGCGCCCAGCCATCGGACGCTGCTGCAACGTTTCGTTCAGGATGCCGTGCAGCAACTGCCCGAGCACGACCGCTACAGCGATCCCGATCGGCCACTGCCCGAGGCGCCGGGGGAGTTGCCGCCGTACGACCGCGAGCGGGTGCGCGCGTTGCTGCGCAGTCGGATGGAGTACCTGCTTTCTGATGATGAGGCACTCGACGATTGGTTTGGCCGGTCAATCACCACACCGGCCCCCGGACGCAATGCCGTGCCGCCGTCCGAATCGATTGCGACTGAGGAGCTTACCGAACAGCTTGTGCAAGGAACGGACCTGCGACGGGGACCGGTTGCGCATCTGGTATATACGGAGACTCCGCCCACCCTCTACGTGAATGGCGAGGCCCGCCCGCTCACCGAGGCTACTGCTTCGCTGGCGCCTCGCATCGCCGGACGGGCTCGCATCCCGGCAGACGACCTTGTGGATCTACTCGACCGTCCTGCTGTGACCGAACTGCTTACCGAACTCGTAAACGAAGGTGTTCTGGAGTGGGATGTCGCATTAGAAACCCCGTAATCTATGTCTGATCTACCCGCTCAACTCTCCGAATATCGGGATGCGTTCGCCCAGTGTGCCCGAACGGCTCGACGCATCTGGCAGGAGGCATCACCGGGTACGCTCATCATTCCGCCCGAGCCCGCGGCCTGGTCGGCAGCGCAGTGCCTGGCGCATCTGAACGCCACCGCAGGCCCCTTGGTAGATGCGATGGAGTCGCGCATCTTCACAGCGCAGCGCCATGGCCCGTACGGCACGCCGCCCTTCGAGTATGCATGGTACGAGCGACTCTTCATCGCAACGGTAGATCCGAACAATGCATGGCGGATACCGGCGCCTCCGATGACGCGTCCGGTGCCGCAGCCTGACCCAAACGCAGTGCTTAATTCGTTTTGTGATTTGCAAGAGCGGCTGTCTGTGTGCGTTGCGCGCAGCCACCGTCTCGATCTGAGCCGCGTGCGTGCGGCATCGCCCGTTATTCCGCTGTTTGCGATGAGCATTGGCGCCTGGTTTGTCGTTACGCTCAAACATCAACAGCGTCATTTGCAGCAAGCCCGGCGTGCTCTTGCAGCCGTTTCCTAAGATCCACACTCGTTTCCCCTGACTATCTGTTTTTGGTTTGCATGGCCGCTTCCATTGCCGATCCTCGTTTGTTTCCGGATGCCACCACCTTATCTGCATCGCGGGATGTGGGCGACCTCACCATCCCCGACATGCTGCGTACGCACAAGGAGCGCATCCACAACATGCAACCTGTGCTGAACGCTGCCACCGATTGCCTGCACACGCGTATCGATCGGGCGATTGATGCGCCACCAGGCGGACCGTGGGCGGGCATTCCTATCAGCGTCAAGGAGACCTTCGGATTGCAGGGCGAGCCCGTTACCGCAGGGTCGAAGCGTGCGCCTCACAAAACGCCCAGTACGGATGCCACAC
Organism: Natronotalea proteinilytica; assembly: GCF_055379935.1. NCBI lineage: Bacteria > Pseudomonadati > Rhodothermota > Rhodothermia > Rhodothermales > Salisaetaceae > Natronotalea > Natronotalea proteinilytica. The sequence continues at coordinate 2,989,422 of NZ_AP043947.1, read as the reverse complement.
TGGTGCAGCGCCTTACTGAGGCGGGGGCCGTTGTCTGTGCGCGGGGCAACATCCCCGAGTTCGCCATGACACACGAAACAGAAAACCTGCTGTACGGCGCCACGCGCAACCCGCTAAACACCGGACGCAGTCCGGGCGGGTCCAGCGGAGGCGATGCGGCGCTGGTCGCCTCGGGCGCGGTAGCCGTTGGGTTTGGATCGGACCTCGGCGGCTCCATCCGGCACCCGGCGCACTGCTGCGGAATTGTCGGGTTCAAGCCGGCCTCGGAAGACATCGACTCCACCGGAACCTGGCCCCTGCTCGATGAGGAGCCTCCGAAGCCGCTGTTTGCCGACAGTATGCTTGCCCTCGGGCCGCTGACGCGCTCCGTCCGCGATGCTCGGCAAGCCTACGCGTATGCCGCCAACCGTACGCTGCCCGACCCGCCTGCACTGGAAGAGGCACGCTTGCTCACGCCCGTCGACTTTACGATTAACGCGCGCAGCCGTCTCATTCCCGCTGCAGTTGATTACAGCCGTCGGCAGTTGGAGGCGCAGGGGCTGCAGCATCAGCCAGTACGGGTGCCCGATGCCGGGTCGCTCTATCAGGCGTACTTGACAATCGTAATTCGCGACTACAGTGCGTTTCTGTATGAGGCCCTCACCACCGAAGACGGGACCGCGCTTTCATGGACGCGCGAGTCATGGCGGCAGTGGCGCAACCGTCCGACGGTGCACTGGTACCTGTTTCGTCTGCTGGCCGGTATGCGTGCGCTGCAGCCCTCGGCGCAAGCCGGATGGAGCGCCGAAGCCGAAATCCGCCAAGCGCGCCGCGACATTCGCACCGTACTGGCCGACGACGGCGTGATGGTGTTGCCCACAAACGGTGCGCTTGCGATGGAGCCGGGCGAGGCGGCGGCGTACATGGCGCGCCCAGGTATTCGAGGGCTCTTTACGTCCACCATCTACCCCAACGTGCTGAACCTGCCTGCTATTACCGTCCCCGCATGGACGCATCAAGATGCGCGTACGGGGTTGGTGCCTGGGGTGCAGCTTATCAGTGCGCCGGGATCAGAGGCAATGCTTTTTGCCGCTGCCGAGGCGCTTGAAGCGGCCCTGCGCGATGGGCCCTAACGCTGTGCGTCTCCCTTTTTTATCTTTTGACTTTTGTACCTATGCCCTCGACCTCTTCCCGGTATACTGTTTGCAAGTTCGGTGGTACCAGCGTATCCACACGGAGCCGTTGGGATACCATTGCCACGCTCACCGAGCGCCGCGTGGCCGATGGCGCGCGTCCGCTGCTGGTGTGTAGCGCTCTCAGCGGGATTTCCGACCGCCTGGTGGCCCTTCTCGACGCCTCAACCGAATCCGATCGTACGACGCAACTGACCGCGATTCGGGATCAGCACATGGCGTTGGCCCGCGACCTGGAGGTAGATGGGGCTGCTGTGCTGGGCACGCGGCTACGTGCGCTGCGCCGTGCCGTGGCTGACCTGCCGCTGGAGCGCGATCCGGCGCCCCGCCAACGGGCCGAGGTGATGGCATACGGAGAGTTGCTGTCTACCGAACTCGGAGCAGCGTTCTTAAATGAGCAGGGCCTTGCAACCGATTGGATGGATGCCCGCGAAGTGCTGCGCGCCGATCGCAATGGCCACCTTACGCCCGCGCGGCGCTACCTCTCGGCTACCTGCGGCTTTTACCCCGACTCCATTCTGCAAAACCACCTGCAGAACGAGGCCGAGGTTATGCTCACGCAAGGTTTCATTGCAGGCAACGAAATTGGCGAAACCGTGCTGCTCGGGCGGGGCGGCTCCGACACCTCGGCATCCTACTTTGCAGCCAAACTCGAAGCCGAACGCCTCGAAATCTGGACGGACGTCCCCGGGCTGTTCACCGCCAACCCGCGCGACATCCCGTCGGCGCGCTTGCTGAAGCGGCTGGCGTACGACGAGGCGCAGGAGCTGGCCACCATGGGCGCCTCGGTGCTGCATCCACGCTGCATCGACCCGGTGCGTACGTACGGGATTCCTCTGCATGTGCGCTGCACCGATGCACCCGATATTGAAGGCACGGTCATCCGCGACGATGTACCCGACTACGGACCGCAGGTGAAGGCCATCTCGGCCAAGACCAACATCACGGCCATCTCCATGGAAACGCTGGGGATGTGGCAGCAAGTGGGCTTCCTGGCCGATGTCTTCAGCGTGTTCAAGCACCACGGCCTGTCTATTGACCTGGTGGCCACCTCCGAGGCCAACGTAACGGTGACGCTCGACCCGGTGGCCAATGCCCTCGACCCCGACACCCTCGACGCGGTGGTGCGCGACTTGAATGCGTACTGCACCGCGCGCGTCATTGAGCCGTGTGCGGTGGTGAGCCTGGTAGGGCGCCACATCCGTGCGCTCCTGGCCGACCTGGGCCCGGCGCTGGAGGTGTTCGACGAACAGAACATCTACCTGGTGTCGCAGGCCGCAAGCGACCTGAACTTCAGCTTCGTGGTGGATGCCGATCAGGCGCAACGCCTGGTGCGTGAACTACACGCCGAGCGCTTCAGTGCACGTCCAGCCGACGAGCTCTTTGGACCGTCGTGGTCGGAGCTGTTCGACACCGAGGACGACGCTTCCGATACACCGCTCTGGTGGCACACCGAGCGCAACGCCCTGCTCGACTGGGCCGACACCGCCAACACGCCCGGCTATGTCTACCACGCGCCCACCATCCGGACGCAGGCCCAGCGGCTGATGGCACTCTCCGCCGTCGACCAGCCGTTTTACGCGGTGAAAGCCAACCCCCACCCCGAGGTACTACAGGTGATTCATGAGGCTGGACTCGGTTTTGAATGTGTGTCTCCGGGGGAGGTGGAGCGCGTCTTTGAAGCGGTGCCCGGCGTCTCCCCCGAAAAGGTGCTCTTCCAACCCAATTTTGCCACGCTGGAGGCGTACCAGGATGCCTTCGACCGTGGAGTGCACGTCACCCTCGACAATGTGCAGCCGCTTGCACGTAACCCCGAAGTATTTGCCGGGCAGTCGCTCTTTCTGCGCCTCGATCCGGGACGGGGGCATGGGCACCACCGTCATGTGCGCACGGCAGGCGCGCAGTCGAAATTTGGCATCGTCCCCGATGAGCTTCCGCAGGCGCGGGCGCTGGCCGATGCGCACGACATTCGCATTCGCGGACTGCACGTGCACGTGGGCAGTGGTATCACCGATCCCGACACTTGGGCCGATATTGCATCGTTCCTGGGCTCCCTGGCGGCTGACTTTCCCGACGTAGAGATCCTGAATGTGGGCGGTGGCATTGGCGTGCCCGAACGACCCAACGGTACGCGCCTCCCCCTAAATACGCTAAACGAACGGCTGATGGAGTTTACGCGGGCTCACCCCCGTTACCGCCTGTGGATGGAGCCCGGACGCTTTTTGGTAGCCGAGGCTGGCGTCTTGTTGGCACGCGTGACCCAAACAAAGCAGAAAGGCGAGGTGGCCTACGTGGGGCTCGATGCCGGAATGCATACCCTGATGCGTCCGGCGCTCTATGGCGCGTACCATGACATTGTGAACTTGTCGAAGCTGGATGCGCCCAATGCACACACGGTGAACGTTGTGGGGCCCATTTGCGAGAGTGGTGATGTGCTGGGGTATAGCCGCCGCCTGCCCACCACCGAACCGGGCGATGTCGTTCTCATTGCTACCGTAGGGGCGTATGGCGCCTCCATGAGCAACACCTACAACCTGCGCCCGCGTCCGACTGAGCATGTATTCACTGCCTAACGACGCCCACTGCGTTTTTTGCCTATGTCTGCATGGATTGACTGGCTTCCGTATCGTGCTGAATCTCCGGATGCCACCCGTGCGTTTGGTGAGCGCTTGGCCAGTGAACTGACGCCGGGGACGGTGCTGGCGTTGCATGGCGACCTGGGGGCGGGCAAAACACATCTGGTGAAAGGAATTGGAGCCGGACTGGGATACGACCCAGCGGCAATTCGAAGTCCAACCTTTACGCTGGTGCATGCCCATGAGGGCGGACGCCTTCCGCTGTATCACATGGATGCGTACCGCATTGCCGATCCGGCGGAGCTGTATGAGCTAGGCTATGAAACCTATGTGTATGGGGAGGGCGTGTGTTGTATTGAGTGGCCCGAGCGCATGGCCGATCTGCTGCCCGACACCGCCGTGCACCTTGCCCTTCATCATGAGGAGCGCACTGTTCGCCACATTACCCACATGGAGTCATGACTGCCGATCCGATTGATGTGCTGCACGCGCTTCCCCGCTATGCCGGGCGCGCCGATGAGGGATACAAGCCGGGCTTAGACCGCATGCAGGCTCTGCTTGATGCGTTGAAGGTCGATGTGGGCGCCTTGCCAACCATTCACGTGGCAGGAACGAACGGGAAAGGCTCTACCGCTGCTATGATTGCAGCTATCGCGCAAGCCGCCGGATACACGGTGGGTCTGCACACCTCGCCGCATCTGTGGTCGGTTACCGAACGCATGCGCATCAACGGCGCGCCGATATCGGAAGCGACGCTGCGAGAAGATATTTTGCGCGCCCAAGCGGCCTTCGAACGGATTCAGCCCAGCTTTTTTGAGGCAACTGTGGCGCTCAGCCTGCAGCACTTCGCACGCCACAGCGTTGATCTTGCGGTGGTTGAGGTGGGACTGGGCGGACGCCTTGATGCAACCAACGTGGTGCAGTCGCAGGTAGCGGTGATTACCTCCATTGGGCTCGACCATACTGCGTTGTTGGGAGACACCCACGCTGCGATTGCTCGTGAGAAAGGCGGCATCATGCGGGCGGGGCGTCCGGTTGTGGTAGGCCCGCTTCCTGCAGAGGCTCAGGAGGCGCTCACTACACAAGCCCGTGGGCTCGGGGCTCCGTTCTACCCCACCCCCACCGGCACGCGCTGGAGAGAAGTTCCGTCCACCGGACGAACACTCATCACACCGCGTGGCTGTTATTCGGTGGAGGCCTTGGATTTTCCGGGCACGCATCAGCAGGCGAATGCCGCATGCGCAGTGCGGGCGTTGGAGTTGCATCCGCATCTGACAATCTCCTCGGAAGCGGTAACACGAGGGTTGCAAGGCACGCGGGCTTATACCGGACTCCACGGGCGCATGGAGCAGATCGCCACACATCCGCCCATCTGGGTTGATGTGGCGCATAATGCCGAGGGGCTTGCGGCCGCTTGTGCTACGCTGCCGCGGTGTCCTGGACGGTGCATTGTGGCTCTTGGGATGATGCGTGATAAGCCATTGGCCCCGCTCCTGGATGTGTTGGCTACAACTCCCATGTGTACATTGTGGCCCGTGTCGTTAGCAACGGAGCGTGCGCATCCAGGCCCTTCGGTTCAGCAGGCCGCTGCGAACCGCGGGTGGCAGGTGGCGCCCCCGCGAACGCTTTCTGATCATATTCGCGAATACGAAGCCACGGCTTCGCCCGAGGATATGCTTTTTGTTACGGGGTCACACTACACCGTAGCAGCCGTGCCGCCGCATGTGCGCCCCGGCTGATGTATGGGTGCACCACTGGATGATTTGACGCACGGATCACATGAAAGCGCTTTTTCATGTGGCACCCGCCTTTTACTTGTCGGTTGGGGTTCGTACGTTTTTGAGAAACCATCCCTATCTTATCTATAAAGCAGCCCCAGCATACGGGCGTTTTGGCATGCATGAATCGCCGCCCCATGTACTATTTATCAATCGCGTGTACCCCCCGGCCGCAGGGGCAACGGGTGCGATTTTGGCGGAGTTGGCCGAGCGATTGGTTCAGCGTGGATGGCGCGTGACGGTGGTTACGGGGCCTGCAGAGGGAGAACCCGCATCAACCATGCAAAACGGCGTCTGTGTGGAGCGTGTGTCTGCACTGCGCTTTACGCGAGCCAGTACATGGCGGCGTGCATTGGCCTATCTGTCGCACTATCCGGCGTTTCTGGCGCGTGCACTACGCCTTGAACGTCCCGATGTGGTGGTGTCAAAGACCGACCCGCCGCTGCATCTTGTCCTCAGCGCTCTGCTACAAGCCATCTGGCAGATACCAGCAGTGCATTGGGCGCAAGATGTGTATCCAGAGATTGCTGAAGAGCTGGGGGTCATCCCCCAAAACGGCTGGCTCGCACGTCTGCTTAGAACGGTTTCCACCCAAGCCCTTCATCGCCACCATCGCGTGGTAACCGTGGGACGTTGCATGCAAGAACGTATCGTACGCCGCGGCTATCCGAAGGCCCGTACTCGAGTCATTCCCAACTGGCCGCCTGACACCGTACATCCAGTGCCCCACGAAGCCAATGACTTTCGGGCAGCGCATGATCTGCAGGATCGTTTCGTTGTGATGTACTCGGGCAACATGGGGTTGGCCCATCCCTTCGACACCGTACTCGATGCGGCTGCACGCGTACAGCGCACCCATCCTGATATGCTTTTTGCCTTTGTGGGCGATGGACCTCGAAAACAGGCCCTCCACACACAGGTGCACGAGCGTGGGCTTGATAACATACGGTTTTTTCCGTACCAGCCCATGGAAACCCTTGCGCACAGCCTCAGCGCAGCCGATGTCCACATCGTCACCATGCAGCCTAAGCTGACGGGGCTTGTTGTGCCGAGCAAACTCTACGGTGTGTTGGCAGCAGGCCGCCCCGCGGTGTTTATCGGGCCGCCCCGTAGTGAGGCGGCACAGGTCTTGCGGGAACATACCTGCGGATCGGTGCTTGACCGGCCCAGTGCAGATGAGTTGGCCGATACGTTGCGCGAGTGGTACGCAGGAGCCGAGGAGCGCAGCGCTGCCGGACAGCGCGCACGACGTGCTGTAGAAGACGCTGCCGCTACCGCTGCCGCCGACTTTGACACCGTATTGCAGACGTGTGTCCGCGCGTCGGCCTATGCGACCTGACAGAACATAGCCATAATGAAAAGACATGTACCCTTTCCAAAACGTATAGACCCCGTTTCTTTTCTACGCCGCCCACCTGTGTTTAGCCTTCGATTTAGTTTATGAGCGTACTGTTACAACCGCCTTTTTTAGACATCATGTTGGGGGGGGCATTAGAGGGACTACCGCCCGTGGCATGGAAGGCGATATGGGGCTTTCTGGCGGTTGCCCTCTTTACACCGCTTGTGATATGGAGCGCACGTCGTTTGAAATGGATCGATTGGCCAACAGATGACCGCTGGCACTCGAAGCCGGTGGCGCTTATGGGGGGCATAGCGGTCTTTGCGGCGGTTGCCAGTACGGTTGCTTTTACTGGCCTGCTTGGCGTATACGATTGGCCCGTGTGGACCGCCTTTGGGTTGATCTTTGTGACTGGGCTCATCGATGATGCCTTTGACATCCGTCCCGAGGCCAAGCTTGTTGCCCAGATTTTGGGCACCGTGCTGATATTGTACGCAGGATATGCTTTCTGGGTAGGTGCTCCGTTCTGGATCCACATTCCGCTCACTTTTCTGTGGATGATTGGAGTTACCAATGCAGTCAACCTGATTGATGGCATGGATGGGCTGGCCGCCGGGCTCACTACCATTGCAACAGCTGTTTTAGGGGCCGTAGCGTGGCTTACGGGACTCCCTGGAGTGGCTTCTGTAGCATGGGTTGTGATGGGGGCTACACTCGGGTTCTTGCTCTTCAACTTTAAACCGGCTCGCATTTTCATGGGCGACTGCGGTAGCCTGTTTCTAGGATTTGTACTGGCTACCATTGCTCTTACCGTGCAAGGACAAGGGGAGCCGCTTGTGGCCACGCTGGTGCCCGTTGCCGTGCTGGCCGTGCCTATCTTTGACACGACATTTGTAACGGTTACGCGCATCTTGAATAACCGTCCGATTACCGAAGCCGGTACCGATCATACTATGCACCGCCTGGTGCTTCTTGGGCTTTCAGAACGACAAACGGTACTGCTCTTATGGAGCATTGGGGCTGCTTTTGGGTTAGGAGCACTTGCTTTGCATTGGGCCACACCGCCCCTATTTATTGCACTCACGCTGTTTGCTACATTAGCCTGCATCATTCTTGGCCTGTACCTGGCTGGCGCTTCAGGCTACCCTAAAATTGACATCCCATTGCAGGTAAAGCGCAAGACGGCGAGCCAACATGTTGGGGCTTTCATGCAAGCCGTGGCAGGCGGACCGTACTGGAAGTCGATTGCTGGCACCATTGCCGATTTGCTTGTGGTGGGGGCAGCGTTTGTGCTGGCCTTCCACCTTCGGTTTGATGGCGCGCCTCCAGCTCCTTATGCTGACCTTATGCTGCAGGCTCTGCCAGCGGTTATGGCCGCCAAAGTGGTGGTGTTTTACCTGTTTGGGCTTTACCATGGTATCTGGCGGCATGCCGGAACCTCTGAGTTTGTGCGGCTCCTTGGGGCCTCCACAACGGCGTCCATTGTTGTAGTAGGTGGTCTTCTGTTGTTCGCCCCCGCGGACTATATATCGCCCGCGGTTGTGGTGTTAGACTGGATGATCGCAACGGCTGCTATTGCCGCCATGCGGTTTGGCTTTCGCGGACTCCGACAGTACTTTGCTGCCCAGCGGTCCGATGGACATCGGGTACTGATTTATGGAAGCGACAGCCCAGCTGTGCTTGTGCTTCGCCATCTACGCGAAACGCCCAATTTAGAGCGAACCGTGGTCGGATTCATGGATCCGAAAGATAGTCGGGTGGGGTTGCATGTGCAGGGCGTCTCGGTGGTGGGTACGCCCGCGTCGCTTCCTGCGCTATGTGAGGAGCACGACATAGACGAACTGATAGTCCCTAAGCTTGCTACTACAGCAGCCCAACAGCGGGGGCTGGTGCAGCGCTGCGTGCATGTAGGCATCGACTGTCGCTTCTTTAGCCTCGACTTGCATCCTGCAGCCCCTGTACAGTTAGAGGCCCCCTCTGCAGATTATGGAACGTCTGACGGGGGATACGGCGACAGCGTGGGGGGGACTAGCAACAATGTAGCCCCTGAATCCTCCTCGGATTCGCCAAAGCGAGAATAGCGCAAGATCGCTTTGTTGTACGCGTTATGTGGCGTCTTCGCGTGCTTTAGTACGCATCTTGGAGGCCTGCTTAAGAAAAGTATCCTTCCGGTCAGGGTGCATGCGGGCCAGTTCTACGTACACGCGGGCCGCCTCATTGTACTTGCCTTGCGAGGCATAAATGCGAGCAAGTGTTTCCGACACCATATCATCCACATCGTCGTCAAGATCGGGAGGCGGAATCTCGTCGATTTCTGGGTCGGGTGTAATGCGAGCTGCCTCTAACTCTTGGATAAGGCGATCTAAGTCGTCCGTGTCTTCGCTGAGGGGGGCGTCTGCTTCGGCAGCAATGTCTTCAGCGAGTGAAGAGGTTGCCGGCTGTTGTTCACGAGCAACTTGTTCGGTTTGAGCGCGCAACGAATCGAGATCAGATGGCCCCTCATCCATGTCCATGTTAGGGAGTTGGAATTCGTCCGTGGGCGGCATCTCGGTGGACTCGTTTGGCGAATCTGTCGAACCCGTTGTCAGAGACGTATCCGGCTCATCAGAAGGCGAAGGCGCGGGAATGGGATCAGGCGGGGGAACGGCAGGAGGGGATGGATGATCAGGATTATTGGCCTTCTTTAGCGCATGACGCACCCGCGTACGGCCTTGCTGAATGGAGGGGCTGTGTGGCATGAGCACAAATGCACGATCCCACGTCTTTCGTGCTTTTGTCCATTGTCGCTGCGACTCGTAGGCACGAGCCAGAAGGACATAGGCTGCGGCGTGGGCTGGCGTGCGTTCAATCGCATCTTCCAACTGCGCAATGGCTGCTTCAGGGCTACCATTATGGAGATGGTGAAGCGCGTCTTGAATAAGTGATCGAGTAGCCATATTCAACGGTGCGCGGCCAGCGATAACGAGAGGGACACGGAAAGGTATTCAGTAAAGATACGAACTGCAGGACTACTTTGAAAGCGAAGAGATTGGTTTCGTAGTGCCTTCGCACGGAGACGCGCTTTGTGTTGATGAAATGTTTGCAGGCGTGGTAGTGCCATACGATTGCCAGAAGTCGGTGCCTGCCATCAACAAAAAGCTCAACGCCAGCGCTGCTTGAAAGGGAACGGCAACCCAGAGGCCCTGGTGAACGAGTGCGCCAAGACCGATGACGCAGTAGCTTCCCAGTGCGAACTCGCTCCACGCAATCGCATCCACCGATCGGGCGCGCTGCTCGGTACGTTCCACCGTGGCCTTTGGCGTTCGTTGAAAAGGGGTCGATACGCCTTGCAATGCAGCGAACACAGCGTGGGTATTGTTCACGGCCAGCCCCATCGATCCGAAGAAAAATGCAGGGAGGGTGCGCAGGGTGCGTGAGATGGAGGTTCCCAGGGTGCGCTGGGCATACCAGACGGCGCTCCCAAATGCGATAAACCCGAGCACACCCACTCCAAGGGTCCCCAAAAAGGACGGGCCTACAACGGTTGAAGCCTCCGCTAGCAGAAGAAGCGGGGCATGAAGGAGGGCTGCGCCCACGATGGCTGGAAAGGCCAAATGGGCAAGCAAGTGTATCGTGCCGGCGAGTTTAGTAGTAGAGGCAATGGAGGCGTTCCACAAGGGCTGCAGCAGCTTGCGAGCTGTTTCAATAGCTCCTTTGGCCCACCGGAACTGCTGGGTTCGCCAGGCAGAGATGGTGCGCGGCAACTCGGCAGGCACCTCCACATCCTCAACATAGCGGAACGTCCACCCAGCCAACTGCGCCCGATAGCTAAGATCGAGGTCTTCGGTCAGCGTATCGGCCTCCCAGCCCCCTGCTTCATCAATGCACGTGCGTCGCCAGATGCCCGCGGTGCCATTGAAGTGCATAAACGCATTGCTAGCATAGCGGCCGGCCTGCTCCAGCGCAAAATGGGCGTTCAGTCCCGCAGCTTGCCCCTGAGTGCACCAATTGTCCATAGCATTGCAGTGAGCCCATCGCGCCTGCACCAGTCCCACAGAAGCGTTGGTAAAGTGCGGGAGAAGCGACTTGAGAAACGAAGCTGGGGGTAGAAAGTCTGCGTCGAATACGGCAATAAAGTCGTCATCGGTGCGTGCGAGGCCATAGGCCAGCGCTCCGGCTTTGTATCCCGCTCGGTTCGAGCGCTGGATGTGCGAGATGGACACGCCGCGCTGCTTCCAGTGGGCAACCCGTTCGGCAACCTGCCTGGAGGTGCGATCGGTCGAGTCATCCAACACCTGTATGTGAAGCCGATCTAGTGGATAGTCAAAACGGGCGCAGGCATCGATGAGGCGCGGAGCCAGATCGGGTTCGTTATAGAGCGGAAGTTGGACGGTTACCGCGGGCCATTCGTCGGGGGGAGCAGGCGACGACGAGGTGTCTGTGTATGCACGGCGCGTACAGGCCCACCATCCCCAATGGAGGCCGTACACGGTAAGCAGTAACAGGCACACGCTGTACCCCGCTGCCACGCCAACCGCAAGAAAATCAACAACAGCCATGCAAGATGAGACAATAATCCAAAATGGATATGCGTGCACGAATAAGTAGCTCGCCGGTTCAATGCACGCGATACGTTCTGTGATCGTAAGACATTACGGCGGCTACTAATACACTGGGTGCAACGAGCGCCCGAGGCGTTACGTACAGAGGATATCGGATGGAAAAAGGAACACAATGTCCTGTTCAGACTCCTACTCCCTTTCCTTGTGTCAAAGAAAGAAAATATGGGAATGATCGTCCGTTTCTGGCAAGTACTATGTGGGTTGGTGCTGCTATCCATTGTCGTTGGTGGATGTAGCAGTGACGATGCTTTTGATGATTTGGAGCGTGGTACATTTGTTATCACGCTGCAGGGGGCTGTGGAGGATACCGTGCGCGGGCAGGCGTATGTGCGCCGTTCGGGAAGCAAGGTGCTTGGCGTTGAGCTTGACGCGGATAGCATGGGGTGGTCTATTGCGTGGGAACCGCACGAGGTGCAACAGGCGCCGTACCAGGTTGCTCATCAATCGCTTATCGAGCAAGCGGTAGCCGACCGTGTCTTGTACGATGATGAGCGCTCTGTTGAGGATAGCCTTAAGTGGGTAGCGGTATTTATGCAGCATCCAAGGGGGGCGTATCAGGGGACGCGAGGCATTGTTCAACCTGAAACGGCAGACGGCCCCGACCTGTCAGGGATCCTTGATGTAGAGCTTAGCCCCGATCTTGGAAGTGATGCCAATGTTTCAATGAAGGGCGCCTGGCATGCAGTGGAGGCGCCTCATGAGTTACCGCCTCATTTGCATCCCGAAGATTGACGCACCGGAGTCCAAAGTAAAAATCAATATATCTGGCTCTTAGCTGCGCAGATCCAACTGGTTTTTTACGTCGCACGCAGATCGTTTAGAGATCGGCACAAACAAATAATTAAGGGAGAAGGTACCAAGTCACGAATCGATAACATGCAGTGTTAGCTGTCTGCATCTCCATTGTCCTGGGTTTCTGAACAGGGTTTGCCCCAATTATGACGTCCCCCCCCTCCCCATCGTCCACCGAAAACGCGTTAAATGCGCTTGATACGCGCGACGTAACACTTCCCCAGCGCCTCTGGTCGTGGCTCGCCAAGCGGGCAACCGAGAATAACCGCTCGGTGGATGAGGTGCTTGCTCGTTTGATAGACGAGTACCGGCATCCTGAACAAGCGCAGGAAAACGACGACGCCTCATCACAAGAAAACCAGTCACAAGAAAACCAGTCACAAGAAAACCAGTCGCCAGATACAGCGGCAGAGCGGCTGCGACGCGTGAGCACGCGTCTTCAGAATCTGATTGATAAAACCAAAAACGAGGACGAATCTACGCCTGTGCAGCAGGCCGAACAGTTGCTGTCGCGCGTCGTGCAGAGTGCAGAAACCGGACCATCTTCTGAGGGCAATACGCCCTCTTCCGCAAACGGGGCTTCTATGTTTGACGTGGCGAATAAAAAAGAAGAAAGGCAAGAGGCTTCTCCCACCCGAAAGGGTAGCCGGCACACATCCGCAGACAGCGAATAACCGCTGCAGCTTTCGTGCAAAGGGCTATTTCTTCGGGTGGGGAGCCCTACTTTAAAAACGGCTCAGCCGGTCCAGTGTCACACGTGAATGGTACCGTCCGAAGTTGTTATCGCGAGGAGGGCGCCGGCGACTGCCGCGTCGCTGGCGCTCCTCGCAATGACATGCTCAAAGGCAATTTGGAAAGGCTGCTTGAGCTGTATACGGATTAGATCCAGGCGATGAATAGGCTGCCTCCGGGACGTACGGGCTGATCAAAACGCTCACTTTCAGGAAGAATCATCACGGCAATGCCATGAGGCGTGGCACCGTCGTGTTTGCCACTGCAACACTCCATTTGGCGGGCACTGGCTTCGCGGCTCTGCTCGGCGACGACGCGCAGGGCGTCCTCTGAAGTGGATACAAAGTGACTGCCTGAGAAAAGGGTATCACTTGGTATATACATATTGTTGAGAAAGAATACTTCCGCAGCGCTTTCATTAACAGCTACTACCTCACGGATAGTTGGAGTATACATGGAATTTTGAAACCATAGAAGATCGCCCACTTCTACTTCAGTAATTCTATCCCAAGAGGTATCAAAAATAATATAGTCGTTCTCAATTTTGATTAAACGGTTGGTCCAAAAAGCATCAGCAACATGCACCGAGGGTGCAAGAGTGCGCCCCGACCCGGATGAGATAAACAAGTCTTCGTCACTCCTTTCCACAGTATCCAACCGGATCTCGCCGGTGATAACCCGTCTAACCAAACGTTCGACCTCACGGGTCTCAACCATATCGCCAAGGGGGTGGCGACCTTCGACAGCGCGCAGTGGAGTATCGTTTTGCACTTTGCGGCCTTCTCCGTCAAACACGGCGATCATAAGCTGGGGGGAGATTTCGCCCTCCACTCCCTCGAGTTCAAGAGTCACCTCTCCGTGCTCCACCATCCATTCGGCAAAGCGTTCAGGCGAGATGCCGTCTTCGGCGGAGCGCTCCAACGCGCCGAGCGCGCGGTCGCTAAACTGCAGGTCGAAGCTGGACTGGGCTTGTACAAGTGCGGGGGCAATAAATACAAACAGCAGGAGCACGCTGACAAGGCGTAGCGGCGACATTAGGGAATGCTGTAGAATGCGCATGGGCTTGTGTAAAGTTGATTCATGTCCGTGCAAAATGACGCTCCGTCCAGAAACTGAACAGCGTACCGATATAGCGCAAAAGCATACGTCGGAGCGGACATGATTCGTATCCCGAAAAATAAAAAATGGGAGCCACCCGCAACGGATGACTCCCATTCGATACAATAACGCAGTTCGTTGCTACTCCACTTCGTAGCCCAGCGTGCGGCCTTTCTCCGTGGCAGGGATGCCCTCCTCAAGCCAGGCCGGAGCATCGCCGTCCATGAGGTAATGGTCGAAGAACTGCTGCATGCGCATCTGCCAGTCCACTTTCAGGTGGTACTGCGTGGGCCAGTGGGGCTCGCCGTTGTAGTTGATGAGCCAGGCCGGCTGCCCGAGACGACGCAGGGCCATGAACAGCTCTACGCCCTGTTCGAACGGCACCGCGCCGTCTTCGTCGTTGTGCATCATCATCAGGGGTGTGTCGATGCGGTCGGCGTAGAAGAGGGGCGAGTTCTCCCAGTAGCGGTTTGGGTACTCCCAGAGCGTACCGCCAATGCGGCTCTGCGTGCGCTCGTACTGAAACATGCGGCTGCGCCCGGTACCCCACCGGATGCCACCGTAGGCGCTCGTCATGTTGGCTACGGGAGCGCCGCCCTCGGCAGCAGCAAAGAGGTCGGTACGGGTGAGCATGTACGCGATCTGGTAGCCCGCCCAGCTATGGCCCTGCAAGCCCATCCGGTCTTTGTCGATGTAGGGCTCTTCGGCAAGCATCATCACGCCCGGCATGATGCTGTTGTAGGCGCTCTCGCCCGGATAGCCCTCTTCGTAGACAATGTCGGGCACAAACACGACGTAGCCACGGCTGGCATAGAAGGTGGGGTTGATGATGGAGCGATGCGGCGCGGGCGCCCAGTGGTTGTGCAGGTTGTCGCTGCTGCGCTCGTAAAAGTAGACCATGAGTGGATACGTCTCGCTCGCATCGAAGTCGTCGGGCTTGTAGAGAATGCCGTCGAGATCTTCCCCTACGAGTGAGGTCCACGACATCGGCTCGGCGGTGCTCCAGCGGTAGTCGGCCTGCTGTGGGTTGGCATCGCTGACCTGCACCGGCTCGCTGAAGTCGAGGCCGGTCGTCCACAGGTTCGGGAACTCGCGCACGTCTTCGCGCTGGTAGAGCAGGCGCTCGGCCTCGTCGGCCCGGGTGAGCGATGAGAAGCGCCGGTCGTCCATGATGAGTTCAGTGGGCGCGCTGCTATCGACCGTGCCGCGGTAGTAGCCTGAGGCTTTGGTGTCGGTGTTGAAGGCGTGCAGCATTAGCGGCTCATCGGGGTCGATCGCGTCGGCCTCCGGGTCGAGCTGGCGGATGCGAAACTGCACCTCCTCTGCGCGACCCATGCCGCCGGTGAGATTGGTCGGTGCCTCCGGATTGGAGGGATCGACTGCCCACGCGTCGAACTGATCGTAAAGGACAAACGCCTCGTCATCCGCCACCCATCCGGCGGATCCATACGGAAATGGTGGCATGGGCCGGTCGTGCTGTTCATCGTAAAGCGGCGCATCGATGGCCGCGCCCAGGTCGATGGGTGAACTGCCGGCTTCGACCGACTGTGTCCACCACGTTTCATCGGTGCCGTCCCACCACGTCAGATACTGCGCCTCGGGCGAGAGCGAGGCCGGATACTGCACGCCCTCCGCGGCGAGGCGCTCTTCGCCTGTGTCTACATCAATCAGGTAGACATCGTAATAGGTCGGGAAGTCCCACGACATTTCTTGTTGATACGGACGGTTGGTATTGGCAATGGCAAGGCCGGCATTGCCATTGTCGCCGACGCTCACACTGGGCCAGTCTTCGGTGGCGAGCTGTACGATGCGGTTGCCATCGTTCAGGTGCGCCACGGCTTGAAAGGTGCGGCGCAATTCCTGCTCTCGGTCGTTCAGTTGCACGCTCTGTGGACGCTCATCCTGCCAGTGCCAGATGTCTACCTCAACGGGTTCGTCTAAGAGCGTTGCGGTGGTATCGGGGTCGGGCTGCGGAGCGGTGCCAAAGAAGAGGCGGTTTCCGTTGTCAGAGAACGAGAGCGTTCCATGCTTACTTACCCACCAGTCAGCAGGAATCCCGTCGGTGTCGAGATCGGCAATGAGCGTGGCTTCCTCACCGAGCGTGGCGTGATACAGGGTGTAGGCTTCTTCATCGGCGTCGATGGCTTCGGCCTCGAGATCATCTCGGTTTGTAAGGAAGGCCACCTGCGTGCCGTCGTCGTCGAGCGCGAGGTTGCTGTAGGTGCCAGGGCCTTCAAGGAGCGGCGTCGTTGCTCCAGTCTCAGTGGCAAGGGCAAACACGCCATCGCCGGTGCTGTCGGGCGTGGCGGTGGTGTAGACCAGCCAGTCGCCCGCATCGGTGAAGTGATACGCACTTACGTGCTCGATTTCGGTCGTGTCGTCGTTGTCGAGGTCTTGCAGCACGAGGCGTGTGCCGGTATCGTCGCGCTCCTCGTCGTTCTCGTTTTCGTTTGCATCGCTATTCTCATCGCCATTTTCTATGTCGTCGGTGTGGTGATAGGCGAGCCAGCGTCCGTTGTCATCGGGGAGTCCAAACGAGTCAAGGTGCGGGATGCGCTGCATATCCCCTGATTCGAGATGCGCAACGGCGAGCGAGTCGGGCGCATCATCATCGTCGTGATCGTACGGCGGCACAAGACGTGTAACCACGTGGCGGCTGTCGGCGGTGAACTGCGCGTCGGTGGCGCTGCGCGGCACATCCAACTGATGGGTGCCCTCGTGTGTAGCCACGCGCAGGGTATCGTCGCCGTGTTCGGGGCCAAGCACATAGAAGAGCGCCTCGCCATTGGGCGAGAGGGTCTGCGTGTGGATCTGATTCCAGATAGCGTAGTCGTCGTGGTCAAGGATCTGCTGGGCGTGTACGGCCCCGCTGCTCATTCCCAGAACCAGTGCAAGCAAGAGCCCCCAGGCTCCGTGACGTATAGCGATGCGCATCAACACGTGGGTTTGTTGTAAACGATAACGGACGCTTTAGAAGGATACGAAATGCAGCATCCGACCTCAACCGCACTGTACCGGATGTCGCTCGTACGTGATGAAGTGCGACGGGACGGTCAGAACAGACCCGATACCTGCAAACCCAGTCGAATAACGTAAGACAGTACCACGGCGTAGGCAAAGCTCAGCAGCGTACCGATGATGATATACTCTGCGTGGGCGCGCTCCCGTTGCATACTGTCGAATCGGAAGATTGACTTGGCCGTGACCAGAAAACCGATGGCCGCCGGAGCGTTGGCGAGCACAAAGGTGAAGATAAGCGTTCGTTCCGCATAGCCGATAAGGCGCCCCGCGCCGGGAAGCCCGTCGTCATTGATTGCGCTGTCGTAACGTGCCAGCATGAGCCCGACCCACCATCCTCCGCCGTAGATAACGAAGAACGCACCAAGTACGAAAATGCTCAGGCTGATAGCTATTTCGATATTCATTGGTATCAAGCAGATATGTGGGCGATATTCGAAACGAGTGTTTGGTAGCGTTGCAGTGCATCCTGGAGGCGCTTCCAGTGCGCATGTCGAAGATGTTTGCTAAACGCTTGCTGTGTAATAGGCTGCGGATGCCACTTTGCAGCACATTCGCGTTGTGATACCGTGCCCTCTGCGGCTTGAGCAATCAGGTTTAGGTAAACAGCCTGCGCCTGTGCGTCCGTCCATTGACTGGTCAGATGGTCGGCCATGTCAGTCAGTGCAGAAGCTGCGAGCCCCACGGCGTGTGGTGCCGAATCGGGCATAACACATCGCATTCGATAGGGCCTTTTAAGTGTATCAAGCATCTCCCCGGAACGCTTAAAGGCGGGCCCTGTGCTTTGAGTGACCTGGGTCGTGTCCAGCGCATCGACCGTATCGACCGCAATAGCAACGCGCGTATCTCGCTGAGCGTGCCTGCGCACGGCTGCACGGAAGGCAACAGCAATGTGCAGCGCATACGTAGGATTGGTAACAACGAGTTGCCAGCTGTCCCCTCGAAACACGGAAACAGGATAGGGGGCAACCCTACCATACGCGGATTGCATCTGCTCGTGCGCAGTAGATATACCTTCCGCAATCGGTTCAGTAGCGTGGCCTCTTTCCGATTGAATTATATCTCCGGTAAGTACTGCGTATAAATCATCCATGCCACTTTTCCCACAACCAAAATAAGTTGTAAAAATAGAATACAACCTTTTTGGGTTGTTTGCAAATGCGTATCGGCAGCCGGAGGAGGAGCGCTACGCAGGTTCACCAAACCTTATTGGGATCACGGCACCAGTTAAGAAACTCAACTTGTTTGGATTGAATCTAAATAAATGGTTGTGTGCTCCTCAATGTAGCCTGTTCTGCTGATATGTCGCTTGCTTCCCCCGATACAACAGTTGTATACTCCACCGACGCCGGACATGTAGCGCGTACGTCCGACGGACTGGTTCGTATCCACATGAACGAGCTCACGTTTTCGGTATGTGCCGACGTGTTGCCCACCATGCAGCGCAAACTGCAGACGCTATGTGAGTCTGTGGAAGGCTGTGCGTGCTCACACGGGTGCCGGTGGCAATTGCGCATTCCGTGTCCGAATCAGCCGGTGCTCGTGCTGCGCACCAATGAAATGCGGGCGCTCGATGATTTGGTGCATGGAGCAGCCACGATGATCGAGCTCAACGCGATGCTGGAAGCGGCTTCTATTGATCGGGCATAGAGGAAGGCAGCGACGCAACAGGCCATTTCACCTCTCATGACAATAAAAACGCCCACCCTGGCACCACATACAGGCATGCCAAGATGGGCGGTACTGCCACGACTCAAAATCACCCTCTACGAGTCTGGCAGCATGTTGGGGCTGGAACGCGTCCAGCTCGTTATTGAAACTGCGGATCCACCGGGGTGTCGGCCAGGTGATTTACGTAGTTGCTAATCGTTTTTACGCCAATCAGGCCTACGATTTCATAGAGAGCGGCGGTAGTCAGCCCCGCTTCCTCAAACTCGGCCTTGTCAGCATCGCTCAACCAGCCGCGCTTACCAAGAAGGCGCTTGGTTGCCCGTGTGAGAAGTCGAGCGCGAGGGGTATCGGGAAGGCCGCCGTCTACAAGCGTTTGAATGGTGTCGGAGTCGAGTCCCGCTTGGGCTCCTGCTGCCGAATGCGCTTTGGTGCAGTAGTGGCAGTCGTTGTAGCCCGAGATAGCAAGAATCACCACCTGCTGTTCGGCGGGCGACAGCACGCCATTGCTCAAGTGGCCGTTGGCCTTCAGGTAGGTTTCGGCGACCGCAGGGTTTTGGCCCGCCAACTCATCAATCAGGTTCGGCACAAAGCCAAACGCATCTTGGGCCGCATTGCGAACGGCTTCTGCGTGGTCTTGGGTAGAGGTTGCCATAATATCAGCATGCATTGATTGGTCAGAATGCGTACGCGCCGCGAGGTCTCTCGCATGCGCACTGGATGGGTAGGCTACGCGCCGGCTCCGTTACGTCATCAATGCAACAAACGTGTTGAGACACATAGTTGGGCGTATCTTCACGGGAGTGTCACCCACAAGAGCGGAGTCAGGCATCGCATTCAACCGGGCTGGCTTGTATGTTGGGATGCGGACGCCTTTCCTTCCGCATGCCCCTTATGTGCCATGACTTCCGATGTGCTTTTCTACGGCGGGACGCTCGTTGACCCGTACGCCGAACGGACCTATGCCGCTGATGTGCTTATCCGCGATGGAGAAATCGCAGCCATCGCCTCCTCCATTGATCCGCCCGAAAATATCCTCCGTGTGGATTGCTCGGGTCGTTACCTGTCGCCCGGCTGGATGGATATGCATGTCCACTTGCGTGAGCCCGGATACGAATACAAGGAGACCATTGCGACGGGAACGCAGGCCGCTGCGTTTGGGGGATTCACTGAAGTGGCGTGTATGCCCAACACGAATCCGCCGCTGGATTCGAAGGCGCTGGTTGCATACGTGAAGCAGGCAGCCAACGGACCGGTGGCCGTGCACCCGATTGCTTGCGTGTCGCGTGGGCGAGCGGGAAAGCAGCTTGTGGATATGGCCCAGTTGCTTGAAGCAGGGGCTGTAGCGTTCAGCGACGACGGCGCGCCGGTGTACGATGCACAGCTTATGCGGCGTGCCCTTGAGTACGCTGCGCACCTCGACCGGCCTATCATTAACCATATGGAGGCTCCCGCACTAAACCCCAACGGCCACATGCATGAGGGGGAGGTGTCGGCGCGGCTGGGTATTCCAGGGATTCCGGCGTGCTCTGAAGAGGTTATGATTGCACGCGATATCGAACTGGCGCGGACTACGGGCGGGCACGTGCATGTGGCACATATTGCAACAGCGCGTGGGGTGGAATTGGTGCGCCGCGCCCAGGCCGATGGCCTGCCAGTCACCGCCGAGGTGTGCACGCATCACCTGGCCCTGACCGATGCGGCGGTGGAGGCGTCGGGCTTTTCAACCAATACGAAGATGCATCCACCGCTGCGCAGTGCGGCCGATGTGGAGGCCCTCAAGGCGGGTGTGGCCGATGGCACCATTGAGGTGTTGTGCACCGACCATGCCCCTCACGCACCACGCGAAAAAGACGTTCCGTTCACTGAAGCACCCAACGGTATCCTGGGGCTCGAAACTGCGTGGGGGCTTATTGGGCGTGAGCTACTGGATACGGAACGCTGCTCGCTCATACAGGTGGTGCAGGCGCTTACAGTGGCTCCTCGACGCATCTTGCGATTGCCGCAGCCCGAGCTGGCCCAAGGAGCCGCAGCCAACCTCACGGTGTTTGACCCCGATACGCGGTGGACGTTCACCGAGGCCGACATTTATTCAAAGAGCCGCAACACGCCGTTTGTGGACGATGAACTGATTGGAAAAGCGCACGGCATCTACCACCGTGGACAGTGGGTGCCGTGCGCGTCTGCGTAAGGAGGGAGCGGTTCGGAGCCCAAACTAGTTCTCTGTTGCACCTGAATGTTTGGGGACGGAGACCGTGCCAACCTCTGTCTCACAACCCCCTCCAAAAAACCTGTCATGGTGAGCACACGACGGGCCCAGCCCGGAGCACGCCGAACCATCTCCGCGAGGTTCAGCGGCTACTGGTGATTCAACGGCCCTGCTCATTTCGGGGGAGATCTTTACTCACTGCGTTCGTCAGTCGCTTCGCTCGTGTCAGGACTCCACGTCTCCTAGACGGAGCCGCTCCGCTCAAGATGACAACATAAAAACGAGGTCGTTGTCCACCCAAACTTTGACCTGTGACACAGCACTAAGTGGGATCGGCGACGCCTTTGGCTTTGGAATACTAGCTGGTTTAACCGTTTTCTGCTAGTGGGTCTGAGAACTTCTGTCTTGGAGAGGACTCTTTTCTCATGCCCGTAATGCAAAGGGGGTGTTCATTTTTGCCTTGATGCAAAAACGAACTAAAAAAAATCAAGGCTGGAAGAACTGGGCCTGACTCTGCCTGTAGGGCCGCTAAAATTGATCAAACTCGCTCGCAGGCTCGCTTAAACAGGATCAATTTTCGGGCGCGGCCCAGCGGCTCCGTCCGGGCGGCCCACTTCTTCGAGGCCGAAGGGACTTACAATTGGAAGGGAAACCGTTGGTTGAAAAGGGGCTGTTGATGTAGTAAACTATTTCGATATGCCCTTGGGACTATTGAATTGAGATGGGCAAAACTCAGCTTCAAAGTTGATGTTACTTACCAGACTCGTGGCACACCTCATACCGTTACGATCGCGCGTTCATCTTCGTACTCCGCCGGGTCGTACGCCAGCCGATCGGCCAGCCACTGCTCAATTTCGGCGACGCCCATGTTCTTGCGAGAGGCGTAGTCCTCGATCTGATCGCGCTCGAACGTGCCGACGTTGTAGTAGCTGGCTTCCGGATGCGCAAAGTACACGCCGCACACCGAGGCACCCGGGTACATGGCTAGGTTTTCGGTGAGAGAAATGCTGGTGTGCTTCTCCACGCCCATCAGATCCCAGATGAGCGGCTTCTCGGTGTGATCTGGACATGCCGGATAGCCGGGCGCCGGACGGATCCCTCGATATTTTTCGCGGATCAGTTCTTCGTTCGACAGGTCTTCGTCGGGGGCATAACCCCAGTAGTCGGTGCGTACCTGTTCGTGTAAGTATTCGGCAAACGCTTCGGCCAGCCGATCGGCCAGGGCCTGGGCCATGATGACGTTGTAATCGTCTTGCGCCGCCTTGAAGTCCTCGATGATGTGCTCCAGCCCGAGGCCGGCGGTAACGGCGAACGCACCGATGTAATCGCCGATGCCGCTGTCTTTGGGCGCTACATAGTCAGACAGCGCCCGGTTCGGCATATCACCACGCTTCTCGGTTTGCTGGCGCAGCGAGTGCAGCACGGTGGCTACCTGCGTGCGGGTGTCATCGGTGTACACTTCGATGTCGTCGCCCACGCGGTTGGCCGGATACAGTCCAATAATGCCGTTGCAGGTGAGTGAGCGGCGCCGCGAGAGCCGGTCGAGCATTGCATTGGCATCCTCGTAAAGCTGGCGGGCCTCCTCCCCCTTCTCTTCATCATCAAAGACCGCAGGGTACTTCCCGCTGACATCCCACGCAATGAAGAAGGGCGTCCAGTCGATATACTCGCGGAGTGTGTCAATGGGTACCTTCGGGAAGACGGTGGTGCCGAGCTTGTTCGGCGTGGTAATGGGCACCTCGTTCCAGTTGCTGGTGAAACGATTGGCGCGCGCCTCCTCAATAGACAGATACGTCTTGCGCCGTCCGCCGCGCTTGTGGCGTTCCCGGAGCGTTTCGTAGCGCTCCTCCACCTCGCGCAAGAACGTATCGCGCAGGTCCTCGGCCACCAGGTTACCCGTTACGTTCACGCTGCGTGAGGCATCCAGCACATGGACCACCGGACCGCTGTAATGCTCGGCGATCTTTACGGCGGTGTGGATTTCGGAGGTGGTGGCGCCGCCAATCAGCAGCGGAATGTCGAATCCCTCTCGCTCCATCTCCTCAGCTACATGCACCATTTCATCGAGCGATGGCGTAATGAGTCCGCTCAGCCCAATGATGTCCACATCGTGCTCGCGCGCCTTGGCGAGGATCTCCTGGGCCGGCACCATCACGCCCAGGTCGACTACGTCGTAGCCGTTGCATTGCAGCACCACGCCGACAATGTTCTTGCCGATGTCGTGCACATCGCCCTTCACGGTAGCCAGGAGTACCTTCGGGTTGTCGGTGTCTTCGCGAGGAGCTTCGCCAGCAGCCTCGCGGCGCGCATCTTCGGCGGCCTGTTCTTCTTCGATATACGGACGCAGGTGAGCCACAGCTTTTTTCATCACGCGTGCGCTTTTCACGACCTGCGGCAGAAACATCTTGCCATCGCCAAACAGATCGCCAACCACGTCCATGCCATCCATGAGCGGACCCTCGATTACGTCGAGCGATTCGTCGTACTTCTGGCGCGCTTCCTCTGCATCTTCAACGATGTGATCAAGAATGCCTTTTACAAGCGCGTGCTCGATGCGCTGCTCGACCGGCTCCTCGCGCCATTCAGCGGTTTTTTCCTCCTGTTCGGTGTCGTCGTCTTGCGCGGCGATTTCCTCGGCCAGGTCGACCAGTCGCTCGGTGGCATCGTCGCGGCGGTTGAAGAGCACGTCTTCGATGCGCTCGCGCAGCGTATCATCGATCTCATCGTAGACCTCGATCTGCCCGGCGTTGACGATTGCCATGTCCATGCCGCGCTTGATGGCGTGGTAGAGAAAGATGGTGTGCATGGCCTCGCGCACGCGGTTGTTACCCCGGAACGAGAAGCTGATGTTGGAGAGTCCGCCACTGACTTTGGCGTGGGGCAAGTTCTCCTTAATCCACTCGGTGGCTTCGAGAAAGTCGATGCCGTAGGTGGCGTGCTCCTCGATGCCGGTGGCGATAGCGAAGATGTTCGGATCGAAAATGATATCCTGCGGAGGAAAGCCCACCTCATCCACCAGGAGCCGGTAGGCCCGCTCGCAGATCTCAGTGCGTCGCTCGTAGGTGTCGGCCTGACCGTCTTCGTCGAAGGCCATCACGATAACCGCTGCGCCGTAGCGACGACAGAGGCGCGCATGCTCTAAGAACTCCTCCTCGCCCTCCTTCATCGAGATCGAGTTTACGACCGGCTTGCCCTGCACGCAGCGCAGCCCGGTTTCGAGCACCTCCCACTTCGAGGAGTCGATCACAATGGGCACCCGCGAGATGTCGGGCTCGGCGGCCACCAGCTGCAAGAAGCGCTTCATGGCGGCGGGGCCGTCGATCATGCCCTCGTCCATGTTCACGTCGATGAGCTGCGCCCCGTTCTCGACCTGCTGCCGCGCCACGTTGAGTGCTGTCTCGTAATTGTCGTTCTTAATGAGGCGCTTAAAGCGGCGTGAGCCCATCACGTTGGTGCGCTCGCCGATGTTCACAAAGTTCAGGTCTTCGCGGAAGACCAGCGGTTCGAGTCCGCTCAGGCGCAGCGTGGTTGAGGGCTCGGGGCGCTCGCGGGGGGCGTGCTGAGCAGCCACATCCACAAATGCTTCGATGTGGTCGGGTGTGGTGCCGCAACATCCGCCCACAATGTTAAGCCAGCCTTCGTTTAGGTAGCTATCGAGCTGCTCGGCCATAAACTCGGGCGTCTCGTCGTATCCCCCAAACTCATTGGGAAGCCCTGCATTCGGATAGAGGCTGGTGAACGTCTCCGCGCAGTTGGCTAGCTCTTCGATAAACGGGCGCATCTGCTTGGAGCCGAGCGCGCAGTTGAGTCCCACACTCAACAGTTGGGGTTGGTGCATCACCGAGGTGTAGAATGCCTCAGGCGTCTGCCCCGAGAGCGTACGCCCGCTCATGTCGGTGATGGTACCCGAAATCATGACCGGCCACTGCTGGTCGCGGTCGTCGAAGAGGCGCTGAATGGCGTAGAGCGCCGCCTTGCAGTTTAGCGTATCGAAGACCGTTTCCACAAGCAGAATGTCCACGCCGCCATCTACGAGTCCGCGTGCCTGCTCGTAGTAGGCTGTCTGCAGCTCCTCAAAAGTTGCGGCGCGGTACCCGGGGTCGTTGACGTCGGGGGAGACGGAGAGCGTCTTGTTGGTCGGACCCATGGCGCCGGCTACGAACCGGGGCTTGTCCTCGGTCGAGGCGTCGTCAGCGGCCTCGCGTGCCAGCCGGGCGCTGGCTACGTTTAGCTCGTACGCCAGATGCTTCAGCGAATAGTCCTCCTGCGCAATGGCGGTGGCGCTGAAGGTGTTCGTCTCGATAATGTCGCTGCCCGCGGCCAGATACTGCCGGTGGATGTCTTGAATGACATCCGGACGCGTAAGAGAGAGTAGATCGTTGTTGCCTTTCAAGTCGGCCTCCACATCGGCCACCTGATCGTTGCGGAAGTCGGCTTCAGAGAGATCGTGACGCTGAATCATCGTCCCCATCGCGCCATCCATCACCAGAATGCGCCGGGTAAGCAAGTCGCGAAGGGTATCAAACGTCGTTGGCATAAGAGCGGGAGCGTGCATGAACGAGAGGACGTCGGGCTAACGTACCTATCTGAAAGCAGGGATGTTGCGACAACTTGAACTGGAACCGCTTCCATGAAATACTTCACAACATCGGAAGATGTATTCAGGGGGGTACGGACCTTTCTGCCCCATCAGATGCGTTCAACGGGATGCGTAACATACCGATCATACGATCGCTGAGTCCTCTATACAATCCCGGTTTCTCATGCAGGAATCTCCCACGCTTGTCCGTCCTCGCTTTCTGAACGATCGCTTCCAAAAGGCCATCATCCTGGAGCAGCCCGACCCGTCGCTCGACGACTACCTGCTTGAGCAAGGTATTACGCCCGAGCGCGTGCCGGACGAAGAGACATCCGATGTTGAATCGGTCATTGCCCGGCTTGAAGAGGGGCAGCACGACCTGCTCTACAAACGAAGCAAGTTTCCAGTCACCGAAGAAGTGCTTGCCGCGTCGCCCAACCTGGCAGCGATTATGCTTTGCTGCATCGGCGACGACACGGTCGACAAGCAGGCGTGTGCCGAGGCGGGCGTGCTCGTTATGAACGACCCGGTGAGCAACGGGCGGTCTGTCGTGGAGATGGTCTTTGGTGAGATGATCGGGATTGCACGACGCATCTTTACCGCGAATGAAGCAGGACGCCAGCATTTATGGACGAAGTCGAGCTCGCGTCGGTACGAGCTGCTGGGCAAAACGCTTTCGATTATCGGACTCGGCAACATCGGCAAACAAATCGCCAAGTTGGCCGACAACTTTGGCATGGACATCTGTTTCTACGATGCCTCAGAGGTGGCCAGCGAGGTGGGCGAAACGCTGGGATGGACGGCCTGCGACAGCATCGAAGAGGCGTTTGCCAGGGGGGATTTTGTGACGCTGCATGTCTCAGCTGAAGATCCGAAAGGGCGCTCCAACCAAGGCTTGATCACGTACGACCACTTCAAGCGATTGGCTGCGGATCGCCCTGAGAACAGTCCACGCGGGTTCATCAACGCTGCACGCGGGTTCTTGTATGATCCTGATGATTTGAAGCGAGCCATCAAAGAAGGTCACGTACGGGCCGCTGCAATCGATGTGTTTCCGGAAGAGCCGGGCAGCAGTAACGAAGAGTGGGAGAACCCCTATGCAGAGGTGGGGGAAGTTGTCACTACGCCTCATATCGGCGCAGCCACCCAAGAAGCGCAGCCCCGCATCGCCTCACGCATTGCCACCACCACGCGTATGTTCAACGAGCACGCTACGGTGCGCGACACGGTCTTTGCTCCGCAAGAAACCATCGGAGCCCGCGTAGAGCCTCCGTACTGGGCGCTTTCGGTAGTGCACAGCGATGTGCGGGGCACGAAGAAGGCGATTGACGACTCGGTGTATGATGCCGGGGCCAGCAATCTCAATTCCAACCACTGCGACTTTCCCGAATACGGCATTGCCTACGACGTGAACGCGCTCAACGAGCCGCTGTCGGATGCACAACTCGACAATCTGGTCGAGCGCGCTGTTGAGCTTTCCGGTGATCCTCACGCCATTCGGTCGGTTCGGCAGTTCAAAGTGAATGGCCGGCGGTAACAGACGCTTGGGAGCCTGGCAGCAAGAGCATGTGCGGCTCTTCGCATCCACAAAAAATAAGAATCGTCTGCACACTCCGAGTAGTCAACACGGTACATCGCAACCGTCGCTGGTAACCTCCCAATCTGTCGTTGAAGTCACTCGGCTGTGTGTAGCACGTGCAAAAGCGCAAGAGCGAAAGCGCTTCGTGTGTAACGTGGTTGTGTAGATGGGGCACGTTTGCCAACGGCATAAGGTACAGGCATACACATTGTGTTTTCCCGATCTGTTTTGCACTACCATGATCCAACGTCGCACTATCGGAATTGTAGGCACCGGCAATGTAGGCCAAGCGGCTGCTTATGCGCTCTTTAATCAGCGTCTGGCCAGTGAAATCATTCTGCTGGATGTAGATCATAGGCGGGCCGAGGGGCACGCCATGGATCTGATGCACGGGCAAATGCTGGTCGGCAATGTGAATGCCCGCGCTGGAACGTACGCTGATATGGCGGAAGCGCAGTTGATCGTGATTTCGGCAGGGGCCAGCCAAAAAAGTCCCGACGAAACGCGCCTTGAACTGTTAGAGCGCAACGTCAATATCTTTGAATCGATTGTGGCTGATCTGGATAAGCACGCTCCCGAAGCCATGCTTGTGGTGGCCACCAATCCCGTGGACGTGCTTACCTACGTAACGCAACACCTGTCAGACCGTCCCGCCGAGCGTGTTATTGGAACCGGCACCCTGTTGGATACAGCTCGCTTCCGGGCGCTCCTCGGCAAGCACTACGGCGTAGATCCACGGTCGGTTCATGCTTATATTCTGGGCGAGCATGGCGATTCGGAAGTGCCCATCTGGAGCAACGCAACCATTGGTGGACAGCCCCTGCGCGAAGGCGGCATCTTAGAACACGACTTTGATGCAGAAGCCATGCAAGACATCTTCGAACAGGCGCGGAATGCGGCCTACGAAATTATTGAGCGAAAAGGCCACACCGATACAGCGATCGGGGTTGTTATTGCTCGCATTGTGCGTGCCGTGGTCGAAGATCAGCGGAGCGTGTTGCCGGTGAGTGTGCGCACCAAGGGGGCCTACGGAATCCATGATGTGTGCTTGAGTCTTCCCTGTGTCGTTGGACGCCACGGCATTGAGGGGCGCGTCACCCCATCTCTCGACGACGAAGAGTATGAGGGCCTGCATGCATCGGCTCAGGTCCTCAAAGACAGTCGAGAGGGGCTCACGCTGTAGCACACGAGTAGCATATTGTAAAGTACCACACAAGGGCACGCCGCTTTCGAGCCGCGTGCCCTTGCTGTACTTGCTGTATGAGGCTTGCTGTATGAAGGAGATGCAGGGATCAGTCAGGCTGTATAAGGAGGCAGCTATTGCTGTGTCACACAATGGTTGGTCAATCGTTGGTCTCCCCCTCGTCGCGATGTACAACCGGCATGACCTTCGGCCCCTCCGCGTCGCGACGAAGCGGTGGACGCTCTGCGTCCTTCGGTTTCCGCGTGTTGTCTATGTACGCATAAAGCATACCTCTTCTCCAGGGGGCCGTAGTGCTGTGTCACAGGTCAATCTTCGGGTTGCAATACGCCCTGTTTTAATGTTGTCATCTTGAGCGGAGCAACTGCGTCTAGCAGGTGCGGAGTCTGACACGAGCGAAGCGACTGACGAAGGCAGTGAGTAACAATCTCCCCCGAAATGAGCAGGGCCGCTCGATCGATCAGAGCCTGCTGAGCGTCGGGGAGATGGTTCGGCTGCGCTCACCATGACAGGTTTTTTGGAAGGGTCTGGGACACAGAGTTTCGGACGGTCTCCATACCCTAACAATCAGGTGTGACAGAGTAGTAGTACTGTGTTACCCCTCAATGGTTGGGTAGCACAGTCAGCAGTCCTTCCTCATCGCCCCCTCCAACACTCATCTGTGACAGCCCGCTATGACTGACTCGCCTCGTACAAGATGCGTTTCTCTTCCTCGCTTAGCGACTCGTAGCCGTGTTCGCTGATTTTGTCGAGGATACGATCCACTTCCGATTCAGTGGCACTGCCCGAGCCTCCAGTACTGGATGAGCGCCCACTCGACGATCGCGAGCCTCCACGCGTGGTCGTTCGTTTCGAACGGCCACTGCTCGACGAGGAACTGTCTGTCGAGGAAGCATCGGACGGAGACGTTCCGCTTTGCGGGTCGCCGCCCAGCCACATCTCAATGCGGTCGAGCAAACTCATCTTTGGGGTGGTTGAGGATGTCGTTCGGCTTCCGCGTCCATGGCGGCGAGCGGTATAGCTGCCGCGTCCGCTGCTGTTATCGTCAACAAAGATACGGGCCCACGAGGTTACGTCGATGCCGTTTTGCGAGGCGCGAGCCACCAGGAAACCGGCCAGCGCGCCGCCCCAGTGGGCTGTAACGGCCACGCCTGAAGAGGAAAGCGCCAGCAGGGCGTCAATGGCCAGGAAGCCCAACACCAGGTACAGCAGACGCACTGTACCCAAGAAGAGTAGTGCGATTTTCTTGTAGGGGTAAAAGATAGCAACCGCCATGAGTACGCCCAGCACGGCCCCGCTGGCTCCGTGAATGACGCTTCCGAAGATCCCCGGCATCAGAAAGCCAAACAGGAGCGAGAGAAGCCCTCCCCCGATTCCGCCCAAAATATACAGAGCAAGAAGTTCGTGCGCCCCGTGCATTCGTTCAAACTCCCTGCCGATCCACCACAGCCACAGCATATTAAATGCGATGTGCAGCAGTCCAAAGAAGCCGGGACGCAGATGTAAAAAGTTGTACGTGAGCACCTGCCACGGAGCCACCAGTGCGCCCGGAAAGACCGTATGCAGCGCCAGATAGTTGTAGACAAACGCCTCGGCAGGACTCCACAAGCGAATGAACTGCCAGACCACATACAACACCACGTTAATGGCGATGAGGGTGCGCAGCGCTTTAGGCTGTCGGCTATACCAAGATTGAAACTGATTCACGGCAACGAGGGGGCAATTGGATTCCCAAAGGAACGGGGAGCGCGAGATCACGCACAGATAAGGGGTATGTATACCGCAGACGTGGAGCAAGGTTTTACCCGTCGGCCTGCAAACCGCTTGTCCAAGCGTAACTGTTTAACGACAACCGTTCGGAAAGTCTATGCGGTTTTTGCTACATCACAGGGGCGTTACCAGCGCATTTCACGTTCTGGCTGTGTAGGAAGTTTACCACGCCAGTATTGGATGAGGAGGAAGCCAAAAACCATGCCGCCCAGGTGGGCAAAGTTGGCCACGCCTGCTTGCGTACCGGAAAGTCCAGCGAACAGCTCAAAGGCGCCCAGACCGATCACCAGCCACTTGGCCTTGATGGGAAACAAGAAGTAGAGGTAGATCGGCTGGTTGGGAAACATCATGCCGAAGGCGAGCAGCACACCAAACACGCCTCCCGAGGCCCCAATAGTGGGTACGGCGCTATCTACGAACAGCAAGTGGGTAAGGGCTGCTCCTACAACGCACACAAAGTAGAACGTTAGGAAGCGCTCCGACCCCCATTTGTTTTCGATTTGCACCCCGAACATCCAGAGGATGAACATATTGAACAGGATGTGCATGAAGCTACCATGCAAGAAGCTGTACGTAATCAGCTGCCAGATCCAGAAGCCGGGTACATCGCCTTGAAAGAATAAAGTGATTCCTTGGTCGGGTGCCCCAGGCGGATACAAGGCCATGTAATTGAGCACGGTGGTTAAGGCCGCGGTGTCACTTAGCGTGGCCTCCGCTACAAGTTGTGCCATAAAAAAGAGCCCGTTCAAGATCAGCAAGTTCTTGATAACGGGGGGGAACACCGAGAACTGGGCAGGCGGTTGGTATTGCGACTGACGGTTCATGAAGGCAGGGCACCATCCGTATAAAACAGGCGAGGGTGCTTGCAGAAGCACCGATTCGGCTGTACCTACATGCCCCACGCAAAGTTCAGCACGGTCAGTTTCCATGGGGTGTGGTTTTCCTATTCATCGCTGTATTTTCCCATAGTCGTACCTATTCTGTGGTTCTGTTTGTGTCGGATATGCATTTCGGGCGTGCCGACCGTCACACGACGCGCCGCGATGAACAGGCGCTTGTTGACTGTCTGCGCGCGCACTACGACACAACGCAGTACCTGTACCTGGTAGGCGATGTGTTCGATGCTTACATTGAACATCAGAAGTACGTACCCAAGGGAGCGGTACGGCTACAGGCCGAATTGGCTCGATGGGTAGAAAGCGGACGGTCGGTCATCTACCTGATGGGCAACCACGACCCCTGGCACCTCGACTACATGGATCGCGAGCTGGGCGTGCGCATGATCGATGGCCCCTGGATAGCGCACCACTTCGGGCAGCAAGTGTATCTGGCGCACGGAGATGCCATCGCCTCCACCCACGGATGGTTCGGTCGTTGGATGCGCACGGTTATGCGTCACAAAGGGGCGGTGGCAGCATATCGCACGCTTATCCCCGCCGATTGGGGGCTTGCTGGAGCCGAACGGGTGAGCCGATGGCTGCACGGTCCAACCGACCCGCAGGTTGTCAACGCCCTTGGCATCCATGCACAGCATGTGCTGCATGCGTCCAATGCCTCGGCGGTAGTGATGGGGCACAGTCATCAACCGGTTCTGCAGTCATACAAAGATGGGGTATATGCAAATACAGGAGCCTGGTACGAAACACGGACGGTGGTGCGTTTTACGGGAACCCGGTGGACACTTATGCGCTGGAACGGAAAACGGGCAGTACCCATAAAATCGGTTCACCTGCATCGTTCGGCGTGCTAAGCAGTCGGCTCCCGTTATGTGTCTCCGTTTTACGTGATCATATAGCGCGGCTGCCACCTCCACTTATTCGTATCCGTTTGTTCCCTCCTGAACGCTGACGCTTCATGTCAGACCAGTGGTCATTCTCCGACGAGGAGTTAGAAAATTATTTCGAGGACCCCGACACACGCAAAGGCGCAAGCCAATCTCCTCCTGATTCTGATGAGTCCATCTCAGAGCAGGCGGGGGAAGCAGGCGATTCTCCGTCTGCTGCTGCGAGGTCAGATAGCGGCCCTTGGACAGGCTGGATGGGGCGATGGATTGACCATCCGCAGATGGCGCAGGCAGCATCGGTGCTAAGCATCTTTGTAGCCATTGGCCTTGCAGGGGTGCTGCTCATTCTCGGCATGTTTTTCTATTTGAGCTCCGACATCCCATCCACGCAGAGTCTTGAAAATCCGTCGCTAGATCGGGCTACCATTGCCTACACAGCCGATGGAGAAGAACTGGCTCGGTACGCACGCCAGAATCGAACGCCGCTTCCATATGATAGCATAAGTGTGCATGCGATTGAAGCACTCATTGCCACTGAGGATCACCGGTTCCACCGGCACTGGGGAGTAGATCTGCAAGGAATCGTGGCAGCCACCGTAAGTACCCTCACAGGCAACCTGCGAGGGGCCTCCACAATTTCGCAGCAGCTGGCACGTAATCTCTATGACGAAGAAGTAGGGCGCGAAGTGAGCGTGACACGCAAGCTCCGCGAAATTATTACCGCTGTTGAATTGGAGCGGCGCTACACCAAAACCGAAATCGTCGAGATGTATTTCAACACGGTGAGCTTCGGGTCGAATGCCTTTGGAATTGATGCAGCCGCCCGCACCTTTTACGGCGTCCGAGGCAGCGAACTGGATGTGCCCCAGGCAGCTACACTGGTTGGGCTTTTGAAAGGGACGACCTATTACAACCCGGTGCGCAACCCCGAAAACGCCCAGCGTCGCCGTAATGTGGTGCTCGGACAAATGGTACGCAATGGGTTTTTGACCGAAGAAGAGTTGGCGGAGTATCGGGAAAAGCCTGTAGATGCCGAGTATCACTCTGCCGAGTTGTACGCTAGCTTAGCTCCGTACTTTGCTGAGCATGTGCGCAACGAACTGCAGCGCCTCACGCGCGATCCGTCGCATCCGCTTAGTGATCACGACATGTACGGCGATGGATTGCGTGTGTACACAACCCTCGATAGTAAAGTGCAAGAGCATGCGCAAGCGGCTGTGGATGCGCAAATGGAGGGCTTGCAGGCTGTGGTCGATTATGAGTGGGGGCAATCCCAGATCTCTTCGCTGGGTATCGATTTTGAACCGTACCTCGAACGCGTTTCCGAAGAAGGGTTTGAGCCGTTTGCCCATTTCTGGAACACGAATACAAACCTCGTCAACGAGTATATTCGAGACACCAACCATTACCAGTCGCTTACCAACGACGGCTACAGCGACACCGAAGCGCTCGAAGAGCTCCATGCCAACGAGACGTTTGTCGATTCGCTGCGCACCCTCAAGACGCGACTTGAAGCCGGGATGGTTTCTATGGAACCGCGTACCGGTCAGATCAAAGCATGGGTTGGCGGACGCGACTTCCGCAGCGATCAGTACGACAAAGTGAGCATCGCCCGCCGGCAGTCCGGATCTACCTTCAAACCCTTTGTCTACACAGCAGCTATCGATAATGGATATTCGCCATTCCAAACGTATGTAGATAGCACATTTCAGTACTACGATGAAGGGGCCGACGAAATATGGAGCCCCACCAACTTTAGCGGGCACAGTGGCGAAGATGTGACGCTTACCCAAGCACTGGCCCGGTCGCTCAATACCGTTACCGCCCGCCTGGCCATCGATATTGAGCCAAGTACCATCGTGCAATATGCCCGCCGTATGGGGGTACATAGCACCATTCGCCCCCAAGATGTTGGCCCGGCGATCTCTCTGGGAACGACCGACGTAACCCTGTTAGAGATGGTAAACGCCTACAGTACACTTGCCAATGGTGGGTTACGATACGAGCCCCAAACCATCACACGAGTAGAAGATCGCTATGGGAATGTACTGTGGGAGCAGACGCCAGCGCCCCAAGAAGCGCTTTCCGAACGCACCGCCTATACCGTAGTTGATATGATGCGCGGTGTCATCGACTTTGGAACCGGCATACGAATGCGTACACAGTTTGGCCTCTCGGGGTACGATTTGTCAGGGAAAACCGGGACGACCCAACGCAGCGCCGATGGCTGGTTTGTACTCATGCATCCAGACCTTGTGACAGGCGCCTGGGTCGGCTTTAACGATCAGCGCATCACATTTCGAACCAGCACGTGGGGACAAGGAGGACGCAATGCACTGTTCTTGGTCGGTGACTTCTCGCAACGCATTGCCGAAATGGAGAATAGCCCGCTCTCACGCGAAGCCGAGTTCCCACTCGAAGAATACGACGATCCCCCGTCCGATGACGACCGCGATACGGATGGTGTAGGATGGTAGATCGTAACATTTAGAGCATCGGCCGGAAACACCGTGAACGCCGACCGCTTCACTCGGTTAAGGTACCATACAATATCCATTTGCTTGGTGCGTGGATCTGACACATCCTCTGCGGTACCGTGTGCATTGGGCTGGCAGCAGCTGGCCTCAGACGCTCGCACCAAAGCAACGCTTGTAACCTCACCCCAACACTAAGGACCTGTGGACATCGAATCGCGCACTGTAGATATACCTCGTAAAGAGCGCACCACCAAGAGCGACGACCCCGTTGCGATCTGGCCGCTTGTTGAAGCTGCCCTCGACAAAATAGATGCGGATGAGCCCACGCGCGAAGCCGCTCAGGCGGCAATCCAGTACAGCGATGGGTGCGCCGTCTTGGCCAATTACCTGAACAGCCAAGCCAAGCGTGTTCATAAAATGGACTATCGCTTTAAGGTGCCTCTCCTCGTATTTGGAGCTGAACTGGCCCGTGAAGATGATGGCGCAGAAACCATCTATGATCCTGAGGAAGGAGCCATCTACTTCGAGACCGACGACCACCAGTTCTCCTTTCACGTCTACAAAGACTGGACCGTCGACTGGGAGTCTGTGGCCGACTATGTCGAAAACGGCTACGAATGGATTGGCGTAGACAACCAAGTCTGGGCGCTCGACTGGCTCATGGATTACCTGGAGGTGCCCACCGATAAGTACATGGTGGATGATGACGAAGACGATGACGAAATGGAGCGCTTCAGCCGTATCTAAGAGATAGGCTGGTTTCGCTGATGGACGAGTAGGCATGCAGCGGCGTGCACGTTGGCGTAATATGCGCCAAACCTTACAGTTGCTCTCATCCATAGAAGCATGACTTCAGCGGGACATTGTAGCATTATGCACGTGCTACTATGTTCTCTTGCTCTCCCCCTGTCATCATGCGCGTTATTGGATGCAACGCCGCGTACGGCGCTGGCGGCATTGGCCAACACCTGGCTCATCTGGTCGAAGAGTTCCGTGATGCAGGCACGCTACATCAGTACCTGGCTCCGCGCGTTCGTCCTCACGATGCACACGGGCACGTTGTCGCCTCCTCGCGCTTGACTTCTTGGGTCCAAGCCTGTCCGCCCATCCGGTGGATGCCGGGCTGGCGCAATCATCTGGGCAATGACCTCTACGATCGTGCTCTCGCTGATGCGCTTCCCCCCACAGGACACACTTACATGGGGTTCGTTGGGAAGTCGCTTCGCACCTTTCAGGCGGCCCACCGCGCCGGATACACCACGCTCGAACTGGTGGCTGCCAACAGCCATGTAGACACCGTTACGCGTCAGCACGCGAAGGCAGCCGGCGATCTTGGAATCCGTGACTCGTGGCTCAACGACGCCCAGCGGCGCAAAACAAAAGCCGAGTACGCGCTCGCCGATCGCATTTACGTGCATTCGACCTACGTGCACGACTCTTTTGTAGAAGCAGGCATTCCCGAGTCGTGCCTCGTACGAACGAATCTGCACCCCGCCAATCGGTTTGTGCCCCCAGCCCACCGCTCACACCAGGGCCCTTTCCACATCGTATATGTTGGGCGTCTTGATGCCACCAAAGGGATTCCGCTGCTTGTTAACGCCTTTGCTCGTTTGTCGGATGTCCCGCTTCGTCTGACTCTGGTAGGCGGATGGTCCACCCCCACTATGCGTCGCTATATGCAGCGCGCCTGTGCTCGCGACCCTCGCATCACCGTTGCCCCCGGCGATCCGCTGCCGGTCTTGCAGCAGGCCGATGTGTTTGTGCATCCAAGCTATGAGGATGGCTTCGGGTATGCTCCCGCCGAAGCGCTGGCGTGTGGCGTGCCCGTCGTAGCCACCCGCGATACGGGCATGGCCGAGCATATCACCCAGGGGGTGAACGGATACGTTATACCCACAGGCTCCGTTGATGCGTTGGTAGATCGGATCCATCACCTCATAGAGCATCCACTGGCAACAACGACCTCGCTATGGCCCCACAGCACAGCCGTACGGTAGTGCGCCTAAACAGGAACGCCTCTTCTTGGCGAACGCACCAGCCAGATGATGCGTATATGTGGCACCGTTGTTGTTAACTGCTGTTTTGTCTATGGCCACGCTTATTACTGTCGCCCAGTTCGATGCGCCGCACCAGGCTCACCTGGCCCGCATGCAACTTGAGGCTGAAGACATTCCCTGCCGCGTGATTCATGAGGACATGACCGGCCTCACCATGTTTTTCTCCTCACGAGCGGGAGGCGTAAAGGTGCAAGTGCCTGCTGGATTTGAAGAGGATGCGCGCGCAGTTCTCCGGGATATGATGGCTGAAGAGTAGCCGGGGCTGTTTCGGATGTGCAGGCTGGCAGCACGATCAACCGACAACAGCGCAGTGGAAGGGGGGCTCGTTACGAAAACGGGGGTTTTGTGTCGTATGGGAAAAGCCCCGGGGCCGCTATGGCCTACAATCCCGACAAACACGACCGCCAGTCGATACGGCATCCCACCTGGGATTATCGACAGCCTGCGGCGTATTTCATTACGACCTGCACCCACGAACGGCGCCATCTGTTCGGCACCGTGGCCGCGAAACGCATGCATGTGAATGCGTACGGACGCATCGTATCCGACGAATGGCACCGCACCGAACGCGTGCGAGACGCCGTGACGTTGGATGCGTTTGTGGTGATGCCCAACCACGTACACGGGATTATTTGGATTCATCCCGATTCCGCGTCCCCCCGTAGGGATTCATCGCCGATGAATCCCTACGGGGAAACGTTTCCCCATCCCGGCAACATGCCAATGTCCGATCATAACCGGGCATACGGACGGGCGATTGCCGGGTCGGTCTCTACCATCATGCGGCAATTCAAATCGATTGCCACGAAACGAATCAACCGGCATCGCGATACGCCGGGTGCGCCTGTGTGGCAACGCAATTTCTACGATCACATCATTCGCAATCGACGGGCCTTGCGTCAAATTCGCCGGTACATCCGCGAGAATCCGGTCCGGTGGACGGATGACCGGTTTTATTCGCGGGACTGATCCATCCCATCAAAAAACCGCCCGGCCCTCCACATGGAGGACCGGGCGGTTGTGTATGAGATACGTTCCGATGTGCATCACCCACACCCGGTCGTCGTCCCACACGCCGGGCAGATGTAGCAGGCGCCGCTGCGCACGGTGATGGTGCCGCAGTTGGCGCAGGGCGGCGAATCCTCCTGGTTCTTGTAGGTGGTTTTCGCCGTGGTCTGCATGACGGCCTTCTGGGCCGGGGCGTCGCTCGCGGTCTCTATGAAGGCATCGATGGTCTGGCCCACCAGCGAGTCCTCGTCGTCAATTGCCGGCGCTTGTTTGGACGCTGGCGTCTCGGATGAGGGTGTGTCCATCGTGCCAAAATCGAGCTCGGCCTGGGCGGCATCGGAGGCGGCGCCGCTGCGGGAGGACGTCTCCCCAGCGGCCGTGTTAGGGTCCACGGTACCCTCCGCCGCATCGGACGTCTGTGGTTCCGCATCCAAGAACTTGATGGATAGGTATCGGAAGATGTAATCCATCATCGACTTGGCGATGGGGATCTGCTTGTTGTTCGTAAAGCCACTCGGCTCAAACCGCATGTGGCTGAACTTGCGGCACAGATCTTCCAGCGGCACGCCGTACTGCAGTGCGATCGACACGCTGGTGGCAAAGGCGTCCATCATGCCGGCAAGGGTCGAACCCTGCTTGGCAATCGTGATGAAGATCTCACCCGGCTGCTCGGTCTCAGGGTAGAGGCCCACCGTCAGGTAGCCTTCGTGACCGGCAATCGAGAACTTGTGCGTGATCGACGGACGCTCATCCGGCAAACGCTTTCGAGTCGGCTTGTACACGACCTTCTCACGGATCTCCGGCTCGGCGGGCTCTGCGTCAGGCATCGCGCCGTCGCCTGAGGGTTCGGCCTGGGCGGCTGCTTCCGTGGCTGCTTCCGTGGCTGCTTCCGTGGCTGCGGCTTTCTCGGCGTCGGACTTCTGCGTGTTGCCGCCTTCGCTGGTCGACAGCGGCTGACTCCGCTTCGAGTTCTCACGGTAGATCGCGACCGCCTTGCAGCCGACCTCCCACCCTTTCTGGTAGGCATCGGCGATGTCGTCGGGAGCGACGTTCTCGGGCATATTGACCGTCTTGCTAATGGCCCCCGAGACGAACGGCTGCACCGCGCCCATCATCTTGATGTGGCCGAGGTGGTGAATCGACCGCTCGCCGTTGTTTGGAGCAAATGCGCAGTCGAACACCGGCAGATGCTCATCTTTGAGCTGCGGCGCGCCCTCAATGGTGTCGTGTTCATCGATATAGGCGATGATCGCCTCGATCTCATCGTCGGAGTAGCCCAGGCGGTTCAGCGCCAGCGGCACGGTCTTATTCACGATCTTGAACATGCCTTCGCCGTCGCCGGCCAGCAGCTTGTACTTCACGAGTGCAATGTCCGGCTCAATGCCGGTGGTATCGCAATCCATGAAGAAACTAACGGTGCCCGTAGGGGCCAACACCGTAGACTGCGCATTGCGGTAGCCGTGGCGCTCGCCCAGTGCCACCATGCGCTCGGCACTCTCGTGCGCAGCTTTCAGCAAGTAATCCGGGCAATCGTCGCGGTCGATGTTGTGCACCGCGTTGCGATGCATGCGCATCACGTCGAGCATGGGCTCTTCGTTCGTGGCGTATTCCTCGAACGGACCGATGCCTTTGTTCGCCGCAATCTCGGCGCTTCGGGCATACGCTTCGCTGTGCTCAATCGCCATGATGGCACCCGCCACAGCGCGACCTTCGTCGCTGTCGTACGGCAGGCCCATCGCCATCAGCAGAGCGCCAATGTTAGCAAAGCCAAG
Organism: Natronotalea proteinilytica; assembly: GCF_055379935.1. NCBI lineage: Bacteria > Pseudomonadati > Rhodothermota > Rhodothermia > Rhodothermales > Salisaetaceae > Natronotalea > Natronotalea proteinilytica. The sequence continues at coordinate 2,950,213 of NZ_AP043947.1, read as the reverse complement.
TCCGAGCGGACGCAGCCGATGGCTGTTTCGGGCAATGGATTCGGAGGGGTATCCGGCGTTATCCACCAGAATCTCCTGCGCCGTAATGTAGATGCGCGCCGCGGCCCGCAGCCGCTCCACATCCACCGATCCGTCGTCGCGCTGATACTTGCGCAGGTTCAGGCTCGCCAGGTTGCATGACGAGTTATCGACATGCATAAATTCGCTGCAGGGGTTCGAGCTGTTGATCGGCGCTGTATTCGGAACCGTATGCCACTTCTGAATGGTATCCTCGTACTGCAAGCCTGGATCGCCGCAGATGTAGGTACCTTCGCTGACCTTGTGCAGCAGCTCAGCGGCGTCTATTTCATCGACCACCTCGCCGGTAGTTACCGCGCGCAGTTCGAAGGATTCGCTGCGCTCAGCTGCTTCCATGAACGCATCCGTCACGCGCAGGCTGTGGTTCACGTTCTGGAAGTCCACCGCACCGTATGCCGGACCGTTGAACGAGCCGTCGTAGCCCTGCTCAATCAGCGCCCAGGCTTTCTTTTCTTCGGTCTGCTTCGCCTCCACAAACTGCTCAACGTCGGGATGCCAGCACTTCAGCGTCTGCATGATCGCGGCGCGGCGCGTTTTCCCACCGCTCTTGATCGTGCCCCCAGTGGCATCTTGCACCTTCATGAAGCTTACCGGTCCGCTTGGCTGGCCACCGCCCGACAGCTTCTCTTTCGACGAACGCAGCGTGCTCCAGTCCGCCCCCACGCCGGACCCAAACTTAAACAGACGAGCGCTTTCGCCCATCGTCTTCCAGATGCCGTCGATGGAGTCTTCCACATCCACAATGAAGCAGGCCGACGCCTGGGGATACATGTACGGATCCACCCGCACAACCTCTTGTGCCTCGTGATCCCAGCCGTATATTTTCTTATCGCCGGTATCGCGAATGCCGTACTGCTGGCCCAGCCCCACGTTGAACCATACCGGCGAGTTGAACGCGCCGTATTGGTTGGTACAGAGCCAGGTCAGTTCGTCATAGAAACGGTCGGCATCCTCGTCCGAGGCAAAATAGCCCTGCTCGCGCCCCCATTCCGTAATGGTGCGGGTGACGCGGTCAATAAGCTGTTTGAGGGAGTATTCGCGTTGCCCATCGGCTGGACTTCCGTTTCCAGCATCCTGGTCGCCGTAGAAGTACTTGCTGGCTACTACGTTTGTGGCCAACTGACTCCACGATTCAGGAAACTCAACGTCGTGCTGTTCGAAGACAGCCTCGCCGCTCGGATTCTTGATCGCGGCGTCGCGCGTCTCCCAGGTCACACTCTCAAAGGGATGCTCGCCCTCCGACGCGAACACCCGTTCAATAGAAAGTCCCTCTTCAAGCGATTCCGCATCGGGCAGGGCAACCCGATCGGCATCCGTAAAGAGGGGAGATTTTAGTGTATCAGACATGCGTACGTGGTTGGATTGCATAAAACGAACGAATCAATGCAGCCACACAGATGTCCCAAGCATGCGGTATAAAACGAACGGTCACGCGTAAAATCAGCATGCTCAGCGAGGCTACACGAAGGCCGGATAGCGTATAGCGATAAGCAGTGTAGGCGGCATTGACGGGATACACAAGTAACCTGCAAATCGGCATGGATGCAAGCATTTTTTATCCACAAATAACCCACAGCAAATCACCGTCGCAAAATAAATAACGGAGATACAAAAAGGGCGCAAACCGCTCTCATATAGACGAAAAGGGGGTTTAAAAGCTCCGTTATTGTTACAGGACGTGTCATTTTGTTGGTCATAGTCTGCAAAGTTATCCACATCCCGCTGTGGATAACTCACGACCTATTTTTCCCGACATGGACCAATAACGGTTCTATTAGGGAGCACGACGAAACGGCTTCTTCCGGTTGTCCGCTGTATAATCGTGTTATACGATTGCTTGCATGAGTGGAAAACCCGTAGTTGATTCTGCTACCCGTGGTGGGCACTCTATACCATCACTATGCATACAAACTACACGTTCATCATTGTGCCCGAATAAACATCGCTTCATTGATATGTCGTTGCCCAAGTGGATGGCCCTGGGTGTCTTGCTCATTGCAACGGCCTGTGCCCCCACCGTACCCGACACCGATGAGCCTGCCGATGCAGGCGAGCGCCCCTCGTACAATGTGGACGCAATCGCGCAGTCGATGCACGATGCCATCAATGAGGAGCGTGCGCGTGAGGGACTCGAATCGCTCGACTGGTCAGAGGATCTGGCTGCAATTGCTGAAGCGCATAGTCAGGACATGCGAGACCGCGGGTTCTTCAGTCACGCAAATCCGGACGGCGAGAGTCCGACTGATCGAGGCAACGCGTACGGCTTTACGTGCGAGGAAGCCATCAATGGAGGGTATCGAACCGGCATTGGAGAGAATATCTTCAACGCCGCCCTCTATTCGAGCCGACAAACGCGGCGCGATGCTTCGGGCACAACAGTAACCTACGACTGGAACGAGCCATTTGAGCTGGTCGAAACGATCGTAGAAGGTTGGATGGACAGTCCAGGACACCGCCGCAACATTCTTTCTTCAGACTACGCATCGCAAGGCCTCGGTCTTGCTGTAGACTACGATGAGGACCGCCTTTTCGTCACACAGAAGTTCTGCTAAGGAGAGTAGAAGTTGTTCTGTCACACCTGAATACTAAGTAGACCCACAAAAGAATCTTCGAGTATGTCATTGCGAGGAGCGCCAGCGACGCGGCGCTGTGAGCGCAGCGAGGGAGTGCGAGTGCCTTTAGGGTGCAATCTTGTGCCTTATAAGCAGGGTAAACCGCTCTAACTGGCGCATGAGATCGCACCCCAACAGGAAACCGCCTCACACTGCTTGATATCCATTACCGTGCTCACTCATGCATAGCGCTGTTCGGCCTGCACGGCATCGCGGAGTTGTTGGGCAAGCCAGTCGGCCTCCTGCTTATTCTGCAGATTGTCGAGAGGAGCCGCGTGATTCTGCGGGATGGAGCCCTTCATGGTACGGGAATTTTTCTGCCCAAAGACCTGCCCAAGGGTATCTGCAATCCCCGATGCAACGCTGTCAGTCTCTTTGGCAGCGCCCCGCTTTAAGATCACGACCTGATAATCAGATTGAGGGTACTTAGAGGCGTTAGATCGACTCCCCGAGATTCGTACATCGACGTTCTCCACCTCCGTAACTGGGAAGCGTTCGCTCTTACCGCTTCCACCTTTGACTTTCACATCCACCTCGCCGTTGGACACAGTTATCGTTTTCTGCTGTGCCCAAGTTGTCCATGCAGCCTGGCAAAAGACGAGTCCCAGCCCGAGAATGACTGTAAATCCGAGCAGATTATCGAACATACCAAACTGGCTGAGATCAACAGTCAGGAGAACAATTGGAATGGCTAATATGAATCCAAGTCCCAGGACGGCCCACAGCATAGATAGCCCCATGCCCTTGAGGCTACGTTCAGGTTCTTGACGAATGCGCACGCCCTGGCCACCCACCTGCTCCATCGATATATTCTTGCTGATCGGGCCCGTAAGAGACGGCTCTACCACGTGGCCGGCATACGGATCTTGGGAAGAAGATTCATCTTTCTGCCCAATTTGAAGCGCCTCCTGGTCGGTGTCCAGGTTCCACAGGACCTGCTCAGGCTGTCCGTCTGATTGCTTAGAGGCGTCGGGCGTGTAGTCTTCGGAAGGGGCTTCTTCAGGTTCATAGACGGGCACTTCAAAGCGCGATTCGTAATCAACCCCAGGCATCTCAGCGCGCACCTTGATCTCCCAAACAATGTCTGATTCGCCAGTGCGAGCCAGCTGCTGCTTGGAGCGCTTGATAGCAGTGGAACGTGGCATCTCGTCTGGAATCTGAAACGAAGCAGGAATCTGGGCTCCGTTGGCGTTGAAGCGGGCGGCCTGCATTTGCTTTTCCGCACGCCACAGAAGGTGATAGTGCTCTTTTAGTTTGCGGCTGTTTTTTCCACTGGATTTGTACCGTGCCGTACGCTGATAGCAGGAGAGTTGTACCTGGGCACCATGGCCTGGGAACTCAGAACGGTCGATTGCAGCCTGGACCTGTGCAACGATTCGCTGGCCTATACGCCCCGGCATCGTTTCAAGCGTTGCTTTGGATGTGCCAAACCGTTTGCCCCGCTGATAGAGGGTCCACTCCTGCCTTGCGAGATACAGTCCAAACGGTAGTCCCACAATAGGAAGGATCGCCGCAAAAAGTACGCTCCACTCCGGCGATGAAGCGGTGAGGATCTCACTCCAAATAGCCCAGACGGCCATTGATCCGGCACCTCCGACGAAGAAGAGGAAGACTATTGCGATGGCAAACACTCTCGATCGCCTCACACGGCTTGTGTGCGTGATTTTATTCGCACCCCATTCCTCGCGGGCCGTCCAGGGTTCGGGACGCGCCTCTGCCTCTTCATACGCCCGTTGGCTTGTATTCCCTTTGAATGCGCTGCGAATCAGCAATATGCCCATCACCAAAAATACAAGGGCAAAAACCCCGAAGGGCAGGACACTCGCCAGGAAATTTCCGAGGTCAGTATCAGCTTCAAAAAACATCTGAGCAAAGAAGTAAACGATGGCTGCAGCCCCAATGCACAGCCCGAAACCAAGAAGACCCATGACCCAGCGGCCAACGGTCTGTAAACTTTCTGGCAGAGAAGAATAAAGAGACATTACAGAAGTAATTGGTTAGGTTAGGGGACGAGAGACTAACTTGGTGTCAGAAGTAGACGCGTCGACTCAGCGTGTTACGGAATTGCAGTTTTCATTCACTGGCTTCTATTTTTGTTAGCGTAGTGTGTCTAAAAGGCCGGACAGCCATGCGCGTCGGGAGGCCAGAGGCCGGATGGCTTCGATGATGACTACTGCTGTGTCACGTGTGGTTGTTTGGGGGGCGCATGTGGACCTTAACGTACCGAGCAAAAATCGCATCCTTGTCATTGCGAGCGGAGCGACGCGCCCCGACCGCAGGGAGGAAGTGCTCTTGGGGTGCAATCTCATTGCTGTCAGGCTGGATGCAACTGTCCAATCAACGGGATGAGATTGCACTCCAGGAGGGTTTGTTCGCTGCCTTCACAGCGCCACGTCGGTCGCATACTCCTTCCTCGCGATGACAATTTGGGTCATAACATTCAGATGTACAAAAAATAACGCGTAGGCCCCTGCAGTCCAGAGACCTACGCGTTTTTGCGTTACCGAATGTACCGACGCGTTCGATCTACGCCGCCACGGGTTCAGTCTCGGGCCGCGTTTCGAACGACAAGCCCGACTCGTCCTCGGCCAGGTCGATGTACACCGTGTCGCCTTTGCCGACCCATTCAGAGAGTACTTCCTCGGCCAGCGGGTTGGCAACCTGCCGCTGCAGCACCCGCTTGAGCGGACGCGCACCAAACGCGGGGTCGTATCCGCGGTCGGCCAGCCAGTCTTTCGCGGCGTCGCTGAGCTGTAGCGTAAGATTGTGGCTCTTCGCGGCAATCCGAGCAATGCGGTCGAACTGCAGCTCCACAATCTGCCGGATTTCTTCGCGTCCGAGCGAGCGGAACATCACAATGTCATCAATGCGGTTCAAGAACTCGGGACGCAGCTTCCGCTTCAGCAGTTGCATGATTTGCTCTTCGAGCTCTTGCTGCTCAGCATCCGACAGGAAGCCATCATCAGCACGATCCATGCGCTCACTGATGACCTCCGAGCCCAGATTGCTCGTCATGATGATGATGGTATTGGTGAAGTCCACCGTGCGGCCCTGATTGTCGGTCAGGCGTCCGTCGTCGAGCACCTGCAGCAGCGTGTTGAACACTTCGTTGTGGGCCTTCTCGATCTCGTCGAAGAGCACAACGGAGTACGGCTTGCGGCGCACCTGCTCGGTGAGCTGTCCGCCCTCTTCGTATCCAACATAGCCGGGGGTAGCACCAATCAGGCGGCTCACGGTGTGGCGCTCCTGGTACTCGCTCATGTCGATGCGCACCATTGCATCCTCGTCGTTGAAGAGAAAGTGCGCAAGCGACTTAGCCAGTTCGGTCTTGCCAACGCCGGTGGTGCCGAGGAAGATGAACGACCCAATCGGACGCGTTTCTTCTTGCAGGCCCGCCCGTCCGCGCCGCACGGCATCAGACACCGCCTGGATGGCTTCGGGCTGGCCAACAACGCGCTTGGCAAGTTCGTCTTCCATACGCAGCAGCTTCTGCCGCTCGCTCTCCAGCATGCGACTCACCGGGATGCCTGTCCAGCGTGATACAATGTCGGCTACGTCTTCGGCATCAATTTCTTCTTTGAGCAAGGCGCCATCTTCCTGAATGGCCTCCAGCTTTTCGTTGGCCGCTTTGGCTTCAGCCTCCAACTCGGGGATGCGTCCGTAGCGGATTTCGGCCACCTCGTCGTATTTGCCCTGACGTTCTAAGTCTTCGGCCTCCACGCGCATCCGATCGATCTCTTCTTTAGCCGACCGCACCGTCTGGATGAGCTCTTTCTCCTCTTTCCAACGGGACTGCAGCGCGTCGCGCTCGTCTTCAAGGTTTGCCAGCTCCTCGTTGATCGACGCGATCTTTGTTTCGTTCTCCTCGCGCTTCATCGCCTCGCGCTCAATTTCGAGCTGGCGGATCTCACGCTGCAGCTGGTCGAGTTCAGCGGGCATCGAGTCGATTTCAATGCGCAACTGCGCCGCGGCCTCGTCGATCAGGTCGATGGCCTTGTCGGGCAGAAAACGGTCGGTAATGTAGCGTTCGCTCAAGTCGGCGGCGGCCACCAATGCGCTATCCTGGATGCGCACGCCGTGGTGCACCTCGTAGCGCTCCTTCAGCCCACGCAAAATGGAGACAGTGTCTTCGATGCTGGGCTCATCGACGACCACCTTTTGAAAGCGGCGTTCCAGCGCACGGTCTTTCTCAAAGTGCTTGCGGAACTCGTCGAGTGTGGTGGCGCCAATAGCGCGCAACTCGCCGCGGGCCAGTGCCGGTTTCAAGATATTGGCAGCATCCATGGCGCCTTCGGTGGCACCTGCGCCCACGAGCGTGTGGATCTCGTCGATGAAGAGGATCAGCTCGCCATCGGATTCGCTCACTTCTTTGACCACAGCCTTCAGGCGGTCCTCAAATTCGCCACGGTACTTGGCCCCGGCAATGAGCGCGCCCATGTCGAGCGCTACGATGCGTTTCGATTGCATGCTCTCAGGTACGTCGCCCTGCACGATGCGCGTGGCAATGCCCTCGGCAATAGCTGTTTTACCGACGCCCGCTTCACCGATCAGCACCGGATTGTTCTTTGTGCGCCGCGACAGGATGCGCAACACACGCCGAATCTCCTGGTCGCGCCCAATGACCGGGTCGATTTTGCCCTGGCGCGCCAGCTCGTTTAGGTCGCGGGCAAATCGGTCGAGCGCTTCGTAGCGGCTTTCGGCATGTGGGTCGTCTGCCGACTGTGTGCCACGCACATTGTCAAGCACCTCCAGCAGCGTGTCTTTGGACGCCCCCTGATCGCGCAGCGCTTGGCCGACAGCTTCCTTGCTCTCTACAAGCCCGACGAGCAAGTGCTCGGTAGACACGTACTCGTCGTTCATCACATCGGCTTCGGCCCGGGCACGGTCGAACACCTTCTTGAGCGCATCACCTAAGTACTGTCCGGATACGCTGGCGCCCGACACCTTAGGAAGTTTATGGATTTCCGATTCGGCCACCTGGTTGAGCCGATCCAGGTTAGCGCCAATGCGACGCAAGATGGATAGCGCAATGCTATCGGGATCCTCTAAAAAGGCCTTCAGTAAGTGCGTAGGTTCTACGCCCTGATGCTGGTGCGAGGCCGCGACCTCACTGGCTGCCTGTACAGCCTCTTTCGCTTTGACGGTAAACTTCTGCAGATTCATAATAGAGTGTCTCGCTAATCAAACAAATAGATGGACCGGTGGATGCGCTGCGTCTGCGGCCAACCACCGGCCGGCGCACCGCGCTGGCATTCAAGACAATCGACGAAAAGCATACCAGCGTGGCACAGGCTGTCAGCTTGTCAGTAGCAACTTAAAACAGATTGATTTAGCGCAACGTAATTTTCAAGAATGGCAGATCGGGCCGCGAGGGTGGCAGGCGGTTCCGTCAAGGCGACGGGACAGGCTGCCACCGTAACAGAGAACCGGGGGCGGGCTGCTGCCCCACAAACAAGGCGCCCATGCGAGGCATCCCCCCATGTAACACACATCTGTAGCAGTTCCACCCGAAATTCCATGATTCTTTGCCGTGTTTCCGCGATTTAGCCATGTTGAGTGGAAGCATTTGGGGAGGCAGACACCTATGTTCATGACGTGCCGCGAACGCTCTTTTTTGGTCGCGGGCACGGTATGTTGCGCTGCCGACCGAACCAATCGGACTTGACCATTTCCTCATGGACGTACAAACTGCAGAACAAACGGGCTCAATCGTTGAAATCGTAGGCCCGGTGGTGGACGTAGAGTTCCCGCCGGATGCCGTGCCCGACATCTTGGATGCCATTATCATTGAACGCGAATCGGGCGAGGACCTCGTGCTCGAGGTGCAGCAGCACCTGGGTGAACACCGGGTCCGCTCCATTGCGATGGATTCCACCGATGGCCTAAAGCGAGGCCAAGCGGTGAAGCACGCCGGACGCCCTATTTCAGTGCCAATTGGCGAGGCTATTCGTGGACGCCTGTTCGACGTAACAGGCCGCGCTGTGGATGGCTTGCCGCAGCCTGAGGTAGACGAGCAACGCCCCATTCACCAGCCGTCTCCCAGCTACGACAATCTAGCGTCTTCGGTTGAGATGCTCGAAACGGGCATCAAAGTGATGGACCTCATCCAGCCCGTCCCGAAAGGAGGCAAGGTCGGGCTGTTCGGCGGTGCCGGCGTTGGAAAAACGGTGCTGATTCAGGAGCTTATCAACAACATTGCGAAGGCACACGAAGGCCTGTCTGTATTCTCCGGCGTCGGCGAGCGTACGCGCGAAGGCAACGACCTGCTCCGCGAAATGCTGGAGTCGGGCGTGATGACCTACGGCGAAGAGTTTGACGAGGCCATGGAAGAAGGCGGCTGGGACCTTGACAAGGTCGATATGGAGGCCATCAAGACCTCGAACCTGGCGTTGGTCTTTGGCCAAATGAACGAGCCGCCGGGAGCGCGTGCCCGCGTCGGGCTGACCGGGCTCACCATTGCAGAGTACTTCCGCGACCTTGGAGGGCGCGATGTGCTGTTCTTCCTCGATAACATTTTCCGGTTCGTACAGGCCGGTTCTGAGGTGTCGGCTCTTATGGGACGCATGCCGAGTGCTGTAGGCTATCAGCCGACGCTGGCCAGCGAAATGGGGGACCTGCAAGAGCGCATTACCTCCACCAAAAAGGGCTCGATTACGTCGTTCCAGGCAGTGTACGTACCGGCGGATGACTTGACTGACCCCGCTCCGGCCACCACGTTTGCTCACCTTGACGCCACCACCGTCCTGTCGCGTCAACTGTCGGCGCAAGGGATCTACCCGGCGATTGACCCGCTCGACTCCAACAGCCAGATCCTTAACGCCCGCACTGTGGGCGAAGAGCACTACAAGACGGCGCAAGAGGTGAAAGGGATTCTGCAGCGCTACAAAGAGCTGCAGGACATCATCGCCATTCTGGGAATGGACGAGCTCTCCGACGAAGACAAGCAGGCCGTAAACCGCGCCCGTCGCGTGCAGCGCTTCCTAAGCCAGCCGTTCTTTGTGGCCGAACAGTTTACCGGTACCCCCGGTGCCTACGTGCCTATCGACGAAACCATTCGTGGCTTCCGCATGATTCTCGATGGCGAACTCGACCATCTACCCGAACGGGCCTTCCTGCTGAAGGGCCCCATCGAAGAGGTCATCGAAGCAGGCGAAGAAATGCTTGCCGAAGACGAATAACCTCCGTGTCCGTCGGCTTCCGTTCGACTTCATCCCCCTACGCTCATGGCTACCGAACTCCACGTTGACATTGTGACTCCCGATGGCCGCGCTTTCGAAGGCTCGGCTCGGGGCGTGCAAGCACCCGGTATTGAAGGCTCGTTCGAGGTGCTGCGCAACCACGCTCCCATGATTGCTGCCTTTGACATCGGCAAAATTGTGGTCAAGACCGAAGAGGCGTACGAAGAGCTGACGATCAGCGACGGACGCATCACGTTTGCTACGAGCGGAGGCTTTCTCGAAGTGCTCGACAACCGCGTCATCGTGCTGGCTGAGACCGTTGAGCCCGCCTCTGATATTGACACTGAACGCGCTCAGGCCGCTGAGAAACGCGCACTGGAGCTGCTTCGTGAAAGTGCCACGCCGGAAGAACGCAAGGAAGCCGAGGAAGCCCTTGAGCGCGCCCGCAACCGGCTTCGCGTTTCCATGGGATCGTTTTGATCTGGTTGCTCATGCCATCTGATGCATTGTAGACGCCCATCTCGCTCGATCGAGGTGGGCGTTTGTCATGCTGGATACGCCCTGTTCTTACGTTTACCGCTGCTCTGTCCTATGTCTACTGCACTGGCTCCGATCGACACGCTATCCACCCCCGCCCTGTTGGTCGACGTTGACCGGCTCGATGCCAACATCGAAGCAATGCAGGCCCGGGCCAACGCCCAAACCGTAGCGCTGCGTCCGCATGCCAAAACGCACAAGTGTCCGGCCATTGCAAAACGGCAGTACGAGGCTGGAGCCGTTGGACTCACCGTAGCCACACTCGACGAAGCCGAGCAATTTGCTGAGGCTGGCTATACCGACCTAACCGTTGCCTATCCACTTGTTGGCGCGGATGTGCATGCCCGAGTGCGCGCCTTGCGCTCGCATGCTACCGTACGGTTTTGTGTGGATACCGAAGCGGGCATCCAGCAGGCTAGTGCGGCATATGCTCCAGACAATCCGGCGGAGGTGCTGCTGGAAATCGACACGGGGCATGGACGCTGTGGAGTGCGGTACGATAGCGACGACATAGCCGCTCGTGCACAGCAAATCATTGCGTCCGATAGCCTCCGGCTTGTCGGAGTGCTCACGCATGCCGGGCATAGCTACAGCGGGCCACGCAATGGCGAAACGAAAGAAGAGGCGCTCCGCCGCGTAGCCCAAGAAGAAAGAGATCGCATCCTGCAGGCCGCAGCACGCATCTATGAAGATGCCACACCTGCTGTTGCTAAACGCGACTTTACGGTGAGCATAGGCTCTACGCCCTCGATACGATATTTTAAGAACACAATCTACGAAGGGCTGCAAATCACCGAAATTCGTCCGGGCAACTACGTCTTTCACGACGCCATGCAGCACACGCTCGGCGTGTGTTCGCTCGATGCCTGTGCGTTGACCGTGTACACCCAGGCGGTGAGTCGTCATCGCGCACCAAATGGAACCGAGCGCGTATTTGTGGATGCGGGCAAAAAAATCCTAACGACCGACACCGGTACGCAAACTACTGGGTATGGCATTCCCCTGTACAACGCCGCGTTTATGCGTCGGCATCCCCATGCTGAAATCACGGGGCTCTCTGAAGAGCACGGGTGGATGGCCGTACCGGGCGGGGCAACATTTGGCGTGGGCGACCGGCTGCGCATTGTGCCCAACCATGCGTGCGTGACCGTGGCCACCCAGTCCGTACTGCACGCCGTGCACCGCGACGAGATCGTGGAGACGTGGCCGGTGCTGCGTCGACGAGGCTGAACGAACCACCTCAAAAGCCTCTGGGAGCATCGGGCACGCAGGTGCTATGCATATCGCGCCTCGGACTCTACCACCTCGCGAATCTGTTCAGCGATCCAGTCTGCTTCCATCTTGTTGTGTAGTCCATCAATGCTGGCGGCTCGGTGCTTTTTCTCATCGTAGGCGGTCTTCATCTGGTCAACCTTATCTTCTCCTACAATCATGCCCATCGTGTCGGCGAATTTACCAGCAGCTTCTTGCATTCGATCATCGCTGAGCTCTGTTTCGTGACGCTCGATCACAATTTTGTAGTTGGCTTGCTTTTCACTGCCGCCAACCATCACCCATATGTCTTTGACGTCGGAGATCGGGATTTCCGTATCGCTTTTTCCGAAGGTGGCAGCGCCTTTAACATCGATAGTGCCGTTTGAGATAGTGAGTGTGGCTTCTTTCGTGAGCGCGGAATAGGCTGCCCATAGAAGAAGCGCACCAAACGCCAAGAGCATAAATCCGCCCCAAAAGTTGGCCCCAAACAAGAACAGACTTCCAATTGTCATTCCGGCACCGATGGCCCCAAATATGTACGGTGTGATTTGGCTTCGGTCGGGAGCTACATGTAGGCGAAAGTGGCCAGTGCTGCGCTCCAGCGACACATTCGGACTGATGGGTTCGGTGAGCGAAGGCCGCACCACGTATTCATCATATGGATCTGAAACAGCGGGCTCCGTTTCTTCAGCAGCCGGCCCAAGCTTTTCTTCATCGGCTTCCAGGTCCCAAAAGACCTGTTCGGTAGAGACGGCTTCTTCGGCTTCGTCGGGGGGGGGAGCTGCCGCTTTGGAGGTATCCTCAGACTCAAACACTGGTACCTCGAAAGTGGCATTGTAATCGACCCCATCGTCGGTTTCTACACGGATGCGCACGCGCCAGATAATATCAGATACTCTGTTGCGGGCCAGGTATTTGTCGGAGCGGCGAATTGGAGTCGATGTTGGCCGGTTTTCAGGCAGTTGAAAAGAGACGGGAATCTCGATGCCGTCTGCTCCTTGAGATAGCGGACGCATGTGGCGTTCGTTGCGCCAGAGCACATGCATCTTTGTTTCGAGTGATTTACTGCTCTTTCCGTTGCTGCTTCGCTTTCGCTTGTATCGGGCCGTGCGTTTGTAGCAAGAGATCTGCACCTGGATACCGTTTTCAGGAATCTCGTGCGGTGAAATATTCGCTTGAACGCGCGCCAACAGCCGTTTGCCCAGGCGACCCGGCATTTCGTCGAGTTGCATCGCAGAGGTGCCGTATTTGCTTCGCCGCCGGTACTCTTTCAACGCAATGGCAAGCATAACCCCACCTGCTAAGGGGAAAACCATCATAACGAGGACACCCCACTCCGGATCGCTTTCCCCAACAATAAGGTCAAGGGTAAGCCACCCAAATCCTACAAGCCCGCCTACCAGAAAGATGGTGCCAAGGATGGCTAATCCAAACTTAGAATATTGATGTTCGATGTGGTTTGCATCCCATGCCTCACGGAGGGTCCACGGCTCGTCGTGGGTTTTCGCTTCAGCGTAGCGCTGATCACGTTTTGAAAAGAAAGAAAGCACAAACAAAACGCCGATAATCAGCATCAAGCCGCCAATAAAGAGCGTATGAACATCAGACTCAGGAAAAGATCCTGTTTCCCAATAGGTGGTGCCAATGGGGTACAGCATCATGACGGCGCCGATGCAGAGTCCAATGCCAACAATGCCAAAGATCCAACGCTTAGCCGAGCGCAGTGTGCGTTGGGCACCGGCAGGAAGAAATTGGGTGAGAAAGCGTAACATAGCGTATGGGGACTCGATTCTGATGGGAAAATCGACGAATGACCGCCTAGGAAGCGTTGGTACTACCGTAATCGGTACTGCCGTAACGCACAGACGGTCAAAGAAGAAGTCTCCTCCTTATAGAAAAAAGCGCACTCTCGGTGCTGTACCGGACAGTTCGACATACGAAACTGTTGCATTTGAGAGCGCCTGCATTTCAACACACATCTTACTGATTAATATGATTTAGTCCGCTAGACTTGCATCAGCTTTCGCATCAACGTAGACGCGATACGCTATGCCGTATGGTTCGCCTTCGCCTCGTCGTCCACGCACCCCGAATCCGCGCCGACAGCCCCGTCGTGTGCCAAAGCGCAGCCCGAGCACGCCGTCGCAGCCGCCGCGTGTGCCAAACCCAAAACGGCGTGAGCCAAACACTACGCCGTCCCCCGACCAACCCAAGCGACGACGGTCATGAGCATTAAGAACAGCAAAGAGACGGATGCGACGCCGATTCGTTACGATGCACACGTACTACTGCTGTGTCATGCGTCAATCTTCGGGCACCCTAACGTACCGAGAACTACTCACACCCTTGTCATTGCGAGCGGAGCGACGCAATCTCATGCTATTAGGCCGGATGCAGCTGTCCAATCAACGGCATGAGATCGCCCCCCAGGCGTACTCGTTCGCCACGCTCACAGCGCCGCGTCGGTCGCATGCTCCCTCCTCGCGATGACAATTTTGGACCATAACTTTCAGGTGTGACACAGCACGCGACGCCCCCTTCAAACACTGTCATCTTGAGCGGAGTCCCTGTTGCTCTTGTGTCGATGCTCCGCGTCGACACACCCATTGGGGTGCTCTTGCGTCCCGATCTAAAACATACGCTGTTATGGAAAAACCAGGAAGGGACGTCGCTAAAACGACAGCCTCAGCCGGGCATTGATGGTACGTGGCGTAAGCCGACGCGGGACGCGCGTCCACTCGTTGTCATCGTTGGGAATCCAGTCGTACGCCACGCTATTGGTCATATCGAACATGTTGAGCACCTCGGCGGTCAGGTCAAGATGCACTGGGGCACTGCCTTCGCGCAGCGTAACGCGCTTTGTGGCGCCGACGTCAACACGCCGGTAGGCACGAATGCGCCCAGACATGCGGGGTCCATCTACCTGAAGCACTTGGCCAGTCACCTCATCACGAGGGCCCGGCAACGGGGGAGTGTAGGGGAGTCCGCTTCCGTATAGCATGCGCATATGCACCTTCCAGCTTTCGTCGCCCGGAATATAGTCTTGCAGAAAGGCAGAGAACGTGTGTCGTTGGTCGCTTGGGCGTGGAACGAGGCCCTGATTCCGGTCGGTTTGAAACTCGGGATGAATGCGTTCGCGAGCGGTCATAAAGCTATAGTTGAACCAGCTTTCGAGCCCCGGTACAAACTCTCCCCGAAGTTGCAGGTCGAGTCCGTAGACAAAGCCCCGGGCGTCATTTTCGCCGGAGTACTGAACGCTTATGTTTTCGATGTCATAGGTGATGAGGTTGTTGAGGTTCTTGTAGTACGCCTCGGCGCGAATATATAAGCGGCGGCTGGGCAAAAAGTATTCACCGCCGAGCACGCCCTGTATAGACTGTTGCGCGTTCAGGTCACGGTTAAGCGATTCAGAAATGGTTTCATCGTCTTGGGGCGTGCCACGAAGCTCCTGATAGGTTGGTTCTTGGTGGTAAATGCCAAGGGAGCCCATGAGCAGCAACTCGTCGGTCGCCTGGTAGCGTGCTGACAGCCGAGGCGAAACGGTCCACTCATCGTTAAACGAGTAATAGTCCGTGCGCAGTCCGCCAGACACCGAGAGGCCGCCTCGTCCATTCGAAAACACGTTCACATCGTCTTGGATGTAGAAGCCGGCCTGCATTTCGTTAAACTGAGCAGCATCCTGCAGGCTATCCACCACAATACGCGATCCGTTGCGTGGTTCAATCGCAAACAGTTCATCAATGTCGTCGGTAAAGCGCAGTCCACGCACATCCCATCCGGCCTCAACGGCATGCCGGTCGAGCGTTAGATGGTAGCTTCCGCCTCCCGTGAGCGTTTCAACCCGCACGCGGTTGTCTCCAAAGTCAATCTGGTCGGATTGCCCCATGCCGAAGTGGCCCTCGCCCGAATTGGGATCGCCCTGCGGATCCACCTGAAACAGCTCTGAACGGCCTACGATGTCGAACTGCTCGGTTTCTTCGGTACCAAAGTAGGCAAGTTGGTGGCTAATGCGGAGCTGATCGGTGAGTTGGTTCGATAGACGCGTTCCCAGGAATTCGGTGGTATACCCATCCTGGCGCTGACCATCGTAATCGACCCAGAGCGCTTGCAGGTCGGTAGGGGCATCGGGGTTGAGGCCGAGGATGCCGAAGTATGTTTGCTGGGTTTGCGGCTCTAATTCAAACGTGTGATCGGCGTAGAGCCCCAGCACATCCAGCTCGTGGCCCGGAGCAATGCGATAGGTGAACAAGCCTTGCACATCCGTAAAGGTAGGATCGTAATCGCCCTGCACATCTTGGGTGCCAAAGAAGCGTCCGGGCTGGGCATGACGGATGCCCACGTTCCAGCTAAGCCGATTGTCGAGGGCGGCGCCACGGGCGTGCGCGCTGGCATCGAGGAGTGAAATATCCGCGCTTCCCCGGAGGGTCTCGTCTTTGGGCGAATGGTATTGCACGTCGAGGGCGGACGACAGCTTGCCGCCATAGCGCGCCGGAAACCCACCGGTGTAAAACGTAAGGTCGGATGCCATATCGGGGTTCAGCAACCCGAGTCCTTCTTGTTCGCCCTGACGCGGACGAAACGGCATGAAGACTTCAAAGCCGTTTAGAAAGATCAGGTTTTCATTATAACCGCCGCCGCGTACCGAATATTGCTGGGAGAGCTCGGTGTTAGTAGCCACACCGGGCATGACTTTAAGCGCCCGAAAGCCATCTTTGAAGGGCGTAGGCATGTTTTGGATGTCCTCGGGACGGATGCGATGTACGCCGATATCTTCGGCAAACTCGTCGGCCTCTACAAGCACCTGGTCCATTTCCACCACATCATCGGAGAGCGTTACCGCAAGCGTCGTGGACTCATTGGCTCGAACTTCGACAGAATCGATGTGAGCTTTGTATCCAATCGCGGAAAAACGGAGCCGATGGATCCCAGTGGGAAGCCGTAGACTGTAGGAGCCGTCGGACTGCGTAGCTGTTCCAAAGTTCGTTCCGTCTACAACAATGGTTGCTCCAGGAACGGGAGTTTCATCAGGCGTCGTTACGGTGCCTTCGAGGGTGCCCCAGTTTTGAGCAGGCAGGGTAGAGGTGCTAAAAAGTAGCCAACTGAGTACAAGAAGGCTCGTGTATATCCAACGATGCGACATAAGCGCGCGCATGTGCGGGGTGTTAGTACCGATGACAAGAGGCGTATCGTTGCGTCAGAGGCAAATAGTTCGTTGTGTAAAGGACAAGCTGTGTAGCGTAGCGTGCTCGGCCCCCTTCCCGTTGGTAATCAAGAGAAGCAAGGCATTTTGATGGTGCACTTGGTCTCCTTCTAGCATGCGTTCGTGCAAAGGAGCCCTGAGTCGGTTTATCCATGCAACGACGCGCACAAAGGAGTACTATTGGAGAGTCGCAGCCGATACAATAACGTTCTGTATCCAACTCTCGTCTGTACCACTCTCCCCCTTCTTCCGTAACACGTAACTACGGAACTGTTACATGAAACTGCAAGCGGCAAGACAGATTATGCATAGTGCAATTCTTACACCACTACATCCCTAACGATCTATTGCATCATGAGTTCGTTACATTCGGGAAGTCATTCAACGACAAACGGAGCCACGCCCCAAAGTATTCTGGGGGAGCCACTGCAGCCGTGTAGTCACGATCCGGAGACGGGATTTCACCGTACGGGGTATTGTACCACGGGGCCTGAAGATCGAGGCCGCCACGTGGTTTGTGCGGAAATGACGGAGGCGTTTCTGTCGTTCACAAAAGCGCAAGGCAATGACTTGAGCACGCCCCGCCCAGCCTACAACTTTCCAGGGTTGCAGCCGGGCGATCGGTGGTGCTTGTGCGCAGCGCGATGGCAGGAGGCGTACGAAGCCGGGTGTGCGCCGCCCGTTGTCCTCGAAGCCACGCATGCAAGCGCGCTTGAGATTGTGGAGCGGAGGGCGCTCCAAGCCCATGCTGTGTCAGACGACACGTAACGAAGCGGATCCGCAAAGTGCTTAGTACGCTTTCGCGAAGATCACGCGGCCTTTCGAGGGCTTGCCGGTGAGCATATCTTCGCCCGGCTCCTCAGGACGATCGAACGGAATGCAGCGGATGGTTGCGGAGGTCTCTTCTTTGATGCGTGCCTCGGTTTCTTCGGTGCCGTCCCAGTGCGCATGCACAAAGCCGCCTTTTTCGTTGATGACCGTCTTGAACTCGTCGTAGGAGTCCACAGAGGTGGTGTTGTCCTTGCGGCGTTGCAGGGCGTGCTCAAAGAGCGTTGTCTGGATCTCATCGAGCATGTTCTGGATGCGCGTCACAAGACCGTCTTGCGAGACGATGTTCTTGTCGCCGGTGTCGCGGCGCGCCAGTTCTACATTGTTGTTTTCGATGTCGCGTGGGCCAATGCCAATGCGCAGCGGTACGCCCTGCAGTTCGTATTCGTTAAACTTCCAGCCGGGCTTCTGATTGTCGTCGGCATCCAGCTTCACGCGAATGTTGGCATCATCTAGCAATTGCTGGATACGTTGTGCCTCTTCCAACACGAGCGCGCGCTGCTCATCATTAAAGTAAATCGGTACAATGACAACCTGATCGCGTGCCAGCTTGGGCGGAAGCACCAGCCCTTTGTCGTCGGAGTGCGTCATGATGAGCGCACCAATAAGACGGGTTGATACGCCCCACGAGGTGGCCCACACGTACTGCTCTTCGTTATTCTCATCGGTGTAGGTGCAGTCAAACGCCTTGGCAAAGTTCTGTCCGAGAAAGTGGCTGGTGCCTGCCTGTAGGGCCTTGCCGTCTTGCATGAGGGCTTCGATGCAGAGGGTATCTACGGCTCCGGCAAACCGTTCGCTGGGCGTTTTGCGTCCGCGAATGACGGGGATGCCCATGTAGTCTTCGGCGAAAGTTGCGTACACGTCGAGCATCCGCTCGGCTTCTTCGAGAGCCTCGTCTTTGGTGGCGTGGGCCGTGTGGCCTTCTTGCCAGAGGAACTCCATCGTACGCAAGAAGAGGCGGGTGCGCATCTCCCACCGCACGACGTTTGCCCACTGGTTGTAGAGCAGCGGCAGGTCGCGGTACGACTGGATCCAGTCGGCGTACGTGTTCCAAATGATGGTTTCAGAAGTGGGCCGCACGATGAGGTTTTCGTCGAGCTTCGACTCCGGATCGGGAATAAGCTCGTCCTCTTCGTTTAGCGTGAGCCGCGAGTGGGTAACGACTGCGCACTCTTTGGCAAAGCCTTCTACGTGCTCGGCTTCGCGGGCCAGAAACCGTTCGGGAATGAAGAGCGGAAAGTAGAAGTTTTCGTGCCCTGTCGCTTTGAAGAGGCCATCGAGCGTTTCTTTCATCCGCTCCCACAGTGCGTAGCCATTGGGACGAATGACCATGCACCCGCGCACGGGCGAGTAATCGGCCAGTTTGGCCTTGCGAACGACATCAATGTACCATTGCGAGTAGTCAGAATCACGGGGTGTGACGGCGTCGGCCATAGAGCAGTAAAGCGAAAACGCGAGGAAGGTTACAATGTGAACGGGGGAGCGCATCGGTTATTGAAGCACTCCACGCTATCTGGATGCCCAAATGTAGTGGGCTGTGGGGATGATAAGTTGTAAGCTGGTTTATTGCCAACTCGATTTATCAACGATAGAATCTATCACCAACACAGTATATCGTAAATTGTGGAGAGAAACAGCAATCAGGAACGTATTTCGCGCAACTTTAAGCCATAAAGTCCAGGGCATGCCAAAAAGAAAGCCGACGGAAGACCGAGATCTCTTTCAATTTTGTTTTGGGTGGTGATTGGTGTTACTTTGAAGAACATATGAGCGGCTTTCGCAACAAACCAATCTGTTGGTCGTCTAATCGGCTGCAGACAACTGATAAAAGTTCATGTAGTTGATACGCACTATCGCACATACCGTGGTGTAGCTGCGGGGACTTCTTCTTGTAGAATATGGGGTAATACGCCATGAAAGAGTCACAATACAAAAAGATACTTCATCAGTTGACACCGATTGTAGGGGTGTTGACGCTGGCATTGGTGCTTTCGGGGTGTTACACGCAGTTGCAAACGGGCGACCGTACGACTTCGCATACCCAAACGCATCAGCAGGAGCGATCTGCCCCAGCTACGTCGGAGCGGGCCCTCACCACACAGGAGTTGCTCCGCTGGGCTGAAGAGATTGAGCGCGACTATCGTGATGGGCGCATTAGCGAAGACGAGTATTGGGCCAATGTAGCGGCCATTAAGAGTGAGAACTCGGCGTTTTATGGTGCCTACTATGGCGATTCGTTCTACACGCAGCCAGGCTACAGCCACATTACAAACCAGCGGCTGCGGTTAGAGCGGCAGTATGTTGGAAGCCACTGGTACCGCAATCGTCCTGCATGGGCATGGGGAGCTTTCCATGATCCGTTCTTTCGGTCTCGCACATCGGGCTTCCACTTTAGTATTGGCTATGGCCGCTTTTACCACCGTCCGTTCTTTGGACATCGTGGATTTTACAACCATTGGTATGGATTTGGGGCGCCCTCGTACTTCCATCGTTCCGGCATCTTCTATGGCGGGATTCACAACCACTATTACGGAAGCGGGCCGTTTCACACTGTACGTCCGCGTAGTACAACCGGCCGCACTTTTACCCCGCGCACAACCGAAGGGCGCGGAACGGCGCAAGTACGGTCAGGCGATGAAGCGTCAACTGGACAGCGAACCACACGTAACGTAATCGATCGATCGTCGGAGCGTACAGCGTCGCCTTCTGATCGCGGCACTCGTACCACGCGCACAGCGTCCGACTCCGGATCTACCGAACGCGGGTCGCGCTCCAGCCAGCCGCGGAACGATCGTACCGATCGCGGTTCGCGTACTTCAGGCGGTGATACCGATGCCGATCGGTCTACACGTTACGCTGCCCCACGCCCGATTCTAACGCCACGCACTGGCGATGCCGATGATGAGAACACCGTTCGGCGTGCTCCCATCCTTATCCCTTCAGAGCGTGTCTTGCACACGCCGCGTGAGATCTCACGGGTAAATCTGGAGCGACGCATTCAGGAGCAAATGCGTTCTGAGCGCGAACGGGCGCGGACGAACCGATCTCGCGGAAACCGCTCCTGGGGCGGTACTCGCTCACGAGGCACGACCTCGCGTTCTAGCGGCTCCACGACGCGTTCCAGCGGCAGCTCACGCACAACGCGAAGCAGCGGATCGTCGCGTTCATCCGAGCGCAGCACCAGTCGAGGGAGCAGCTCATCGAGCGAATCATCGGGCCGAAGCAGCCGGAGTTCACGCGATAACGACGATTAGTCGGATCTCTGAATATCTCACTCTTGGCCCTTAAAGTACACGAGGCGGCGCGCTCTTTCGAGCACGCCGCCTCGTAGTTTTTGGGCTGCTCCTTGCCCCTTAACCGTTGTTATCCCGCCCCCTTAACCGCAGGGAAGAGAACCGGCCTCGTCCCAAATCACCTGCCGAGTGCCAAGGGGGAGGCGAGTAGACGCGTCCTAATCAGTTGGCAGAGGAGGCATCATTCTCGTTTTCATTCTCGAAGTGGTCAAAGCCTCCAGGCTTGAGCGGAACGGTTGTGCCATCGCCCTCCTCTAGCGTAACCCCGTCATCAGTATCAACCACCTCACCAATCACCGTGTACGTGCTATCATCAAGCACGGTAAGAGCAGATTCGGGAGCCGTAAAGAGCAACTCATAGTCCTCGCCGCCAAACAGCGCATATACGTCTACGTCGTCTCCGAAGCGGTCGGCCACCTGGCGGGTTTCGGGATGAATGGGAAGCGTGGGGCCAAAGAGCCGTGCGCCTACGCCACTCGCCTCTGCGATATGGTGTACCTCCGATGAAAGCCCATCCGAAATGTCGATGAGCGCACTGGGGCGAAAGTTGGCGGTGCGCCACCGCGGCACTGAAATCGCCTGAGCCGGTGGAGCAAGGTGCCGCCGAATCACATACGGAAAGTCATCTACAGCCGTTTGAAAGTCATCGCCCTCCGATTCCAGGCGTTGCCGTTCGTCGGCAAGCACCTTGAGACCGGCATACGACGCCCCCAAATCGCCTGTAACGCAAAGCGCTTCGCCCGGCTGAGCCCCGCTGCGTCGTACTATCGCGTCGGCATCGGCAGTGCCCCACACCGTCACCGATAGCGTAAGCGCGTGAGCGCTCGTGGTATCCCCGCCGATTACGGTCATGTCATAAGCCTCACACGCCTGGCGTATCCCCGAGTACAGCGTGCGCAAGTGCTCAACGGTAATGTTTTTGGGGATGCCTACCGTTACCGTCGCATACGACGGTTCGGCATTCATTGCAGCCACATCGCTCACACTTACCGAGATGATCTTGAACCCAAGGTGCTCCATGGGCATGAACGTGCGGTCGAAATGAACGCCCTCAATCAACGCATCGGTTGTGATGACCTGAACGGTGCCACCGGGTTGTTCAACAACAGCAGCATCATCACCGATGCCCGTATGTACATCGTCAGGCACCTCATGGCCCAATTCATCGCGCAAAATGGCGATGAGGCCAAACTCACCAACTTCTGATACGGGAGTAAACGCAGGGGAATCGTGATCCATCTAAGTGTAGCATGATTGATCCAAAAAGTACGGACTGTTTCTATGCACCCAAACCAGCTCGGTTGTAGACACTTGACCAGATGCTGATTAAAATGTGAGCGTGGTATCGTATGCTGCTGCCTGCCGCGCGAGATCGCCCGCTCCCCCGAAGGTGGCCCAGTCGGCTAGGTCGCTTTCTTGGATGCCACGCGCTTCGGCACAGGGCTTGCACACGACAAATTCAGCGAGCGCATCGTTTTCGAGGAGCGCATTAAGCACATCGCGTACCGGAGGCAATCCCGGCGCTTTCAGTTCAGCCAAGTTCGCATGACGCGGACTGCCTAGATAGGTGGCCTCTTGCATCGCAAAAAATGCCACCTTATTTCCCTGGCTCATCGCTCCTTTCGCAGCTACAAACGGAAGCACAGTTTTGGTTGTGTTCTCAGGTCCTACCGTTGTGATAATATGCATGGTTGTAGGGGCTTGGTCAATAGGAATGTGAGTAACTCGTACGCACCACTCCATGAGCAGTGCACGGGGTTGCCATCTCGTTACGAAGCAGATACGATCCGTCCGAGGATGCGCAGTAAGCCGTTGATATTTCAAGAGCGTAGCGTATCCGCTAGCAAACGCTGCAACGGCTCATTATTCGTCGGGTTTAGGCGGGCCACTGTACCCAAACCGTCCCTATATTTGTTCTTGTACGCATGTCCAAAGACACTCTTGTTGTAGCCGGTGGTGGCGGAGGCGACGCGCTGGCTGCGTTGATGATCGCTCGCACGCTCCACCTCGATCCCGCTCGTACAGCCTATGCTACCATTGTATGGGAACGCACAATGTACGATGCCCAGCCGGGGCCACGAAGCCCCGAAGACTTTTCTGATATCGAGTCCGTTGGGCAGTATAACCATCGAATCGGCCCAGACAGCGCCCTGGTGCCGCCCTCTCAAACATTCGTACCGCGGCTGGCCGAAGCGTTCGGCGTGCGCTATTACCTAATGGATATTGCACGGGGAGCGCAGTATGTGCAACAGCAAATTGCTGAACTGCACACCCGACTCGACTTCAACACCATTTTGGTTGTGGATGTGGGCGGCGACATCCTTGCCCGAGGCGACGAGCCCAATCTGCGCAGCCCCACCGCCGATAGCCTCACCCTTGCTGGCATGCACAATGCTCCCGCTGACGTGTATGTGGCAGTAAGCGGACTCGGTTTAGATGGAGAACTGACTGAAGAGGATCTGGCTGATGTGGAGCGCGATCTATCAGTAGACACTACGTATGCGGCTCCGACGGCCATTCCTTCTGAGGTCGCTGCCGATTATATCGACGTGTTTCAGTGGCTGCCCTCCGAGGTGTCGGGCATGACGTGTGCTGCTGCGCTTGGGTACCGAGGCACCGCCGAAATTAGAAGCAGTGGACTTCGCATTGATCTGTCGGACGATAGCCCACGCATTCGCATCTACACGTACAAGGACGTGCTGAAGCGCAATGCGGTGGCGCAGGCGGCGCTGGAAACGACCTCACTGCATGAAGCCGCAGAGGTCGTTTTGTCGTTTGGGCTCACGCCCGAGATGACGTACGAGCGCCGTTCAGCGGAGCGTCTTGCCAAACAGGTCGAGGCTAAAAACGGATCGTATACGCCAGATGCGTGGGCCGCCGAGTTGGAGCGCTACGGGGCCTCGGTGCAAGAAGACAATGTATCGTACCTAAGCGCTCGCCGTATTGCACGGGTGCTGGGCCTCGACCGGTCGCGGCTCGACCAGTTCACAACGTATTTGGCAGATACCTATCCTGATCGATTCGAGCCTCCGGTGTGGGTGTGCTGATGTTTCCGATTAAGCAAGAGATCTATGTGGATGCTTCTGGGCAGAGCGGTTGGAGATGTCTGCTGTCTCTGCTTGCGCTACCGCACGGATCACATCGACCACGCTGTCGGGCGTCACGGAGATGGAGTCGATGCCTGCGTCCACAAGAAAAGCTGCGAAGTCCGGGTAGTCGCTCGGCGCCTGCCCACACAGCCCGATGGGCCGATCTGCAGCGTGTGCTCGCTCAATGACATCGGCGATCATCTGCTTGACAGACGGTTGCTGTTCGTCGAACAAGTTCGCAAGACGGCCTGCGTCGCGGTCAACACCTAGCACAAGCTGCGTGAGGTCGTTGGACCCGATGGAGAATCCGTCGAACCGTTCGGCAAAGTCGCGGGCCTGAACGACGTTTGACGGCAGTTCAGCCATCACGTAAACCTGTAGGTCATTCTGACCGCGCGCCAGCCCCTCCTCGGCCATCACGGCAAGCACCTTGTCGGCTTCTTCGGGCGTTCGGCAGAACGGAATCATCACCACCACATTTGTAAAGCCCATCTCCTCGCGGACCCGGCAGATTGCCGCGCATTCGAGTGCGAAGCCCGCCCGGTACTCTTCATGGTAGTACCGGGACGCGCCCCGCCATCCGAGCATCGGGTTGTCTTCTACCGGCTCGAACGCCTTGCCGCCAATCAGGTCTGCATACTCGTTTGTCTTGAAGTCGCTCGTGCGCACGATCACTGGTTCAGGATACTGCGACGCGGCAATGGTGGCGATGCCGCGTGCCATGCGATCAACGAAGTACTCGCGCTTGTCGCTGAAGCCCTGGGTGAGCCGCTCGATTTCGTCGCGCGTCGCATCATCCTCCAGGTCGTCAAACCGCACCAGCGCCATGGGGTGAATCTGGATGACGTTATTGACGATGTACTCAATCCGCGCAAGACCTACGCCGCGCACGGGCAGACGCCACCACCGCAGGGCCCCTGCCGGACTGGCAATGTTCAGCATGATGCGCGTCTGCACCTCTGGCAGATTCTCCAGGTCAACCTCCGTCACCTCAAAGTCCAGCACGCCATCGTACACATAGCCGGTGTCGCCTTCGGCACAAGAGAGCGTTACCTCCTGATCATCGTGCAGCATGTCCATGGCATTGCCCGTGCCAACGATAGCAGGAATGCCCAGCTCGCGACTTACGATTGCAGCGTGTGAGGTGCGTCCGCCATGGTCGGTAATGATGCCGCCTGCTTTTTTCATAATCGGCCCCCAGTCGGGATCCGTCATTGACGTTACCAGGATGCGCCCCTCTTCAAACGCGTCAATGTTTTCTACGCTTTCGATCACACTGGTGCGTCCCGTCGCAATGGATTGGCCGATGCTAAGGCCTGTGACCAGAGGATTGGCTGAGGCCTTGAGTTGGTATGATTTGATGGTGTTCTCGCCCACGCGGGACTGCACCGTCTCGGGACGGGCCTGTACGATGAAGAGCTTCTCGCTTTCGCTATCGCGCGCCCACTCGATATCCATGGGCCGGTCGTAGTGCGCTTCAATGAGCCGCCCCCAGCGCGCCAACTGCAGCGTTTCCGTATCCGTTAGTACGAAGTTAGATCGCTCCTCTCGGGTTGTCTTGACAGTGCGCGTGGACGTTTCTTCATCGTCGGTAAACACCATCTTTTCCTGTTGCGTGCCGCGTTGTTTACCGATGATAGGGATACAGGCCTCGTCCTCCAGCAACGGCTTGTACACCATGTACTGGTCTGGGGTGATGGAGCCTTTCACGACCGGTTCGCCAAGCCCCCAGCCTGCATCGATAACCGCAACATCAGGAAAGCCGGTCTCGGTGTCGATGGTGAACAGCACGCCGGCCTTATCGGCCCGGACCATCTTCTGCACGCCAGCGGAAAGAGCCACCTTCATGTGGTCGAACCCGTGGTTCGCCCGGTAACTGATGGCCCGGTCGGTGAACAGCGAGGCGTAGCACTTGCGGCAGGCCTCCAGCACGTCGTCTGCGCCATGAATGTTGAGATACGTCTCCTGCTGCCCAGCGAAGCTCGCCTCCGGCAGATCTTCGGCGGTGGCACTGCTACGCACGGCCACCGCGACCTCTTCAGCGTCGTACTGTCGACAAAGGGCTGCGTAGGCTGTGCGAATGTCTGATTCAACCTGTTCTGGGAACGTGCCGTCCCGAATGAGCTGACGAATGGTCTGCCCTACGTTCGCGAGCGGCTTGTTGTCATTCTGCCAGTCGGCAAGCGCCTCACGAATGGGAGATTGCAGGTCATTGGCTTCGATAAACGCCCAATACGCGTCCGATGTCGTTGCAAAGCCGCCGGGCACGCGTACGCCCTGTGCGTGCAGGTTTTTTATCATTTCGCCCAGAGAAGCATTTTTGCCACCCACCAGTCCGACGTCTTCATTGGTGAGTTCGCTGAGTTGCCGGGTGTAGGCGTGCGAGGTTGTTCTGGCTGCTTTGTGCATTGCTTTTTGGCGTCCAGGAGACATTCAGAGTGACGCCAACGTACGTCTGGGCCTCAACAGTTCATGTACAGAACGCACACGGATTGTGCCGTATAATGGCACCAATCCATGTCATATCTTGCACCGTGGTCTCGTGCGTTTTTGGTATCTTGCCTACTGGGCCTTATCCGACTGTAGAACCTATTCAATGGCCTGAACTGTCATCCGTCTGAGCTTAACGGTTCCGCTCCCCTCCAGCAGCAGGCCGGTCTGTCCGGCGTCGGGTATAGGAGTATGGGTATGCGTCACCGTTTCGCCATTCACGTAGCCGTAGAAGTGGCCGTCTACGCCGGTGGCGCGCATGGAAAACCATCCGCTGACATCGAAGGGCTCCTCGTCCTGGACATCATCCTCGCCGTCTACGAGGCGGCCCTGGGCAAATGTATTGCCCGACTGCCGCCAGTAGTGCAGGTTCGCCGTCGAGGTGACGTTGTG
Source organism: Natronotalea proteinilytica (assembly GCF_055379935.1). Lineage (NCBI taxonomy): Bacteria > Pseudomonadati > Rhodothermota > Rhodothermia > Rhodothermales > Salisaetaceae > Natronotalea > Natronotalea proteinilytica. The sequence continues at coordinate 2,923,261 of NZ_AP043947.1, read as the reverse complement.
GATGAGCGCCGTGGTGCCTTCAAACCCGTCGGTGTTGAGGTCACTCTGGATCTCCATACCGCTGAGGTCATCACCAATCACCACCACAATGCGACCATCGATGCCGGATAGTTCGAGCCCAGGCCCATTCTCCTCATTCTCCACGATCTCAAGCTCAACGGCATCCGGGTCTCCCTTTAGCCAAGTGAATGACTCTTTGAAGGCCGCGCTGGCCCCCTCAGTAATACGCCATGTCCAGCTACCATCATCTTCGAACACGGGCTCTGCCTCTGCAATACGCTGGGCCTTTTGGATCGCATCCAGTTCTGCACGCAGCTCTTGCGCAGCGCTGACCCCCACGCCATGTGCGTAAACAAGCTCTCCGCCCCGCTCGCTTCCTTGCCAGAGCAGGAGCATCCCTGGAAGGGCCATCAGCCATAGCACGAGACCCAACCAGCGGTTGGGTTCAGCATTCGATAGGAACGCACCAATACGAATCAGCGCGTATGCCCCGAAGAAAAGCAGCGTGTAGAAGGCCCAGTCTTCGTGGCTGGTGAGCGCGCTCATCGCCTCGGTCGGCACGTCCACCGTATCGGCTGCCCGCTGGCCGCTCAGGTAGGCGGCTCCTGTGCCAATTGCGCCAAGAACATAAAGAATCACTGCTGTCAGCGATAAGGCTTTCCGCCGAACAAGTGCAGCAACCAGATCGACGAGCACAGCGCCAACCAGCAGCCCAATGGGTACGTGTACAATGAACGGATGTATGTTTGGAAGCCAATCGGGAAGCATGGGCTTGCATTTTTACAGATGAGGACGAAGACAAGGTACCGATCTCAGGCAGCACTGAGATCATGCCGCCGCATCAGCATCGCGTTGATGGCAACGATTACGGTGGAGGTGCTCATCAAAATGGCACCGACGGCCGGAGATAGCAGAATGCCCAGCGGGAAGGCCACACCAGCAGCCAGCGGAAGGGCTATGGCATTGTAACCCGTGGCCCAGAACAGATTCTGAATCATCTTTTGGTACGTGATCGCCGACAGACGCAAGGCGCGGGTAACGTCCTCGGGGTCGTTGTCAACAAGCACAAGATCCGCCGACTCAATAGCTACGTTCGTGCCGGCACCGATCGCAATGCCCAGGTTCGCCTGAGCAAGCGCCGGGGCATCGTTGATGCCATCACCGACAAAGGCCACCTGCTGCCCTTCGTGCTGCAGATCCTTCACGATCTCCGCCTTATCGCCGGGCAGGACGCGTGCGTAGTAGCGCTCAATGCCGAGTTCGTCGGCCACCGTCTGGGCCACGGCCTCAGCGTCGCCGGTGATCATAACGGATTCGACGCCCATCTCTCGGAGCGCGTCGACGGCGGCTTTCGCACTGGGACGCACCTGATCGGCGAGCGCAATGAGGGCGACCACTTCTGCTTCGTCCATCAGCGCGACGACGCTCTCGCCACGTTCGTTGACGGCGTTGTACGGCTCCTGCAACTCATCGGGAAAGTCGATGCCGAACTCCTCCCGCCATTCAAGCCGCCCGATACGATAGGTTTGTCCGTTGAGTAGCCCACTGACGCCTTTCCCGGCTGCTACCTCAAAGTCTTTGATGGACGGCGGTTGAAGTTCTCGCTCGCGCGCGGCCTCCACGATCGCCGCGGCCAGATGATGCTCCGAACGATTTTCCAGCGCCGCGGCGAGCTTGAGGGCCTCATCTTCGTCGATGCCGTTCGTGTGGATCGACTGCACGACGTGCTCGCCTTTTGTGAGCGTTCCGGTCTTGTCGAAACACACCACGTCGATGTCTCGCGCCCGCTCGAAGGCCTCCCGGTTGCGCACGAGGATGCCGTTCTGGGCCGACATGGACGTGGCGTTCACCACTACGAGCGGGATGGCGAGCCCGAGCGCGTGCGGACAGGCCATTACGAGGACCGTCACCGTGCGCACGATCGCAAAGTCGAACTCGAAGCCGATCAGGAGCCATATGATGAAGGTAAGGGACCCCGCGCCGATGGCAATGAGCGTAAGCCAGAAGGCCGCGCGGTCGGCCAGGTTCTGAAACTGACTGCGTGATTCCTGCGCTTCCTCCACGAGGCGTTGCACCTGACTGAGGGTGGTTTCGCCGCCGGTGCGCTTGACCTCCACGGTCAGCGCCCCCTCGCCGTTAACGCCGCCCGCCACCACCTCGTTGCCCTCTTCTTTCGGTACCGGCTTCGACTCGCCAGTAAGAAACGCCTCATTCACGCTCGACGCGCCATCGACGACGTCGCCGTCAGCCGGAATCTGGTCGCCGGGGCGGATGAGGATGCGGTCGCCTTCTGAAAGCTGCGATACGGGCACCGTTTCGGTACTGCCATCGTCCCGAAGCAGCCGCGCCTCGTTTGGAACGAGTTCGGCCAGATGCTCAAGCGCCTTGCTTGCACCCTCCACCGAAGCCATCTCGATCCAATGGCCAAGCAGCATAATCACAATGAGTGTGGAGAGCTCCCAGTACAGTTCCATACCTGGCGCGCCGAACGTTACAGCGAGGCTATACCCGTAGGCCACGGTGATAGCCATGGAAATGAGCGTCATCATGCCCGGCTGGCGAGCGCGTATCTCGTGCACGAAGCCCTTCAGGAAGGGCCAGCCCCCGTAAAAGAAGAGCACGGTGCCAAACACGGGCCCCACCCACTCAGCTCCCGGAAAGGGGACGGCCTCGTAGCCAAACCAGCGTTGAATATCCGCCGAAAGGTAAAGAATCGGAAGCGTGAGCACGAGGCTCAACCAGAACCGGTCACGAAATGCCGCCGGGCTGTGATGATCATGGTCGCTGTGGTCATGACCGTCGTGGCTGTTACCGTGCTCGGCGTGGTCGTGGTGAGCATGGTCGTGGTTCGAGTGTGCCATATCGATTTGGGTGTTCAGTTTATAGAAAGCGGTGTAATCGAGAACAAGAGTCACTCATCCAACCGCTCAATCACCTCCCCACACCCGAGCATATTTTCGGGCAGATACGGGTTGAGGATCTCCTCTTCATCGCTGATCCAATAGGCGCCTTCGTTATCGAAAGCCATTGGGCAGTACTGCCGATACGCAACCCCATCAATACCAAATCGCTGAATGCTGTAGGCCAACACAAGCGAGATGGTGTTGAACTCGGCCCGAATCCCATCAAGGTTCTCCGCATGCTCAACGTGGCTCAGGTGCGACTCAAGAGCCGTCAGATCTTCCATCCAGGCGTCGTGGGGCTCCGAATCAAGGAGGGCCATATCTACGTCGTCGAGGGTGGCCTGTAGCGTCTGGAGATGCGAACGGGCAGCGGCTTCGTCGGAGTCAATGAGTGCATCTCGGACGCTCAGATAATCGCTGAACACATCGGTCAGTTGGGCGCGAAACGCATCGGGGATCTCGTCTCGAAACGTTTCCTCGGGGGCTTCGAGGTCGTGTTCATCAGCCGAGGCGTCCATGTCATCATGATCGATGTCGTCGTCCTCCATATCGCCATGGTCGTGGCCGCCGGGAGCGGCGCCAGTGCCGGGCTCGACGTTCATCATGCTGCGGCGGTCGGCCAGCTGAAATTCGCTATCGATGCGAAACGCACCGTGAGTTACGACATGCTCTCCCGCTTCCAGCCCATCGGTGATGACATAGTCGCTGCCCATGCGCGGCCCCAGCGTAACCTCGCGGGCCTCGAACCGTGGGGCATCGGCCTCGCTGTCGTACACGTAAACGAGCGAGCGCGGCCCGGTCCACAACACGGCGCTCGACGGCACAACCAACTGCTCATCACTCGCATCCGCCTGAATGGTACCCCGCACGAGCATGTCGGGCTTGAGCGCTCCATCAGTATTGGTAATCTCTGCGCGCACACGCACCGTGCGGGTGTCGCGGTTTACGGTCGGATCGATGTAGCTGATGGTCGCCTCGTGCGTGTCTGCACCCTGCCCACGCGGATGAAAGTTGACAGACTGACCGGTGTCGAGCCATTGCAGATCCTCTTCGTACGCCTCAAACACAACCCAGAGGGCATCCAGGTCGGCGACTTCGTACAAAACGGAGCCCTGCTGCACATACTGTTCGCGCGAGACATTGCGCTCCATGACGATGCCGGATACGGGGGCGGTGATGTTCACCTCGGTCTGTACTTCTCCGGCCTCCTCGATGCGCTGAATCTCTTCCTCCGAGAGCTCCCACAGGCGCAGCTTCTGCCGGGCGGACTCCACCATTTCGGGACGGCGATCCTCATACCGCAGGGCCTCCAGCAGTTCGCGCTGTGCACTGATCAGGTCGGGCGAGTAGAGCGTGCCCATCGTTTGGCCTGCGCGGATGGGGGCTCCGGTGAAGTCGACATTCAGGTCACGGATGCGCCCGTCTACGTGGGCGGTTACAGAAGTGATGCGCCGCTCATCGACCTGCAGCCGTCCGGGCAGACGGAGCTCACGCGTAGGCACCCGCTGCTCTACACGGCTGGTCTGCACCTGCGCCAGTTCGGTGGCGGTTTCGGTCATGACGAGCGCGAAGTCGCCGGTGTCTTCGGTCTGGCTGGCGGGGATCAGGTCCATGCCGCAAATCGGACACGAGCCGGGCTGCTCCTCGCGCACCGATGGATGCATGGAGCATGTCCACACCTCGGCATCAGCCGCCTCAACATCGTCGGCGCCGTGGTCGGCGTGTTCAGTAGATGTGTCGGTAGTCGTTGGATCGGTGGCCGATCCGCCAAAGAGCACGTAGCCCAGCAGCAGTCCGGTTGCGAGCAGCGCCGCGCCGATCCAGAGGTTTGTTTTCGTAGGCATGGGGTTGAGGGAGATTTAGAGGGTAGGGACACATCACCGTATGGGCACATCGGCGATGTGCCCGTACTTACGGGATCAGGGCGTAAGATCAGGGTGTCGGGCGATCAGGCGAGCGGGCAAGCGCTTCGAGGCGGGCGCGGGCGGCGTGCTGATCGGCCTGCGCTTCGACGATCGCCAGCGCGTAGCCCAGCATCTGGCGTTGCATGCGGATAATCTCGTCGAAGGGGGTGCGTCCGGCTGTGTAGTCCTCGCGGAGCACCCGCAGCGCCTGTGCTGCACGCGGAAGCAACTCCTCGCGGTGCAGCGTAAGGCGGCGCGTGGCTGCCTGGTAGGCCTGCACCTCACGCTCAACGGTTGTGCGCAGGTCACGCGTAAGCTGCTGACGTTCATGTTGTACCCGGTGGCGCTCGGCTTCTGCCTGCTGCTGACGCGCACGATACGGCGCGCGAAAAAGCGGCACCTCAATGGTCGCCATGAGTGCCACGCCTTCGTTCATGCGGTCCATCATGCGCATCTGCATAAAGTCGCGTCCCATCACTTCCACACCCAGTCCGATACGAGGGTAGCCCTCGTGGCGTGCAACTTCAGCATCGGCGCGAAAAGCATCGTCCTGCGCATCAAAGCGATCCAGAGTGGGATTGCGATTGAGCACGATATCAGCAAGCGCGTCGGCATCAGCTGGGACGGTACGGTCGGCGAGCTGCAGGTCGGTGTCAGGAAGACCCTCCGGCAGGTCGATGGATGCGTCGGGCGCGCGGTCGAGCAGGGCGTTGAAGGAAGCGCGGATGGGATTGCGGGCTTCGCGGAGCGTCTCCAGCTCAGTGCGCAGTTCCTCCTGCTCCATCTCGATGCGCAGCAGATCGACCTGTCCACCCGATGCACGTCCGGTTTCGTAGCGGGTGCGTATGATGGGCTCCAGGTCGTCGAGCAGTTCAATCTGCTGCTCGGTAAGCTCCACCGTGCGCTGGGCCTGGTAGTAGTCGAAGTAGGCCGTTTGGACATCGCGCATCAGGTCGAGCCAGGCGGCTTCAAACTGCTGTTCCTGTGCGCGGGTGCGGTGGTCGGCGGCGGTGCGACGGGCCGTGCGCGTGCCAAACCAGGGAAACATCTGCATGGCGGAGACCGCAAAGCGTCCGGGCAGACTCCCTTCTTGGTTGGGCGGGTTCGCAAAGAACGCGAGGTTTACCTCTGGATCCGGCAATGCCCCCACCTGCGCCCGCTGGTGCGACTGCGCGACCACCGCCTGGTACTGCGCTTGTAGCTGCGAATTGCTGGTGGCTGCTTGCTGAAGGTAGTCGTCGAGCGGGGCCAGCGCCTCGGCATCGGCCTCGTCAATCAGCGCGCCGTAGGGCGTGTCCTGAGCAGATACAGGTATGCTCAAGACAAGCAATACGAGCATCAAAAAGACCGGTATATGTTGCGTCATTTTTCGCACAGGCTTGAGTAGATCCAAGTTGCAAGGGAGCACATAGAGGGTACAGGGCATCACGGCGTGTTCAGCGTCCACTCTTTCCACAGGGCATAGAGCAGCGGCACGAGAAAGAGGGAGAGCACCTGCACAAACATCCCACCAAAAATGGGCACCGCCATGGGCACCATGATTTCCCCCCCCTTGCCCGGCGTGGTCAAAATGGGAAGCAAGGCCAGCAGGGTGGTGCCGGTCGTCATCAGGCAGGGACGCACGCGGCGCATTCCGGCACGCACGGCCACATCGCGGATCTCAGCAACTGTGGCGGGGGCCTCACGATCAAAAAGCTGCTTCAAGTAGGTGGCCAGCACCACGCTGTTGTCCACCGCGATGCCAAAGAGCGCAAGAAAGCCCACCCACACCGCCACGCTGAGGTTGATGGTGCCCATCTGAAAGAGGTCGCGGATCTCGGTGCCCAGCAGGTTCACGTTCATGAACCACTCCTGTCCGTAGAGCCACAGCATCACAAACCCGCCGCTCCATGCAAGCGCAATCGCCGACAGAATGATGGCCGCGGTAATCGTGCTGCGGAACTGGAAGTAGATCAGCAGGAAGATGATGAGCAGCGTGATGGGCACGATGAGCGCCAGGCGGCTGGACGCGCGCTGCTGGTCTTCAAATTCGCCCGCCAGTTGGTAGGTCACGCCTTCGGGGAGCGTCAGATCGCCCTGCGCAATGGCATTGTCGATCGCGGCTCCCGCATTTTCGGCGGCCTCAACCGCTGAATGTCCCGACTGCGCGTCGAACGTCACGTAGTTAACGGGGAAGGTATCCTCGCTCCGGATGTTCATTGGGCCCTCGGCATACTCAATGTCTGCAAGCTGGCCAAGGGGGATCTGGCTGCCGTCGGGGGCGGGTACGAGGATGCGGGCGATGGCATCGGGATGGTCGCGCATTTCACGGGCGTAGCGCACCCGTACCGGGTAGCGCTCGCGGCCCTCCACGGTCTGCGTAAGCGTTTCACCACCCAGCGCAATCTCGATGACCGTCTGCACGTCATCGACGGTAAGTCCATGACGGGCAATGGCTTGCCGGTCGATGTTGATCTCCAGATACGGCTTGCCGGCGACGCGGTCGGCAAAGACCGACCCCGGACGCACGCCCTCGGCCTCGCGGATGATGCTTTCAAGCTGAATCGAAACGTCGTCGATGGTGTCGAGGTCGGGGCCAAATACCTGCACGCCAATGGGTGCCCGCATGCCGGTTTGCAGCATTACAAGGCGCGTTTCGATGGGCTGCAGGCGCGGCGCCGAGGTTACGCCGGGCAGGTCGGCAGCTTGCACGATCTCGTGCCAGATGTCATCTTTCGACTGAATATGGTCGCGCCATTGCCGGTAATAGCTGCCGCGACGGTCGGGGATGAGGTCGCCCTGGGCATCGCGCACGAACTCGCCGTTGCTATTTGTTTGGAAGCGCACGCGTCGGCCACGCTCATCGGTCTTGTACTCGCTGGCGTACTGGATGACGTTTTCGAACATGGAGATAGGCGCCGGGTCGAGCGCCGACTCTACGCGTCCGATCTTGCCGACCACGGTTTCTACTTCAGGGATGTTGGAGACGCGCATATCCATTATGCGGACTTGCTCCACGGCTTCTTCCATGCCGGCGTGTGGCATGGTGGTGGGCATCAGCAGGAACGAACCCTCGTCGAGCGTGGGCATGAACTCGCGGTCGAGCGTCTGCCAGCTAAACACGGCGGCGACAAGCAACAGAAGCGGTCCCAGCAGAAAGAGCCCCTTCCGCGTCATAAGGGCGCGCAGCATGGTTTCGTAGTGACGCTGGAACAGCAAGAAGGCACCCAGGATGAGTACGACCGCAGCCAGCACGAAGAGCAGGCTGAACACGACGGGGTTTTCGGGGCCGAGGGGAAGCCACACGCCGGCAAGCAACCATCCGATACCCAGCACGATGATGCCAACCGCGATATACGGCTGGTATGTGCGCAAAAGCTCCGCATCCACCAACCCCTGCCGGTTGGGAAAAAGCACCGCCAAGCCGAGCAGGCCTAGCCCCAGCAGGATGAACCCGGCCCAGGGCATGTAAAAGAGGAGTGCGAGCCCGCCAAGCACCATCGCACTGTTGGCCCCGATGCGCATCCAGCGCTTGGTTTTTGTGCGGGCGAATAACGCGTGGGCAAATGGCGGAATGAGGGCAATGGTGATGACGAGTGCCGCGGCGAGCACAAACGTCTTGGTCCACGCCAACGGCCCGAACAGGCGGCCTTCCGACGCCTCCAGCAAGAACACGGGTAGGAAACTCACAATGGTAGTGGTGAGCGCAGTGATGACGGCGGGACTCACCTCACTGGCGGCGCGGAAGATGACATCGCGGCGCGATTCATCCTCTTCGGCCTCATCGATATGGCTCAGCATGTTTTCGGTCATGATGATGCCCATATCCACCACCGTTCCGATGGAAATGGCAATACCCGCCAGAGCCACGACGTTCGCATCCACTCCGACGTAGCGCATCATGATAAATGCCATAAGCACGGCCACCGGCAGTAGTGCCGACACAATGAACGAGGCGCGCAGGTGCATCACCATGATCATGATCACGATGATGGTGATGAGGATCTGCAGGGAGAGTGCCTCTTCGAGCGTGCCGAGCGTTTCGTAGATGAGGCCGGTGCGGTCGTAGAACGGCACAATTTCGAGCTGCGACACGGTGCCGTCGCCCAGTGTCTTCGAGGGCAGTCCGGTCTGGATCTGCTCAATCTGAGCGTGGACGTTCTCGATCACCTCCAGCGGATTCTCGCCATAGCGCGCCACCACCACGCCACCTACTGCTTCGGTGCCGCCTTTGTCGAGCATGCCGCGCCGCTGCGCCGGCCCGAGCGATACGCGGGCCACGTCGCGGATGCGAAGCGGAGTGTTTCCTTCACGCGCGTCAACCACGCTTTCTTCGATATCAGCCAGCGTCTCGATCTGTCCGCGTCCGCGCACGATGTACTCAGCGCGGTTCATTTCAAGCGTACGGGCGCCGACATCGCGGTTGCTCTTGCGCACGGCTTCGGCAATGTCGACAACGCTCACGTTACTCTCGCGCATGGCAAGCGGATCGATATCGATCTGGTACTCCTGCACGTGCCCGCCGACGCTGGCCACCTCGGCCACCCCTTTAGCAGAAGCCAGCCCGTAGCGCACCTGGAAGTCCTGGATGCTGCGCAGTTCGTGCAGATCCCAGCCGCCAGTTGGATTGCCATCCTCGTCGCGCCCTTCGAGCGTGTACCAGAAGATCTGTCCAAGCCCGGTCGCATCGGGACCCAGTTGGGGTTGCACGCCATCGGGAAGAAGGTCGCCGGGAAGCGCGTTAAGCTTCTCAAGGATGCGCGTGCGGCTCCAGTAGAACTCGACATCTTCCTCGAAGATGATGTTGATGGTCGAGAAGCCAAACATAGAACTGGAACGCACCGCCTCCACGCCCGGCACGCCGAGCAGCTCCGTCGTTAGCGGATACGTGATCTGATCATCTACATCTTGCGGCGAGCGGCCCGGCCACTCGGTGAACACAATCTGCTGGTTCTCCCCGATGTCGGGAATCGCATCCACCGGGACCGGGTCGCGTGGGAGCACGTCGAGATCCCAGTCAAACGGCGCCGTAGCCACCCCCCAGCCTACCAGCGCAAGCAAGAGCAGGGCAGCAACCAGTTTGTTATCCAGAAAAAAAGCAATGATGCGATCCGTCAGCGTCATGGACATCCACTATTCAGTCGGGGGTGCAAATAGAGTGCGGTGTCACGCGTGATTCGTTGGGCGTTTGAGAGCACACAATTCCTCCTCCTGGTTCCTTCCTCCCTGGAGAGGAAGGTTAGGATGGAGGAGAAAACACCCGTCAAAACTCGATCATTCAGGTGTAACAGCGTAAGAGGCGCAGCTCCCAGCGGGGGAATCTGTTGGGTCCACGCACCGAGCGGGATTACGACTGAACCATCAGCGTACCGCCGACCATGTCCATGCCGCACGTAAAGGCAAACTCACCGTCCGATTCAGGCGTCACCTCAATGGCGACGGGCTGGTTCATGGGGAGATCGACTGGATCCACGCCCAGGTCGGGGATCGTGACTTTTTCGATGCAGGGCGACTCGCCTTTGCGTGTGAAGATAAGGCGGGTGGTTTCGTTGGCAGTGAGTTGAATATGAGCTGGAGCGTACCCATCGTCGTGCACGTCAATCTCCACGGTGGGCATGTCGTTTTGCGTTTCAGGCTGAGCTGGGTCGTCGGGGCTGGTGCTGTCGGATCCGCAGGCGGCGAGCATTAGCGCCATCAACAGGATAACAACAGGGGAAAGGGTGCGGGTAAACATAGCAATCGTAGAGAAAACAGGAGCGTAGCGTAAAAAGACAGGGGGAGAAGCGCGTGAGGGCCCCTCCAAATACGAACGGCTTGCGTGCACCGGATACGTCCGGCTTACACCGGCACAGGAGTGACACAGGACCGTGCTACGCGATTGCTATATCAGAAATGAACTGTTGCGGATAACCAGCGATTGCAGCGCCGTGACTGGGGGCGCACGATCGGAAAGCGGGCCGATCACTGCGTCTTTCACGTCCAGCGTGGGCAGGACGTGCGCCGCCGCTGGGGCTATCTGTATGTCATGCGCCAGGGTAGCACGCGGATGCACCGCTTCGCTTGCGGCCTGCTGCATTTCGATGTCGCAGCACGTCTCTCCTGATAAGAACACATCAGACGGTTCAGGAGCGTGATCGGGGCAGGGGGCGGCATCATGAGCATCATGCGTGTCTTCTGTCTCACCGCTATCGGTTGGGCAGCAGCACACCAGCATTGAAGTCATGCTGCCCTGCTGCATCATCTGAGCACACACGTGCTGTGCGATGGGCGCCAGACTGCTTAAGAGCAGCGCGGCCATCGTAAGCAGCGTTCCAAGCCGGTGGGTGCGAGTGGTGTGCGACACGAAGAGAGTTGTTGTTACTTGTATTTGCAAGCCTTCTTAACGACAGGGATATATCAGGGTTTCGAGAACGAAGGAGCCTCAGCCCACGCCATCGGTATAGGCTCTCCCAATTTCGCTTCGTGTTGTAGTTCTATTGCTGCTATGTTCAAGAATCTTTCTGCGGGTCCTATTCTCAAGGGATTGGTTGCTGGCATGGTGCTGGCGGCTGTTACAATGTTTGCCCTTTCGCAATTCGGTGTTATGTCAGCTTCCGATGACCTACCGCCTGTGATGGTCTACCAAGATCCAGACTGCGGATGCTGCTTCGACTGGATCGATCACCTCGAAGAAAACGGTTTTGAGGTGGAGGCCGAGTTTCGCAATGACATGGGCAACGTAAAGCAACAAGCGGGTGTACCGCAGCAACTCGGCTCGTGCCACACGGCCATTGTTGGGGATTACGTGATCGAAGGCCACGTGCCCGCCGATGATATCAAGGCGTTGCTTCACAACGCGCCAGAGGGTATTCAGGGCCTCACCGTACCGGGCATGCCTGTGGGGTCACCCGGTATGGAGCGCGGCGACCAACTCGATCCGTACGACGTGCTGTCGTTCACCTCTGATGGCGCCACCCGGGTTGTTGCCAGCTATGGAGAGTAAGCCGGCACTGTGCGCGTCAGAGGACAGACGTTCAGGTGCTGCATGAGGGCGGGGTACCAAAGAAGACTTCAGCATCAATGCGATCTAGAAAGTCGTTGATCTGAGCCTTGCCCTCCAGCGCAGCATCGACGGTACCCGCTCGAAAGACAAGCAGTGTAGGCACGGATTCGACCCCGAATCCCTTTGCGGTTTCGGGGTCCTCGGTTACGTTGAAGGTGCCCACCACCCCGTCTGGACGAATGCGGCATGCCAAGTCGTCTACCGTCTGTATGGTTTGTTGACAGGCGCGACACCGGGGAGCCCAAAAGTCTACAACCACCGGCGTGTCGGCGGTGGCAAGCGTTTCTTGCAAGGAGTTCGTGGTAAATGCGCGAGCGTGTTGCAATGTGGCCATAGTTGAATGCAGATCTATGAAACAAGTGGGTCCCTATGTTGGAGGGCGGTACGTTGCGTTACGGCATCTTGGGCAGCTTCTCTTTGGGCATGTTCTCTTCTTAAACGATTACACCACGAATCCTTCATGCGCTGTTAAAGTATAGAGCCGCACAAGGCCTTAATCTTTGATTGTTGGTGGGTATAGTGCTCTGTCACAGGTCAAAGTTTGGGTTGCACCGCACTCCTTTAAATGATGTCATCTTGAGCGTAGCGACTGATGAGCGTAGCGACTGATGAGCGTAGCGAATAAAGATCTCCCCCGAAATGAGCAGGGCCGCTCGATCAGAGCCTGCTGAGCGTCGGGGAGATGGTTCGACGTGCTCCGGGCTGAGCCCGTCGCGTGCTCACCATGACAGGTTTTTTTGGAGGGTGTTGAGACACGGAGTTTGGCACGGTCTCCGTACCCTAAGATTCAGGTGTGACACAGTAATAAGTAAAGTCAGACAGCGTTTTGGGGTATACCGCCGGTTCGACCGAAGCGCGCCGACAGAGTTCGGAGTGGGGAAAATCGCTACGCATTCGCTGGAAACGGCCACCCAGGCCCTTTCTCTCTCCCGAAAAACCTGGGAGGAATTTAGATTCGAAACCCCAAGTTGGTCCCTGATCTTACTTAACGCGGTGTGCAAGTTTTCCGTTATCTTTGTGGACGCCCATCCCCCTTTGTCGCTACGCGACATTTCCCCCTTCGCGAAGGGGGAAACACCGAACAGCGTAAGAGAATGGGGGAGGTCAGGACGGCGTATTCTGCTACAAGGCCATCAGCAACGAAAAAAAGGTAGTGGATAGACGCTAAATGATAAAGCAATTGAATGCAGCAGCTCTCTCTTCTTCGAACCCCCTCTCCCTACGGGTTTCTCCCCCTTGGCCAAGGGGAAGATGTCGGCAGACAGAGGGGGTTTGAGCAGATTGCGATGATGTAAACCACAGGCAATCATTTAACATTGAACCGCTACCGTAAAAAAGAAACCTGCACATGCCGTTACTTAAGTGGACCCACAAAAGGATCTTTGAGCATGTCATTGCGAGGAGCGCCAGCGACGCGGCAATCTCATGCTATCAGACTGGATGCAGCCGCCCAATCAACGGCATGAGATCGCACCCCAAGAGTACTTGTTCGCTAGCGCTCACAGCGCCGCGTCAGTCGCAGAGCACTCTCCTCGCGATGGCCCCTAACATTCAGGTGTGACACAGCACTAGCCCTTCGCATTATACTGCCTTCCAGCATATCCCGGTTATGCCTCACACGAAGGATTCGCTTCATACTCCGGATCGGGTAGCGGCATTGCAGCGCTATCGCATTCTCGGCACTCCGCCCGAAACGGCGTTCGACCGAATTACTGAACTGGTTGCGCATACCGTTGACACACCGTTAGCCTGGCTAAGCTTTGTGGATGATACCCAACAGTGGTTCAAGTCGGTGTATGGTGTTCCAGAAGGTGCTGGACACGCAGTGCCTCTCGAAAAGGCCATTGGAATGTCCACATTGAAATCAGAAGACGGCGTTGTAGTACAGCAGACTGACCCCAAGAAAAAGCAGCTTGCTCATCCCTTTATCGATGGGGGTACGCTGCTAGGTTTCTACGTGGGCGTGCCATTGCGTACTGCGGATGGATATCCGGTTGGTACGCTCGCTGCAGCCGATCCAGTGCCGCGTATGGCCATGCCCGATGTCCTGTCTACCGTGCATCGGCTGGGGGAGATAGCCATGCAGACGCTGGAATTAAAGCAGCACGCGCATGCCAGCAATCTGCTGAAGCGAATCCGAAACGGGGTGTATGCGCTAGATACCGAGTGGCGCTTTACGTATGTGAACGAGCAGGCGGCCACATGGCTCGAAAGCGCTCGCACATCAATGCTGGGCGCGTGCATCTGGACGCTGTTTCCGGAGGCTAAAGATTCGCTGCTGTATCAAAAACTCCATGAGGCGATGCGCACGCAACGGCGCGTTGCTTTCTCATTTTACCAGGCTTCTCTTGACCAATGGTTCGAAATCGATGCACATCCCTCCGAGGGAGGCCTTACCGTCTACTTCGTCAACATAACGGGGAAAAAGCAGTCTGAAGCCGAGCAGACGTTGCTTGCTCGTGCGCTGAAGCAGTCAAACGAGGCGGTGCTCATTTTTGAGGCGCACCCGGTTGAGTCGCTTCCGACTACGATTATGTATGCGAACAGGGCCTGCGAGGCGCTTACGGGATACAGCAGGCAAGCCCTTACGGGGGCCGACCTCCAGTTGCTTCACGGACCCGACACCGAGTCTGATGTGCTCGAAACCGCCTATGTTCACATGCAAGCCGGTGAGTCCTGGAGTGGGCGCATCACACATCACCGTCACGACGGCAGGCCGTTTGTTGTACACTGGAACATGGATCCGGTACGCGATAGCAACGGCGTTATTACGCATTGGGTAGCTGTGCAGCGTGATGTAACCAAGCAACATCGTCGCGATACCGCGTTGCGGCGCCAGCGCAACCTGTTGGCACAAACCCAGCGATTGGCCGGGGGCTGGACGCTCGACCGCCGCACGGGCACACTCACCTGGAGCGAGGAGGTCTATCGGATCCATGACCTGCCGCCGGATACGCCCATCACGCCAGACGACGCCCTCTCGTTCTATCCCCCTGAAGCGCGCGATCAAATCCAAGAAATGCTTACAAAGTGCCTGCACGACGGCACGCCCTACGATGTGGAACTCCCCATTCGCACGGCCACAGGGACGACCCGCTGGATTCGTACAGTCGGCGGGGTCATTGAGCACGAAGACGATGCCATTCTAAAGTTGGGGGGCGCCGTGCAAGACATTACCAAACGACGGCAGGCGTATCAAAAGCTGCGCAAGCGGGAGCGGCGGTTTCGCGGTGTGACCGATAGCATTCCCGGGGCTGTATTTTGCTTACACGTGCAGGCCCCTCACTCCGAATCACCCACGTACACGGTTGATTTCATTAGCCGCTATGCGGAGACATTGTTTGGGGCGCGCTTGAACCGCCGTAGCGATGCGTTTGACTGGTTTGTGCAGCGCATCCCCAAAGAACATCGTTCCGATTTTCATGCCTCCATTCAGAAGGCCCTCCAGGATCATACCCGATGGGAGTATGAGATGCCATTTGAAAAACCCACGGGTAAAACCATCTGGTTGCGTGGTGTGGCTATGCCCGAAGAACGCCCCAGCGAACATGTGTTCAACGGCGTGCTGCTCGATGTCACCGAACGAAAACATACCGAGCAAGAACTCATCGCTGCCAAAAATGAGGCGGAAGAGATGAATCGGCTCAAGTCAGCCTTCCTGGCCAACATGAGCCATGAAATTCGCACCCCTCTCACCGCAATCATCGGGTTTGCAGAGGTGCTGGGTGATATGGATTTGGACGGCCCTGCCGATCGATTCAGCAATCTCATTCGGCGGTCTGGACGGCGGCTTTTGAGTATGCTAAACTCGGTGCTCGACCTTTCGCAGTTGGAGGCCGAGGCCATGGATCTGCAGCCGACTACGCTTAGCGTAAACGGCTGGATGCACGACATGGTGCATGAGGTTGCAGCCTATGCCAACGAATCGAACGTTACGGTGGATGTGCAGGCGCCTTCCGAAACGGTGGAGGCCAAGCTCGACCCCCAGGCTTTGCAGCGCGTGCTCATGAACCTGCTCAACAACGCGGTGAAGTTCACCCCGGAAGGAGGCACCGTTACCGTACGGCTAGAGGCCACACCGAAAACACTGACGGTTGAGGTGGCCGATACAGGTGTTGGGATTGAGGAGGCGTTCCTCCCTCACCTTTTCGACGCCTTTAAGCAAGAGTCCACCGGCAGCGGACGCGTGTACGAGGGGAGCGGGCTTGGGCTTACGATTACCAAGCGCCTGGTGAATTTGATGAATGGCACCATCACCGTCGACTCGACCAAAGGCGAAGGCACCACGTTCATCGTCACGCTGCCCCGATACATGAATCGCATTGACCCGGTTTAGAGACCGTTGAAGCTGCGGCGTTCAGGAGCTATCACTTAGCGGCGGCGCTCTTTCCAGTCCAGGTACAGCGCGCGGCTGCACATGAAGGCTGTTTCGGCAGTTGATTTGGTGAACCAGTAGTTGACGCCCGCCCCCACAGCGGCCCCCGCCAGCGGGATGAGTTGGCCGACTTTGCGGCGAATCAGGGCCTTGGCGATTTCGCGCGGCACGTGCCGGTTTTGTTCGTGAAAGGTGCCGGTGCGTCGTCCGGAGTATGGATGGTCGTGCACCAGCGCAGCGGCAGCCACACTGGCCTCACGCAGCGCATCCGACCGAGCCGCACGGCTCCCAGACGCCGCCGCTGTGAACATGGCCATCACCAGCGGACGGTAGGTGGGATCGTGCATTGGGAAGCCGTAGCAGGCGCTGATCGTTTGGATCACGCGAAAGTTGATCGTAAACAGCAGAGGGATGTCGGCCAGGATCAGCGCGGCTCCGCCCAACCCGGTGCCGCCGCCTTCCAGTGCAGCAATCAGTGCGTTTTGCTGCATCCGTTTGCGGGCAAGCGCGTCAAGGGTGTCGAGCGGTTCCTCGCGAAGGGCTTCTACCTCGTCAACATCTATTCCCTGCTCGTGTGCATCCGACAACACGGTGTTGAGGACGCCCGTACGTGCCGACATGTCGCTAAGCTGGGCGAGGGCATCGGCCGTCACGGTTTCGGCGCGGTCGAGCATATCGGGAGATACGCTGCGCTCCACCACCCAATCAACCGGCTGCATGGCCCAGTTGAACAGCTGGGCTACCGGCGATCCATTGCGCTGCGACCAGGTATCAATGGCACGGCGAGCCTCACGTTCATCGGCAGAAAGTCGCATAGCAGGCAAAGCAAATAAGAAAAACCAGCGGCTGCATAGATGTATTCGTTAAGCCGGGGCGGGGTTGCATGGTGCAAGGGCCTTCGAGCCAAACGAAGGGAGTTGCTCACTCATCCCGCAGCGCCACCGCCGGGTCGGTCCAGGCGGCGCGGAGGGCGTGGTAGCTGACGGTAGCGGCGGCGATGAACGTCACGAGCACGGCGGTCAGCAGGAACGACAGCACCCCAATGTCGATGCGGTAGGCGAAGTCCTGCAGCCAGCGTTGCATCACCAAGTACGCCACGGGGACGGCGATCACGAAGCCAAGCAGCACCAGCTTCAGGAAATCCTTCGACAGCAGCGCCACCACCAACTGTGCCGTGGCGCCCAGCACCTTGCGGATCCCGATCTCTTTGGTGCGTTGCTGGGCGGCGTAGGCGGCAAGCGCGAATAAGCCCAGGCAGCCAATAAGTATGGCCAGCAGTGCAAAGATGGCAAAGAGTTGGGCGGTCCGCTCATCGCTTCGATACTGTGCTTCGATGCGATCATCCAGGAAGCGATACGTAAAGGGCCGTTCGGGGAGCACCGTGCTCCAGGCGGATTCCAGCGCTGCCAGCCCCTCTGATGTACGTCCGGGGGATAGGCGGGCCATCCCTGTCCAATTATTGCCAGGCCGGAGCATAATGGCCACCGGCTCAATTTCGGAACGAAACGACGCGTTGTGAAAGTCCTCTACCACCCCAATAACACGATGTGTTTCATCGGCCAAGGGGACAGTTTCTCCTGTCGGATCCGAAGGCAGATCAAGCAACGCAACAGCCGACTCCGTGAGAAGCACCTCATTCTCGGTCCCCCGGTCCTGTGAAAATGACTGCCCGGCACGAACCGAAAGGCCTATGGTTTCAGGGTAGTCGTAATCTGCAAACAGGATGTTGAGCCGGTTGGTGTCCCCTGATTCAGGGTCTTCTATAGTAGTGGTCATATTTCTGCGTGAGAGACCAGGAGGTGGCCCGGAGGT
Source organism: Natronotalea proteinilytica (assembly GCF_055379935.1). Taxonomy (NCBI): domain Bacteria; kingdom Pseudomonadati; phylum Rhodothermota; class Rhodothermia; order Rhodothermales; family Salisaetaceae; genus Natronotalea; species Natronotalea proteinilytica. Next base: position 2,905,246 of record NZ_AP043947.1, on the reverse strand, counting down.
TACTGCCTGCACCCGCGTGTCATCATCCAATTGCGTTTTGAATGCAGCGTAGTTGGTCTCCATCGGCCCGGTAGAAAACGTAACGACCTGCTCGTGGTCGAAGCCCAGATGCTGATCGGTCACATACTGCATCTGTTGGTACACCAGGATCGTGCTGACCATCAGCACGATGGACGCCGCAAACTGAAAGACCACCAGTCCCTGCCGCAATCGGAGTCCCTTAACGGACGAACCGCTGGATCCTCCAAGCGCATGGATCGGGTTCGCACGCGAGAACGACCATGCCGGATACATACCAGCGAGCATGCCCACACACAGCACGCTGGCTGTTAGAATCAATCCGCCCGTGGGCGTCCACACCGGCTCCAGCGTAAGCGTCTCGCCCGTAAGGTGCTCAATGAGTGGGAGTGCGCCCTGCGCGACGAGCACCGTAAGCGGCAGAGCACACACAGCCACCAGCACCGCCTCAACCAGAACCTGCCCGCCGATCTGCGTGCGATGCGCACCCATGCTTTTTCGCACGCCTACCTCGCGGGTCCGACGGGCCGAGCGGGCAGTAGACAGATTCACGTAGTTAACGATAGCAATCAGCAACAGAACGAGCCCGATAGCTCCAAAGAGATAGATCCGCTGTATGCGGGCCGTGGGTGCGATTTCGTTTCCAAGATTTGAACGGAGGCGCAGGTCCGTGAGGGCATGAAGAGCCAGATGCTGCCCTTCCTCTGCATTGCCAATATCGGTCAGGGTGCGCTGCACCGTGGATGGATCAACGTTGTCCGCGAGTTGCACAAAGACGTAGCCTCCCCCAATAAAGAAGTCCCAGTCAATCGTTGAACGGAGCCGCTGATCGCGCTGCGAGGGGGAGAGCGATAACACGGCCCGCGGTTGGATGGACGAGTTGGATGGCGCATCTTCCATCACGCCCGATACCGTGTAGTCGGTGCGCATATCCTGCCGTTCAGAAACATAGGTCAGCGTCTTTCCGACGGGCTCCGCATCCCCAAACAACTGCCCGGCAAGCGATTCTGTCAGGACGATTTGTCCAGGACTGGCCAGGACAGTTTCGGGGTCGCCCTTCAGCAGGTCAAAGGAGAACACCTGGAAAAAGGTGCTATCTGCTTGATAGATGTTGCTCAAGAGATGTGACGCATCGTCCATGACAAAAAGTTCATCGCTACTACGCCTAAACACATTGGTGACCTGTGCAATGCCTGGTACATGCTGCTCCACAGCATGCGCTACACCTGGAGGCAGGCTGGCTACCCCTTCCACAGCAGAATCGACGTCTGGCCCCGGAGCGTCGTCCGCGCGCACCACGCGGTAGAGGTCGTCCACGTTATCATGGAAGCGATCGTAGGACCACTCATGATGGATAAACAGCCCGATCAGCAGACACGCGGCAAGGCCAACCGCCAGCCCAATGAGGTTGATGGCCGCATATCCCTTTTCACGGCGCAGGGTGCGCCAGGCGATCGTGAGGTAGTTACGAAGCATGGGCAGCAATGGGGAATGTTCAATTAGGAATGAGGAATAGGGCTCAGTCGTTGGGTTTGGCGCTTTGGACGATGGTGTAGAGCAGCTTGAGCAGTTCCTCGCAGTCGTTGTGCATCGAGGCAAACGCGGCATCGTCGATATACCCGCTATCGTTAAGCAGGCGAAGCCAGTAGCTGGTCTCTCGGGCTTCTTTGTAGGCAATACCCATGCGCGCCGCAAAGTCCTTTTTTGAGAGACCGCCAATCGCTTCCTCCACGTTGGCCCCGACAGAGGTGCCACTCCGAAGCACCTGCTTCGAAAGGACGAACTCCCTCTTTTCCGAGGAAAGGTGCTGGTACATCCGTACGATGCGGACGGCAAAGGCGTACGATTTCTCCTGCACCACATTCCGCGTTTGAGACGTGCTCTTTCCTTTCACAGAATTACTCATTGCTCATTACGCATTATTCATTGTCATTAATTGCTCGGAATCGCTGCGTACGCCTGCTCGATGAAGTGCTCGGAGACGACCTTCCCATCGAACAGGTGGATGATGCGGTTGCTGTATTCGGCATCGGCGGGTGAGTGGGTGACCATCACGATGGTGGTACCGGCCTCGTGGAGTTCGGCCAGCAGGTCCATGATCTGGGCGCCGTTGGTGGAATCGAGGTTGCCGGTGGGCTCGTCAGCCAGGATGAGTCGGGGGCGTGCCACCACGGCTCGGGCCACGGCTACGCGCTGCTGTTGTCCGCCCGAGAGCTGCTGCGGGAAGTGATCGCGCCGGTGCGCAATCTGCACGCGATCGAGCGCCTGCTCCACCAGGTCGTGCCGCTCGCCCGATGGGGTGTTCAGGTAGAGGAGGGGCAGCTCCACGTTTTCGTAGACCGTGAGCTCGTCGATCAGGTTAAAGCTCTGAAAGACAAAGCCAATGGCCCCTTTCCGGCGCTTGGCGCGCTTCCGTTCGGAGAGATCGCTGACATCCTCGCCATCGAACTGATAGCTGCCGTCGGTCGGGGTGTCGAGCAGGCCCAGCAGGTTGAGCAGTGTAGACTTGCCACATCCGGAGGGGCCCATTACGGATACAAACTCGCCGTTCTCGATCGACAGGTCGACGCCCGCGAGGGCGATGGTTTCGACTTCGTCGGTGCGGTAGGCTTTTTGAAGGTTTTCGGTTTTGATCATGGCTTCGATGCATGTGTGAGGATTAAGTAAGTCGGCTAAAATACCTTTACACCTTGTCATCGCAAGGAGGGAGCCTGCGACCGACGCGGCGATCTCATGCGTCATTCGGAGCGGCTTATCCTGGATATAAGGCACAAGATTGCACCCTAAAGGCACTTCCTCGCCACGCTCACAGCGCCGCATCGCTGGGGCTCCTCGCAATGACATACGCAAAGATTCTTTTGTCGGCTATTTAATAAGTAATCAGAGAAGAGCGCTACTCCTGTCGGATCGCCTGCGTTGGGTCCATCCAGGCAGCGCGTAGTGTGTGATACGAGGCTGTGGCGAAAGCGACAAGAAGTGCGACGCCCCCGGCAGCCACGAACATCCACCAGGCCGGCTCGATGCGGTAGGCAAAGTGCTCCAGCCAGCGACTCATGGCTATGTAGGCCAACGGGATAGCCAGCAGCGCACCCAGCGCGACAAGCAGCACGATGTCTTTCGAGAGGTGCGCCACGAGCGAGGGGGCTGAAGCTCCGAGCACTTTGCGAATGCCAATCTCCGGTCGGCGCTTGGCGACTTCCAGTGCGGCAATGCCAAAAACCCCGAAGCAAGCGATCAGAAGCACAAGCAGGGCCGCATATCCAATTAGGGTGCTCCACCGCGCCTCCGTTTCGTACTGTTCGGCGACCCGGTCCTGAAGAAATGTATAGTCAAGTGGCTGGTCGGGGAAAACATCTGCCCACGCTGCACTCAAGGCCGCAAGTCCCTCCTGCGTTTGGGTGGGATCTAGCTGGGCGGTGTAGCTCTGCACGCCAAAGGGGATCTCTTCGTGCGGGATGAGGATCAGTGGGGGGATCTCTTCATCCAATCCCGTGACGTGAAAGTCAGCCACCACCCCAAGAATCGGCATTTCGCCAAGGGGGGCGGTCATCGGATTGGCGTCGTGCACCGTCAGGGTTTCTCCAACGGGGGTATCGAGGCCCAACGCACGAACGAGTTGTTCATTCACCAGCAGACCGCGCGTGGTGCCGTTCTCGTCGAACGACCGCCCCTCAACCACATCGAGCCCCAGTACGGTGGCATAGTTCGGCGTCACCTGGTTGTAGTGACCAGTGACGACATCTCCGGTGCGTCGCTCAAGCTCCACCCGATTGCCCGGCGTACCAAAGGTTGTCCACGATCCCGCTACAGAATGAATCGCCGGATGGCGCGTGGCTTCGCTCTGGAAGGCGTCGAAACGCGTGTCGCCAAGGTCGGCATCTACCTGGGCTGTAACGAGTGGCGCATCCGCATAGCCAAGATCGGAGTTCATCATGTGCTGCAACTGCTGCGACATAATGAAGGCACAGGCCACGAATCCGACCGATACGGCAAACTGCCCAACAATCAGCCCGCGTGAAAAGATGCTGCGTGTGCGCACTTGATGCGTTCCCCGAAGTACATTGGCAGCTTCCATTCGAGCGAGTCTCCAGGCGGGGTATCCGCCAGCCAGTAGTCCCACTCCCAATACGAGGGCGAGCACACCAATCCAAAAGAGCGGATACTCGTCTATACTAAACTCGATTGGGATGTCGATAAGGTGGGCCACCATGGGCCGAAACAGATACGCGGCCCCGAGTCCCACCACAAGGGCCAGCAGACAGATCAACACAGCCTCCCACCAGAACTGCTGTCCGAGCTGCATATGCGTGGCACCAAGGGCTTTGCGCACGCCCACCTCACGGGATCGGCGCGCGGACTGGCCAAGGGTAAGGGTGACAAAGTTGATGGCTGCGATTAGCAAAATGAGAATGGCAATCGCGCCCAAGATATACATGATCTGGGGATCATTCGTGGAGGCCAGACTGCCCGAAATGTCTGGCGAGTGACGCACCTCTGTGAGCGGCTGAGCCCACAGCGTGCGCGATTCCGTGTCCTCAACGTGATCTTCCGCAATTCGACGAAGCGATTCGGTTAACGACTCGGCATCGTGGCCTGCTTCCAACCGGGCGAAGGTATGGGCCAATCCCATTTGCCACGTCCCCATGATTTGGCCTGCAAAGCCCTCAGGCATAGTGAGTTGCACCTGCTCCATGGAAGCCAGCATGACAAACGGTACACTTGTCGTAGCAGGCGGATCTTCCACGACGGCGTCGACCGTCATCTCGCGAGTCCCCTGTTCGAATCCCATCGTAAGCGTCTGCCCCAGCGCCTCGGAATCCCTAAACAGCCGCTCGGCTTCGGATTCGGTAAGCACCAGACGGTCGGGCGCTTGGAGGGCAGCCCTCGGGTCACCGGCGATGGTTGGCGCGGTAAACACGTCGAAGAAAGCAGGATCGGCAAAGAGCACGCGCTGCTCTTCGGTGCGGGTTTCATGGGTGAACTCCATCGATCTTCGCATCAACCGAACGACTGAAGTCACTTCAGGCACGGTCGTCTCGACCACGGGGCCGAGCGGCGGTGGCACCAGCGAGCTCTGTTCGACCGAGCCATCGCCCCGCACGGTTTCCTGATTGATGCGCACGATCTGGTCGACATCGTCATGGAATCGGTCGTACGCCCACTCATGCTGCACCACGAGCAGCAGCCACAGGCAACACGCCATGCCGACGGCCAGTCCCGTGATGTTGATGATAGACGCTGTTTTCTGACGCCACAGCGTCCGCCAGGCGACTTTCAGGTAGTTGAAAAGCATTTATGACCGCAGGGAGCAGTGATTAGCAGAAAAACTAAAGCGTGTGTGGTGATTGTCTGTCGTTCGTTGTGGATTGTTAGTTGTTAAACTGCTTTTGTATTTTAGACCTTTGCCGATGGGTATCTTCCAATTCAATTGTTGTCGAGGCCATGGCGCGAACGAATTTCGAGAAACTGGAGGTGTATCAACTTTCGGAAACCATTGCGGATGAGGTGTGGGGCCTCGTGCACCAATGGCCGCGCTTTGCTCGGTCAACGATTGGACAACAGCTCGTGCGCTCGGCGGACAGTATCGGGGCCAATATCGCTGAAGGCGTAGGACGCGGGACAACCGGTGACAACAAGCGATTTGTGCGCATCGCCCGTGGATCGCTGTACGAAACCAAGCACTGGCTCCGCCGTGCCTACCGCCGCGATCTGATTCCACAGGAACAGGTCGATTCTCTCCGCCCCCTCGTTGCAGAACTCGCTCCTCGCTTAAATGCATATCTCAATTCTATTGGTCGGTTTGAGTAAAAACAGCGCGTGCGATCGACCACGAACAACAAACGACGAACAACTTACCGCAGCACCAGCCGATCGGCCTCTCCAAACGTACCATACCCGGAGGTAATGACGCGGTCGCCGGGGGCCAGGCCGTTGAGAACCTCAAAGTGGTTCGGGTTCTGGCGTCCGAGCTGGATGGGCTGTCGCACGGCGGTATCGTCATCGGTAAGCACATAGGCCCAGCGCCCGCCCGTGTCCTGGTAGAACCCACCGCGGGCCAGCAGTGTGGCTTCTTCGGACTGCCCCAGTTCCAGCTGCACGCGCACCGATTGCCCGCGGCGCAATTGCTCAGGCGGATCGTCGCCAAACGCCAGGTCGATCTCAAAGCGTCCGTCGCGCACCTCAGGATACACCCGCGCCACCTCCAGCTCATGCGCGCCCCCCGACAGCCCACGAGCCGTCGCCGCCTGTCCCGGCACCACCCGGGCGATGTAAAACTCGTCGATCTGCGCCCGTAGCCGGAAGCCGTCTGTGGCATCTACCTGTCCGAAGCGCGTACCGGCGGACTGGATGGCGCCGACATCCGCATCCAGCGCCGTCAGTTGCCCACTGATGGGGGCGCGAATCGTGAGGTTCGAAAGCGCCTCTTGCAACACCTGGAAGTTCTGCCGGATGCTGGCCACCGACTGCTCCATCTGCTCGATGCGTGTGCGTTGTGCCAGTGAATCTTGCACAAACGCATCCCGCGTCAATTCGCGGCGACGCTGTTGGTAGGCCAACTCCTCTTTCGTATCCATAAACTCCTGACGAGCAATCAGATCGCGCTCATGCAAGCGTTCATTGCGCGCGTGCTCTCGTTCGAGCCGGCCAATCTCAAAGTCCATCTGCGCAATCTGCTGGCGGAGGCTGAGGCGGTTTTGCTCCATCTGAAAGCGGAGCTCCTCCATCCGGCTCTGCTGCTCCCCCAACTGCGCCTCGCTGTTTAGCAGCCGTAAGCGCAAGTCGTTGTTCGACAGGCGAAGCAACGGCTCGCCCTCCTCCACCGCAGCCCCCTCCTCTACGTAAATCTCCTCCACACGCCCGCCCTCCATCGCATCGATATACACCGTACGCTCCGGCACCACATTCGCGGTGATGCTGATAAACTCTTGAAATGGCGCCTCTTCAACGGCAGAAATCGTTACGCGATCGCGGTCCACAGTCAGCGTCTGCCCGTCGGTCCAGGCCGTCCACGCCGCGTATCCGACCAACCCAACCAGCGCCAGCAGCCCGAGCGCCCACGCCACGCGGCGCGGCGTGATCCAGCGCTTTTCGATCTTGCGATCCACGCCCTCGCCCCGGCTCTGCGGCGCAAACGGCGACGGCGCATCGGATCCGTTTGTCGTGGTGGAGGAAGACGATGCATCAGTGGCCATGAACGAGCCGCATTACAGGTGCAGAGGGATACGAAGGCAGGTGGTAAACACCACCGGTCAGCAGCATTGCAATGGATGTACCATAGCCCGCCACCTCCCTTCTGCCGTGCAAATCATCGTTCTCCCGGGATGCACCGTGCGATTCCGCACAGTCTGATGTGCGAACCCGCACATCTGCTGCGCCCCCATTGCGCTCCACGCCCGCGAGGGGCCCACGCGAATCCTCGGAATGCTTTTGGTGCGTATGATGTGTACCCTAACACCATGCGCCCGCGCATCCTTCTGCACCCACTTGCTTCCCTGTCCCGTGACCGACAGCACCCTCCTCGCCGTCGACGACAAGCGCGATGTGCTTACCGCGCTGCGCCTGCTGCTGAAAGACCACGTCGGCACCGTGCACACCGCCTGCGACCCGTCGGCGCTGCCGGCGTTGCTGCGCGACAACACGTACGATGTGGTGCTGCTCGACATGAACTTCAGCCAGGATGCCTCCAGCGGGCGCGAGGGCTTTGCGTGGCTCGACCGCATCCAGCAGATCGATCCCCAAGCCGCCGTCATCATGATCACAGCCTACGGCGATGTCGAAAAGGCCGTCCGCTCCATGAAAATGGGCGCGGCGGACTTCATCGTGAAGCCGTGGAACGATGCCGATCTCGTGGCCTCGGTGCGTGCGGCGATCAAGCTACGACGCACCCGGGCGGATGCGAGCGCCTCGGATGCCGATAACAATCTCGCTTCCGACACCAGAACGGCACTGCCCGAACAGCGCTTTGACGACATCATCGGACAGAGCGCCCCAATGCAGCAGGTCTTTCGCACCATCGAAAAGGTGGCGGGCACCGACGCCAGCGTGCTGATTCGCGGCGAGAACGGCACGGGCAAGGAACTGGTGGCGCGCGCCTTGTACCGCCGATCCAACCGATCTGACAAGCCCTTCATAACGGCCGACCTGGGTGCACTCAGTGAATCCCTTTTTGAAAGCGAGCTCTTCGGACACGTGAAAGGCGCTTTCACCGGAGCCGAGGCCGACCGGGCCGGACGCTTTGAGGCGGCGCAGGATGGCACGCTCTTCCTCGACGAGATCGGCAACATCCCGCCGCCCCTGCAGGCTAAGCTCCTGACTGTGCTGCAACGGCGTGAGGTGACGCGCGTCGGCGACACCACACCACGGCCCATCGACATTCGGCTGCTGTCCGCCACGAATCAGCCGGTGTACGAGATGGTGGATGCGGGCGACTTCCGGCAGGATCTGCTCTACCGCATCAACACGGTCGAGATCGAGTGCCCACCGCTGCGTGATCGCGGCGCGGATATCTTGGTGCTGGCCGAGCACTTTCGGGCGACCTTCGCGTCGAAGTACGATGCGCATGTAATGGCTATCCACCCTGACGCCGAGCAGAAACTCCGGGCCTACCACTGGCCCGGCAATGTGCGCGAGCTGCGTCACACGATCGAGCGCGCAGTGATCATGAGCGAGGGCGACCGCCTCACTCCCGACGACCTGACGTTCTCCGCTCCTATGGAAGTACCCAACGATGATCTCTCCGCGAACACCTTGAACCTCGACGCGATCGAACAGGCAGCGGTGCGCAAAGCACTAAGCAAACACGGCGGCAACATCAGTCGCGCTGCTCAGGAGCTTGGCATCTCCCGTAAAGCGCTCTACCGCCGCATCGAAAAATACGGGTTGTGAGCGCCTTCGCTACCATCCCTCACAGATGATAAATGTCTACTTACTCCACGCGATACGGTGTGACCTCCTCACGGACGCGTTCGAGACGGTCTTCGGCCAGGTCGGTCTCATACCGGGCCTGCATGTTCAACCAGAACCCGACAGACGTCGCGAAAAATGTGGCAAGGCGCGCAGCGGTATCTGCTGTAATGGACCGACGCCCGTGTACAATTTCATGCACACGACGCTTGTCAACACCGAGTCCACGGGCCAGCGCACTTTGCGAAATACCCAACGGATCCATAAACTCCTCTTTCAGGAGCGTACCGGGATGCGTAGGCGGGATTTTTTTATGGTCGGCCATATCCATAGCGTGCACGTGGGTTGCGTTGAAGGATGAATCAGTGATAGTCTACAATTTCGACAGCGTACGCATCCTCGTCATCCCAGACAAAGCAAATACGCCATTAGTTGTTGATACGAATGGAATGTTGCCCCTCACGGTCGCCTCGCAGTTTCTCAAGCCGATTGCCGGGGGAACGCGAAGGTCGTTCAAGCTTTTGGCGGCATCGATCAAAATCAGCTTCTTTCGTCCTCTCTCCTGAACATCGTTTGGTACCTTTTTGGTGTACGTCCGTTGCCAGATCCTTTGCGTCGTTTTTGAACCAAAGCTTTTGATCATTGTGAAGCACGTTCAGAAGAGCACGCACGTAAATTACAAGGGGCGTTGTGCTTAGGACAACGAACCGCAAATTCCCGTTCCGGGTGCCCCCCTTTGCCGTGTCACAGGTCAATCTTGGGGTGATGGTCATTTGTCCAAACATGCTGGGAAGAAACCCACAACCATGTCATTGCGAGCGCAGGGAGGAAGTGCTCTTGGGGTGCAATCTCATACTATCAAGTCAGATGCAGCCGTCCACTCAACGGCATGAGATCGCCACGTCAGTCGCAGGCTCCTTCCTCGCGATGACAATTTCGGACCCTAACATTCAGGTGTGACACAGCACTTCCATCCCTCCATCCTTTCACCCCTCCACCCTTAAATACCCATGCACAGACGCTACCGCATTCAAATTGCCTGGCGCGTTGCGGCGCTTGTTGCAACCGCCCTGGGCGGGGTATATCTTCTACTCGGGCCGGGATGGATTGGGGCGGCGCTGGTGCTCGGACTGGCGCTCGTGGTGCAGAGCGCATGGCTGGTTCAGTATCATGAGAAGGTGGTGTGCGACCTCAAGCGCTTCCTCGAATCGGTACGCTACGCCGACTTCTCGCAGGGCTACATCAGCGAGGGGCGCGGCCCGCTCTTCGACGATCTGAGCGACGCGTTCGAGGACGTCACCGATGCGTTTCGAAGCATCCGTGCCGAGAAAGAAAAGCAAGTGCAGTACCTGGAGCGCGTGGTGCGTCATGTGGATGTGGCGCTCATTGCCTATCGCGCAGACGGACGCATCGATCTCATCAACCGCGCGGCTCGACGCCTGCTGGGCACCGGACTGGTCCGTCAGGTGGAGACGCTCCGCGACACGAGTCTCGGCCTGGTCGATGCACTCCATACCCTCGGCTCAGGCGAAACGGAGATGATCGAGATCGCCTTATCCGATCAGCCGCCCTTGCAGGTGGCGGTGTCGGTGAGCCGCTTCCAGTTGCAGGGCACGGCGCATGCCATCGCCTCCCTGCACGACCTGCGCAACGAGCTGGAGGAGAAAGAGATGGAGGCATGGCAGCAGCTCACCCGGGTACTCACGCACGAGATCATGAACTCGGTGGCCCCGATCGCGTCGCTGGCGGGCACGGTACAGCGGCGGCTGGAGGCGAACGGTGCTGCGCTCCACGAAAACAGCGAAGCCGCCACGGATGTGCAAGAGGCTGCCGAAACCATTGAGCGTCGCAGCCGGGGACTCATCCATTTTGTGGATGCCTATCGCAGCTTTACCGACATCCGTTCGCCTGCGCTGGAGCTGCTTTCGGTGCGCGACCTGTTCGGATCTGTAAAGCGCCTGCTCCGCACCGCCATCAACGAGCGCGGACTGGACCTGAGTATTGATGTGCAGCCCGACACGCTATCCGTCACCGCCGATCCGGAGCTCATTGAACAGGTGCTCATCAACCTGATTCTCAACGCAATTCAGGCCGTAGAGGAGCAGCCAACCCCGCGCATCCGCCTGGCTGCCTACATCGACCGTCGCAGCCGTCCGGTGCTACAGGTCACCGACAACGGCCCCGGCATTCCGCCTGATGTGCGGGAGAAGATTTTCGTGCCGTTCTTTACGACGAAAGAGAACGGATCTGGCATCGGGCTCAGCCTGGCGCGTCAGATCATGCGTGTGCACGGCGGCACTATCAGTGTGCAGTCGGAGCCGGGGGCAACGACCGTGACGTTGCGGTTTTGAGCAAGGACAACACGAGTAGTTACGCCGTCGAGGTGCCATCCACCTCGATGTTGGCCCCCGACACGAAGTTGGCTCCCTCGGAGCTCAGGTGCAGCACCATCGCTGCGATGTCTTCGGGTTGGGCGAGGCGACCCATCGGGTGATTTTCGCCGGCCCCTTCGAGGCTACCGCCATAGAAGCGGCGCAGCAGGTCCGTCTCGGTGGCACCGGGCGAAAGCGTGAGGATGCGGAGTCCATCGCCCGCGTGGCGCTGGGCCGCTGAGCGCGACAGCCCGTGCACGGCGTGCTTCGAGGCCGCGTACGCGCCCCACGAACTGGAGCCGCGACTCGTCAGCACCGATCCGGTGTTGATGATCACGCCCGTTCCCTGTTCTACCATGACGGGGATTTCGTGGCGCATGGCGTAGAGCACACCATCGACGTTGGTGCGCATCAAATCGTGGTAGCCCATTTCACCCTCCATCGCGATGTCGTCGTAGCCGCCGTTGGGGCCTTCGATGCCCGCGTTGTTGAAAGCTACATCGACTGCTCCGTACGTATCGACACAGGCCGATACAAACGCCTCCATCTGGGCTTCTTCGCGCACATCGGCCTGCATGTACGTGGCCTCGCCGCCGGAATCACGGATGGAGGCTTCTACTTCTGCGCCCAGGTCTTCGCGGCGACCGCAGAAAAAGACCGATGCTCCTTCGTCGGCAAATGCACGCGCGGTCGCTTCTCCGATGCCGGAGGTAGCCCCCGTTATAAGCACGACGGTGCCGTCGAATCGGAGCGTCGTTTGCGTGGTAGCCGCAGCCGATGAGGGGGCAGCAAACGCGGCACCTCCAGCTGCCACCCCTGCTACAACGGCCCCACTACGTGTGAGAAACTGGCGGCGCGAGGGGGCGTCTTTGGATGTATCGGACATAAAAAAAAGAGTCGATGCGTGCAAAACCATGTAAGGCTCTGTACGCATCGACCCAAGGTGACGTTCTACGTTTGAGCGCAACCCTCACCAGTTCAGGCGGGCACCAAGGAATACCGGCACTTCGCCCGATACCGCCTGGTACACCGAGTGGGTGGAGTACTGGATGCCTCCGAGAAGTTCGACCTCGGCCAGACCACTCGGAAACGCAGTAGAGGCGTTGAGTCCGATGTGGGATACGACCAGGTCATCGCCCACATCCAGGTAGCCGGTGTCGAACCCGACCACGCCTTCCAGTTCAACGGGCTGCGTGCCCAGTTCGATTTCATGGCCCAGGCCCACCTTGCCGTAGAGCGCATTCACCGCCCACACGTCGTACACCAGAAACAGGCGCGGTGTAATGAGACCCGGATAGGCCGCTTCGCCAAAGATCTCGTGGCTGTGGTCGAGGTTCAAAGTGCCGTTATCAGTGAACGGTGCGGTGGTGAAGGTGTAGCCCACCTCAGGCGTCCAGCGCGTTGGTGGGAAGCGCCAGTATGGCTTCGGCATCAGCCTGAGACACCGTAAAGTCTTGTCCGTCGATTGGGGTGTCTACGTTTACGAATCCGACAAAGGAGAGGGCGCCAATGCCTACGCTGCCTTCGGCTTGCAGCACCGGACGCGCCGAGATGCGCTCGCCCTGGTCAATGAATGCGGAGAGAGTGCCCACCGAGGCTTCGGTCGATACGGTTTGCGCTGTGACGGGCGTCGTGCTGAATCCCATCATACCGATTACCACGGCAACCAGAAGCGCGCGAAAGTGGGTGGAGGACATAAAGCGAGTCATAACCAAGTAGAGGGTGTTTGTAGTGGGGGAAAGCGGACGTGCATTCTTGCAGTCCGACCTTACAGTCCGATGAGCACATTAATGAGCGTGAAGTAGAGCGCGAGGCTCACGAAGTCTTTGATGGTGGTGATAAACGGGTCGGCCCCGGAAGCGTGATCGAACCCCAACTTAACAAGGATCCAGGGCAACAAGAAGCCAAGTAGCGTAGCCAGTGGGATAACCACAGCCAGCGCGATGCCAACGGCAATGCCCAACTCGGGGATGTCGTTGGGAGCCCCCTGCCAGGCGTAGGCCACGGCACCACCCACCGTGCCAAGAAGGACGCCCATGATGAGCCCGACCTTCACCTCGCGAAACAGCTGCTTTCCAAAGCGCCGAATGTTAATGTGTCCGAGTGCAACCCCACGCGCAAAAATGGTGGTGGACTGTGTGCCTACGTTACCGCCCATATCCATAATGACCGGGATAAAGATGGCAGCGGCTACAACAGCAGCCAGCGTGTCTTCAAAGAAATCGATGACACCGCCGACGAGCAATCCGCCGCCCAGCGTGATTAAGAGAAAGAAGACGCGCAGGCGAATGGCATACGAGATCGGTCCTTGCGTCAGCTTTTTGCTGTAGATGACGTCTTTCTCATCGGAGGGGGTGAGCCCGCCAATGCCCGCCTTACGGTACATCGTCTCCGAGGCCTCTTCTTCGAGCACATCCATGATGTCGTCGAAAGCGACGATGCCCAGCATGGCTTCGTCGTCATCCAACACAGGCAGGGCAATGAGATCATAGCGCGCCAGTTTGCGGGCGGCGTCGAGTTCATCGCCACTGGCCTGCGCGGTGACGATGTCTGTTTTCATGATGTCGGTCAGCGTATCCGACGGGCGCGCCATGATAAGGTCTTTCATGGACACGGTACCTAGCAGGCGCTTGTTGTCATCGAGCACATAACCGTAGTAGATGGTGTCTACCTCGGCGGCGTGGGTGCGCATGTCTTCGATAGCAACTTCCACCTGCATGCTTGGGTCGAGCCGGATATAGTCGGTCGTCGTTACAGCGCCTACCGTGCCGGTTTCGTATGCGTTAAGGCGCAGCACATCCTGGCGCTCGCTATCTGACATGGCCTTCAAAACGGCCTTTGCTCGGTCTGCGGGCATGGCCTGCACAAGATCCACCCGGTCGTCGTGCGACATCACGGTGATCGTCTCCGCAAGCACCTCTACCGATAGTTGATCGATGAGCGTTTGCCGGTGCTCGGGGTTGATGAGCATGAAGGTGTCGGCCTGCATGGTGCGGTCGAGCAGGACGAACACCTCGGCAATCTCATCAATCGTGAGTTCGTTGAGGTGGTCGGCCAGGGTAACAGGGTGCAGGTCGTTACATAGATCTTGGACCCACTGAGTTTTTCCATTGTCAAGGTGCCGACGCAGTTGTTGCGTAATGGCTGTGTTGCTTGAGTCGTTTGCTGACATAGGTTTTCGTGTATGGTTGTAGCAATCTCCTGGCACTCCGTAGAGCCCAAGAGGCCCATGAAGCCGTGGAGCGTTGCGGGATTGAAAAACGATACGATGCGCGTGGAGATGTGCAAAGACGTTTGTATTGCAAAGGGCCTACGCAGGCAGACCTGCTGTGCCGTACAGACATACCTCACCTACATGCCTTCCTCGTGGAAGAACAAACCAGCGCATCGCCGGGGGGAGAAATCAGCTATGCAACTCGCTTAGGTACAGACGGGCGACGCGTGTCGCGGTCTGGGGAGCGAGCGGCCTCCAACAGGCGGCGTGCATGCGGCGACAGATGCCGCTTGATGTGCCGACGATCGGCAGGCGTGCAGTGCGCAAGCACCGAAGCCAGCCAGTCAGGATACATGTTTTCGGCCAGCACGCGCTGCATGTTGGGGGTGAAGTGAGGAAAGACCGCTGCCGCGGTTTCAACGTCGGCATAGCGCATAAACCGCCAGGCGTTCGTTGAGGAGAGCGATGCGGCAAAGTCCTTCACAGAGGCAGGAAACGCCTCATGATTGACACGCTTGAGAACGTCGCGTACGGGCGTGTCATCCCGTCGCTGTGTTGGGATAGGTGTAGTCATGGTTCACGCAATAGAGTTTGCGGGTGGAGGCAGCCCGCAGCGTGAAAAATTCCTCCGAAGAGAGGGGCTCAGCCACCGGCTGCCATCATAGAGTCTGATTCGATACTAGATCCAGAAGACATGGCCAGAAGCCTTTTATGAAACAAGTGAACTGGTTCTTGGAGCAAAGTCTGCGCGAAGCACAATCCGACTTGCTCCAAAACCATTAGCGCCGAACAGGGCAATTGTAACACAGGTTTCCCACATTTCTGTGTTAATGGATTGGTAACATTGGATTCGACAGGTTCGATGTGTAAAATCATGAGCATCCACCCGTCTTGTATCACACCTGAATGGTGGGATCCAAAACCAGCCGATTACACCGAACGAAGCTGTGCCAGCACGCGGCGGCACCGGTCGGGAATTTGTGTGTCGAAGTGATACCGCAGATACGCATCCACGAGGGCTTGCAACTCCTGACGCACAGCAGGCCGACATTCCATGCGAAGCACAGTATCAAGCGGGGCACGCGCCACAATCGCGTACGCTCGCAAGGCTGCACGCGAGGCTTTCCGAGTGGTGCTGGGTGACGCCGATAGGGGATAGACGCCGCCATCGGATAGCGAGAGCCAGCCTTCTTCATCAACCGCTTCCACCCGATCACGCTGGATGGCAGGGGCAATCCCCAGAGCCGCTGCTAAGCGGATCTGAAAGAACGGCCAGAGCAACACACGACGCGGCGGCGCATCATCGAGACGTCGCAGTACACGGACCAGCAATTCGTACGCCGCAGGTTGCCGACTTTCATCACCCAGCAGTGCATCCGCAAGCTCCACCATGCGCAACCCAATCGTGATCGGCGTCAGGCTTCTTCGAAGGGTGCGATAGGGTGCAATGTGGCTGCTCTCGCTAAGCATCTGCAGGCTGCGCGTGGGCTTGTAATAGAAGACCACCTGCGCGTGCGTCATCGGCTGCAGCGTAGCCCCAAACTTGCTTTTCGGGCGCCGGGCCCCCTTGGCCAGTACAGCGATCTTGCCTCGCGTTTCCGTAAACAACGTGGCAATGGTACTGCTTTCGCTGTAATCGAGGCTGCGTAGCACAACTGCCTCGGTCCGAATAATTTCGCGTTGGGCCATGAGTCAAGACGTTACGATAGCAGGAAAGCCGGGTCTATACCGTACACCGACATTGCACATCTGCAAACTGAATTAGGGGCATAGGTGAGGACAACCGTATGCGATGGCTCTACCACATTCAACAACACGTTGCGCTTACCTCGATTGAAACCACCGTGTTGCTGGTCTTGGCCGGGTTATTGATGCTTGGGAGCGGTGTACATTACTGGCGGATCCAGCAAGTTCCCCCACTGACCGATGCGGTTGCGGTACCGCCGGACAGTAGTCAGGTAGCCACCGATAGCGATTCGCTTGCTCCTGATAAGGAGGCGTCTGAATCCGTTGTGGCAGCGGCCCCGCCCCCGGCTGTCAACATCAACACCGCCGATGCCGAGGCACTCCAGCAACTTACTGGTATCGGTCCGGCGCTCGCGGAGCGCATCATTGCGCATCGGGATGTGTATGGCGGCTTCCGCTCGGTGGACGACCTGCAGCGCGTATCGGGCATTGGTCCGCGAACCGTTGAAACGATTGCCGACGAAGCGGTGGCTACACCGCCTGGCGCCGAGTAAACCGCGAGGGGCCACCGCACGGGCGTGCCAGAGACTCTCCATGCTACTCTGCCACACCTGGAAGTTAGGGGCAAGCTCTACGCTCCACCTCCCTCAAGAAAACCTGTCGCAAGGAAGGCGTACTTTCAGCAAAGAAGGGACTTGTACCGTCACAGCGTGCTGTGACGCCTCCAGGGGCTGTTCGAGGTTTAGCAGCTACTGGCGAACCAGCAACCCTGCCCATTTCGAGCGGAATCAATGATTCTGGACGTTGTCGGGGGGAGATCCCAGCTCTGCGGCGCCTTGGCTGGGATGACTATGCGTGTTGATAGCGCGCTCATGCTCTACCCAAACAATCACGTGTCACACAGCACTACTGCTCTGTCACACCTGATTGTTAGGGGCCAACATTGTCATCGCGAGGAGGGAGCCCTGCGACTGACGCGGCGCTGTGAGCGCTAGCGAACAAGTACTCTTGGGGTGCGATCTCATGCCGTTGATTGGGCGGCTGCATCCGGTCTGATAGCATGAGATTGCTTCGCTGCGCTCGCAATGACAAGATTGTAGATTTTCTCTCAGTACGTTAGGAGACACATGCGTTCCCCGAAGATTGATCTGTCACAGCGCACTACGAGGCCGAGGCGTCTTGCTGTTTAGGGCTCTGCTCCGCCTGCTTGGCGCGTTGCTCAGCCAAGCGCCGCTCCACGGCTTCGGGAGTCCATTGCTTGCTAACCTCCTCTTCGCGATCCAAAAATCGCCAGATGGGGACAAGGAGCAGGGCAGCCAGCGTGAAGAAAATTATGAGCGTGGGAATGGTGACCATCCAAAACAGCGAATCCATACCGACCATGGGGGCAATGCGAGAGGACACGACGGCGCCAAAGCGGCGCATGTATACACATTAACGCAGGGCGGATGGGTGCGTTCAGCATCTGTGGGGAAATCCCCTATTACACGTTTGGCAGAACCTGTTCCTTTGTTGTTAATTGGTACATCAGGCACGCGTATAGTTTGATAGGCAAAATCTGATGCGTTGCCTACTCCACGACTATACCATGTGGCTTCTGATCCTGCCGTAGATTTAACCGTCCACACCTATATGTACAACTCTTCTTCTGCCGCTTCCGCTCACCTGCTCATCGTTGAAGATGACCCGGAGGTGGGGGCTGGGCTCGAAGACTTTTTTGATCTGAAGGGGTACCATGTAACCCGTGTTACCGAAGGCGAAAAGGCTCTACAAGAGATCACAACGCTTCCGCCCTATGATTTGGTGATCTTGGATGTGATGCTGCCAAACAAGAACGGCTTTGAGATCTTGCGCGAAGCACGCAAGTCCGGGGTCGATTCACCGGTCATTATGTTAACCGTGAAAGGCGCTGAGGATGACAAACTTCGCGGCTTTAAACTGGGAGCCGATGATTATGTCACCAAGCCATTCGATGCCGAAGAGTTGGCCGCCCGAGTCCATGCGGTTCTCGAACGGACCGACACGCGTGGCATAGGCGACGAGGATGATACCTACTCGTTTGGCGAGGTCATCATTGACCTGTCCAATCAGTCGGCTCGTTCCAACGGCGAGAAGGTAGAGTTTACTGCACTGGAGTTCGACATACTGGTGTACTTCATTGAGCATCGGGGGCGCACCGTAAGCCGCAAGCAGCTTCTGCGGGATGTGTGGGGCATCAGTGGAGACATCACCACGCGCACGATCGACCGGCACGTAGCATCGCTCCGCAAGAAAATCGAACCCGACCCCACCGATCCGACCTACATCGAAACAGTGTATGGCATCGGATACAAGTTTGTGGCGTAGTCGAAAAATCTTCTCCAGGCGATCAGGGCCGCTCGATTGTGCAACGCCTGCTGAACGCCGGACAGGCCGTGGAGGCGTCGCAGCACGTATCTGTCAATTGCCACTCGGGATATCCGCTTCACTCCTGATCCCGGGCTACGGAACGGTGCAATGTGAGCAAAACCATAGCCGGGGATCGCTTGCGTCCCCGGCGATCTGGAATCACGTCGCTAAACACGTACCCGATGGATCATACATCGGGTTACCACCCTCCAAAGAAACCGCCACGGTTCACAAAGCCAAACGTACTTCCCATGGTATTGGGGAAGTCGCCCGGTGTGGCTGCAAATGCCCCTTCAATGGTAGCTGGAGGATCAAGAGGGCTCGGATACATCGGGGGGAAATCAGGCATATCGCCGTAGGGACGATCGCCCGTAGGCGGATTCGTTTGCAGCGAATCGTAAAACGCTTCTAGATCCTCCTTCGATGTGCTGATTTCAACGGCAGCTTCGAAGGTGAATGTGCCCTCAATCACCTCCTCGTCTGCACGCTCCACGGTGAGTGTGCCGTTTTGCAAGTTATAATTGTGGAGCGAGTCGGCGGTCGTACGCGCGTAGTTGGTGCTCAACTGCTCACCGAAAAACAGCCCGCTTTGCTCACAATCGGTGGGATCTGTACAGGGCATGTAGAATCCGATATCGTAGGTACCCTCTGTGAGCGGCTCCTCGCCAATGTGCATGAACGAGAGATTGTGGGCAATGCCCTCATCATCTTCCCCAAATAGTTGGACGGCGGTGAGCGTAATGCCCAGGTCTTCAAACGGAAAGACCATGGCCCCCTGGTCGTCAAACGACTCAGATCCTCCCAGAGCCGCCTGTCCGTTGATGGTTGCACTAAGTGGAGCGCTTACCTGGATGTCAGCATACGGATCAGGCAAGTCCTCCGCAGAGTCCACCGAGTCGCAACCGGTGGTGAGGACAAGCGCAAAGACAAGAACAAAGCACGTAGCGTATTGAGTCAGGGTAGATAATCGCATTGTTCTGAAGTTTGTTTGACGGCATTCTATCTATACGATGCAGCTGGAAATAGGCAAGAAACTGTTGCATGACAAGACTGCATCTGTACTTCCGAAAGTATGAATCCCGTGTGTAAGGATCAAGAGAGCGTTCCCCATTCTTTTTCCCTTCACGCATTCGTAACGCGGTTTGCAGTGCCCCGCCCCTTATTCGATCGTTCCTCGGCTGTAGTAAATAGCGGTCTGGTCGTTATAACGCATACGAAGTGCCGCGTGAACATCACCTGTGTCGTCGGTTGCAAGCCCGATACGCTGCGATGCACTGTCAGTGCCAAACAGGTTTTCAGGGGAGGTCCACGTTTCGCCCTGCCCACGGAGCAGATACGCCGGAAATGACGTAGTATTAAATGCCCCTTGCTGGAAGGCGACATTCATCGTTCCAGAACCATCCAAAACAGCCGATGGCGGGCTAATGAATCGGTTAGTCGAAAAGGAAGGCGTATAATTTGTGGCTTCTGACCAGGATTCCCCGCCGTCGTCCGAGCAACTTCCAAATACGGCGTTGGCACGCAAATCACCCGTCAGATCCTTCAGCCACACAACGTGAAGTTGATTCGCTGCTCCATAACGAATTACAGGAAGAAGGGCGGGCTCATCGAATCCTGAGCGGTCTACCAGCACGCCCTCTGACCATGTTTTCCCGTTATCTTCAGAATGTGTAACAAACAGGCTATTCCGATCTCGCTCTTCTTGGGTCGTATCAGGGGCCAGGTAGGTGACAGAAAGAACCCCTGTTTCGCTAAACGCGATATCAGGATCACCGGCGCCTACCTGTCCACCGATTGCTGTTTCACCGCCCGTCCACCCCGATGTGTTCCGAACAAAGTGTCGGATTTGAGAAGGTGTTTCTTCATTTTCCTGGGAAGTTAGCACGATATGAAGGTGTCCCTCATCATCAAAAGCAAATCTGCGTGGTGCGGTAAAGAACCCATCGCTGCGTGAAGCGAACACTTCTTCAGGAGACTGCCAGGTCTGGCCTCCGTCGGTGCTTTGGGTGTAGTACACAGCATCTGGTACAACGTCGGGACGCGGGGTGGCATCCTGCAGTCGTTCTCCCCACATGAGATGAAGCGTACCATCGGGTCCTTCGGCAAGCGTGGGATACATGGAAGGCGTATCGCTCTGTGACAGATTGACCGGCTCTGTCCACCCTGACGCCGTGCGCCGCACAACATACACATTCCGGGGTGTATTGAATTCAGCGGTTGTGTCAATTTTGTTGAATGCGATAAGAGGTTCACCGCCGTAAGTTGCTACATCAGCATGTGTTGCAATGCCATCTACATTGGCAGGCACCTGCTTCGGGGTGTCCCATGCTATTGAGGACGACAAGGCCCCTTCATCGCAGGCCCCCTCTTCAAGTTCTATGGGTTCTGTGCTTGTATCGCACCCAACTATCAGAACAGTTAGCAAAAAGCATAGCGCTGCTATTTGCATTATGTTGCTGTACACATTCATAGTTGTTGTTATGCAATGCGTGTGTGCACTAGTTATGCCGCATAAGTAAGGGCCCGGCTAAAGAATGCCGAGCCCTTGGCGTTTTGCCGTGCTTTAATTAGAAAGACCAGGTGTATTCCCAGGCATTGGTAAAGGTCTGAAAACTTACACTTCCATCTGGATACTCTTCCCCTTCATCATAAACAAAATGGTCACCGTGTTGCACATACCACGTATTTGTTTCATAATCGAAGGTAGCAGAAACTCCAGCGAAACCACCGTTAAAGCGATAGTCGTACCCTATGTGCGCCGGAAAAAAATCAACGTAAGACGAGCCGATTACATCCAAGTAGGTGACATTCTTTGTGGTCCCAGTGTAGGATCCCATCGATACGATTGAAAGAAAAGAATTGGGATTGACATACGATCCAAAATATGCTGTCCAGTCGCTTGATGAGAGAGCACTGGTGCCTTCCACAACAGGCACCGTGTTCTCCGCATCTACCGTAGCATTGAAGTCAACTTTGTCAGCATCAACGGCTTGATCGCGTATGTCTTGGGATGGTTCAGCTTCAGTTCCTACACTTTGATCCTGAAGCTGTATGTCTGGGCGCGTAGATGGAATCTGATATCCGTCAGGAGCGCGCGACTGGATGTGATTGGTGATGCTGTCAGGGACAGAGTATTGGTCTGTCGAGTAAACTCCTGATTCTAGATCAAGCGGAAGCCCATGACCTTCCCCCAGTTTGGCGGACACCTCGGAAAGGCGTATATTCTCTGATCCACAATCAACCGAGGTGACCATGACAAAACGACGAACGTATACCAGGGCGTTTAAACTTGAAGCCGTTGAACTGGCCGACCGGATCGGCAACACAGCTCAAGCAGAGCGTGATCTGGGGATTCCCGACGGCCAGATCTATAAGTGGCGCGCGAAGCTCAAAAAGGAGAGCGCCCCGAAGAAGGCGTTTCCGGGAAAAGGCAAGGTGAGGGATGCTGAGATGAACGCCCTCAAGCGGCGCCTCGCTCGCGTTGAAGAGGAGAACGCAATCCTAAAAAAAGCGATCGGTATCTTCAGCACTGCTCCCGTAGAGCGACGCCTACGCTGAGATACCGGTTCATCGAAGCCCATCGTGGGCAATTTGCCGTGAGCAGGATGTGTGCGGTGCTTCGTGTCAGTCGGAGTGGATACTACGACTGGCGCCGACGGCACGGCACCAAAAGTAGGCGAGCGGCGGCGAACCAAGTGCTGTTGCGCCAGATCCGAGAGGAGTTTGAGATCTCCGATCAGACGTACGGAAGTCCGCGCATCTGTCGCCAACTACGATCAAACGGCAGAGGCTGTGGCGAAAACAGAGTGGCCCGGTTGATGCGCAAAGCCGGCCTGAGGGCTATGAGGCCTGCTCGGACCAGGCCCCGCACCACGGTCTCAGATCCGCAGCTTCCAACGTTTGAGAACATATTGGCGCAAGATTTTACCGCTGAGGCTCCCGACGTGAAGTGGGCAGCAGACATCACCTACATCCCGACCGATGCAGGCTGGCTCTACCTGTCGGTGGTGTTAGATCTTTCGTCGCGGCGTGTCGTTGGCTGGGCCATGAAAGAGACGTTGGGGCGAGCACTGGCCACTGAGGCACTGGAGATGGCCCTGCGTCAGCGCACTCCCAATGCGGGGCTGATCCATCACAGTGATCGCGGCTGTCAGTACGCTTCAAAAGACCAGCGGGCGATTTTGGCGGATCACCATCTTCGCGGAAGCATGAGCCGGCGAGGGAACTGCCTGGACAACGCCTCAGTCGAGAGCTTTTTCGGAACGCTGAAGACCGAGCGCGTCCATCGCCGGCGATACCGTACCCGATCGGAAGCGAAGCAGGACCTTTTTCAGTACATTGAGGTGTGGTACAACCGCAAACGCCTCCACTCGGCGCTCGGATATGTGAGTCCGGTGGAGTTTGAGGCCCGGTATGACGACACTGCAACGGCCTCTGTGAGTGCTGAACGATGATTAGCATTCAGGTACTCTTCCTTTCTAAACTGTCCGTTCAATCGGGGGAAGGTCACCAAAGGCATTCAGTCGCTTGTCCTGGATATCATCGGTAGACTCAACAGAGCGTTCTGGAGCTGGGATCTGGTCACTCCCTTCCTCTACCTCAACCGGGGTTTCTTGATCACATCCAGTTAGTCCCCCAAGCATTAAAGCAAGTCCAACCACCAATGCGAGTGAGCGGCGTATCGATTGCATAACCATTATTTTAAAGATATTCGATGAAAAGCAACCGACTATGATGCGTTGTTTACTACCAGCTTCATAACTTCTTGTTATCTATCGGTCGATAGAATCTTGATGTGACAACCGATACATTTTTGCTATTTGTGCGATTGTTGCATACGCAGCCACGTTGGCACGTCATTCTCACCCCCCCCATACTATGAGCTTAAGCCGAGAGGGCATCTCCAGCTTTTGAAGGATGTGATGTACATGGTTTTTAACTGTGCCGGTGCTCACATGCAAGGTCTCGGCAATCTCAGCGTTGGTCTGTCCCTGCATCAGAGTGGCCAGAACATCACATTCTCGTGGCGTCAGTTGGCGTAGCCGGTCATGCACTGCGGTCTGCCCAGGCAGCAACTGTCTTGATAGTTGCGGGCTGATCCATCCGTCTTGACCGGTCGCGGTGCCGCGCAGCACTTCGAGCACGAATTCAGGCGTGTCCGATGTCGTGAGGTACGCTGAGGCACCGGCATCAAACATCGCTTCGGCCATCCAAGCCTGGGAAATCTGACTCAGCACTACAACGCGTGTCTTCACGTCACTTGAAGTGATTGATCTCACGATTTTGGTGGTTGGCGGCTTTTCAAAAGAGGTTCCAATAACTGCAACATCGGGCGAGTCATTGCGCACGCCCTCCAGGGCTGTTGCGCCACAGTCTGTGGTATCCACCGTCTGGAAGTGCGTCGCATGGTTGAGCCATGTGTCGAGCACTGCCCCCATGAGTAGATGGGGAACGGCGATAAAAATGCGAATAGACATTGGATATTTGTAGCTATGATGCGAGAAGCGCAGAAGTTGAACAACATCTAAACTGTGCTTATAACGTAAGGCGCCATGTCCGAGTGCGCAAGCATCGATTGTCTGAACGCCCTCCCTTCACGCGTTCGTAACGCGGTTTGCAACGCGGGGTGAGGCTGTGCATACAATCCGGCTGCATGACGTTTCCGTTTTGGCTCGTTCCTTTTATCTTGTGCCTGCTTATGGCTTCCGTATCCCGTGGCGACCTCGTTACCCTTGACATCGAAAAGTTTGCCGACAAGGGGGCTTCGCTGGCTCGGCTCGATGGATATGTTATCTTCGTGGAAGGAGCCGTGCCCGGCGATCGGGTGAAAGCGTATCTCTACCAGACCAAGTCCAACTTTGCTAAGGCGAAGCTCGATACGCTGATTCAGCCCAGCGATCTGCGCACCGAGCCCCGGTGTCGCTATGCCGATACCTGTGGAGGATGTGCCCGGCAGCACGTCAAATACGCCGCGCAGTTGGAGGCCAAGCAGCAGTCGGTGCAAGAAGCATTTGCGCATCACAGCAGCTTTGACGATGTGACTGTGGCGCCGGTTATCGGGATGGACGACCCGTTCTACTACCGCAACAAAATGGACTTCGACTTCAGCGCCGACCGCTGGCTCACGTCCGATGAAATCAGCACGGGCAAGGAGTTCGACACCGACTTTGCGCTGGGGATGCATGCGCCCGGGCATTACGACAAGGTGATCGATCTGCAGGAGTGCCACCTGCAATCGGAAATGAGTGCGCGCCTGGTCAATGGCGTCCGCGATTTCGTGAAAGACCAGGGATGGGCACCGTGGGACATCCGTCAGCAAGAAGGCTACCTGCGCCACCTCGTGATCCGCGAGGGCAAGCGCACCGGCGACGTGATGGTGAACCTCGTTACGTACGGACGCAATGCCGAGCGCCGCGATGCCTTCGCCGATTTCCTGCAACGCGACTTTCCGGAGGTCACCACGTTTGTGGATACGAACCATACCGGCAAATCCCACAATGTAGAAGGCGACACCCAGACGGTCTTTGGTCCCGGCACTATCGACGATGTGATTGGCGACTATCGGTTTACGATCAGTCCGAAATCCTTCTTCCAGACCAACACGCGCCAGGCCGGGCGGCTGTACGAAGTGGCCCGTGAGATGGCCGACCTGCGTCCCACCGACACGCTATACGACCTGTACAGCGGGGCCGGTACCATCTCGCTGTTTCTATCGGATGCGGTGGAGCGTGTGGTGGGGGTTGAGCTTATCGAAGAAGCTGTAGCCGATGCACGTGCTAATGCGGCCCAGAATGAGGTGTCGAATTGCACCTTCGTTTCCGGCGATCTGAAAAAGGTGTTCACCGATGATTTTGTGGAGACGCACGGAGCGCCCGATGTGCTTCTTGTGGATCCGCCGCGCAACGGCATGCACAAGAAGGTAGTGGCCCAAATTGAAGCCCTACGCCCCGAGCGCTTCGTGTACGTCAGTTGCAATCCGCAGACGCAGGTGCGCGACCTTGAGCGCCTGCATGACGTGTATCAGATTGATGCCGTCCAGCCCGTCGATATGTTTCCGCATACGCCGCACATTGAGAATGTTGTGGCGCTGCGCGCCATCTGATTTTGGATTGGGGATTGGGGATTTCCGATTGCCTGGTTGTGCAAGGTTTTCCTTTGTGCGCAGCGTTATTTGTTTTTGCGGAGTGTCTTGATCGACGCAACTGTCATAGCCACTATCTCGTCGCCCTCCTGCATAAGGTCGGTTATTCGGTGCTCCGGGATAAATCCTGAATCGACAAGTAACTCCATCCAGTAGAGGCATTCGGCGGCCTCTTCTTCAACAATCGCGAGTTTAGCAATGACATCTGCTCGTGACTTACCACGACACGCCGCTCGATAATTTGCCCCTACAGAAGTCCCTGAACGTAATAGTTGTCGACCGATCACTGACGCAAGCCTTCCGCGCGGAAGTGCTTCGGTAAGACGGATGATTCGAAGGGTATATTGCTTCGTGCGATCCTTGAACTCTTGTTCAGTCATTGGCGTGAATATGCATACGGTCTTACACTATAGACCCGTATTGTGGCAATGCGTAACGTACTCATCATGGGTTAACCTGCATTTCCCTTACGCCCGGCAAACCCTCAAAGCACCGAATGACAGATAATCCAAAATCCAAAATCGTAAATCCCCAATCTATCAGTAGCTATACCCTTTGGCCTCCTCCGGGGTGAACGACACGCCGAGCCCCAGTGCGGTCCGGTTGACGAAGTTGAAGTAGGAGGCCACCAGTGCGGTATCGAGAATGGCCTGGTCCGAAAGGCCAGCATCGCGCAGTTCATCCACGTGGGCTTCGGTGACCGAATTGGGAGCAGTGGTTAACAGCCGACTGTACGAAACGAGGGCCTGTTCGCGCTCTGATAGGGCGGCGGCTTTTGCATCTCGATTCAGTACTGCATCGATGCGATCGGCATCTTTCCAGTACGCGTCCAGCGCGGCGCGGTGATGGGCCACACAGTACGCACAGTCGTTGGCGTCGGATACCACCACCGCGATGAGTTCGCGCTCGGCCCGTGACAGGTCGGTACGGGCAAACAGCAGTGTACGGTACAGATCGCTGTGCGCTTGCATGGTGTCGGGGCGCAAGCTGTGGACTTTCATGATGTTGGCGACCTTGCCGCGGGTGCTTCCGATGCGCTCGTACACATCAGCAAGAGCGTCGGTGGCGTCGTCTTCGTCAATGGTTTCGATCCAGGCCATACGGAGGAGGGCGTTTAAGAGGAGGGAAAGCAGAACACCAACTATGTGGAAGCGCATCCAAAAGCGTTACGCATCGCTTCGGCGTTCTTCCTCAGCCTCCTCTTTTTGCTGGGCTTCGTGTTCGGCAGAAATCCGCTCG
This sequence comes from Natronotalea proteinilytica, assembly GCF_055379935.1. Taxonomy (NCBI): domain Bacteria; kingdom Pseudomonadati; phylum Rhodothermota; class Rhodothermia; order Rhodothermales; family Salisaetaceae; genus Natronotalea; species Natronotalea proteinilytica. The sequence continues at coordinate 2,878,284 of NZ_AP043947.1, read as the reverse complement.
TACATGCTCATGTCTCCATCGTAAACCATTGTTTCCTGGGCATTGGGATCGGGGCCGTCATCCTCCTCTTCGATGGTTTCTTGGGTTTCTTCCGGGGCAGGCAGATCAAGTTGAGAAAAAGCGTCGGGGTCGATGTCGTACAGCGTATCCAGCCAGTTTTGGATCAACGTACTTGCGATTGTGCCGTTGACGTGAGCCGGATGAAACTGGACGCCTGCGGTGCGAAATCCACGGTGACGTATTCCCATGATGACGCCATCCTCCGTACGGGCGGAGATCTCCAGCCCGGTTGGGAAATCGTCAGGATCAAGCACCATCTCAGTTGGGGCAGGCGCAGGAAACGAATCGGGGAGGCCTTCAAAAAGCATAAGGCCATCGTGCGATACATCCACAGCCGAATCGCCGTTTTCGGGTGGTTCGGTAGATGTGGCTCCAAACGCGTGGCCGATTGCGCGATAGCCAAGCCCGAAGCCAAGAATCGGGACGAGGGAGGCGAATGTCTCAATGGCTGCAAGGCTTACGCCTACATCTGAGCCTTCTTTAGTCGGAGAGATTACAATACCGCTCGGGCGCATATCGCAGATCTCGCGGAGCGTAATTTCGTCGTTGCGTGCCATTTTGGCCTTGGCCGACTCGCTGTGCACCAAATCCACAAGCGTGTTAATGTGTGGGTCGTAGTTGTCAATAATCAAAATCATGGGCACTCGGGGGGCAGATCAAGGCAATCCATACGATACTGATGCACTATACAAAGCGAAAGAAAGGGCCCTGTACCGGCATCAGGGGACTTCAATGATACGAAACGTACTTTTTACAGTCGAGCATGTTTGCAATTTGATACATTGAAGTTAATTCCGGGTTTTTTTTGGTCACCATGTCAGTAAAAGTACACGGAATGTTTCTTTCTTCCCACCTACGAATGCGTTTTTATGTCTGGTCTTCCTTCAAGAGCGCTTTTTCGTCACCGATGGATTCAGACGGCGCCAAAGGTGCGCCTGCATGTGGTAGAAGCGGGGCCTGTGGAGGGCCCACCGGTCATTCTGTTGCATGGCTTTCCGGAGTACTGGTACGGGTGGCGCCACCAGATTCCGGCGCTGGCTCGTGCAGGATACCGTATTATCGTGCCCGACCAGCGCGGTTACCACCGCAGTGATAAGCCAACCCGCGTTTCCGCCTATAGGTTGCGGCATCTCATTGACGATGTGCGTGTGCTTATCAATGAAACGCAGTATCCACGGGCCGATGTGATTGGCCACGACTGGGGCGCAATGGTAGCCTGGACGTTGGCGGCTTGTTCGCCCGATAGCGTGCGCCGCCTTGGCATTCTGAATGTGCCGCATCCGCACGTTATGCTACAGACTCTGAAAACAGACCCCGCTCAGCGCATCCGTAGCCTGTATGCGGCGTTTTTTCAACTTCCACGCGTGCCCGAGTGGACCTTGACGTATGGCGATTGCGCACTGCTCACAATGCTGCTTCGCATGAGCAGTCAGCCGGGGACGTTTTCAGCGAGCGAACTGCTCCGGTACCGGGCCTCGTGGCGGCAGCCGGGAAGCGTACGCAGTATGCTGAACTGGTATCGAGCAGCGTTTCGGAGCAGCGACTTACGTACCATGCCTGCCGATCCGATTCGTCCGCCGACACTTATGATCTGGGGCAAGCGGGATGTGGCGCTCAAGGCATCGATGGCACCGGCGAGCATTGCCCGATGCACCAACGGACGGCTGGTGATGCTCCCAGACGCCACGCACTGGGTGCAGCACGATGCCGTTGAACGCGTGAACAGTGAACTACTGACCTTCTTGAGCGACTGACGCCTTCGCCAATTGCTTCAGGGTGCTGGTGTCTAGACGGTGGCCGCCGTCGAATGTGTAGTTGGTGTGGGGGATGCGGTGGGCATCTAGGCGCTCTTGCAGGTCGATGTGGTCGCTGCTGCTGATGTAGGCATCCCGGGTGCCCCGCACGAGCGATAGGTCGAGCGCACGTAGACGATCGGCGTGGACGGTTAGGTCAAGATCGGGCGGCACGCCACCGGCCCAGAGTGTACATCGATCAATCGAAGCCGTCGTGTGCGTCACCCAGCGGCAGGCCGTGGCGGCGCCTTGCGAAAAGCCAAGCACATGGGTGTGGATGGTCGGAGGGCCGTCCTTGCGAAGTGCTGCATGCAACCGGTTCAGATAGGCGATGTAATCTGCAATTTCGTCATCGCGGTGTGCGCTGGTCATCCACGAAGCGCCTACGCGTCCGCTCATGCCCTCTACGTAGAAGCGCGACAAGGCCTCTGGAGCAACGATGCATGTAGCGGGATCATGGAGAGGGTGCAGGTGCTCCACAAGGTCGGGGGCGCGTTCGCTGTACCCATGCAGAACAATCCACAGCGTGTGGGCGGTAGCGGGCGTGCCCAGGCAGGCGTAGTGGGCGGTTCGGGGAGTACGTAGGGTGTGGTGGCTAACCGATGGGTTGGAGGCGGTCATCGCAGCAGTGGGTTACTCGTGGGGAGCAGGGAGGGGGGCTTGCAAATGCGTATCCAGACAGTGGAGGGCTTCTTCTGGTGTATCCACTACGTGAACCAGTTCCTCATAGGAGACGCGCGAAAAGTCTTGCTCGTACAGCCCGTCAAAAAACTGAAGGAGCCCGTCGTAAAATCCATTTGTGTTTACCACCACGATGGGTCGTTCGTGGTAGGCCAACTGACGCAGCGTGAGCACCTCCATGAACTCCTCAAGCGTGCCAAAGCCGCCGGGAAGTACGACAAATGCATCGGCGCGCAAGTACATGATGCGCTTGCGTTCGCTCATGGTTTCGGTGACAATCAACTCGTCAGCTGAGTCGCGGGCCACGCCTTCGATTGATTGCAACTTTTCGGGGATGACGCCAATCACCGTACCCCCGTGATCGTGCACCGCCCGCGCCGTGATTCCCATGAGTCCAGAGGTCCCCCCGCCGTAGATGAGCGTGTGTGTGCGTTCTCCCAAGCCATACCCCAGCGTCTGGGCGACGGGGCGAAAGGAGTCATCAATGCGGGAGCTAGAGGAGCAGTAGACACAAACGGTAGTCATAAGCACAACAGGTGGAGAACAAAATACGACACGCCTCCACGTACGACGGCTACCGGTCTTCGGTCCATGCGGTGCGGAGGGGGGCTTCAAGTTCGGTCAACCCCATCTTGCGTCCAAGTTCTAACGCGGCCTCTGGGGCGTCGTCATTGAGCAGGTGGGCTCGCGCTGCGAAAAGGGCGCCCACGCGGTTTCCACTGCTGCAGTGGATCAGTGTCGGACGCGCCTCCGGGTCGTCAAAAATAGCAGCGAGGGCGTCGGCACGCTCGGCGGTAATGTCGTGCTCATCCGCAACCGGGATGTGCACGTAGCGCATTCCGAGGGCTTCAACGACTGCTTGCTCGTCAAATTCGTCAAACTCGTCATCGGGGCGTAGATTGACGACTGTGCGAAAGCCCTTCTCTTCAGCCGCTTCGAGGTGCGCTTCGGTGGGCTGTCCGCCAATCACGATATCGTCGAAGGGCATGATGCCATCTGGGAGATCGTGGAGGCCCTCGGGTGGGGCGCCTACCTCGTCGGGCATGAGCGGCATTTCAGATGTGGAGGTATCGGCGGGGTCGGCATCGGGCGTCTCTGGATCGCTGTCGCTGGCGCATCCAACCGTAACAAGCGACATTACAATGAGCACAGACAGCAAGCGCGGGAGAACACGGATCATGGCATTGGCAGTATGATTGAGAGTTGATACTACAAGTGTGGCGCACGGATTTTCCTATGAGGTGTGCGCAGTTGCGTTCCGTTCGTCTTGGGGGATGTCGCGGGCGATCGATCGGCCTTTTTTAGTGAGTGTAACCGTGTTGCCTGTGGTCTTGATTACGTTAGCGTCAGATGCCTGGCGTAGCACGCGCTGGCTTTTTGCGGGGGACCAGCCAAAGTGGTGGTGTAACGCGGCAGGGGCCTGATCGGCAGAGAGTGTGGGAGCTGTCTCTGTCAAATAGGCGGCTACCATCTGGACCGCAAACGTACGCTTTTGGCGATGGTGGCGGTGCATCTGTGCAAAGAGGCCACGGTGAGGAGCGCCAAGCAGTGCGAGTCCGAACAGCATTCCGGCCATGGCAGCCATCGACCCGGCGATGGAAGCGTCGAGCCAGGCGGCGAGGGCGTATCCGAGTAGAGCGTTAGCAATGCCCAGAGCTGCGCTAAGTCCGATCATGACATCGAGGCGGTCGGTGAGCAGGTAGGCCGTAGCAGGAGGACCAACCATCAGGGCGACGACCAGAATGGAGCCGACCGCGTCGAAGGCGCTTACTGCCGTAATTGATACCATGCCCATCAGTGCGTAGTGGATCACACCGGGCATAAATCCGAGCGTGGCCGCCAGGGCGGCGTCGAAGGTGGCCAGCTTCAGTTCTTTGTAGAAAAGACCCAGAAACAGCGCATTGGCAATAAGCACGATGCCCATGATCCAGAGCGCGCGCGGGCCCATGTCCATGCCGGCAATTTCGATGCGGTTGAATGGGGTGAAGGCCAGTTCGCCCAGCAGCACCGCATCCGTATCCAGATGCACATCACCGGCAAAGCGTGCGATGAGAATCACGCCTATGCTGAACAGCACCGGAAACACGATTCCAATGGCGGCATCTTCGCGCACGAGCCCGGTGCGCTCAATCAACTCGACCAGAGCCACGGTAATCAGTCCGGTGAGTGCGGCACCAATCAGCAAGAGCGGCGAGCCCAGCGACTCGGTGATAAAAAATCCAATGACGATCCCCGGCAAGATGGCGTGACTGATGGCATCACTCATCATGGCCATGCGGCGCAGCACTAGAAAGGCACCCGGCAAGGCGCAGGCCATGGCCGTGACTACCGCCACAAGTTGCACTTCGATTTGGGGACTCATGCTGAGGAGGATGGATGCGAAGAGGCTTTCGCTTGAAACGATCGACGGCGACGCCAGGCTCGTGCCAGGAGTCCACGACGTGGAGCCGCTAGCAGGGAGATGACCACGACCGCCCCCATGCACAGCACGATAGTAGGACCGGTGGGCAGGTTGCGGGCCGAGGCGCTAATGAGTGCGCCGGTTACTCCGGTGGCGGCACCAATGAATGCAGCTGCACTAATCATAACGCCCAGGCGGTCGGTCCATTGCCGAGCCGCAGCAGCGGGAGCAATGATAACGGCACTCATGAGCACGACTCCCACCGTTTGTAGACCAATGACAATGGCAACAACTAGCATCGTTGTGAGCAGTGCATTTAGCGCACGTACGGGCAAGCCCAGACTCTCTGCAAAGGTTGGGTCGAACGAGAGCACCTTCAGTTCCTTCCAGAAAAGGAGCATAAGCACCAATGCTCCGCCACCAAGTGCCCCCATTACGTACAGGTCGGCGGTGACGAGGGCAGCAGCTTGGCCGAACAGAAAGGCATCCAGGCCGGCTTGGCTGGCACCGGCATGGCGTTGCAAGTACGTAAGCAACATGAGTCCAAGGCCAAAGAAGGCCGCGAGCATCAGCGCAAGTGCACTGTCGTAGGGGATGCGCGTGTGACGAGCCGTGCTATCAACAAGCAGCGCAGCGGCGAGTCCAGTTACGGCGGCCCCAATGAGCAGGGCCAGCGGATCCATGGTGCCAGTAAGCAAGAACGCACCGGCGATTCCGGGGAGTGCCGCGTGGGCCACGGCATCTCCAATAAGGCTTTGTCCACGCAGCACGGCGTAGCTACCCAGGCTGCCGCCTACCATGCCGAGTAGCGCAGCTCCTATCGCTACGGTGCGCAGGGTGTAGTCGGTAAAAAGATCAACGAGCAGATCCATTGGTGAGCATCTGATCCAAAATTATGCCGGCTGCGGACGGTACGTCGCCCGGATATTGTCGTCTGTAAAGATCGTCTCGACAGGGCCACTGGCGATGTTGCGCACGTTCAAGAGCAGCACCCGGTCGAAGTAGTCGGCCACCGTGTTCAGGTCATGATGCACAGCAATGACGGTGCGCCCCGCAGCGCGAAGCTCTTGTAGCAGCTCTACGATGGTACGTTCGGTCGTGGCATCGACCCCTTGAAACGGCTCATCCATCAGATACAGGTCCGCTTCTTGCACGAGCGCACGCGCCAGGAAGACGCGTTGCTGCTGCCCGCCAGAAAGCTGGCTGATCTGTCGGTCGGCGTACGCCGCCATGCCCACCTGGTCGAGTGCATCCCGGGCCTGCTCGCGTTCGGCAGCACCCGGACGCCGAAACCAGCCGAGGCGCCCGTACAGGCCCATCAGCACGACATCGAGGGCGTTGGTGGGGAAGTCCCAATCTACGCTGCCACGCTGCGGAACGTACCCAACACGTGCGCGCTGATCGCTGTACGGCGACCCGAAAATACGTACGTGTCCAGCCGCTTTTGGCACCAGATCAAGCACCGCCTTAAGCAAAGTTGTTTTGCCGGATCCGTTAGGTCCTACAATACCCATGAGCGTGCCCTGTGGGACCGTCAGATCGATGTCCCACAGCACGGGGTCGTCTTCATAAGCAACGGTAAGTCCTTTCACGCGAAGCGCAGGCGAGCTCTGTGGCATGGCGTGTATGGGGGAGGCGCAAGAAGCCGAAAAGTTGGTCGGACCGCGGCAGACAGTAGCTTATTTTATGAGTCCTCGGCCAACTCCCGCGAGAGGCCTTGCACGATGATGTCGATGTTATGTCGCATCGCGCCCTCGTATGTGCCTGTCGGCGTATCGGCATTGCCTAGTGCATCGCCGTACAGGGCATCGCTGATGGCAATATCGAATCCGCGGTCGCGTACGGCTTCTTGCACCGCTCGAATGCCACGTTCCGACACCGAAGTTTCGGCAAACAGCATGGGGATGCGTTGCTCTTCGACAAAGCGGGCCAGCGCACGTACATCGGCGGTTCCCGCTTCGGTGGCGGTGGAGATGCCTTGCAGTCCTCGTACATCGAGGCCGTAGGCATCGCCCAAGTATCGGAAGGCGTCGTGCGAGGTAACCAGTACGCGTTGTGTTTCGGGGATGCGTTTGATCTCTTCGGCTACCTCTTCATGCAGGGCATCCATGCGTTCGGCGTAATCGGCTGCGCGCTCGGTGTACAGGTCGGCATGATCCGGATCGAGTTCGGCCAGGCGTTCGCCTACATGTAGGGCGGCGCGCCGCCAGAGCGAGGCATCGAACCAAACGTGTGGGTCGTAAGAGCTTTCGAACTCGGTAGACCGAATGAGCAGGCTATCGGGAATGGCAACTTCGGAAAGTGCTGTGGTAGGCACGCCTCGCCGGTTCATTTCGGCAAAGATGTCGGTCATTTTGCCTTCCAAGTGCAGGCCGTTATACACGACCCAGTCGGCCTGTGCCATGCGCTGCACATCTCCCTCACTCGCGTTATATTGATGCGGATCGATACCCGGTCCCATGAGCGTTGTGAGGTTAACCTCTTCGCCTCCGATTGTGCGCACGAGGTCGCCCACCACATTGGTGGTAGCCACAACGCGCAACCGCTCGTCAGAAGATAAGTCTGAAGCCTCTTCGGAGGTGCATCCAACAAGAGAGAGGCTTAGGAGACACGCAAAAACCACCCATAGGGCGGTAAGCGATCGTAGCGAACGAGGCATAAGATGGAAAGGCGCTTAATGAGTAACTTCAGCAGACACGCTAAAAATATTTAGCCCCGCCTAAAAGTTCCATGATAAATCAGGTTGTGACAAACACCTTCTCGGCGACCGGATGTCCGATAACGGTTTCCTCGCCCTCAATGGCAATGACCATGAGCCCTTCAATAGGGCGCGTTTCGATGATTTTGACGGTAGCGCCTGGAAGCAAGCCCCGTTGTTCGAGTAGATCGAGCACATCGGGGTCTTCGTCAGATACATGGTCGATAGTGACCGACGTATCTTCGCTAGCATCGGCAAGGGTGAGCGTAGACAGATCAGCCATAATGCCGTCGCGCGTGGGGATAGGATGGCCGTGCGGATCGCGGGTGGGGTGGCCAAGCATTTCTTCGATTCGCTCCTCGAAGGTTTCCGAGATGTGATGTTCTAATCGTTCGGCTTCGTGGTGTACGGTTTCCCAATCGAAGCCCATAACCTCTTTGAAGTAGAGCTCCAGCAGCCGGTGATGGCGGATTACCTCCAGCGCCACGGTGCGTCCGGGGTCTGTGAGGGTAGCCCCCGCGTACGCCTCATAGGTGATAAAGCCCAGATCATCGAGGCGCCGCACCATGTTGGATGCCGATGCGGGGGTGACTTGCATTGCATCGGCCAGGGCGCCTGTTGAAACGGGGGGACCGTCTTCGCCGGACTCCAGCTTGTAGATGGCCTTCAGGTAGTCTTCAATAGAGGGCGTGGGCATAGCACGTCGGTAGGAAGGGGCCAAGAATTGGCGGATGAACGCCTACGCATCGGTCAAACAGAAGTTACGCCCGGGCGATAGGGCAGTGCGAAACGTCAAACGATGTCAACGTAGATCGGGTACTCCTCCAACTTTTCGACTACGGAGGCATCGACCCCCGAGTCTGTAATGACTCGGTGAATGCTATCGAGCCCGCAAATGCGGCGTAGACTGCGGCAGCCAAACTTGCTTGAGTCCGTAACAATGATGACGTACTGTGCGGCGTCGATCATGTATTGATTGAGCCGCGCTTCTGGGGCATTGGCGGTGGTTAAGCCGTACTCCAGGTCAAATCCATCAACGCCCAGAAAGAGCTTGTCGCATGCATACTCCTTGATCATTTCCTGGGCATAGGGACCTACGACCGACTTCGACGTGGGTCGTACCATGCCGCCCAGCATCAGCACATCTACATCGCGCAGGTGAGCCACCTCTAGTGCCACGTTCATAGCACTGGTAATGACTGTGAGTTCGGGCGTGCCTTCCAGATAACGAGCCACCTGCGTCATCGTCGTTCCCGAAGCCAGAATAATGGAGTCGTGGTCAGACACCAGATCAGCGGCGGCTTTTCCAATGCGCCGTTTCTCTTCGGCATAGTGGGTCGCTTTTTCATTAAGAGGCCGGTCACGCACGTATGGATTACGAAGATTTGCGCCTCCGTAGGTGCGATGAAGGAGGTTTCGGCTTTCGAGTTTTTGCAAATCCTTTCGGATCGTAACCTCGGAGACATTCAGCCAATCGCTTAAATCGGTTACGGTGACGTAACCATGTTCTTTTAGACGCTTCAAAATAAGAACCTCGCGTTCAGCCGGTCCATGAGTTTTGTCGGGCATAGCGGCATACGGAGTGATGAAGAAAAACGCGGCATTGGGTAGGGAAAGAACGAAGTCGGAAGGAAGGACTCCGAGTCTCAAGCGCGCCTGAACGCTGTTTTCTGGAAAGTTCGGCCAGCAAGGCGCAAGAGATACAACAGGAGTAGCACCTAAACACACGCCTTGTCAGGAAAGTGTCCAGCAGGCAAACGGGTACCACGTGGTTGTAGGGGGACCTTCGCAAATACTATAGGGGGCAATACGTGATCCATCCCCCTTGATTCACACAAACGTAACACCATTTCCTTAATGTTACGTTGACAGAAGCGCTTCCGGGTTGTATTGTGTGCTTGTGTAACAAAAGGAAACGAAAGGTACTGATACGCACCAAAGCCCAGGTGAACAAAATGTCTTACATTCTTGCGCTCGATCAAGGCACCACAAGTTCGCGTGCCATCATCTTTAATGAAGAAGGGTTAATTGAAACTATTGCCCAGAACGAGTTTCAGCAGTTCTACCCGAAGCCCGGATGGGTAGAGCACGATCCCAAGGAAATTTGGTCGACCCAGGCCGGTGTGGCCGCTGAGGCCATTAGTAAAGTGGGGGCCGGGTCAGGAGATATAGCTGGTATTGGAATTACCAACCAGCGCGAAACCACCATCGTCTGGGATCGGCGTACGGGAGAGCCGGTCCACAACGCCATTGTCTGGCAAGATCGCCGTACTGCCGAGTTCTGCGATTCGCTTAAAGAAGCCGGGCATGTCGATCTCTTTCAAGAAAAAACGGGTCTGGTCATTGACTCGTACTTCTCGGGCACGAAAGTCCGATGGATCCTCAACAACGTAGAGGGGGCCCGTGAGAAAGCAGAAGCCGGCCATCTTGCTTTTGGCACGGTCGATTCGTGGCTGGTCTGGAAGCTGACGGGGGGCAAGCATCATATCACCGATGTGAGCAATGCTTCTCGCACGCTCATGTACAACATTCGCGAGGAGAAGTGGGACGATGAGCTTCTCGATATTCTTGATGTACCGCGTTCGGTGCTGCCAGAAGTGCGTCCGTCGAGCGAAGTGTATGGCGAGACCAGTGGCGATATCTTTAGCACGCCAGTCCCCATTGCCGGTATTGCAGGCGATCAGCAGAGCGCGCTCTTTGGCCAGGTGTGCACCCAAGAAGGCATGGGCAAAAATACCTACGGCACAGGCGCCTTTATGCTGATGAACACCGGAGACACGCCGGTGAAGTCCGAAAACGACTTGCTCACCACCATTGCATGGAAGCTGGGCGACGAGCCCACGCAGTATGCACTTGAAGGAAGCATCTTCATTGCGGGCGCTGTGGTTCAGTGGCTGCGTGATGAGATGCGCATGATCCGTTCTTCGGCCGATGTGGAGTATCTGGCTGAAAAAGTCGACTCAACCGATGGCGTGTATTTCGTGCCTGCCTTTGCCGGACTCGGTGCGCCGCACTGGGATCAGTATGCGCGCGGCACGATTGTCGGCATCACGCGCGGTACCAACGAATCGCACATCGCCCGCGCAGCACTAGAAAGCATCGCCATGCAATCGGTGGATGTGATTCGCGCTCAGGAAGCCGACTCCGGCATCCCCCTGAAAGAGCTCCGTGTAGATGGAGGCGCTACAGCCAACGACCTGCTCATGCAGATGCAGGCCAATCTCCTTGGCGTTCCTGTTGTGCGTCCAGAAGTGACAGAGACGACAGCACTTGGCGCCGCCTATCTGGCCGGACTCGCTGTGGGCTACTACGACAGCGTGGAGGACATTTCCAAGCAATGGAAAGTCGATGCACGTTTTGAGCCCGACATGGAGCGCTCTGAAGCGAATCGCAAAATGAATCAGTGGAGCCGCGCAGTGAAGCGCGCCAAAAACTGGGCCAAAGAAGAGTAGTCGCCTTCGCCATCTCCATGGCCGTTTGGCTGCTCCCCCTAACCGTTTTTTTGTTCAACCAAGTACGCTTTTATCATGCAACGCGACGCTGGACTAGAAGCACTCGACGCCCAAGATGGGCCCTGGGATTTTATCGTCATTGGCGGGGGAGCCACTGGACTGGGCGTAGGCATTGAGGCGGCCTCACGCGGATACAACACGCTCCTTTTGGAGCAGCACGACTTCGCAAAGGCCACCTCTAGCAAGTCAACAAAGCTCGTGCACGGCGGGGTGCGGTACCTGCAACAGGGAAACATCTCGCTCGTGCTCGAAGCGCTTAAAGAGCGCGGCTTGCTGCAAAAGAATGCGCCCCATCTGGTGCATAATCTGGCCTTTGTGGTGCCAAACTACGACTGGTGGGAAGGTCCGTTCTACGGGATTGGAATGAAGGTGTACGACATGCTGGCTGGACGCCAAAACTTTGGCCGCTCCAAACAGCTGAGTCTGTCCGAAACCCTCAACCATTTGCCTACTATTGAGCCCGAAGGATTGCGCGGAGGCGTCATCTATTACGATGGCCAGTTCGATGATGCGCGCCTGGCCGTAAACATGGCGCAAACCTTTGTGGAGCAGGGTGGAGTTGCCCTCAACTACATGAAGGTAACCGGCCTCCACAAAGCCGACGACGGATACGTCAATGGCGTGCAGGCCGAGTGCCAGGAGTCGGGCACGACGCTCGACCTAAAGGCCCGAGCTGTGATCAATGCAACGGGGATCTTTACCGACAGCATCCGCAAGATGGATGACCCCGATGCCCACGATACGCTGCGTCCTAGCCAGGGCACGCATATCGTGCTTCCCCGCGAGTTCTTGCCGGGCGATACGGCCATCATGGTGCCCAAGACCGATGACGGACGCGTCCTCTTTGCCATTCCGTGGAACGACCGTGTTGTGGTGGGCACCACCGACGAAGAAGTAGATGGGCCGTCTATGGAACCGGTTCCTATGGAAAAGGAGCTTGAGTTTTTGGTCGAGCATACCGGTCGGTATCTCGTCAAAGACCCCACGCCCGACGATGTTTTAAGCGTCTTTGCAGGCATTCGACCGCTCGTCACCGACCCCTCGAAAGGAGGCGATGCCGACACGTCCGAGATCTCGCGCGACCATGTGTTGCACATCTCGAACAACGGCCTCGTCACCATTTCGGGCGGTAAGTGGACCACCTATCGCAAGATGGCCGAAGACACGATCGACCAGGCGGCTACCCTAGCCAATGTGGAGGAGAAGCCGTCGGTAACGGCGAACCTGCACATCCACGGGTGGCATGAGCATGCCGAGAAGTTTGACGACCTCTCGAAGTACGGCTCCGATGCGCCTGCACTCCAGCGCCTCATGCGCGACAATCCTGAGTGGGCAGAGCCCTACGACGACCGTCTTCCGGTACGTCCGGTGCAGGTTGTGTGGGGAGCCCGTCACGAAATGGCGCGCACGGTCGAAGATGTGTTGGCCCGCCGCACGCGTGCACTCCTGTTGGATGCACAGGCCGCCATCGACATTGCGCCCCAGGTGGCTGCTCATATGGCCGACGAGATGGGCCACGACCAGGCCTGGCAAGACGAACAGGTCGAGGCGTTTAACGATGTCGCGAGCAAGTACCTCATGCCCACGAGCTAAAACTGGGTACCCTAACACTCACCCACTATTGTCCTCCCTAACAACCTACCTTAATGTTATGAATGCGACCAAACCCTCTTTTTACCTACATACCGCACTCGGATTGGTGCTCCTGATGGGCATGTCCTTCATGGCCGTTCCTACATCACAGGCACAGGTATCGCCTGACATCGACGACTGGAGCTTCGACGTGACGGGCGCCATTCCGGTCTTTTTGAATGCGTCTACCCATGATGGACTTGGCGAAGGTGGCGATGACCAGTTTGCCACCCGTGTCATGTCTGGTTTCAATCCAGGCAACATCACCTTCACGGTAACGGCGCCCGAGCAAAACGGCGTTACCGTATCAGGGCAGTTTCAGATTAACCACCACCTGCAAGGCCCCAGTGTTCAGAACGCAGGCCTGTTTGAAGGACGTGTCGCTGACATTATCATCGCAGGCGATTTCGGGACGTTCAACGTCGGAAAAGGCTTTGGCGTCTTTAATGGCAGTTCCATTGCTGATATGGGAAGTGCCATGGGCATCGGACGCTTTGGCGGCCCCGATGCTGCTGATGCTACCCTCGGCCGTATTGGCAGCGGGTACACGTACGCGAATTTCAACCCACGCATCGCTTACACAACACCGGATCTAGGCGGACTCTCGTTGAAGCTGGGGCTCATTAACCCAGAGAAGCCCGACGGAGCAACCAATGATATCGAGACGGCTGCACCGCGTGTAGAGGGCCAGGTAAATTATGTGCTTGGGCTTGATGGCGGAACGCTTGATCTGTGGGCTGGCGGACTGTATCAGAATGTCAACCATGTTGATCTAGACTACGACATCACCGGATGGGATGTTGGCGCACGCCTTAACTTTGAAGGACTTCAGCTAAGCGGTTCCTACTCCGAAACGCAGGGCATTGGCTCCGACGGACTTATTGGGCTTTCCATTGATACTCCTGATGGAGCGCTTGCTCAAGCCGATGTAGATGCCACACAGTGGTACGGTGAAGCTGCCTACGACTTTGGCGGGTTCGTGCTTGGCGTCAGCTATGGAGAAGGCTCCCAAGATGCGCAGTCCACCGTATTTGGTAACTCCCCCGATAACACCAATCAGCTGCTCATGGGCTTTGCACGCTACATGGTAACCGACCAGCTTACGCTGATGGCCGAGTTCCAGGACTTCCAGTCCGATGCGCAGGCCAACTACAACGCCTTCATCCTGGGTGCTCAGCTCACCTTTTAATGCGAATACTATCGTTCCCCGTTGCTGCGGGGAGAGGGAGGGCTGCAACGCCGGAGAAACCTCTCAATCGTGCTGCTTCCATAGCGCACGAGGATGCGCCTTCCGCTTGCCCCGCAGCATACCGTTTGTACAGGCAGTGGAATTATCCACCACAAGCTGCCTGATGATCATGTGCTAACCCTGTTCCTTGACCCAACAATACGATGGAAGCATTACTTGAAGTACACTGGATTTATCTCGTTCTTGCGGCCTTCGCCGGGGGGGCCTTCGGCGCATCTATTGGCGCACTCCCTGCGTTTATCTTTACCGGGTTCATGGTTATTGCCGGTGAAGCGGGCGGACTCGGCGGGGTGACAGGCGAGATTGCCTTCGGTGCGGTCTTTGGCCCGCACATCTCCTTTGCTGGAGGGGCCGCAGCCGCTGCCTATGCCGCTAAAAAAGGCTACATGGATACCGGATTCGACTTCCATGAGGCGAAAAATATCACCTACGCCTTTGGCACAAAAGTCGACGTGCTCGTTGTTGGAGGCCTATTCGGGATTCTCGGCTTGGTCATTACAGCCGTATCAGACGGGTTTGCCCTTCCATGGGACCCAATCGCGGTTGCTGTTGTGCTCTCTGCACTGCTGCACCGGGCCTTTTTAGGGTACAGTGTCATCGGTAAAGTACACGGCAACGGCGTACTCGACATGACGCCCTTCGAGCGCGAAGAGAAAAAGCCAAGCGCTGAAGGGACTGTCGACGATCACGTAAAAGACGCGACCGACCGTTTCACGGTTGAGCCGTGGCTTCCGCATCAGTACGAATGGGGACCTGTTGCCTTCCTTGGCATCGTTGCAGGTATTCTGGGGGCGTTCATTGCGATTGCTACTGGAAGCGCATTCCTTGCATTTGGTATTAGCGCTGCTAGCCTGTTCTTCCTGAACCTGGGTGTCGCCAACTTCCCGGTAACGCACCACATAACTCTTCCCTCTAGTACAGCGGCGTTGGCATACTTGGCCACCGTTGCTGAAATGCCAGAGGCGGGTGCACTTGAAGCAGCCACGTTTGCCCAGGGCACCGTCTTAATGGCGCTCGTTGTTGGTGCTGTATTCGGTTTGGTCTGCGCTGTGTTCGGTGAGTTCTTCCAGCGTATCTTCTACGCGCAAGGCGACACTCACGTGGATCCGCCCGCAGCAGCGATTGTGTTTGGCACATTGCTGATCGCGCTGCTCTACTTCGCTGGCGTATTTACTACAGGCGTCTGGGTACCCGGTACGGTCTAAGCTGAACGCCTAATCACTCACTCATACTTTTGCATGCACCGTCGCCGCAGACTTATTTCAATAGAGTCTGTGGCGGCGCTGTTTGTTCGGGTCTGTCCGACTTATTCACTAATTGAGCGTGTTACTATGAAAAAGCTAATCAATGCCCCCGAAGACGTGGTGCGCGAATCCCTCAAAGGGATGGCCACGGCGCATCCCGATATGATTGAGGTGCACTATGATCCAACCTACGTGGTGCGTGCTGATGGCGTGCCCGATGGAAAAGTGGGTATCCTTTCAGGTGGCGGAAGTGGCCACGAGCCCATGCACAATGGCTTTGTTGGGCACGGCATGCTCGATGGCGCCTGTCCGGGTGAGGTGTTCACCAGCCCGACCCCCGATCAGATGCAAGCAGCCACCGAAGCCCTCGACGCCGGAGCCGGTGTGCTGCACATCGTCAAAAACTACACGGGCGATGTGATGAACTTCGAGATGGCCGAGGAAATGGCCGAAGCAAGCGATATCAAGGTCGAAAGCGTTGTTATCAACGACGATGTGGCGGTAGAAGACAGCACCTACACCGCAGGACGACGAGGCGTTGGTGGAACCGTGCTCATCGAGAAATTGTGTGGCGCGGCCGCTGAACGCGGAGCCTCCCTGCAAGAGGTTACCGACCTGTGCAAGCGGTGCAACGACGATGTGCGCAGCATGGGAATGGCGCTCACGTCGTGTACAGTCCCCACCGCCGGAGAGCCCACCTTCGACCTGGGGGAGAACGAGATGGAAATCGGCATCGGCATTCACGGTGAACCCGGACGCAAACGCATGGAGATTGAGCCAGCCGATAAGGTTGTCGAGCGTCTCATGATGCCAATCATCGAGGACTTGCCCTTTGAGGATGGGGATGATGTGTTGCTGTTCATGAATAGCATGGGGGGGACTCCGCTCATCGAACTGTATCTAGCGTATCGCAAGGCCGCTGAAATCGCGGAGCAGAACGGCTTGCGCGTGGTGCGCAACCTGGTCGGCCCGTACATCACCAGCCTCGAAATGGCGGGCATCTCCATCACACTGATGCGCATGAACGAAGAGCGCGTTGAGTTGTGGGATGCGCCCGTACACACCCCGGGCCTCCGCTGGGGGATGTAGGTCATGTAATACCAACTCCGGTTGTACCCGTTGCGAAATCGCTTGTCGGTACGACACCGGATGTACTTCGTCAGTCGGTCTTTGGCCTCATGTGCGTGGAGATGGGCGGATGGATGCACAGATGGACGTTGTGCCCATCCAACCATCCACCCGTCCCTCCCCGAACGAAACATGCGGAGTTGGTCTAATCGAGCCGCATCCCCTATTTTTTCTCGCCGCCTGTATCACACCCCCCAACATTGTATGTCTCTTACCGCCGATGACCTGCGCAACTGGATTCGCACGTTTGCCGACGAAGTCGCCGACCAAAAGTCGCATCTGACCAAGCTCGATTCGGCAATTGGGGATGGCGACCATGGCCAGAACCTCAACCGGGGGCTTACGCATGCCGTCAACACATTCGACGACACCGACGACATGATGGACATGATGCGCGCGGTGGCCATGGCGCTGATCTCCAAGACCGGCGGGGCCAGCGGGCCGTTGTATGGTACGTTCTTCATGGATGCCGGCAAGGCGGTACAAAGTCACGACACGCTCGATGTGCCGGAAGTCGCCGCGTTATTTCGGGCGGGCCTGCAGGGCGTGCAGCGGCGCGGCAAGGCAAAGTCCGGCGACAAAACGATGGTGGATGCGCTGCTCCCTACCGTAGAAGCGCTGGAGGCTGCCGCTCAACGCGGCGACGATCTATCAGAGGCGTTGTCGGTGGCTACCCAGGCCGCCAAAGAGGGAATGGAAGCTACGATTCCACTCGAAGCACGGAAGGGTCGTGCCAGCTACCTCGGCGAGCGAAGCAAAGGCCATCAAGATCCCGGGGCCACCTCCACCTACTACCTGGTGGCTGCTGCTGAAAAAGCCTGGACGGCTGATGGGTAAGCTGTTCTGCACGCACGTTGTTTGTCTTGATCACAATTTCTTTAGTTCATGGTCAGTCTCGTTCTTGTTTCGCACAGTCGTGCCCTTGCCGATGCGTTGATTCCACTTATCCGCGAAATGGCAGCTGAAGATGTAGCCATTGCCGTTGCTGCTGGAACCGGCGACGAAGGAGCAGACACCGGCACCGATGCCACCGCTATTTTTGAGGCCATTCAGCGCGTGGACAAGGGCGACGGCGTGCTTGTTCTGGGCGATATGGGAAGCGCCTTGCTAAGCACAGATGTGGCGCTCGAATTGCTGCCCGACGACCTGCGGCAGCGCACGCGGCTGGTGTCGGCCCCGTTTGTGGAGGGCGCACTGGCGGCAGCGGTGCAAGCCAGCATGGGCGGCGACCTCGACACCGTAGCCCGCGAAGCCCGGCAGGCGCTTGCTCAAAAACAGCAGCATGTGGGCGATTCAGACACCGGCTCCACCCCAGATCCCGATTCGGCGGCTTCCACTTCAAAAACACGGTTCAAGGATGCCCCCGAGCATGCCATCGAGGTAGAGTTGACGAACTTACACGGCTTGCATGCCCGTCCGGCTGCCCAACTGGTACGCACGGCAAGCAAGTTTGAGGCTGCAATCACGATTAAGCGGTTAGAAGACGATCGCCCTCCGGTATCGGCCACGAGCATTTCGTCGGTGTCTACGCTGGGCGCGCGCCGGGGCAACCGCTTACAGATTGCCGCCCGCGGCCCCGAGTCTGAGGAGGCCCTACAGGCATTAGGCACGCTTATCAAAGAGGGGTTTGAGGATGACTCCGCTTCACCAGAATCAGGATCCTCGGCCTCGCAGGCCGAAGCGTCAACCGAGCGCGTGCAAGAGCCCAGTGATGGAGCCGTGACAGGACTTGCGGTGCATGCCGGTACAGCCGTAGCCCCTGCCGCTCGCCTGCATACCGCACTGCCCGACCTACCCACCACGCAAGAGCAGCCCCCTGAAGACGAGTGGGATACGCTACAAACCGCACTCAAAATGGTGCAGCGCGATTTGCGTATGCAGGCCCGTCGAGGCGGGAAAGACGTGCAAGGGATTTTGGAAGCCCAGGCGTTGCTGCTTGAAGACGATGCGCTTCTGGATGCTGCCCACGAACGCATAGCCGATGCGAACGAACCGGCTCCGCTTGCTTGGGCACAGGTCACCGAAGCGCTGGCCCAAGAATACGCCAACCTTGGCGATGCATACATGCAAGCGCGTGCTAACGACGTGCGCGACATCGGGCGACGCGTGGTGCTTGAGCTGCTCGACGACGCCAGTGAAGTGTTGTCGCTACCCGATGGCCCCCTGGTGCTTGTGGCCGATGATCTACCGCCCTCCATCGTGCCTCACCTAGACCCCGATCAAGTGCACGGGGTGGTTTGTACTGGTGGCAACCCAACCGGCCACAACGCCATTTTGCTACGTGGACGCGGCATTCCCACGGTGTTCGGCGTGGGCACCGCGCTGCAGCACGTTGACAATGGCACCATCCTGGGTCTTGATGGCGGCACCGGGCATGTTTGGGTTGATCCTCCTCGTCAACGCGTTAAGAAGCTCGAATCAAAGCGTCGCGAAGCCGACAAGCGCGCCGCCGCATACCGGGCTGAAGCGCAGCGTGCGGCCACGACCACCGACGGCACAACCGTAACGGTAACGGCCAACATTAGTCATCCCAGTGAGGCAGCAACCGCCGTTGAGCGGGGAGCCGAAGGCGTGGGGCTGCTCCGCACCGAGTTTCTGTTTGGGGATACGCAGGAGCCGCCCTCCGAAGAAGAACAGCTTGAAGCCCTGAAAACGGTGGCCTCGCCGTTCGAGAAAGCCCCCGTCACCGTGCGTGCACTCGATGCCGGAGGCGACAAGCCGCTGCCGTATATATCCTTTCCCGAGGAGTCGAATCCGTTCTTGGGAATGCGCGGCATCCGGGTTTTGCTGCGCCACCCCGAGCTATTCCGGACCCAGTTGCGGGCCGTGCTTAAGGCCAGTGCATCGCACAACATACGGCTCATGCTTCCCATGGTGGCCACACTCGACGAGATTCGGCAGACGCGCCGGTTGCTTCAGTCGGTGCGTGCCGCGCTTAACCATACGGGGACGCTGTACGCGGCCAACATGCCCGTAGGCATCATGGTTGAGACGCCAGCCAGTGCGGTTACGGTAGCGCAGTTGGCTCCGCACGTCGACTTCTTCAGCATCGGAACGAACGACTTGGTGCAATACGTGATGGCCGCCGACCGCGAACACGCCGACCTGGCGAATCTTTCCGACACGCTCCACCCACCAGTACTGCACATGATTCGTCAGGTGGTTGAGGCTGCTGGCAGTCGACCTGTAAGCGTGTGCGGCGAAGCGGCGGCGGATCCCGAAGCCATTCCCGTGCTTGTGGGACTTGGGATTCGTAATTTGAGCGTAAACGCAGAGGCACTGCCTGCCACCAAAGCGCTGATTCGTGCTCTGGATATGAAAGATATGAAGGCGCTTGCGAAGCAGGCACTCAACCAAGACGGCGCCCCCGACGTGCGCGCCCTGGCCCGCGAGGCCCTCCCGGATGCGTTTGTGTAGTGCTGTGTCACAGGTCAATCTTCGGGTTGCAATACGCCCCGTTTTAATGTTGTCATCTTGAGCGGAGCAACTGCGTCTAGCAGGTGTGGAGTCGAAAGATCTCCCCCGAAATGAGCAGGGCCGTTCGATCGATCAGAGCCTGCTGAGCGTCGGGGAGATGGTTCGGCTGCGCTCACCATGACAGGTTTTTTGGAGAGGGTGCAGACCTTTGACACGAGCCCTGCACCTCATCATTCACACGCGACACGGCAGTACCTCACCCCACCCGCAAAAAGCCCATCGACTGGTCGGCGTAGTAGCGCTCGAAATAGCGCCGGAGGGGGGTATGAGCGTCATCGGTAAGCTCCGGGTCGCGGTTGATGAGCGCCGTGGCGGCCTCACGTGCAGTTTCGAGCACATCGGTATCCTCGGTGATGTCAGCCAGCTTCAGCTCCGGCATCCCGCTCTGGCGCGTCCCAAAGAAATCGCCCGCACCTCGGATACGCAAATCCTCTTCGCTGATCTCGAAGCCATCGGTCGTGCGTGTCATCGCCGCCAGCCGCTGCTTCGCCTCGGCCGACTGTTTGTATCCGGCCATCAAGATGCAATAGCTTTGCGCATCGCTGCGTCCAACGCGACCGCGCAGCTGATGCAGTTGGCTCAGCCCAAACCGCTCGGCGTGCTCGATGAGCATCACGGTGGCATTCGGCACATCCACCCCCACTTCAATGACCGTCGTCGACACCAGAATGTCGATCTCGCCTGCGTGGAAGGCACGCATCGCCTCCTCTTTCGCATCGGCTTTCATCTGGCCGTGCACAAGCCCCACCGTAGCATCCGGAAAGCGAGACCGCAGCGTAGTCTGTCCGTTCTCCGCATCCTTCAGATCGCTTTTTTCGCTTTCGGCAACGAGCGGATACACCACGTACGCCTGTTCGCCCTGGGCAATACGCGATTGCAGGAAGGCGTACACCTCCTCGCGCTGTTTTTCGTGTCGTTTCGCTGTGATAACCGGCTTACGTCCAGCAGGCATCTCGTCGATATGAGAGACGTCGAGATCCCCGTACAGCGTCATAGCCAGCGAACGCGGAATAGGCGTAGCCGTCATCAGCAGCATGTGCGGACGGTCGCCTTTTTCGAACATTTCGGCGCGTTGCATTACACCAAATCGGTGCTGCTCGTCCACAATGGCCAGCCCCAAGCGGTCGAATGTCACCGCATCTTGGATCAGCGCGTGCGTACCAACAGCTACGGGGGCCGACCCGGTACGTAGTGCATCGAGCGCAGCCTCGCGGTCGGCAGTCGATTGGCTCCCGGTTAGCAGGACGGGCTCCAGGTCGAGCGGAGCCAGGTAACGCGTGAGGCTGGCGGCGTGCTGTTCGGCCAGAATCTCGGTAGGTGCCATGAACGCGGTCTGGAATCCGCTGTCGTACGCCTGCAGCATCGCCAGTACGGCCACCACGGTTTTGCCGCTGCCCACATCCCCTTGCACCAGCCGGTTCATCTGGATGCCCGTCTGGGTGTCGGCAAAGATATCTTTGGCAGCCCTCTTTTGAGCCTGCGTAAGCTCAAACGGGAGCACCTCTTCCGCAAAGCGGCGCGTGTAGGCGCCCGGTTCCTCAAAGCGCGGACCGGCAATGTCTTCGCGCTCGTGCCGGGTAATGGCTAGCAGCAGTTGAATGAAAAAGAGCTCCTCAAACTTGAGCCGGTGGATGGCTCGTTGCAACTCCTCCTGACTTTTTGGAAAGTGGATGGCCCGTAGCGCCACACGGCCCTCCATCAAATCGTACTGCGTAGTCATCCACTCGGGAAGCGGTTCACTCAGCTTCAGCCCGTGCTCTTTGAAGAAGCGGTAGACGATCCGCCGTACCGAGCGACTGCTGAGCCCAACGGCGTCCATTGCTTGGCCGCCGGGATAGAGCGACACAATGCGTCCGGTGTCGAGGGCGGCTGCGTCGTCATCGAGGCGATCGAAGTCGGGATGCGTCATCGAGAACCAGCGTCCGTACTTCTGCACGGTGCCATGAAGCGCGATGCGCTCGCCCGTGTCAAACGCCTTGCGGATCCACCATACGCCCTGAAACCAGACGGCTTTCATGCGCTGTCCTTCGCTGTCTTCCACGATGAGTTCAAAGCGCTTGTTGCTACGGCCCGGCACCACGTCCTGTACAACGACGGTCCCCATGATGGTCGCCTGGTCGCCTTCGCGCAGGTCACGCACGTGGCTGGTGGTAGAGCGGTCGAGGTAGCGCCGCGGGTAGAAGTGCAGCAGATCGTGCACGGTACGTACGCCGTGCGCATCGGTCCAGGCGTCGGCGCGCTTTTGGCCTACGCCCTTCAGGTATCGGATTTCGCGTTCCAGAACAGAAGACGAGGAAGACATGCAGCCAGCGTGTGCGTGCGAAAGCGTCGGGGGGAGATCCAAACCCGGTATCCGCTGAATAGATTCTTGGCGGATGGACGTTGGGAGATGCCGCATCTTCGGGGATATTGCATAGAGAACACCGTAGCCCCAACGCACACGAGTCCGAGGCATAATGTGCCTCGGACTCGTGCTCTTACGCTATCTGTAGAGGGATCTACTTGCTTGTTTCGGGAGGCATTCGGTGGCCAAGCCGCATCGCTTTTTCGGTGTGCACATTGGCCTTTGCAAGATGCCGATCAATGCGGCGTTGAAGGCGGTCCTGTTGCCGTTGGTTGGCTTGGGTATGATAGTAGAGCCGGACAGCATAATCTCCGTGCTGCTCAGCGCGCGACGGAATGTAGCGGATGCGTTGCTGGGCATGGGCATGTCGAACAAACGCATTGTGGCGATTGATCGCATCGAGAGATCGTTTATCCCCAATTGTATGGATTGCCGAGACTGCCATAATGCGAAGCTGTGGGTCAGGGTCCTGCCGGAACACGTGAACGAGAGCAGGACCAACCGCGCTCCAGTCGTAGGTCGCCAGGTTGCGCTGGCTGATAACAATGATATTTTTCAAGGCCTGCTCGCGCAGGTGAGGGTCTTCAGCCCCTAACAGCAGGGCATGTTGCTGAACAACAGCGGGGGCAAAAGAGGTAGTTTCAGTGAAGGAGGTCTGTCCTGTGATCGACTGCCCGTACACAACAGGGGGTCCAGTCCAGACGAGAAGGAGGATCAATGCCAACAGACCACCTTTCACGATGGGCTGTACGGTATGTGAGGTATGGTCGTTTGTATCCATGGGAAAGCGTCGAAAAAAACGCGGGCTGAAGTCATGAAAAACGCTCCTTTATTCGGATTAGAATAGGAGTTGTGAATTACTACGCCCTCTGACCCTATGCACGACGGGTTAGTTTCTGCGTCTAGCGACGCAATTGCGGGCAATACACTGGCTCGTTTACGTGTCATGAGCAATTTGGCCATCCCGCCCCCAATTAAGGGTGATTTACGCTGAATGTGCTGGATATCTTGCAATCAGAAATAACCTTCTGGGGTGGTCTTGCGTTTTACCCCTGTATCGAAAAGAGCTGCTTCTGAAATGGTTAGCGCAGAGCATGGCCCACCCATTTTTAATGAAGCGCGTTGTTTTCCCACAACCAACTGTGAGGCGGTATGTCAGACCCAATCAGTAGGCTTCTTGAACGGTTGAATCTTGACGCCGTAGATCGGCAGATTGCCGGATGGATGCGGCAGTACGGGGTGCTTATCTTGCGGTACAGCTTAGGCATCGTGTTTATTTGGTTTGGGGCCCTCAAACCGCTGGGAATGAGTCCCGCCGAAGAACTGGTGCGTAACACGGTGTACTTTGTAGACGAAGACTTTTTTCTGATCGTGCTGGGCGTATGGGAGGTGCTTATTGGCATTGGGCTGCTCTTTCGCCCTATGCTGCGGCTGGCTATCCTCCTTCTGTTCTTGCAGATGCCCGGCACTATGCTCCCCCTCGTGCTGCTGCCCGAGGTATGCTTTACGCAATTTCCTATTGGACTGACGATGGAAGGGCAGTATATCATCAAAAACCTGGTGCTTATCGGGGCCGGACTGGTAGTCGGGGGCACAGTGCGGCAACCAAGCACATCTCGAACACGGTTGTAGGGCAATGTGGATCTTTCTGCCCATTGCAGGGTGAAGATATACTCTCTATCCTATTGTATCCACATGCTAAAGGTGACTCTTATGCCTGAAGAAGTGCTGTTTAAGTCTGAACATGCCGCTACACGCGCTGAAGCGGCCTCGTATCTTCGGACGTTGGCCGACAAGCTCGAAGCCGACGGCTCGGTTCATCTCGAAGCGGGCGGAGAAACGTTGGATATGACGCTGCCCGAGCGCTTCGACTTCGAAGTAAAGGCCGAGCGCGAAACATCAAAGTCGGGGGGCACCCCCGAGTTGAGCCTGGAGTTGGAGTTTGAGTGGAAAGAAGGCGCAGCCTCTGCCCCTGGTGGTGGACGGCTCTCCATCGAGTAGGGGGCTTATATCGCGTGGGCCGTACGCCCCCTCGAATCAGGGGGGCGTATCATTGAAGGCGGGCCGCTCAGGCCGCGTTCTTGCTACCGGCACATCGCATAACGTTATCTGCAGATGAGCACTTGCCCGCCTTCGCTGACGTCAGACCGGGCGGTTGTAGAAACTGCACCGGTAGCCGTGCATTCTTTGTATCCGTTCTCGTGTTTCTTCAATATAACGTGCCTCGCCGCTTGTCTTTATTAGGCAACTGACTGGACAATCGGCGTTCGCTGCATGGGTTTATTACTCGTATACGTAGCGCTAGCAATAGGCGTCTCGTTTCTGTGTTCGATTATGGAGGCGGTGCTGCTTAGCACCACGCCTTCGTATGTGGCTGCACTGGAGCGGGATGATCATGCCATCGGCGAACGACTGCGTCAGTACAAAGAGGATATTGACCAGCCGCTGGCTGCCATCCTAAGCCTCAACACCATTGCGCATACGGTGGGGGCTGCCGGAGCCGGAGCGCAGGCCGCTATTGTTTTTGGGGAAGCGTGGATCGGTGTCATTTCTGCCGTCCTTACGCTTCTCATCCTTGTCTTCTCGGAGATCATCCCGAAAACACTGGGTGCTGTGTACTGGCGCACCATGGCGCCGACCGTAGTACGGCTGCTCACTCCTATCAGCTTTTCGATGTGGCCATTCGTAAAGCTGTCGAAGGGGCTCTCGTACCTGCTGGCTGATGGCGAAGAGCGGGTGTCTTTCAGCCGCGAAGAGTTTACAGCGCTGGCCGAGTTGGGGGAGGAAGAGGGCGTGTTTGAGGAAAAGGAATCGCATATCCTGCGCAATCTCTTTCGCTTCAACTCACTGCGCGTGAAAGATGTGATGACGCCGCGCACGGTTATGTTCGACTTGATGGAAGACCAAACGGTTGGCGAGGTCATTGAGAAACACGATGAGTTTCGGTTTTCGCGCATTCCGGTGTATCGCAAAAATCGCGATAACGTGACCGGGTACGTGCTCAAAGATGCTTTGCTGTTGCGCGCCGCTCAAGAAGACCTTGACCTGCCCCTCTCCGAACTCGTTCGCGAAATTCTGGTGGTGCAAGCATCGCTCCCCCTCCCCGATGTGCTCGAACGCATGCTTGACCACCTGGAGCATATTGCACTGGTGGTCGATGAGTACGGCGGTGTGGCGGGCATCGTTACGATGGAAGATGTGGTGGAGACGCTCCTCGGCATGGAAATCGTTGATGAGGCCGACTCGGTCGAAGACATGCAGGCGCTGGCACGTGAACAGTGGTTCCGCCGCGCCAAGCAACTAGGCATGCTCCCTGAAGACATTTCCTCGCATGCTGACATGCAACCCACATCGCCAGATGTAGCTGCCGAAGCCATTGCTTCGGACTCGTCTGGAAAACAAAACTCTTCTGACCCTGCCTCTTCGTCTGACTAACGTCTCTGCCTGCCTTTCATGACTTCTTCGGCCTCTGATGACACGGCCCTGCGCACGTTCGACCGTCCGCCTGTGCCGGATACCCTCAACACGGTTCATCTTATTGGCATCTGTGGAACCGGAATGGGCTCGCTGGCACAGCTTTTTCAGGAGGCCGGCTACACCGTACGCGGCAGCGATGACGCAGCGTATCCGCCCATGAGCACCCAACTGGCCGCGCGTAACATTGACGTGTTGGAGGGGTACGACCCAGCTCATCTCGATCCACCACCCGACCTCACCATTGTCGGCAATGCATGCACGCCCACCCATCCCGAAGCCGCGTATGCACGTGAGCATCACCTGGTGCAACAGTCGTTTCCCGAGGCGCTCGGCCATCACTTTTTGACGGATGATCGACGCTCCATTGTGGTCGCTGGTACGCATGGCAAAACGACAACAACCGCTTTGCTCACCCACACGCTGCATGCCGCCGACGCCGATCCAGGGTATCTGATTGGCGGGGTGCTCAAAAGCACCGAGCGCAGCGCCCATCTAGGTACCGATCAGCCGTTTGTGGTCGAAGGCGACGAGTACAACAGTGCGTATTTCGACGACCGGCCCAAGTTTATGCACTACCGGCCCGACAAAGCCGTCATTACGTCGCTGGAGTTCGACCACGCTGATGTGTTTGCCGACGAAGCCGCTTACCGACAGGCGTTTGAGGCATTTGCAGGCACGCTGGGGGCGCGCAACGGGTTGCTCGTCCTGTGTGGCGACGACCCGGCCGTTGCTGCTCTAGCCCCACACACCGACGCTCGTGTGCGGACCTATGGACTCGACCCAAGCAATGACGTGACCGTCACCGATCACGAAACCGGCCCCGAGGGGCAACGCTTTACCATCACAATGGGCGGGTTCGAACGCGGCTCGTACACGCTGCCGCTGCATGGCACGCACAACCTGCAAAATGCACTGGCGGTGGCCCTTATCGCATTTAGTGAAGGATGCAACAGCCGTCAGGTGGCCCAGGGGCTGGCCTCGTTTCCGGGCGTAGCCCGGCGGCAAGAGGTGCTGGGCACAGCCCGCGACATTACGGTGATTGACGACTTTGCCCATCACCCCACAGCGGTACAGCGTACCCTTGAAGGACTGCGTACGGCCTACCCAGAGCGCCGCCTGGTGGTCGCGTTTGAGCCACGCTCAAATACCAGCCGCCGGGCCCGGTTCGAGGACGCCTACAGCACCGCGTTCGATGCCGCCGATGTAGTGGTACTCAGCACACCTCCGTTTCGACATAACGACCGCCAAGACAACCGCCTCGATGTAGAGGCCGTAGCCGATGCCATCCGTAAGCGTGGACCTAGCGTAATCGTTGGGGCGGACCCCGACCATACGCTCCACCACCTGCAGCAGCTGCTTGTCCCCGGCGATGTAGCTGTCACGATGAGCAACGGCGCCTTTGGCCACGTGCCCGCCCGCCTGTTCGACACACTTTCTGACCGCGACGCTTAACTTCCTATGTCTGACTCGGAATCACAAGACGCTCCCTCGCCACTTTCGCTCATCGACGTGCTGTTGATGGGCTTTGGGCTGTTCCTCTGCTGGATGGCGTGGAATAGCTTTCAAATGGGCGATACGCTCGGAGCCGCCGCTGATCTTATGCTTGGACTGGCTGGTGTGCTGCTAGGGGCGCGCAATCCGCTACAACACAGCCTGCAGCGCCAACTTCCTCTGCTGAACACCGCGGCCATCATCGCAGTGGTTGCCGGAGTCGGGCTCTTCATCGCTACATTTTTTCAGTAGGATGCGCAAAAAGCCATGGCTGATGACCCCTTCTGTGCTACCACCGATGCGTTGGGGCGCCCCATTGTGCTCAATGCGCGTCCGACACGCATCGTATCGCTCGTACCCAGTTTAACGGACCTATTGCACGGACTGGGGCTGGACCGTGAGGTGGTAGGCCTCACGCGTTTCTGCGAACGTCCGCCATCGTGGCGCGAAGAAAAGACCCTCGTAGGCGGCACCAAGCAGGTCAAGCAAGACACCGTGGCCGAACTGGCCCCCGATGTGGTGCTGGCCAACAAGGAAGAAAACACGCCCGACGATGTCGACGCACTCACCAACATCGCACCGGTATACGTCACCGATGTGCCGACCGTCCGTGCCGCTACACAGATGATTCGGCAGGTGGGGACGCTGGTCGGACGCTCCGAAGCGGCGGCGGCCCTGGCTGTAGAGATCACCGAACGGTTCGAGGCCCTCTCCAGCAACGCCCCCCTGCTCCGCGTGGCCTACCTTATCTGGCGCGAGCCGTACATGACCGTCGGCGGCGATACCATCATTCACGATGTGATGCGCTACGGGGGATTCACCTCGCCCTGGGCCGACACCGACCGCTACCCAGAAGTGACGCTCAACGAACTAGCCGACGCCACCCTCGATGCCATTCTGTGCAGCAGCGAGCCGTTTCCATTTGGCCAGAAGGATGACTTTACGGCCGACGTGAAAGCCGCCTGTCCCGACATTCCCGTGCGTGTGGTCGATGGCCAGATCTTTTCGTGGTATGGCCCCCGCTTACTAGAGGCTCCTGCGTATCTGCGTCGCCTACGGGCCGAGTTAGTAGAAAGCGCTTCCGGATGAACCCTATCTTGGCACATCCGTTAGGCGGGCGTTGATCCGATTCTCTGCTTATTTCAGCTTCCGTCGTTTTCATGCCCGACCTTGCGCCGTGGACCGTCTATAAGTTTGGCGGCACCAGTCTTGCCAATGCCGACCGCCTTCGTCATGTAGCCACACTCATTGACAACCATGGTCCCGGCTGTGCGACCGTCGTGTCGGCCATGCGCGGCACCACCGATGCGCTCCTTGCTCTAACCAATACGAGTACGCCGTTTGAAGACCGTCTGTCTGAACTCGATGCGCTCCACACTGCACAGCAATCGCCCATTGAAACGCTCCTCAGCGGCTCCGATGCCGAGTCCGTAGCCGATGCCTTGGCCGCCGATGTACAAACCATTCGCGATGTGCTGCAGACCACGCAGTTGCTTGGCACGGTGTCGGAAGCGGCGCGCGACCTGATTGCAGGCTTCGGCGAGCAATGGAGCGCCCGCCTGCTCACCCACCTGCTACGTGCCGACGGCCACGACGTCGCGCTCTGCAATGCGCGCGATGTGCTCGTCGTTACCCACCAGACGATGGGTCCGACCGTGGACTGGGCGGCCACCCGCGCACGCTTTACCACGTGGCGTGAAACCCATCCGGCGGAGCATCTTGTTATCACGGGCTTTATTGCCACGACCGCACAGGGCGCCCCCACTACGCTCGGACGCAATGGCAGCGACTTTTCAGCGGCGATCTTTGCCTCGCTGCTGCAGGCCCACGCCGTGCACATCTGGACCGATGTAGACGGGGTGATGACCGCCGATCCGCGCCTGGTGCCCGATGCGCAGCGTCTGGATGCCCTCTCGTATCCCGAAGCCATGGAACTGGCCTACTTCGGGGCGAAGGTCATTCATCCGCGCACGCTGGCTCCCGCGTTTGACCAGAACATTCCTATTCACATCCGAAACACCTTTTCGCCCGAAGACCCCGGCACACGCATCCACCTGAGTGGCGACGCTGAGCGTCCGGTCAAAGGATTCGCGACAATCAACGATCTGGCGCTGATCAATCTGGAGGGCTCGGGCATGATGGGCGTACCGGGCATCGCCCGTCGCCTGTTCAGCGCGCTGGAAGAGGCGGATGTGTCGGTGATGGTCATTTCACAGGGTAGCTCCGAGCATTCCATCTGCTTTGCTGTACCAAACGCACAGGCCGAGGCTGCACGCACCGCCGCCCGCAATGCCTTCTACGCCGAAATCGACCAAGGGCACCTGAAGCCGGTTGAGGTGACGCCCGATTGCAGCGTGCTGGCTGTGGTGGGCGACAACATGGCGGGCACGCCGGGCATTGCCGCTACGTTCTTCGGTGCCCTCGGACAGGCGGGCGTGAACGTACGGGCCATGGCACAGGGCTCCTCAGAGCGTAACATCACCGCCGTAGTGGATGGACACGACGCCACCAAAGCGCTGCGGGCTGCTCATGCCGGATTTTATCTCTCGAACCACACGCTTTCCGTGGGCATCATTGGGCCGGGCAACGTGGGGGGCGCGTTCTTGGAGCAGGTTAAGGCGGAGGCCGAGCGGTTGCGCACCGAGCACCGCATCGACATCCGCGTGCGTGGTATTTCCAACAGCAGCTATATGGCGTTGGATGAGCAGCGCATCGACCTTTCGACGTGGAAGGCGACCCTGCGTGAGGCCACAACGCCGAGCGACCTAGACGCGTTTGCCGATCACATCCAGACCGAGTACCACCCACACGCGGTACTCATCGACTGCACGTCGAGCCCAGCCGTGGCGGCGCGCTATACCCGCTGGCTGGAACGGGGCATCCACGTGGTGACACCCAACAAGAAGGCAAGCACTGCTCCCATGGAGGCGTACGAGGCGTTGCAACGAGCACGGCGTTCCGCATCCGCCCGATACCTGTACGAAACGACGGTAGGAGCCGGACTGCCCATCATTCAGACGTTGAACAATCTGATCGAGACCGGCGACCGCGTGCTGCGCATTGAAGGGATTCTGTCGGGCACGCTGTCGTACCTCTTCAACGCATTTGACGGCGAGCGCGCGTTCTCCGATATTCTGCGCGAAGCGAAGGCCAACGGCTTCACCGAGCCCGATCCGCGCGACGACCTGTCGGGCATGGACGTGGCTCGCAAGGTGGTCATTCTCGGACGCGAGATGGGGCTCAACATCACGCTCGACGATGTCGCCGTGGAGAGCCTGGTGCCCGATGCACTCACCGATGGCTCAGTGGATGCGTTTATGGCGGGCCTGCCCGAGCACGACGAGGCGATGACGAACATTCTGCGCGAGGCCCGCGCGGCCGGACAGGTGCTGCGCTTTGTGGGATCGGTCGATCACACCGGTGAAGCATCGGTGCGTCTGGGGCGCTACGACGATGAACACGCGTTTGCGCGCATCCACCGCACCGACAACATCGTACAATTTCGCACCGAACGGTACAACGAGAATCCGCTCATCGTGCAAGGCCCTGGCGCCGGGCCGGATGTGACTGCCGCGGGCGTGTTTGCTGACCTGCTGCGCATCGTGGATGCGTAGGAGGCACCGACTCTGTGCATCCGTGGCAATTCCGCCCGTACGGACACGGCGGCGCCGTGTCCCTACATATTTTATGATTGATACTTGCTTATGCCATCCAATCCCAACACCCTACCCACCACCGCCACGGCCATCTCCCCTGCATCCATCGGCAATGTGGCGGTGGGGTACGATGTGCTGGGCGGGGCCTTCGATGCGGTGCACGACCGCGTGCGCATCGAACGCATTGACCATCCAACCGTCGAGATTGGCTCGATAACCGGATGCGTAACGGAACTGCCGCGTCAGCCGAAGGCGAACACGGCCACGGTGGGCCTGCTGGCGCTGCTGGCTGACCGCGACCTGCCGTACGGCTTTCGCGTGCACATCCACAAAGGCATTCCGCTCAGTTCAGGCATGGGGGGGTCCGCGGCATCGGCGGTGGCTGCGCTAAAGGCGGCGCAGGTGTTGATTGACCCGCCCCTGACCGACGACCAGGTGCTGCACTACGCGCTGCTTGGCGAAAAAGTGGCCAGCGGCGCGCTTCATGGCGACAACGTGGTGCCCATGGTCTACGGCGGCGTTGTGCTTACGCGCAGCATCGACCCGATCGATGTCGTGCCCATTCCGGTGCCCGAGGGCCTGCACGCCGCACTGGCGCATCCGCACATGCAGATCTCCACCCGCTCGGCCCGTGCCGTTTTGCCTGAGGCAGTGCCCGTGCCCATTGCCGTGCAGCAGAGCGCCAATCTGGCCGCGCTCGTGGCGGGATGTGCGCAGAACAACCTGCCACTCATCGGGCGCTCATTGCACGATGTGATGATCGAGCCGCACCGGGCCCAGTTGATTCCCGGCTTCGCTGCCGTGCAAGCTGCCGCCCGCGATGCCGGTGCGCTCGGCGGATCCATCTCAGGGGCCGGTCCCAGCGTCTTCGCCTGGTGCCCCGATGAAGCGACTGCCCAGCGCGTAGGCACCGCCATGCGCCGCGCCTTCGCCACCGAAGACCTCGACGCCGAAGACCTCGACGCCGACATCTGGACTGCGCCGGTGGATAGTGCAGGGGCGAAGCGCATCGAAGCATCCGAAGAAATGTGAATAGTGCTGTGTCGCACCTGAATGGTAGGATCCAAATTGTCATCGCGAGGAGGGAGCTTACGACCGACGCGGCGCTGTGAGCGCTAGCGAACGAGTACTCCCGGGGTGCGATCTCATGCCGTTGATTGGGCAGCTACATCCGGTTTAGCAGCAATGAGAGCACCCCAGGAGCACTTCCTCCCTGCGGTCGGGGCGCTTCGCTCCGCTCGCAATGACAAGGTTGTGTATTTTTTATCGGTACGATAGGGTGCAAATGCGTTACCCAAAATATTGATTTGTGACACACCAAATGCTTGCGTTTGCACGGTGCCAATGATCTGGCTATGTTGTCAGAGGAGATCCTGGCTCTGTGATGCCGGGGCGCCTTGACCGGGATGACGATGAGCGTTGACAGCTCATGCTCTATCCTAAGGTTCAGTTGAGAGAGTAATAGCTCTTCTATCAGCATGGATGTCTTGATCTACACCGTGTCCTGGTTGGGGGCCGCCGTCGTTGTGGGGCTCATCATCCACGCCGTTATCTTTTGGACGACCCGCCTAATCGTTGATTGCGTGCGCGGGGATCGGCTACAGCAAACCGATCTGCTGGACCACAGCTACCGTCCTCTGCAACTGCTCATTCCGCTGCTGGTGGTGCGGGCTACCGTCCCCATCTTCAGCCCCGGTGTCGATCCGATGCTGGAAGAGGGCATCCTCAGAGTGCTGCACACGCTGTTTGTCGTAGGTATTGCCTGGCTCCTTGTGGCGGGTATCCACGCTCTCGAAGACCTCATTGCGCGTCGGTTTTCCATCGACGAGGCCGACAACCTGCGCGCTCGCAAGATCGTGACGCAGACACGCCTGCTGCGACGCATCGCCATCATTGTCATTAGCGTGGTGGCGCTTGGCATCATCCTGTTCGAGTACGAGACCTTCCGTAGCCTGGGCACCGGACTGCTGGCCTCCGCGGGCGTTGTCGGTATTGTTGTGGGATTTGCCGCGCAGCGCACGATTGGTACGATCGTAGCCGGGTTTCAGGTGGCGTTCACGCAGCCGATTCGCGTTGATGATGTGGTGATCGTGGAGGGCGATTTCGGGTGGATCGAGGAGATTACGCTCACCTATGTGGTGGTGCGCGTGTGGGATCAGCGCCGGATTGTGGTGCCCATTACGTACTTCATCGAGCAGCCCTTTCAGAACTGGACCCGCGAAACGTCGGAGCTGCTCGGCACGGTGTTTCTCTATGTAGACCACACCGTACCGTTCGACGAGGTGCGCGCTGCACTGGGGGAAATTATCGAGGCGTCGGAGTACTACGACGGGCGCGTGTGGCGGCTGCACGTGACGAACACCACCGAGCGCACGGTAGAGATGCGTGCACTGATGAGCGCTCACAGCGCCCCCGATCTGTGGGAGCTCCGCTGCGAGGTGCGCGAGAAGATTGTGGCGTATCTGCAAGAGACATATCCCGACGCGCTGCCACGCCTCCGTGCCGAACTGCATGACGAAGCCGGACGCTCCGAACGAGCGTCGCCGCCATCGGGTATGTCCGATCCCGTGTCTTGACAACCCGCCTGCCGCATCCCCCAAACACATGCTGCCCCAAATGCACTTTGTAAGCACCCGTGATCTGAACCACCACGCGACGCCGTCCGAAACCCTGACCCGAGGCTTAGCGCCCGATGGCGGACTCTACGTGCCCGCTTCGTTTCCTGCGGTCGATCCGATGGAAGCGCCGTCTGATGCTATCACTGACATCGCCGAGCACATGCTGGCGCCCTACTTTGAGGGCGATCCGCTTGCGCCCATGCTCGACGCGGTCTGTGCCGACACGTTTTCGTTTCCGGTGCCGCTGCGCGACATCGGGCGCGATACGTCGGTACTGGAGCTCTTTCACGGTCCGACCGCCGCCTTCAAAGACGTGGGCGCGCGGTTCTTGGCCTCGGCGCTTTCGCATCTCAACAAAGACGCCGATCAGCCCATTACCATTCTGGTGGCCACATCCGGCGATACCGGTGCAGCGGTGGCCGCTGCGTTCCACGAAAAGCCCAACGTGGAGGTGGTGGTGTCGTATCCGAAGGGACGCGTCTCGGAACGGCAGGAGAAGCAGCTTACCGGGTGGGATAAGAATGTGCGCACGCTGGCCGTCAACGGCAACTTTGATGACTGCCAGCGCCTGGTGAAGGGCGCGTTTCAAGATGAGGTGCTCTCGACGGAAAAGCGTTTGTCTTCGGCCAACAGCATCAACGTGGGGCGATTGTTGCCGCAGCTTACGTATTACGCTGCCGCCAGCCGCTGGTACGTAGCGCGCTACGGCGAGGCGCCTGGATTCATCGTGCCTTCGGGCAACTTGGGCAACGCCGTCGCGGCATTCTATGCGCGTGCGATGGGCAGTCCGATCCGCGAAATTGTGATGGCAACGAATGCCAATCGGTCCGTCACCGAGTTTCTAGAAACCGGTACGTGGGCACCGAAGCCAACGCAAGAGACCTTGGCCACGGCGATGGATGTAGGCGACCCGAGCAACATGGAGCGCTTGCGCCACCACTGGCCGGATGTGGATTTGGTGCGAGCGCAGGGCGATGCGGTGCAGGTGATGGATTCCGAGATCGAACGACAAATCCAGCGAGGTCCGGCGGTGTGGGATACGGTGTGGGACCCGCATACCGCCACGGCAGCTGCCGCGCGCGAGCAACGCGACGATGCCCACTGGGTGTTGGTGGCTACGGCGCATCCGGCCAAGTTTGACACGGTGGTGGAGCCGCTCATTGGCGAAACGGTGCCGGTGCCTGAGGCGCTGCAGGCCGTGATGGCACGCTCCACCCCCGCGCCGCTCATCGAGCCCACGATGCAGGCGTATCGTGAGGCGGTGCTGGCGGGATAGGTTTGGGGGGCGAGAAGTCAAGAAATCATCATGTAGTCAGTAGACACTCAGATCGTCACGTATTCGTATCATTTGATTCTTTTTTTTTTTTTCGAGAATTGAGTGTTAAGATTAATGTGTAGTTAAAATCAAATCACTAACTAAACAGTCATGTTATGACTCAAAGACTTGGAGTTCTTTTCGGTTCGTTACTTATTGCTGCGTTAATGGCTTGGGGGTATCCGGCCAATGAAGCGTACTCATCCAATGCAAAAACGATCGCTGATCCTGTCATGATGGCGGAATGCCCAAATGGGACATGCGGAGCGGTGTGTGGAGAGACAGAAATTGCGGGGATTGTAGTCTGCGTATGCTACGGAGAATGTCCTGGTGATGATGAAATCGCTATACAGTGATTTTTCCCCTTCAAGCTTATCTTAATAAGCCGGCGAGGTATGGGATTCTATCTCATGCCTCGCTTTTTAAAATCTACCCATATCTGCTATGCGTATAATACCTATCGTTTCTTATTTAGTTATTGGTTGCTTACTAGGAGCAACGGGATGCACCGAATCCGAATCCACAAATTCGCAAGTACCTGATGCTACGGCATCGACGGTTTTGCTCGAACCGATTTGGAGTGCTGTTGAAGCAGGCACCGACTTCCTGGGCGATGGACCGTTTATGGTGCGGGTGGATGCCGACAGCCAGGTGTATGTGGCAGATCGCTCCACGCAGCAGGTACATCAGTTCGATTCTGATGGCACCTGGCAAGCAACTACGGGCGGACCGGAGAGCGGACCGGGCACGCTTCAGTTTCTGGTTGGAATCGGCGTGGCCTCCGATGGGCAGGTGCTTGTCGTGGATGGTTCGCGGAATCAAGTGATAGCATGGGAGGATATGGACGCTGCGCCGCATAGCACCCATCGGATTAATCCCTGGCAGTCGTATCGACCTTTTGGGCTTTTCGTCTTGGATGCGTGCGACTGGGCCATTCCGCACCGTGCGTCACATAGCGTACAGACTGGGGCCGATGTGGACCCCCGCGAGTATGTGGTCCGCTATCAGTGCAATAGCGAAGTGCCGGGCGACACGCTCTTCAGTTATTCACGACCCGATCAGATTGTGGCGGAGCCCATGGGGGGCATTTCTACCTTCGCACATCCACATGGACGCAAGTCGGTGGTACGTTACCATGGCGAATATTTCTACGAAGGACATACTAGCACCCCCGTCATCCGCGTGCGTAGGCAGGACGGTACCATCACAGACCGTATTCGCTTCGACTACACGCCGGTGCCTATCGAGCAGAACAAGTTGGATGCGATGCGCGCCGATCTCGAAAACGATTCAGCTACGCCGCCTGCTGTAGCGTCGGCACTACTCGATGCTATCGATGACGCTCCACATTATAACACACACCCGGTATTTGACCACTTTGCGGTGGATACCGAAGATCGCCTCTGGATTCAGCCGGTCGATCCTAATGCCGAACAGGCTACATGGCTTGTGGTGAATCGCTCAGGTGAGAAGGTCGCCCGTGCCCATGCTGCGTCGCCCGCAGTTCGACTCGATGTCGTGCACCGCGACCGCGCCTACGGCATCCGCCAGACCGAAGACGGGGTGCACGAGATCGTTGCGTTTGCGATTACAGAAAGTTGACGTGCAGCGCTCCACCCCCGCGCCCGCCATCGAGCCCACGATGCAGGCGTATCGTGAGGCTGTGCTGGCGGGGTGATTTCTGTAGCCGCCTGGGGAGATGATCGCCTGAGATACCCGCTTCGCTCTTGTTCAGGGGCTAATGTATACTCAAGAGGTTATTTTATGCTTTTAGGACAGGGGTGCCGTGTCCAATTTGGATGGGTACGTTCATTTTTGCCTTGATGCAAAAACGAACCAAAAAAATCAAGACTGGAAGAACTGGGCCTGACTGCGCCCTTCGGTTCGCTAAAATTGATCAAACTCACTCGCAGGCTCGCTTAAACAGGATCAATTTTCGGGCGCGTCCCTCCGGACTTCGTCCGGGCGGCCCACTTCTTCGAGGCCGAACGGCTTCATACACGGGCTCCATATCCACGGGCTCCATATCGAGGAGAGGCGTGAAGCCTGTAACTTGAACCACTCCAAACAGACTGGCTGACCCTGCGCTAAGAACGGTGCGATGTGAGCAAACCCCGCTTACGTCCCCGGCGATCTGGGGCACGTCACTCAGCGCCTCGGTCGGTGACGAGCACAATTTTGCCCTGGGCCCGCTTGGTTTCGCTGTAGCGATGGGCAGCCACGGCTTCGCAGAGCGGATAAGTGCGATCGGTAACGGGACGGAGTGCGCCGCTCTCGAGCAGATCCGCGATGTGCTTCATGTCCGCACCGCTGGGCTTGACCACCACAACCTGACTGCGCGGCCCTGGACGCAGGCGCGAAGTGAGGCCTTCGATGAGGCGCGTAGGTGTAATGTCGGTTGTTACGAAGCGTCCGCCCGAGCGAAGAATCAGACGCGCATCGGCCAGCGACAGGTTGCCGAAGGCATCGAACACGACATCGAAGGCCGCAGACTGCGCGGTGATGTCGTGGCGGGTGTAGTCAATGACCTGTTCGGCTCCGAGTGTGCGTACCAGATCGATGTTGCGGTGACTGCATACGCCCGTCACGGTAGCTTGCTTGTGGGCGGCCCACTGCACGGCCATCGTTCCCACGCCGCCGGATGCTCCGTTGATAAGCACCTGCTCGCCGGGTTGGAGGTCGGCTATGTCGCGAAGCGCCTGAATGGCTGTACACGCCACCAAGGGAATTCCAGCCGCATCAATCAGCGAGATGCTATCGGGTACGTGCGCAAGCTGATCGGCAGGAACCACCACCTGCTCGGCGTATCCGCCTGCGCGTAGCGTGTCGAGCATCGCAAACACGCGGTCGCCTGGAGCGAAGCCAAGCACATCGGCGGCTGCGGCGCGGACGGTACCTGCAACATCGGCACCGGGTATGCGCGGAAAGCGTCTCCAATCGATCCAACGGAGTTCCCCCTGTCGGTAGCGCCAGTCTACCGGGTTCACGCCCGCGGCATGCACATCCACCAGAACCTCGCCGGGCTTGAGGTCGGGTACGGGCACCGACTCGCAAGCCAGCACCTCGGGCGGGCCGTACCGATGAAACCGGACGGCCCGCATGGAGGGTGAGGGGGAGTCAGGCATCAGAGCGAAGCGGCCAGATCGTTAACAGCATCGGCCACTGTGTGAATCCGGTCGGGATCGGGCGTGCCGTCTTTGGTGGCTTCGGTAAGGTCCGCAGCCAGTGCGTTTAGGGCCTCTTGCTGCGCAGCGGCATCGTCCATTGCTTCGATGCGATCGAGCTCATCAGACACATCGAGCACGTAATCGCTATCGAGGGCGTCGTGGCGCTCGGCCTGGTCGAGGTAGGCGCGCACCACCGCAAAGTGGGCGGGCCACTCATTGGTAGGCTGATGCATGGCGTTGAACTCGTCGTACGTGACGAGCTTGGCTGCTTCGAGCTCATTTTCAGTGAGATGCTCATTGGGCTCCAACTCCAGCACATCGAAGCCCCGTGCAATTTCGGTGGCGTAGATGTGGCCGTTGTACCAGTACGTAGACCAGTATCCGGCTACGTGGAGCTGGTCATCGCTCATGGGGCCGCGGTCGAAGAACGCGATTTCGTAGGGGTTAGCCGGGTCGGTAAAGTCAAACACCGATGCGCCGCCCTGATACCACGCCTGCACCTTGATGTCGCGTCCGGGCACCGGGATGAGCGAGCCGTTGTGCGCTACGCAGTTTTCGGTGGATTCCTGCGGGACCGGTAGCTTGTAGTATCCGGCGTGCTCCATCTCGTAGGTGTCGCGATCGAGGTGAAAGGTTGCATTGGCGCCCCACTCCACCGGATCGTCGGCACGGCAGCGCGGCGAAACACCGCCGCCCCACTCATCGGTGAAGAGCACGGTGGTGCCATCGTTGTTGAAGGTGGCCGAGTGCCAGTAGGCAAAGTTTTCGTCGGCTACTGCATCGATGCGCTCGGGGTGTACTGGGTCCGAGATGTCGAGCAAGATGCCGTTACCCGAGCATGCTCCGGCAGCCAGGTCAAGATCGGGGTAGATGGTGATGTCGTGGCACTGGTTGGTTTCGCGCGAGCGCTGCGTGCCGTCGCCGTGGTCGCCACCGGGCCACAGGCCGTCGGGATCGCCCGTTTCTTCGTCGGCAAATACGCGGGGTTCATTCACAATGCGTGCGTCTTCCGGGGCATCGAGCGGGACCTGCACCACTTCAATCTGAAAGAGAGAGGTTTCGGGGTCTTCAGCCGGTGTGGCATCGGAGCAACCTTCCAACTCAGCACCGGGGCGTACAAAGCTGGTGCCCGAGATGTACACGTACAGATTTTCATCGTCGTGGGGCGAGTCGAGAATAGTGTGGGTGTGCGAGCCACGGCACGACTGCACGGAGGCCACTTGCTCGGGCTCGGTCATATTGCTGATGTCAAAGATACGCACGCCACGGAAGCGCTCCTCATCAACGGGCCCCGAGGTGCCTTCCACGCCACAGTCGAGGCGCCCGCGGGCTTCCTCCACCGACATAAAGACCA
The DNA here is from genome assembly GCF_055379935.1 of Natronotalea proteinilytica. NCBI lineage: Bacteria > Pseudomonadati > Rhodothermota > Rhodothermia > Rhodothermales > Salisaetaceae > Natronotalea > Natronotalea proteinilytica. The sequence continues at coordinate 2,838,987 of NZ_AP043947.1, read as the reverse complement.
GATCGCCGTAGATCGAGACGTCGCCCTGTCCGCCGGGGCATACCACGGTTACTTCGAGCTCTGGGCTGGTCGGATCCGCAATGTCGTAGATCATGAAGCCCATGAAGTTACCTACAATCGCGTAGTTATCGCGAAAGGCAATGTCGGAGTTGGCATACGAAAGATCGCCCGGATTGTCGGGGTCGACAAACGCATCGGGACGTGGCTCGGAGGCCAGCAGGTTCATGTTCAGGGCGGCTTCCTCGGCATCAAACCAGCCAGCAGCCAGACCAATGCGCGGATCGTCCGGGTTCCACCATGGGTCGTCGGTATCTTGAGCGGTAACAGCAGAGGCGCCCACCAGCAGGCTAAGCGCTACGGTGGCGATGAGTATACGAAGGGAGGTCATACAGACAAATGGAGGCTAAGTGGATGCACAAACGTGTTTGGGGATGTCACGGCGCGGCGTGTTAGCTCATGGCGTCGAGCATACGCTGCATGCGTTGGATTTCGATGCGCTGGTCGGCCTCTACATGTCCAGCGAAGTTGTTGATGGCACTTTCTTGGCCGGCGTCTGGCGTGTCGAAGAGGTCATCCACCATGATGATGGCCCCTTCGTGGTGGAAGATCATGAACTCCAGGAAGAGCCGGTCGAAGGTGTCGCCCTCGGCCTGGGCCAGCTCGTCCATCTGTTCTGGACTGAGCATGCCATGCATGTCGTGGTGATTGTGGTGCCCATCATGATGCTCGGCATGGTCATCATGATCCTCATGGTGATGCGCATGATCTTCGTCCGGTTCATAGCCGATGGCTTCGGCTACGGCGGGCGGCAGCGTAGGCAGTTCGGCATCGCGATCTTTGAGCCACTGCATCATCTGATGGATTTCATCGGCCTGCGAGCGCTCCATGCGTAGTGCGATCTGACGCAACTGCTCGTTGTCGGTGCGCGAATCGACCATGTCGGTCATTTCGATAGCCTGTGCATGATGGATAATCATGTCTTGCATAAACGCAATGTCGGCCTCGGTATGGGCTGGGGGCGTGTAGCCCGAGCCATCGTAGGCTTCGGCGGGCTGCCCGGCTACCCCTGGACGAACGGTAGGCGCCTCGGGGCGTGCATCAGACTGAGGATTGTTGGCATTCTCGGTGGTGTCGGCGGGTGCCGCATCCGGATCGTAGTCGTGCGAGGTGATGATGGTGTATGCCACCCGATACTCTTGCGCCAGGTCATCTTTGGCCTTCTGAGCCTCAGCAATATCGGGTACGAGGGTGCCTAAAAGAGCACCTCCAACAAGAAGTACAACAACGCGCATCGGGGCAAACATAACAGGCAGGCAGATTGCGCATAAGAAAGCGTGTTCGCCATTCAATATACGCACGGCTCTTCACAGTTTCCACCCATTTCATGGCGCGTTGAAAACAGCATGTTGCGGTTCATGACACGCTGCGAAAGTCAGGTGGAGCCCAGTGGGGCTGATTCAGTGCGCGTGGAGGCAGGCTGAGTAGGCTTCGGGTGCTCGTTATCATCGAGAATGAGGCGGGCGTGGCGCTTATACGTGAAGTAGTTGTAGATCCAGTCCATGAACACGCTGGCGCGGTTGCGAAAGCCGACCAGCTTGGCGATGTGGATGACGACCCACATGAGCCAGGCAACAATGCCCTTAAACTTGAGTCCGCCTGCCAATTCGGCCACTGCGGCGTTGCGCCCAATCGTCGCCATCTTTCCGTAGTCACTGTACGAAAAGGCGGTGCGTGTCCGCCCCTTTACATCGGCCTGAATCTGCTTGGCGGCGTGCTTGCCCGACTGAATGGCGACTTGGGCCAGTTGCGGCAGCCAGTCGTTGTCTGCGCTGCCCTGAATACCGGCCATATCGCCCACCACAAAGACATTGTTGTGTGCAGGAAGCGTGAGGTGGTCAGACACGACAACTTGCCCGCCACGCGTGCGATCGGCCTCCAGCAAATCGGCCAGCGGACTCGCTTGCACGCCGGCGGCCCAGATCAGAGTGTGGGTGGGGATGCGCGCGCCATCGGCCAGGGTCACGGCGTCGGCCTCAACTTGGCTGACGGTGGTGCCCGTCTGCACATCTACGCCGCGATGTTCGAGGGTCCGGCGTGTGTAGTCTTGCAGCGATTCAGCATACCCCTGGAGCAGGGCATCTTGCATCTCCAACAGAATGACGCGAGCCTGCTCACGTACCGAAAACGTCGGATAGTCGCGCTCCAGCGTATCGAAGAGTTCGACCAGCGCCCCGGCCATTTCTACGCCGGTGGGGCCGCCCCCTACAAGCACAAAGTTCAGCATCCCTTCGGGAATGGCCTCGGGCGACTCGTGCCTATGCTGATCGTAGTGCTCAAACTGACGCAACGTGTGGTGGCGCAGGTTGATGGCGTCGGTCAGATTTTTGAGCGGAAACGCGTGCTCCTCTGCACCTTCTACGCCAAAGTAGTTGACCTCAGCGCCCCCGGCTACAATCAGGTAGTCGTACATGATGAAGCCGTTGTCGAGCTCGATGCGCTGGTCGTGCGTGTCGATGTCGGTGACGGTGCCCATCCGAAAGCGGATGTTGTCGTCGCTGCGAAAAATGTCGCGCACGTTATGGGCGATGTCATCCGGCTCCAGCCCGGCCATTGCCACCTCGTAGAGCAGCGGCTGAAACTTGTGATAGTTGTTGCGATCCACAAGCGTGACCTCGACCGGCGAGCGCCGCAGCGCCTGCGCAGCATGCAGCCCGCCGAAGCCCGCACCGATGATGACGACATGAGGCGGTGTGTTGGGGGATGACCCGTTGACAGGCGGTTTCATAGCAAATAGCGGTTCCATGCAGTAGGGTGTGCATAGCTACTCAACGTCTGTACAGACGGAATGTGCGCGACGAATCCAGATGTAGGGGCAGAGGCACAACAACGTTACGGCGATTGGATGTGTCGTGGACAGATTGTCCCCATTCACCCACCCCGCAGCCGCTCATAGGTTGTCTCCAGGTCCACAATCGGTTCGGGGTAGTCGCCGCCGATGACGCAGTTGTAATCGTTCTGCTCTTCGTGCGACATCGTGTGGGGCTCGTGTACATAGTGATCGGGCACGTCAGAAAGTTCGGGGAGCCAGTGGCGCACATAATCGCCGTCCGAGTCGTAGCGTTTGGCCTGCTTTACGATGTTGAAGTAGCGGTTGCGCGGGTCGTTGCCCACACCGCTGTTGTAGGCCCAGTTGCCCCAGTTGCTGGTCACGTCGTAGTCCACAAGTGTCGCCTCAAAGTAGGCTGCCCCGCGCCGCCAGTCGATGTTCAGGCTCTTGGCCAGCATGCTGGCCACGTTCTGGCGGCCCCGATTCGACATGAAGCCCGTCTGGTTCAGCTCGCGCATGTTCGCATCCACGAACGGAATGCCGGTGGTGCCGCTCGCCCACGCCTCAAACGAGGGTTCGTGCTCGGTCCAGTCTACCTGCACGTTCATCGGGCCGGATTGGTGGAAGAGGCCGTCGCCGTACTTCCATCCGATGAACGCGAAGAAGTCGCGCCAGATGAGCTCGAAGATCATCCAGTACGTCGATTTGTTGCTGGTGCGCTCGCGTTCGTAGCGCTTTACCTCGTCGAAGATGTACCGGGGCGAGACGCAGCCATGCGCCAGCCACGCGGAGAACTTCGACGAATAGTCGGCGCCCAGCAGACCGTTGCGCGTTTTCTTGTAGCGCTTCAGGTGGTCGCCGCGCCAGATGTATTCATCGACGCGGTCGAGGGCGCGCGTCTCGCCGCCTTTGAACGGAAGTACGCTGCGCTCGTCGGGCACGCCGTCGTGGTCGAAACCGAGATCGCTGAGCGAGGGGATGCGCCCTGCGTCGAGTCCGTCGGGCAGCGGCGGCACGGAGTCGGGCACAGGATACATCTCGCGGATGTGGCTCTGCTTTTCGAGCTTCTTGCGCGTGGGGGTAAAAACATCCGGCAGCGCCTCGGGATCGGGAAACGGCAGGTTGTCGATGTGGTAGAGCGTGTGGCCCCAGAAAAAGGCCATGTCGGCATCGGTTGGTTCTATCGCTTCAAGGACCGCATCTTCCACATCGCGCTCTTCGGTACCCAACTGCTCGTAGCACGTCACCTCGGCGACATCGTGCTGTTCAACCAGTTGGGGAATCACGTCTTCGGGGCGCCCTTCGCGCACGACCAGGCTGCTGCCCTTCGCCTCCAGCGAACCACGCAAGTCGTGCAGGCTCTCCATCAGGAAACGAGCGCGAAACGGACCGGTTTTCGGGAGATCCCACCACACCGTGTCGAAGTGGCGTGGATCCACGCAGTAAAGCGGGATGACGGGCCGATCTTCAGAAAGCGCGTATGAGAGCGGTTCGTGGTCGTGCAGGCGCAAGTCGTTGCGAAACCAGACGAGAAGTGGGCGGGCCATGAGCGTTAGCAGTTAGTCGTTAGCGGATTTCGCCCACGGCACCGCATCGCGATTCTTGTTACGACGGCAACGCTCGCTGCAATACTTCACGTTCTCCCAGTCGTCTTCCCATTTTTTGCGCCACTCGAATGGACGATTGCACACGGGGCAAATTTTGGTAGGAAGCGAGGAACCATTCCGGCGTCCCATAGCGGCAGGCGGACATGAACAGGTTGTTTGGTGTGCAGACACGAACGAGCCCATAGAACGTGCCGGTTTGGCATCATATCTTACAGCCCTCTTGCATTTGTTCTCGGGGACGCATCAAAAAAAGCGGATCCCAAGACATGGCCGCGCACCAACGCGATGTCTTGAGATCCGCCATCGCTGTACAGAGCTGTCGGCATCAGTGGGCAGAGCCCGACTGTGTGACTTCCCCCGAAACACGCAGCACGGGCTCCGATGCCAGCTCTGTCAGCATGCAGGGATCAATACGTAGTGTATCGTGGAGCAATGTTACATTGGGTGAGGGTGGGTATGTGTCGTGTTGCCCCTGAAAGTTTTATGGTCCGAAATTGCCATCGCGAGGAGGGGAGGGGCGACCGACGCGGCGCTGGGCGGAGCCCGAGCACTTCCTCCCTGCGGTCGGGGTGCTTCGCTCCGCTCGCAATGACAAGGTTGTGAGTTGTTCTCGGTACGTTTGGGTTGTACGAGGCCAACGCTCCGGCTATATTGCTCTAGTCTATGCACACAACCTGAGATGGTGATAATCGTTGATGATCGCTCGCCTGTACTGAACTCGATTTAGGATCTGGATGACATTCGAGGGGGGCATTTGGGTTGAAAGGGAGCTTTCGTCTCCCAGCACCGTCCCCCCGACACGTCATCCTGAACTTGATTCAGGAGCCATTCCCTCGACTATTCCCCCGAGCAGACGCCCAGATGGGTTCTTTTTGTGGGGTCCAACAATCTCTCATTGAACAGACGGTGGGGAAGTCAAATTTCCCATCAACGAAATATCAGAGAGAAAGTTATGTGTAAGGACTAGGTAGCTCAAAAGAAATATATTTACACCTTGTCATCGCGAGGAAGGAGCCTGCGACTGACGTGGCGATCTCATGCCCCCGACCTGGACGGTGCTGTCCGGCTTGATGGCACAAGATTGCCGCGTCGCTAGCGCTCCTCGCAATGACATAATCAAAGATACTTTTGTGGGTCTACTTAGCTATATTGCCAGGGGAGATCCCGGCTCTGCGGCGCTGGAGCGCCTTGGCCGAGATGACTATGCGTGTTTGCAACTCATGATTTCCTCCAGGATTCAGGTGCGACAGACCAGTACGTAAGCGTACCGAATTAAAGATCCCCCCGAAATGAGCAGACCTGTTGGTTTTCCAGTTGCTGCTGAACGCCGGGGAGATGTTTCGACGCGCTTCGAGCCTTGGGGGCCCTTCGCTTGCTCAACATGACAGAAAATGTGGGCGGTGGTACTTCTGCGCGAGGCATCTCCATACCACAAAAGTCACCTGTAACACAAACACTACTGTTCTGTCACACCTGAAGGTTATCAACATTGTCATCGCGAGGAGGGAGCTTGCGACCGACGTGGCGATCTCGTGCTGTTGATTGGGCGGCCGCATCCGGCCTGACAGCAATGAGATTGCGTCGCTCCGCTCGCAATGACAAGGGTGCGGGTTTTCTCGGTACGTTTGGGGGCACATGCATTACCCGAAGATTGAGCTGTGACGCAGCACTACGAGGAAAAGTGGTTTGGGGGTGAGGCGTCGTAGTGGTCGCGCACAAAAGCGAGCGTTTCCTTGACGAGCGGTTCAGGAGGCACGGGGGAATCGGCAGCCGGATCCGCTTCTTTGACCAATGCAATGGTAGTACGATATTGCTCCAGGTAGGTACGGCACGTTTCGCAGCGTTGAATGTGGCGCTCAAATTGCGCCTGCGTGTCGGGGTCTAGGCTATCATCGAGGTAGGCCTCTAAAAAGCCATTCACCTCTTTACACGTAAGCATCCACTGGCGACGCCAGCGCGTGAGGAACGAAGTCATGAATCAGATGAGTCTGCGGTTTCAGAAGTAAAGTGAGGATTCAGAAGCGCACGGAGCGCCTGGCGAGCGCGATGTAATCGAACGCGCACTGCGCCGCGACTAATGTCAAGGATCTCAGCCGTTTCTTTGGTCGAGTGCTCCTCCAGGTCGCGCAGCGTAATGATTTCGCGATACGTATCAGACAATTCGTCGAGGGCATCATGCACCAACTGTTTGCGTTCCGACCGTTCGGCGGTCTGCTCCGGGTCCCACGGCTCAAACGAACCGGTGTAGCTGCCAAAGCGAAACGAAGGCTGCAACCGCTCCATGTCGGCCGCCTCCACCGTTTGCGTGCGCGAGTTTTTGCGGAGCCAGCTACGGGCCAGGTTAATCGCAATGCCCGTAACCCACGAGGTAAGCTGCGACTCGCCCCGAAAGGTGTCAAGGCTTTTGTAAGCTTGCAAAAACGTTTCTTGCACCAAGCTGCGTGCGGCTGTTTCATTGCGCACGTAGCGCATAATGATGCGAAACAGGCGTGGTGTTTCTTCGGCCATCAGCGCCTCGAAGGCCTCCCGGTCGCCGTCTAAAATGGCTTCGGTATCAACACGTTCGTTAGAAGAGGTATCCGGCACAACAAGGGAATATGGGTGCACGTAAGAGTGAATTCGTTACGCCGATTACGTGCAGCCGCTGCAGGGTGCGTTACGTCGTATGCGAAGTGCATCCCGGTCGCGCTATCTTTCATGCGAAGGCCACTGGACAAGCCGCCTGATAACGCCTATACTATGACGTCGGGTCTGCATGCGCATGGCCCGTTTGAGTCGTTCTCTTGATTGATGGTTTTCTCTACTGCTCATGCCGCCTCCTCGCCACGAACAAGTTAGCACCTGGTTGCGCACTCGCATTGCCGACGGCACCTACGAGGCCGATGAGCAATTGCCTTCAGAGCATACCCTGTGCGATCAGTTCGATGTGAGCCGGGTGACTGTGCGCCGTGCGCTCCAGACCCTCGAAAGCGAGGGGCTCATCTACCGCAAGCAAGGGTTGGGGTCGTTCGTGCAAGACCAGCGGATGCGCTCGGGGCTCGTGCGCCTCACTGACTTTGCCGAGGACATGGCGCAGGCTGGCATCGCGGCTGCGTCGCACATCGACTTTCATGAGGAGGTGTCGGTACCCAATGCGGTGGCCACCAAGCTTCACATGGAGCCGGGCACGCCCGTGCGCCGACTCGACCGCACCCGGCTCGGGGACGGCACGCCCGTAGCCTACGACCGCACATGGCTTCCGTTGGAGTATGCTACCCTGCTGGATGCGTATGACCTGACCGATCAGACTATCTATCACATCCTAGAAACCGAACACGATGTAGTGGTGCGGCGCGGACGCTACCGCATCGAGGCCGTGAATGCGCCAGAATATGTGGCGGATGCCCTCAATGTGTCTACGGCCCAGGCTGTGCTTCTCATCTCGCGGCTCTCACTCGATGGCGATGATGCCCCGATCTATTACCAGCAACGCTACTACCGTACCGATCGCGTATCGTACGAACTGGAGTTAGAGCGCGGCACCGCTCCCATACCTCCCACCGCCGGAATGCCGCTACGCGACTTCACCCCCGTGTTCAACGCCCCCCCCGACGCGTCGTAGGCTACCGTCTGCCTTGTATGAACCCGATGCAAATCGGTGAACTGTACCGTCGGTGTTCGGTACCTACACAGATGCACGTGCTGCAGCGTGTCTGCATATTTCGTCCACCAGTATTTCCCGTTATATGTCCAGCGAACGCGATCTTCCGATTACGCCGTACGCCGCCTCGAACATTCAGGTGCTCGAAGGCCTCGAAGCCGTGCGCAAACGTCCGGCCATGTACATTGGCGACGTAGGCGTGCGCGGCCTGCACCACCTGGTGTACGAGGTGCTCGACAACTCAATCGATGAGGCGCTCGCCGGACACTGCGACGATATCGCCGTCATCATTCATGACGATGGCTCCGTATCCGTAAAAGACAACGGACGCGGGATCCCGGTTGAGGAGCATCCCACCGAAAACCGGTCGGCCCTCGAAGTGGTCATGACCGTACTGCACGCCGGCGGCAAGTTCGACAAGGACAGCTACAAGGTGTCGGGCGGACTTCACGGGGTCGGCGTGTCGTGTGTGAACGCGCTCGCCACGCGCTTCGTGGCTACGGTATGGCGCGATGGCGCGGTATGGCAACAGAGTTACCGTTGCGGCGTGCCTGAGGGGCCTGTCGCGAAGCTGCGCGAGATGCGAGACGATGAGACAACGGGCACCTCCATTCGCTTCTGGCCCGACGGCACCATCTTCAAAAACACTGACTTTCGGTTTGATACGCTCTCCGATCGCCTGCAAGAACTGGCGTTTCTGAATCGTGGAGTGCGCATTACGCTCGAAGATGAGCGCGAAGACGATGAGGACTTGCGCACAGAGGAGTATTACTCCGAAGGCGGCATTAAAGAGTTCGTCGAGTACCTTGATGAGGCGCGTGATCCTATCATCGACGACACCATTTACATTGCCGATGAGTCGGGCGAGGTGCCCGTCGAGTTGGCTATGCGCTACAACGATAGCTACAACAAGACGGTGCTGTCGTTTGTGAACAACATCAACACGCATGAGGGCGGTACGCACATCTCCGGCTTTCGGCGCGCCCTTACCCGTACGTTGAAAGGGTACGCCCAAAAGAACGGCATGCTCAAGAAGCTAAAGTTTGACCTTTCGGGCGATGACTTTCGCGAGGGGCTCACGGCTGTGCTCTCCGTTAAGGTCGCGGAGCCGCAGTTTGAGGGCCAGACCAAAACCAAGCTGGGCAACTCGGAGGTGCAAGGCATCGTGGAGTCGCTGATTAACACGCGGCTAGGGCAGTGGCTTGAAGACCACCCCAACCAGGCCGAGTCCATCATCAACAAGGTGGTGTTGGCCGCGCAAGCACGCGCTGCGGCACGCAAAGCCCGTGAACTCGTGCAGCGCAAGAGCGCCTTTACCAGCGGTGGCCTTCCGGGGAAGCTGGCCGACTGCGCCTCGCGCGATCCGGAAGAAAGCGAGTTGTATCTGGTAGAGGGGGATTCGGCAGGGGGATCCGCCAAGCAAGCGCGCGATCGTCACTTTCAGGCCATCCTGCCGCTGCGCGGAAAGATCCTGAACGTGGAGAAAGCACGCCTCGACCGGATCCTCGAAAACAACGAGATCCAGAACATGGTGACGGCGCTGGGCACCGGCCTCACCAGCACCGAAGAGGAGTTCGACGTGTCGCGGCTGCGCTATCATCGCATTGTGATTATGACAGATGCCGACGTAGATGGGGCCCACATCCGCACGCTGCTGCTGACGTTCTTCTATCGTCAGTTGCGCCCGCTCATCGAGCACGGCTACGTGTACATTGCACTGCCGCCCCTGTATCGCATCCAGCATGGCAAAGACGAATACTACCTGTGGACTGATGAGGCCATGCGCGAAAAGATGGCTGAACTCCGAAATAAAGGCCGTGCGAAGCCCAGCCTGCAGCGCTACAAGGGACTTGGCGAGATGAACCCCGAGCAATTGTGGACTACCACCATGGATCCCGATACGCGTAAGGTGCAGCAGGTGTCGATCAACGACGCCGCCGGAGCCGACCGCATCTTCAGCACGCTCATGGGCGATGCGGTAGAGCCGCGACGCAAGTTCATTGAGCGCAACGCCAAGTACGCGACCATCGATGTGTAGTCCGCCACGGATACCATGACGGGTCCAGAGCTTTCCATTGTCGTGCCCGTGTACAACGAGGCTGCCTCGCTGCCTGAGCTGGCCGAGCGCCTGCGGGCAGCTTGTGCCGATTATGCCTTCGAAGTCTGGCTCGTAGACGACGGCTCCACCGACGATTCGTGGAGCACAATCGACCAGCTCCACCACGAGGATGAGCGTTTCAAAGGGATCCGCCTGCAGCGCAACTACGGGAAGTCGGCGGCCCTTGCGGTCGGCTTTAACCATGTGCAGGGGCCGAAGGTCGTTACGCTTGATGCCGATCTGCAAGACGACCCCGACGAAATCCCGGCGCTGCTTGATCTGCTGGATGACGGCTACGATCTGGTAAGTGGGTGGAAGCGCGAGCGGCAAGACCCGCTCTCCAAAACCATTCCCAGCCGCTTCTTTAACGGCGTCACCCGGCTGATTTCAGGCATCCCCATCCACGACTTTAACTGCGGACTCAAAGCGTACCGGCGCGAGGTCGTGCAGTCCATCAATCTGTATGGGGAGTTGCATCGGTACATTCCGCTGTTGGCCAAGTGGGAGGGCTTCGACCGTATCACCGAAAAACCGGTGCAGCACCATGCCCGCAAGCACGGCACCACCAAGTTTGGGGTGGAGCGGTTTATCCGGGGCTTCCTGGATTTTGTGTCGGTGTTTTTCCTTACGCGGTTTGCGGCGCGTCCCATGCACTTCTTTGGCGGCGTAGGCACGCTCTGCTTTGTGTTTGGCGTGGCGATAAGCATGTGGCTCTCCATCGAAAAGATCGTGTTTGGCCACCCACTGGGCGATCGTCCATTGCTCTTGCTCGGGCTCCTGCTCATCTTGTTCGGCGCGCAGATGTTCAGCACCGGCCTCCTGGGCGAGATGATTGTGCGTCCACGCATGGAAGCCACGGAAGCGTATCGAATTGCCGAGCTGCACGCGCCGCAGACGGATCCGCCATCTGCCGCGCTACACGAAGAAGCGACAGAGGTAGCAGTGCAAAAAGGACAGTAATAGTAGCAAAAGGATAACAAAGCTATAATAGATTCAGTGTGGAAAGGTAAAACGGGGAGTGTTACATTGGCAATGTGACGTGCGCTTTTTGTCTTTAATGCTACTCCCATGCCCAACCTGCTACGTAGCGCCGCCCTCTTCCTTGGATGGATGGGCGTACTTGCCCTGAGCATCAGTCCGGTGCATGCTCAGCAAGACCTGCTCGGCTACTGGAACTTCAACGACCCCGTCGAGAATGGCAATCCCTGGCCCGCGCCGGTTGAGGCCACATTTGGGGATGCGCAAATTACGTACTCGTTTGATGGGGGCAATCTGAACGACTTACAAGGAAATACTGGAAACGCCCAAGGCGGCGACCCAGCGGGGGATAGCTTTTCAGTAGTTGGAGAAAGCCAAAATGGGGAGCACTTCGACATTGCTGTCTCCACGGAAGGCGCGGAAAATATCGAACTGGCGTTCTGGGTGCGCCGTACGGGTACGGGATTCGACAATAACACCGTCAGCTATTCGACTGACGGCGGAAGCAACTTCACGCAAGAGTTTACCTTCGATCCCAACAGCACGACAAGCGGAGCCGTCGAGACGTTCAACTTCTCGGGCATTGCAGCGCTAAACGACAACCCGGAAGTCGTCTTTCGCATTACGCTCGACGGGGCCACATCAGGTAGCGGCAACAACCGCTTTGACAACATCACCGTCAGCGGCGATCTGCAGCCTGCGGAAGGACCCGTGGCGCTCTCGCAGATCGACGCGCCTGCTGTGCTTAACTTTCAGGGCTTTCGGGGCGACGGATTTGCGCCTTCGCCCAATCCAGGGCAGCTCAATTCAAACGCATTTGCGGTGTTTGGTACGGATGAAGGCGATTTAAGCTTTGGCGGTACTGAAACAGGCGGTCGATTTGCCCAGGGCACCAGCACCGGAAGTGTGACAACCGGAGGCATCTATGCGTTCGACATAAGCAAACCCGACGAACTGGGCGAAGGATATGGCGATTACGCGCTCGGACTAAAGCCCACAGGCAGCGACTTTACGCCCGGCACAGTGTACGTGTGCTACGAGAACACGACAGGCACTCGCATCAACGGCGGGCTGGATGTAGCCTACGATCTCTGGGTGCTCAACGATGAAGACCGCAGCCAGTCCATCGAACTCAAGTACGCGGTCGGCGATGCTTGCCAGACCGATGGCAACAGCGCTTCCGCCTTTAACGACAGCGGCCTCGCATTCACAATCGACGAGGATGCCGACACAGATGCGGTATGGGAACGCAATGAGCAATCGACCACCCTACCAGCGGCAGTGCCTACCGGCGAGTTTCTCACCCTGGCGTTCGTCACCGACGACGTCAGCGGGGGTGGAGCCCGCCCGCAGTTCGGGTTCAACGACATTTCGGTGACTCCCCGCACGACAGATGGTGGGCCCATCGTTATCGAAAATACCGACGATACGCTTTTCGAGGACTTCAACACCTTTCAGGGAAGCGGATTTGCCTCGCCCGCCGATCCCGGTCAGCTTGACTCACAGGCATTCATCGTGCGCGGCCTCAGCGACGGTGATCTCGACTTTGGCGATACGGAAACAACAGGCGACTTCGCTCGGGGCGTCAGCACCGGCGGCGTAACAACCGGTGGCATCTACGCCTTTGAGGTGGATACCGGCGACTTCGCATGGGGTGTACAGCCTACGGGCTCCGACTTTACTCCGGGCGCCTTCGTCGCACGCTACCTCAACGACACGGGCACATCCATCGATGACGTAGCCGTCGCGTACGACATAGAAGTGTTAAACAATGCAGACCGGTCCAACAGCTTCAATCTCACGTATAAGGTTACCGATGAAGACGCTTTCATCGAGGGCGACTTTATCGATGTGCCTGAACTGGACTACACCACGCCGCAGGACGCCGATACAAGTCCAGACTGGCAGACGGTGCCGCGTGAAGGAGTGCTCACCGATCTCAATCTGCAAAACGGCGAGTACCTGCTCCTCCGATGGGAATCGGACGATGCTGACGGCAGCGGATCACGTGACGAGATCGCGCTCAACAACCTTTCCCTTACGCCCAATCCGCCTGTTGTAGAGCTGGTAGACACCGGGGCTGCCGTGTGGTCGGACGACGGCAACGCCACATTCGATGTGGAGATTCGCAATCCCGATGGCACCGAGCGCACTGTGGAGGTCGCCTTTGACGAGAGTAACAGCACTGCGAATCCCACTGACGTAGATAATTTCGACACCCAAACCGTCACGTTCCCGGAATCAGCCAGCGATGGTGACCGCGAAACGGTGACCGTTGACCTGAATGCGTTCTCGGGCGATGCGACCCGTATCGCTCAGTTTGCACTGCTAAATGCCTCATTGGGCACGTCCATTGGGCCGAGTCGCACGTACACGCTCGATATAGGCGATGCGCCGCGCGTCCTCATCAGCCGGTACGTCTACTCGTCAGATGGTGGAGGCGGCACTCCCCGTGGCATTCAGCTGTGGAACGTGTCGGGCGAAACGATTGATTTTACAGAGGATCCGCTTGAGATAAATACCTACTTTAACGGAAGCACATCGTCCACAACACAGCCTACAATAGACAGCGGCGAGCTTGGAGCCGATGAAATCCTGCTCATCGGCGATGACGACGACACCGGCGGACTCAAAGCATTTCGAAATGATACGTGCTCCAATGTAACCTATTTCGAGCGTGAGCCATGGTTTAATGGCGACGATGTCGTCGAACTGGTGCTTGATGGCCGCACCGAAGATATATTTGGCACCATTGGCCAGAAGCCCGATCCCGGCTGGGAAGGCAACGGGGTTAGCACGTTCAACCAGTATCTTGGCGTGCAGCCCGGCACCACCGCAGGCACGCGAAACGGGTTCGAGGACCCGAGCACCCGCTTCCTCACGCTGTTCGATGCGCCTACCGAGCCGAATGATCTCGACGGATTCTGCGATGCTCCCTGGCCCGAGGTGCAGTTTTTTGCTTCCGAAGCCACTGTAGTTCAGGGGGATACGGAGGGCACCACGCTCGGAGCCACGATTCAACTCAATCCCTTTGAAGGACGTGCTACTGATGTGACGGTCACCTTCGACGAGGCCAGCAGCTCAGCCACCGGTGCCAGCATCGACGGCTTCGACAGCGAAACCGTCACGTTTCCCGCAGGCAGTCCCACCGACACCACCGAAGCCGTACTAAACCTCACGTTTCCTGCAAACACCAGCCAGGACGGTCCCCTCGACGCGGTATTTACGCTGGATGTAGAGAACTGCTTCACAGCCGAATGCTTCGCCCAGGCCAGCAGCGAACCCTTCACCGTTACCATTCTTGATGGAGAGAGCGCGCCCGATGTGCTCATCTCCGAGTTTCTGGCTACCCCGGATGCCGTGTCCGATGCCAACGGCGAGTGGGTTGAGCTCTACAACACCACGAACAGCGATATCGACCTGAGCGACTGGACGCTACAGACCGCTGCGACCACCGATGCCGATCTGTCGGGGACGCTCCCAGCACGCAGCTTCCTAACTGTGTGCCGCAACGACGACCTAAGCGAGAACGGCGGGGTGCGCTGCGATCTGCAGGCCGACATTGAGCTTGATAACGACGCCACCACGCTTGTCGTGAGAGACGACAACGGCAGCTCAGTCACAACCGTCGAATACGGATCCGCCCGCAGCAACGGCACACTTGATCCCGAACCCGGTGCATCAAGTGTTTTCATCGGCACCGCGCAGAACAACAACGCCGAGCAATGGGCCGTGGCCGAGCGGCGGGAGCAGGGCTTCGTGTTCACGCGCGGACGCACCAGTCGCACCGACCTGGGCGCTCCTGGACAAAACGGGCCCAAGCAGCAACTTCAGCCCGCTACCCCCATCGATGGCAACTCGGGCTGGCGGATGCTCACCCCGCCGGTTACCGACTTCACCGTAGCCGACCTTGACGTGCAGAACATGGTGCAGGGCGTCCCCGATCTGCCGCTGGGTGGGCAGGAAAACGTCTATCGCTGGGAGGAAACTGGCTGGGAGTCGGCGTCATCTGGAAGCGATGGGCTACCCACTGGCGAAGGCTTCATCTGGTACATGTGGGATACCCCCGCCCCGGTTGATCGCTACAGTCCATTTCCCTTTACGCTAAGCGGCCAGGGCCTGTCGCCTGCAGACGATGTTACGGTTAATGTGGAAAACGGCGGCACCACCGATAGCGACGGCGACCCGGCGGGTGATGACGTAGAGTGGCATCTGCTGGGCAACCCGTATCCGTACTCATTCGACCTCAATGCAATTGACCTGGACGGACAGGGCTTTTCCACTACGGCCCAGATCTGGGATCCCAGTCGAAATGGAGGCTCCGGCTCGTATATTCAGCGCAGCCAGGAAAACGCCGGAGAAGCGCGTCTCATTGCGCCCTGGCAGGGGTTCTTTGTATCGCGTGTGAGCGGGAGCGCAACTACGCTGACCTTCAACGCAGACGGTCGTCGCCTCGCGCCCACCGCACCTAAGTCGACAGTTCCAGATAACAGGCAGGCACGCATTGCCTTTACCCTTTCGGGATACGATGGGTCGGGGGCCATCCAGACGCATGACGAGGCCTTTGAGGTGTTTCTCCACCCTGACGCTACAATGGCGTTCGACGTACGCAGCGCGGTAAAACTCACCCCAATGACCGACACCTATGCCACGCTGGCCGGGCGGGATAGCCACAACGACGAACCCATCCGACTTTCGCGCTACTCCCTTCCGTTTGCGCTGGATGAGCCAGTTGCGGTACCGGTGGTTGTAGATGCGCAGAACATCGATGACATAGACCAGCTGACGTTGCGGTGGCCCACTCTGCAGGGCGTGCCCACAGGCTGGCTGGTGTACCTTCGCGATCTGGAGACAGGGGCCGAGATCGATCTGCGTGATGCCAATGCGTACACGTTCGATGCTGACCCTGCTACCATGAGCACCGCACGGGCCACTACACGCACGATGGCGCACGGTCCACATACCGCTACAACGATGGATCGCCACGCCGAGCCGTTGAATGATAACACCGCAGTGCGCTTCGAGATTCACATCACCCCGACCAATGAGTTTGGCGATCCGCTGCCGGTTGAGCTTGCGACCTTCACCGCGCAGACCGCTGATGACATAGCTACCCTACAGTGGACGACCCAGTCCGAAACCAATAATGCCGGCTTTGAGGTGCAACACCAGGGACCCAATGACGAAGGCTTCACTGGAGCCGGCTTTGTCGAAGGGCAAGGCACAACCGACACCGAAACCACCTATCAGTTCGAAACCGAGCCGCTGCTTCCGGGCACGCACCAGTTCCGCCTCCGCCAGGTCGACACCGACGGCACCGAAACGCTCCACGACCCTGTATCGGTGGATATGAAGATGCAGCAGGCCGTCGATCTGCGCGTCTATCCTGTGCCATTTCAGCAGGATGCCACCGTACAGTTTGCTGTTGACACGGCCCAAGAGGTAACGGTGGAAGTGTACAACACCCTCGGCCAGCGCGTACGCACGCTCTACACCGGCCCGCTGGATGCGCATCAGACCGAAACACTGCAGTGGTCGGGGCAGGAGCTTGCCAGCGGACTCTACATCGTGCGGCTGCGCGGGGAGCACGTGCATGAAACACAGCAGGTCATGCGTGTGCGCTGACTCCACTATTTGACGCGTTGGCTTCCATCTTTCGAGACGGCTTCATAGGTTAGGGGACGGAAGTGACTGATAAAGCCAGTAGATAGCACAGTCTCCTCTCGTTCGAACCCCCTCTCCCTACGGGTTTCTCCCCCTTGGACAAGGGGGAGATGTCGATAGACAGAGGGGGTTGAAAGGGCTGTAGTGCTATAACTGACGTGACAATCACTTTCTCATTGAACCGCTACCAGAAGACGTACTCCACGCATCCATCTGCCAATGTGCCTATGTCCGATCTGTTTGCCACCGTTGCCATTCCCCTCCGCCGTCCTGCCGTGCGTGAGTTCCTGAAGGGCCGTACGTCTGAACCCCGTGGCGCAGCCCTTCAGATTCTGGATCAGCGTCCCACGCGAGCCGCTCAGCAGGCATGGGCCAAGCGGTTGAGCAGTCCCCCCGTTACCGCTGCCGACTGGCAGGCCCTGGCCGATCCACACGGATACCTCGTATCCACCCACACCGATCGGCTGGTGCCTGAGCAGTTTCTGCAGGAGCCCGACTTCCTGACGCGTGCTCCGGGAGGGTGGGCGCCCATCTACTTTGCGGTCGTCGGGCTGCCCGAACCGGTACCCGCCGATCCGCTGCTCGATCAGATGGAGGTGCTTACCCGCTACGGATCGTCGATTGATGCGTTCATGGCCGACCCCGACCACCTCATGGAGCGGCTGCCCGATGAAATGCAGGCGCCCCCTGTGCAAGTGGCGGATGCAGTGAACCGGGTGCACGAACTGTACGTCGCGCATGCGAACGACCCAGACGCCCACATTCGGGCGTTATATGCCGCATTACAGGGGGAGGCGCCGCTTACGACTCCGAGCGGACACGAGGTGCCGGAGCCGCTGCTCTGCGATGCCCTGATGGATCGTCTGGTTCGCGTGGAGGCAGCCCGCCGCACCGAGCAGGCCAATCACGACGAGGCTACGATGAACCGGTTGCAGACATTGCTTGACGGGTGGCGTGATGAACTGGGACTGACGGTTATTCTGAAGGGAGAGTACATTGCTGGACGCCATCGGCGCAGCACCATTGTGATTGCCGAGGCCCTTGACCGGGTCATCAAGCAACCGGCGCCCGAGCCTTTTCACGACATTGAGTTGGGAGCCCGCACCGTTGATGGGGAACTCGAAAACTGGCCGTACCTCACCAACGGTGGAGCGGTCGTGATGCCACAGGGACGCATTCGGCTGATCCTCGAAGAAGATGTGGT
This sequence comes from Natronotalea proteinilytica, assembly GCF_055379935.1. Taxonomy (NCBI): domain Bacteria; kingdom Pseudomonadati; phylum Rhodothermota; class Rhodothermia; order Rhodothermales; family Salisaetaceae; genus Natronotalea; species Natronotalea proteinilytica. Next base: position 2,820,969 of record NZ_AP043947.1, on the reverse strand, counting down.
GCCTCGCTTAAACCGCGCCTTCGACCACGATGTGCAGTTTTCAACGCTGCTGGGGCTGATCATCGAAGACTATGTGACGGGTCCCACCCTACAAGAGTGGGCCCAGGCAAAGCCCGAGCGTATGACGGAAGCGGTGTACGAACAGGTGCTGGCCACGCAACAGGTCTGCGAACTGCTGAAGGTGAACAACCCGGATTGGCACAGTGCTAACTTCATCGTGAACGCCGATGCCGACACACGTGAGCCCGACCTGGTGCACATCGACTGGGGCGCGGCGCGTCCGCTGCACAACGGTGAGCACACGCCCGATCAGCGACGCGCTCGGCTCAATAAGGTGCAGAACTTAGCGTTCTCCTTCAACGACGACGCTCTAGCTGAGCGGGTGCGCACGTTCCACGACGCGCTCACCTCCAGTGATGACGCGCTTGCACGCATCCGCCGCCGCGCCGAAGCCCGCCTCGATGCATCAGCATGAACCGGAGGCTACTGGTGTGTCAGCCCTGAAAGGTATAGTCCAAAATTGTCATCGCGAGGAGGGAGCCCTGCGACTGACGCGGCGATCTCATGCCGTGGATCGGGCGGCTGCATCTGCTCTGCAAGCAATGAGATTGCACTCCAGGAGCACTTCCTCCCTGCGGTCGGGGCGCTTCGCTCCGCTCGCAATGACAAGGTTGTGAGTTGTTCTCGGTACGTTTGGGTTGTACGGGGTCAATGGGCCCCTATGTTGTCAGGGTAGATCCCGGCTCTGCGGCGCCTTGGCCGGGATGACTATGCGTGTTGGCAACTCATGCTCTCCCCCTAAGATTCAGGCGTGACACAACACTACGCATCCACCTTGAGAATGACGCCTTCGTTGGATTGTAGCAATACCGTGTGAGCTACCGATTTCATGGTGCGTTCGCGGCGCGTCGAACACACCATCGTGGCCGGGGTGGTCTCCGGCGGAAGCGAACAAGAGGCCGGCGTATCTGTCAGGTTCAAGAGGACGACGAAGCGTTCCTCGTCACCCGTGCGCGTGTACGCAAAGACGCTATCGGGGCTGTTGATGGCGTCGTAGCTGCCGCTATGCAAGGCCGGGGTGGAACGACGCAGTGCAATCAGGTCGCGCACGAGCGTGAGCATAGAGGTGGCATCGTCACGCTGATCGGCGACGGTTGGCGCATCGTCGGGGCCTACAGGAAGCCATGGGTCTACATCGGGAGCGGTAAATCCGGCGTTGGGCGTAGTGTCCCACCGCATGGGCGTACGTGCCGGGTCGCGGCCCAGCCCAAGGCCGGGCGCGTTCTTCTCCCACGGGTCTTGCACCTGATCGGGAGGAATCTCGACATTGGGCATGCCCAGTTCATCGGCGTAGTACAGCGTAGGGGTGCCACGCAGAGTAAGCAGCAGCATGTGTGCCACACGCGCTTGCTTCGGTCCTAAGCGCGTGGCCATGCGATGCACGTCGTGGTTGCCCAGCACGTAGTTAGGCCACGCCTCGCCCGAAAGCCGGGGCGATGCTAAGGCTGTTTCGTACCGGTCTACCTGATCTTGCACGGCCTGGGCCGTCCATTCGGTATGGATCAGATTAAAGTTAAAGGGGAGGTGATACTCGTCGTTATGCTCTCCGTAAAAGGCCACCAATCGTTCTGGTGGAAGCGTCACCTCGCCAATCAGAACGCGGTCGTCGTACTCATCGACCACATCGCGCAGCATACGGCCCACCACATGCGCGTCGGGCAGGTTTTTGGTGTAGGTTTCCTGCAGTCGCTTGTACGGATCCATGCCCTCCTGCCAGTTCGGGTTGGGTGGATTGTCGCGCCATTGGGGAGCCACCTTTGCGCGATATGCAACGTCTACGCGGAAGCCATCCACGCCGCGGTCCATCCAAAAGCGCAGCGCATCCAGCATGGCACGGCGCACCTCAGGGTTCCCCCAGTTCAGGTCGGGCTGTTCGGGCAGATACGTGTGCAGGTAGTACTGCTCGGTCTGCTCATCCCACTCCCAGGCCGAGTTGCCCCCGAAGCGATCAACCCAGTTGGTGGGCGGCCCGCCATCGGGGCCCGGATCTTTCCAAAAGTACCAGTCGCGCTTTGGATTATCGCGCGAGGAGCGCGACTCCAAAAACCACGGATGCTCGTTTGATGTGTGGTTCACCACATAGTCGAGGATGACACGCAAGCCGTGCTGGTGGGCGGCGTCAATGAGCTGCTCGGCATCGCTGAGCGTACCGAAGCGGGGGTCAACATCGGTGTAATCCGCCACGTCGTAGCCAAAATCGGCCATCGGCGACGGGTACATTGGAGAGATCCAGATTGCATCAACGCCGAGCCATTCCAGGTAGTCCAGGCGCGCCTCAATGCCGGGCAAGTCGCCAATGCCATCGTCGTTCGTATCCTGAAAGCTTCGCGGATAAATCTGATAAACGATGCCGTGCTTCCACCAGTCCGAAGACATACGCACAAGGGGCTCAGAGAAAGAGGACGAAGAGGCAAATCAAGGGTAGCAATATCAACATACAATATAGCCGAGGCAGTGTCGAATGCAACAGGTATATTTTACAGTTCAGTTCGAGATGATGTGTGGGTGTCAACGTACGCCGCCAATATCCTGTGGCAGTTGGGTTCAACATCGGGCTGCTGCGAGGATTGCCCGAATTTACGGTCAGAACGCCGTGGCTGCCGAACACCCACCCATCCATTCGCTTTCATACACGATCTGCTATAGCCACCATGCCTCACTTCGGCCTGGTGTGCGATGTTTTTGGTTATCCTTGATTGTGTTATGTCTACTTCTCTACGCGATATTGCCATTGTGGCCCATGTGGACCACGGTAAAACCACTCTGGTCGATGCCATGCTCTGGCAAAGCGGTACCTTCCGCGATAACGAAGACGTGCAAGAGCGCGTCATGGACTCGATGGACCTGGAGCGCGAGCGGGGCATCACCATCATGGCCAAAAATACCGCTGTGCAGTATGGCGATACCAAAATCAACATTGTAGACACGCCCGGTCACGCCGACTTTGGGGGCGAGGTGGAGCGCACCTTGCGCATGGTCGATGGCATTATGCTGTTGGTGGATGCGGCAGAAGGCCCGCTTCCGCAAACCCGCTTTGTGCTCCAGAAAGCGCTGGAGCTCGACCTACCGTCGATTGTCGTCCTCAACAAAATCGACCGCGACGATGCACGTCCTGAAGAAGCGCTCGACGAAATCTACGACCTGTACATCGACCTCGGGGCCGATGGCGACCAGATCGAGTTCCCCGTGATGTATACCATTGCGACCGAAGGCCAGTGTACTACCGAGCCCGGCGGCGAACTGACGGATCTGAAACCGCTCTTCGAAACGATTCTGGATACGGTGCCGCCCCCAAGTGGCGATCCAGAAGCCACGCTGCAGATGCTCGTCACCAGTGTGCAGCGCGACAACTACCTGGGTCCGGTGGCTGTGGGGCGCGTAGAGCAGGGCACGCTCAAAAATCGGCAGCGCGTGTCGATGTGCCACCGCGATGGCTCCATCGAGACAACCGAAATCACTGCGCTTTTTGAGTATGAAGGTCTAAAACGCGTGGAGGCTGAGGAGGCAGGTCCGGGCGACATCATCGCCGTGGCCGGGGTCGAAGGCATTGGGCTGGGCGAAAGCCTCTCCGACGCCGAAACGCCCGATCCGCTCGAACCGGTGGATGTCGACGAGCCCACCCTGTCGATGGAGTTCCGCGCCAACAACGGCCCGTTTAGCGGACGTGAGGGCGAGTTCGTGACCTCCCGCCAGCTGCGCGAACGCCTCATCGACGAGTCGCGCAACAACCTGGCGATTCGTGTCGAGCGCGACGACGCGGCCAATTGCATGCTCGTGTACGGGCGCGGCGAACTCCAGATGTCGATTCTCATCGAGCAGATGCGCCGTGAAGGCTACGAGTTTACCGTGGGGATGCCACGCGTCATCACCAAAACCATCGACGGCACGCGCCACGAGCCGTACGAGATCGCCGAGATCGACATTCCCGAAACGCATATGGGCGTGGTGGTTGAGCGCCTGGGTACGCGTAAAGGCGTCATGCAGAACGTAACGCACCACCAGAGCGGACGCGTGCGCCTCACCTTCGAGGTGCCCAGTCGTGGACTCATCGGCTACCGCTCACAGTTTCTTACGGATACGAAGGGCACGGGCCTCTTGACGCACCGCTTCGAAGAGTTCAAGCCGTGGGCAGGCGATATTCCGCACCGCACCACCGGCGCGCTCGTGGCCGATCGCCAGGGCAAAGCCACCGGATATGCCCTGCTTAACCTGCAAGACCGGGGCACTTTCTTCGTCGGACCGGGCGACGCGGTCTACGAGGGCATGATCGTGGGCGAGAACAATCGTACGCAGGATCTCGACGTGAATATTACTAAAGAGAAGAAGCTTACGAACATGCGGGCGGCAGCCGGCGAAGAGCTGGAACGCCTGCCTCCGCCCCGCGACCTCTCGCTCGAAGAATCGATCGAGTTTCTGCGCGCCGACGAGTTTATCGAGGTCACGCCGAAGGCCATTCGCCTACGCAAACGCCACCTCGACCCCCACAAGCGCAAAAAAGCTAACGAGCACGCGTACTCGGAGTGAGAGCATCCGATTCTATCCGATTGTAAGGGCACCGGCCTTCAAAGAGGCGGGTGCCCTTCTTTTTTGCGTCCTTTGTTTACCGACATCTCCTTCCTGGTGCTGCGTCCCCCTCAAAAGTTAGGGGGCGAGGATCGTGCCAAGCTCTGCGTCTCATGTCCCTCAAAAAACTGACCATGGCAAGCGCCTTAACCGTGGGGAGACGCACGTTCAGCGTGCGCAGTCTTTGTAACATCACAGCGTGTACGTGTTTAGCGACGTACCACAGATCGCTAACCACGTATGAGCAAGAGGCAGATTGGGAATGCGTCACTCATTTATAGAAATCGCATAGCGACGAATCTGCGGAAAAGGCTCAGAATGAAAGGTGTAGAGCTTACCATCGGGCCCGATGCTCCGAAGTTCGCCAATATCAGGGATCTGTTGCTTATCCCACCGAATACGCCCCATGAACATCCCCTCAGGATTAAAAAGGTCGACAGCACTTGAATATGTCCCCTCAAATCCCACAGGCTCCTGGGTGTTTTCCGCTTCATCATCGGAGCTCGTTTGCCAATTAGATGCCACGAGGAGATGTCCAGAATCCAATCGAAGTGGGGCTTGGACTCTGCTGCGTATATCTAAACTGGGACCGCCTTCTTCACGACCCAATGCCTCAATCTCGGGGAAGTCGATATTTGTGCGTGTTATCTCGTGGGTTTTCTGCCCTTCAAAATCGTATCGGGAGATAGCGTACGTAGCAACGTTTCCAACCCAGAACCCATCATTGTCCGTTTCAACATCAAAACCAAGGCCAATTCCCTCTGAAAATGTATGCTCGGCCCGAATATGGATTTTGTCGTGCAGCGCCCAGCGCTGAGCATCTATCAGGTGTACCTTGGCGGGGTCTTTTCCAAACCCTGGAGATGAGTTTACAAGGTGTCCGTCAACAACGCCACGTAGGCCACTGGCCCGGTCCACATCATCGATGGATTGGCTATCTTGAAAGGTACCGTCTGTATTCCACACATCGATTCGCGCGCCGAACTGATTCGCAACGTAGAGGTGGCGATCTCCATTCCACACCAATGATTGCGGAAGAAAGAACTCTCCAGGCCCTTCCCCCTGCCGACCTGCGCTCCAACGGATCGTTCCGTCGGGGTTGAATGCCACCAGACGGTGATTGCCCATGTCAAGTATGTAGACCGTTCCGTCTGTGTCTACCGCTAATCCTCGGGCGTCGGCCAGGATTTTATCGCGCGGGTCTTCCTCTGCCCCGAAGGTTTGTTCGTGCTCAAATTGAAGCGGGGCCTCTTCGTGGTCTTCCCAGACATTCGTGTCTGTATTCTCAACGCGAATTACATCGGCATTCTCATCGCTTCTAGTTTGGCTATCTGTACAACCAAATAGAGCAACAGCCATGCACAGTAAGCATCCCAATCGGAGATATGGGGAATGGATCATGGTCCGTAGCAGTTGATCGTCTCGTGAGAGCGAAAAGACCATCTATTGTAGCCGGTCGCGTAGCGTTTCCATTTCTTGTTTGGCAGCTTGCAATTCATCATCAGTAACGCCGCCTCTTGCACAGCTTTTGCATGATTCACCGGTCAATACATCGTCGATAGCTGCTTTCAGCGTGTCTGCTTCCCAATATCCTTCAAGCATCTGAAAAGCAGTGCTGAATGCACGAGGGTCTCGGTGTCCGGCGTTAAGAAGCATCGAAACGTAGTGGTCAACGGACTGATTGCGTTCCTCGGAATCGGGGGCGTCTGCGAGTACACGTTGGATCATGTGGTTGCCTGCAACTTCTTGGATTGCGCTCCAAGATTCTGTGTCTCGGTGTTCATCCATGAGAGACTGGATATATTCATCAATTTCTTGCCATGATGAGTCACTCTGTATTTTTAAATGTACGTCGTGGCTAAACTGTGATCTTTTTTGAAGTCTTTCCTGCAGTGCCTGGTGACTCAGGTCAGTGTCCCCTGATGCGATAGGAACAAAGTGGACTTCCGATTCGCCTGTAGAATCTGATTCTGAATCCGTTTCCGGGTCCGAATTAGTGCAGCCAAGTGCAATAACAAGCGCCACTAGAAAGGTTAACCCACGCGGAAAGCTGAGGAGCATATTTATTTGAAAGTTTTATTACGCAAACGATAACATACCAAACAGAAAACCGGCATCATGTTCAAGCATTCAGGCCAGAACTGATACCGGTTTCCCCCAAAGTCGCCTGAATACTAATTAGCAAGGATTGGAAATCGAGCTACCAGAGCCGGAAAATTGGCCTCCTGTACCGTCATCACATTGCCAACTTATAGTCCATTCATCACCCGTTTGAACAGTGTGGTTGAAGCAGCCGTCCTCAAACCACGTACAGGTTGCAGTCTGCGACGAAACAGAAATTGGCGCTAATGACAGAGAAAAAACGAGAATAAAAGAAAGTATAAGAGACCTAGCGATATTTATAGCAGGGTCTTTATAAATGATTGATATTACGACGCCAATATTCAAAAAAAAAGAGCCGTACTGTCAAGTACTAATATGGATAAGTCTGCATCTTTACGCTATCTTAGTATTTTGGTGGTGAGCAAGAAAGTGAGGTATAGGGAGGTTTTGTGTCAAAGATGAACTATAAGACCATCGTTTCTTCCTCACGACCCATACGGTTCATCGAGGTAGCGCTTGGCGCGGGTGTGGCTACTGCCGTACTCGTCCATGCTCAACACAATCTCATACCGGTTGCGGGCCATGTCGCGATGTCCTTTGGCATCGTAGACCATGCCCTGATAGAGGCGTCCCAGCGCAACGTACTGGCGATCGCGGTCCTCCATGCCAGCAGCGAGTTGTTCGATGGTTGCCAGATGAATGAGAGCCTGGTCATAGTCGTCGCGCCGCACGCGTTCGCGGGCCAGGTGGAAGTGGGCGATCTGGGCCAGGTTATCGGTATATCCCGACCATCCCGCTTCATGGCGCTCGGCCACCTCCTGAAACACCTCGCGGACGTTTGATAGGCGTCCCTGACGTGCGTAAAGGCGTCCTTCAAAGACATGGAAGTACGCGTTGTTCGGATGTGCATCCCGTAGCCATTTGATGTGCTCCATGGCTTCGGGGATGTTGCGCTCGTAGAGCGTATTGATTTGGGCCAGAAAGTAGCGCGCTTCCGACTGAATGTACCACCCTTCTTCGGCAGCCTGATGGATCCGTTCGAGGCCGCCCTCGCGGTCGCCACTGGGCAGCAGCCACATCACGGCGCGGGCCACTCGATACTCTTCGGGAATGATGGCCGCATAGTAGTCGTACATGCCACGTCCAAACGCGAAATCGTCAATGTGGGGCGCGTCTTCAGCCGCCTCTCGGACATAGCTAATGGAGCGGCGTCCGTAACGGACCGAGCCGAGCCACTCCCCTCGGTTTGATTTGAGGCGGGCTTGCAACGCCAGTGCAATGCCTTTGAAGAAGGTCGCGTCGAATTCGGCCTCGTTGCGGTTGAGCAAGTCATCGGAGCGGTCGACCGTCTCCTCCATGTAGCGGTAGAACGCCTCGTCGTGTTCGGTGTTGTCCAGATCCAGCAGGATGGTCCACCACACGTTCAGACCATTCAGAAATGGTCCAACCGGATGATCAGGATAGCGCGATCCGATCTCCGAGAAGATGGCTTCGGCAGCATCGAACTCCATGTTGTAAAGGAGATCCAGGCCGCGTTTGCCCTCCTCGCGCACAAAGGGATCATCGAGCACCGAGTTTTCTTGGCCAACGGCGGGCGCCTCGTCCGAATCTTGGGCATGCACGGCCAGCGGATGGGCAGCCAGCAGGCCAGCTAAGAAGAGCGAGGCACAGAGCGTCGCCAGTGTTCGAATCCATATCATAGAAAAGACCGTCTGCATGGCACAGGGCACGCAGACGGTCGAACCTATCGCTTAGAAACGCAGTTCCAAGCGGCGCAAAATGGAGGAGCCGGTTGGGCGTTACGCGTCAGACGCCGATGCGCCAAACGCCTGGCGGATGCCGCCGTACAGCAGGCCCAGCACGCCAACTTTAACTAGGTCAATCAGTGCGAAGCGCAGAAAGCCTTTGTCGATGGACTCCATCCAGGTGGCGTGTCCGGCAATGTAGTGGAGCCAGATGACACCCGAGGTGAAGATGATAGCAGCACCAATGAGCATAGAGAGCGTGCTGCCCGTCAGGCTATTCCAGCGCTTTGTGAGTGCTCCAATCGTGAAAGCGGCCAGTGGATACGCAAACAGATAGCCGGCTGAGGCAGCACCCAGCAGATAGGCTACGCCGGTGCCATCGCCTGCATAGACCGGGATGAATAGCCCGAGCGACAGGTACAGCACCTGCGCCAGCATACCGTTGCGGGCCCCCAAGAACAGCCCACTCGCGTAGACCATCAGCGTTTGCAGGGTGATAGGTACCTCCCACAGGTACAAGCGCAGATTCGCATCTGCCGACACAGCGGTGAGGAGTGCAAACCCGACAACGCCGGCAATTTGCGTGGCAACCGAGGCATCCTCGGCGCGCAGACGATCGAGCCAAGACGAACGAGTGGAGTGCAGGGCAAGGGAAGCAGTCTTCATGTATCGAAGGGGGTTGCACGCAACGATTATAACGGATTCGGATAGGTAGCCTACAAAACGTAGCGGACATGTGCCACTGTTCCAGGATGCAGTCTTCGGCAATAGATGTAAAAATGAGGCGATGCTTCGGCTATCAGCCCTGTATGCAGCGCTCAACGCTCGCCCCAACCAAAAATTCGAAGGATGAATGAGGGCGGATGCCCTGTGTACATGCAACGCCCTGGCACCGGTACAGTACAACGCCCCGGATTCTTTTCACTGGCTGGCAGGAGATGCCCCCCTTCATGAAGCGATTCGACGAACTGTTTGCTGAACTGACCGCAAAGGTCGACCGCCAAGATTCAGACTCCGGCACGGTGGCGCGCGTTAACGAAGGGCCGCATGCCATTGGCAAAAAGGTGCTCGAAGAGGCCGGCGAAGTGTGGATGGCCGCCGAACACGAAGGCCGTGAACGCACCGCTGAAGAAATTGCCCAACTGTTGTATCACGTGCAAGTGATGATGATTGCGTGCGACCTTGACCTCGATGATGTGTACCGCCACTTGTAAGGCGTTCCACTTTGCACGCTGTCATGCCTGAATGATAGGATTTCGATGGGTGCTTCCTCATGAAATCCCCCTCAGAGGAGGGAGATTCAGGGAGAGGGATTCTGTGCTCTTCAACGATCACGTGTGACAAAGCACTATTTCTCGGTAAACGTCAATCTTCGGGTAACGCATGTGCACGCTCGTACCGAGAAAAACTTACAACCTTGTCATTGCGAGCGGAGCGAAGCGCCCCGACCGCAGGGAGGAAGTGCTCCTGGGGTGCAATCTCATTGCCGTCAGACTGGATGTGGCCGCCCAGTCAACGGCATGAGATCGCACCCCAAGAGTACTCGTTCGCTTCGCTCACAGCGCCGCGTCGGTCGCAGGCTCCCTCCTCGCGATGACAATTTTGGGCCATAACATTTATGTGTGACAAAGCACTATTTTCGGGTTGTCTGCACCGAAGCAACCTTCACGCTCAACGGCAGTCCTGCTCAACCACCGTTTTTTGTTCATCCCCCACTGTTTCCTATCGATATGCTACAAATCGCTCTCCCCAACAAAGGAGCTCTGTCTGAAGGCGCTGCCACCCTGGCCGAAGAGGCCGGCTACCATTGTCGCCGTCGTGGACGCGAACTGGCCGTGCGCGACAACGACCATGGCGTTGAGTTTGTCTTTCTGCGCCCACGCGACATCGCAACGTATGTAAGCAAGGGCATCATTGATCTGGGCGTTACCGGACTGGACTTGCTGCACGACAGCGGCGCAGAGGTCACGCAGGTGATGCCGCTTTCGTTTGGGAAAGCCCGCTTTTGCTATGCCGCTCCAAAAGAGCACGACATTACGCCCGATGACTTCACCGCCGATACCCGCATTGCCACATCGTACGTGAACATCGTGAAGAAAGACCTGGCCGAGCGGGGCATCGACGCCACCGTGGTGCCGCTCGATGGTGCGGTGGAAATCTCCATCCAACTCGGCGTGGCCGATGCCATTGCCGATGTGGTGCAAACGGGCCGCACCATCCATGAAGCCGGGCTCAAGGTCATCGGCGACCCGATTGTCGATTCAGAGGCCATGCTCATTGCGCAAAACGGCACCATTGCCGAGCAAGAAACCGCCCGCCACTTCAAAGAGCGCATTCAGGGCATTCTGGTGGCCCGTTCGTATATCGTGGTTGAGTACGACCTGCCCAAGGCGCATCTCGATGCCGCACACGACATCACACCCGGACTTGAATCGCCCACGGTGTCACCGTTGAGCAAAGACGGCTGGGTCGCTGTGAAGTCGATGGCCAAGCGGTCGCGCATCAACGAAATCATGGATGACCTAACAGAGATCGGCGCGAAAGGCATTATCATCACCGACATCCGTACCTGCCGGATATAGATCGACGTGGGGTTGGTGGGAGCCCGACTTCCTATTCTTTGACCAGGCCGCTCGTTGCGTATGATTACCTATCTGAAAGGAACGCTCGTTGAGAAAACCACCGAACAGGCGGTGATAGAGGTGCAAAGCATTGGCTATGCGGTGCACATCCCCACCTCCACCTACCAGGATCTACCGGATACCGGGCAAGAGGTGCATCTGCACACGGTGCATTACGTGCGCGAGGACGACGTGTCGCTGTATGGTTTCATTACCAAAGCCGAGCGAAAGCTCTTCAACACGCTCCGCGGAGTATCGCGCATTGGTCCGAGTTTGGCATTGTCGGCCCTGTCGTCGATGTCGCCCACGGCGCTGCGCGATCATGTGATAAACGGCGACACGGCGCGTCTCACCGATATTTCGGGCGTTGGGCGCAAGACGGCCGAGCGCCTCATTGTCGAGTTGCGCGACCCGCTGTCTGAGATGGACCTGGGCGACACGGGGCCGTTACCGACGGGCGATGCCGACCCGAAGGCCAATGCCCGTGCCGATGCGTTGGCGGCGCTAGAGTCGCTGGGGCTCTCGCGTGCGGATGCCGAGCGAGCTATCCGGGTGGTACTGCGCGATCATGCCACCATCGATTCGGCAGACGAACTCGTGCGCCTTGCGCTCAAAGCCCAGCGCGAGTAAAAGCGTGTGTCCAGTCACTGGTGCTAGCGTCTCCCGTTTGTTGGCGACGCTGGAGCGTCCCGGCAGGCGTGGCGACGCGGAGCATCGCCACGAGAGTGGGTAGTGTCTATTCGTTTTGTAGCGACACAGCGCGCTGTGGTAGGTGTTTAGCGACTGGCTTCCAGATCGCCCGGAACGCAAGCGGTCCCCGGCTACGGGTTTTACGCACATCGTTCTATTCCTTAGCCCGGGATCAGGAGCGAAGCGGATATCCCGGGCGGCAATCGAGTCGCACTAAACAGATACGCGCTGTGTCGATTTACTCGACGAACCACCAGCGACAGACATCACCACAGCAAAAACACGTACGCTACAGACGCCAGCGTATCGTTGTCCCAGGTCATGTGCACCTCCACATCTTGATCTTCATTCAAGGCCGGATAAATCCAGGTGGCGTTTTCCGTCCGTTCAGGATCGCCCCACTCGGTCTCAATCTCGGTGCGCGTGGTTGTGCCAACGGTAAATCCATGGGGCGTGCTATAGGTAGGATCCGACAGGCGGAGGCGCACTAAAAACGAGCGGCTATCGGCTACCACCTCATACAGCAGCGCCTCCATCGATGGATAGGTGAGCGTGTAGACCGAGTCGGTTTGCGCGGGATCGAACGCGTTGGCTACGCCTCGTCGCTCGGTAGCGGTGGGCGGCCCCAGGTGGTCTATCATGTCGGCGTAGCTAAGCGTATCGGAGCCGGCAAGGGCAGCGTCGAGGACCGTGCGGACAGCCGCTGCCGACGGTGCAGCTTCCGGTTCCTCGGCCTCGTCAGGGTCGGCAGTATCAGCAGGTATCTCTCGTTGTACAGGTGGGGGCGCCTCCTCGTCATCGGTCGTAGCAGGCTCGCTGCTTCCACAACCGGCGGCAAATGCCCCCATACTTAGCAGCAACAGCGAGGTGGGAACGATTCGCGATGAAGGCATGGCGTGCAAGCTATGAGGGTGAACCGGACAAAACATTGAGATGGCCAGAGCGAGCGGGGCCTGCTGCAAAGGCAAACACGATTGCGTATCCAGAGGTCCCACAGCATCAACGGGATACGACCGAAGGCCGCTTTCAGTGAACGCATGGCGGCACCATTCGTATCAAAAATCCTATATGTCGTTATGAAAACATCTTGCCCCTAAAATCGCCCATGGCCCGCCAAATCCAGCTTTCTGCGTCTGAACCTACGCCTGTCGACCCAGATCCAGGTGCTGCCAACCGTATTCTGGAGGGCCTAAACGATGAGCAGCGCGCTGCGGTTACCGCTACAGACGGCCCCGTCATGATTATTGCCGGACCCGGATCTGGGAAAACGCGAACGCTCACGCATCGGATTGCCTACCTGCTGGCGACCGGCAAAGCGCGTCCTCATGAAATCATTGCGCTTACGTTTACCAACAAGGCCGCGCGTGAAATGAAGAACCGCGTGCAGCGCCTGGTGGGCGACCAGACTCGCGGCATGTGGGTGGGCACGTTCCACAGTTCGTTTGCCCGGCTGCTGCGTCGCGAAGCCGATACCATTGGGTACTCGCGCGACTTTTCGATCTACGACACCAAAGACAGCGAGCAGATCGTCAAGCAGCAGATGAACCGGCTGCAGCTCAACACCGACGATGTGCGTCCGCGGTCGGTGCACCGCCTCATTTCCAGCGCCAAAAACCAGCTGATTGACCCAGCCGACTATGCCGACATGGCGCATGGACGCGCTCAGGAGACGGCAGCCAAAGTGTATCCGGCGTATCAGGCGGCGCTGAAGCGGGCCAACGCGATGGATTTCGACGATCTGCTGATTAAGCCGCTAGAGGTGTTCGATGCCGATGCTGATATCTTAGAACAGTACCAGCAGCGGTGGACGTACATCCACATCGACGAGTACCAGGATACCAACCATGCCCAGTATACCCTCTCCAAGCGGCTGGCTGCCGGACACCAGAATCTGTGTGTGGTGGGCGATGATGCGCAGAGCATCTATGCGTTCCGTGGGGCGGACATCAGCAACATTTTGTCGTTCGAGCGCGACTATCCGGAGGCGACCACCGTGCGGCTCGAACGCAACTACCGGTCCACCCAGAACATCCTCACACTGGCCGATTCGATTATCGACCAGAACGAGGACCAACTCGACAAGACGCTGTGGACCGACAACGATGCCGGCGATAAGATCATCCTGACGGAGGCGCTTTCCGAAAAGGATGAGGCCAAAAAAATTGAGCAGAAGATTCGCGACTTGCAGCTTCGGGAGGGGCTCGACTATGGCGACTTTGCGGTGCTGTATCGCACCAATGCGCAGAGCCGTGCCATTGAGGAGGCGTTGCGTCGTGAGAATGTGCCGTACCGAATTATTGGCGGCACGTCGTTCTACCAGCGTAAAGAGATCAAGGACGTGCTGGCCTACTTGAAGCTCATGGTGAACCCGCACGATCGGGCCAGCATTGAGCGGGTGATTAACTATCCGAAGCGCGGTGTTGGAAAGAAGACGCAGGAGCGCGTGCGCACCTACGCCACCGAACAGGGGCTGTCGCTGTGGCAGGCTATTGAGCAGGTCGAATCCATCGATACGCTTTCTACGCGAGCACAGAATGCCGTGGGAAGCTTCCGCTTTCTTATCACCAAGTACCAATCGCGCGTAGACGACACGCCGGTTGATGAGCTGTCGCGCGACCTGATCCAAGAGGCGGGCGTGCTAAGCGATCTGCGCAAAGAGCACACCCGCGAAAATCTGCGACGCTGGGAGAATGTGCAAGAGCTTGTGAGCGCTATTGCGGAGTACACCGAGAGCGCTGACAATGCTACCCTCAGCACGTTTTTGCAGGAGGTGGCCCTGCTCACCGATCTAGACGAGGCCGACGACCCCGATCGGGTAACGCTCATGACGCTCCATGCGTCGAAAGGACTGGAGTTTCCGGTGGTCTTTATTGCCGGACTCGAAGAGGGGCTGTTTCCGCTGGCAAAAGCAACGCAAGAGCGCACCGAGTTGGAGGAGGAGCGGCGGTTGTTCTACGTGGGCGCTACCCGGGCTGAGCGGTGGTTGTTCTTGAGCTGGGCCCGCAACCGGTATCGGTACGGAAAGCAAAAGCACAACACACGCAGCCGCTTCCTGGAGGAGATCGATGACCGTGTGGTGCGTACTGCAGGAGGCAGCTCCGTAAAGCAAAAAAAGAAGCGATTCAAATCGTCTGACGAGGGCAGTACCGCCAACTACGACAGCATGGATCCACATTACTACCGGAAAAATCTGCGCGGGTCCAGCAAAAGCAAATCCCGTCGTGGGGGCACCCAGAAAACGAAGCGCACCGTGCGTTCGTCCGACAACGACACCCGCCGGGTGGTGTACGATGAAGGGGAAGGACGGATTGTGCCCGGTACACGGGTAGAGCACCGCACGTTTGGGGAAGGCAAGGTGCTTTCGCTTGAAGGCACCAACGAAGATCCCACAGCGGTCGTCTTCTTTGGGGGCGAGGTGGGCAATAAGAAGTTGAAACTGCAGTATGCCCGGCTTCGCGTGGTGGAGTGACGGCCAATGCTCTTTTGCCAACGCACGCCGCACAGCCGAGCAGGAGAGATGGCGCACCCTGATCTCCACCAAAAACTGTGCCTTGCTTTCCCAGATGCAGGTTGTCTGTTCCACGTCTTGCGGGTATGCTATAGGGCGTTCGTTCATAGAGCCCGTTTTGCTCGGCGCCCCTCCCTGAACGAGTTTGCCTATTGATGCCGAGTTCGTACTGGGGGGTGCGGACTCGGCATCATGTGTGTAGAGGTGTTACCTCCATACACTTCCACCCGAAGTCGAGTACTATCGATTAAGAACCAACCCATTTCCGGTCTGTGAAAATCGGTCGATCAGTGGGCAGAAACTTTGCGTATTGGGCGCCTGTTACGTAGCGTGGTGAATAGATATTGGAGTAAACAACTCCGCCCCGGAGGGGTGGCAGAGCCTGGTTGAATGCACCGGTCTTGAAAACCGGCAGGCCCTTTACGGGTCTCGGGGGTTCGAATCCCTCCCCCTCCGCACACAAAGCGTTCATATCTTTATCTGCATATCTCTGCGCATAGCCGCGCGGTCCCATCCTCCCATTCAGGCCCCTTTTGGGAGCGGTGTTTAAGGTCGATAGCCTACTGTTTATACAGAGCAGGGTTGGCGCCGGGTACCGGACGTGCCGAGCCTGCAGAGAGGGCGCTTGCGATCGACATGGCGCTGTGAGCGCAGCGAACGGGTACTCCTGGGGTGCGATCTCATGCCGTTGATTGGGTAGCTGCATCCAGCCCTGATAGCATGAGATTGCGTCGCTGCGCTCGCAATGACGAGGGTGCGGGTTTTCCTGGGTACGTTTAGACCAACCAGCCGCCCCCCTAAGATTGACGTGTGACACAGCGATGCACCAGCGGTATGACCTACGGCTCCTGCGCGTCGACACGCCTACTGAGACGCTCCAGTGGAACGCTCCATCGTCTCCAAACCACCACTCGGGCGTTACATCGGGTCGTTGCGTCGGACGCAGAGCATCGCGACGAGGGGCTCGCCTCCGGTTGTGTATAGGTCGATAGCATCCACACGTAGGACGAACAAGGCGCCTTCGTGTATAAGATTTCGTTGGAGTAGTTAGAAAGACGCTTGGTGCGGCGTCTGAAGCGGCTCATGACCTGGGCTGTAACATTGCTTTTCCCTCAGGCGTAAAGAGGCCCCAACGGCGATGCCACACCAAGGCCTCGGCCTTCGTCCGTCTGGCTTTGCCTCTGCAAACGACTCGTTTCTGTTCACACAGCCCTCTGCTTGGATTCATGCGGCAGTTTATACGTCTTCTAGTTATTTCGGTAGGCATTGCGGTTGGGATATGGGCGATGCCCACCCAGGTGCAGGCGCAAGCCTCCCCCGAAACCATCACATTCGAAGAAGCCATCACCATAGCGCTTGACGAAAACACCAACCTGCGACGAGCCATCAACACCGCGCAGCGGCAAGATGCTACCATTCGACAGCGCCAGTTTGATTTTGGCCCCAACCTAACGCTCAATAGCAGTACGACGCGCCAGTTCGGGCGTACTTTTAGCCAGGAAGAAGGCGGGTTGGTCAATGAAACAACCGATGTGTTTAATGTCAGTGCGAACTCTAGCGTAACTGTATTCGACGGTTTCAACAACATTGCTTCACTACGACAAGCTAACCACCAGGGCGAGGTAGCAGAGTTCGATGTGGAGCGGACCCGTCAAGACGTGGTCTTCACCGTCATGGAGCAGTTCATTGACCTGTCGCAGAGTAAGCAAGAGGTTGAGGTGCTTGAAGAAGATCTGCGCGTACAGCAACAACAGCTCGAGCAAATCCAAGAGTTTGTGGATGCGGGGTCACGACCGACCTCCGATCTGTTTCAAGCCGAAGCCGACGTGGCGCAGGCCGAACAGCAACTCCTTCAGGCCGAGCGCACGGTAGAGGTGAGCCGCACCGAGCTCATCCAGACGCTTCAACTCGACCCGTTTGGGTGGTACGACTTTGAGGCGCCTCCTATTGACGAGCAGGCCATGGTAGAGCGCGAGTATGAAATGGATCAGATGTTGCAGGAAGCGTTCGATCGGCGCGTTGATCTGCGGGCGGAAGAAGCCAATCTGCGTGCCAGTGAGCAAGGCGTACGCATTGCGCAATCCAATTACTGGCCTTCGCTTTCTGTTAACTTTGGATACAGCAGTAGTTGGTCTAGCACAGCCATACTTCCGGATAACCCCGACCCCTCGTTCTTCGAACTGCTCGACTCGCGCCGTGGGGGCAACATAGGGTTTTCGATTTCCTTCCCCATTTTTGATCGGCTGCAACGCCGCACCCAAACGGCCCAGGCCCGAGCCGACGTACGCCAAGCCGAGTATAATCTGCAAGATCAACAGCAACAGGTAGCCCTGCAAGTTCGACAGGCCATTCTTGATTACGAGAATGCCAAAAAGCAAGTGCAAGTCGCCGAGTCGCGACTACGTGCTGCCGAGCGGGCTCGCGAGGCTGCCGAAGAGCGCTATAACCTGGGCAGCGCCTCCATCGTGGAGCTCTCCCAGGCCACGCGTGACTTTACCGATGCGGCCAGCGAGAAAATCCAGGCCGAGTTCAACATGGTCTTTCAGCAAAAGCTGATCGAGTTCCAGGTGGGCACACTCAACCCCGAGGCCCCCCTGTTTGAGTAATTCGCTCCGTACGTTCCCTTTTTCATTCCGATAGGTTTCCTGCTATGCGACGCATCCTCTACATTATTGGTGGGATCATAGTTGTTCTCATCCTTCTTGGCACCGTAGGCCGCTTTGCCGGCTGGTTTGGCGGAGGCAGCAACGGCCTCGCCGTACAAGCAGAGGAGGCCGAGGCGCGCACCATCACCCAAACCGTAACGGCGTTTGGACGCGCCCAACCCGAGGTCGAAGTCAACATCAGTCCAGATGTGGCCGGTGAGATTGTAGAGCTGAACGTGCGTGAGGGCGACCGCGTAGAGCGCGGCGATCTGCTCGTGCGCTTGCGCCCCGACAACTACCAGGCCCAGCTAGAGCGTAACGAGGCCGACGTTGCACAGGCCCGTGCCACCTTGTCTGAGCGCGAAGCCGACTCGCTCCAGGCGCGGTTAGAGTACGACCGGCAACAACGTCTGTACGAGCGCGATGTGATCCCAGCCAGCGAGTTTGAGGCCACCGAGTCGCAGTACAAGCAAGCCGTAGCTCGTCTGCAAGCCGCGCGTTATCAAGTACAAAGCGCGATGGCTACCCTCCGCGATGCCCGCGAGCAACTCGACAAAACCAACATCTATGCGCCCATGAGCGGCACGGTGAGCAAGCTCGAAGTGGAGCTTGGCGAACGCGTTGTGGGTACCTCGCAAATGGAGGGAACCAACATGATGACCATTGCGCGCCTCGACCAAATGGAGTTAGAGGTGGATGTCAATGAGAACGATGTGGTGAATGTAAGCGACGGCGACACCGCTCGTATTGAAGTCGATTCGTATCCCGATGCATCGTTTCGTGGAGCGGTTACCGAAATCGCCAACTCGGCACGCATCAGCGGAGAGGGCACCCAGGAGCAGGTGACGAACTTTCCGGTTACCGTGCGTTTTTTGGATCCGCACAATGAAGAGCCGGAAGAGGTGCTGACTGGTCCCGACGGCGGTATTGCGAGCCCCGAAGAAGCCGTACCCGCAGACCCAATCCCCGTCATTCGTCCCGGAATGAGTGGCGCCGTGGAGATTTCCACACAGACGGTTGAGAATGCGGTGTCGGTACCCATCCAGGCGGTTACTGTGCGCGAGGTGCAAAACAGCGATGGCCAGCGCCGCGAACGCGGACGTGATAATAACATGCGCCGTGTTGTGTTTGTGGCTGAAGGCGACTCGGTGCGTATGGCCGAGGTGGCTACGGGGATTGCCGACGATGCCTATATCGAAATTAAATCGGGGATAAACGTTGGCGATCAAGTCATCACGGGGCCGTATAGTGCCATTAGCCGCGAACTGGCCGACGGCTCTCGCATCCGTATTGAAGAGCCCCGCGGCCCACGTACTGCCTCGCGCTAACTGCTCCTTCCACAACGACTTTTGCGACGCTATGGATACGTCTCCTGCCGCAGCTTCAGCCCCCGCTCCGCCTGCTGATCATCCGCTCATCGACATTCACGACCTCAAAAAGCGCTATGTGATGGGGAGTGAAGAAGTCTGGGCGCTCGATGGCATTACGCTTTCTATTGAGGAAGGCGAGTATGTGGCCATCATGGGGCCATCGGGGTCTGGCAAGTCCACATTTATGAACATGCTGGGCTGTCTGGATACGCCGACCAGCGGGAGTTACTTTCTGAATGGCGAGGATGTGAGCCAGTTCTCGGATGACGAGCTCGCCGAAATCCGCAATCGCGAGATTGGGTTTATCTTTCAGACGTTCAACCTGCTGCCCCGCGTAGATTGCCTGCGCAATGTGGAGTTGCCACTGATTTATGCCGGGGTGCGCCGCGACGAGCGTCAGCGTCGTGCTACCGAAGTGCTGCAGCAAGTCGGGCTTGGCGATCGCATCGACCACAAGCCGAATGAGCTCTCGGGCGGGCAACGCCAGCGTGTGGCCACGGCCCGGGCGTTGGTCAACACGCCATCGATCATTCTGGCTGACGAGCCCACCGGAAATCTGGATACCGAGACAGGAAACGATATCATGCAGCTCTTTGAGCAGCTTCACCGGGCGGGCAATACCCTGCTTCTCGTTACGCACGAAGAGGATATCGCCGCCCATGCTCGACGCATCCTGCGCCTCCGCGACGGCGTGTTGGAGCAAGATACCCCGGTTTCTAATCCTGCACTGGCCAACGTAGCGGTGTAGTGCTGTGTCGCGATTCCGTAGCGGTTCAATGTAATCATCGAAGCCTGCTAAACAATGTCATGCTGAACGCAGTGCAGCATCTCAACACGAGCTGACGCAGGGGATGCGTTACAGACACAGGGGGAACGTTCCAGCGTCCCCAACCCACCACTCGGTCTTTTACGTCGGATCTTCAGGTCGGACGCAGAGCGTCCATTCGCCCGTCGCGACGCAGAGGGGCCGTAGGTCCTCTGGTACATCGCGACGAGGACAGATCGGATGCAGCCCCACTCAACAGATGAGATCGCACCCCGGAGTACTCGTTCGCTAGCGCTCACAGTGCCGCGTCGGTCGCACGCTTTCGCCTCGCGATGACAATGTTGGACCCTAACATTCAGGTGTAACACAGTAATAGCAGCCAATGGATTAGCACACGTTCCCCTCCCGGTTCCCCTGTCTTTTTCATCTCGTTGCTTCTGCTCTTGTAGCATCAAGCGGAACGGGGGCACCAGGCCACGGATAGGAGAAGGCACACCGCCTCCCCAACGCCACAATAGTGTTGGAAGCGGTCCCATATATCTGTTCATCAATCTCTTCGTATCCCTATGATTCCCCCTTTGATACGCTATACGCGCCGCCTGCTGGTGGCGGTACTGGTTGTGGGGCTGTGGGCCGTGCCTGCGGAAACGACTACGGCACAGGGCCTGACCCCGCTTCAAGAAGCGATGCTGCAATCGGTAACCAGCACCACGGTAGATGCCGACGGTGACTTTATCGCGTTTATGCGCACCCAGCCCGTAGACCCGCGTGAGGAGAATGCGCCCGCCAGTCGCCATCTGTTTGTGATCGACACCGAGACCGGTGAAGAAGAGGTCGTGTACACTGAAGGTGGTGTAGGCGGACTCACGTTCCGTCCGGAGCATGGTACCCTTACGTTTCTCGCCGCGCGCGACGACGATAATGGTCGCGCCCTCTACGAAATGGACCCGGCCACGGGCGAGATGGAGCGGCTCTACGCGTTTGATCGCTCCATTGGATCCTACGAGTGGGCGCCCGATGGCGAGCGCATCGTCTTTACTGCGCAAGAAGAACTCGACGTGCCGGAGGCCGAACTGCCATACGAGCCCAACCTGTTTGAGGAAAATCAGCCCAACCGCATTGGCTTTACGGTGGATGTGACCGACGATGTCGAGGCCGCACCGCTCAACATCCAGGGCACCATCCACATCATGAGTTGGGGGCCCGATGGCGACCAGCTTGCCCTCACTGTGGCTCCGTCGCCCTCGGTCGATGACTCATTCATGTTTCAGAGCGTTGTAATTGCCGACCCCGAAACCGGCAATGTGGTGGCCGACATCAACAACGAGGGCAAGATCGCACAAATCGAGTGGAGCCCCGATGGCGAGCACCTGGCCCTGCGTGCCGCCCACAACATTCACGATCCCATCGACGGACGCATCATGGTAACGCGTGCCGAGGATGATGCCACCCCCGAGAACATCTTCCCCGAATTCGAAGGGAAGTTCGAGCAGATCGCCTGGCATGACGACGACCAGATCCACTTTCTCGCTAGCGAGAGTGTAGAGCGCTCGTTCGGCACCATCGACGCCGATGGACGCAACTTCTCGCGCATCGTTGATCCGGGGGGACCCATCCTGACCTCGTTTACGGCTACGGCCGGTGGTGATGTGGTCTTTACCGGCAACACGCCCGAGCACCCCAACGAAGTGTTCTGGCTTGAGAACGGTGCAGATACCCCCGAGCGCCTGACCACCTCCAATCCCGAGTTGGCGGATGTGGAGATGGGGGAGCAGCGCGTGGTGCGCTACACCGCCCGCGATGGTCAGTTTGACATCGAGGGCATGCTCATCCTTCCAATCGGCTATGAGGAAGGCGACCAAGTGCCACTCATCACCGTGGTGCACGGTGGGCCCGAGGCGCACTACGATAACGGCTGGCTCACCCGCTATGCCGATCCCGGACAAATGGGCGCTGCGCAAGGGTTTGCGGTGTTCTATCCGAACTACCGAGGCAGCACCGGACGCGGAATCGAATTCATTTACAGCAGCCAGGGCGACTTGGCTGGGCGTGAGTTTGATGATGTGGTCGATGGCGTCGATTATCTCATTGATCAAGGCATCGCCGACGAAGATCGGATTGGCGTAACCGGCGGGTCTTACGGCGGGTATGCTACTGCCTGGATGAGCACGTACTACTCCGAGCGCTTTGCGGCCGGCGTGATGAACGTGGGCATCAGCAACAACATCTCGAAGTGGGGCACGAGCGACATCCCCGAAGAGTTGTACTTGGTGCACTCCCGCACACGTATTTGGGATTCGTGGGTTGACAACCTGAAGCGGAGCCCGATTTACTACGTCGATCAGGCCAACACGCCGCTGCTCATTGCTCACGGCGAAGAGGATACGCGTGTGCACCCTGCACAGTCGTTGGAGCTGTACCGTCACATGAAGGTGCGTCGCCCCGATGTGCCGCTGCGGCTGGCGCTCTACCCGGATGAAGGCCACGGCTACGCCCGCTCGGCCTCTCAGATGGACTACGCCCTGCGTATGATGCGCTGGTTCGACACGTATCTCAACGGAGATGCCGACCAGCCGGTCCCCCAAGGCGCCGTTTCGCTGGACGACGCTGAATAGCGTTTCGGCTCATCATCAGTGCGATAGATCGCATGCACCCCGCCTAGAGCATTTATACGCTCGGGGCGGGGTTTTTTGTGTGGGTGTGGCTCCCAGATTGTAGGATTATCCTACCGATAATACCTCAAGGTTGATAAAGGAATGTGTTGCTGACGACCGTCAAGAGGTATGCGAGATGGCAACCACCAGGGAAGACCGCTTCCCCGTATTTTCCCCGCAGACGTGCAATTGCTCCCGGTTTGTTCGAGATTATGCGATGTGGGAAGAAACAGGAATGCCCCTGACAATCCCGTTAAACGGGCGTCAGAGGCGTTAAAGGTATGCTTTCGGTTGGTACCCAGGGGGGGACTCGAACCCCCACGTCCTCGCGGACAACGGATTTTGAATCCGTCGCGTCTACCAATTCCGCCACCCGGGCAGGTGCAGGGCTTTCGTAAACAAAATCCCCCTGCACGGTTCCGTGTCGAACGGTGCTCCATCAAGCGTTCATCTGCATGCAGTCGAGCACCCGTTTGTGGGGCTGCCCCGGACTACGGGGCCAGCCGCTTAGCCAGCTCAGGATAGTACTGGATGATCGTTTCGATGCCCTTCGCATAGCGGTCGAGGCCGAACTTCTCGTTGGGCGAGTGGATCGCATCCGATTCCAGTCCAAAGCCCATGAGTACGCTGTCGAGGCCCAGGCGCTGCTGGAAGTCGGCGATGATCGGGATGGAGCCGCCATGCCGCACAAACACCGTCTCCCGGTCGAAGGTGGTATTGAGCGCCGCAGCAGCAGCCTGCATGATGGGCTGGTCGGGTTCGACGAGCACCGGCTGTCCGCCATGCAGGCGGTCCACGGTGAGCGTCATGGTGTCGGGCACGCGGGCCTGCAGGCATGCCTCAAACGCGTCGTAGATGGCGGCGGGCTCTTGGTCGGGCACCAGACGCATCGACACCTTGGCGTGGGCGGCGGCGGGCAGCACTGTCTTGGCACCCTCGCCGGTGTATCCGCCCCAGATGCCGTTTACGTCGAGGGTGGGACGCACCGAAATGGCCTCCAGAATGCTGTATCCGTTCTCTGTGCGCGCCGTATCCAGGCCGATTTCCTTCAACCAGTGGGCTTCGTCAAACGGGAGGTTGGCGATGGTGGCACGCTCCTCGTCGGTGAGCGGGCGCACGTCGTCGTAGAAGCCGGGGATGGTGACGCGATGATCATCGTCGTGCAGGTCGGCCAGCATCTGGCTGAGTGCGTTGATCGGGTTCTCCACCGCACCGCCGTAGAGTCCGGAGTGCAGGTCGCGGTTGGGGCCTTGCAGCGTCACTTCCAGGTATGCCAGGCCGCGCAGTCCGTACACCACGGTGGGCTGTCCTTCGGCCAGCATGCTCGTGTCGGAGACGACAACCAGGTCGGCATCCAGACGGTCGGCGTACGTATCCAGCACGTCGGGCAGGTGCTTCGAGCCGACCTCCTCTTCGCCCTCGATCAGGAACGTGAGGTTAACCGGTGGCGTGGTGTCGGACTTCAGGTACGATTCGAGGGCCTTCACGTGCATCAGCATCTGGCCCTTGTCGTCGCAGGCGCCGCGCGCCACCAGATCGCCGTTCACACGGGTGGGCTCAAACGGCGGGTGATCCCACTCGTCGAGCGGATCGGGGGGCTGCACATCGTAGTGGCCGTACACGAGCACGGTGGGGGCATCGTCGTGCGGGTGGTGGGCGGCATACACGACAGGATGGCCGTCGGTGGGCCAGATCTCGACATCGGCAACGCCTAGCTCGCGAAAGTGCTCGGCCAGCCAGTTGGCCGCGGCCTGCACATCATCGGCGTGGTCGGGGTCGGTGCTTACAGAAGGGATGCGCAGCAGTGTCTCCAGATCCGACACAAAATCGGATTGATGCGCTTGGGCGTACGATACAGGAGCGTTGGACATAGGAGGGGAGGATGATCAAACAAACGGGTGAACGGTTACGCCGTGCGGCGTGCGATGAGAATGAGGCGCGGGCTGCTGGACGTATGGGGACGCCCGTCGTAGTGACCGAACGCGCGAAGCGGTTCCAGTCCTACGGAGCGGTACATCGATTCGAGGTCGGTGCGGGCATACAGACGCACCGATTCGCGGTACGTATCGGTACCGGTATCCGATGTGAGCGTGATGGTTTTGTGGATGCGTCCGTCTTCAATCCGGCGCGTTTGGCGGATGTGAACGCCGTTGCGGGTGCGGGTGTCTTCGGGCACCAGTGTATTGCGTACCTGGGGGGCATTCAGAAAGTCCTGAACGAACCAGCCGTCGGTATCCAGGGCCGTTGCCATAGCACGTAGAGCGGCTTCGTTGTCGGCATCGTTGGCGAAGTAGCCAAAGGTGGTGAACAGGTTCACCACGCCGTCGAAGCAGGCATTGCATACGGTATCGCGCATGTCGCGGACGCTGAACACGGCGGTGAGGTTGCGTGCGGCAGCTTCCTGGCGCGCCTGCCGAATGGAGGGCTCCGAAAGATCAATGCCGGTGATTCGATAGCCGCGTTCGGCTAGTCGCAACGCATGGCGCCCACGTCCGCAGCCTACATCCAGAATGCGAGCGCCGGGAACCGGTTCGACATTCGATTCGATCAGGTCGATGCACTGCCGCGCCTCTTCTTCATCGCGATGAGCGTAGACCAGCGGATAAGCATCGCTATCGAACCAGCTATCGTACCAGGGCATGGACGGGGTGTGTTAGGAGTACATGCGCGTATCGGAATTCATACACCGGCACTCATACGGAGGCTCCAGGGTCGGGTTGCAGTCTTAC
This sequence comes from Natronotalea proteinilytica, assembly GCF_055379935.1. NCBI lineage: Bacteria > Pseudomonadati > Rhodothermota > Rhodothermia > Rhodothermales > Salisaetaceae > Natronotalea > Natronotalea proteinilytica. The sequence goes on along the minus strand of NZ_AP043947.1, from coordinate 2,795,515 downwards.
GAGGGCGGGCGTAGCTGAATGCGCACGCTGGGTTCGGTAGGGGGGAAGTAGGCTGTAGCTCGGGCATCCGGGCCGGCAGAAAGACGGTCGGCCAGCGTGCGGTTGGGGTCGGTGGTTCGGTACCAGGGCGGCGCAGCGGACACGGCTCCGTGTAGAGCGTAGCTGGGAGCCGGCGGTCCGCTGTGTAACGACGGTCCGGGGGCCAGCGTGCTGATGTGGCTGCGCCCAGGAACGGAGGTGTGCGGAGCCGGGTGAGCGGCATCGGGATGTATGTTGGGGGGATGCGTCTCGGGGGCGCCCCAGAGCGGGGCGCTAAGCTGGTGGGGAGCCACAGCCTCCCACCGCCACTGATACACGTCGGGGCCATGGTCGGCTGTCAACTGGGCCACCGCGCGGTCAAAGGCGCGACGGTATTGCACATCCGCAAAATAGATGGTGGTATCTAGTGCGGTGGGACTGGAACGCAAGGCTTCGATTTCGTGCCACCATTGCGTGAAGAGGCTTGCGCCAATGCTCGACGGGTTGTACACGCCCTCCCAGTTGTCGAGGAAAGACTGAGCCTCCATCGCGATTGAGTGGGTGGGCGGGTAGGTGTTGAGGGCATCGTTGAGCGGTTGGATCTGCTCGACAGCCCAGGCGCTGGTGTCGTCAACCGCCCAGCGGTGGCGTGGCGTGTTCTGGTCGATATAGGCGTGCAGCCGACCGCTCCACATAGGGCGCCACGGCGAGGCGCTCATGAGCACGCCAAGCGAGTCGCCCGCAGCCGATCGGATGGCGGTTGTGGGGGCTCCCTCAGAGGCGGACCAGGGTTCATGGGCGGTTCGCTTCAGGTGGTGACCCGCCGGGTGGGGCGGGGTGGAGACTGCAGGAAAGTGTGCATCGGGAGCGGGCGGGGCGGCCCGGTGGGGCAGCGTCAGCATCCAGGTGGAATCGGCCAGCGTGGAGTCGCGGGCGATGTCGTCTGGCGTGGCGTCAAAGAAGCGCCCGGTGGCGGTGTGCGTGATGGACACGAGGGTTTCGTGTCCGGCATGCGTCTGGATGCGCTCTGTACGGGGGGACGGCGTAGCGGGGGTGCGCTGCCAGGTGGCTGTATCGGCAGGCAGGGTCAGGTGGTCGGTCGATTCGGTGTGGTGGGCCAGCATCCAGCGGGTGCCCGGCACGGTGGCGCTCCAGGCGGTGCCGTGGGGGGTGGTATGGGCTACGGGCATCACAAACGGATCAGGGGTGTCGCCGTAGGTGAGCCGGTAGCCGAGCGCGGTGGAGTCGGGGTGATTGTGATGGGGAAGGGCCCAGGCCATGCTGTGGGTGAAGCCGTGCAGTCGCATCCACGCGCGAAAGTCGGCATCCACCTCGCGAAAGTGCTGCATGGTGGATGTAGGATGCGGCGGCAGGTCGGGCACTGCGGTAGTGAGCCACGTAAGCATGTGCTCCACCGCGAGCGTATGCCAGGGCGCCCACGGCTCGGGCTCCAGATTTAGGGCGACCAGGGCAGGGTGTTGACGTACGTGATCGGAGGTGAGGGCGGTGTTAACCCCGTCGGCATAAGCAGAGAGCCAGCGATACGCTTCATCAGAGAGCGTGTCGGCTCGTGATTCGGCATCGGCGGTCCAGCCCATCTGACGTGCGTGGCGATCGAGCCCAAGTGCGTCATCGGGCAGCCATTCAGTGAGTTGGCCGCGTGCAGCCTGGCGCCACAGCACCATCGTCCAGCCATGCCGCATGCCATGAGCCACCCCCAGCGCGCGGGCGGCATCTCCGTCCGAATTGGCGTTGAGCTGCACCACCGGCGAGTCGGGGGACCACGCCACCGTGGCCGGGGCTGATTGACCGGGAAGCGTTACCTTAGAGGGCGGATCGGGGGGCGTGATATGCGTCCACCAGAGCCCGACCACGAACGCGCCAAACAGCACAAAAAGAGTCAGTTGGGCAAGTCGGTACACAGGCAGAGCGTGTGGGGCACGAAAAGGATATGCATCCGTCGGTTAGGCCGATGCCGCTGCGGGAGTACGGTGCTGCAGCCACTCGGTGAATGCATCGAGCGACTTGGCGTTCAGGCACTGATCGGGCGTAAGGCCGCCTTTGCGCGCCGCGGCTACGCCCCAGCGTACATTGTCGAGCTCGCCGGTGGCGTGGGCATCCGGATTGATTGCAATCAGCACGCCCTGCTCCACTGCGTAGCGCACCCAGCGCCAGTCCAGATCGAGCCGGTACGGATTGGCGTTCAGTTCGATAGCGACGTTGTGGGCCGCACAGGCGTCGATCACCGCCTCATGGTCGATGGGGTAGCCCTCGCGCACCAGCAGCAGGCGTCCGGTGGGATGGCCCAGAATCGTGGTCGCCGGATGCGATACCGCACGGATCACTCGTTCGGTGGCCTCCTCGGTGGTCATCGAAAAGCCCGAGTGCACGCTGGCCACCACCAGATCGAAGGTCGCCAGCACCTCGTCGTCATAGTCGAGCGAGCCGTCGTTTAGGATGTCGCTTTCGATGCCTTTGAAGATGCGGAATCCGTCGTACGTGCTGTTCAGCGCATCAATCGCCTCGTGCTGCCGCCGCACCGCCTCGGGCGACAGTCCGCTGGCCACCGTCAGCGATTGGCTGTGGTCGCAAATGCCAAGGTACTCCAGACCGCGTTCACGGGCGGCATCGGCCATCGCTTCGAGCGTGTGCGCACCGTCGCTGTACGTGGTGTGGTTGTGGAGCGAGCCCCGCAGATCGCTGGGTGTCAGGAGCGGCTCGGGAAGGGGGCCGGATAGCGCATCAGTCCACACCTCTTCGCGTAATTCAGGGGGATGTGCAGGCAGGGAAAGCGCCTCGAACAGAGCGGTCTCTGATGACACTTCAGGAAGCGGCGCCCCGAACTGCTCCATCACCGCCGTGCGATACGCTTCCGAGCCCGTGTGGTACCATGTCGCAGTACCCAGTGCAGCGGCCGTTGTGCAGTGAATGGCCACGGGAAAGCCATCGGGCAGTGTGGTGGATACGGTTTGCTGCACATGCGGCGGCGCGTTGGTATCGTCGATAGCAGCATCGTATCCAGCCTCTTCAAGTGCGGCCTGAATCGAGGCGGCATCGGCGGTGGTGAGAAGGACGATGCGCTTTAGCGTTGGGCATGTGCGCCGGAATGCTCCGACAATGCGGACCGGAGCCTCGGTAGACTGGTCTAGCGCATCACGCAGTGCATGTACCGGCGCGTACACATCGGCGTAGCGGCGTTGGGTGTCGTAGCGGCGGAGCGCCTGTACGTGCTTCAAGATGTTGGACTCGGTTTTGGCTCCGAATCCGCTAAGCGTTTGAATCTGATTTGTTTGGGCAGCCGATTCGAGGTCATCGAGCGAGGTGATGTCGAGTTCCTCCCAGAGGCGGCGTACGCGTTTGGTGCCAAGGCCTTTTACGCGCAGCACATCGAGCAGGCCGGGGGGCACAGCGTTCAGCAGGTCATCGCGCAGCGCAAACGAACCGCGCTCGTACAGATCGTTCAGATCGGCAGCCAGTCCGTCACCAATGCCGTCGATATCGGTCAGCGTGCCCGCCTCGATGTGCGTGGTAACCGGAGCCTCCAAATCACGCAGCGTACGTGCGGCTCCGCTGAAGGCACGCGCTCGAAACGCGTTGCCACCAGTAAGTTCAATGAGCTGGGCGGTTTCTTTGAGGACCGATGCAACCTCTTTGTTGGTCATAGTAACGGAGCCAGACAGGACGAAAAGGACGTAGCATGCGACGTGTTACACGGACGGCTCGACGGGCGTATTTGTTGCGCGTAAACGATGGGAAGTCTGTTTGAGGGCTACGGATTGGGAAGCGGGAGCACCACGAAGACGACGAAGAGTTGCATCGCAAATCCGACGGCCCAAAAGGTGGGATCGCCAAGGAGGAGCAAATAAACGCCGCCCAGGATGCCGCCTCCTTCGGCAATAGCCCATCCGATTATCGTCTGTGACCTTTGGGCGTCGGGGGGAGGGGCCGCTGTGCGTTGGCGGCGCACGACAAACGTGCCCCCGAACAGCGCCAGCAGAAGCACCGCCATTCCTATGACCAGGTAGTCTTCAAACGGAGTGAGTTCAGAAGCGAGTGGACCCGTGCTTTCCACGAGGACAAATGCTATGATGCCGAGCAGGAGCACGCCCCCAAGCAGACCATACTGAATGATGCGAAGCGCGCGGAGGTCGTTTGAATTGGTGTTCATACAGAAAAAGTAGTGGTTAACTTATACGTAATCGTTCTCCATCTTGAAGGCTTGAAGACGGACCTGTGGTTTATCCTGACGCTGGTCGTCCATGCCCAGCAAGGCCAACGAGAAAAGTGCGAGAAAGAAGGACGTTGGGTTGTGCCAGGTTGGCCTAAAACGTACTGGGGAACCCCTCGCGGACAATTCTGGCCCCTACCATTCAGGTATGACACACCAGCGGATACGATGCCCCCGTAGCATACGACACGAGGGAACCAGAAACAAACATTTGTCGAGCATCGGTGCCGGATCCCCTTGTTGCACCATCGGTACATGCAAACGATCTCCCCTTGACGAATCCTATATGTGATTCATGCTCCGCGCGCTTCGCGTTTTGCTTATTGCTTTGGCGCTGGTTGGCATCGGAATGATAGCCGGACAGCAGCTATACACTCAACTCACTGGGTTTGGCAGCCCGCCCGAGAGCTATGCGAAGATTGAGCAGGCGCTTTCGGTGGTGCAAGACCACTATGTCGATTCGTTGGGCACGGGCACGCTCAGCGAACACACGCTGCAGGGACTGTTGAGCGGACTAGATCCGCACTCCAGTTACATTGATGCTCGTCGGATGGAGCGCGTTCGCGAATCGTTTGATGCCGAGTTCGATGGCGTTGGTGTTAGCTATGAGCGCATTACCGCCGAGGGGGCGCCCGACACAGTCGTCGTTGTGTCGGTTGTGCCGGGGGGGCCAAGCGAGGAAGCAGGCATTCGACCGGGCGACCGGCTGCTCCGTGCCGACGACACCTCTTTGGTTGGGCGCTCCGACGAGCGTGTGCAAGACGTGCTGAAAGGACCACGAGGCACCGAAGTGACAGTGACCGTGCGTCGTCCGCAAGCAGAAGATCTGATCTCGTTAGCCATCACGCGCGACCGCATCCCTCTCAACACAATCGATGCTGCCTACATGCTGGATGAGCAGACGGGCTTTATCGCATTGAACCGGTTTGCTCGAACCACTCACGACGAGTTGCGCGACGCGCTACAAAACTTGAAAGGCGATGGTATGGAACGCCTTGTACTGGATTTGCGGGGCAATGCAGGGGGCATCTTGGAGATGGCCGAACGTGTGGCTGGTGAGTTTCTACAGAGCGGCGAGCTGATTGTCTCGGCCAAAGGGCGTGATGGCAAGGTGTTAGATGAATCTTATGCAGGACAAGACGGCCTTTTCGAACATGGGCCGCTCATGGTGCTTGTGGACGAACACTCGGCCTCGGCCAGCGAGATTGTGGCTGGCGCCTTGCAAGATCATCGCCGCGCGTTGGTCGTCGGACACCCTACGTTTGGGAAAGGGCTTGTTCAGCGTCAATATGATCTGGGCGATGGCAGTGGACTGCGACTTACGGTTGCTCGTTTTTTCACACCATCGGGTCGTGTGATTCAGCAGCCGTATGAAACGGGACGCACCGTCATACGCACCGTGGCCGATTCAGATGAAGGAGTAGGAGGGATTGCACCCGACCATGCGGTGCGTCCGGATTCGCTACATCGGGCGGTGCAGCAGTTAGATCAAATGCCCATGGTACGAGACTTTATGCGAAATTGGATGGATGCCAATAGCACGAGCCTGGAATCAGCCTGGCAAGGTCGTCCTGAATCCTTTGCGGCCACCTATCGCGTTCCCGAATCGGTACTGCACGAATTGCGCGACTATATAGAAACTCATGACACCACGCCGGGGACTCGTGATGCGCTTCGCAACTACACACATCTCACAGAAACGGAGCGCGGAACAATTCTGTTACAGAATGCGCTCACAAGCACAGTTGGCCATCGCATTTTCGGACAGGAAATGCGAATCCGGATGCGCAACAAGCATGACCCCACTGTGCAAGCTGCATCGGAACTGTGGACACGCGCGCTCAATCGTGCAGAGGCCTATGCCAAAGCCACAGAATCTGCTTCCTCATCGATATGGTGAGAGGGACGAACAGCAGAGCGCATGCACAGTCGATGTATGATATGCCACTTAGCGTGAATACGCGAGAGCTAACAGCGCCGCGACAGCTTGCGAGAACGATTTATTGTGGCGGTCAAGGTCAACATAAAGTGAAGACATCGTCCGTTCTAGGCACCGGCACTTGCAATCTTCATTCGTGAGTACGTTTTTGTTGCGTGTTGGAAAATCTTAACAAACTGCAAGCTGGCTTTTAGGCAATGGGTGAAAGCCCTATACGACAACAGCTGGTGTTCGGGACGCTGCGCCCTGGCCTAACCATCAACGCGCCCGGCACTCGTTCTGTGGTGCCGTTTTCCAGTATGCTGTGCTTGTAGGCTTCCCCTTTTGGTATGGCACTTTCATGCAGCACGTGGCATGTTGTCAGCGTGGTTGCATGATAGACTTTTTTTGCATTGGTGACTGCCCCGCAAATGGGCGCGGTCTCCCTTTTACACTTTTCGTAGGATACTGACTCCACCGAGGAATTGCCCCCATGGCTCATATTAATGTGCTGATGCTTAAATTCGCCCTCCTGCTTCAGGATGATGGCGGAACCATTAACGTGCTGGTTGAGCGCTTCAACGACGGCGGCGAATGGATGTGGCCCGTGCTCATCTGCCTAATTATCGGGCTTGCCATTGCGTTTGAACGCATCATTTCGCTGAACCTTGCCGACATCAACACGCAAAGCTTTCTGCACGACGTGAAAAAAGCCCTCGACGAAGGGGGCGTATCGGCTGCTGAAGAGGTCTGCGCAGAAACGCGTGGCCCCGTTGCATCGGTCTTTCAGGCCGGCTTGCTGCGTGCCGACGAAGGCATTGAGGCTGTTGAGAAAGCCGTTGTTTCGTATGGATCCATCGAGATGAGCTTTCTGGAGCGCGGCCTGGTCTGGCTCTCGCTCTTCATCAGCGTAGCTCCGATGCTTGGCTTCCTTGGAACCGTTGTAGGTATGATTGAGGCCTTCGATGCTATTGAGCAAGCAGGTGACATTTCGCCTCGTCTGGTTGCCGGAGGTATTAAAATTGCCTTGCTTACCACCGCCTTTGGTCTCATTGTTGGCGTGATCCTGCAGTTCTTCTATAACTACGCCGTGTCGAAAATCGACCGTATTGTGGCGGAGATGGAAGACGCCTCAATTGAGCTTATCGACTCGCTCGTGCTGTTGGAGGCTGGCGAATCGGTGCTCGGCGATGATGAGTTGCTTGAGGAAGACTTTGGTGAAGACGGGCCAGAGGCGAAGTAACGCGCCGCGCCTCGCTTCACGTTACGCCGAAGTGCCCTCTGCCTGCTACGTCGCTGCCTGTGCGCGGGGTAGGCAGGCAGGGGCTGCGCTTCTCTTCGTTGTCTGATCACTGACGACCGGTTCTATACAATGGGTAACAACGCCATCCTTCTTGTTAGCATCTACATCGCTCTGGGCCTTGGCGGCTTAGGCATTTTAGCGATGGGGCTCTTTAGCCTGCGCAACGTTACGTACGGCAAAGCCCGGCCCATCACTGTGGTGCTTGTCACGGCTCCGGTAGTGCTGCTCGGCATTCTCGGCCTGGTTATGGAAACATGGGCCGAGGCGGGTATCCTCACAGTAGTCGTGATGTTTATTGTCGCGGCTGCAGGGCTTCTTGGGAGCGGTATCCGATCGCTGTTTCTGTGATGCTTGCCTCCTATCGTCGTGCGGCAGCGTTCAACGCCTTCGCGTTGCCGCTTCCGCGTTGCTTTTGCTCCACCCCCTGACTCCCCCCTGCTCCTATGGCTGGATTGCTTGATAAACGCCGCTCCAACCGCGAAGAGGCCGAAACGCCCACGTCGTCTATGGCGGATATCGCGTTCTTGCTGCTCATCTTCTTCCTGGTAACAACCACTATTAATGTGGATACCGGGATCGGGATGACCCTGCCTCCCAAACTAGAAGAAGACCAGGAACCGCCCCCCGTTATTGAACGCAACCTGATGAATGTTCTGGTGAATGCCCAGGGTGAGGTGCTGCTCAATGATCGCATGTCGTCGGTTGGTCAAATTCGGGAGGAGGTGACCAACCATGTGCTCAACTATGGCGAAGATCCGGACTACTCGGAATCGCCCGATGATGCCGTCATCTCCATCAAAACCGATGCTCAAACGCCATATCGTATCTACATCGATGTGCTCGATGAGGTGCAAATGGCCTATCGAGAAATCTGGGATAGCGTTGCCCAGTCGGGGACTTTGCCCGATGGCGAGCGCGTGATGGATCGTACCTTTAGTAGCTACGAAGAGTACCGGGCGCAACTTGAACCGGAGGACGATAACATCATTCGTGACAACTTCCCAGCCAATATCTCCATTGCTGAGCCGGATGCAGGAGGTTGATCTGTTTCCGCATACCGCCACCCTGCTTCTGCCTGTTCATCCCTTGCTCCAGTTTTCTGTGCCCTCATGACCTCTGAACGTTTTCAGAAACGATCATCGGACACGTCGCCGGGTATTACGACCGCGTCGCTTCCGGACATTATCTTCATGCTCCTGATCTTTTTTATGGTAACCACGGTGCTCCGTGAAACCGAGATTCAGGTGCGTACCGAGTTGCCGGATGCAGAGGCCCTCACGCGTATTGATGAGCGGCGCCTTATTGCCAATGTATACATTGGGCCGGTAATTAGCGGCGAGCGCGAAGGCGAAACCGCCGTGCAAATTGATGATGCGCTGATCGAAAACTACACGGCCATCCGTACCATCATGTACAACAAACTCCAGGAAGAGCCGCGCTTGATTGTATCTATGCGCGTTGACCGCGAGTCGGAGATGCAAATAATTAACGAGGTGCAACAAGAGCTGCGCGAAGCAGGTACCCTCCGCATCAATTACTCCTCAACCCCCGGCGAAGACGCCGTGTAAGCGTATACCACCGGGCCCACTCGCTACATTCCTGTGTGCATTCACGTAGCTCATGGTGTTCTGCGTATTGCCCCGAAAAAGCCCTGCGCACTCTGCAGCAGGGCTTTTTCTATGCCCTCTCATGATTTATGCGGATCGGTAGCAGGGGCGCCGACTTTCTAACACCCCACGCTGCTGGTACTGCGTTCTTGTATGGCCAGCCCAACATGTATTTGTTCATTCCGCGTTCTTTACCTAATCGACAACTACCACTATGGCTCATCACGTAACTCTGCTCCCTGGCGATGGCATTGGCCCTGAAGTTATTGAGGCCACCCTTCGTGTGCTCGATGCAACAGGGATTGCCTTTGAATGGGACGAACACAACATCATTGGCACGGCGGCTGTCGAAGCCGACCGCCCTGAACTGCCCGATGATGTGCTGGAATCAATCCGAGAGCGGGGGGTGGCGCTGAAAGGACCCATCACCACGCCCGTGGGCGAAGGCTTCACCAGCGTGAACGTACAACTGCGTCAACGGCTTGATCTGTACGCCAATGTGCGTCCGTGTGTGAGCCTACCCGGCATTTCGCCGTCTTTTCCGGATGTGGATCTGATCATCTTTCGCGAGAACACCGAGGGGCTCTACGCCGGCATCGAAACGTACGACCCGCGCCTCGAAATTGCCGACTCCATTGCGCGCGTCACACGTCGCGGTTCCGAACGCATCGTAGACTTCTGCTTCCGCTATGCGCAAGAGAACAATCGCGAAACCGTAACCCTGGCGCATAAAGCCAATATCCTCAAAGAGTCATCGGGGCTCTTCCTGAAAGTCGGACGCGAAGTCGCAAAGAAGTACCCCGACATTACCTTCAACGATCGCATCATCGACAACATGTGCATGCAGTTGGTGATGCATCCGCAGGAGTATGACTGCGTGGTATCCACTAACCTGTTTGGCGATATTCTAAGCGATTTGGCGGCCGGACTTGTGGGCGGGCTCGGGGTTACGGCTGGGGCCAACTTTGGAGATGACTATGCTGTGTTTGAAGCAGTACATGGCAGTGCGCCTGATATTGCAGGCGAGGGCGTTGCCAACCCTACAGCTGTTATCCGGAGTGCCGTGATGATGCTGCACCACCTCGATGAAACTCCTGCAGCAGAAGCGGTTGATACCGCACTGCGTGAGGTGTATGCCGAGGGCGAGGTGCTTACCGGCGATGTGGGCGGCTCCGCTTCCACCAAAGAATTCGCCAACCACCTGGCCGATCGCGTGTCCACGCATATGGCCCATGCATAAGCGGCCTGGTCGATCTGTCTATCACTTTTTGTGTGTACCGCGCTATGATTCAACGCATTCAAACGGTTTACCTGGCGCTGGGCGCTGTGGTGCTCATTGCTATGATGTTTCCGCAGCCGCTCTGGGGCAGCGAAGCCGCAGGCGTGTATGGATGGTTCATTCCGGTGATTTTAGGCGTGAGTGGACTGACTGCGCTTACAGCCATCGGGGCGATTTTTCTGTATACCAATCGGAAAACACAACATACGGTCGTTGTGGGAACGCAGCTTATGACCGTGGTGCTGGCGCTTACGCTGTACGGCAGTTTGTTTATGACCGATGAGTTGGTCGTCTACGATGCTGCCGGACTGGATTGGAGCATGCTCTGGCTACTGGTCAGTCCGCTCGTGGCGTATGTCTTGTTTTGGCTCGCCCGCCGTGGCATTGAACACGACATTGAGCTCGTCGCTTCCATGGATCGCCTGCGCTGATCACGCCCCCGCATTCCAATGAATACGTCGTTGCCCCCGCGGATTGTGCTTGCGCTCACCGCGGGGGTTCTTAGTTTTGTGTTTGCTCCTATCCTGGTGCGCTGGGCCAATGAGGCGCCGGGGCTCACCATTGCCGTATGGCGCACAAGCACCGCCGCACTGGTGCTGCTGCCCGGACTGGCATATGTCTATGATGAGGTGGCTGCCTTTTCCCGTACCGACTGGCTGCTCATCGGGGCATCGGGCACGGCGCTCGGTGCTCATTTTATCGCATGGATTGAGGCGCTCTACCACACCTCTGTTGCCAGCGTGTCAGTGTTGGCTACTACGAGCCCGGTGTTTGTAGCCGTGCTGGGCTATCTGGTGCTGAAAGAACGCCTGTCGTGGCCCGTGGTGGCGGGCATTGTGGTGGCCGTTGGGGGCGCGGCGCTCATGGGCGCTACCGATGCCGGAGGGATTGCGCTGGGGGGCTCTGCCTGGGTCGGGAACCTGCTCGCGCTCTCGGCCGCCCTTCTCGTCAGTGTCTATCTGCTTATCGGACGGGCCGTGCGGCAGCATGTGTCGTGGCTGGCCTACATCATTCCGCTCTACACCGTCGCTGCGGTAGTTACGCTGGGGGCCGCACTTGTGCAAGGCGCACCGCTTGGCGGACACGCGCCCGTTGTGTACGTATGTAGCATTGCACTGGCGCTGGGGCCACAGGTCATTGGTCATGGCGCCTTCAACTTTGCATTGCAGCGCGTTCCGGCCGCGCTGGTGGGCATGCTCGCCCTGCTGGAGCCGGTCGGGGCCTCGATCCTGGCGCTCTGGTTCTTTGGCGAGGCCCCCGGGATATGGGCCGCGATCGGAATGGTGATTGTGCTTGCCGGGGTGGCATTCGTGATCTGGTACCGGAGCCGATCTGACGATACGACGCCGATGCCCGCGCCCTCCAACGAGGCGTAGGGTGTCCTTGTGCGGTCTTCTCTCATCTCACCACGTCTCTCGAAAGCACGCCACCCGAGAACCTGATACAGTTGTATCGCAAACTTGATACAGGTGTATCATACATCTGATACAACGGTGTATTGCACAGGAAAAGCCAGACGTCTAAGTGTCTCCACACGTCGGTTTTGGGCATGCACCGCTTCATTCATGCATTGTCATCTTGAGCGGAGCAACTGCGTCTAGCAGGTGCGGAGTCGAAAGATCTCCCCCGAAATGGGTAGAGCCATTCGTTGGCCGGTAGCCGCCGAATGGCATTCGGTGGAACCATCTCCTCGGTCTTTAGCAGATACGGCGGGACAGAGGATCCTGCCTTTTAGGGGAGATCTTTATTCACTGCGTTCATCAGTCGCTCCGCTCGTGTCAGGACTTCGCGTCTCCTTGGCGGAGCCGCTCCGCTCAAGATGACAGCGTCTGAGAGAGGCACGTTGCTACCCCAAGATTGACGCCTGACAGTACACTAAGTGACCTCAGTAATGGTTTTGGGGATTGCCAGATGGATTCCCCTCCATCCTACCTGTCCTCCCCGAGGAGGAAGGAACCGTGGAAGGAGTTCCTCAAGTCCCCCTCAGAGGAGCTATGGTGTATACACAACGCAACCCCGGAGGCAAACTCCCGCTTTGCGTCCTCGTCGCGATGCTCTGCGTCGCGACGGACGAATGGACGCTCTGCGTCCGATGTAACCCCCCGAGGTAAAGAAACCAGGTGGTGGATTAGGGATGCTGGAGCGTCCCGGCAAGCGTGGCGACGCAGAGGGGCCGTAAGGTCATGCCTGTTGTGCATCGCCACGAGAGGACAGGTGTTTTGTTATTATCATCGGGCAGGCTGTCACCCCCCCCCCTGAACTCCAACATTGACACGTGACCTCACTTACCTTGGTTGCAACGATCTGCGAGGCGTGTGACGATGGATACCCTCCAGCGAGAAAACCTTCGTTGACACCCCAATCTTAAGTTTGTGTGATCACCGGGGGGGGCGATTTTACAATGGGCTGGCTGCATGATATCATGGATGTGTATACAACACACATCACCGACTCTTCATGACGTGAGTCGTTTCTAGTTTTATTAAGCGATAGATTTGATTGGTATGTATTTGTTGTCTGTTTCAGCAACGTGCTCTTTGCCTGCAGACGGAGTATCTCTGATCGCCGCTGGAAGATTGAGGTGGTCTATCTTGTGAGAGACAGATTTCATCTTCTCGTTTCTCCGAACTTATAGCCATTCGCTATGCATCGTTATCATCTGCATCTCTCTTTTTTTCTGATCCTTCTGCTCGTGGTGCCCATCGGGTGCGACTGGGCGATGGACCCCCCTACCCCTCCTGAAATTAACCGCGTGGACCGCTTTCCGGCCTGGAGCCCGGACGGATCGCAAATTGCCTACTGGCATAATGCAGGACGTACGGCAGATTCGCAGGCTAAGACAGGGCTCTACGTGCTCGACTTGGACGCCAATTCGACCTGGCTGGTCACTGAAGGACGGGCAACCAGTCCGGATTGGCGGCCCGATGGAGAACGCATCGCGTTTTCCAATGGAGATATTTTCACGATTCGACCGGACGGGTCCGATCTAAGGCAGGTGACTAACTTTGGAAATTCATTTCGGCCCCGCTGGTCTCCAGACGGCCAGACCTTGACGTTTGGTCGCTCCGGTACAACTGAAGAAGTCGGCGTTTGGTTTGCACATCTTGCCGACTCTACTTTTTCTAAATTCGGATTTGGGGCGACGCCTGCTGACTGGTCACCGAGCGGTGACCGAATCGTCTACAAATTTCAAGATCAATTCTGGATCGCCGATACGAGTGCGACCGATTCGGTGCAGATCACCGATAACAATGTGGTCAACAACCGTTATCCAGCGTGGAGTCCAGACGGCCAGTGGATTACTTGGACAAAAACCACAGACGATGACCAAGGGGTCTGGATCATGCGCGATGACGGAACCGACAAACAAAAGCTTGCTACGCGAGCTCGCGAACCCGCCTGGGGACCCCAGTCCGAGCGCATCGTCTTTTCCAAACCGGCGCGCGACAGTGACTATACGGCGCTTTGGACCATCCGCCGCGACGGGTCCGACCTTCAACAGCTTACCGATCCTTCTCGCAATCCGTTGAACTGACCTCTTATTCCAATGCCTTGCCTCTCCCAACGACTCATATCACTGCTCGTAGCTCTTTCGGCACTCATGGTGCTGGAGGGCTGTGGCTTGTTTCAAGATGAACCGGCCGGTCCTCCTGGCGAGTCAATCTCCTACGAGTGGGTGGAACGGGGCCACGGGGTCCAGGTCCATGAAGCCCAAACCCAGGTCTTCCGCGACAACCTAACCTGGGCCCAGTTTTGGGATGAATACGTTACGCTGCGCGATCAAAACCATGAGCTCTATCCTCCTCCCTCTGTCGATTTTGACCGTCGAATCATCATCGGAGTGTATTGGGGTTACTTTTATACGGGCTGCAGGGCCATAGACCGAATCGAGGCAATTGAAGGGATTTACGACACTGGGGACCGGATCGTGGTGGAGATTGGGGCAGTCCCCGACCTGGGTGTATGCCGAACAATGGTATTGCCAACGCAAGTAGTAACCATTCCGCTCACGGACAAGCCCGTAGAGTTTACCGGCAAGGTGCCCGAGCAGCGGTACGAGCCCCCATCTGACTCGCAGCGAGCACCGCAACAAATACCATAATTCATCAAACAGTTATCGAATCATAAAAAACTCGGCCCCTGCGATAACGCAGGCTCGCGCGCAGTCTCCGGCAGGGAGGCACGAAGCGAGGACAGGCAGGTCGGCCGAGCCACATACGCACAATCACAATCACCACAATCACAGGTACTATGACCATGCGTACATTTTTTCTAGCAACCCTCTTTTTGGCCTCTGTTTCACTACGCCTCTTCACGCACACGAAGGACCGCCCGACTCACCCGTAGAGCGACAGGTCATCGTAATGTTCGAAACGGACACGGCCACGCTCCCTGGCGGTGCAACCCAGGCCGAAATCGGCCAAGCGGAGTTGCCGGGTCAAGTCAAGGGATTATTACAACAGGCAAGAGCCCAAAGTATGGCAAAAGGATTTCCTGATTTTCGCCGTGCCGACACCCTGCGCGTTCTGGAGAACGAGCGTACGTACCGGGTGCCGGACTACACGAATCTTTTTGTAATCACACTCCCCCCTAATGCCAATCGCGATTCAGTGGTTGCTCGGCTGAATCGCTTGCCTGAGTGGGTCCAGTACGCTGAGAAGAACCAGCAGCCCGATCCTCGACTCTCTTCTGAAAGTCGATCGCAGACGGTCTCTCTCGATGCCGGAAGGGCAACCGACGAGGTAATTCCTCCGGATCAAGACGATTTCGACAAACAGTGGGGACTTCGCAACACCAGTGGCCCCGATATTGGGGCCACCGAAGCATGGAGTTATACCACAGGAAGCAGCAACACTACTATTGGTATCGTTGATAGTGGAGTTGAGGCGACCCACGTTGACCTTTCAGACAAAGTCAGCGGGTTCACCAATCCCAGTGTTGATCATGGCACATCTGTGGCCGGAGTCGCTGCAGCAAAGGGCGACAACCCTGCAGGAAATCTGTAGGGCCTCCAGTGATCCGCCAAGATCATCTACCGAACGCCACGACACTTCCCGCAGGGAAATGCTCATGGCGCATACGCCTCAACTTTCCATAACGAAAATCAAGTACTCTCGCCATGAACACAGTTTTGCGAACGACCCTCGTATTCTTTTTGATCCTTTGCTCATGTGCTCAAGCACTATATGGCCAAGAGGAGGAGACATTCTCAACCAAGGACTTTCCAGCTTTAGAACCGTCAGTTGAGATTAGCGACATCCAGGTCATCGGTGACGCTTCCACTGGAAGTGTTTTTACCTTGCAAGTTGACTATACCCCACGAGTCAGTGGACGAGGAGAGATATCTATCCAGTTGCCTGAAAACATCAAGCGCTCACAAGGGATAAACCGTGAGCAGCGCCGTATATCCGTGGATACTGATTTCCAGCGAGAAAACCTTCGTTGGCCCGCCAGGTGTTAAGTTTGTGTGATCATCGGGGGTGGGCGATTTTACAATGGGCGGGCTGTGTGGTATCATGTATGTGTATTCAGTACACATGACCGACTCTTCATGATTTGAATCGGTTCTAGTATTATTAAGCGGTAGATTTGATTGGTATGTATTTGTTGTCTGTTTTAGCAAGGTGCTTGCTCCCTGATCTTCATTCTGGTTTTGTTGGCCGGATGTGGTCTTTTTGAGGGAGAAGACAGAACTGGCCCAATTCCTATTCCTGATGTAGATCAGACGCCCGCCTGGAGCTCTAATGGCGATCATATTGCGTACTTTCACGATGCCAGACCAACCGAGGACACTACCAGCATCAGCGGACTCTACATTATGGATGTTGAGGATGGCTCGAAATGGCTTGTTCTGGAAGGAATCGTACTCAGTCCAGACTGGCATCCAAGTGAGGAGCATATTGCGTTTGCAGCCGGGGACATATTCACTGTCCGACCGGACGGATCTGACCTTCATCAAGTGACAGCATTTGGGGAGTCCTACCAGCCAAGGTGGTCTCCTAATGGACAATCCCTTTCCTTTGGTCGCTGGGGCACCACTCAAGAGGTAGGCATTTGGTTCGCTTTCCCTGCAGATTCAACGTTTACAAGATTCGGGTTTGGAGCGACTCCTGCCGACTGGGACCCTGGTGGTAATCGTATCATCTACAATTACCAAAATCAGTTGTGGACTGCTGACACAAGTCGGACGGATTCGACCCAGCTTACTGCCAACGACTATGTTGACAATCGTGACGCAGCGTGGAGTCCCGACGGTGAGTGGATTGCCTGGGCACCGCTGCAGGAAAATGGTGCGTTTGATCTGTGGGTAATGAGCGCTGACGGCTCCGACAAACAAAAGCTTGTCAAAATGCCCGCATGCCAGCCTGGGGGCCTCAGTCCGAACGAATCGTATTCTCCAAACCAGCGAGCGATAGTGACTATACGGCGCTTTGGACCATCCGCCGCGACGGGTCCGACCTTCAACAGCTTACCGATCCTTCTCGCAATCCGCTGAATTGATCTCTTACCCCAATGCCCTGGCTCTCCCGCCTGATCACATCACTACTCCCAATTCTTTTGGCTCTCACCCTGCTGGGGGGATGCGACCTATTTCAAAACGATCCATCTGATTCCAGCGAACGCGTATCGCACAGATGGGTCGAAAACGCGGAAGGGTTGCATGTTCGAGAAGCACAAACACGTGTCTTTCGAGACAGCGCCGAGTGGGGTATGTTCTGGAATAAACATGTTAGTCTCTTTGATGAGAACCACGAGCTATACCCACCCACGCCGGTTAACTTTAATCGTCACACCGTCGTTGCGGTGTTTTGGGGATGTCACTACGTGGGCTGCCGTGATTCGGTTAACGCCATTGACGAGATCTATGAGTCGGACGACCAAATCGAGGTGGAAGTCGGCCCTCTACCTGACCTCGGTCCGTGCCGGACGGTCCAGCTTCCCCTGCAGGTTGTAACCATTCCGCACTCGGAGAAGCCTATTGAGTTCACTGGGAAGATCCCTGAGCAAAGAAAGCCTGTAGAGAAATGTTCTCCCCCGATCCAATGCCCTCCGTGGGGATGTGAGTCTGGAAGCCCCACGAACGAAACAACAGTTGAAACCAGTATCAGATAATTAATCTGTCAATCATAAAAACTCGGCCCCTCACGTTGCCTCAGCGGCTCTCAAACTGCTGTCGAAGCACGCCACCGGCAACTCCGCAAACGTACGCCGCCTGAGGGCGAAGTAATCAATCGCAATCCAGTTTTGGTAGGGAGGCAGCACTACGGATCCGCCGGTCCCCTGTTGGAACGAGGTCCGCATCCGGTGGGCATCGGCGTAAGCGCGGACAATCGCGGCGGCGTGGCGGAGTTGTCCCTTCCCGACGCGCTGGGCAAGAGCACCCGCATCCACCAACACACGCTCGGCAAACGTGCGACGCCAGGCGTGGGGCGGCAGGTTCTTGTAGAGCATGAGCAGACTGTTGCGGAAGTTCAGGTAGGTTTTCTCGGGGGCATCTTTCGGAAGTGAGGCGCCGCCGATGTGGTAGACTTCGCTCTCGGGCACGTACCGGATGCGATAGCCGGCACGCTGCATTCGCCAGCACAGGTCGATCTCCTCCATGTGCATGTCGAAACGCTCATCGAGTAGGCCCACCTGCTGCAAGGCCCGGCGGCGCATCATAATGGCAGCGCCCGATGCCCAGAAGATGTCGGTGGGCGTGTCGTACTGTCCGCGGTCGCGCTCCATCGTGTCGAACAGGCGTCCGCGCGTGAACGGGTAGCCCACCCGGTCGATGAATCCGCCCGCGCCGCCGGCGTACTCGAAGCGATTTCGGTCGTCGTACTGCAGCATCTTGGGCTGCGCTGCGCCAATCTCCGGATCCGTCTCGAACGCCTCCACCAGCGGACGGAGCCAGCCGGGCGGCACCTCCACGTCGTTGTTCAAGAGTAGGATGTAGTCGCCCGTAGCATACGGCACCGCGCGGTTGTTGCCTTTGCAGAAGCGCCAGTTCTGGGGATGCCGCACTACCTTCACCGCAGGATATTCGGATTCGACCCACGCAGCGGAGCCATCGTCTGAAGCGTTGTCGGCCACGATGATCTCCAGGTTCGGATAGTCGGTGGCCACCACCGAGGGCAGGCACTGCTTCAGGAGCGGCAGCGCGTTCCAGGTGACGATGATGATAGAGACGCGGGGAGTGTCCATACGCAGCAGAAATACAGGGGGATGCGGAGGGTCTACGTGGCACTGAACGCAGGCACAGGTTGGAGCGTTGCAGTACCGTTGTGTGTTTCATCGCTGATCGACTTGTACTTGCATGCCTGCCGACACGGTTTCGTACACGCTGGAGGATGCCCGCACCGCGATGCAGGACCGGTGGGGCTATCCGTCGTTTCGGGCCGGGCAGGAGTCGATCATCGAGGCCGTACTTGCCGGACGCGACGTGATGGGCATTCTGCCGACCGGCGGCGGCAAGTCGCTCTGCTACCAGGTGCCCGCGGTACTCTTCGACGGACTCACGCTGGTCATTTCGCCGCTCATTGCGCTGATGCAAGATCAGGTGGAAGGGTTGGAGCGGAACGGAATCCGGGCCGCGGCGCTGAACAGTGCGTTGCCGCGGCGCGAGCGCGAGCAGTGTCTCACGAATGCGGAGCATGGACTCTACGACGTGCTGTACGTGGCGCCGGAGCGATTAACGACCACGCACTTTCAGGCCCGTGCGGCGGAACTGAATGTGGCGCTGCTTGCGGTGGACGAAGCGCACTGCGTGAGCGAATGGGGCCATCACTTCCGCCCTGACTACAAAGAGATTGCCCCGGCGCGCGAGGCACTTGGTGATCCGCCTATGCTGGCTGTTACGGCAACAGCAACCCCCGAGGTGCGCGCCGACGTGCAGGACCTGCTCGACCTGAAGGACCCGAAGGTCGTCGTGCAGGGCTTTGATCGTCCGAACCTGGTGTGGTCGGTCTTTCAGACGGCCAACAAGCGCGACAAGCTGCGCGACGTGCTGAACGGTGTGCCCGGATGCGGCATCGTGTATGCGTCGACTCGGCGCAACGTGGAGATGTGGACCGACTGGCTGCAGAATGAGGGGGTTTCGGCAGCGGGGTATCACGGGGGCATGGATTCCAGGCGTCGCACCGATGCACAGCAGCAATGGATCGAGGACGAGGTGCGCGTAATCGTGGCCACGAATGCGTTTGGGATGGGCATCGACAAGCCGGATGTGCGGTTTGTGGTGCATGTCGATCTGCCGTCGTCGTTGGAGGCGTACTACCAGGAGGCGGGCCGGGCCGGGCGCGATGGCGAGCGGGCGTATGCCGTGCTCTTCTATCAGCCGCCCGATGCCGATACGCAAGAGGCGCTCATCGAGGCCGGGCATCCCTCTGTGAAAGAAATCCAGGCCGTGTACACCGGCATCTGCAACGTCGGACAAATTCCACTCGGCGGCCTCCCCGATGCCCCGCTCACCGTCGATATGAAGGCTGTGCAGCGCGTCACGGATTTGCACGCTTCCAAGATTCGTACGGCTATCGATATGCTGGAGCGGGCGGAGGCGTGGCAGCGGCTGCCCAACCGGCGACATCGCGGCTGGATTCGATTCCGGCAGCGGGCGTCGGAGGTCCGCTCGTTTGCGCGCAATCAGTCGAACAGCGCGCTGAAGGCGTTCGTGCTCGACCTCATCCGCAGTGTGCATGCTGATGCGTACAGCCGGTGGTGGCGCCTGGACATGAAGCAACTGGAGCGCCGCATGGACTTGCCCCGTGCGCGCATCTTCAAGGGGCTGGACTATCTGGCGGAGCGGGGTCTGCTGGAGTGGCGCAAACCCGGTCGGGCCATTCATCTGGAGCTGCTGCATCCACGGGCGAAGCAGTGGCCGGTGGAGGGCGAAGCAGTAGCCGCTGCTCGTCAACGGGCCGAAGACCGGCTGGCCGCCATGATTAGCTACGCTGAGTCTACGACCTGCCGGCGCCAGCAGCTCCTGGCCTACTTTGGAGAGGATAGCGATCCGTGTGGGAAATGCGATGTGTGTCTGGGGCGTCACGACCCCGAACCGGTGACCCCGCGTGATGAAGACGAACTGCGTGCGGTCTTGCAAGCCATTGCGGAAGAGCGCCCTCAGTCCGAATGGCTGTCTGCCGACACGCCGAGGTACCGCGTGGAACGGCTGTTGCACTGGCTCATCCAGCAGGGATACGTGGATCCCCCTCCGCCTGCTGCCCGCACGTACACGCTAACCACGAAAGCGCAGCGGTTTGTGCCGGAATAGGGGAAAAGGATAGACGTATGGAGGGATGGATGTTATGCTCATTCACCCGTTCATGTCTTTCCAACGGAGTTTGCAGGGTTGGTATGACACCTCCCAAGTGATGTCGCGTTGAGCGAAGTCCTGACACGAGCGCAGCGACTGATGAACGCAGTGAATAAACGCCTCCTTCGGCGTGGGCAATACTGTACGCCCGGAAGCCCTGCTGAGGGTCGAGGAGATGGTTCGACTGCGGCCTGCCAGGGGCAGTCCTTTGCTCACCATGACACCAATGGGGGTAGCGTGTTGCAATGAAACGGGATGTGTCCAAGTCACTCCCCAGCTACAGATTACTCATCGAGGTGCTCCTCGGCCATCTCCACAGCGCGGTAGGCGTTCACGATGCCGCCCGTGATCGAGAGATCGCTGAAGGGTACCAGTTCGGCTGGAGCATCAGGGTCCTCGGCGGGGCGCTCGACCTCCAGATCCGGATAGTGGACGGCTGAGTCTTTGATGATCTGCCGCACCGTTTCTGCATCCAGGTCCGGGTAGTACGCCATGAGCAAGGCCGCCAGCCCTGACACCATGGGCGCGGCCATACTTGTGCCGCTGTTGAAGCGATATCCGTTCTCTGTTGTTGACGAGTAGAT
The DNA here is from genome assembly GCF_055379935.1 of Natronotalea proteinilytica. Classification (NCBI taxonomy): domain Bacteria; kingdom Pseudomonadati; phylum Rhodothermota; class Rhodothermia; order Rhodothermales; family Salisaetaceae; genus Natronotalea; species Natronotalea proteinilytica. The sequence continues at coordinate 2,774,284 of NZ_AP043947.1, read as the reverse complement.
GTCGGCTCCAGGCGCAAACACGTCTACCGTTTCGGCGCCGTAGTTGGAGAAGTTGGCCGCCAGCGTTTCGTCGACCGACCACGAGGAGGCGCCGACTTCAAGCCAGTGCGTGGCACGGTCGCCGTCTTCATAGAATGGATTTGGGAAGTTATCCGAGGTATCGTTGTTGGCTGCGCTGTTACCAGCGGCATGCACCATGAGCACGCCCAGCGAGTCGGCGTAGCGGACGGCGTCGTCAACCACGTGCTTTTGTGGAGAATAGCCCTTGCCGAAGCTCATGTTGATCACGTCGGCGCCGTTGTCGGCAGCATAGCGGATAGCATTGGCCACGTCTTTATCGCGCTCATCGCCATTGGGCACCGCACGGACCGGCATAATGCGCACCGCTGGGGCTACGCCGTCGATGGTAAGGCTCGTGTCGCGCTCAGCGCCGATAATGCCCGATACATGGGTGCCGTGGCCGGGGTCGGGGCCATGCACATCAGGATTCCCGTAGCCGGTCTCTGTCCAATTGGTATAGTCATCGCCGACAATGGGGCGCGGATCGAACGACGTGTCGTATCCGAAATTGACCTGCGTGTACATCCGGTCGTAGAAGTCCTTGATGTCTTGTGGGGTTACGCCCTGATCGTAGAAGAACGTGAGCACATCGTAGGCTTGCTGGGCCATTGGGTTGGTGTCTTCGGCAATGTCTGCAACGTGTTCGGCGGTTACCTCCTCGACCTCCAGGTAATCGCGGAGAAACTCCAGCACCTGTTGCACGATTTCGTGCGCTTCGCGTACGTTCTCGTAGCGTTGCTCGGCATCGGATCGGTCGCGCTGAAAGTCGGCGCGGATCGTCTCGTAGTAGTCGAGTGAGTCTTGCTGGGCAGGGGTGAGGTCGGCGTCGTCATCGATCGATTCAGCGAAGCTGCGATACTCCACGTACAGGCGCGTCACCTCGTAGGTATCCTCATCCACGTTCTCGCCATCGGGGTTGCCAATGAAGTTCCAGCCGTGCACATCGTCCACGAAGCCATTCCCATCGTTGTCTTCGCCCGTGTCGGCCTCCTCATCGGGATTCGTCCAGATGTGGGATTCGAGCTCTCGGTGGCCAATATCGGTACCCGAGTCAATGACAGCCACCGTAACCGTGCGTTCGGGGGCTCGGTCGGCCAGCAGCGTGGTATGTACGCGGTGCGTGCTCAGTCCCGGATAGCCATCGTCGTCGGCATCCATGTGAAACCAGGCCTGCGGCGGACGCTCGGGCGTGAAGTCGAGCGTATCCAGCGGAGGATGGTCGATGACGGGAGCCGGCGCTGGGGCGGTATCAGCCGTTGGGGTCGGGGCCGGGTCGGAGGGGCTGGTGGTGGCGCATCCAACAAGAAGCAGCGGTAGAGCTACAAGGGCGGTGGACACGCTGCGATGGAGCAACGACATAGGCGACGAGAAAGCATGATAATCAAGACAGATATGTAATCTACCTGCTTTATGGCACCAGAGTTCGCCTGGGGCGCTTGCATCGCACAAGGGCGTTGCGTATACACAGGTAGACCGTTCGCATCGTTTTTTGCAGATCATTCTCTGTTCATGGACACGTACGACGTACTCATTATTGGAGGCGGCATTGTTGGGCTATCCACCGCGTATCAGTTGATGCAGGCGCATCCGGAGTGCTCCTGCGCGATTCTCGAAAAAGAAGAGCAGGTGGCCCTGCACCAGACAGGCCGCAACTCGGGGGTCATTCACTCGGGCGTTTTCTACACGCCGGGTTCGCTCAAGGCCGAAAACTGTCGGAAGGGGCGCCAGCAGCTGGTTGCGTTCTGCGAGGCACATCAGGTCGATTATGAGATCTGCGGCAAAGTGATTGTGGCTGCGACAGAAGAGGAGGTGCCCGAGTTGGAGCGCATCCAAGAGAAAGGACGCCAGAACCAGATCGAGGCCACACGTATTGGTCCAGAGCGCTTGCGCGAGTTGGAGCCCTACACGCGAGGGGTGGCGGCGCTGCATGTGCCCAGCGCGGGCATTGTGGACTATACCGGCATGGCGCGTACGCTGGCGTATCTGGTAAAAGAACACGGGTACGACATCCACACCGGCGCAGCGGTGCGCGACATGGAGGTGCAGGCCGATACAGTGGTGTGTCATACGGCATCGGACTCGTACCGCGCGCCGCTGGTGGTGAACTGTGCTGGGCTGTATGCCGATAAAATTGCCCGCATGAGTGGCCAAGATCCACAGGCGCAGATTGTGCCGTTTCGAGGCGAGTACTACGAGGTGGTGCCCGAGTGCGAGTCGGTTTGCTCTGACCTGATCTACCCCGTTCCCAATCCGAACTTTCCGTTTCTGGGCGTCCACTTTACGCGCATGATTGACGGACGTGTGGAATGCGGTCCGAGTGCGGTACTTGCCTTTGCGCGCGAGGGCTATCGCTTTACGGATGTGAATCTTGATGAACTGTGGGAGACGATTACGTATCCCGGGTTTGTGGCGCTTAGTCTGAAGCATTGGCGCATGGGGCTGCACGAGATGATGCAGTCGCTGAGCAAGCAAACCTACGTAGAGGCGGCGCAGCATCTGGTGCCTGGTATCACGGCGGATGATCTGGTGCCCTCGCCGGCGGGCGTGCGGGCCCAGGCGGTGCGCCCCGACGGCACCCTCGTCGACGATTTTCTGATTCGCGCGACCGATCGGGTAGTGAACGTTATCAACGCGGCCTCTCCGGCCGCCACCGCCTCGCTGCAGATTGGTCAGCATCTGTTGGATACGTACGTGGAGCCGCGTCTTGACCGCGTGGCGGCTTAATGCGATGCCGTGCCGGTACGATATCGCCGACTAATCGCCAGCCAGCGCTGGGTGCGATAGCGATAGTAGGCTACCGCGGCGGGTACCCCTTTCTCAGCGATGAGCGCCAGGTATAATCCCCAGAGTGCAAGCGCCGTGGTGGCTCCGATGTACGCCAGCGGAAGGGAGAAGAACACGAGCCCGGCCAGTTGCCCGTAGAACGGCCAGGTGGTATCGCCACTGGCGCGGAGCGGACCGATTGCGCCGTTCATGAGGCCCTTTAGTACGACGCTTATGCAGGCGGCGCGGATCAGGGCAGCGGTGAGGACGACCACCTCGGGATCACTTACGAACAGCCGGGCGACCGGAGTGGCGCCGATGAAGATTGCTGTGGCTACGAGCGCGTACGTGGCCATCGTGAAGCGAAGCGCGTCTTGTGCGACCGTGCGGGCCTCCGTTTCGTCGTCGCGCCCGAGCGCTTGCCCCACCAGACTGCTTGAGGCCAGTCCGAAGCCCCATCCGGGTGTGTTCATGAGGCCGCGCATGCGAATGGCCACGACGTATGCGGCCACCACCTGCGGCCCGAACATCGACACGATTGCGAGCATGGGAAAGTGGGTGCTGCCTTGTGTGAGCTTACGCAGGGCCAGCGGTGTGGCGATGCGCAGGAAGTCGCGTGCCAATTTGGTATCCCACTGCGGAGCCGTCCACTGCCATTGGATGGGAAGCGCCCCGACGATCGGAAGGCGTCCCCGCATGAGTCCAACCACAAAAACGACAGTTACCGAGGCGGTGCCGATCACGGTACCGAGTGCCGCCCCCACGACGCCCAGGTCGAGTCCAAAAATCAGGAATGCACTGAATCCGATGTTAGCGAGTGCTCCCCCAGCACGTACCACCATTGGAATCCACGCTTCGTTGGCGCCTACCAGGGCCCGGCTGCTCACCAGATTGAGTGCAGCAAAGGGCATCGCAAGGCTGGCAATCTGCAGGTAGTCGGTGCCATAGCGGATGGCCTCTTCGCCCGATCCGATGAGCCGGATCAACGGTTCGGGGATCATCCAAAACACGGCCAGCAGCGGGAGGGTGGCTCCGAGTGCGTACACCGTGCTGATGCTAAGCACCGTGCTAATGGTTTCCGGCCGGTTGGCGCCAAAGCGTTGGGATACCAGGCTAATGGTGCCCCCCGCAATGCCGCCTCCCACCATGTAAGCGAGCGTCCAGTACGGCACCCCGTATCCAATCCCTGCAATACCCGCTGCGCCGATGGCCATCCCGATCATGGCCAGATCGGCTGTGGCCTTTGACATGCGTGCCAGTCCGGTCAAGATGCGCGGCCAGGCCAGGTCGGCGATGGGGCGCACATGCGCCGTTTGGATCCACCCAGTATGGGCCAGACCCCGGCCAATGGCTTCTATAAAAAAGCGAAACGGATTGGACACAGTAGGAGCGCGCGAGCTACAATCAACAATACAGCATGCGTGCCATACCGATCAATGATCCAAAGGACTCCAAATAGAAGCAGGCGTCACGTTGTTGTCGTAATTACGGAAGCAGCACGAGCAACGCGTCCACGGTTATTGGCATTCGACAAACTGCACAGGCTGGTTAAAAGCTCCACCGCAGTCCAGCGATAGCGTAATGCAGCGTGGCGAAGTTGTACACTTGCTCCACGTCAGCGCCGCCTTCAAGAATGCGATACCCAGCGTTTACCGTCCATCGTTCGTTCAGGTCATATCCGAACGTAAGCGCTGCATCAATTGCGCGGCCTGGTCCACCCGCAAGGGCGTCTGCATCCAGTCGGATGCTCCAGGGAGCAACCGGTCGCCATTCTGCGCCGATATGAGCAAGGGGTAGCACGCCCAGGTCGTCGTCAAACGATGTTGTATCCCCTTGCTCTAACTCGATCTTCGCATCGCGGATTTTCCCAGTGAGTCCCACCCATACATTGGTTCGGTTACCCTCAAGAAGCTGATACCGGTAGGTTAGCCGGTACGAGTTGAACCGGTAGGTAGCCTGCGTTGACTCGTTGGCACTGTAGGTTTCACCGGCGAATCCGATATCGTCCGACGGGATACCACTTTCCGTGAGAGTGAGTGGAGCCACCAACAGCCGGGTACTATGTCGATCGCTGATATGCCAGGTTGCATAGAGCCTGCCTGCCGGTGCCGGACCTGATCCGACAAGTCCTGAAAGCGAAAAGCGTGTGGCTGTGCCGTCGTTGGGCACCTCAACCGTATTCGAGCTCTGCCAGGCAGGGCCGCCTTCGAGTTCTATCGTGAACGTGCTCTGTGCGAGTACGGTGCCGGGAAACGTAAGAAAGGCGACTATAAGTAGAGTGATGAATCGCATTGTATCTGCCTGAATAGGATGGATTAAGGGCCTAAGTTCAGCATGAACGGTTGGTAGTTATCCGGAATGCCGATATACTAAGTGAAGTCACGTGTCAAAGTTGGAGTTCAGGCGGGAGTGGTGACAGTCTGCCCGATGATAATAACAAAACACCTGTCATGGTGAGCGAAGGCTGACGGAGGAGGCCGTAGTCGAACCATCTCATCGGCGTTCAGCAGCTACTGGCCAACTAACAGCCTTGCCCATTTCGGGGGAGATCTTTCGACTTCGCTCAAGATGACTTCATTTAACGGGGCAGTGCATACCCAAAGCGGACGTGTGAGAACACTTACTACTGTGTCACACCTGAATGTTAGGGTCCAATATTGTCATCGCGAGGAGGGAGCTTGCGACCGACGCGGCGCTGTGAGCGCTAGCGAACGAGCACTTCCTCCCTGCAGTCGGGGCGCGTCGCTGCGCTCGCAATGACAAGATTGTGAGTTATTCTCGGTACGTTAGAGGGTACATGTGTTACCCGAAGATTGACCTGTGACAGAGCACTACCGCATCCGCACCATAACATCAACGGGTGACACCACTTACTGCCGTGTCACAACTGAATCCTAGAGTAGAGCATACCTGCCAGCGCTCATAGTCATCCCGGCCAAGGCGCCCCAGCGCTGCAGAGTCGGGATCTCCCCTGACAACATAGCCGGATCATTGATCCCGCACTACCCACACATTGACCTGTGACACAGTCAGTAGGCGCTAAAATCAACAATACAGCATGCGTGCCTTACCGATCAATGATCCAAAGGACTCCAAATAGAAGCAGGCGTCACGTTGTTGTCGTAATTACGGAAGCAGCACGAGCAACGCGTCCACGATGGTCGATATTTGACACACCGCTTTTGTCATGGGCCACGCCCTTTACACAGCTAACGCGACTTGATTCCGGCACCATAACCCTACGGATCCGTTACAATAAGTTGTCAACCGATTCGACCGGTCTTGCTTCACATTCCCCTATGCCCTTTATGCCTACCGATGCCGTTGATACCACCCAAGCCCCCCCGACACTGGGCAATCAGTACACCGATGATCGGGTGCTCGTCAGCTACCTGAAGCGGGTGTTGCCCGATGACATACGGAATGCGCTCACGGACGATCTGGACACGCTGGGCGCGCAGGCAGGTGGACCGCTGTATGCACTTCAGCAGAGCGATTTGGGGAGCGAGCCCACGTTCACGGCCTGGGGCCCCTGGGGCGACCGCATCGACGATATCGAAGTGACCGACGTATGGAAACAAGCGGCTCCGCTGGCGGCTGAGTACGGACTCGTAGCTCATCCGTACGAGGAAGAGCACGGTCCGCACAGTCGTACCGCCCAGTTTGCGCTGGCGCACCTGTTCATCCCGTCAACGGATATGTATGGATGTCCGCTGGCCATGACGGATGGCGCGGCCCGCACGCTCATCGAATCGGGCAACCAGGCGCTCATTGATGAGGCCGTGCCGCACCTCACCAGCCGCGACCCCGACACGGCCTGGACCAGCGGCCAATGGATGACGGAGCTGGCAGGCGGCTCCGATGTGGGGCGCTCCAACACCACCGCCCGCCAGGATGACGACGGCACCTGGCGGCTCCACGGACGCAAGTGGTTTACCAGTGCCATCACCGCTAACATGGCGCTTGCGCTGGCACGCCCCGAAGGCAACCCCGAGGGCGGTAAGGGGCTGGCACTGTTCTACGTGCCTATCCGAACTGAAGGGGGCGACCTGCAGCCGGGGCTCCGTGTGTTGCGTCTGAAAGACAAGCTGGGCACGCGCAAGTTACCCACCGTTGAACTCCATCTAGATGGCGCTCGCGCTATCCCCGTAACCGACGAACTCAAGCATGGAACGCGTCACATTGCGCCCATGCTCAACATCACGCGTACCTGGAACGCGGTAACGGCTGTCAGCTTTATGCGGCGGGCGGTGGCACTGGCGCGCGATTATGCCACCAAGCGCGACGCCTTCGGCAAGCCCATCATTGAGCAGCCGCTGCATCAAGACACCCTGGCTTCTATGCAAAGCCGGTACGAGGGTGCGTTTCACCTGACGTTTCGGGTGGCCGAGTTGCTGGGGCGCGTGGAAACCGACACCGCCTCTGCCGAAGAAAAAGCACTCGTGCGCATTCTCACTCCCATTGCCAAGCTGTTCACCGCCAAACAGTGTGTGGCCGTAACCAGCGAAGCTATGGAAGCGTTTGGGGGTGCCGGATATGTGGAGGATACGGGCATTCCACAGCTGCACCGCGATGCCCAGGTGCTGCCTATCTGGGAAGGCACCACCAATGTGTTGGCGCTCGATGTGCTGCGCGCTATGGAGCGTGTGGGTGGTTTGAGCAGCCTCTTCCGCGAGTTCAAACGCTGCATGGAGGGCCTTTCGGCGCCGCAACTAATCAAGCCTATGAAGGCGGCAGCCGAGGCGTTGAAGCATGCCCAAGAGTGGGTGACGACCACGCATCAGGAGGGCGACGAAGAGGCGCTGCAAGCAGGAGCCCGCCGCTTTGCGTTTACGGTTGGCCATGCCATGGAGGTGGCGCTTACGGTAAATCATGCACAGTGGGCGTTGGAGCATGAGAACGACGGTCGTCCTGCCGAAGCAGCCCTGCGCCTGGCCCAACGGGGCATTGATCACATCCACCCATTTGACCCCCACGGCGGCCATGTGCTGGCCCATGACTTTAATTGCCCCACGCTGTTTCAGTGCCATACAGGCACCGACGACGAAGACCCCGCCACAGCGGATACGCTGGAGCTGTCGCAAGACATGATCAACGAAGCAGCACAAGCGTAACGATGTTATCAGCCGAAGAATCTAGGGTATCGGTGGGGAATCTTATCGTGTAGCTGGCGGGTTCGAAACCCATTACTCGCTTGTCTCTAGTTGCTGGTTGTGTGCGTTATGTCTACCTCTGAAGAAGCCCTCCCTTTGTGGCGGCGCCCTGTATCGTGGCTGGCCTTTGTCGGCCTTCTGGTGCTTGTAGGGCTGCTCGTATTTCCACAGGTAGGGTCGTCCGAAGAAGCCGCCGAAGATGAAGAGGCTGCTGAGCCATCGGCATTGTCGGTTGACGCAGTGGTGGTTAACGGATCCGCTATTGCCGACCGCGTGCGTACTACCGGTACCCTGCGTGCGATGGAGTCCGTCGAGTTGACTGTGGAAACACCGGGACGTATCACCACGCTCGCCCTGCGCGAAGGCAACCACGTAGAAGCAGGCGAGCTGCTGCTGAGCGTTAATAACGACGAGTTGCAGGCTGAAAAGCGTAGGTTGACAGCGCAGCTTACGCTAGCAGAGGCAAATGAGACGCGTACCGCCCGCCTGCTTGATGAGGGCGGTGTAAGTCAGGAAACATACGACCAGGCGCAGAACGAAGTGGAGGTGCTTCGCGCCGATCTCGATCAGGTCGAGGCACGCATTGCAAAAACACAGGTTCAGGCTCCGTTTAGTGGACGTTTGGGCCTTCGTTATGTGAGCGAGGGCAGCTACATCACGCCCGACACCCGTATTGCGACGCTGCAGCGGCTCGACCCCATCAATATCGACTTTTCGGTTCCCGAGCGGTACGCCGGACTGGTAGAAACAGGCCAGCAAATCGTCTTCTCGGTCCGCAATAGCGACACCGATTACGAGGCCGAGGTGGTCGCTATTGAGCCCCGCGTGACCGACGAAACACGGGCCCTTCGCGTGCGAGCGCGAGCCAGCAATAGCGATCAGCGCTTGCAGCCCGGTTCGTTTGCCGATGTATCGCTTCAGTTGGGCGAATTAGAGGATCAGATTGTGGTCCCGAACTTTGCGGTGGTGCCTGACCTGGGCGTGAACCGCGTGTTTTTGTACAAGGAGGGGCGCGCCCAGCCGCAGGAGGTGGCTATCGGTATTCGCACGCCGCGCGAAATCCAAATTACCGACGGGCTGGCTCCGGGCGATACTGTCATCACGTCAGGCATTCAGCAGCTTCGTCCGGGGCTTGATGTGCGTGTTGAGCTGGTGCAAGAGATCGAAGAGGCGCTCGACGACATGGCCGACGACATTCCCGATGAAACGGCCCCTGCTGACAATGGCATGAACGGGAACGGAGACGTTGGCAGTGCAAATGCCCCGTCCGCCGAGTAACGTGTGCCCTGTCGCTGTGTCGTCTCCCCTTCTGCATCCGCCTGCTAACTCATGGCTCTCTACTCCCTAAGCATCCGGCGTCCTGTTCTGGCTACGGTAATGGCGACGATGATCGTCATTTTCGGGGCCATCGCGTTCTTCTTTCTTGGCGTGCGCGAATACCCATCGGTCGATCCGCCTGTGATCAGTGTATCCACGAACTACACCGGCGCCAACGCCGATGTGATCGATGCACAGATCACCGAGCCGCTTGAGGAGCAAATCAATGGGATCGAAGGCATTCGTACGCTCACCTCCGTAAGCCGCGAGGGCCGCTCTACAGTCACTGTAGAGTTTGACATCGGATCCGACCTAGAGCGCGCGGCCAACGATGTGCGCGACCGGGTGTCGCGAGCGCAAGGCCAGTTACCGCCTGATGTGGATCCCCCCTCGGTGTCGAAGTCCGATGCCGATGCGCAGCCCATTGTGTTTCTCAACATCAGCAGCGAGCATCGCAATCTGCTGGAGCTTACCGAGCTGGCCGACAACCGCTTCAAAGAGCGGCTGCAAACCATTGACGGCGTGAGTCGCGTGGACATCTGGGGGTCCAAAGAGTATGCCATGCGCCTGTGGATCGACCCGCAGCGGCTTGCAGCCTATCAGCTCACGCCCCAAGACGTGCGGGCGGCGCTGCAGCGGGCGAATGTGGAGTTGCCCTCGGGGCGCATTGAAGGGCAAGACATTGAGCTCACGGTGCGCACGCAAAGCCGCCTCGAAACCGAAGAGGAGTTCAACCGCCTCATCCTGAAACAGTCGCCCGAGGGCGAGATTGTGCGACTCGAAGATGTCGGGCGCGCCGAGATTGGCGCCCAGAACGAGCGCACGTTGCTCCGCCGCGATGGCACGTCCATGGTCGGCGTGGTTCTTCGCCCGCTCCCCGGAGCCAACTACATTGACATTGTCGATGAGTTCTACGACCGGGTTGATGTCATTGAGGCGGATATGCCATCCGATATTTCGTTGGGTATTGGGTTCGACACCACCACGCAAATCCGCCAGAGCATTGCCGAGGTGCAGCAGACCATTTTCATCGCACTGCTGCTGGTCATCCTGGTCATCTTCGGCTTTCTGCGCGACTGGCGATCTACGCTGATTCCGATACTGGTGGTACCGGTGGCGCTCATCGGGTCGTTCTTTGTAATGTACCTGGCTGGCTTCTCCATCAACGTGCTTACGTTGCTGGCTATGGTGCTTGCCATTGGGCTGGTGGTCGATGATGCCATTGTGGTGCTGGAGAATATCTACGCCAAACTGGAGGAAGGACACGCCCCCATTGAGGCCGGCATTATTGGCACGCGCGAAATTTTCTTTGCGGTCGTGGCCACTTCCATCTCGCTTGTGGTTGTCTTTCTGCCCATTATCTTTCTGGGCGGGCTCACCGGACAGCTGTTTCAGGAGTTTGCGCTCGTTATTGCGGGAGCCGTAGCCATCTCCTCGTTTGTGGCGCTTACGTTTACCCCCATGATCTCCACGCGGCTGCTCAAGAAGCACAAGGAGCAGCCCTGGTTTTACCGGAAAACCGAGCCGTTTTTCGAGAAGCTGAATGACTGGTATCGCGATTCGCTCCGGGCCTTCCTGGATAAGCGCTGGACGGCGTTCGGTGTGATTGCGGTGTGCCTGGTCATTATCGGTGGGCTGTATATCCTGCTACCCGAAGAGCTGGCGCCGCTCGAAGACCGCAGCAACCTGCGCCTGTTCTCTACAGCCCGCGAAGGGGCCACCTACGAGTATATGGATGCGCACATGATGAGCCTCTATGAAACGGTGCAGGCCGAAGTGCCCGAAGTCGACGCGGTGATTTCAGTCACCTCGCCCGGGTTCGGAGCCGCCAGTTCCGTAAACAGTGGATTCATGCGCGTGCAACTGGTCGACCCTGACGAGCGCGACCGCAGTCAGTCTGAAATTGCCGACGCCCTTACGCAAAGGGTGAACCAGATGAGTAGCGCGCGCACGTTTGTCTCACAAGAAGAAACCATTCAGGTGGGCGGCGGACAAGGGGGACAGCCGGTTCAGTATGTGTTGCAAGCGCCCAACATGGACGCTATGGAAGAGGCCCTGCCAGCCTTTATGGACCGAGCACGGCAGTCCGACGTCTTCTCGTTTGTGGATGTGGACTTGAAGTTCAATAAGCCGGAGCTTGACGTCACTATCGATCGGGAGCGTGCGGACAACATTGGGGTGTCGCCACTCGACGTGGCCGAGACGCTACAGCTGGCGTTGAGCGACCAGCGCGTTGGATTCTTTACCCGCGATGGACAGCAGCGCGAAGTCATCGCGCAAGTCGACCGCGAAAACCGCGATGAGCCGGCTGACCTGTTGGGACTGTACGTGCGCTCATCGAGTGGCGAGCCGGTGCTGCTGCAGAACATTGTGAACGTGGAAGAGCGCTCCAGTCCCCCTCAACTCTTCCGGTTCGATCGGTTCCGGTCGGCCACCGTGAGCGGGCAGCCGGCTCCAGGATACAGCATTGGCGACGGGCTGAACGAAATGGATGCCATCGCCGAGGATGTATTGGGGCCTTCGTTCTCCACCGCCTTGGATGGCCCATCGCGCGACTACCAAGACACTTCAAATCAGCTACTCTACGTGTTTGCGCTGGCGCTGCTGCTTATTTATCTGGTGCTGGCGGCACAGTTCGAGAGTTTCCGCGATCCATTCACCATTTTGATTACCGTACCCCTGGCACTGACGGGCGCCTTGGCGTTCCTGTGGGTGTTCGGACAGTCGATCAACATCTTTAGCCAGATTGGTATTGTGATGCTTGTGGGGCTTGTCGCCAAGAACGGCATCCTCATCGTCGAGTTTGCAAAGCAACGCAAGGCCGCGGGCCTCTCCATTGATGACGCCATCACCGAAGCCGCCGCTGTGCGTTTCCGTCCGATTCTTATGACCGCCTTCTCAACCATCCTCGGCGTCATGCCCATTGCACTGGCCGTTGGAGCAGGTGCCGAGAGCCGCATTCCGATGGGTTTGGTTGTGATTGGCGGACTCATCGTGGGGACCTTCCTGTCGCTCTACGTAATTCCGGCGATGTACACCTACCTGACAACCGAAGAGGCCGGAGCCGTCATGGCGTCGCCTGCTATGGAGGGCACCACAGGCAATGGCATGCCGGGTGATGGCAGTGGCCCTGGCACGGTGCCCGATGTGCCCGATCCGGCAGACGACACCGCGACCTCGTGAAGAGAGGGCCCCATAACGCGCTATCGTCGTTTCCATCTGCATCCCTTTTTTCCTCATTCAACATTGCCATACTGTATGCCCCTCCGATGGTCTCTTGCTGTCATTGTGCTTCTGCTTTGCTCCGTGGGTCCAATGAATGCGTGGGCGCAGGCTCCGAATGAGGAGGTGCTCCGCCTCGAAGCGGCCATCGACGAAGCCTTGCGCAACAACCCCGAGGTGCGCATTGCGGACAACGAGGTGGACATTGCTGAGCGTGAAGCCTCGTTAGGCGGCGCTGGTTTTCTGCCCGAACTCAGTCTGCAAGCGCGCTACAACGAAACCATCAGCAACACCAATCAGCAGTTTCGTGGGCAGGAGGCCGAGGACATCACCGGGGCGCGAAGCACAAACGCTGGGGCCGATGCCGAACTGTCGTGGCGCGTATTTGAGGGACTTGGACGCTTTGCAACGCTCGATCGTCTGCGTGCCGAGCGCGACGCCGAACAACAGCGCGCCCGCTCTACGCGGCAGCAACTCGTTACCGACGTGGCGCTTGCCTACTACACCGTGGTGCGCGAACAGCGGCAACGCGTGGTGTTAGAAGAAGCGGTTGAGCTGTCTGATGAGCGGCTGCGGATTGCCGAGGTGCGTAACGAGGTTGGGCGGGCATCGGACCTGGAGGTGCGCCAGGCACGCGTAGACCGGAACGCCGACCAGGCCGAACTGCTGCGGCAGCGCGCCACCCTGCAAGCAGCCAAGTCCGATCTGAACCGCCTGCTGGGCCGCCCCACCACCGACACCGACTTTGCCGTGGAAGAGGCCATTGAGGTTGACGACACGCTTACCCGCGATCAGTTGCGAGAGCGCGCCGAGCAGACCAATCCTGTGCTGCAGCAAGCGCAAGCAGCGCGTGACGCTGCCGAGCACGAGGCGCGTGCAGTACAGGCAACACGCTGGCCTACGCTCGATGCCCGACTGGGGTACGGCGTAGACCGCGTTGAATCCGAAAGTGGATTTGTGGCGCAGAGCACCAGCTACGACGCCACATACGGACTGTCGCTTCAACTCCCGCTGTTTACCGGATTTGAGCGCCGCCGCCAACGCCAGAATGCAGCGGTGCGGGTGCGCAACGCCGAACTGGCCGTTGACGATGTACAGACCGAACTCACCACCACGCTGGCGAGCGCATATACCGAGTACGAAAATCGGCTTGAATTGGTTGAGTTGGAAACCGAGAACGTAGCATTGGCCCGCGAAAATACCGAGGTGGCCCTACAGCAATTCGAGGTAGGCGACATTTCGTCGATTGAACTGCGCGAGGTGCAAGAGCAACTGGTGCGGGCCGAGAGTCAGCTTGTGCGTGCTCGGTTCGATGCCAAACAGGCTGAACTTACCCTGCAAGAGCTGAGCGGCGGTGTGCAGGCTGGAATGTGATCTTGCGCGGAGCGGCTCCGTTCACCATGACAGGTTTTTTTGGAGGGGGGACACAGAGGTTGGCACGGCTCCCGTCCCCTAACATTCAGGTGTGACAGAGTACTACAGCATATTTATCCAGAAGCATCGTGAAGATATCGACAGGCGCCCAACACCTGCAGGATCCGTCCGTTGCCCAGCATGGTATGTAATCGCATACATTTTTGATGACAAAACTTTACCGACCTGTGGCTGAAGCAAAAGAAGGCGATACCGTACATATTCACTACACGGGCCGCCTCCAAGACGGAACGGTCTTCGATACGTCACGCGAACGTGAGCCCATCGAGTTTGAGATTGGCGCTCAGAAAGTGATTCCCGGATTTGAGAAGCTCGTCCAGGGCATGGAGCCGGGCGATACCAAAACCGGCACGATTACTCCGGAGGATGGCTACGGCCCTCGCCGCGACGACATGGTGCTTGACGTAGACCGCGACTCGCTCCCTGATGATGTGGAGCCAGAAGTGGGGCAGCAACTGCAGATGCACACGCAAGGCGGACAAGCCGTACCCGTGCAAATTACCAACGTAGAAGAGGATCACATCACGGTGGATGCCAACCATCCGCTGGCCGGGCGTACCCTGGAGTTTGATGTGGAACTTGTTAACATTGAAGACGGAACCGGAGAGAACTCCGAAGGCGGCAATATCATCACGCCGTAAGCGATGTACATGATGCGTCGCATCCTACATGAAAGCCTGCTCGTCGTGTATTGCGGTGGGCAGGCTTTTGTTGTTCTCCCTGATAATTCGACAGATAGAGCGACTATGTAGTTACGAAGTGAGAACAACGTAACGGTGTGGTTTCCCTGCTGATGGAGGCAGAATAAAACCTTGTGGTGCTGCGTTGCGACCTGTGAACACACGCGCACCTTTTTTCACAACCATACCTCTTTTATGACTCGCTTACTTTCCTCTGTATTGACGGTGCTGCTCGTTGTTGGGCTGAGCATTGTCCCCGCAACGGCACAAGAAGCTCCGCCGCCTGCCGAGCACGACGGCCCCACCGTCGTTGACGTTGCTGTTGAAGCTGATGACTTTAACATCCTTGTCGAAGCTCTGCAGGTAACTGGCTTAGATGCCGCACTGCAAGGCGATGGGCCCTTTACTATTTTGGCGCCCACCGATGCCGCATTTGAAGAGTTGGGCGCAGAGCTAGAGCGCCTGCTTCAGGAAGAGAATATCAACGAACTGATCGATATTCTTTCGTATCACGTCGTTACAGCTGAGGCGTATGCCGCCGACGTAGCTGAGATGACGGAGGCGCCTACGGTGCAAGGCCAACCCATTGCCATATCTGTTGAAGGCGATGCGGTAACCCTCAGTGGGCAGAACGATGCGCAGGTCATCGAAACTGATCTGGAAGCGTCGAACGGTGTAATCCACGTGATTGATGCCGTCTTGCTTCCCCCGGAAGGTGCACCGGCTCCAGAAGATGACATGGGCGGTGGATATGAGTAACGCCCTATGTGTAAGTGGTGCACCGCTCTTTGTGTGAGGCTTCCCCGCGAATCCTCATGATGTGCGTACACAAAAGCCCGAGGCGGGCCAATCGCCTCGGGCTTTTTTCGTGGTGTTTGGAGCACTAAAAGGACCGGTGGAGTCTAATCTAGCGCACGTGGAGCCCGAACAGGGGGAGCCGGTTCGTCGATAACCGGATCTTCATCAGGCAGGCGCAGCATCGCTTCTTCGATGGCGCGGTCGAGTTGTGGGTCGTTGCCTTCGATCACGGATATCTCAACCTGCACGGACTATTGATGGGCTCAAATGTGAAAAAAAAAGAAACGGGGATAGGAATGGGTTGATGTCGGTCCTGATGTTACATAACCTTTTAGCCAATCTTTAAAACCACATAACCAAAAGTTAGCTATGCGCTACTAAGGTATTAGTATTTGCTTGGCATTGTTACTTATAGCCTCGCTTGTATTCATTGGTGCCACCAATGTGGCACACGAGGATGTGTCGTACGATATGGACATCGCGGCAACTACAGCCGATCAGCAAACCTATAGCTACAAGAGTGATATCGACATCTGTAATACTTCTATTCTCGGAAAAACAAGCTCGATGTGTTACTCCACCTGTGAGTTCTGTGCTTATTATCCTGAGCAAGGTGTTAAGTACACACATTGCGTGGGTGTAACAGGATAAGACTAAAACGACCCTTCTCAAATCACTTTCAGTCCAATGTCCATACGACGCACTCTTTCCATTATCATCAGCGGATGTGCCGTACTGGCAACCGTGTGGATGCTTGGCACAGCCCCTCAGCAGGAGTCGTCAAGTTTGGAGGAAAGCCTACCAATAACACAGATGGCAACGCCTTACCAAACACAGTCCGGGAGCGTGCCCCCGCAGTTCACGCAGCGGCCTCGCTCGCAGCCGGCCAGTGAGCGAACGGTTCGATCCGGCTCCTGGACCGAAGTTGGTGCCCACCGCCCATCGCTTACCAATCCACGCGCACTTCGCGCCTATCGGGGCGATGTCTTTTTCCGCGATGAGTCAGAGCACAAAGTGTATCGGTACACGCCCGATGGCGAACATGTGCGCACGTATGGAGAAGGGCGCGGCGTTGGGCCGGGCCAACACATGAACGTAAAGGGATATGGCATTGCATCAAATGACCAGGTGGTTGTAGGTGATGTGCAGGGCCGAAAAATCTCGGTGTTTAACGAAGATGGGACTGTGGAGCGCACGGAGCGCCCCGACTTTGACCTCATGCGACTGGGAGTTACGAGCGATGACCAAATCGTCACGTTGGCGGCACCTACTGCTGTACGGTTTCGATCTCTGATGGGAGGCGGCCATCGAGAAGGGGAGGACGTTGTGAGCGATCCATACAAGTGGATTGGCGTTTTAGATGGCGGTCTACGGGGTGACTCTCAAGGCGGCGCCATCCAGTTCTCATTCTACTATGGCTACCTGATTCGGTGGCATGGCAACGGTAGCATCGATTATATCCGCGAAATGATCGGTGATTACCCCCCTACGTCTACTGAACCGGCAGGCGCTACAAAACGCGCAGTGCAGAGCCAAATTCGCTTTCGAGTAAACGATGTGTCGATTCAGGATGATGAAGTCCATGTGCTGTTAACGTTTTTTGAGTCAGATGAGAATTCGCATATCGTAGATGTGTATAACTTGAGAAGAGGCACCTATCTGTACAGCTACGAACCGCCCAAGCCTTTGCGGAGCCTTGCCGTTTCGCGTGATCATATCATTGGTGGGCAGGACACCACCTTCGTCGTGTGGGATCGCAGCTCGGTTGCAGAGTGAGCGTATTGCTGGGCTTGACGGGCCAGACGCTACTGGTGGGGGCGTCTCGTAGTGTTCTGTCACACCTGAATCTTGGCGTGTAGCATGAGTTATCAACGCCATAGTCATCCCGGCCAAGGCGCCGCAGAGACGGGATCTCCGCTGTGCTCCTGATCCCGGGCTACAGAACGGCGCGATGTGAGTCGAACCCATAGCCGGGGACGTGATCGGTCCCCGGCGATCCTGAACGTACGCCTTCCTTGCGGTCAAGTGACACCAGTAGCACCACCTAATCCAGCGCACGCGGCGCACGGACAGGGGGATCCGGTTCGTCGATAACCGGATCCTCATCGGGCAGGCGGAGCATCGCTTCTTCGATGGCACGATCGAGTTGTGGGTCGTTGCCTTCGATCACATCGCGCGGCGTTTGCACGACGGGGATGTCCGGCGCAACACCTTCGTTTTCAACCGCCCAGTTGCCGTCTCGGTCGATGAAGCCGCCACGGGGCACAGTAAACGTACCGCCGTCAATGAGCGGTGGAGTGTCCCAGATGCCTACGAGTCCGCCCCAGGTACGGCGTCCGATGAGCGGGCCAATCTCCATGCGGCTAAACATGTAGGGGAGCAAATCGCCCCCGGATCCGGCTGCTTCGTTAATGATCATCACTTTGGGGCCCCACACGCCTGCACCTGGACTGGTGAAGGGCGTACGGTCGCCAATCGGGTTGTTGAAATACCCATGCAGCTCGCGCGCCATGATGTCAACCATGTAGTCGGCTGCCGAGCCGCCGCCGTTGAAGCGCTCGTCGATCACCATTCCATTGCGATCTTGCTGCGCAAAGTAGTAGCGATTGAACGACTCGTAGCCGGCCTGGGCAGTGTTCGGCACGTACACATATCCGAGTTCGCCGTCGGATTCTTCTTCGACGTAGCGGCGGTTGTCCTCGACCCATGCACGGGTACGCAGGCCGGCCTCGTTGCCAATGGGTTCGACCCTAATCTCGCGGGCCCCCTCTCGGGTGGGCGTATCGTTAACCAGCAGCGTGATGGTGCGTCCTACCGTACCGGCAAATGGCTGATACGGGTTCTGGTCGGTCGTCAGATCGCGCCCCTCTACCTCGATGAGGTAATCGCCTTCAGACACGTCTTGACCGGGACCGCGCAAGGGGGCATTCAGGTTGGGATTCCACTGCTCGCCATCGAAGATCCGGTCGATGCGATAGCGATCGCCGTCGGCCACAAGATCGGCGCCTAAGAGACCAGTGCCGGGGCCGTCGCCGTCGGGTACGTCGCCTCCGCCCACGTAGGTGTGACCGAGGGCCAGCTCGCCCACAACCAGTTCGAGCAGATAATTCAGATCGGCCCGGTGGTGCACATGGTCGAGCCACGGCTCATACAGATCGCGGATTTCATCCCAATCGAGGCCGTGGAAGTTATCCACATACAAGAAGTCGCGGTTCAAGCGCCAGGCTTCGTCGAAGATCTGCTGCCACTCTTGGCGGGGATGCACTTCCTTCTGCAGGTTAGAAAGGTTCAGCGCCCCATCGCCGGGTGAAGGAGGGTTGCCATCCGTCGGCACGATGCCCCACTGCCCCATGGCCATGTAAAGCGCCTGTCCTCCGGAGTGCGAGACGTCGAACTGCATGACGCCCTCCATGAACGGCTGGGCCTGTCGTGCTTGGAGTTGGTATCGATGAACACGCGTGCCGGGTTCGTTGGGTACCATCTCGCTAAAGAAGAGCGTGCCTTCTTGGGCGCTGTGCAGGCTGGTGTACATGCGCTCCGGCACATCCAGCGCCACGGTGCGCTGCGACAGCCCTTCCGGGTCGATGGTGACGCTAACTTCGTCGTTTTCTTCATCGGGAGCCGGGGGCTCGGGCGGGGCACCGCCCTCTTCGTCGCTACGAGGCAAGAGAGGCGAGGGCTCATCGGCATCGAGCACGGTGAGGTATACGCCCCGTTCGATGGGTCGGTCGTACGAGCTCATGTCGAGCCAGCCCGTGTTGAGGCCATAGTCGGTGCTGGCCAGGAAGTACAGGTACTTGCCGCTGGCATCCCACACCGGTGAAATGGCATCAGCCATGCCGTCGCTCATTGCAATGGATTCGTCCTCTTCGAGCGAGTACCCATAGACCGTGCGGAACTGGCTGTCGAGGCGCTTAGCGTAGGCAATCCATTCACCATCGGGCGACCACTGCGGATTGAGCGAGCGCTCGGGTGTGGCGTACAGGTCGCGGTCTACTTCGGTGAAGGCTTCGCTTTCGATGTCGAGCAGCCAGAGCGTGCGGTCGGCATCGGTAAAGAGTAGGTGCGACCCATCGGGTGACCATTGTGGGTTGTAGTAGAACGAGTCGTCGGGTAGGTCGATGGTGCGCAGGTCGCCACGACCATCCTGGTTGCCAATGTGCAGTGCGTATTCACCTTGGCGGTCTGAGAACCAAGCCATCTGTTCACCATTGGGTGACCAGGCGGGGAAGCGGTCGGCGGCCTCAGTGTTTTGCGAGATGTTGCGCCACGAGCCATGCTCGGTTGGTACCGTGAACAGGTCGCCCCGGGCTTCAAAGACGGCACGCACACCATTCGGCGAAAGGCCGGCGTTGGTGATGTACGGCTCCACCTCGGCCCAGTGCGTCTGGGTCCAGGGCATATCACCGCGGACATCAATTGCAAGGCGCGTGTGGGCTTCCGAATCAAGGTCGTAGCGGTGGAGGTAGCCGCCTTGCTCGTAGATAAGCGTAGAGCCGTCCACATCCAACTCTTTTACATCGAACTCGGTGTGGTCGGTAATCTGGGTGAGGGATTCGGTGGTCGTGTCGTAGGCGTATACGTTCATGACCATGTTGTCGGCCCGGTCGGAGAGGAAGTAGACCGTGTCGCCCTCCCAAACCGGACGCGTATCCACGGTTTCCTCGAAGGGGAGTTCAACGTGGTCGTAGGTGTCCATATCGAGGATCCAGAGCGGGTGTACCTGTCCGCCGCGGTAGCCGCGCCAGTGGTCTTGCCAGCGGGTGATGGGTTGGTAGACGAAGGCATCGCCCGCAGGGCTAAAGCCGCCCACATCGCCGCGAGGAATGGGGAGCGGTTCGGGCGTTACATCATCCAGTCCGATGGTCCAGAAGCGTGCGTAGGAGGCGGGGGCCGAGTCGCGGCTGGATGAGAAGACGACGCGGTTGTCTTCGGGGTGCCAGCCTTGCACCTCATCGGCACCGGGATGGTAGGTGAGCCGCTCAGGTGTGCCTCCGTCAACAGGCACCACGTAGACATCTGTTTGTCCGTTGTACCGGCCTGAAAAGGCGACGTAGTTGCCATTGGGGGAGAGATGCGGGTGCGAGGCAACCCCTTGAAAGCTGGTGATTCGTTCGGCGGAGCCGCCCTGGGTGTTCGTGCGCCAGAGTTCACCGGCGTGGGCGAAGACCAGGGTGGTACCGTGTACAGATGGATGTTGAAGCAGGCGTGCGTCTTCGTTGTCATTGGCCAGTGCGTCGGGTGCCGACAGGCCAAGCAGTCCAACAAGGAGCAGCACGCCGCTCCATACGAGCAGTCGGCGTGGGTAAGAGTTTAGCATAAGCAAAGTAGGAGTAAAAAGTGTTGTGTGATGGCGATAGTGGCCCGTCACCATGTTTGGTATTCGGATGGCGTCCGAGCGTCTAAACGGACCGGGAAAACTCTCAAATGTGTCATTGCGAGCGCAGCGACGGGCCCAGCCCGGAGCACGCCGAACCATCTCCTCGGCGTTCAGCAGGCGCTGGGCGATTGAACGGCCCTGCCCATTTCGGGGGAGATCTTTACTCACTGCGTTCGTCAGTCGCTATGCTCGTGTCAGGACTCCGCACCTGCTAGACGCAGTTGCTCCGCTCAAGATGACAACATAAAAACTAGGGCGTTGTCCACCCAAACATTGACCTGTGACAGGTACTGTGTCACAGTTGAATGTTAGGGCCCAAAATTGTCATCGCGAGGAGGGGGCGCTCGTTCGCTGCGTTTACAGCGTCTCTAGGCCTCCCCAATACGGCAATAGCATGAGGGAGAGTACAGCAACAGCCGTTTGTTTTATGTGGGGATGTGTACACCATACACATAAAAGAGGCACCGATGCAAAAGCGTTACAGAGAGGTTGCGCGCATAGGGTGTTCCCCTGAAGGTTCCAATTGGATTTTCATGATAGCGCTTCCGTTTTTGTGTACGCAACAGCTATGTTGTAGTGTTACATTGGCGCTTCCGCCCCACATTCCGGAGCGTTTTGTTGCCTTCACGAATTTGCGAATCTGTTTGACTGCTTATGTTATCTGCTGTACGCACACCCTTACTCATAACTGTACTGGTGCTGGCGCTCACTGGATGTGCTGCGCTGGGTCAGGCTGAGGACGAACCGGCGCCAGAACCCGATGAACCAGAGCTTACCGATGTGGAGGAAGCCGTTGAAGGATCGAAAGAGATGGACGGCCTCTTTACGCTGTATCGGGATACTACCGACGGGTCGCTGCAAATGCTGATTGAAGACGATCAGCTGGAGCAGGAGTACATTTACTTTACCTTCTCGGAGGAAGGAGCCCCCGGTACCGGCCACTTTCGGGGTCAGTTTCGCGACAACGAAGTGTTTCGGTTAGAGCGCGACTACGACCGCATCAAGTTTGTGAAGGTGAACACCTCTTTTTACTTCGATCCTGAGAATCCGCTGTCGCGTGCTGCCGACGCCAACATTGCACCGGCTACGCTGGCTTCGCAAACCATTGCCGCCGATGACACCACCAACGGCGGGCGGTACCTGATCGATGTGGATGGCGTATTTTTGAGTGAGGCGCTGCATCAGGTGAAGCCCAGCCCCTCGCCCATTCAGTTTCCAGGCATGTTCAGCATGGGTAACCTCGACCGCGAGAAAACGCGGTATCGGGAGGTGAACAGCTATCCAGAGAATACCGACATTTCGGTAGAGTATGTGTTTACAGACACCTACCCACAGTCGGGCGGAGGCGATGCCATCACCGATCCGCGTGCAGTAGGGGTGGTGGTGCAGCACAGCTTCTTGAAGATGCCCGATAACGACTACGAGCCACGCTTCGATGACCAACGCGTGGGGTACTTCATGCAGCAGGTAGACGACCAGACCTCGACCGATGTAACGCCCTATCGCGACATGATTAACCGGTGGCACCTGGAGAAAGAAGATCCGGATGCTGAGTTGTCGGAGCCCGTTGAGCCGATTGTGTGGTGGATCGAAAACACGACGCCCGAAGAGCTGCGCCCGCTCATTCGCGATGCCACGCTGGCCTGGAACGAAGCGTTTGAGGCAGCTGGATTCGAAAACGCCATCGAGGTGCGTCAGCAACCCGACGATGCCGACTGGAAATCGGGCGATGTGCGGTACAACGTGTTGCGGTGGACCTCCTCCCCGCAGCCTCCATTTGGCGGCTACGGTCCCAGCTTTGTGAACCCACGTACGGGCCAGATTCTTGGCGCCGACATCATGCTGGAGTTTGTCTACCTCACCAACCGCATCCAGCAGCAAGAGCTGTTTGACATTGCTGGACTGCCGGCCTGGGCCCAAACTGTGCTCGACACCGATCATGACCACGACGAGCACACGGGCATGACACCCTCCGAATACGATGGCTGCTCAGCCGGTCTCGCCATGCAGCAAAACATGCTGACCGGCATGCAGGTGTTGGAAGCGCAGGGTGCCTCCGAAATGGAAATCACCGATTACTTCGAGCAAGCGCTCTACTACCTCATCATCCACGAGGTGGGACACACGCTTGGCCTGAACCACAACATGCAGTCGCACAACCTGCTCTCGCCCGAGGAGCTTGAAGACCCGAGCGCCATCGCCGAGCAAGGACTCATTGGTTCAATCATGGACTACCCTGCTGTCCACCTGACCGACGATGTGTCCACGCAAGAGCATTTCTTCATGGATCACGTCGGACCGTATGACATCTGGGCCATTGAGTTTGGATACGACCCGGATCTTGATGATGAGGACGCGCGTGCGTCTCATCTCGATCGCTCCACCGAGCCTGCGCTGGCCTTTGGCAACGACGCCGATGACATGCGCGCGCCCGGACAAGGCATCGACCCCCGCGTCATGATCAACGCCCTGTCTGACGATCCGATGACGTACAGCGAGCAGCGTGTTGAGATCATCGACACAACGATGGACGATCTGCTCGACATGTATAGCGATCCCGGCGAAACGTACGAGCCGCTACTGAACGCCTACATGATTCTGACGGGCGAAATGTCAAACGCCATGAACGTCGTGTCGCGCTATGTCGGCGGGGTTTATCGCGAACGCGCTGTGGTGGGTCAAACCGACGCGACGCAGCCCTACACGCCGGTTCCTCGCGATGAGCAAGAGGCGGCTCTTGAAACGCTGCGCACTCATCTGTTTGCCCCTGATGCCTTTGATGTGCCCAATGAGATCTATAACTATCTGCAGCAGCAGCGTCGCGGGTTTGATTTCTTTGGGGGTACCGAAGACCCGAAGATCCACAGCCGTGCGCTCAACATGCAGCGCATCGTTTTGGCGCACTTGCTTCACTCCACCGTGCTCAGGCGCATGACCGATTCGCGTCTGTACGGCAATGAGTACCCGGTAGCCGAGTACATGGACGACCTCACCGATGCCATCTTTGAGGACGATGCTACGACCAACGTGAACACGTTCCGTCAGCATCTGCAGGTGGAGTATGTAGACCGCCTCGCCTCCATCATTGACGACGAAGAGGGCGTGTTTTACGACTACATTGCCCGTTCGGCAGCGCTGCGTAGCTTACAGAGCATTCAGGATCTGCTCGATACGCGCCCGGCAGGCAATGCAGAAACGCAAGCCCACACCGCGCACCTGCAACGCCTGATCGACAACGCGCTGGACTAACCCGGTCAGTCAAAAAGAGCACATAGCGTGAACGTGCTGCTTTTTTGATAGCCCGCCTTCAGCTTCGTGCTGGGGGCGGGTTTTTGTGTGTCGGGAGATGTCTGCGTGTGTTTAGAAGACAGAAAAGACCAAACCGTACAATAAAGCAGCTTGCGTGGATGGTTGATTCGGCTCACAGATGACTCTTAATCACCGGCAAAATAGCGGTCGAGTTTGACGGTGCCTACGCCGTGTAGGTCGGCAAAGCCCGCGCGGGTGGTCGGACGCTCGCGCACCATTGCGATGAGCGTGCGGTCGGGGAAGACGACGTACGGGGGGACGCCCTGCGACTGTGCCAGTTCAGTGCGTTTCTCTCGCAGCGCCTCAAACAACGCCCGCGCTTCGGGAGTGTCGGGCAAGTCAGGAGCATCTGAAGACGAGCGGCCATTCCCTGCCGATCGCGTTTGCTTCTTCGTGTCCTTGCGAAGCTCGACGGTTGCCTCCCCCTGTAGTACGGATTCGCACGCTGGGGTGAGCTTCAGCGCGCCGTATCCGCTTACATCGACGGTAAGGAAGCGGGCGGCCACAAGCTGACGGATCACCGACTTCCAGCCCTTCTTGTTGAGTTCGTCGCCGATGTCGTAGGTCGAAAGGCGGTCGTGACCGTAGCGCCGAATCTTTTCGGTGTTGCGGCCCAAGAGCACATCCGTAACGTGCCCCGCGCCGAACTGCTGCCCGGTGCGGGCGATGCAGGAGAGCACCTTCTGGGCCGCCACGCTGCCATCCCACGTGTCGACCGGATGCAGGCATGTATCGCAGTTGCCACACGGCTCGGGGGCTTCTTCGCCAAAATAGCGCAACAGCACCTGGCGGCGGCAGTCGGTCGTTTCGCAGAACCCCAGGAGCGCATTCAGCTTATGGCGTTGTGCCCATGTGTGGTCGTCGCTCGCCTCGCTGCGATCTAAAAACTGGTGGAGGCGCACGATATCTCCATAGCGATAGGTCATCCACGCGTTAGCGGGACGCCCATCGCGGCCTGCGCGTCCGGTTTCCTGGTAGTAGGCCTCCAGCGTAGAGGGCGGGTCGAGATGCGCAACGAAGCGCACATCCGGCTTGTCGATGCCCATGCCAAAGGCAACCGTAGCTACTACCACGAGACCATCTTCGTGCAGAAACCGCTGCTGATGGTCGCTACGCATTGTATCCGACAGGCCCGCATGGTACGGTACAGCGCGGATGCCCTGCTCGCTCAGCCACTCGGCGGTGCTTTCTACCTTCTTGCGCGTGCGACAGTAGACGATGCCGGCCTCGCCTGCGTGCCGCTCTTCGATAAAGCGGCGCAACTGGCGTTTAGGGCGGTTTTTGCGCGTAACGGTGTAGCGGATGTTGGGGCGGTCGAATCCGGTGACAAAGAGCGCCTCTCTGTCCAGCTTCAGCCGGTTGAGCAAGTCGGCTTGTGTGTCGGTGTCGGCCGTGGCGGTGGCTCCGATGAGCGGCACCTCGGGGAAGCGGGTGCGCAGATCAGCCAGATCGAGATAGTCGGGGCGGAAGTCATGGCCCCACTGCGACATGCAGTGCACTTCGTCAATGGCAAAGAGCGCAATGGGAGCGCGGTCGAGCAGCTGGGCAAACGACGGGTGTGTGACCCGCTCGGGGGCCACATAGAGCAGGTCGAGATAGTTCTGGCGCAGGGCATTGCGAAGCTGGTGCCGCTCTTCGTACGACTGTCCTGCATGCAGGCAGGCCGCTTCGACACCGACCTGCTGAAGCGCGGCGACCTGGTCTTGCATCAGCGCAACGAGTGGCGATATAACGATGCCTACGCCGTTGCGAAGGAGGGCCGGGATCTGGTAGCAGAGCGACTTCCCGCCGCCGGTAGGCATCACCACGAGCGCATCATCGCCGCGGGCAACACGGCGGATGATCGGCTCTTGGGAAGGGCGAAACGAGTCGTATCCAAAAACGGATCGAAGAACCTGGCGGGGCGAAGTGGCTGTGGCCATGTGAGGCGGGGGAGAGTACGTGTGCTGATAGGTTGTCTTTTGGGCCGTTTATGTGCTAGCAACAGCAGCGCCGTTCGATCGTGTAGGTACATGTGGTGTGCTACGTTTTCAAGTGCTATCTACACGGGCATGAAAAGAAGCCTGTCCGCCTTCTAAAGGCAGATGCGCGTATATAAACAGCCCTGCATACCGGGATCATGAGAAAGGGGGGAAGCAGCGTAGAGGTGCAATCCAACCCCTCGTTCTTAACTTTCTCGTGCGGACGTTGCATATCAGCGATACAACACGTTCTTTGTTTCGCACATACGTTGCTGAACGTGTACCAGCGTGTCAGTAGGATCTATGGAACGTTAGCCCGTATGCAGCACACTGCGTATTTGTTGGCAGTGCGCATGCCCGAAGCAATTGCGTTGTCGCGTGGCATCGCCGTGTGTTAGCGAATACGGTTGCTTGATGCATCATTACGTCGTTTAACTGTCTCAACCGCCCACTGTATATGCCTATCAAACTTCAAGTTGTTCGGGAAAACGATGCGGATAAAGAGCCTGCCGACTACCTCTTTGAGCAAGATGTGATTCAACTTGGCCGATCTAGCGATAACGACCTAACGCTTCCGGACCAAGAAATCAGTCAGCATCATGCCGAGGTTGTTCAGACCGATGGCGAGTACAAGCTCCGCGACTTAAACAGCAAAAACCACACGTTCGTGCATGGGCGCAAGCTCGAAGAAGGAGAGATGTACACGTTGAAAAGCGGCGATGTGTTTTCGCTGGGAGGATTCCAGGTGGAGTTCGTTCCGCTCTTTATGCCGTCGTCGGAGCAAACGGCCCTTGCTGATGAGTCGGATGAAGAGCCAAATCCATTCGAGCGGCATGCGCGCGAACTTAAGCGGGCGTTGCAAGGTATGGTGGAAACTTACACCTATGCGCCCCCCGACATACGCGACAGTGAACTGAAGCGTACCCTCACCGAAGTGCTCGACAGTCGTGTAAGTGGCGCAAGGGTGGGCGAGCATCGCGTGATGGAGCATTTTGTGGACATGGCAACGGAAGACGCGCTAGCGCCGTCCGCCGATGCTACAGATGCTCCCGCTGTTTCCGATACCGAGTCGGTGCCAGCGCATGTCGACGACGTGCTAGAGGTGCTTCTTGAAGCTGTTGCCCGGATGACAAGCATTCCGCGCAAGTTCTGGCGTGAGTTTAGCGGAAACACAGTCGTGCATCCTCCTGAAAAAGCATTCTTGCAAGCATCGAGCGTAGAAGAGCTTCGTCGCCATTTGCTCGACGATGCTGTATCAGATGCCGATCGTGCGGAGCGCATCAAGCATTTGCAAGAGGCCGTAGATACATTGGTGTGGCACGAGGTGTCATTGCTTAGTGGGTATAAAGCGGCTGTAGGTGAGGGAAGTGATGCGCTGATTGATCATCTGAGCCCTGCTGCAGCATATGACCATGCCACCGGCGAAGGCATCTTCACCAAAGTCTTTGGCAGTGGCGATCAGGCAACGCCCATCAAGGCGCTGTATCGGCGTTGGAAGCTGCTTAATGAAAAGTCGAAGAGCGAAATCGAAAAAGAACTCTTCCGTCCGGCGTTCACCGAGGCGTATCTCGACCGGATGGCCGACTCATGGGGCGTGCAGAAAGACGAAATTACGGAAGTGCGTTCTGATGACACCTGACCGAGGCTTGTCTGTATACTTTTACACTCACCCGTTTACGTAAACTATTGACGCCACACCGCAGCTTAGCGGCTGCCCAATTGCTGCGCCGGTTACGTTGAGGCCGTACGTGGCGTAGCACAAACAGGGTAGCCCTACTGCAGTAAATCACACGTTATGGATGATGCCGCAATCGGACAAGTTGTTGATGGATATCGGATCCAGCGCGTCATTGGGCGCGGCGGCATGGGGGTGGTCTACGAGGCAGAAGATGTGAACCTGTCGCGCCCTGTTGCGATCAAGCGCGTGAACCCGTCGCAGGCCAACCGCGACATGTTCTTGCATCGGTTTCGGGCCGAGGCGCGTGCGCTAGCCCGTATCGACAGTCCGCACATCGTGCGCGTGTATGCCCTTCGAGAAACCGATATTGGATTGCTCATTGTGATGGAGTATGTGTCGGGTGGAACGCTCGAAGACCGTGTGCAAGATGGGCCTATGCCCCTCGATGCAGCGCTTCCGCTTCTTAAGCAAATGCTTACCGCCTTTGCAGATGCTCACAGCGCAGGGGTGATCCATCGCGATATCAAACCGGCCAACATCATGCTTACGCCGGATGACGTGGTGAAAGTTACCGATTTTGGTATCGCCAAAATGCGTAAGCAAGATACAGGTAAAACAGTAACGCAAGGCGGGCAGGGAGGCACGCTCAAGTACATGTCGCCTGAGCAGATCTCAAACATCTCCGAGGTCGATTACACGAGTGATGTGTACGCATTAGGCATGGTGGCGTATCAGATGCTGGTGGGCCGGCTGCCATTCAGCGAAGAAGAGACGGACTTCGACATCATGCGCAAGGTGGTCGAAGGCAAATTGCCGCCACCTTCTGAGTATGCCGAGGACCTTCCCGAGGAACTGGTCGAACTAATTGTTACGGCGACGGCGCAACGCCAAAAAAATCGCTATCAGAGTACCGATGAAATGATGGCGGTTATTGAGAAGTTTGAGGCGCAAGGCGCCGCTCCTGAGCCGACATTGCCAGGCCCCCAACTGCGCGCGAACGATGAGGAATCACCTCCAGATCCAGAGTTTGAGATAAACACGTCTGTTGCCACAGCCACATCGGTGCCCGATACGAGCGATACGCCTTCTGCCGAGGCCGACCAGAACGGCGCACAGGCGGGTGCTCTTGAAGGGGCATTGGAAGACGATGCAGACGATTCCTCAAAAGAAGCGGGGCTGCTGTCGCGTTCAAGGCTCTTTGGGGGCGTAGCGGCGGCGCTGCTGCTTCTGGGCGGACTGTGGTGGGCATTCGGAGGCACGGGGGGGGCCAGTGGTAGCCTTACAGTAGCCACCGACCCCGAGGGGGCCACGGTGTTTGTAGACGGCGACTCTGTGGGTACAACGCCTCTATCTGACGTCGGATTAGCTGCTGGATTTGCGAATGTGCGGATTGCAAAAGAGGGGTATACAGCTGTAGATACCTCCTTCACGGTTGAAGATGAAGCCTATGTGCTTGAAACCATCACACTAGAAGAGGCCGAAGTGCGATTGGGGATTCGAACCAGCCCGCATGAAGCCACGGTGTTTGTGAATGACGAGTCGATTGGCCAGACTCCTCTTGATGATGAGGTGCGTGTGTCCGCAGGCACCCACGAAATACGCATAGAAAGACAGGGGTACGTTCCGTATGATACTACACTAAACGTATCAAGTGATGAGGGGGTGGTGAGTATATCGGCCGCGTTAACCCGTGAAGAAGCCGACGAAGCGACCCCCTCCCCTACTACAGCAGATGCTGTGCCCCCAGGCGCAGATTCGCCTGATGAGTCCCCTGCTGTTGATTCGCCTGACGAGACAGAACCCGAAGACGCCTTTTCAACGGTAACTGTAGAAGCCCAGCCAACCGGCACCATTACGATTGACGGGGTTTCGCATGAGGGGCAGGGGCAGTTTGAGGTGGTCGCTGGTACGCACGAGGTGCGGTGCACGCATCCCGAGTATGGAGACGTAACAACCACAGTACACCTGCAGCCCAATCAGACCGACGCTCTGCAGTGCTTTTTTGAGCACCCTGTTGTTGTGAATAGTGAGCCCTGGGGCGCTGTCTGGATTAATGGAGAAAGCACTGGAGAAATAACAGCAACAGACAGAATGTATCTACCACCCGGAGATCATGACATTCAAGTTCGGGTTGAGCGTGAAGACCGTCTTCTAAATGGAGGAACGGTGCGGGTTTTGGAAAGAGGCGAAGAAGTAGAGCGCGACACCTTTTCCGGGTACGATTATACCGTAACGATTGAACCGGCATTTGTGGAGACCGAGCATTTAATCACATTTGTTGATTAAATAGGCACACAAAAGGGGCGTTAACATTGTCATTGCAAGGAGGGGCCGAGACATGCCATCGTACGACGGCATGATCGATGTGCACGCCTGATTGGCTACGACAATCCAATTGGTTGTACTGGAGGGTAAAAAGGGAAACGCAACAATCCCCAGCAAAAATAAGCGTAGTTGCTGTAACACATTTGCGCTTTAGGCGCGTCCCCACTGGAAATTTTGACTTCTTTTTCCGTAATTGTCTTTAGGTAGACCATGAAGCAAGAGGTGCCCGCTATGAAAACAAACACACGCTCTGCAATTTTTCCCTTATCGCTCTGCTCGTACGTAGTAGCCATGCTTCTTATGGCTGGGCTCATGGGGCTCCTGGCTGCTCCAGTTGGAGCGCAGGACACCACCGAGCAGCACGACCTATTGGAGGAGGCCAAAGATGAGTACCTCTTTGCCGACTATGATCGGGCAATTGAACTCTTTTCTGAGATTGCGTACTCAGATGCGTACGACTCAGAAATGCGTATCGAAGCCTTTCGGTATCTTGGACGCTCACACATTGCCAAAGACAATGAAGAAGAGGCACGCGAAGCAATGGCTGCGCTTATTGAGTTAGAACCTCCAATTGTTGAGCTAGATGCCGACGAAGAGCCGCCACCGCTCATCAACATCTACTATGATGTGCGGAGTAACGTGCAAGGCAGTTACGAAGTTGAACGAGCCGATCCGGGCTTGCAAACTCTTGCCGTCATGGACTTTGCAAATAACTCGATCGATGACCGCGATCGGTTTGAGGGGCTTAGCAAAGGTCTTCCGTCTATGATGATTAACTATATGAATGGCGGAGTCGATCTTCGAGTTGTTGAGCGCGAGCGCATTCAATGGCTGCTCAACGAGATCGACTTGCAGAGCGATGCCTCTGTGGTCGATCAATCCACAGCTGTGCGCACAGGCGAACTGCTTGGCGTAAACGCTGTCGTGTTCGGTAGCTTCATCGTACATGAGGATGACATGCGCCTGATGGCTCGTGTTGTAGAGGTAGAAACAGGCGAGATTATCCTGGGTGAGGAAGTGACAGGCGAGGCAGATGCCTTCTTTACACTCATCGAAGAGCTCAGCAATAAGGTGTCTGGGTCAATTAATGTAGAGCTTGACGCACGCGACGCCGAAGAGCCAGCAGGCACCCAAGAAACCAACTCGCTTGAAGCCATGCTCGCCTATTCCGAAGGACTTCAGCGGTTAGAGTCAGGCGACTATCAGGGCGCATTCGACAAGTTCATGGAAGCAACGACTCACGATGGCGATTTTGCCCACGCGGTGCGAAAAGCCGAAAGCCTGCGCCCCGTGCTTGCTTTGAGTGGAAGCCTCCGCGACGAAGACATGTCGCTGATGCTGCATCCATTCATTGACTGAAGAATCTCATCCAGCTTTTCTCGTTCGGTAAGCGAAAACGAGAATTGCTAAGTTGGAGTTGCTAAGGCAAAGAGAGGGATGCGGTGGAGGACCGTAGAAGTGACTGCAGTCCTCCACCGTGGGCCCTTTTCGGCCTATAGGAAAAAACAGGCCAGAACAGGTTCTGCGTTCGGTCATCTGCTCACCTCCCCTATGAATTATGTTTACGTTGCTACGCGGCGTTTTACACAGTATGGTTGCCCTCGGCGTGGTTGTTGCCATGGGGGCATGTGCTACGTCGGATGTATCATATAGCACGGATCCTGCCGATTATGCTTCGGAGGAGCAGGCCCTGCAAGAACGCCTAAGCGAAGACCCGTCTAATGCTGAGGCACTGCGCGACCTAGGGGTGATTTACGTGCGTACCGAGCGCGACCCGCAGGGCCGCGAGGTGTTGCAGCGCGCACACGAAGAAGACGATACCGACCCGAAAACGCTCTTTTACCTGGGCATAGCGAACGAGCGTACGGATCGCCTCGATGAGGCCCTCAATCTTTTTGGAAAGTACGACCAGGTGCCTAAAGAATCGCGCTACCGTAGCCTGATGGAGGGACGCTACGAGTCGATGGTGCGCAAGCAGGCGCGCGACGAACTGAGGGCACTTCTCGATGATGAAGAAGACCTTGCCGACGTCGCTCCCTCCATGGATGTTATGGCCGTCATGCCGCTTGGATATCGAGGCGTGTCCGAGCAATACGAGCCGCTGGGGCGCGGGCTGGCAGAAATGATGATTACCGATCTGGCTCAGATAGAAGCCCTGCGCATCGTAGAACGCATTCGATTGCAAGCGCTGCTTGATGAGTTGGCCCTTGCTGAAACCGACTATATCGATGGGGATACCGCGCCTCGTGTAGGAAAACTGCTAGGCGCTGGGCGGCTCCTTGGCGGCTCCTTTCGGGTTACTCAAACCGAAGACATCCGCATGGATGTGGCGATGGTTACCCTCGATGGGGAAGATGCGCCCGATATGCCTACCCAGGTGGGCAGTTTAAGCGACCTGTTTGAACTTCAGAAAGAGCTGGTGGCACAGGTGCTTGATGCCCTTGATGTAGAGCTAACATCTGAAGAGCGGGCGGCCTTCGAAGAGCCTCCTACCAATGACCTGAATGCCTTCTTGGCGTTTAGCCGCGGCTTGCAGGAGGAAGACCGCGGCAACTTCGAAGCGGCCGCACGGCACTATCAGCAGGCACAGGTGCTGGATCCCGCATTTGAAGCTCCCGCCGCTCGCCAAGAATCCGTTGAGTCGATGAGTGCAGGCGGTGGCACCGCCCAGAACGCACTTTCCAACGCGGTCCGGCCTACCGGCGAAGAGTTGGCGGCGCTTCTGCTCCAACAACGTCTCAATAACATGGGACGAGGGCACCTGCCCATAGACGACCTAATCGACGAAATTCAGCGCACACCAGGTACCGATATAGACGTTCCGCGTGATGAGTTGCCGCCTCCGCCTGATCCCCCAGCCCCAGCGCCCTGAATGCTAAACCTTAATGCTCCGCCGTTCGTCAAGCGGTTTGTGCTTGTCTTCCAAACCCCTCGCTCCGTATGTCTTGGTTGTTACGCTTTGTGCTCGCTCCATTTCGTGTAAGCGGCAGCGCATCAATACGGGTGCGCTGTAGACAGATGCTGTGTGCTGGACTGCTCATGGGGGTCCTGTTCATGGGGGCGCATCCAGCCTCTGCCCAAATTTTTGTCGATGCCAACTCACCAGCTGGGCTTGGCGATGCTGATGGAACGTCGTGGAACACCGCCTACCCTGAACTGACGCTTGCGCTCGAAGCGGCCGACGAAGAAAGCGAGATTTGGGTCGCGCAAGGCACATATACCCCGCCAATTGAAGACGAGACAGCTCGCGATTCCTCCTTTGTTATCGATGAATCCATAGAAAGCGTCTCAATCTATGGCGGATTTGTGGGCAATGAGACAAGCCTCGATGACCGTCCCACTCCGGTAGATCCGACGGCTACCATCCTTAGTGGCGACATCAACCAGAACAGTACGCCAGATGGTAACAGCTATCATGTGGTTATCTTTGATCAAGTCTTCTTACCTCGACTAGATGGATTTACAATCCGTGGAGGCCAGGCCAACGGCACTGCAGAAACCCAACCCGATCTTTCCCAGAGCGTCGGTGGAGGCATTGCCTGTGTGCGCCGTTGCTCTCCGCGGCTCGAAAATCTGATTATTGAAGACAACATTGCCGAAGAAGCCGGAGGCGGTGTCTATCTAGCGTCAATAGGTGAATCAGGAGCCCAGGTCTCTCCCACAATGCGCAACGTGCGTATCCGTGGGAACGAAACCAACGGCCAAGGCGGAGGACTCTTCGTGCGTTCTGATAACCAAAACACCGGGACTCCGCCGACGAATGCAGGGGTGACCGCAGGCAACTTGGTGCTAAGTGGCAACCGGGCCGATCAGGGGGGCGGACTTTACGTGGAGGTAGTGGGCAATGGAACGGGCGGAGGCAGTTTGATTAATGCCACCGTTCATGGCAACTACGCTGAAACGGAAGGGGGTGGGGTGTACTATGAGATGGAAGAATCCACGTTAGGGGGGGTAGCTTTCTCTGTAGAGCAAAATATCATCGCTGGAAATGATGCAGGCGACAGTGCCTCACAGGTTGGCGGCACGGCAGATCCAGAAGCAGGGTTCTTCTTTACACACACGCTCATCGAAGGAGCGTTCGAGTTCGAGGGAAACGCATGGGACAACGACCTGGGTATCAACGACGGCAACAACATAGACGGCGCGCCTTTCTTTCTCGAACCTATCGATGCACCAGCAAACAACGCCCCAACAACAGCAGGAGACCTCCGCCTGAACTGGGCCTCCGCCGCCATAGACCGCGCTGATGCCGATCTGTTGCCAAACGACCCAGGTGAAGGAGGCCCTTTCCTGCCTACCGACATTGATGGTAACGACCGCGTACTTGGCGATGACCTCGACATGGGAGCCTACGAAGGTGGGCGGGCTCCGATGACAGAAACCGTGTTCGTTGATGCGTCTGCTTCCCTCCCGGCCGATGGGGGCACATGGACCTCGGCGTACACAAACTTGCAAGATGGACTCCGCGCCGTACGTAATGCCCGAGCCGGTGCCTTCGACCAGAACCTGGATCCAGAGGATCTAAGCACGCTGCAGGTCGCGGAGGGCACCTACTACACTTCCGAAAGCCGCATTGGCTCCGACGAAGACGCCGGGCAGGCATACGACCTGTTTGTGATGCCGGGCGGAACGGTCATTGAGGGCGGATTTGCAGCGGGCGGTGGCGAACGCGACCCCGAGGAAACGCCCACCGTGCTGAGTGGCGCCATTGAAAATCCAATGGATGAGCTTAACAGCTACACCGTAGTCGCCATCTGGAATAGCAATGTCGTGCTCGATGGCTTTACCATTCAAGAAGGCCAGGCCAGCAATGTAGAAGGCGACGATTTTGAATCCAGTGCGGGTGGTATCTTCGTGGGCGTTGACCCCGATCTACCTGAGCCCGACTGGCTCACCGATGTGGAGCTGGTCAACCTCACACTGCGGAACAACGAAGCAGCTGGCGAAGGAGGCGGGCTCTTTATCGAAGGAGGGTCACCCATTGATGGCCACGAAGTTGACCTGCAGTCTATCGCGTTCGAACGGAATCAGGCGGGCGGCCCCGGTGGCGGGCTCTATGCGGGAGCATCAGCCTCGGTATTTGGCGAAAACCTGGTCTTTATCCAAAACACAACGACAGCCTTTGGAGCTGCTGGGGCAATTGTAGGCGGCTCAGCAATCCTGCAACATGTAACGACTTTCAACAACGAACTCGAAGGGGGCGCGCTCAATGGCAGCGCGTTCTTCGTAGACGGCACAACTTTTCCTGGGGATGTAGACGTATCCGGCACAACTTTTCCTGGGGATGTAGACGTATCCGGCACCCTTGATCTGTTCAACAGCATTGTTTGGGAAGCCGAGACCACTGAGGATGCGTTAGTAACCGATGATCTGGGTACGACCAATCTGGAAGCAAACCTTGTGAGCGGAGGCGAGGGTGCGATATCAGGCGATGATGTGGCGCTCGAAGCCATCATTGATGCGGACCCGCTATTCGTTAGTGCAGAGAATGAAACCGTAGCTCCCACCGATCTGCAGCTCAACTGGGCCTCGCCCGCTATCCGACAGGGCAGTACCACGCTGGAACCAGCAACCGTAGAAGATTTTGGCGGAACAGAACGGGAAGCCGTCCCCACGTTGGGGGCGTTCGAGGGGGGCGCTGCTCCCTCAACCGATGGGCCCTTCTATGTGGATGCAACAGCCAGCGATGATACCGGCGGAGGCGACTGGAGCAACCCCTATCAAACGCTGCAGGCCGCTCTCACCGCCATCTCTAACGCTCAATTGAACAGAGCGCTTGGCTTCGACGAAGTCGCCGAAGTATGGGTGGCAGAGGGTACCTACACGCCTGCAGAGGGACCTGGCTTGGAGGCAACTGCAGATCCTACAAAGCTAAGCTTCTTTGTTCCAGAAGCTACACACATCCTGGGCGGATTTAGCGGCACCGAAAGCAATGCCGACGAACGCAACTCCGATCCAGCTACCAATAACACCGTTCTTAGTGGCGACCTCGGCAACGGCGAAAATAGCGAGTCAGTCGTTCGCATGGAGGTCTTCGATCCCGACGATCCTGATATCGAATCCGCCGCCCTGCGGAGCCTGACTGTCGCCGATGGCCGTCTGGTCGACCCGATGGCATTGGATCCTGAGGAACTGCAAGTCGAGTCACCACAGGCTGCCCCGATGCTCGATATGCAAACCGGTAGCGGAGAGGCCTTTGCAGCAGGAGTTTCCATTGTGGAAGGAGCGCCTCTGCTAGAAGATCTACGCATCGTAAATCACGAAAGTGAGGCCGAGGAAGACATAGGTGGTAGCGCAGCTGGTCTGTACTGTGGAGACTGTAGCGCCACCTTTGACTCCATCGACTTTGAGAACAATGTAACCCAGTTTAATGCGAGTGCAGCATTGATTACTGCTTTTAACGAAGCATCGGTTACCCTGCGCAACATCCGCTTTGTGGATAATGAAGCCGTCGTAGATGGGGCAACCCTTGGGGTCAGTGGTGCAGCTGACCTTGATGTTGTACTGCATAACGGGATTTTTGAGTCCAACATCGCGGCCGGCGAGCTTGCAAACCTTGCGATCGGTGCAAGCGAGGGGACGACAACCGTTGATATTGCAAATACGCTTTTTGCTGATAACACGTCAGGAGAAGCAGGAGCCGAGGGGCTTCTCGTTGCCACTGGCACGTTGGTCGAAGGCGAGGGTGCCGTTGATGTTGACCTTGCCCAAACCACATGGCGTGCCAGTGACAACACCAAACCGCTGCTGGATGTAGACGTCGGCGAAGGGTCTGAGATAACAATTGCCAACAGCATTCTGGCCGGAAGTACCCAGGCCGTTGCTACAGAAAACGCCTCCTCTGAGAATGCCACCACTATCCTCTCCAGTCTCGTCGAAAACGGATGGGAAGGTCCGGGGAGTGACATTATCGACGACGACCCGCAACTCAACACAGAAAACCGCCTGCTTGGCAACTCGCTCGCCATTGATGCGGGCGATGGCGACCGAATCCCTGCCGATGTCCTCGACCTTGACGACGACGGCGACACTACCGAGCCGCTTCCTGTCGATCTTGATGGAAACAGTCGCGTCCTTGCCGATGCAGTAGACCTGGGCGCCTTTGAAGGCGGTGCGACTCCGCGAGCCCTTACCGACGATGCGACCGATATTGGTTTCGAGGAGGCTACCCTCAATGCCACCATCAATCCGTACAGCGAAGATGACGTAGCATACGCGTTTCGGGTAGAGGCTGTTGGGGAGTCGCTCCCTCCGCAAACGATTGAGGCCGGGTCGTTCTCTGGAAGTGAAAACGAGACCGTCAGTGAAACGGTAACGGACTTACTGCCCGACACCGAATATCAGTATCGAATTGAAGGCACAAATCAGAGCGACGACACCTCTACGGGCCCATGGCTGACCTTCACGACCAATGAGGCCCTCCTCCCCACTGCAGAATCTGCCTCTTATACTGTGGATGCCGGAGAAACCACAACAATAGAAGCACCGGGTATTCTGGAGAATGACGACCTGGGCGAACCCGAAGCAGACCTTACCACCATTACCATAGATGAGAACGACTGGGCGCCCGGTGATGCGATTGACTTCGCCGGCGGCACGCTTACAGTCAGTGAAGATGGCAGCTTTACTGTAGACAATCCAATGGATGCCGGTGAGGCCACCTTTGACTACACGTTGCAAAATATCGAGGGCGAGAGCAGTGCTACTGTCACCGTCGATGTAGCAGCCGATCCTCCTGAAGCCGACGATGACGCCGTTATCACCGATGCCAATACGCCTGTCGATATTGATGTCTTCGATTTTGTGATCAGCGTAGGCGGCGGTCTCGACCCGGACGGATTGAATATCGAAAGTGGACCGGATAACGGGACGCTCGAAGACACTGAGGAAGATGGCGTTGTCACCTATACACCCGATACCGATTTCGTCGGGGAAGATGCCTTCACCTACACGGTAGCTAGCATCTTTGGATTGATTTCTGCCGAAGCGACGGTCAACATCACGGTAGAGGGAGACGCCCCAGTCGCCGAAGCCATCTCCTTCGATGCCGATGTCAACGAGACGCTCACGGTGGACGCACCCGGTATCTTAGAGAACGATAACCTGGGCAGTCCCGAAGCCGAACTCACGACGATCACGATCGGCGAGACCGATTGGAATCCCGGCGATGCAATTGACTTCGCCGGTGGTACGCTGACGGTGGAGGCAGATGGCAGCTTGACGCTCGACGATCCAACGGAAGTAGGCGAAGCGACGTTTGACTACACCATTGAAAACGACGCGGGCGAAAGCACCGCCACGGTCACGATCATGGTAGAGGGAGACGCCCCAGTCGCCGAGGCCATCGACTTCGACGCCAACGTAAACGAGACGCTCACCGTGGACGCACCGGGGATTCTGGAGAACGACGCTCTGGGCAGCCCCGAAGCCGAGTTTACGACTATTACTGTAGGCGAGACCGACTGGAGTCCCGGCGACGCAATTGACTTCGCCGGCGGCACGCTGACGGTGGCCGAAGATGGCGCCTTCACGCTCGAAGATCCTGCCGATGTGGGCAGCTTCGACTTCGACTACACCATTGAGAACGCCGCGGGAGAAAGCACGGCTACGGTCACAATTGATGTGGCGGGCGATGCGCCAGTCGCCGAAGCGATCGGCTTCGACGCCAACGTAAACGAGACGCTCACCGTGGAAGCGCCGGGCATCTTGGAGAACGATAACCTGGGCAGCCCAGACGCCGAACTCACGACGATCACCGTAGGCGAGACCGACTGGAGTCCTGGCAACGCGATTGACTTTGCGGGTGGTACGCTCACGGTTGAGGTAAATGGTAGTCTGACGCTCGACGATCCAACGGAAGTAGGCGAAGCGACGTTTGACTACACCATTGAAAACGACGCGGGCGAAAGCACCGCCACGGTCACGATTGACGTAAGTGGCGATGCGCCGGTAGCCGAAGCTATCGACTTTGAAGTCGAAGCAGGGGCTACCTTGTCTGTTGAGCCTCCTGGTATTCTTGAAAATGATGACCTCGGTATCCCAACGGCTGAACTGGCTGGTCTTACGCTAGATGGCGATACCGCCCCATTGGAAACCGATCTGGACTTTGCAGGAGGCACCTTGAACGTGGCGCCTAATGGCGAGATCACTCTCACTGAGCCCACTGAAGAAGGAACGTCTTCATTCGAGTACACGATTGAAAACGAGGCAGGTACGAGTACGGCTGTAGTTGCAGTGACGGTAACAGAGGTCGCATCTCCCGCACCCGTTCCGGCTACGTTGGCAACAACTGCGGTAGGGGTTGAGGGCATTGAGCAACAAGTGGTGGTGGAAAACACCGGCTCGTCAGAAGTCCCTGAACTGAGTGGATCGTTAGAGTCCGAGGAGCACTTTACCCTGATCGATGAGGGAGGCGACGGCCCGTTGCAACCCGGCGACTCGCAGGCCTTTACCTTGGCCTTTACGCCACAAGAGGCCGGCGTCCAAACGACCCCCCTGACCGTCACGGCTGATGGGGAGGTCATCTCGATATTTGACCTGGAAGCGAAAGCCATTGCCGTTGGTGTGGCTGCTGAAGACGCCATTGCAGGCGAGTCGGCCAGTGTGACGGTCTCGGTATCCGATAACTTTGAGGAAGAGGATGTACAAGTATTGCAGGTCCGACCTGCAGGAACAATATCATACGACTCCGTGACGCTCACAGCGTCGGGCGACAACGAATGGACGGGAAGCGTACCAGAAGAGCTGGTGACGCCTCAGGGACTTGATGTGTTCGTTGAGCTTACCGATGAAACGGGTCCGGTTGTTTTTCCAGAAGCCACCGCCGAACGCGCTGCCAACGCGCCGCTTCACCTGCAAGTTGATGTGCCCTCGGTTGCTGCAGGAGGCGATTTTGCACCCGAGCAATACCGCATGGTCTCACTTCCCATCCAGCTCAATGACAACGCGTTAAGCGATGTGCTGGCCGATACGTATGGTCCCTACGATCCCGATGAGTGGCGCTTCTTCCAGTGGCAGGCCGATGAAGAGACCTATGCGGAGTTTCCCGAAGTAGATGATGTTGACCGCGGTAATGCCGCGTGGCTCATCACGCGGTCGGGCGAAGGCTTCGAAGTTGCTGACGGGCAATCCATTGAAGCCGATGCGCCTTTTGAGCAGACGCTTCAGCCGGGCTGGAACCAGATCAGTACCCCCTTTGGCTTTGCTGTCAACTGGAGTGATGTGGATGTGGCGGATACTGTGGAGGAGCCTGTAGCCTTCACCTCTGCCACAGAGGACGGCTCCCCCGAGTATGTCTACAATCAGGAGCAACTTGTGCCGTGGGAGGGCTACTTCGTGTTCAACAACGACACCAGTCCGGTTACGCTTACCATCCCCCCCGTTGATGCCACTGACGAAGACGAGCCAGCCGCCATTGCCCAGACCTCTCTTGATTCGGACGATACAGACTACACGGTGCAGGTAACCGCTGAAATGGAGGAGGCTGGTCTCCGTCATACGCAGACGTTCTTCGGGTTTGATCGAGGCACCGCCGATACGCCTACAACCTTTGTCGCTGCGCCTCCAGTTGATCCGCATGTGCAGGTGCGTGTTGGGGAAGACGAACCGAAATATGCCGGGCATCATGTCCCGCGCCCCAGCGATGGATATGCATGGAACCTTGAGGTGTCGGCCACCTCGGGCGGTGCGTTCCAAACAGATCAAACGGTGCGCGTGCGGCTCCACGAGGAAGGTGCACTACCTGCTGACTTTGATCTGTACCTGTTCGATCCAGAGGCTGAAGCGCCTGTGACGCTTCAAAACCAGCGCTTTGACGTGGAGCTGCCCAGCGGCACCACCTCGCGCACGTATCGCGTTGTGGTTGGAGATGAAGCCTACGCTGAGCAAGAGGCCGATGGGATCCCTCTAGAGGCGTATGAAAACGAGCTGCATGTCAATTACCCCAATCCGATGACCGAGGAAACGACCATTGAGTACGAACTGGGGGCATCGGGATCGGTGGATATCGACATTTATAACATCTTGGGCCAGCGCGTCCGGCGCCTGGTGGATACCGACCAAGACGCGGGGTTCCACACCGTCCGGTGGGATGGACGCACCGACGGCGGGCAGCGCGTGGCCAGCGGGGTGTACTTCATCCGCCTGCGCACCGGGGACTTCACCGAATCGCGCAAGGTCACCGTGGTGCGCTAAGCCTTCTCCATCTTCCTGTTTGCTGATAGTGTGCTATGAACGGATTCGGCTTTTCCTTTACTGAATCGGCTACGGGGTCGCTGCTCCAGTGGGTAGCGACGGGCCTTGTGTGCATCGCGCTTTTCGTGGGAGCAAAAGGCCCTGCCGCACATGCCCAATCGCCCGACCTGGGCCTCGGCACGTCCGATCGGCCCGTTGAAGTCTTTGTCGCTCCGCTGTATCAGCAAGTGAACGATGATGAGGCCGACATTTCTTCGTTTAGCACGCGCGTAGGGGCTACCGTGCCTCTGGGCGAGCGTACCACCGTACGTGGACACATCAATTACGCGCAGCTTACAGCCGAGAATCAACCCACGGTGAGCGGGCTGGCCGATGCGTATCTGAGCGCCTTTCACACCATCCCGTTTGAATCCAGCCAACTGGTCGTGAACGTAGACACGCGGTTGCCTACAGGCACACAAGAGCTTACGTCCGAAGAGTTTGCAACCACCGTGCTCACCAGTCAGCGTCCCTATCGCTTTGCGGTGCCGGTGCTTGGGCAAGGATGGATGGTGGCGCCTGGGATCACATGGGTGCAGGTTATGAGCGACCGAATGAGCCTCGGAGTGGGCGCGTCAGCACGCTATCAGGGGGGATATCGACCTACCGCGAACAGTGCCGAAGACTATGTACCCGGGAATGAAGGGGAACTCTCGCTGGGTATCGACTACCGGCTGAACGACATTTCTACGCTGGCGCTCGATCTGTCGGGGACGTACTTTGGCACGGATACCGAGGGCGACTTGGATCGGTTTGAGGCCCGCTATAACGTGTCAGCGCGTGTGCAGTATCGGTGGGCACCCACCTACCATGCATTGCGGATTCAGGCCCGCTACGAGAACTGGCCCGAAAGCCGATTCGTACCGGTGTTGCTCACGCAAGACGGTTTCGATGAAGGCGAGCCCGTCGGGCAACAGGTGCTTCCATCCGTGATGAGCATGGCCGTTGGATACACTGCTCGGGCCTCATCACGCGTGCACTTAGGCGGACGCGTTGACGTGCATCACTATGCCGAAACCACCCGCTTCGATGCCACAACCGTTGCCCGCGTGCAGGCCACGCCGCGCTTCCGGTTCGATCCGGTACGCCTCACGCCCAATGTATCTTACACGCTGGGCGACTTCAGCGGATTTGAAGCCGGGCTGCGAACGACGGTTCAGTTTTAAGGGGCCTTTGTCGGGACGCGGAAAAGCTGTATAGATCATGCCCGTGGCACATCGCAACGAAGAACCACGTGTAGTCAATCTTTATTTTCTAATTTATGAAAGACAAGGGTTTATGGCAAAAAATCTATCTCTCTATGCAATCATTATATTCTCTTTGATCGCATGTGCAGAGCAAGACGCTCCCACATCCTCATGGGATACAGCGTTTTCGGTTCAGGATAGCACCGAATTGACGATGCCTGATAGCCTCGTCCCACAGAGCAGCGTTCGTGCCCTTGCTGTCGTCAACGACTCTCTGATCGCAACGCCTGATGGCGGAAGCGCACGGATTGTGCTCCGGGAAAAAGATGGAACGTTGAAGCAGACGATTGGAGAAAGTGGTGAAGGGCCGGGTGAGTTTGAGTATCTCGCCTACATTGCAGCCGATGAAGCAGGAAACATATATGCACACGATATGGCAGGGCCCAGAGTAAGCGTCTTCTCCCAGGGCGAGGATGGATACGCCTTTGAACGCCGGTTTAGCCTCTCTAATGAGGTGGTCGACATGATGATTATGGGAGATCACCTTTACACCCTGTCAAGCACGGGCGACTATTTGCTTACGAAGTACACCCTGGAGGGAGACATGGTTGGCGAAACGCTTGAACCTTCAGGCAGCGACTACCAAACATTTGCAGCACGTTTTAACCTTGGGGGGATGACCTCACTGGGAGACAGCCTGCTTGCGGTGGTTACTCCAGCCACAGACGCAGTTCATTTTTATGAGGATGATCTGTCAGTAGCTGCACAGGTAGACGATCTCCAGGGCTTGCCAGAGGTCCCAGCCTTTCCTGATGGCTTGAATCCCTATGATTACACGGATGAGCATGCGGAGTGGTGGAGTGCATCATGGCATCCCATAGATGTGCACGCTGTCACGGACACCACGTACGGAATCGTAAGCTATAAGCCGGATGGTCAAGATGTTGAAGGGCAGCGTATGCATCTCTTCAGTGCAGAAGACGATGAGTTGGTGATGACGGTAGACATCCCGGATAGCATGTTCATCGTCCATGCAGATGGTAGGAATGTGTTCGGGTCGCTTGATCCAACAAGCGAGAATGGCACTGAAATCGCCACGCGTCTTATCCGGTATGCGTTTGAGTAAAGGGTTGTAAGACCTGAATGATAGAGCAGGGTATGAACTGCTAGCGCTGATAGTCATCCCGGCCAAGGCGCCGCAGAGCCGGAATCTCCCCTGACAACATAGCCAGATCATTGGCTCCCCACGCCACCCAGACAAACACTATTGCCGTGTCACACCTGAATCTTAGGGCGGTAGATCGTGTCACGTTCTGCGTCGCACCTCGATCAAAAACTGCCATGGTAGATCCCTGGCCGCAAAGGTGTTACGTGGCCCGTACCGTCACAGCGTGCTGTGACGCCTCCACAACCTATTCGACGCTCAGCAGCTACTGGCAGACCAAAAGCCCTGCCCTCCCCATTTCGGCTAGTCTATGCACACAACTCGAGATGGTGATAATCGTTGATCATGGGTTGCAATCTGGACTTGTTGTTGACTGTTGTTGACGGGATCATCAACGTATTGGCCAGAACGAGGGACGGCGCCAGCGGGACCTCGTGCGGCCGATGCCTTTTCTGGATCCTGGATCGCGCTCGCAGGCTCGCTTGCCTGTCCTGAACTCGATTTAGGATCTGGATGACGTTCGGCAGGGAGGCATTTGGGTTGAAAGGGAGCTTTCGTCTCCCAGCACCGTCCCCCCGACACGTCATCCTGAACTTGATTCAGGATCCATGTTGCGGGGGAGTGCTGAAGCGTACGGATTGGGCACCAACTTACGAACCAAGGCCTGCTTTGATAGCCTGCTGATGTGCTTGTGGGACGCCTGCTTGTTCTGGATCCTGGATCGCGCTCGCAGGCTCGCTTGCCTGTCCTGAACTCGATTTAGGATCTGGATGACGTTCGGCAGGGAGGCATTTGGGTTGAAAGGGAGCTTTCGTCTCCCAGCACCGTCCCCCCGACACGTCATCCTGAACTTGATTCAGGATCCATGTTGCGGGGGAGTGCTGAAGCGTACGGATTGGGCACCAACTTACGAACCAAGGCCTGCTTTGATAGCCTGCTGATGTGCTTGTGGGACGCCTGCTTGTTCTGGATCCTGGATCGCGCTCGCAGGCTCGCTTGCCTGTCCTGAACTCGATTTAGGATCTGGATGAGATTCAAGGGGGGCGTTGGAGTTGAAAGGGGGCCTTCGTCTTCGGCACCGTCCCCCCGATACGTCATCCTGAACTTGATTCAGGATCCATGTTGCGGGGGAGTGCTGAAGCGTACGGATTGGGCACCAACTTACGAACCAAGGCCTGCTTTGATAGCCTGCTGATGTGCTTGTGGGACGCCTGCTTGT
Source organism: Natronotalea proteinilytica (assembly GCF_055379935.1). Classification (NCBI taxonomy): domain Bacteria; kingdom Pseudomonadati; phylum Rhodothermota; class Rhodothermia; order Rhodothermales; family Salisaetaceae; genus Natronotalea; species Natronotalea proteinilytica. Next base: position 2,729,401 of record NZ_AP043947.1, on the reverse strand, counting down.
TCTGGATCCTGGATCGCGCTCGCAGGCTCGCTTGCCTGTCCTGAACTCGATTTAGGATCTGGATGACGTTCGGCAGGGAGGCATTTGGGTTGAAAGGGAGCTTTCGTCTCCCAGCACCGTCCCCCCGACACGTCATCCTGAACTTGATTCAGGATCCATTCCCCCGACTATTCCCCCGAGAAGACGCCCAGATGGGTTCTTGTTGTAGGATCCAACAGTCTCTCATTGAACAGACGGTGGAGGAAACCAACGTTAAATAAACAACATAGTGCTGTGTCAATCCTCATTTTGATGATTGACTTGCGATTATTCTCCCGCAATGACAAGATTGTGAGTTATTCTCGGTACGTTAGGTGGCCATGTGTTACCCGAAGATTGACCTGTGACAGAGTACTATGCTAAATCACTTAACAAGCAATAGATCAGCCAAGTATACACTCTTGTACCTGGCCGTCTTATTCGTTTTTGCAGGGTGTTCTGCGGATACGGACGATCAGCGAAAGTCTACCGAGATTGCGTACAGGGGCGCCGATAGTCTCTATACGGTGTACAAGGACATCTACTCGCACGATGAGATGAACATTCCACATCTGGAGCAACGAGAGAAGGTCACCAATATGATGAGTGGCAGTGCAATTGTTGAGTGGGGCAACGAACAGTATCCGCTCTCACCATGAAAAAGGTCCCATTCGGGTGTGTCATCCCCAATCCGGTTGCAGCATTGCGGTGGCGCTCCTTTACGAGGCACCGGAGTTGCTTCGTCAGTTGGCCTTCGGCCTCGTGTGGAGATGGACGGATGTTTTCTCACTCACCCCTTTACACGTTCATCCCTCCATGCCTCCATACACCAACGGAGCATCCGGGGGGCATAACGGCACGCATGAGAATCAGGGTCGATGCCCCACCACGACCTCCGATGGAAAGGTGCGCTGCACGATACGGGTGCGTCTCACCTCGACAAACCTTGCGTCTTGCATGAACGGCGCAATAGCCACGCCCCGGCAGCCCCCCAGCAGTGGCGGCCAGAGCGCATAGATCGTATCCCACAGCCGCTCGGTCCAGTGCGTGGGCACCGTCATGTTGATGCACACGCAGCGTCCACCGGGTTTCAGCACGCGCCGAAACTCACGCAGCACGGGCACGAAGTCCGCCACCGGCAGCATATCGAACATGTAGCTGTTGAGGAGCGCGTCGAATGTGTTATCGGGATACGGAAGATCATACGCATCCCCCACCCGGAGTCCGAACCGTCGGTGCGGCGCATTGCGCATGCGGCGGGCGGCTTTGCGGAGCATCGCCGGTGTACGGTCGAGGCCCTCGGTCCAGCCATCAGGGTTGACCTGCACCAGCACAGGGAACGAGAGTCCGGTGCCCACCGCCACCTCCAGCACCTGCTCGCCATTCCGGACGTTGAGCTGGTGCAATCCGAAGGCGCGCGCTGTGGCCTCGACCCACACCGCCAGCCAGTCGTGCGTGGGCGCAATGGCGGTGTACACATACGGCACCGCGGACTGCGGCATGCGAGCGGGCTGCATAGGGGAATCGTGTTGCATGGCACAGCGCGTGGGTAAGGGGATGTGAGTCAGGTCTGCGTACGTCGTTGGGAAGCATCAGGTTTATACGTAGAAAAAGTGCCTCTTCAACAGATTGTACGCCCACCGAAAAAAGAGGCATCAGCAGCACAAAGCCCGATAATGCAACACAGTTTGCTGAAACCCCCTCTGTTGTCGAGCTTCGCCTCAGGCGTGATCCTGTGGACATCTCCCTCTTGGAGGAGCTACCGTGTATACACAACTGGTGCATCGCCACGAGAGACGAGATGCTCCCGCGTCCGTAGGTCATCCTGACGCCGCTAGTACTGTGTCACACCTGAAAGTTAGGGTACCGAGACCGTGCCAAACTTTGTGCCCCCCTCCAAAAAACCTGTCATGGTGAGCACGCGACGGGCTCCGCCCGGAGCACGCCGAACCATCTCCCCGACGCTCAGCAGGCTCTGATCGATCGAGCGGCCCTGCTCATTTCGGGGGAGATCTTTCGACTCCGCTTCGCTCCGCTCAAGATGACAATGCATGAATGAAGCGGTGCATGCCCAAAACCGACGTGTGGAGACACTTAGTGGTGTGTCAGCCCTGAATGTTGTGGTTGAGCCCGGCGCTCGCCCCTCCTTCCTGTCCTTCCTCCCCGGGGAGGAAGGGACTTACCATGGCACTGTGAGTCTCTCCCTCAGAGGAGGGAGAACAAGAGGGAGGGATCTGCAGAACGTTCCAAAACACATAGAATTAGGATTGACAGAGCACTAGGCGGACAGATCTGGGCGCCATCCCTGCAGGCTCGGCCCGTCCAGAGCGCGGGGAGCCGCGGGGGCATCGACACTGAGCAGCAGGCCCACCGACTGGACGGCGCTGAGATGCTTCACTGCGTTCAGTATGACATGGTTCGTCGGCTTCGATGCGCAATGGATGCGCAATGGATCCCCAAGAACCGTCCGGGATATCCGCACCCCAGGAGTACTCGGTCGCGGTGCTCCCAGCGCTTCGCTTCTGATCCCGGGCTACGGGAAGGCGCTGATGCCCGGGATGAATATGAAGGCGCGCAATTTTTTTGTCATGTACTATGATTCAAAGCACTGTTTCCAATTGGCTTACATCTATTTTGGATAAGTTTTGGTGTTGTATCTGTACTACAACACTGTGTGGGTCGGAACAGTTGGAGGGCGAACGCTTTTGTTTCTACGCCAACGCCAATCTGGCCGGTGGCTATATTCGCTCACGATGAGGGGGTTTTTGCATGGCATTGCTTACCGATCTCGTATCGATTCGTACAGGGTATGTGCGCGGGCGGTTTACGCCCGACACTGACGGGGCCTTTGCCGTGGTTGAGCCGAAGCATATCAACAACAGGGGGCTAATCGAAACTGATACGATTGATTATGCCGCCGAACTCGACCCGCCTGACCATCATCAGTTGCGGGTGGGCGATGTGCTCTTCGTGCCGCGTGGCCCCCGTCACCCGGCTGCACAGGTGCAGCGTCGGCACGTCAACGGGTCGCTACGCCGCGCGGTGGCCTCGTCGCAGCTGTACATCCTGCGCACCGACGATCGCCTTCTGCCTGCGTATCTGACCTGGTACCTCAATCAGGAGCAGGCGCAGTCGTACTTCCAAACGTTTGGACGAGGCGCCACCATCGCATCAATCAACCAGCAGATTCTAAGGGAATTGCCTCTTCCGGTGCCCTCTCGGGCACGCCAGACGAGAATTGCCCAGATCGCGGAACTCGCTGATAAGGAAACGCGCCTTGCGCAGCAACTCCAGCAGAAGCGCGCGACCCTCATCCAGACACTCCTTCACCACGCCTCCCAATAATCCCAACGGTATTATGGCGAATCGCAAACCGTCGCAAGCTGAAATCAATCGTACGCTCTGGCAGGCCTGCGACACCTTTCGCGGGGTGGTCGATCCTGCTGAATACAAGAACTACATCTTGACCATGCTCTTCGTCAAGTACATCAGCGATGTGTGGCAAGACCACTACGAAGCGTACCAAGAGGAGTACGACGACGAGCGACTCATCCAGCGTAAGATGGAGCGTGAGCGCTTCGTACTGCCAGAGAAAGCGACGTTCGGCCACATCGCCTCCAAAAAGGATGCGCCCGACATCGGGCAGGTCATCAACAAGGCACTGGAAAAGATCGAAGAGGCCAATAAGCGCAAACTGGAGGGGGTCTTCCGCAACATCGATTTCAACTCGGAGGCCGCACTGGGCCAGACCAAGGATCGCAACCGGCGCCTTAAGAACCTAATCAAGGACTTCAACAAGCCCGTGCTCGACTTTCGTCCGTCGGTGGTGGGCACTGAGGACATCATCGGTAACGCGTACATGTATCTGATCAGCCGGTTTGCGTCGGATGCCGGGAAGAAAGGTGGGGAGTTCTACACGCCCGACGAGGTGTCTACGCTGCTGGCAAAGCTGGTCGATCCGGATTCCGGCGATCGCATCTACGATCCGGCAATTGGCTCCGGCTCGCTCGCCATTAAGGTGGCTGAGGAAGTGGGCGACCGCAATGTGGTGATCTACGGGCAGGAGAGCAACGGCAGTACCTGGGCCCTCTGCCGCATGAATATGTTCTTGCATGGCATGGACCACGCGGAGATCGCCTGGGGCGACACGATTAACAGCCCCGAGTTCAAATCCAGCAACGACACGCTGGAGACCTTCGACGTGGTCGTCGCCAATCCGCCGTTCTCGCTCAAGAAGTGGGGCAAGGCCGACGCCAAGACCGATCCGTTCGACCGCTTTCATCGCGGGCTACCCCCGAAGTCGCGGGGCGACTATGCGTTTCTGTCGCACATGATTGAATCCGCCGTCGAAGGCACCGGCCGCGTAGGCGTCATTGTGCCGCATGGCGTGCTCTTTCGCAGCCGCGCCGAGGGGCGCATTCGCCAGGCGCTCATTGAGGAGAACCTGTTGGATGCGGTCGTGGGCCTGCCTGAAAAGCTGTTCTTTGGCACGGGCATCCCGGCGGCCATCTTGATTTTCGATAAGAGCCGCAGCGACGACGAGGACGTGGTCTTCATCGATGCCAGCCGCGAGTACGAAGAGGGCACCAAGCAAAACATACTGCGCGAGCAGGACATCGAGAAGATCGTGACGACCTACCGCCAACGCACCGAGATCGACAAGTACAGCTACGTGGCGCCGGTGGCCGAGATTGCCGAGAACGACTTCAATCTCAACATTCCCCGCTACGTGGATACCTTCGAGCCCGAACCCGAAATCGACGTGGCAGCGGTGCAACAAGAGATCGAATCCCTCGAATCCGAACTTGCCGATACGCGCCAGACCATCAACGAGCACCTGAAAGCGCTGGAGTTGATCGACTAATTGCAGTGCCTAAAAAACCGAGGTTAGCGGTTCAATGTTAAGTGATTGGCATGTGGTTTACATCATTGCACCCCCGCGCAAACCCACTCTGTCTTCGAGCTTCGCCGCAGGCGTGATCCTGTGGACATCTCCCCCTTGGAAAAGGGGGAGAAACCCGGAGGGAGAGGGGGTTCGAAGAAGACAAAGCTGCGTGTACAATCGCCTATCATTTAGCGTCTATCCACTACCGAACCGAGATTCCCTGCGCATCGCTATGTAGTCCAGCAAAAATATGTGTACGTACTATCATTGGTAAAATGGAGCCTGCGAGTGACGCCTCGCTGTGCTTGCAATAACACATTGGCGGGATGGCCTTACGTGGGTTGGGCCTATGAGCATCATTTCAAGATTGACGTGTGATAGCGCAGTAATGGGGGAACAGCTTTACATTAACTGTTGCCTTATGTAAAAAAGATCACTGTTTTTAACATAGCGCAATGGGTAACGTAAAATAGATATGACTGATTTTGATACTGCTTACCTGGAATCATACACATCGGGCCATTTGCGACTTCAGCCTACGGGATATGAGAGCTTCATCCCTACGCCTGTAAATCATGAGTGGACCTGGGAGGATTCGCGTATCAACATGCTCCTGGAGGAGGCTACACGGGCGCTTGTTGCGCTGGATGCGTTTTCGCGTATCGTTCCGAATGTAGATCTGTTTATCCAACTGCACATTCTGAAGGAGGCGAATGCCTCCAGTCGTATCGAAGGCACGCGCACCGAAATGGATGAGGCGCTGCGCCCGGAGGAGGATGTGGCTCCTGAGAAACGTGACGATTGGCGTGAGGTGCAGAATTACGTGCATGCCATGAATAAGGCCATTGATGCTCTTGATGACCTGCCGCTTTCTACACGGCTGCTCCGTCGTACTCATGCCATACTCATGCAAGGAGTACGTGGGCAAAACAAACGACCAGGATCGTATCGAAAAAGTCAGAACTGGATTGGTGGTGCCACGCTGCAAGATGCCCATTTTGTCCCGCCACCGCACACGGATGTCCCCGACTTGATGAGCGATCTGGAAAAGTTCTGGCACAATGATGCCATTAACGTGCCCCATCTGGTGCGCATTGCCATTAGCCATTACCAGTTTGAGACCATCCACCCGTTTTTGGATGGCAACGGACGTATTGGGCGACTACTCATTACATTATATCTTATCAGCCATGGTTTTCTGAGCAAGCCGTCGTTGTATCTCTCCAGCTATATTGAGCGCCACAAAGCAACGTACTACGACGCTCTTACAACGGTACGTGGAACGGGCGATTTGGGCCACTGGGTGCGCTTTTTTCTCGTAGCTGTGCGCGAAACAGCACAACAGGGGGGAGACACCTTCGAGGCTATTCAGGCCCTTCGAGAGCGTGCTGAACGGCAGGTGCTAGACCTGGGCCAGAAAGCCGGAAATGCTCGTCAGTTGCTTACGCTGCTGTACCGCCAACCCTGGATACGGGCCAAAGATGCTGCCGACCATCTTGACGTAACACACCAGACAGCCATGAGTCTGATTCGCGACCTTGAAGACCTCGGCCTCCTGAAGGAAACCACCGGCCAGCAGCGCAACCGCCGCTACGTCTTTGCCGAGTACCTGAACCTCTTTACACGATAGCTCGCCCCGACTCGCTCCCGTTCGTTACGCCAACTGCCCTTCGCTCCTATGGATACCGCGCCCCTGTTCGACCAACCACTCGCCCCCTCAACGCCGGAAGCTCCTTCTTCCGATGCAGAAACTGCTCCCCGTCCCGGGTTCAAAAAAACCAAGGTGGGGTGGATTCCGGAGGCGTGGGAGGTGAGGCGAATGACCGAAATCGTCGACTCTGTAAGTGCAGGAAGAAGCGTTGGTGGAAGAGATGCAAACATAGAAGACGGAGAAAAGGGGGTCCTGCGGACGAGCGCTGTCACCTCTGGTTTGTTTTTACCAGCAGAACACAAAGTAGTCGATCCTGAAGATCATGAGAGACTAAAGTTGAGTCCTCGTTCAGGAGATATCCTTTTCAACCGTGCGAATGGCTCCCTTGACTTAGTTGGGATAAGTGTTCGTGTAAAGAAAGATCGTCCTAACCTTTTTCTTTCAGACAAACTCTGGCGTATCCAACCCGGCTCTGACACTTCTGGTCAATGGCTACACTATGCTCTGAAATCAGACCGAGTCATTGATTATATTCGAACATATGCTGGTCAGAAGAGCACGGGAATGAAAAACATTGCTCAACGAGACTTCCTAACAATTCCCACTCCCGTCCCCCCACGTTCCGAGCAGCGCCGCATTGCGGGCGTGCTGAGCACGTGGGACCGCGCGTTGCAGCAGATTGACGATCTCATTGCGGCCAAAGAGCGCCGGAAGAAAGCCCTCATGCAGCAGCTCCTCACCGGCCAAACGCGGCTGCCAGGGTTTGGGGGAGTGCCTTGGCACAAGCAACAGATTGGTGATCACTTCGAGTACTTTTCTAATCGCAACAAGGGAGACAAGGACCTAACGATTCTTTCCTGCTCAAAGGTGTATGGCATCGTACCACAGGCCGATCGATTCGATAAGCGAATTGCCTCAAAGGATATTTCCAATTATAAAATCGTCGAGCAAGGCGACCTCATTTACGACCCCATGTTGCTCTGGGATGGGTCTATCGGATTCCTAAACGCAGTTGAAAAGGGCGTTGTATCACCAGCATACTACACCTTCCACTTTCAAGGAGATGAATTAGACCAGCAGTTCTTCAGTTACCTATTCCAGTCGCACTACATGAAATACCAGTACGGCGCAATCTCTCAAGGAACGAATGCGCGCCGGAAGAAAGCGCCACGTGGCGCTTTCCTTGATATCGAGGTACATCTTCCTCAGAAAGAAGAACGTCATGCCATCGCCAACATCCTGAGCACATGCGACGCAGAACTGGAGCTGCTCCGTACCGAGCGGGAGGCGTTGCAGAAGCAAAAGAAGGGCATGATGCAGAAGCTACTCACCGGCGCGGTGCGCGTGCCTGCCGATCATTCTGTTGATACTGTCTCTAAACACGAAACCGATCATCAAACATCCACAGCGTACAGACCGCGCAATTGAAACCACTGCAAGATGGGTTGCTGAGCACTTGGGTGCTGACTCTCTGTCATCAGCCTCCCCTTCATCCTACCCTTCCTCCCCGAGGAGGAAGGGACTGTGGCAGCGACCTTCAAAGTCCCCCTCGGAGGAGGGGGATGTAGGGGGAGGGACGCTCTATCCCCATACAAACCCAAAAGTAGCTTTACAGACCACTACACATACAACAAAGCACGCACCTCTCTAATTATCAACGCTTTACCGCCTATGCATACGCCCTCCTATCGAGAACACGACGACGCCCAGGCGCCCGCAATGGAGCTGCTGGCGTCCGTTGGCTACACGCCGCTTACGCCCGACGAAGCACTGGTCCACCGTGAGGACTCGCGTTCGCGCGTGCTACTCACCGGCGTACTGGAACAGCAACTGCATCGCCTCAACGAAATCAACTACAAAGGCGACACCTACGCCTTCTCCGACGAAAACATCTACGCTGCCATTGAAGCGCTGCGCAGCGTGCCCGATCGGGGCGTAGTAGCCACCAACGAGGCCGTGTACGATCTGCTTACCCTTGGCAAGAGCTTCGAGCAGAACATACAGGGCGACCGCAAGAGCTTCCAACTGCATTACATCGACTGGGCGCATCCGGAGCGCAACGTGTACCACGTGGTGCCCGAGTTCGCCGTAGACGGGCGCGCCCACACGCGGCGTTCTGATCTGGTGCTGTTCGTGAACGGCATCCCGCTGGTCGTCATTGAGTGCAAGCGGCGCGACAAAGACGGAGCGGTGGCCGAAGGCATCTCCCAGATGCTACGCAACCAGAAGCGCGAGCCGGGTATCCCCAAGCTCTTCCACTACGCACAGATCGTCATTTCCGCGCAGCCCAACAAGGTCAAGTACGCCACCGCCGGGACGGAGGAGAAGTTCTGGGCGTACTGGAAAGAGCCAGATACCGACCCAGAGGCCGCTGTGGGTGCCCTTCTGGACCGGCTGCCGACCCGTCAAGACAAGGTGCTGTACGGGCTGTGTCGTCCAGAGCGGCTCCTGGAGCTCACCTATCAGTTTGTGGTGTTCGACGCGGGCACCAAAAAGATTGCCCGCTGGCAGCAGTACTTCGGCGTACAGAGCGCGCTGGAGCGTGTTAAGAAACGGCGACACGATGGACGGCGGCGTGGCGGCGTCATCTGGCACACGCAGGGCAGCGGCAAGTCGCTCACCATGGTACTGCTCGCCAAAGCCCTCACGCTGGATGCCGACATTGAGAATCCACGGGCCGTAATTGTGACCGACCGCGTGGACCTGGACGAACAGATCTGGAAAACCTTTCGCGCCTGTGGGAAAGAACCCCAACAGGCCACGAGCGGGACGCATCTGCTTGAGCTGCTGCAAGACCCCGGCAATGCCGTCATCACCACGCTGGTGCATAAGTTTGATGCCGCGCTCAACGCGCACGACTACACGAATCCCTCCGACAACATTTTTCTGCTGATCGACGAGGTGCACCGCACGCAGTACGGCTCGCTGCATGCACGCATGAAAAAGACGCTGCCGCAGGCGTGTACCATCGGCTTCACGGGTACGCCGCTCACCAAGCAAGAAAAGAACACCGCACGCAAGTTCGACGGCTTTATCGACCCCACGTACACCATCCGCCAGGCGGTAGACGATGAAGCCGTAATGCCGCTCCTCTACGAAGGGCGCCATGTGGAGCAAAAAGTGTACAAGAAGTACATTGATCGTGACTACGAGCGCGTAACCGAGCCGCTCAACGATGCACAACGCGAAGAGCTGGCCCGCCGATTTTCAACCGAAGACGCCATCTTCGCCTCCAACCAGGTGCTTGAAGAAGTCGTCTACAACATCGAATCCCACTATACAGAAACGTGGCAATCCACCCCGTTCAAAGGACAGATTGCAGCCCCCAGCAAAAGCGTCGCCCTCCAGCTCAAGGACTTCTTTGACGCCCACGGCACGGTGGATGCCGAGGTAATCATCTCATCGCCAGACACGCGAACGGGCCACACGGACGTGTACAAGGCCGCCAAGGAGAAGGAGCAGGCGTTTTGGGATGAGATGATGCGCCGATATGGAAGCAAAGACAACTACGAAGAAACGATTATTGGCGACTTTAAGTCGGCTGGTGGCGTCGAACTGCTCATTGTGGTTGACAAGCTGCTTACGGGATTCGACGCGCCGCGCAATACGGTGCTGTACATCACCAAGAAAATGAGTGGGCATACGCTTCTGCAAGCAATTGCGCGCGTGAACCGTCCGTTTGCCGGAAAGGACTACGGCTTCATCATCGACTACCGGGGCATTCTGGGCGAGTTGAACGAGGCACTTACCGAGTATGACGCACTGGCCGACTTTGACGCGCCCGACCTGGAAGGAGCGTTGCACACGGTACGCGAAGCCGTAGACGACCTCCCGCAGAAGCACGCGGCCGTCTGGCGCATTTTCAAGGGGATTGACCGCGACGACATCGAAGCGATGGAACGCCACCTGGCCGACGAGAAACGCCGCGACGACTTTTTCGAGCGGCTGTCAGCGTTTGGACGCACGCTTCAGGTCGCGCTCTCCAGCGAGCGGTTCCACCAGGATACTTCTGCCTCCACCATCGCGCGATACACCCGCGATCTTCGGTTCTTCGACACGCTGCGAAAAGCGGTAAAGAACCGATATTACGACACGGTAGACTTCAAGGCGTACGAGTCGCGCATCCGGAAGCTGGTCGATCAGCACGTAGCTGCCGACGATGTAAACGAGGTCGTTGCTACAGTTGATGTTCTGAGCGATGCGTTTCGCGAGGAGGTTGAGCGCGAAACGGGATCGGTGGCCTCAAAGGCTGACAAGATTGCCTTCCGTATGAAACGGATTGCCACCGAGAAGATGGATGAAGATCCGGCATTCTACCGGGCGTTCTCCGAGCAGATCCAGGAGACCATCGACGCATTTCACAACAAGCGCCAGATGGAAGCAGAGGCGTATTTGAGGGAGGTAGGGGCGCTGCGCGATCAGCTGCGAGATCGCGGAAGCAATGTGCCCGCACCGCTTGTGAATCAGCCGGATGCGCAAGCCTACTACGGCACCGTGCGCGATGTCCTCAGCGACCGCGAAACTGGCGCAGACGTCTCCGACGACGTTTTGGCGCAAGCGGGGCTCCGGATCGCAAATATCATTGAGGAGCTGAAGATCGTAGACTGGGCGAAGACGAGAAACCCGGACGTAGAAAAAGACATGCGGAATGAGATTGAGGACGCCTTGCTGGCGATGAGTCGCACCCACGAGTTGGAGCTCTCATTTGACGAAATTGACCTCATCCTCGACGAAGCACTGCAAATTGCCCGCACCCGCAATGCCTAACCCCACACCGTCTATTTCGTCTGCTCCGGCCTCCGCAAAGGAAGCACCAACACCGGTGCACTACGGCGAGCGCGCGATTCACTACACCGTGGCCCGTAGCGCCCGCGCCACGCTGGCCATTCACGTACACCCCGACCAATCCGTCGATGTACGCGCCCCAAACGACGCTACAGCGCAGCAGGTGCGCGACAAAGTCAAGAAGCGAGCGCGGTGGATTGTGACCCAGCAGGACGACTTTGCCGACTTTGTGCAGACGCGTGTGCCCCGCGAGTATGTGAGCGGCGAGACGCATCGGTACCTGGGGCGACAATACCGCTTAAAGGTGATTCCGATTGCAGAGGATGAGCCCGAGCGTGTGAAGCTCATCGGGCCGTACTTTCGCATCTACACGCATGGAAAGGGCGATGCTACGCACGTCAAGGCCCAACTCGACACGTGGTACCGCGCGCATGCTAAAACGAAGTTTGCCGAACGCCTGGAGGCCGCCCACGACATCATGCGCCGCTACGGCATCGAGAAACCCCCGCTTCGGATCCGGCGCATGGAAAAGCGGTGGGGTAGCTGCACCGCAAGCGGTACCGTGCTGCTCAACCCGGACCTGATTCGCGCCCCGCGGTTGTGCGTTGATTATGTAGTCCTGCACGAACTCTGCCATATCAAGCATCCTCATCACGGTCCGGCATTCTACGAGTTGCTTACGAAAGTCATGCCCGACTGGAAGACCCAGAAGGTCCGGCTACGGGATGTTCAGTTTTGAACGCGTAAATGGGCCTGGTGTATCTCAGCACGCGTTGTGCTATACATGTATCTGCCGTTGAACGTGCAGAAGCGTGTTTATGCCCCTACACGGTCATCCCAGACGGAGCGGAGCGACGATCTGGGATCCATGCCCCAATAGATGGGTGCGTGCCGGACGTAAAGGCAGCCTTCAACCGGCGGAATGGATCCTGAATCAAGTTCAGGATGACGTATCGGGGGGCGGTGCCGAAGACGAAGACTCCTTCCAACTCCAACGCCACCCCCTTGAATGTCATCCAGATCCTGAATCGAGTTCAGGACAGGCACGCCGGCGAGCGCGATCCAGGATCCAGAACAGGCATCGGCCGCATGAGGTCCCGCTGGCGCCGCCCCTCGTTCTGGCCAATACGTTGATGATCCCGTCAACAACAAGTCCAGATTGCAACCCGTGATCGACGATTATCACCATCTCGAGTTGTGTGCATAAACTAGTACTCTGTCACACCTGAAAGTTAGGGTCCAACATTGTCATCGCGAGGAGGGAGCTCTGCGACTGACGCGGCGATCTCATGCCGTTGATTGGGCAGTTTTATCCGGCCTGATAGCAATGAGATTGCGTCGCTGCGCTCGCAATGACAAGGGTGTGAGTTGTTCTCGGTACGTTAGAGGGTACATGTGTTGCCCGAAGATTGACGTGTGACACTAAGTAAAGACAGGCATGAAGTTGGGATTTTGTGCGTTCCAAACCGGTATCATCTGCGCCCCGACGTTGTTAATACACGCTCTCATTCGTACGGTGCTACGTTTCACATTAGTGTTTGCTCTATATGATTGTGCGGATATCCCGGGCGGTTCTTGGGCATCCATTGCGCATCGAAGCCGACGAACCATGTCATGCTGAACACAGTGAAGCATCTCAGCACGCGTTGTGCTATACATGTATCTGCCGTTGAACGTGCAGAAGCGTGTTTATGCCCCTACACGGTCATCCCAGACGGAGCGGAGCGACGATCTGGGATCCATGCCCCAATAGATGGGTGCGTGCCGGACGTAAAGGCAGCCTTCAACCGGCGGAATGGATCCTGAATCAAGTTCAGGATGACGTATCGGGGGGCGGTGCCGAAGACGAAGGCTCCTTCCAACTCCAACGCCACCCCCTTGAATGTCATCCAGATCCTGAATCGAGTTCAGGACAGGCACGCCGGCGAGCGCGATCCAGGATCCAGAACAGGCATCGGCCGCATGAGGTCCCGCTGGCGCCGCCCCTCGTTCTGGCCAATACGTTGATGATCCCGTCAACAACAAGTCCAGATTGCAACCCGTGATCAACGATTATCACCATCTCGAGTTGTGTTCATAAACTAGTACTCTGTCACACCTGATTGTTAGGGTATGGAGACCGTCCGAAACTCTGTGTCCCAGCCCCTTCCAAAAAACCTGTCATGGTGAGCGCCCTGACCGCAGGGAAGAAGTGCTTTTAGAGTGCACGCGACGGGCCCCACCCGGAGCACGTCGAACCATCTCCCCGACGCTCAGCAGGCTCTGATCGATCGAGGGGCCCTGCCCAGTTCGTGGGAGATCTTTACTCACTGCGTTCGTCAGTCGCTCCGCTCGTGTCAGGACTCCGCGTCTCCTAGGCGGAGCCGCTCCGCTCAAGATGACATCATTAAAACGGGGCGCGTTGCAATCCGAAGATTGACCTGTGACAGAACACTAGCCTCCTCGGGGAGGACAGCTAGGATGGAGGGGAAGCCACCCGGCAATCCCCAAAACCATTGTTGAGGTTACTTAGGGCTATAGCGTACCAGCCCCCTACCAAAAAACATCACGCATGAAGGAGTAGACATCGGGGGCCCTACCGGTTTCTTTGATGACGAGGGTGGCGTTGGCTTTCGAGACGTGCTCATCCAGTTTCATATTGGCCGACCCGGTGAGGGTGTAGTAGATGCCTTGGTCGGGCAGGCCAATCAGCGTGTCTTTGGTGTGGGTGGCGTGGCGGTAGGTGGCCTCCCCAATGGCGTTGAACCGGTCAATCGAAAAATGGTCTTGGTACGTGTTCGTGCGCACACGCCAGTGGAGGTGAGTGCGGTCGGGGGCCGAACGGTAGACGGCCTCCATCCGGTCAAAGAAGGCACGCACGAAGTTGTCGGTTTTCATGTGGTAGACGTTGCTATGGTAGAGGCGCTCGCCGGGCGCATCCGCCAGTATCTCGGTGTATTTGGCAATCGGATTGAAGTTGGGGTCCCAGGCATCGTCGTTCGAGGGATCGCGGTCGCCGGTATGCGGCACATTCACGTAATGCCCCGAGGGCGTCTTGGGAATCGGGAAGAAGAAGCTTTCGAAGTGGGCATCCGCGTAGTTGAGGGTGCCCCGGTTGTGGGCGGTTCGCACGGCAGCGTGAAAGGCGGATTGGTTGTCGGCATGGGTGTGCAGCATCCAGAAATAGCGGTCGAAGTGCACCTGCAGGTCGGGATGCTGGTTCACCAAGATCCCCGACTGCTCCCAATCCTTGCCGCGCGGAATGCCATCGGAGCCGTGGTCGTCGCCGTTGGCGGTGGAGATGTAGGTGGTGTGGCGCAGGGGCGACCCGTCGTTACGGGCGTACGTGTTGACGGTCAAGAACTTGGCGTGCATCTGTTGAAAGGCGCGGTTGCCCCATTGCACCTGCTGCAGGTCCACATAATCGCCTACGGTGCGATTGGAGGCGCCCGCTACCGACTCGCTGGCATGATTACGGACGTACGCCTTGAGATCGCCAGACAGGTCTTTGTGATACACCACATTCATTTCGACCTGGTGGCGTCCGGCGTCTACGATCAGTTCAGGCAACGAGCGCGAATGGTCGCCGTCGTGGTCGTATCCTTTCACGTAAGCGTAGGAGCTCTGCCCCGGCGTTACGCCGATGTACGTGTCGGCGCCCAGTTGGTACAGTGCGAGGTTTACAACGACCTGCTCATTGGGATTGGCACGCTGATACGTGATGGCGCGCTGAATGAGGTCGCCAAACTTGAACAGCGGGTGGTTTTTCGCTTCGCCTATCTCGCGTGTGTAGACTTTGACGCGCACATCCTGGCCCCCTACGTCAAAATAGATGGAGGGCGATACACGGGCGAGGGCGGGTTCGTCTTCGTGCTCCGTAGGTGCGTTTGCGTGAGCGGCAGTCAGGCTCGATCCAGTGAGCAGCATGCTACATACAAGCCATGCGATGTGTAGTCGGCGTACGGCCATTGGTCCCCCCATAGATGATGTTGATGTTCGATGGATGCATCCCAAGATACAAGACGGGACGCTGGGATCAAACCCTGACAAAACCAGCGTGCGCAAGCAAAAGTGGGCAACCCGATCCGGGTCGGTTCGTTACGCATGAGAAACCCAAGAGCCCGGATTCGGTAGCGTGTCCCGGCTGTATGCTTGTGAATTGCTTTCTGCGTGTGTCTTATGCCGAACTGGAACGCCTATCGAACGTGGCCCGAGCGGCTGCTTTTTGGATTTTCGCTGCTGGGAATGTTTATCGTCGTGCATTTGGGCTTGCAAGAGCAGCGCGGGTTCGACCGGGGGTGCCTGGGCGTGAGTGACGACGCAGCGGCAACAACCTTCGATTGCGCCGCTGTGGTGCAAAGTGATGCCGGCGCATTGCTGGGGGTTTCGAACGTGGTGTGGGGCTTCCTTTTCTACGCTGCCGTAGCCGTGCTTACCTTTCTGGTGGTGCGGGCCACCCGTGCGCAGCGCCCCACGCTTACAAAGCTACGCGCTGGACTGTTAGGCACCGGTGTGCTGTATACAGGCTACTTGATCTACGTTCAGTTCGTGCAACTTGACGCCTTTTGTGCTCTGTGCCTGGCGTCGGCAGTTGTGGTAGGAGCGCTGGCTGCTACTGCCGCCTTGCCAATTTTCTATTCGTCATCATCTTCAACACGACCTATGTCTGATTCGAATCGTTCTTCGCAGTCCAAATTCTTTGGTCTGATTGCCGGTGTGGCAGTGTTGCTCATTGCGGGTAACGTGTTTTACTTTACGCAAAGTGCGCCGGCTTCTGGGGCGCCTGCTGCGTTTGCCGGGGCCGAGGCCGAGATCCCGGATGAGTGTCAGTTTAGTGCCGAGCAAGATCCGGTTGAGAACTGGCAGAGCTTAGTTCGCGACGACGATCCGGTGAAGGGCAATCCTGAGTCGCCCGTTACGGTCATCGAGTTTTTTGACCCCAACTGCCCACACTGCGCCACCATGCACGAAGTCATGGAGGTCGTAATTCCGCAAAACAGCGATAAGGCCCGCTTCATTACAAAACCGTTCCCGCTGTGGGATCACTCCGTGCCACAGATTGTGGCGTTGTATGCCGCCGCCGAAGAGGGGCTGTATCACGATTTGCTGGATGCCCAGTACGAAAACCAGCGCTCTAATGGCCTCTCGGTTGAGCAACTCGTAGCGCTTGGAGACGATATTGGGATGGAAGATCCGGATCGGATTCGGGACGCGGTGCAGGAAGAGCGCCACGTGCAGCGCATTATGCACCAGCGTCAGCAAGGCATTGCGGCAGGCGTGTCGAGTACGCCTACGATTCTCATCAATGGACACTTTGTGGCTCCGCAATCGCGCTCGCCCGAGTGCTTTGAAGCGTTTATTGATGCAGCCTACGATGCGCACAGCTAACCCGAGATGCTCTGGCATGGGGCTGTTCGGATGAGCCGGCTGCAGCCCACCCCTGTGATTTTGTTGCACGGCACGGTCCCTCCGTCTCGTATGCACGCCGTTGTGGTGTGTGTGGCCGCTTAGACGCGAGGGGCTGCCTCTGTTTTGTATCCCCCTTGACCCACTCCCTGTACTTTATGTCAACTTCTGATTCTAACGTGCTCTCTAAAGCGACCGACCTGGACCGCCAGTCTATTAACACGATTCGGTGTTTGGCAATGGATGCGGTGCAGCGTGCCGAAAGTGGCCATCCGGGGATGCCGATGGGTGCGGCGGCCATGGCGTATACGTTGTGGACGCGCCATCTGAAGCATGACCCGACCGATCCGAGCTGGGCCGACCGCGACCGGTTTATCTTGTCGGCGGGCCACGGGTCGATGTTGCTCTATGCGCTCTTGCACCTTACCGGGTACGATCTGCCGATGGAGGAGATTGAGAACTTTCGGCAGTGGGGCAGCAAAACGCCGGGGCATCCGGAGTCGCACCTGACGCCGGGGGTGGAGACCACCACGGGGCCGCTGGGGCAAGGGTTTGCTACGGGCGTGGGCATGGCGATGGCCGAGCGCTATCTGGCCGCGCACTTCAACACGCCAGAGCACGGTCTGGTTGACCACTACACGTACGGCATTGTGTCGGATGGCGACCTGATGGAGGGCATTTCGTCGGAGGCGGCCTCGCTGGCTGGTCACCAAGAACTGGGGCGACTGATTTATCTGTACGATGACAACGAGATCACGATTGACGGCACAACCGACATTGCCTTCACCGAGGATGTGCCCGCGCGGTTTGAGGCGATGGGCTGGCACGTAATCTCGGTTTCTGATGGCAACGATGTGGAGGCGATTGACAACGCCATCCGGGCGGCGAAGCGCGAGACGCAGCGTCCGTCGCTCCTGTGCGTGCAGACAAGCATTGGATACGGCAGTCCGAATAAGCAAGACACGTCGGCGGCTCACGGGGCGCCTTTGGGGGAGGAGGAGATTGCTCGTACGAAAGAGGCGCTGGGCTGGCCTGCAGATGCGCCGGAGTTCCATGTACCCGATGCTGTGGCCGAGCACATGCGGGCCTCGGTGGAATCGGGGCAAGCAGCTCATGCGGAATGGGAGGCGCTGTACGGCACGTATGCCGATGCGCATCCCGGCAAGGCCGAAACGTTCGATCGCTGGATGAGCGGCACGCTGCCCGAGGGCTGGACGGATGCACTGCCGTCGTTTGAGCCGGGCACGTCGCGGGCTACGCGTGCGGCGAGCGGCACGGTGCTCGATGGGCTGGTGGAAGCGATTGGTCCGCACCTCGTTGGCGGCTCCGCCGACCTGACTGGATCCAACAAAACGCATGTAAACGGCCAGGCCGACATGCAGCCGGACACGCCGGGCGGGTCGTACGTGCGCTTTGGCGTACGCGAGCATGCGATGGCGGCAGCCGCTAACGGAATGGCCCTGCACGGTGGTATTCGTCCGTATGTAGGCACCTTTCTGATCTTCAGCGACTACCTGCGTCCGTCGTTGCGCCTGAGTGCTTTGATGGAGCAGCCGGTGGTGTACGTGCTCACGCACGACTCGATTGGACTGGGCGAGGACGGCCCGACGCACCAGCCGATTGCACACCTGGCGGCCTTGCGCGCCATCCCAAACGTAACGGTGCTGCGCCCCGCCGACGGCGCCGAAACCGCCCATGCGTGGAAGGTGGCGCTTGAGCAGTCTGATACGCCCACGGTGCTGGCCCTCACGCGGCAGGGCTTGCCCGAGTTTGACCACAGTGGGTCGGCTTCTGCTGAAGGGGTTGAGCGCGGGGCGTACATCTTGCGCGATACCGACGGCACGCCGGATGTCATCTTGATGGGCAGCGGAAGCGAGGTGCAGCACCTGATGGCCGCCGCGGACATGCTCTCTGAAGAGGGCGTAGACGCACGGGTGGTGAGCATGCCCTCGTGGGAGCTGTTCGAGGCGCAGTCCAGCGCGTACCGTCGCTCGGTGCTGCCGCCGGACGTGCCCGCCCGCATTGCAATGGAGGCCGGCGCCACGCAGGGCTGGCACCGCTACGTGGGCGACCACGGACGCGTGCTGGGCATCGACCGCTTTGGCGCCTCGGCTCCGGGCGATGAGAACATGCGTCAGTTTGGCTTCACGCCTGAGCGCGTTGTTGAGACGGCCCGCGAACTGTTGTAGAGGTTGGTGCTCTCTTTTCCGGTTTGAACTCTAAGCCTGCAGAGGCGTCTCGGTTTGAGGCGCCTTTGTTTGGTTTGGGGGAGTCTATGCTTCTATGAGGACGCTGGAGCGTCCCTAATCCACCACCTGGTTTCTTTACTTCGGGGAGCGTTGGACGCAGAGCGTCCATTCGTCCGTCGCGACGCAGAGCATCGCGACGAGAGTACGGCGTGCACAATAAGATCACCCCGCTGTTCGGCTCCCCTTTTGGACTGCCGCTGAACGCTGCCTCCAACCACCCCTCGAACAAAACCCGAGCGGACGGCTTCGAGTCTACAGTCGAATGCCCCCGGCGTGTCCTCGCGTGGGGCATGCTCTTCTTCATCTGGCGCCAATGCGATGTCCGTGTTTCTCTCCAAGCTCTTGAGTCTCCTGCTACATCCGTTGGTGCTTGGACTGCTCATTGGCGCGGTTGGGTGGAGCTTGACGTGGTGGCGGATGCGCATCGGGCAGGCCATTGCCGCTCTGGGCGTGGCCATCATCGTGATTCCGTCTCTGCCTATCACAGCCGACTGGATGCAGCATCGTCTGGAGCGGTTGTATCCGCCGGTCGCCTCAACCGAACTGCCCCGGGCCGATGTGATTGTCGTGCTGGGCGGTGGCGTGAGTCCGGCGGTGCCGCCCCGTGTGTATCCGCATCTCAACACCGCTGCCGACCGGGTGCTGCATGCGGCGCGGCTGTACCAAGCCGAACGGGCCCCGCGCCTTCTTGTGAGCGGCGGCACGCTCCCGTGGCACACCGATACGCCGCCCGAGGCGCACGCCATGCGCGATCTGCTCGTACAGTGGGGCGTGCCCGAGGAAGACATCTGGATGGAACCCGAAAGCGCCACCACCTACGAAAACGCACGCCATACCGCTGACCTGATTCGTGAGCACGACATGGAGCGGGTGCTGCTGGTGACCTCGGCGTTGCACATGCATCGAGCGCTGGCCGTGTTTTGCAGTGCGAATGTGCCTGCAGTGCCTGCCGCCATCGACTATCACATCACCGACGGACCCCGATCCGTGTTCGATGTGGTGCCGAGTGCAGAGGCGCTGGCGCGGAGCACCGGGGCCATCCATGAGTATGTGGGATACGTGGTCTACCGCCTGCGTGGCTGGATCGACCCCGATCGCGTGCCTGTCACCGTGCCGCCTTCTCTCGATGATCATGCCTGTGCGATATAGCATGGTGTTGTGCTGCCTCGTCCTCTTTGGGTGGGCGGATGCGCCGCTGCATGCCACCACGCCCGGATCGCTGGCTGCCGACACGACAGCGCCCGATACTACGCAGGCCTGGCATGAGGATGCGTGGGTACCCATCTACGAGGAGGTGGGCGTTGCGCTCTCCTACCTGTACTATCCTGAAGCACAGGCCGACCAGAGCGGGGTGGTGATGCGTGTGCAAAACCACACCGATGAGCCCATCTGCTACGCCTTTACAGCCATCTTTCGTCCGGCTGAGCGTACCGACACCATCGAACCAATTGAAGGCGAGGCGCGGGGCACGGTGCCGCCAAACACCCTTCGCACCGGCGAGAGCGCCGGACTCTTCTGGGTGCCGTTTGAGGGACGCGTTCCAGTCAGCGAGATTGGGGTGCGCGGGCTGGATATTCGCCATGGCTCGTCCTGTGATTAGGCCTGGAGCTTTGGTGCGCTCTCATTCGACACGAAACACGCGTCTCAGCGTCTCCCAAAATCCGTAAGCCCCTCACCTCTTTGTCAACTTCTTTGCGGCAGCAGACAAAAACTTTTCGCATGCTGATCGCGTTTTGCTATACTGCGGCAACAGCACCTTTTCTCTAACCGCTTAATTCCGCTCCTTGTAGAATGGGATATAGGTAAAGGGTGTCGTTCTGCATCTATGATACTCTCTCATGAACCCCCTGTGTAGTTGTGGCGACTTCGGTTTCAGAACGAAAGCATCGCGAAGAAGTGGGCCGTCGGCGTACCTTTGCCATCATCAGTCACCCCGATGCCGGTAAGACCACGCTCACTGAAAAGCTGCTGCTAAAAGGCGGTGCCATCCACGAGGCCGGCGAGATCAAAGCGCGCAAGGCCAACCGCCATGCCCGCAGCGACTGGATGTCGATGGAGCAGGAACGTGGCATCTCGGTCACGTCATCGGTCATGCAGTTTCAGCACCGCGGCTTTGCGCTGAACCTGCTTGATACGCCGGGCCACCGCGATTTCTCGGAGGACACCTACCGTGTGCTGACGGCGGTGGACAGCGTGATTATGGTGCTCGATGTGGCCAGTGGGGTGGAGCAGCAAACCCGCAAGCTAATGGAGGTCTGCCGCCTACGCGACATCCCCATCATCACGTTCGTAAACAAGCTCGACCGCTTCGGACTGCCGCCGCTGGAGATCCTGTCCGACATCGAGGAGACGCTGGCGCTGGAGACCGTGCCGCTGTCGTGGCCCATCGGCATGGGCGATCGCTTCCGCGGCACGTACAATCTGTACGAAGACGAGCTGCACCTCTTCTCCCACGCCGATATGCAGGGCGAGCATGCCCGCATCGATATTGACAGCCTCGACGACGAGCGCCTCGACGACATCCTCGACGATCAGGCCGAGGAGTTGCGCTTTGATGTGGAATTGGTGCGCGAGGCCGGAAACAGCCTGGACCTGCAGCGCTACCGCGACGGCATCCAGACCCCGGTATTCTTTGGTAGTGCGCTCAGCAACTTCGGCGTGGGCGATATGCTCGACACGTTTGTCGATATTGCCCCGCCGCCCCAGCCGCGCCCCACCACCACGCGTGACATCGATCCCAACGAAGAGGAGTTCTCGGGCGTGGTGTTCAAGATTCAGGCGAACATGGATCCGCGCCACCACGACCGCATGGCGTTCGTGCGGGTATGCTCGGGGCAGTTTGAGCGCGGCATGACCGTGACGCATTCGCAGAGTGGCGATACCATGCGCCTTAACAACGCGACGGCGTTCATGGCGCAAGACCGCGAGGGCGTAGAGCGCGCCTGGCCCGGTGACATCATCGGCATCATGAACCACGGCACGCTCAAGATAGGTGATTCGCTTTGTGAGGGCGATCCGGTGCAGTTTACCGGCGTGCCGAGCTTTGCCCCGGAGCACTTCCGGAAGGTGCACCTCGAAGATCCATTCCGGGCGAAGCATCTGGGCAAAGGCCTTACGCAGTTGAGCGAAGAAGGCGCTATTCAGGTGTTTCGTCCGCTACGCGGCAACGACTACATCCTGGGTGCGGTGGGCGAGTTGCAGTTCGATGTGGTGCTGGCCCGGCTCGAAGACGAGTACAATGTGGATGCGCGGCTCTCGGGCGTCAACTACACCTGCTGCCGCTGGATTGAAGGCGAGCCGACAATTGTGGAGGCGTATGAGTCGGATCAGATCAACAATCTGTTTCATGATGCCAGTGGTGCGTTGGCGTACTTGGGGGTAAGCACGTGGCGTCTGGAGCGCATGATGGAAAACTGGCCGGAATTGAACTTCAAGACGACGAAAGAGCACGTCGAAACCGAGTTGGCTACGTCGTAATGTAGAATGCCTCGAAAGGTAGAACGCCTCGAAAGATGGACGGCGTACTCCTCCAACGTAACTGTTTAGCGTGGTACAATAGCCGCCCGGGATATCCGCTACGCTCCTGATCCCGGGCTACGGAACGGCGCGATGTAAGCAAACTCGGTAGCGGGAAGATGTTAAATGATTGACATATGATTTAAATCATCGCAAGCCGCTCAAACCCCCTCTGTCTTCGAGCTTCGCCGCAGGCGTGATCCTGTGGACATCTCCCCCTTGGCTAAGGGGGAGAAACCCGTAGGGAGAGGGGGTTCGAACAAGACAAAACTGCGGTGCCCGATCATCCCATCATTTAGCGTTTATCCACTACCGCAAACTCATAAGCCAGGGACCGCTTGCGTCCCCGGCGATCTGTGGTATGTCGCTAAACACGTACTCCTCCAACCGTCCACACGTCCATACCTCCATACATCGACGTTGGCATTTCAGCCTCACTCGATGTGTTGAGGCACATCGCGGAGTAGCATGACGTTGGAACTGCTCTTCCGCATCAGGTTGAGGCTCTGTTTTTTAGGTTCCAGTTGTTGCAGAAACCCATCGCCCGGAGCAGGGGGGCGCACGATGATCAGGTCGTAGCTGCTGGGAGGCACGTTGCCAACCAGTTCGCCCATCGATTTGTAATCTTGAAATGCAGCCTTGCAGGACAGTCCGTACCGATCAATGATACGGCTGATGTAGTTGAGGCGGTGGCGTTTGTCGGGAAACAGGTCGTCATCAACCATGCGCTTAACGCGCTGTCGAGCCGCGGCTTCAAGATAGCCCTCGAAGCGGTGCGGCAGATCGCTCCACATGATGTTGACTGTAATGGTAACTCCGCTACCTGCAAACAAGTGTCCCAGGTAGTGGGCCATGTGCTCGTCATCGGTATCTTCGGGCGGAAGTGCTACGAGCACATCCCGGCAGACGGCCTCACTGGTTTTAGTCACCAAGAGGTTGCCGTGGCCTTCCATAACGAGCTCGTCAACGAAGACGCCCATCAGGTTGCGAGAAAAGCCGCCCTTGCCAACGCCGCCCAGGCAAACCATGTCGTAATCGTCGGCCACGGCCATCAGGTGGTTGGCCATGTTGCCTTCGGCATAGGCCCAGTGGACGGGTTTATCGGCATCCAGCACCTCATCAATCAGCGTTTGCAGATCGACTTCGATCTGGTGGGCTGAGCGGTCGGAGCCTACGTTGTCCTCCTTGTTGCGCATGCCCTTGATGAGCGCTTTTTGATCGGCATCCAGCGCCTGCGTGCGTTGCTTGAAAACGAGCACGGTAATCTCATGCGCTGTATGCCGAAATAGTTGGAGGGCAAACTGTGCTGACTTATGAGCCCATTTGCTCCCATCCGAGCAGATTAGAATACGCATGCGTTTGAGCGTGTAGATTGAGCGTAAACAAGAAAAACGGTTGGAGCGCGTTCAAGGCGATGTTAGGTAAGAAGAGGCCAGTAGAGAAAAAGCATTACAAAAAACACGCCAAATGAAGCCAGCATGGCCCATACACCGGCTTTAATGAAGTCGCTTGGTGATAAGTACCCCGATGCGTAAATGATGGCGTTGCCAGGCGTCGATACAATGAGCATAAACCCAAACGATGAAGCCAGTGCGGTGGCCAGTCCGATAACAATGGGTGGGATTGCCGCTTGGGTTCCGATTTCAAGCACAATGGGTCCTAACACACTTGTGGTGGCGCCCGCGCTCATTGCCGATGTCATGGCTGTAACCAAGAAAGAAATCACTATAACAAGCAAGTTTCCGTCTCCTATCCCTGCAGTGTTCACCAAAGCTAAGAACGAATCTGCAATCCAGCTGGCGGCTCCTGTTTCTGCGGTATACCCACCCAGAGAGATCGCACCAATGTAAATCATGAGCACGCCCCAATCCACATCGCTCTGATAGTTGCGCCACTCTACCACCCCCAGAGCGAGCAAAACGGCGGCAGCGCCCACGGCAATCACCCCAATGCCGTAAAGGTCGCCAACGGTAAGCCAAAGCCCAATGGTAATGGCAAACACGCCAAGGATGATCATCTGGTCGAGCCCAAACGGACGCTCGCGCACCTCAATGCGCAGCGCTTCAATGGCCGTACGCAAGTTCTTGACCTCGGGCGGAAAGAGCGTGACAAGTAGGCCTGTAAGCACGCCCACCATCGTGATGGTAAACGGCATCATATACATGGCCCAGCGCGCGAAGCTGATATCCACATTCGCGAGTTGCTGCATATAGTCCATCATGATGACGTTCCGTGCGCCCCCCGCGGGTGTGTACGGACTGCCCACAATAGCTCCAAATCCAACGGAAAAAATGAGCAGCTTGGTAAAGTTGTCGAGGGGGCCATCGTGGGAGTCGCGTACGATACTGATGATGCCAAGTACGGGGGCAAGCATAAGTGCCGCGGCCGCATCCGACATAAATCCGGCCAAGATGGCGCTGATAGCAATGATGCCAAAGACCACGGCATAGACGCTTGAGCCTACGCTTGTTAGAATGTAGAGCGCAATGATCTTGTCAAGGCCCCGACTGGAAAGGGCCGCGACGAGCATGAGCGTGCCCATCAGAAAAAGCAGCGCGTTGCTCATCATCCAGTTGGTGACCAACTCGGTTTCGATGCCGCCAAACACCACCTGATACACCGGAATGAGCAGTCCGATGGCAGGCAAGGGCACGGCCTCGGTAGCAAACATGATACAGACCGCAGCAAGCAGTGCCACCGCCCGTTGACCGGAAACACCAAGGGCTTCCGGAGTGGGCATGAGCATGAGTCCGCCCCAAACCATCCCCGCCAAAAGAAGCCCGATGAGCTTTGTGGTTGCTTCTTTATCCTGTATCAGCGCAGACCACAACTGGGCGCATTGCTGTTTGGTGTGCGTTATGACTTGATGGAGAGCAGACAGCATTCAAGGGAGGAGGTAAGCGCGTGTGCAATAATACACAGGCAGTGAGTGAGAGGACGATTTTAAAAATACCTGGAAGGGGAGTGGCGTGCAAACGAATTTATCAGAAGGCTTCCTTATGAGGGCGCTGGAGCGACCTGAAAATCGTGCTGACGCGGTGCTCCTCGCAATGACATGATTGTGAGTTATTCTCGGTACGTTAGGTGGCCATGCGTTACCCGAAGATTGACCTGTGACAGTGCACTATACGATTGACCTGTGATAGAGCCACCCCTGCTTGATGGAAGATAGATGCAACACCATGGTCGCATAGTTGCACCTTGGGAGAATTGTGATGTATCATGAAAGCCCCATCACCCCGCAAGTTCAGTGACATAGTCCCACTTATTTATGGATCGCCGTCAGTTTCTTGAGTCGTGCACCGCCGTTGGATTGACCGGATTGCTTCCGGGTGTGTTGTATACGCAGGTCGGCGAGGAGCCAGCCTCCGATACCCCTGTCACGCTTGATCACATCCAGGCTGCCGAGGAAATGATGGGGCTATCGTTTCGAGACGAAGATCGCGAGATGCTGGTGGACGCGCTGAACCAGCAGTTGCAGCAATACGAAACCCTGCGCGACATTGACCTGCCCAATGGGGCGCATCCATCGGAAGTGTTCGATCCGCGCTTGGGGGGAGCCTCGGTGCCTGCCGAGTCAGCTGATCCTACATGGAAGTGGCCTCGCTCACCAAGACCCATTGACAACGAAGACCTGGCGTTTGCTTCAGTCGCGCAGTTGTCGGTATGGCTGCGCGAGCGCGAGGTGACATCGGAACAGCTCACCCGGCTCTATCTTGAGCGGCTGCGCCGTCTTGATGAGGCGCTCGAATGTGTTGTTACCTTCACCGAAGAG
The DNA here is from genome assembly GCF_055379935.1 of Natronotalea proteinilytica. Taxonomy (NCBI): domain Bacteria; kingdom Pseudomonadati; phylum Rhodothermota; class Rhodothermia; order Rhodothermales; family Salisaetaceae; genus Natronotalea; species Natronotalea proteinilytica. The sequence goes on along the minus strand of NZ_AP043947.1, from coordinate 2,703,137 downwards.
CGTGCCCTGGAAGCCGCCGCTCAGGCCGATGCCGAGCTCGACGCCGGCGACTGGCGCGGGCCGTTGCACGGCGTGCCGTACGGCGCTAAAGACCTGTTCGCCGTTGAAGGATATCCGACCACCTGGGGGGCAACGCCCTATCAGGATCAGACCATTGACGACACGGCAGCAGTGATTGAGCGGCTCGATGACGCAGGGGCTGTCCTCATTGCCAAGCTTACGCTGGGCGCTATGGCCTGGGGCGATGTGTGGTTCGATGGGACCACCCGGTCGCCGTGGGATCCCACCCAGGGGAGCAGCGGCTCGTCTGCCGGGTCGGGCGCAGCAGTAGCGGCAGCAGGCGTTCCGTTTGCCCTCGGCACTGAAACACTCGGATCCATCGTGTCGCCCTCCACACGAAACGGCATCACCGGACATCGGCCTACGTTTGGCACGGTAAGTCGCCAGGGGGCTATGGTGCTGTCGTGGACGATGGACAAGGTGGGTCCGATGGCCCGATCGGCCTATGACTGCGCGTTGGTGTACGATGCGCTACGTGGAGCCGACCCGCAGGACCCGGGCATGGTGGAGGCGCCGTTTCCGTTTGATGCGGAGCAGCCGCTTGCTGATCTGCGCATTGGAGTGTACGAAGAGGCCTTCGAGGCTGAGTACAACAATCTTGAGGCCGACCAAGCTGTGCTCGATGTGTTGCGCGAACAGGGCGCCGAGTTGCATTCCATTAGTTTGCCTACAAACTATCCGCTGGCTATGCTGCTGAACACGCTCAATGTGGAGGCAGCCAGCAATTTTGACGAACTCACACGCAGTGGAGAAGACGCAACGATGGTTCGCCAGACCACCGACGCCTGGCCTCACGTGTTTCGCACAGCACGCTTTACCCCGGCGGTGGAGCATATCCAGGCCTCGCGAGCGCGCCGCAAGTTGATGGTGGCCACCTACGAAGCCCTGCGTGATATAGATGTGTTCATCAGTCCGTCGTTTCGGGGCGGCACACTACAAATCACCAACCTGACGGGCCATCCGTGCGTGTGCATCCCGAATGCGTTTCATCACATCGAGGAAGATGACGAGGCGTTAGAGTCGACCATCGACATTGACGATGCCGACCGGCGCTCGCCCGGTAGCATTAGCGTGCTTGGGCGCCTCTACCACGACGCTGAGGCGCTCCGGGTAGCACACGCCATTCAGGAAGCCACCGACTGGCACACACAGCGTCCGCCGGTGCGGTAGCGCTGTGTCGCTCCTGATTCCGGGCTAAGGAACAGAGCGCTGTGCGTCAACCCCCATAGCCCGGGCGCGCTGCAGTCCAAAGGTGGACCGATCGGTAGGTAACGCACGCACAGAGCAACTGGGCAACGTCTTAGGCGGATGTGCATAAGAATAAATTGTGCACATTCCCCGCTCCCCCTCACCCGGTTTGCCTCCTATGCGTATCGCCTCGCTTCTTCCAGCCGCTACGGAATGGGTAGACGCCCTCGGGGCCGCCCACGCTCTCGTGGGCCGTTCGCATGAGTGCGACCATCCGGAGGCGGTAACGTCGTTGCCTGTGCTTACCGCGCCCACTTATCCCGAAAAACAGACTTCGCGTGCAATCCACGAAGCCGTACAGAAGCGCGTACGCGACGGCCTCAGTCTGTATCGAGTGGATATGGCGCAATTACGTGCCCTCTCTCCCGACTGGGTGCTTACCCAGGCACAGTGCGAAGTGTGCGCGGCCTCCGTATCCGATATCGAAGCCGATTTGCAGGCTGAAGCAGACGCTGACATCCGCTTGTTTTCAATGCAGCCTGCCACGTTCAAGGAGGTGCTCGACATGGTGCTTCGCCTTGGACGTGCGTTGAATCGAGCAGAGGCCGCCATGCAGTGGATAGCTCGTCACGAACGGCAGTTGAAACAGCTACACAGTGCCATTGGGCTGGAGCGCCGCACTGATCCAGATACCTTGCCCACCGTTGCCTGTATCGAGTGGATGGATCCGCTCATGGTTGCCGGACACTGGACGCCTGATGTGGTCGCACACGGAGGCGGGCAGCCGGTATTGGCAGAGGCCGGGGCAGCGTCGCGTCGCATTACGTGGGAGGCACTTGCCAACGCCGATCCCGACGTTATTGCCGTAATGCCGTGTGGTTTTTCGGTGGAAGACACTGCGCGCGACTGGCAGACGCTTGCCTCGCACCCCACCTGGCAGAGCTTACGCGCGGTGCAAAAAAATCGTGTGGCCGTGTTTGATGGCAACGCCTACTTCAACCGTCCCGGGCCGCGCCTGTACCGTGCCGCCGCGCTTATTGCCTATGCGCTTTATCCAGACCGTGTTGATGGACACATTGCCCCCGTGCAGCCGTGGGAAATGCAGCGCGGATCGCTTCGTTCTGTTTCTGCATCTGCATAACATCTCCGCCGCGCGCCGGGATCAATGCCAATTTAGACGCTGTTTGTACCTGCAGTTTGCGCCCGTCCGGTTGCTGCAGGCGTCGAGAACGCTTCGTCTGTCGCCGTGTACTCTCTTGTTTGTTGAACGCACTCCCTGTCTATGAAACGATCCGAGTTTAGCTACGATTATCCGAAAGAACTCATTGCCGAGTACCCCGCCGAGCCGCGCGATTCGTGCCGGTTAATGGTGGTTGATTCCGATGAGCAAACCATTGAGCATACCGTGTTCAATGAATTGCCGCGCTTCTTCAACGACGGCGATGTCGTTGTCGTTAACAATACCAAGGTGTACCCGGCGCGGCTTTTCGGGAAGAAAAAAAAGACCGGGGCCAACATTGAGGTGTTTTTGCTTCGGGAGTTAAATCCCGAGAGCCGACTGTGGGATGTGATGGTCGATCCGGCGCGCAAGATTCGTATCGGAAACAAGCTCTACTTTGACCAGGAGCTTTCGGCCGAGGTTATCGACAACACCACCTCGCGTGGACGCACGCTACGACTCCACTTTACAGGCACAAACGAGGAGCTGTACGCCAAAATTCGTGAGTTAGGGCAAACGCCGCTGCCGCCATACATCGACCGAGATGTTGAAGAGGAAGACCGATCACGCTACCAGACCATTTTTGCCGAGGAGCGCGGAGCGGTAGCCGCTCCTACCGCCGGGTTGCACTTTACCCCGGAACTGGTGCAAGCCCTCAAAGACAAAGGCGTACATGTTGCTGAGGTTACGCTGCATGTGGGGCGAGGTACGTTTCGTCCGGTAGGAGTTGAAGACCTTACCAAACACCGTATGGATTCGGAGCAGTTCACCATTCCTGAAGAAACTGCAGAGGCTGTAAACCGCGCCTTGAGGAGTCCTGACAACCAGGTCACAGCCATTGGAACGACCGTGGTGCGTACGCTAGAGTCCAGTCTGTCTGCCAGTCAGATGCTGAAAGCTGATTCGAGTTGGACCGACCTGTTCATTTATCCGCCATACGACTTCCAGATCACCGATCAGCTTGTCACCAACTTTCACCGTCCAGAGAGTACGCTACTTATGATGGTTTCCGCGTTTGCGGGGTACGACTTCATCATGGATGCGTATCAGGAAGCGTTTGATGAGGAATACCGCCTCTTCTCATTTGGCGATGCAATGCTCATTCGATAGAAGAAGGGATGGCTGTGATATAGCCTCGTAGTAAAGGGAGTGGACAGACGCTCCAGCGTCCTCAAACCGAGACGCCCACACGACTCCCGGCTTTTCTTTCGGGTGCGTTTTGTCATCACGAAGAGGGCGCCTGCGATCGACGCAGCGCTGTAAACATATCGACCAGGTCGTCTCTGGGATGCGATCTCATGGCGCCGTTTGATCAGTACATACATGGAGTGGTTGACAGACCTGGATGCCTGGGTTGAATGGATGCTTGGAGTGCCTCCGATGTGGGGCTATGTAACCATTCTGGTTATCTCGTATGGGGAAAATATCGTGCCCCCCATCCCGGGTGATATGATTGTGGTGCTGGGGGGATATCTGGCTGGGCTTGGCCACCTAAACCTGGGGGTGGTGATGGCCCTTTCGGTGGTCGGAGGATCCGTAGGGTTTATGACTGTCTACGCCGTGGGGCGCCAAATCAGTGCGCAGGCCGGTACCGTGCGATCGCATCGCTGGATGCCGCGCGAGCAGATTTTGCAAGCACGCGAGTGGATTCACGCATATGGTCATGGCGTTGTTGTTGCAAACCGATTTCTGTTTGGAGCACGGTCGGTCATTTCTATCACCGTGGGCATGGCCCAGATGTCGGCCTGGAAAACAGCGATAGGCGCCACAGTCAGCGCGCTTGCCTGGTCGGTGATCATCACCTACGCAGGCTACGCCGTAGGAGAAAACTGGCCAATTATTGCTGATTATCTGCAGGCCTATGGCTGGATTGTAATGGGAGTGCTTGCGGCTCTTCTTGTAGGATGGGGACTGCGCCACCTCTGGAAGCGATGGAGGTCGGTTGCATGATGTCTTGAGACGTGCGCGTCGGAGTCAATAGGTTGTTTTTGTGCAGAATCCCCACTAATCTTTCACGTGCAGAACCCCTGCTGTAGGGAAACAGGCGTTGGGCTATTCATGTTAAGCCGACTCCCGCCATGAATGTGTCAATACAGGCATGCCCATGGCCATTATGCTGACGTAGCTCAACTGGTAGAGCAGCTCACTTGTAATGAGCAGGTTGGGGGTTCAAGTCCCTTCGTCAGCTCCATCCACACAGCAAGTGTGGGGACTCATGAGTGCTTATTGAACGGCTTTGCAAGTACGCTGCAGTAGGTCTTCATGAGGAGTGCATGCAAGGAACCTTGCGAAACCGTTGGTCTTTTCATAGGCTGGCATGCACTGTAAAAAGATAGATAGCGTTATAAAGGGCATCCCCTCAAATTTCACGCTATCTGAGGCAACATCCGTTTGGGTAGTACCTATAACGCGACTTGGATGTCTGCATGGGGCAAGTGTTTTTTGGTCTCAAGTGATACATCCTACATAAAAATTGGGCAGGTAGCGAAGCGGTCAAACGCAGCAGACTGTAAATCTGCCGGCTATGCCTTCGTAGGTTCGAATCCTACCCTGCCCACTGTGCATCGTTAAGATGTACGCACCGCAAGGTGCAATGCATGCGGGAGTAGCTCAACTGGTAGAGCATCAGCCTTCCAAGCTGAGGGTCGCGGGTTCGAATCCCGTCTCCCGCTCAATGTACAGCCTACCGAGTGCGCATGCCCTGCGTAGCGATGGGTTCGTACGCACAGCATCGTGCACTCTGCACTGTGCGCAACACGTCGCACATCAACGTTGCCGCCTTAGCTCAGAGGTAGAGCACTTCCATGGTAAGGAAGGGGTCCCCGGTTCAAATCCGGGAGGCGGCTCACCACGCGTTGGCATCGTCCACGCGCTTTTTCTGTGCGCAAGCCCCACCCTCGCATGTTGCATCAAGGGGCGTGCATGCAGGCCTTTAGGCATACACACGTATTTCAATCCTTACACGAACGCAACACGGTTATGGCGAAGGAGGCATTTGAGCGGAAGAAGCCGCACATCAACATTGGAACGATTGGGCACGTAGACCACGGGAAGACGACGCTAACGGCGGCGATTACGAAGGTGCTTGCCGAGCAGGTAGGCGGAGCGGCCGAGCGTACGTTTGACTCGATTGACAACGCGCCGGAAGAGCGCGAGCGTGGGATTACGATAGCGACGAGCCACGTGGAGTACGAAACGGAAGCGCGCCACTATGCGCACGTAGACTGCCCTGGCCACGCCGACTATGTCAAGAACATGGTGACGGGGGCTGCGCAGATGGACGGTGCTATTTTGGTGGTGGCTGCCACTGACGGCCCGATGCCGCAGACGCGCGAGCACATTTTGCTGGCCCGTCAGGTAGGCGTGCCGTACTTGGTCGTGTTCATGAACAAGGTGGACCTGGTTGAGGATGAGGAGCTCTTGGAGCTGGTGGACATGGAAGTGCGCGAGCTGCTGTCTGAGTATGAGTTCCCCGGTGATGAGATTCCGGTCGTGCGCGGCTCGGCGCTGAAGGCGCTGGAGAGCGACGCGGACGCGGAAGCTCAGATCATGGAGTTGATGTCGCATGTAGACGAGTACATTCCGACGCCGGAGCGCGACATTGACAAGCCGTTTTTGATGCCGGTGGAGGACATCTTCTCGATTACCGGTCGCGGAACGGTGGTGACAGGTCGCATTGAGCGAGGCCGTATTGAGACCGGATCGGACGTGGACATTGTCGGGATTGAGGAAGAGAAGCTGACCTCGACGGTGACCGGGATTGAGATGTTCAACAAGGTGCTCGATGAAGGCGAGGCCGGAGACAACGCGGGGCTGCTGTTGCGCGGGATCAAGAAGGAAGAAGTATCGCGCGGGATGGTAGTTGCGGAGCCGGGCTCGGTGACGCCGCACAAAGAGTTTGAGTGTGAGGTGTACGTGCTGTCGAAAGACGAGGGCGGGCGCCACACGCCGTTTTTCCCGGGGTATCGTCCTCAGTTTTACTTCCGCACGACGGACGTGACGGGAGACATTGCGCTGGAGGAAGGCGTTGAGATGGTGATGCCGGGCGACAACGCAACGTTTACGGTGAAGCTGATACAGCCGGTGGCCTTGGAAGAGGGGCTTCGGTTTGCGATCCGCGAAGGCGGACACACCGTGGGCGCGGGCGTCGTCACTGAGATTCTAGACTAACACATAGATAATACGCTTCGTGTACCGCACGCAGCGAACAATTTGGGAGGAGCCTCGTGCATCCTCCCCCACACGGGTGTAGCTCAATTGGCAGAGCAGCGGTCTCCAAAACCGCCGGTTGCGGGTTCAAGTCCTGCCACCCGTGCATTTTCGTGTTTCTTTCTCGCAGGGCCTACGTTCGGGCGCCTGCGATCGTTAACGAGCCTGCCTACGCTATGAAATGGATTCGTGATTACATACAGGACGTCGTGTCCGAAATGAAAAAAGTGAGCTGGCCAAGCCGCGATGAGCTCATCAGCAGCACGCTAATTACGCTGCTAGGAACGGTCATGATCTCTGGGTTCATTTTTGTGGCGGACCAGATTATCAGCACCATTATGGAGATGATCTATTAATCTCTCAACAGGCTCTCCGAGTCTGATTCCTTGGGACGCTTGTCCCAAGAGAGCGCATCGCCCAGCTCAATCTGTCACGTATCAACCCCACCCTCCTTCTATGCCCGGCGGAAACGACATGAAAAAATGGTTTGTGCTCCGTACCTTCTCGGGGCATGAAAAGAAAGTGCGTCGTTTCCTGGAAAGCGAAATGGAACGGTTAGACCTTGAGGACCTGGTTGATGAGGTGCTTATCCCTACCGAGACGGTCTTTGAGATGCGCGGCGGCAAGAAAAAGACGAAAGAAAAGACCTTCTTTCCAGGATACATTCTGCTGCATGCCACCATGACCGACCGGTTGCAGCATATGGCTACGGGGCTTCCCTCGGTGATCGGATTTCTAACCTCCGGTACAGGCGACGACCCGACCCCTCTGCGTCCTGACGAGGTGCAACGCATCTTAGGGCGGATGGACCGCGCTGAAGAAATGGGCGAGCAGCCTGAAATTCCCTTCAAGGTGGGCGACCCTGTCAAAGTAGTTGATGGGCCGTTCGATAGCTTCAATGGCTTTGTGGAGGAGGTCTACCCCGAAAAAATGAAAGTGCGGGTAATGGTCTCTATCTTCGGGCGGAAAACGCCGGTGGAGCTCGATTATCTGCAGGTCGAACACGACGAATAGTTTTGTACATGCCGCACAGGCTTTATCTGGGTGGCTTATAGCACGGCGGAGTTGCTGACGCACAGCAGGGTCCGCCGTTTGTTCTGCATCCTCGATACTTTTACCAACGCATTGGCGGGAGCCGCATTGGCGTCTGAACCGCCCCAACTGTTATGGCTAAGCAAGTAAATACACAGATTAAACTGCAGATCAAAGCAGGACAAGCAAACCCTGCCCCCCCCATTGGTCCTGCACTGGGGCAACATGGTGTGAACATCATGGAGTTCTGCAAAAAGTTCAACGCCGAAACCCAAGACCAGATGGGGCTGCTGCTCCCGGTCGTGATCACGGTCTACATGGACCGGTCGTTCGACTTTATCGTCAAGAGTCCACCAGCCTCTGTGCTGCTGAAAGAAGCGGCAGGCATTGAGAGCGGCGCCGGAGACCCTCTGCGCCAGAAAGTGGCTGATGTGTCGTGGGATGACTGCCGCGCTATTGCAGAGCGGAAGATGGAGGACCTGAACGCACACACGATTGAGCAAGGCGCGCACATGATCGCAGGAACGGCCCGTTCGATGGGGATTACCGTTAGCGATAAGCCCGAGTAACGCTACGTTGCTGCGCAACAGCCAACCCGGCACGTCGTGCGCGACAAGTTGGTGTGATCTGAACGTATCTTTTGAACATGCGGGAGCCTGCTTGTGTAGGCGTACGAACCGCATAACCCCCTAATTTTATGGCAAAACGAGGAAAACGATATACCGACGCGAATGCGCTTCTTGAAGAGGAGTCATCGCCGTCTACGCTGAACGAAGCGGCTGCGCTGGTGAAGAAGACCGCCACTGCTGGCTTTGACGAATCCATCGACCTGGACTTACGTCTTGGGGTTGATCCCCGACATGCCGATCAGATGGTGCGGGGCGCGGTTGTGCTTCCGCATGGGACCGGCAAAGAAACAGTGGTGCTGGTGCTTGCCAACGAAAGCAAACAGGCCGAAGCCGAAGAAGCTGGTGCCGATTATGTGGGCCTCGACGAGTACGTTGAGCGCATTCAGAACGAGAACTGGCTGGATTTCGACGTGGTAATTGCGACGCCCGATGTGATGGCCCAAGTGGGACGTCTCGGGCGTATTCTTGGACCGCGTGGCCTGATGCCGAATCCTAAAAGCGGCACCGTTACCATGGATGTGGCCGCAACTGTTGACGAAGTGAAGTCCGGCAAGATCGAGTTCCGCGTAGACAAGCACGGCAACCTGCACACATCCATCGGCAAAGCGTCGTTTTCTGAAGATGACCTTGCAGAAAATGCGCAAGCGTTCCTGAAAGAAGTGATGCGCCTGCGTCCGGTGTCGGCCAAAGGGCTGTACATTCGGTCGGCCACGCTTTCAGCAACCATGGGGCCCCCCGTTGAGGTCGATCGCAGCACCGTACTTGCTGCTACGCGCTAACGGGCATGCATGGCCTGCCGCCACCCTCTGGTTCTCACGTTTCTGGATATCCTTTTGTTATGCCTCTTTCCCGTGCAAAAAAAGCCGAGATCATCGACGATCTGGGCGAACGATTTGAATCAACCCCGATCATTTACTTGACCAACTTTGCGGGGCTTACGGTTGAGCAAACCAATGAGCTGCGTGCTCGCTTCCGCGAAGCCGATGTCGAGTACACGGTCTGCAAAAACACCTTGGCGCAGATTGCGCTCGATCAGGTCGAAAATAGTGACATTGAAGTGCTCGCTGAGCACTTTTCCGGACCTACCGCTGCGGCCTTTAGCGATGATCCTGCTAAGCCGGCGCGGGTCCTCAAAGATTTTCTGGATGATGCCGATGTAGAACGTCCCGAACTAAAGGTGGCCTACATTGAAGGCACCCTTTACGAAGGAGCCGACGCACTTGATGAGCTTTCGAAGCTGAAGTCGCGCGAAGAACTCATTGGCGACATCGTTGGACTGCTGATGGCCCCGTCGCAAAACATTGCGGGTGCTCTTACAGGTCCTGCCAGTACGCTGGCCGGTGCCATCCAGAGCATGGCCGAAGGCGAAGACGATGCATAACGCATCGGGCGTCTTTGTCCTCTTGCATGTGCAGCTGTTATGCTGTCATGTACCAACGCATGCATGTTCGCATGCTACCCTCTCGTTATCCCCTTAATGTGCAGCGCAGTGCCCTCTTCACCGGGTGCACAGACCGCTGCAGGAATCTGATACTCTTATGGCAGACATTCAAGAACTCGCTGAACAACTCGTTGGCCTCACGATCAAAGAAGCCAGCGAACTTGCAAATTACCTCGAAGAAGAATACGACATCAAACCTGCTTCTGCAGGCGTAGCGGTTGCTGCTCCGGGTGCTGGCGGTGGCGACGGCGCCGACGGTGGCGAAGAGCAAACCGAATTTGACGTGGTCCTGACGGGCGTAAGCGGTAACAAAATTGCCGTGATTAAGGAAGTACGCTCCATAACAGGACTTGGCCTCAAAGAAGCCAAAGCAGTGGTGGATGAAGCTCCAAGCCCGGTCAAGGAAGGCCTGCCACGCGAAGAAGCCGACGAGCTGAAAGCACAGCTCGAAGATGCAGGTGGTGAGGTTGAACTGAAATAACCCCACTAGATGCCCGAGAAACGGCATCGACCATACAGATTGACGCTAGACTGTAGCGCAATCTGACGACTCAGTCGCCAAGAGCCGACCCGTTTAGGGTGGGCTCTTGGTGTTCGATTGCAATGGAGCAAAGCTGCTCCACCCCGTTATATTGTATGGATTGTGTGTTAAGAATTGGCGCCGAAACAACGGTATAGAGCGGTCGTACCCTTGTTTGCTATGCTCCAAGGATCTATCACAATCCCTATGGTGGAGCCTGCGAGACGCGCGGCGAATCCTTCCTGTGGACGAACGCACTCTTGGTATTGCAGCTTCTGTCGCCTTTACACCTTCCGTATTCCGTACTGCGTGCCCTTCGCACCCGGATGAGCGGCCCCATATCTGCTGCATGGCTGCTATGTGCCTGCCTGCGGGCACCTGTTCGTCTGCCACTGTAACCCGCGTTTATCACCCATTGCACGCTTGCGTGTATTCCCCAACTGTTTGAGGAGTTTACCCCGCTTATGCCCACTCTGCTTAACGGCAATATCGTTACGAACGGCCATCTGGAAAAGCCTGCCGAGCGTGAATCGTTCGCCCGCATTCCAGCTGTCTGGGATTATCCTGACTTTTTGGACATCCAACTGAAGTCGTTTCATGACTTCGTGCAAGACGATGTCCCACCCGAAGATCGTGAAAACGAAGGCCTGCAGGAAGTCTTTAACGAGCACTTCCCCATCCAGGATAGCCGTGAACGCTACACACTTGAGTTTGTCAAGTACGGCCTCGATGCCCCCAAGCATACCATTGAGGAGTGCATCGCACAAGGCCTCACCTTTTCAGTCCCGCTGAAGGCTACTCTGCGCCTCTCTAGCAAAGAAGAGGACGGCGACGATGAGGCCATTGAAGCCATCGAGCAGGAGGTGTACCTAGGTACCCTTCCGTTCATGACCGACCGTGGTACGTTCGTGGTTAATGGTGCAGAACGCGTAATCGTTGCGCAGTTGCACCGGAGTCCCGGCCTCTTCTTCGGGACGGATGTGCACTCGAATGGGACACAACTCTACTCGGCCCGCGTGATTCCTTTCCGGGGCTCGTGGATGGAGTTCTCAACCGATATCCGCAACGTGTTGTGGGCATATATTGATCGTAAAAAGAAGGTGCCCGTCACCACGCTGCTTCGTGCCCTTGGCGTCTCCTCCGATGACGAGATCATCCGTCTGTTTGATCTTGCCGACACGGTAGAGATCGGCAGCGAGGAGGAGTTTGAGGAGCACATCGATCGTGAGCTGGCTACGTCGGTGACGATCGAGCGCAAGATCGAAATTATTGACGAGGACACGGGCGAGGTCGTCGAAGAAGAGATCGAGCGCGAGGTGCTGCTTCCTGCCGAGCATACGCTTGAAGAGGAAGATTGGGAGTTGCTCGATGAGCACAATGTGGAGCGTATCTATCTGGTGCGCGAAGAGCGAGCCGAAGACGAGGACGATATGAGTACCCTCGTTGATACGCTCAAGAAAGATTCAACCCACAACGAAGAAGAGGCGTTGCGCGAAATCTACCGCCAGTTGCGCGGATCCGAAGCGCCTGATCTAGAGTCGGCCCGTAACGCGCTGGAGCGGCTTTTCTTCTCTGACAAGCGCTACGACCTTGGTGATGTAGGTCGTCACCGCATCAATAGCCGTCTGCGCATTGATGTGGATCCGGACACTACCGTGCTGACGCGCGACGATGTGGTCGGAATTGTGCGTGAGCTCATCAAGCTCAAAAATGGCAACAGTCCTGCCGATGACATCGACCACTTGAGCAACCGCCGCGTCAAGACGGTAGGCGAGCAGCTTGGGTCGCAGTTTTCGCTGGGGCTCGCTCGCATGTCGCGCACCATCAAGGAGCGCATGAATCTGCGGGATGCTGACAAGTTTACGCCTCAAGACCTGGTTAATGCCCGTACCATTTCGAGCGTGATCAACACGTTCTTTGGTACGAACCAGCTCAGCCAGTTCATGGACCAGACCAACCCGTTGGCTGAACTCACCAACAAGCGTCGTCTTTCGGCACTTGGACCGGGAGGTTTGACGCGTGAGCGGGCCGGGTTTGAGGTGCGCGATGTGCACTACACTCACTACGGGCGCTTGTGCCCCATTGAGACGCCAGAGGGACCCAACATTGGTCTGATTTCGTCGCTCTGTGTGCATGGCGTTATCAACGACTTCGGGTTTATCGAAACGCCGTATCGCGTGGTGAAAGATGGTATCGTTACCGAAGAGGTAGAATACCTCTCGGCCGATCAGGAAGACCATGCCATCATTGCACAGGCGAACGCCCCGATCGACCAAGACGGCAATTTCCAGACCGATCAGGTAACGTGCCGATACCGAGGCGATTTCCCAATTGTGCCGCCGGAAGAGGTCGAGTACATGGATGTCTCGCCCAATCAGATTGTGTCGCCCTCGGCCAGCCTGGTGCCCTTCCTTTCGCACGATGACGCCAACCGTGCGCTGATGGGATCGAACATGCAGCGCCAGGGCGTGCCGCTCTTGCGTAGCGATTCGCCCATCGTGGGTACCGGTCTTGAAGGCCGTGCTGCTAAAGACTCGCGAGCCGTTATTGTGGCCGAAGGGAAAGGCGAAGTCGAATACGTAGATGCCGAGCGGATTGTCGTGCGCTACGAGGAAGATGCCGCCAAAGACGACCTCACATTTGGTGAGCCGGTGCGCGAGTACAAGCTTACCAAGTTCCGCCGTACCAACCAAGACACCTGCATGAACCAAAAGCCCATCGTGCAAGTGGGCGACAAAGTGGAAGACGGTACGGTTATGACCGAAGGATTCGCTACGGAGAAAGGCGAGCTTGCACTCGGCAAGAACGTGCTCTGTGCGTTTATGCCCTGGCACGGGTACAACTTTGAGGATGCCATCGTAATTAGCGAGCGCCTCGTGGCCGACGACGTGTACACCTCGGTGCACATCGAGGAGTTCGAGCACGAAGTGCGCGATACGAAGCGTGGCGAAGAAGAGCTTACCCGTGAGATCCCCAACGTCTCGGAGGAGGCCACGAAGGACCTCGACGAGCGCGGTATCATCCGCGTTGGTGCCGAGGTAACCCCGGGCGATATTATCGTAGGGAAGATTACGCCTAAGGGCGAAACCGATCCTACCCCCGAAGAGAAATTGCTGCGCGCTATCTTTGGCGACAAGGCTGGCGACGTAAAAGACGCCTCCCTGAAGGCCAAGCCCGGTATGGATGGGGTCGTGATTGACACGAAACTGTTCAGCCGTCGCCAGCTTGATCCGGCCTCCAAGAAAATGGAGGAGAAGCGTTTAGAAGCGATTGAAAAGCGTCACGAGCGCGAGGTGGCCGACCTGAACAGCCGGTTCTGGGACAAGTTCTTCCATCTCGTTGGTGGAAAAAGCACCGGCGGCATTGAAGATCGAGAAGGCAATGTGGTGCTGACGGAAGGCGCCGAGCTGACCCGCGATGCGCTGAGCGATGTGGAGCCTGACGCGCTCAGTACCAAGACAGCGTTCACCGACAACGATGACCTCAACGAGAAGGTGGCTACGCTGCTGCGCAACTACAAGGTGCGCCGCCGCAAAGTTGATGGCAAAGCCAAGCGCCAAGAACACCAGGTTGAAATGGGCGACGAATTGCCCGCGGGCATCGTGCAGATGGCCAAGGTGTATGTGGCGCGCAAACGCAAAATTTCGGTGGGCGACAAGATGGCCGGGCGCCACGGTAACAAGGGCGTCATCGCCAAAATTGTCCCCGTCGAAGATATGCCCCACCTTGAAGACGGAACGCCGGTAGACATTGTCTTGAATCCGCTCGGGGTGCCGTCGCGGATGAACCTCGGTCAGATTTACGAGACGCTTCTGGGCTGGGCGGGCGACAAGCTCGGTAAGAAGTTCGCCACGCCTGTGTTCGATGGCGCCACGATGGACGACATTGCCGACAAGCTCGAAGAGGCTGGCTTGCCACGCGACGGGAAGGCCCAGCTTATTGACGGGCAGACCGGAGAGCCGTTCGACGAGAAAACCACGGTGGGCCAAATCTACATGATGAAGCTCAGCCACCTTATCGACGACAAGATGCACGCACGTTCGATTGGGCCGTACAGCCTCATCACGCAGCAGCCCCTGGGCGGAAAAGCTCAGTTTGGCGGCCAGCGGCTCGGGGAGATGGAGGTGTGGGCGCTCTACGCCTACGGCGCCTCCCATACGCTGCAAGAGATGCTCACCTACAAGTCGGACGATGTGCAAGGACGTTCGCGCGCTTACGAGTCGATCGTGAAAGGCAAGAACATGCCGTCGCCCAACGTCCCCGAGAGCTTCAACGTGCTCATTCGCGAGTTGCAGGGGCTTGGGCTTGAGGTCAACCTCGACTAATCCCCGTGTGCATTGCCTGCCGGGTCGGGGCCGTACCTCGCCAACGACCCGGCAGCCCCAATGCGGCTTGGCACGTATCGCCATTCGCCACTCTCAAACTGCTTACGCTACATGCCTTACGGAAATACGAAGGACATCGACAAAGACTTCGACAAGATCTCCATCAACCTGGCTTCTCCAGAGGACATTCTGGAGCGGTCGTACGGAGAGGTGTTGAAGCCAGAGACCATCAACTACCGGTCGTTTAAGCCGGAGATGGGCGGTCTCTTCTGCGAAAAAATCTTTGGCCCGGTCAAAGACTATGAGTGCCACTGTGGCAAATACAAGCGCATCCGCTACAAAGGCATTATCTGCGACCGGTGTGGCGTAGAGGTGACCCGCAAAGCGGTGCGGCGTGAACGCATGGGCCACATTAAGCTCAGCGTTCCCGTGGTTCACATCTGGTACTTCAAAACGCTGCCCAACAAAATTGGCCACCTGCTTGGGCTGAAGTCCAAAGACCTGGAGAAGGTCATCTACTACGAGCAGTACATTGTTATCCAGCCCGGCACAGCCAAACGCCTGGGAGTAGAAGAGAACCAACTGCTCACCGAAGAAGAGTACTTCAACATCCTTTACCAGATTCGGGAGGACAACAACCGCCTGCCCGATGAGGACCCCGAGAAGTTTATTGCGATGATTGGGGGCGAGGCCGTTGAAACGATGCTCAAGCGGCTGGATCTGCCCACCCTCGCGCAAGAGCTGCGCTACCAGGTCAAGACCGAAACAAGCCAACAGCGCAAAGCCAAAGCGCTGAAACGTCTGAACGTCGTGCAAGGCTTCATCGACGCGAACGAGCGCATCGAGAACCGTCCGGAGTGGATGGTCATGCGCGTGATTCCGGTTATTCCGCCGGAGCTGCGCCCCCTCGTGCCGCTCGATGGGGGACGCTTTGCCACAAGCGACCTAAACGACCTGTACCGGCGCGTTATCATTCGCAACAATCGCCTGAAGCGCCTGATCGACATCAAAGCGCCTGAGGTGATTCTGCGCAATGAGAAGCGGATGCTGCAAGAGGCGGTGGACTCTCTCTTTGACAACAGCCGTAAATCCAATTCGGTGCGCGGCTCCTCGAACCGTCCGCTGAAGAGCCTCAGCGACATGCTGAAAGGCAAGCAAGGGCGCTTCCGCCAGAACCTGCTTGGAAAGCGTGTTGACTACTCGGGCCGTTCGGTCATTGTAATTGGACCCGACCTGGAACTGCACCAGTGCGGTATTCCGAAGGAGATGGCCGTTGAGCTCTTTAAGCCGTTTATCATACGCCGCCTTATTGAGCGCGGCATTGTGAAGACGGTGAAGAGCGCGAAGAAGTATGTGGAGCGACGTACTGCAGCGGTGTGGGACATCCTGGAGAAAGTGATTCAGGGACGCCCCGTGCTGCTGAACCGTGCACCTACGCTGCACCGCCTCGGCATTCAGGCGTTCCAGCCGGTGCTTACTGAAGGGAAAGCCATTCAGCTGCACCCGCTGGTCTGTACCGCCTACAACGCCGACTTCGACGGTGACCAGATGGCTGTGCACGTACCGCTTTCGCACGAGGCCTGCCTTGAAAGCATGATTCTCATGCTGAGCAGCCACAACATTTTGAGTCCAGCCAACGGGTCGCCCCTCACTGTGCCCACCCAGGACATGATTCTGGGCCTCTACTACATGACGAAGGCCAGAAACGGGGAGAAAGGCGAAGGACGCCGGTTTGCGTCGGTAGAAGAGGTGCGCCAGGCCTATGACCAGGACATTGTAGCTACCCATGCGAAAATTGAGCTGCGTAGCCCCGATGATCCGACCGAAATTTTGGAGACGACGGTAGGCCGTGTGCTCTTCAACGAGATCGTTCCAGCGGGCGTGCCGTTTGTGAACGAGGTGCTCACGAAGAAAAACATGCGCCCGATTATTTCGCGCATCCTGAAAACGGCAGGCTTCAAAGAGACCGCCGAGTTCTTGGATGCAATGAAGCGATTGGGCTTTGGCCGCTCTACCACCTCAGGCATTACGTTCTCGCTGTCCGACATTGTCGTTCCCGACAAGAAGGAGGAACTGGTCGAAGATGCCAACGCCGAGGTCGAGAAGGTCCGGTCTAACTACGAAATGGGCTTTACGACCGACAGTGAACGCTACAACCAGGTCATTGACATCTGGACGCAGACGAACAACCGCGTTTCTGAAGTGCTGTTTGAAACGCTGAAAGAGCACCGCGAAGGATTCAACGCCATTTACATGATGGCCGACTCGGGGGCGCGTGGCTCGAAAGAGCAGATCCGTCAGTTGGGCGGAATGCGTGGTCTTATGGCCAAGCCGCAGAAAAACGTCGGAGAAGGCGGCGGCGAAATCATTGAGAACCCCATCCTCTCGAACTTCAAAGAGGGGCTCTCTGTGCTGGAGTACTTCATCTCCACCCACGGGGCGCGTAAGGGACTGGCCGATACCGCGCTGAAAACGGCTGATGCTGGGTATCTAACCCGTCGTCTGGTCGATGTGTCGCAAGATGTGACCATCACCGAGCATGACTGCGGCACCCTCCGCGGCATCGAGATCTCGGCGCTCACCGACAACGACGAAGTGGTGGTGCCCCTTAGCAAACGCCTGTTTGGTCGCGTGACTGTGCACGACGTGTACGATCCGCAGACCGACGAGCTTATTGCTGAGGCGAATACCCTTATTGACGAACAGATCGCCAAGCGCATTGCCGAAACCTCGATTGAAGAGGTGGAGATCCGTTCGGTGCTCACTTGCGAGTCGGAGAAAGGCGTATGTACGCTGTGCTACGGCCGCAACCTGGGTACCGATCGCATGGTCGAGGTTGGCGAATCAGTTGGTGTGGTGGCTGCGCAGTCGATTGGCGAGCCGGGCACCCAGCTTACGCTGCGGACGTTCCACATTGGAGGAGCCGCCAGCGCGGTCGCATCCGAAAGCACGCTGCAGGCGAAGTCTGGAGGCGAGGTCGCCTTCAATAACCTGCGGACGGTTTCGTACGACGATGGCAGCGGCCCGTCGGAAATTGTGCTGACGCGTCAAGGCGAGATCGTGATTCTCGACGAGGATGGACGCGAGCAAAATACGCACGTGGTTCCGTACGGCGCCGAGCTCATGGTTGAAGAAGGCCAGGACATCGAGAAAGGCGATGTGATGGTGACCTGGGATCCGTACAACAGCGTCATCCTCTCAGAGGTCGATGGCGAGGTGGAGTACGAAGACATGATGGAAGGCACCACCTACCGCGAAGAGACCGACGAGCAAACGGGCCACAAAGAGAAGGTCATTACCGAAAGCCGCAAGCGTACCGTCACACCGGCGGTTATTGTGCGCATTGACGAGGAAGACGAGCGGGAGTACAACATGCCGGTGCAGGCCCGCATCCAGGTTGATGCCGGTGAAACGGTACAGGCTGGTCAGGTGCTGGCTAAGATTCCGCGTCAGACCGTCAAGCAGAGCGACATTACGGGTGGTTTGCCACGCGTAACGGAACTCTTCGAAGCGCGTACCCCGTCGGATCCCGCCGAGGTGAGCGAGATCGACGGCATC
Organism: Natronotalea proteinilytica; assembly: GCF_055379935.1. Classification (NCBI taxonomy): domain Bacteria; kingdom Pseudomonadati; phylum Rhodothermota; class Rhodothermia; order Rhodothermales; family Salisaetaceae; genus Natronotalea; species Natronotalea proteinilytica. Next base: position 2,684,956 of record NZ_AP043947.1, on the reverse strand, counting down.
GTCAGCTTTGGCGATCGTAAGCGCGGCAAGCAAGAGGTGATCGTGTCTAGCCGCGACGACGAGATGACGAAGACCTACATGGTCTCGCTCTCGAAGCACATGCTGGTGCACGAGAATGACTTTGTGCAAGCCGGTGACCCGCTCTCCGACGGGACCATTGCCCCCCACGATATCCTCAAGATTAAAGGGCCGCGTGCGGTGCAAGAGTACCTGCTGAACGAAATTCAGGAGGTGTACCGTCTGCAGGGCGTCGAGATTGACGACAAGCACATCGAGGTGGTTGTCCGTCAGATGATGAAGCGCGTCAGCATTGTGGAGACAGGCGATACGCACTTCCTCGAAGAGGATGTCGTAGACCGCCACAAGATGGCCCGCGTCAACGACGACCTGCACGACAAGTTTGTGGTTACCAACCCAAGCAGTTCCAGCAAGGTCAAGATCGGCGAGATCGTGAGCCGTCGCCGTCTGCGCGAACTCAACTCCGAGTTGAAGCGTGCAGACGAACCCGAAATCGAGGTGCGCGAGGCGCGTCCTGCTGTGGGGCGCCCCGTACTCTTGGGGATTACGAAAGCTGCACTGGCCACCGACTCGTTCGTGTCGGCAGCGTCCTTCCAGGAGACCACCAAGGTGCTCACCAACGCCGCCATTCAGGCCAAGGAAGATCCGCTCTATGGACTGAAAGAAAACGTGGTGGTAGGCCATCCGATTCCCGCCGGAACCGGACAGCGCGAATTCCGCGACATCGTGGTCGGCTCGAAGTCCGAGCTCGAAGAGCTGCAAGCAGCCATCGGTGGCAACGGCTCTGCGGGTGACGGTGCACCCACGAAGGAAGAGCTGGAGTCGTCTGTGAAGACCGAGTAGACGCCAGCTGACGTTTTGGTATGTCGCACTACGCCCCGTCATCTTCAGCGATGGCGGGGCGTCTGTGCGTTTTGTAGCGGCGAAGTGTGCTGCTACGAGAGACGGGGATTTTGTTACGTCTGCAGGTCATCCTGACGCCGCCAGTCGGATAGACCTCAGCGTCACCCAAGCAGGCTCGGCACGCATCGAGACGGACGAGTGGACGCTCTGCGTCCGACGTAACGCCCCGAGGTAGAGAAACCAGATGGTGTATTGGAGACGTTGGTGCATTGTCACAAGAGCGCAATAGTGGTGTGTCACAGCAATAGCTCGAAGGAGCACAGGGGAACTGCACCTCCACATAACCCAAACGATAAAACCTGAAAGCCTCATGACTCCACTCGATCTGATCTGGATAGCAAGCCTGGGTGGGGGTATTGCCGCCCTGGTGCGTTATGCAGGTTGGTTCACATCTGCCGGGGCGCTGACGGGCGGACTCTTTGGCGCGCATGCGGTAGTTGTGGGTGGTCTAGATTGGGTCGTCCCGCTCGCCGTGTTTGTGGCCTCTGGCAGTGTGATGAGCCGGATGAAGGTCGCCACCGCCACGATTGTGAATACCGACACGCGTCCACGAACCGCGATGCAGGTGTTGGCCAATGGCGGATGGGCGTGGGCCGCGCTTGCACTGATGCCGTGGGCAGGAGCCGAATGGATGTATCCGGTGTACGTAGGGAGTCTGGCCGCGGCCACAGCCGACACCTGGGGCACCGAGGTGGGCACACGCTGGCACACCCGCGCCTGGTCGCTGCGCAGCGGTACATGGGTGGCAGCCGGTACATCGGGGGCCGTGTCGGGGTCTGGCACGGCAGCCAGTCTTGTCGGGGCTGGCATCATCGCGGCGTTCGGAGCCGTCCTTGGACCGCTTTCGTGGGACGGAGCTGCATGGGTCGCACTCGGGGGATTGATCGGCAGCATAGCTGATAGCGTGCTGGGGGCTTACGGACAGGCGCAGTACGCAGATCAACAAGACGAGATCTGGCACGACGAACCCACCACCTCAAGCGAGGCCCCAGTGTATGGCACGCGCTACCTCACCAACAGCGGTGTGAATGCCATCGCCACACTAATTGGTGCGGTATGGGCTGGAGCATGGAGCTGGATCATGTAATAGCGACTGTGCGATCAGTTGGCATGGCTCTATCCATGCCCTTCACCCTCACCACCCCACTCTCGTGGCGATGCTCCGTACCTGTTTAGCGTGGTACAATGACCGTCCGGGATATCCGCACCCCAGGAGTACTCGGTCGCGGTGCTCCCAGCGCTTCGCTCCTGATCCCGGGCTACAGAACGGGGCGATGTGAGCAAAATCCATAGCCGGAGACCGCTTGCGTCCCCGGCGATCAGGAAGCACGCCGCTAAACACGTACATGCTCCGCGTCGCCACGCACGGTTGGACGCTCCAGCGTTCACAGCCCTGGCCCCTGGCATTCCCGTTGGACGCAGAGCGTCCATTTCTACGTCGCGACGCAGAGCATCGCGGCGAGGGGCGCCTTCGGCGATCTCATGCCGTTGATTGGGCAGATGCATCCGGCCTGATGACATGAGATTGCACTCCAAGAGCACTTCCTCCCTGCGGTCGGGGCGCGTCGCTCCGCTCGCAATGACAAGGGGGTAGGTTTTTCACCAAGCAAAGGGCAAGGTCACCGGCGAGGAAGCGCACGCAACCACAGATCTTCGCAGCCCATGTCAAAATTTTGGAGCGCGCTTGTTTTACGGAGCGCGCATCCGTTTCTTATGCGGATGTGAATGCTTCGCTAGTCGTTCCCAACCCCTGCACCTTGCATGCCCTGGTATAAAAAGCTGCACTGGCAAATCCTCATCGGCCTCGTTCTGGGTTTGATCTATGGCGTCATCGGCGCCGCTCTGGGATGGGAGCAGTTCACCAATCACTGGGTGGCCCCCTTTGGCACCATCTTTCTAAATGCGCTGCAACTCATTGCCATGCCGCTCATCCTGGCCTCGCTCGTGGTGGGTGTGGCGTCGCTGGCGGATCTGAACAAGCTTTCGCGCATCGGCGGAAAGACGCTGGGGTTATACATTCTGACGACCACCATTGCTCTGATTGTGGGCCTGGCGCTTGTCAATACGCTACAGCCCGGCAGCGCAGTCCCCGAGGAGATGCAGGTGCAGCTCGAAGAAACCTACAGCGCCGATGTGGATGAGCGTGAAGCCTTTGCCGAAGAGGCGGCTGATCGCGGTCCCCTGCAGCCACTCGTAGATATGGTGCCGTCGAACTTCTTCGAGTCGGCCTCCGACAACAGCAACATGCTGCAGATCGTGTTTGTGGCCTTCTTTATCGGACTCGGCCTGCTGCTCATCCCCGGCGAGCAATCGAGGGCGCTACTGGACTTCTTCGAGAGCCTGAACGCGCTTATCATCAAGCTGGTCGAGATCATCATGCTCACCGCGCCCATCGGCGTGTTCGGACTTCTGGCCGACGCCATCGTGTCGATTGCGGCGGATAGTCCCACGCAGCTCGCTCCGCTCCTGGGAGCGCTGGGCTACTACACGCTTGTGGTGGCTATTGGCCTGCTCATCATGATGCTCGTGGTGTATCCGCTGTTCATGAAGTTGTTTACCCCCAAACCCATCACCTCGTACTTCAAGGCCATCTTTCCAGCCCAGTTGGTGGCTTTCTCGACCTCGTCGAGCGGCGCCACCCTGCCAGTTACCATGGAGGTCAGCGAAAAGAATCTGGGCGTGTCAAAAGAGATCTCCTCCTTTGTGCTTCCGCTGGGGGCCACCATCAACATGGACGGCACGGCGCTCTATCAGGCGGTGGCTGCCGTCTTTATCGCGCAGGTGATCGGGCTCGATCTAACCATGGCGCAGCAACTCAACATTGTGCTGATTGCGGTGCTGGCATCCATTGGCACCGCTGGCGTGCCCGGCGCGGGGATTATCATGCTGGTCGTGATTCTCGAATCGGTGGGCGTACCCAGCGCAGGCATTGCGCTCATCCTCGGCGTTGATCGTCCGCTCGACATGCTGCGCACCGTGAACAACATCACAGGCGACACCATGGTAGCCTCCGTTGTGGCCGAAAGCGAGGGCGACCTTCGCGATGTGGACGAAGGCATGTACGTGGGGCTAGGCGATGACGGGACACTCGTGTCGCCGTCGGCTGAGGCGCCTGCTTCTGAAACAGCGTAACGCGTCATGATCCGCTCTATTGTTTGGATGGCCATCGGGCTGTTGGTATGGGGAGACGCAGCGTGGGCGCAGGATCGCACGGCGCCTCCCCCTACCGAAATGGTGCTACTGGCTCATAGCGATCCGGCGCTGCACCACATCGAGGCGACGCACACCGCGCTGCACCGCTATCGCCTGGAGGTGGCCGAGGCGCATCTCGATACGCTGGCCGCGCAAGCCGATGGCTATTGGGCGGCCCCGCACGGACGGGCGTTGGTGGCGCTCTTTCAGGCATTTATGACTGAGGAAGAGACCTATTTCGAACAGGTAGAAGCCCACGCCGATGCGCTGCTCGACGCCCTCGACCGCGCCCCCGATTCAAGCAATCCGTGGGTGGCGCACATGGAGGGCGAGGCTGAGCTGATGCGCGCCCTTGTGGCCGGGCGAGAAGGGCGCAACATCCGGGCAGCATGGCGCGCCCGCTCGGCGTTTCGCACGCTACGCCGCAATGCCGAACGCCACCCCGACTTTGCCGAAAGCCGTCTGGGCGTCGGACTCGTGCGATACGTCATTGGCGTGCTACCGGGCCGCTATCAGCGGGTGCTGCGTATTGTGGGGTTTCAGGGGGATGCAGAACAGGGGCTGGCCGATCTGCAGCAGGCGGCCACCGAAAGCACAGTCAACGCCCCCTTTGCCGAGGCTGCTCTTGGGATTGTGCGCAACGCTGTAGAGCGCGACACCGAGGCAGCCGTTCCGCACATCGCCTCCGTCTACGAGCAGTACCCCGACAGTCCGCTCTGGGCCTACGTGTATGGCTTTGTGCTGCTGGAAAACCGGGAGGTGGACACTGCGGAAACGGTCCTCGATGAGGGGCTTCGCCAGGTTGAGGCCGGGGCCACGCCCGTGTCCTTTCTGCACTTCTTTCAGGGGCGGTTGCAGTTTGCTCTGGAGAATCACGCAGCTGCCCAGGAGGCGCTACGCACCTACATTAGTACACACAAAGGCGACGCGCTGATGCCGCCCGCACATCTCTATCTGGGGCTGGCTACCGAATGGGAAGACGGCTGGGAGGCGGCCACATCGTATTACCAGCAGGTGGCCGATGAGCGGGAGTTCGACGAAGACGCTGCACTGGAACGCTGGGCTCAGCGGCGCCTGCAAGGGCCCATGTCCGACACCGAGCGCGCCCTGCTTGCAGCCCGCAACGCGTTCGACTCTGCCCGATACGACACCGCCATCGAACGCCTTGAAGCCCTCCTCGATGCCAACGACTTGTCGCGCGACCAGCGCGCCGAGGCGCACTACCGGATGGGTCGCGTGCATCAGGCGCAAGCCGAGTACGAGGCGGCTCGCTCGCATTACACCGCTGCCTACAACACTGCCGACCCCGATGCCGACACGCAGTGGGGCGCCTGGTCGTGGTATTACCTCGGCACGGTGTATCGGGTGCAGGGGCAGACGGAGGAGGCCATCGACGCGTTTAACAAAGCGCTGGATTGGCCCACGCCCTACGATTATCACGAAGGTCTGCATCAAGCCGCCCGCGTTGCCCTCTCTCGCCTCAACCCCTAGCGCACATGCATTGGATTGACGGGCTTATCATTGTCGCCTACTTGGTTGGCGCGCTGGCGCTGGGCGCATACCTCTCGCGGCGAGCCTCGCAGTCGGTCGAGGACTTCTTCATCTCGGGACGGTCCCTGCCGTGGTGGCTGGCCGGCACGTCAATGGCGGCCACCACCTTTTCGATTGATACGCCGCTCTACGTAGCTGGTGTCGTAGGCGAGCGCGGCATTGCAGGCAACTGGGAGTGGTGGGCCTTTGGCGTTGGACACGTAGCGCTGATTTACATTTTTGCACGGCTCTGGCGCCGCAGCGAGGTCGTAACCGATGCCGAACTCATCGAGATGCGATACGGCGGGCGTCCGGCAGCTATTCTGCGCGTGGTAAAAGCGTTTCTTTTCGCGGTGCCTATCAACTGCATCGGCATTGGGTACATTATGCTTGCCGCCCTGAAGGTGATGGAGGCGCTTTCGTTCTGGGAGCTGATGGGCATTCCCACCGATGTGCCCGTGCTGGGCATGGATCCGAAGATGTTCTCGGTGCTGGTGTTGCTGGTGTTTGTGCTGCTGTACGCGGGGCTCTCGGGACTGTGGGGCGTGGTAGCTACCGATTTTGTGCAGTTCGTGCTGGCACTGGCAGGCGCTATTTTGGTCGCCTGGTTTGCCATTCGAAGTCCAGAAGTCGGTGGCCTGCAGGGACTCGTCACACAGGCGCAGGACGTCACCGATTTCGATGTGCTGGCTTTCGTTCCGTTTGAAATCGGATGGAGCGATGGGTTGCGCGTGGGGTGGAGTGCCTTTGCTGGGATCTCCGCATCCACGTTTTTTGCGTACGTGTTCGTGCAGTGGTGGACGTTCCGACGTTCCGATGGCGGCGGTGAGTTCATTCAGCGTCTGGCGGCCTCGCGCGATGAACAGAACGCCGAGTGGGCCGCCTGGCTCTTCAACATCATGCACTACGTCATTCGCACCTGGCCGTGGGTGCTCGTGGCGCTGGCCGCATTGGTCATCTACCCCGACCTCGACGATCCCGAGATGGGGTACCCCAAGCTCATGCTCGACTACCTGCCCGTGGGGGTGCTGGGGCTGGCTGTGGCCTCGCTGCTGGCCGCGTTCATGAGCACCGTCTCTACCCAGATTAACTGGGGCGCCTCCTACCTGACGCACGACGTGTACGCCCGCTTCATGCGGCCCGAAGCCAGTCAGAGCGAGTTGGTGCTGGCCGGACGCATAGCATCGGTGCTGATTGCGACGCTGGGCGGCGTGGCGGCCTTTTATGCAGAAAGTGTCGCGGCGGTCTTTCAGCTCGTTATTGCTATTGGCACGGGCCCGGGCGTGGTGCTCATTCTGCGCTGGTTCTGGTGGCGCATCAACGCGTGGGCCGAGCTTTCAGCGATGTGTGCCGGCTTCTTGATTGGCCTGACTACGACTCTGTATCCCGGACTGATGATCGACGACTTTGGGCTGCGGCTGGGTGCCATCACGCTGATTACCGGCGCCATCTGGATCACAGTGATGTACGCCACCGCTCCCGAATCGCCCGAGACGCTGCGCCGCTTCTACCGGATGGCGCGTCCCGGTGGGCCCGGCTGGATCCGGCAGCGCGAAGAAACCGGCGTGATGCCCTCAGCCTCGTTGCGCCGGAGTGTGCTGAGTACGGTGGCGGCGGTGGGACTGCTCTTCGGAATCATGTTTGCTGTTGGAGGCGCGTTGCTGCTGCGTCCGGGCGTGGCCCTTGGGTGCTCCGTTGTGGCGCTTGCTTCGGGCTACATGCTCTACCGGCAACGCCAGGCCGCCCCGCCCCCCGTGCCGGTATCCGATGCCGCCAACGACAAGTCGCCCCCCGACTGATTCGATGCGCCGAGAGCGCAGAAAAGAACAGGCTTTGCACACTCCAGACAAGCAGCACGGAAACACCCATTTTAGGCTATAGGTTCACGACACGCTACCTTTTTTCAAGCCAATCCGTGCCATGGCATCCACGATCGATGACTTACCGCTTTTTCCGCTAGGGCTGGTGCTCTACCCAAACGAGACGGTTCCGCTTCACATCTTTGAAGAGCGCTACAAAGACCTGATGGCGTTTTGCACCACCCACGAGGTGCCCTTCGGCATCGTCCTGTCCGAGGACGACCGCATTGCTTCGGTAGGATGCACAGCCCACATCCAGCGCATCCTGAAACGGTATGAGAACGGGAGCGCCGATCTAATCGCTGAGGGCGACGAACGCTTTCAAATCAACGAGGTGTTCGACGATCGCGCCTCCTACTACACAGCAGACGTAACCCTCCTCAGCGAGACCCCTGATCCTGCAGATGAGTCGCTGCGCGAGCGGATGATTACCCAGCATATGAAACTCCTGGAGCTGGCCGGACGCACCGTGCGCCCCGGCCTGTACCAGACCAACGACCGTCTCTCGTTCGTGCTGGCCCAAAACGCAGGGCTATCGCTGGAGCAAAAACAGGAGGTGCTTCAATTGCACAGCGAAGCCGAGCGGGTGCGCTACCTCGTCAATCACTTTGAACGGCTCATTCCTGAGATTGAAGAGCAAGAGGATGTGCAGCGGCGCGTGAAGTCGAACGGACACTTCAAAGATTTTCCGCCCGAGGATGTGTAGGTGCTGTGCCACAGTTGAAAGTTAGGGTCCAAAATTGTCATCGCGAGGAGGGAGCCCTGCGACTGACGCGGCGCTGTGAGCGCTAGCGAACGAGTGCTCCTGGGGTGCGATCTCATGCCCTCGAACTGGGCGGTGCTGCTCGACTTGATAGCACGAGATTGCGTCGCTGCGCTCGCAATGACATGATTGTGAGTTATTCTCGGTACGTATAGGTGGCCATGTGTTACCCGAAGATTGACCTGTGACACAGCAGTAGGTGCTATGTAACAGCTGAAAGTTAGGGTATGGAGTGGACTCGCGTCGAAACATCTCCTCGGCGCTCAGCAGCTACTGGCAAACCAACGGGCCCTGCTCAGTTCGTAGGAGATCTTTACTCACTGCGTTCGTCAGTCGCTCCGCTCGTGTCAGGACTCCGCGTCTCCTAGACGGAGCCGCTCCGCTCAAGATGACAACGTTAAAATGGGGCGTGTTGCAACACAACCATTGATTTGTGACACAACAGTAAGTGACCTCAACAATGGTTTTGGGGATTGCCGGATGGATTCCCCTCCATCCTACCCTTCCTCCCCGAGGAGGAAGGAACCGTAGAAGGGGTTCCTCAAGTCCCCCTCAGAGGAGGGGGATTTAGGGGGAGGGATTCCGTAGAGCCATATAGATCAAATACTTATGTGAAGCGTGGTGCCGTACGAATGAGAGCGTGTATTAAGAATATCTGGGCGCACATGATGCCGCTTTGAAACGCACAAAACCCCAACTTCGTGCCTGTCTTTACTTAGTGCTGTGTCACACCTGAATCCTGGGGTGGATCATGAGCTATCAACGCTTCTAGTCATCCCAGGCTACGGAACGATGCGATGTCAGGCAAACCTATAGCCGGAGATGCGACCTTCAGAATCACGTACCCCCGTTGGTCGTTTACAGTCCAAACCGACCCTGCCCGTTTTCTTCACTGGCTCCACCGACGCATGATTGAATGCGGTCCCTACACCCTCACCTTGCTGGAAACCGGACGCTTTAAACTCGATGGCGGAGCCATGTTTGGGATTGTGCCCAAGCCGTTGTGGGAGCAACGCATTCCCGCCGATGACCAGAACCGCATCGAACTGGCTATGCGCTGCCTGTTGATCGAGAGTCCAGACCGCTGTATCGTGGTGGATACCGGCATCGGCACGCACTTTTCTGAAAAAGAGCAATCGATTTTCGGGATCGACCACAGCACGCACACGCTCACGGGCAGCCTCAAAGACGCAGGGGTATCCACCGATGATGTCACCGATGTGGTGTTTACGCATCTGCACTTTGACCATAGCGGCGGAGCGGTGGTTCGTCGTGGGGAGCAGCTGGTCCCCCAGTTCCCGAACGCTACCCATCATGTGCAACAACGCCACTGGAAGGCCGCGCGGGCGCCGAATCCCAAAGAACAAAACTCATTTCGAGATGCGATTCTCGACCCGCTGGCGGACCAGGTGCGCTGGACGTTCCACGATGGACCCGGCACCCTCGGCCCGGGCATCCACCTACACGTTGTAGACGGACACACGCGCGCACAGCAGATGGTGCGCATTACCCACGATGCGCACACGTTCGTGTATGTGGGCGATCTGTTGCCCACGCACCATCATGCCGGTCCGGCCTGGACGATGGCCTACGATATTGACCCGCTGCAGACCATTGACGAGAAGGCAGGGTTCTTGCAGAAAGCACATGACAACGAGTGGACGCTCCTCTTTGAGCACGATCCCGATGTGTCGATGGGATCGGTGCGTAAAAGTGAACGAGGATGGACCATTGCTCCTGAGTTGACCGCCTAAGCCTGTTTACCAGAGCCCGTTTCCCCATGGAATCGAACGACCCTGACGAATTGCGCGACACGCTGAGCGAAATTTTGCACGACCTGAACAACCCGTTGTCTATCATCCACGGAAACGCTCAGTTTCTGATGGAGGTGACCGATGAGGATGCGGACACCGCCCAGATTCGGGAAGCACTACGCGACATCCACGATGCCACCAATGAGCTCTCTGCCCGCCTCCGCCGCCTTGAAGACGTACGCGACGAACTGTAGGGCTGTGACACAGCTGATTGTTAGGGTATGAGGACCGTGCCAACCTCTGTGTCCCCCAAAAAACCTGTCATGGTGAGCACGCGACGGGCCCAGCCCGGAGCACGCCGAACCATCTCCCCGACGCTCAGCAGGCTCTGATCGATCGAGTGGCCCTGCCCAGTTCGTGGGAGATCTTTCGTGGGAGATCTTTACTCACTGCGTTCGTCAGTCGCTACGCTCGTGTCAGACTCCGCGTCTCTTAGGCGGAGCAACCGCGTCTAGCAGGGTACGTGTTTAGCGACATACCACAGATCGCCGGGGACGCAAGCGGTCCCCGGCTATGGATTTGCTTACATTGCGCCGTTCCATAGCCCGGGATCAGGAGCGAAGCGCTGGGAGCACCGCGACCGAGTACTCCTGGGGTGCGGATATCCCGGGCGGTCACTCGTCGCGATGCTCTGCGTCCCCTTCTTTCCGGCTGCCACCGATAGATTAGGAGAACGTCACCTCATCCAGGCGACCCCGATATCCTCGGTGGCAATTGAGACGCCTCCCCGCTGTTTTGACATCCAACGTCATATCCATACGAACCTCGCCCGCAAGCACACGTTAGGGGAACATGTCCACCACAGCGAAGCAATAACGCGTGTTCAACACACCATTTGTTTAATAAAGCAGCCGGGCGCCCCTTGCATTTGAGCGAAGCGTTGCCTACCCTGCTATTATGCGACTTGCTTTCATAGATGCTTAGCCCTATCGAACAAATTGATACACACCCACACGCGCCCTCCTGTCATACAAGGAAACCGATACGTCCTTACGTGTTGACTCGGTAATAGAATGGGTGACTTTTGTTTGTTCTTGGTAATGCAGTAGGCTTTATGCACATGCTCCCCACCGTCTTCTTCTCGCGCGCTCGCCTCCGATGGATTGGCGTCTTTAGCGCCATCCTTCTTTGCTTTGGGCTCACCACCACCGCTCACGCCCAACTCGGACAGTCGTCTGCACTGTTCTTACGTATTGAACCCGATAGCCGAGGCGCGGGCATGGGGAACACCGGAGTAGCCGTGGCTGATAATGCCAACGCGATGTTTTGGAACCCTGCCGGATTGGGGTTTCAAGGAAGCCCCGAGGTAGGAATTACACATGCGAACTGGCTGCCCGAGTTCGATGCTGGGCTGTTCTATGAGTATCTTGTGGGGACCTACCACGTCGATGACATCGGCACCTTTGGCGCCAACCTGATTTTCCTGAACCTCGGAGAAACCGAAATCATTGATACGGAAGGCCAACTCATTGATGAGTCGAGTGCCTTCGAGATGGCGCTGGGTCTGTCTTATGGACGCCAACTCAACGACAACTTTAGCTTGGGCGGCGGCGTGCGGGCCATCTACTCCCGCCTTTCGCCCGAAACCGCTGATATTGGTAGCGGCACCGCATTCTCGGGCACGTTCGATCTGGCCGCCCTGTATCGGACCAACCCGTTCAATCTTGCTGGAACGCCCACTACGTTCTCACTGGGAGCCAACCTTGCCAACATGGGCACCCACATTCAGTACTTTGAGGACAAGCAGGCCGTACCTACCAACCTGCGGCTCGGATACGCCTTTACGTTCGACTTTGACGAGTATAACAGCCTGACATTGGCCAACGACTTCAACAAAGAGCTCGTCAGCGTGGATGAGGACGGGAGCAATCCGGATCCCTTTTACAAAGCGATCTTTAACTCGTGGGGCCCCGCGCCGGGTGAGCGCCGCCCCGGTGCCGATGGGGAGGATGAACTCACTGAACTGGGCGTCGCCGAACAGTTTACCATGGGAGCCGGCCTGGAATACTGGTACGCCGATCTGTTCGCCCTACGCAGTGGATACTTTTACGAGCACCCCGACAACGGAAACCGCCAGTTCCTAACGTTTGGTGCCGGTGTGCGCTGGAACATCGTGGGTATTGACTTCTCGTACCTCTACACCCTTGAAGAAGAAAACCCGCTCTCCGATACGCTTCGCTTTAGCTTGTTGCTGTCCTTTCAATAACATAGAGCCAGCAGCATGCAGAACGATGCATTAGATCTAAACCGAACGGCCTCCTGGTATGTATTTTGTTGCTATCTGAATGATGTAAGAGCACAGAAGCCTACCAATAGTGTGAATGTGTTGACTGAATACGCGCCCCCTCCATTGTAATTTTGTTTTCTCCTTGACTTTGTCCCCGCGTCTTTAGACGTTACGGTGAGTTCTCGCTAATTCCCCCCTTACGGTATGAATCTCCTCTACAAACATTTAGTCTTCGTCGCACTTGTGCCCTTGCTCATCGCAGGCGGGCTCCTTGTTGCCACGCCAGCAGCCGCCCAGTGGGGCCCCGACGATGATCAGGACGACGTACCCGACTGGGGAGAGCCCAGCTGGGAACAAGAAGCCCCTCCTGTTGAAGATCGCCGCGCCGACGAACCCTCCTCCACCCGCCTCCCCGATTGGGCGGACTCGGGTTCGTTTGACGAAGACGGCGCTGAGCGATATGACTTTGGGGCGGAGACGAACCAAGGGCCAGCTCCGCCTCCACCACCGCCTGAACGAGTTCCTGTGGATGGGGGACTTAGCCTATTGGCGCTTGCCGGAGCTGGGTATGCAGCGCACAAACTGCGGCGACGCGACGATGAAGACGGGGAAGAAGATGACGATCCCATGCCGTAGTGGATCGTGAGACATTCCGAATATGTGCAAGCGCAGTCGTCTACTCTGGCGGCTGCGCTTGTCTTATGGGTAATAGCCGCCTGAGATATCCGCACCCCAGGAGTACTCGGTCGCGGTGCTCCCAGCGCTTCGCTTCTGATTTCGGGCCAAGGGAAAGCGCACTGCCAGTCAAACCCATAGCCGGGCAGCCCCGTCCAATCGGGCGGCATGAGATCGCACCCCAGGAGTACTCGTTCGCTAGCGCTCACAGCGCCGCGTCAGTCGCAGGGCTCCTTCCTCGCGATGACAGAGGTGGGAAGATCTCCATTCTTGTCATTGCGAGGAGCGCTAGCGACGTGGCAATCTTGTGCCGTCAAACCGGGCGGCACTGCCCAGGTCGGGGAGTATGAAGTCGTCACGTCAGTCGAAAGAAGTTTTCTCCTCTACCACTCCACAGCCCAGTCCTTCCAAGCCGGATTGTCGGCATGGATCAAGTCAAGTTTCTTCTGGCGCGACCCTGCTTTAATCTGCTTCTCGCGTGCAAGAGCGTCATTCACGTCTTGATATTGCTCGGCATACACAAGCTTCTTGACATTGTACCGCCGCGTGAAGGTGCTCCCTTGACCCGATCGATGCTCCTGAACACGACGACGAAGATTATTCGTTACACCGGTGTAGAGCACCGTATGTGCAGCGTTAGTCATGATGTATACGTAGTATGTTCGTGCCCCCATAAGTTTTTTTGGAAATGGAAGAAGGTAGGTATTCCTAACGTACAGCATGCTAATGAGTGCTGCAAGCGAATGGAAAAGGTTATCCAGCTTATGCCGCCAACCCGATCAGCACCGCCCAGTTCGAGGGCATGAGATCGCCGCGTCAGTCGTAGGATTCCTTCCTCGCGATGACAACAAATGGAAGGCTTTACTCTATTGTCATTGCGAGTGTGGCGATGCAATCTTGTGCCGCCAACCCGATCAGCACCGCCCAGTTCGAGGGCATGAGATCGCCGCGTCAGTCGTAGGACTCCCTCCTCGCGATGACAAAAATGGAAGGCTTTACTCTATTGTCATTGCGAGCGCAGCGAAGCAATCTTGTGCGGTCAAGTCGGGCAGCACGCCCAGGTTGGCGGCATGAGATCGCCGCGTTAGTCGCAGGGCTCCTTCCTCGCGATGACAAAGGTAGGGTCTGTTCTCGTGTCATTATGAATGGGGTGTGGGTAGAAACCACGACTTCGTGAATAGAATCCCCCCGTTAGGTCGCAGCAGAGGTGGAAGGATTCTGCTGTCTTGTCATTGCGAGCGCAGCGACGCAATCTTGTGCCATCAAACCGGGCGGCATCGTTCATGCGGTACTGCCCAATCGGCGGCATGAGATCGCCACGTCAGTCGCAGGGCTCCCTCCTCGCGATGACAAAGGTGGGAGGGGTGGCGCTATTGTCATTGCGAGGAGCGCTAGCGACGTGGCGCTGTGAGCGTAGCGAACGAGTGCTCCTGGGGTGCAATCTCCTGCTATCAAGTCGGGCGGCCCTGCCCAATCGGTGGCATGAGACCGCCACGTCAGTCGCATCCAAAAACGCATACGGCATAACATTTGCGCAAACTGAAACACAACGCCCGTGTGAATTGGTGCCATACCCCCTTGCACCTTTCCGCCGGGTGCCCTACATTCCAACCATGTGAGTCCTTCTGTGCCGGAACAGTACGATAGAGGACTCGCTAAATGGCCTATAGTAGTACATGGAACAAAAGGCCAATACGTAAAACGGCCTCGTACCTCAATACATACCCTCTGCGTTTCTCACTCCCAACGCGCCCCGATGCCCATGACTGATACCGATACACGCTCCGCATCGCCGCTGCCTACCGTATCCGCGTCCTCGTTCACCGCTGGCCTCCGTGCGCTCGTGCTGCTTGTTGCTGTGGGACTGTTTGGGTTTGCTATGGCACCGCAGTCTGTAGTAGGACAATGCACAAGTGATCTTGGAGGAGGGGCAAATACTGGTGATTGGGGAGATAGTAACACATGGGCCAATTGCGGAGGCGACGTTCCAGATAGTGGTAATGATGTAGTTATATCTGCGGGGGATCGCGTTACACTGAATAACGATAGGACGATAAACTCTCTTACCTTGGAGGGAGAAGATGTAGCAGAGTTTACGCAATTGACCTTTGAGACAGCTAACTTGACTGTTTCTGGAGATGTAGAAATAGCAACAGGGCCAGATGATGCGCGAATTAACCTGGAGAACGATGGCAATGGAGGTATTCTCTTTGTTTCAGGAAATCTGACTTACGATTCGCCGAGTCTGGTAGCCCTTAGCACAAGCACCAATGAGTTAACGGGAACTGTTGTATTAACAGGAGCCTCACAACAAGTCAGTGACCCGGGGAATGATGGAATTGCGCGTCTTGAAACCGCCGCTGACCTCACCTTGGAATTGGGGTCAAACCTAAGCATTGTAGACTTGGTTGCTGATGGTAATTTAACCTTAAACGATGGAGGAAGTGAGGCAGTTCTAACAGTGGGAGGTACTAATAGCACTTTCCCCGGTACACTATCTGTTGGTGCCGGACTTACACTCTCGGTGGATGCAAGCTTTACAGTAGCGGGTACGTTTGGAATTCAGGGGACAGTAGTAGTAGATGAAAATGCTGTCTTAACGATGGATTTTCCTGTCGAGATAAGTAGTACTGGACGTGTAGAGTATGAAGGGGGAATTGAGTTGGGAAGTAACTTTGTTAATAATGGTGAGTTGCGTTCAGGTGAAAGTGCTACGGCATTTTTTACGGGAGCAGGTCCTCTTGATGATCAAAGTTTAGAGGGGAGTTTTTCTGGAGCGAATGCATTTTTGAATGTTGTGATTGCTTCAGGTGCCGAAGTGCGTCCAGATCCTGATCTTCAATTGGGAAGCCAACCTGGCGAGCCTGGAAACGCTGTAACAATTACAGGTACCTTCGAAATTCAAGACGGAGGGCAGTATGGCCGTGATGAGAATGGCACCTCAAATGAAGATTCGGATGTCTCTTTTCAAGGTGAAACATTTAGCATAGAGGGCGATGAGGCCTTCTTTGCACGCGAAGTAGAGTTTGATGGCGGAGAAACCACTCGAGTTGATGGAGTTATTTTTACAAATGTGTCGATTAATTCCCCCACGTTGGTCAAGCTAGATGGGCGGTTTGAGATCAACGGAGACCTTAACATCCGTGAGGGATCGGGAGCAGAGCTTGATCAAGAGATTCTAACCTTGAATGGTCAGTCTATAAGAATCGCTGGGAATCTGGATCCAGGTGATGGGGGAGGAATTACTTTCAGTGGCGAGCAAAATCAAGAAGTGACAGGTGATCAACTCTTACTTGAGTTTGGAACGACAACTTTCTCAGGAAATGGGACAGATGTCCGGATTACTTCTTTAGAAGACGCGGTGCTACAAACAAGAAGCTTAACCATCGAAGATCAGGCTATTCTTGACTTGGGCCGCCCACTGGACATACGTGGTAATTGGACAGTTGAGGGAGGAGGAACAGTTCGGCTCGATGATGATGCTCAAATTATTTTTGCGGGGGCCGAAAATCAAGCAATCAACTCTGATCAGCCATTTGAGTTTGAGAACTTAACACTCAATAAGTCAGCTGGTACTGTTGATGTTCAGTCAGGACCCATCAGTATTACAGGGAGCCTCGTGCTGGGAAGCGGTGGAGATTTATCAACTGGTGGCATTCTAACAATGGCTCCAGGTTCGCAACTTCTATATGGAAACGATGCAGCAGGTATAAGCTACGGTGATCCAGAGATAACAGATCAACTCATTGCAGATCGACAACTTCCTGGTCGTCCTAGTCAGTGGTTTATGCTTGCCAACCCATTCGTAGATCGAAATGATACATCGGAAGACTACTCCTACAATGATTGGCTCCGACAGACGACCGATGATGGAGCAGTAAAGTCACGTCTGTGGATTCAAGGCCCGGACAATTCCGAAGACGAGCGCCGCGAGTTTAGCAATCTCCTTCTTTTTGATGAAGGAGAACGGGCAAACGAAGGAAATGAACAGGAGGATGGAGAGACAGTCTCCGACGAATGGGTCTCAGTCGAGGATGTGACCAATCCGGCTTCACGAGGGACGGGTTTCATTGTCTGGGTGTATGAGCAAGATCGTGATGACACCAGCAGTGCCAAGCGTATAGAATCCAATGCGTTGCCTACCTACGGTACAAATTTCGACTTCAGTCCACTTATCAGCTTCACCGATGACGGTGGTGACGGGTCGGAAAGTGGATGGAATCTGCTTGGCAATCCGTACTTCACGGAAACTAATTGGGACGAAATGAGGAGAGAAAATCTGAGTGACGTTGTGTATGTTTGGAATCCTGAAGAAGAGCAATTTGATGACTGGAACGGTACTGAAGGAGATCTTGAAGACGGCGTTATCGGTCCCTTCCAGGGATTCAAAGTTCAAGCAACGGACAGTAACCCTGAACTCGAAATAGAAGATATTCGCGATGTCCAAGTTGTTGATGGTGCGGAGGATGACCCCTTTAAGGGGAGCCAGATGTTGGCTACTCATCGGAGTGCGGTTCTGAGTGTAGAGATGGGAGAAGCTAAGACAAACACTTATACGACGTTTACTAGCGATGGCGAGAAGGGGATTGATCAAGCAGACGCCTACTACCTTACTCCGCTGAGTACGTCCAACACGCCTCGGGTGCGTGCTCACACAGTGCTCGAAGACGGCACGGCACTCAATATCAATAACCTTCCATATGATTTGGAAGAGAAGGTCGAGTTTGGACTCAGCGTAGAAGCAACCGGATGCGAAAGTGGCAGTCCGTTTGGCGGTGATGCTGAACTGGCATTGAGTGAAACGGAAAACATGCCCGCCACATGGGGCCTTTTCGTTGAGGATCATCAAACAGACGAAGTTCACGACCTTCGTGCCGAAGATCCGTATGCATTTAGCCTCAGCGCTGAAACAGATTGCAGTGAAAATCTGACCGTAGAAGGAGGATCTCAGCCTGCTAATGCAGGCGGAGTCGTCCAACACTCCACTGAAAACGGCACCCCCGACACCCGCTTCACCCTCACCATCGATCCCGATGCTGGGCCGCTGCCCGTTGAGCTGAACAGCTTTCTCGGTCAGGTAGACGGGCAAGCCGCTGTTCTTGAGTGGGAAACCACCAGTGAAGAAGACAACGCCGGATTCTACGTCCAGCAGCAAGACTTGGAGAGCGAGTCGTTCAGCGATCTGGAGTTCGTGGAAGGCGCTGGTACCACCGACGAGCCACAGAGTTACAGCTTCCGCGTCGAAGACCTAACGGCCGGTACGCACACGTTCCGCCTCCGCCAGGTTGACCTGGACGGCACGGAAACGCTGCACGAGCCCATTGAAGTCGAAGTGGGGCTATCCGGCGAGTACGAACTGCTCACCTTCCCCAACCCGGTCCGCGACCAGGCCACGGTGCAGTTTGCCGTGCAAGAGGCCCAGCCTGTTGTGATCGAAGTCTACAACACCCTCGGACAGCGCGTCCGCACGGTGCTCGATGAGCAGGTCGAAGCCGAAACGACCCGCGAGATCAGCCTCAACGTGGACGATCTGGCCAGCGGCATGTACATGGTACGCATGCGCGGCGAGACCTTCAGCACCACGCAGAAGGTCACGGTCGTACGCTAACCGCGGGGCCTCACAACCAGACCACCACCAACCCGCCGGTGGGGCTCACGCCTCATCGGCGGGTTTTTGCGTTAGGGGTGGACGTGTGGAAGGATGGAAAGTTTAAGGGTGGATGTATGGACGGGTGGATGTGGGGAGGAGGGGTAGGGGAGTGCTGTGTTGCCCCTGAATCATGGAGGCAAACTATGAACTGCCAACACGCATCGTCATCCCGGCCAAGGCGTCCAGCCCCGCAGAGCCGGGATCTCCCCCGAAATGAGGGTAGCGTAAGGTATTAAGTGATTGACATGTGGTTTGCATCATCGCAACCGGCTCAACCCCCCTCTGTCTTCGAGCTTCGCCGCAGGTGTGATCCTGTGGACATCTCCCCCTTTGGCTCTAGTCCTTGCACATAACTTTGTCTCTGGTATTTCGTTGATGGTAAATTTGACTTCTCCACCGTCTGTTCAATGAGAGACTGTTGGACCCCACAAAAAGAACCCATCTGGGCGTCTGCTCGGGCGAGTGGATCCTGAATCAAGTTCAGGATGACGTGTCGGGGGGACGGTGCTGGGAGACGAAAGCTCCCTTTCAACCCAAATGCCTCCCTCCCGAACGTCATCCAGATCCTGAATCGAGTTCAGGACAGGCAAGCGATCATCAACGATTATCGCCATCTCAGGTTGTGTGCATACACTAGCCTTTGGCTAAGGGGGAGAAACCCGACACGAGCCCGCAGGGTGACTGATGGAGCGAAGCGGAATAAGGGAGAGAGGGTTCGAACAAGACAAAACTGCGGTCTCCAATCACCTTATCACTTAGCGTCTATCCACTACCGAAATGAACAGGGCCGCTCGATCGCCCAGCGTCTGCTGAGCCTCGGGGAGATGGTTCTACCGAATGCCATTCGGCGGCTACATGGGCCTCCTCCGTCGGCCTTCGCTCACTATGACAGGTTTTTTGGAAGGGGTGGTACACAGAGTTTCGCACGGTCCCCGGCTATGGGTTTGACTCGCATTGGGCCATTCCAGGTTGAGTCCGTAATCTTGTGTAATTGAGGCGAGCAAGTAGAAAAAGCCATCGCGTTTTGCCAGGTTGGAAGCGAGACTAACCAAAACCAACCGACATACTAACGATGGCCACTTTTGAAATTACAATCGACGACGAAAAGATCCAACACCTGCTCCAGAGCGACCGGGGAATGGCGGTCCTGCTGGAGCCGATCCTGAACCAGATGCTGCAAGCGGAGATGACTGAACACCTGGGCGCGGAATCGGACCAGCGGACTGACACGCGACAGGGCTACCGCAACGGGTCGTACAAGCGGCAGCTCACCACGCGGGTCGGAACGATCAAGCTGGAGGTCCCCCGGGATCGGGACGGGACGTTTCAAACCCAGCTCTTCCAGCGGTATCAACGATCGGAGAAGGCCTTGGTGCTGGCGCTCATGCAGATGGTCGTGCAGGGCGTGAGCACGCGTCGCGTGAAGAAGATCACGACCAAGCTGTGCGGACGCAAGTTTAGCAAGTCCACGGTCTCCCGGCTCACCACCGAGCTTGACGAACAGGTCGCGGCATGGGCTAAGCGGCCGTTGAGCGGAAGCTACCCCTTTCTCCTCCTCGACGCGATGCAAGTGAAGGTTCGCCGTCAAGGGGCGGTCCGATCGACGACGGTGATGCTGGCGGTGGGCATCAATGCGGCCGGTCATCGTGAGATCTTGGGGCTTGAGACGGCGTTTGGAGAGACAAAGGAAGGCTGGCGCCGATTTATCGAGGGCCTGAAGCGCCGCGGCCTTTCTGGCGTTGAAGTGGCCACCAGTGATGGTCACGAAGGATTACGAAGCGCTCTGGCATCGGCCTTTCCCGGATTGATCTGGCAACGCTGTCATACCGAGGAATTCCTCGGTGTACATTTTCGGCGCAATGTGATCGACCAGACGCCCGCGACGCTGCGTGATCGGATGCACGAGATGCTTGATCAGGTGCTTGGGGCGTGCTCCCCAGAACGGGCCCGAGAAGCCGTTGGAGCCGCCTGTGACGAACTGGAAGGCGAGGCCGACCAGGCCCTGAAGATCTTAGAGAACGGCTTCGAGGACGCGACTGCGGTCTTGAGGCTTCCCGCGAAGTACCGCCGTCGCCTCCGGACAACAAACATGGTCGAGCGGTTTATCGAAGAGATCAGGCGGCGAGAAACCGTCATTCGCATCTTCCCGAACCTCACGTCGGCCCAGCGTCTGATCGGCGCTCTGTGTGCGGAACAGCATGAGGAGTGGTCCACCGGCCGCCGCTACCTCATCATGGACGAGTTCTTCCAGTGGAAGCGTCGGCTGGACAGGGAGCCGGTCTCTCCGGATGCCTCGACGACTTCGAAGCAACAACCAGCGGCTGTTGCCGCCTAATATGAAGATCTGGCAGAACGCCAATTACACAACAATCGGGACTTGATCCCATTCCATAGCCCGGGATCAGGAGCGGAGCGGATATCCCGGGCGGCAACTACCGATACCCCGCAAGGCGACGCCGCGACCGTCCGAGACGGGGGGGCACCTCGTCGGGCGGCGTCAACTCGCCACGCAAGTTCTTCTGCATGAGACGGCGCACCTCAGCGGGCGAATGCCCCTGCTCAAACAAGTAATACAACTTCGCCAGCGCCGCCTCGGTCGTCATGTCGTATCCGCTTACCACACCCGCATCCGCCAGGGCATGGCCGGTGGCGTACAGGCTAAGATCCGCCGTACCATGCAGCGGCTGGGTCACATCCACAATCACAACCCCCCGATCAGTAGCCGTGCGAAGCGCTTCCATAAAGGCCTCATTCTCGTTGGGGGCATTGCCCGAGCCGTAGCACTCCAGCACAACGCCCTGCACCGGCGGAGCCAGCACATGCGTGAGATACGACGCCTCCAATCCGGGAAACACCCGAAACGCAGCCACGGTGGCACTCCCCAGCGCCACCACATCGGGCGTGCGGTCGTGCTCGGGCGCCTCCGGCACCAGCGACCAGTCAATGTCCACGTTGATGCCCACCGTACCCACCGGCGGAAAGTTAGGCGATGCAAACGCTCCAAATGTGTCCGCATTGACCTTCGTGGCGCGCGTGCCGCGAAGCAAGCGGTCGTTGAAGTACACAAACACGCCGTTGAGGCGCTGGTGATGAGCACCCAGAATCAGGAGCGAGGTGAGGAGGTTGCTCTGGGCATCAGTGCGGGTTTCAACGAGGGGAATCTGCGACCCTGTAAGCAGGACCGGCTTGCCCAGCGGACTCAGCATAAACGAAAGGGCGGCGGCGGAAAACGCCATGGTGTCGGTGCCATGCACAATCAGGAATCCATCGTAGTCCGCGTAGTGATCACGAATCACAGTGGCGATGTTGAGCCAGTGCTCGGGTGTCATGTTCGCACTATCGAGCAGCGGATCGAACTCGTAGATGTCGTAAGTGGGCACATCGTCGGATTGAAACGTACCGCGGGCATTGATTTGGGCTTCGAGATGGCCGCGCTGGGTGTCGTATCCACCGCTTTCGGTGGGGGCCATGCCAATGGTGCCGCCGGTGTGGGCAATGAAGATGCGAGGGGATGAGGTCATAAAGAAGGGGAAACCTGTAGGGAAGGACTCCGAAAGGAAGCATCCAACGAGTCCGAGTGCGACGCGGTTCAACGAGAAAATAGCCTCAACACGATCACCTGCCGTGCTCAATCGCCCAGCCCTGCCCACCTCGTGCAGGCAACATCGGGGAGCTCGTCGGTAGGTCGAGAATGTTCGTTTTCACTCCCGGCCTTTGGCTACGGGCGTTCGATTCGGGCGTAGGGACACGGCGCGCCGTGTCCCTACCGAATGGTGACGTGGTGAACCGTGCGAACAGGCGAGCGAAAAATCGTCCATCTTCCATCCACCATCTTCCATCCTCGCCCTCTCCATCCCTGAAAAGACTACACCATCACAACGAGCACCAGCGCCATTCCGAGCGGAACCACGATGTTATCGTTGACCGGCAGGGGTAACGCCTCCAGCACTGCTCCGGCCCCGGCAGCGATAAGCAGCGCCATCCACGGAAGACCAAACACGCCAAACACCGCAACGGCCACCACAACAAACGCCAGCGACCCTTCTACGGTACGCCCATGAGCCCCCCAGGCATGACGACCCACGCGACGTCCGACCAAGGCCGCGGCGGCATCGGCCACAAGCGCGGCACAGAGGACAGGGACGGCCACATCCAGCGGAAACAGCCAGGCGGCACCCGCACACGCAATGAGTACCGAGGTCGCGCCGTTCAGTACGACCGATCCCCCCAGTGGGGGCCACTCCGACGGACGCATGAGTGGCCCAAACCAGCGGGTGATGAAGGCACGAAATGGGGCCCAGCGAACCCGAAGCACATCCCCCAATATGCCCAGCAGCGCCCCGCTCGTCACGATCCACCCCGCCACAGGCATGCCCAACCAGTCCATCCCCAGCGGAATGGATAGTGCCAGCAGGTGAAGCGCCTTGCGCGCCTCTTCAGCCCGCATCGAGAACGAAGCAGTCGTAGACATCAACACAGGAATCGGTCGGAAGAACAACACGCCCCGATATCTCCCAAACGACGTAACGGTTCCGTGCTCCACGTGCGCTGCAGGAACGCGATTCTGCCTGCGCCTTTCCATGTACATCCGATCTCTTCATCTATCGATTTGTGTAGTTGCATGGCCGACTTCCCTCCTCTGCATCATGATCTTTTTCTACGCGCTGCTCGAGGCGAATCCACCGAGCGCGCTCCGGTGTGGATGATGCGCCAGGCAGGTCGCTATCTGCCGGAATATCAAGCCGTTCGGGCCGACCATCCGTTCTTTGAGGTGGTCAATACCCCCGAGTTGGCTGCGGAAGTCACGATTCAGCCCATCGACCGGTTTGATTTGGATGCAGCCATCATTTTCTCCGACATTCTTGTGATCCCGCAGGCGCTAGATCTGGAGGTGCAGATGGTGTCGGGCAAGGGGCCGCACTTTCCGGATCCCATTGAAACACCGAGCGATATGACGCGGCTCGATCCCTCGGTGGCCGACGATATATTGCAGCCTGTGTACGACGCCGTCACGCATACGCGCCACGAGCTCAACGGTCGCGTGCCGCTCATCGGGTTTGCCGGGGCACCGTGGACGCTCATGGCGTACATGATTGAGGGCGGCGGCAGCAAGTCGTATCGCAACGCCCGCCGCTGGTTGTATGCGCATCCGGAGGCGGCCCATGAAATGCTCGATACGCTGGCTACACTCATTGGTACGTACCTGATCAAGAAGGTAGACGCCGGCGCGCAAGCCTTGCAGATTTTTGACTCGTGGGCTGGACTGCTGGGGCCAGAAATATATCGCACGTTTGGGATTCCGTACCTGCAAGAGATCGTGGAAACGGTGAAAGCGGCTCATCCCGATGTGCCGTTTATTGCGTTTGCGAAGGGCGCTCCGTATGCGCTTCCCGCACTGGCCGAGGCGGGCTACGACGCGCTGAGTCTCGACTGGACCATGGATCCGCAAACGGTTCGCGATGCCGTAGGTCCCGACGTGGTGTTGCAGGGAAACCTGGATCCGTGTGCGCTATACGCCGAGCCCGACGCCATCCGGCGCCACGTGCAGCAGATGCTGGCCGCGTTTGGTTCGCACCGCCACATTGCCAACCTCGGCCACGGCATGCACCCCGACCATGATCCAGCCCACGCCAAGGTGTTCATTGATGCCGTGCACGAATACTCCGAATCGATGCGTGTAGCCTAACCGCATTACGAGCTTTTCCTTACCGCCCAACATGCCATGAATACGCCTACTTCGCCGCATCCCAACGCGTCTACCGAACCGCTAAGCGACCTGTCGTTCGATGTGCTGGCCGTGTTGCCTCTGCTCTACGTGGCCTGGGCCGATGGCATGATCACGCCGAGCGAGCAGGCCGAACTGCGGGAGCGCTTGAACGACCTCGACTGGATTGATCCCGAGCATCATGCCACGATCATGTCTTGGCTGGATCCGGATAATCCCCCCTCGGCCACCGAATACCGCCGCTGGGAACGGGCCTTGCGCCGTGCGGCTGCAGAGGTCCCGCAATCAGGACGGGCATCGCTGGCTGCCCTAGGCGCCCAAATGGCTCGCGTAGGGGGCGATGGCGCGCCCGGTTTGCCGCGCAACGCTGAAGATGCCCTGCGTGACATCGAAGCCGCACTGGGCGTGGCCGGACACGAAGTCGTCGATGAACTCCGCCGCTCTGGACGTCCCGATCCCGACGATGCGCCTACGGATGCATCGGGGGTGCCACGCAAGGCACTTCAAGCCTATCTCGACGGTCCGCATGCCGACCTGCGCAACCAGATCCGCACGTTGTTGACCGACCCGGTGTTTGCGTACGACTCCTCGCTGGGCACGCATGCCCATCGAGAGCGGGTGCGCTATTGGTGTACGCTGCTGGCCAACCAAGGGCTTGGGTCGTTGGCTTTTCCGGAGCAATACGGTGGGTCGGGTGACATCGCCAAGTTCATCGCTGCCTTTGAGACACTTTCCTATCACGATCTGAGTCTGGTCATCAAGTTTGGGGTACAGTTTGGGCTCTTCGGCGGAAGCATCCACCACTTGGGGAGCCGCCGTCACCACGAGGAATATCTCGAAGACATCGGTACGATGGATCTTCCCGGCTGCTTTGCCATGAGCGAGTTGGGGCACGGCTCCAACGTGCGCGATCTGGAAACGACGGCCACCTACGATGCCGACACCGAGGAGTTTGTCATCGATACGCCCCACGATGGCGCGCGCAAAGAGTGGATCGGAAATGCAGCGGCTCACGGACGCAAAGCCACGGTGTTTGCCCAACTTCACACGCAGGGGGAGGACTACGGCGTGCATGCGTTTGTTGTGCCTATTCGCCGTTCGAATGGAACGCCGCAGCCGCGTGTCCGGATTGAGGATTGTGGCGAAAAGATGGGGCTGAACGGCGTAGACAATGGCCGGATCTGGTTCGATGCCGTGCGCATCCCCCGCGAAAATATGTTGGATCGGCATGCTACCGTGAATCCCGATGGGACGTATGAAAGCGAGATTCCGAGTGCGGGTCGGCGCTTCTTTACGATGCTTAGCACGCTTGTAGGCGGACGCATTAGCGTGGCGCGGTCGGCCTGCAGTGCGGCGAAATCGGGACTCACCATTGCCGTGCGTTACGGCAACCGGCGTCGCCAATTTGGTCCGCAAGATGAGCCGGAGGTGCCCATTCTCGACTACCGTACGCATCAGCGGCGGCTGTTGCCTCGGCTGGCCAAGACCTACGCCATCCACGCCGCCCTGGCGGATCTGACGCAGACCTTCGCGGCGCGCAGCTCTGGCGAATCGCTTGAAGACATTGAGGCCACGGCCAACGCGCTGAAAGCATACAGCACGTGGCATACCACCGATGTGTTGCAAACGGTACGCGAGGCGTGTGGCGGACAGGGCTACCTGGCAGAAAATCGGATTGCTGCGCTTAAAGCTGATACCGATGTGTACACCACTTTCGAGGGCGATAACACCGTGCTTTTGCTACAAGTAGCAAAGGGGTTGTTGTCTGACTTTCAGCGGGAGTTTCGGGATATGAATGTGTTCAACATGGTGCGTTTTGTGGCATCGGATGTGGGCACGCGCCTGACGGAGAAAAACCCGATTGTACGGCGCAACACCGACCGGTCTCATCTGCGGGATCCCGAGTTTCACGCCAAAGCGTTTACCTACCGCACGGATGCGCTGTTGCAGTCGGCGGCCCGTCGCCTTAAGCACCGCATTGATGAGGGCATGGATACGTACGATGCATTTATTGAAGTGCAAGATCATCTGGTTACGCTGGCCAAGGCCGAGGCCGAGCGCGCCGTGTTTGAACGCTTCGATGCCTCGATCAAGAACGTTGCGGATGCGGAAGTGCAGGATACGTTGCGTACGCTCTGTACGCTCTTTGCACTGGAGGCGATTGAGTCGGATCGTGGCTGGTTTTTGGAGCAAGGCTATATCGAGAGCGGCAAGGCGAAGGCCATCCGGGCTGAGGTGAACGCCCTGTGCGCCGAGGTGCGCCCGATGGCGGAGGGGCTTGTGGATGCGTTTGCCATTCCCAATGCATGCCTGGGTGCGTCCATTGCACAAAAGCAGAACGATGTTTCATTTGACGCTGCAGTAGAGGTGCAGTAGGAACCCGGGCCTAATTCGCGCTGCAGAGCGGCTCTGGTGTTGCGTTACAGCTGGATGGTAGGGTGGGAGGCGTGGCAAGCTTTACGTCCTACCTCCCTTAAAAACCTGTCATAGTACCTCTCCTGACCAGCGAGGAAGGCATACGTTCAGTGTGGACAGTCTCGTACCGTCACAGCGTGCTGTGGTACCTGTTTAGTGTGGTACAATGACCGCCCGGGATATCCGCACCCCAGGAGTACTCGGTCGCGGTGCTCCCAGCGCTTCGCTCCTGATCCCGGGCTACGGAATAGCGCAATGTGAATACAATCCATAGCTGAGGACCGCTTGCGTCCCCGGCGATCTGTGTCACGCCGCTAAACGTGTGTATGCTCGGCATCACCACGAGAGACGGAATCATATCGCGATGCAAGTCATCCTGACGCCGCTAGGCGGAAGGATCTCAACGCCCTGCCTACGGGATCGCCACGAGAGGGCGCGTCCGATGGTCATCTTGAGGCCTACGGCAGATCAATTGCAACGCCATTCGTTTATGCGTGCCCACGACCAACTTCTTGTTTAATCATTTGTTTGTCGGTGCCAGTCGTCTCTAAACGGCGATTTGGGAAACAAACCGTGAATGGCACGATATGTGTTCGTGTGTATTTATACACGGTACGTTTCGTATGCTTTCCCCAATAGCCGGTGTATCCGGCGGAGGACCTACCTTCAGTACATATTTTGTGTGTGTGCAGCCCTCAATAAACGTGTGCACAGTGCTTTGCTCTGGCGAAGTGGAGGGGGTGCAACAATGAACGGTCACGTGCTTGTACTCAATCAAGACTATAGCGCGCTCACCGTGTGTAGTGTGCAGCGTGCGGTTATCCTATTGCACTTGCAAAAGGTGCATCTGGTCGAAGCCGTCGATGGAGAGGTCGTTCGGTCGCCCAGTACACGAATGCCATATCCGAGCATTATTCGGCTGAAGGCGTACGCGAAGGTCCCATACAAGCAGGTGATGCTCTCGCGCAAAAACGTACTCAAGCGCGATCATCATACCTGTCAGTACTGCGGGGCTCGCAATCGGCTTACGATTGATCACATCCTCCCGAAATCTCGGGGCGGACGCGACACGTGGGAGAATTTGGTGGCAGCGTGTGTGTCGTGCAATAACCGTAAGGGCGATCGTACACCCGAGGAAGCAGGCATGACGCTCGCCCGAGAGCCGTTTCGTCCCAGTTACGTCATGTTCATCCGCGATTTCGTGGGCACGCTCGACGATACCTGGCGCCCCTATCTGTTCTTGTCATAGGTAGGTTAGAGGACCCTGAACATGCACGGCCTGACGGCACAAGATTGCGCCCCAGGAGCACTTCCTCCCTACGGTCGGGGCGCTTTGCTGCGCTCGCAATGACATGCTCAAAGATTCTTTTGTGGACCCACTTGAAGCTCTCATTTTCCAACAAAGCGCACGCAGAGGGCCCAACCCTTTCAGGAGCTGGGCGTCCATACATTGCACAAGCAGCCGCCTTTTGCTCGCTTTCCCAGGTTGACTCATCTGCCGCCTATGTCTGGTTCGACGTCCTCTGTATCCGTTTGGGTGTTCCGTATCGTGTGGATCATCCCCCTCTTTCTGATAGGCCTGTCAGTGCATCAGGTGTGGTCCGGTATGGAGTTGCGTACTACATTGGAGCAAGGAGAGGATGCGGAGGCTGAGGTGATAGACGTCTTCACCACCGATCGCGTAGATGTAACCTACGACTACGTTAGCTTACGCGTGACACTCGACGACGGTACGGAGATTGTCCGCGAGCAGTTATCGCTCCCCCATTCGCTCATTGATATCGTTGCAGATCGCGAGACGTTGGATGTGCGCGTGTTGCCGGGGGCCTCGCAAGAGATTGTGATTACCGAGTTGGCCAGTACGCAGTGGCGCATTGCTATCGTCAACGCTGCAATGAGCTTTGTCCTTGCGCTCTTGGCAATGGGGGGCCTGTGGTGGTGGCGGCACACGTTGCGTACCGAGGGCGACCCTGCTGAGCGCGGCGTGGATGCCCCCGACCCCGACCACCCGGCCCGTCAGGTGGCGCGGTAACAGCATCCGCCGCAGTGCTCTGTCACAGTTGATTGTTATAGGGTACGGAGACCGTGCCAAACTCTGTGTCCCACTCCTCCAAAAACCTGTCATGGTGAGTGCAGCCGAACCATCTCCGCGAGGTTCAGCGGCTGCTGGTGATTCAACGGCCCTGCCCAGTTCGTGGGAGATCTTTCGACTCTGCGTCTCCTAGGCGGAGCGAAGCAATCTCATTGCTGCCAGACCGGATGTAGCTGCCCAATCAACGGCATGAGATCGCACCCCAGGAGTACTCGTTCGCTAGCGCTCACAGCGCCGCGTCAGTCGCAGGGCTCCCTCCTCGCGATGACAAGTTTGGACCCTAACATTCACGTGTGACAAAGCACTATTGCTCTGTCTCGCCTGAATGTTAGGGTATGGAGTGGACTCGCGCTGAAGCACCTCAAACCAAATGTTTTGTCATGTTGAGCAAGCGAAGGGCCCCCAGGGCCCGAAGCGCGTCGAAACATCTCCTCGGCGCTCAGCAGCTACTGGCAAACGAACGGCCCTGCCCAGTTCGTGGGAGTTCGTTACCCACCACGCTCACCGGTCCCAGACCTGGTCCGGGATTCCACTTCGCTCGTGTCAGACTCCGCGCCTTCTAGACGGAGCTGCTATGCTCAAGATGACACCATGTAAACGGGAGAGTAGAAGGAAGCAAACAACAGAAAACCCTCAGACAGGCCGTGAGTGCCTGCTGAGGGTTGTTAAGGTGCAGCGTTTTGAGCGTAGCCTGCCCGGGAGGATTCGAACCCCCGACCTGCGCATCCGTAGTGCGCCGCTCTGTCCAGCTGAGCTACGGGCAGAATATGTGCGGGGCCGTTTTCGGCCCGTTGCGCACCCATACACGCAGCCGAAAATGGAATGATCCGGGTTTCTCCGTTCTCACAGACTGTTCAAGCAGTTTCGGTCTCTTGCGCCTGGAACGGGGTTGCGTGGAAGAAGTGATTGGTGGGCCCATGTCCGTTTCCTAACGGAAGCGCGTGCTTAATCGCTCCGGTCACGTATGCCTTTGCGCTACGCACCGCATCGCGCAAGGAGCGCCCCCGAGCCAACTGCGCGGCAATTGCCGATGCATAGGTGCACCCCGTTCCATGAGTATGAGGCGTGTTGATACGGGGCGCACGAACCGTATACGTTTCACTACCATCGTACAGAACGTCCAAGGCAGCATCGGTATCAGAAAGGTGGCCGCCTTTCACCAAGACCGCCTCCGGACCCATATCATATAGTGCACGGGCGGCCTCACGCATTTCAGGCTCGGTGCGCACGGTCGTATCCAACAAATGCCCTGCTTCGTGTAGGTTGGGCGTGATCAGCGTTGCTTTGGGCAGTAGCACTTCACGAAGCGTGGCTACAGCATCGGAAGCGAGCAATTCATATCCGCTCTTGGAAATCATGACAGGATCTACAACCAAAGGGCCAAGATTCCACCACGACAAATCGTTGGCCACACGCTCAATAATATCGGAGGTGGCAAGCATACCTGTTTTCAGCGCAGCCACGTCGAAGTCGCTGAGCACGGCATCGATCTGTGCCGAAATCAAGTCAAGTGAAACGGGCTCCGCTTGCGTTACCGCCTCAGTATTCTGTGCGGTAACAGCAGTGACCACACTCGTACCAAAGACCCCATTGGCTTCCATCGACTTAAGATCGGCCTGAATGCCGGCGCCCCCGCCCGAGTCGCTCCCAGCAATGGTACAGGCTACAGGTTTCGTGGCGTTGGGCATGACAAAAACACATTTGGAAAAGACAGGTGTACCTTCGACTGCCGTACGCAAATCTGTTGGCCTTGGGTTCCGACGTTAGCTTTCGTCAGCATCGGCCCAAGCGTGCTGATACGCCTGCGCCGCCTCAGCGGGGTCAACAGCCTGCAAGATGCCAGAGGCCACTGCGACGCCAGCTGCTCCTGCTGCGCGGCATGCCGCCACACGCTCGGGCGTAATGCCGCCTAAGGCGTACACGGGCATACCGGACTGATGCACAAAGCGGCGCAATGCTGTGCATCCCACTCCCGGATGTCCGGGTTTGCTTTGCGTCGGAAAAATGGGGCTATAGGTGAGGTACTGCGCTGCCGATCGACGGGCAGCCGGCACCTCCATGATGTGATGAGCTGAGTAGCCAAGCGGACGTGGCGGACTGGAGAGCGCTTCGGGCGGGGGGCTTCGCCATCCCACATGCAACCCGGCTCCGAGTGCATCAGCAATATCTCGGCGCGTGTTTACCGTGAGTTGAACCGAGGGAGCAATCGTGCGAAGCTGTTGCGCCAATGCATGCGCCGCCTCGTTGAACTCTGCAGCATACGCCTCGTGGTCGCGCAGGTGCACCCAGCGCACCCCGGCCTCAACAGCTACACACACCGTTGATTGAATAGGACGCGTGGCAAATCCGTTTGCAATGAGGGCAACAGGAGGGAGCGCGCACGGCGAAAGGCGAATGCTCATTGCGCTACTCGTTGTGAGAATGCACGCATGCGGTCATTATACCGTAGCCATAACAGCCTGTGCACGCGCCGATGCTTCGCCTTCACGAGAACGACGACGAGACGGATCGGCATGTTTGGTGATGTAGTGATCTAAATAGGCGGCCGCGACCTCGGCTTCCTTGGCGGTGCTGCACAGATAGTATTCCTGCTTGTAAGGCTTCTCCCATTGACTCGGAAAGAACAGCGTGCGGTACTGTGATTCGCTCAAGCCCAATACCGCTCCGGCCTCGTGCCACAACTCGCCTCCAGTATGAAACCCGCCGTGCAGCAGCAACTCGCGTTCGGTATACGTTTCAGCAGCCAGCAACACGTGTCCAGCCAGGCAGCATTTAAATCCGACAGGAGTGGCTCCGTTGTCAAGCACGGCCCGCTCGTTGCGTGCGAACGCCCACTGCGCCAGGCAACAACGCTCGGGACGATAGACAATAGTGCGCCGAACGGTCTCCAACAGATCAACATTCATAGAATCGGGATAGCCAAATGAACAGCAGGAACGACCAGGCACGGAAGGCGCCTGGGATGCGTGAAAAGGTACACAACGCTCTAACGCCTATGGAGCGCGGTCGTTGCGCCGCAATGTGCTTCTGTTGGCAAACATGGATGTGGAACCCCGGTCATCCAATCGAAGCACTCATGGTCATCATGCGCTCAATGGGTTTAAGAGCTGCTTGTCGCAAATCCTCTTCCATCGTAATCTCGGGCGCTTCGTGTTCTAAGCACAGATACAACTTCTCAATCGTGTTGAGCCGCATGTGAGGGCACTGACTGCAGTTGCATCCACTTTCGGGTGGAGCTGGAATCAACCGGTTCTCGGGGTTGTCTTTCTTCATCTGGTGCAGAATACCCTCTTCGGTCGCCACGATAAACGATGCCGGACCGTTTTCACGGGCATAGCCGCGAATCTGACTGGTAGAGCCCACAAAGTCAGCGTGTCGTAACACCGCATCGCGGCATTCGGGGTGAGCCAGGATTTCAGCCTCTGGATGCTGAGCAGCCAACTGCAGCAGCTTGCGCTCGCTAAACGTTTCGTGTACGATGCATACGCCATCCCACAACACCATGTCGCGCCCGGTCTCGCGGATGAGGTACTCGCCGAGGTTGCGGTCGGGCGCAAACAGAATGGGCTCATCCTCCGGCAACTGATTGATGATGTGAGCTGCACTGGAGGAGGTGCAGATGATGTCGCTGAGCGCCTTCACGGCAGCCGAGCTGTTCACATAGGTGATGACCGTGTGGTCAGGATACTGATTGCAGAACGCCTCGAACGCATCGGGCGGACAC
This sequence comes from Natronotalea proteinilytica, assembly GCF_055379935.1. Classification (NCBI taxonomy): domain Bacteria; kingdom Pseudomonadati; phylum Rhodothermota; class Rhodothermia; order Rhodothermales; family Salisaetaceae; genus Natronotalea; species Natronotalea proteinilytica. The sequence goes on along the minus strand of NZ_AP043947.1, from coordinate 2,652,369 downwards.
GTGTCGGCGAGGGAGCAGCCCGCGTTTAGATCGGGCAGCAGCACTGTTTTCTCGGGATTCAGAATCTTGGCTGTTTCCGCCATGAAGTGAACACCGGCAAACACGATGATATCGGCCTCGGTGGCCGCTGCCTCGCGAGCCAGGCCCAACGAGTCGCCCACAAAGTCGGCTAAGTCTTGAATGGCCGCCTCCTGGTAGTAGTGTGCTAACAGGATCGCATTTTTTTCGGTCTTGAGGCGCTCAATTTCATCGTACAGGTTCAGGCGTGCATCTACGGGCGCATCCACAAAGCCACCAGTGGCATCGAGCGGCGGATCAGCAAGAGCAGGCATCGGAATTAGAGGGATTGGTAAACAGGGTAAGAGGGCGGGTCTGCTTCGTGCCGGCGCTAATTGCTGGCAGGAGCCGCCGGAGTGGCGTGCAATTGCCCATGGTGCAAGTGCAGCACACGGTCTGCAATATCAGCCAGCGCAGGGGTATGTGTTGCAATCACAAAGGTTTGCCCGATTTCTTCGCGCAACGTTTTGATTTCGCGATGGAGGGGCTCGGCCGTTTTTGCATCGAGGTTGCCGGTGGGTTCATCAAGAAGCGCCAGCGCGGGTTCGTTCATGAGCGCCCGAGCCACAGCCACTCGTTGCTTTTCGCCTCCCGAAAGCGTTGCCGGACGCTGGTCGGCTCGGTTGGCCAGTCCCAGAATATCGAGGAGCGAATGGGCACGGGTTTCGGCTTCGGCTACGGCGGTGCCTCGTATGCGTGCCGGCATAGCTACATTTTCCACCGCCGAGAACTCGGGCAACAAGTGGTGAAACTGAAAAACGAATCCGATAGCGGTGTTTCGGAATGACGAAAGCGCTTCGTCATCCATCGCAAATACGTTGCGTCCGTCGATGTGAACCGTCCCACTCGTAGGGCGATCGAGCCCTCCCAAGATATGAAGTAGTGTGCTTTTCCCCGACCCGCTGGCCCCCATGATGGCGACAATTTCGCCGGGCGCCACACGAAGGTCTACGCCATCAAGTACCGTAAGCGCTTGATCGGTGCCTTCATCGTAGATTTTGGTGAGACCGGTCACATCGACCAGCGGCGCATCAGCCATAGACCCAGGCAATCATCTGAGTAGACATAAAAGAGGGTGTTCTGTCACAGGTTCTCCTTTGGAGGCAGGGGCGCAATAGTGCTGTGTCACACCTGAATGTTATGATCCAACATTGTCATTGCGAGGAGGGAGCCCTGCGACTGACGCGGCGCTGGGCGCAGCCCGAGTACTCTTGGGGTGCGATATCATGCCGTTGATTGGGCGGCTACATCCGGTCTGACAGCATGAGATTGCGTCGCTGCGCTCGCAATGATAAGATGGTGAGTTATTCTCGGTACGTTAGGTGGCCATGCGTTACCCGAAGATTGACCTGTGACAGAGTAATAGGATCTAAAAGAAGTCCTGCGAATGTGTTACTGCGAGCGCAGGCGCAAAAGCTACTCCTCGCGCTCGATGCCATACTTGTTGAGTTTGTTGTAGAGGTGCGACCGCTGAATGCCAATCGTTTCAGCCGTCTGGCTTACGTTCCAGTCGTGCGCATCAAGCTTGTGCTCAATGAACAGCTTTTCGAACTGATCACGCGCATCGCTGAAGTCGTCAAACCGATGTATGAGATCATAAGCGGGTCCGCTGTTGGAGGTATGCGGGGCCATGCATCGATCTACATCGGCAGCATCAACGGTGTCGCCATCGGTGAGAATGAGGATGCGTTCGATCACGTTGTTAAGCTCGCGCACGTTGCCGCGCCATTCGTAGCGCTGCAATGCACTGAGGGCGCTGTCGGAGAACGTTTTCGGGGGGATGCCGTTGCGGCGTGCCAGGTCGTCGGCAATGTGTTCAGTGATGAGTGGGATGTCGCTGCGTCGTTCGCGCAGAGGGGGCACATCAATCAAAATAACCCCGATGCGGTGGTAGAGATCTTCGCGAAACTCGCCCGCTTCGATTTCATCTTGCAGGGTTTTGTTTGTGGCTGCAATGACACGCACATCCACATCCACCATATGCTCGCCGCCGACCCGCATGATTTTATCCTCTTGAAGCACGCGCAGCACTTTGGCTTGCGCAGAGAGGCTCATGTCGCCAATCTCATCAAGGAACAGCGTGCCGCCGTCGGCTTGCTCGAACTTGCCGATGCGTTGCTGCGTGGCGCCGGTGAACGAGCCCTTTTCGTGTCCAAACAGTTCGCTTTCGATAAGCTCGCTGGGAATGGCCGCGCAGTTGACCTCCACCATCGGGGCTTCGTGGCGGTTGGACTTGCGGTGCAGCCAGCGGGCCACGAGTTCTTTCCCGGTTCCATTTTCGCCGGTGATAAGGACCCTTGCTTCAGTGGGGGCCACGCGGTCGATCGTGTGTTTGATCTGCGCAATGGCCTCGCTGTCTCCAATGATGGGCGTTAGGTCATCCGACTGCCGTTCGGTGAGGGTTTGGCGCATCCGCCGGTTTTCGGTTTCGAGCGTGCTGCGGTCCAGTGCATTGCGCACCGTAAGCAGCAACCGGTTCAAATCTGGCGGCTTTTCGATGAAGTCATACGCGCCCAGTTTGGTAGACTCCACCGCGGTTTCAACTGTGCCATGCCCACTGATCATGACAACGGGTAGTTCGGGGCGCTCCTCGGCAACGGTCTTCAGCACCTCCATGCCATCGCGCTTGGGCATTTTAACATCAAGGAGAACCAGGTCATAGCTCTCTTCTCGAATGTGCTCAAGCGCCTCTTCGCCGTCTACCGCGGTTTCTACTGTATAATCTTCGTATTCCAGAATTTCGCGCAGGGTGCGGCGAATGCTGGCCTCGTCGTCAACAACAAGAATCGTGGCCATAGAACAACACGCAGGTAACGAAACAGAGAGGGATGCACAAGCAGCGCTCAGAATTAGGAAGCCCGGGCCTGCTTGGCTTCTACCCGAGCAATTAGGCGCTGTACTTCATCGGCTTCGGGGGTATCTGCAAATTCGGAGCGGATGCGCGAGAACACGGCGTGTGCGCTATCGAGTTCGTTTGCGGCCTCGTAAGCACGGCCTGCACTTATCAGATACTGGGGGGAGATGTGCGCGCTATCAGCAAAATCGGCGGCGCGCTCATAGCGGTCAGCAGCTTCAATATACTCGCCACGGTCTTCGAAAATAGATGCTTCAGCGGCATATGCGCTGGCCCCAATCAGGTCGCGATCTTTATCAAAGCGCTCGAAATACGTTAACGCGTCATCGTGCAGGTCGGTACGTAGATAGGCACTGGCAATGTAGAAGTTGGCCAGGTTACCAGCTTCGGTTCCACTGTATGCATCAGCGATCTCAAGCAGTCCCATAAGGTCGCCGGTGCCCTGCAATGCCGACTCATAGTCGCCCATTGCATAGAAGCGTTCAATTTGCCCGAGATGCTGCTGGGCTTCGGCTTCTTGCTGCTGACTATGCCACACGTAGAAGCCAATACCAACAAGCAGGAGCACAACGCCAACACCGGCTCCATAGACAAGTGTTTTGTTTTCTTCATAGAAGAGGAGCGTGCGAGCGTACAGGTCTACCAGCGAGGTAGCGCGCAACTCTTTTCGGCGCGACGATTTCTCAGGCGTTTTAAGCGCAGACATACAATAAAAACGGGTTCAACAAAAGAGGAATGTATACGGGGTGCTGGTGTGCATACCACGGCCACCAACTTGAATCGCACTTGTGGGAATCGTGCTCGTGGCACGTCATTCAGGTGCTGCGGTATAGTGGGTCGCACATAAGCACCTGAGCGTATGCTCCGTGGTGGTATCTGAGCCGTGCTTTGTAGATGCACAATCAATCTATACAGCACACCACGTAAGCAAGGCACAGAATCACAGAATGTTTCTGTATACAAGGGCAGGCTGTACGTCCTGCATCAACAATTCCACAGGACCTTTGCATCAATCGAGGGGTGCTCGCTGCGGCTATTCCACTGGAACGCCGATCGTAAGCGCTGATCGGTTGCACGCGTGCTAAATAATTTGCACCTTGTACCTGGTTTCTTTTTTATATGTGCACCCCTGATTCGTAGCTTGCTTTTGATTAACTACTACTGTGTCACAGGTCGATCTTTGGGTAACACATGTTTCCTAACGTACCGATAAAAGTCTACAACCATGTCATTGCGAGCGCAGCGACGCAATCTCATGCTATCAGACCGGATGCAGGCGCCCAATCAACGGCATGAGATCGCACCCCAGGAGTACTCGTTCGCTAGCGCTCACAGCGCCGCGTCAGTCGCCGCACGACGCCTCACCCCCAAACAGACGCTTAAAGGAGGCTTTTGGCGCATAACCCACGCCGTGTTTCTTCCTCATACATGTTTCCCTGAACATTGCCTATTTGTATGGGTGCACGTTAAGGCGCGCCGGGCGCGTTTGTACGAAATCGCTTTAGCGTCTGGCTGCGACATCCTTTGTACAAGGGATGTTTGCTTAATGTACAAGGGGTGCTTGCTTACTCTTGCTTTCCTTCATTCAATACCATTTCACTCATGGCTACTACCCTCGGTATTAACGGATTTGGCCGTATTGGCCGTCTGGTGCTGCGCTCCATCGTAGAGCGGGGCGACACCGATTTTGAAATCGTAGGCATCAACGATCTGACTCCTGCGGCCACACTGGCCCATCTGCTGCAGTACGACTCCGTCCACGGCACCCTCGATGCAGAGGTCTCCCATACGGACGACTCCATTACAGTGGGCGACCTGACCGTGCCCGTGTTCAACGAAAAAGATCCTGCTAACCTGCCCTGGGGCGATGTAGGATGCGACATTGTGGTGGAGTCCACAGGGCTGTTTCGTACCCGTGAATCTGCCAACAAACACATCGAAGCCGGCGCCAAAAAGGTGGTCATCAGCGCTCCCGCAAAGAGCGAAGTGGACGCCACGGTGGTGCTGGGCGTAAACGACGATGTGCTGACTGGCAATGAAACCATTGTTTCGAATGCCAGCTGTACAACCAACTGCCTGGCGCCCATGGCCAAAGTGTTTGATGATGCCTTTGGTCTGAAGCACGGCCTTATGACGACGATACACGCGTATACCTCGTCGCAGAACATTGTGGACGGTCCCCACAGCGACTTGCGCCGTGCTCGTACCGCTGCCGCCTCCATCATCCCAACCTCTACCGGGGCGGCTAAAGCGGTAGGCCTGGTGCTTCCCGAACTCGACGGCAAGCTCGACGGAATGGCCATGCGCGTACCGATTCCAAACGGTTCGATCACGGACCTTACGGTGCATCTCGAAGATACGGCGTCGGTTGATGCAGTGAATGACGCGTTCCGTGAAGCCGCTGAGGGCGACATGGAAGGAGTGCTGCAGTACAACGACGATCCCATCGTCTCTGCCGACATCATCCACAACCCGCACTCGTGCATCTACGATGCGCCATCTACGATGGCTGCAGGCGAGATGGTGAAAGTCACTGGCTGGTACGACAACGAATGGGGCTATGCCAACCGTGTTGTTGATCTGGCAGCACGTCTATCGTAACGACAGCATGCCTATTGCCGGGTTCGGGCCCTCATTGCCCGAGCCCGGTTCTTTTTCTGTACGTTCTACGGAGGTTTTTCTGCTATGCCCAAACTCACCCTCGACGATGTGTCCCTGCAGGGCAAACGCGTCCTGATACGGGTCGATTTCAACGTTCCCCTGTCTCATCCCGATGATAGCAACCGCGCCGTTGTTGCCGACGACACCCGCATTCGTGCGGCCCTGCCCACCATCCGCCACGTGCTCGACCAGGGGGGCAAAGCAGTGCTGATTAGTCACCTGGGTCGTCCCGGTGGCAAACCCGACCCCGGGCTCAGCCTCGCTGCCGTGGCCGATCACCTCGATACGCTTTTGGATGAGCGCGTACGCTTTTCCAGCAACACCACTGGCGATGCCGTCGAAGAGGCGATTGACGGCATGGGCAATGGATGCGTCATCCTACTTGAAAACACCCGCTTCGACCCCGGCGAGAAATCTAACAGCAACGACTTTGCCGATGCCCTGGCCGCCCTGGCCGATGTGTACGTCAACGACGCCTTCGGCGCTGCGCACCGTGCGCACGCGTCTACCGCAGGCGTAGCCGCTCGGGTCACACCCGCTGTGATGGGGCGCCTCATGGAGCGCGAAGTGGAGGTGCTAACTCGCGTACGCGACGAACCTAATCCGCCGCTGGTCGCCATCCTGGGCGGGGCCAAGGTGTCCGACAAGATGGGCACGGTGCGCCGCCTCGCTCAAAATGCAGAACATATCCTTATTGGAGGCGCCATGGCGTACACCTTCATGAAGGCCCAAGGCCAGAAGGTCGGCGATTCAATGGTCGAAGAAGATCGCCTCAACCAGGCTGATGAGCTTGCCGACGAAGCAAGTACGATCTTGCACCTGCCCACCGATCACGTACATGCCGCCTCCTTTGAACAGACCGAGGCCGACGGCGTGTCTACGGGCGCTATTCCCGACGGGCACCTTGGACTTGATATCGGGCCAGCCACCGTCAAAGCATACACCGATCTTATTGCTGAAGCCAACACCATCATCTGGAATGGCCCGATGGGGGTTTTCGAGAAAGAGGCGTTTGCGCAAGGTACGCTAGCCATCGCCGATGCCGTGGCTGAAGCAACCGACAACGGCGCGTTTTCGGTTGTGGGCGGAGGCGATTCGGTCGCTGCTCTTAACCAGTCCGGCCAAGCCGACCGCATCAGTCACGTGTCTACCGGCGGGGGCGCTATGCTAACGCTATTGGAAGGGGCTGCTCTACCCGGCCTCGAAGCGCTCACCAACGCTGAATAGCACCCGGTTAGACCTCCTCATCACGGTTTTCGCTTTCAAACATTCCAGGTCTCTATGGAATCGTTCTGGTGGATGCTTGCGGCCTCTGGGCTACGCATTGCGCTTATTCTTGGTCTTGCGCTTGTTGCTATCAAGGTAGTTGACCGCATTACGGAGCAGTGGCAGAACCGCGTTGAGGAGCTTCCGCCTCTGCATCCCAAACGGCAACGCACGTACACGCTGAGCAGCCTGTTCAGCTCGGTGGTGCGCTACGTAGCTTGGCCGCTGGCCTTCATCATTGTGTTGAGTGAACTCAACATGGATGTGGGTGCGCTGCTTGCCACAGCAGGTGTTGCCGGACTGGCCATCGGTTTTGGCGCGCAAACGCTGGTGCGTGATGTCATTGGCGGCATTTTTCTGTTGTTCGACGACACCATTCACACTGGCGACTCGGTGCGCATCGGCAATGAAATTGGCACCGTGGAAGAGATCAACATCCGCCTGATTAAGGTGCGTAAGTTCGATGGCGAGTTGCTTATGGTGCCCGCGGGCGAGCTGCGTACCTTTGCCAACCGAAGCATTAAGTTTGGGCGCATTGTAGTGCCGGTCAATCTATCGTATGAGCAGGATATCGACACCATCCTGCCGGTTATGAAGCGCATTGCCAGCGAGTGGGCCGAGGAGCAAAACCCCGAGATCCTGCTGGATGATGCTCCCACCGTGCAAGCCATCAACGAGTTCGGGGATTCGTCTGTGGTCGCCCGAATCGTGATGCGCGTGAAGCCCGGCGAGCAGTTTCAAGCCGAGCGCGATCTGCGTCTTCGTCTGAAGCGGGAGTTCGACCGGCTCGACATCGAGATCCCGTTCCCGCGCCGCACGGTGTACACGCGCACTGAGTCGAGCATGCCGCCGACCACCATCTCTGATGACGCGTCTACGCCTCCCCCCGACGCTCCCGACCCCGACGACGCTCCTGCCGATGACCGCCGCTCTTCGTAACCTCACGCCTGCTCGTTTGTTATGCCCGATGCGATTACGGTTTCTAGCCTTCATAAAACCTATCGCAGTGGATGGCTGCGCAACAAAACCGTCCGCGCCTTGCGAGGCGTTGATCTGACCTTGGAGCCGGGACGCGTGTTTGGGCTCCTTGGCCCCAATGGCGCCGGCAAAACCACGCTTGTCAAGATTCTGCTGGGCATTGTACATCCCACCGACGGGCATGCGCGCCTCTTTGATCAGCCCGTCTCCTCGTCCAGGGCGCGTCTGCCTGTGGGCTACCTGCCCGAGAAGCATAACTTCCCAGACCTGCTGACGGCCCAGCAAATGCTGAATCGGTATGGGCAGATGAGCTATGTGTCTGCCGAAAAACGGAAGACGCGTATCCCCGAACTGCTTGAGATTGTGGGACTGGACGGCCACGCGGACACGAAAATTGGGACGTTCTCTAAGGGGATGCTCCAGCGTGTGGGCATTGCTCAGGCGCTGATGAACGAACCCGATCTGCTGTTTCTCGATGAACCCACCGATGGCGTGGACCCCGTTGGGCGGCGCGACATTCGCGACCTGCTTGTGTGGCTGCGCGATGAGGGCACCACCATCTTCATCAACTCGCACTTGCTCTCGGAAGTCGAAAAGGTGTGCAGCGAGGTTGCGATCATGAACGAGGGCGAACTGGTCCGCCAAGGCCCCATATCGACCCTTACCGCCGTGGAGCGCGAGTACCGCCTCACGTGCACGCCCCTGCCCGATACTTTGCCCGATACGGCTCGCAATCGGCTTACGCTTCTCGATGCAGAGGCCCCCGCCGACCTCGAGAAATGGCATGCCGCTGCCGATACCCGCGGTGACCTGAACGCCCTCCTTGATACGCTCCGCACGCACGATGTAGAACTCGAAGCGGTAGAGCCCATTCGCCGCTCGCTCGAAGATTACTTTATCGACGTGGTAACCCCCGCTGCAGAATAAATACGCTCTTTTCCATCTGCCACGCTGTGCTATGCAACCTGCGCTCGGCCTCATTTATCTGACCTTCCGCGAGCTGTGGACCAAGAAGATTGTGCTTGGGCTGTTTGTTATTAGCTCGCTCATCCTCGTGATGGTCGCCTTTGCCTTGAACCTCGACGTGGTAGACGGCTCTCTTGCCGGACTTCGTCTGTTTGGGCAAACGCCCGACGGGTCAATGGAGGGGCTTTCGCTGGAGGAGTTGGTGCTGGGCGTAGAGTCGGTTGTGGCCGGGCTTACGTACTGGATCGGCATCTTGCTCGCTCTCTTTGCAACGGCGCCGCTTTCGGTCTCGCTCCTGGAGCGCGGCCACATCGACCTGTTGCTCTCTAAGCCCATGAGCCGCTCCACGCTGTTTGCTAGCCACGTAGCTGGCGTGTGGATCGCTGTTGGCATCCTGGCTCTCTACCTGATGGGCGGCGTGTGGCTCATCATGTCCATCAAAACAGGTGTCTGGCACTTCTCGTTTTTGGCGAGCATCGGACTTGTCGTGCTTATGTTCGGTGTGATGTACAGCGCCGTGGTGCTCATGGGCATCTGGATGGAGAGCACAGCCTTGGCTCTTATCGTCAGCTACGGGCTCATCTTCGCGTCCATCGTTCTGGCTGCCTCTGAAGCAGTTCTTGATGCGCTGGATATGGTCGGGTCTACCGCCTTCATGGCGCTGTATTACGTCCTGCCCAATTTTGCAGAGGTGTCTGCCATCACGGCCAATTTAACACAGGGAGAACCGCTCGACGACTGGCTTCCTCTGCTGCTTGCACTTGCGTTTGGGGCAGTTACGTACACCGCTGCCCTCTGGATATTCAAAAAACGCGACTTTTAGCCCCTGCACAATATCAACCCGGTGCTGCGGCGTTACAGATCACTTTGTTCACGACAGACGGATGCTCTGCTCCCCTACGCACGCAGCCTGCTGTAGGTAGCTCTCTCTTATGCCCTCTCGTGGCGATGCTCCGCGTCGCCACGCCTGCCGGGACGCTCCAGCGTCCCCAAAAACACGCTCCCCTACGCACGACAAAACTGCTTGCCGATGCGCTGTTCGACGACCCCCTTCAGTTCCAGCTGAAACAGATGGGCAAGCGCTTCAGATGAAGACATGCCGACGGTTGCACAAAGCACGTCGATGTGGACCGGCTCGTCGCTTAGTGCGGCATAAAGCGTAGCCTCGGCACCGTCGAGCTCCACTGCAGCGGGCGATGCTACAGGTGGATCGTCAGAAGCAGGCGGTGCAGGAAGCTCCTCCAGCAGATCATCCACGGTCAGGACCAGCTTGGCATGGCCGCGCTGGATGAGGCGGTTCGTTCCCTCAGAGGCACTTCGTCCCACAGGACCGGGCACGGCAAACACCTCTCGATTTTGCTCCACAGCCAGCCGGGCCGTGATCAGCGCACCGCCCTTGGCATGCGACTCTACAATCAGCGTGCCCAGCGTGAGGCCGCTCACCACCCGGTTGCGCTCGGGAAAGTTCGAGGCATTTGGATCTTCATCGAGGTCATATTCCGAGAGGACCGCGCCCTGCTCCGAAATATCGTGGGCCAGATGCGTGTGCTTTTGCGGATAGATGCGCGCAAGGCCCGACCCCAGCACTGCCAGCGTGCGTCCGCCAGCGTTCAGCGCGGTGCGATGTGCCACCGCATCAATGCCATACGCCAGCCCACTTACGATGGTGTACCCCTGCTGCACCAGCGCCTGGGTCAAATCGCGCGTCACGCCGCGTCCGTAGTCGGTGCAGCGACGGGTGCCGACCACAGCCAGGGCGTGGGTATCGGTTGGACGCAACGCACCGCGGACCCACAGACAGGGGGGCGGGTCGTACGTCATGCGCAGCCGCTCCGGATACGCATCATCCCAGAGCGTGATGAGCGTGATGTCCATAGCGCGGGCGCGCTCAAACTGTGTGGCCACCGCGTCGTGGTCGTCGAACGACTGGATGGCGCGTGCCGTCTGCGGGCCGATGTCTGGCACCTGTTGCAGAACCGAAGGCGCTGCATTGAACACTGCCGTGGGGCGCTTGAGGTGCTGGATGAGCGTGCGCGTTCGGCTCCACCCGACGTTAGGCACGAGCATCAGCGCGACGAGTGCGCGGCGCTCCGCGTCTGAGTCCACATCCGGATTTTGATGCACCCCTTCGAACAGCGTCACGACGACACGACCTCCGCCGCTGTGCGACGCTTGTGCGCATCCACCAGTTCAAACAGCCGGTGCTTCAGGCGGTCAAGTCCCATTTGGGCCACCGCGCTGATAGGAAAAAGCTCCACATCGTCGGGGAAGTGCTCGGCCACCACATCGGGCAGCAGCGAGCGCTCTTCGGGAGGCAGCGTGTCGATTTTGGAGAGTGCCACCAGACGCGGCTTGTCGAGCTGACTGGCGTCGTAGGCTTCCAGTTCGTGCAAAAGCTGCTCGTAGTCGCCGCCCAGGTCGTCGGACGTGATCGGGATGACGAAGAGCAGCACCGCAGTGCGTTCGATGTGACGCAGAAACTGCAGGCCCAGTCCTTTGCCGGTATGCGCATCCTCGATGATGCCGGGCAAGTCGGCCATGACAAACGACGTATAATCATCGACATACACCATGCCCAGCGTAGGGGTGAGCGTGGTGAATGGATAGTTGGCGATTTCGGGCTTGGCTGCCGAGAGGGATGACACCAGCGTGCTCTTTCCCGCGTTCGGAAAACCCACGAGCCCGACATCGGCAAGGAGCTTCAGCTCCAGGGCAATCTCTTTTGTCTCCCCCGATTCGCCGGGTTGGGCGTGGCGCGGGGTTTGGTTGGTGGATGACTTGAAGAACGCGTTCCCTTTGCCACCGCGTCCGCCTTGGGCCACGCAGATCCGGTCGCCGGGGTTCACCACCTCTCCGATCACTTCGCCCGTTCGATCGTTGCGCACCACCGTGCCAGGCGGCACACGAAGGACCTCGTCATCGCCGTCTTTGCCTGTTTTATTAGAGCTGCCGCCCGGCTCGCCATGTTCAGCGGCATGCTTGGTATTGAAACGCAGGTCGAGCAGCGTATAGAGATGCGGGTCGGCCTCCACGTACACCGATCCGCCGTCGCCGCCATTGCCGCCTGCCGGACCGCCCTTCGCCACGTACTTTTCGCGGCGGAAGGAGACCAACCCCTTGCCACCGTCGCCGCTCTGTACCGTAATGACAACGTGATCTACGAATTTCATGGTGTGTGGGGCGTTATGAGGGAGTGTGGGGGCGCCCTGCTCCACGCACGGGAACTCTACACGGATATGACAGGCGCTGCCCTGAAAACGTAACGTCCGTACGCATCCCACCGGCACACGTTGCGTCTAGGGGCACAGGTTTTCATGGGCGATTGATGCCTAGGGCTGCACGTCCTACGTTGTGGGCGGTAGGTTGTCTGCACCGTATTTCATGGATTGGCTTTGCTCATTTTTTTCTCCAGTATGGATACCGTAACGATTTACACCGATGGCGCATGCAGTGGAAACCCCGGACCCGGCGGCTGGGGGGCTATTGTCATTCCTGAGGGCAACCGCGAACAGTCAGAGCATCTCACAGGAGGCGCACGCCAGACCACGAACAACCGCATGGAGCTCGCAGCAGCCATTAAGGGCTTGGAGGCGCTGCCTGCGCCCACCAAGGTAACACTCTATACCGATAGTGCCTACGTGTCGCGTGCCTTCAATGATGGATGGCTCGACAACTGGAAGCAAAACGGCTGGCGTACCTCATCAAAGAAGCCGGTCAAGAACAAGGACCTGTGGCAGGCTCTCGATGCCCAGAACGAGCGGCACGAGGTGGAGTGGGTGTGGGTGAAAGGCCATGCCGACAACGAACTGAACAATCTGGCCGATACGTTGGCAGTGCGCGCGATGGAGGACTACAAGTAGACGAGGTGCGCAGCAGGGCGCGTGGGGACTACCCCGTGGACACTGAGCAGCAGAGCGCCCCGGTCACAGTGTACCCGGATGCTTCAGTGCGTTCAGCATGACTTGTTTAGTCAGCTTCCATGACCGCCCGAGATATCCGCACCCCAGGAGTACTCGGTCGCGGTGCTCCCAGCGCTCCGCTTCTGATCCCGGGCTACTGAAACCCATATAGTCGGGGACTACTCCCCCGAACGCTCGTGGCGATGCTCCGCGTCGCCACGCCTGCTGGGACGCTCCCGCGTCCCCAACCCGCCACCACCCGGTTCGGTACGGTGGCGACGCAGAGGGGCCGGAGGTCATCTCCCTGGCGCATCGGCACGAAAGGCGGTATCTTTTCGCGTGCGCAGGTTATCCTGACGCCGCTAAGTAGCTCAATAAAACTATGTTTACACCTTGTCATCGCGAGGAGGGAGCCCTGCGACTGACGTGGCGATCTCATGCCGTTGATTGGGCGGCTGTATCCGACCTGAAAGCAATGAGATTGCTTCGCTCCACTCGCAATGACATGGTTGTGAGTTGTTCTCAGTACGTTAGAGGGTACATGTGTTACCAGAAGATTGACGTGTGACACAGCACTACGGGCTCGCCCCGTTCGGTGCGCGCAGGGGGGCACCTCGTGGACACTGAGCAGCAGGCCTTCCCGTCCACATAGTGCCCGGATGCTTCAGTGCGTTCAGCATGACTTGTTTAGTCAGCTTCCATGACCGCCCGAGATATCCGCACCCCAGGAGTACTCGGTCGCGGTGCTCCCAGCGCTCCGCTTCTGATCCCGGGCTACGGAACGGCGCGATGTCAGTCAAACCCATAGCTGGGGACCGCTTGCGTCCCCGGCGATCTGTGGGGCCAACCCCAATCTGTAGAAGCCGCAGCTCACGAAGGGGGCGGTTGGATCGTCAGGCCCAGACGCACAGGCACCTGAGCGCGCACGACGAGCGTTTCGGGCTGACTGGCCCACCCTGCGAAACGGGGCGCGCCCACATGGCCGCTAAGCTGCACGCCGGGCGCAAGTACCGTATCAACAGGGTGCCCCGACTACGCCTCCGCAGCCACCAGCGCATCAGCAAGGTGCCGACGGAGGTGATACTGCAGCGGCTCCATAAACCGATAGCGCACGACCTGCACAGCCAAGCGGAGCGGCGTATCGGCATCATGCGCTGTGATGTCGAGATCGAGCAGGTCGGCCCTGCCAAGCGTAGCATCGAAGGCAGGCGTGCCCTCTAGCCGGATGCGCCCGTTCATGGTGCCAGCCACCTGCGCCGTAACAGCAAGGCGTCCGGATGAGGTGCCGGTCACCTGCACATCGTCGACGCTGACCGATGCAGGCCCCGCGTCAAATGTCTGCGTTCCAAGAGCCTCGCTCAGGCGGTCGGTTAGCACATCATACGGCAGATGCGCCTCCATGTGTACAAGCGAGTCGGGTGCTGCGGCATCGGTTCGTATCGGAGGAGGGAGCGGCGCAGGCGTTGGCGCAGCAGGCGCTGTGTTGAGGTGGAGACGAGGTTGCACTTCCAGTTGGACTTGCGCATCCAACTGATTGGGCCGCTTCGACGACGCGGTTTGGTAGCGCAGTGCGTGCGGATGCAGGGCAAGCCAGGTCTCGTCGGAGAATGGGATAGGGTCGTGTAAGGTGGCCCAGTGGCGCTCCATCATCTCGTCAAGGGGCAGAGCCGCCAACTGCTCGGTAAGCACCGCCGTATGCTGTTCGAGCCACAGCCGTGCTGCTGTTAGAATAGGCGTGGTGGCATCCACAAGTTGCAGATTCATAAATGCTACGCGGCATCGATCTGCGTCGGTGGGAGGCATGAGGCGTACAATCTCTACCGGTGCCTGCAGCGTCCACGTAGAATCGAGGTCGATCGGGGCGGTCAGGTGGATCGCAGCGCGCGCGGCCTGCTGTTCGGCAGCATCGTACCCGCACGAGGCAGTGAGTTCGAAACCAAAGGGCGTACGATACCACACGCGGCTGCGGTAGTGCAGGGTGGTATGCAGGTGAAGCGTGTCGTTTCGTAGCGTGACGGTAAAGGAATCGCGCTCGGCCTCGAACGCATACTGCAGGTTGGCATCGGACGGATGGGGGCGCCGCTCGGTGGCAAGAGAACGCGGTACGGTGGACTCAAGCGCTGGGCCTACCGTGTACGATACAGGAATCGAAAGCGTGGATTGGGGGAGCGGGTCTAACGGAACGGCAGAAGCTGGTGGGGAGGGCGTATCCCGAAAGAGAAAAAAGAGCACGAGCCCCACCCCCACAACCAAGACAAGTCCGATAGCCGTACGGCGCAGAGCATGACGAGGGCGCGCAGGCATGGGCGGCGCATGTCAATGAATGAAGCATGTGTACCGACAGGGTACCGCAACGCAGCGTGAGATGCAACGCCGAACAATCGGGTGCGCTGCCCCTGCATCACCAAAAGTACGGGTCAGATGCGCCAGAAGACAGGCCATGTGTTGACCACTTCCGGCTGGTGTGTTATGCACACAGCGGGTATGCTTGATGCGTTCCTGGTCCCCATGCTTTTATGCCCTGAATCTCTAATATGGCTGCTCAGCCTGTCGTTGCAGTTATCATGCCGGCGTACAATGCCGCCTCACACATCGACGCCGCGTTAGCCTCGGTACGCGCCCAAACGCACACTGCCCTCGACATTATTGTGGTAGACGACGGCTCTACCGATACGACCGCAGAGCGGGTAGAAGCCCATGCTGCGCAAGACCCGCGCGTGCGCTTCGTGCAGCAACGCAACCAGGGGGTGGCCGCTGCGCGCAACCGGGCTATTGCCGCCACCTCTGCGCCATTCATTGCGCCCATCGATGCCGATGACCTCTGGGCGCCGCAAAAAATCGCTCGTCATGTTGCCGCTCTTCAAGATCACCCTGAGGCCGGACTGGCGTATTCGTGGTGGGTGTCATTAGATGATGCGGGGCGTGTCATCGGGCAATCGGATCGGTGGGGCCTGCAAGGGGATGTGTTTCAGGCGCTCCTGTGTGTCAACTTTGTAGGAAACGCCAGCGTGCCGGTGTATCGGCACAGTGTGCTTGAGGCAGCCGGCGGATACGTAAGCTATCGCTCCGACAACGCCGAAGGCTGCGAGGACTGGGACCTCACGCTGCGTGTGGCCGAACGTGCGCCTTTCTGCGTGGTGCCCAGTTACCTGACGGGCTATCGTTCGGTCGCAAACAGCATGTCCACACGCCCAGATCGGATGTTGCGTTCGTACGACCACGTTATTGCGGCACTGCGTCCGCGCCATCCCGAGGTGGCCGAGTCGGTGTACGCCTGGTCGCGAAGCAGCTTCATGGCGTATCTGGGCACATTGTGTTACAACCAGGGCGCCTTTGAACCGGCCATACGGCTGCTGTACGCCTCTATACGGACGGATCCGCCAGCGGCCCTGTGTATTGCCTCGCTTAAAACCTTACTCAAAAGCACCATGCGCCGCCTCGCCCAGCCTGTTACTCGGCATGTGTGGCCTACCCGGTCCGATTGGCATGCCTTTCGGCGGCGCACCACCCGGCGGTCGCCACCGCGTGCCCTTGCGCCTGCAGCATATCCGACGCTCAACGATGCCGTCGAGTCGTGGACGTGGAAACCATACAAGCCCTACGATCGCATTCGCATGCAGCGGTGGGATCAGGTGGTGGAAGCGTCTTCGTCGTATGCGTCGTCTCCCTCAATCATGTCCTCATAAGCAAGTCCGATGGCCTCCTCTGCTGCTCTTCATACCCTACGCACGGTGCGTCCGCTATTGGCCCGCCACCCGTGGATCGTTGCCGCTACCATGATTACCGGCGTACTTGCCACACTGGCCGAAGGCATTGGACTTGGCCTGTTCATTCCGCTGCTGCATAGCGTAGAAGCCGACACCACGCCAGAAACCGGCACCTGGTTTATTGATGCCGCTGCCGCACTGTTTAGCGATCGCCCGCCCCGCGAGCGTATGATGCTGCTTACGGCCGGTATTGTCGTGGCGATTGGCGCCAAGGCCATGCTGGCCTACATCCGCGATGTGCTGTACGGACTGTTGGAGGCGCGCCTGGGTCATCATGTGCGATCTACGCTGTTTGCCCAGCTGATGCAAGTAGGCTACCGCTTTTGGGAGGCCAACGATCAGGATCGCCTCTACAACACCATTGCCAATGAAAGCTGGCGGCTTGTGCAGGCCGTGGCGCTGGTCGTGTATCTGGTGATTACAGTGAGCGCGTTGGGGGTGTACATAACGCTCCTTCTGCTTATTTCGTGGCCGCTTACTCTGGTAGCCACCGTGGTGTTGGGCAGTGTTATGCTTGCCACGCGGGGCCTGCGTACCCGCATCGAACGGCTGGGGCGCGCCACAACCCGCGCCAACGTGGGACTCACGCGTAGACTGCTCGAAGCCTTTGGGGGGATGGAGGTCATCCGTACGTTTGGGCAAACACAGCGCGAGCAGGAGCGCTTCAACCGCGCTTCTCAACGGGTCAGCCGCATCGGACTGTGGAGCAGCGTCTGGGGGGGACTCATCACGCCCATCTACGAACTGGTGGCTATGGGGCTGCTTGTGCTGATTTTGGTCGGGCTGTTGTACACATCCGCCTCGCTCCCGGCAGCGCTGGTGTTTGTGCTGGTGTTGTACCGCCTGCAACCCCGCATTCGCGACCTGGATGGCACGCGCGTTGCCCTTGCGGCGCAGGCCGGCGGCGTAGAGGCGGTAACCGATGTACTCGATCGCTCCGACAAACCGTACCTCATCAATGGCACCGACGCCCCCCCAAAAGACGCTTCCCCCATCCGGTTCGAAAACGTGACGTTCTGCTACGAGTCGGGCGAGCCCCCCGCCCTCAAAAACGTCTCGTTTACGTGCGCTCCCGGCAAAACCACTGCGCTGGTTGGGCCCTCTGGCGCCGGAAAGTCTACCCTTCTAAAGCTGTTGCTACGGCTGTACGATCCAACCGAAGGCACCATCTACGTGGGCGACTGTCCGCTGCCTGATCTAAAGGTCGAGGCGTGGCGCGCAGGCATTGGGGTGGTGAGTCAAGACGCCTACGTGTTCAACGATACGATTCGCGCCAACATTGCGTACGGACAGCCCGCGGCCTCGCTCGATGCCATTCAGGCGGCGGCTCGCGAGGCCCAGGCACATGCGTTCATCCAGGCGCTGCCTCGTGGCTATGAAACGCGCGTCGGCGATCAGGGCACGCGCCTTTCAGGCGGACAACGACAGCGCATTGCGTTGGCGCGGGCGCTGCTTCGTGATGCTGGCGTGCTCATCCTCGATGAAGCCACCAGCGCGGTAGACGGCCTCTCAGATGCCGAAATCCAGCGCACGTTATCTACGCACGACGATCAAACACGCACTGTACTCATTGTGGCGCACCGCCTTTCCAGCATCGTGCATGCCGACCATGTAGTCACGCTGAATGAGGGCCAACTGGTTGAGTGCGGCCCGCTCGATACGCTGCTGAGCCGTCCCGGATTGGTCGCCGACCTGTACGGATCGCAAACCACCGTGGCATCCACCCCATAACCTGGTCTCTCATGCCCTATCTGCTTGTCGATATCGACGCGGCGAATCCGCTACCCACGTTGCATGGCAGCAAGGCCCACACCGGGTGGGCGGCGCTGATCCGGTGGCAGGGGCGGCCCATTGACTTCTGGATGGAGCCGCTTCCGCCCGGCACCACACTCACGCCCCACGATGTGGCTGAGCGGCTGGATACGCGTAGCCGCACCGCACTTACCGAAGCTCAACTGCATCAGGCCACGCCGGAGCAGGACGCGGCGTGCCCGGCCGTTTCTATTGCGATATGCACGCACAATCGTCCCGAGCGGCTGGCCCGCAGCCTGAACAGCATTCAGCAGCACGTTCCGGCGTCTGGACCGGTAGAGGTGCTCGTCGTTGATAACGCGCCGCCCGATGATGGCACGCGCACAGTGGTCGAGGCCGCAGGCGTACGCTACGTACAGGAGGCGCGGCCTGGACTCAATGCCGCGCGCAACCGGGCGTTTGCCGAAGCGAAAGGCGACTGGGTGGCGTTTCTGGATGACGATGTCATAGTGGATGCCGGATGGTGGGGCGGTTTATGTCGGGCCTACACGGCCAACTCCGATGCCGATGCCATTACCGGACAGGTGATGCCGTATGCGCTGGAGACGGAGGCGCAGGTGATTTTTGCGCAACGAGGCGGCTTTCGGCGCGGGTTTACATCTGTGCGCTACGGGGCCGATCCAGACGCTGAAATCTATCCGTGCAACACGGGTATTTTCGGTACGGGCGCCAACATGGCGTTTCGGCGTAAAGCCGTGCAGGCCATGGGCGGATGCGACGAAGCGCTCGATGCCGGAGCGGCCCTGCCCGGTGGTGGCGATCTGGATTTGTTCTATCGCATCATCCAACACGGGGGCATCCTCGTGTATGAACCCACGATGCTTATCTTTCACGAGCACCGCCGCACCTTGCACGCCCTGCGCGATCAGTACGAACACAGCTGGGGGCGCAGCCTCATGGCTTTCCTTGCGAAAATCTATCAGACCGACCCGGCAGCGCGCCCCAAGGTGCGTCGGCTGATGCAGTGGTGGTTTGCCAATACCACACGCCATCTGCTGCGAGCCGCCCGAGGACGATCCGACCGACCGTTTTCTTTCGTGGCCGCCGAACTGCGCGGAGCCCTGCGTGGACTGTGCGGCGCCTATCCGCGAGCCGTACGCCGTGCTCAACGTCTCAAACAAGCCTACCCATGATGCCTCCGTTTGCAATTCACCATATTGACCTGCAGCGTCCACTTCCGGCGCTGGGCACAGATGCCACCACCAACGGCGTGTACGTCGTGTTCTGGGCACACGGCATCCCCCTGGGGCACTGCCTGATTCCGTCGGGCGTGCTGCCGATGTCGCCCACGATGCTACGCACCTATGCGTACGAAGCCATTGCGCCGGCAGTGGCACACTATCAGGCCGATGCGCCAGAGGGCATCCACTCCACCGATGCCTCGCCCCTCGATGCGGTACAGCAGGCGTTGGCAGCCCGCACGCTGCACTATACCGCAGCAGAAGCCTCGGTCGTTGTGTGCACGCGCGACCGTCCCGAATCGCTTGCGCGCTGCCTCGATACACTGGCTATGCTCAGTCCGGCGCCTGCCGAGATAATCGTCGTGGACAACGCACCGCAGACCGATGCCACCCGGCTGCTGGTGGAGGCCCGCCCAGATGTGCGCTATGTGCACGAGCCGCGTCCCGGACTCGACATTGCCCGTAACACCGGGGTGCGGGCCAGCCGGGGGCGCATCATCGCCTTCACCGACGACGATGTGCAGGTGGATCCGCAGTGGTTGTACCATTTGTGTGCTGGGTTCGACACGCCCGATGTGATGGCGGTGACCGGACTGGTGCTTCCCGCCGCCCTGGATACGGAGCCGCAGCATCGGTTTGAGACGCACTGGGGCTTTCATCGGGGATACCTGCCCCGTCGATTCGATGCCGCCTATACGCAAGCGCACCTGCCGTACGGCGTGCCTGCCTGGGAGATTGGAGCCGGAGCCAGCATGGCGTTTCGGCGCGATGCGTTTGCGCAGGTGGGGGGCTTCGATGAACGCCTCGACGTAGGCGCTGCCGGGTGTAGTGGCGACTCGGAGTTCTGGTATCGCCTGCTTGCGCATGGGTGGACCTGCCATTATACGCCGACTGCGGTAGCCCATCACACGCATCGGGCAACCGCACGTGGACTGCAAAGCCAGCTCCATGCCTACATGCGAGGACACACCGCTGCGCTGCTGGTGCAGTACGAACGCCATGGCCATCGCGGACTGCTGCGCCGGCTGTTGGTGTCGCTCCCGCTGTATTACGTCCGCCGCCTGGTTCGAGGGATGCCAGCGGGGTATCGCGGACGCTACCGCACGCTGTTTGCCGAGATACGGGGCGCGCTATCGGGCGTGCTCTTTTACCTGCGCAATCGCAATGCTCCATCAGAGACAGCATCCGACATTGCTATGGAATCCACTTCGCATAAATCTCCGGCGGCCATCGAGTCGCCTGTTCAGACCGCCTAATCTAATGAGGGCTCTTCCATGAAGATGAACAATGAGCAGAAGGCGCGCTATTCTACGCAGTACTACGAAACGCTGCATCCGGGAGCGGCCCGTTCGGCCCAGGTGGTGGTGCGTACGCTTGTGGACTGGTTAGCGCCTCAGTCGGTCATCGATGTCGGATGCGGAGCGGGGGCCTGGGCAGCAGCCTTTGCCGATCAGGGGGTGGGTACGGTGCACGGGGTCGATGCGCCCTGGCTCCCCCAAGACGTGCTGCAGATCCCAGCATCGGATTTCATTGCGCACGATTTGCGTACGCCGCTCTCGCTCGACCGGCAGTACGATCTGGTGCTCTCGTTAGAGGTCGCCGAACATTTGCCCGAAGCGCAGGCGGCTTCCTTTGTGGCTTCGCTCGTAGGGCTTGGAGACATTGTGGTGTTTTCGGCAGCCATTCCGAATCAGGGCGGGCACGACCATAAGAATGAGCAATGGCCGGCATACTGGGCGGCGTTGTTTGCCGAGCACGATTATGTGCCGGTTGATGTGCTGCGTCTTCCGTTCTGGGATGATGAGGCGGTGGAGTGGTGGTATGCGCAAAACATGATGGTGTACATGACGCGCACAGCGCGGGCGGCGCATGCTGATGCTCCTGTAGCGGACAAGGCGCCTCCCGCTTTGGTGCATCCCGCTCATGCGCAGCACCTCCACACCGAGATCGGGGCGCTTCACAAAAAGGTGCGGACGCTTCAAGTGCGGCTGTCTGCGCAGGAGGCCATTGCCACGCGCCTGACCAACCGGGTGTGTGAGCTGGCGGAGTGGGGACACCAGCTTGAGAAAGAGGTGGAGGCGCTTGAACAACTGACCCCAGGTACCGTGTCGCTGGCCCAGGTGCTACGTGCATTGCCTCGTCTGATCGTACATGCGCTGCGCCGCCGGTGGATGTAGGAGGGCGGGCATGGAGGTATCAGCTTCAAACCACAGCGGATGTTTAGAAGCCCCCCCTTACGCATGTGTCTTGGGTGCGGGGTCAGTTTTCGCGCATGACCCCTGATGCCTTATCTGGAGCTCCATCTCCGCGCGAGATGTCCTGAATGGGCGTGTCAAGGTCGGCAGTGAAGTCCACCTCTAACACATCCAAGATGCGCTGGGCCCGCTCGGTGGTAATGCCACGATACTCATTATTTTCGTCTCGCGACACCTGTTGCACCGACACGTCCAGCGCCTCAGCAAGGTCGCTGAGCGACCATCCTTTGGCAATCCGTGCGCCGATCAGCCAGCGCCCGATGCTTGTAAGCGAGCGAAGAGGCGCCATGTCGCCGCGTCGCATGCGTTCATACGTTTCGATCTCCTCCTGAAGCTGATCGCGGAACGAGTGAAGTGGTTCCAGCGCACGTTCGATCTCGCGCTCGCTAAGATCCATTTCTTCCAGCTGGGCACGTTGCTTCTGGAGTGTCTCTGCCTCGTTCTCAAGGCGCATCTGGGCGCGTTCGTAGGCGGCTTCGGTGCGAATCATAGCATGTCTGCGAGTCCGAGTTCAAGAGGTTGGAAGTAATGCCTTGAGGAGCATCGTGTCATGTGCTCATTCAGGTATCACCTTCACGATGCCTTTGCGGGTGCCATCCCGTCGGCGCTGCCGGAACGCAGACGGAAACGTGAGCGGATGCCCGTTCTCATCAACGAGTCCGGTGAACTGGTTGTAATGAGGATACAACTCAACGCGATAGGCATGCCATATGGGAAGCTGCTTTTTGGCATACCCGCGGTATGCGCGGCGTGAATTCGGATCCCATGTCCAACACCGTTTCGGGTCCCGTTTGTTGAGGGCGCGTTGTAGCGTTCCCTTTGCAATGCGCTCTACGTCGCACGTAAAGTACCCGTCGATATCGTTGGGATGGCTTTTGGCTTCCACAAATGATCCGTCAAGGAATACGTCCTGGATGTCCTCCGCCCAAAGCTGATTACACAGAAGCTCGGCTTGGCGAGTCAGGTAGTCGCGCCATTCTTCGTTCCATCCCGTGATAGACCCTGTACTGGGGCCGGTGACCAGTCGGGACGCGCGTAGCTGGCCGAATGTGACTTCATAATCACCAGGGGGAAGAACACC
The DNA here is from genome assembly GCF_055379935.1 of Natronotalea proteinilytica. Classification (NCBI taxonomy): domain Bacteria; kingdom Pseudomonadati; phylum Rhodothermota; class Rhodothermia; order Rhodothermales; family Salisaetaceae; genus Natronotalea; species Natronotalea proteinilytica. The sequence goes on along the minus strand of NZ_AP043947.1, from coordinate 2,629,592 downwards.
CTCGTCAGTAAACGGCGGAAGGACATCAGGCACACCGATTAACGTAGGTAGTCAATTTTGCTATATAAACACATACGTTGAATAGTTGTCAGTTCTATGCGGTTCCTCATATTACAGCCAGGAATCACGCTCAGTTATGGATCGCTGGCCGCGATAGCACTGTTTCCGATTGGGCTTGACGGGGCGGGGTAGCCTTCGAAATGCCAAATCGTGCAGATAGCGGCTACCGATGCCATCGTCGGGTTATCTCCGCGTGGGCGGAGTCATCCGTAGATTACAAAGCGCTGGACAAGCTGGCCGAGGTCTATCTCCGCGTGGGCGGAGTCATCATGCAGGCATGCGGCGGAGAACATGGGGCGCAAGGTCTATCTCCGCGTGGGCGGAGTCATCTCTGCTTTGGCTTGAGTCAAAATGGTATCGAACGGTCTATCTCCGCGTGGGCGGAGTCATCTTACATCCACTTCTGGGGGCATGATTGTAACAGGGTCTATCTCCGCGTGGGCGGAGTCATCCGGATAACGCTGATCGACCTTCATCGCTGATCGGGTCTATCTCCGCGTGGGCGGAGTCATCAACGGCGCATATCTGTGGAGTTTTGCGCAAGGGGGTCTATCTCCGCGTGGGCGGAGTCATCCAGGTTCTCGGATTGCATATATCGGTAGGCGGAGGTCTATCTCCGCGTGGGCGGAGTCATCGATCATTGGGGCCGGGCAGGCCCTGGTATCCGGGGTCTATCTCCGCGTGGGCGGAGTCATCGAGATGATGCGGGAAAGTATTTGGGGCTTGCAAGGTCTATCTCCGCGTGGGCGGAGTCATCACTATATAAAGCAAGGAGCAAGGACAGGGAAGAGGTCTATCTCCGCGTGGGCGGAGTCATCGTACTGCTCATATCCCAACCGCTGAGGTCCTGGGGTCTATCTCCGCGTGGGCGGAGTCATCGACTTCGGCTTACTGCCGACGCCAGTGGATGCAGGTCTATCTCCGCGTGGGCGGAGTCATCGCAGACGGTGTACACCATAAGCTCTCGGATAACGGTCTATCTCCGCGTGGGCGGAGTCATCTTGGTGTTGATATCAGTCACACCAGCGGTCACAGGTCTATCTCCGCGTGGGCGGAGTCATCCCATTGTATGTACGTTGGGGTGCCGCAAAAAACGGTCTATCTCCGCGTGGGCGGAGTCATCTGTGCGCTCCTACAGCAACCCCGGCGATACGATGGTCTATCTCCGCGTGGGCGGAGTCATCTTTTGCGGTGCCGTCGTCTACGTACACGACCGAGGTCTATCTCCGCGTGGGCGGAGTCATCGCCGCTCGGCTACGTCGGTGATCGGGATGTCACGGTCTATCTCCGCGTGGGCGGAGTCATCTATGTCGACTTGATCACGATCGCCTGCGGATCAGGTCTATCTCCGCGTGGGCGGAGTCATCTCGCACCGAGTACTTGCGTGCCTTCGATGTCGAGGTCTATCTCCGCGTGGGCGGAGTCATCCCGCCCGTGAGTGCGTGCGGATGCTGCTGTAAGGGTCTATCTCCGCGTGGGCGGAGTCATCGCACTTACCGAGGCGCGCGGCCAGATTGGCACGGGTCTATCTCCGCGTGGGCGGAGGCATCGCGTCGAAACGAAGGTAGACGTACTAAAAGACGGGTCTATCTCCGCGTGGGCGGAGGCATCGACATCCGGCCTTTCGGCCAGCTTTTCGAGGCGGGTCTATCTCCGCGTGGGCGGAGGCATCCTTTGAGCATGGGTGTCTATGGGATTATGGGGGGGTCTATCTCCGCGTGGGCGGAGTCATCCGGCTACTGGACGCATCACAGGTAAGGGGTGCGGGTCTATCTCCGCGTGGGCGGAGTCATCGCGGGCTTCCGCCACACGGTCGGCGTATGTGCGGGTCTATCTCCGCGTGGGCGGAGTCATCAATCACCTGGTCTGGCTCGTCGATCATCACCAGGGTCTATCTCCGCGTGGGCGGAGTCATCGCACCTATACGATCACACTCGGCCCTGCATCCAGGTCTATCTCCGCGTGGGCGGAGTCATCGCTACGGAGTTGTAACGCTAAACCGCTCTTCACGGTCTATCTCCGCGTGGGCGGAGTCATCTCGATCGACCAAGACTGTAGGCCCTCCAGCGTGGGTCTATCTCCGCGTGGGCGGAGTCATCAGAGACGGAAGGGACTTTGGATCATCGGGACACGGTCTATCTCCGCGTGGGCGGAGTCATCTAGGCATAAAGCGTAGGGACTTTGTGTCCTTAGGGTCTATCTCCGCGTGGGCGGAGTCATCAGCGACAACGAGCTGGAGTACTGGGCCAAACAGGGTCTATCTCCGCGTGGGCGGAGTCATCATAAACTGCAAAAAGGAATCTTTTGGGTGCTAGGGTCTATCTCCGCGTGGGCGGAGTCATCTTGCTCCAGTCGTACGAGAGCAATCAGAGGCAGGGTCTATCTCCGCGTGGGCGGAGTCATCGAGGGTGTGACGGAGCTCCGTTACAGTCAAGAGGGTCTATCTCCGCGTGGGCGGAGTCATCTTCTTGAACACAGACTAATACGCATTATGCCTAGGTCTATCTCCGCGTGGGCGGAGTCATCATAATATCGGGGTCGTTTGAGTGAGCAGGGCGGGGTCTATCTCCGCGTGGGCGGAGTCATCGCACCGATGCCGGACGGCGGAGGCGGTGGGGGAGGTCTATCTCCGCGTGGGCGGAGTCATCTATGGCTCTTCTCATGGCGAGTCGCCTTATCCAGGTCTATCTCCGCGTGGGCGGAGTCATCTCTTTGCTGCTCCATTGGATTGATTGCCGTTAGGGTCTATCTCCGCGTGGGCGGAGTCATCCACACATCTGACACGTCCCATTTTCGCGCTCAAGGTCTATCTCCGCGTGGGCGGAGTCATCTTCCTCTGCGACTCATCTGCTTCTCTGGCTATGGGTCTATCTCCGCGTGGGCGGAGTCATCCGGGCGGTTTCCACGCGAGAAAGTGGTGTGATAGGTCTATCTCCGCGTGGGCGGAGTCATCCAACACGCGCCCTTTTTCGAGCGCATCCAGGCGGGTCTATCTCCGCGTGGGCGGAGTCATCGCTGGGCTTGCCACGGATGTCAAGAATATGCAGGGTCTATCTCCGCGTGGGCGGAGTCATCCCGGTCGGGTGGGAAGAGATCGACTGGTATCACGGTCTATCTCCGCGTGGGCGGAGTCATCTGCACCCTAATATAGCCCCAATTGGGGATACAGGGTCTATCTCCGCGTGGGCGGAGTCATCGCAGATCATACGCACAGGCCCACATACAGCCGGGGTCTATCTCCGCGTGGGCGGAGTCATCGGGCTCTACCCTACCATCTACCTACTGTCCACGGGTCTATCTCCGCGTGGGCGGAGTCATCCTGTCTGTGTGAGTGTATCGTGTGCCCTACTGAGGTCTATCTCCGCGTGGGCGGAGTCATCCTTCTTGAGATCGGAAAGCATCTCCCCGTGTGAGGTCTATCTCCGCGTGGGCGGAGTCATCCGGATGGATGGATGTGTCTGTAAACGGATCGGGGGTCTATCTCCGCGTGGGCGGAGTCATCGGATGGATGTCCGACACGCGCCGCCTGATCGGGGGTCTATCTCCGCGTGGGCGGAGTCATCTGCCCTTGAGGCTCGTTACGTGCTCTTTTTGGGGGTCTATCTCCGCGTGGGCGGAGTCATCCAGAAAACGCGGTCAATACTGTTGCCATTGAAAGGTCTATCTCCGCGTGGGCGGAGTCATCCACTAAAATAAGTCGCGGTGCCCTTGAGGCTCGGGTCTATCTCCGCGTGGGCGGAGTCATCCCCCAAGCATCGCGCGGGTTAACTTTCTGCCAAGGTCTATCTCCGCGTGGGCGGAGTCATCCCCCACAAGGCGGCAACCTCGTGGGGGCGTCGGGGTCTATCTCCGCGTGGGCGGAGTCATCACCTTTTGCCATGAATCTGGAAAAGTTTATCAAGGTCTATCTCCGCGTGGGCGGAGTCATCAGGGTGCCTTTTTTCTTGTAGGCAACGAAAGGAGGTCTATCTCCGCGTGGGCGGAGTCATCTTCCCGAAACTGAACTTTCCGATCCTGTTACGAGGTCTATCTCCGCGTGGGCGGAGTCATCTTTGCGCCCCTTGTTCTTGTGATTGGCGCTATAGGTCTATCTCCGCGTGGGCGGAGTCATCCCTGCGCCACTCTGGCACAAGGAAATCACATATCACAGCATAGGGTACAGATGCATCATTGTCAAGAAATCGCTACCTGCCATCCTGGCAGCCGTGGACGACAGCCGCTCCGACGTTATGATTTCATAACCGACGGGGCCGTGCGATCGTTCGCGCGCGTTCGTATCTTGCATCCCGTCTGCTCCTTTCGCCATAGCTATATGTCAATGATCCATTCGTTTGCTCGTAAGCTTCTCGTCCTCATCCGTCTGGTGGCCTTTGGGCTCCTCTTTGTGCCACCCATCCTTGCGCAGACCAATAACTGTCTCGATACCGGGTCGTTTGCGTTCACCGATACCTCGCTCACCATTGCCGACGAGACCCAGAACGCACGGGCCACCCACTGGCATCCCGAAGGCACCCTGCTTCTCGTGGTGAGCCGCAGCACAAATCAGGTGGTAGGATACGCCATGGATTCCCCCTGGACCCTTCACAAAGCCACCCCAACCATGACGCTCGATGTGTCGGATACCGTCGGGTCTACAGATGAAGGGGCCCATGCGCACGGACTGTTTGTGCGTGATGACGGCAAGAAGATGTGGGTCTTCAATCGCACCGAAATATGGGCCTACACGCTCGAAACCGCCTGGGATCTCTCCACCGCTACACCGACCACCTACCGCGCACTCGCTGAGGCCGTGCAGCGTGGGCACGACATCGACTTTCATCCCGAGGGAACCCATCTGTACATCGATGATCGTGATGGGCAGGCGGTGTACACGCTCACATTGAGCACCCCCTGGGATATTGCATCCGGGTCGTGGGGCCCCACCCTCGATATTAGCGCAGAGGAAGAGGAAGTGCGGGGCCTCGAATTCGCCGGAGAGGGCACGGTGCTGTTTCTCATGGATACGGCCCGGCAAGCCATCTTGGTGTATCAGCTGGAGGTGCCCTACGTCCTTGAAACGGCTACCTACACCGGAGCCCTCGACGTGAGCGCAGAGACCGAGAGTCCTCGCGGGCTTAGCGTCGCGGCCGATGAGCAGTCGCTCTACGTAACCGGCCGCGACCGCGAAATCATCTTCCAGTACAGCATCTCGCACACGTGCGGAATCCCCTCAAATACCCATCAGGACGACGGAAAATAGCATTCGCGCAACGCATCTACGGTCCGATGGCGGGCACGCACGTAGATACCTACTACTCTGTCACACCTGAATGGTAAGGTGCGGAGCCGTGCCAAATTCTGTGTCCCAACGCCCGCCGTCAGCCCATCTGACACCGCGCAAAAGAAACCACGCCGCTCTCTTCAAAGAAAACACGCGGAAACAGAAGGACGCAGAGCGTCCGAACTTCGTCGCGACGCAGAGCATCGCGACGAGGGTTCAAGGGGGCTCGGTACGTTAGGAGGCATGTGCATTACCCGAAGATTGACGTGCGACACAGTACTACTGCTCTGTCACACCTGAATGGTAGGGTCCAACATTGTCATCGCGAGGAGGGAGCCCTGCGACTGACGCGGCGATCTCATGTCGTTGATTGGGCGGCTGTATCCGGTCTGATAGCATGAGATTGCGTCGCTCCGCTCGCAATGACAAAGGGTGTGGGTTTTTCTCGATACGTTAGGAGGCATGTGCATTACCCGAAGATTGACCTGTGACAGAGTACTACTGCTGTGTCACATCTGAATGTTAGGGTATGGAGTGGACTCGCGTTGAAGCATCTCAACCCAAATGTTCTGTCATGTTGAGCAAGCGGAGGGCCCCCAGGGCCCGAAGCGCGTCGAAACATCTCCTCGGCGCTCAGCAGCTACTGGCAAACCAACAGCCCTGCCCAGTTCGTGGGAGATCTTTACTCACTGCGTTCGTCAGTCGCTCCGCTCGTGTCAGGACTCCGCGTCTCCTAGGCGGAGCCGCTCCGCTCAAGATGACATCATTAAGACGGGGGTGTTGCAACCCGAAGATTGACCTGTGACAGAGTACTACTGTACCGGCAGCGCCAGGTCGTTTGTCCAGTACGCCGTGGCTCCTGCTCGCTGGTCAATGAGCCCCGTTCGTACCAGCCAGTCTTCGAGCGTTTGGTAGTACGCGCTTGCCATGGTAAAGTCGTGCGTAAAGCAAGGGAGGGTCGCCGCAAACGTCTTGGGCGTCAGCGCATCATCGGGCGCCACATCCGCGCGACGGTGGTAGATGGCTTCAGCTTCCTCTGGACGCTGGTGTATGGCATCGATGCCGCGCCGCAGGACGCGCAAGAAGCGCTTGAATACATCGCGGCGCGCCTCCAGATGCGTCGGAGTAGTGACGAGCACCAACTGGCAAAAGTCGGGCACCCCCCAGTCTTTGAGCGCAAAGAAGTCGGCATCCAGCCCACGGTGCCGGGCCTCTACCACCTCAAAATTGTAGAACACGAGCGTAGCGACATCCGCGTTGTCCTTGGCAAGGGCATCCGTGTGGTAGAAGCTATTATTGACCGGAGTGAAGTCATCCGGCTCGAACGTCCCGCCGTCGTGCTCGATCATCGTGCCCACAATAGCCGGTCCGCCCGGACCCGGAGCACCGGGGTACTGGATACGGGTGCCGGCCATGTCACGCGGACGCGTGATGCCGGAGTTGCGCAGGTACATGACACCGCCATTGGTATGCAGAAAACGCGCAAATCCAATAGCCGATTCGCCTGCTGCGCGGTCTTCAACAAGATGCAGGGGCTCGGTGATGGCAAAGTCAAGGGTGCCGGCCTCAATGGCCTCCACCGCATCCATATGAGCGTCAGGTTCAATGATGTCGAGATCAATGCTGGCTTCGGCAAACCAGTTGTGCTCTTGCGCGACGAGAAGAGGCGCGTGATCGGGGTTTAAGAACCATTCGAGGCCAAGACGAAGCGTGTCCATAGTCGGCAAATGTCGCAGCGTGATACAAAACGAGATCCGCTAGCGATGCCCGACCAAACAGGCCAGCCCACTTCCCTCCGCCGGTGCAAGCCGGGTCAAGTTCAAAGGGTATCATCTCAGCCCCAGGTGGGGCACCCCTAGCGTTAGATTCAGCGTACGAATTGAGAGGGTGAATGTAAAGAGCGAACGCATCTAAACAGAGAACGCATCGCCCACAATTCCGCAGATATAACAGCGCATCAGTTTCCACCAAAACTAAAGAAAAGAGAGGCATCAGGCACCCCAATCTACCCCATTTCGATGTAACAATACACCAGCCCCACGACACGACACACCGTCTACCGCCTTTGCATCGGGCATCTATGTGGCTCCACATACCAGGAAATATCGCCCTGTCCTGTAATGACAGGTGGAGTAACTACCATGAATTGAACGATTCTTCGTCAATATAACCAACCGGAAACAGCGCCGATGATTGCAGACGGCGTGTGGCGCGCTTAACTTTTCGCCTATATGACAGGGTGCCGGATTGGCTCGGTTCTGTCGAAAGGGCGCGCTGCGTCCGTTTTTCGCTCCCGTTGCTCTTTTGTATACAGACCTAACGACGTTTATGGCATCGCTCGATACGCCCGCTCGCGAACAGTGGGGCTCGCGCATTGGCTTCGTGCTCGCTGCTGCCGGCTCCGCAATTGGACTTGGAAACATCTGGCGGTTCCCCTATCTCGCCGGAGAGGGCGGAGGCGGTGCCTTCGTCATGGTCTACCTGCTGTTCATCTTCTGCATCGGGATGCCGTACCTGTACGCCGAGCTGGCGCTGGGGCGCAACAGCCAACGCAACCCCGTCGGCGCCATCGAAGCCATCGTAGGCAAGCGCTCGGTGTGGCTCCTTGTTGGGGCATTCTGTGTGCTTGCTGGGTTTATTATTCTAAGCTACTACAGCGTCATCGCCGGATGGGCGGTCGGGTACGCCGTCAAAGATGTTATTGCCCCCGGAATGGGCTTCGAGGAATTTGCGGCATCGCCCGTGCTAGTCATTAGTCTGCTGGCGGTGTTTCTGGCTCTCACCTTGCTCGTGGTCGTGGGCGGCGTAGAGCAAGGCATTGAGCGATGGTCGAAGATTCTGCTTCCCATCCTCTTTGTGCTCATCCTGCTCGTCATCTTCCGATCCGTCACCCTTGAAGGCGCCGGCGAGGGCATTTCCTTCTACCTCGTCCCCGACTTCTCAGGCCTAACGCTCGACATCGTCATTGCCGCTCTCGGACAGGCTTTCTTTACGCTCAGTCTGGGCATGGGGGCGATGATTACCTACGGGTCGTATCTCTCTAAAAAAGAGAATATTGCGACCTCTGGCATCTATGTCGTGATCTTTAACACCATGATTGCCCTGATGGCCGGGTTCATGATCTTTCCCGCCATCTTTGCAATCGGCGTAGATCCAACCACCGGGCCCGCACTGGTCTTTGTTGTACTGCCCGAAGTGTTCAGCCAAATGCCACTTGGCAGCGTCGTGGGCGTTACATTCTTCATCCTACTCTCCATCGCGGCGCTCACGTCCAGCATCTCGCTGCTCGAAGTCGTCGTATCCTACTTTGTCGATGAACAAGAGTGGTCGCGCAACAAATCGGTGCTCATTATCGGTGGACTTGTGTTCATCATGGCCATCCCCTCGGCCCTTTCACAGGGCGCTGTTGACTTCTTGGGCGAAGGTGGCTTCTTCGGCGAACGCGACTTCCTCAGCTTCATGGACTACTACGTTGGAAGCGTAGGACTGGCACTGGGAGCATTCTTCCTAAGCATCTTTATTGGCTGGATTTGGGGCGCCGACGAAGCTGCACAAGAGCTCTTGCAGGGCAGCAATCTAAGCAGCCGCGTCCTTACGGTGTGGATGTTCATGATTCGCTACATCCTCCCGCTCGTTGTGCTCGTCATCATCATCGGATATGCCACAGGTGTTCTGTAAACGGCACGCACCGGTTCATGGGATAACCCGCATGCTAATCGCGCTGGTGCCTGTACGGCATTGGATTGGAGGGCTCGTGCTATTGTGCGGGCTCCTCCCGTTCCATGCATCCGATGCCCTGGCCCAAACACCGGCTCCCCCCGACGCAGCGCACGCCGTACCGTCCCCTGTAGACACAGCATCCCCAGCACCGGCTTCAGCGGCCCCGTTGCCCACAACGGCCCGGGCTGCGGTGCTGTACTACCGGCCCAGCGCCGCCCGCAGCCGCACGTTCTCCGATCGCTGGCTCGCTCGCGACAAGGCACTACACGTCACGTATAGTTTTCTGTGGACGCTCAGCTCACAGTACGTGCTGGTCGAAAAAACGTCGCTGTCGCACGACGCGGCCATCCCGTACGCGCTGGCCTCTGGATTCGCGGTGGGCGTGGCCAAAGAAACATACGACCGCTACTGGGGACCCACCGGACGCTTTAGCTGGCGCGATATGGTCGCCAACGGCATTGGACTTGGACTGGCCGCTGGGGTAATGGTGTTGTAAGTAAAGACAGGCACGAAGTTGGGGTTTTGTGCGTTTCAAAGCGGCATCATGTACGCCCGGACATTCTTAATACACGCTCTCATCCGCACGGTGTCACGTTTTACATAAGTAATTGATATATGGCTCTATGGAATCCCTCCCCCTAAATCCCCCTCCTCTGAGCTATGGTGTATACACAACGCAACCGGAGCGAACTCCCGATTGCGTCCTCGTCGCGATGTACAACCGGGGCATGACCTTCGGCCCCTCTGCGTCGCGGCGGACAAATGGACGCTCTGCGTCCAACGTACCCCCCGAGGTAAAGAAACCCGGTGGTGGATTAGGGATGCTGGAGCGTTCCAGCAGGCGTGAGGATCTGCGAAGCGAGTGTTGTCGGCATGTGTGCGAGGTCCTTCCCAATCTGTATAAACCGTAGCTCCTCTGAGGGGGACTTGAGGAATCTCTTTCACGGTTCCTTCCTCCTCGGGGAGCTAGTCCTTGCACATAACTTTTTCTTCACTATGTTGTTTATTTAACGTTGGTTTCCTCCACCGCCTGTTCAATGAGAGACTGTTGGATCCTACAACAAGAACCCATCTGGGCGTCTGCTCGGGGGAATAGTCGGGGGAATGGATCCTGAATCAAGTTCAGGATGACGTGTCGGGGGGACGGTGCTGGGAGACGAAAGCTCCCTTTCAACCCAAATGCCTCTCTCCCGAACGTCATCCAGATCCTGAATCGAGTTCAGGACAGGCAAACGAGCCTGCGAGCGCGATCCAGGATCCAGAAAAGGCATCGGCCGCACGAGGTCCCACTGGCGCCGTCCCTCGTTCTGGCCAATCCGTTGATGATCCCGTCAACAACAGTCAACAACAAGTCCAGATTGCAACCCGTGATCAACGATTATCACCATCTCGAGTTGTGTGCATAGACTAGCCTCGGGGAGGAAGGATAGGATGGAGGGGAATCCACCCGGCAATCCCCAAAACCATTGTTGAGGTCACTTAGTACTCCGTCATAGGTCAATCTTCGGGTTGCAACGCGCCCCGTTTTAATGTTGTCATCTTGAGCGGAGCAACTGCGTCTAGCAGGGGCGGAGTCCTGACACGAGCGCAGCGACTGATGAGCGTAGCGAATAAAGATCTCCCCCGAAACAGGCAGGGCCGTTCAATCGCCCAGAGCCTGCTGAACGTCGAGGAGATGGTTCGACGTGCTCCGGGCTGGGCCCGTCGCGTGCACTCTAAAAGCACTTCTTCCCTGCGGTCAGGGCGCTCACCATGACAGGTTTTTTGGAGGGGGGCACAGAGGTTGGCACGATCCCCGCACCCAAACAATCACGTGTGACACAACAGTAGTACTCCGTCACATCTGAATGATGTGGTCTAACATTGTCATTGCGAGGAGGGGGCCTGCGACCGACGTGGCGCTCCTCGCAATGACATGCTCAAAGATTCGGTAGTGGATAGACGCTAAATGATAAAGCAATTGAATGCAGCAGCTCTCTCTTCTTCGAACCCCCTCTCCCTACGGGTTTCTCCCCCTTGGCCAAGGGGGAGATGTCGGCAGACAGAGGGGGTTTGAGCAGATTGCGATGATGTAAACCACAGGCAATCATTTAACATTGAACCGCTACCAAAGATTCTTTGGTGTGGACCCACTTAGCTGCTTTCTTTCGCGTTGAGCAGTTCTACGGCTTCCTCCAGGGTAAGCTTCTCAATGGTTTGGTCGTCGCCAAGCGAGGCGTTGGTGCCGTCGTGTTTTACGTACGGTCCGTAACGCCCATCCCAGACCTCGATCACGTTGCCGGTTTCGGGGTGCTCGCCAAGCGTGCGTTGCGGTTTGTTTTTCGATTCTTTCTTGTTGATAAGCTCCAGCGCCCGATCGAGCTCCACGGTAAGCACATCATCGGTCTTTTTGAGCGAGGCGTACGTGTCGCGCGCATTCGGCTTTTTGTGGCGCACATACGGACCGTACCGGCCAATTGCGGCATCGACCACATTGCCTGTTTCCGGATGGGTGCCCAACTCGCGGGGCAGATCAATGATCTGCAGTCCTAGTTCAAAGTCTACTTCAGCAGAATCCACACCGGGGGGGAGCGATACCCGCTTGGGTTTGCCAGGCTGGTCGTCTTCGCCAAGCTGCATGTACGGGCCATACGGTCCCGACTTAAGCAATACGGGCATATCCGCTTCGGGATGAATGCCGAGCACTTGGTCGCCTTTGTTCGCCTCCTCCAGAATGTCTTTGAGCTTCTGGCGCGTTGTATCGCCCGGTGAGAGGTCTTCTGGAAGTGATGCGGTTACGGTCTCTTCGGGGTCGTCGCTATCTTCAAGCGGCCCCTCCACGTATGGGCCGTATTTTCCGACACGCACCACGTATGGAGCCCATTGGTCGGGAAAGTCGATTGTGGAAATCGCTCGCGGGTCGAGCTTTTCTTGGCCATCTTCTACGCGGGGCTGTACGCCGCCTTCGCCCAAGAAGAAGTCGCGCAGGTACGGTTCGGGCTCTTTTTTGCCGGTAGCAATGTGGTCGAGAATCTCCTCCATCTCGGCGGTAAAGTGCACATCCACCAGGGGATCGAACTGCGCCTCCATTAAATTATTGGTGGCGAATGCGGTGAAGGTGGGCACTAATGCACTGCTCTCTTTGCGTACGTAGCCACGCCGCTGGATGGTGCTGATAATTGAGGCGTAGGTGGAGGGGCGCCCGATGCCTTCCTCCTCCAGCATTTTGACAAGCGAGGCCTCGGTGTAGCGCGATGGCGGTTTGGTTTCGTGTCCGATTGGCTCTAATGAGCGAATGGAGAGGCCATCGTTAGAGGTCTCTGCAGGAACGGCTTGGTCGCCAATCGACAGATCAGGTAGCGGGCGTTCGCGGTCTTCGAGGTCGGCCTCGGGGTCGTCGCTGCCTTCCACGTAGGCACGGAAGAAGCCCGGAAAAAGGATGCGTTTGCCCGAAGCACGGAAGCGCGCGATGTCATCCGTGCCTGCATCGATGTACACGTTGGTGTACTCAATCTGGGCATTGGCCATTTGCGTGGATACCGTGCGTTCCCAGATCAGATCGTAGAGCCTGCGCTGTTGTCCCGATAGGCCGTTCTCTTCACCCGTTTTCATGGCATTGCCGGCGGGGCGAATGGCTTCGTGGGCTTCTTGCGCATCTTTCGAGGAGGTGTACGTGCGTACGCTATCGCTTAGGTACTCAGCGCCATAACGTCCTTCGATGGCTTTACGACTGGCGGCAATGGCCTCTTTCGAGAGGTTTTTCGAGTCGGTACGCATGTACGTGATGTAGCCGTTTTCGTACAGCTTTTGCGCCACGCGCATGGTCCGGTTGGCGGTGAAGCCGAGCTTTCGGCTGGCCTCCTGTTGCAGCGTCGAGGTAATGAACGGGGCCGGTGGGGTTTTCGTGCGGGTGCGCGTCTTAATGTCGGCAATGCGCCACGGCGTGTGGGGAAGCGTCTCGGCCAACTGGGCAGCTTTCTCTTCGGACAGCAACAGCACGTCTTTGCCGACTTCCAGGTCATCTTTGAGCCGTCCCGTATCGCGATCAAAGTCGCGGCCCTGCGCGAGGCGCACGTCGTTGAGATGCGTCATGTCGGCATCAAACGGAAGGCCCGCTTTGGCGAGTTCGGCTTTCAGATCCCAGTAGGTCGCCGGTACAAACGTGATGCGCTCTTTTTCACGCATCACCAAGAGGCGTACCGCCACGCTCTGCACGCGTCCGGCTGAGAGCTTGGGTTTGATCTTGCGCCAGAGGAGGGGGGAAATGGTGTAGCCCACAAGCCGGTCGAGAATACGGCGGGTTTGCTGGGCCTCTACCAGATTTTTGTCGATACCGCGTGTGTTTTCGAGGGCTCCTTGAATGGCTTCTTGCGTGATCTCGTGAAAGACCATGCGGCGCACGGGAATGTCGGGGTTTAGCACTTCAATCAAATGCCACCCAATCGATTCGCCCTCGCGGTCTTCATCCGTAGCAATGAAAAGCTCATCGGCCTCTTTAACGGCCTTGCGCAACTGCTTAACGACATCGCGCTTTTTGCTTGGGATTACGTAGAGCGGTTCAAACCCATTATCAACGCGCACACCCAGTCGCGACCATTCCTCGTCCTTATACTTCTTTGGAATCTCGGCGGCCTTGGCGGGCAGGTCACGTACATGCCCCATACTGGCTTCAATCTGATATCCGTCACGGGGCAAAAAATTGCGGATTGTACGGGCTTTCGTGGGCGACTCGACAACAACTAATCGCTTCATGGGGCGGCAACGGATGCGTGCAAGATAGGCATAGGCTATTTGGCGTCCTACACACGCCAATCTGACTTCAAGCGTTCCGTTCAGGTGTGTTAACGTCTTGTTGGAGGGTGGGGCGTGACAGAAAAACCCCCTGCCCGTGAAAAACACGAACAGGGGGTACGCTACGCGTAGTCAGGCGCCAGGCACAGCTAACGCATTGGGTGTGAATTATGCGTGTGCTTTACTGGTGGTGTCGGTTTGAACTTCGGCATCGGTGATGCTCAGTTCAAGAGAGTCTTCGCCGAGGAAGTGGTCAATGTGATGCGCCCGGTCTTCGGTGCGCGTCAGGACCTTCTCCAGTTCGCGCTTGGTGCCATGGTCGCCGTGTTCGAGTGCAATGTCGATGGAGGTGCGCACGAGCTCAGCCAGCGTGGCTTCAGCCTTCAGGTCATGCTTAAGCATGTCGCGGAGGCGATAGGTGCCTTCGGGCTCGTGCGTCACATGCGAGAGCGCTTCCTGGTTCGACGGGGCGCATGTAGGAATCCCGCCCAGCGCCGTAATGCGCTCGGCAATGCGGTCGATGTACTTATGCATCTCCGTATAATGCTCTTCAAAGAAGAGGTGCAGATCGCGAAACTGGGGGCCTTCCACGAGCCAATGATGCTTGTGGTACTGGTGATACATGGTCCACATCGTACCCAGAATCTCATCGAGCTTGGGTAGGAGGGCCTCTACCGCTTCGTCTGAGATGTTGACTGGATTCTCTTCAATCATTTGTTGCGGACGCCATGGAGCGTCGTATTCATGCTGACGATCCTCGGAGGTCACAGGGGTTGGTACGCTCATAGTCGGTTGTTCTGTTTAGTGACAAAAGTTGGCGTGCCGGGGTGGTTATGTGCCGGGGTCGTAACCGAGACAAGCAGTCGTATCTTGCTTATCTTTGCATGTTACCATGCGTATGCTAGTATGTACAAGAGGGGTGCCAAGACCCCACAATCACTGAAGCAGTAGGGGGCTTTGCGACCTTGTAACACCGCAATGGACGAATCATAGCAAGAACTTGGTGAATGAAGAACTTTGGGTCGCAATCGGGAGACGTGTGTTGTACCTTAGACGATGTATTCTGTTATTTTGTCGGATGAACCTGTCAACACAGTCATGCTATTTCGTCTGATTCAACGTACTGTTGCCCTTGGTGCTGCAGGCGCTGCGGGGGCTGCAACGGCTCACTATCTTACTGATGCGGCTCGTGGTACGACGAGCGGAGCGCCAGGCTACACGAAGGCGTTGTCTACGCTTGGGCGTAGCGTAGATGGGTCGATGCGAGAAGGGGTTATCATTGTAGGCACAGTGGCCGCGTTGAGCGGGGTAGTTACCTATCAGGTGCTGGCTCCAGGCGCACAAAACGCTGCCGATGCGTCCAGCAGTACATCAGAAGATGCAGGAACTGAAGATGATGCCGTTAATGATGATGCCTGAGCCACGTGTCGATCTCTTCGAGATGTGGTTTGAGCGTCTTTCATGACGCCTCGATCTCTATGTTTTACACTTCTCTTGCACAATGAGAAGATAGGTCGTGGTAAATCATTAAATGGCCTCTTCCTCCAAAGGCGCTCTTCTCCACGTTTTTCTTGTTTGGCAGCTGATGTTTCTCATGCTGAACGCAGTGAAGCATCTCAGCACGAGCCGACGAAGGGGCTGCGTTACAGGCACACGGGGAACAACCACTTACAAATAAATCAGCTTGAGGGGGCGCCGTCGTTTAGCTTCAGTATACATACTCGTATCAAACAAAAAAACGCGCTCCCGGCAAGGGAACGCGTTTTTTGTGTCTATCTTAAGGCTCCCCGGGCTGGACTCGAACCAGCAACCCTGCGGTTAACAGCCGCATGCTCTACCAATTGAGCTACCGAGGAATATGCAGCACTGTGCGTGTTGGAGGCTACCCAATGCCAAGAGCGTAGTGTAGTTCCCAACAGAGCACTCGCATGGTAGGGGGTATAGGCGACATCGTCAAGGGCTTGACCGTGTTTTCAACGATCATGCACGGCGCATCCACAGAAGGGGCACTGTACGCAAATGGAGAGCGCCGCAGCGACGCTCTCCATCGCAATAAGGTTGCATGTTGTATGCACATCATATCAAGAAGGCTGGGCCGGCTCATTGGCCTGCGCCTGTCCATCGCCATGCGCATGCAACTCGGGCTTCCACGACTCTACGTAGCTAGTGTCTTCCAGATCAAGCGCAGCCTGTGTGAGCTTCAGGGGGCGGAACGTGTCCACCATTACGGCAAGCTCTTCGGTTCCCTTCTTGCCGATAGAGGCTTCGGTAGAGCCCGGGTGTGGCCCGTGCGGAATACCTCCTGGATGCAGGGAAAACGATCCGCGCGAAATGCCACGACGACTCATAAACTCGCCCTCGGCATAGAATAGTACCTCATCCGAGTCGATGTTCGAGTGGTTGTACGGTGCCGGAATCGACTTCGGGTGATAGTCATACAGACGCGGCACAAATGAGCACACCACAAAGTTGCGCGCCTCGAACATCTGGTGGACGGGTGGCGGCTGATGGATGCGCCCAGTGATTGGCTCAAAGTCGTGGATTGAGATGGCATACGGATACATGTAGCCATCCCACCCCACCACATCGAAGGGATGATAGCGCATCCAGTAGGAATGGATCTTTCCGTGCTTCTTGATGCGCAACTCGAACGGCCCCTCCTCGTCGATCACGTTGAGCTCGGTGGGCGGACGCACATCGCGCTCATGAAACGGGCTCCGTTCTAAGAGCTGCCCGAACTCGTTCATGTACTTGCTGGGAAACTGCACGCCCGAGTTCGACTCGATCACCAGCAGGCGCGGCTGTACGTCGTTGTCGAACGACCAGCGGTGCGCCAGCGTGCGCGGCACATGCACGTAATCGCCGTCGGTGAAGTCTACGTTGCCAAGCGGGGTTTCGAGCGTACCGGCGCCTTCGTGCACGTAGATCAGTTCGTCAGCGGCCGCATTTCGGTAGAAATAGCCGTCCATGGCGTCGGTTGGGCGGCAAAGCGCCAGTTGCACATCCTGGTTCCCCATGATGTACGTGCGCCCCGAAAGCCAGTCGCCGCCAGGTTCTAGATTGAATCCTTCAATGTGGCGATGCTTTAGCGCGTCATCGTCGGCATAGGTGATGCCGTATTCGACAGGATCGTCTACCTTCTCCACCAATGTGGGCGGGTGGATGTGGTAGGCAATTGAAGAGATGCCGCTGAAGCCCTCTGCCCCAATGACCTCTTCGGTGTAGAGCTCTCCATCGGGACGGCGAAATTGAACGTGGCGCTTGTCGGGCACCTCGCCCATACGGGTGTAATGAGGCATGTTGATTGAGGGTGAGTGTGTAGAATACAAATGGATGCGTGGGGCTCTCTGGAGCAGCTCGCGCTATAAATTCCCGCGACGGTCTTGCTCGCGCTCGATGGCTTCAAAGAGCGCCTTGAAGTTTCCCTCGCCGAACGTGCGGGCGCCCTTGCGCTGAATGATCTCGTAGAACACCGTTGGCCGGTCTTGCACGGGCTTGGTAAAGATCTGCAGCAAGTAGCCTTCAGGATCGCGGTCTACGAGGATATCAAGCGCCTGCAGCTGGTCGATCTGCTCGTCGATGTCGCCTACGCGCTCGCGCAGCACCTCTTTGTTATAGTAGTTATCGGGGATATCCAGAAACTGCACGCCGCGCTTGCGCAGTTGCGCCACCGTGCTGATAATGTCGTCGGTTGCCATCGCTACATGCTGCACCCCCGGGCCATTGTAGAACTCCAGATACTCCTCGATCTGGCTCTTTTTCTTCCCGTCGGCAGGCTCGTTGATCGGGAATTTGATGCGCTCGTTGCCGTTGGCCATCACCTTCGACATCAGCGCGGAGTACTCCGTCGAGATGTCTTTGTCGGTGAACTGCAGCATGTTGTAAAAGCCCATCGTGTCGGCGTAGTACTGCACGTACTTGTCCATGTCGCCACGATGCACGTTGCCTACGCAGTGATCCACATACTTCAGGCCAACGGGGCCCGGCTTCTCCCAATCAGGGTAGTCCCAGGCTTCAAAGCCAGGCAAGAACAGTCCGTCGTAATCGTCGCGCTCGATAAAGGAGTGGATGGTGTCGCCGTAGGTGCCAATGGCAGAGCGGACAACCGTGCCGTGCTCATCGGATAGCGTTTCGGGCTCGCGAATAGGTACGGCCCCGCGCGAGGTGGCTTCCTCGAACGCGTTTGCTGCGTCATCAACCCACAGCGCAATGTCGCGCACGCCGTCGCCGTGCGTGTGCACGTGCTGAGCAATCGGCGAGCTGGGCTGCATGGCGGTCGTCAGCACAAAGCGGATTTTGTTCTGCTGAAGCAGGTAGCTGGCCGCTTCCCGATGGCCCGTTTCGGGACCACGGTATCCAATAATATCGAAGCCAAATAAATAGGCATAATGAAACGCCGACTGACGTGCATTGCCAACGTAAAACTCAACGTAGTCGGTACCCTGAATGGGCAAAAAATCTTCGGGCTCGGTAACAGAATCGGGGGCCGGGGCGGTGGATGTATCGGGCATACCAGACAGAGCATTTAATGAGAACGAACAGACGAACACGAAAGCGCTTCCAGGCTGTATTGAAGACGAAAGGTGGAGGCGCGCTGATGCATGCTATACTACCTTGACAAACCCTGTTACGTTCCTGTTTGGCAGTCTGCAGCGTGGCTAACAGGACATTCGATGTTATGAGTTGTGGGCAGATCCTGCATCAATCTCATTGCGATTGTGTCGTGCCATCCCTACGTTTAGATGTACGAACGGCATTGCCCGGAAGCGCTTCGTTTTTCTTGTGTTTAGACAATCAGCATGCTCATGATAAACAAACAGTTCGGCATAATGCTCATGGTGGCTACGGGGCTTATAGCTCTGGTTGCCCAAGACACACTGCAGGCGCAAGAGCAGCCGCATGTATTTCGTGACGCTACTGTCTATCCGATCAGTGATGCGCCGATTGATCAGGGGGACGTGCTTATCCATAACGGCGAGATCGTAGCTGTAGGAGCATCGGGTACGGTTGAGGTGCCTGATAACGCCGTTGAGGTGGATGCTTCGGGACAGGTCATCATGCCGGGGCTAGTCGATACGCATTCGCACATCGGCGGCGTGTCAGGGGGCGATGGATCGGCAGCGCTGCATCCGGACGTGCGCTCCATTGATGGCATCAATGTGCGCGACTCAGGGCTCATGCGAGCGCGGGCAGGTGGCATTACGACCGCCAACATTACACCCGGATCGGGCCATTTGATGAGTGGGCAAACTACATATCTAAAGCTACGCCACGGAGGCACTATCGATGAACTGCTGTTGTGCGATAGCACGTACGAGCATATTTGCGGCGGTGTAAAAATGGCCAACGGTACCAATCCGCAGCGCGATGCGGGGCCGTTTCCTGGCACGCGCGCAAAAGCCGCTGCCGATGCGCGGGCCCTTTTCTTAGAAGCCGAAGCGTATCGCGAGCAGCTTGATAACGGTGAATCCCCCGACCGCGACCTGCGCATGGAAACGCTGGTGGAGGTGCTCAACGGCGAACGCATTGTGCACTTTCACACGCATCGCCACGACGACATCATGACGGTGCTTCGTTTGCAAGACGAGTTTGACTTTGAGGTCGTACTACACCATGTAAGCGAAGGATGGCGCGTAGCCGATGAAATCGCCGAAGCAGGCATTCCAGCATCCATCATCACGCTCGACTCGCCGGGTGGCAAACATGAAGCCGCCAAACTGTACTTCAAGAACGGACGCGTGCTCGATGAGGCCGGCGTAGATGTCGCATACCACACCGACGATCCCATCACCGA
Organism: Natronotalea proteinilytica; assembly: GCF_055379935.1. Lineage (NCBI taxonomy): Bacteria > Pseudomonadati > Rhodothermota > Rhodothermia > Rhodothermales > Salisaetaceae > Natronotalea > Natronotalea proteinilytica. The sequence continues at coordinate 2,609,988 of NZ_AP043947.1, read as the reverse complement.
TTCGCGCCTCTTTTTGCGGTCGGCTGCCATCGGGGTGCGCGCAGGCATGAGCCGCGACGCCGCGCTGGAGTCGCTCACGTTGGCTGGTGCCCGGCAAATGGGACTCGAAGACCGCATCGGGTCGTTGGAGCCCGGCAAAGATGCCGACTTCATTCTGCTCTCGGGCGACCCGCTAAGCACGTACACCCACGTCAACGAAACGTGGATTGAGGGTGTGCGCGTCTACGACCGTAGCAACGAGGACGACCGTTCGTACTTCACCGGCGGATTTCGCGTCTTCGACGGTGTGATGCAGCATGTGCACGATGTGCATCAGTAACTCACCGCCTCCCACTGCCTCCTGCTTTCTATGAAGTCTCTTGTTGTCATGATAAACCGATATAGTTTCCTTTTCTTTGCCAGTGTGCTTGCTGGTATCCTTGCTGTTGCACCTGCATCCGCACAGGTGGCCATTCAGGCCGATACCGTGCACACCATGACTGGCGATCCGATTGTCAACGGCGTGGTGCTAATCGAAGACGACACCATCGTTGAGGTGGGGCCCGCCGATGCCGTGGATATTCCGGCCAATGCCACAGTTCACGAAGGAACCGTAGCTACCCCTGGACTTGTCGATCCACGGGGCACCATGGGGTTTAGTGGCATCTATAACGTAGACGCCGACCAGGACCAACTCGACACGTCGGCGCCGATGCAGCCGGAGTTGCGCGCCATTGATGCATACAATGCCAAAGAGGAACTGGTTGATTTTGTGCGCGACCAGGGCATCACCACCGTGCATACTGGACATGGCCCCGGTGCGCTTATTGGCGGGCAGACTGCCACCTTCAAAACGACGGGCCCTACTGCCGAAGCGGCTGTTCGGGATGCCTATACGGCGTTGTCAATGACACTCGGTACAGGAGCAACGTATCAGTTCAGTTCTCCGGGTACTCGTGCAAAAAGCGCAGCCATGCTCCGCGACATGCTGCTGCAAGCTGAGCGCTTCCGCGATACGCCCGAAGACGAACGCGGACGCGACCTGTCGATGGAGGCGCTCGTGGCCTTGCTTGATGGCGAGGTGCCTGCTTTCATTCAGGCGCATCGCAGCCATGACATCCTCACGGCCATCCGCCTTGCCGATGAGTTTGGATTCAATCTTGTGCTCGAAGGGGGCGCCGAGGCATATCTCGTCATCGACGAAATTGCCGAAGCGGGGATTCCTGTTGTGCTCCATCCGACCATGATTCGTCCGGGGGGCGATGCCGAAAACGCGGCGCTCACAACAGCCGCCGACCTGCATGAGGCTGGCATTCCGGTCGCTATTCAGAGTGGATACGAAGCGTACGTACCCAAAACACGCATCGTGCTCTTTGAAGCAGCTGTTGCTGCCGCGAATGGACTCCCACACGAAGCCGCACTGGCCAGCATCACCCGCACCGCTGCCGAGATCATCGGACAAGACGATTCGGTGGGGACCCTCGAAACAGGCAAGCACGGCGATGTGGCTCTATTCGATGGGAACCCGTTCGAGTACGTAACCAACGCGTGTACCGTGGTCATTGAAGGCGAAGTCGTCAAAGAAGACGGATGCTAATCGCCTCCGCCTACTACTGTGTCACAGGTCAATCTTCGGGTAACACATGGCCACCTAACGTACCGAGAATAACTCACAATCTTGTCATTGCGAGCGGAGCGACGCGATCTCATGCCATCAGGCCGGGTGCAGCCGCCCAATCAACGGCATGAGATCGCACCCCAAGAGTACTCGTTCGTTGCGCTCACAGCGCCGCTTCAGTCGCACGACTCCCTCCTCGCGATGACAATGTTGGACCATAACATTCAAGTGTGACAAAACACCACCTGTCTGTTTTATTCATTATACCGCTGCTGCTATGTCTACTTTTCGCGCTTTACGTTTGCACCAAACCGACGATGGCGCAGCTCCGCGTTTAGAGTCGCTCACCGCATCGGATCTGCCTGAGGGTGATACCCATCTGCGCGTGCTGTACTCCAGCATCAACTACAAAGACGCGCTGGCTGTCACCAATAGCGCTCCCATCATTCGGGGCGACTTTCCAATCGTGCCCGGCATTGATCTGGTCGGCGAGGTGCTTGCCAGTGAGAGCGATCAGTGGGAGCCCGGCGATCGGGTCATTGGCACCGGCTGGGGGCTGGGCGAAGACGTGTGGGGCGGCTACACGGAAGAAACTCGTGTGCGCGCCGATCAACTGGTGGCTCTGCCTGACGGCCTGTCCCCTCATCAGGCCATGGTTATTGGCACGGCAGGCTTTACAGCAATGCTCTCGGTGATGGCGCTCGAAGAGCACGGCATAACGCCCGGCGACGACATTCTGGTTACAGGAGCATCAGGAGGCGCGGGCAGCATGGCCGTGGCGTTGTTGGCACAGGCCGGTCATACCACAGTAGCATCTACCGGAAGCGAAAATGCGCATGCCTACCTGCGCACATTGGGAGCCGACCGCATTGTGCATCGCGACCGGTTCAGCGAAGGCCCAAGCCGTCCGATGGAGTCGGGCGAGTGGGCCGGGGCTATTGATGCGGTGGGCGGCGACACGCTCGCTACTATCATTGCACGGCTGAAGCGCCACGGCAGCGTCGCCTCATTTGGAAACGCAGGCGGTCATCATCTAAATACCACCGTGCTGCCGTTCATATTGCGCGGGGTAAATCTGCTCGGAATCGACTCCAACACCTGTCCAAACGATCGCCGCCGCACCGCCTGGACCCGTCTCGATGCCTTGCTAACGGATGACCTGCTGGAGCGGATGACCTACCAGGTCGTTAACCTCGATGCCGTGCCCGATGCCGTACAGGACGTGCTAAGCGGTCAATCACGCGGACGCCTTGTCGTTGAGCTAGTGGGGTAACTGGCATACGGAGACGCAAATACGACACTGGCTTTCTGGGGGCGTCTGTGTGAGTCCAACGCCACATCCTCAGTGGGGAACTCGGTGGGGGAATGACGCCGCAGTGATGCACTAGAGTTGATAGAAGGTGTCCGGTTGCAGGTAATCTTCGCGCGTTCATACACGTTAAGGTACAGAGCCGTTTTTGAAGGCACCTTTCTGTACAAGAAGTGTTTGCGCACTGTATACTTCTCTTTTGGATGCACGCTACAAGCCCATGACACGTTTGAGACTCCTGACCGTCCTATTTTGCGCTATCTTGCTTGGGGCCTTTTCTGCCAATCATGCTTACTCGCAAGGAGCTGCTGCATCTCCAGAAACGCAGATTACTGGGCAAGGAAGCTTGAGCTTTGCACTGGGCTTGCCGACGGGTGAGTTCAATCAAAATATTGACAACTTGGGATACGGGGCCAATATATATGTGGGAGCCGAATTCCCCAACTCGATCTTTGGCATTGGCCTCGATTTTTCATTTTTCGTGTATGGGCGCAGCACGCGTAACGTGCCGTTCAGCAGCACGGTAGGGCCCGCTGTAACGGTAGATGTAATTACCACCAATAGCATTGTGCAGCCGCATTTGGTGCTTCGTATGCAGCCGAGTACAGGAACCGTCCGCCCCTATTTAGAGGGGAAGTTCGGGTTTAAGTACCTGTTTACCGATACGCGTGTACAAGACGAGCAACGCGAACGAGAGGAAGTGGCGAGTTCACGCAACTTCGACGACTTTACGATTAGTGGTGGAGCGGGTGCCGGAGCCCACTTTATGATTATGGAAAGCGTCCCAGAAAGCGGAGTGGGCAATATATACATTAATCTGGGGTTCCAGTACAGCCTGGGGCGAGAGGCTGAGTACCTGGCGAGTGGACCCATTGTGGATACCAATAACACAGGCCGCATTGATCGCGAAGATCTAGATGTTCGTCGATCAACCACGCACCTGCTCATCCCTATGGTCGGATTGGCGATGCAGTTTTAAGCTGACACCCAACAGACTGGTCAAACCAGACGCATGGTGAGCCCATTGGCCACGGCGTGGTGCCAATCAGCAGGGAGGCTTGCCGCAGGCACCTGGTAGCACTGCATCTCACGTCGTATCGGGTAGGTGCGCCGCAGGGCGCTAAAGTCATGGGCACGTGCTGAAGACGGGCGAGCCCGAATTGCGCGCAGGCGAGCATCGTCGTTGGTAATCGCATACGCTTGTCGAGCCAGGGCATGGAGTGCCTCCGTCTGCGAAAAACGCGCATCGGGCGGACTTAGCATCCAGGTGTCGGGGTCGTGGCGAGCAAGCGCGGTGCGGGGTGTCCAGGGGGACGGCTGGTCGAGCACGCGGCAGAGTGCAGTGTACAGCATATACGTGCCACGGATTTTGCCATCGTAGGCGTATCCCGCAATATGCGGAGTGGCTATTGCTGCCCGGCTGACGAGATCGAGTGGAGGGGTAGGCTCATTGGGCCACACATCGAGCAAAGCCGCTCCGAGTTGATTCCTTTGCAGGGCATCCTGCAGTGCGTTCGCATCCACAACACCGCCGCGCGAGGTGTTTACGAGCCACGCATCGCAGTGAAGGGTGTTCAGCGCATCAGCATCAATGAGATGATGCGTAGGATGAGCGCCTGTGTGTGTCAGCGGCACATGCAGTGAAACGATGTCGGCTGCTGCAAGAAGGGTGGTGAGGGAGACGAAGGGGGCTGTCTGTTTGGACTGTTTGGAGGCAACTGCACGTGGCGGGTCGTTTCGGAGAACCGTGCAGCCAAGGGCTTCGCAGCGGCGTGCCACGCGCGATCCGGTATTGCCGCACCCGACTACGCCAATCGTACAATCGGACAGCTCCGTTTGTGTGCATACCGCGTGTTGAAGAAGGGCGGCAATTACATAGTCGGCTACACTGTCGGCGTTAGAGCCTGGGGCATGGGCAAACGGAATTCCCCGCGCGTCCAACAGGGCCTGGTCGATGTGGTCGGTGCCAATCGTGGCCGAGCCGACAAACTGGAGAGGGGTGTTGCCGATTAAGTTGGCGTCGACGGTTGTAACGCTACGTACGAGAAGAACATCAACATCAGATAAGTCAGCCGTGTGAATGCTTCGGCCAGCTGTTGTGTGCACTGTGCCCAGAGGAGCAAACGCCTCGTGAACAAGAGGGATGTTTTCATCGGCCAGAGTAGTGAGAGACATAGCGGTGAGGGATGCTTGTGGAAGCGCTTCGGGTAAAAAATGCAACATGTTTTGGTTACAGACAATTGCGTCTCAAGTTTAAACACCATGCTAACGTCTGGTTAAGGCAGGACTAATCGAAGCGGTTTCAGCAAAAACAATTATAGGTGAAGGTTGACATATCTAATACATACAGTATCTTATAGAAATAAAAAACAAGAAACATCGGATTTAGCCTTCTGTTGACCGCTCTGCCTTACGTTCCGGTTCAGAAAATAAGAAAGGTGTGTTACAAGATACCTCGGTCCCCTTCCTTGTTGATACACGAGAATTGGAACCTCGCATCCTACGAATAGCAGCTTATTTGAATGAGTACGTGTAAAACCATTGCTTCAACAGGAATTGCTTGTGCCTCACTGGCCTTGCTTGTATCTACTGGAGCGCCGACCTTTTCGGACCAAGTGTCGGATCCAGCGGAAGCATCCTCTTCCCAGGAGCTTTCGGAGCCTGATGAAGCGACGTACGAGTTGCTACAAGCTACGTATAGGTCGTCTACAGACGTAAAGCCGCACATTGAGCACCTGCCGGGAGCCAATGAAGCGACGCTCTGGCTTGCGCGTGCTGTTTACTCTGAAACCAAGCAGCCCCACGAGCAGGAACTGGTAGCGTGGGTGATTCGCAACCGTGTAGACACGGCCTATCGCGATCAGACAACGTACGAAGAAGTTGTGCTGGATCCCAAGCAGTTTAGCGCATTCAATCCGGGTATGCCCAAGCGGGCGTTTTACAGCAACTTGCAATTTGATACTCCGCTGAGCAGTTGGCAGCATGCGCTGCACATTGCGTATTACGTGCAGCACGCAGACAGCTCATATCGCCCGTTCGGGATTGGAACGCGACACTTCTTTAGTCAGGTGTCTATGCCCTACCATACATTTCCCCATTGGGCCGATCAGCGTCACAAGGTGCGTCCAGAGTGGAATGTACAGGTTGATGAGTGGCGCTTCCGGTTCTACTCAGACCTCTCGTGAGGAGCCAAGGCTTATACACAACGCAACCGGAGGTGCGCCCTCTGCTTGTGCCCTCGTCGCAATGTACAACCGGCATGACCTTCGCCCCTCTCTGCGTCGCGACGGACGAATGGACACTCTGCGTCCGGCGTAACGACCCGAGTAACGAGCCGGGTGACGGGTTCGGGATGCTGGAGCGTCCCAGCAGGCGTTGCGACGCAGAGCATCGCCACGAGCGTTGAGGGTTTGTCGTGTCCGTAGGTCATCCTGACGCCGCCAGGCGGACGGATCCCAGCAGCCTTCCGTTCATGTCTAGCAGGGCTGCCCGTTGTGGCGTTTCCCGTGTGCCTGTACCACAGTCTTCCGTCGGCTCGTGTTGAGATGCTTCACTGCGTTCAGCATGACCTGTATAGAACGATAGCCGCCCCGGGATATCCGCTTCGCTCCTGATCCCGGGCTAAGGAGCGGGGCTGCAGAACGGGGCAATGTGAGGAACCCCCATAGCCGGGGACCGCTTGCGTCCCCGGGGATCTATGGCAACCCGCTAAACACGTACGTACCAAAGGGATCTAAGTACAGTCAGACAGCGTTTTGGGGAATACCGCCGGCTCGACCGAAGCGCGCCGACAGGAGTTCGGAGTGGGAAAAATCGCCACGCATTCGCTGGGAACGGCCATCCAGGCCCTTTCTCTCCCGAAAAACCTGGGAGGAATTTAGATTCGAAACCCCAAGTTGGCCCCTGATCTTACTTAGTGCTGTGTCACAGGTCAAAGTTTGGGTTGCAACGCGCTACGTTTTAATGTTGTCATCTTGAGCGGAGCAACTGCGTCTAGCAGGTGCGGAGTCCTGACACGAGCGAAGCGACTGACGAACGTAGTGAGTAAAGATCTCCCACGAACTGGGCAGGGCTGTTGGTTTGCCAGTAGCTGCTGAGCGCCGAGGAGATGTTTCGACGCGCTTCGGGCCCTGGGGACCCTTCGCTTGCTCAACATGACAGAACATTTGGTTTGAGATGCTTCAACGCGAGTCCACTCCATACCATAACATTCAGGTGTGACACACCACTAGAGCCCACTCAACGATTGCCCGGTGACACCGTATTAGCATATCCGTTAACGCGTTACGGTCTTCGAAAAAGTCCTGGAGGCAGCGGCTTCAGGCCCCCACAGCCTGAAGCCGCCGTTGGTACATGGCCCCGAACTGTCTATGACAGACGAGAAATGCTTGTACGCGACCATGCGAGGTGAGCGTTCACACACGCCCTCCAGGAAAAACAGATGCGGCGCTTACAAGAAAATATGCAGCCGCAAGCTTACGGTACTCATGTTGATGTCATCATCGCCGCTGAAGCTTACGCCTCCCACGTCAAAGTCGTCGCCAACAAGAGACGTGACGCCAAACTGGTAGCGCAGTTCAGGAGTTAACCGAACGCCAAAGGCACTCAGCTCAACGCCAGCTCCGATGTTACCTGCAAGGTAAGCGTCTTCAAGACCATCGCTGAAGTCGTCGTTATCCGAAAAGGGAAAAGCGAGTTGAGGACCGGCCATTACGTAGGGGGTAGCTACGGGCAGTGTGAGGCGGTACTTCACGTCCAAAGGCACTTCAATGGCATGCAAGGTGGCCGTTTCAGAGGCAACACCAGCGACTCCTCCAAATTCATATTCGCCAACGCGCCGGTATACGCCGCTAAGACGAGCACCAAAGACCGTAAAGTCACGGTTGAAGGTCACCCCAAGATGATACCCCGCAGCGGAGTCGAAGGTACCCCCTTCGCCGTTTTCAGCCCCGCTGATGTCATCAAGGTTTTCGTAGTTGAAACCGCCTAAAATGCCAACTTGGGCCTGCGACGTATGAGGCATCATGACCCAGGTAAGACCAGCAATAAGGAGAAGGAATGCACTATAGCGAAGTCGTTTCATGGTGCAGGTGGGAGGATTGATGGACAAAAAGTGGAATTAAGGAGGGACTTCCATGGGGGACGCCCCTGCGGTTAATGTTTCATTGGGTATAGACGCTCGATCCAATGGAAAAGTAACACAGGAATATGAACGGTTGCCCAATCTTAGGGGCTGAAAAGTATACGTGCACGTAATCGCTGGGTGAGAGCTGCTATCAAGCAGGACGCTCTAAGCCGCTGGAGCGGAGGCACAGCAAGGAAGGCACTGCTTCATGACACCGAATCAAGCTTAGCAAAAGTGTGTGCCCGGTGCCTAAAATGAGACAATAGCCAATGTTTGCATTCCTCAATATTAATGCATTGGGGTGCAACCTCGGGAAAGCCGCATTAGTTGGTGCATCGTACGGTTCGAGCCATCGTTCATTTGTGTACTGGCGTTTAACATCATGAAAATAGGCATTACGTGTTATCCGGTGTACGGAGGCAGTGGCGTGGTTGCCACTGAGTTGGGAAAAGCACTAGCTCAACGCGGGCATACCGTACACTTTATTTCGTCATCGCTTCCGTTTCGGCTTTCGCACATGGGGGGCAACGTCTACTTTCATGAGGTAAACGTGCAGTCCTATCCGCTCTTTGACCATCCGCCGTACACGCTTTCACTTACCAGCAAGATGGTAGATGTAGCCAAGCACAATGGGCTGGATGTGATGCATGTGCACTACGCCATTCCACATGCCACCAGCGCTGTGATGGCTCGTCAGATTTTGAGAAGCCAAGGACTGAACGTGCCGGTAATTACGACCTTACACGGTACAGACATTACACTTATTGGTCAAGATCCATCTTTCGCTCCGGTCGTTACGTATTCGATTAATGAGTCGGATGGAGTAACCGCCGTGTCAGATTACCTGCGCGACGAGACGTACAATCACTTCGATATCAAAGGCGACATAGAGGTGATTCCTAATTTTATTGACATGGAGCGCTTTCATCGTCTTGATAAAGAGCATTTCAAGAAGGCGCTCTGCCCTAACGACGAGAAGGTCATTGTACACGTTTCAAATTTCCGTCCCGTCAAAAACGCAACGCAAGTGGTTGATGTCTTTCATCGGCTGCGCCAAGACGACATTCCGGTCCGTTTACTGCTGGTAGGCGATGGCCCCGACCGGGTGCCTGCTGAACGTCGGGCACGAGATCTTGGGGTCTGTGATGACGTGCGCTTTCTGGGCAAGCAGGATCCAATTGAAGAAATCCTGTCGATTGCCGATGTCTTTTTGATGCCAAGTGGATCCGAAACCTTTGGGCTAGCGGCGCTTGAAGCTATGGCGTGTGAGGTGCCTGTTGTGGCCAGTAATATCGGTGGCCTTCCCGAACTAGTTGTTGAAGGAGAAACCGGCTTTTTGTGTCCGCTTGATGACATCGATGCGTTTACAGAACGCACACGCACGCTGCTCACAAATGATGAGATGCAGGCTCGCATGGCCAAAGCCGCATTGGAGCGAGCCCGCACTACGTTTCACGTGGACCGAATTGTGCCGCAGTACGAAGCGTTCTATGAGGAGGTGCAAGCCAAACAAATGGCGGATGCGTAAGTCGTCGTTGAGCAAGGCGCTTGCACCTACATGGGCACTTCGGCGATCACATCCATATCGGCTTCGGGTGTGTTGGCGGTTCCGACCTCGTGAATCCAGCCGCCTCCAAGCACATCCTCATCCTCGTAGATGACAATGGACTGCCCTGCGGTAATGGCACGACGCGGTTCAGCGAAGGCAACGTGCAGCATATCGTCGTCATCTTGCCAAGTAAGGCATCCGGCTCCGGGATCATTATAGCGGATGGCGCCCCATGCTGGACGTTCCTCTTGCAGCGAAGGATACTTAATAAGATTGACCTCTCCGGCCTTGAGCGTCTGCTGCATCAGTTCCTCTTTAGGCCCCACCGTAATGGTATTGGTGTCGGGGTCAATGTGCGTGACGTATACGCGTTCACCCAGAGCTAAGTCCAGACCACGCCGCTGTCCGATGGTGTAAAACGGATAGCCGTCGTGTTCACCTACTACGGTGCCATCGCTGAGCACAAACGTGCCCCCGGCAACGTCTTCTTCGAGGCCATCCACACGATCGCGCAAGAAGCGTCCGTAGTCGTTATCTGGAATGAAGCAGATTTCGTAGGAGTCGGGCTTATCGGCGACGCGGTCGAGCCCAAAGTCAGATGCCATCTGGCGGATTTCGGGCTTTTCGTACGTACCCAGCGGAAAGATTGACCGCGCCAAATGTTCTTGGGGAAGCCCCCAAAGGGCATAGCTCTGGTCTTTGTTGCGATCCAGACCACGCTTCAGGAGATAGCGATCAAGTTCGTCATCATACGATACGCGGGCATAGTGACCAGTAGCAATGTACTCGCAGTCGAGGTCGTTAGCTCGGCGCAGCAGCGCGGCCCATTTGATGTGCGTGTTGCACAGCACGCACGGGTTTGGCGTACGACCGGCTAAGTATTCGTTGGTAAAGCGCTCAATAACCCAGTCGCCAAACTCCTCACGAATATCTACAATGAAATGAGTAAACCCGTGCCGTAGGGCGATGGCGCGCGCATCATTAATCGACTCAAGCGTGCAGCATCCTACCTCTTTTCCGTTATTTCCGCCACCACTGGTTGAGTAATCCCACGTTTTCATGGTAATCCCCACGACCTCGTAGCCCTGCTCGGCCAACAAGACAGCAGTGACCGACGAGTCTACGCCGCCGCTCATAGCAACCAATACGCGTCCTTTTGCACTCATGGCAGAAAAAGAGAATCAAGAATATACGGTAGGGGCTCGCTTGCAAAAAGTCGGAGGCGACATGTTTTGCAAGCAGTAGGGATCAAGAGCAACGTTGTACACGGATCTGCCGTTTCCCAACGGAGGGCTGCATGCTGCATATACGTGATACAACGACTCTCTTAAGAAAATATTCGCCTATGTAAGTGGATATGCAGTGCAGGTTTTGCGCTGTACCCATTATACTGCAAGAGCATGGTCTACAATAGACCGCTGCCCTCTGTTCTTTTCATGCCTTCCGCTCCCCATGCCACACACGACTGTTGAAACCCCACGGGCGCCCGCAGCCATTGGTCCTTATAGCCAAGCTATCCTGTCAGGAGATACGTTATACTGCTCCGGACAAATTGCCATTGACCCCGACACCGGGCGCATGGTAACAGGATCTATTGAAGAGGAAGCCCGCCAAGTTCTTGAAAACTTAGGTGCTGTGCTGCAGGGCGCGAGCATGACATTTGAAGATGTGGTGCGCTGCACGGTGTTCTTGACTGACGTAAACGACTACGCTCAGGTTAATGATGTGTACGGTCGTTACTTTAACGAGGCCCCGCCGGCTCGTCAGGCGGTACAAGTTACTGCATTGCCGCGCGAGGCTCGCGTTGAGGTGTCGTGCATTGCGGTGCGTAGCTAACCCCACTTCTCTGTCACAGTCAAAGTTTGGGTAACGCATGGTGCACCCTAACGTGCCGAGAACAACTCACACCTTGTCATTGCGAGCGCAGCGACGCAATCTCATGCCATCAGGCCGGATCCAGCCGCCCAACCAACGGCATGAGATCGCACCCCAGGAGTACAATTCGCTAGCGCTCACAGCACCGGCCGTTCATGTCTAGCAGGGCTCCGTGCGTGGGATGGGTCCGTTATGGAGTTCCCCTGTGTGTTTGTATCGTAGCCCTCTGTAGGCGCGTGTTGAGTGGCTTCCCTCCGTTCAACATGATCTATGAGAAAAACACGAGGACGAATGTCTTTGGGATAGGCTCCCATGTTAACGGTTTGCCACGACCAACAAAAAAACGTGCCCGCGTTGCACAGTGGCAGACGCAGGCACGCTGGGGGACGAATTCTTGTGTGTGAGGTTGGGCTAGTCAGATCGCTGCCACAACCAGATGAGCACCCCAATTCCGGTAAGAAGGAGCACTGCCGTAACGAGTGGATTGCGAGTTGCTGCTTCGCGGACTGGAGCAGCAGGGGTAACTTCTACAGATGGCAAGTCAAGCAGTCGCGAGACGGCATTGGGGTGCGCGCGAGCGCCTAATCGAGCCACACGACGATGGTTGTACGTAATGTCGAGCGTAAGGTCAGCGCTCTTGAGCCACTGATGCACGCGCTCTGCAGCCGCACGCCGCGTTGTGCCCCCTAGGGGGCTTTTGAGAAACACCGTGCGGGCCGCAGTCAGCGAGGGCATATCCGCAATGATACGATCTCCATCTCCGCGGATGTCGATGCGCTCGCCATCTACGGTGAGTTTAAGATCGGCAAGTACATTCAGTGGGGTATGCATGGGGTAGCAGGGCGTCAAGACAAAGGCACCAAGAAGATGTTGCGCTTCGCTTACGCGCAAGCACAACCGATTTAGCTTTCATCGTCGCGCGTGCGGATCCGCAACGTACCGTTCATTTTCCACTGAGCGTGATCGGCACCGTCGCCCGCTTTGCTTGGAACCTGCACTTCGAAGTTGTCGAAGTCGTACGTGATTTCGGCGCCACGCCCGGTCAACTTGTCGTAAAGACCAATAGCGAGTTCGGGCCAGGTGCGCGTGTCATCTTTTTGGTCAGCCATATCGAAATAGTTCAGGTTAAGAGAAAGCGTACACAAAGGAATCATGCATTGTGTTGGTATAGATGCATATCAGAGGGCCCGGTTCGCTTCATATGGTACGGCCTTGTAATGAACCTCTACACAACCTTCACGGTCTTGCTACATTGTCTGATCGTGTAAAAAAGCCTGGTTCTGGCACTAAATCGTTGCATATTGGTCTCCTCCTGATGGGCTGCATAGCAAACCCCACCCTACAGACGGCATTCATACCGTGTCTATCCAAGTAAATCAAAAGACACAGAAGACGAATCCGTCCCTGTGCGTGCGAGCAGTGCATGATGACGGGGGCGTACATGTTTTGCTGAACCACTTCATCCACTCGGATTTCAGGTGTTATGGGTACTTCTTCGCAGACAGTGTTGGTTACCGGAGCCACTGGATATGTGGGGGGACGCTTAGTGCCGTGTCTGCTTCGTGCGGGCCATCGTGTGCGGTGCTTCGTGCGCGATGCCACCCGATTGCGAGCGCAGCCCTGGCATGACCAGGTAGACGTTGTTACCGGCGATGCGCTCAAGCCTGATACGCTCAACGGGGTGTTCAAGAATGTTGATGCCGCATACTACCTGATCCATTCGCTAGGCAGTGGATCCGAGTTTGCCGAGCGAGACCGCCGGGCTGCCGAGAATATACGCCGGGCTGCCGAGGCGGAAGGCGTAGCACGGCTTATCTACCTTGGCGGCATTCGACCCAAAGGGGCGCAGCAGTCAAAGCATCTGCAGAGTCGGATGGAAACAGGCGATGTGCTTCGCGAGGGATCGATTCCAGTTACCGAGTTTCGGGCGGCGGTGATTGTCGGATCGGGCAGTCTCTCATTTGAACTCATCCGGTATCTTACCGAGCGGGTCCCCATTCTGATTTGTCCAAAATGGGTGCGTACCCCCACCCAGCCCATAGCCATTCGTAATGTGCTGCAATACCTGGTCGCGGCCCTGGAGCAACCCAAAAGCACAGGGCGCACAATCGAGATTGGAGGATCCGATGTGCTTACGTATGGCGATATGTTCGAACGGTATGCTCGGGTGCGCGGATTGCAGCGTCCGATTATAGATGTCCCGTTTCTTACCCCGCGGCTGTCCTCCCACTGGGTGGGGCTTGTCACGCCCATATCGAACCAGATTGCGCGTCCACTTATCGAAGGACTCGATAACGAGGTTACTGTTGATGACCCTACGGTAGCGCGCCAATTGTTTCCGGAGGTGCGTCCGATGTCGTATGAGGCAGCTGTGCGACTGGCCCTGCGCCGCTATGCGTCGAACGACATTCCCACCGTCTGGAACAGTGCCGTGTCATCCCATCCCGGCGGACGCCAAGTGAATACGACGCTTGAAACAACCGAGGGAATGATCAAAGAAACGCGCCAGCTGCAGGTTCATGCGGATGCGGGCACAACGTTTCGTGTGATTGAAGGGCTTGGCGGCGAAACAGGCTGGCTCTTTGGAAATGCGCTTTGGCACTTACGCGGGTATCTTGACCAGTTGCTAGGTGGCATTGGATATCGGAAGGGACGTCGTCATCCTACCGAACTCCGCGCGGGCGATACGGTCGACTTTTGGCGCGTTGAAGCAATCGAGCGGCCCCGGCTGCTGCGTCTACGCGCCGAAATGACAATGCCGGGACGCGCGTGGATGCAGTACGAGGTGGAGCCACGAGGCGCGCGCCGGGCCGTCATCACGCAATCAAATTACTTTGAGCCGAAAGGCTTGCTCGGCACCGTGTACTGGTACCTCCTGGCCATTCCCCACCAGATCATATTTTCAGGCATGCTCCATGCTTTGCGCGAGCGTATCGAAAAGAAGACCCCCGCTTCTGTGAATGCATAGGTGCAATTTCGCATAGGACGGTCGGTTCACGAACAGCGTAGCCCTGTCTGTTTAGATGTGCGTCTGCAAGAATCCGCGTAGAGCTGTATTAATGGCGGTAGGACGTTCAACCACAACCGCGTGTCCGGCATTCGGAATCGTGAGAAAAGTGGAGTGAGGCAGCCGGTTGGCAATGCGTTGACTGTAGTGCACGGGTTTGAGTGTGTCTTTCTCTCCGCATAGCACCAATGTCGGGCAAGAAATGTGGGGCAAACGATCGGTTATGTCGATCGTGAGGAAGGCTTCAACCAAGCGAGCGAAGGCCGAGAAGAACTCGGTAGGATATTCCGCCATCCGCGTACGCCCTGCACGTACTGCGCCAGGATTTGCCTCCAGAAAAGACGACGAGTAGTTGTCGGGGATGGTGGCAGTGTACAGGTGCTCTGGACTGGAGCGAGCGATAGCAGCCCAGGCCTCGGTTTGGCGACGCAGCCGCGGCCCGACCTCACTCACGGCACTGATAACAGTAAGGCTTTGCACACGCTCGGGGTAGGCGTCTGCAAAGAGCAGACCCACTTCGCCGCCGTACGATGTGCCCACAACGTGGCATGCATCAATGCCGAGATGGTCAAGCAGGGCCCGAAAATCATCCACGTGGTCACGCAGTGTGATCCGGTCCGGCTTTTCACTTCGGAGTTGTCCGCGCATATCATGCAGCACGCACTGGTAGGTGTCAGACAGCACCGACGTTTGGGGCGTCCACGACGCTGTGGTCATCATAATGCCGTTCAGAAACGCGACAGGAGGGCCCTTGCCTGTTGTTTCAACGTGGAGGGTTACGTCGTTGCAGGTTACGTTGGGCATGGGGCCAAAAGAGTCAGTTCATCATCCAGAGGGATCCGTTCAGGAGGGTGGCATACATCACCCACGCCAGATACGGCAGGAGCAGAAAAGCCGACCAGCGGTTGATTGGGTAGAACCGTTTAAGCGTCCACCGGATGGCAAGCAGGAGCGTGATAATCACCACCAGCCCGCCCCCAATCGATTGCATTCCAAAGAAGACAAACGACCAAGCGCCGTTCAGAACGAGTTGAAGCCCAAATACGGCACTGGCCGTTTGCACTTCATCCGTCCACCCGGTGCGAAGCACCAAAAACCACGCAATGGCCATCATGGCGTAGAGCGTGATCCAGACCGGAGCAAAGAGCCAGTCGGGTGGAGTGAAAAAAGGCTTTTCAAGCGTCGGATACCAGGTTTGGACCGGTTCCTGAGTGGCGTATCCCGCAAGCGCTCCGACTCCCTGACACACGATGAGTGTTAACAGCAGAAGCCAGGCATCGCGCTGGCGGGATGAGGTAGGGGCTTCAGACATAGGCAGGGCGGCAGATTGAACGGCTACGATACAGTTCCGTCGAGCAGGTCGCGGTAAAAGTCAAGCGTTTGTTCAGCAATGGCCGTCCAGCTAAACTGCTCCACAACACGGGTACGAGCAGCATCAGCCATGCGGGCGCGGCGATCAGGATCGGCCATGAGCGTATTTACGCCGTCAGCCAGTGCCTGTGAGAAAGCATCAGGGTCTTTGGGATCAACGTCAGTTCCTTCGTCCGCTTCAAACGACACAAGCACCCCTGTTTCGCCATCGACAACTACTTCGGGGATGCCCCCTACGGCAGAAGCCACTACAGGCGTGTGGCAGGCCATCGCCTCCAGATTGATGATGCCAAACGGTTCGTACACCGAGGGGCACACAAACAGCGACGCCTGCGAGTACAGCGTGATGACTTCATCTTTTGGAAGCATCTCGTTGATCCAGACAATGCGGTTGCCCGATTCGGCCTGCGCATCTTCAACGAGTGCCGTCATTTCAGCGGCAATCTCATCGGTGTCGGGGGCGCCTGCGCACAGTACGATCTGCACGTCATCGTTCATGTGATGGATGGCCCGCACCAGATGCAGAATGCCCTTCTGGCGGGTAATGCGCCCCACAAACAGCACATACGGCTGATCGGGGTCCACATCGTGCTTTCGCAGCACGGCATCGTCCGGACGCGGCTGATACTGGTCGATGTCAATCCCGTTGTAAATGGTGCGGATGCGCGAACGGGGCACATCGTACAGATCGTGCACATCGTCTTGCATAGCCGAAGAAACGGCAACCACACCATCGGCATTTTCATAGGCGGTGCGCTCGACCCAGCTCGATCCGTGATAGGCGGTGCCGAGCTGCTCCACCTTCCATGGACGATGCGGCTCCAACGAGTGCGTGGAGAGCACCAGCTTGGCTCCGGTAAGTTGTTTGGCCAGACATCCAGCCAGATGCGAGTACCACGTGTGCCCGTGTACAATGTCGGCCTTCTGCACCGATCCGGCCATGATGACGTTGCGGGCCATCGCATCCAGAAATTTCTTGTGGCGCGGGTCCTGGTGAGGCACCTCGGAGGCGGTAATGCCCTGAACCTCCAGGTTTCCTCCCGTAATCTCCTGCTCGCCAAAGCTAAGCACCTGCACATGATGCTCGCCATCGTCGGCAGCAGCCATTTCGCGGGTTAGATACTCGACATGCACGCCCGCTCCGCCGTATACGTTGGGAGGGTACTCGTTGGTGAGGATGACGATGTTCATAAAAGGAGGGTTGGGTATGGAGGAAAGTAAGCGGTGAAATGTGCGCGAGAGAGAATTAGATCACCGTGTCGTCCGGAATCACGGCGTTTTTGGGGAGAACGACCACCCCGTCACGGATCATGTAGTTCTCGCCCTCGGCTTCCTGCACATTGTCGCGGTTTTTGATGATGCAGCGCTTTCCGATGGACACATTCTTGTCGATGATGGCCCCCTCAATGTATGACTCTGCACCGATCCCGGGAAGAGACGGTCCCTCACGACGCCCGATGCCTGTGTCGTCTTGCCACGGGTAGTGATCGGCCCCCATGAGCACGGTGTTTTTCAAGGTTGTGTTTTCTCCGATGTATGAGCGAATGCCCACGACTGAGTTCGCAATCTGGCTATTTACGACAATGCTTCCCTCTGCAATAAGCGAGTTTTGCACGTAGGAGCTTTCGACCTTGGCCGGAGGAAGCATCCGGGCATTGGTGTAGAGCGGGCGGTCGGGGTCGTAGAGATCAAACTCAGGCTTATTTTTCGCCAGCATTAGATTGGCCTCGAAGAACGACTCAATTGTGCCGATGTCGCTCCAGTAGCCTTCAAACGGATAGCTAGCTACACGGTGGCTGTCGATGGCCCGCGGAATGATGCCTTTTCCGAAGTCATGGTCTTCGGGATAGGCGTCGAGCATCTCCCGCAGTAGGCCCTGATCGAAAATGTAAATACCCATAGAGGCCAGATAGATGCGTCCCTGCTCTTCCATTTCGGGAGCGACGGGACTGCTTTTTCCGTCGAGCTCATCAGACGCAGGTTTTTCGGCAAATTCGGTGATGATCTCATCTTCATTGGTCTTCAAGATGCCGAAGGCCGGCGCCTGCTTAGCCGTTACTGGAATGGTGCCAATGGTGATGTCGGCATTGGTGCTGTGGTGGTGGGCCAGCATCTTGCGGAAGTCCATCGAATACAGCTGGTCGCCCGATAAGATGAGCACCTGCTTGTGGCGGTAGCCTTCCATGTGGTCCAGGCTGCGCCGAACCGCATCGGCGGTACCCTGAAACCAGTCGGTTGACGACGGGGTCTGTTCAGCGGCCAGCATCGTGACAAACCCGTTGCTAAAGCGGTCGAAGCGGTAGGTGCGTGCAATATGGCGATTTAGGCTGGCCGAGTTGAATTGGGTGAGCACAAAAATGCGCTCGATGCCTGAGTTCAAACTGGTCGAAATGGGCACGTCGATCAGTCGGTAGCGCCCGGCCAATGGAACAGCGGGTTTAGCACGCAGCTTTGTTAGGGGATACAACCGGGTTCCGGCGCCTCCTCCCAGAATTACGCTAAGGACGTCCTTGGAGATGTTGCTCATAACAGGCGGGCGATCAATGAACAAAAGTATACGGGAGCGCTTCCTGTAACATCCGAAGCAGAACGGTCAGGAGCAAGCCTAATGTGAAAGAGAAGACATTTTGTTACGTTCGGTTTGAGACCTGTCCAAAGTGTTTCTGTGTGTGATCAGGCGCTCGTTGAAATTT
Organism: Natronotalea proteinilytica; assembly: GCF_055379935.1. Lineage (NCBI taxonomy): Bacteria > Pseudomonadati > Rhodothermota > Rhodothermia > Rhodothermales > Salisaetaceae > Natronotalea > Natronotalea proteinilytica. The sequence goes on along the minus strand of NZ_AP043947.1, from coordinate 2,591,462 downwards.
CGCGGCACCACACGGAAGCTGCTTCGTGTATGTGATGTGATTCCGTATACTCGCGCTCCGCTGGTTATTCGATTGTTGCTATGACGCTGCACACGCTCTTTGTTGTATTGCACATCACCACTGCTGCTGCCTGGTTTGGGCTGGGGCTTCGGCTGGCTGGAAAAGCACGCACGGTGCTCTCCCTTGAGGGGAACGCTGCCACTGCGCTAGCCAAAGACACCCAGCGCACCGTCAAGTGGATGAGCGGCTTTATTATACTGACCGTCGTGTTTGCGTACGCTTCATTCTTCATTGGGGGCGGCTTTACGGGCTATCCGCCGCAGTATCATGCCTCGCTGACGTTGATGTTGGTGCTGGTAGCCGTGCAGTTCTTTATTCACTGGTCATGGAATCAACTGACAAACATTGTGACCAACGGTGCTTCTCCCACAAGCAAAGAAGCCGACAGCGCCCGCAAAAAAGTAGCCATTGGTACGGGCGTAGGACACCTCTTGTGGGTGGTGCTGCTCGTTCTGATGTACTTTGACACGCTTGTCCGTCCGTTCTTTGTGTAGCACAATGTAAGGAGGCAGCGAACAGAGCGTTAAAACCCAATAGCCTGTCAAGGCGCACCTCGTGCAATGAATGCCCCGTCAAAAGAACTGGGTAGTGCATCGCGTACGGCAGCGGCGTCATTTCGGCTTGGAAGCGGGCCGAGCCGTACGCGGTAGTACGGGGCTTGCCACACAATGCGTACCGGCGGCTCGTTGGTGTCGGGGAGGGCATCGGGGCGCGCGTCGGTTGTGTGCCACCACGAAACAACCTGTTCGCGAGCCTGCTCGGCGGCATTACGGCTGTCGGTCGTAGCTACCTGCACGAAGAAGGGACGCGCAGGCATCTCTGCCTCCGGTTCCGCCTCGCTACCCGTTGTCGACTCAAACAGCTGGCATCCGGCTACCCCGCTCATCAGAAGTCCCGTGAGAATAAACAGAAGCAGTCGGCGATACATAGGCTCACAAGAATATGTTAAGTGAACGAATCGGCTGCAGCAGGTGTAAAAAGGTACACAAATGCACGGAGAACAAGAGCGAGCCGCTTGTTGCGTTTGATTCTAACCGCAACAGGTTGCATATTGGCGTGCTGTAACGCATCACAATGCATCTGCTACTCATCAAACCCCGCTGCCGACCTATGCGTCCTCCTATGTCTACGTTCCGAGGCCCTTTGTGGGCTATTCTTTTCTGCCTTAGTGTAGCGCTATTGCTAGGTAATGCTACCACGGCGACTGCACAAGAACGCGATAACGAAGAGCCTCGTGTAAGCCCGAATGCCGAGGTGCATCAAACCATTGGCACCACCGAAGTCCGCGTTACATACGGACGTCCGTCGGTGCGCGATCGTGTCATCTTTGGCGACCTGGTACCGTACGATGAAATCTGGCGTACCGGAGCAAATGAAGCGACTACCATCACGTTTTCCGGTCCGGTGTACGTGGAGAATGAGCCGGTAGAGGCGGGAACCTATGCGCTCTTTACCATACCCAGCGAAGCAGGGACTTGGACGCTCATCTTGAACGAAGAAGCCAACCAGTGGGGAGCATATGACCACAATGCCGATGCGGACGTGCTGCGCACCGAGATCGCTCCTGAATCTACAGCCCATCACTATGAGCTGATGACGTTCAGCTTCTCCCAGGTCGATGATACCATGGCTATGCTCAGCATGAAATGGAACGATACCCAACTGCCCATTACGCTGTCGCTCTCTGAGCAAACCGATGAAGACTCATCATCCGCCCTCGACACCAAACAATAGTCTGTGTTTTACATGCTGCGTGTGTTTGCTATACTAAGTGGAGGGGTTCTCCTTGTTGCATGGCTCGGAATGGGCTGTAGTCAGGAGCCGTCTACACCGCACCCAGCAGACAACATAGACGCGTATCTGGATGCTGTCATTCAAGCCCACGGCGGGGCGGTGCTCGATGCCGCTACGGTGTCGTTTACGTTTCGCGAGTATGAGGTGGAGTTGCAGCGCGACGATGGTGTGTTTGAATACCGTCGTAGCTTTACGGATACGGACGGTCAGCGTGTTACGGAAGGCATCACAAACAACGATGTGTATCGCGTGGTCGAAGGCGATACCCTCTCTTTAGATGCCGAAGAGCGGTCCGAGATAGAAACAGCGGTGAATGGAATTGCCTATTTTGCACTGCTGCCGTATCCACTCCAAGATCCATCAGTGAACGCTACGTACGCAGGACCCGACACGGTTCGAGGCGCTGCGTATCATCGTGTTGGCGTGGGCTTTGACGCGGAGGCTGGCACAGATTATCAGGATGAGTTCATGTACTGGTTTGATGCCGATACGCATGCGATGGATTATATGGCCTACGCATTTGGCGTTGGTGGTCCCGAAGAAGACCAGGGCACTCGCTTCCGTGAGGCGTATCGCGTTCACAATGTTGAGGGGGTGCGCTTGGCCGACTACTACAACTACACGGTTGAAGACCTGCCTATCGATGAACTGCAAGCATACCCCAACTATCTGGAGACCGACACATTGACTTTTGTATCGACCGTCGATCTCGAAAATCTTCGGATCACACCCCTCAACTGAAAGGCAATTAGTCAAACGGCTCGGCCAGCATTTGCGTGAGCGTGTCAATGCGCTCCTTTGAAAGCAGAGGCTCAATGGCCTGAATGATAAGGCTTACACAGGTGGCTCGGTACATGAGCGTTTCCTGGGGCTGTCCGTTTCGGGCCGTTTGGCTTTGGATTTGCGTATTTAACAGTGTCCAGTGGCACTTCATTTCTAAATACTGCACCGCTAGCGCCTGATTGATTTCCTCCACCTCATCTAAGTCCGACATGGTTTGGACGATGCGGTTGCGTAGCCCCGATGCGTAGGCTCGGACTGCGCGTTTCTGGGCGGTCGTTCCCCCATCCCACTGCGCCAAAACACTTTTCCATTGCTCATCTAATGGATCTTTCAGCGCATCCTGGATATGTTGGTGGCGCATGGCGACATCATTCGATGGAGGAGCAGAGGGCTTGGCTTTAGGCATCGGGAACGGAAGGTCAAAAAGTGAGCGCGGTTGTATTACAGAAGTCTGTACCGGCGTTGAAGCAACCAGAGCATTAAAAACACACAGAGTAGTATTGAGCAGCGGCGCAAATGCTGCAGCGTTCAGACGTATATGCCGACTTATTTACAGTCCGGCACGGATGTGTCAGATCCGTAATTGATGGGCACACGAGCGGCGCGTTTTTTCGTTATAGCAGTAGAGGTGTAAACTGCCCGCTCAAACTTTCCAAATGCTGAAACGTATTCTTTACGGTTAAGCAAGCCCCTACCGGCTATTATTAAACAGCGAACCTTGCCAAGTTATCGGGGGTACATGTTTTGGGTTGTATTTTCCATGCACCGCGTAATAGCGCATCGAAGCTGTGCCGTTGGTTAGGTTTGGCATAGAGATGCGCTATCCGCTGGCTTTTCTTGCATCAAGGATGCTACGTATTTATGTCTGAGTCGCCTTCTTCTGACTTTTCCCCCCAGGAACTTGTAGAGGCCTGGAACACAATCTGTGGGCTTCTTGACGCGACCGGACCGTCAGAGGCTATCGGGCGCGTTCAAACGCTGACGAGCCAACTTAAGGTGTTGGATCAGCGTGATGACATTCCAGACAATCTGGCTACGCTCAGTGAGATTGAAGAGGTGTTTGCGCGGCTCCATGAGCAGATGGCTGAGTTGCGTGAACGAAACGAACAGCTAGAGCGTCGTCTTGACGCGACCACAAGCGTAGGCACAGAAGATGTGTCTGGAAACGACCTGCTCGAAGCGTTGGATGCAGCTTCGTACGAAACAGCGCTCGATCGCATCAACACGTTGCAGCGCAAAGTCGACGAGATGTATGAAGAGCGGCAGGTCATCATGGAGGCCGGGCACGATACCGCTGCCGATCTGGTTGAAGCAGCCCGTGCTCTGCAGCGGGAAAATGATCGACTGAATAAATCCATCGAAGACCGGTCCACGCCTAGTACAGAGGTGCTTCAGGCGGCTTCTGCTATCCGGACTGTCTTAGGTGTGTCTACCATTGGCGAGGCAGAAACGTTTGTCAATCGTCTTGATGCGATTAGCAACGGTATGCGGCGCGCGCTGGACCACCTCGGGATGGATGTGCCTCAAGATCTCAATATCGACCGGGCCGAGGATGTCTTCTCGTTTCTGGAAGTATTGGAAGGCCAAATCGAACGACTCGCAAATGCGCCGCTCCCCGAAGAAGACGCTTTAGCGGCACACGAAACGCTCTCTGATATTGAGTCGGTGCTGGGCATCGCGTCAGCCGAGGAAGCGCGCGAGATGGAACACATGGTGCGCACTGTTACCGAAGAACTTTCGGCGCTTGCGAGAGAGCACGAGGTTCTCGAAGAAGCGGGTCTTACGGCTGAAGAGGCTGTTTCTATGATCGAAAGCATGGATGAGCAGCTTGACGATCTGTACGTTCAGCACGATGTGGGGGCCGATTCGCAAGCGTTGCCACCCGGCTTGCAAGAAACGCTGGGAGTCTCTTCTACCGATGAGGCGGAAGAGCTACTGCATCTGGCGCAAACCATGGACGATCAGCTTACGAGCCTGTACGAGGACCGAGACAAGCTCAACGAAATTGGGGTTAGCACCGTCGAAGAGGCGGTTCGGATGATCCAAGACATGAACGAGCAGCTGGTCGAGTTATATGAAGAGGTGGAGGCTCGGTCGGCGGCAACCCTGCTTCCTATGGAAAGCCAAGATACGTTTCAGCAGTTAGAATCGCTGTATGCGAACCAAGAGAAGCTTCAAGGAGAGCTCGGGGTGTCAGACCCGGAGGCTATCATTCGAATGGTTGAAAACATGAATGTACAGCTGGAGACGCTCTATGAGAAGCGCGATGCTACTCACTCCAACCACGAAGGAAGCACTGATGATAGCGAAAAGGCAGAGCAGATTATTCAAAGCATGGTTGCGCAGTTGGAAGCGCTCTATGATGAAAAAGAAACGCTGATCGAAGAAGGCTTTGCCTCGCCCGAAGATGCTGCTGAGTACATTCAGGCCCTTCGCAACGAAGTTAAATCGTTGCGCGAGCACGAAACGGAGGCCGATGCCTCAACATCGGAGGCATGGGACAAACTAAAACGCGAACTCGATGTGGATCATCCACAAGAAGTGATCAATCTGTTGGAGTCAGCCACCACCTCGCAAGAAAGCAACGGGACTTCGGTAGCGCCCGCTTCAGCTGAACCTTCCACGCGCACACGGTCGCGGATCGCTCCTGTATGGCAATCGGCCCCTGATGTAGCAGATGCAGATACGCTGTCTCAACTTCCAACTCATTCGACCCATGAGCACAACGCATTGTCTTTTGGAGTGATTGAAGTTGATGCTGATGGATGCATACAGCAGCTCAACAACGCAGCATATGCCCTTCCTCTGTTTGATCGACTGCGCTCCATGGAAGAAGCCCACGGACAAGACTTTTTCTTGGAGATAGCTCCCAGCACAGCTACCGATACGTTCTACGGACGCTTTTATGAGGGGCGACAACAGAGGCAGCTTAACGCTCGCTTTCCTCATTGCTTTACAGAAGCCGAACGCGATCCATTTGTCGCGTTCGTGCATCTGTACTACCATGCTGATTCGGATACATACTGGATTCTTCTTGCTGCGCCCTCTGCGCGCTCTTAAAGCGCGTTGCCTGTTCACTGGCTTGTGTACGCTCGCCCTACTCCGCCATGAGTGACGATTCAACAACTTCCGACCTGTTTTCTTACTTAAAGCAAAAGTCGTCCGATGCGTCAGCCTCCGACCAGCTGATCTCTAAAGGGGAGGCACCGGATGAGGAAGAGCACGCAGATGCTTCCAGTCTCTCGGAGGAAGAGCGCACAGAAGGAACGTCTCCCTCGGCACTCGACTTCGACGACCCTGCCGTTGGTGAAATGTTGCGCGATGCCTCCGATGAAGAACTGAACGCGGCTTCCTTCGGAATCATCCGGCTCGATGACGATGGCATCGTGCAGTTCTTCAACGAGTACGAATCCAATCTAAGTGGCGTAGACCGTGAGGAAGCGGTCGGCCAAAGTTATTTCAATGAACTCGCGCCGTGTAGCAATAACCGCGTGTTCTATGGACGTTTTCGAGAAGGGTTATCTGCCGGGCAACTTGATGAGTACTTCACGTACACGTTCACATACAAAATGCGTCCTACGCTCGTGGATGTGCATTTGTACCGAGACGAAGCAGGCAACAACTGGATTATGGTGCGGAAGCGATAACACACGATAGGTGTGAGACAGCACTATGGACATCGCTGTTTTAGGAGGGGGCATTTCGGGGATCACAACGGCCACCACGCTTCACCTGCTCGGCTACAATACAACACTTATCACGGCGGCTCGCCTAGATACAGGGCTTGGCTTGCAAGCTCCCCAGTGTGCGAGTGCGTATCCAGCGGCATCGGTTATTCCGCATGCCGTGCGTATCCCACACGAGGCATTTCATCTACAGCAAAGTCAGCGGTGTTTCGACTGCTTTCGGGATGCTCCCGAGTGGGGCGTGCGCGTTCAGCGTCATGCAGAGCTTTTCGAGTTTCCTACAGATCGACCTTCATATGCAGCGGGTCTGCGCAATCCGAAATGGTTTGAACAGGAGGCCCAGCCCTTAGATGGACTCCCACAGCGTCGCAATGCACCGGGTCCGTATGGCTGGACGTTCGACATGACGTTTGTTGAGGCGCCCCGGTATCTTGTACAACTCTATGCGCTGTATGAACAGATTGGCGGTACGGTGCAGCGGATGCACATCCGGCGAGACAACCGAAGCACGCTACCCGGAGACGTGTGGATCAATTGTCTGGGATATGCAGCTCCACATGTGTTTGACGATCCCGCTCCCGCAACGTATCGGCATGGCTTTCTACTGCATGTTGCGCCTTCGGCTGATGCCGCAATTCCGCCGCAAACGGAGTCGGTAGCTTCTTACAATTATGCTCTTCAGCCCAACGCATATCCTACGCCAAGTGGAAACGGGGGCGGTATTTATTTTTATCCACGCTCTGATGTCTGGATTGTGGGGGGCACTAAACATCCAGCCCATGCCGATGGCACGTATCAGGCGTCGCTTTGCGAACCCACAAGGCGTGTACATGGCGTGGTCTTGCCCGCTGCTATGTGGTACACCAACGTCCGCTTTATCCGAAAACTAACCGGTGTAGACATTCAAGCGCGTCTTTTGCGAGTCGTTAGCGGCCTTCGTTATCTGCGTGATCCGGAAGGGGAGGGGGTGCGGCTAAGTTGGGAGGAGAATCAGGAGCGCCCCATCGTGCACAATTATGGCCACGGTGGAGCAGGGGTTACGCTTTCCTGGAGTTGTGCATTACAGGTGGCGCGGGTTTTGCAGGAGAAAGGGCATATGCCCGCTCTACCCATGGTGTCATGCGAAACAGCTTCGGCGCTCCAACAGACATTGGTTACACAGCGCGAGGCGACGCCGCAGGCAACCGTTACGGGTAACACAGAAATGGATTAACGAATCGATTTCTTGTTTTGCATCAACTTCTTGCAAAACAGTGCGTGTTTGCATATAATCTTTATGTGTCCCCCACAAAGGATGCATCGGCTTGTGGCCCCCTTGTTTTTGTCGCAAGCTTTGCTGCGTATCCCCACTACGCTGTTATTTCCCCACCTTGTAATTTTTCCCTTATGAAAGATGCTGTTGATCAAGCCATCTGGCGGCTTACCGTAGCGGCTGGTCTTGTCAGCCTGGTTGTGTATGTTTTCTTCTTTGTGTTCTAACGGCCTTAATGATCGTGTATGCGCTTATTCAACATTACAATGCGTATCTGAATAAACGTGCTCGTGTAATCCGTGTAAGATGTGCGCCCTTGGTATGAACTTGCTAGAAGCGTTATCGTACGGAAGGTGAGCTAATCTCTCGTACGAATCAATGTGTTTATGAGTACCCTTCTTGTCGTAGGCGACCGTGTGCTTATTGAACCGCGCGACGGCGAACAGAAGACCGATTCGGGTCTTGTCTTGCCGGCGTCGGTATCGGCCAAAGACGAGGTGAAAGGCGGCCACATCATAAAAACCGGGCCAGGCTACTTAACTCCCAATCCAGAATACTCGGAAAGCGAAACGTGGAAGCAGTCCGAGCAACCCATTCGGTATTTGCCGTTGGAGGCAGAGCCTGGTGACTTTGCCTTTTTTGTGCGCGACAAGGCGGTGGAAATCCGATTTGAGGGTACCGACTATCTGATTGTGCCGCACTCAGCCATTCTCGCTTTGGTGCGTGATACGCCTGACGACGAACTACCGTCGGACACACCCGACGAGGGGCGTTCAGACACAACCATTGATGATCTGTTGGATGATTGATTGATGAGGCTGTTGAACGCTCATGAATGGTGCCACCAAGGGCCCTCTTCGACTGGTGCAGGATTGGTGGGAGGGTCCTCGGTGGACGGAGACGCATGCGCTGTTGGACGGGGCGCAGTTTCCGTGCGCGGCAGGTGGGCAAGGTAGAGAAGATGGGCGGCATAGCGTCCAGCAGAAAGGGAGGGCAGTTCCTGCATGCGCGCCTGTGTACGGCGGCGTTCTGCCTCGTAGACACGTATCTTTTCGCGTACGCGGGCGGCTTCGGTGTCAAGGCGTTCCATACGCCGTGTAATGTAGCGCTGCAGGCGTCGTTCTTCGGCGGGCGAGAGTTGATTGGGAATCTCGCTGGCGTAAGACTGTACCAGACTTGAGCGCCACATCTGGATGCGCGCTTTTGTGGCGTCGGTTATTCGACGAAGGGGAGCAATAGCCTCGGAGGTGGCCTCGTAAGCTGTGCGAATGTTGTTGGCTTTCAGTTGGATCATATCGCTGTGCTGTACCCCATCCACAGCACCGACCTCACCAATAAAGTGATGCTTGAGGCAGTCGTAAAGGGCCTCATCTTGCACCTCTTGAAGCCGTTTGGCGCGGCGCTCTTCGACCGACGACTTCACTTCTTGCTTTTGATTGGATAACGTGTTGAGCTCGCGCTCCATCGTGTCGATAAGCGCGGTGTACCGATCCGATTCATGACGGAGGCGTTGCCTGCGGCGTGTAATGGGATGCTTTCGGTAGGCGTAGGTCGCTACTCCAAGAGCGGCACCAAGCGTGATTAGGGCTACTGCGGCGCCGAGCCACCATGAGGCAGCATATCCTCCTACAAGAGCAAGCAGCAACGCCCCTCCTGTCGCTGGGGCCCACCACTGGGCGATCTGTGAACGGGGAGCTGCCTGCTCACGGCGCTGGCGACGTTGTCGGGCTGCGCTACGATCGGACGCAAGGGGGTGGGGCGCTTCGTCATTGAGCACATCAGCAAGGGGAGGCACCTGTTCGGGCGTGCGGTAGCAGGCAGCCTCTAACGAGCGAACAAGTCCCGAAAGGGCCTCTTCGTCGCGTAGCGCTCCAAACACCGGTGAGCCCTCGGGGTCGTAGAAGTCGCTGTCTCGAAACAGAAGGTTTTCGCCGGTATCGAACCGATCCCAGAGCGCAGGGCGGTGCGCCACCGCCTGCAGTCCGGTATAGATAACCAGCCCGGCAAAGTGGTCTAGATGCATCCCAAAGTCGGCCTCGGTGCGATCGGGGTGCTGGTAGTTACGGTGCCCTACCTCAGGGCTTTGCTTGCCACTAAGGGCAGGCACGTACATGGTATCATAGTCAACAAGACGAAGCGCTGGGCCGTTTTCGGTATCGGCGACGCGGATATTGCCGTGCTGCAAATCGCCATGGGCAATGTCGGCGGCGTGCAGATCCTGGAGCAGGGCGGCCCAGGCCTCGGCCAGATGCTGGAGCGCTTCTGGATCGTTCGTATGCGCGCGTACCCACTCATTGAGCGATGTGCCTTCGACCCATTCCATTTTAAGCAGCGGAAACGAGTCGCCCTCAACGCGAATACCGGGTTGCTGGTAGTCGAACGTAACGAGTGCGGACAGGTCGTGCGTGTCGAGGTGCGCCGCAATAGCTTGGTAGCGCGCCTGTTGGTCAGGCACATCGGTTAAGAAGCATTTGGCAGCCCAGCGTTGATTGTGTTTGTCCGTAAGAGGAAAGACCACGGCAAAGGCGCCGCTGATGGGTTGGGGCAGCCCCAGTACGTTTGTGCGGGGCGTGGCATCCTGCAGAGTGGAGTCAACGAAGGCCGTATCGGGAAACTGAACGGCTTCCTGGTAGGCGCTGGGCGTGGGGTATCCGGCCATGCAAAGGGGGGGTTATGCCTCAAACTGAATAACGGCCACGGTGGTGTCGTCGTTAGCCAGGCGGTTGGTGGAGCGCGCCTCGTCTGCTTCGGTAGCAAAGGTGGAGGCGGTCCATGTTAATGCCCGGGCAGGATTGGTACGCAGCAGCCATGCAGCAGCGGCATCGGTAGCCAGGACAATCGCGTCGTTCGGCTGCCAGGTGCTGGTGTATGTGTCGAAGGAGGGGGCGGCCCCGTTAGTTGTCGATACGAGCGCAGGGCGATGACCAAAGGCATCGGGGTCAGACGTGGGCCAGGCCGTGTGGAAGGCGTTGTTACGTAGGTGAAGCAGTACGCTATCGCCACATGCGGCAGCCTGATACGTGCCGTTCTGTTGGGCAATGCAATGCAAGTAGGTGGCGTGAGCCCCCTCTTGGGCTTTGGCGGCCACGTACCAGGGCTGCTCATTGATCTGAGGCGCGATCTCTTGACGCCATTCCGCACGCCAGGCATCAAGGGAAGAAAGCGTAGGCACCAGTGTAGACGTGGTACAAGCATTCTGCACCAGGATGCGAGCCCAGTGGCGTGAGAATGCTGATTCGGTGGCCCCATCGGCTATAGCAGCGTGTACGGGCCAGTGATCACTCCGCACGAACGCGGCATCTTCATTTTCGTGGGGCGCATGGCCCGATTTAGGAAGGCTTAAGATGTGGATGGTAGCAGCAGCCATACGAAGGACGAGCCGATGCAGAGGCTTAGCGCAAGTTGCTGGGGCGCGTCCCAATCTCCAGGAAGCGCACCAGAGCCACCGGGTCGGCGTTAAAAACGAACCCGCGTGTGTCAAGGTTGACGGTGTAGCCTTCCTGTTCTGCGGCGGCACGCATTGAAAATGGGAGGGTGCTTGACATCTGAAAGAGCGTTTCGGCGTATTCATCCGTTGGGGGAAGTTCGCCCGGAGCAGAGGGAAGTTCTGCAGCAGGCGCCTCTGATGAAGACAGGTGGACGTTAAAGAGCAACACCTCGCCATCATCGGTAGCAAAGCTGCGCAACTGTTGGGCATAGCGCAGGGGCTCGCCATCGGTGGCTTCGCCGTCGGTTACATTCAGCACGACCGGCGGAAAACTGCGTGGGTGCTGGTCAATCCAGGTGCGTACCGACTGTGCAGCCAGGTCGAGTGCCTGACACATGGGAGTGCCATTTTTTGCTTGGGGGTCGAACCAGACGGGCACCTTTACGCGGCGTTCTTCGGAGTCTCCATCGCCTGTATCCACCGTACGCAGGCGTTCTTCCATGCGTCGGGGTCGCTCGGCTAAGTGACTGATGGGTACCAATCCCGTACTGTTGTTGGTATGCTCGGCAGGTTCAATGAGCGGCTGCACGCGTTCGCCATAGCCAATCACACCGATATGAAAATAATCGCGCACACCATCTTCTTTGGCACAGCGTAGTACCAGGTTTTGCAGGAGACGGTTTACGGTGTCGGCCAGCACGCGTGCTTTGCTTGGAGCGGCGTCGCCCTTTTGCTCGGCCCCGCCAAAGCGGTCTTGCATTGACGCCGACTGGTCGAGGAGAAACAGAAATGCAGTGGGTTGCTCGCGGCTGATTTCAGCAGAGTAGGCCATAAGAACGCAGGGGGAACGGCACAGTGAAAGGAGGCGACGTGGTGAGAAATCGGTAGGTGTACGAAAGCCTACAAGTCATCAAGCATTTCACGCGCTTCCGATTTGTGCGACTCGTCATCGGGCTCCTCTGAAGGCATATCTAACAGAATCTCAAGCTGCTCACGTGCCTTCTCCGGCTCATCCATCATTTTGTACGTGCGAGCCAGTTCGATGCGGTGCAAGATGCGATCATCGATATCGATAGCGGCCAGGAAATCGTCAACGGCTTCGTCGAAGGAGGCGTCGGGGAGTCCGCCATAGACGGTGCGCACGACAGCGCGCGATACGCGTCCGAGGCTGGCCACCTCGCGGTGCCACTGTCCACGAGCGTGATAAGCGCCGTCAATCTCATTATTTTTGTCGAGTTCGATCGCGCGGTCAGCATGGTGTTTTACGGCACGCGATCGTTCGATTTGTTCGCGCGTGCCTGCATCCAGGGCCAGGCGTCCTTCAGCCATAGCACGCGAGAAGTGCGCCAGGCCGTTCGTGTCGTCGGCCTCAATAGCCCGTTTAGCGGCGTCCAGCCCCTGTTCAAACAGCGAGCGGCGGCCCTGGTCCTGTCGCTCGGCAATGTTTACGATGGTCGCAGAAAGACGCCACAGCACCTCAGCGTGTTCGGGATAGTCGTTTTCGAGCCCACCGAGTTTGGTAAAAGCGTTGCGGAAGTCCCCTTCGGCGCGGAGGTCATCGACTTCGATAAGTCGCTCAACAAGCTCCTCATCGTCGATATGACTGAGGTCAAAGTGTTGACCTGCAGCCCCAAACGGAAGCAGAGCAGCAAGCACGAGGCTCAGCACGGAAGCGCTAACAAATCGTAGGGGCGACATAGCACCAAAGGGTTGATACAAAACGTCATGACGTGGGTATTCCGACCCTGTTCGACAGGGCACGTTCCGCTGGTGAGGCCACGTTTTCGTTTCGTTCTTGTTTTTTGAGGCGTCGTAACGTGTAATTCCACGTTCCGGCGCTTTGGTGAAGGTAGAGTGCGATTAAGGCACCGTCGTGAAGCGTGATTTCAAAGTTTACATCGCGCTTGCCGCCCCACCATCGTATGTGCTCGATGCGCGTTAGAGCGATGTGTCGTGTAGTGCGTCCGGTCCAGCGCCAGCCCGTAAGTTCAATGTAGTCTGGATAGAGGTGGGCGTATGGACGCCAGAGCGATTGGCCAAGAATAGAACAGGGGCTTGACAGAAGCGGAGATTCTGTATCGGTATGCATGCAAATGAATTACGGTGAAACGTACACGCAGGGTGGGGAATGCGAAGCCGCATCGACGTGTTAGCTTGCAACTTTTATTCCAGCTTACACAGTAAGGCGAAAAGGCCTACAGTTGCATCGTTGAAACAGCGGAAGGTATAGCGTCTGCAAGACCGGTTTCAAGTCTACTCCGTAAGATGCACGATGTATGTAGAAATTGCAAATGAATCTGTGTAAGAATGGAGAGGAGATCCAGAATGTGTCCGATCCTTTACGGTGTATGGGTGTCGGCAAGGGCCTGCTCAGGGAGCGGCTGATATACAGGAGCACCGGGGCGGCCATGCATAGCCTGGTGGAGCTGTAGCGAGAGCACCATAAGCACCAGGCGGGTACGTACATTGCGTCCGATGAGGTGCAGGGCTTCCTCAACACGAGCCACCATGGCTTCCAGGTCGGCATGCGGCAGGTTATCACAAAACTTGGCAACCGCCTCAGCCTGGTCTACATTGACAAGGGGGGCGTCGTTGCCCAGCGTTTGGTACAGCATCAGATCGCGGATCCAGCGAATCATGAGGCGCAGCACCCCTTTCACGCGTTCGCGTCCTAGCTTCGCAATGGCATCCAGGTGTTCGTTGAGAGGGGCTACTTTCTGGGTGTACGACGCACGCAGAAAGTGTAAGACAAGTGCACGTGTTTCGCGGAGGTGCGTGCTTTCGGCGAGTTGCAGTGCGCGGCTGTACGATCCATCGGCCATGCGCGCAAGCATCGCAGCCTCGTCGGGGTCCATCTGTTCACGCGTTTGCAGCGCCTGTTGGATGTGCTCAGGATCCAGCGGGTCGAACCGCACCTTCTGACAGCGCGATACGATGGTCGGGAGCATCTGATCAACTCGACTGGTGGTAAGAATGAACACAGTTTGTGCGGGCGGTTCTTCGAGCACCTTCAGAAAGGCATTGGCCGCGGAGGTGTTCATGTATTCGGCATCGGTAAGCAGTGCTACCTTGTACGCCCCCTCGCCCGGATGAAAGGTCATGGGCCGCACAATATCTTCCTTCATGCGGTCGATGTGGTACATGACCTGCTTGTTGGACGTCTTTTCCGGATTATCGAGCGAGGGCCGCCGCACGTAATCCACCGGAGCATAGGCATTTTTCCCCAGCCGCTGGATGCGGGCAGCCACATCGTCTTCGTTGGTTCCTTTTGGGAAAGGAAAAAAAACATGCACATCCGGATGCACCATGCGTTGGGTTTTTTGGCAGGCCAGGCACGCATCGCAGGCTTCAACGGTTTGCTCGGTGCACTGCAACGTGCGCGCCAGTTCCAGGGCAGCAGCCACGGTGCCCACCCCTCGCGGACCGTGAAACAGGTAGGCATGCGGCACCCGATCGCGCGAGAGGGTGCGGCGCAGCATATCCACTACGCGTTGTTGTCCAATGAGCGTTGACCAAGCCATACGAGGCGTTGTTTCTGCGAAAGTCGAAGAAACGGTGGGGGCGGATGGTAGCTAACATACCAAGGGCAAGGGCCAAATGGAACCCCATCAGTGGGCGCGTATCTGCACTCACTTCTTCTTCACGGCTTAAATAGGAACCAACGCGGGCCTATGATTCATAGAACAGAACTGCAATTTCAAATGGCGCGGTAGCTCAGTTGGTAAGAGCGTCGGATTCATAACCCGGAGGCCGGCGGTTCAAATCCGCCCCGCGCTACATACATACCGTTGTCCTTGAGCGCCGCTAAGCTTTAGCCTAGCGGCGCTTTTGCATTTAGGACCTTTTCCCCGCAGCGCAAGGACGCATCATGCAGCGCGTCGTTGCACATCGCTTAGCAGGCGGTTCAGGGCAGTTGCACTACGCAGTCCAGCTTTGGGGCGAGGGGTGGCGTAAATCTCCAAGCTGACGGGGCCGCGAAACCCGTGGGCATGCAGTTGATCAAACTGCGTTTCCCAATCGATGGCCCCTTCGCCCAAGATCGTGTCCGTCCACTGATCGCCTTCAATGCGACCATCGCTGCAACGAACCAGCGTGATGCGTCCGCTAAGCGCCTCCAGGCCAGCGAGGACGTCTTCACCGGCGCGTAGCGCAGCCGCCGGATCCCACACCGCTTGCACATGCGAATGGTCGACCATCGCGAGGAGCGCAGCCAACTCCTGTCCACTCGGACACAACGAGGCGGGGCCGTTCTTTACGCCAATCAGCACGTCGTGCTCGGCAGCATGGGCGCCCGCTCGACGAAACGCATCGGCGGCGGTATCAAGGGCGGCTGTGTCATCGGGGGCAGCCGCAAACGGATCCACTACGATGCGGGGGCTGCGCACACGTGTGCAGAAGGTGAGCACTTCGGGCAGCCGGGCAAGGTCGTTGAGCCACATCACACGATCGTGTACGGGACCCTCAAAGAGCGCAGGCACTACGCTGCTCAGCAAAAACTCGCTTTTCTCCAACTGCTGCTGAATCTGCGGCTCGTTTACGTCGGGCACGCGGTCGTCAGGACCTCCTACGGTACGCAACTCCACGCCCTGCAGGCCCCACAGTTGCGTGTAATGCAGCGCGCGGTTCAGGTTGGGTGTAACGGTGTCGGTGAGCCAGACGGGAATCATGAGCGAGCAGCGTAGAGCAAGTGTAGATGGTGAACCATGTAGACTACGATGGCTCAACCTATAGGAGGAGCACGGTGTTCGGCGAACTCTTGATGCGATGCCTCATTCAGTATCGAG
Source organism: Natronotalea proteinilytica (assembly GCF_055379935.1). Classification (NCBI taxonomy): domain Bacteria; kingdom Pseudomonadati; phylum Rhodothermota; class Rhodothermia; order Rhodothermales; family Salisaetaceae; genus Natronotalea; species Natronotalea proteinilytica. Next base: position 2,575,676 of record NZ_AP043947.1, on the reverse strand, counting down.
CCCGCTGTTCGCCAACTCAACCTTCTGTTGCATGCCCGCTCCATCTGTGACGCTCAACGACATTGCCACGGCTGCCAACCGACTGCGTTCGGTGGTGCATCGTACGCCTGTGCACACATCGCGTAGCCTCAACGAGCGGGTAAACGCTGCCGTGTTTGCGAAGTGCGAAAATATGCAGCGCATTGGAGCGTTCAAGATCCGCGGGGGCTACAATGCGCTCAGCCAGCTTACGTCCGAACAGAAGGCAGGCGGTGTAATTGCCTACTCGTCGGGCAACCACGCACAGGCTGTGGCCCTTTCTGGAGCGCTTCTGGGCATCGATACGACCATTCTGATGCCGCAGAACGCCCCGACAGTGAAGCTAGAGGCTACGCGAGACTATGGGGCTGAGGTGGTCACGTACGACCCCGACGAGACCGTGCGCGAGGAATACGGCGCACAGCTTGCTGAAGAGCGTGGCCTCACCCTTGTGCCACCCTACGACGATCCCAATGTTATTGCCGGGCAGGGCACTGTAGGATGGGAACTGCTTCAACAGGTGCCTGATCTGGATGTGCTCTTGGTATGCTGTGGCGGCGGCGGACTCCTTTCGGGCTGTGGCATCGCTGCCGCTGCGTTGCAACCGGATTGCACCGTGATCGGCGTTGAACCCGAGGCAGGCGACGATGCCACCCGGTCGTTCCATTCGGGAACCCTGCACACGGTTCAGAACCCCGATACCATTGCCGACGGCGCGCGCACACCCTCGCTGGGCGAGTATACCTTCCCGCTTGTACGCCGCTACGCCGACGATATGGTTACGGTGCCCGACACAGCCATTATTGAAGCGATGCGCTTTTTGTGGATGCGCATGAAGCTTGTTACCGAGCCCACGGGAGCCCTCGCGTTGGCAGCGCTCTTCTCGGGGGCAGTGCCTGGTCAAGGGCGTCGTGTAGGCGTTACGTTGAGCGGCGGAAACGTCGATTTGGAGCGCGCAGCGACGCTCATGGCAGACTGATAGCGATCTAATCTATCTTGTGTTGCATCCCTTCTCATCTACCCTCTGCTGATTCTGTGGCCTCCTTTTCTGACTTGCGTGCATACTTGAACCGTCTGGTAGATCGATACGAAGAGCCCTCGTTCATTGCAGAAGATCCGATTGGCATTCCACACGGCTTTGACGACCCGCGCGATCAGGCGGTTATCGGATTGTATGCCGCCTTGCTGGCCTGGGGGCGCCGCTCTACGGTCATCAACAAACTCGAAGAGTTGTGCGAGCGAATGGATTACCGTCCGCATGCGTTTGTTGTGGACTTCGACCGACACCGCGATGCCGATGCGCTGGATGGCTTTAAGCACCGCACATTTCAGCCCGTGGATGCGCTATGGTTTACGCACAACCTGAGCGACGCAATCGCTCAGCATTGCTCTATCGAAGCTATTTTTGCGGATCACTTGCCCGATGATTCAGACCATCCCTATCCATTGGGGCCCGCCATTCAGGGATTTAGCACTACCGTGTTGACCATGAACCCCGGCACGCCGCAGCGTCTGCGCAAGCACCTGGCACGCCCCGAAGCGAAGAGCGCCTGCAAGCGGCTCAACATGTACTTGCGGTGGATGGTGCGCCCGGGCCCTGTTGATTTGGGGATCTGGACGCGTATCCGTCCGGATCAACTGATGCTTCCGTTGGATGTGCATGCGGGACGCCAGGTGCGCGCGCTCGGCTTTCTTGAGCGCAAGTCTAACGATTGGAAAGCGGTACGCATCTTGACCGATGCGTGTCGCCAACTCTGCCCAGAAGATCCAGCACGATACGACTTTGCGTTCTTTCCGCCTGGGGCTCAAGACGAGCCGTTGGACGATGCCTTTACCGGCGATAATGCAGTACCGCCAAGTTCCTGGCCCACGGCGTGATAGCCGCGGTTTACGTACACAATGCCGTTCGCATGGTCGCGGGGCGTAATATTGGTGACTTCAGCCACAAAGATGGAGTGGTCACCAGCGGGGTACTGGTTGCGTATTTGTGCATGCAGCACAGCCGCTTTTCCGTCAAGAATGGGAATGCCGTGCGCATCTTGCGTATACGAAACAGGGCGGAACTGCTCGTCGGGAGAGAGGTCGGGACGCGCAAAATGATCGCCAAAGGCCGACTGGGTCTCGTCTAAGATGTGGATGGCGCATCGTCCTGATTCAGCCAGTGCAGCATGCGACTGCGCGGTGCGATCTACGTTAAAGCTTACCAGGGGGGGCTTAAGAGATACGCTGGTGAAAGAGCCGATGGTAATCCCCCGAGGAGTCCCCTGCGCATACGTGGTAACAACTACCACGGGGGTGGGGACGTGGCGAAGCGTGGTACGGAAGGCCGAGCTTTTAACAGAAGCACTCATAAGAGGGGGGGGGCGACGGCAGAAAAACAGAATGGGCTTTATGCTTTACCCAGCCTGTTTGAACACGGAACTAGGTAGACGCAAAAAGGATCTTCAGGCATTGCGAGGAGCGGTAGCGACGATGCAATCTCATGCTGTCAAGTTGGATAGAGCCGCTCAACCAACGGTACGAAATTACCCCGTCGGTTGTAGGCTTCCTCCTCACGATGGCAACTCTGAACTATAACACTCAGGTGTGACAGCGCACTAGGAAAACACGTCGCGCACTTTGCTGAAGAACGACTTCTTACTTTTCTTATTCTCGGGATTCGGCTGGAAGTTCGGGCTCGATTGCAACGCTTCGAGCATATCAATCTCGTCATTGGTCATCTGCTGCGGCGTCCATACGTGCACGCGAATCATCTGGTCGCCGCGTCCGGTCCCGTTCAGATCGGGCAGACCACGTTCACGCATCCGCAAGATCTTGCCCGGCTGCACACCCGCGTCGATTTGAATGCGGGCTCGCCCTTTGAGCGTGGGGACTTCCACCTCGGTGCCAAGCGCAGCATCGGGAAAAGAGAGATACAGATCGTAGTAAATGTCGAGGCCGTCGCGCACGAAATGCTCGTGCGGCTTTTCTTTGATTTCAATGCGCAGATCGCCGGCTAGCCCGCCTCGAATGCCCGCATTACCCGCATCAGAAATGGTGAGATAGTTGCCCTCCATCACGCCCGCGGGCACCGTCACGCTAATGGTTTCCTCGCCTTCGTAGCGTCCTTGTCCGTCGCAATCTGGGCACGGATTTTCGATGATGCGTCCTTCGCCATTACAGGCGGGGCAGGCCTGCACGTTTACAAACTGCCCAAACACCGAGCGCGAGACATTTCGGATTTCACCCGTGCCGTCGCACTTGTCGCACATTACATAGTTTTCGCCGCTCATGCCTCCCTCGGCACCCGTGCCGTCGCACGTTTCGCACGCTACGTACTTGCGTACCTTGATATTCTTCTGGGTGCCTTCGGCAATTTCTTTAAGCGTTAGCGGGAGCTTTACGCGTAGGTCGCTACCGGGGCGCCCGCTGCTGCGGCGAGAGCGTCCGGCGGCGCCTCCAAAAATGTCGTTGAAGGCACTGAAGATGTCGTTGATGTCTTGAAAGCCCGAGCTTCCGCCGTTTTGGCCTAGTCCCGCATGGCCGTATCGGTCGTAGCGGTGACGCTTCTCTTCGCTAGAGAGCACCTCATATGCTTCAGCAGCTTGCTTGAACTGCTTCTCGGCATCGGGGTCATCCGGATTGCGATCCGGATGGTACTTCATTGCTTTCTTGCGATACGCCTTTTTGATCTCACGCTGTGAGGCGTCGCGGCTTACGCCAAGAACGTCGTAATAGTCTTCAGGCATGGGGGGTAAGCGGGCAGGCAAACAAAAGTGAGGAGAGCACGTGGGGGCGTGCGTAATATATCGAGGTTGGAATGCGCAGGCACAGGGGGTTGTTCAAAAAAGTGCCCGTGCATAGTACCGTTCAAATCAGACCGTTCAAATCGAATCACTCAAGAGGCCACGACGACTTGGGCGTGACGTACAACCCGATCGCCCATGCGATAGCCGCGGCGCACTTCTTTGAGCACGGTACCGGGCTCTACGCCTTCAGGGGCTGGTTGCTGCATCATCGCGTCATGCTTTTGTTCATCGAACGGTTCGCCCTCGGCTTCGATGGGTTCTACGCCCACTTCTTTGAGGGCGCTGAGGAAGTTGCTATGCACAAGTGTGAGCCCATCGCGCAGGGTTTCATAGGCCGACTTCGGATCGTCGCTCTCTTCGAACTGCGTTGCGGCATCGAGCGAGCGCTGCAGGTCGTCGATAATGCTTAGGACTTCCTGTATAGCCTCTACTTTACCCGCATCGTATTTTTTGTTAGCCTGTTCGGTAAGGCGACGACGCGTGTTTTCGAGCTCAGCGGCTTTTCGCAAGAACTGGTCGTTGAGCGTGTCGCGCTCGGTTTCAAGCGCCTGGATGCGCTCTTCAAGCTCTTCAATTCGGGCATTGGCCTCTGGGTGTTCAGCGGATGCACCGTTTGGGTCGGTGTCGGCAGTGGTATCAGAGGCAGCAGGGTCTGGGGGGGTAGCAGGGTCGTTTAGCAAGGGATCTTCGGGGGTTAAAGGTGAAGTGGAAGCATCAACAGACGATGAGTGCGAGGGATCATCCATGTAGTCCAATACGGTTAGCTGGCGTCAGTAGAGTCAGGCTGGTTGAGTACGTTGGCCATTGCTTTCACAAGAGCAACAGCCCGGCGATAGTCCATGCGGGTGGGGCCAAGCAGGCCCAGTGTGCCTACGGTGTTGCCAAGCCGGTAAGGGGCCATCACAACCGAGTAGGCGGCCATTTCGTCGTGCTCTTGGTCGCTGCCGATACGCACATAGGTGTTTCCGTCGGCATCGGCATCGGCATCATCCACGTTTTCAAGGACCTCTACAATGAGGTGCTCGTCTTCAATGATCTCAAAAAAGTGGCGAACGTCATCGGTTTCTTGAAACTCGGGTTGGGTGAGCAGATTTTGGGCTCCCCCCAACTGCAGGCGTCCTTGTGCGGGTTCGCTAAAGAGCGGTGTCGCTTTCGAACGAACCAGCTCAACAATTCCTGTATCATCGTCAAGGGTACGAAGGCGCTCGTCGTGGGTGTCGCGAATGTCGGCTAACGTGAGTCCGGCTAAGCGCTCGTTGAGCAGGTGGACCACTTGGTCAATATCGGAACGATCGACCTCGTGCTTCTTCTCGAACGGAAGCGGAATGGTCTTGACGAGCCCCCCACTGACGTTCAACACAAAAAGCAGTCGTGGACCGGTGAGGGGGACAATGTCAAGACGTTCAAGCACGCCGGTCGAAAGGCGCGGGCTTAGTGCTACACCCAGCAAGTTGGATAGCTGGCTGAGCAACTGGGTGCTCTCGCGCAACATTTCGTCTGTATCGCTTACGAGCTGTGCCAGTTGCACTTTCAAGGCCTTGCGCTCCTCTGTAGAGAGACGCGGAGACTGCATGAGCTCATCCACAAAGGTACGGTAGCCCAGCTTCGTGGGCATGCGCCCGGCTGAGGTATACGGATGGTCGAGGTAGCCCATATCTTCCAGATCCGCCATGGTGTTGCGAATGGAAGCCGGGCTTAGCCCAATATCGTACTGCCGGGAGAGCGATCGAGAGCCCACCGGGCCAGCCGTGTCAATAAAGCGCTGCACGACCAACTCCAAAATGCGGCGTTCTCGGTCGCTAAGCGGCGGTCGATCGTCGCTCGGGTACGACGGCTCTGAAGAGTCAGGCGCGGGGCGTGTAGGCACGCTCATAGGCATCGTTACTTCAAAAAGAACGATAGCTTGCGAACTATGTCACGAATTATGGAGTGTGCAACGGGGCGCCGTTCTCTATGATCAATCAAGCTCTATGATTAACCACGCCCCCTCCACACAGCATGCAACACAGGTTCGTCTATCAAGTAGCGTGTGGGCGCGCTTCCCTTAAGGGATACGCGTTGAGGTATTGAGGCACGCCAGATGCCTAAAGGGAGCGCTCGTATAATCGTTTCGCAAAAAGGAAGGTTAGAGCGCCGCCACCATTGCATTCGGTGCAACTTTTATCGTATCGTACGTACTTACGCATGCCAATGGGAGTTTCTTTTGCTTCCTTCGTCTGCATGTGCTGTAGCGGCTTCTTTGATGGTGCGTGGCAATGATATGCATTGCTGCGGGCTGTAGCCGCCCTTCGATGCTGCTCACCCCTGTCCCTAACGCGTCCATCCTATGCGGTTTCTTTCTACACTTTTGGCCAGTGTACTGGGTACACTGCTTGCCTTAGGTGCGATCTTCGTGTTTCTCATTCTTTTTATTTTTGCGCTTAGCCTATCGGCCGACCCCACCCCATCGGTTGCTTCAGAATCGGTGCTCAAGATTGATCTATCCGGTCCTGTGCCCGAACGAGCCGCTTCTGACCCATTGGCCCAAGCTTTTGGGGAAGCCCCTAAGTTTGACCTCACCGATGTGAATAGCGCTCTCCGCAAAGCTGCCGCTGACGATCGCATTGAAGGCGTCTGGCTTCGTGTACGTGGTGCCGGATCTGGATGGGCGCGCCTCGGCGATATTCGTGAAAGCATTGAGACGTTCAAGGAAAGTGGCAAGCCCGTGTTTGCCTCGGGAACCGATGCCGGGATCAATGAGCAAGGGTTGTATCTAGCCAGTGCGGCAGATCATGTGTTCATGCCGCCCATCTCGCCCTTCCAAATGAATGGCTTCTACATCACCCAGCCGTTCTTTGGTAATGCACTGGAGCGGTTGGATATCGAACCGAAGATTGTACGCGTGGGCGACTTTAAGTCGGCCGTTGAACCTTTCGAACGTGAGGACCTGTCTGAGGAGAACGAGCTTCAGCTCTCCGAATTGCTGTCGTCGCAAAACGATCAGTTTAACCGAGGGGTTGGTGAAGGCCGTGGACTTGGGGCAGACGAAATTCAGCGCATTGCGACTGAAAATCCAATCCTGGATTCGGAGTCGGCGCTTGAAGCAGGCTTGATCGATGCACTGCGGTATCCGGATGAGATTGAAGGGTTTATTGAGGACGAGCTAGGGGTGAGCGGGTCGCTAAATACGGTGCCGGTGCATCGCTATGCTAATGTACCCGCCAGCGATGCAGGACTAGAGGTGACGGCCGAAGGGTCGGTTGCTGTGGTCTATGCCGAGGGCAACATTGTGCCAGGCAAAAGCCAAGACGATCCGTTTGGCGGCACGGGGGCTTCAGTAGGATCCGAGACGTTTGTCGATGCCATTGACCAGGCCCGTACCAGTAGTGATATCCAAGCCATTGTGGTGCGTGTGAACTCGCCCGGTGGAAGCGCCGCAGCCTCTGAGGTGATGTGGCGTGCCATCCAGCGGGCCGCTGATGAGAAGCCGGTGGTCATCTCCATGGGCGACCTAGCAGCCTCGGGCGGCTACTACTTGGCCGTTGGCGCGAGCGATATTGTGGCACAAGAGAACACGATCACGGGGTCCATTGGCGTCTTCGGGCTGTTGTTCAATACAGGGTCATTTTTCGAAAATCAGTTAGGTGTGACGTTCGACGGGGTCGAAACGAGTCCGTACGCCGATATATACTCAGGCCTGAAGCCGTTTACGGGCGATCAGCGCGAGCGTCTAGAGGCAAGCCTCGATCGTACGTATGATACCTTCTTGCAGCGCGTTGCCGACGGACGTAACATGGAGCGGGCCGATGTCGAAGCGGTGTCTGCCGGACGTGTGTGGTCGGGTCGAGATGCTAAAGAAGTGGGGTTGGTTGATGATATTGGCGGGCTAAGCCATGCCATTGAGCGGGCTGCGGAAGCTGCCGAGATGGGCGAGGGCCCCTATCGCATTCAGATATTGCCCCGCCCGAAAACGTTCATCGAGCGCTTCAGTGAGTCGTTCAGCGCCAGTGCGCACAGCCAACTGATGCGCTGGAACACCACTCCGATTGAGCGCGAGTGGATCGAGCAGCAAGAGGCGCTGCAGCGCATGATCGGCACACACGGCACCATCCAGGCCCGCTTACCTGTGGATATCCGGTTTGAGTAAGCTGTCACGCACACACCCTGGCACCAAGCAAGAAAGGGGCGCATCCACAACGGATGCGTCCCTTTTGTTTTGTTTGGCTACTGGAGCGCGTCTTAACAAGACTGCACTACACATCCAAGTCTGCGATTTCTCGTGTCGATGCTCCGCGTCGACACGCTCGTTGGGATGCTCCAGCGTCCTAATCAAAAACATGCGCCTGCTGGAAACGAAGCATGCTGCAGGCGTAACCGGACGCAGAGCGTCTACTGCTTCGTCGCGACGCAGAGGGGCCGAAGGTCATGCCTGTTGTACATCGCGTCGAGTATTCGGTGGGTGGGGAGGTATTGGTTCAGCCCCCAACCATTGACGTATGACAGCGCACTACTGTTTTGTCACACCTGATTGTTAGGGTATGGAGACCGTCCGAAACTCTGTATCCCAGCCCCCTTCCAAAAAACCTGTCATGGTGAGCGCCCTGACCGCAGGGAAGAAGTGCTTTTAGAGTGCACGCGACGGGCCCAGCCCGGAGCACGTCGAACCATCTCCCCGACGCTCAGCAGGCTCTGATCGATCGAGCGGCCCTGCTCATTTCGAGGGAGATCTTTACTCACTGCGTTCGTCAGTCGCTCCGCTCGTGTCAGGACTCCGCGTCTCCTAGGCGGAGTCGCTCCGCTCAAGATGACATCATTAAAGTAGGGGTGTTGCAACCCGAAGATTGAGTTCTACTGCTGTGCCACAGGTCAATGTTCGGGTAACACATGTGCGCCTAACGTACCGAGAATAACTCACAATCTTGTCATTGCGAGCGCAGCGACGCAATCTCATGCTATCAGACCGGAGGCAGCCGCCCAATCCACGGCATGAGATCGCACCCCAAGAGTACTCGTTCGCTACGCTCACAGCGTCTCGTCAGTCGCAGGGCTCCCTCCTCGCGATGACAATTTTGGCCCCTAACATTCAGGTGTAACAGCGCACTACACATCCACCAGTACAGACCCTGTCATTGCCTCAGGCGCGTCCATGCCCAGGAGCGCAAGAATCGTCGGGGCTACGTCGCCCAGCTTTCCATCCTTGATGGAGACCACATCGTCGTGGATGATAAGGTGCGGCACCAGCGCGGTGGTGTGAGCGGTGTTGGGACTTCCGTCCTCGTTCTTGAGCTTGTCCGCGTTGCCATGATCGGCAATGAGGCTGAGCGTGTATTCGGCTTCAAGGGCGGCCTCTACGACGGTTCGAGTGGCAGCATCCACCGCTTCCACTGCGGCTACGGTAGCATCAAAGTCGCCGGTGTGGCCCACCATATCCGGATTTGCAAAGTTGACAACCGCCAGGGCATAGTCGGTATCAGACAGGCCCTGGGCCACCTGCTCGGCCAATTCAGGCGCGCTCATTTCGGGCTGTAAATCATAGGTGGCTACTTTGGGAGAAGGCACCAGGATTCGTTCCTCGCCATCAAACGGCTCTTCGCGTCCACCGCTGAAGAAGTACGTTACATGCGGATACTTTTCGGTCTCGGCGGCACGCAGTTGGGGCTTGTTGGCATCGGCGATGACCTCGCCGAGCGTATCTTCGAGGTTTAGCTTCGGGAAGGCTACCGGCAGATCAAAGGTCTCGTCGTACGGCGAAAAGATGACGTACTCCAGATCGAGCGCATCGCCACGGTTAAAGCCGTCAAAGCCGGGTTCGGTAAAGGCGCGTGTGATCTGACGCGCCCGGTCGCCACGGAAGTTGAAGAAGATGACGGCATCGCCATCGGCAATGCGGGTGCGCGTACGGTCGGGGTAGTTGATCAGGCGCGGCTCCACAAACTCGTCGGTGATGCCGTCGCTGTAGCTGTCCTGCAGCGCCTCTACCGGGTCTGAAAAGACACGCCCTTCGCCTTCAGTAAGCAGCTGATACGCGCGCTCGGTGCGGTCCCACCGCTCATCGCGGTCCATCGCGTAGTAGCGCCCCACAATCGACACAATGCGCCCCACGCCAATCCGGTCGGCACGTTGTTGAAACTCCCACACGTAGTCGGTGCCGCCGTGCGGATCGGTATCGCGGCCATCGGTGAATGCGTGCACGCACACCTGGCGGCGGTCGAGGCCCTCGCGCTTGGCCAGTTCGAGCAACGCGTACAGATGATCTACATGGCTGTGCACGCCGCCATCCGAGAAGCAGCCCAACAGGTGCAGCTTTTTGTTGCCACGCTTGGCGTGGCGTGCAGCCTGCACCAGCGGCTCGTTTTCGTAGAACGACTCGTCCCGAATCGACTTGTTGATGCGTGTAATCTCCTGATACACCACGCGTCCGGCTCCCAAATTCATGTGGCCAACCTCAGAGTTGCCCATCTGCCCGTTGGGTAAGCCCACGGCCTCGCCCGAAGCGTCGAGCGTGGCATGCGGGTGAGCATCGAACAACTGGTCGAGATACGGGGTGTCTGCCGCAGAAATGGCGCTCACGGCCTCATTTTCAGCGAGTCCGTACCCATCGAGAATGAGCAGTAGGTGTTTTTCAGAAGGCGTCATAAGCAGGGTGGTGTGTAAAAAGAACGATTCATGGCACAGAAAACGCGATGCCGGGGCTTACCCGTTCACGCGAAAGTCGAGCGGCTGCTTGGTGGGCTTTCCGTCGCGGGTGCGAAAGACCATCATCGAGCCGCAGTACGGGCAGGCCGTTTGCTCCATGTTGTACCGGTCGATGTGGGTTGCTGGCTCGTCGAAGTAGGAATCGCACGTGCGGCAGTAAAACGTACCCTGGTCGGCATTAAGGTCGGGACGCGGGTCGGGTAGGCGCTGCAGCCGCGCATAATGATCGCACAGGTCGGTAAGCGCGCATTCGTTGCACGAGGGCGAGCGGGCGGTGCAGGTGTAGCGGCCATGCAAAATAAGCAGATGATGCGCATCCCCCCAATCGTTGCGCGGCAGGATCCGCTTGAGTTGTTGCTCTACTTTTTTTGGCGTATCCGCATTCCGTTTTACCAATCCAATGCGGTTAGCCACGCGAAACACATGCGTATCCACCGGAAGGGCGTCCACGTCGAATGCCACGTTGGCCACCACTTGGGCTGTTTTGCGCCCGACGCCGGTGAGCGTTTGCAGATCGCTTACCGACTCGGGGATGTCCCCGTCAAACGTATCGCACACCTGCCGGGCCATGTTGGCGAGGTAGCCCGACTTGTTGTTGGGGAAGGTGACCGACTTAATGTAGGGGTAGATATCCTCGGCCTCGGCTTCGGCCATTTCTTCAACCGTTGAAAACGCCTCGAAGAGGGCGGGCGTGGTTTTGTTCACGCGCTCGTCGGTGCATTGGGCCGAGAGGATAACAGCCACCAAGAGCTCGTAGGGGGTGTCGTATTGTAGTTCGGTTTCGGGGCGGTCGATGGCCTCTCGGAGGCGCGAAAGGGTGCGGCGTGCGCGTTCGGTGCGTCCCACAGATAAAAACAACGTTATGGATGCGTAGCGAAACGGTGCATCACGAACTGTACGACTCCCCCTCCGTTGACAGTCCGCAGTACACAACGCGTATCACAATGAGCAAGCTATGGGCTGGGTTTCTCGGGTGCTCTTAACGATATCGATTCTTAGCGTGGTAGGTATCCACGTGGCACATGGTGAGCCGGGGGCACGGGGGACGCTTGGGGCGGATCTGTCTGATGAGGCAGAGGTTACGCTCATCACCATTCTGCCCGGTGCCGATGTGTACGAAGCGTTTGGTCACAGTGCTCTCCGCGTTCATGACCCTGTGCAAGGTACCGACCGACTTTATAACTACGGCACGTTTCAGTTCGATGACTGGTTCATTCCGAAGTTCTTGTACGGTCAACTTGACTATTACCTGAGCGTGGCCTCCTTCCCGCGTGCTTTGCGGCTGTACGAGCAGCGCGAACGCCCGGTGATTGAACAAAGGCTCGATCTGTCTGCCGAACAGAGGGATACGCTGGTCGACTTTCTACGGTGGAATGCAGAGCCCGAAAACCGGGTCTACCGGTACGATTTTCTGTTCGACAACTGCTCCACACGCATCCGCGACGCGTTTGAAGATGAGTGGGGAGCGGAGTTCGATGCCTCGGCGGCTCCCGAGCCGGGCTACACCTTCCGCGAAATGCTGGATCTGTACGTGCAAGACCGCCCGTGGACGACATTCGGCTTCTACCTGGCGCTGGGCCAAGAGGTAGATCGGGACGTGACTGCGCGCGAGGCGATGTTTCTACCCGACTTCCTGATGGAGGCCGCCGATCATACCTACATCGACGATGACGACGGGCGGCGTTCGCTCGTGGCAGAAACGGACACCCTTCTCTGGATCGACGGCTACACGCATCCACATGATGATCCGTCGTTTCCCTGGCCTACGCTGATGCTGTGGCTGGTTTTTGCCGTCGGGTTGGTGGGCACTGCAGCAGAACGTCAGCGCGGGACACGCACCCCCTGGATGGATCGCTTCGATAAGGGGCTGCTGTTTGTGCTGGGCGGAGCCGGGCTGATCTTGGCTTTCCTCTGGTTTATCAGTCTGCACGAGGTTACCAATCAGAACCTGAATTTGCTCTGGGCGCTGCCCACGCACATGCTGGCCGCGTTTCTGGTGGGCGATAAGGCGGTACCACGCTGGCTGCGCCATGGGTACTGGGGCGTCACGGCTGTCGCGGCACTTGCTCTGCTAACAGGCTGGCCGTTCTGGACGCAGACGCTCTACACTGGTCTTATTCCGGTGCTGTTGCTGGTTGTGCTTCGCGCGGCCTGGCGTGTGAGCGGACCGGCGCCTCGCACCGCCGAGTAAGCTGTGCCGAGGCACTATTGCTGTGTCACACCTGACGGGTAGAGGCCAAAATTGTCATCGCGAGGAGGGGGTTGAAAGGTAGAGCCCTCTCCCTTCAAAAGCTTACCATTGCACACGAAGAGCCAGCCCGTGCCCGCCAGTGGCGTCCGTGTGAGGCTGCAGCTGAATCTGGGCCCGTTGTTCGGCGCTTTCACACAGGCGGTCGGGCGTCTCTGAACGCGCCCAGTAGACCCCGGCGGTTGTAAGCGCAATACCGGGAAGTGTGTATATGGCTAACGCAAGTGGATACAAGGCGACACCCACTATGCCGGCATCATCTCGATCTCGACCGGCCTGCCAGATGCCAAATCCAATAGCTCCAATTCCTGCTGTACGCACGCCTAGACTTCCCCAAGCCGGGGTAGCAAGGTCCTCGTCCACGCACCACATTCCCATCGACGGCCCAACAGCAACTCCGAGTGCCGCTAGACACGCCCCCGCAAGGGTAACCGGCCCCCTCAGGCGTGGGTCGTCGCGCACTGCCCCGTCAATAGCCATCGTTAGCGTACCAGCGGTCATAGGCACTACGGTAGACAAAAACGCTCGTCCTTCTGCATGAGAGAACTGAAATCGATTCGACCAATCAGCAGACGAAGATCCCGGGGCAGGTGACGGTATCGGGCGGAGTCCATCAGACCCTTGCGCGGCCACAGGATTTATCATCCCCAGCCCGATGCCTACCAAAAGAAGTACCCCTCCAAACAACACATACGGACTCAACTGCTTGCGTAAAGACATACACATAAGATATCTAATTGAGATATGAACCATCTTTAAGTTAGCAAGCATCTTCATCATATACAACCAATGAGAACCATACATTTAGAAGCGGCTTCCAATTGCGCATGCCGAAACCCTTGAACGTGCAGTTGCCTCTTTCTGTATTCGTTCTTCCATCCTCTCTGCTTCACTGTGCCTTGCCGTGTATGTCTACTTCCTCTACCTCTGCACATACGTTCACCCGCGAAGCTCTATTTGTTGCGCTTACGTTTGTGGGAATGATGACAGGCGGCCTCCTTGACTGGTTTGAAGGCCCGTCTGTGGCGATGTGGATTGCCTTTGGCATGGCATACGTGTTTGGCGGCTGGGAAGGCACGAAGGCGAGCATTCAGTCGCTACGTCACCACAAAATCGATATCGATATTCTGATGATGCTGGCCGCCTTAGGTGCACTCGTTATCGATGCACCGTTTGAGGGCGCTATGTTGCTGTTTTTGTTCTCCCTCTCGGAGGTGCTTCAAGACTACGCCATGGGCCGCTCGCGCCGTGCCATCCACGAGCTCATGGCACTTCGTCCGGACGAGGCCGAAGTGGTGGGCAACGACGGCTCCACCGAGATACAACCCCTCGATGCCATCGATGTCGGTATGACGGTGCGGGTGCGCCCCGGCGATACGATTCCGCTCGACGGGACTGTTATTGACGGCGAGAGCACCGTAGATGAATCGTCTGTCACAGGCGAATCGGTGCCGATCGATAAATCCCCTGGGGCCGATGTCTATGCCGGTACCACCAATACGTCGGGCAGCCTCGACATTCGGGTGACCCGCGCGGTCCACGAATCTACCATTGCCCGGCTTATCAACATGGTAGAAGAGGCCCAGAGTCGTCAAGCCCCTACTCAGCAATTGTTAGAGCGCATTGAACAGCCGTATGCCATTGGCGTGTTGGTGCTTACCGCGTTGTTTGTTGCCGTGCCGGTGTGGGGCTGGGGCGAAGCGTGGGATCCGGCGTTCTACCGTGCGATGACCCTCATGGTGGCCGCCTCCCCATGTGCACTCATCATTTCAACCCCTGCAGCCGTGCTCTCAGCTATTGCTGGAGCCGCGCGCAATGGCATTTTATATAAGGGAGGCGCTTACGTAGAAGCCACAGCCACGATAAAAGCAGTCGCGTTTGACAAAACGGGAACCCTTACGACCGGTGATACGGTGCTTACCCAGTATGCGACGCGTGGCGGGGTTACGATCGAAGGCGACAGCGTATCGGACGCAGATATGCTGCGCTGGGCCGCGGCAGTACAACAGCGCTCAGAGCACCACTTGGCCGAAGCGACCGTGGTAGCTGCAAAAGAGCAGGGGCTTACGATTCCCGAAGCATCGGACTTCGATTCAGAAGTTGGCAAAGGGGTGCAGGCTGTGGTAGAAGGCGCAACTATCCATATTGGCAATCTTCGCTACTACGCAATGGATCGGTTTGCAGATCGCTCCATTGTGGGCATGAGCGATGCGCATGTGGCTATCCATGAACTGCAGGAGGCAGGTACCACCGCCGTACTGGTTGTGCGCCAAACGGAAAGCAGCATGTATGTACTCGGCTGGATGGGTTTCTCCGACCAACTGCGTCCAGCGGCTGCAGAAACCATTCAAGCGCTGCGTACACTGGGCGTTGACCGTATCGTAATGCTGACGGGCGACAACGAAACGGTAGCGCGTGCGATTGCTGAAAAGGTGGGGGTTGATGCGTACTATGCCGAGTTACTCCCTGAAGAAAAAGTGGAGCGACTCAACGAGCTGGAAGCGACCTACGGCCCCGTTATTATGGTTGGCGACGGCATCAACGACGCCCCGGCACTGGCTGCCGCACGCGTGGGCATGGCCATGGGAGGTGCCGGTACCGACGTAGCACTCGAAACAGCAGACGTAGCCCTCATGGCAGATGATCTGACTAAAATTCCCTACGCCCTGCGCATGAGTCAGGCGACCCAGCGCACGCTTCGCCTGAACTTTGGCATTGCGTTTGGCGCAATTGCCATTATGGTCACAGCAATTTTCTGGACCGGACTCCCCCTTCCTCTTGCGGTTATCGGACACGAAGGGTCTACCGTGCTTGTCAGCCTAAACGGACTCCGCCTGCTCGGCTTTCAAGAATGAACAGAAGTCAGACATGTCTTCATTTCGGTTCCAGCCCGGCGGTGCTGTGACGCTCCCCATCGCTTACAACGCACGGAAAATAGGTGCCCTGTTCAGTTATCAAAATCGCCCAAACGGGGATCGGGGCGGTCTTCGACCTGCGTCGTATCAGGTGCATCCTCTTCTTCTAACGCCGCCTCGGTGGTAGATACCAGCATGTACGCGCTCCCGAATGCTGTGATCGTGGCCAGCAGAAAGATTCCAATCACCAGCCACCGCGTACCGGTGCGTCCAAGCGGTTGAGGCGTAGACGGATCTTCATTCGGCGGAAGGGCTTGGTCAGACATAAGCGCTTAGCGGACAAGGGAGGCAGGGTGAACAGTCGTTGTTCATAAAAGCCAATCGGGAAGTGGAGTTCAGCATTAAGCGCATAAACACCGCGAATCTGATGGAATCCTTCATGTTTCTGCAACGAATTTGTGCAGGACGGTTGAATATGCCATGACGTATGTTGTACGTTACGGATGTACATTCCCCGGTTTTGTAGTGCCCCGCTCGCTTGTGTGCGACGGTCCGGCCCCCATGAAGTATGTCGATCCGAAGTTTGCCCATGAGTATGGATGCTAACAAGAACGGCGATTTGCGCCGCCTCATTCTGGATACCACTCGCCGCCTTTTGGTGAAAGAGGGGTATCATAACCTGTCGATGCGCAAGATTGCGCAGTCGATTGACTACAGTGCAACCAGTATTTACCTGCACTTTGAAAGTAAGGATGCCCTGCTTCATGCGCTCATTGACGAGGGCATGCAACGCCTTTACGATGCGTTTACCGATATTGTAGGGCAGTTTCCCGAACAGCCCGTTGCCCGGCTCCGCGCCTTGTGCAAGGAGTTCATTACGTTTGGGCTAGACAATCCAGAGTATTACGAAATCATGTTTCAACTGCGCCCTGAGCAGATGGAACGCTATCCGGCCGAGAAGTATCGTCGGGCACGTCGTAATCTGGACATTATTGCGGAAGCGCTTGCGGAAGGGGCTGAAGGCGGCGTCTTTACGGTCAAAGATGCACGGGTATCGGCTAGCACCATTTGGGCATCGCTGCACGGCACCGTGTCGCTGCTTCTGGCCGAGCGCGTTGACATTCGCATCGACCCCAACGACTTCATCGAAACAGCCATCCGCCAAACACTGCGCAGTTATACCGTCCGCTCCGTCGTATGATGGATCGGCTTTTTTCGAGCAACACAATTCGTATCCCGCTGATTTAGACCTGATTTTGTACTTCTATGCCTGGACCCATACATACCGCTCCCCCGTCATCCACCGAACCGGTATTGGGCAAAACGCTGCCCGACCTCATGTATGAGGCCGCCGAGCAGTACCCCAATCCGCGCTCGTTTAATCAGCCCACAGGCCCTGCCGAATGGACCCCAATGGGGCTCCCCGACTTTCGCGTACAATCCGAAGAACTGGCGCTGGGCTTGCGTGAGCTCGGACTGGAGCGTGGCGATAAGGTGGCGTTCTTGCTGGAAAGCGACGTCAACTTTTGTCTGGCCGATATGGGGTGCCTTATTGCTGGCCTCATTGACGTGCCCATCTACCTGTCGCATGGTCCCGACCAGATGGCCTATGTGATGGATCATGCGGAGGCAAAAGCGCTATTCGTAGCCGACAATACACGACTCGCTCAGGCAGCCCAGATCCTCGATGACCTGCCTAACATCGAAACCGTAATCCTCGCCGAAGGGGATGGCAACATCGAGGAAGATGTGTCCAAGAACGTCTCGCTCCACACAATGGACGAGGTGCGCACAACCGGGCGCAACACGACCACAGACCGTGCCGCAGCGGCTAAAGAGTTGGTCGAGCAGATTGAACCTGACGATCTGGCGACCCTCATCTACACCAGTGGCACCACGGGCATGCCGAAAGGGGTGATGCTCACTCATCAAAATATCTCGTCTAACGCGACCACGGCTCTCAACGAATTGTCGGGCCTGAACAAGGCCGCCGGCGGCGAGCGCATTATCTCATTCTTGCCGCTAACTCACATTTTTGCCCGCGCGCTGCAGTATGGCTTCATGTGGATCGGTGCCAGCGTGTACTTCACCCACCCCGACAACCTGATCCAGGCCCTGCCCGAGGTAAAGCCGACTGCGTTTGCGTCGGTCCCGCGCGTGTTGGAAAAAGTATATGCCGGGATCCAAAAGAAGATCATGGATATGACAGGGGTGCAGCACCAAATTGGAAGCTGGGCCCTCGGGCTCGCCCAAAACTATGACATGACCAAAGAGCCCGGACTGGTTGAGAAAGCCCAACTCGGACTGGCGGATAAGCTTGTGTTCAAAAAATGGCGCGCGGCGCTCGGTGGCGAGGTCAAGTATATTGTGGTTGGAGGCGCCGCTCTGCAGCCCAACCTGGCTAACCTTATGGCCGCTGCAGGCGTTACCATTCTGCAGGGGTATGGCCTCACCGAAACCAGCCCCGTCATCAGCTTTACGCGTCCCGAACGCAATGTACCTGGCACGGTCGGAGAACCCCTCCCGGGCGTAGAGGTGCGCATTGCCGACGACGATGAGATCTTGACGCGTGGTCCGCATGTGATGCAGGGCTACTACAAAGCCTCGGATAAAACCAAGAAAGTGCTCACCGAAGACGGGTGGTTCCATACGGGCGACATCGGGAAGTTTGACGACAAAGGCAACCTGATGATCACGGACCGGAAGAAGTCGCTCTTCAAGCTGTCAACGGGCAAGTACGTCATTCCACAGCCGATTCAGAACGCGCTGGGCAGTGAGGCACTGATCGATAAGGCCGTAGTGATTGGGAACGGACGTAAGTACTGCAGTGCTCTCATCTTCCCGAACGAAGACCAGGTGCGTGCCGTCGCGCGGCGCCAAGGACTCGATGAAGATGCGTCGTTCTCCGACCTGCTAGAAAGCAGTGTGATCTACAATGCCATGAATGACCTGGTGAAAGGAGCCAACAAAGGCATGGATCACTGGTCAACGGTGAAACGATTTGTGCTTATCCCCGATGAACTAACCCCCGAGTCGGGCTTGCTTACGCCTACACTGAAGGTAAAACGCCCGGTGGTGCAAGACACCTACGCCGACGATATCGAAGCGCTCTACGAAGCCGACGAAGATACCGTAACGCGTACCGAGCGAGACACGATTATCGTTACGCTGTAGTGCGCGTACACATGATTCGGATGATGATCTGACAGGTCTCCCAAAAGCCTGTCAGATCGATCCCGATCCTCCTGAAATCCACATAGAAGCCTAACGAAACGGGCTGCAAGCGCTTCCATTTAATGACGCGCATGTGTAGGTTAACACCGTTAAGTGGTTCCACAAAAGAACCTTTGAACATGTCATTGCGAGGAGCGCCAGCGACGCGGCGCTGTGAGCGCAGCGAGGAAGTGCCTTTAGGGTGCAATCTTGTGCCTTCAAACTGGGCGGCACTGCCCAATCGGGAAGCATGAGATCGCCACGTCGGTCGCAGGCTCCCTCCTCGCGATGACAAGATGTAAACGTATTTTTGCTGGCTTACTAGTAAGTCTGCTAAATTAAATCCCGACGCTCTTACTCACCCATCCCGAACAGTCTTATGGAAACGACATCCGTATCCACCCGCTCGTTGAAGGTGGCCACGCCCACCACGCACCGCCCATTTCGTACGGCGGCTGTGCTGGGGGCAGGCACCATGGGCGCACAGATTGCCGCCCACCTGGCCAATGCCGGACTCAACGTGCATCTGCTCGACATTGCAGGCGATGACGACTCCAACAGCATTGTCAACAAGAGCTTTAAGCAAACGCGCAAAGCGAGTCCGGATCCATTTGTGAACGACGAAGCAGCCGAGCGCATCACGCTGGGTAACTTCGATGACGATTTCGAACGCATCGGCGAAGCCGACTGGGTCATTGAGGCGGTGGTCGAGCGCATGGACATCAAGCGCAGCATCCACGAACGCGTGGAGCAGCATGCCGCTGACGATGCCGTCATCTCCACCAACACCAGCGGTTTGCCTATCAACGAGATTGCAGAAGGGCGCTCCGATGCGTTCAAGCAGCGCTTTCTGGGCACACACTTCTTCAATCCGCCGCGCTACCTGGAGCTGCTTGAGCTGATTCCGACTGCTGATACCGCGCCCGATCTCGTGGAGCGCGTGGCACAGTTTGGACGCGTGCACTTGGGCAAGAGCATCGTGGTCGCCAACGACGTGCCATACTTTATTGGCAATCGCGTGGGCGTGTACGGCCAGTTGCAGGCTATCCGGTTTTTCACCGAGGGCGACTACACAATCGAAGAGATCGACACGCTCACGGGCAAGCTCGTAGGGCGCCCGAAGTCGGCCACCTTCCGCACCGCTGACCTGGTGGGGCTCGACGTGCTCCTCGATGTGACGCAGAATCTGTACGATAAGGTCGAAGGCGACGAGCAGCGCGAGGCCTTTCAAGCGCCCGACCTGCTGCAACAACTTGTGGATGCGGGACAGCTTGGCCAGAAAACACGGGCTGGCTTCTACACCAAAGACGACGGCGAAATCAAGTCGGTCGATCCGGATACGCTGGAATATACTTCCGCTGAAGAGCAAGCCCTCGGCGACCTCCGCGCGATCAAGAAGGCGGGCGATCTGACGGCCCGCATGCAGGCGCTATGGAACGATGACGGACGCGCAGGGCACTTCTTCCGCGAAACCACGCTCGATCTGCTAGCCTACAGCGCCAACCGGATTGGCGAAATCACCGACAACCCCGCCGACGTCGACCGTGCCATTCGGTGGGGCTTTGGCTGGGAGATGGGCCCGTTCGAAATGTGGGATGCGCTGGGGTTTGAGACTGTGCTCGACGCCCTTAACGAAAGCAATCACACCCTGCCCGACTGGGTAAGCTCCTTCGCCGGACGCGATGACACGGCCTTTTATCGCAGCGATGGCGAGGCCAAGCAAGTGTATCGGCCAGCAGATGCCACCTATATCGACGACGCGGCCCCGGCAGATGAACTCAAACTCGCATCCATAAAAACCGATGCCGATCGCACGCTCTGGCAGAACGACGAAGCGGCCCTGCTCGACATGGGCGATGGCGTGGCGCTCTTTGAGTTCCGCTCGAAGGCCAATGCACTCGGACAGCAGGTGATGCGCGGGCTGCACGAGGTCATCAATCACGTTGAGGACAACCCGAACCTGCGCGGGCTCGTCATCGGCAACGAAGGCAAAAACTTCAGCGTGGGGGCCAACCTGGGCGAGATGGCGGAGTCGGCCATGCAGGGCGACTTTCAGGCGATTGGTGCCTACATCAAGCAGTTTCAGCAGACGATCCAGAAGGTGCGCTATGCCACCAAGCCCGTGGTTGTGGCCACGCACCAGAAGGTGCTGGGCGGCGGCTGCGAGATGGCAATGGCGTGTCCACAGCCGGTGGCTTCGCTCGAAACCTACATCGGGCTTGTGGAACTGGGCGTGGGGTTGATTCCTGCGGGTACCGGCACCATGCGCATGGCAGCGTGGGCCGACCAGCGCGCGGCGAGCGACCACCCGAGCGACATCCAGGCGATCTTGCGCGATTACTTTGAGACGATCGCGATGGCTGAGGTCGCCGAGAGCGCCCACCAGGCGATCGACAACGGCATCTTGCCAGAGCAGACAACCATCGTGATGCACGACAAGCGCCGCCTGCACGTCGCAAAGCAGCAGGCGATTGCCAAGAGCGAGCAAGGCTACCTGCCCCCGCCCACGCTCGACCGCATCAAGGTGCTGGGCGAACCCGGACGCGCCGCGTTTGACGTAGCGCTGCATCAGTACAAAGAGGGCGGTTACATCAGCGAGTACGACCAGTTCCTGGCGCACAAGCTCGCCTACGTGATGACCGGTGGCGACCTGAGCGCACCACAAGAGGTCGCCGAGCAGTACCTGCTTGATCTGGAGGTCGAGGTGTTCTTGAGTCTCCTGGGTGAAGAGAAGACCCAGGCACGCGTAGAGCACATCCTGAAGCACAATAAGCCGCTGCGGAATTAAGACGCCCGCTCGCATCCCTTAACAAATCCAACGCACTTAACCATGCAAGCAACCAACGAAGCATTTATCGTAAGCAGTGTGCGCACCGCCGTCGGCAAGGCAGATCGCGGCACGCTGCGCACCACCCGTCCCGAAAAACTGGGCGCCGAATCCATCAAAGGAGCTCTCGCCCGCGTAGACGGCCTCTCGCCTGACGATGTGGACGACGTAATCATGGGCTGCGCTTTTCCGGAAGGCCCTCAGGGCATGAACATGGGGCGCGCCATCGCGCAGAAAGCGGGGCTGCCTGACCATGTGCCCGGCGCCACCGTGAACCGTTTCTGCTCGTCGGGCCTGCAGACCATTGCCATGGCCACGCAAGCCATCGTAACGGGCCAGGCCGATGTGATGGTGGCGGGCGGCGCCGAATCCATGAGCCATGTGCCCATGAGCGGCTTCTACTTTCAGCCGGATCCGGAGCTCACCGAGACCGATCCCGACTACTTCGTGTCGATGGGCATCACCGCCGAGAACGTGGCCGACAAGTACGGCATCTCGCGCGAAGATCAGGACGAGTTCGCCCTGCGCTCGCACGAGCGCGCCGCCGACGCGGTGCAGAGCGGACGCTTCGACGACGAGATCGTACCGCTTGATGTGAGCATCCGCCAGTACGATAACGGCGAGGTGCACGAGCAATCGACCACCTTCGATACCGACGAAGGCCCGCGTTTCGACACCAGCATGGACGCGCTGGGCGGATTGCGCCCGGCCTTTCGCAAAGGTGGCAGTGTTACAGCAGGCAACGCATCACAGCGCTCGGATGGAGGCGCCGCTACCGTGGTGGTGAGCGAGAAGAAGCTCGCCGAGCTTGACGCCGACCCGATTGGCCGCCTCGTAAGCTTTGCGGTTGCCGGTGTAGCGCCGGAGCTGATGGGCATTGGCCCGGTCGAGGCCATTCCGAAAGCGCTCAATCAGGCGGGGCTCTCGCTTGACGATATCGGGCTCGTCGAATTGAACGAAGCTTTTGCCGCACAGGCAGTGGCGGTGATCCGCGAAACGGGCCTCGACCCGGAGATCGTGAACGTAAACGGCGGAGCCATTGCGCTGGGTCACCCGCTCGGCTGCACTGGTGCCAAGCTCACCGCAACGCTGCTGCATGAAATGCGGCGCCGCGGCATCCGCTACGGTCTGTGCACCATGTGCGTAGGCGGCGGCATGGGCGCAGCAGGCATCATCGAAAACCTGGATGCGTAGCGCCCTGCGTTGCCTTCGATTCATTTACACAAGAACGCCCCGGCTCACCACGAGTCGGGGCATTTTTTTGATGTGCAGCATAACCTTCGCACGAAAACTTCCACCCGTCCACCCATCCACCCTTCTACACCCACACGAGCCCGAAGGCCGACTGACGAAGGACATTCGTATCGTGAAGGGAAGCCAACCCGCAACGGTACAACCAGATCGGGTATAATGCGGTCAAGTACGCGGCAGCATAGCGCTCGGAACGAGGGCAAACGGCTTTCGGTTCGTACGCCGCAACGCACTCCCAAACCCCACGCTGCACAACCCATGGGCCTTTTCTCTGCCGGACGCGGACCCCGCAAGTATGGGTACGAACCCCGCCGCTACGACCCGTCGGACGACGAAAGCATCCGCCGCCGCATGCGCGTGCGACGGCGCGGCGGTAAGCGGCGCAGTCCCATGGCGCTCTTGTACCTGCTCGGCCTCCTCGTCGTTTGCCTCTTTATCTACTTCTCGCTGTAGCCCGCCCGCATGAACGCCGACTCTTCATCGTCTACCGACGGCCTCATCCGGCAGATGCCGGACGTGCTCGCCAACAAAATTGCAGCGGGCGAGGTCGTGCAGCGCCCGGCCTCCGTCGTGAAGGAACTCATCGAGAATGCCCTCGATGCCGGGGCGTCCTCCATCCAGGTGCGCGTAAAAGACGCCGGACGCACGCTCATCCAGGTCACCGACGACGGCTCCGGCATGAGTCGAGCCGATGCCCGCCGCTGCTTCCAGCGCCACGCCACCAGCAAAATTCGCGGCATGGACGATCTGGAGCGCATCCGCACGCTCGGATTTCGGGGCGAAGCGCTCGCCTCCATCAGCGCCGTGGCCCAGGTCGAACTCAAAACGCGTCGCGTCGAAGACGACGTCGGCACGCAGGTGCAGGTGAATGGCGGCACCATCGAGACCCACCGCCCTTGCGCCACCCCCACCGGCACCACCATTGCCGTGCGCAACCTGTTCTACAACGTGCCCGCACGCCGCAACTTCCTAAAGACCGACGCCACGGAGATGAAGCACATCTCCGACACCGTGTACCAGCAAGCCCTGGCCCACCCCGGCATCCACCTGACGCTGCACCACCAGGACCGTCCCATCGTGCAGTGCGAGGCCGCCACCGCCGACGACCGCGTCGAGCGCCTGCGCTTTCGCATCCGCCAACTGTGGACCGACGAACGTGCCGAAGCCCTGCTCCCCGTCGACGACGCCTCCAGCTACCTGCGCGTCTGGGGACTGGTCGACGACCCCCAGCAATTTCGCAGCAACCGCGACGACCAGTTCCTCTTCGTCAACGACCGCTACATCCGCGACCGCTACCTCAGCCACGCCGTCCGCAAAGCCTATGGCGACTGGCTGCCCGAGAAGGCATTCCCCTTCTTCGCCCTCTTTCTGGAAATGGATCCGCAGCGCGTTGACGTGAACGTGCACCCCACCAAAGCCGAGGTCACCTTTGAAGACGAGAAAGGCATCTACGGCATGCTCCGCGGCACCATCCGCACCGCCCTGAAAAACCAATTGGGTACCCCCTCGCTGCCAGACAACAGCGGCAACGCAAGTCCCCCCTCCGTCTCCTTCACCGATACCGATACATCCATCCCCAGATCGGCTCCTTCCCCCTCCAGCAGACCATCAAGTTCATCATCGGCACCGTCATCAGGGGGAACCCGCCGGTCATCGCCTGCCCCCAAGTCATCGCGCTCTTCAGCGCCGGGGCAACTTACCGACAAGCTGTATCGTCCCACGGAGCAATCTCCTTCGCCCTCCACCAACCGCCCCACCGACGCTTCCCCAGACGACCAGCCCGAAACGGCATCGCACGGACCCGTGTGGGCGTTGCACAATCGGTATTTGCTTGTGCCAATCAATGAAGGACTCATGCTGGTTGACCCACGAGCAGCGCACCGGCGCATTGCGTACGAGCGCTACAAGCAGCGATTGGAGACCGATAGCGGCGAGGTGCAGCAACTGCTCTTTGCCGAAACCATTGACCTTTCTGCGCAAGAGGCCGAGCGCTTTGCCGACCTTCAAGACGACCTGCTGGCTCTCGGCTTCGACGCAAGCGCCATGAGCGGACGCACGGTGGCCCTGCAGGGGACACCCCCCAGTCTCTCTGCCGATGATGCGGTAGATGCGTTTCGGGCTGTGCTCAAGGCCACCGACGATGCTCCCACCTCGGCTACCGAAGAGCGCCATGCAGCGTGGGCCCGTACGCTTGCCGCCCGCGAGTCGGTAGGTAACGTATCGGAGTGGGCTTCCGAAGAGCGTCGGGCGTTTCTCGATACACTGTGGACATGCGAGGTCCCCTACGTCGATCCCAGTGGCACGCCCACGCTCATTCGTCTGTCGCTCGATGAAGTGGGCGCACTGTTGCGCAAAGCTTGAATCTGCTGCTATCCATGCCCTCCCCCGACCGCATTCCGCAGGCGCTGGCTGCCGCCTTTCGCGACCATCCAGAGGCGACCGACGCCCCGGTGGTGATCGGCGTAAGCGGCGGCATCGACTCGATGGTGCTCGTGCATGCACTGGCCCAACACGGTGTGCGCGGTGTTATTGTGCACGTCAACTACGGGCTCCGCGACAGTGCCGATTCCGATGAAGCGCTGGTGCGCCGATGGGCTGCAGCAGCGGTTCCGGCGTGGCCCGTGCACATCCACAAGGCCGATATGCTTTCCGGCAACGTGCAAGAGGCCGCACGCGAGGTGCGATACGCTCAGATGGCCCAGCAAGCCCACCAGCACGGCAGCCAGGCCGTGCTGGTCGCGCACCATCAGCAAGACCAGGCCGAAACCGTATTGCTGAATCTGCTGCGCGGAGCCGGTCCAAAAGGACTTGCCGGAATGCCAATTGCCCGGCCCCTGCAGCCCAACACCGACATCACACTGCTGCGCCCGCTATTGAACGTGTCCAAGTCTGCCATTCGGGCGTATGCCGAGGCGCACCAGGTGCCCTACCGCACTGATCCGACAAACGAATCGACCGCCTACCGCCGCAACCGGATTCGCCACGAGGTCCTTCCGCTGCTGGCCGACATCACCGAGTCCGCCCCCGCTCGCCTGGCCGACACCGCCGCGCTGATGCAAGCGTACGTGCAACAGCACTGGCAGCCACTGATTGATGCTCGCATGAATGCCGGATACACCGACACGCCCACCGGTGGTCGCCTTTCGCTTGACGTGCTGCAGGAGGCGGCTCTCGTTGTACGTACACAGTTATGCCTAGAGCTGCTGGCGCGTACGCTGCCCGATGCGCCTCAAACCCGCTCGATGGCTGAAGAAATCGCCGCGCTCGTGGATGCTCAGGTGGGGCGGCGGGTGGAGGTGGCGATAGGCACCGTGTGGCGCACCCGAACCCATTTGGAGGTTGTGGCAGATCCACCAGAAATGCCCACGCCACAGTCGATTCCTCTGCACGAAGCCGCCGTGTCGCTTTCAACGGGAACGCTGCACGTAAAGAGGACCAGCCCTCCCCCCGAAGCGGTGCATCTCATGCCGCCTCATACAGCTGTGATGGATGCCAACCGTCTGCATCCCCCTGTAACGGTGCGCCCCTGGCACGAGGGCGATCGTTTGCGGCCGCTGGGCATGCAGGGGCATGTATCCGTAAGCGATGTGCTTACCAACGCGCACGTGCCCCCCCACGAGAAACCGTATAGCCTTGTTGTAGAGGATCAGAAGCGGATTGTGTGGGTGGTCGGACAGCGACTCCACCATGCTGTACGCATTACGCCTGAAACGCAGCGTGCGTTGGTCCTGCACTGGCACCCGAATGAATAGTCAGTTTGGACTACCATTTGGGGATGAGCCTTGCTATGTTATCATAATCATCTTTATTCACCAGTCCCTTGTTGCCCCGTGACTCGCGACTTAACCCAAACCGCCCCCCCCGAGACGGACGAAACGATTGTGTGTAGAGACGAACGCTTTCGTTTGTACCTGACTGACGAGCAGATTCAAGAGCGCCTCCAGGAAATGGGAGATGCCATCAGCGAAGAATATGCCGGACGGCAGCCGATTCTTGTGAGTGTGCTGAACGGGGCATTCATGGTCACCGCCGACCTGATGCGTTACATCACCATCGATTGTGAGGTGGACTTCATGAAGCTGTCGTCGTACGGCGATGCCAAAGTCTCTAGCGGCGATGTAACTGAACTGAAGCGCATTGATGCCAACCTTGAGGGGCGCGATGTGATTGTGGTGGAAGACATCGTAGACACCGGTCTGTCCATGGAGTTCATCCTGAACCTGCTGGAAGGCCACCGCCCCGCCTCGTTGCGCACGGTCACGCTCTTGCACAAGCCGGATTCGAACGATACCGATGTGCGCCTGGATTACATCGGGTTCAACATCCCTGATCTGTATGTCATCGGGTATGGTCTCGATTACGGCCAGATTGCCCGCAACCTGCCGCATGTGTACATCCTCGACGACGATGATGCCTGACGGTAGGGGGAACGTCGAGAGGCCCTAAAGTCCTGTTCTTGATGCATTGCTACGAGAGATGGGGGGTTGAGAGTGGAACAGATGTACCAAAAAGGAATTTGGACGCCCCCTCATCCTGGCCTTCTCCCCAGGGAGCTAGTCTATGCACACAACCTGAGATGGTGATAATCGTTGATAATCGCTTGCTTGTCCTGAACTCGATTCAGGATCTGGATGACATTCGAGGAGGTGGCGTTCGAGTTGAAAGGGAGCTTTCGTCTCCAGCACCGTCCCCCCGACACGTCATCCTGAACTTGATTCAGGATCCACTCCGCTGCCCCCACACCCATCCCCTCGAGTCAGGTCTCCCTCTCCCGCCGGAAGAGGGAAAAATGGTGAGGGGTTAACCATCTGAAAAACAGTATGCTGGCAAGCGCTTTGTTTGCAGGAGCAGTGAATAGAACATCGCAGCCAGCAGCGCGCCGTGTCGCTACGTTGCCTGTCACAATTTTCCGCCCCCGACTCTCGTGGCGATGCACCAGAGGGCATGACCTACGGCCCCTCTGCGTCGCCACGCCTGATGGGACGCTCCTGCGTCCCTACAACCTTCGTTGGCGCCACCTCCGCTGAACCGCACCGTTGTTGTGACGGCCCCAATAGCGGGGCAACTTTGCGAATCCGGGCATGGTTTATGCACGATGCAACACCTGCTGCCCTTTCCACGACAATGCGCCCGGTTGTATGTCTACCTTTCCCGCTTCGGCCCTACAACGCCTTACCGGTTTAGATGCTTTTCCGCAGCCGCCCATCATTCCGGCGCGTCTGCCCATCGTTATGATGCACGGCTTCGGGGTAGGCGGCTCCCTTATGCGGGGCGGCCACCTGCACGACCAGGCCATGTACCTGCGTTCGCGGGGGGTGCGAGCGTATGCCCCCAATGTGGCTCCTTACAACACGGTGCGCGCCCGCTGCGAGATGTGGAAAACCCGTATCCAGCACGTATGCGCCGAAACAGGCAGCGACAAGATTACGGTCATTGCCCACTCCATGGGCGGACTCGACGCTCGCTTTCTGATTAGTCAGATGGGGCTACACGATTGTATTGCAGCCCTGGTCACGATTTCTACGCCCCACCGCGGCTCCTACCTGGCTGACTTTGTGCTCGAACAACCCGATACGGTCCGCTCGTGGATGGCCGACATGGCCGACTGGTTGGGCACCCATATTATCGAAGACGGATCGGCCAACTCGCTACAAACGGTGCGCGAGCTCACCCCGTCGTTCATGAAGCACAGCTTCAACCCCAACGTATCCGACCATCCTGATGTGCAGTACTGGTCGTATGCCGGACAGGCCGGACGCGGCACCAACATTCCTGTGGCTCCCATCATGCGGTACTTGAACACCGTGCTGTATAACGAAGAAGGCACCAACGACGGCTTTGTCTCGGTGCAAAGTGCGAAATGGGGCACCTTTAAAGGCACCATCAACGCCGATCATGTGCGCCAGGTAGGTATGGATGCCGGATTTGGCGGCACGCCCTTCGATGCCAATACGTTTTACGCTAGCATTGCCACCGACCTCGTTCAGGCTGGATTTTAGCTGGATAGAAACGAGCAATACTCTGTCACAGGTCAATCTTCGGGTAACGCATGTTTCCCTAACGTACCGAGAATAACTCACAATCTTGTCATTGCGAGCGCAGCGACGCAATCTCATGCCATCAGGCCGGGTGCAGCCGCCCAATCCACGGCATGAGATCGCATCCCAGGAGTACTCGGGCTACGCCCAGCGCCGCGTCAGTCGCAGGGCTCCCTCCTCGCGATGACAATTTTGGACTATACCATTCAGGTGTGACACAGCACTACTCCTGCACTTCCAGGCGATAGGTAAGGGTGATGCGCACCTCATCGCCACTCTCCGGGACTTGAGAGGGGTCGTCTACCTGCAGTTCCATGGTGAGCGGAGTCGCCCCATTCTGCACGGTACTCGTCAGGTCGGTATCGTCGACCACATCGAGGTCTTGCTCAGCGGTGTCGTCGATGGGCGACAGCAACGCCACGAGCGGGGCGGTTGTGCTGCCTCCGTGAAAGACCTCGACCGAGCCCAGGTAATCAAACACTTTCGGGCGCGCAGTAGGCGGTGTGATGCGCTCCATTCTGGCCGCTGACACGCGTGCATCTACCACATCGCCGCGCGCAAACCCGAATTCCTGCAAGATCGAACTGATGGTATCGTTTTCTTGCGACGTGACGGTTACGGTGCCGCTTTCGGCATCACTGCGGTCGTACTCGAACGTAAAGGTAGACGCGGTGGGGGTGTTCGGATCAGACAGAACGATGGTTTCCGGATCCTCATCGCATCCAGTTAGGATAAGCACGCACGAAAGAAGAGCAATCCAAAGGGGCCAGGAAGCACGCATAAATGTACATCAGAGATTAGTGGGCGAAAGATAGCTGGAGGGATAACGGATGGCTTCCGTTGGTTCGTATGCAAGAGCCGAATCCGTATATCGGTATATCGGGTGGGCTACTCGCCGGCGACCGGCATCATGCCCCGTTCGTACTGTTCTTTGTAGTCGCGCACAGCGCGAAAGATGGCACTGGCCATGTATACCTGTCCTTGTTCGCTTCCCAGAAACCGTGCTTCAGTGGGATTACTCAAGAAGCCAAGCTCAATAAGCACTGCGGGCATGGAGGCGCCCCAGAGCACGTAAAAAGGCGCTTGCTTAACTCCGCGGCTGTTGCGCTGTACCCGTTCAGCAAATTGCTGCTCAATCATGCCCGCCAGTTCTTGGCTTTGGCGCAGATAGGTGCTTTGCGTGAGCGTTTCGCGCACCAGGCGTTGGTCATCGTACGCGTCGTACACTTCGGGGTCTTCTTCAAAGCGGATAACGCTGTTCTCGCGTTCCATCACCTCACGGGCCGATTCAGACTTGTACGGGCCTAAGAAGTAGGTTTCGGTGCCGCGTGCATGCGGAGAGGGAGCCGAATTGGCATGAATGGAGAGGAAAAGCTTGGCACCGTGTTCGTTAGCGAACTGCCCCCGCTCTTCCAGTTCCAGAAATTCGTCGGTCGTGCGCGTGTACAGCACTTCAACCCCATCGAGGTACTCTTCGATGTACTCGCCCAGTTTGAGCGACACGCTGAGCACCACATCTTTTTCGCGCAGTCCGTTGGCTGTGGCGCCATGATCTTTGCCGCCGTGGCCGGGATCAATGACGATGGTGTCGAACTTCCAGCGCTCGCGGGCCGACTGAGCAATGTTGTTGGCATGGCGCTCGGTTGTTTCCACGGCTTCGGCCTGGTCTTCAACGTACGAGAGGCTCAGCAAAATATCGTCAGAGGAGCCGTCGCGGTACGCATCGGCGGCCATGGGGGTGTCATCGTCTAGCGTTAGGTGAAACGTGAGATGTTCGGCATCGCGGTGGGCTTCGACCTGTTGAATTGGACCGTTCGCGGGTAGATCCACGCCGTCATCCAACACGGCGCCGTAAAGCGTCCAGGTTACGTCGCTGCCGGTATGCTCGGGCATGGCAAATGCGCTGATGCGTTCGTCGCCGCTGATGCGAAGCACAAAGCCGTTTTCATCAGACCGTTCTGCTATCATCACGTCGGTGATACGCACTTGCGCATGTGCTGTATCAGGAAGCAGCATTCCAAGAAGCAGCACACCGCTAAGCATCCCTAAGATCGCGGAACGAGTCAGCATAGCATTCCAAATCATGTCACTGAGGATCGTGATGTGCACGAGAATACCCACTGCTTCCGTCGCGGTGGATAGCCGGGTTTTTAACTGTGTAGGAGCGACTTTTTCTCGCCGACTTCTACGGGCTCAGGCAGCGTGTTTTCTGGGGGCGGAAGCGGGCATACGTAATTGAGGTTGTAGTCGCAATATGGGTTATATGCCTTGTTAAAGTCAATAACCAGTGTGCTATCGTTTACGAGAGGGGCATTCAGATAGCGACCTGCCCCGTACGTTTCATCGCCGTTGGTGGGGTCTCGAAAGGGCACCCAAAGCTCCCCCTCGCGTCCTGGCTCGCGAAAAGCGGCAAGCCGCGTGGTGTCCTGCGCTTGTGGAATGGAGACATACCCTACGATGATGCGATCAACCGGACGGCCTTCATACTGGGCTACCTCTAACGTGTCGGGGGTGTCTACTTCTTCGAGCGGCAGTTCGAAGCGGTACTCAGGGTCTACGGCGTAGTAGCGCAGCCCTTCAAACTGGCGCCGCGTAGAGGCGTCGAGGATGGTTCGGTCGGCATCACGCATGCGCATATCGCGTTCAAGGCGATGCTGAAGGATTTCGTTTTCGTAGGCGGCTTCCTCACTCATCGTGAGTTCATCGCATCCGCTTACGAGCACAGCCAAGAGAAGAAACCCGACGACCAGGCCAAGGCCAGATGCTGAAACCGTTGATACAGTGCGCATAAGAATCGGGGGATAGGTGGTAGGGTTGACTCACGATTAGTACCACACGTGGTTGGCACCGGGTTGCAAAAGACGGGTGCGCAATATATGAAACCGTAACGCCTCGTCTTATATTCGTGAGCTCCGCATCGGTTTAGCTAAGAAGGCACACAAACGTATCCGGCGGATGTCTCATTGTGAGTGCAGCGATGCAATCTCAGGCTGTCACGCCGAATGCAGTCGTTTAATCAACGGTATGCGATCGCATCCCGAGCACTCGTTCTTCTCTTTCACAGCGCCGCAGAGCTGGGATCTCCCCTGACAACGCGGTCGGATCATTGCCCCCACATCACCCAAACTTTGACCGGTGACAGAGAACTACTACTCTGTCACAGCTCAATCTTCGGGTTGCAACACTCCCGTCTTAATGATGTCATCTTGAGCGGAGCAACTGCGTCTAGCAGGTGCGGAGTCCTGACACGAGCGTAGCGACTGACGAACGCAGTGAGTAAAGATCTCCCACGAACTGGGCAGGACTGTTGGTTTGCCAGTAGCTGCTGAGCGCCGAGGAGATGTTTCGACGCGCTTCGGGCCCTGGGGGCCCTCCGCTTGCTCAACATGACAGAACATTTGGGTTGAGATGCTTCAACGCGAGTCCACTCCATACCATAACATTCAGGTGTGACACAGCACTACGATCCTTCGTCTTCATCGGGGATGCCATCAAGGCCATGCACCAGTTGCTGGATGCGATACGAAATCATGGCATCACGATGCGTTTGACGTTCTTCATTTCGCTCGCGGAGCTGTTCAATTTGCTGCTCCAGGTGTTCAATCTCACGGTATCGATTGGCCTGCTTCAAGTCAAACAACTCCTCTACCGTCTGGCGCAGCGTGTCGAGGTGGGCTGCGCGTTGCGAGCCAGGACGCATCTGATGAATCCGTTGGGCCCGTTGACGCACCGCGCGCTCCATTTCATACTCGCGACGCACGTACTCGTATAGCGTTTGCTCTTGCGCGCGCAGAGCCTGTAGGTGAGCATCGGCTCCATCGGGGGCGTTTCCGAGAGGCGAACCGTTTATCTGATTCGGGGCGGCGTGGTCTATCGGTTTGAGCGTGTTGGACGTGAGCTGGTACGTGTTGCCCTGGATGCGAAGCACCGGTTCTGCCATTCCATATACCTGGTACTGCAGCTCAAGGCCGTCTACTGACAGCGAAGCGGGCAGCTCAGATTCAGGAACGGGGGCACCGTCAATATATACCGTTCCCTCCTGAATATGAAGAGTACGCTCTACCGATGTTTGGGCCATACTCTCCGGCGTATGGCCAACAGTCAGCAGGCTCATCAGCAGGCCGAGGACGACAAGAAGGGGCGTGGATGTAGAGGAGGGATATGTAAACGACATGAGTAGCAACGGTTACGGGTGAACATGAACGCCAACAGGCACCACATCGGACATTGAAGCAGGCATCCGTTCCTGGATGGCGTGGGCGTGTCCGTGTAGTTCGGCCATGGTACTGGGCTCATCCCATGCAGGCAAGTCGCTGGCTTGCACCCCAGCAATGGGGGCGTCGGTGGGTTCAGAGGTGTCAAACGCACCGGAAACAGGAAGCAGCAGTCCGATGGCTATGAGCAAAACCAGAGCGGTTATGCCTCCGTGTACAGCGGTGCGCGAGACACGAGGCGAGGCTTCGGACGGTTCGTGCTGGGAACGCGGACGGGCGTCTCGGTCGCTGGGAATCGGGCGATCGGGCGTGTATCCGCGGTGGTTGGAGTACGGCACTCCATCGCCATGTTCGGGAAGAGAGCCCCCCGCAGTTTTGTCGGCCTCCTGTTTGGCGGTGGATACAATGCGGTCTACAACGGATGGCCGAGGCGTTTCGGAGGGTTGGTCGTCGAGGTGGGCCTTGGTGGCTTGTAGGGCCGCCCACGTTTCAGCCAGGTCGTCGTCATGACGAAGGCGCGCCCGTGTTTCGTCATCCAGGTCGGCCTCATCGTAAAGATGAAAGAGAAGGCGATGTGTTGTATCGTTGGGCATACGAGCGCAGATCGTTTGGTAAAACAAGTGGCGAACGTGCTCCCCGGTATTAGGGGTTTTGCATGGACCCGACAAGCGCTTGTTCGTCTATTTCGTCTTCGAGCATGCCCCGCAAATTTTTGAGCGCATAGCGCATTCGACCAAGTGCTGTGTTGATCGAGACCCCTGTAAGCTCCGCAATTTCGCGAAACGTGAGGTCGGTCTCTTGTCGTAGCAACAGCACTTCGCGTTGTTCAGGAGCTAGCTTGCGGATGTGGGTGTGCAGCACTTTGCGTTGCTGATCGCGGTGCAGGGCGGCCTCTGCCGAGGGGGTGTCGCTCTGCAGCGTATCCCAAAACGAACGGCCATTATCTTCGCCATCCGGCACATCCGACCATTTCTTTTGCTTGCGCAGATAGTCAATCGTGGCGTTGCGTGCGATGCGCATCACCCAGCTAAGCCACTGGCCATTGTGGGAGTACGACCCGCGCCGGTCGTTCATGGCTTTGATGACCCGCTCAAACGTATCTTGAAACAGATCGTTTGCAACGGCCCGGTCGTGAACCATGCCCATGATGTATCCAAAAATTTGGTCTTGTCTCCGTTCCACCAGCATCCGGAAGGCGTGCTCGTCGCCCGATTCCAGATACGCTGTGACAAGCGCTTCGTCGGTTGGTTGCATAGAACTGCTTCCGTCAAATCGGTAATAGACCATGTGGGAAGCAGTCTGTACAAGGAACGAGCCACCTCCCACTTTTATTGTTCAGCGCCGTGTGTAAAGCATCTGGGCGGGGCAAGGTGTCCACAATCATCGACAACGTGTGCAGTTGGTTGCCCCGCACGCTTTACACTGCATGATTTACAGTGTGTGATTGATGCATCTACACAACGCATGGGATTGGGTGTTCTGTTACCAGAGATCTCAGGCTACCCATCAACCGGCATGCTTCTGGTTTTTGCAGATTCTGAAGACTGAGGGAGACGGAGCGTAACGGTGCTACCTACGCTTTTCTCGGTTTCGATGTGAATCGATCCGTTGAGGCGTTCCATGATGCGCTTGCACACAGTAAGTCCCAGCCCGCTGCCCTGGTGGGTACGTGCCAGCCCTTCGCTTTCTTGTGTAAAGGCGTCGAACGCGCGCGGTAAAAACTGCCCATCAATGCCCGTTCCCGTATCGGCGATTTTGATAAGTACCTCGTTATCGTTGGTGTCGATGGTTACTGTGATGCCGCCCGATTCGGTAAACTTGATGGCGTTATCGAGGACATGGTTCAACACCCGTTCTAGCAGATCGCTATCGGTCTCGGAAAAAATAGGGGCTTCGTTGACCGTTAACTCAAACGTGAGCCCTTTCGCTTCAATGCGTTCGACCAAGCTGCCCGTGAGTTGGTGTACCAGTTCAGGGATGTTGTGGACCGTGCATTCTAAATCGAGGGTGCCGGCTTCCAGTTGAGCCAAATCAAGAAGCGAATCGAGCGTAAACAGCAAACGGCGTCCGCTGCGTTCAATGATGTCAACAAAGCGTGTATAGCTTTCGTCGAGGCCCTGCCGCAAGGTGGGGGTAAACCCAAGAATTACGGTCATGGGGGTGCGCATTTCGTGGGTAATGTTGGTAAGAACGGCTGAACGGAAGTGGGCGACATCTTCAGCTTTTTGTTTGGCTTCTACAAGCGCCTGTCGAGCGGCCTCGCGCTGCGTAATATCTGTGAGGGCCAGCACTGCACACGTATCATCGTTGATCCGCAGTCGTTGCAGTGAGCACAGCACGTCCACACGGTCTCCGGAAGCAGTGCAAAATTGGGCGTGTACGTCCGTGCACATGCCGTCTTTGCGAACCGTTTCGAACACAGTCTCGCGCTGCGTGGCATCCGTCCACAGGTTCAGTTCGTCATCGGAAGCGCCTATAATCTCAGAGCGTGGATGGTCGACCAGGGTGCACAGCGCGTCGTTTGCATTGAGGTATACCCCGTCGTCGAGGCGACAAATCGCCAGTGGGGAGGGGCTCATCCGAAAGATATTCTCCATGAGCGCCTGACTTTCGCGGGCTTGTTCAAAGGCCTGTTTGCGCTCGGTGATATCTACAGCACTAATCAGCGCACAGGCATCGCCGTCGAATATGGTGATGCCAGCACTTACGAGCACCGTGCGTGAGGCGCCGTGGGCTGGTTGGATGGTTACTTCGCGGTCGTGAATCGAGCGCGTGGCCAACAGTTCGCGTGTAAGGGTGCGACGCATCGATTCCGAAACGTCTAAATCAAGCGTATGCAACTGCTGCCCGGCTAAATCTGCTGTTGAAAGTCCAACCAGCGTTTCCATCCGTTCGCTTACTTCGAGAATAATGCCGTCTCGAAGTCGAACGATCAAGGCCGCGGGGCCGAGTTGAAATGCGGTGTCAAATAGTTGAAGCGTGCGGGTTAGCGTCTCCGAAAGCTGCTCGCGCCCGGTCAGGTCGCGTACGGCTATGAGCGCGGCGTGGCGTCCCTGATACACGATGGGCACCGAGGCCGATTCTACGATGCGGCGCTTCCCGTGCCGGGTTTGCAGCGTGTGTCGAGCAAAGTCGATTGCTGTGCCCGTACGTACTTGCTTGCGCCGCCGTATCGCCTCCGACCGACTCCGATCAGGAATATAGCTCCAGATCGACTGCCCCAGAAGTGCCTGCAGCGAGGCGGCTCCTGTCATAGAAACAGCTGCCGAGTTCGCATAGCAAATGCGATCGTTGGATCCAACAATGAGTAGCGCATCGGGGAGCATTTCAAGCAACTCGCGGTGGAGTGGCTCGATGTCAGGATCTGCATCCGGCACCGTGCGCTTAAGCACCCCACGTCCCTTGACGTGTTGTTCAGAGGCCTCTACAACGTGTATGGTGCCAGACCAGGCTATTGTGGGCCCGTTGCGCAGTGCAAATGTAACGGGTGCATTTGTTGCCTGTGCCTCGTGAAGGGCGTGTATCACCTCGCGCTGTGTGCTCAGTAAATGGCGCACCGTAGCGGCCTGATCTGTCGTGGGCCAGTCAACGGTTGCCTGACATGCATCGTCCTCTTTATTGTAGACTACCTGAAAACGGGCATCGGCCAGCGCCTGCACCTGCTTCCGGTAGCACCGCGCACGCTCTTCTGCATCGGGGCGTGTACCAGAATCGTCGGAGTTGGAAAATGCCTTTGGGAAAGTCATGTAGATACCAGCGGATCGCCAACGGGGGCAGCGCCGCAGAAGCTATGCTGTTGGGTAAAGCGAGAACCACCATTGCAGTGGCAATAGGTTAGCATAACGTTTTGCCTGTAGGCAAGTGCGGTCTTCGTCTGGACTCTTCCGACAATGTTACGGGAGACAGGGGGTTATGGACGATCATTCCATCGCTAATTGTTGCGTAACACTCTAAAAATCAGCACCCTGAAAAATATACTTTAAAGAATTTGACAATGTGTGTCAAACCTGTTATACTTTGCAAAACTCATTTTAGAGGAGCAATCTAAGCAAACACACAATGTTGTACCTGCTAATTTAAGTGTCGTATCTCTAGTAGGAGTCTGCTTAGTTATACAGCAACAAAAGCCACACGCATCGTCGTGTATGGCATCGTCATGTGATCCATACACGCCTGTATGCCCGAAGCGAGCCGTCTCCCCGCTCCATCGGAATGGTAGAACTGCTATATCTATCGCTACCACCCGATAATTTGCTCGTTGGCTCATAGCTGCCGTATTGCCTCTCTATGTCGTTTATTAATTTTAATTATAGCGTTAGATGTTATGGTACATCTGATTACACAACTATCTATTCCCCCGACAGCCCGACGTGCGCTTCGCACGTTTTGTCTGATAGGCCTATTTGTTGTTTTACTTGTGGGTTTCACCACAACCACTTGGGCCCAGCAAGCCTCTTTTGAATCTGGCTCCGAATTAGCTAGCCCATTGAGTTTGCTCGAAGCAACCGATGGCAATCCCCCTACTGCCTCGCACGCGATGCTGAGTAATGGTTTTGACTGCGATGGTGCAGAGGGACTGATTATCCATGATGACGGGGGGATTGACAATGGATATTCAGGAAATCCAGCTGTGGCTGATGAGGTTCAGGTCGTGCAAGGCTTTGAGCCCGGCTTTGAAGCAACACTGCAAACAGTCTGTATCTCCTTCTTGAGTCTGGGCGCAGAAAATGTAGACTTTGAACTGGTCGTCTATGGCACTTCCGGTACTGAACCAAGCACAGAGTTAGCTTCGGTAAGTGCGACCGCTACCAATCTTCCGGATGGTATCCCTGCTAACCCTGCATGGTACACGGTAGACCTTGGCCCACTCGATATCTCGGTAGGGCAAAATGAGCAGATATTTATTGGCGCTCGCTTCGAACCAAGCGACCCCAATGTTTTCGTGGCGGCTGATGAGGACTCCAACACGATCGAGCAAAACGGATGGTTTCGCACCGACGACAATGACTGGCAGAAACTCGGTGAAGAGGCTTTTCCCGACTACAGGTCCCTGTTTGTACGCCCTCAAGTCGAGTTCACTGAGGCCACTCCCGAAGTAGCACTCACGCCTGATGCACTCTACAATGTGCAGTCTTCTGGCACACAAGAGCAGGTAACGCTTTCCTTAGAAAATACCGGGGAAGCCGGGAGTACGCTGGAGTACAGCTTTCCCGGCTTTGCTGCGATGAATGTACTCAGTCAGCCGGGGGTACAACCGAACGACACGTCGCCCATTGCGGGAACGCCTCGCTCGCTCGAAAAGGGAGCGCCCGATCCCCTTGCTGGAGAAGGCCACCCTGTGCTGCTGGGCGCTGGCGGACCCGATGCCTTTGGTTACACCTGGATCGACAGCAACGAAGCCGGCGGGCCAAGCTTTGACTGGGTGGATGCAAGCACCGATGGTCAGGAAGTGACTGATATCACGGGAACGTGGGATGGCAATACTGAAGTTTCGCTTCCCTTCGCTTTCCCACTGTACGGCGACACGCATACCGAAGCCCAGGTATCTGTAAACGGCTGGATCAACTTCGACGGGTTTACGGGAGATGGATTCAGCAACTTTGGAATTCCAAGCACAGGAGATCCAAACTATCTCATTGCTCCGTTTTGGGATGATTTGGATATGCGCAATGACGGTACAGTCTATACCTATCACGATACGGCCAATGACCGCTTTATCATCCAGTGGACAGGAGTTCCTAAAAGCTTTGATGACGGCTCGTCGCTTACCTTTCAAGCACAGCTATACGAAGATGGGAGCATTCGTCTACAGTATCTCGACATGACAGGTAGTCTCGATGAGTCTACCATCGGTATTGAGAACGAAGACGGCAGCGATGGCCTGCAGGTCGCTTTCAACACCGACTACGTGGAGGATAACTTGGCGGTAGCCATTGCGCCTCCGGTAGAGTTTATCACCGATGTGGATCCCGCTTCTGGCTCCATCGCAGCCAGTGCCAGCGAGACCGTTGAAGTCACGTTCGATGCCGATGCCTTAGCCGATGGGCAATATACCCAAGACCTTGGGTTTGACACCAATGCACCAGGCAGTCCCGCATCGATTCCTGCCACGCTTACCGTAAGCGACACCTCGGATGAGCCATTCGTAGATAGCGATGGCGAAGTCGAGTTTCCAGCACTCGGCATCCGCATCATCTTTTCCGGCGTAAGCGGCTCGGGTGATGTAGCTGCCAGCTTCATTGATGCAATGCCCACTGGTACAGAAGGCATTACGGAAGATAACGTCAGCGTATACAGCATTGTGCTCGATGCCCTGGGCACCCTCACCTTTGACGCGAACACAGAGGTGCGCTTCGATGTCGATGCCTTCCCGGGTCTTCTCGATGGGGATGTTGAAGTCTACAGTCGTTCCGGCTTTGGCAGCGGAGCGTTCGCGGCGCTTGGAGCCACATTCGACGCGGGCGAAAATGAAGTGGTCATCACGACCGATAGCTTCAGTGAATTCGTATTTGCATCGAATAGCAACC
Source organism: Natronotalea proteinilytica (assembly GCF_055379935.1). Lineage (NCBI taxonomy): Bacteria > Pseudomonadati > Rhodothermota > Rhodothermia > Rhodothermales > Salisaetaceae > Natronotalea > Natronotalea proteinilytica. Next base: position 2,536,022 of record NZ_AP043947.1, on the reverse strand, counting down.
CGCTGCCGGTGGAACTTACCTCGTTTGAGGGCCTCCGTACATCCGACGGCATTGCGCTGACGTGGGAAACCGCTTCAGAGACCGATAATGCGGGCTTTTACGTGCAGCATCAAGCCCCCGAGGCGGCTGACTTCACGGAAGCAGGCTTCGTAGAAGGCCAGGGTACAACCGACAGCGCGCAGTCGTATCGCTTTGAGCTTGATGCCGATGGCTTGAGCTATGGAACTCACACGTTCCGCCTGCGCCAGGTTGATACCGATGGCACAGAAGAGTTGTCAGGGGACATTGAGGTAGAGATGACGCTGGAGGAGGCGTATGCCTTGAGTGCTCCGTATCCGAATCCTGCTCAGACCCGTGCACAGCTTGATCTTACAGTACAGGAAACGCAGCACGTAACGGCTGCGCTGTACAACGTGCTCGGACAGCGAGTTGCGGTGGTGCATGACCGCGAGTTGCCTGCGCAGGAGTCGCTCACGTTGACGGTAGACGCCAACTCGCTAAGCAGCGGGATGTATTTTGTGCGCGTGCAGGGTGAGTCCTTCCAGACGACGGAGCGTATCACCGTCGTTCGTTAGGCGCTATCTAGACAGCTTGCGTTTGCAAGCGTATATCAAACAGGAAATCCCCCTCCGTGGACGCTTGCATCGCGTCCGCTGGAGGGGGCTTTTGATGTTGAGGACACGATTCGTGTTTCTCGTGTCAATGCGCCCAAGCCGGTCGTACATCGCGAGGAGGGAGCTTGCGACCAACGTGGCGCTGTGAGCGCTAGCGAACGAGTGCTCCTGGGGTACGATCTTATGCCGTTGATTGGGCGCCTGCATCCGGCCTGATGGCATGAGATTGCGTCGCTGCGCTCGCAATGACAAGAGTGTGCGGTTTTCTCGGTACGTCAGGGAGCACATGTGTCACAGATCAATATTTGGGTTGCACCGCACTCCTTTAAATGATGTCATCTTGAGCGTAGCGGCTCCGCCTAGGAGACGCAGAGTCCTGACACGAGCGAAGCGACTGATGAGCGTAGCGAATAAAGATCTCCCCCGAAATGAGCAGGGCCGCTCGATCGATCAGAACCTGCTGAGCGTCGGGGAGATGGTTCGGCTGCGCTCACCATGACAGGTTTTTTGGAGGGGGTTGAGACACACAGTTTGGCACGGTCCCCGTACCCTAACAATCACGTGTGACACAGCACTAAGTGAAGTCACGTGTCAATATTGGAGTTCAAGAGGGAGTGACAGCCTGCCCGATGATAATAACAAAACATCTGTCCTCTCGTGGCGATGCACAACAGGCATGACCTATAGTCTCTCTGCGTCGCCACTAGTCTCTCTGCGTCGCCACGCTTGCCGGGACGCTCCAGCACTCCTAATCCACCACCCGGTTTCTTTACCTCGGGGGGGTACGTTGGACGCAGAGCGTCCATTCGTCCGTCGCGACGCAGAGCATCGCGACGAGGACGCAAGTGGGAGTTCGCCTCCGGTTGCGTTGTGTATACACCATAGCTCCTCCGAGGGGGACGTGATGAACGCCTTCCACGGTTCCTTCCTCCTCGGGGAGGAAGGGTAGGATGGAGGGGAAACCAACCGGCAATCCCCAAAATCATTGTTGAGCTCACTTACTGCATCTCTGCTGGTCACTTAGGGCGCCAATACACGTCCTACCTGGGCTTGCTCTACGGGGCCCGGTTCGTTTAGGGGATGAGAGAAGTCGCGCTCGTCTTCAGCCGGAATGTCTTGCACCTCAATGCTTTGCGTGCCAATGTTGGTGCCCGTGGCGTCAAGCAGGTTCACCTCAATCTGCACAACACTGACATCGCTTTCTCCCGAGTTTACGACCGTTCCAGAGAAGGCCCGTTCGCCATCGGGATGTTCGACGTATCGGAAATTGTGAACATTGATGTTTTCGGCTTGGTCGCTGCTTTCGCATCCAGCCAGCATGAGAATAGAGCTAAGCAGCACAAACGCGCCCACAATAGACGCCAAACGGGTAATCATGTACACAGGAAGACAATTTGCAAAAAAGCGTAGGTCTGCATAACGCCTGGGTCCGGACCGTTGGTATTCATTCGGAGACTCACATCCCAGCAATCACAAAGTTTAAACAGAAACAGGATCAGGCGGAAGTTAAACGGATTTGAGGTCGTTCAAGTTAGCGCGCAGGCGCTCCAGCTCGGCATTCGCATCGCGCTTTTTCTGACGCTCGCGCTCGACCACGTCATCGGGCGCTTTGGTTACGAACTGCTCGTTCTGTAGCTTGCCCTCCACGCTCTTCAGGAACCCCTCTTTTTCGGCAATTGCCGACTTCAGCCGCTCGCGCTCTTTGTCGAGGTCGATCATACCTTTCAGCGGTACGAAAACTTCGCTCTCTTCAACGACGACCGAGGCGCTGGCTTTCGGCTTCGGCAGGTCGTGACCAACCGTGAGGTCCGTTACGCGCGCCAACTGTTCGAAGTAGCCCGGATACGCCCGCAGTGCCTCGGCCCGTGCGGTAGCCGTTTCGGGCAGACTGATCGTGGCAGCGACCTCCGTTCCGGCACCGACCCCGTAGTCGCTCTTGATGCTACGAATCCCCGAAATCAGTTCTTGCAGATGCGCAAAGGTATCGTGCGTACCGGCGTCGTGGGGCACATCGTCGGCCTGCGGCCAGTCGGATACGATGCAGGCATCGCCCTCCTCACGCGGACGCACCTTCCACCAGAGCTCTTCGGTGACGAACGGCATGAACGGATGCAGTAGCTGCAGCAGCGTCTCGAAAATGGATGCCGCACGCGCAATGACCTGCTCGTCCATCGCTTCGCCGTAGGGCGGTTTGATAAGCTCCAGGTACCAGTCGCAGTAGTCGCGCCAGAACACGTCGTAGACGATGGAGACGGCCTCGTTGAGGCGGTACCGGCTGAGCGCATCTTCAATGTCGTTGATGGCCGTGTGCAGCCGGTGCAGCATCCAGCGCTCCACCATCTCCAGTTCGTCGAAGGAGCGCGGGTCGTGATACTCTTTCACCGGGTGCCCCTGCGCATCCGTCTCCATGAATTGCCCGAACACGTTGTAGGCGTTCCAGATCTTGTTGGCGAAGTTGCGGCCCATCTCGAACTTTGACGGCGCCAGCTTAATGTCTTGACCCTGTGCGCAGAGCAGGGTGAGGGTGAAGCGCGTTGCATCGGCTCCGTACTGGTCGACCATTTCGAGCGGGTCGATGCCGTTGCCGAGGCTCTTCGACATCCAGCGGCCCTGCTCGTCTTTCACCATGCCGGTGATGAAGATCTCCGTGAACGGCGGCTTGCCGGTGAAGTGATACCCGGCCATCACCATGCGGGCAATCCAGAAGAACAGAATGTCGTAGCCCGACACCAGCACATCGGTTGGGTAGAAGCGGGCGAGGTCGTCGGTCTCTTCGGGCCACCCAAGCGAGGCAAACGGCGCCAGCCACGACGAGAACCACGTGTCGAGCACGTCCTCGTCTTGCACCATCTCCTCGTCGGTCTCGGGGCGGTCGATGCTGACGATATAGCCGCGGTCGGGGTCGGGATTGCCGTCCTCGTCGGTGTAGTACCACACCGGAATCTGATGGCCCCACCAGAGCTGCCGCGAGATGCACCAGTCGCGGATGTTTTCCATCCACCGGAAGTACTCGTTCTCCCAGCGTTTGGGGTGGAATGTGATGGTCCCGTCGCGCACCGCCTCGATGGCGGGCTCAGCGAGCGGCTCCATCTCCACAAACCACTGCCGCGAAATGAGCGGCTCGATGACGGCGCCCGAACGGTCGGAGACGGGCACGTTGATCGTGTGCTCTTCGACATCTGCAAGTAGCCCCTCAGCGTCGAGGTCGGCTACGATTTTGTCGCGCGCGGCAAAACGGTCGAGCCCCTCGTACGGACCGCCGTTCGCGTTGATGGTGCCATCGGGATTCATCACGTTGATGGTTTCGAGGTCGTGACGCTCGCCGATCTCGAAGTCGTTTTCGTCGTGGCCGGGCGTTACCTTCAGGGCGCCGGTCCCGAACTCGCTATCGATGTATTCGTCGGCGATAATCGGGATCTCGCGGTCGAGAACCGGCACGCGGGCGGTCTGGCCCACCAGATGCTGGTAGCGCTCATCGTCGGGGTGCACGGCCAGCGCCGTATCGCCCAGAATGGTTTCGGGACGCGTGGTGGCAATGGTGACGTGCTCGGTCTCGCCATCGGTTACGAGCGGATAACGCACATGCCACAGATGTCCATCACGCTCCTCGTTGTTGACCTCCTCGTCGGAGAGCGCTGTTTCGTTGGCCGGGTCCCAGTTCACGAGGTAATCGCCGCGGTAGATGAGCCCATCCTCATAGAGCCGGACAAACACCTCCTGCACGGCACGCGAAAAATCTTCGTCCATCGTGAAGTAGCTGCGGTCCCAGTCGCACGAATCGCCGAGCGTGCGCTTCTGCTGCAGGATGATGTCGCCGTACTCCTCTTTCCATGCGTGCACGCGCTTGATGAACGCCTCGCGGCCCAGGTCGTGACGCGTGAGATCCTCTTCTTCCGCAATTTTGCGCTCCACCACGTTCTGCGTGGCGATGCCTGCATGGTCAAGGCCGGGCATCCAGAGGGATTCGTGGCCCTTCATGCGGAAGATACGCGTGAGCGCATCCTGAATGGAGTCTTGCAGCGCATGCCCGATGTGCAGCCGCCCGGTTACATTGGGCGGCGGCATGGTAATGCTGAAAGGCGGGGCGTCGGTGTCGGCATGGGCCTCGAAGAACCCGTTCTCCTCCCAGTACTGGTACCATTTGTCCTCGATCTGCGAGGGGTCGTAGACGGTGGAGGCCGGGCCTGTGTCCGATTCAGCCATAGGGATGCAGGGGTTGGTGAGCAGCAACGGCAGTCGATTGCGTGCGTGCAGACGCAATTGGCACACGCGCAAATTGCAATGTAGCACGCACGCAGTACAATGCGCAGTGTAGCGATGCGGAGCCGAAGGGTTTCCCACTGATTTTACATCGCCGCATGTCCGTGTCATGGGTTGACTTGCGCATATAGTGCAGAGCGGGCCCACGTAGAATCATGGATATGATGTGCTTGCGGTTCTGCTGTATGGGCATTTCATAATGTATTGCTGCCTGTCGGTTGTAGATTGCAAGCCGTCTACGTAGCTTGGCTTATATTTCTCTAATGACAATCAAGTGTCACCTATGTTGTACCGAAGTTCTCTACCGTCTACTACACTATCGTGGATCGCCACGTTGGCCTTGCTTTTCACGTTGACCGGCTGCGACTCTACCGATGCTAATGAAGAACCAGACATTGGTGAAGGCAGCTTTACTGTGAGTGGCGATGTTGAAAGGGACGCTTCAGGAAATGCGCTGTTCTCAACATTCGAAAGCGACACCGCAAATACACTTACCATAGATATTACAGACAACCAGAACTTCTCGCTTACATTCCAAAGATTCTATGATTCAGATACCGACCCACTATCCGCGTTCTCGGAAGGGACATACGAGTTGGTAGAACCCACTGTGGCAGGGTCCCCTTTTAACGATCTCAGCATGTACGGTGAGTACGAAGAGTTTGATGAAGGAGAGCTCTTCGGCGTAACGTATACGTCCAAAGAGGACTTGCCTGGAACGCTTGAAGTCACTTCAGTCAGTGAAAATGAGATTCGCGGCACGTTCTCCTTTCAGGCAGTAGATTTCGATAACGAGAATGCCGGCGTAAGCGTTAGTGAAGGGGAGTTTCAGGCTACCGCTAATCCATAATGGAGCGTGACAGCTTGTAGCCGTGCGGGAGGAATGTTGTAGGATGAAGTTGTTCCTCATCAGGCGGCCTGCGCGACGACCGCCTCGACTTGATCAAGCACACGCTGGGTAAAAAGAGCTACGAGCCGTCGACGCACCTCGCGCTGGTGGTCGAGGTAGAACGCGAATTCGTCTTCGGTGAAGTGACCTGCGATCATGCCCACGAGCGAGCGCTTCAGGCGACGGTCTTCCTTGAGCAGGTTGCGCACTTTTGCCTCCTGGTCGGCGCGGTGCATCTCTGCAAATCCGGTGTTGTATTTCCCCAGGTAGCGCGCCACCAGCGTAAGGAGGAGCGGATTCTGGAGCTTGCACAGCGGACGCAGCGTGCGGCTCTGGAACTGCTCCATCGGGCGCTGGTCGTCGGTATCCACCGGCACATAGGGGCGGATCTGCTGCACTGCGTCGTCGCGGGCATTGGCCTCCAGCCCCCACAGTTCGGGCGTGGCCAGCTCCACGCTGTTGCCTGCCGGGTCGCGCACATACAGCGACACGGCGCGCTCCTGATGGGGCCAGGTGGCTGTATCCTCAATGGAGACGTTGTGTTGATCGAAGCGCTCCTGCCACGCCTCCACCTGATTAAATGGAATGGCCAATGCGAGGTGTCCGGGTCCGTCGGCGCCATGGGCGGGTAGCGACTCCGTTTTGCGTGTGACCTCGGCGATGAACACGTGCACAATGCCGCGTCCGCACCGGAACGAGAGGTGCCGCTCGGGCTCGTCGAACACCACGGGCAGGTTCAGCACCGTGCCGTAAAAGTGGCGGGCGGCCTCCAGATCCGACGCATACAGGCTGGTTTCGAGAACGTGGGTGGGGCGCATGGGACGTGCGATTATTAGTGAATGCGTTTTAGCGCAGCGCGCTGTGCCGCCAGCGTGTGCTCCAGCTCTTCTTCTCCGTGCGTGGTGCCGAAGAAGTATGCCTCAAATTGCGAGGGCGCCATGTAGACGCCTTCCTCCAACATCGCATGGAAGTATGCAGCATACCGCTCGGTGTCGGATGCTTTGGCATCCTCCAGGTCCGTCACGCGTTCGTCTGAGAAGAACAGACTGCCCATGGCTCCCACGCGCGTGGTGTAGTACGAGAGCCCCAGCGCCTCCAGATTCTGACGGGTCCCTTCTTCCAACGCTTCACTGTAGCGTTCCAGTTGCGGATAGATCGTGTCTTTTTCCTCGGCAATTTTCTTGAGCACCGCGTGGCCGGCTCGCATAGCCAACGGATTGCCGCTTAGCGTGCCCGCCTGGTACACGGGGCCCTCGGGCGACACGTAGTCCATAATCTCTTTGCGTCCGCCATAGGCGCCGACGGGGAGGCCGCCGCCAATGATTTTGCCGAGGCAGGTCATATCCGGAAGCACCCCGAACCGTTCTTGCGCTCCACCAGGCGCCACGCGGAATCCGGTCATAACCTCGTCAAAGATCAGCACGATGCCGTGCTCATCGCAGATCGCGCGTAGCTCCTCCAGAAAACCGGGCTCGGGGGGGATGCAGCCCATGTTGCCCGCAATTGGCTCTACAATGACGCAGGCGACTTCATCTTCGTACGACTCGGCCAGCTCACGTACATGGGCAGCATCGTTGTAACGAGCTAGGAGCGTATCCTTCGCATTGCCGTCGGTGACACCCGGTGAATTGGGTTCGCCCAGCGAGAGCGGCCCGCTTCCGGCAGCGATCAGGAAGAAGTCACCGTGGCCGTGGTAGTTGCCCGCAAACTTGATGATTTTGTCGCGCTCGGTGTAGCCACGCGCCACGCGGGCGGCGCTCATGGTGGCCTCGGTGCCCGAGTTCACCATTCGCACCTTATCGACGGAGGGCACCAGGTCGCAAACCAGTTCGGCGACCTCGATTTCGATTTCGGTGGGAGCGCCAAAGGAGGTGGAGTGGGCCGCCGCATCGTGCACCGCTTGTACCACATCCGGATGCGCATGACCAAACAGCATGGGGCCCCACGACCCAATGTAGTCGATGTATCGGTTGCCGTCGACATCCGTCATGTACGCCCCTTCTGCCGAGTCGATAAACAGCGGCGTACCGCCTACGCTCTTAAACGCACGCGCCGGTGAGTTCACGCCTCCGGGAATGCGGTGCCGGGCGGCCTCATAATGCCGCTTGCTCGTGGAAATATCTAACGATTGCGTGGGTGACGACGGGGTGGCCATAACGAACACAAGCTGAACTCAAGAAGCAACGAATGCTGCATCCCTTGGATGGGATAGGCAGGCCCCCCTTATACGTCAACATCAAACAGTTTGATCGTGAATCGTTTGCAATAGGAGGAGGCGCAGTTTCTTCGCTAATCAATCACATCGGTGCCCATGTATGGGTGGAGCGCCTCGGGCAATTCTACAGTGCCATCGGCGGTTTGATACTGCTCTAACAGAGCGGCCACGATACGCGGAAGGGCCAGCCCGCTTCCGTTGAGCGTATGCACAAGTTCGGGCTTGGCCTCGGCCTCCGGACGATAGCGAATTTGCATGCGACGGGCTTGAAACGCTTCAAAGTTGGAGATGGACGACACCTCCAGCCAGCGCTCTTGGCCGGCGCTCCAGACCTCCAGGTCATACTTTTTGGCTTGTGTAAAGCCCATGTCGCCGGTGCACATAAGCAGGCGACGATACGGCAACTCCAGCGCCTGAATCAGGGCTTCGGCCTCTTCACGCATGGCCTCTAGCGCCCGATAGCTGTTTTCGGGCTGCACAAACTGCACAAGCTCGACCTTGTCGAACTGGTGGAGCCGGTTCAGGCCGCGCACATCCGCGCCGTGTGATCCAGCCTCGCGTCGAAAGCACGGCGTATAGGCGGTGTACTTGATCGGTAGCGTGTCGGGGTCTAGGATTTCGTCGCGGTGCATATTGGTTACGGGCACCTCGGCAGTGGGAATGGGAAACAGCCCCTCCCGCGGAATCTCGTACATCAGGTCCTCTTTGTCGGGCAACTGTCCGGTGCCACGTGCGCTTTCTTCGTTGATGAACAGCGGGGGTTGCACCTCGGTGTAGCCGTTTTCGTGCGCCTGGTCGAGGAAAAAGTGAACGAGTCCGCGCTGCAGTCGGGCGCCGGCGCCGGTGTAGATGGGGAAGCCGCCGCCGGTTACTTTGGCACCGCGCTCAAAGTCCACGAGGCCCAGCGCTTCGGTGAGCTCCCAGTGCGGCTTTGGATCAAAATCAAAGGAAGGCACTTCGCCCACCTCAGCTTCCACCTCATTGTCGTCTTCGGTGGCGCCCACAGGCACGCTCCGGTGCGGAATGTTGGGCAGCGCCAGCAACATCCGCTGGGTGAGGGTTTCTTTTTCGCGGGCTTGCTCCTCCAGTTCGCTGATTTTCTGTTTGAGCGCTTGTGTTTCTTCGATGCGCTGCTGGGCTTCGTCGTCGTTTCCTGCGCGCTTGAGTTCACCGATTTGCTGCGAGACCCGATTAGATCGGGCCTGGGCCTCCTGCAATTCTGTGAGCAGTGCACGGCGCTCTTTATCTACATCGAGCAGCGCGTCTACGCGTTCCGGGTCGCCCTCGCCTTTGGCGCGAAGGGCTTCGCGAACACGATCGGGATGGGAGCGAACGGTGTCGAGGTCAAGCATAACGGTGCGTCATGAATCAGCAAGGGTGCGAGGGATGCCCCGGTCCTGTGTCGTTAACGGGGGCAGATATGTTGCAAGAACGCCAAACCGCTTGTCAAAGGCAGCGCCTTGGTGTTAAAAACCTGTTTTGATTTGCGAATTGGACCGTTCAGGCCAGCCCTTGCCGCGTGCGTCCGTACCATTCGGCGCTAAGCAAACTAATGATGACCAGGAGCAGCGGCCAGGCGTGGTTGAGGGCCCAGTCGCTCCGTTCCGTAGTTGTGGATGAGGTGAACTCGGGATGCGTCTGCACCCGATCGGGGAGGGCCTCGAACTCTTCTAAAAAAAGCACCTCGCCTCCGCTTCGGGCTGCGATCTGGCGCATGAGCGATACGTCGGCGTGGGTTTCTTGCTGCTCCACATTGGGCGTATCAACCGAGAAGTCGCCTGCGTCGGTACCCAACTCGGTACCATTACGGGTGGCAGTGGCGGTGTACGTGTACGTACCCTCAGGTAACGCGCCCGCATCTAACTGGTATTGCCCCCCGCCGGCATGCGTCATGGTGAACGGAAAGTCGTCGTCGGCTTCATCGGTGATGGTAAGATCGACGCGCGCGTCATCAGCCGGTTCGCCGCGCCCATCGAGTACGCGTCCGGAAAAGGTGACTTCTTCGGTGCCGGCAAAGACCGGGGCATCGGGTTGGACGCGTACGGGATCGTCGAGGTCGGTGTCGGCCCAGCGTACGAGGTTGGTGACGAGTGTGGGCCAGAGTTCGGCGGCATCGGCACGAGATGCGGGCAGGGTCGTCCAGCGCCAGGTGCGGTGGGCGCTCACAAGGGCCGACCGCTGCCGATTGCGTTGCAGGGTGGTGATGAGCGGAGCATCGGTGTCGGTGCGGGCTAGCACGCGTGCATCAGGGCGTGGTTGCCAAGAGCCGTCGATCGTAAGAACCGGAGGGAGCTGACTCCAGAGCGCCTCATTGTCGAGATTTGTCCATGCCGGATGACTGGGCGCTTCGGTTGTGGGCGTGGGGCCCGACTCATACACCCGTTCGTTGTTAACGGTGGCTGGCAGCCGGTTGCCGGCCCATTCAGATAGCCGACTGGCATCCATGTTCGGGCCCCAGAAGAAGAGCAGCGGCTTGGTGTCGATCCACGTTTGCAGGTCGTTCCGAACGGATTCGGGCGTTTCGGTGGTGGGAAGCCCCGCGAGTAGCACCACATCGGGGGCATCCTCGTCGGTGGGCAGCGGGTCTAGAAGCGGGCCATCGGGCGGAAGGACGGTCACCTGCACGCTCCATTCGGGATTGGCGCTGATGGCCCGGCGTAGGGCCCCCACATCCGGAAACGACGACCCTGCCAGGATCCAGGCGGTGCGGTTCCGATCTTCAATGCGCACCGTTACGCTCTGCTCGTTGTTGGCATCGGTGGCCTGGTCGGGCAGATCGTCGACCGCAACGGTGAGTGTGCGTGTGCCGGGCTCCTCGGGGGTGAACGAAAAATCAACCGGTTGATCGGCGGTGCCCTCGGGTAGGGTGATGTCGGTTTCGTCGAGCACCATGTCGCCCTCACGCAGCGTTACGGCGAGCGTTTCGCCGGCGCCTTCTACGCTACGGATGCGTGCTTCGATGGGGTGAGGCGTGTCGGTGTAGCCGATGTCGTTCGTGCGGATGCGACGCACCTGCACATCCCGTTGGGGAAGGGTATCGCCGACAACCACCGGATAGATCGGTACGGACGACCGTTCAGCAGCCTGTAGGGGCGCGGGACCGGTGTTGTGGCGGCCATCGGAGACGAGTGCGATGGCTTCGAGGGGGGTATCGGTATAGGGCGTATGGTGGCGGGGCACGCCTTGCAGTGCTGCTGTGATGTTGGTGCGCGCGCCATCATAGGTGGGCGCGGTCTCGGCATCGAGTTCAGCATCGAAAGGATAGACGCTGGCAGGCGCATCGAGCGCGTTGTCCCACGTGTCCAGAAGCGTTTCCAACTGTTGGGGCAGCGACGCATCGGTTGTGTCGATGCCGGTGTGCATCATGCTGGCCGAGTTATCGAGTGCCACGGCCAACTTCGGTGGATGCGTAGTGGTCTGCTCACGCGTCCAGAATGGTTCCAGCAGCAACAGTCCAATCAAAAAGAGCGAGGCCGCACGTAGCGTACCGAGCCCCCACTGCCATTTCGGGGGCAGAGCGGGGCGTGTGCGTGCATAGCTCCAGGTTGCTCCGGCCACAGCTGCCAACGCAATGAGGACAATCCACCACCAGGCTACACTTAACGTGAGCATACAACCAGCCAAAAAGCACAAAAAGAGCGAAGAAGAACCACGTTATGGCGTGCAGGTGGAGCAGCGTCTGCGCGTTGCATTGGGCTTATGTTACATAGGGCCAGGCCAGATACGTCATGTATCCGGCAAAGGCCAGAAGCAGCACCATCCCCTGCCAGCGTCCCAACCGTAATGATGGGCGTGCCAACACGTACAAAAGACCACAGATGACAAGCATCACAGGCAAGTGGATACGCACAACGGTATCCTCAACCAACAGAGGCTGCACCACGGATACGCTTCCTATTACAAAGAGCACATTGAGCATGTTGCTCCCCAGAATGTTGCCAATAGATAGCGCCGTTTCTTTTTTGAAGGCTCCAATCACCGAGGTAGCCAGTTCTGGCAGACTCGTGCCAAGCGCAACGATAGTCAGTCCAATGACCACTTCTGAGATGGCATAGGCCCGCGCAATGGCTGTTGCGTGTTCAACCATGAGGTGGGCCCCCAATCCGAGCCCTACGATGCCGCCAATGATGTACAGTAGTTGTTTAGGCACCGATGGGAGGCGAGAAGCGGTTTGGTCGACCAGGGCTTTGTCGACCAGTGGGTTTTTCCGGTTTGTTTGGCGAAAGAAGAGATAGAGCAAAAGCATGACGAGCCCCGTCACCAAGACCAGTCCATTCCAGCGTTGGATTTGTCCATCGAGCGCAAACGCTGTAAACCCGACGAGAATAGCCATCATGAGCAGGTACTCGCGGTGCAGCGTAGCGCGTGCAATGCGCAGCGGCAGCAGCACCGCCGCGATGCCCAAGATAAGCCCCACATTGGCAATGTTGGATCCGACCACATTTCCTACCGCAATGGCATCTTGCTGGGCCATCACGGCAAAAATGTTTACCAGGAACTCAGGCAGCGAGGTGCCCAATGCGACGACGGTAAGCCCCACAACAATGGGGCGCCATCCAAAGTAAAGAGCCATGCTTGATGCGCCACGTACCATCCAGTCGGCCCCCAGCGCCAAAATGACGAGCCCAACCATGAACAGAGTGATGTGAATCAGCATGGATAGGGCTATGCAATGAAGAGATGGGAGCGAGAGTTCGTGCCAAGAAGAGGCATGGGGTTAGTCAGCAACCAGATCTGAGCTGTTGAAGAAAGCAGGGAGCAGCGCTCGCGGCGATGTTTCTTCCGGAGGGGCGGCATGACGATCCATGTAAATGACTGCATCGGTGGCCCGTTCGGCCAACACCTGGCGACAGGCGCCACAGGGAGATCCGTTAGCTGCCTTCGGACACGATAGATACAGCGCTGTGTAGTTGGTGTGCCCGTATGCATAGGCAGTGCTTAGCGCGTTGCGCTCAGCGCACAGAATGCGGTTCCAGTCAGGGTGCTCTACATTGACTCCTGGAAAGGCGGCGCCTGTGGCGCTGACGAGTATTGCCCCTACGGGAAAAGATGACTCGGGAATGTGCGCGTGCTGAGCGACGTCACGAGCCGTTTCAATACCATCGGCCGTAGAGAGCGGTGCGTCTGTGGTGGGATCCACAGCATCCTCCAACTGATTAGGGAGGGCCTTGGGCTGCCAGCAGGCGGTGTACGATTCGTTGAATGTGGGCGTACGAAATGCATCAATCGCCTGCAGGTAGGTCTGCTCAGCATCGGATAGTGGAGTTGAAGACACCACGCCAACCATATCTTCGGCATGGCCCAATGTATACGCCGTTGTGATGGCGTTGCTCAACGCTGTAATTGTGAGCGCATACGACGCACTTTCAATCCGTACTCCAGGAATCCAGGCTCCTGAACGCAGCAATACAACCACAGTGCGCGAATTGGCAGAGAAAGGCACATGCGCACGCGGCTGTAGCATATCCAAATGCGCTTGCGCCGAAGCAAGCAAGGAGGCAGTCACAGATAAAAAGTGCTGTGGGCGGCTACGCGAAAAGGGGTGCGTCTATTGCCACTTATCGGTAAGGTTCCTGCTCGAAGGGGCCATGCGTCACGAAGTGCCTGATGAGTGATTGGAATGTGACGAGAGAGAAGCCGCTGAGTCGTTCGATTGGTTGTCTTCGTCAGGCGAAGGTGAAGTGCGAGGCAGCGTTAACATGACGGTTGTTCCTTTGCCCTTGGTGCTCTCCACAGTAAGGGTGCCCCCCATCAGATTAACCAAGTGATACGCAATAGCCAAACCGAGCCCGGCGCCTTCGAATTCCCGGGAGTGGCCCGTAGATTCTTGCTTAAAGGCATCAAACAGGTGTGGCATAAAATCTTTTTCGATGCCAACCCCCGAATCCTCAATGCAGATGGCAACATTATCCTCGTTCGTATCATCGTGGGCATGAAGGCTTACGCGCACTCTGCCGCCTTCCATACCCCCCTCTCCAGTGAACTTAATGGCGTTATCAATCAGGTGACGTAGCACACGGTACACAGCTGTCGTGTCGAAGCAACCGTGTACAGGATCGTTGGGAAGGTCAACCTCAATCTGGACATTGGCAGTTTTGGCACGCGCCGAGAAGTGATCCACGACATCACAAACCAGCGGGCGCAGGTCGGCTTCTTCTGGATGGAGCGCTACCGATCCAGATTCAATCTGTGATAGATCTAAAATCATGTTTAGCGTGTCGTGCAGGCGTTTACCACCTCGGTGGATACGCTCAGCGAATCGGGAGGCTGAATCAGGCAAATCCATGGTGCGAAGCAGTTCGCTGAAGCCGATCACCGACGTCAGCGGTGTACGAATTTCGTGACTCATGTTTGCCAGGAAGGCAGACTTGAGCCGATTCATCTCTTCGGCGGTCTCTTTGGCCTCAATGAGCTCTTCCTCGAATGCCCGCTGCTCCGTTACGTCGCGCTGGCTCGACACCCAGTACGCGATGGTGCCTGCGTCGTCGCGTACCGGCGCTACGTTCCATTCCAGAATAAAAGGGGTACCGTCTTTGCGATAGTTCACCGCTTCGCCACTCCACGACAGTCCTTCGGTTAGTGCCTCGTGCAACCCTTCCAGTACATCAGGGCTTGTTTCTGGACCCTGAAATATCTTTGGGGTGCGCCCGAGCACCTCGTCACGCGCGTACCCGGTCATTTCTTCGAAAGCAGCATTCACATACACCAACTCGCGCCTATTCTCAGCATCACGGCCTTTTGTGATGACAATTGCGTCTTTAGCCTGTTCGATTGCTGTAGACAGCACCTGTAAGCGCTGCTCATTCTCTTTGCGTTGGTTAATGTCAGTCATATACACCGAGAGGCCGCTTCCCATTGGAAAGGCTTTGATTTGCAGCCAGCGGTCGGTAGGGGCGTAGTGTGTTTCAAACTGCACACGCTGCTGCTCCGTCTTGACTGCTTGATACTGCTCGTAAAATATAGAATCTTTGAGATCGGGAAAGACCTCCCAAACCGAGCGATCAATCACGTCATCGCGCGTGCAGGCCAGCATCTGCTCGGCTTGCTCATTGATGTATGTAAACGTGCCGTCTGCATCAAGCGCAAAAAAGCCGTCGGTGATGCTTTCTAAGATTTCCTCTCGATGACGTGGGGTAATCCGATACTCCATTTCGTCCATTACGATCGCCGCCAGCGACTCTAACGTGGTGCGCTCGTGGGCGTCAAATGCAGATGCATCGCGCGGCGTAGTATCGATGACGCAGAGTGCGCCGATATGGTGGCCATCGGGGGTGGTGAGTGGGGCCCCGGCATAGAACCGAACCGGAGGGGTACCTTGCACCAGAGCGTTATCCGCAAAGCGTGGGTCGGTCGTTGCATCATGTACGACCATCGTTTGCCCTTGCTCAACAGTGTGCACGCAGAACGATACATCGTGCCCCATCTGTTTAGAGAGCGGGCCCACACTCGATTTAGCCCACTGGCACGTTTCGTCAATAAAGTGCAGCCCTGCCATCGGTGCATCGAACACATGCGCAGCTAGCGTCGTAATCCGGTCAAATGCTGATTCAGGAGGCGTGCGTAAAATCTGGTAGCGTTGCAGTGCAGCCAGCCGATCAGGGTCAGCAGGGGAAGAAAACGAGGGCATGTACTGAACTATAACGCAAAAAGGTGACGATGAGTAAGGGTGCTAACGCGTAATTCAGCAAATTGTACAGATGATACTCACTATATTACTTGAACATCCCAAGACATTACACCGTATCTGAACAGAAGCGCCAAGGTTCGTATCAGATCAACATTGGAATGTGCCTATCCAGCGCACACGCACACCGTCCATCGGCGCATGCTACCGCCTATCAGATCCTGCTTGATAGACTGGTGGCTGGGTTGCACATTTAGAATCCATCTTTGCAGCTACTTTCAACCAATATCTTCTGGCTATGAATACTGATGCATTGAAACAGCAAATATATGCTTGGGTGAATCAGTTGGTACGGTGGACGCTAGAGGCACTCCTTCCGGGCAGTTCGTCGTGGCTCGACTAAGTAGCGTCTGAACAGAACGACGCTTGGAGGAGGTCAATCATGGGAGATCCGTTACGCCGGGCACCGCTGGGTGCTTCCTTTCGTATAGCAGATGCGTATTAGTTTCTTTGCTTCTTTACTGCTGCTATGCCCAATCGTCTAGCTGATACCGAGAGTCCCTACCTGCTTCAGCACAAAGACAACCCCGTCGATTGGTATCCGTGGGGCGACGAGGCCTTCGCCCGTGCTCAAGCCGAAGACAAGCCGGTTTTCTTGTCGATCGGATACGCCACCTGCCACTGGTGCCACGTCATGGAGCACGAGTCGTTCGAAGATCCTGAAGTGGCGGCGCGGATGAACGACGTGTTCGTATCTGTGAAGGTAGATCGGGAAGAGCGCCCCGACATCGACCAGCTCTACATGAGCGTGTGTCAGATGATGCGTGGCCGCGGCGGATGGCCCCTTACCGTTCTGCTCACCCCCGAAAAACGTCCATTTTACGCGGCCACGTACCTGCCCAAGCACGGTCGTATGGGCCGCATGGGCATGATGGACCTGATGGATCGCATTGAAACGCTCTGGAATCAAGAACGAGACCAGCTGGAGCAGGAAGCGGATAAGCTTGTCGATTTGCTCGAATCGGAAGAGGCAACCGACGATGCGGAAGTCACCCTGGATGAGAGCGCTCCCGAGCCTGCTGTTATCGACGACGGCGTCACGGCCCTGCGCCGACAGTTCGACGCCACGCACGGCGGGTTCGGAGGGGCGCCTAAGTTTCCCACTCCGCATACGCTTCTCTTTTTGAGCACGCACGGCGCGGCCACCAGCAACGAAACGGCCCTCGACATGGTGGACACGACCCTCACCCACATGATGCGTGGGGGGATCAACGACCACATTGGGGGGGGGCTGCACCGCTACGCCACCGATGCCATCTGGCGGCTTCCGCATTTCGAGAAGATGCTGTACGACCAGGCGCTGCTCCTCATGGCCCTGGCGGATGCACATCGCGTCGATCCAAAAGGCGGTTGGGAGGCGCACATCGAGCAGATCGTAACCTATCTGACGCGGGACCTGCGAGACGAAACCGGGGCATTCTACTCAGCAGAAGATGCCGATAGCGAGGATCCCGAAACGGGCGAATCGCGCGAAGGGGCATTTTACGTGTGGACGATGGATGATCTCCGTGAGCATCTCGATGCCGAAACGGTAGAGCAGTTTGCAACGGTCTACAGCTTTCAAGAACAGGGGAACTTCGAAGAGGAGGCCACAGGCGAGCGTACCGGCGAAAATGTGTTGCACCGCGCCGACAGCTGGTCCGCGCTGGCTGAGCAGTTGGACACCGATCCAATGGTCTTACAAGACAAGATGGACGCGGCGCTCGATATCCTTTTCGAGGTGCGCGAGACCCGTCCACGCCCGTTCCTTGACGACAAAATCTTGACGGACTGGAATGGTCTTCTGATTGCCGGGCTGGCCCGAGTAAGCCGCTCCGTCAATTCCTCATACGCTACCCTGGCCGAAGAGGCCGCTGCCTTTCTGTGTGATACGATGCTCCGCGACGACGGACGCTTGTGGCATCGCTATCGCAATGGCTCGGCAGGCATCGAGGGTACGCTGGCCGACTATGCGTATCTTGCGTGGGGCCTACTGGACCTGTACGAGGCCACGCTCAACACACGCTGGTTGGGCGCTGCCCGTACGCTGGGACAGACGCTCTACAGGGATTTTGCCGATACCGAGCGCGGCGGCTTCTACATGGCGCCAAGCACCGCCGATGACGTGATTGTACGCCAGCAAGCCATGTCGGGAGGCGCACGGCCCTCGGGCACCGGAGTGGCCATCTACGTGCTGTATCGTCTCTATCGGATGCTTGGCACGCCCGACTTTGTGGATATCGCCGACCGGTCGTTGAATCGAGCAGCGCGTCATATCCGGTCGCAGCCGGGCCAGCACACGACGCTGCTCTGGGCCCTGCATCACTGGCACCATACCGGACGCGAAATTGTGATCGCCGGCGACCCGTCCGATGACGCCTACCAGGCGCTTCTGCAAACGGCACGTGATCACCAAACCCCAGAGGACATCGTAATGCATCGTCCCCCCGGCGACGATCACCAACTGTTCAACTGGGCCCCTCACTTGCAACATCAGCCACCCCAGAACGGAACGCCTACCGCCTACGTGTGCGAGCACTTCACCTGCGATCGCCCCACCACCAACCCCAAAGCGCTCGCCCAACAGTTGCGCTAACGACGGTGCGGTCTTTCCGACCTCTCGCCGCATATCAACCGGATGCTGCTCGTTACACGCTGACCCATGCTCGCCGCCGATGCCCTCACGTCCAGCCAACAGCGCATCGTTCAGCACGACGAAGGGCCCGCGCTCGTGTTTGCGGTGGCTGGCGCCGGAAAGACCACCGCAATGGTGCACCGCATTCGCCACCTTGTCGATGAGCGTGGCGTCCCCCCAGAGCGCATCCTGGCCAGTTCGTTTAGCCGGGCTACTGTATCCGATCTCAACGACGGGCTTCATGCACTCGGAGTGCGCGGGGTCGACTGCGTTACGCTGCATGCGCTGGGGCGCCGATGCATCCAGCACGCCGAAGCCCGCAAGCACCTGCCGCCCCGGCTCGACGCGCAGTCGGTGTCGCCCGCCCACGCCGCGCAGTACTTGGCCAAGCGGGCGCTGCAGCGGCTGGCGCGCGAACGCGAGATCGATGTCGCCGACCTTGGCATCCCCCAGCCCGACCTCGTCGACCAGATCGGCGCCTGGAAGCGTCAGCTCTGCTATGCGGACCTCAGCGCCGCGCATCTGCCTGAACCTGCCCAGGAGCACGCGTCGCAGGCCGAGCACGAGAACGACGACTACCTCACGCTTTACCGCTACGCCGAAGAGGAACGCGACAACGAAGGCTGGATCACGTTCGACGACATGCTGCGCGAGGGATGGGAAGCCCTCATGCGGTTCTCGGCCGTGCGCGAGGCGGCGCAGTCCGCCTATGAGTACGTGCTCGTCGATGAGTTTCAGGACGTGAGCCGCGTGCAGTACCGCATGCTCGATGTACTCACCGCCCCGCATCGCAACTACATGGCCATCGGCGACGACGACCAGTGCATCTACACCTGGCGCGGAGCCGATCCGTCGTACATTCTCGACTTCAGCTCGGCCTACAACGCCGACGAGTATATGCTGCACGACAACTTCCGGTCGCCCGTGCAGCAGACCGCCCTTGCGAACCGCGTCATTGCCCACAACACCGAGCGCCAGGACAAGCGTATCCAGTGTACAAAGGGATACGGAGGCACCACGCAGTGCACCGCTGCGCAGGATGCCGCTGAGGAGGGCACCCGCATCGCATCCACCATTCAGTCGCACCTGCGAGCCGGGCGCGCCCCCACCGACATCGTGATTCTGGTACGTCAGTATGCCCAGACCCCGTTCATCGAGCAGGCGCTGCTGGAGGCCGAAGTGCCGCACCGCATCGTGGGCAACACCCCTTTCTACGAACGGCCCGAAGTGCAGATACTCCTGCAGTACCTCTACTGGGCCACGCTCGAATCTACCGTGCAAGGTCGCGGCTGGTTTGCGGATCGCCGCAAGGTCAAAGCGTACCTCGACCGCTTCCAGACGATTATCCGCACGCCCAATCGGTACGTTAGCTACGCTGTGCTTCAGAACGTAGCGCGCGCATCCCGAACGCAGCAGACCTCCGTGCTCGACGCCCTCGCCGCCCACACCGATCAGATGCACGAGCGCACCGTCGAGCAGGTGGAGGATTTCCTGGAGACCGCCTCATCGCTTGCCGCCCGCGTCAACGCCCCCGCCGCCGACACCCTGTCGTGGCTCATCGATGCCATCGACTACGACGAGCACCTGCGTGAGCAGAGCGCGTTTCGGGATGTTGGCGAAAACCGGGTCGCCACCGCGCAGTCGCTCGTCGGGTTTGCCGACGGGTACGCATCGGCGCAGGCGTTGCTTGAAGCCATCTACCGGATCTCCCAGTCGCATGCCAACAGCGATCCGGCGGCCACGCTCACGCTGCGCTCCATCCACCGGGCCAAGGGCGGCGAGTGGCCCGTCGTGTTCGTGCCCGGCTGCACCACCGGCACGTTTCCGCCCGCCGGAACCGAATCCGACCCCCGCATGATGGAGGAGGAGCGGCGCCTCTTCTACGTGGCCGTGACGCGAGCGCAAGAGGAACTGCACCTCTCGCATGTGGAGGCGGATCCGCGCTCGCCGTTTCTGGGCGAGGCGCGCCCCGACGCCACCCTGGCGCAGTGCGATGCGCTCCAGACGGTCGCCGAGACCGATCCGGCATCGCTTACGCCGGAAGA
Organism: Natronotalea proteinilytica; assembly: GCF_055379935.1. NCBI lineage: Bacteria > Pseudomonadati > Rhodothermota > Rhodothermia > Rhodothermales > Salisaetaceae > Natronotalea > Natronotalea proteinilytica. The sequence continues at coordinate 2,515,701 of NZ_AP043947.1, read as the reverse complement.
TGCGGTGCGCTTCTGCATGGCCGTGGGTACCCTCGGGATTGCGCGCTACGTCTGTGACTGGTGGGATCCGCCGGCTGGCTTTCGGGAGCGTCTCATCGAATGCGCCAATGAAGCCGAGACGACGGTCAAAGAGAAGCTGCGGGACGGCGACACCACGAACCTGCTCATTCCTGTCGCCAAACGCGCCGAGTCGGTATCAGCCACGCGCCCGTTCACGTTTTCCGCCTCGGCGCATACGGGTCGCATTGAAGTGTATCAGCGCGACTGGCGCATTGGTTTTGTGGATACGGAGCGCAGCGACAAGCACGTGCCGCTTGATCTGCTTCCGTGGGATACCCTCACCGCCCACCTGGCCCGCCGCACCACCTCGGGCGAGACCCTCTACCTGCGCCTGGGCACGGCTCCAACAAACAGTGACCAGAAATCCTCGGAGGACCCCGCGTCCTCTGATGCTACCGGGGTGTTTACGGATTCCTATCAGCAGGGTAAAACGGCGGTAATTAGCGCGATGTGATGGTGAAGGCACCGGCTGAGCAACGTAAGATGTGGACCGATTGAGTCCGTGAGATGGCTAACAGAGTATTTTCGTAATCACGGTGTAGAAACGAAGGGGTTGCCTACCAACAAAACGTGGTACCTCTGGGGAATAGAGGCACCACGTTTATGCACATCATAATTTTTGTCAACGGCCAGTTCAACGCTCAGGGGGTGTACGTGTTTAGCGGCGTGCTTCCTGATCGCCGGGGACGCAAGCGGTCCGCGGCTATGGGTTTCCTTAGCCCGGGATCAGGAGCGAAGCGGATATCCTGGGCGGTTCTGTACAGAGCGCAGTCTCCAAGTCCCCCTCGGAGGAGGGGGATTTAGGGGGAGGGATTGCGCCCACCGTCGGGAGCGGGAACGAACGGGAGAGCGACTTGGGGACGCTGGAGCATCCCGGCATGCGTGGCGACGCAGAGGGGCCGTAAGGTCATGCCTGTTGTGCATCGCCACGAGAGGACGTCTCTCGATCAATGGGGAGGCACAATGGGGACGCAAGCGGTCCGCGGCTATGGGTTTTGCTCACATCGCACCGTTCTGTAGCCCGGGATCAGGAGCGAAGCGGATATCCTGGGCGGTCATTGTACCACGCTAAACAGGTACCAGGGGGTTACCCTGAGCAGCTTGCGTACTCTAAAGCCTAAACGAACACAACTGTTCTTAAGGCGTCCACATGCGGATCCCGCGTTCTTTGGTGCCCGAGAGGACGTAGCGTCCATCAGGCGAGAAGTCAACAGCGCTAACGCCCTCGCCGCTTTCCCCTTTGAACAGATAACCGAGCGTACCATCACTTACTTTCCAGAGGCAGACGTTCAGGTTGCTCGTGCCCGAGATGGCAAATTGCCCGTCTGGGGAGAACGAGACCGCAATGACGAGTCCATCGTGTTGGTCGAAGGTACGAACCAGGCTGCCTGTGTTAGCGTCCCAGAGACGGGCGGTCATGTCATCGCTTCCTGAGAGGACGTACTGTCCATCGGGCGAGAAGGCGACCGAGAAGACGTACGCTGCATCCCAGTCGCTGGTATCGAGTTCCATGACCTGCCCACCTGATTGAACGTCCCATATGCGCAAGGCCCCCTGGCCCGTGCCGGTAACGACGCGGGAGCCATCGGGAGAGAACGCGGCGGAGAAGACTGGTTCTTCGTGGGTATCGAAGGTGAACTCCGGCTCCCCAGAGTCTACGTCCCAGATACGGAGCGTGCCGCCCTGTCCGGCACCGCCCAGAATGCGATTGCCATCGGGCGAGAAGCGCGCTGTGAGGACCGAGTTCGGCGTGCTTTCGAGTTGGTGCCGCATTTCGCCTGTTTCCAGGTCCCACAGTTGCAGGGTGCTTTCAGATGTGAGCGTGAGGAGGGTGTCCCCATTAGAGGCCAGGTCGATCGCGATGGGATGTCCATCGAGTCCATTGATCGTTTGCACGTCACGTCCAGAGACGACCTCCCATACGCGCGCTTGATTGTCTTGCCCGCCGCCTAGAGCGTACTGGCCATCGGGTGAGAATGCAACGGCGTTAACCCAGTCGGCGGTGCCTTCCAGGGTGCGCACGATGCTCAAGTTTTGGCGTTGCGGACCTGAAGAGGCGGCTCCATTGGTGGTCGTGTCTGCCTCACTGGGAGTGCTTTCGGTCTTGGTATCTTCTTCAGGGGTCTCTTTTGACTGAAAGATCTGGGTTTGAGCCGGTTGAGGATCATTGCCGCCATCCTCATCCCCCAGGCGAATGGGACCCGCTTCGGGTTCACTGTCATCGGAAGGAGAAGGAATTTCGACGTACTCGCCGGGATCTTGGCTTTCTAGCGCTTCGGCCAGTGCGGCACATGATTCGAAGCGATCTTCAGGCTCTTTCATGAGGCAGCGAGCAACGACCTGCTCTAACCATTCCGGAATGTCGGGCTGCAACTCACGAGGGGGCGTGTACGGTTCGTGCAGCACTTTGTAAACAACACTCATCGGATGCCCTCCTGAGTGAGGAAGCGTGCCTGTGAGGGCTTCGTAGAGCACAACGCCTAGGCTGTACAAGTCGCTACGGGCATCCACCTCGGTGCCACGGGCCTGCTCAGGGCTCATATACTCGGGAGTACCTAGCACCGTACCCGTTTGGGTGAGGCGAGCTTCGGAGGATGCGTAGGCAATACCAAAGTCCATGAGCACTGGACGCCCAACATCCGTGATCATCACGTTTGAGCCTTTGACATCACGATGAACCATGCCCTGTTCATGAGCATAGGCCAGCGCATCTGCAATAGGGGCGAGAATAGTAACAGCCTCATTGCTTGGGAGCACGCCGTCTTCTTGCACCATCTCGTGCAGGTCGCGTCCGCTCAAGTACTCCATGGCCATGAAGTGGACGCCATTGAGCTCGCCTTCATCATAGATCGTAACGATGTTTGGATGTTGCAATCCTGCGGCGGACTGCGCTTCACGGTGGAAGCGTTTGAGCATCTTGCGATCATGCGTAACTCCCTGGGGAAGTACTTTTAGAGCAATATCGCGCCCCAGGCTTCGTTGCTTGCCCTTATAAACGATTGCCATACCGCCGCGCCCGAGCTCTTTCTCGATTTCATACTTTTCATCGAGGGCATCTCGGACAAGCGTTTCCGGATTGCGGATACTTGTTGTGGTTGTGGGTGGGTCTTCCAACCACTCTCCACAATGCTTACATTTGCGCGCTGCGGCCAGGATTTCTTCGTGACAGAATGGGCAGCGCTTGGTAGCTTCAGACATAAGTGCAGTGAATGGTTCGTAGCGACCGCACAACCGCACGGTACGTTAGACGACAAAGGGAACAAATAGGGCGTGCCATAACGCGGTGGGGGACGTTGTGCCCAGAGCCGTTGCGTCGAAGGGCGCTGGCTGCTTGAATCGGCAGATGCATACACACGGCTTCTGCACAAGCCCGTGCAAAAACTATGCAATGATGAGCCCACTCAAACAGAAACCACACAGCAAGGCCCCACACAGCAAGGGGCCTTTTGTTTTACACCTCGTAGCGAAGCACCAGTTCGCCCATCTGAATGGTGTCGGTGTTGGTAAGTTCGACACTTTCTTCAGGGGGTACCTGTTGCTCGTTTACCTGTGTTGGGTTTGTGGTGCTCTTATTGCGCAGATAGACCTTATCGGTCTTTGTTTTCTGAATGATTTCGGCTTGGATACGTGAAACGGTCCGGTAGGTATCACCCAACTGAATGTGGGCAAATGAGCGTTGGCCCTGCACATCGGCGCGCCCAATGGTAACGACGTTGCCGTCGTCTTCTTCACGAGGAAAGCCGGCAATGCGAAACTCACGGCCTTTGTCTGGGCCGGAGATGATCACAAGTTTGCCAGGAATGAACTTCATGGTTTTCGGCGGCGCCTTGAACATAAGCGTTTCGGGGCTCGCCGGTTTGTCGGTAGTCGAGCTGCTTGACTCCGACTTGATACGTTCTACCGGCGTATCGGGGCTCGGGCTACCCAGTTCGGTGTCGTCAACCCCAAGGTTTTCTTTGTCAGGCCCTTCAGAAAAAGTTTTTTCAGACTCTTCCTGCATCTTCCTGTCGCGCTCCTCGCGCCGTTTAATAGCATCCTTTTCCTTCTTGTTGAAGTACATGATGCTTCCGCCAATTACCAGCAGAATGAAGAGAGCGAACAGTACGAGAACGACCCACGGTGAGATTTCAGAATCTACCATCCGGTCCTCGTCATCGGGGGCCTGGCTTGTTGCGACTGTAGCCGTGTGAACCAGCAGGAGTGGCGTTGAGTGAAGGCGTTGAGCGGTTTGAGGAACAACACCGAGCACGCCAACAGCACTTGCGCTGGCAGAGAGCGAGGTCCCCGCGGCTGCTGTAATATTCATATGATCTGTAATGGGGGATTGCGCCTGGGCGGGAGTGGTTGTTACGCACAGGGCAAAGAATGCTGCTGCCAACCAAACAAATCTCATTGCACAAGGGGGCAAAGTGAGCGAGAAAATACGTGAGAAAACGGGACGTCTTACGGCAACCCTCATTGGCATGCCGAATGCATGCGAGTAGAGAGCAGTACGTACACAGTATGTAACCGGCCTATGAAATACCAGGTCTTCATCTACAACAATAACGAATCCAACGCACGGCATCAATAGCGTCCTATCAAAGGAGCAGTGTAGGAGCGGAAGTACGCATTCCGTGCGATCATAAGCAGTTTAAAATATTGTTAAACTGCCGTATGCAGAGGCATTGGGTCCAGAAGAAACCTGCAAATCATTCCTAAACGTCCTTCAACTTGGAAAATATACCGTATATAGGGTACGATCCTACAAGCTACGCGATTAGAAGCGCATCCTCAAATCATAGGGCTATAAATTGTCATGTTAGCACTATACCGTAAGTGTAAAGACCAAGTATCACACGGTACGCAGTAGCGACACAACGTTTCGCGAAAAACAAGGTATAACCCGAAGATAGCTGTTGCAGGCCGTTGCAAAACGGGAAAATAGTGTTACACGGTCTTTTCAGCTTCAGGGGGAAACGGGTAAACACGTACCCGGCCCAGATTCCGAGGAATACGTCCGGCCTCGGCCATAACTACGGATATATTGTCTGTAGAGCCTGCATGATACGCCAGGGAAACCAACGACTCTGCTGCAGTTTGCAGGTCAGGGGTGCCTACCATGTATGAAGCAAAAAGCTGCTCTTGGTTTGTCATTTTGTCAACGATAAGCCCATCGGAGCAGAGCAAGAACCCATCACCTTCTGCTAGTTCAAAATAGGGCGATTCCGTTGGGAAAAAGTCAGGGACATCACTTCCTCCATCCAGCGTTTTGTTGATAATATGCCCGTACTGGCGCACGAATTTGGGGTCGAGGTCGTTGGTACCTGCCTGTTTGCGAAACTCTTCCAGGTACGAATGATCTACTGTAACCTGCTGCATTGCTCCATCGTGAAGGTAGTATACACGACTGTCTCCCATATTTCCAACAACAAAACAATCTTGGAAGCCTAGCACACAGGTCATCGTTGTGCCCATGCCATCAAGGGTCGGTTCCTGGTCTACCACATCGCGAATGGCTTCCTGGGCCTCCTCGTAGACCTCAGACATAATCTCCTTCAGGTCTTCAGGATGCGTTTGGTAATGGAAGCGTTCATCCAAGTACGCCTCGACGCGCTCTAAAACCGCTTGGCTCGCTATTTGGCCACCCGCCGTTCCTCCCATGCCATCGGCGACGGCCAAGAAAAAAGCATCGGGATGCGGGTAATACTGTAAAATGTCATCTTGATTAACCTCGCGGCGTCCAGGATACGTTGTGCCGTGGGCAGAAATTGGGAGCATTGCGTACGTAGGAAATCTTCAGCGACTACAAAAGAGATACAGGCTCATGAAATACCTATTGGCATCTTAACATGGAGTTGTGCAAGAGGTTCGCACGAGCCCCTTGCGACAAATGAAGCCTGCAGGGCGTATTCCCCCACATGAATAATGCCGAATATGCACAAATTGTAGAGCAAGCTTCCAGCATCACCTCTAAAAGTCCGTGTATACAGGCCGACATGTTTCTGCAAATGCAGTAAGACCGCATGGTCTTTACTGTCTATGCATGCAAAGGGTACGCAATAAGAAGCGAAGGGGCAAGTTGATTTTTAGTGGCGGGTCAATCTACGGCTGTGTCACACCTGAAAGCTATGGTTCGGAATTGTCATCGCGAGGAGGGCGCTTGCGACCAAAGTGGCGCTGTGAGTGTAGCGAACGAGTACCCCTGAGGGGAGGGCTTACACCGTTGACTGGGCAGTCGCATCTGGCCTGATAGGATGAGATTGCGCCCCAAGAGCACTTCCTCCCTGCGGTCGGGGCGCGTCGCTGCGCTCGCAATGACAAGGGTGTGGGTTTTCCTCGATACGTTTAGACCAACCAGGCGCAACCCTGACACGAGCGGAGCACTATTCCGGATCAGGTTCGAAACAGGCGAACGCAGAGGAATTGGTCTAACGCGACACTAAGTTCGTGCTCCGATACCTAACAGCAGACGAATTGGACGACCGCGTTCTCCATGTCCTGAACCGATGGCCACTCCAAAGCATACTTGTTTTGCATCACCGCGATTTTCTTCACTGGCCAACTTCTGCCTCGCGCATGGCTCATTCACCAAGCGACGACACCACTCTTTACCTAATCGATGCAATGGCGCTGGCATACCGCGCCCATTACATCTTTATCAAGCGCCCACTCATCAACTCGAAAGGAGAAAACACCTCAGCGGCCTACGGCTTCACCAACTCGCTGCTGAAGCTGATTGACGACCATGAGATGGAGCACATCGCCGTGGTGTTTGATGCGCCCACAGAAGACGGCACCTTTCGTGAAGATATCTACGAGGACTACAAGGCCCACCGCGATCCGCCGCCCGATGCTCTGATTGAAAACTTGCCGCGCATCAAGGCCATCGTTCAGGCGATGGACATTCCAGTGGCCGAGGTGAAAGGTGTAGAGGCTGATGATGTGATCGGTACGCTGGCGCGCGACGCGGAGAAAGACGGGGCCAACGTCGTCATTGTCTCGCCCGATAAAGACTTCAAGCAGTTGCTTTCCCCCGCCATTTCAATGTACAAACCGGCCCGAGGCGATCAGGACTTTGAGCATATCACGGCGCAGCGATTCCGGGAAGAGATGGATCTGGAACCCGCGCAGTTCATCGATATGCTGGCCCTGTGGGGCGACTCTTCTGATAACGTGCCGGGCGTACCGCTCATTGGCGAAAAAACGTCGCAGAAGTTGCTGCGCAAGTACCCAGATGTGGAAGCAGTCATTGCGCATGCCGACGAGGTCGGTGGCAAACGGGGCCAAAACCTGAAGGAGTTTGCCGATCAGGCCCGCATGAGCCGTAAGCTGGTCGAAATCAAAACGGATGTAGACTTCGGTCTCGACTGGCATCAGTTGCGGCAGAGTAATCCGGATATGGCTGAACTGAAGCGGCTCTTTGAAGCGTTTGAGTTCACCTCGCTCCTCGATCGCGTTACGGTCAACGGCGATCCGGTGATGGAGCCGCGCGATGATACCCCCGATGAAAACACCGAACTGGAGTTCGATTTCGGGCCCTACGAGGCCGTGGAATCGCTCGACCCAGAAGCGGTCAGCTATGGATTTGTACAGCACCGAGAGGAGCTCGAATCCTTTGCCGAGACCCTCGCTGAGCACGACCGCTATGCGTTTGACACCGAAACCACATCGACCGATGCGATGATGGCCTCGCTGGTGGGAATGTCGTTTTCCTGGACGCCTGGCGAAGCCACCTATGTGCCCACGCCGCTTCCAGACGGCACATCCACCCAGGAGGTAATCGATGTGCTGCGGCCTATGCTTGAGGCTCCACACACGCGCATCGGCCATAATCTGAAGTACGACCTGCTCGTGATGAAGCGCCACGGCGTGGAGATAACGGGGCCGGTGTTTGATACGATGATTGCTCACTACCTGCTGCAGCCCGAGCAGGGGCACAGCCTGAGCAATGTGGCGCGCGGTGTGCTCAACTACAAGATGGAAGACATCGAAGACCTTATCGGATCGGGGCGCGATCAGGTCACGATGCGTGATGTAGATGTGGCCGATGCCGCCCGGTATGCGTGCGAAGATGCCGATATCAGTCTGCAGTTGGCCGAGCCGCTGGAGGAGCGTCTGCGCGAGATAGAGCTCTGGCCGATCGCGCATCAGATTGAATTTCCGCTGGTGCGGGTGCTTGCCGAGATGGAGCATACGGGCATTCGGGTGGATACAGACGTGCTCGACGCTATTTCGGAACGCCTGGCCGATGAACTCGACGACATCGGAGGTCAGATTCACGAGTTGGCTGGCGAGACGTTCAACATCAACTCGACGCAGCAACTCGGGGAGATTCTGTTTGAGAAGCTGGATCTGCCGGTGATCTCCAAAACGTCAACGGGGCGGCCTTCCACCAAAGAGAGTGTGCTGCAGGAGCTTTCCACCGAGCACGACCTGCCGGGGCTTGTACTTGACTGGCGCAAAACGTACAAGCTCAAAAGTACATACCTGGACAGTCTGGGTGAACTTGTCCATCCAGAAACTGGACGTATCCATACTGACTTCAACCAGGCACGTACAGCCACTGGGCGCCTTTCGTCATCAAATCCGAACTTGCAGAACATCCCCATCCGCACGCCCATGGGCCGAGAGATTCGCAAGGCGTTTGTCCCGCGCGAAGGCTGGCAACTCATGGCGGCGGACTATGCCCAGATTGAACTTCGTATCCTTGCCTCTATGAGTGGCGACGAGGCCATGCAGGAGACCTTCCGCACCGGTGGCGACATCCACACCGATGCGGCGGCACGCGTGTATGGCATCGACGCCGATGAGGTGACCCGCGACCAACGGCGCAAAGCCAAGGAGGTAAATTACGGCATTCCATACGGGGTATCGCCGTGGGGATTGGCCCAGCGGCTGCGCACCTCCGTTGAAGAGGCGCAAGAACTCATCGATCAGTATCGGCAGTCGTACCCAGGGGTGGCCTCGCTGTTGAACGAACTGGTCGAGAAAGCGCGAGCGAACGGATATGCCGAAACGCTACGTGGACGTCGGCGCCCGCTTCCCGATTTGAGCGCAAGCAACGCCAACCGACGTGGAGCGGCCGAACGCATTGCCGTGAACATGCCGATTCAGGGCACCCAGGCCGACATGATTAAGATTGCCATGAACCAGGTGCAAGACCGGATTGAACAGGGAGGATTGGACAGTCAGATGCTCTTGCAGGTGCACGATGAGCTCGTGCTCGACATTGCACCCGGCGAAGAAGACACCATGCGATCTCTCGTAGAAACCGAAATGAAAGCCGCACTCCCACTAGAGGGCGTACCCGTCGTCGTTGACATTGCACTGGGTGCCAATTGGCTGGAAGCGCATTAAGAATCCTTGCTCACTTTCAATCCCAACAGTAGCATGCCTTTGAAGGAACACAGGTAGAAAAAAAGCCGTGCGTTGAACCACGTTTACACTATGATCATACGTTACTTTACTATCATTATGGGTTCATTTTTACACGCACATCGGAGGCTCGCTTCATTCCTTCTGCTTTCAGCATTGTGCTGGGCTGTTGTAGGATGCATTCCTACCAACCAGATGCTGCAACCCGCATCGTCGCAAGATGATGGCGTATCCACATGGAGCACATCAGACGCCCTCTTTCTGCAGTCTGATCAAGAAGACACCAAGGTGGCTGCCAGTCCACAAATCGCACAAAACGGATACCTGACGCTCTTTGTAACTGCGCTGAACAAGAGCGATGATCCGGTTTCGTTGAATCCTACGGATGCGCATTCGAAATACGTTGTTGATGGCGAAGAAACTGTAGTAGCAGCGCTGGACGAACGAGAGGCCAACCGGTCGATTTCGGGCGAAGTCGGTAGCTTAGGCGCCCATCTGCTCAATGACGCGTCTGGGCAGCTTTATGGAGACACTACCGTGCGTGGCCTTGATCAACCTTCAGGCGTGGCGGGCGGATATGGAGCGGGCGAACGGTCGCCCTCACCAGGGGAGCTTATGATTGAATCTTCCGTGCTTAACCCGGACATGGCTGTCGAGGGATTTCTGTATGTTGAGTATAGCGGAGACGCAGATCAGCTAGAAGTTGTCATTCCAGTTGGAACTGAAGACCACTCGTTTCTCTTCGATGTCGTCGAAGTTGAATAGCTCCTTCGAATATCTACCGCCACGCGCATGGCTTCTTCTGTGACCGCCCCCGCCGACGTTGAAGGGTTTACGTTCGTCCAAGAATCGGGGGGCATCCGCCAGTATACGCTGGAGGCTAACGGACTGCAGGTGCTGTTGTATCCCTTGCAGGGCGCTCCTGTCACCAGTGTCATGATTACGTATCATGTGGGCAGCCGCAACGAGCGTACCGGCCACACCGGGGCTACGCACATGCTTGAGCATCTCATGTTCAAGGGCACCGAACGCTTCAACAAAGAGCGAGGCACATCCATTTTTGATACACTCCAGCGGGTGGGGGCCGAGGTAAACGCCACCACCTGGCTCGACCGCACCAACTATTACGAAATGTTGCCGCGTGAGCACGTAGGCCTGGCCCTTGACATTGAGGCCGACCGGATGCGCAATGCTCGGCTCGATCCCGCCGACGTAGAGGCCGAGCGCACCGTCATCTTGAATGAGTATGACCGCGGCCAAAACGATCCGAACAGTCGTTTATTCGATGCAGTGTGGAGCACGGCCTATGTCGCACATCCGTACCACCATCCGACCATTGGATGGCGTAGCGACATCGAATCTATGCAGCCGGAAGACCTGCGCCACTTCTACGACACGTTCTACTGGCCGAACAACGCGACGCTCAGCCTCATCGGAGCGGTAGACGATACCGAGCAAACACTCCACGAAGTGGCCGAGCATTTCGGAACCATTCCCGCTGCTTCACACGACATCCCAGATGTAACCACGCGTGAGCCCGAGCAGCGGGGGCAACGGCGCGTGAACGTGCACCAAGACGGCCAATTGGGTGCACTGTTGTCTAGCTACAAGGTGCCTCATGGGCGCACCGAAGCTGCTGATGCGCTTGATGTGCTGGCCCGCATTCTGGCCGCTGGAAAGGGCAGTCGCCTCTACCAGCGTTGCACCGACCAAGAGCTCACCACCGATGTGTTTGCGTTTAACTTCCGGTTGCGCAATCCAAGCCTATTCTCGCTGTTTGCCTTTCTTACACCGTCTTCGACCCACGAAACGGTCGAAGCGGCAATGAACGAAGAGATCGTGCGCATTCAGGATGAGGGGGTTACCGAGGAAGAGATAGCACGGGCCCAGCGGCAACTGGTAGCCAAAGAAGCATACGGCCGCGACGGTCCGTACCGCATTGCTGCACAACTCAACGAAGCCATTGCGGTGGGCGATTGGACCCTCTATACCACCTACCTGGATCGCATTCGTGCGGTAACACCTGCGGCTGTTCAGGATGTGGCTCAAACATACCTGAAGCCTACCAAAAACACCGTAGGCTGGTACATCCCAGAAGCGTAACGGTGACGTGCGCTCTGTCATCCGCTAAACGGAGTGTCCCTGGTTGGGGCTCCGTGCAGTAAATGGCCTTTTTATTTTGACTGGCAATCTGTGTTTATGACCTCTTCCCCTTCGTTTGCCGACCGCGTGCACGATCGTCCGGTAGGACCGTGTCGTCTGCTTACCCTTCAGATGCCCGTTGAAGGATTTGTGTCATGGCGCGGCTCGTTTCGAACGCACCCAAACCTGAGCACACACGGTGATCTGATACAGCAGCTTACCGTCGGTATGCTTGACAAGGGCACAACCACACACGATCGGTTCGAGCTGGCTGCGCTCCTTGAAGATCGAGGCGCCCAGCTTTCTGTTTCTAGTGATGGGCTGTATGTGGATGTGTCGGGCCAGATGCTAACCGACGATGCCGCAACCGTTTTCGACGTGTGTGCGGATATGTTGCGCGCACCGTCCTTTCCGGATGAGGAGTTTCCCAAGGTGCAGGCGCAACAACTGGCGCAGGTGCAGCGCTCCATGCAGAAAACCGGAGCGCATGCCGGGCGACGGCTCATGCAGCGCCTGTTCTCGGTAGACCACCCGAATTACAGCCGTGACTTTGAAGACGAGATTGAAGCACTGCAGCAAATCGAGCAGGCCGATCTGCAAGCGTATCATGGTCAACACATCACACCCCACGCGTTCACGCTGGTTGTAGTGGGCGATCTGGATCATACAGCCATTGAAGAGACCGTGCGATCGGCATTTGGTAACTGGAGCGGCACAGCCCCCACGCCAACCCACGCCACCGAAGCGATGGCATGCACACCCGGTGATGTTGCCATCCCCATGGCCGACCGCGATAACATTGATGTGCGCTTTGGACACGCGCTGGCATTGCGCCGCGATGACCCCGATTATCTGCCGTTGTATGTGGGGAATTACATCTTAGGTGGCAACTTCTCAGCCCGGCTCATGGCTACCGTCCGCGACGAGATGGGACTTACCTATGGCATCCGCTCTGGGTTTTCTGGCATCAGCACCGAATACGATGGCGCCTGGCGCATTGCGGTTACACTGAGCCCGGATGCCCTCGATGCCGGGCTGGAAGCGACCCGTTCGGTGGTGCGCGACTTTGTGGAAGAAGGCGCTACTGCCGACGAACTCGACGCCAAAAAAACGACCATCACCGGGTCATACAATGTTGGGCTGGCGACTACGCGTCGCGTAGCCCAGTCGCTGCTTACAAATGCCGAACGAGGCTTTTCGGTCGCCTACCTCGATGAGTTTCCTGAGCGTATCCAGGCCATCACACTCGACGAGGTAAACAATGCCGTACGCACCTATTTCGACCCCGATGCACTCCATACGGCGATGGCCGGGAGCGTGCCCCAACCCGCGCAAGATAACATCATTTAACGGGGCACGTTGCAACCCAAAGATTCAGCTATGACAGGTAAGTGCCCTCAACAATAGTTTTGGGGATTGCCGGATGGATTCCCCTCCATCCTACCCTTCCTCTCCGAGGAGGAAGGAACCGTGGAAGGAGGTCCTCAAGTCCCCCTCAGAACGGATTGTGCTATGGGTTCAGAAGGCGCAGCGCTCCCCATCGTCCTGTCATCCCGGACCAGGCGCCCCTGGCGCCGCTGATCCGGAGCTGAGCGAAGCGACCAAAGTAATCCATTCCGCCGGTTGAAGGCTGCCTTTACGTCCAGCATGCACCCATCTATTGAGGCATGGATCCCAAATCGTCGCTCCGCTCCGTCTGGGATGACCGTGTAGGGGCATAACCATGCTTCTGCACGTTCAACGGCAGATACATGTATAGCACAACGCGTCCTCAGAGGAGTTACGGTTTATACACAACGCAACCGGAGTAGAGAGAGAAGCAGAGCAGGAGCTTCTCGGTTTATTAGAGATGCTGGAACGTACCTTCTCTGCGTGGCGATGCGGATAAGCCCTATAGACGTGTTTTTGATTGGATAGGCAGGGCACGTGATATGGTGAGAGCGAGGCAGATGTATCAAAAAAACGCAATTTGAACGCCTCTCATCCTGGCCTTCTCCTCCGGTATCTGTTTAGCGCAGTTCACTGACCGCCCGGGATATCCGCTTCGCTCCTGATCCCGGGCTATGGAACGGCACGATGTGAGCACACCTATAGCCGGGGACCGCTTGCGTCCCCGGCGATCTGTGGCATATCGCTAAACACGTACCTCCTCTAGAGAGAAGGAACTTGGAAGTGGTGCTGGATGGGCTTTTCGCACTTGTTTTCACTCCTGCAAAATATCCCATCCCCCCTCAAATCAAGTCTCCCTCTCCCCGCGCTAAACACGTACCTTACGGTTGTGTGTTCACCATGACAAATGATTTGTGGGTGCCATCGTGCAGGTGGTCTCCTCGTGTGAAGCCGAACAAACTTTCGCGAGGTGGGCAGGTCTACCCGCTGGGAACGCATCAAAGCCGTTCTTCGTTATTTCGCTCCTGTTTGTCCGAAATAGCTCTGCATCCGCTAACCCATCCGCGCTACATGTTGCTTTCGAAGAGTTGCGAATACGGGATGCGTGCCACCCTCTATCTGGCGTCGCTTAATGAAGAGGGGTACGTATCGATTGGTACCATCAGCGATGAGCTGAATATCTCGTTTCCCTATCTCACTAAAATCTTTCAGCAACTCAACAAGGCAGACCTGCTCATGTCGCACCGAGGTCCGAATGGCGGGGTTGCTCTCACACGAGCCCCGGAAGACATCACATTGCACGAAATCATTGTTGCGATTGATGGGGAAGAACTCTTTACCGACTGTGTGTTGGGATTGCCCGGCTGTGGCGATGCCGAACCGTGTCCTCTCCATGAAAGCTGGGCAAGTGAACGAGGACGATTAGAGAAGCTCTTTCAAAATACCTCGCTCAAAGATATGTCATCGCGCATTCACGACTTCAACGTCCGTCTAAAAGCTTCCATGTAAGTGAGCGTAATCGTGGGTTTGGGGTTTGATCGGAATGTTCATCCTACCCCTTCGACCGTTTGAACCATGCCTCAACGACCGCTGGCCGTTCGCAACGTTTCTCCCGAGGAACTTGACGAGTTGTACCGGCGCACTCGAATGTCCCGGCTGTGCACCCGCAAACGCCGGAAGGAAATTGCTGAACTGCTGGAGGCGCTTTTGGACGAGCATTCCCGCGAGACGGTGTATGTGGCCTGGGACAATGCCATCACCCACCAAAACGATGAGATTGAAGCCATTGTGCGAGACGCCGGAACAGATGCTTTCCATCATTGGAGCCAAACCCCAAGTTGGCACGTGATCTTATTTACTCTGTCAAACATCAAACATCGGGTAACGCATGTGCCCCCTAACGTATCGAACAAAACCCACAATCATGTCATTGTGAGCGGAGCGACGCGCACCGACCGCAGGGAGGAAGTGCTCGTTCGCTATGCTCACAGCGCCACGTCGGTCGCACGCTTTCGCCTCGCGATGACAATTTTGAACGATACCATTCAGGTGTGACAGAGTAGTAGCTTATGTGACAATCACGTACCATTGAATCGCTCCCCAGACCATTTTTGGTTTGCACCCTCGTCTATATGGATGTGTCGGCCCAGCAACGCTTCAAAATCTTTTCGGATCCTGTCCACGGGTTCATCTCTGTACCCAAAAACCTGATCATGGATCTGATTCAAACGCCCGAGGTGCAGCGGTTACGGCGTATCCGGCAACTGGGAGTAGGCCATTTGGTGTTTCCGGGGGCCGAGCACACGCGCTTCAACCATGCGCTGGGGGCTATGGCGCTCATGCAAGATGCGCTGACCAGCTTATCAGACAAGGGCACGCCTATCTCGCCCGAAGAGCGAACCGCCGCCCTGGCCGCTGCGCTGCTGCACGACATCGGACACGGTCCGTTTTCGCACACGCTGGAGCACACGCTCATCCGTGACTTCCACCACGAGGCCATGAGTCGCGTGCTGCTGGTCCACCTCAACGAACGCTTTGGTGGGGCCCTCGACCGTACCCTCGCCATCTTCGACAATACTTACGAGCGTCCATGGCTGCATCAACTCGTATCCAGCCAGTTGGATATGGACCGTCTTGACTATCTCCGCCGCGATGCCTTCTACACCGGCGTAGCAGAGGGCGAGGTGGGCGTGCAGCGCCTCATCAAAACCCTGCGGGTGCATCCACTTAAAGGCGGCAACGATGCCCGCATTACGGTGGAGAGCAAGGGCATCTACGCCGTCGAGAACTTCCTGATTTCCCGGCGCCTGATGTACTGGCAGGTATACTTGCACAAAACCGTGTTGGCAGGCGACCATGTGTTAAAAGCCGCTCTGCAGCGGGCCCGGCGTCACCTACGCACCAACTCTTCAGAGACCGCGACGCTGCGTACGGGAAGTCCCAACCTGTGCTTTTTTCTGGAGCACGACCTAACCGAAGCCGACCTCGATGCCGAGCCGGTACGCACCCGCTATTGTGCGCTCGACGACACCGATGTGCTCTTTAGTCTCAAGCAATGGATGCAGGTCAACGATCCCGTGCTGGCCGACCTGGCACGGCGATTTATCAATCGCGACTTCTTTCGGGTCCGCTTTCTGGATGAGGCGCCGACGGAATCAGAACACACCACCTGGCGGGATACAGTAGCAGACTGGCTCGTCGAAACCGAACGCTCTACCACAAGCACGGTGAATGACGATATCGACAGCTACTTAGCGGTTGGGCACTCGCGTCATTCGTCGTATGCCAGCAGCCACGATCCCATTGCCATCATCGGCCGTACAGGTGAGCTACGCGAGCTCTCCGAACGCTCTGACACCGCCTCTATTGCAGATGTGAAGGGAACGGTGGTCAAACCCTACGTCGCATATCCCAAAGAAGCCCCGCTTTCTATTGACCCCCAACGCAATACATAGCACAACATTTGCTTCTGCTGTAACACTGCACACGGGGTATTCGTGATGGAGGTGCACACGGGGCACATGCCCTCATCGGCTTTGATTCATCACCCAACCGGCCGTTTTGTGGACGCCTTTACTGAGAAAGTGCACCAGTACCAAGATCGCGTATATGGCTTTGCAAGCGCCTATCTGAAAGACGATACGGCAGCCAAAGACATTACGCAAGAGGTATTTATTCGCTACTGGGATCACTATGACGATGTAGAAAACGACCGCGCCATCGCCTGGCTGATGCGGGTAACGCGCAACGCGTGCATCGATTTGCTACGCAAGCGCCAAACGCGCCGCAAGTCGGTTACGGTAGATTCAGAGAACCTCGACCGGGCTCCCGCCGAACGGTCGAGTCCCCATGCCGATGCCGAGGCCGCTGATTTTGAGACGAACCTCGACGAGGCGCTCGACAACATTGACGAGCCCTACCGCAGCGTCGTTATGATGCGCGAGGTGCAAAACATGAAGTACAAAGAGATTAGCGAAGCGCTCGACATGCCCATGAACACCGTAAAGGTGTATATTCACCGCGGACGCAAAAAGCTACGCCACGAATTAGATGCTCTGCTTGATTATGAACCCACGTAACGCAATACCGCCCGACGACTGGATGGACGCGCGGGTCGAGGCCTATGTTGATGGCTCGCTGCCCCCTAAGGAGCATGCCCGCTTCGAGGCGGCCTGTGCCGATGCGCCCCGCTGGAAGCGTCAGGTCGAACAGGCCCGGCGCATCCAAACGACGCTACAGGCCACCGAAACGCCAGCGTGTCCCCCCGAGTGCACGACAGCCATTCTCGACCAAACGGTGCGTGCCGAGGCCTCGGCCCAGGCGAGCACCGAACAGTCTGAACCTGCTCGCGCACCGTCCTGGCTCGACCGGCTAGCTGAAGCCTTCGATGTGCTCATGCAGCCCGCGTACAGTACCGTCGCCGCTGCCCTCCTGGTCGCCGTCCTTGCATGGCTCGTGGCCATGCCTCTCACCGATGGGGAACCAAACGGTACAACGTCTACCGCCGAAGCACCCTACTCGGAAGAAGAAATAGCCCAGGCTCAGGCCGAGGCGGAGTGGGCCCTGTCGTATCTGTCTGACAAAAGCCAGTCGGCCACAGCTACTGCCGAGCGTGAAATGAATCGCGCTCTGGCGCCCCTGTTCGATGATCCGGAGGATCTGCCTGCCTCCACTCCTTAACCGTTGACTCTCATGCCTTTGCCTGCCCGCCTTGTCGCGATAAGCACGCTTCTTGTAGCCGTGCTGCTTGTGTGCCCGCTGCCCGCTGCTGCGCAGTCCTCTGTGGCCGATGACCCCGGCTACGTAGATCTCAACCAGTTTGAAGAGCTGCTGGGGGCTCCCCCCTCCATTGAGGTGAATATCCAGGGCGCCCTCCTCGATATGGTCAGTCGCCGTGCCGAACAAGATAACGCCGAAGCCGGCCAACTCATGCAGAACTTGCGCGCCATCCAGGTGCGCGGCTTCTCCATGCATGATGTAGATCCAGATACGCATGCCGACGAACTAAGCACCTTCGCATCGATGCTTACCGACAACGGCTGGGAGCGCGTGGTGCATGTGCGCGAAGAGAACGAACAGGTGTCGCTGTACATGCGCCACCACGACGACAGCGTGGCTGGCATCACCCTGCTGGTGCAAGACCCTGCCGATGCAAAAATGCTCTTTATCAATATTGTAGGCGAACTACAACCTGAAGACATCGACAAGGTGATGGGCGGCACCGGGATGGATCTAGACGACATCCCCGAACCTGATAATGCTCCTTAACACAAGCACAGCCCATTCGTCTTTGTCGGTGGCCCCAACCGAGCAGCGTAGCTTTTTGCAAAAACGACCGTTGGAGAAATCCGGCGGTCGTTTTTTGATGGCTGTTTTGTATGTTGCAGCTGTGCTTTCCCGTACAAATCTGCTCCTAACCTACGTACCTTCGTATGGATACAATTATTGAACCCTTTCGCATTAAGGCCGTCGAACCCATTCGGCTAACAACGCGCGAAGAACGCGAGACGCTGATCAAGGAGGCCCACTACAATCTGTTCAATTTGGATGCAGACGACGTAATCATTGATCTGCTTACCGACTCGGGCACCTCGGCCATGAGTGCCGCGCAGTGGGGCGGAGTCATGCAAGGCGACGAAAGCTATGCCGGCTCGTCGTCGTACTATCGTTTTGAAGAGGCTGTGCGTCATCTGATGCCGTTCGAGCACATCATTCCCACGCACCAGGGGCGGGCTGCAGAGCGCATTCTCATGGGGATCGTGGCCGACAAAGATACGCTTATCCCCAACAACACCCACTTCGACACCACCCGAGCCAATATCGAAGCCACCGGTGCCGACGCGGTTGATTTGGTAATCGAGGAAGGCACCGATCCGGCTAACCTGCACCCGTTCAAGGGCAATATGGATGTGGAAGCCCTTCAGGACCTGCTAGAGGAGCAGGCCCACCGGATCCCACTGGTGATGCTCACCATCACGAATAACTCGGGCGGTGGACAACCGGTATCGCTTGCCAACATCAAAGCCGTCAAGGAGCTGTGTGAGGTCTACGACACGCCGCTCTTTATGGATGCGTGCCGCTTTGCCGAAAACGCCTACTTCATCAAGCAGCGTGAGGAAGCGTATGCCGACTGGAGCGTCGAAGACATCGTTCGCGAGATATTCCGCCACGCCGATGGCATGACCATGAGTGCCAAGAAGGATGCGCTCGTGAACATCGGCGGCTGGATTGCACTCAACAATGATGCCTGGGCGGAGCAGGCCCGCAATCAACTGATTCTGACGGAAGGGTTCACCACGTATGGCGGACTTGCAGGGCGCGACCTGGAGGCCATGGCGCAGGGGCTTCGCGAAATCGTACGTGAGGACTACCTCGACTACCGCATGGCCTCTACACGCTATCTGGGAGAAGCCCTTACGGAGCTTGGAATCCCCGTCGTGCGCCCCATTGGTGGGCACGCCGTGTATATCGACGCCAAAGCGCTCTTGCCTCACATTCCGCCGCTTCAGTACCCCGGACAGGCACTGGCCGTGGCCCTCTACTTAACTGGCGGCATCCGTGGATGTGAGATCGGTTCCGTTATGTTCGGGCGCCAACCCGACGGCTCCGAACAACCTGCTTCGATGGAACTGGTGCGCCTGGCCATTCCGCGCCGTGTCTACACGCAGTCGCACATCGACTATGTGATCGAATGCTTCGAGGATATCGTAGACCGCGCCGATACATTGCCGGGCTATCGTATCACCCAAGAGCCCGAGCAACTGCGCCACTTCACCGCCCACTTTACACCGCAAGCAACATAGTGCAGGGCCACTCCCTTGCGAAATACAAAAAGCGCCGCCAAACTGGAGTTTAGCGGCGCTCAAGGGGGGTGTGCGCTCGGAGGGAGTCGAACCCCCGACCTCTGGAACCGGAATCCAACGCTCTATCCAACTGAGCTACGAGCGCGTGTCCACACTGCTTAACTTGTCACCCCACACGCTTTGTTCCGGATAGTCTTGATGAACGCCGCATGAGTAGATCAATTCGTGCGGGATCCCGCACCGCATACTATCCATTGCATGCATCCCTGCAGCGTTATGCTTGCAAGTTCACTTTTTACGTGTAGATATGCTCCGTTCCTATGGGAAAATATGAAAGCTGGGTACCCGTTTTTAGCTCCGGTACCGACTACGAAGCCGATATCGTGCGCGATCGCCTTGACGACAGCGGGGTACCCGCCGTTGTGCTCACGCAGCGCGACCATGCGTTCAATCTGAACGTCAGCGACCTGGCCGAAGTCAACGTCATGGTCCCGCCTGATCATGTAGACACGGCACGCGAAATCCTCGAAAGAACTCTTTCTGACGAGGAACTGGAAGAGGCTGCTATGGCTGCCGATCCTGATGCCCCCGACGCCCACGACCCGCGAGACGAGGGGCGTCTCGACTCAGCGTATGATCGCACTGACTTTAGCGTCCCCGACGACGAGGACGACGATCCTGACGCGTAAAGACCAAAGTTGAGGTAGTGGGTAGATGGTTGATGGATAGACGCTAAGTGATGAGGCGATTGTAAATTGCAGCCTCGGTCTCGGTCAAACCCCCTCTGTCTGCCGACATCTCCCCCTTGCCCAAGGGGGAGAAACCCGTAGGGAGAGGGGGTTTGGGCGGGCTGCGATGATGTAACCCACATGTCAATCACTTATCATTGAACCGCTACCGATAGATGCTAAATGATAGGATTTCGATAGGCCTTCCATCCTACCTGGCCCACCCGGGGACCGCTTGTGTCCACGGCTATTCGTGGGGGTAAAGGCGATCGGCACTGTACGATGACAATCTGTATAAACCGTTCTCTCGTGGCGATGCCCCGCGTCGCCACGCCTGATCGGACGCTCCAGCGGTCTCTCTCCCCCAACTCTGCTACTCCTCTTTCATAGGCTTAGCAGCGCGTATAAACCCTAGCTCGAAGGAGAGGAGCTTAAGGGGGCGCAGACGATCCAAACCATCAGGCGTGACACAACACCACGCACTCTCGCAAAACCAACATTAGTTCCTGCTTTGACTGAACTCCAACAGCGTGTTGTTACCGGGTTAATTGCGGCGCCGCTTTTTCTGGGGGCATTGTATCTTGGAGGCTATGCATTTGCTGCCGTGGTGGCGCTTATTGCACTGGGAGCACAGCATGAGTACTATGGCTTGGCCACCAGCGCTGGAGCCCCGCCGTTGTATCCGCTGGGCATGACCATTAGCATCAGTCTACTGATTATCCTGCTGCACCCGGCATGGTGGGGACTTCCGCTAGCAGTGGTGCTTGTGGGCTTAGTAGGAAGCCCGTTCGTATGTACGTCCGAAAACTATCTGCAGCGCGTAGCCACCACTCTGTTTGGGGTCGTATATCCAGCGGCAGGACTGCTTGCGCTTGTGCTATTACGTGATGCGTTGGTTAGCGCCTCCATCGCAGCATTTGCGCTCTCTGCATGGGTGGTCGTCGCTGTGTGGGCCACCGATATCGGTGCGTACTTTGCCGGTAAACAGTTTGGGCGTCGCAAACTTGCTCCAACGATCTCGCCCAACAAGACCTGGGCAGGGGCACTCGGGGGCATTGCTGGCGCCCTTCTCATTGGAGGCGCCTATGGGCTTGTAGACCATACATGGGATCTTGCTGCGATAGCATGGCCTCACATTATCGTGCTTTCCGCCGGCATTGCCGTCACCGGACAGTGCGGCGATCTTATTCAGAGCCTGCTCAAGCGTACCGCCAACCAAAAAGATGCCGGGGGACTCTTGCCCGGACATGGTGGGTTTTTTGACCGGTTTGATGCCATGGCCATCGCCGTTCCCGTAGCGGTGCTCTACCTCCATTGGATCGTGCTTTGAATTGCTTGCCGGATGGTTGTGCCCCCCACTCAAACGCCGCCATCTTGAACCCCTGACCGTGCCCCTCTGGACTCAAGTCAGGGTTTCAGGCTGCGAAGCACAACGCAAACGGGCTGCTCCTCACTCCACGGGGGCCATCCACAGGTGATTTTGGCGGTCGGTATCGGGAAGAACCTGTTCAGGGTCCAGTTGGACACGAATGGGTTCGGTTCCGTCTACGGTAAGCGTTACGGTCCGCGTTTTGCCATCAAGCCAGCGATCGGCCTCGGCGCGTTTGGTGTGCGTGGTGCCATCGGCAAACTCCACCTCTATAAAAACCGGCATGGACAAGTTGCCTTTATCGCGCACGGTGATGTGCGTCTGCCCGTCGTGCACCTCCACCGTGTCGATGGCATGATCCAGCGCCCACGTTTCGTAGAACGCACCGCGCCAGAACCAGTCCAGATCTTTGTCGCTCACGGTCTCGAAGGTATGAAAGAGATCGTAGGGCGATGGATGCTTGTACTTCCACTGCTCGGCATACGTGCGATAGGCTTCGTTGAACGTGTCATCGCCCAAGATGGCACGCAACGCATGCAGCATCACGCCTGGTTTGTTGTAGGAGGCGACGACTCGCGCGTTGCCATCAACCGGATACTCATCGCCATGTCGCATGGTGGGCACCTCCGCATCGGTTCCGGCCAATCCGTAGTAGTATTGCCGCCCCGGCGCCCACGCATTGATGTCGTAAAAATCGGCCATGCCTTCGTTCGTGTTGAAACTGGTCGTGCCTTCATCCATCCACGTGTAGCGTTTCTCGTTGCTGCTCACCAGCATCGGAAACCACATGTGACTGATTTCATGGTAGACGACCCGAAAAAGAGATTCAGGAGTGCGGTTGCCGCCAATTAGCGTGATCATCGGATACTCCATGCCGCCCCCGATCACCCCCTCCACCACGGTCATGTGCGGATACGGGTAGGGCAAGAGCATGTCGGAGAGGTGCTCGACCGAGAAGCCCGCATACTCGGCAGCACGGCTCCAGGTTGCGGTACCCGGTCGATACAGCGCGTGGATTTCCGTTTCGCCTTCACCGGTGGATGCAGTGGTGGCATCCCATACGTAGTCGGGGGAGGTGCCCCATGCAAAGTCGCGCGATCGCTCGGCCTCGAACTGCCAGGTGTGGGTGCCGGTATCGCTGGAAGCCGTGGCCTCGGCCCGTTCGTCGGCCTCCACTACAGATACGATGTCGCGGGCATCCAAGAGGGTGTCTAATCGAGCCCGCACATTTGGAGCCAGCACCTCATCGGCATTTTGCAGCGTGCCAGTGGCCGCTACGAGCCAGTCATCGGGCACGGTGAGCGATACGTTGTAATCGGCAAAGCCCATGTAGAACTCGCCATCGCCCTGATAGCGCTCTGCGACCCACCCTTCCAGGTCATCGTACACAGCCATTTGCGGATACCAATAGCCAAGGTAAAACACCGTCCGGTCGTCTTCGCGTCCCATGCGCGGCGCCTCACTGCCGCGGGGCACCTCAAACGACCAGCCGATGTCAATACGTGGCGCATCCGCCCATGCCGACAGCGGCTCAGCTAGGTCGATGTACAGACGCGTACCATCGATGGTGTACCGAGGGCGTGCTTCAACACCTTTCGTGAGGGTATCGCCATTGAGCACAACATGGCTGACGGCCATGCCGCCCGTTACCTGCACCTCGCGGTTGCGAATGGCCCCCTCCTCATGCAGATTCTGACGCAGGTGAAGCACCAGCTGGCTCAGTTCACTCGGTGCATTGTGCTCATACTGGATGGAGGCGGTCCCGGTAAGCGTTGCTGTTTCAGGGTCGAGCGTGGCGTCGATGTCGTAGGTTGCCGTGTTGGTCCAGTACCGTTCGCCGGGCTCACCTGTGAGGGTCCGCGTCTCCTTCTCCACCGCATCCATGAATGCTTGAGAGGGCGTAACCGGATACGGAATAGGGCGCGGGGTGGAGTCGTCGGGCGATTGAGCGTGAAGCGGAGCGATGAGAAGCACGCCGCTCAGCATGAATACGATCACGCAAGGGAGGCATCGGGTAGCACTGCGCATAAGATGAGGAAATCTGTTGCAAGGAATCGACATGATAAAATACGGCCCATGGTGGATTCTGGTGCCAACGGTTGGGCAAGAAATGACGAGGATGTGTTTCGTTGAAGTTAGAGTGCGCGCGACGGGCCCATCCCGGAGCACGTTGCACCATCTCTCGGGCGTTCAGCAGCTACAGCTGGACAGGAGGCGCGGAGTCTGACACGAGCGTAGCGACTGATGAGCGTAGCGAATAAAGATCTGGCCGCTCGATTCCTCAGAACCTGCTGCGCGTCGGGGAGATGGTTCCACCGAATGCCATTCGGCGGCTACATGGGCCTCCTCCGTCGGCCTTCGCTCACCATGACAGGTTTTTTTGGAAGGAGCAAAGCTTGACTACTTCCAACATCCAGATGTGCCCACAGCACTACGCCACACCCAGCACTTTGTGCGTCTGCGTGCTGACGCGCCATTCAGGGTGGTCGAGGGCCCAGGCAACCGCTTGCTCTTGGGCCTGCTCCAAGCGCGGGCCGTCTTCGGGCTGCACCCAAAGCAGCGGGGCATCATGACCTGCCAGCGTATGCGGACGCGCTCGCGTCGCAAACCGCTGATAGGCAGCTGGCGGATAATCAGGCACGACCACCTTCAGCTCGTCAAACCACTCCAGCACCAGATCGTCTTCGGGATGTTTCGGGCTACACACCACCCAGTCGGGGGGATGCGTCGTGTCGTCTTCCGCAGTAAAGTGATCGGCAATAGACTGCGTGCCGTTGGTCTCTACGGCCACAAAATAGCCGGCAGCGTGCAAAGCCTGAATGAGATTCGCATCCGCCTGTAAAAGAGGCTCGCCACCGGTAAGGACGCAAAAATCGATCGGGCCGCCTTCCGTGCGCATCGCCTGCACAAGCTCCGTGGCCGTGTAGGTAGCACTTCCTTCTTTGGTGAAATCGGTATCGCACCAGAGCGGACACTTAGCGCCTGAGCGGGCAGCGTCGCGCTCCCGATCGGCTTCGTATCCGCTCCATACGTTACAGCCTACAAAACGCACAAACACCGCCGGGCGACCCATCCAGTGGCCTTCGCCTTGCACGGTGCGAAATATGTGTTTGACACGGTACGCCATGAATACGTGACGGGTGAGAGTGGCAGAACAGCGGCTGGGTTACGCCGCATCCAATGGATCCCAGATGCGCTTCATCGGCAGAGCGAAGCCAGTGACGACAGAATCGGCCGCCACCTGACTGGGTGCATCCAGTGTCTCTGGCGGCTGATTGGCCGCATACATCGTGACCGTCTTTGTCTCGGGGTCAATGAGCCAGCTTAGACGGACGCCCGTCCGCATGTATTCATTCATCTTGGTTTTGAGCACATCCAACGGATCGGTCGGCGAGCGCAGTTCAATCACAAAGTCGGGGGCCAGTGGCACAAATCCCGCACGCTCTTCCTCGGTAAGAGCAAGGTACCGCTCGCGCTGCACCCAGGCTGCATCAGGCATACGATGCGCGTCATTTGGGAGGCGAAACATCGTGCTGGAATCGAAGGCAATGCCAGTGCCATCTTCCTCGGCCCACTGGTCCAGGTAGCGGGTGATGCGCGTGTTGCGAGCTCCAGAAAGGCCACCGGTTGGACTCATGATGACGAGGGATCCGTTGGGATTTTGTTCGATGCGGATATTTTCGTTTTCCTTACAGAGCGCAGCAAACTCAGCATCCGAAGGCGGATGCTCAAAGTGAATCTGCATGCGCTCGTATGGCAGCACCGGACGGATCGTACGCGATGTAGCACGTTCTGTGGGCTGATCAACGACATCGGGCATAACCGTTTCGCGGATTAGGTAAAGAGCCGGTTGGTGCACAGGTCTACAAAGGCAGACAGAACACGTACCACGGTGGCGTTATTCTGTTGCTTCGGTAACTTCTACGCCGTTCCAGAAAGCCACATGATCCTTAATGTGGGAGGCTTTCTCTTTCGGTTCCGGATAGTACCACGCGGCGTTCTCGTTGCGCTCGCCTCCAACCACCACATCGTAGTAGTGCGCCTTGCCCTTCCATGGACAGGTGGTTTGGTGCGTGCTTGCGGTCACATGATCGGTGTTGACCGAACCCGGCGGAAAGTAATGGTTGCCTTCCACCACGACGGTATCGTCGCTCTTGGCAATGACGGTGTTATTCCAGATAGCTTGCATGGTGAGGGAAGGTCTTGGTTAGGAAAAAATCAGGAGGAGGCGAAGGTTTGCTTTAGCATCCACAGCACCAGCGCTCCACGAACCGACCACGCCAGCGTGCGTGCCCAGTTGGAGGTGACAAGCCAGCGATGAATCTGCGGGTCAAATCCACTCGACAGCGCTCCGTGAAGCGGGGCATACACCAGGCCCGTCAGAATCCAGACGAGCGCCAGCAGTCCGGCTCCGCCCCAGGCCAGCCCAGGTGAGACCGCAGGCACGTAGCCCGCGACAAGTGCGATGGCCGTTACCAACTCGATGGCCATAACCGGCAGCACAATCCATGTGATCCGGTTCATGTGCAGTGTTTGGTAGGTGCTGTACGTATCGGCCCCCACGTATGCAAACAGCGGATAATGCACCAATTGCATGACCCAAATCACACCGACCATCATCCAGGTGGAGGCCACATGCACCAGTACAATGGTTTGTGGATGTGTGAACGTATCCATTGTGCGGCGGCTTCGCTTATGCGGCGGTAGGCGTGGTGCGATCGGCCAGGACGGCCTCTGCCGCCAGCCGTCCGGTGCCCATGGCATCGTTAATCGAGGCCGTGCGCAGATAATCGCCACACACGTACACATTCGGATGGTGGCGTACCGCCTCGGTGGTGTCCTGCACAAACGGCGGACGCTGATCGGGAAGCGCGTGGGGGATACGGTACGTGCGCAGGTGCGTCCACCCTCCTGCTTCGAGTCCAAACCAGTCGATGAGTTCGCGTCGCACCGTGCGTTCCAGCGCCTTATCGCATTCGGTGGGATTTCCAACGACGACCGCCGAAATCAATGCTTCTCCGTCGGGGGCATAGGAGGGGGCGACCTCCGACATAACCGCTACGTTGTTGAGCAGACCATCCAAATCGCCATTCAACATGAGCGTGGGATCGTCTACAGGCGGCTCAGGCGCATGGTAGTACAAACACACCGTAGCCCGCTGCTTCGTGGGAATGGCATCGTCGTGCAACAGCCGGTGGGCCGTTGCCGCATTGGTTGCAATCACGACCTGCTCAGACGACCGGGTGGTGCCATCATCCAAGCGGATCGTTCCGTCGGGGTCCACATCAGCTACACGGGTGTTGAGTTGCAAAGCCTCCTTCGGGAGTGGTGCAGCCAGTTGTTTGGGAATGGCCTCCATGCCAGCAGCAGGGACGACCGTGTCGCCCTCCGCAAACATTTTGAACAAGAACTCGAACGTACGGCTGGAGGTGTCGAGATCCGTCTCAAAAAAGACGCCGCCGAAGAACGATCGGAAAAACCGGTCGATCATTAAATCAGAAAAGCCCCAACGTGTCGACAACGCTTCGTGGGTGGTTTGTTCGGGGCGGTCGAAGATCTCGCTGAGCGTGTTTTTCGTGAGTGCACTGCGCATACGGGCTACGCGCAGCTTGTCGGCCAGCGTGCCTACAGGCGCGAAGAGCGTGCGTGGCGCATCAAACGGACGCCGAAACGGGTCGGCAATGCGATGGAACCGCCCGTGGGTACGCACTAGCGCGCCATCGTAGAAAGGTTGCAGGTCAAGCGCATCATAGTCGAGGTGAGACTGGCATTCCGGGTAGGCGGTAAGCAACACCTGAAATCCACGATCTAGCGTAAACCCCTCTACGGTATCGGTGCGCACACGTCCTCCTACTGCATCTGCCGCGTCGATGAGCGTGAACGGAACGCCAGCCCGATGCAGATGGCGGGCACACGTAAGCCCCGACAGCCCCGCGCCAACAATGGTTATAGAAGAGGTAGACACTGTACATTAAAGACTAGTGACAGAGAAACGTGCTTTGTTCAACAAGTATGCTGTACGACTGTAGTGTCCTGCAGATCGGAGTCGTTTGTAATTGTATAGGAACGCACGTGCGTACGTCACAGGTCAGTGAGATCCGTTCGTGATCTCCGAGGATCAATCCATACGGTGGGGCGCGTTTGTACGGCCCAGCGTATGACGAAGTCCTGCCTCCAGATCCGGATAGGTCCAGGTAAAGTCGTCTTCTACAAGCCGCTGCGGATGCGCACGAATGCTCTTGAGTGCCATCGCGTCGGCAGCCTCTCCGCTTACGGCGCGAATCAGGGCTTGGGGGATGCGCCACGGCGTGGGTCTACGGAAGATCGTACCGAGTGTGTCGACAAGGGTGCGTAGCCGTACCGGCTCGGGCGCGGTGGCATTTACCGGTCCACGGAGCGTGTCGCTGTACAGCGTGTGGTGGATGGTGCCCAGCAGGTCATCGAGTGCGATCCAGGGCACAAACGCATTGCCCCGCCCCGGCGTGCCGCCGAGTCCAGCCTGCACGAGCGGCGCCAGCACCTGCAGCGCGCCTCCACTGGCAGAGAGCACAACACCGATGCGCAGATGCACCGTACGGATCCCTGCCGCCTCAGCCGGTGCCGTGGCGGCCTCCCACGCGGCGCAGACCTCGCCCAGGAAGTCGGTGGTGCGCGGCGCGTCGGCCTCGGTGACAGGCGTGTCGCCACGGTCGCCGTATGCGCCAACGGCCGAGGCTGATATAAACGCGCTGGGCGGATCATCGAGCGAAGCGAGGGCATCGGCCAGCAGGCGCGTGCCCCGGGCACGGCTATCGAAGATGCGCGCCTTCTTGGCGTCGGTCCAGCGGGGCGCGAACACGTTTTCTCCAGCCAGATGCACGATCGCGTCAACGCCGTTGAGCGCACTGGCATCTACGCGACCGGCGGTTGGATTCCACTCGATTTCGTCCGGCGTCTCTGTAGGCCGACGCACCAGCCGATGTACCGTATGCCCACCTGTGCGCAGAAACGCTACGAGGGAACGCCCCACAAGTCCAGAGCTGCCACTTACCGCGATGTGCAGCGGATCGGTGTCGTATCGGCTGTGCACCGCAAGGTCGTGCCGAGTGATGCGGTGGCGATAAGCAAACTGACGGCGCAACTCGGGCTCGGCCACATACGGTGCCAGCACGGTGCTGATGGGCGCGAGCGGCAGCTCGTACTCTATGTCGTCAACCAGGCGACTGCGCGTGCTACTAATCGGCTCAAAGCGATGCTGGTGGTTCCACCGCTTGAAGGGGCCCCGTACCTGCCGATCACAGAACTGGCGGCCTGGCTGGTGCCCGTGGTGTTCGGCGACCCAGGTAAGCGCCAGCGGCTCATAGCCGAGCCGAATCACCGCCCGCTCGCCATTTCCGATGCCTTCGAATGCGGCCAGCTGGACCGGAGCCCAGGGCGGCGTGAGCCGCTGGAAGGCACCCGGACGCGCATGCCAGTCGTAGAGCGCCTGTGCAGAAACGTCGAGTACCGAGGGGAAGCGAAGGGTGGGCATATACTGGCAATGATTGGGAGGATTGGTTGTTAACACAGCAGAGACGCAGCATGCTTCGTCTCTAAGGATTTGCCTATCGCACCTCGTCGTACGCCTCCATCGCGGCATCGCGAGCCTCGCTATGATCTACGATGGGTTTGGGGTAGGTTTCACCCAGCGTGATGCCGGCCTTCCGCAGCGTACGTGCAGAAGCTTCCCACGGGGCGTGGATGTCGCTCGTGGGCAGGTTGCGTAGCTCGGGGATCCACTCGCGCACGTAGTCGCCGTTTGGGTCGTGGCGCTCGCCCTGCGACACCGGGTTGAAGATGCGGAAGAACGGCTGCGCATCGGCGCCGGAGCCAGCGGACCACTGCCAGCCCATCGAGTTGTTGGCGAGGTTGCCATCGACCAGGCAGTCCCAGAACCAGCGCTCACCATGGTACCAGTGGATGAGCAGGTCTTTCGTAAGAAACGAGCCCACGATCATGCGCACGCGGTTGTGCATCCATCCTGTTTCGTAGAGCTGACGCATCCCGGCATCCACGATCGGGTAGCCGGTCTGCCCGTGCTGCCAGCGCTGCAGTGCTTCCTCGTCGTCGGTCCAGGCGAAGTCTTTGAACTTGTCGCGGTAGGTTTCGTCGGGGATCGTGGGGTAGTGATGCACCATGTGGTACGCAAACTCGCGCCACACCAGCTCCTGCAGGTAGGGCTCGGCGGCGTCGTGGGCATCGTTGGCATCCGCCCAGTCGGTAACGGCGTGCCACACCTGCAGCGGACTCAGTTCGCCGTGGTGCAGATACGGCGAGAGCCGCGAGGTGCCGTCGTGGTCGGGGCGGTCGCGCTCGGTCTCGTAGTCGGCGATGACGTGGTCGAGCGTGTACTGCAGACGCTCGTGTGCCGCCGCCTCGCCGGGCGTCCACATCTTGCTGAGCCCGCCGGTCCAATCCACGCCGTCGTGCTCTTTGGGATGCAGGTGCATATCCTGCACAGACACGCTGTTGGGCCAGGCGTCGGGCGCGGTGTCCGACAGGTCGGGCGCGCCAAGCGGCGGAGCATCGGTGCGCAGCAGGTTGTGCCCGGTCACCTTGTTCCAGAAGGGCGTGTAGACGTGGTACGGTCCGCCACTGGTTGTTTCGACGCCCTCGGGGTCGTGCAGCAGCTGGGTTTCGTGGGATACGGGGCGGCAGCCGGTGTTGCGCAGGGTTTCGGCAACGGTGTTGGCCTGTGCAGCCAGCGTGGGCTCGTAGCGCCGGTTCCAGTGCAGGTGTGTAGCGCCGACGGCTTCGGCGCAGTCGAGCAGCGCGTCTTTAGCGGGGCCGGTGCGCAGAATGAGCCGTGAGCCGGCTTCCTGCAGGTCGGATTGCAGCGACTGCAGGGATTCGTGTAGCCACCACCGATGCGCGCCGCCGGGCTGCCAGGGCGCTTCGCCATCGGGATCCCACACAAATACGGGAACGACCGCTCCTTGCCGGGCGGCAGCGTGGAGGGCGGGGTTGTCGCGCAGGCGCAGGTCGTGGCGGAGCCAGACCAAGGAAACGTCGGACATATCGAGAGGCGTGTTCGGTTGGTGGGTGGTACTAAACAGAAGAGACCCTGCTGGGCGCGGTCGACAGGCAGCAGGGCAGTGACGGTTGTGTGCACGTTACAGCGTGCCGTTGTGCACCTGCGTGCGGATGTCGTCGGCGCGCTCGGAAATGGCGCTCCGCTCCGCATCCTCCTTGCGCCGCACGTTGGCCAACTGAAAGTTCATGCGCCGATTGCCGCTGAGCGTATCTTTGTGGCGATCCAGGAAATCCCAGTAGAGCGTTGTGAAGGGGCAGGCATCTTCGCCGGTGGCTTCGTTGGGGTTATAGCGGCAGCCGGGGCAGTAGTTGCTCATGCGGTTTACGTACTTACCCGAGGCCGTGTAGGGCTTAGTGCCCACGTAGCCGCCATCGGCATACTGCGACATCCCGAGCATGTTGGGGACCGACACCCAGGGCCAGGCGTCGATGTAAAACGCTTCATGCCAGTCGTTGAGCTCCTGCGGATTGATGCCGTAGAGGAGCCCGAACAGTCCGGTGATCATGAGGCGCTGGATGTGATGCCCGTAGGCGTGATCGACCACCTGCGAGAGCGAATCGTGCATACACGCCATCTGTGTATTGCCGGTCCAGTAGAAGTCGGGGAGCGGCTCGGTGGCGCCGAGTTCGTTCATCGCGGGCCAGTCGTCGGCGCGGTGCCAGTAGAGGCCGCGGATGAACTCGCGCCAGCCCAGAATCTGCCGGATGAACCCTTCGACGGCGTTGAGCGGAGCGTGGCCATCGTGGTAGGCGGTTTCGGCGGCGCGGATGACGTCGCGCGGGTCGAGCAGCTTCAGGTTGAGCGCCGGAGAGAGTTGCGAGTGTGAGAGCCAGGGGCGCCCGGTCCACATCGCATCTTGGTGCGTGCCAAAGGTGGGCAGCCGCTCGTCGATGAACCGGTCGAGCGCCTCCTGAGCCTGCTGAGGTGTAACGGGCCAGGGGAACGGCTCGCTGATGCGCCCGGGCGCATCGGGATAGGCTTCGCTAACATCGGCGATGGCCTCCTGTACGTATGGGTCGTCGCGATACGACGGGGGATCGGGCAAGAGACCAGGCCCGTCGGCTCCAAACGACTCGCGGTTCTGCTTGTCGTAGTTCCAGTCGCCACCGATGGGATCGCCGCTGTCGGTGAGCAGGCAATTATAGGCGCGACGTTGCTCGCGATAGAAGTACTCCAGCGTAGGTGATTTGCGTCCGTCAACCCACTCGGTGAATGTATCGTGTGTGCACAGGAAGTGCGTATCCTCATGGAGCGTGAGGGAGATTCCGGCCTCGTCGCAGATGCGCTGCAGTTCACGACGCTGCTCGATGGACCCCGGTTCGGTGGCGTGGACCGACTCGGGAGACTCTGCAGCAATGGTATCAGACAAGTATGCAAACGGCCCACGGGCAGATGCAGCAGTGCACTGCTCCACCTGCACCGTGAAGCCGCGGGATTGCAAGTCGTCTACAAAATAACGTTGCGCCGCCACCACATACACACGCTTCTGCCGATGCTCGGGCGTATCCGGCGCCGTGTGTTCGGTGAGCAGGCAGACATCCTGGTCCGGGTCCGCTGTTTCAAGCAGCGCAGCGGAGCGATCCAGTTGGTCGCGTAGAAAAAAGAGGAGGCGGCGCATGGGGAGAGATACAAGGGGAAAATCAAATGGGTCTGCAAAACCGACGCTTACGCCTTGTGCGCCTAACTGCGCAGCGTGCCGAGGCCGCCATCTACGCCAATGACTTGCCCTGTGACCCAATCGGAATTGGGATCGGCCAGCCAGCAGATGGCATCGGCGACGTCTTCGGGCTGCCCAACACGGCCTAGCGCGTGCATGGCTTCAGACTGCTTACGACCGGCCTCCGTACGGAGAATGTTGGCAGCAAGCGGCGTATCCACCAGGCCAGGTGCCACACAGTTGATGCGTACGCCGCGTTTGGCATAGGTGGCCGCCGCCGCTTTTGTGAGTCCAATGATGCCGCTCTTGGCCGCAGCAATGGCTTCGTGGTTGTTTAGACCAATGCGTCCTACCGCTGATGAACTCAACACAATACTTCCGCCGCTGCGCATGAGCGCACGCGATGCAGCTTTGACTGTGAAGAACGATGAGTCGAGGTTCAGCGCCATCTGCTCGCGATACTCCTCGATGGAGGTCAGGTGGGCAGGCTTCAGCAGAATAGACCCTACGGTGTGAATGACGCTGTCGATGTCGCCGTACGCGTCTTTGGCTGCGTCGATAAGTCCTTGCACAGCCTCGTACTGCGTAGCATCCAATGGATGTACGGTGGTATCCGTGTCGAGCGAATCGGCTAATTCGTTGAGATCAGATTCGGTGCGGGCTCCGAGCACAAGACGAGCCCCATCAGCAGCAAGACGGTGTGCAACTTCAGAGCCAATTCCTCCAGTAGCCCCGATGAGTACAAAAACGGGTGCGTTATCGGAAGAAGCCATAAGCAATCACAAAAATGTGGAGAAGGAGCAGTTTCGAAAGCACAATGTTGTAGCTTAGAGCATGAAGCAAAGATTCCTTCCGCCACAGATATGCGCAGATTGTTACGGGAGAAACACTCTTGAAATAGAGACAGAAAAAGCCAGGCTCCCAATATATGAGAGCCTGGCTTTCAACGGGTTTTCCGAATGTTACGGGTGTGTCGTTATCTTCAGCCCAGCAACATGTGCTCGGTCGTGCCCGCTTTTTCCTGATGAGTTAAATCTCAAGCAGGTGCTTACTCTTCCGGCGGAAGCAGCACACCGTCGATAACGTGGACCACGCCATTAATGGCTTCGATGTCCGCTTCGACGACTTGTGCGTCTCCGACCATTACACCCTCATCGGATACGTCGATGCTAAGCTCGTCCCCTTGCAGGGTAGTTACCGACTGTTCGCCATCTTCCAGGTCGTCGGAGAAGACTTCACCTTCAACGACATGGTAGAGGAGAACAGCTTCTAGTTCATCGGTATCTTCGAGCAACTCGTCAAGTGCCCCATCGGGGAGCCCTTCGAAGGCTTCGTTGGTAGGCGCAAAGACAGTAAAGGGGCCGTCCTCGGCGAGCGTTTCCGTGAGGCCAGCTGCATCGAGTGCCGAAACGAGCGTTGTAAAGCGTGCATCGCTAATCGCGATGTCTACAATGCTCAGTGAGTCCTGGGCCATGGTGGGCGCAGGCTCGTCGTCGATCTCACCAGCATCGTCCGGGGCGTCAGGGGTTTCACCGTTGCACGCTGCAAGTCCGATAATCAAAAAGGCGGCGAGGGCGAGCATCGACAGCCCGCGTGTAAGGTAGGATTGGGTTAATTTCATTGATGATCCTCCGTGGTTAATCACAGAATATAGGGGAATATAGCATGGTACGTACAGTCGCGGTTGATTGCACGCTTAACGAGATCGCCAAGCATGCGCCTTCGACTGCACCCCGATGCGTTTTGCGATCGTAAGTTTAGCACGTACGACGCAACAATGCAACGGGCGTGGGGTGATGTTGCATTCGCAACTATGCCCCAATATGATGCATGGAAGTGAGCAATGCTACCCAAAAGAGGGTACGGTTTGCCAGAATGTTACGTATCACCCCCTTTTGGACGTAACGTTTTCGGATCCTTGCGCTAAATGATCTGCTCGAAAGGTCTTTTCCCCACCATATGAAGCACCAACCATTGTCCTTTCTATCTTTGGAAAGCGGAAACATCTTCCAAAAAAGCGCCTACGCCGGCATCCACCTTCCCTTGCCGTTGCTTGTCTATTCCCTTTATGCCTGCTGACAACCTTTCACCGGATGAGTCGTCCGCCTCGGCGCGTTCTTCATCAGCCGACACATCCGACGATGCCTGCTCGGCCTCTTCTTCGAAGACTGAAACGGAGGCTGAATCTACGAATGACGCCCCATCATCTGAGGAGGTGGGTCGTGGGCTGTTTCATGCAGGTCTGTGGTTTGAACTGGGGTTAGGAGTCACAGCCGTAGTGTGGGCGTACTGGCGTGGGCTTCCCATGCTTGATGAGTTGCCGTGGTCGGCATCCATTGTGCTGGAAAGTATTATCGCCACGCTTCCGCTTGTTGCCGCACTGCTTATTCTGATGCGCGTTGATGCTCCGTGGATGGAACGCATTGAAGCCCATGTGCGCTCGTTTCTGCGTCCTATTCTGCAGTATGGCGGGCTTACAGGAATGGCGATATTAGCCCTTGCTGCAGGCGTGGGGGAAGAGTTGCTGTTTCGAGGCGTGGTGCAAGCTGAACTGATTGGACTCATCGGTCCGTGGGGCGCGTTGGTTGTTGCCAGCATTATCTTCGGCGTATGCCACTGGATCACTCCTGCCTATGCACTCATAGCCACTATAATGGGCGCTTATCTTGGCGGTCTGTACATGTACACCGGCGGGCTGACGGTTCCGATTTTAGTGCATGCCTTCTATGACTTTGTGGCGTTTGCGTACTTTGCCTGGACGGAGAAGCAGACCTCCACAGCACCATAGATGCAAAACAACCGATAGCCCCACCATTTATTCGGATGATTCATTCGTTTGCAACAAATCGTCCATGGAGTCATCGTCGGTTTCAGCTTTTGCCTGCTGATGGGCTTCTCGAAACTGCGTCTCTAAATCATCTTGTTGGTTAAAGATAAAGTAGCGCGTTGCGGTCTTTCCAATCGCCACGGTAGCGGCATAAGCCACCCCTGCCGAAACTGCCTGTCCGTAGCCTGGCACAAATTGCACCAACGCCCGTGCGGCCTCACGAAAAGCAAATCCGGCTCCTACGTTTACGCCTGTGGCAACTAGAAAGTCGCGCGCTGTTTCCATATCCATGCGACGCCCCCCTACGTATCCAATCGACATCACCAAGAGCACTTGGGCCGTTGTGATGGGCGCAATGTCGGCGACGGGTACGGGCGTGGCTGCAATGCCGCCGCACACAACAGCCGTACTCTGCGTAAGTCGGTTCGCTATCGTTTGCTGTAGCGCCTGCATCCGCGAGAGTCGTGCGAACTCAACATGGGCCTCATCGGGAAGCTGTGTGAGCAGGTATTCTACGAGTGCCTCTACATTCCATCGCTTATCGGCTCGGCGCTGGCCGGTGCGATCCCACGATTGGTAGAGCCCAACTCCCATTGTACGGAGCACCGAATCGTGCAGGTCATCGAGTGCCTCGATCTTACGTGTCAGGTGTGCACAGACTGCATCTACGCGCTCCAGCTTTTCGTTGAGTTCCTCTGGGTCTTCCTCATCGGGCCGGTCGAGACGCACGTACTGTGGCTCTAGTAGATCGCAATGCGTAAGCACACCGACGATGGGCGGTGCAAAGCCGTGCTTTTTGCGTACATCCCGCGCAATCCGTTGCAGCGCCTCTAGATCTGCATCAATGGCTGCATCCACTTCTTGGGCTTTGATAAGAAAGAGCAACACATCGGGCGGCGTCTCGTGCACCGCAGCTCGAATTGAATCTTCGGGCGTATCGGCAGCATCAGTTTCTTCAGGGTCCGACCCTTCCTGCAGCCCCCGGGTGTCGAGCACCTCAAGTTGTCCAAGCTCGCTCTCATACGTATACCACTGAGCGGCTCCGGTTTGCGAGGTCTCATGGCCCACGGTGGCCACCTCCTCGCCAAACAGCGCATTGATAAGCGACGACTTGCCGCTGCCCCGACGCCCAACCAATGCAAACCGTGCAGCACGCTTCTCTAGCATGAGAGCACGCAACTCCTCAATACCATCGCGCACTTTCTCGACGAGTCGTCCAGGCACTCTGTCAAGGTGTGTCTCCAAGAGCTCCAATGTTTTCAAGAGGGGACCCCGTGGTGCATCTGGCATAGTACCGTATGCGTTAGTTCGATAAGAGGCGGAGTTGTCAATTCCGTACGTATAGCGCTTATCTACAGTTGCGGATCTGTTTCCGATTCGTTGCCCTTATAGTTTATGCTGTTTTCCTCCTTCCCTCTCCCTCTCCGCGGCACACATACAGAGCGCCTTTGCATTTGAAACATCCCGGATACAGGTTCGTATCGTTTGCATGAAGATTCAATAGGGCAACCCCCTACAATCGTCGATTTTTGTGTAGACCCCCGGACCGCGAATATGCCCTCTCGCAAGAAGCCCGAAGCTGACATTCAACGCCTCTATCCGATTTGGATACAAGTCGGAGCGGTTATTACGCTGCTGATCTTGGTCACCGCGTTTAACGTGGACCTGGATCGAGGCGGTGACTTTGAGGTGATGCTCGAAGAACAGGATGTGGTTGAGATGGAAGAGATCCAGCAAACTGAGCAGGAAGTTACACCGCCTCCGCCTCCTCGCCCCCCTACCCCTGTTGAGGTCCCCAACGACGAAATCCTTGACGACCAGGAGTACGACTGGGACTCCACCCTTGACTTTGACGAGCCCCAAGATACCGGCCCCCCTCCCTCTGCCCCTGATGAAGAAGAGGAAGAAGACGAAATCTTTGTCGCGGTTGAGGAAAGTCCTGAACTAATTGGTGGGATGCAAGCGCTCTACGACGAGGTCAGCTACCCCGACTTCGCCCGCCGTGCTGGCATTGAGGGCCGCGTAGTTGTGCAATTTGTTGTTGACGAGGAGGGCAACGTCACTGATCCGCAAGTGCTTAGCTCGCCCCATGACTCGCTTTCAGAAGAGGCCATACGCGCTGTAAGCCAGATGCAGTTCACCCCCGGACGCCAGCGTGACCGAGCGGTGCGCGTGCAGATGTCGCTGCCTGTCATGTTTGAGTTGAACTAAGTGGAGCTAAACTAACCTGTAGCTTCTCGGAATCGAGACATACTGTCAATAAGAAAGCGCCGTCTAGCGTAGAGCTAGGCGGCGCTTTTCTGACTCAGCACGGATATCTGATGCCGCGGCTACGGCTGTGTGCGGCTGTCAACCGTGCATGTCGTGTTTATTCCCCCACGCACATTATACACCGTCTCTACAACCAGATACTCAGCATTCTCTAACGTCTGCCATATATCATCAAACACAATAGCCGTAATATCTTCCTGGGCGGCCCCGATATCGCGCCACGACACAAAATAGTACTTCAGGCTTTTGAGCTCCATAATCCAATCGCCCGGCACATACTCGATACGAATGATGCCAAAGTCGGGCAACCCAGAGAAGGGGCAACGCGCGGAAAACTCCCCCGGCTCAGTTTCATACGTCACTTGCTGCCGGGCTTCATGCGTATAAGGGATTCGGTGGATATTATCTTGACGCGTGGTTGGCGGCAGAAACGGACGGATATGCCCTTCCGGCTCAATACCGAATTGCTCCATGTACGCAAGGGCTTCCCGCGTGTGGGCTACGGCCTCTTGTATCCATTCCTCTTGAGAGGCATCCTCAGAGGGCGGTTTGTTAGATGACGTATCGGTCATAGATAAATCGAATGTGCTCAAACAATGAACGCGTAACAAAGTCGAACGCAGCGGAAATTAGGCGAGCAGAGATGCAAATCCAATGTTAACAGGAAGGATTTGTATCACGTCTCTTCAGAATTACCATGACGTTTGTCGCCTTTGTTGTAGTACCCGCTCTGGTACTTGCCTGTTTGCTGGCTCCGGTTTTGGGTAGTCTGCGGGAAAGTGGCCCCGATAGATCAGATACGGGAAGCGGCGGGTTGCCGCCCGGCAACGATCGCCCCACGCCTCCGTCTCCCACGTGTGGCGACTCGGCCACGGTGCCTCTGTCTTCGGTCACTGTGCGCGTTTCCGATGCGCCATTCGTCACTTCCAGAGAGTTGCTTTGACTTTTCCCCGACAAATGCGAAGCCTTCACGCCCGTCAAAGATCACGCGATGCGTGCTCATGCAGTAGGTATAGACGCTATCGCTTCATGTCTGTAGTCAGAATGACTCGTTTATAAGACCACGCTGGGTCAATTCGAAAAGCATCCTTTGTCCTGCTGCACAGCAGTCCCCAGTCGCCGTGTGTTAAGCGTCGTCTTCCATCACCAAATCAAGCAGATTGATGACGCGGCGCTGCAATTGTCGACGGTCTACCACCATATCGATAAATCCGTGCTCTAGCAAAAACTCGGAGCGCTGAAATCCATCGGGTAGGTCCGACCCAATCGTTTCGCGGATCACGCGCGGTCCTGCAAACCCGATGAGCGCCTCTGGCTCAGCAATGTGGAAGTCGCCCAGCATCGCGAACGACGCAGTGACCCCTCCCGTCGTAGGATGGGTGAGGATCGATATAAATGGCAGTCCCGCTTCATCGAGACGCGTAAGATGCGCGCTGGTTTTCGCCATCTGCATCAGGCTCAAGGCGCCCTCCATCATGCGAGCCCCGCCGCTCTGCGTAATGGTAATCAGTGGATACCCATTGGTGTAGGCCCGCTTGATGGCACGAGCAATGATTTCGCCAACGACCGATCCCATCGACCCGCCAATGAACGAAAAGTCCATCGCAGCAATGGAGGTCATGTGGCCTCCAATCGGACCGGTAGCAGACTGTACGGCTTCGTTCTGTCCCGTTTTTTCTTGCGCCTTTTCCAAGCGTTGCGTGTAGGGTTTCCGATCCTCAAAATCGAGCACATCGGTAGAGTACAGATCGGTGTCGTGCAGGGTATACGAATCGTCATCGAACAGCACATCAAAATACCGGTGGCTGTTCATGCCAAAGTGGTACCCCGAGCCAGGAAAGACCAACAGGTTATCTTCTACCTCGCGACGGTTGACGATCTCTCCAGTTTTGGGGCATTTCACCCACTGACCCTTTGGAACGTCGTTTTGATCGTCGCGCTTGGTGAGAATACCCGCTCGTTTACGGCGAAACCAGGACATGGTGGGACAACGTGAGTGAGTAGGACGGAACGTAGGGAGGATGTACAATGAGGTAGTATACAACCCAGCACGGGTTGTGTCTACTCTGACACCCAGGCTTTATACCGTTTTAGCGGTTGGGGTGCCCTGAAACGCTTTCAAGTATGTCGGTTCCACAGTTTGCGGATCTGCAGTGAGTCCCTCAGCCAACAGCGTGGCTCCCAGTGCGGCAATGTGCTGGGCCGAAAGTCTTCGATGTTCAGTGGACACACATCGGATTTGCATCTTTCTATCTTCGAGTGCATGGGCCACCTTATCCGCGCCCGGCGCCGTCACCCATACCGTCTCGTCCTCATGAGAATGCAACACGTCAGCAACTAAGGCATCGACATGGTACGGTGCAGCAGCAGCGGTTTCAGTCCATCCTTCGTCGGTACGAGCGTGCACCGCAGCAAACACGTCGTTACGGCGAGCATCCAGGGCTGCAATTACCAGATCTCCGGGGGCTGTCCAGGGCGCAAGCGCGTGGGTGGCAGCGGTAAGCGTAGGCACCTGTACAATCGGGAGGCCACGCGCCATGGCAAATCCTTTGGCTGTGCTCATGCCGATGCGAAGGCCAGTGTATGATCCTGGTCCTGCAGAGACGGCCACCCCCTCAACGTCGCACGGCTCTATGGCGGCGTGAGCCAGGGTCTCTTGCATAAGCGGCATAAGCCGAGCCGCATGTACACGGGCTCGATGGATGTGCGCTTCGGCCCGGCACTGGCCGTCGTGCCATACCGCCACGCTACAGGTGGTATCGGCCGTTTCAAGAGCAAGCAAGGTCATTGGGCAAATGGCAAGAAACAAAAACAGATACGTTGGACATCTACCCGGAGGCAGCACGCCATTTCCCCGATTCAATCTCGGGCGCCTGACGTACCGGACCGTTATACCAATACACCCAGGCCCGTATGTCCATCGGTTGTGCCAAGGTGGGGCGTCGTACAAACAGCGATGCGGACGCACGGTTCGG
Source organism: Natronotalea proteinilytica (assembly GCF_055379935.1). Classification (NCBI taxonomy): domain Bacteria; kingdom Pseudomonadati; phylum Rhodothermota; class Rhodothermia; order Rhodothermales; family Salisaetaceae; genus Natronotalea; species Natronotalea proteinilytica. The sequence goes on along the minus strand of NZ_AP043947.1, from coordinate 2,475,071 downwards.
GGTATAGCCCTCGTACCGATCAATTTGGCTCAGAGCCTGCTCATCCTGTAGCCGAAACAGTTCGCCATGCACCGTCCCATCGCCCGGCACAGCACCAGGGAAATCGCCCAAATCGTATAGGCACCCCTCTATAGTGCACGACGCTACAAAGTCGAGATACTTCGCGACTCCTAATTCCGATTGCATCCCCGTAGCACGCATGAGCGATCCGTATGTCATTACGTGATTGGGAGAAGAGTTCATAGTGGGAGTCGTGGTTAGTTAGAATGCTAACGCATCAGACCCAGTCTCATGGGGATACAGCCGTGTTCGTTTCTAACCACTGATCGGTGTTCCCTCGGAGGTCAAACTGCTCGGTGGGCGGCACCTCAAACTCGGTGTGCCTCCAGTCGCCGCTGCCGTCGCCTACCGGACGGTAGCGTTCACGATACCATTGAGGGCGGTCGACCATATCGGTAAGTGCTTCAACGGCTGCGTCTACGTCGGCTCGGGTGTTGTAGAGGCCAAAAGAAATGCGCACCATGCCGGGTTGCTCGCGCGGCCCACACGTATCCGCACAGGAGGTGGGGGCAACGCCTTGTGCGTCGGCAATACCTAACAGCTGACGCACAAACGGCTGGGCGCAAAAGCACTCGTTGCGCACAGCAATCCCGTAGTAGTCGTTCAAGATAGCCGTCACCAGCCCATGAGGCAGCGCATCCAGATTGAAGGTGATAACGCCTATGCGTTCGGCCACTTCCAACCGATGCGATCCGTAGATGGTAAGGTCGGGGATCTGATTGAGCTGGCTTAACGCATACTGCGTGAGGGCCTGCTCATCGGCTTCCACAACATCCATACCCACACGCTGAAGGATGTGAAGCGTAGCGCCTAATAGCAACGCTCCGGGTAAATTGGGTGTACCCGCTTCCTCGCGCTCGGGCAGCCGGTCGGTGACCTCGTACCGTTGCGCATCCACAAACTCTACGATGCCTCCGCCTACCATTTCGGGCTCATGGCCGTCGAACAGTTCCTTACGTGCCACGATGACGCCGGGGCTCCCCGGTGCGTAGATTTTATGTCCGCTAAGGCAGATTACATCAAGGGCATCGTTGGATCCAGGCCCATTCACAGTAAGCGGCAGGTGGGCTGCTGATTGTGCGGCATCGACCACACACAACGCGCCCACTTCATGCGCAAGCGCTGCGATTTCATGAACCGGATTCACCACACCGGTTACGTTCGAGGCGGCGGTTACCGCTACATAGTTCAACCGCTCGGCATGCTCGTGGATTGCGCTACGCAGGGCCTGCATATCAACCCGGCCGGCATTGCCATCAGGGTCAACCTCTAGCGGCACATGCACTACGTCATCCATGTGCTTGCGATGAGGCAAATCGTTCGCGTGGTGCTCCATGAGCGTGGTAATGGCTACCCTGCGCTCCGGACGTTGTGCGGCAAGTACACGAGCCATTCGGTTGAGTCCGCCCGTGACGCCGGTACCACAAAAGATGGCGGTGTATGAGGGTGGGGCTCCTACAAACTGACGCACGGTTTCATGAGCCTGCTCATACGCCTCGGTCATGATGCGGGCCCCGTGGTGCAGGTGCGAGTGCGTGTTGGCATAATGCTGCATGGCTTCGTGCACAACAGCCTCTGCTCCTTCAAAGCGTAGGTTCGATGCCGCGCTATCCAGGTAGATACGTGGGCCAGTAGTGCCATCAGCGCGCGGGTAGCAGGTTTTGCATCCAGTAAACTGATCGCGCAGCGCTTCCAACTGCTGCATGCGAACAGCGCGCGGAGCGGGGGAGGTGGTAGGCGCATCGAGCGTTTGCGACATAACACGGCTGGATATTAGGCGAAACGGGCACTGGATTACCCCAATGTATGGAGTTCTAACGACTTTTGCAGCCCTCTGGAAGCGAAGTTTGCATCCGCTTTTCGGATGTGTTCTATTGCAAGCAGCGACTCATCCCAATCTATGCAATTTGATTCTGCGCATGACCAGTGCCGTGCTTTCTTTTGTTCGCCGTTCCGCATTAGCGGGGGCTGCCATTACCGTACTGATGCTGGCCTTCGTTAGCACACCGCCGTCTGCTGACGCTCAGGGCCTGTGGCTTTCTCCTTACAAAGCTGCCCAAGTCGGTGTAGAAGTTGTACGTCCAGATATGAAAGATATAGACGGGCTTTCTGCAGGCTACTTCTTTACGGGCATGGTACCCCTTACAGCCGGTACTCAATTTGTGACTGAGATTCCTGTGTCCCATATCAACGCCTCTGAGTTTGGATCCACCACCCAGGTAGGAAATCCCTATGTGGGGCTGGCATTTACACCGCGCCTCACGCCGGTGATGATCGAAATAGGAGGGCGTCTTCCATTGGCCGAGGATGACCCGGTATCGGTATTCGGCCAGCATGCTGAGGTAGGACGCTACGGCGCTTTTCTGCCGGAAGGGGGACAGCTTACGGGATCGTTCAATACCCGGCTCACGCTTATGGATCGCCCCCCCCAAGAGGTCGTCACTGTGCATTTACGTGCTGGCGGCTCGTATGCCCACTCCACGGTACGTGCTTTTGAACCCAGCCTACCACGTGTTGACCAAGACTTGTTTTCTCACTACAGCGCGCAGTTCTGGTACGAAGGCCCTCGTGTCGATCTGGGGGTTGGGCTGTTTGGATACGCCAATCTAACATCTTCTGGATCGTACGGCGATAACAGCCGCCATGACCTTGCGTTGACCTCTCATGTCAACGTATATTCCGTGTTTTCTGTAGGCACGTTTGTAGGGTGGCGCATCAGCGGGGCCTTTCGCAATGTTGACTCGTGGCCCCGCGCTCAAGATGCGACACGCGACGTAACGTCGTGGCGCTTTGGCGTTACCCTCTCTGCAGTGCTGTTTTAAACGGCGTCGAGCCCCTGCTATCGGCGACGTTTCATGCGGTGGTCAATGCTATATTTGCCAGGGCCTGCCAAAAAGATGGTCGCAAAGATCAGCAGGTAAAGGAGAGCCATCTCGGCACTGCCAGCGCCAACCCATCCATCACCGGTCATTACATGCATCGTGGCAGCCATGCCCATAGTACCCATGGTGAAAAGCGCCGCAGTGCGCGTCAAAAATCCGAACGCGACGAACAACGCGGCAACGGACTCCCCGATCGCTGCCAGGAACCCCCAAACCACTGGAAGGAAGCTAATTCCGATGAGCTCCATGGTGCCACCCAGTTCCGTCCAACGTTCAGGACCTGCGGTAATCTTGCCCCATCCATGTCCGATGAACATGTAGAATCCGGCGACAACACGAAGCACAAACAGTGCAAACTCGCGAAGACGGCTCGGTAAGTTTATAAGCATGAATACGTGGGGAGAGGTTGCAAAAGACAATTCGCCATAGTATAGTTAGCATGTTTGGTATGCACAACCTTACTTCTGGGTAGCACCATCTTTTTTCGGCATTGTTACGGTGGGTGCCAAGCACGACCGGCTACCCTTCAATCGTCCACGTATCCCCCGATTGCAACAGGGCCTGCAAATTGCCTTCTCCCTTCTCCGTCCGGACAGCGTTCATCTGCTCATGGAGTTGAGCTTCATACGTTGGGCGGTCCGTTTGATATAGCACACCAAATGGACGCGGAAAATCAGGCTGATCAAACATCCGTCCAATCAGGTGTGCCATTTCTCGGTTGCTGGTATCATATACCAGACAGTCTTCAACGGACCACCGGTCGGTGGTAAGATCAATCACCTCAAGCTGGAGGCCTTCTACACGGAGGCCCTGATCGCCATCATTGAATGTGAGGGGAGTACCATCCTCTACAAAGATCGCTCGCTCAGGCTTGGTATCGCGATCCGTGAATTCGAAGAACGCTCCGTCGTTGAAGATATTGCAGTTCTGGTAGATCTCCACAAAGGCCGTTCCGCCATGCCCATGGGCCGCTTTCATCGTGCGTTTCATATGCTTTGGATCGCGATCCATGGTGCGGGCCACAAACGATGCATCGGCCCCCAGAGCCACTGCAACCGGATTAAATGGACGATCAAGCGAGCCGTGTGGGGTGCTTTTCGTCACCTTGCCAACTTCGGAGGTGGGACTGTACTGCCCCTTAGTCAGGCCGTAAATCTCGTTATTGAAGAGCAACACCTGCGTATCCAGATTGCGTCGGCACAGGTGGATAAAGTGATTGCCGCCAATGGAGAGCGCATCGCCATCCCCGGTTACAATCCACACGTCTAGCTCCGGATTGGCACACTTCAGCCCGGTGGCAAACGTGGGCGCTCGCCCGTGCAAGGTGTGCATGCCGTACGTATCCATATAGTACGGGAACCGCCCTGAACAGCCGATCCCACTGATAAACACAAAATTTTCTTTGGGCACATCGAGCTCGGGTAGTAAGCGTTGTATCGTCGCCAGAATCGCATAATCGCCGCAGCCGGGACACCAGCGCACGTCTTGGTCGGTCGCAAAGTCTTTACGAGTCAATGACGCCCCCCCGCCATCACCACTGTACCCGGGTGGCAGAGAAGGCCCATCGGACGCTTTTGAAGTAGGTGGGCCAGCCGGCTTCTTAGACCCGGGCGGTCCGGCAGGTTTTGTGGTCTTGTTGGCATCTGACATAGAGCAGCAGCAGTTGGATTAAAAGAGGGGTACGAGAGTACAAACTATGCAGGTGCGGCGGCAGTGGGGGCCACATCCAGTACGTCATGAATCCCGGTGCAGATTTCCTCAACCCGGAAGGGGCGTCCCTGAATCTTGTTGAGAGGAACGAACGTGGTGTCGGGATAGGCGTCGCGGAGCAGTCGAATCAATTGCCCATTGTTTAACTCAGGCACCAGCACCCGACCAAATCCGTCGACAATCGCCTCCAGATCGGCGGGCAGCGGCCACACATAGCGCAGGTGGGCGGCGCTAACAGAGGTGCCTTCAGATCGACATCGAGTTACCGCTTCTACGATAGCTCCTTTGGTAGATCCCCAGCCCAGCACAAGGAGCGGTCCACTGCGCGGTCCCTGCACGGGTGTGGGGGGCATCACTTGAGTAACGCGCTGCACCTTTTGGGCGCGCAGCTTAACCATGCGCTCGTGGTTCTCGGGGTCGTAGGATACATTGCCGGTTTCGTGCTCTTTCTCAAGCCCGCCCAATCGATGCTCTAGCTTGGGCGTGCCCGGCACCGCCCAGGGACGTGCCAGCGTGTCGTTATTGCGCACATAGGGCAAAAACTGCGGATTGCCATCATCGTCTGTGGTCATGGTGCGGTCGGTCGGCTCCGTAGCCTGTGTGGCCTCAAACGGAGGCAGTTCGTCTACCTGCGGGATGCGCCAGGCCTCCGATCCATTGCCCAGGTAGCCATCTGCCAGGAGCATGACGGGCGTCATGTATGTTGTAGCAATGCGGCACGCTTCATACGCGGCATAAAAGCAATCGCCGGGAGACGTGGGAGCGATGACCGGAAGCGGCGCTTCCCCATTACGTCCATACACAGCCTGGAGCAAATCGCCCTGCTCCGGTTTTGTAGGAAGCCCGGTCGATGGCCCTCCCCGCTGCATGTTGATGACCACAAGGGGCAGCTCCGTCATAACGGCGAAGCCAATGGCCTCTGTCTTGAGAGCGATTCCGGGACCACTGGTTGCACATACGCCGATAGAACCGCCAAAGCTGGCGCCAATAGCTGTGCCAGCTGCAGCAATCTCGTCCTCGGCCTGAAACGTGGCTACGTTAAACTGCTTATGCTTGCTAACCTCGTGCAAAATGTCAGACGCGGGAGTAATCGGATACGACCCGTAGAAGACCGACCGACCACTGCGGTCGGCGGCAGCAACGAGCCCGAGTGCAAGTGCTTGCGCTCCTCGCACGGCTCGGTATGTACCGGGGGCCATGGCCGCCGGGTCGACCGTGTACCGCGTGCCGATGGCCTCAATCGTTTCCGCGTAGTGGGCCCCCTTATCCAGCACCGTAAGGTTCGCTTCTTGAATGGCCGGGCGATCCTCAAACTTAGTGCGAATCCAGTTGCGGGCGGGCTCTAATGGACGTGAGTACATCCACAGGGTGAGGCCAAGTGCGAACATGTTTTTAGAGCGGTCTATCTGTTTTTTCGTCAGATCGGTGCCGCTCAAGGCATCATGTGTGATTGTTGTAAGTGGTACTTCAATGACCTGATATCCATCGAGTGTCCCATCGTTAAGGGGATCTGCATCGGCCCAATCGGCAAGCTCCAGGTCACGCTGGGTGAACGCATCTGTATTTACGAGCACCGATCCGCCCGGTCGTACCCGCTGCAGGTGCACTTTAAGCGCAGCCGCATTCATGGCAACGAGCAGGTCGACCTTGTCGCCGGGCGTGCGGATATCCACAGCGCCAAAGTGCAGCTGAAAACCGCTCACGCCGTACGTAGTACCGGCAGGCGCTCGTATTTCAGCAGGATAATCTGGAAGTGTAGCCACATCATTGCGCGCATACGCCGAGGCCAGCGTAAACTGCGATCCGGCAAGCTGCATACCGTCGCCTGAATCGCCCGCAAACAGCACCGTTGCTTCAGGAATAGATCGAACCGATGCATCGTCCGGCGCATCGGAGGTGGGGGAGACACTCATGCGTTCCGCACTGTTAGGATAGTAGAAATAATCCGTCTAAAAATACGTCTTGCGGATTAGGCAGTTCAAGATGTCTTGGATGCCGCTCGTGAAAATTGGTTGTGGCCCACTTTTTCCTCTGCAACGGCTCGCTAACGAGAACACCTCGTAACACATGCGTAACAACAAGGCATGTGTTGGCCAAATTATTGCATGTAGCATTCTACCCACGCGTTTTTATCTCACCGTGTTGTTGTACCCCTCATGATCGTGTATAGCGCTACCAGTCAAGACGTAACGGCTCGTGTATGGCCCATCTACTTAGATGAAGCGTCGAACCTTTTAGATATGGAGTTCGCATTTAGTTATGCGGTGCACCTATACAACCAGGGCCCAGACGACCTTTTGCTCATCCGGCGCCGCTTTACAATTCGCGAGGGCGACGGACGCCTGCATGATGCTGCGGGAAGCGGCGAAACACTTGAAAAGCGCCCGATTGTACCCGCGGGCGAAAAGCATGTGCTCGATGAGCGCTGCACGCTTCACGACTTTGACGCGGTGGTTGAGGGAAACTACGTGGCACAACGTCCTAATGGGCAACGCTTTCGCATCATGCTTCCCTCGTTCCCATTGCATGCCGCAGCAAATTGATGGCGTGACAACCGCTCTGCAGATGCAGAATACCGCCTCCTAAGCACCAGTGCTCTGTCACACCTGAATGATAGGGTATGGAGTGGACTTGCGTTGAAGCATCTCAACCCAAATGTTCTGTCATGTTGAGCAAGCGAAGGGCCCCTCAGGGCCCGAAGCGCGTCGAAACATCTCCTCGGTGCTCAGCAGGCTCTGGGCGAGCGAGCAGCCTTCCTTCTCTCGCTGTCATCCCGACGCCCCCGGCGGAGGGATCTCAACACCCTCCGTCCACCCATCTGACACCGCGCACAAAGCAACCACCCCGTTCTCCTTCAGAGAGAACACGCGGAAACAGAAGGACGCAGAGCGTCCGCATTTCGTCGCGACGCGGAGCATCGCGACGAGAGTTCAAAGGGGGCTCGGTACGTTAGAGGTACATGCGTTACCCGAAGATTGACCTGTGACAGGGTACTAGGCAGCGACCATTTCCACCCGGATGTCGTAGTCGGCGGTCGTAAGCGTAATCACTTCGTTCTGATCGGTGAGACCGTAATCTTCAATTTCATCGGGCAGCGCATTGTCGGGCGTATCCATCTTGAACAGCGCGTCGGCCACCACGTGCCAGTCTTGTGGGGTAAGATGCACGGTGGCGTCGCGCTCTTCAGCCACCATGGGCGCGTAGTTCAGCACCTTCTCTAGGTGGTTAATCGCTTGCTTTAGGTGCTTATTCAACGGGATATCCGGATCCATAACTAACGTAGAGGATGCATATGAGTAGAGTGCGCAAGGATGTGTCTCTACCTGTCGGCTCAAAATCACGTTCCTATTCAATGTGTCTATGCATGTCTATCAGTCGTATTTGTCGCGTATTTTGCAACACGGCACCCGCACCCCCGATCGCACCGGCACAGGAACGATAAGCGTGTTTGGCGAACACTTTTCGGTTGACCTACAGAACGGCTTTCCGCTCCTCACAACCAAAAAAGTGTGGATGCGCGGTATTGTCACCGAATTGCTCTGGTTCTTAGATGGATCTACCAATATCCGTCCGCTCGTAACACAGGGCGTCTCTATATGGACCGACTGGCCCTTGCAGCACTACCGCGAAACGACGGGGAATGCCATCTCACAAGAAGACTTTGAGGCCCGCATTTGCGATGATCCTGATTTTGCATCGCAATGGGGCGAATTGGGTCCGGTGTACGGCAAGCAGTGGCGCGACTTCAACGGTACCGACCAACTGGCGCAACTGGTAGAGAACCTGCAAGCCCATCCGCACTCGCGGCGTCATGTGGTTAGCGCCTGGCATCCGGCTCAGGTTGCAGACATGGCATTGCCACCGTGCCATTATGCGTTCCAATGCCACGTAGAGCCTGTATCAGATGGCCCCGACCGGCTCTCGCTGATGTGGCAACAGCGATCAGTTGACTCCTTTCTCGGGCTCCCATTCAACCTTGCCAGTTACGCTCTTCTGACTCACCTACTGGCCGCACAAACAGAGTACGCGCCTGGCATGCTTCATTTCAGCGGTGGAAACTGCCACATCTACCTAAACCACCTCGATCAGGTACGCACCCAGCTCGAACGCACGCCCTATGACCGCCCCACCCTTCACCTTGACGCAGCGCCATCACTTTTCGAATATACGCCCGCACACATCCACCTGCACAACTACACACACCACCCGGCGCTTCCCGCGCCCATTGCAGTATGAGTACAGACCCGATGCTGGGCGAGGGGATGTAACAGCAATCCCACACCTGCACCTACACTATGGCCTGTCATAGCAAACCTTTTCCAAGGCAGGGGCGTAACGTCATTCCAACCTTTCAATGATTTCTGAAAACCGCGATGATCGACGCTTCTGTCTTTACGTCGAACCGTTCGTCGGAGCCCTCTTCGCGCGAGCGGTCTGTGCCCACCACGCTCGATGCCATACGAGCGCCAGTGGCTGAAGAGTTGGACGCATTTCGCCCGTATTTTCGGGAGGCGATGCGCTCCGATCACTTCCTGCTGGATAAGATCACGCAGTACGTACTCAAGCAAAAAGGCAAGCGCATCCGGCCCTTGCTGGTCTTGCTGGCCGCCAAAGTCAGCGGTGAGGTGAATGATATGAGCTACCGCGCCGCCGCCCTGGTCGAATTGCTACACACCGCAACACTCGTCCATGATGACGTGGTCGACGATGCGGACACCCGGCGCGGGATGTTTTCGATCAACGCATTGTGGAAAAACAAGATCGCCGTGCTCATGGGAGACTTCCTGTTGAGCCGTGGCCTTTTGCTGTCGCTCGACCACAACGACTACACGGTGCTGCACGCACTCTCGGATGCGGTGCGCCGCATGAGTGAGGGTGAGTTGCTGCAAATCGAAAAAGCGCGCTTTTTGAATATTGATGAGGACACGTACTTTCAGATTATTTCGGACAAAACAGCCTCGCTCATTTCGGCATGTACAACCAGCGGCGCACTGAGTACAACCGACGACGAAACGATCGTTGAACGGATGCGCACCTACGGCGAAAAACTCGGGCTGGCCTTTCAGATTCGCGATGACCTGTTCGACTTCGGGGCCGTAGATGCAGGCAAACCAGTTGGCATTGACATGCAGGAGAAAAAGATGACGCTCCCGCTGATTCACGCGCTGGAGCATGCTCCGAAATCTGACCGTAAGTCTGTGATGCGCGTCGTACGAAAAGATGAAAAGTCGCGCTCTGATGTCGAAACCATTGCAGCCTTTGCGCGCGATCATGGTGGGGTAGCGTATGCTCGTGAACGCATGGAAGCATTGGCTGCCGAAGCCCGTAAACAGTTGGAGCCGTTTCCGCCCTCCGACGCCCGAGATGCCCTAATTGGCCTTACGGCATACACCATTCAGCGAAATCGTTAGCCATCGCTCATAAACACTTACGCCTATGTCGGTTTATTGCCACCTGCTTGGCACGGGGGCTGCCATCAGCGACCCGCACCGCACCACCACTATGCTGGCGTTCTCTGACGATGCAAAGCCCAACCAGTCGGTGTTGGTAGATTGCGGAGGAGATGCGCTACAGCGCTGGACATCCGTAGGCGGTCGTATCCAGGATGTGCGGGCTCTAATTCTGACGCACGCTCACCCCGATCATATCAGCGGGTTTCCGCTTTTTATGGAGAAGGTATGGCTCTCCGACCGTCCAGGAGATCTTCCTGTATGCGGGTTTGAGGCGGCTCTGCAGCAGGCCGATCGGTGCATGGAAGCGTTCTCGGAGATTACAGCAGGATGGGAGGACATGCCGGCTATCAATGCACATACGGTTCCTTACGAAGCGGGGGCCTCTGTGTGGGCAGCCGATCCGTGGCACATCACTGGGGCTCCTGTCGATCATGGTCCCGATACCATGGGACTCCGTGTAGCACACCCGAAAAGCGGACAGGTCGTCGCGTATTCATGCGACACCGCCCCGTGCGATGCCGTGGTGGAACTGGGGCGCGATGCCGACCTGCTCGTACATGAAGCCAATGGCGCCGGTCCGGGACACAGTAGCGCTATCGAAGCGGCTGATGTTGCCCGTGCTGCAAACGCTAAGCAGCTTGTGCTTGTGCATCTTCCTCCAGGCGACAAGCGCAACACACTTGCCCGGGCTCGGGAAGTCTTTCCCAACACAACGCTCGGAGTTGAAGGCAAAAGCTATGCGATCGACGCCTGAGCGTCTTCTGCTGTCTCGGCACTACTTCTTAGAGCACGTACTCAAAGATCGACAGCAGCGCGACGATAAAGGCGGCTATAGCGACCATCCCGCGGAACATGTCAGTCCGTAGCGAAGCAATTTGCGACTGCGTCTGGGCATGCCGCTCATCGATTTTTGTCTCCAGACGCTTCACCTCAATGGTCAACCGCTCGTCTAACTGCTCAATCTGGGCTGTCAACCGCTTATCTAATTGATCGATTCGCCCATCTACCGCTTTAATTTGTGCTGTCAGCCGTTCATCCAGTTGGTCGATGCGTCCATTCACGGCATCGATTTGCCCGGTCAGCCGCTCGTCCAGTTGGTCGATGCGTTCATCTACCGCATCGATTCGTGCCGACAAACGTGCATCCAACTGCTCGATCTGTGCCGTCAGCCGTTCGTCCAATTGATCGATGCGCCCATTTACCGCATCGATTCGTGCCGTTAGTCGTTCGTCAAGCTGCTCGATCTGTGCCGTCAGTCGATCATCGAGTTGGCCGATTTTCATCGTCAGCCGCTCTTCCGTCACCTGCAGATCAGAAATGGTGACGTTGCGCTCTTCAGATTGAGCGATTAACTCCACAATCCCCTCAGCCTGACGTTCGTCCAGCCCGTATTCTTCGACCAGGCGCCGTTTTGACTTGAGGGTGTCGATTGACATAGCTGATCAGCCTACTATGTAGAGCCGCAGGAATCCACACATCGTAGTGTTAAAGATATGGTGTAGACGTGAACGGTCGGCAATAGTTGCATGCTAGGGAAGCACGTATTGCAACACAGCAACGTAGTGGATGGCACTGCCGCCCATCACAAAAACGTGCCACACGCCGTGATTGAACGGCAACCGGTTCCACCCAAAGAACAACACGCCTCCGGTGTATACGACACCGCCTGCTAAAAGCCAGCCGAACACCTCCCACGAGAGCGCTTCAATGAGAGGTTGGGCGAACAGGATGCCAATCCATCCCAGCACCACATAAGGGATCACGGCGACCCAGTGGAAGCGATACCGCGACACGATTTTGAAAAGAAGGCCAATCAGCGCACATCCCCACACCAATCCCAGAACGACCCATCCTAATGGCTCGGGTACCATAACCGCAAGAAATGGCGTATAGGTGCCAGCAATCAGCAAATAAATGCCTACATGATCAAGCACCCGGGCGATATACTTGAGCCGGGGACGCGTTACTGCATGGTAGAACGTAGAGGCGCCGTACAAGAACACCAGCGTAGCGCCATATAACGCACAGCTCACAACGTGAACAGCGCTGCCGTTGGCCACAGCCAGTCCTAACAACACGCCCCCACCAATTAGGCTCAGGATAAGCCCAACGCCATGCGTGATGCTGTTAACCAGCTCTTCGAGGTTCGACTGATGCGGAGCGGTAGCGGCACGAACTGGACTCATAGCAGGGGCCGCCTCGCATAGGGCGGTACTTATGTTTGGATGACACCCGGATTGAAGTCGGCCATTTCCGGATTCAGGTCGGCCATGTTGATTCCACGCGAGAGCCATGCGCGTGTGTCTACCGGATCGATAATTTCATCGACCCAGAGGCGTGCTGCCGCATAGTACGGCGTGGTCTGTTCTTCATATCGATCTTCGATGCGCGACAGCAACGCTTGTTCTTCCTCCTCCGAGAGTTCTTTGCCCTGCTTTTCGAGTTTGCGCACCTGAATCTGGTGCAGGACCTTAGCGGCCTGTGTACCGCCCATCACGGCGATCTTGGCGGTAGGCCAAGCGCATATCAGGCGGGGATCATATGCGCGTCCACACATGGCATAGTTTCCGGCTCCATACGAGTTGCCTGCCACAACCGTGAACTTAGGTACGGTACTGTTCGACATGGCGTTTACCATTTTGGCGCCATCCTTAATGATGCCACCGTGTTCGGCGCGCTTGCCGACCATAAAGCCCGTTACGTCCTGGAAGAACACGAGCGGAATTTGCTTCTGATTGCAGTTCATGATAAACCGAGCCGCTTTGTCGGCCGCATCGGCGTAGATGACGCCTCCTACCTGAATCTCGCCCTTGGTGTCATGATCGGTTTTGTTGCGCACCACCGCGCGCTGATTGGCCACAATCCCTACGTTCCAGCCGTCGATGCGTGCATATCCGGTAAGCAACGTGCGGCCATAGCCCTTCTTGTACTCAGTCCAAGACTCCGCATCTATGATACGAGCCAGCACCTCGCGCATGTCGTACGGCTGCTGACCGCTGTCGGGGACGAGGCCGTAGATCTCTTCGGTATCGAACGCGGGCGCCACGGGCTCCTCACGCGTGAACCCGAAGCGATGCTCCGGCCCCATGTGTCCCATGATGTCGCGCACGGTGTCGAGCGCTTCTTCGTCGGAATCGCACTTGTAGTCGGCAACGCCTGAGATTTCGGTATGGGTGGTGGCTCCGCCTAGCACATCGGCTTCGACTTCTTCGCCAATAGCCGCCTTCACCAGAAACGGACCGGCTAGAAACACCGAGCCGGTGCCGTTCACAATGAGCGCTTCATCGCTCATGATAGGAAGGTAGGCGCCTCCGGCCACACAACTGCCCATAATGGCCGCAACTTGCGGGATCCCTCTGCTAGAGAGAATAGCATTGTTGCGAAAGATGCGTCCGAAGTGCTCCTTATCGGGGAAGATTTCGTCCTGCATGGGCAAGTACACCCCGGCCGAATCCACCAGATAGATGATGGGCACGTGGTTTTCGAGTGCGATCTCTTGCGCCCGCAGGTTTTTCTTCGCGGTAATCGGAAACCAGGCACCTGCTTTAACGGTGGCGTCGTTTGCTACGACCAGGCTGAGGCGCCCGCTTACGTGGCCAAGCCCCATAACGGTACCGCCCGAGGGACAGCCGCCTTCGTCTTCGTACATCTCGTATCCGGCAAACTGCCCGACCTCGGTGAAGTCATCGGGATCATCAAGCAAGTGTGCGATGCGTTCACGGGCGGTGAGCTTACCGCGCTTGTGTTGCCGTTCAATGCGCCGGTCGCCCCCTCCCTTGGCGATCTCAGCACGCCGGGCGTTATAGGTCTGCAGCAGATCCTTGTAATGATCAGCGCGGCGCTGAAAACGAGACGATGAGGTGGAGGCGGGCGTGCCCAGTTGGGCAGGAGCGGATACGTCGGCCATGCAACCAGAGGAAGCAGTTTGGTGAGGAGGGATGAAAGCGGTTCCAGCCGTTAAAAACAAAACACCCACCTCGGAAGATCCGAAGCAGGTGCCTCAACGTGTAGATACGCTGCGTATTCGTTTTGGCAACCGGCCCACAGCTACAGAATAGCACTCATCTTGCGACGAATTTCTTCGGGCGAATCGCCCGTTTTGTCGTGAATTAGCCCAACGATCTTGTCCATCTCGCCACGGGCACGTTTCATTTCTTTGTCGTCAAAGTCGGCATCGTCCCAAATCGACTTAATCTGGTCGCGGATGCGACGCCAGCTTTCGTTCATTGCTTCTGTAGCCATAAATATCCTCGCGTTGATCGTATGCGTAACTAGCGATGCTGCTCTTGTGTACGTACGTGAAGCCCTTGCACGGGTCGCGCATCCAATACATGAGGATGCACCCACCACGTACAAAAATAACGGGGCTTTCGCGCATGCGCCTACACTTCGACGGTGCTGACGCGTGACATGTACCCTACCGTAGAATACGACTTGCCTAGCAGGGGAGTTTCGCGGTATGCCGGTGTATCCTGGCATTCTGACTTTGATCATCAGTTCTATCAAACCTATGCATGTTGCGATTATCGGAGCCGGAATTAGCGGATTGGCTGCAGCTTATCGATTGCACGCTGCCGGACACGCTGTGCAGGTGTTTGAAGCAGATGCCCAACCGGGTGGAGTGATTCGCACAGTCGAACAGAATGGGTTCCTGATCGAGGAAGGCCCAAACTCAATCAACGGGGCCAACCCCACGTTGACTCGTGTGATGCAAACGGTGAACCTGCTCGACCAAAAGGTGGAGGCAAACCCGGACGCTCGCAACCGCTTTGTCGTGCGAGATGGCGGCCCCGTTCCCATTCCACGCTCTCCGGCGCAAGCCCTTCGCACCCCGCTGCTTTCAACGCGTGCCAAACTACGCCTCCTAACAGAGCCTCTGCGTCCGCGGGGACCCTCCAACGAATCACTGTCTGACTTTGTACAGCGCCGTTTGGGGACCGAGGTGCTCGACTACGCGGTTAATCCATTTGTGGCGGGCGTGTACGGAGGGCGCCCCGACCAACTTGCGGTGCAGCATGCTTTTCCGATGCTCAAGACACTCGAAAAAAAGCACGGCTCGCTACTCATAGGTGGCCTTCGCAACGCACTGGGTCCATCCAACCCCTCAGACGCGCCCACCGTAGATGGGTTGTTTTCATTCCGAAACGGCCTGGCCACGCTCCCAAAAGCTATAGCTGCATCGTTTCGCGAGCGCATTTCGCTATCATGTCCGGTGCACGCCTGTGTGCCCACGCAATCGGGATGGCGCGTTGAGCACGAGCAGGGTACCTCGCAGGCTGATGCAGTGGTGTTTGCTGCTCCGTTGCATCAGCTCGGGACTGATATTGTGCTGGATACGCCCCTCGGGATCGCCCCGTTACAACACCTCCCGTATGCGCCCATGCGCAGTGTTTCGCTGGGAGTGCCCCGAGATGCCATCACGCATCCACTGGATGGCTTTGGCATGCTGGTACCCGCCAAAGAGTCGGACTTCCGCATTTTGGGGACGATCTTCGCCTCCACTCTTTTTCCCGGACGCGCGCCCGACGGTCATGTGCTGCTGACTACGTTTGTAGGCGGGGCACGCGCTCCTCACCTGGTTGAACAGCCCCGTGATGAGGTCGAACACCTCGTCCGCAACGACCTTCGCACGCTGCTGGGGCTACAGGGCGATCCGGTGATGGTGCATCATGTGGTGTGGCCGCGCGCCATCCCGCAGTATACCGCACAGCACGGACGCGTACAGGGCCGATTGGATGCGCTCGAAGCCGCTCATCCCGGCCTTTATTTCGCGGGCAACTACCGGTCGGGGATCTCGGTCAAGGATGCATTCGCCTCAGGGTGGCACACAGCAGGAGCGTTGATGGCATAACCCGAACCGTCCTGCTGAATGCGTTTGTCTATGCCCAGCCCTCTTCATGAGCTAAGTGTCGCATGAGCGTTCGCTTGGCGACCGGAAGAAGGGTAGACTCGTAGGGATACGCCAGGTCGGTGTTGAACATGTACGTAGCCGGATTCGGTAAGTCCGTGCGCTCCTCTACCAACTCTAGCTTCACCGTGCTAGGCGGCTTGTCTACAGTTGATTGAGGCACCGACTTGCAATGCTCCGTTTTTAGCGTACGGTACTGCTCGTCTTCCTTCGTAAAGATCGAGACGGTGTAGCGCAAGACATGCAAATGAGCGGTTTCACGATCGGGCACCAGGGCGTATCCCTCCTGCACATATGACGGCACAATGCCAACCGTCTCCACTTCAAAGTTTTTTTCTACCGTCTCGTAGATTGTACGCCCCTCTTCGATGGCGGCCTGAATACGCGGCAAAGCCCATTCGATGAGCTCTTTTACGGTAGAGAGGTCATCCTCTTCAAGCTCGGGCCACTTGTATTGCAGGGTGCCTTTTTCCCAGTCAATGCCTGTCGCCTCGCCCGTGGTAGAGGTCCGATACGACTCCGACCGCTCCATGATAGTACGCAACGACGTGTAGAGCGACACGAGTTTGCCAAGGTGCGGATAGATCCGATTCTCCGCAAAGTCGTCATGTGCCTGTTTCAAGCCACTCAGAATTTGATACTGAGTACGCTCCACATCATCGGTTGCACGAGCAAACAGGTTGAGGTTTAAACGTGTCATAGGTCATTGCCCTTCGTTTTACATTAAGCTACTGCAAAGTCATGAATAAGGCTTGATGAACAAAAGAGCAAGAAACACGCCGGGTTTAGCCGGAAGAATGACGGTGGAACCGCTTTTTAGGGGGGTATCTTTCTTGATTACAAAGGGATACAACGTATTATCCGTCATTGCGGGCGGCTTTCATTTTTGCAAAGAGCCCTTTGATCTGTGCACGTGGCATTGCCGTGAATGCATTAAACTGCCCACCGGCTACAAGCTTTTCGCCGCCATCAAATGTCACCACCTCGCCGTTCATGTAAGATGCGCCATCGGAAAGCAGGAAAGCGACCAGTGTCGCGAGTTCGTCGGGCTCGCCAAAGCGGCGTGTAGGATTGCGCTGCTTCATGTCGTCCTCGACATCCATACCCGGTACAAGACGACTCCATGCCCCTTCCGTCGGGAAAGGGCCTGGTGCAATCGCGTTCAGGCGGATACCCTCGGGTCCCCACTCGGCAGCCAGCGAGCGCATCATAGCCACAATGCCCGCTTTAGAGACAGCACTCGGCACGACAAATGCGCTCCCGGTGTCGGCATAGGTAGTAGCAATTGATAGGATTACACCGCCCGATCCGCGCTCAATCCACCGCTGCCCGCATGCCTGTGTGCAGTAGAACGAGCCGTACAGGTTGGTCTTAACAATGGCGTCGAATCCGTTGGGGGAGAGGTCTTCGGTAGCCGCCAGAAAGTTAGCAGCGGCGTTGTTCACGAGCGCGGTGACGGGCCCCTGCGCGTCTTCGGCTTCATCGAAGAAGGCGCTGACGGATTCGGCGTCGCGTACGTTGCACGAGATACCGTTTGCGGTGCCACCATCTTCTTCGATGGCAGCAACGGTTTCATCGAGCGGTTCGGTGCGGCGCCCGTTGATAGTGACTGTTGCCCCTAAGGCCGCACACCGCTCGGCCATTGCTCGACCGAGGCCCGTTCCGCCGCCGGTAATGACGATGTGTTCGTTGGCGAGAAGGTCGTCTGCAAAAATGGTTGACATAAGGTACAGTGGTTTTGTGGTATGAAACAAGCAGTGTCCAAGCAAGATACCGGTGTCGCATCAAAAAGTGGCCCGGCACATCAACGAGATATGCCGGGCCCATCCCCGTCGAGGGTATCACGCACTGATGCGCGATAAGTAGGACGTTGAATCTGTTAGGCGGTGGCCTCCGGATCGCGAGGCGATGGGGTGGCCGGAGCGCCGTCGCCTGCGGCAGACTGCGGAGAGGGTGCGCCATCTCCTGCGGGCGTGCCGGGCAGCGTCAGGTTCTGGCGGTACTCATCAAGGTCAAACGAATCGACCTTGACGTATTGCGCTTTCGCTTCTTCAGCGCGCTGCACCAGGTCGTACTCTTCGTTGGTGATGACTCCCTTGTCGCGTGCTTCATCGAGCAGGGCAAGTGGACGCTTTTTCGGGAGGTTGCCACTACGAATGGCATCCTTGATTTTCCCTCCAACCGGATACGCCTGGCGGCTCAGCTCAAATGCATGCTCCAGCTGCCCAATCGGGTCGCTCGGATCGTTGTTGGTATACACGTTCTTCGTGAGCCATTCGCGGGCGCCATCGCGCTCTTGAATGGCTTGTGCCAACGTCTGTCCCAGCTGATCCGATGGCATGGACCCGATGGTGTTGAACCGTGACCACGGCGCTACAATGCCGCGCAGGGCCCAGGTGAGCCCGGGCACTTTCATGTTCGTGTATAGCCCTTCAAAGGCCTCTTCGATCTGGGCAAAGGCGTACTGCAGCGCCCAATGCATGAACGGCTCTTGCTCTTTGGGGCGTCCTTCTTTTTCAAAGCGCGCCAACGTAGCAGTTGCCATGTACATCCATGAGAGGACGTCGGCGAAGCGACCGGTGATTTTCTCTTTGCGCTTTAAGCCGCCACCGAGCGTACCCATGGCCACATCCGCCCAGAAGGCGAAGCTGGCCGATGCCCATGACAGCTTGCGGTAGTACTTCGCTGACAGGCCACTCACCGGCGACGATGCCAGGCGACCGCGTGTAAGGCTAAGCCCAAAAGCACGGAACCCATTGCGCACTACGTGGCCGATGTGGGGCCAGAATGCGTTGTCGAATGCTTTCACGTCGCCATCCATGAGCGCTTCGATTTCTTTGAGCGCGTACGGGTGGCAACGAATCGCACCCTGCCCAAAGATCATCATGGTACGGGTTAGGATGTTGGCACCTTCAACGGTAATGCTAATGGGAACGCCGGTGTACGCGTTGGCCATCAGGTTTTTTGGCCCGCGCGAGATGCCGTTTCCAGCGAGTACGTCCATCGCATCGTTAACCGCATCGCGCTGCAGTTCGGTGAACTGGTACTTGGCAATGGCTGAAACAACCGATGGCTTCTCGCCGCTGTCCACTGCGCCGTTGGTGTATCGACGGGCCGATTCGAGCATGTAGGAGTACCCGGCCATGCGAGTGAGGGGCTCTTCGACACCTTCAAACTTGCCGATGGGCAGCCCGAACTGCTCGCGCACGGCAGCGTGGCCGCCTGCTACACGGGTGCAGTACTTCACCCCGCCTGTAGCCTGGGCCGGCAGCATAATGCCGCGTCCGGCTGAGAGAGCATCCATAAGCATCGCCCAGCCTTTGCCAGCCCCGTCTTTGCCGCCGATAATCGCATCGACAGGTACGATTACGTCCTCACCTTCGGTGGGGCAGTTGTAGAACGCGATGCCGAGCGGGTCGTGGCGGCGCCCAAGTTGCACGCCATCAAGGTCAGTAGGAACAAGCGCACAAGTGATGCCAAGGTCTTCGCCTTTACCGAGCAGGTTGTTGGGGTCTTCGAGCTTGAATGCGAGCCCCAGCACATCGGCGATGGCAGCAAGCGAGATGTAGCGTTTCTGCCAGTTGAGGCAAATTTTCAGCTCGCCGTCGTCGTCGCGGAAGACGGTGCCGTGCGAGGTCATGGCGCCGGCGTCGGATCCCGCATTGGGTTCAGTCAGCGCAAACGCTGGCAGCATATCGCCACTGGCCAGTTTGGGCAGGTAGTGGTCTTTCTGCGCTTCCGTGCCGTAGTGCAAGAGCAGTTCGGCCGGACCCAGCGAGTTGGGTACCATCACCGAAATGGAGAGCGGCAGCGAACGCGTACCGAGTTTTTCGACTACGGCGCTCCGGGCTTCTGCCGAGAAGTCGAGTCCGCCGTACGACTCGGGAATAAGCATACCGAAGAACCCTTTTTCCTTCAAGTAGCTCCACACCGCTGGGGGTAAGTCGCCCTGCTGGTGCACCTCCCAGTCGTCGGTCATTTCACAGATCTCTTCAACCGGGCCTTCGAGAAAGGCTTTCTCCTTGTCGCTTAACTCTGAGAACGGCTGGTCGAGTGTGTTTTTTAGATTGGGTTTGCCCGAGAACAGCTCGGCATCCATCCAGACCGTTCCGGCATCAATGGCGGTCTGCTCGGTTTCAGAGATGGCGGGTAAAAATTGAAGCGCTTCCATCGTCTTCATTACAGCACCTGAAAGGAGGCGACGGAGCGGCGGGATATTGAAAAGCGCTACCAACGCCAGGTAAGGAATCCAGATGGCCAGCCCAACATCGGCGCCAAGCAATCCAACGGCACCGGCCATGGCCCACACCCACAGCGGAGCACCCGTAAATCCAAGCACGAAGGCCACGAGCGCAATGCCGAGACCAATTCCCCACAATGGGGCGGCAGCGAAAAAGTCTACAAGGGGTTCCATGAGCATCACCTCTTCGTAATCATACAGGACAGCAGATAGCGCTGCAGTACAGCACCCTTACAAGCACATTAGCGGTTAACACCGTTAACTTTACAGCATCAACATACTTAACAGTGTTATGTTTTGCAAGCTCTCCATTTTTCTATTCTCATTTTTGAACCTTACATAAAAAACGCCGCCCTCTGACCATGCAGAAGGCGGCGCCAGAAATGCATCGTTTGAAGAAATGTGCCTGCGTGAGCTCAAGTCCCCACCTAAGCATGAGCGCAGGTAGGAGGCTATACAAGTTGTACTCATGCGGCGGACAAACCGTGTCCGCTACAGGGCGTTAATCACCCTAAGGGCGCGGTGCGGCACATCGGTGATGAGGGCATCAACGCCGATGGCACAGAGGTGCTGCATGACAGCGCGCTCATTTACCGTCCACACATGTACGGGCATGTTGCACGCATGGGCGGCTTGTACGAAGCGTTGCTGCACGACAGGAATGCCGTAGTAGCGGCGGGGTACCTGAAAGGCATCACCAGGGCAATGTGTATGTTCATGTGCTCCTACAAGATGCGCACCGTAAAACCAGGCGGTTTCGAACAGCGCCATATTGGTGGGAACGCCGGTTTCATGAGTTCGAAACTGCTGGAGAAGCTTCCTGTCGAAGCTGGCCACGATCAAATGGTCTCGTCGTCCCGTGTCGTTAATCAGACGAGCCATTGCATCCGCCAGATCGGTGGTGCGCTCCGCTTTCATCTCTACAATTAGCGGGATGGCGGGGTAGCGTGCAAATACCTCGCGCAGCGTGGGGATTGTGATGCCTTGCCCTCGATATGAATGGCGACCGGTTGTATCCGTAAAGCTATATCCTGCATCAAGCTGCTGCAACTCGGCACCGGTGAAGTCGCGGACGTATCCGGTGCCATTGGTTGTGCGATCTACGGTGGCATCGTGGATGACCATGACCTCGTTGTCGGCAGAGAGGCGCACGTCAAGCTCGATGCCATGCGCGCCTTGGTTGAGTCCCGAGTCAAAGGCGGCAATCGTATTTTCGGGTGCACCGTGGCATCCGCCCCGATGAGCAATTACCGCACACGGTGGCTCCTGAAATGCCTGAAGCCGTTCTGCAATACGAGAGGTCATGCCAGCGTTAGGTCACCAGGAGTACGTATAGATCATAGGACATACGGAAGGTCAACCATCCCAGCGCCACAGCCAGCGTAAGCGTAGGCAGCACCGAGTTCGTGGTTAGTATGATGAGCGCAAGGGGAACAGCCAAGCTTGCTGCAATGCGCCCCATAAGCACTGAGCGTCCGTGCAGCGGCCACGAGACGGGCGGGCGATGCAACATCCACAGGCGGAGCCCAACGAAGGCTACGGCAAACGGCCATACAAATGACGTAACGCTAAGCGATAGCGTAAACGCAATCACAAATGCCAACACCGTTAGATCTTGTCCTACGGCATAGATGGCCTGCTCCCAGCGCGCATAGATGTGCCATGCGCTTGGTAAAAGAAGGGCTGTGGCAAGTGTAAGCCCGATACCTGCCTGATGTGTGTACGAGTCAGGAGGCAGCCCAAATATGCTAGCTGATATGCCGGCTCCAGCAACAATCAGGGCTCCCACAGCACGTGCGGATTGGCCCAGCAGAAACGGTGATATGGCTAATACGGCGGCACCGGTTAAGGGGTGGAGCCAGCCTAAACACAATACAAGGAGGATAAGAACAGCGAATCCGACATGGCGCAACGTACGAAACAAGCGCGTACGGTCGCGTGCAGGCAAGTTGGGGAACGTGGCCATAGCACGGGGTGGGGAGAATGTATGCTCGTACCGTTGGTGGGGATGTGCTCCCAACCTTTGGCACGGATGTGAGATCCATCCATCCCAATTATTTATGCTGCCGCAGCAGCCGTATGTGGGGCCCACTCCTCATTTTCATCTTTTGACGCATCCATATTGACGGGCACTGGATAATTCCCCGTAAAGCATGCGGCGCAGTATCCGCGTTCGCCTTCCTTGTTGGCCCCGAGCACAGCGCGCTTCATGCCCTCAACCGATAGATACGCAAGAGAATCAACGCCAAGCCAATCGCCTATCTCCTCGACGCTATCAAACTGGTTGGCCAACAGTTCCTCTTTGTCTGGAAAGTCCATGCCGTAGAAGCACGGACTAATTACCGGCGGACACGAAACTCGGAAGTGTACAGAGGAGGCGCCGGAGTCACGCAACATTTTGATGAGGTGGCGTGCTGTGGTGCCGCGTACGATAGAATCGTCGAGTACAATGACAGTGCGGTCTTTGAGCAGTCCCTCGACCGTGTTGAACTTGCAGCGCACTTTCATCTCGCGGCGATCTTGTCCCGGCGCAATGAATGTACGTCCCACATAATGATTACGGATTAGCCCAAGCTCAAAGCGGCATCGGTAGCCCTGCTCGATGCATTCGTTAGCATAACCCAGGGTTGCGGTGTTGGCCGAGTCAGGCACGGGAATAACGATTGGCGTTTTGGCATCCTCGCTAACTTCGGGGACAGGCGCTTCACGAGCCAGCTCTACGCCAAGGCGGCGGCGTACCTTATCGACCATCTCGCCAAAGATTTTGGAGTCGGGCCGTGAAAAGTACACGTACTCAAAGATGCACTGGCTGACGCCAAACTTGGACGGAATCTCATAGCTCTCGAAATCGCCTCCGTTGGCACAGCCTTTACGGTCGATGACAAGAATTTCGCCCGGACGAATGTCGCGCACAAACTCAGCGCCAACCATGTCAAAGGCACATGTTTCGCTGGCAACACAGTAAGCGGCCCCACCAGGCTGATCGGGGTCGCCGAGTCGGCCCAGGGCAAGCGGGCGAAAGCCGTTGGGATCACGCACGGCGATCATGTGCTCGTCGGTCAGGAGGACCAATGAATAGGCGCCCTCCACCTGCATGAGCGCGTCGATAACCTGATTTAGGTGCTTCTGGCGACGGCTCTGAGCGGTGAGGTGGAGAATAAGTTCGCTATCGCTGGTCGTCTGAAACAGCGTGCCGCGTTCGCTAAAGCTTTGGCGTAGCTCCCGTGCATTCGACAGGTTGCCGTTGTGAGCCAGGGCCAGGTTGCCCTTGCGGTGGTGCACCACTAGCGGCTGGATGTTCGCCCGGTTTTCGGACGAACCGGTGGTCGAGTACCGGTTGTGTCCAATGCCAGCGTCGCCAATGAGGTGATCGTCGAACAGGGCGGGGTCGTCGAACACATCGAGCACCAGTCCAAAGTCGCGGTGGACCGGCATCATCGGTTCGTTGGTATCCGGATCGGTGGTGGAGGTGACGATGCCGCTAGACTCTTGGCCACGGTGCTGCAGCGCATGCAATCCGTAGTAGATGTGGCGGGAAGCATCAGGGCAGTTGAAGATGCCGAAGATGCCACAATGGTCTTTTACGCTCATGGGCTGGGGAATGTCAGAGCCGACACACGCGTCGGCGTGTGGAAAAGAAAGGCGTAGGTACGAACTCGAAGACTAGGCCCGCACAGTACGCAAACTTGCGTCTAGCTTCGATTGATCCAGCCTTGGCGATTCTACTGGGAAAGGCTCCCGTACCCGTATTCACGTCCAGAAGCGGCTTTCGATATGCTCCACTACGAAAAGTCACGCTGTCCGAAGTAGTGCAGCACGTATTTGATCTTGGATGCTTTGCCTTTGCCAAAGCCGGGCAGCTTCTTGATGCGCTTCTCAATCGTGCTGATATCAGCGCCGTCGTTCCACATGTTGGCCGCGTCGCCGTCGTACTCTTCGGCAATCATCTTGGCGACCTTCTGCGTGTTCTCGGCCATCTTGTTCGTGAAGCGGTGAACAGCCGGTTTCTCAGCAAAGAGGGGCTGAAACTCATCAAAATCCATCGCAGCGATCTTTGCCATGTCGAGATGGCCGAGGCGGTCCTTGAGGCGCAGCGGTCCGGTGAAGGCGTATTCGGCACGCACACGCTGGTCGTAGAGCAAGCCGAGTAGGGCCGCGTTGGCATCGGCGCGGATGGCATCGTCCTCGTCGGGGTCGCCGGTTAGCGTGCCTTCGTCCTTGTAGCGCTCCATCATGCGGACAAGTCCGCCTTGCAGGTCGCCGTAGTCGATTGGGGGGATGATTGGCATGGTTGGTTGGGGATTGGTTTTGGGATGTTGAGGTTGGGATTCACCGCCGGTGAATCTGTACAGGAAGCCAGCCCAGCGGCTACGCACTGTCGTGCAGCCAGCGGGCGGCGTCTTTGGCGAAGTAGGTCAGGATGCTGTCGGCACCGGCGCGACGGATGGCGGTGAGTGCTTCAAGAGCAGTGGCTTTCGTATCCAGCCAGCCGTTTTGTCCGGCAGCGTGAATCATGGCATATTCTCCGCTCACGTTGTAGGCAGCAACGGGTACGTCGGAAGCCTGTTTTACGCGGTAGATGATGTCGAGGTATGGCAGAGCGGGCTTTACCATGACCATGTCGGCGCCCTCCTGTAGGTCGAGCCGCAGCTCACGGAGCGCCTCGTCGCTGTTGGCCGGATCCATCTGGTAGGTGGCCTTGTCGGCAGGCACGTCGTCGCGTTCGACCGGGGCGGAGTCGAGGGCATCGCGAAAGGGTCCGTAGTACGCCGAGGCGTACTTGGCGGTGTACGAAAGAATCGCGGTGTCCGTAAAGCCGGCCCCGTCAAGTGAAGCGCGAATGGCTCCAACGCGGCCGTCCATCATGTCGGAGGGCGCAATGACGTCGGCACCGGCTTCGGCCTGCACGCAGGCGATGTCGCACATGCGCTCAACGGTGGCGTCGTTCGCAATGGCGCCGTCTTCGACGATACCGTCGTGGCCGTCGGAGGAGTACGGGTCGAGCGCGGTGTCGGTCATGACGAGCAGTTCCGGAACAGCCTCCTTAAGAGCGCGGATCGCACGGGGATAGAGTCCGTCGGGATCGGCGGCGGCAGAGGCGGTCGCATCCTTCTGCTGATCGGAAATGGCGGGAAAGAGTGCGGTTCCGGGGATGCCGAGGGAGTGGAGCGTCTCGGCTTCGCGCACCAGCCGGTCGATCGTGTAGCGGTACTGGCCGGGCATTGACAGCACCTCTTCTTGGGCGTCGGTGCCCGCCATCACGAAAAGCGGCGCGATGAGGTGGTCGGTTGAAAGGCGGGTTTCGCGGTTGATGCGCCGCAGGTTAGCAGTGCGTCGCAGGCGGCGTGGTCGTTTAAAAAGGTCCATAATGAAAATGATAATTTGAAATATGATGGTAGCATCGCAATGCGCCCGTATAGAATGCAATTGGTACGGACACGCACATCGGCGATGTGCCCGTACGTGCCGGCAATCACAGCACGGCCTTGCGTTGCCAAGTGGTGCCATCGGCACTGTCTTTCACCTCAATGCCCATGGCGTCGAGCTGGTCGCGGATGGCATCGGCACGTTCGTAGTTTCCTGCTTCGCGAGCGGCGGCGCGCTCGTCAAGTAGGGACTCCACCTGCTTGGCAAGCGGATCGGTTTCGCTGTCGGATGATGCCGCGTTGGAGTGAGCAGGCCAGACGATGCCCAGCAGATCGTTCGTATCCTCCAGCCATTCTTGTGCGGTGCGCGCCGTAGCGGTGTTCAGGTCGTCGCCAAGTCCGTTGATGAACTTGACGCCTTCGAGTGCTTTCGCCAGCGCCTTCGGAGTGTTCAGGTCGTCGCACATGGCGGCGAGGGTGGCGTCATACAGGCGGGGCAGCGTGTTGGCGGCATGGTCGGGGCCTTCCGCATCGGCCTGGAGGGCGTGCTCAACTGCGTCGGCAGCATCCTGGTAGCGGCCAATGATACGGGCACTATCGGCGAGCGTCTTCTTCGTGAAGTTGAAGGGCTTGCGGTACTGACCGGCCATGAGCGTGTAGCGCAAGGCCAGCGGATTCACGCCGCGTCCGCCCTCTTCCGGCGGATCGATCAGGTCGCGCACGGTGAAGAAGTTATCGGCTGATTTCGACATCTTCTCGCCCTCCACCTGTAGAAAGCGGGTGTGGATCCAGTAGCGGACGGAGGTTTCGCCAGTGAGGCATTCGTTCTGGGCAATCTCGCACTCATGATGCGGAAACGCAAGGTCTTCGCCGCCGGTGTGCAGGTCGAACGCATCGCCCAGGTACGCCATCGACATCGCCGAGCACTCGATATGCCATCCGGGAAAGCCCCAGCCCCACGGACTGTGCCACTGCATGAGGTGGTCGGGGTCTTTCTTCCAGAGCGCAAAATCGCGCGGGTCGTTCTTGTCGGGATCCTGCACCGTGTCGCGCGATGTCGCCTGCAGCTGGTCGGCGGCCTGGTTGCCCGAGAGCTTGCCGTAGTCGGGAAACGTGTCTACAGAGAAATAGACGCCCTGATCGGTCTCGTAGGCATGTCCGCGCTCCATAAGGCGCTCTACGGCTTTGATCTGGTGCGAGACGTGCTCGGTGGCACGCGGACGCACGTCGGGCTCCAGCAGGTTGAGCGCGTTCCAGTCGTCGAGCAGCACCTCGGTGTAGTAGCGCGCCAGATCGTAGATGTTGGCAAAGCGCTGCCCCTCGCGCTCCAGTGCCGCTGCCATCTTGTCCTCGCCCTCCGGGTCGACCAGGTCGTCTTGGGTAAGGTGCCCCACATCGGTGACGTTGCTCACGAAGGTGGTGTCCCACCCGAGCGCCTGCGCGGTGCGGTTGATGAGGTCGGCGGTGAGGAACGACCGGAAGTTGCCGATATGCGCGTAGGTGTACACGGTAGGGCCGCATGCGTAAAAGCGAAGGTGTTCGTCCTCCAGCGGCTCGACCGCTTCCACCTGGCGGGTCAGCGAGTTGTAGAGGCGAAACGAGGGCGCATCGGCCATAAGCACATAGAATATTATTGGGGAAACACCAGCATGGCTTTACTGCGCCTGTGTCGCAATGTGCCGGAGCATTGGTTAAAGAACGTGTGTTGGGGAAGCGTGTCGTTGGAGGCAGTCAACTCACGAACCATCCTGTGTCCAGATAGCAGAGGTGGATGTGTGTTTCGATACAAGCGTATCGATGAATTGCTTGACGCGGTTTACGATGTGGCCGACGCCCAGCGCCCAGGCGCTTAGGATGAACAGCACGAGTGGCACGAAGAGGCCGTACACCACCACATGCACCGTCTGGGTTTGTGTTGGGTCAATCAGGGTCATGACGCCAAGAACGGTGGGCCCCATCACAATAGAGGCCACCCCGGCGATGCCAAGCTTACGGCGTAGCGGCCAGGGAGTCGGGGCCCCCCACATCCATGTTCGAAGCCCAGATAGAAGGATTCCGACAAAAGCCAGTATACCCCAGCCCCGCAGAATCCACGGAACGATATCATCCTCCGTAACCGTGATGCCCGAATCGGATGCTTCGGATGAGTCGTTGGCAGTGGCAGCATCCGGCTCGGGAGCAAGGCTCAGCAGACGGTCAAGGGTGGGTTCGACGCGCTCAAATACAGCATCGGCGGTTTCGGGATTCGCCTTGATGGCCTCGTAGACGCCCACCAGGCCAAGTCCAGCAAGCATAATGAACATAAGCGCCCACATCAGGATCATGGGCACAAGTTGGGTCCACCGTATGTAGTCCAGCCCCAGCTTTGCCACCAGTGCTCCGATGCGGATAAGGTCATCTTTATTGAGCATAGGGAGGCGCGCGGATACAGTTAGCGAAAGGCCACCGATTGCAACTAGGTTAGCGGTTAGCGCTCTGTTTTGCAACTGCCTCATCCAGATGGTTATGGAGCCACTCGATCAAAGCACTTACGCTAAGCCCCCACAGGCTCACAGCAAGCAAGAGAAGGGGAGCCATGACTAGCAAGACGGTGGAGGCGTCGGACGGGTCGCCCAGCCGGGTCGGGTCGGCCACGGAAAGGCCGATGCGCGCGATGATCAGATAGCCAACTAGAGCGCCTGCCAGCACGATTAGGCGCTGCCGGAAGCGGGGAAGTAGTGGGGCGTCTCCCATGTGGTGCACCCACACCGCACGCGTGCAAGCAAAGAACACCCAGCTAATGGCGGCCAGAGCGGTCCATCCCAGTATCACAATTACCTGCTCCATGGTGCTATATCCCAATCGCGTTTCCAGAGCATTCGCGTGGTAATCCAACATAGCGACAAGCTCTGGTCCCATAGAGTAGAGCCAGGCAATCGGCACCAGAAACGTGTGATAGAGGCGGTGCTGCACGCCATCCACGACAAACTGAAGTTGTTCGGGAAACAGGATCTGTACGATAAAGGCAAACGCCAAGAACCAGCCCAAAAGCATCGGTGCGAGTTGCGTCCAGCGTATATAGTCCAGCCCGAGACGTACGAGCGAAGCACCGAGGCTCACTAAGTCATTTCTGTCTATCATGGCAACCGAGCCCATTGGGAGAGTGAGGGGCATTTGTTAGCGAATTGGCCCGTGTGCAGCGGACATGCCGGTGCCATCGGAGTGATCGTTCAATATGCACACTGCAACATAAAGGATACGGCCCTGTGGATCGGGATCTCAACAAAAGGGCGAACATAATTTACATCCGAACTTAAAGAGGGCGCCGATGCTCTATCCTTCTTACCTTCACTATAGTTTCTCTGACGTTATGAGTGCTTCGTATGCACATCCCGAAGTCTTGGTAGATACCGAGTGGGTAGCCAACCAGTACGATACCGTTGACGCCATCCGTCTTGTTGAGGTCAACGAAGACATTCTGCTCTACGAAACAGGGCATATTCCCAACGCGGTAAAGATGGACTGGCATACCGAGTTGCAAGATCCTGTCATCCGTGACTTTATCGATGAGGAGGGATTTGCTGCGTTGTGTGAGTCGAAGGGTATTGCGCCGGACACCACAGTCGTTTTTTATGGAGACTCTAGCAACTGGTGGGCCTGTTACGCCTTCTGGCTGTTCCGGCTGTACGGACACGACGATCTCCGCATCATGGATGGCGGACGGCAGAAGTGGGACGCCGAGGGGCGCGCGTTCACAACCGAGACTCCAGAGGTGCCCGAGGCATCGTATCCGGTACCTGAGGCCCCCGACTTGTCAATCCGCGCGTTTCGGGGCGAAGTGTTGGCGCATCAGCAGGAAGGCGGCGCGATGGTTGATGTGCGCTCGCCAGAAGAGTTTCGCGGCGAGATCACCCATATTCCGGGGTTGCCCGAAGAAAGTTCAATGCGTGCAGGCCATATACCGGGCGCTCGTAACGTCCCGTGGTCCAAGGCAACAAACGACGACGGGACGTTTAAATCGCGTGATGCGCTTGAGACGATCTATCAGCAGGGTGAGGGGCTGACCCGCGAGGCCGATACGATTGCCTACTGTCGTATCGGAGAGCGGTCGAGCCATACCTGGTTTGTCCTTAGCTACCTACTTGGCTTTGAACAGGTGAAAAATTACGACGGCTCCTGGACTGAGTGGGGCAATCTGGTTGGCATGCCGATTGAGCAGGGGGATGCAGCGTCTCCCTCTTCCGATGAGTAGTTTGGTGTAAATTGAGATAGAAGAGGCCCCGTCATTGCTTTCGTCAACGATATAGGGCGTATGGCTACGTTTGAAGACATTGCGGAAGGCTTCCAGTTGGTTGATCAAGATACGCGCCTTGATCTTTTATTAGAGTATGCAGATAAGCTGCCCCCTTTGCCAACGGCCTACGAGTCCTTGCGCGATGCGGGTA
Organism: Natronotalea proteinilytica; assembly: GCF_055379935.1. Taxonomy (NCBI): domain Bacteria; kingdom Pseudomonadati; phylum Rhodothermota; class Rhodothermia; order Rhodothermales; family Salisaetaceae; genus Natronotalea; species Natronotalea proteinilytica. The sequence goes on along the minus strand of NZ_AP043947.1, from coordinate 2,445,028 downwards.
TGAACATGGTCCATGAGTGCCAGTCGCCGGTGTTTTTGCGTGCAGAGGTGCGGACCGCCGAAGAGGGGCAAGAGCGGGTACGTATGATTGCGCATGTCCCTCGAAAGGCTCCCACAGCCCGCGCGTTCGTAGCCATTTTGCATGAGTCGTTTGACGGGGTGGCGCCTGAGGTGGTCACATCAGCCACCGATCAGCCGTTGCGTGAATTGGGACTTGCAGCATTGCTCGGGCCGCAGCGTACGCACGGTCTTTCCGCTGTCTACCAACAGTGTAAGAAGGCAGTTGCAGAGCGGGCTTATGCGCCGCTTTCGTCTGAAGACGATGCGTAGCGTGGAAGGCTTCGGATCACAGCAACAAGTTCAGAAAGCATCATAGCTGTGGCTCCCCACACGGCGTGTTCGTTTACCGGGTAGAAGGGCACCTCGATGGACTGCCCCTGCAGCGTCCAGGTTTCTATAACACGGGTATCTGGATCTAAAAGATGGGGGATGGGAACGGGAAGCAGTGCATCCACTTCTGGGGTTGCGCAGGACGCTTCGGGCGGCTGGCTCAAGGCGCCGACAAACGGATACACGCAGAACTCAGAGGGCGGAATATAAAGAGGCGTGAGCGATCCCAACACGGTGATTTGGGAAGGCGAAACACCGATTTCTTCGTGGGTTTCGCGAAGTGCCGTGCGACGGGCAGGTTCATCTGTGTCGCAGCGTCCGCCTGGAAATGAAACTTGCCCGGCATGGTCTGGCAGATTACTGCTTCGCACTGTGAGCAGCACGGTAGGTGTTCCGTCTTTCGATGACGGATACAGCAGTGCCATAACCCCTGCTTGGTTGCAGGTTTTGCCCTTAATGGAGAGCTGGTCGCGCCGTGCGGCATGGCGGGGCGCCATATGTTCTTGCGCACGATGTCCAGGCAACGAATCGGCCAGTCGGTCGGCTAATGGACGGACGAGCGTGTCAAGTGAAGGAAGAGGGGAGGCGGCCACAGGAGCATCCAAAACAGTAGAAGGCGGCTGTTTCATTTCTAAACACTTTCCTTATAATGATGAGGGGCGTGTCAGGTTCACGTTGTTGCATTCAACTGCGTAGGGATAAATGAAAACCCCCGGTGGCATAATATACCGCCGGGGGCTTTCATTAGGTGAGTGCGTCAAGTATCGGCCTGAAGGAGCCTCACCAAAGAAGCAGACCGAACTCCGCTTCGTTATTTGATCTTGATTTGGCGCGGCTTGCTTTCCTCGGCTTTCGGTACGGTGATGGTGAGTACGCCATTTTCGTAGTTGGCTTTGATGTCCGATTCTTTCACCGTACGTGGCAGTGTGAACGAGCGATAGAAGCGTCCAAAGCTTCGCTCTACGCGTACGAACTCACTGTCTTCATTTTGCTGTTCGTGGTGCCGCTCGCCGCTTACAGAAAGTTGGCGATCCTGCAAGTTGATGTGCAGATCTTCTTTCTTCATGCCGGGCAGGTCGAGACGAATGACGTAGTTGTCACTCGTTTCTACCATGTCTGTGCGAGGAGCCCATACGCGGGCAGCCCCCTCTTCGTAGTCGCCACTTGAAGGAAACAGACGGTCAAATACCTGATCGATTTCGCTTTGCAGTGTGCGAAGACTGCGGGCGGGGGTGCGAGTGAGGTTCGTCATAGTAATCACCTTTGTTCGTTGTTATGTAATTGATTATGTGAGCTTTGTCAGGTCGTGAACGGCACGCAACCGTTCACCCGACATGTATACAAAGCGCATACCACCCCATTTCATAAAGGTCTGAAATGTCAAGGCGGCAGGGCCTCTGCCATTTCTGTCACGACGCCATACAGAACGCTTTGCCAAAATTGCAATACCCTGTAATGATGACCGTGTCAGAATGCCGTGCGGTGCAGACGCCGGTTCAATGATCGGCATATTGGAGGGGAGATAGGGGCATCATATCGCTTGCATACAGGTTGTCCAATGTAGCAATGCAGCATGCGCTTTTGGGAGAAGCCTGGGTACGTTTGGATGGATCTCATGTTATTAGTTGAACAGTCCTACCTGAGTAGCGGCGTGGGGGCTTTTCCCCGAGGTGTTCTTTGGGTTGCATCCGAGAAAAATATAAAATATATTAAAGTGGTCTGTCTCGGTTAAATAAATTTCTTTTCAGGTCAATATATTGGTATATGCTTATATAATCGTGCATTGGGTGTTGTTTTTATCTTCATTTGCCTTGTGGTTGGGAGCATGACCACTCCCGATATTGCTGTTGCGCAATCCGATAAGGAAGCTCGCGTTTCGTTAGGTGTCGGTCCTGCGTTTGCAACCACAATAGGGTCATCCAGCGCCCGCGGAGATCGGACGTACGGGACAAATATAGAGATGCACGTTCGTGTTCACCCTCGTGTCTCAATTGGGATGGGAGGCGCGCTATATCGTCCTACAGCTCTCAATAGGCAAGGACCTAATGTCTTGGATGCGAACGTTGAGCAGCGCGTTACCACAGGATTCGCCTACAGTCGTTTAAAAATCAGTACGATGCCAAGGGGAGCGGTGTATGGGCGTGTCGGTGTAGCCTATCAGCGTATAACACGGACAGGCGATCTTCTTTTATCCAATGATGCTCCTCCATACAACACTCAGAGCAGGGCCATTCAGGAAGCGAATCATCGGTTCGGGCCGGAGATCGGTGTTGGGATCATGGTGGAGCGGAACGTGAGGTTCTATGCAGAACCTACAATGGCAGTCCTGGCTGGGGATTTAGACGATGCGTTTCGGTTCCAGCTGAGAGCGGGCGTGTTGATTCCAGTACGTTAGAAAAAGAGATCACTTCCAAAGAGTCCTAAAATAAAAGAGCCGCTCCCGGTATGCCCGAGAGCGGCTTTTTGTTGTTTGGACCTACCGTTTGGTGAGATGCTACTCCAGCGGTTGGGCCGGGTGCACCGTGCCCTCAACGGCACCCAGTCCGATGCGGAAGCCATCGCCTTGCGCCCATCCGCACATAATGACGCGGTCTCCGTCTTGCAGGAACGAGCGCTCCGAACCGTCGGGCAGTTGAATCGGCTTGGTACCGCGCCAGGCCAGTTCAAGCATGCTGCCGTAACTGTCTTCGGTGGGGCCACTTATTGTGCCAGATGCCATCAGATCGCCGGGACGTGCATTACAGCCGTTGACCGTGTGATGGGCTAATTGCTGCCGCATCGACCAGTACATGTAGTTGAAGTTGGTCTGGCAGATCGTGTGCGGCGCATCCATCTCAGCGGTCTGCAGTTGCACCTCCAACTCAATGTCGAAGTTGGCATGGTCGTTTGGCTGCAGGTAGTCGAGCGGCGTAGGGTCTTGGTCGGGCCCATCGGTGCGGAACGGCTCAAGCGCATCGAGCGGCGTAATCCAGGGCGATACGGTGGTTGCAAAGCTTTTGCCCAGGAAGGGGCCAAGCGGAACGTATTCCCACTTCTGGATATCGCGTGCGCTCCAGTCATTGACGAGCGAGAGGCCAAAGATATGGTCTTCGGCATTCTCGGTGCGGATGGGCGTGCCGAGTGCATTTCCAGAGCCCACGAAAAAGCCCATCTCCAACTCAAAATCGAGCAGTTGGCTGGGGCCGTATGTAGGCGGCGCGTCTTCATCGGGCTTGCGTTGGCCGCAGGGGCGATGGACCGGTGAGCCACTAAGAATCACAGAGCTGGCACGGCCATGGTATCCAACGGGAAGGTGTAGCCAGTTGGGCTTAAGAGCGTTTTCGGGACCCCGAAACATAGTGCCAATGTTGGTGGCATGCTCGCGCGAAGAATAGAAATCCGTGTAGTCGCCTACTTCAGCGGGCAGCAGCAAGCTCACGTCGTCTTGGGCATGTAGCGCCTGGGCACGCAGCGTTTCGTCATCGCGCAGGGTGGCCGTGTCGGATTTGAGGAGATGGTGTATGGTCTGGCGGGTGGCTTTCCACACCGGGCGGCCCAGCGCCATAAACGGATTCAGTGCATCGGCATAGAACGGGTGTTTTTTGGGGTGAAGGGCTTCGTGGTCAAACAGACCGGCATCGGCCAGAGCGGCCAGGTCGAGCACGAAGTCGCCAATGGCAACGCCAATGCGGGGCTCAGCATTGGGCTCAGGACGAAACACCCCGTATGGCAGGTGCTGAATGGGAAACGGATGGTCGGCGGGCACATCGATAAATGAACGATCCGCCGCCGGGATAACAGCAGTAGACATAGGCAATAGAAGGTAACGTACAGAAAACGAACGATCGAATAGGGGTTACATCAAGTTCAGCGCGCGCAAGTCGTCAATGGGCTCTTCAAAGCTGCAGCTTCCAAAGGAGTGGGCCAGGGAAGATCGGGCGTGTGAGATGGCCTCGACCGACGCCTCTAGCGGCCCCCAGGCCATCCCCTGGTCGGTAAAGGTGAACGCTTCTTCGTTGGTCTCGCGCAAGACAGCAGCGATTTGGTCGGCATTCAAGTCGTGCTCAGCTGCAAATATAGCCGCCCCAAACACATTGAAAAAACCGTGGCGCATCACATCGAGATTATCGTCGTGATGACGAGCCGGGTGGTGGAGTCCGGCTGTCGCTTTGAACCGAACACCAGACTGGTGGCATGCGGCAATAGCTTTGGCAACGTGTTCAACCGAGGGAAACAAATCGCGCGTCAATCCACCGCAGCGAATCTTTAGTCCAAGGATGCTGCGTTCGGGAACCGGTTGGTCGGCATTGGCATCGGCAAAGACCGCCAGCGCAGCCGGCAGCGCAGCCGTGGTTGTATCGGTAAGGGGCACCTCAAAAAAGATATCGAGATGCGCCAGCCCTTGCTGAGCCATGTGACGGTCTACCTGCTCAATAAACGGGCGGAGCGTGGCCGGGGTGAGCGGGTCGAGGAGCGTTTTCGGGAGGCGGACCTCCATCACATCGGGACGTACATGCGCGTTGTGGTCGTCGATGCATGATTCGATGTGGTCAAGGTCGGTTGTAAACGCTTCCAGAAACGCTTCAGGCGTATCGCCGCCGGTGCCCAACACGGAAAACCCGAAGGGAGGATCGTTGGCAATGGCGCGGCGGTAGGGGCGCAGCGCGTTGAGGCGACGCGTAGGGATGACGAAGCGATTGAGCATCCAGCGCTCTGGTTCGCCCCGGTACGAGATGAAGTTTCGCATGGCATCATCAAGCGGCAAATCGGCGGGCGGAAACAGGCCCGCGTAGTCGACGATGCGTTGCATGAACGCACGGAGGCCAGGAGCGATGAGCGTATCGTCGGTATGGGGTTGAGAAGCCATAGGTGCAGAATCCAAGGAACGAAAACGCAGACAAGCAGCGCATTCACAATACGCCATGTGCAGTAAACTACGTATCCGCCCATAAAAGCAAGCGCAATTCCTTGTGACCGTCGTAGTATAGTGGAGAGTTCACGAATCTCTTGTACGCGAACGGGTGCAGTTTACGCAGGCACATATTAATTTAGGGGGATCCAACGTATTATTCGTGAACGTCTACAAAAAATCGACGTATGGGGCACAGACGTAATTACACAGTGCCCGTTACCCCTACCATCTACCTGGCTGGATTCAACTGATTATGATGATGCATCGACAATACCCCTTATTTACGCTTCTCGGCGTGGTAGCGCTTGCAGGCGTGCTCCTTACCGGATGCGGAAACCCGTACCTGGGCGAGGCCGAGGATTCGCTTGAACAGGAGGATTACGAAACGGCTATTGCGTATATCGATAGCGCGCTCGTAGAAGAGCCCGATAACGAAGATGCCCACCGCGCTCGCGCTCGCACATATTTGCAGTGGGCACAGGCTACCGAAGATCTAGAGCAGCGCCGGTCGTTGTTTCAAGAAGCAGGCGCCTCGTTCGATGAGGTAGCCGCGCGCGATGACAACTTCAGTGCTATTCTTGAAGAGCCTGCCCTCATGCAAATGGGGCAGATCGATGAAGAAGCAAGCCTTGTTTTTGAAGCCTTTGAAGCAGAGTCGGAGCGTGGTATTGAAGCGTTTAACCAAAGCGATTTTGCAGCCGCTGCATCGTTTTTTGGGAATGCGACATACCTGATCGAAGACAATTGGCGCATGCACTTCCTGAAGGGCAATGCGTTGTATAACGAGGGCGATTTTTCTGGCGTCATTGATCCAATGAACCGTGCCCTTGAGCTCTTGGCCGAAGAGCGACAAGAGTTTGAGGAACTCATGGATGAAGCCGGTGAAGAGCTTGAGGAAGGACAGCGAGAAGCGTACGAAGGCATCTTGGATGCGATGCCCGATGCGTACCTCATCTTGTCGCAGGCGTATATGGAAACTGATCGGGAAGACGACGCCATTGCGATTTTGGAGGACGGCGAAGAGCAGTTTCCTGATAGCGACATTCCACAGGTGTTGGCTGAAACGTACCGCATGACGGGGCAAATCGACCAGGCCCGTGAGCGGTTGGAAGGACAGATTGAAGCAAACCCAGACGATGCATCGGTTCGCTACAGCTATGGGCTGGTGCTGCTTCAAGATAACCCAGAAGAGGCTGCTGCGCAGCTAGAGCGCGCGGCAGAGCTCGAACCGCAAAACATGGACATCCAGTACGCGCTGGGGATTGCGCTTGTAGAGCATTCGGAGACGATTCTCGAAGAGTCGATTCGTCCAATTGAGAACGAGCTCGTTGACGAAAACCGCGAACCTACTGCAGAAGAAGAGGAGCGCCTGAATGAGCTCACCAGTCAGCGCGACGATATTCTGGAGCGGGCCGCGACCCCACTGCGTCAGGTGTTTGAACGCATCGACACCAACGACGACCGGTACGCGGACCTGTGCGTGCAACTGTATCAGATATACGGAGCGCTCGATCAGCGCGCTGAAGCGGAGTCCATCGAGCATTGCTTCGATGAGTTTGAGGGCGAGCAGCCCGAGATGCCTGAGCAGCCTGAAACACCGGACGATGTAGAGGAGGAAGCCCCACAGCCGTAACGGTTCAGATATGGCACTAACGCAGTACCCGTCCTTCGGGGCAGGTAATGTGCTTAGGTTAACACATGTGCACACCGGTTCTTCGAGGCTCGTATGGTCTCGGGGAACCGGTGTGTTACGTATAGGCCTTTATGCCACGTACAGAAATGGCAACAGAACCTGCTGTGCACGGTACGTCATCTACAGCAGTCGTTTTCCCTTTTGAACGCACCAAGCCAGTCATACTTAATGCACCAAACACGCAATAGGGGACCCTCACCCATTCACGTCGCAGGTCAGACATTTGCAGGGCACGCACTCGTCATTTGGATCAGCCTGGTAGTGATCCTTACAGCGTGTAGTGGCAGCCCGTACATTGGGGAGGCCGAGCAGGCGCTCGAGGTTAACGATTACGAGCAAGCACTAACACACATCGAGCACGCTTTGGCTGAAGACCCAGCTGATGCCGAGGCCCATCTGCTAAATCTGCACATCCGGACGCTCCAAGCGCGTGATGCTGAGACACCAGACGCACGTCGCGAGGCGTACCAACAGGTGCGTCGTGCCGCACAGCAGGCTGAAAACAGCGGAGCCGAGTTTGATAATGAACTGCTCACGCATACAGATGAGGTGTACACGAGCCTGATGAACGATGGTGCGGCACGCGTCGAGGCGGCCACCGAGCCAGCCGATTTTAAAGAGGCGGCCTCCTACTTTGGAAGTGCCCGTTTCGTTCGGCCCGATTCAAGTGGTGCCTATCAACGCGAAGCAGAAGCCCTGCTTGACGGCAACCACCACGAAGAGGCAATTCCCGTTCTTGAACAGGCCATCGATACCCTTTCCGACCCGGTTGACGCCCGATTATACGCGCTGCTAGGGAGCTTATATCTGCAGTTTGATCGGAATGATGAAGCAACCGAACTCATCGAAGCAGCCATTGCCCAGTATCCCGATCATGATGATTTGCAACAGCTCCGCCTAAACGCCCTCAAGGCGTCGGGAGACATGGAGCAGGCGTTGGATGCATACGCTGAACAGGCCGAGCGTAATCCGGATAACCCTGACTTCTGGTACAACTACGGCACCCTTTTAATGAATGATGGACAGTATGAGTCGGCGGTTGGCCCGCTGCGGCAGGCGGCGGAGCGTGCGCCAGAAGACGCCGGGGTGTACTTAAATCTGGGTATTGCCTACTGGAACCGGGCTGTAGCCATTGACACAGAGGTTCTCCAAAAACAGGAAGCGTTTCGCGCTAATGACGAAGAGCCAACGGCTCGTGAGGAAGAGGAGCTTGCCAATCTTACTGAACGACGCCAGCGACTCGTTGAGCGGGCTGTAGGGCCGTTCGAGGAAGCCTTTGATAGGCTCCATGAAAACGATGGCATGTACCCGGTTGCGTGCCGTGAGCTGTATCGAGCATACGTGCTGCTTGAACGTACCGAAGATGCCGCTGCTATCGATCACTGTTTCGATCATATCGATCAAGACCTCGATGGAGCTATGCCCAATAGCGCGCCGCCCGAGCAGTTATAGCTGCGGCACGTTTGTGGGATCTATCCGTTGCTCATCCCCAAGAGAGATTCAATAAGACGCTTAGTGGAATCTGCATAGGTTCCTTTCGTTTGTCCATCTTTTTTGCATTCCCCCTTTTTGTTTATGGCTTCTGATGATGCCTCCGCCCGACAGTTCGGTACCAATGCGATTCATGCAGGCCAGCAGCCGGATCCGTCTACCGGTGCGGTCATGACCCCCATCTACCAGTCTTCAACCTACGTACAGCAGGCGCCCGGTGAGCACCAGGGCTACGAATACTCGCGGGTGTCAAACCCAACACGCACTGCGCTCGAAGGTAACCTGGCCGCCCTCGAAGGCGCTACACACGGCATCGCGTTTGCCTCGGGCGTAGCCGGTATCGATGCCATCATGAAGGGGCTGCGTCCCGGCGATCATGTGGTGTCAACCAACGACTTGTACGGGGGCAGCTTTCGTCTCTTTACACAGGTGTTTGAGCCATTTGGCATCGAGTTTTCGTTTGTGGATATGAGTGATCCTGCCAATGTCGAGGCAGCCATCACCGATGATACCGCCATGATATGGGTCGAGACGCCCACGAATCCACTTATGCGTATCGTAGACATCGAGGCCGTCTGCGGCATTGCCGAGGCCCACGATGTTGATGTGACGGTCGACAACACGTTTGCAACGCCGTACTTACAACAGCCGCTCGATCTGGGAGCCGACCTGGTGCTGCATTCGGCAACGAAGTATATAGGCGGGCACTCCGACATTATTCTGGGGGCTGTATGCACCAACAGCGACGAATGGGCGGAGAAGCTGCGGTTTCAGGTCAAGAGCGCAGGTGCGTCTCCCGGCCCCATGGATTGCTTTTTAGCACTGCGTGGTACCAAAACGTTGCACGTACGCATGGATCGTCACTGCGATAATGCCCGTGCCCTGGCGCTTTTTCTTAACGAACACCCTAAAGTAGACACCGTGCTCTACCCGGGGCTACAATCGCACACCGGGCACGATATTGCTGCAAGGCAGATGAGCGACTTCGGGGGAATGATCGCGTTTACGCTCACCGACGACAGCATCGACGCGGCGAAAACCGTGCTGTCCAACACCGATGTGTTCTTGCTTGCCGAAAGCCTGGGCGGGGTGGAGAGCTTGATCGAGCATCCAGCGTCCATGACGCATGCATCCATTCCCCCCGAGGAGCGTGCCAAGATCGGACTTACCGATTCGCTGATTCGCCTGTCGGTCGGTATCGAAGATATCACCGACCTGCGGGCCGACCTGGAGCAGGCCATCGAACGGGTTTGATAATGCGTGAGTATGGTCGGAGGTGCAATACAATAGAAGTGGAGACGTCCCGTTGGGGCGTCTCCACGAGTTTTGTGGGTACGTTGAGGCTCCTGTACGAGGTGACGGTTACCAGCCGATAGTGCCTGGCCCGCCCTTGAAGGGGCCGACTACATCGCTCGTGATCCAGCCGCCATAGAACGAGCCCTGTTGCGCATCCACCTGCTCGTCGCCGACATAGCAGGCGTCCATTTTGTGGGCATAGAAGGCTACGTATCCAGCTATAGCCTCAAACCGTGGCGTAGGAGACGGATATGCCCAGGCGGCCTGTGAGGCCCGGCGTTCATCTACGACCACATCGTAGTAGTGCGCACGGCCTTTGTACTCACAGTGCGAAGTGCGCCCGGCATCCTGCAGCACACCGTCGGTAATGGCTTCGGGAGGCACGTAGTATACCGGCGGATGGCTGGTTTCCAGCACGCGGTAGGCGCTGGTTGTGTCTACAATCGTAGTGTCGTTGAAGACAACCCGGATGCGTCGATCGGTGGACGCAAGAGCAGGCGGGCGGGGATAGTCCCAAACCGATTCTTGGTTCGGACCGGGTTCGATGCGATCAGGCATAAAAGTTGGGCGGGGTAAGAAGCGTTTCCGCGAAGCTGTTCAGCTCGTCGTGGAGGGGGCGATCGGTCGTTAGAGGCGGCATATCAGGCCAGTAGTCGGGCGGTGTTGGAGCGGTGCCGGTGGCGCTCCCATCTCGCTGCAAGTGCCGCAGTTGCAACGCGGCCAGCGCATGAATTGAGAGGATGCGCGCTACATGCGGGGTTTGCTCATAGGCCGTTCGGGCGGCCAGCGCGCCCATCGACACAACATCTTGGTTGCCGCCATTGGTTGGGATGGAGCTGGTGGCCGTCATCTGTGCCCGCTGACGCAGCTCGGCCACGAGTGCTGTGGCCGTAAGTTGTGCGCCTGCAAATCCATGCGTTGCGCCGGGCGTCCATGCGAGAAGCGGGGGGGCGTTGCCGTTATGATCGGGGGTAAGCAACAGGTCGATTTGTCGCTCCATGAGGACGCCAATTTGCGTCAGCGCGGCGTTGAGCGCGTCGGCAGCGAACGCGACCTGTTGGCCTTGAAAGTTGCCGCCGTGCACTACGCGTGCGGGGTCGTCAAAGAGAATCGGGTTGTCGGATATGCCATTGAGTTCGTCCTTCACCATGCGGGTGGCATACGCGATCTGGTCGCGGCAGGCGCCCAACACCTGGGGGGCGCACCGTAGCGAATATACTTCTTGAAGTGGACGGTTATCAAGCGGGGTGTACTGTTCGGCGTCCGCTTCTTTTCGAATGGCGGCGGCACTTGTCTGTTGGCCTTCGTGGCCACGTACAGCGTGCAAGTCGGGGTCTAACGGATCGAGGCGGGCGCCCAGCAGGCGAAATACCCATCCGGTGTGGGCCTCGGCATATCTAAGGAGGCGGGAAGCCCGCGCGCATGCCAGCGCGGCGTAGGCTGTCATGAAGGCGGTACCGTTCACGAGCGCAAGCGCATCGCGGGCATCTAGCGTAACCGGTTCGATACCAGCTGCTTGCAAGGCGTCGCTGGTGGGAATCTGCTGATTGCTGCTGTCCAGGCAGGAGCCTTGGCCCGTGAGCACGCGTGCGACAAACGCGAGCGGAGTGAGGTCGCCACTTGCGCCGACCGATCCGATCGAGGGGACGCGTGGTACGAGTTCTGTATTGAAGATGTCGCGCAACGCATGCAGCACGGGTGTTCGAATGCCTGAATGCCCTGACGCCAGCGTATGCAGGCGGATGAGCATCATAGCGCGTACAGTGGTTCGTGGCATAGGAGGTCCCGTGCCGGTGGTCAGATGCGCAATAAGACGTTGGGCCCGTTCGGTGGGAGAGGCAGCAGGCGCATGGGTAACCAGTGGGCCAAAGCCCGTCGTGATGCCGTAGAGAGGAACGTCTTGGTCTTGCAGTGTGGTAAGGGTAGCACGGGCTGTTGCACAAGCATCGGTGGCAGCGGTGGTGAACGTCACCGTCGTACCAGCGGTGGATGCAAAACGCTCAACGACCGGACATGGAAGCGTGACGTTCGGTCCCAGCGCAAGGGGAAGGTCGGTGTCGCGGCGGCGAGCAGTCATTGGGACGAAGGAGAAGGTTGAGCAGCGGTGAGTTGGGCCACTTGGTTGGTAAGCGCTGTGCGGTCGGTTGCTCCTTTTGCATCGGTGGGCCACTCGTCAGGGGAGATTGTTCGCACCGCCTTCGGTTTCGGATGCAGGGAGCCAAGTGTTGTATGCAGGTGGTGCTGCGTGGGGGGATCGGGGCCTTCGTGGGGCCAGGAGAGTGCAACTTCCGTGTCTGATCCATTGAGCGAGTACACCATCACAGCGCGTGCTTCTGGATAGGCTTCCTGCAGCACAGACTCAAGTACGCCCGCCTTCACCATACGTCCGTTTTGGAGCTTGAACGAATGGTCGGTGCGTCCACGAAAGTAGAGATGATCGCCATCCTGGTGCACTAAATCGCCGGTAGCAGCCCACCGGTCGGTCGCAAACTGCGTGAGTCCGTTTTCGCCCCAGCGTCCGATACACGCGTTCTGTCCTTGAAACAGAAGCTCGCCCTCTTCTGAAACGCGCACTGAGCACCCCAGGGGTTCGCCCAAATAATTAGGGGCCGCATTGCCGGGATCGCCCAACGTAATGCCGGGGCTGGCTTCGGTCTGTCCGTACCCGATGCGCAGCGCCGACTCTTGGATGTGGTCGGCCAGGGGCGCGCTGATGGGCGCACCGCCTACAATACCGCCTTGCAGTGCACGCACCAGGGAAGGCCCATTCGGATGGTCAAGCAAGCGAGTCATCGTGAGAGGGACCGCCGAAAGGTGAGTGGCTCCCCATGCATCCCGTAGCGCTAAAAGCGATTCGGGATCTCGGCCTCCTTCAGGATCTCGAATGATTTCGGCCTCCGAAAAAAGAGCAGGAAGCAGGTCAAGTACGAGCCCAAAGGCATGCGACCAGGGCAATACAGAGAGTGCGCGGCCATGCTTTAAGGAGAAGTATGGTAGATGGCTTGCCAATACCGAAAGTACGTTTGCATCGGACAGGGCAAACCAGTGTCCGTTGGGGGTTGTCGTGCCAGACGTGCGCAGGAGGAAGCGGGCGTTCGGATGCGCAGGAAACTGGGTGGATCGGAGCTGGTCAACGGCGTTTCGTGGGCCTGCGCATCCATCGGGTACCCATGTGTAGGCAGTGAGCCGTTCTGTGTGCACGGCAACATGCGCATCGACCGTATCGATGCACGTTTCGAGATTCGCATCCGGTCGTACAGGAATGACGGTCAGGTTATGCCAGAGCGCAGCAATGAGGACTTGAATGAACTCGGCAGACTCGGGAAGGGCAAGCACCAAGCGGTGGCCTGGTTGCAGGTTGGCATTGCGAAAGGCTTGCAGCCAGAGGCGCGACCCCGTCCAGAGCGATGCTGCGGGCGTGATGGCATCGTTGTGGATGACGGCAGGCACAGCGCGGTCGCGCAACCGACTATATAGAAGGTTGTGCCACGCATCCAGTGTGCCTGATGCCGCGTCTCGGAGCGCAGCACGGCACGCCTGCTCAGCACGCGGAGCCCGCGCCGTAGAGCAGACGTCGTGATGACGTTCGCCATGAGACCCGTAGCAACAACTCATACAAAAAGGCGGTATTGTTTAATTCAAGAATACGTTACATAGTACTGTACGCACCATCCTACGGGGGACGTTCTGTATCGAAGAAGGGTAGAGCCGTTATGTTACATCAGTTTCCACACCATGGAGCGAGCCCACTCCAGGCATGACCCACTCCAGTCATAAGAAGAGAAGTGCCATACAGCAGGGCGCATTCTACATTTGAGAGCGCCTCGCAAAATGAAGGAGCAGGTACCAGCGCAATCTAAGGACGCTTACGTGAGGCGCTTACGTGCGCTAGGGCCTTCGTAGACAGGCCACAAAGGATCGTTGACGAGGGCCTAATACTTTTTAACCATGATCCAGTTGTCGTTACGGCTGTCTCGATACAGGTGAATCGTAACGAGTGTAGGTTGCATCCGATACGTGTACGTGTAGGTAAACGTCTCGTCTAAGTCGTTGCGGTCCAACCCCTTGCGGAAACGACCTCGAAACAGACGGTTGTTGGTGCAGGGAGCGACTTCGGTAAAAAAGTTTTGTCCGACGGCTTCTTCCGGGTCTACCCCGCTTAGGTTCGACTCATACTGGTTGAAGAAGAGGATCGTCCCTTCATCATCCACCTGAATGATGCCAAAATCGACCGTGTCGAGCGTTGCTGTGCTAGCTTGCTCCAGCTTTTCATCAAGCGCTTCGTCTTGAAACGCTAGATCGACAGAAGCCGCCTCCGGCGAAGCCGCTTCTTCGGTGCGGTTGGCACGTCCGTTCACCGAATCGATCTGCTGATCTGCATTAGGGTCGGCACCAGGGGAGGGCTCTTGTTGAGAATCTTCGGCCATGAGCACGCGAGAAAAATACTAAAGGGACAGACAACAGTGCATGGTATAAAGCACAAGGCAAAGTATCAACAAAACTCTACCTATAAGGGAAAATAGCCGTTCCTTTGGCTGCAGTCCTTTTCGGGTGTGTTACACCGAAGAGGATAATTTATGGGGCGTAACAGAAACGCCTGATTTCGCTTCGGCGTTAAGGGGGACAAAGATGAAGAAGTAAGATCGATCAAAAAATCCGTCTGGTGATGTATGCGCTGTAGCGCTTAGGCGCTTGTGAGACCTCATTAGACGTTCAACACGGTGGTTTCGAGTTTCCGATTACACATCAACGTATGCAATGAGTCGATCGCTGCGCATTGGGTCCGTATCAGGCATTGGAATTTTCCTGCACTGGACGTTTTTTCTCTTGATAGCCGGCATTGCGGCCTTTCTGTATTATCAGGGCGAGAGCGTAGCTACAACGCTCTATACGCTGGGGTTGGTAGGGGCGGTGTTTGGGTGCGTTGTGCTTCATGAGTTAGGACATGCCCTTACAGCTAAAGTCTTTTCCATTCCAACGCGCAGCATTACGCTGTATCCGATTGGCGGACTGGCGCGTCTGGAAGAGTTGCCCGAGGATCCAATGAAAGAGTTTTGGATCGCTATTGCCGGACCGGCTGTCAATATCGCAATTGCTGTGCTGTTAGCTGCTGTGGGAATCGCATTTGGAAGCAGTCTATCAATTCAGGCGGCGTTCACGCTCGACGCTCATCTGCTCACCACGCTGATGTGGCTGAATATTGGGTTAGCGCTCTTTAACATGCTGCCCGCTTTTCCAATGGATGGGGGGCGCGTGCTGCGGGCGATGCTGGCGTTACGTAAAGATTACGCGGAAGCCACACGCATCGCGGCGCGCGTAGGAAAGGGCATGGCGGTGTTGTTTGGATTGATTGGAATTATATCGTTCGACTTCATTCTCATATTTATCGCGCTCTTTGTTTACATCGGGGCCGAGCAGGAGGCGCAGCATGCTATGGTGCGCGCCGTTGCACGCAACACACCCGTTCACAAAGCAATGATGACCCGCTTCGGAATGCTTCGCCCCGAAGCAACGCTCAACGATGCTGTGAATGAGTTGCTCGCCGGCACCGACCACGACTTCCCCATCGTGAAAGATGGACAAGTGGTGGGCATGTTAGGGCGTCAGCAGTTGATTGAGGCACTGCGTACGCACACAGGAGATCACCCAGTGATGGAAGTTGCCAACACCGAGTGTCTTACGGTGCCGCCAGATGCAAACTTGGGCGAAGCATTTCAGCGCATGCAGAAGTCGAATTGCTCAACCGTACCCGTTGTGCACGGCACCCAACTGGTTGGCTTGCTTACCTTCGAGAATATAGGCGAGCTAGTTATGGTGTCGTCAGCCATGGACGCGCAGTCTAAAACCAACACAGCACGCTCTTCGCCTGATGCCTCTGCTCCCTAAGCAGAGGCCGTTTTGTGTCTGATGTTTTTAGCAGAGGCCATCAAGAGGCATGCTTTGCGCCCAGCACCCTATGATGAAAGAAGAACGGCAGAGCTTGTGTATGGATACGGGAAGTCATTATGTAAAAAAGCGCTTCCAAAAAACATTTGTGGACTCCAATGCAACGTGCCCTCTTTTGGTCAATTAAAAGGCTGCGTTTATATGCTCTCCTGGCAGTAAGTTTTCCGTTTGCCTGTGTGCTCTGGTGCTGCTTCTGCAGAGCCACTGTTCTCGTCATTCCTTCGTTTAAGCTTTGTCTACCATGGATCGCCGTACCAAAATTGTTGTCACGCTAGGCCCTGCCAGCAACGATGCTGAAACCATCGAACGTCTTATTGCTGCAGGGATGGATGTGGCGCGGATGAACTTCTCGCACGGCTCGCACGAGGAGCACGCCGCTCGCATTCAGATGGTACGCGAGGCTGCACAGGCGCAGGGGCGCTCGGTTCCGATTTTGCAAGACCTACAGGGGCCCAAAATACGAGTCGGACAAGTCAAAGATGGATGCGTGTTTATCGAAGCCGGAGACGTCATCACGCTCACCAATCAACACATTGAGCAGGGAACGGCCAAGCGCGTCAGCATTGACTATGAGACGCTCGCCGAAGACGCAGACATTGGCGGACGCATTCTTCTCGACGATGGCCTGCTTGAGTTAGAAATTACCGCCATTGAAGACAATGGCGATGTCGTAACGCGTGTAATTGAGGGCGGGCCATTGCGGTCGCGCAAGGGCGTGAACCTGCCAAACATTCGTACCTCTACCCCTTCGCTTACGAAAAAAGACATCAAAGACCTTGAGTTTGGACTTGAGGTGGGCGTTGATCTTATCGCCCTTTCGTTTGTGCGCACCCGAAGCGACGTCGAGGCACTTACCAGTCGCATCAACAAAGCAGGAAAGGATACAGCTGTTATTTCCAAGATCGAAAAACCCGAAGCCGTCCGTGAGATCGATAGTATCTTGAAGGAGACCGACGGCATCATGGTGGCGCGGGGTGACCTGGGTATCGAAATGCCGATGCAAAAGGTGCCTGGTACACAGAAACGGTTGATCCAGAGGGCGCTTGGCACGGCATCTCCTGTCATTACAGCAACGCAGATGCTAGAAAGCATGATTGAGAATCCACGACCGACGCGTGCAGAGGCGAGCGACGTAGCCAATGCGGTGCTCGATGGAAGCGATGCCGTCATGCTCTCCGGAGAAACCGCCGTGGGAGCCCATCCGGTGCGTGTCGTTAAGGCAATGGACAGTATCATTCGCGAGGCCGAGTCGCACTGGAACGAACAGCGTCAGTCGCTCATGCAGGCGCCCGCTCAGCTTGAACATACCGAGTCGGTCACTGAATCAGTCAGCTTCACAGCGTGTCGCCTTGCTGAACAGGTGGGCGCAAAAGCCATTGCGTGCTTAACCAACTCGGGCGCTACGGCTCGGTCGATTGCCCGCCATCGCCCTAGCATGCCCATTTATGCATTTACCGATCAAGAGCATGTAGTGGGGCAGTTAGGCGTTCTGTGGGGAACAAAGAGTTTTCACATCCCCTTTCAGCAAGATACCGACCGGGGTATTGCACGCGTACACAGCATGCTACGTGAACAGAAGCTGGTGCAGCCCGGCGATCTCATTGTCATCACCGCCGGCATGCCGCTGCCCGCCAAGGGACGCACCAACATGGTTCATGTAAGTCGTATTCGTTAGCACGAGCGTTTGGCTTACGCCCCGGTACATCGGTTTGCTGCTTGACTTCGTACCGTCATGGCCCTTCCTCGCTGGTGTATCGGGTGTGTGCTGCTCGTCTTCGTGGGCAGCCTGTCGGGTTGTAGCCCCGATTCGCTCATTGGAAGCCGGGTGGATAATTTTCGTGCCTACTACAACACGTTCTACAATGCCGAGCAAGACTTCGAGGATGGGTTGGAGTCGGTCGAGGAACGGGCGTACGCGCTCGATGAAGACCGCTTCGTAGCTGTTTTTTCAACGCCCGATGAGCGTGTCAACGAAGAAGCATTTGAGTCGGCTATCAGCCGGTCTGCCGACATCTTGCGCGAGCATCCGCAGTCAAAGTGGGTTGATAACGCCCTCATGATGATTGGGCAGTCCTACTTTTATCTGGGCAACCATTCCGGCGCCGCAGAGAAGTTTGAGGAGGTGCTTGCCCTGAGCGACGACCGAGCCGGAGAAGCTCATTTCTGGAAGGCTCGAACGCTTGTCAGCCAGGGGGATACGGAAGCTGCATCCGAGTATGTACGTACCCACCTTGAGGACGACGCCCTGGAAGAGCCATGGCGCAGCAAAATGTGGCTCGTTCGTGCCGAGCTCGATCTGCACACGGGGGCCTGGGATCAGGCGCTAGCGGCGCTTTACACAGGGCTGCAGGGCGAGGTGCCTCGTACCGAACGGTACCGGGCCGAGTTGTTGCGAGCCCAAGTCTATGAAACGCAAGGCGATTATAACGAGGCCGCAACCGCGTATGCTCGTGCCGCCGATGCGCGCGAGTATAGCGTACAGTTGGCAGGTCGCATTGGAGAGATTCGCACCCTGGCTTATGGCTCCGAGGATTCCGATCTTGTGCGCCGCGCCAATCTGCTTGCTCGTGATGACCGTCACCTTGAACACCGCGATCGGCTACGCCTGCTAGAGGCCCAGGTGCATGCCCAGCAAGGGCGTCCTGCACAAGCCCGATCTGCATACAATTCGCTTATGCATGGCGCAGAGCCGATCTCTGGGAATCTGCAGGGACGTGCGCATTATCAACTGGGCACCCTGTATCGAGATACCTGGAACGACTACGAAGCCGCCGCCGCCCATTTCGATTCGGCAGCCACCTCTGTATCGGTTGATCTTGATGAACGAGAGCGAGCACGTCCGCACACCGCACTGCCCGATCTAAACCAACTCGCTCAGCAGTATGGGGCTGTAGCAGAGCCCAGTGCGGCGATTGCACACTACGATTCGTTGCTTACGCTCGGTGCGTTGTCTCCAGAGGAGCTAGAGCGCCGTATCGAAGAGATCGCCCAAACGCTCGCAGAAGCCGAAGAGGAAGCCGACCAACAACAGCAACAAACAGATCGCCAGCAGTTTCAGGGACGTGCGGACTCGAGAGACCGAGGCCAGCAATCCGAGTTAGCCGTTGATGCGGCTGAGGGGGACGGCGGCTTTCTGTTTCATCGCAATCCGCAGCGTGTGCAGGAAGGGCAGCGCTCGTTCCGGCGGCAATGGGGCGACCGCCCCCGCGTGCGAAACTGGCGCATCGCGTCGCGGGCGTTCGATGCAGGTGATGACGATGAAGAGGAGCCTGAGGTGATAGCCGACGACCTTGACGAGCAAATGGAAGAGAGGGCCAACGGGGAGGGCGGAGGCGCTGCAGACGAGGTGCAGGAGACCGTAGCGCAAGAGGCCGAGGACGTAGGTCTTGATCTAGAAGCAATTCCGCGCACAGCGGTCGAGCAGGAGGCCATGCGCGACGAGCGCACCTGGGCGTGGTACGAGCTTGGTAACGCCCTCTTTCTGAATCTAAGCCGCCCCGACTCGGCCATCGTGTGGTATGAACGCATTCTAGAAGAAGCGCCCGAACATCCCGTGCGCGACCGCACGCGCTACGCAATGGCCGAGGCACTCGATGCCCATGGCGATGTCGAGGCGGCAGCCGACATATATCACGCCCTGATTGAAGAGGACAGCACATCGGTGTTTGCGTTGCAAGCACGCAATCGATTGGGGCAATCGGTTGAACAGGCAGGTGTGTCGGAAGAAGACGTGCATCAACAGTTTGCGGTAGCTCGGGAGTTGGGCCAACAGGCAGAATGGGAGGAAGCGCTCGACCAGCTGGCGCGCATTGCTCGTTCCCATGGCAGCGATGAGGCTATAGCACCTCGCACGTTCTGGGCGATGGGGCAGTTCTATCTGTCGTTCTATCAACAAGACAGTACGCAGGCTCATGCGTATCTTGATGGGCTGCTTGCAGAGCTTGAAATCGAGCCTGCAGATGAACCGGAAGAGACGCAAGAAACGCCCCAGCGAACAGGGGCTCCGCAACAAGTTGGCCAGCCGGAGTTTGCAGAGCCGGAGGAAGATGCCGAGGACGAACAGGAAGAAGCTAATGCGTCTGATACAGCAGAAGACTCGGAAAACGACTTAGAGGATGAAGAGGCCGATCCAGAAGAACAGCATCCGGCCCTGTACACCCTCATGCAACACATCAGTACCGCGTTTCCCGAAGCGCCCCATGCACGCCGGGCACAGCGCGTGCTCGATACCCTGCGCGATGATGAAGATCCTGCAGCCGCAGAAGAGCCTCCTGATGAGGAAGGGCACGAGGAGGGCGAACAAGACGCGTTACCAACGCCCCTACCAGAGCCAGGCGGCCGATGAGAGGGTCTGATGCTCGCTCTTCGCAATGACATGCTCCAAAATACGTTTACGCACCCACTTCAGTTGAAAATACACATCTCATAAAGCCAAATAGACCGGAACCCACTTGCATAGGTTGGGTACGGGCACGTTGCCAACACGCCTGCTCCTGGCAGGGTCTTTTGCGTTGATGCTTCTCTGCTCATGGCCAAGCGCTCTCCCGATGACTCGCCCTCAAACAACGGGGCTAACAACACCTCCGGAAAGTCGCAATCCTCAATCCTGTACTGGGTATATGGAGCGGTCTTCCTGGCATTGGGTATTCATCTGCTGCTCTATTGGACCGGCCAAGACCCGGTCGAAATTAGCTACAGCACGCTTCTTGACTACGTTGAAGAAGGCTACATCGAGCGGATAGACGTCGTTAACGATCGCCAAATTGAAGGCGTCTATACCAGGCAGGCCGTAGAAGACCGGGCCGTGCGGCTTAGCATAAGTGAGGAAGACGATCTTGGCGACATTAGCAGTGCGGAGGCAGAAGCCCGCCGTTTTATCAGCACCAAGCCTGCCGATCACGACCTCACCGACTTTCTGCGTGCCCATAACCGAGAGGCCCGAGAAGCAGGAGCCGACGAGATAGAGTTCACAGCACGCACCGAAGAAAGCTGGTTTGGCAGCGCCTTCTTCTGGATCCTGCTGTTTTTAGTGCTCATCGCGTTTTGGATCTTCCTGTTCCGCCGCATGAATCCCGGCTCACAAATGCTGAGCATCGGGAAAAGCAAAGCCAAGCTGTTCGATGCATCAGAACAGCACTCCGTCACCTTCGATGATGTAGCCGGGCTAGATGAAGCGAAAGAGGAGGTAGCCGAAATTGTACACTTTCTACGAGATCCAGAGCGCTTTACTCGATTGGGCGGTACGCTCCCCAAAGGCGTGCTGCTTGTAGGGCCACCAGGCACAGGCAAAACGTTGATGGCCAAAGCGGTGGCTGGGGAGGCCGGCGTTCCCTTCTTCTCCATCTCCGGATCTGACTTTGTCGAGATGTTTGTAGGGGTGGGCGCCTCGCGAGTGCGCGACCTGTTCAAAAGCGCAAAGGAAAAAGCACCATGCATTATCTTCATCGATGAGATGGATGCAGTGGGGCGCACCCGGGGCGGCAACCGCTCGCCAAGTGGCAACGATGAGCGCGAAAACACGCTTAACCAACTCCTGGTGGAGATGGATGGCTTCGACTCCGATCAAGGGGTCATCATCATGGCGGCCACGAACCGCCCTGATGTGCTCGACTCCGCGCTTCTGCGTCCAGGCCGTTTCGACCGGCAAATTGTTGTCGATAAGCCCGATCGGCGAGCACGCGAGGAGATCTTCGAGGTTCACGTCCAAAAACTTTTGCTTGGAACCGATGTGGATGTGACGGTGCTAGCGAGCCAAACGCCGGGGTTTGCCGGAGCGGAAATTGCAAATGTATGCAACGAGGCGGCGCTGCTGGCTGCACGGAAGGACAAAGAGCACGTTGAAATGGACGACTTTGAGCAGGCAATCGACCGGGTCGTGGCTGGGCTCGAAAAGAAAAACAAGATCATTGCGCCCGATGAACGAAAAGTCATTGCCTTTCATGAAGCCGGACATGCCATTGTAGGCTGGTTCTTGAAGCATACCGATCCGGTCGTAAAAGTGTCTATCGTACCCCGCGGACTGTCGGCACTGGGATATGCGCAGCATCTACCCGAAGAGCGCTACCTGTACTCACGCCAGGCTCTTATTGATCGAATGACGATGGCAATAGGAGGCCGCGTCGCCGAAGAGATCATATTTGATGAGGTTACAACCGGCGCCCAAAACGACTTGGAGCGCATCACCAATATGGCATACGCTATGGTTGTAGACTACGGCATGAGTTCGCGTGTTGGGCAGGTGAGTTTCAACCTGTCTGGTCGTGATGGCGATACGCCCATGTTGCAGCGTCCGTATGCTGAGGCTACCGCCGAGCTTATTGACGACGAGGTGCGCGGGCTTATCCAAGAAGCATACGACCAGGCGCGCCGGGTCTTACTGGAGAAAAAAGCCCTGCTGCATACCATGGCCGAAGCGCTGCTCGAACGAGAGGTGCTCGGCCCCAGCGACCTGCTCGACCTTCTGGGAGAGCGTCCACATGGCGACTATGTGGTGGGGCCATCAACCGATCCAGAGATGGCGCCCCACGCTCCAGCGGCGTCGCAGTCGTCTACCGAAGGCAATAGAGGGGGCGATGGGCAGTCGACATCTGCCGAAGAGTAAGTCGAAAAGGGGCTCTTAACAAGAGATGCGTCTCCGTCTTTAGGAGAATGCATATGGACTCCACAAACACACGAAACCCCGCTCTTTGTGGTAGGTTACGACATGATGTGCAGATGACACGCGCCAATCGCTGATATGCGATTGATTGCGCTAAACCCGCCAAGGGCGAGCCTGTCTCGCCTTTTTTTGTGGACGCACTGAAATTGTTGTCCGGTATATCGGTATATATCGATAGGTGGGTACTGGTTGTAGATAGAGAGACGGTGAGGCCAGTTTGAGTTGTTTTCAACGGCTCTTTACCGTTCATATTGAACACCCACGGTCTTCTGCATTATATCCTAAGCCTGTGAACGCAGGTCGTCCGCCCTTTCGGCGGCGTGCGCTGATGTGATCGACTAATCGCGATGGTACCGTGCCTACAATACAGCAACTGATTCGAAAAGGGCGTTCCTCAAAGCCGAAGAAAAAGACGGCTCCTGCCCTTGAAAACTCCCCGCAGCGCCGTGGCGTGTGCACCCGTGTGTACACCACGACGCCGAAGAAGCCGAACTCGGCGCTTCGTAAGGTAGCGCGTGTGCGCTTAACCAATGGCAACGAGGTAACTGCCTATATTCCGGGAGAGGGCCACAACTTGCAAGAGCACTCCATTGTGCTGGTGCGTGGAGGTCGTGTAAAAGACCTTCCGGGTGTTAAGTACCACATTGTGCGTGGAGCCCTTGATGCCGCAGGCGTGGAAGACCGCCGTCAAGGCCGGTCGAAATACGGTACGAAGAAGCCGCGTAGTTAACGGTAGCGAAAGCGTTCTTGGCTCCACAAGAGGCAAGAATGTGCTTATTTGTTCAACAATGCAAAGGTGATATGGCTCGCGATAAGGCCGCAAAGAAACGTACAACGCTTCCAGATCCGATTTATCGTGACGATCTGGTGTCGCGCTTTGTGAACTCGATCATGCGTGATGGTAAAAAAAGCCTAGCGCAGCGCATCGTTTACGATACGTTTGACGTCATTGAAGAGCGTACCGGCGAAGAAGGTATTGAGGTGTTCAAGAAGGCGGTAAACAACGTGGCTCCCTTGGTGGAGGTGCGAAGTCGCCGCGTAGGTGGGGCCACCTACCAAGTGCCGATTGAGGTTCGTCCCGACCGGCGTGTAACCCTCGCCTTCCGATGGATTATCCAGTACGCCCGTGCTCGAAAGGAAAAGAGCATGGTAAACCGCCTGGCCAGCGAGCTGATCAACGCAGCTCGGGGCGAAGGGGGCGCCGTAAAGAAAAAAGACGATACCCACCGGATGGCCGAGTCGAACAAGGCGTTCGCTCACTTCCGCTTCTAAGCGCCCTTTGGGCGTGCCCCGGAGCCTGCACTCCGTATGGAGTTTGGCGGGCCCAGGCATCTGCACTCGCTTGTGCATATGCCGGCTTTTTGAGTATGCAACAAGGAACCTGTTATGGCTACCACGAAAAACCAGAGCTTTCCGCTCAACAAAACTCGTAACATCGGGATTGCTGCGCACATTGATGCCGGCAAAACCACGCTGACTGAGCGTATTCTGTTCTATACTGGTCGGATTCACCGGATGGGGGAAACCCACGAAGGGGCTTCCCAGATGGACTGGATGGACCAGGAGAAAGAGCGGGGCATCACGATTACGAGTGCTGCAACGACTTGCTATTGGGACGACCACCGTATCAACATTATTGATACGCCTGGTCACGTCGACTTTACCGTTGAGGTGGAGCGCTCGCTTCGCGTGCTTGATGGGGCCATTGCTCTCTTCTGCGCCGTTGGCGGCGTTGAGCCGCAGTCGGAAACGGTGTGGCGCCAAATGGACAAGTATGGCGTGCCGCGTATTGCGTTCGTCAACAAGATGGACCGTACCGGGGCCGACTTCGAAAACGTGGTCGGTATGATGGAGGATCGCTTGAGTGCGAACCCCATTCCCCTTCAGTATCCCATTGGGGCAGGCGAAACATTTAAAGGTGTCATTGACCTGATCGAAAATAAGGCGGTGATCTATGACGAGAGCTCGCAAGGCATGGACTGGGATATTATTGATATCCCGGATGACCTGAAGGCCGATGCCGAGAAGTGGCGCATCCGCATGCTCGAAGCCGTCGCTGAATACGACGACGCGCTGTTGATGAAGTATCTCGATGGCGAGCCCATTGAGGCCGAGGAAATCCGCTCGGTTATTCGTAAAGCGACGCTGGAGCGCGACATTACTCCGGTCTTGTGCGGAACCGCTCTTAAAAACAAAGGCGTACAGCGCCTTTTGGATGCGGTGCCCAAGTATCTGCCCAGCCCAGACGATGTGCCGCCCGTTGAAGGGTTTCACCCGCGTGACAAAGAGCAGAAGTTGATCCGCGCGCCGAAAGAAGACGATCCGTTTAGTGCAGTCGCATTCAAGATTGCCACCGACCCGTACGTCGGTAAAATCACGTTCATCCGTGTATACAGTGGTACGCTCGAAACCGGCACCAAAGTGTACAACGCCACCGCCGATGAGACCGAGCGTATTGGCCGTCTCATGTTTATGCACTCCAACGACCGGGAGGACATCGACATGGTGCGGGCAGGTGACATTGCCGCTGCAGTCGGCCCCAAAAACCTCAAGACAGGAGA
Source organism: Natronotalea proteinilytica (assembly GCF_055379935.1). Classification (NCBI taxonomy): domain Bacteria; kingdom Pseudomonadati; phylum Rhodothermota; class Rhodothermia; order Rhodothermales; family Salisaetaceae; genus Natronotalea; species Natronotalea proteinilytica. Next base: position 2,420,103 of record NZ_AP043947.1, on the reverse strand, counting down.
CACCATTTGCGACCCCGACGATCCTGTCGTGCTGGAGTCGATGGACTTTCCCGAGCCTGTCATCCGTATTGCCATTGAGCCAAAGACCAAGGCCGACCGCGACAAGCTGACCAGCGGTCTTGTGAAGCTGGCTGAAGAAGACCCCACTTTCAACGTGTCGACCGATGAAGAAACCGGTCAGACACTGATTGCCGGGATGGGCGAGCTCCACCTCGAAATTATTGTGGACCGACTCAAGCGCGAGTTTAAGGTTGAAGCAAATGTGGGGCGCCCTCAGGTGGCCTACCGCGAAGCCATTACCAATACCGTAGACGAGCATTATGTGCTCAAGAAGCAGACCGGTGGACGTGGCCAGTTTGCTGAAGTCTACATGGAGGTTGGCCCCAACGAAGACGGTACCGGATTTGAGTTTGTAGATGAGATCGTGGGCGGAGCCATTCCGCGCGAGTTCATCCCATCCGTTGAGAAAGGAATCAAGAGTTCGATGGATCAAGGACCCATCGCCGGGTATCCCATCGAGGGCGTGAAAGTACGCCTCTATGATGGAGAGTACCACGATGTGGACTCCGACCAGAACTCGTTTGAGATTGCTGGGCGTATGGGCTTCCGAGAAGCCGCCCGTCGCGCCAATCCTGTGCTTATGGAGCCCATCATGAAGGTGGAGGTTATTACTCCCGATGAGTACATGGGCGATGTGATTGGCGATCTGAATAGTCGGCGTGGCCAAATTGGAAAGATGGGGCAGCGCAATGATGCACAAGTCATCAACGCCCTTGTACCGCTTTCCGAGATGTTTGGCTACTCCACCGATCTGCGTTCGATTACGCAGGGACGTGCAATTTACACCATGCAATTTGAAACGTACGAGGCGGTCCCCAACGCAATTGCGAAAGAGATCACCGACCAAGACGCCGTAGACGCTGCGGCATAACCCCCATATACACCATCTTACCAACGATAAACTCCCCTATTTGCTATGGCGAAGGAGGCATTTGAGCGGAAGAAGCCGCACATCAACATTGGAACGATTGGGCACGTAGACCACGGGAAGACGACGCTAACGGCGGCGATTACGAAGGTGCTTGCCGAGCAGGTAGGCGGAGCGGCCGAGCGTACGTTTGACTCGATTGACAACGCGCCGGAAGAGCGCGAGCGTGGGATTACGATAGCGACGAGCCACGTGGAGTACGAAACGGAAGCGCGCCACTATGCGCACGTAGACTGCCCTGGCCACGCCGACTATGTCAAGAACATGGTGACGGGGGCTGCGCAGATGGACGGTGCTATTTTGGTGGTGGCTGCCACTGACGGCCCGATGCCGCAGACGCGCGAGCACATTTTGCTGGCCCGTCAGGTAGGCGTGCCGTACTTGGTCGTGTTCATGAACAAGGTGGACCTGGTTGAGGATGAGGAGCTCTTGGAGCTGGTGGACATGGAAGTGCGCGAGCTGCTGTCTGAGTATGAGTTCCCCGGTGATGAGATTCCGGTCGTGCGCGGCTCGGCGCTGAAGGCGCTGGAGAGCGACGCGGACGCGGAAGCTCAGATCATGGAGTTGATGTCGCATGTAGACGAGTACATTCCGACGCCGGAGCGCGACATTGACAAGCCGTTTTTGATGCCGGTGGAGGACATCTTCTCGATTACCGGTCGCGGAACGGTGGTGACAGGTCGCATTGAGCGAGGCCGTATTGAGACCGGATCGGACGTGGACATTGTCGGGATTGAGGAAGAGAAGCTGACCTCGACGGTGACCGGGATTGAGATGTTCAACAAGGTGCTCGATGAAGGCGAGGCCGGAGACAACGCGGGGCTGCTGTTGCGCGGGATCAAGAAGGAAGAAGTATCGCGCGGGATGGTAGTTGCGGAGCCGGGCTCGGTGACGCCGCACAAAGAGTTTGAGTGTGAGGTGTACGTGCTGTCGAAAGACGAGGGCGGGCGCCACACGCCGTTTTTCCCGGGGTATCGTCCTCAGTTTTACTTCCGCACGACGGACGTGACGGGAGACATTGCGCTGGAGGAAGGCGTTGAGATGGTGATGCCGGGCGACAACGCAACGTTTACGGTGAAGCTGATACAGCCGGTGGCCTTGGAAGAGGGGCTTCGGTTTGCGATCCGCGAAGGCGGACACACCGTGGGCGCGGGCGTCGTCACTGAGATTCTAGACTAACAACTGCGTAGCGGCACGCATGGACCCAGGGCCTCCTTGGGTCCACGTTCGCCCTCTAACTGCATCTGCTGAAACTTAACTTTTGTAATGGCCACCCAGCAAAAAATACGCATTAAGCTGAAGTCGTACGACCACATGCTGATCGACAAGAGTGCCGAAAAGATTATTCGGACAGTAAAGTCGACCGGCGCTGTGGTGAGCGGCCCGATTCCGTTGCCTACCAAGAAAAAGGTATACACGGTTCTGCGCGGTCCTCACGTAGACAAGAAAAGCCGCGAACAGTTTGAGCGGCGCCACCACAAGCGGCTCATCGATATCCTTTCGTCGAACAGCGAAACCGTCGATGCGCTCATGAAGCTTGAACTCCCCAGCGGAGTCGATGTGGAAATTAAGGTGTAACACCCTGCGATGGAGCGTGCTACACTGCGTTGTGGCACTTCTCGCCAGTCTGATTATCCTTGGAGCGACTACAGGTTGCTCTGGAGATCCACAAGCAGGCGAGTTCCAAACGCTCGATGGCGCCTGGACACTTGCAGAACTCAGAGTGTCTGAAAGCGATGTGACCACCGTGCTACAATCGCGGTATGAGGAACTACCAACGCTTGCCATCGAAGGCGCTGTTGACCCTCCCCGGTACGAACTGCGTGGTACACCGACTGCTGAACAAAATCAGCCCCCGCTCTTCATTGAAGGGCGAATCGAGGTGCCACAGTCCAACACAATGGTGTGGATAACCGGGTTCGAACGCGACGTTATTTGGCGCTTCGAGGTGCAAACTGCTGGACGGATTACCCTGACAGCCGAGCCTGGACCCTTTAATGCGGCTCCCGTCCTTGATGCGCTAATACCCGAATTTAACTGGGCCGATATGGATCGTGTGGTGCTTCGTCTTGAACGCACTTTCCCGTGAGGTGTCTGGCCCCTTTTGATCTTTTTGAACGGCATAACCGACTCGATTGACCGTCATGAGTAGCGGACTAATTGGTAAGAAAATCGGAATGACCAGCGTCTTTGACGACGACGGCAATAACATTGCCTGCACCGTCATTGAGGCCGGGCCCAACGTAGTAACGCAAGTTAAAACGGCAGATGGCCCCGACGGCTACGACGCGGTTCAGCTTGGGTTTGACACCAAGCCCGAGAAAAACACCACGAACGCCTTGCAGGGCCACTTTGCAAACGCTGGCACCGAGCCCAAGCGTAAACTTGCAGAGTTTGTGCCTGGCGAATCGTCAGTCGAACGAGGCGATGTGCTGCATCCGCAAGATGTGTTCGAGGCGGGCGAAGTGATTGATGTCGTAGGTGTCTCGAAAGGGAAAGGCTTTCAGGGCGTCGTAAAACGTCATGGATTTGCCGGTGTTGGAATGCGTACACACGGGCAGTCAGACCAAGAGCGCCATCCAGGGTCCATTGGTGCGTCTGCTGATCCATCACGCGTGTTCAAAGGCATGCGTATGGGAGGACGCACGGGCAACGACCGCACTAAAATCCAGAATCTGGAGGTCGTGCGCATTCTGCCTGACCACAATGCTGTACTCGTAAAAGGCGCTGTACCCGGCGCGAAAAACAGCTACGTAGAGCTTCACAAAAAATAACGAGCTTGCCAAAAACAGCGGAACGTACGGGTCGTACCGCACCGAGTGATTGCATCCTCTGCACAAGTACTAAGCCATGGATCTCGAAATACTACAGGAAGACGGTGTTGCATCAGGCGAAACAGTAACGCTTGATCCGACCATCTTCGACATTGAGCCGAACGATCATGTTATCTGGCTCGATGTGAAGCGGATTCAAGCCAACAAGCGCCAAGGCACCCACAAAACGAAAGAGCGCAGCGACGTGCGAGGAAGTCGGCGTAAGCTGTATCGGCAAAAAGGGACAGGAAATGCCCGTGCCGGTGATGCGAAGTCGCCTATTCGTCGTTCCGGAGGCCGTGCTCACGGTCCCCGCCCGCGTTCGTATGAGCAAAAGGTCAACAAAAAGACTTCGCGCTTGGCTCGCCGTTCAGCGCTCTCGTACAAAGCGCAAAACGATGCGCTGCGTGTGATTGAAGACTTTGGGATGGAGCGCCCCAGTACACGTGAGCTGCGTGACTTGCTGACGCTGCACAACCTCAACGACACCAAAGTACTGATTGTAACTACTGAGGTAGAGAAGGAAATCTACCTTTCGGCCCGCAACCTCGACAAGGTGAGCGTGCGTGAGGTGAAGAGCCTTTCGACGCTCGACCTGCTCGATGCCGAGGCGCTTTTGCTCCAGCGCGGTGCCTTCGACTACCTGACCGACTTGCTTTCGGTTGAGGAAACTGCGGTGGCCTAACCCGCAGCCCTTGTCCGACTGCTTCCATTGTTTGAGATTCCCGCTGTGTTATGAGCAATCACATTCTGATAGAGCCTCACCTTACTGAGAAGTCCACCGAGCAAATGTACGAAGGAAAGTACTCCTTCGTCGTGCGGCTTCGGGCTACCAAGCCTCAGATTAAGGCGGCTATTCAATATCGCTATCCTGGCGTACGCGTTACCAGCATTCGCACACAAATTGTGCCTGGCAAGCGCCGTCGCCAATTCCGGCAAGGATCGATGGTAGAGGGCCGGACATCCGGCTTCAAAAAAGCCATCGTCGAAATCGATCCGGAAGGCGAGCAGATTGACTTCTTTGAAGACGTGTAGCGGACCTTTGCTGCACCCCAACCCCTTTACGTTACACGGCCCACCTGTCCACCTGTGGTGAGCCTCCTGTTCGATACGCATTGATTTGACGCACGCAGCGGTTTTCCCCTGCACAAGCATTCTGGCCTATGTCGATTAAAAAGCTAAAACCAAATACAAACAGCCAGCGCCAGCGCTCTGTCTCGGCTTTCGATGATATCACCGAAACGGAGCCAGAAAAGAGCCTGCTTGAACCCCTGAAAAATTCTGGGGGCCGCAACAACAACGGGCGCATGACCATGCGTTACCGTGGGGGCGGCCACAAGCGCCGGTACCGTCGCATTGACTTTAAGCGTCGTAAGGATAACATTCCTGCACGGGTTGCTACGGTTGAGTACGACCCGAACCGGTCGGCTCGTATTGCTCTCTTGGTGTACGCCGATGGCGAAAAGCGGTATATCATCGCTCCCGATGGGATCAAAGTCGGGACAACGGTAATGAGTGGTCCTGCTGCATCTCCGGATGTAGGAAACTGCTTGCCGCTTTCGAAGATGCCAATCGGTACAGTGGTGCATGCCATTGAAATGAAGCCCGGAAAAGGCGCACAGATGGCGCGCGCAGCAGGTACCGAGGCGCGCCTCACGGCTCGTGAAGGGAAGTTTGCAACGCTTGAACTTCCGTCTGGAGAAACCCGTGTAGTGCCTGCTGAATGCCGCGCTACGGTGGGAACAACCAGCAACGTAGACCACATGAACATTATGCTCGGCAAAGCTGGGCGGAAACGCTGGCTTGGTCGGCGCCCGCGAACACGTGGGGTAGCCATGAACCCAATTGACCACCCCATGGGGGGCGGTGAAGGCCGTGCTTCGGGCGGACACCCGCGGTCGCGCAAAGGCGTACCGGCTAAAGGGTACAAGACCCGCAAGCGCAACAAAGACTCGAACAAATACATCATTCGGCGTCGCACCGAGCGCAAGAAGCGCCGATAAAGCGCCCGGTGAACGCCCTCCGTCACTGACTCTGACTACAACATCCCTGCATTATGCCTCGCTCATTACGCAAGGGCCCATACGTCTACTACAAGCTGCAACGCAAAGTAGACGCGCTCAATGAGTCCCAGAAAAAGAAGGTAATCAAAACGTGGAGTCGTGACTCCCTGATTACTCCAGACTTTATCGGGCACACGTTTGCTGTGCACAACGGACGCCAGTTTATTCCGGTGTATGTATCGGAAAATATGGTGGGCCACAAGCTCGGCGAATTCGCGCCGACACGTACCTTCAATGGACACGCGAAGTCGAAAGTAGACAAGCGCACCCGCCGCGCGGCGTAATTTCGTTTTGGCATAGACACAGGGAGCTGCGCGTGCGATGTGTACACGCTGCTCCTGCAAACCTCCAACAAGCATTATGGAAGCACGAGCTGTAGAGAAATACATTCGGAGCTCGCCAATGAAAGTCCGGCGCGTCATTAACGTGGTGCGCGGCCGCTCCGTCCCTGAGGCGATTAACATCCTGAGCTTCTTGCCTCAAAAGCCGACCGAGGTGGTTGAGAAAACCATCCGTTCGGCCGTGTTCAACCTTATGGATAAACACGAGGAGCGCTTCAACGAGAGCGAGCTCATCATCAAAGATATTCGGGCCAATGAAGGCCCTACGTTTAAGCGGTTTAAGGCCGCAGCCCGTGGGCGGGCCAAGCCGATCCGCAAGCGCACCACGCACCTTACCGTTGTGGTTGAGGTGCGCGAGACTGAGCCGGTGGCGTAAGCTGGCACTCCCCTGCGCCCATCACTGCATTTGCATAGGTAAAACGAGGTACTAGCCTTGGGTCAAAAAACACATCCGATTGGGTTTCGGCTCGGCGTCATTCGCGGTTGGGATTCCAACTGGTACGGAGAGCGAAACCAACAGGAAAACATTGTTGAGGATCACACGATTCGCGAATACTTGGATGCGCGTTTGCGCCGTGCCGGTCTAAGCCGAGCGGTGATTGAGCGCACCCCCAAACGCGTTATCTTAACGCTGCACACCAGCCGCCCTGGCGTTGTTATTGGCCGGGGAGGAAGCGAGGTCGAGAAGCTGCGTGAAGAGCTGAAGCGCTTAACTGGAAAAGACATCCAGATTAACATCAGCGAGATCAAGCGTCCAGAGTTGGATGCTATGCTCGTTGCCAAAAACATTGCGCAGCAGCTCGAAGGGCGCATCTCGTACCGCCGCGCCATGAAACAGGCGATAACATCCGCGATGCGTATGGGTGCTGAAGGCATCCGTATCCGTGTGGCCGGGCGCCTTGGTGGTGCTGAAATGGGACGTATCGAGGAGTACCTCGAAGGGCGTGTGCCGCTGCACACGATCCGCGCTGACATTGACTTTGCTAAGGCCGAGGCACTCACCATTTACGGCTCCATTGGTGTAAAAGTGTGGATTCACCGCGGAGAAATCCTCGGTCAGCCCGACTTGAGCCCGAACGTGCAAGCCCAGCAGCGCAATCAGCAGCAAGGCGGAAGAGGGGGCCGGAAGAAAGGCGGTCGTCGCCGTCGCCGCAACCGTAACTAACGCTGTATGTAGCGCTGCGGCGCTGTTCGTTATCCTTTTTGAACATCGCAGAGCGTAGGGTGCCACAGGCGCCTCCGTGTTCTGCAGAACATCCTACCTGTTATGCTACAACCAAAACGAACGAAGCACCGCAAGGTGCAACGGAATCAAGGCCTTAAAAAGGGGAATGCCCAGCGTGGTACACGTATCACATTTGGCGATTTCGGGATTAAGACCCTCGAAACGGGTCAAATTTCCAGCCGTCAGATTGAAGCCGCTCGTGTGGCCATCAACCGCTATATGAAGCGCGCCGGGAAAGTCTGGATTCGCATCTTTCCAGATAAGCCGATTACCAAAACCCCTGCAGAAACGCGGATGGGTAAAGGAAAAGGAGCCCCCGAATTCTACGTTGCTCCGGTCAACCCGGGCCAAGTGCTCTTTGAGGTTGGCGGTGGCGTCTCGCGCGAGGTAGCGAAAGAGGCGCTGCGTCTGGGTAAGCACAAGCTGCCGGTCAAAACGAAGTTTGTCGTACGTCCGACGTATCGGGATTCCGACGAAGCGTAGTGATCAGGGACCCGCAGAGCGTGGTTCATTGCTCTCGGCTATTTCTTGCTTACCTAAACTTGCCAAACCATGAAAGCCAAAGAAGTCCGTAACCTCAGCATTCCTGAGATTGAGACGCGCATTGAGGAAGAACAAGAGCAAATAGACCGTCTTCGGTTTAAGCACTCGGTGCACGGGCGCATTGAAAACCCGATGTTGCTGCGCACCAAGCGCCGGTTCATTGCGCGCCTCAAAACGATACTGACCGAAAAAAAAGAGCTCGCGGACGCATAACCGTGCGCGGCGATTCGCTGTAACGACCTGACGATTTAGATATGGCTGACCCCCAAGTAGACTCCGATCCTGTAGAGCAGGCTGCTGCCGATGAGCAATCCCCCGAGCGCAATGCGCGCAAAGAACGGGTAGGTATTGTGACAAGCACCAAAATGGATAAAACCATTACGGTAAACGTGCGGCGTCAAATGAAGCACCCCATGTACGGAAAGTACCTGGAGCGCTCTTCCAAAATGCTGGCGCATGACGAAGAGGAAACCGCCAAAGAAGGCGACATTGTGCGCATTCAGGAGACGCGTCCGCTTAGCAAGCGCAAGCGGTGGCGCCTCACCGACATTATTGAGCGCGCCAAGTAGAACACGGCTGCGCAGCCTGCACGCGTGCGGTTTGCACGGCTTTGTGCTGTGCTGATAACGGCCCGCAGGCCTCTGTATGATCCCTTTTATATTTGACTGTGTGACACGCGATGGTTCAGCAAGAATCACGACTTAAAGTAGCCGACAACAGCGGTGCAAAAGAAGTACAATGCATTCGAGTGCTGGGGAGTAGCGGACGCCGCTATGCCAGCCTTGGCGACCGGATTATGGTCTCGGTAAAGTCGGCCATTCCCGGTGGTACGGTAGGCAAGGGCGAGGTAAGCCCTGCTGTCGTAGTGCGTACCCGCAAAGAAGTGGGGCGCAGCGACGGGTCGTACATCCGGTTTGATGAAAACGCCGCCGTGCTGATTGACCAGCAGGGGGAGCCGGTAGGCACCCGTGTCTTTGGCCCCGTTGCACGCGAACTGCGCGAGAAGCAGTTCATGCGGATTGTATCGCTTGCTCCAGAGGTGCTCTGACCGCCGAGGTTCTTTGCGCTCTCGCTCCGAGTTGTTGCGCAGAAGCGACAATTGCAGCATGATGCTCGTCCATTGAGCAGGCATTCTGCTGCTTCAGACCAACACCCCTTTGTTATAGACGAAACGATTGACCAGGCCTTATGCCGCGTAAAAAAAACAAACAACGCAAACTCCACATTAAAAAGGGCGATATGGTCATGCTCAACAAGACCATAACGTCGGCCTCCTCTGCGGGAGACGACCGCGAGAAAGGCCACGTGGGCAAAGTGCTTCGGGTGTTTCCGGAGCGTGAGCGCGTGATCGTTGAAGGCGTAAATATGCGCATCTATCACGAGAAGCCCAGCCAAGCCAACCAGAGCGGAGGCCGTGTAGAGCGTGAGGCGCCCATTCACGTATCTAACGTAAATCCGATTGACAGCAACGGCGACCCCACACGCATTGGACGTAAACGTATCGAAGATGAAGAAACTGGCCGAGGACGCTGGGTTCGATACGCAAAAACAACAGGCGAAGAGCTCGACGATTAAGAATCGCCTCGGGCTTGTAGGCCCGCATGAAACGAGTATGGAGGGGGGAACCCGCCTGCATGCCTAATCATTTTCAACATCTGCAGTAGGCTCGTTTTTGATACACTGCAGGATGCACCCAACGATTGATTGATACGCTATGGCACAGCCTCCACGACTGAAAACTAAGTACAACGACGAAGTGCGGCCTGCACTCCTTGAGGAGTTTGGCTATGACAATGTCATGCGGGCGCCGCGCTTGGAAAAGATCTGCATCAATAAGGGAATCGGTGAGGCCGCCGAAACTCAGAAAGTTCTCGATGATGCCGTAGATGAACTACGGACCATCACCGGCCAGCATCCTGAAGTGACGCGTGCCAAGAAGAGTATCTCGAACTTTGGGATTCGCGAAGGCATGCCTGTTGGATTGCGCGTGACACTGCGCGACGCACGCATGTACGAGTTCTTTGATCGTCTTGTTACGCTGGCACTGCCAGGCGTGCGCGATTTCCAGGGCGTGCCTGATCGCAGCTTTGATGGCCACGGCAACTACACGCTGGGCATCAAAGAGCAAACGATCTTTCCAGAGATCAGTGTCGACAATGTAGACCGTGTTGGTGGTATGGATATCACTTTTGTGACGTCTGCAGAAACCGATGAAGAAGGCTACGCTCTGCTTAAGAAGCTGGGCATGCCGTTTGTCCGCCGCGAAGAAGACGAAGCGGTGGCGGCGTAATTAGTCTGACTCCCAACGTGCTGTGTAACCCCCTGTTTAACGCGAAGCTGATTAGCTGATACCCCCTATGGCGAAGAAAAGCTGGATTGCGCGCGAAAAGAAACGCCGCAAGACATACGAGAAGTACAAAGAGAAGCGCCGTGAGCTCAAGGAGCAAGGCAAATGGGTGGAGCTGCAAAAGCTACCCCGTGATGCGAGCCCGGTACGCCAAAACAACCGCTGCCCTATTTCTGGGCGTACTCGTGGATACATCCGCGAGTTTGGCGTATCCCGCATCGTGTTTCGCGAGCTGGCCTTGAAGGGACACATTCCTGGAGTCCGTAAATCTAGCTGGTAACGCCGTGCTTTTTGGCCGCGCCTCGCTGGTAACGCGCACCGAGCCATTCAGGCTTTCCGTTACATGCGTTGCGCGTTCTGCCCTCACGACAATAGAGACGCAATAACCGTACAATGAGTGGAATTTCCGATCCTGTAGCCGATTATCTGGCGCGCATTCGTAATGCCCAGCAGGCCAACCATGATTATGTGGAGGTCCCTGCCTCAAACCTCAAACGAGCCATCACGCAGATTTTGATGGAGAAGGGGTATATTAAAAACTACCTCAACATTGAGGATGGTAAGCAAGGCCGGTTGCGCATCTACCTGAAGTACGATCGCACAGGCGAGCCAGCCATTCAGTTGCTGGAGCGCGTGTCGAAACCCGGACTACGCCAGTACGCAAAGTCCACTGATCTTCCCCGCGTAAAGAACGGACTTGGTATTGCCATTTTGTCTACTTCGCGTGGTGTGATGAGTAACAAAGAAGCGCGTCGTTTCGGTGTAGGCGGAGAGGTGTTAGCTCGGGTATTTTAACCACCGGCTAGGACCGCCCACGATTGTTCACCCTTTGATTGATAGGTGTATTCATGGCTCGCATAGGTAGCAAGCCCATTACGTTCGATGACAACGTATCGGTGTCCGTTAGTGACACGAACCTCGTAACTGTAGAGGGCCCGAAAGGGACGCTAACGGAGCAGATCGACCCTGAGATGAAAGTCACGGTCGAAGATGGGGCAATTATCATAAATCGCCCAACCGATCAAAAGCGTCACCGTGCTGCACACGGTATGTCGCGTTCGTTGGTTGCTAACATGGTTATCGGTGTTACCGAGGGCTATAAAAAGGCATTGACCATCAAGGGCGTGGGATATCGCGCCACCATGGATGGGGATGCTATTGAGTTAGCCCTGGGCTTTTCGCACCCGATCTTTTTTCTGCCACCTGAAGAGGTGGATGTAGAAATTGAGTCGGGGCGCGGTAAAGACGATGTTATCACTATTGAGGGCATTGACAAGCAGCTGGTTGGGCAAGTAGCCGCCAAGATTCGCGATCTGCGTCCGCCTGAGCCGTACAAAGGCAAGGGAGTGCGCTACGTGGGCGAGCACGTGCCCCTTAAAGCTGGAAAGACGGCAGCCCGTTAAGCACGAGGCGGCCTGCGCGAGCACGCCAATATCGGTGTGTCGCCCTCCCTTCGAATCCCTTCATGCATTGTGCAAGGGCCTCGCGATGCGCCGTACCATGGCGCACGCCCTTAGCCGCCCTACTCAGAGTTTAAGACGGATACAGTACACATGGCGAAAGGCAAAACAGAAACCCGTGAGCGCCGCAAGCGCATTCACCGCAACATTCGACAGACCATTATTGGAACGTCGCAGCGCCCACGGCTCTCGGTGTATCGCTCGAACCAGTATATCTATGCCCAGCTTATTGACGACTGGGCCGGACACACGCTAGCTTCGGCATCAAGTCGTGAATCGGCTGTCGATGGGGATACCCCTACCGAAGAAAGCCATGCCGTTGGGCGTGTTCTCGCTGAACGCGCTCAAGATGCCGGTATTGACCGTGTCGTCTTCGACCGCAGTGGATACAAGTACCACGGGCGCGTAGAGGCACTGGCTGAAGGAGCCCGCGAAGGCGGTCTTCACTTATAACCTGTAGCTTCCCCCATTTGCACACGACACACGTAGACCCGCAGCCACACTATGGCCAAGAGAAAGAATAAGCGTAAGCGAGCCAATTCCAATAAGCGTCAAGAAAACTGGGTAGATCGCCTTGTTGCGATCAACCGGGTGTCTAAGGTCGTGAAAGGAGGGCGTCGCTTTTCCTTCAACGCCATTGTTGTTGTTGGAAATGAAAACGGCCTCGTTGGTGCTGGCTTAGGCAAAGCCAACCAGGTATCCGATGCTATCTCCAAAGGGAATGAGGATGCCAAAAAGAACTTGGTTCGTGTCCCGATTCGTGATGGCACGATTCCTCATAAAGTGGTAGGGCAGCAAGACGCTGGAAAAGTGCTCTTGAAGCCTGCTGCACCGGGTACGGGTGTAATTGCTGGTGGCGGTGTGCGTGCTGTGCTTGAGTGTGCAGGACTCACAAACGTGCTGTCCAAGTCAATTGGAACCAGCAATCCGCACAACCAGGTGAAAGCAACGATCAACGCTCTCGCCTCACTCGAAGACGCCCTCGAAGTGGCTCGCCGTCGCGGCATCCCTCTCGAAAAAGTCTTCAACGGATAACTTATCATTTGCCTGGCTGCCTCTACCCCTATGCCTACCCTTAAACTAACACAAGTGCGAAGCCTGAACCGACGCACAAAAAAACAGCGTCGCACCATGAAAGCCCTCGGCTTGAAGCGTCCTAATGACGTAGCCGAGCACCGCGATACCCCGCAAATTCGGGGCATGATTCGCAAGGTGAACCACTTGATTACTGTCGAAGAGATTGACGATGCTGAGGAAGCCGAAGCCCCCTCCGAGGAGGCCGAAGCTACAGCTTAGCGCACCGTCACACGTATGTGGCGCAAAGCCCACTGGGCTTGCCTGCACACACACTCGCACTCTTTCCACCGCGTGCTTCTTTAGGCACTCAACCCTGCTAAAGCAGCACCTGAGCCTTTACCGATATGGATCTCAGTAACCTCTCCCCTGCTGAAGGGGCCACCCAAAAGAAAAAGCGTCTGGGCCGTGGAGTTGGCTCAGGACGTGGCGGACACAGTTCGACGCGTGGCACTAAAGGCCAATCAAGCCGATCGGGTAGCAAAAACCGCCCGCTCTGGTTTGAAGGTGGCCAGATGCCTCTGCATCGCCGCGTTCCGAAGTTTGGGTTCAACAACCCGTTTCGCACCGAATACAGTATAGTAAATGTGGAGCGCTTGGCTCGCCTTGCCCATGAGGGTACGCTGCCAACCGATGCTCCCATTACCCCTGACGTGCTTGAGCGCGCAGGAGCGGTGCGTAGTGCCGAGCGTGTAAAAGTGCTGGGCAAAGGAGATCTCGATGTTGCTCTTGACGTGCAGGCCCACGCGTTTAGTGGGTCAGCCCAAGAGAAAATCGAGTCCGCGGGCGGAACCGTGACGCACCTAGAGTAACTTTCTACATCCATTGGCGCGTAGAGAAGTCCTCGGACTTTTCGCCGCCAGAGAACGCCTTTTCGTATGGCCGGTCTTGCCGAAAGCTTTCGTAACATCTGGAAGGTCGAAGAGCTGCGCCAGCGTATTATGTATACGCTGGGGCTCTTTGTCGTCTATCGCATTGGTGCCTACGTCACTCTTCCTGGAGTGGACGCACAGGTGCTCAATGAAGTAACCGAACAAGGGGGCGACGCAGGCCTCTTTGGCTTTCTCGATATGTTCGTAGGAGGTGCCTTTCTACAAGCAGGGATCTTCGCCCTAGGAATCATGCCGTACATTACGGCAGCGATTATCATTCAGTTGATGGGGGCGGTCGTTCCGTACTTCCAGAAGCTGAAGCGCGAAGGCGAAGAGGGCCGACGCAAGATTACGCAGATAACACGGTACCTTACTGTAGGTATTACGTCGCTGCAATCGATCGGCTATGCCATTAATCTACAATATGGCGCTACAGGCACAGCCATTGTGATCAGTCCCACGCTGTTCATGATCACAACAGTGATTGTGCTGACCTCTGGTACCGTGTTCGTGATGTGGCTGGGTGAACGGATCTCAGAAGACGGTATTGGAAACGGAATCTCGTTGCTGATTACGATCGGGATTATTGCGTTCCTGCCCAATGCGGTGATCAACGAGTTCAACCTCACGAACAACTTCTTTATCTTCCTGCTTGAAATCGGTATGTGGACGCTCATCACGGGCGGTATCGTGCTGGTTTCGCAAGGCATCCGCCGGATTCCGGTGCAGTATGCCAAGCGGGTGGTTGGGCGCAAAGTGTATGGCGGAACGACTCAGTATCTGCCTATCCGAGTAAACGCGGCCGGTGTAATGCCGATTATCTTCGCCCAGTCGATTATGTTCATTCCATCGACGGTGGCAGCGTTCTTTCCGGATAGTCCCCTCATGCAGAATATGGGCGCCTGGTTCTCTGACATTTCAGGGTTCGGGTATTCGTTTGTGTTCTTCTGGATGACGTTCTTCTTCACGTACTTCTACACCGCCATTACGGTGAATCCAAAAGAAATGGCGGATACCATGAAGCGACAAGGAGGCTTTATCCCCGGCATTCGTCCCGGGAAGCAAACAAGTGAGTTCATCGATAACATTCTGACGCGGGTTACGCTACCGGGCTCGCTCTTCCTGGGCTTTGTAGCGATCCTGCCTGCCTTTGCTATGCAAGCGGGCGTATCACAAGGATTTGCGATGTTCTTTGGTGGGACCAGCCTGCTCATTATCGTGCAAGTTACCCTCGACACCTTGCAGCAGATCGAAAGCCATCTGCTCATGCGTCATTACGACGGATTCATGAAGAGCGGCAAAATGCGCGGTAGGCGCGGATAATCATGCGATGGACATCTTACCTCCCCCGATTTATTCGACGCCACATGGTACAGTTAAAAAGTGAGCGCGAAATAGCCCGCCTGCGCGCCAGCGCAGACCTCGTCGGCCAAACACTGGGCGAAATTGCTAACCATGTAGAGCCGGGAGTGACTCCCCGCGAACTGGATGCAATCGCCGAAGCGTTTATTCGCTCCCATGATGCAGAACCCGCATTCAAAGGACACAAAGCCGGGTCCAATGTATTTCCGGCCACGCTCTGCGTCTCTGTGAACGACGCAGTTGTGCACGGTATTCCCGATGACACGCCATTAGAAAATGGCGATCTGCTTTCCATTGACTGTGGCGTGCGTCTTGACGGGTTTATTGGCGACAGTGCCTACACATTCGCAGTTGGCGACCTCAGCAATGAACACCGTACGCTGTGCGACATAACGTATCGTGGACTGATGGCCGGCGTTGATGCCGCCCAGCCCGGTAACCGAATTGGCGATATTGGACATGCCGTAGAGTCGGTGTGTGCCAACTACGGGATCGTGAAGGCCTTGTGTGGGCACGGTGTAGGACGTAGCCTGTGGGAAGAGCCGCAGGTTCCTAACTACGGAAGTCCCGGAACAGGTCGCCGCATTAAGCCGGGTCTTGTGATTTGTATTGAACCGATGATTAACATCGGAACGGATGAGGTAACCACTGATACAGATGGGTGGACGGTGCGTACAGCGGATCGACAACCATCTGCGCATTACGAGCATATGGTCGCGGTTCATGCCGATGGCTACGAAGTGCTCAGTACGTTCGATTACATTGAACGCGTTCACACGCCCCCCTACACAACTTCTTTCTCAGAATCAGCATAGCCCATGGCAAAAGAAGAAGCCATTGAACAAGACGGAGAAGTCCTTGAGGCTCTTCCAAACGCGCAGTTTCGCGTAGAACTCGAAAACGGACACGAGATTCTCGGTCTGCTTTCGGGGAAGATGCGAATGAACTACATCAAAATCCTTCCCGGAGACCGTGTAAAGGTTGAGCTTTCGCCGTACGATCTCTCGAAGGGCCGCATTGTGTACCGCTACAAGTAGTTTTCTATGGCTGCCGTTTGAGCTGATGCTTGTAAGGGAATGCCGTCGGTGCTTCGACACCGCGGATCGCCCCTGCTATGTCCTTATTTAAACGCTGTTACCACCAAGACGCCCCAATCCATGCCTCGAATAGCCGGAGTTGACATCCCCAACCATAAGCGTGGCGAAATTGCCCTCACCGATATCTTTGGTGTAGGGCAGTCGCGCGCGCAAGAAATTCTAGACCGTGCTGACGTCGATAAGGACAAGCACCCCCGTGAGTGGACTGACACGGAAACGCGCGAAGTGCGCCGTCTTATCGAAGAGGAGTATGTTGTTGAAGGTCAGTTGCGCACGGAAGTGCAGATGAACATCAAACGATTGATGGACATCGGGTGCTACCGTGGCCAGCGCCATCGTAAAGGGCTGCCGGTGCGCGGACAACGCACCCAAACGAACGCCCGCACCCGCAAAGGGAAGCGCAAGACGGTGGCCGGCAAGAAAACGGCTCCACGCAAGTAACGCGGCACCGATTGATGATTGCGGCAAGGCGGCGTGACTTGCTCATCCAGCATGAAAAGCACGCCCCTGGGCATCCGATCTACTGTATTCAACCATCATACTGCTTACTGATATGGCCAAGCAAAATAAAGGCAAGAAAGGAAAAGGCAAACGAGCCGTTCGTAAAAAGAACGTGGTCGTTGAGTCAAACGGACGTGCCTACATCAAGTCCACCTTCAACAACGTCATTATCACACTCACCGACCAGTACGGGAATACGATTTCGTGGGCCAGTGCTGGGAAGATGGGGTTCAAAGGCAGCCGTAAGAACACGCCCTATGCCGCACAGCGGGCCGGACAGGCTGCAGCGCAAGAAGCATACGACCTTGGGCTACGTCGCGTCGATGTGTATGTGAAAGGGCCTGGCTCTGGAAGAGAAGGGGCCGTACGTGCGCTTTCTGATGTCGGCCTTGAAGTGGCAACGATCCGCGACGTAACGCCGCTGCCCCATAATGGTTGCCGCCCGCCGAAGCGTCGCCGCGTGTGATGCTGATCAGCTGAATTACGGCATGCATCTGCACCTTTCCACAGGAAAGCAACAGCATGCAGCTGGTTCAGCTCCCCGACTACCTCCAACACAATAGCATAACAAAAGAGTTCAGATGGCTCGATACCGAGGCCCAAAGCAAAAAGTAGCTCGTCGTTTCAAGGAGCCCATTTTTGGCCCCAGCAAAGCTTTAGAGCGTAAGCCGTATCCCCCGGGACAACACGGGCGCGGACGTCGCCGTCGCGAAAGCGAGTATGCGGTGCAGCTCAAAGAAAAGCAAAAAGCCAAGTACACCTATGGCTTGCTTGAGCGGCAATTCAAAAATCTGTTTAACAAAGCAGCGCGTAAGCGCGGGGTAACAGGGGATAACCTCCTCCAGATGCTGGAGATGCGCCTCGATAACATGGTGTTTCGGATGGGCTTCGCCCGTACCCGTCGCCAAGCTCGTCAGTTTGTGACGCACCGCCACTTGCTGGTCAACGACCGGATCGTGAACATTCCGTCGTATTCGGTCACCCCCGACGACATCATTGAAGTGCGTCCGCGTAGCAAAAATATTGAGCCTGTTCAGGAAAACGTCTCTCGCCAGCGCCGCGTTTTCCCCTGGGTTGAGGTGGATCGTGAGAAAGTAAAAGGAAAAGTGATTCGCACGCCCGAGGTCGATGAGATTCCAGAAAACATCGATGCTCAGTTGATTGTGGAGCTCTACTCGAAGTAGAATGCGAGCGCTGCTCCACACGCTCAAGTACTGCCCTTGCCAAATACCCATCGATTCGAGCGTATGAACAATTTCGGGATTCAAATGCCGGATGGCGTCCAAGTCGAAGACGCCACCGACACCACAGGACAGTTCATTATCGAACCGCTTGAGCGCGGGTTTGGCATTACCATTGGTAATGCTTTGCGCCGCGTGATGCTGTCGTCTATGCGCGGGCAAGCCGTTACCGCGATCAAGATCAACGGCGTACAGCACGAGTTCTCAACCATTCCCGGGGTAACCGAAGATGTGTCGGACATCATTCTGAACCTGAAGGGACTTCGCCTGAGGGCTGAGGAAATGCATGAAGCACATATCTCACTCTCGTTGGAAGGACCAGGTAACTGGACCGGGGCCGACTTGAACGACGCCACCAACGAGTTTGAGGTGCTTAACCCCGAGCATCATATCGCCACGTTGGCTGAAGATGCGGTTGTAGAAGCAGACTTGCGTGTAGGCTATGGACGAGGATATGTCTCGTCTGAAGATAACAAGCGCGAAGATGACCCCATTGGGGTGATCGCAATCGATTCGATCTTTACGCCGATCAAAAACGTAAAGTACTCGGTGAAGCCAATGCGTATTGGCGAAAAGATCGATTATGAAGAGCTTACCCTCGAAGTCGATACCGACGGCTCCATTACGCCTGAAGAGGCACTGACGCGCGCGGCTGCTATCCTGCGCGACCATATTCAGTTCTTCATTCAGTTGGATGAGGAGCCCGAGCCGATGGTTGAAGAACAAGAGGTCGATGAAGAGGTCAAACGCATTCGCGAGCTGCTGGCCCAACCCGTTGACGAGCTCGACCTGTCGGTGCGTTCGCACAACTGTCTTAAAGCCGCCAGCATCAAAAACATCGGCGACTTGGTGCGGCGCGAAGAAAACGAAATGCTCAAATTCCGCAACTTTGGCCGGAAGTCGCTCCAAGAGTTGGTTGAAGTACTCGATGAACGCGGCCTACACTTCGGCATGAACGTTGAAGAGTACCTCGAAGAACAAACCAGCTAGCTGGAGGGCACCATTCGTTGCCTCCATCATGAACCCCGTGACAGAGGCCGTTTGCTGCATACGACTCCGCCCGGCATCTGCTAATTTCAGGTTATTGATTCGCCATGAGACATCGTACCAAACGTCATAAGTTGGGACGCACCAGTCCCCACCGCAAGCGCACCTTGGCTGCGCTCTCTAACGCTCTGATCGAGCACAAACACATTCGCACAACCATTGCGAAGGCCAAGGCCATCCGTCCGTTTATAGAGCCGCTCATCACGCGTGCGAAGACCGATACCGAGCATAACCGCCGTCAGGTCTTCCGCTACCTGCAGGATAAGAAAGCAGTCTCCACGTTGTTTGATGAAATCGGCGAGCGCGTAGAAGGGCGTCCCGGTGGATATGTGCGCATCATTAAGCTTGGGCAGCGCAACAACGATGGGTCGGAAATGGCTCTTGTTGAGCTTGTCGATTATAACGACATCCCCCCCTCTTCAACGGCTAGCGGCAGCGGAAGCAGTTCGCGCACCCGGCGCGGCAGTGGCAAAGGCAAACGCGAGGAAGAGTCCGAAGAGGCTGCAGCCAACGCCTGATACAAGAGCACGACATAGCATTGTAAGAAGAAGAGCGGAGTAAGCCGATGTGCTTGCTCCGCTTTTTTTGGTCTGCTAATTAGTTTGGTGTGCTAATTAGACCGTGTGATCGCTTCCAATTTTCTGGTAGCGCTGCAACTGACAGCGCATGAATCCCACTCTTCTTGCTATCGTAATAAACACCAACCCCCTACCGGCATCCACCGCTCCCAATCCGATTATGATTCAAGCCTCCTCCGTACTCAAAGAGGCCAATATTTCTATAGAGCCGCAGTATGAGGCGCGATTAGAAGAACTGCTTGCCCACTGTCGTACGCATTTGCCCCATGTAGACGAAGACATGATCCGGCGTGCGTTTCGTCTCAGCTATTGGGCCCATCGCAACCACTGGCGCGCCTCAGGTGAGCGATACATCAGTCATCCACTACGGGTGGCCACCATCGTTGCACGCGACATTGGACTGGATGACGTGAGTGTGGCAGCGGCGTTACTCCATGACGTGGTTGAGGACACGAATCTTTCTATTGGGTTGATCCGCGAGGAGTTTGGCGATACACTCGCCACCATCATTGACGGGCTTACAAAGATCAGCGGTGTGTTTACAAGCCGTGAGCTTGGACAGGCCGAGAACGTGCGTAAGCTGATGCTCTCAATGGCAACCGACTTGCGGGTGATTCTGGTCAAGTTTGCCGATCGCTTGCACAACATGCGCACCATTGAGGCGCTTCCCAAGGAGAAGCAGCTCAAAAAAGCCAGCGAAACTCGCGAACTTTTTGCCCCACTGGCGCACCGATTTGGTCTCTTTGCTGTGAAGAGCGAACTGGAAGATCTGTCGCTCAAGGTGCTGGATCCGGATGCGTACTACAATATCGTGGACGCACTGGCTGATCGTGAGGAAGAGCGTGAGGCGTACATTGCCTACTTTGTCGAACCGTTGAAACAACGCCTTGAAAAAGAAGGCTTTACCTTTGACATCTACGGGCGTGTCAAGAATATCTACTCGATTCACCGTAAGATGAAACGGCAAAATAAGCCGCTTGATGAGATCTACGACATCTTTGCGATTCGCATTGTGATCGATGAGGACGGCAAAAAAGGGCGCGAGGACTGCTGGCGGGTGTATTCGATCGTGACCGACCTGTACAAGCCTCTTCCAGAGCGCTTCCGTGACTTCATCTCGGTGCCGAAGTCCAATGGATACCAGAGTTTGCATACGACCGTCTTAGGGCCCAAAGGACGGCGCGTTGAGGTGCAAGTGCGTACGCAAGAGATGCACGAGATTGCAGAGCGTGGGGTCGCCGCCCACTGGAAATATAAAGAAGGAGCCGACCACTCAGACGAAGAGATGGATCAGTTTCTCGACTGGGTGCGCGACCTGCTTGAAAGTCCGAAGCCGGAACAAGCTACCGAGTTTGTCGAAGAGTTTCAGCTTAATCTCTATGACGAGGAGATTTATGTTTTCACGCCCCGTGGCGATCTTATGACACTGCCGCAAGGGGCTACCCCCGTCGATTTTGCCTTCAAGGTACACACCGAAGTGGGGATGCAGTGCATCGGGGCAAAAGTCAATGGAAAGATGGTACCACTGTCACATGAGTTAACAAGTGGCGACCAAGTCGAAATTATCACCTCCAAAAAACAAAGCCCCAATCCCGACTGGATTAACTTTGTGGTGACGCACAAAGCACGAAGCCGCATTCGCCACTGGACGAACGAGAAGCGTCGTAAAACCGCCAAACTGGGGCGCGAGATTTGGGAAAAAGAAGCCCGCCGTGCAAACATCGAAATTAGCGACCAAGACTTGCAGGAGGTGGCTCATGAGCTGAAGTTTCCTGACCTGCAGCAGCTGTTCTATGAAATAGGAAGTGGGTTGTATGAACCCGATGAGCTTATAGACCGCATTAAGTCGGGCAATAAAGAGTCCAATGATACCACGAAAGATGCCGATGAACAAGCCCTGCGCAAAAAGTACGAACGCTTTTTGGATGCGGCCCAGACATCGGGCAAACAAGCACTGCTCATTAACGGCGAGTTGCAGACCGACATTGCAGTGAACTATGCTGCGTGTTGCAACCCCATTCCGGGCGATGAAGTGTTTGGGTTTGTGAGTCGCACCGGTGCGATCAATATACATCGGTCGAATTGCCAGAATGCGCCCGATCTGCTTGCCAATCACCCCGATCGCATTCTAGAGGTTGACTGGAGTCATCAAAACGATGTTCAGTTTGGAGCAGCGTTGCGATTGGTCGGCGAAGACCGGGTAGGAATGGTCAATGACCTAACGACTGTGATTTCCAAGAACTTAAAGACGAATATTCGGTCTATAACTATTGATTCAGAGGACGGTATATTCTCTGGAACGATTGTTCTTCATGTGAGTGATTTGGAGCACTTGCAGCGGCTCATGGAGCGGCTCAAGCGCATTGACGGGATCCATGGAGTATACCGTTTCGAGGAGTAACACCTCAATACACTGGTTTTATCATCATCCCCTTCAATACAATGACAGACCGTACCGAAACGATCACAAAAAAAGACATTGCTCGTCGGGTAGCTCAGCACATGGATACGCCGGTGTACAAGAGCGAACCCTGGGTAAACACGGTGATACAGGTCCTGGGTGATTTTTTGACCGAGGCTGACCCTGAGTTGCGCATCGAACTGCGCGATTTTGGCGTGTTCGAGGTCAAGAAAACCAAGGCCAAGCCCAAAGCACGCAATCCAAAGACCAACGAAACCGTGTTTGTCCATAGTCGTCGCAAGACCCATTTTCGACCCGGCAAGCGGATCCGCGAGGTGCTACAGGTGCCGTTGCATGAACTCGGGTACGACATCCCCGAAGGCAGCGCCGATAAGCACCTCGACGAGGACGAGAGTCCAGAAGGCGACGCTACGTAGTACTGTGTCACAAATCGACGTTTGGGTGGACGACAACGCCCCAATTAAATGATGTCATCTTGAGCGGAGCAACTGCGTCTAGCAGGTGCGGAGTCCTGACACGAGCGAAGCGACTGACAAACGCAGTGAGTAACAATCTCCCTCGAAATGAGCAGGGCCACTCGATCGATCAGAGCCTGCTGAACCTCGCGGAGATGGTTCGGCGTGCTCCGGGCTGGACCCGTCGCGTGCACTCTAAAAGCACTTCTTCCCTGCGGTCAGGGCGCTCACCATGACAGGTTTTTTGGAGGGGTGGGCACAGAGGTTGGCACGATCTCCGTCCCCGAACATTCAGGTATGACACAGCAGTAGGTAGAGATTGAGAGGTCACCGATACATCACGGATACATTCAACGGGATACATTCAAATGAGCCTACGCACACCAGCTCGCTGGGTGGGCATTGACTACGGCACGCAGCGCGTTGGGATTGCCCTGGCCGATCCGTTGGGCATGGTTGCTCAGCCGGAGACGACGGTACCGCCCCATGATCTTATAGAGGCCCTTGAAGCGCTCGACGCCAAACATGGTGTAGAGGGCGTGGTGGTAGGGTGGCCTTATCTGCATGACGGTACGCCGGGCACACTTGCCGAAGAGATACAGCTGCGCATCAACGCGATAGAAAAAGCGTTGCCACACGTCCGTATCGTACGTCGCGACGAATACTACACCTCGGAGTTGGCTAAGCAAGCGCTCGGAGAAGCGGGGGTTCTGCAGGCCGGACGCTATGACAAGGGCCGTGTGGATGCGGCGGCGGCGGCGCTTATTTTGCAAGACTACCTGGATGAATAGTTGATCACATAGAAGCTATGCTGCGCGCTTTTCGCGTTCGTCTAGAATGCGGTGTGCGATGGTCCGAGCTAGGTCGGGCGCATTGCCCCACGCTCGGTTGTTAGCAATGAGGTGGAGCGTGGCATCGTGGGCTTCTGCCTGAAACGCCAGTGCGGTAGCATCCAGCACCATGTCGTGGGCCTGCTGGGTGTCGTGTAGTGCGGGCGCTGGTGCATCAAACGGATGGGCATGGTCAAAAGCGACAGCATACTTCATATCACGGGGGGTAAGCAAGCGGCTGACCACCGTATTTTGGGCTTCGGTAAAGCGTTGGCCGCAGCGGTTCCACTGCTCACGAATCATAGGCAACCACGTCCAATGGCTAAACACATGGCCCAGTCCGCGTGTGGCAAGCCAGTCAAAGTAAGGCGGCTGCAAGAGATGGGCCGACCGAATTTCCAGATGTGTGGGAACGCTCGTATCGACTTGTGTAAAGAAGCCATCCAGCTGGTCGGCAAACGCATGTGGAGGTGGACTGTCAGTACGCCGCTGGTACTCTTGTTGAAAGATAACACCGGCGAGTCGATTATCGAGCAGCGCGCGTGCTGGATCTAAGAACGTTGTCGTATAGCTATCTGAATCCAAATACGCATCATTAGCGATGTAGCGCGGCCCGTTGGCGCCAGAACGCCGCAGTGTGCGTGCGCTAAAGCGTTGGGGCGCCTTCAGCAGGAAACGTGCGGTGCTGGGAGCCGCCTCCGCGTACTTCTGTAGCGTAAAGAACGTACGGGTAGGCTCATTGCCCTCATGCAGCGGCTGATAAAACGTAAAGTCAATTTCGAGCACCGAGAAATGGTCGAAGTACTCCGGGGCATACGAGATGGGCACCTTTTCAATCGTGTACGAAGTGCCGCCCATAGTTTTTGAACGAGAAGAGACGTCCTGCTGCGCTTCTTCAGGATAGATCTGCCCGATCCAGCCTGCATAGCGATCGCTTGCCGTACCAAATCGCACGCGCGGATGGATATGGTGGAACACATAGGCATTGGCCTGAGCGCGGAGTTCCTGCAATGATGACATAAGCACGGCGGAGGTAACGAGAGCGGATTACGATTCGGCAGCGTCAATGGCCGCCTTGATTTTGTTGTACGTATCGGTAAGCGATTCCGGAATTACTTTCACAGATCCGGTGGCAGGCATAAAATTGGTGTCGCCCTCCCAGCGAGGCACCACATGCATATGCAAATGCTCGGGGATGCCCGCTCCGGCAGCACGTCCAAGATTCAGCCCCACGTTAAATCCGTCGGGCTGCAGTGCAGTACGGAGCCATCCAATGCACCGGTTTACCGTTTGCGCCAGCGCAATGCGCTCGGCATCGGTCAGAGCGTCGTAATCGGCCACCACGCGATACGGAAGCACCAGTAGGTGTCCGTTATTGTAAGGGTGCAAATTCATAATGACAAATACTTCAGAGCCCCGCCATAGAATCAGGTTCTCTTCGTCGTTATCTTCGGCCACGAGACGTGCAAAAATCGACTCTCCTTCAGGGGGTGCTGCGCGGTCGTTGGCTGTTTTAATATAGGCCGAGCGCCAGGGGCTCCAAAGTTGATCCATAACAAGTTGAGACAAAAAGCGAAGAACGGAACAGCACGCGATATACAAACATCAGGGCCGATGTACAGTTCATCACCAAGCCGTCTTTTTTTCGTACAGCCGTTTCTATGAGCTACGCCGACTTGCACATCCACACAACCGCTTCCGATGGGCAACACACCCCTGCTCAGGTGGTAGCGCTGGCACGCAAAGCCGGCGTACATGTTATTGCCATCACCGACCATGATACCCTGGCAGGCATTGCGCCGGCTCAGCAGGCCGCATCGGATACCGAACTTACGGTAGTGGCCGGAGTGGAGTGCACCGTGCAGCACGAGGATTACGGGTTTCATCTCCTTGGATATGGTATGGATATGGAGCATCCCGACTTGCATGCTCACTTCGAAGCGTATGCCGATGCGCGGATCGAGCGCGCCCGTGCCATTGTTCGTAAGCTCCGCACAACCTGTCATATCGAAATTGGGTGGGCGGATGTGGAGGCACACGTCCCTGATGCCGCTGTGGTGGCTCGCCCGCACATTGCAGCAGCCCTTTGCTCGATTGGGGCCGTAGACACCCCAAACGAGGCGTTCGAGCGGTTTATTGGCAATCGTGCAGCGGCCTACGTACCGCTTCCGCACGTATCGGCCTCTCAAATGGTAACGTGGATTCAGGATGCCGGAGGGATGACATCCATTGCGCACCCTGGACACTGGATGCCTGGCGCTGTGCTCCATCAAATGGTCGAGGCCGGGCTTGATGCGATTGAGTGTGTGCATCCCTCCCACGATGCATCGTTAGAGGCCTACTACCGCAACCGTGTGCATCGGTGGGGACTTTCCATAACGGGTGGATCCGACTTTCATGGCCAGCGCCGTGCTGGGGCATCTAAGATTGGTGAAATAGGGATATCGCGGTCCGCATGGGAACGAATCGCCGCCGTGTGCACGTAACAGCGCTCCCCTGACGCCCTCACAACTTCTTATGATGCATATGCCTACCCATATCGAAGGATCGCTCGCGGCGACCGACGCTACATTTGGGATTGTCGTGAGCCGTTTCAATGAGTTCATCACGACGCAACTGCTCAACGGAGCGTTGCATACGCTCAAGCAACATGGCGCATCCACCGACGACATTCCAGTGGTACACTGTCCCGGCGCCATGGAAATTCCAGTCCTTGCCAAGAAAATGGCCGCATCCGGACAGTTTGACGCGGTTATTACGCTCGGAGCGGTGATTCGCGGTGCCACTCCTCATTTCGATTATGTATGCTCGGGAGTAACCAGCGGCACCACTAGCGCAAGCGTTGAGACGGGTGTGCCAATTATATATGGCGTAATCACCACTGATACGGTGGAGCAAGCGATTGAGCGGGCTGGAACAAAGGCCGGCAATAAAGGCAGTGAGGCCGCCATGGCTGCGTTGGAGATGGCTGATGCATGCGATCAATTGGATGATCATCTTTCCTCTTCATAAACGGTTCCTATGAGTGATTTATGAACCCGGAACACCTATCGGGGGGAGGCGTCGATGTATGTGCTTGACATGAGGAAACGCAGCGCTGGCGCACGCTTGCTGCCCTGCCAACGACGGATAAACAGCCACTAAAGGCATCCGCAGGAAGTTCACCAAACGCGCCTTGACAAAGTGCATGCTCCCGCCTATTGTGTGACTCCGGTCATGCGAAATGGTGATCGTAGCTCAGTTGGTTAGAGCGCCAGGTTGTGGTCCTGGAGGCCGAGGGTTCAAATCCCTCCGGTCACCCTTACATACGAATACTATGCCGCGTTCGTCTAGCCTGGTCTAGGACGCCGCCCTTTCACGGCGGTAACACGGGTTCGAATCCCGTACGCGGTACAAAGCGCCTCGGCAGCAATGCTGGGGCGTTTTTATGTGTTGGCCCATCAAGTGAAGTTGGCCCATCAAGTGAAACAGTCACACTCTTTTTGGTGAGTGTTTTGGTAAGCGCTGGCTGAGGTGCGCCCGAAAAGTTGGCATGACACGGGTTCAATTCGTACTGTCCACACGATTGGCTCAATTCTCTACTGCGCTGTTACACCTGAATGGTAGGGGCTCCAAATTGTCATCGCGAGGAGGGAGCCTGCGACCGACGCGGCGCTGTGAGTGGTAGCGAACGAGTACTCCTTGTATGCATTTCGTCGCGACGCGGAGGGGCCGAAGGTCATGCCTGTTGTACATCGCGACGAGGGTTCAAGGGGACTCGGTACGTTAGGGGGCACATGCGTTACCCGAGGATTGACGCGTAACAGAGTACTACACACGTCCCGTTCTTGTCTTTGCGTTCAGAAGGGCGTTATTTGAGAAACCCGCTTTCTTGCATCTTGTAACAAAGCTATGTAGTATGTTAGAGAGCAATTAAGCCGCATGACCGTTTAGCGGCAAAATAACTGCTTCAATACATAGAGGCTACACCGTCTGCAAGTAACACGCATTCGCAGACAAAGCCGAGCAGTTATTCTGATACATTCGAGCATTTACCCTGAGATCCTTTGATAGCGTTTAAAAGCGCGTGTCAGAGTAGAAACGGTCGCCACGATTCGTCTTCGCCACCCCTTTTCATGTATTCGGGCGCACGCTATGGAGTTGGCTCCGCTCACCGTCCTCAATAAAACGTATTCGATCAAGCGCACGCTTGGTGATCCTGGCCCCTTCGATATTAAGTATCTGGGCCAAGATGTTAACACCAAAGAGCAAGTCATCATTCGAGAGTACTTTCCCACTATGCTCGCCAAGCGCGAGTCGGGAAAGACCTCGATTGAGGTGACTGCAGACGATGAAGAGGATTCGCTCTTCGAGTCGGGCTTGGCATACTTTCGCAAAGAGTCGGAGGTGCTGGCTGGTTTAAGCCATGAGGCCCTTCCGGCCAATGTGAACGTATTTGATGCCAACGGCACGGTCTATCGTGCACGACCGCATCAGGCTAGCATGTCGCTGGCTAAAGGCCTTGAAAATAAGGGGCAATTGCCCGAGAAGGCAGCTCTCATGATCATGATCCCCATTCTTGGGGCGTTGCACGAGGCACACGAAGCCGGGCTGTACCACGGCGGGGTGTCGCCCCATACCGTTCGCCTTCTTGAAGGAGGCGATGTGCTATTGACGGGCTTCCGTGGAGCACAGATTCAGGTCGCACGCAAAGCCGACCAACTCGATGCGCTGCGTCAGCCAGGCTTTAGTGCGATTGAACAGTACACGCCGCGTGCAAATCAGGGCCCGTGGACTGATGTGTACGGAGCGGCAGCGACTGTCTGTCGTATGATCACAGGGCAGGCCATTCCACAAGCCAGCGAACGTCTAGAGGGCGACGATCCACTGGAAGAGTTGCTCGCCAATGCCGATATCTCGCTTTCGCCCGGCGTGCGCGAAACGCTCCTTGAAGCGCTTGTCGTTGATCCCTCCAAGCGCCTCCAGTCGATTGATGCGCTCCGGAAGGCGCTAGAGGAATCCTCAGAGCGCTATGACAGCTCCGAAGCAACCTATGCCATCATCCCCGTTGATTCGAGCGACGGGCAAATGGTAGAAGTGGAAGATGCTGAGGACGAAGACGATGAAGAAATTGAAGTCCTTACCACAGCAGGCGGAGGCGACCGCCCAGCACGCGCACGGCGTCAGCCCGAAGACGACTCAGGGATTCCCAAAGCGGCGCTCTTTGGGGTTCCCCTCTTGTTGCTTGCACTAGGCGGCGTTTGGTTCTTTACCGGAGGAGAGGAAGGCGGATCGTACGCCGATTATAGAGCGACTGCCGATTCGCTGTTTGCTGAAGCTGAGTACGATCAGGCCGAAAGTTTTTATAACCAGGCGCTGCAAGCACGCCCGGAAGACGAATACGTACTTGAGCGGCTTAGCAGCATAAGTGAGCGCCAAGAACAAACGGATGAAGCCCGCTATCGTGAACAAATGGAGCGCGGCGAAGAACTGCTTGAACGTGCAAACAACTTTGCCGAGCGGAATAACTACGAAGAAGCTAACACGACATATGGTCAGGCTAGTGCTGCTTTTTACGCGGCTCAAGATTTGCAGCCCGAAAGCGAAGAGGCACAGGCCATGATTTCCGAAGTTTCAGAACGGCAGTCTGAGGTGTTTAGTGAACTCTTCGGTGGTGATGATGACGGGGGCAACATCCAAGATCAGCTCTACGAGAACTTTATTACGCAAGCCGATCAACGGTTTAACGAAGGGAACTGGGCCGCTGCACAACGTCATTACGAAAATGCACTCGACTATCGTGATGACGACCCATATGCTACCGAACAGCTTGACCTTGTTGCTGAGCGCATGGCTGAGCAATCTGAAGCCGAGCAGTTCCAGCAGCACCTGGAGCGTGGCGAGCGCCTAATGGAAACCGGTCGTTATGCCGATGCCCAGGAAGCCTTTGAACAAGCTGTTCAACTCAACCCGGATGATGGAGAGCTGCAGGCGCTCATGAGCGAGAACGAAGAGCTCCTTGCCGAGCAGCAGCAGCGCCGCGACCAGCTGGATGAGCTTCGTGCCAATGCTGATGAGGCCTTTCAGGAGGGGAATTATGAGGAGGCTGTTGCCTTATATCGAGAGGCGTATAACATTGACCCCGACGATGATACCGTTGCAAACCGATTGCAACAAGCACAGCGCGAGTACGAAGAGGTGCAAATGGCCGAACAGCGACGTCAGCGCGAAGAGCAACGGCGTGAGGAAGACGAAACCACGGGAGACCGGGTCTACACAGTTACCGATCAGGACCCCGCACCTGTAGGAGGCTTGCGTGCCCTCACGGAGCAAGCATCGTACCCATCGCGTGCAGCACGGCGCGGTGTAGAAGGACGTGTGTACATTCAAGCAACCGTTAATGCCGATGGCACCGTACGTGAAGCCGAAGTGCTACGCGGGATTGGATATGGCGCTGACGACGAAGCCCTGCGCGTTGTGCGTCAGGCCGAGTTTGAACCCGCACAAGTTAGTGGTCGGCCCGTAGCAGCCCGCACAACCGTATGGGTTCAGTTCAGCTTGGGCGAGGAGTAAAGCGATAGCAGAAGGCGTTAGGTGCCTCCTGTACCAACGTGCGTTGACACACTGTATTCCCTCCATCATGAGTTTCGACTCATCGGTGGGGGGATGTGTGTTTAGGGCGGAGGATACAATACGGGGTTACGCTTCGTTACAGAAGCCGTATCTTTCCGTCAAACATTGTTATCCTAACGCTGCACGGCGGAAGCATTTCGACAATGCTGAACACCGACTTCGGGGCAAGCGTACACACAAATCCGCTTGTTCTGCTATATAGCCCATATGTCGTTATGGCCCTTACCTTTCAATACACCGAATGGGATGATGAACGCCATGGCGACCTCCGTCCTCTTTTCGAACAGTTAAATGACCTGTTTCAGGAGCTTCTGCAACACACCGCGGGAGATGCCGCTGAAGCGCTTGAGTGGCTCACGCAACTCGACGAGCAATACGGACTCACAGAAGGCTATGATGAAGGCATTGGCGACTTCATCGAGGAGTTAAAGCGCCGCGGATATTTGCGTGATGATAACGGTGGACAAACGGTACAAATCACTGCTCGTACCGAACGGGCACTACGTGAGCAAGCGCTGGAGCGCATCTTCCAAGACCTGAAAAAAGATGGACGCGGACGGCACCGCACGCCGCATCCAGGGCATGGCGAGGAGCGGTTGCCCGAAACCCGCAAATGGTCGTTTGGCGACGACGTAAACCGCCTCGACGTGACGGGTACGCTCTCTAACGCATTCCGACGTAGCGGTATCGACAACGATTGGCACCTCAGCGAGGACGATTTTCGCGTCCACGAAACCGATCATCAGTCTACCGTAGCTACGGTGCTCATGATTGATCTCTCCCACTCTATGGTGTTGTATGGAGAAGATCGGATCACGCCAGCTCGTAAAACAGCACTTGCCCTGGCTGAACTCATCAACACGCGCTACCCCGATGATACGCTCGATATCGTGGCATTTGGCAATGAAGCGTGGGAGGTCAGTATGAAAGACCTGCCATATCTAGAAGTCGGGCCGTACTACACGAACACACGAGCCGGGCTGCAGCGGGCACGTGATATCTTGCACCGCCGCAAGAACCGGAACAAGCAGATCTTCATGATCACTGATGGCAAGCCTAGTTGCCACATCGAAAACGGACGCATGTACCGCAACGCCTTTGGGCTGGATCGGCGCATTGTGAACAAGGTGCTCGACCAGGGTATGATGTGCCGCCGCGAGGGCATTACCATCACAACATTTATGGTCGCACGCGATCCGCAACTGCAAAACTTTGTGCGCGAACTTACCGAAGCCAATCACGGACGCGCCTACTACGCATCACTCGATGATCTGGGCTCCTTTCTTTTTGAGGATTACGTCCGCAACCGTCGCACCCATCTGCGATAATGCTCTTGCTTATTGGCAGAGGCCACCTGTTGTCCTCGTATTACATACGGGTGATCTCCTTCTGCTCTTTTTCCTGCATCCCCCCTCCGTTCTATGGCACAGCACGTCCCGTTTCGTCCGAAACAAAGCCTCGGACAGAACTTCATGCACGATCCAAACATGATCCGCAAAATTGTGGATGCACTGCAGGCGCCCCCTGATGCGCATGTTGTGGAAATTGGACCGGGCACAGGAGCATTAACCGAAGTTCTTTATGAGCGCTATGATACGTTCACTGCATTCGAAATTGATGAACGTGCTGTTGCCTATTTGAACCAGCAGCTGCCAGGGGTCGATGTGCGTCAGAAGGATGCGCTAGATGTCAACTGGTCGGTGCTTGCAGAAGAAAAAAACGGTCCAGTCTACGTAATTAGCAATACGCCGTATAACCTAACGAGCCAACTGCTTTTTGCTTTGGTCGAGGCGCGAGCACATGTGGCTGAGGCCGTACTTACGATGCAGAAGGAAGTGGCCGAGCGTTTGGTGGCATCCCCGCGCACGAAAGCCTATGGCATTTTGAGCGTGATTATGCAGCTGTATGCATCTCCTGAACACCTCTTTAACATCTCGCGGCATGTGTTTAGTCCGCAGCCCAACGTAACGA
Organism: Natronotalea proteinilytica; assembly: GCF_055379935.1. Lineage (NCBI taxonomy): Bacteria > Pseudomonadati > Rhodothermota > Rhodothermia > Rhodothermales > Salisaetaceae > Natronotalea > Natronotalea proteinilytica. The sequence goes on along the minus strand of NZ_AP043947.1, from coordinate 2,388,261 downwards.
GTGCAGCGGTTCGATGTACGTACAATTTCGAGTCGGTGCCCAACGTAGATTCAGCGTGGCTGCGTACGTTGGTGCGGGCCGCCTTCAATCAGCGCCGGAAGATGCTGCGGAACAGCTTAAGTCCGTGGTCTAAAGACATTGGCGTCACGCTCCCCAACGACTGGGGACGCCTCCGGGCCGAAGCACTGATGCCTGAGGATTTTGTCGAGTTAGCCACATACCTTGATGACGACACCCACACAGACGCACCGTCTCCAAAGGTTCACGAATGAATAGTACTCCTATGGATCGTTCTCATGTCGCGGATGCTGCTCCTTACAAACGGCCAGGGGGGCTTGAGATTGATGCCGACGTCGTCGAAGATGTTGCTTCTCTGGTCGAGACCGATCAGCGAGGCATGGTGTTGAATTTGATCGTCGACCTGCACCCGGCCGATCTTGCCCAACTCATGGGGCGGCTTTCTGATGAGCAGGCATACAAAGTATTTACGTGGTTGCCCGATGAGCAGGCCAGTGATGTACTGGTCGAGCTTGCGGAGAGCCAGCGGACTTCCGTGTTTGAAAAGGTTCACGCCGAGCGCCTGCGTAAGCTTATTGATGCATTGGATACCGATGATGCCGCGGACGTGCTCAGTGATATGTCCGATACGCAAGCACTAAGTGTGCTTCCCGACCTGGAAGATACCCATGATGTAGCAGCGCTCCTTGAGTACGATGAGGAGAGCGCGGGTGGAATCATGGCTCGAGAGTTCGTGACTGTGCCGTCTACCTGGACGCTTGAGCATGCAGTTGAGGAGGTGCGCGCGCAGGCAGCCGACATCGGCGACATCTATTCGGTCTTCGTGCTCGACGAAGATGATCGGTTGGAGGGTGTGGTTTCGCTTAAAGATCTGATGCTTGCTCCCGCCGAGGATCCGGTTCACACGGTGATGGACACGGATGTTGTGTCGGTGCCAACCGATATGGATCGAGAAGAAGTTGCGCGCACTATGGAGCGGTACGATCTCGTATCGATGCCTGTTGTAGACTCAACGGGAGGAATGGTTGGGCGTATCACGATCGATGATATCGTTGACGTAATCCGTGAGGAAGCGGAAGAAGACATCCAGATTATGAGCGGCGGCTCGGGTACAGAGCGGCCTGATGACACCGTGTGGCGAATTAGTCGAGGACGGTTGCCCTGGCTCCTGGTTGGACTGGTGGGCGCCGGCCTTTCTGGATCGGTAATTGGCGGATTCGAAGTAGCCCTGGAGCAAGCGGTCGTGCTTGCCATCTTTATTCCCATCGTCACTGCAATGGGAGGCAACGCCGCTGTGCAGAGTGCAGCCATTGCTGTACAGGGCCTTTCTTCGGGCGATATTTGGATGGGGGATATAGGGGCCCGCATTTTAAAAGAAATGGTCGTGGCCTTGATAAATGGCCTCGTGCTCGCCGCTTTGCTCTGTACTGCTGTCGTTGGATTTGGGCTGGGCGAGGTGTATCTGTTAGCGCTAACCCTTGGGCTGACCATGCTTACCGTAATCCTATTGGCTACAACCAACGGAGCGTTGGTGCCCTTTGCGTTGAAATGGCTCGGGATTGACCCGGCCAGTGCAATGGGCCCGTTTGTTACAACACTAAACGACATCATCGGGCTTACGGTCTACTTTATTTACGCAACTACGCTTTATCTCGGATAGCCTAAGTGACCTCAACAATGGTTTTGGGGATTGCCGGGTGGATTCCCCTTCCTCCCCGAGGCTAGGTAGCTCAAAAGAAATATATTTACACCTTGTCATCGCGAGGAGGGAGCCCTGCGACTGACGCGGCGCTGTGAGCGCTAGCGAACGAGTACTCCTGGGGTGCGATCTCATGCCGTTGATTGGACGGCTGCATCCGGCCTGATAGCATGAGATTGCGTCGCTCCGCTCGCAATGACAAGAGTGTGATTATTCCCGGTACGTTAGAGGGTACATGCGTTACCCGAAGATTGACCTGTGACAGAGCACTACTGCTGTGTCACACCTGAATGTTATGGTATGGAGTGGACTCGCGTTGAAGCATCTCAACCCAAATGTTCTGTCATGTTGAGCAAGCGGAGGGCCCCCAGGGCCCGAAGCGCGTCGAAACATCTCCTCGGCGTTCAGCAGGCTCTGATCGAGCGGCCCTGCTCATTTCGGGGGAGATCTTTATTCGCTACGCTCATCAGTCTTATCTTGCCAAGACAGGTAGAAAACCATCGGGCAGGAAGTGCAAGATGTCCCGAGTGTGGTTTTACGTATCATCGAGACGGTGTAGGTGCGATATGCCCCACCGGGCTCGTACAGCTCGCACCAAGTTTTCGGGGCTGCCGAATGTGCTACACAGGCAGCTACCCGGATACTGGCTTTTCCATTGATATAATATCGGTGTGTAAGTAGATCAAAAAAGAGCTCGTTACCCCAGGCCATCAGATACAAACGGCTATTTCACATACTTGGGATTTGTGTTAAGCTATTGGTTTGTAATGTAGATAGTAGAAATGAATTCAGTAATGTTAGATCTCCTGAATATTAAAGTAACTTCTTATTTGTATTGGGTCTACCTTTCTTGTAAAAAAGTACTTTAGTTTGCCCTCTTTCATGTTTTTTGGTAAGGTGCTGTATTGTAGTAGCTTAAAATCAAATTAGAATGTCAAGCAAGAAGATAGAGTAGAAGCAAATAGTCAGCAATGTGGGCTCTAATTGTTAATTTCGCCACTGTTTGCTCTATTTCGAAAAATCCATAGACAGAGAATGGTGCTTCCTGCAATCCAACGTGATCAGAAGACAAATTGAAGATCATTAATTTTTGGTAGTAAAGATTTTATATTTAAGAGATTTAATTAAAAAAGGGTCATATTAAGAGGGGAGTTTCTTTTTGTTTGGGGTGCTCAGAGGGTATGCCCTTGAAAGCGGTATCCGCATCCTTTATTTCTATAAGCAACGAAACGCGTAACACTCAGATAATGAACGAGATGCATTAGTTGTGTGGAATGCATTTGAGGTCAAGCACGCCAGGGTATCAATTCATGCCTGGAGGGCTTACCCGCGAATCCACTCCTAAAACTTGCATCAGCACTCCTGGCACGACAACGTCTGTCTGCTAGAAGTATGCTGCAAGTGCACATGCGCTCGTCTATGCACACGCCCGGCACGGACAGCCTTATCGGTCCAGAGCCTGCAATATGGTTACTCTACGTGTAGTTGCTCTGCTTACAGTTGGTCTGGCCTGCGGTGCATATCGTCGTTTTTCGGTTAGATTAGAAGTACCCATACCATGAAGAAGTTAGCCACAAGGCTCCTGTGTGGGTTCGTAGTGCTGTTATTAGCACCCGGACTTGTTTTTGCACAGGAAGGAACCATTACTGGTAGTGTAACAGATGCAGAAACCGGGGAGACGCTGCCTGGGGCAAACGTAGAGATTCCCGATCTCGGGGTTGGAATTGCTACAGGTGTTGATGGCATGTACGAGCTTGAAGGAATCCCGGCCGGAGCATATGACGTCGTGTTCAGCTTCGTTGGATACCAGCAGCAAGAGGTAGCTGTCGAAGTGGAAGCGGGTGAGACTGTGGAACTCGATGTCGAACTTCTTGCTGATGCCGCTCAACTTGATGAGATCGTAGTAACAGGGCTCGGTGTTGAGCAGACGCGGGGAGAAGCAAATATATCGGTTGCTAGCATCGATGCCGGAGAGCTTTCTGAAACGTCGGAGTTCGAAAACGTAACCGACCTTTTGCAGGGACGAACGTCGGGAGTAACCATATCCCGTTCGTCTGGCAATGTAGGGGGCGGACTGCGTTTTGACGTACGGGGTGGTGTAAGCCTTAACAGTGACGGCCAGCCACTTATTTTCGTAGATGGCACACGCATTTCCCAGGACTCTGGGCCCGGATTTGGTGTTGGTGGCCAGCCCGCATCCTCTCCTCTGGCTGATCTTGACCCGAGTAATATCGAGTCGATCAACGTGCTGAGAGGACCCGCCGCTACGTCTCTGTATGGTACCGATGGTACCGATGGAGTTGTGCTAATCGAGACGAAAAGTGGACGCGAGGGACAAGAGCTTGAGGTTAACTACCAAGGGACCCTGGGATCAGCCGTAAAACAAAGAGGCTACAATGAAGGCATCTATCCCACCGCAGATCGCCTTGACGACATTCACCGTCGAGGAATGATTCAGGGGCATCGCGTAAATGTTTCAGGATCTCTCGAAGATGTTAATTACCGCATTGGATACTCTCACCGGAACACAGAGAGTATTTTCCCGACGGGAGAAGGAGAGCGAAACAATCTGAATGCAAACATTGAAGCGCGCCCAACCGAGTCGCTCACAATAAACAGTCGTTCTACGCTAGCCTTAAACTACTATAGCCGCCCTCAGGCAGACAACAACATTTTTGGAGTGCTTGGGGCCCTTGCTCTTGACGCGCCATTTGGTGCATTCACAGAGCGGGATAGCACGGCTTTCTTTGCGATTGATGATCAGCAGCGTGTTCGAACGTTCCAGCAGTCTGCGGATGTTACGTACACCCCAGATGCCCTCTCGGGCTTAACTCTTCGCGCTCAGGGAGGAGCTGATATTAGTGCCCGTCGCAATGATCAGACGGAGCCGAATCAGTTCAGTGATATTTATATATCCTCAGGCGGAGAGCGAAATGCTCTTGATGCAGATCGCCGCCGCTTTAACGCCGACCTGACTGCGACCTACGACTATGACCTTGCGTCTAACGTGAGTGCGACGACAACGGCAGGTACCCAGCTCTTTAGTGAGTCGGACCGGTTTGTGAATGCGACCGCTTCGGAGATCGGGACGGACTTGATTACCGACATTGGTGCTGGTACGCAGCTCGATAACATAGGCGAGGGGCTTTCAAATGAACGTAGCGCTGGAATCATTGGGCGTCAGCAGCTCAGTTTTGCAGACCGCTACTCGCTCGAATTCTCAATTCGACGCGACTGGTCTACCCGCCTCATTGCGGGCGAAACGGACTCGTTTGAAGAGTGGTATCCCGCCATCCGTGCATCCGCCCAGGTTGAAGAGTTCCTTCCGGATGCCGTGAGCCAGCTTAACCTGAGAGCATCATGGGGCCAGTCTGGGTCGCTGCCCAACCTCATTGATAGCGAACTGGTCCGTCTTGGCGGACAGTCCAGTGGCTTTGGTACTGGAGCGACTATTGGAAACATCGGAAATCCAGACCTGAACCTGGAGCAAGTAAACGAGATTGAGGGTGGATTCGATCTTGGGATCAATGATCGGTACACGCTCTCATTCACCTACTACCGGCAGAACACGGAAGACTCAATCGTGAACTTCCAGGTAGCTCCGTCGACCGGATTCGGTAACCAAGCGGAGCCACGCAACGTAGGTGAGATCTTTGCACAGGGCGTTGAGGTGGACTTCGGTGTGACAGTGCTTCAAACCGAGCAGCATTCGCTTGACCTCAACGCAAACTACAGCTACCGCGATCGGGAAGTACGCGAACTCGGCGGAGAAACCATTTTCGGAGGCTTTCAGCGTAACGTAATCCGAGAAGGCCTCGCGCCATTCAGCTTCTTTGGGCCAGAGGTGAGAGGAGCGTTGTTTGACGACGATGGCGTGTATCTCGGTCCAGATGTCAGTGATGAGAGGGTCGAACTTGGGAATCCGGTGCCAGACCACTTTGGTGGGTTTGGGTTTTCGGCGACCGTCTTTGAAGACCTGCGGATTAGTGCCCAGGCAGAGTACCAGCTGGGACACCAGGTATACTCAAACACTGCGCAGTTCCTGACACAGTTGGGTCAGAACGTCGAACGAAATGCCCTCACTGAGGAGCTTGCAGGGCTTCAGCCAGGAACCGACGAATATCGAGCGGTTGCAAATGACCTTGCTCGGACCAGTGCTACTGCAGGAGCAGGACAACTCGACAACTTCCTTCAGGACGCTGATTTCCTTAAGTTGCGTTCCCTTGGAGTGCGCTATAACGCATCCGATTTGTTCAGTTCGGTAACGGGAACCGATCAGGTTAGAAACCTCTCGTTTGGATTCTCTGCCTCGAATCTCTTCACGATCACGAATTACGACCTGGGTCCCGATCCGGAAGTCAACTTTGATGGGTCGCGAGGTTTGATACGTGGACAGGACTTCCTCACTCTCCAGAACCCGAGGGAGTACACGTTCACCATTCAGGTTGGTATCTAAGCATGCCGTAGGGGAGTGGGGATGAAAACCCGCTCCCCTGTTTCTGACCTACCTATTTGCTCTCGCATTTTTATACAGTCAAAATTGATATGAGTAGTTATCAGACCTTACTTAGAAGAATTTCGACACTTAGTGTCGCTCTGGCTCTTGCCATGATGTTTGTCGCCTGCGACTCATTCGTGGCAAATGTTGACCAGCCGATTGACGAAGCTGGAAGTGATCAGTTCAGTGATCCGGCTGAAGCTGAGTTTCTCATTACGGGAATTGAATCACAATGGGCTGATTCGCACTCTGGTGTTGCCGATCTTGCTGACGGATTATCTGATGAACTGCGCTTTGGAATCAATGCCGATGCGACGTTCCCAACGTTCTCCGAGCTTGATGCAGGCATCATCGCAGAAGACAACAACAGTATTACAGGTTCACTGAACGACCTGCAGGAGTATCGGTACCTGGCAGACGATTTGCTCCGTCGCGTTGAGGAAGATGATCAGTTCGACCTCTCGGACCCTTCTGCAACAGCTTCGGAAGAGGAGGTGCGTCTTGCCGCTAACCTCCACGGAGCTAATGCCCGCTACTACCTTGCTACCTACTTTGGTCACCCTGACGATCCGCGCCGGGGTGGAGCTACAATCGATACGTCTGCGTTCATTCCGTCTCCAGAGCTCTATCAAGAGGCAGAAGATAAGTATGCAGAGGCGTTGGCACAGGCTGAAGTGTTGGGAGACGATGCAGAACAGAGACAGATTCAAGCGGCCCGGGCCCGTGCAGCGCTTTACGCTGGCACGCATGACTTCCAAGACACTGGAGGCTTTCAAGGAGAAGAGGCGCTTGATGCAGCTGCCGAGTATGCCCAAGAAGCGCTTGAAGAGGGCGAGTCATGGGATGTCCTTTACGATTTGAACACGTCCAACGTGTACCATACGGAGGCAGGCGCAGGGCGTCTCCAGTTGGCTGTTCAGGATGGAAACCTCTTCCAGCTCTCAACCGAAGGTGAGAACCCATCGGAAAGCTATCGTGTGGCTGATGAAGATACGGGCGAACTGGTTGCCCGAAGCCACATTGAGACCATAGCGAACAATCCGGAAGAATTGAGCCGGATTCCGCTTACTATCATCAATTCTGGCGGCACAACCCTTGGCGGATTTGGTGCCCTCCCGGAAAATCTACAAAACCTTGCTCTTGGAGACGAGAGCTTCCCTGCTGTGTTCAACGATTGGCAGCCTGATGGAGAAGCGAATGAGATCTTCGGTGGCGACGCCGAAATAATCGAATGGGGCCAAGGCAAGTGGGAGCAGCGCACAAACATGCCGTTTATCAGCTGGCAAGAGCTCTTCCTGATCCGTGCGGAGCTTGAACTGCGTGGCAGAGATACTGGAAGTGAATCTGCTCTTGACTTGGTGAATACCGTTCGAGCTAGCTTTGGACTCAGTGACCTTAGCGACATTGACATGGAGCAGCTCGCCGTTGAGCGGGATCGTACGCTGTTCGCCACGGGGCATCGTCTTCCTGACCAGCGCCGGATGGATGTCGTTGAATGGCACCTGGAAGATCAGGTCGGTGGTCAGCCTACAGCGCAATGGTTGCAGCTCACACGAGCTGAGACGGAGCCTAATCCGAACTTCTAACAACCCGGCTGTTGACGCAGCATCTCGTATGACGCTCGCTAGGCGAGCCGAATCGGGATCGTTAATAAAGCAAGAAAGGGACCTGCCCGCTGGGTAGGTCCCTTTTGCTAGTGCTATGTTACACTTGAATGCGATGGTCCAACCTTGTCATCGCGAGGAAGGAGCTTGCGACTGACGCGGCGCTGTGAGCGCTAGCGAACGAGTACTCCTCTCTAGAGTCGGGGCGCGTCGCCGCTGCGCTCGCAATGACATAATCAAAGATACTTTTGTGGGTCTACTTAGGTGGCCCGTAAATGTGGCGTTCTCTCATCCTGGTAATGGTTGAATCATAGTATCCTGCATCCAAAGACGGTCATCCAGAGCGAAGCAACCGTACCCATCAAGGTAGTGGCAAAGCGTTAAATGACCTCTTCCCATAAAGGCGTTTGTCCGCGTGTTTTTCTCGTTTGTCATGCTGAACGCAGTGAAGCATCTCAACGCGAGCCGACGGAGGGGCTGGGTTACAGACACACGAGGAGCCCCATACCGTGCACGGTCTTGCTGGCCATGAGCGGTCGGCGCTGAAATCCGTCCCTACAGGCTCGTCTTCAAGATGGAAAACGATCACGTACACGTTACCCCAGCAGGTGCGCAGTTGAAATATACTACCTAATCAGCATGAGACCCCATTCGTCAGGACCGTCGAGGAGTCTCCCAACTATACGGGTGACCTACCAGGTGTAGAGACATCGGTTGCTCATAACAAAAGATCGACAGCAGGTCTCGTTGGTATACTCCGCAGATATACGTTAACGTGCTCTATTTTCAGTAAGACTGCTTTGCAATGAGGAGTCTTGGGACTCGGGTGTATACCCTGCATAAGTAGGTGTAGCAAAAGGGATAAGCTATTCTGTTTTGAAAAAAGAAGTGTTTAAATAAAGGTTTAAGGAATGATATAAGGCACAAAAGGAGATTATTGTGTAGTCTACCCAGTTCTCTTTTGGATTTCCTTGATATTCACATCACCGTGTGGAGAAGCCCTTTCTTACAGATAACTTCTAAAAATGGAGGGTATAGACGGGAGATAAGAGCAGATGTGATTCAGAATGTCTAAAAGAAGCCAATATATTTTGTGTAATTCTTTTGCGGGCGTGGGTTACCCCCAAGGGCTTTATTGACAAAGAGGTTAAGCCTTCTTAACCATAGTGTGTACAAAGTGGCAATAACACCATCATGTACGCGTCCTTGATTACGCAAGCATGCGATAAAAAGATGTCCAGATGACCCAGCACATGCTACATCGGTGAAGGACATCGGCCATCGATTTATGCAAGCCATCGACTGATGCAAAACGATTCAGATTCCTAAAATCGACTACAGTTGTACGCAGTCTCTTGCTGATGCAATCTGTAGCAGTTTATGAAGCAACGCTAGCTTGACGTATTGGACCTCGGAAGCGAGTTCGTAGCTGCCTACGCCCTTGAGGTAAGAAAAGCAGCTTGTGAAGTCTTTTCCCGGAAGAGCTAGCTGTTGCTATTGGTAAACTGCTCTTTTTGGTGCAGGCATTCTATATTATATATTATGTCTAACCAAAAAAAGCTGATTGGATCAGTCCATAGAAAACGATGGCAAAGAGGCGCACGATATGGTGAGTTATGAGCCATTTTGCTAGATATGTTTTTGCTAGACAGAGGATACCATACGCCATGAAAAGGTTAGCTACACAGTTTCTGTGTGGGCTTGTGGTGCTACTATTAGCACCCGGGCTCGTACTTGCACAAGATGGTACCATAACAGGTACTGTAACAGATGGAGATACCGGCGAAGAGTTGCCTGGAGCAAACGTAGAGATTCCTGATTTAGGGATGGGTGTTGCTACAGGCGCCGACGGTACATACACGCTTGAGGGCGTCCCCGCAGGCGAACAAACCCTTCGTATTTCATTTCTGGGATACGCTCCAACCGAAGAGACCGTTGAGGTAACGCCTGGTGAAGTGACCACGCTTGACGTGGGGCTTCAAGCCGATCTGGCCGCACTCGACGAAGTACGTGTCGTTGGATACGGTATTCAGCGCGACCAGCGCGATATTACCGGGTCGGTGTCCAGCATCTCCGCTGAAGACATCGAAGGAGCCATGGTCTCATCCCCTGAACAATTGCTGCAAGGGCGGACCGCCGGTGTGCAGTTGACTACGACCTCCGGGATGGCAGGAGCGGCTACCTCCGTTCGTGTCCGTGGACCGTCGTCTATTACAGGAGGTAGTCAGCCGCTCTATGTGGTTGACGGACAGCCGATTATTTCGGGTGACTTTGGTTCGAACGTAGGTACCTCGGCCACAAATGCGTTGGCTGACCTGAATCCCAACGACATCGAGTCGATTGAGGTGCTCAAAGACGCTTCGGCGACTGCCATCTATGGATCGCGTGCCGCCAACGGCGTTGTTCTTATCGAAACCAAGCAAGGCCGCAATCAGGCTACGGAAGTAAGCTTTGGAGCGCAGCTCGGTTCGGTAACTGCCGTTGATGAATGGCCCGTACTTGACGGTCCGCAATGGGCTGAGGTCTACCGTGAGGCATTTGATAACTTTAATGATATTCAGTTTGGCGGTGCGCTTGGTGACTTTCCAGAGCAAGCATTCGGGTTCCCACAGTTGCCTACTCCCGAAGCGGCCTCAAACACCAACTGGGTTGATGAGGTCTTTGAAACAGGGCTTCGCCAGGAGTACAATATGTCCATCCGTGGTGGCGATGAAAACACACGCTTCTTCGTAAGCGGTACGTTCGATGATAACCAGAACTACGTACGGAGTAACGAATTCCGCCGCATTGGTGGGCGCGCCAACATCGAACACGATGCTTTTGAATGGGCGCAGATTGGTGCCCGGATTAGCACAAATCGGGCGCGGAACCAGCGTGCTGCAGCGGATAACCTTGTAGCGGCTCCGCTGACCTCATCGGCACTCGTTCCGCCGATTGTTGACATTTGGCAAGATGAAGAGGCCGGTGTTTATAACTTCTCCAACCCGTGGAATATTGCGGATAATGTTGTTGGATCTTCGGTCCTCAACAACTATGACGCCAACAGCTGGCGTTCACAGGGGAATGCTTACGCTCTCATCGAGCCGTTTGAGACGCTGCGCTGGCGTACACAGGGAAGCATGGACATCCTCACGATGGAGGAGTTCTTCCGCTATGATGACCGCACAACAGATGGAGCGCCCGACGGATTTGGGCAAACCATCTATCGTGAGCAGCGCAACTTCACCATCAACACCACGCTTGACTACTCGGACACCTTCTCCGACGTACACCGTATTGGATTGCTCGGTGGATTCGAGTTTGAGCGCCAGGAACGCAATAATGTGTTTGCCTCGGTGACAAACTTCCCCTCGAATACGTTTCGGACTGCCGCTTCAGGTGCGGATCCATCAACGGTATCAGCTACGATTGATCGCATTGCGCGCTTGGAATCGTACTTTGCTCGTGTTGACTACACGTATGATGATCGCTACATCTTCGATCTGAGTGCACGTTTGGATGGCTCATCGCGCTTTAGCGAAGAAAACCGTTACGGGTTCTTCCCTGCGGGTTCGGTGGCCTGGCGTGTGCTTGAAGAAAGCTTCATGGATGGCGTTGATTATCTCGACGAGTTCCGATTCCGTGTGAGCTATGGCATCACTGGAAACGATCAGATTGGCTTCTTTGGCTCACGTGGTCTGTTTGGGTCAGGAGCGAATTACGACAACATAGCGGGTATTGCACCTAGTCAGTTGCCCAGCCCGGATCTGCAGTGGGAAAGCACCAGCCAGATCGACATCGGAATGGATCTCGGCATTATGGACCGCGTGGCCCTGACCTTCGATCTCTGGCAGAAAGACACCGACGATCTCATTCTGCCGGTGCAGGTGCCGCTTAGCTCGGGTTTCTCAAGCCTCGACCGGAATGTAGGTGACATGCGTAACCGTGGGTTTGACCTGTCGCTCGAAACCCGCAACGTTACGGGCAACTTCCACTGGACGACTGATTTTCAGCTTTCGTACCTCGAAAACGAAGTCACCTCGCTTGTGGATGATGAGCCGATTGCTTCAGGCGTTCAACGCGCCGAGGTCGGTGAACCGCTTGGTACGTTCTTCCTGATTCCATGGGAAGGCGTGGATCCAGACACAGGTCTTCCGCAATGGCTCGATCAGGATGGTAACATCACCAATAACCCAACAGCGGCTGATCGTCGCCTCACTGGCAAAGCATTGCCTACCTGGACCGGTGGAATCACCAATGAGCTTGGATATGGAGGGCTTAACTTAAGCTTCCTCGTGCAGTTTGAAGCCGATAAAGAGGTATATAACGGCACCTACGCGTTCATGATGAATCCATCGACCTTTAATCTCCACGAGGACTACCTGGACCGCTGGCAAGAACCAGGCGATCAGACTGACGTGCCGCGTAACGTATTCGCTGACCTGGATGATGCTACGCAAACGTCCACACGCTTCCTCGAAGATGCTTCGTACGTTCGTTTGAAGGATGTCACGCTATCGTATCAGTTGCCGCAAACGGCATTGGAGTCAATCAACCTGAGCAGTGCCCGCATCTTTGTGCGCGGCACCAACTTGCTCACCTTTGACGGTATGTCGGTTGGCGATCCTGAGTCAACATCCGCAGGAAACGTTTCGGCGCTTAATGAAGGAGATGTCTTCTTCACAGCACCGCAGCAGCGCACCATCACCGGTGGAGTTCGCTTCACCCTCTAACGTGAACTAGACTAGTCGGCCTTCGGTGAGAGCCTTCGGGTTCTCACCGAAGACTGCTGGTCTGCGGAAGCATTCCTTACAAGCGACCTCAAACAACACCTTATTAGTAATGATATACCGTAAACTACTATCTTTCACCATTGCTCTTACACTGGCATTAAGCCTGAGCGCCTGTGATCTTTTGGACGTAGAACCCGCACAGTCTGTAGATGCAGAGGGCGTATTCGATAGTGCTCAAGCTGCAGAATCTGCTATGAACGGCGTCTACGATGGCGTACAAGCTTCGGGCGTCTATGGAGGGTTCTTCACCAAGATGGCCGACTTTACCTCCAACAATGGAAACTTTTCCGGTTCCTTTACGACCTATCAAAGTGCCCGTGACTTTGGCAAACTCGCCAGTCATGGGCCCGCCCAGAACATGTGGTCAGGGCACTACACCGCAATTAATCGGGCCAATAACGTCATTGAACAGGTTCCTGAACTTGTAGAGTCGGGCGTTGACCCTGATGCTGACGAAGCGCTCGAAAATCGTCTTGTTGGAGAAGCGACATTCGTTCGTGCGCTCATGCACTTTAACCTGGTACGGTTGTATGCCGAACCATATGAGCCGGGAGTAAGCAATACGCAAGATGGGGTGCCGCTGGTAACCTCGCGTACGGAATCTCCCGAAGACGAGTTGGAAATTCCACGAAGCACTGTGGAAGAGGTCTACAGCCAGATCGTTGAAGATCTTGAGACAGCACAGTCCCTGATGGACCCGTCTTCAACCGGCATTCGTGCTTCCGAAGGTGCCGCAACTGCACTGCTCGCGAAGGTGCGTTTGTACCAGGGTGAGTACGCAGAGGCAGCGTCCCTCGCAGACGAAGTTATCGGAAGTGGAGTCTACAGTCTCGATGATCCGGTCTCTGTTTTTGATCAGCAGGGCGGAAGCTCTGAGGCAATTTTTGCCGTCCGCTACACTGCCGATGATAACACAGGCGTTAACGACTTTCCGTCTTCGTTCTATCTCCCACAAGATATCGGTGGGCGTGGTGATATCCGCGTGACCTCCGATCTGCTTGCTCTCATTGAGGACGATGATCTGCGCGGCCCTGCCGGCCTCATGTATGGGTTTGATGATGGCGGTGTTGGAGCCTGCGAAGTTGGTCCTGACTGTAATGCCTGGACGGCTAAGTGGGACAGCCCTCAGAACGATGACGACGCGCTTGTTCTACGTCTTTCAGAGATGTACCTGATTGCGGCCGAAGGATGGGCACGTACAGGTAACGATGACGATGCGCGCAACTACCTGAATGATATCCGGGAGCAAGCCAATGCATCGGAAATCGAAAGCGACGTAGAGGGCAGCGATCTGATTGATGCTATCATCCAAGAGCGTCGTGTTGAGTTGGCCTTTGAAGGAGACTGGCGCCACGATGTGATTCGCCGTGGTGCTCCGCTCGTGAGCAGCACCGGTACCGCGGATGAAGAGCAGCGTATCTTCCCGATCCCGCAGCGCGATCGTGATGTCAATGACGAACTCACCCAGAACCCGGGCTACTAACACGAGCATACCCGCTACATTGTAGTAGCTGCACAACCAAGCAGCTGTCTGGATATTGCTTCCAGGCAGCTGCTTTTTTGTTGGTGGGTATATGTCGGATAAGGGGTACCCGTAACGCATTGATTTCAACTCACTCATCTCCAAATACTCATCTCCAAACACTCATCTCCAAATACAATGTGGTCTTGTTGCAGTGCTCTCATCAGATTAGAGATCTGTTCTAGACAGGCCTAAGTAAGGACAGGCATGAAGTTGGGGTTTTGTGCGTTTCAAACCGGTATCATGTGCGCCCCGACGTTGTTAATACACACTCTCATTCGTACGGTGCTTCGTTTCACATAAGTGTTTCGTCTATATGATGTTGCGTAATCCCTCCCCCTAAATCCCCCTCCTCTGAGGGGGACTTGAGGAACCCCTTCCACGGTTCTTTCCTTCTCGGGGAGGACAGGTAGGATGAAGGAGAATCCACCCGGCAATCCCCAAAACCATTGTTGAGGTCACTTAGTGCCGTATCACACGTGAATGATGGAGTTTCGATGGGTGTTTTACCCGTCAGTACCGGACAAAAATAAGAGGGAGGTCTTGATCGTCGGGAGGCCAGCGTCTTTTCGTGGATCCTGGATCTCCGTTCGTAGGCTCACTAAGCCTGTCTTGAACTCGATTCAGGATCTGGATGACAGTCGGAGGGCATCGATACGTCTGAACACCCAACGACGCTCAGCATCTGCCTACTATACAGTCATCCTGAACTTGATTCAGGATCCATCCTTCGAGAAAGAGACTCCCGTCTGCTTGTTCGGCATTGGGTTGTCTTTTTGTCGGGTACAGTGGTTTTACCCTCCATCTTAGCCGTCCTCCCCGGGGAGGACGGGAACCAGAGGGTGTTCTCATGAAGCCCCCCCCCCCTCGGAGGAGCTACGGTGTATACACACCTGGTGCATCGCCAGGAGCCTGGTGCATCGCCAGGAGAGGCGGGATGCTGCCGCGTCCGCAGGTCATCCTGACGCCGCTAGGCGGACGGACCTCAAGGCCATCCCTGCAGACTCGGCCCGTCCAGGGCGCGGGGGCCCCGCGGGGGAGGCCTATCGACACTGAACAGCAGGCCCCCTCGACTGCAGGGCGCTGAGATGCTTCACTGCGTTCAGCATGACATAACATGGCATGACACGCTGGGAATGACATTTAGGGGATGCGCTATCGTCTCCGGCGATTGGGGTGCCCATACTGTACGTGGGACCACCCCCGATCTGTATAAACTATAGCTCGGAGGAAGGGGGTTAGGGGAAGGAATTTCGTGCCCACAAACCACCCAAACAATCAGGTGTGACACTAGTGCTGTGTCACAGGTCAATCTTTGGGTGGACAACGACCCCGTTTTAATGTTGTCATCTTGAGCGGAGCAACTGCGTCTAGCAGGTGTGGAGTCCTGACACGAGCGTAGCGACTGACGAACGCAGTGAGTAAAGATCTCCCTCGAAATGGGCAGGGCCGCTCGATCGATCAGAGCCTGCTGAGCGTCGGGGAGATGGTTCGGCTGCGCTCACCATGACAGGTTTTTGGAGGGGATTGGGACACAGAGTTTGGCACGGTCCCCGTACCCTAACATTGTCATCGCGAGAAGGGAGCCTGCGACCGACGCGGCGCTGTGAGCGGTAGCGAACGAGTACTCTTGGGGTGCGATCTCATGCCGTTGAGTGGATAGCTGCATCCGGTCTGATAGCATGAGATTGCACTCCAAGAACACGTCCTCCCTACGGCCGGGGCGCTTCGCTGCGCTCGCAATGACATACGCGAAGATACGTTTGTGCACATACCTAAAGCCTATGTTCTATAGCGCCAAAGTGTCTTCTCATGGGACCTCACATTCAGAGCGTAGCTGGTTCAGAGCGTAGCTGGTTCAGAGCGTAGCTGGCCCAATGGGGCGAGTTCTATCATTTGGGAAGTAGCCTACTCACGCATTTGATCAACGAAGAACGGCTTTCGAGCACTAGGTAGAAGTTAATTGTTTTTATTCACGGTTCGTTCAAATTTATCGAATACATTCTGACAGGATATGAGACATAAAGCGTAAAAAGAAGGCTTTAGCGGACAGAGGTCCCCTTTTGTGTCTCATTTATATTGAGCTTATTCTCGGGATTATTTTGTGTATATCCTTATAACAGATGATAGATAAGAAGAATATATCCACTGCCCCTTGATAAAGACCTACACAGTTCTTAATCATGGGTACACGAAATGGTAACATCCTGACCATATACGTCAGGGCTTCTGTGCCCACCCTCCATAGGAGTTCGAACGAGGGAGAGGACGTTGCAGATAAGACGCGAAAGCGTTCTTCTTCGAAGACGACTCAACCACGTTTCTCCAATGTTTGGTTGTGAAGTGCCTGCTATCTGATATAGATGCAGGATATCATGTAAGTAGCTGCAGTGCTAATTAGGAACCGATGCTTTACTTAAAGACGCAGGTTCACAAATTTGCATCGTTTAGCCATCTTGCATCACTTCACCGATATGTTCTTCTCTGTATGTAGAGGTACAGTATATGCTACGATACGCATGTGCTGCTATACTATATACGCGAAGGGCAGGCCAGCAGCAGGGGGCAGTTATTCGATTAGGATGTGCCGCTCATCGTTTTTGCTAGACAGAGGATACCACATACCATGAAAAGATTAGCTACACAGTTTCTGTGTGGGCTTGTGGTGCTACTATTAGCACCCGGGCTCGTTTTTGCACAGGACGGAACGGTTACTGGAACCGTAACCGATGCCGACAGCGAAGAGCCGCTGCCCGGTACAACCGTCCAAATTCCTGAATTAGGTATTGGAGCAGCCACAGACGCGGAAGGGAGCTTCTCGCTGACTGTTCCTGAAGGCACCCATACGCTCACGGCCTCATTTGTAGGCTACCAGACGTTCACGCAAGACATTGAAGTCGTGGCGGACGAAACACTCACCGTCGATATTCCGCTCGAAATTGCGCAAGAGCAGCTTGGTGAAGTCGTCGTTGGAGCCCTTGGTATTCAGCGCGATCGCACGCAAAGCCGTGTATCCGTGGGGCGTGTTGATGCCTCTGATATTGCCGAGCGTGCCAGCTTCGACAACGTATCGCAACTTATTAGCGGCAACGTAGCCGGCGTAAGTGCCAGCGCGTCGTCTGGTAACGTGGGCGGCGGCATTCGCTTTAACGTTCGCGGTGGGGGCGGCCTTGGCGGTGACGGCCAGCCGGCCATCTATGTGGACGGTACCCGCATCGACAATAATGAAGTTACTGGATTTGGAGCTGGTGGACAGGGGGTTTCCCCGTTGGCTGATCTAAATCCCAGCGACATCGAAAACATCGACATCATTCGCGGACCATCTGGTGCGGCGATCTATGGTGTGGATGGGTCGAACGGTGTTGTACTCATTACCACCAAAAGCGGTAGCTTCTCAGCGGAGCCCTCGTTTAACGTGGAGTACCGTGGCACCGCCGGGTGGAGCAATCAAGAACGTGAATACAGCGACCGTAATCATGTAACGGCTGATCTCGCCAACGATCTTTTCAGCACCGGGTCAGTGCAAGAGCACCAGGTATCCGCCTCTGGTGGGGCGGACTTTGCCCGCTTCTTTGCATCGGTTAACCATCGCATTATAGATGGAACGCTCCCTCGTAATGAGGGCGAGCGGACGACCATGCGTGGTAACTTCGAAGCATTCCCTACAGAGGATGTCTCGATTCGCGCCAATGCATCGTTCACGTTGAACGAGTTGGAGCGCCCCGACAACGATAACAACGTGCAGGGGTATCTGGGTAACACGTTGCTTCTTCCCACGCCCTATCTGTTTACGGATAGTCTCGCCATCAACCAAATGGTGGACATTCAGCGCGTCAACCGCTTCCAAGGATCGCTGCGCGGAAGCTGGGAGCCGATCGACAACTTGACGCTCCAGGCAACAGCGGGCTTTGACTCCTCAACCCGTCGCCAAGACCGGACGCGTCCGCCTGGGTTCTTCTATTCGGGCATTGGTACCGATGGTGAACGCAACATCTTTATGCGTCAGAACGACAACTATAACTTCGACGCACAGGCCTCTTATGGGTACAACATTACACCTGATCTGCGTGCTACCACGCTTGTTGGAGGCCAGTATACCGATATCACGCGTCGAACATCCTTTAGCACAGCGCGCGACTTCGCCAATGAACTCATTACGGACATTGGCACTGGTGCCGAGTTCTTCGATATTGGTGAAGGCCAATTCAATGAGCGGACCGGCGGCCTGTTTATGCAGCAGGAGTTTATATTCGATAACACGTATACACTCACAGGATTGGTGCGTCGTGATGTAGCCACCTCGTTCGGGGAAGACGTTTCGAGTGTGCTGTATCCGAGTGTAACAGGATCGGTTACGCTGTCGAACTTTGACTTCGTGCCCGATGCCTTTACTAACCTGACGTTCCGTTCGGCCTATGGGGAAACCGGTGAACTGCCCGGACTGCTGGATGGTGAACCGCTGCGCTTTGCCGCTACCGTTGCCGAGTTTGGCGGGAGTGCCTCGATCAGCTCGGTAGGAAACCCGGAGATTGAGCCGGAGCGCATTCGTGAGTTCGAAACAGGAATTGACTTTGACCTCTACGATCGCTACTCCGCCGATATTACCGCATGGTGGCAATGGGCCACTGATTCGATTATCAGTGCGCCCCTGCCGTCCTCAAGCGGATTTGGCTTCCAGGCCCTTCCCACAAACGTAGGGGGCATTAACAGCCGTGGTCTTGAGCTTACGTTGGGTGCTACGCCTTACGTGTCTGAGTCGGCTCGTCTGGACCTGACCTTCACTTACGGCTATCAGTGGAGCGAAGTCCAAGATCTCGGCGACGATCGGGATGAGATCTTTGGTGGATTCAACCGTAATGTGTTGAAACCCGGATTGCCGCGTCAGGCCTTCTTTCTCGTGCCCGTTATCGGGGCCAACTTCGATGAGGATGGCGTCTACACCGGTCCACAAACCGGCGAACGCACCCAGGTTGGAAACCCGATTCCGGATCACACCGGTGGGCTTCGCATCAACGCAACGCTCTTCGAGAACCTGTCGCTGAGCGCGTTTGCCGAATATGCAGCAGGCCACCAGGTCTTTAACAGCACCGCAGGCTTTGGTGCAGGAACAGGGGGCTATCCGGTTCGAAACGAACTGTCGGATCGCCTTGACCAGCTTACGCCCGGCACCGATGAGTATATCGATATTGCCGAGCAGTTCGCGCGCACCAATACCAACTTCGATGCTAACTTTGTCGAAGATGCTGACTGGATCAAGATTCGCGAAGTGTCGGCTCGGTATAACTTTACCGACTTGCTTCAGCGCAGTGGGGCCACTCCGGTAAACAACGTGACGCTCGGATTTGCCGCGCGCAACCTGTTTACCTTCACTAACTACTCAGGACCCGATCCGGAAGTAAACTTTGACGGAGGCCGGGGCCTGATTCGTGGACAAGACTTCCTGACACTGCCGCAATCGCGGGAGTTCCAGATTAGTCTGACGCTTGGGTTCTAAACCCCCTTGGCTAGCAAAAGCGTCCTCATGGGGCTGCCAGTGCCTATGGCAAAAGGCAGCCCCCACCGGGGACTCCATTTTCCACGAATACAAATACGTTAGCTTATACGACTATGAGACTACTATCTCTTTTTACAGCCGTCCTTGTTGTGGCCTTGAGCCTTACAGCATGTGACAGCATCATCGATGATACGCTCGACCCCATCTCAACGGTGGGAGATGCCGAGCTCACTGATCCTGAACAAATGGAGTTCGTTATTAACGGAGTCCAGGCACGTAGCAACAACGTGCAAGACAACATGAGCGTGCAAGCCGGACTGATGTCCGACCAGTTCATCTTTGGCGGTGGCATCGGGGGAGGCGCTACCTTCCCTACCTTCCGTGATCTGATGCGCGGGCTTCCGTCTGACACCAATCCACTGAACAATAACTCGGTGGATGGTACGCAAAATCACCTTGGCCAGTACCGGTTCTTGGCCGACGATCTGCTGCGTCGTCTTAATGAAATCGGTGCCGATGCCTTTGAAGAAGGGGAAGACGACCCACTGTGGATTCAAGGCAATTACAAAGCCAACTTTCATGGTGGCGTAGCTCGGTATTACTGGGCGACCTACTTTGGACTGGAGCCGGGCATTAACAGCCCGGGTGGTGGCGTAATCTCTGAACTCGAAAATCCGGCTGATACCGAGCGCGGCGAGTTTATCGCCTCCGCGGATATGTATGATCGTGCACTTAGCAAGCTCAACGATGCGCTTCCGTTTGCTGATGCGTACCAGACGCGTCTCATCAACACGATTAAGGCACGGATTGCGCTTTTCCAGGATGATCTTGCCGAGGCTGAGGCTCGCGCCAGTGAAGGTCTTGAACCGGGTGATGCCCCTTTCCAGAACATCTATCGGGATGGGTCAGGAAATCAGCAAAACACCTGGTTCTCGCAAGGAGGCCCAGGCCGTACCCAAGCCGTAGCGGCGCCGCGCTTCTTCCACGGTGCTGAGTACCTGGATGGCGATCTTGAAAGCCCGGAATCTGTTCGCATTCCGCAGTTTGATGGCGAAGACGCTGGTCAAGTCATTGACGGCGGCGCCACCCTCCTGAACCGAGAAGGTGAGCATCCACTCCGTGTAGATATTGGCTTTGGCGATGGGGATTCGGTCCCGCTTTATGCGCAGGGCCTCTATACCAACCGCGGCGATAATATCGACTTTGCGACGTGGCAAGAAAATCACCTCATGCTGGCTGAAATCAATCAGCGCAATGGGGAAGATGCTCTCGCTCTTGAGCAGGTCAACGAAGTTCGCGAATCGCACGGCCTTGACGAAATTGATGCCGCTGACTACGATGGCATGAACACCATCTACGTAGAGCGAGACAAGGAGCTGTTCACCATGTCGCTCCGTCTTCCCGATCAACGCCGGGCTACGCTGTTCAACATTGATGGCCTCGATATAGACCGTCATGGATGGCACCTCGCCGATAACGTGTGGGCGCACTTGCCTATCACGCTCGCCGAGCGCCTGAACAATCCGAACCTGCCCAATGATCTTCCCTGATCAGATGAACGGAATCGGATGCGTATGTTAACCTGCTTTCGATAGTGGGTCTGTGCGCACTTAAATCATCACAAAGCCTGCCGCGTCATGCGGTGGGCTTTGTGTGTTTGAGGCCCTCTGTTTGATACATTTCCTGATCCGTATCAAACAACTGCAGCGCACACACTTCCTCCTCGCGATGACAAGGTGCAAACATATTTTTTAGTAAGCCATTATCGGCCAGCACAATACCCACAGAACACTCGTCGCGATGCTCCGCGTCGCGACGAAGCGGTGGACGCTCTGCGTCCTTGTGTTCCCGCTTGGATACCTACATCGGTGAAGCATAGAGGCCTTATAGGAACGCAGAAGCGTTTTGAAGACGGTGCCGACGCAGAGGGACCGTACGGTCATGCCTCGGGTCCATCGACACGAGGAGACAGGCGTTGCTACCCAAGACTGATGTGTACATTATCCATCCCATCCCACACAGAAGACAATATATTCCACCTTTGTCAAGAAACGACTAACCAGCCAGGGCGTTATCCTTTACCACAGGCTATTCAGTTCTCAAACAGTGTGCGACTAACCTCGCCAAGCTGTCATGATTAAGTTGGGTACGGGTATGCTTGCCTTAGGTGAGCACAGAATCTCGAAACGAGGCATTCCCTACGTCAACGGGGCCGTGCAGTGGATAAGCAGGCTGCTTCTCACCACGCTTTGGATTGTTGCCGTTACAGGGGGCCCAACAGCAGCATGGGGGCAGGCCACCGACATTGAGGCCGGGGTGAGTGCGATTCAGAATGAGGCCTACGCGGAGGCGATAGAGCATCTTGCCCCGGTCGTGCAAGCGGATCCGGCTGTGGTGTACAACGACCAGCCGGTTGGATACTGGCTGGGCGTTGCATATCGTGAAACCGGCTCAGTTCAGCAAGCGCTCGCCACGTGGCAACAAACGCTCAACCAACTGGATCGCGACGATCCGCACCGACTTTCCAGTATGGATCAGCTCATACGCACTACGTTTGCGTACGATCAGGCGACCTATCATCAGCTTGCATCATATGCATATCTAGATTTGATATCTTGGATCGAAGGGGTCGATACACTTGAAAAAGCCCATCAGAACCTTGTGCGTCAGCATGCCTGGGAGGTGGCCATCATTCTACCTGACTCGATCCAGGCGCGAACGGGTATAAATCCAGATGAACTGCAACAGCAAAACGCATCGATGCAACCGTCTGAACATGCAGTAGAGATATTGCAAGGATGGTGGCGCCGCGAAGATCGGCTGCCTGCTACACCTCATAACGAGCGGCTGCTCGAACATCTCGGGCGTGTAGCCTACGCCCATCAGTACTTCAAAAGTGGGGACGTAGTCGACGATCGGGGCAAGATACTCATTCGTCTTGGGCTGCCCTCTGGGTCGAAAGAAGTGGACTTTCATGATGCCCAGTTTCGGCGCGATGTGATTCAGGAAAATCGACGACTTAACACCTTCGACTTTGCCGAAAACGAGTTCTGGTGGTATCATAACCTGGGCGACGAAGTCAACTTCCTGTTTGTGAAAGACAATGCGGGCGTTTATCGTATTGGAGAAGTGACGGACTTATTTCCCCGATCATTGCAGCGGGGGCAGTACGCAGGGGGCAGCCGCAATCAAGAGCAGGCGTATGCGTTCTTGCGCAGCATGGAGGTGGCTCTCCGGCAGCTTTCATTGCAAAACCCTACCTACATGGGGCGCTACACCGAGGTGGGCAATGTAGTTGCTGCGCTTGGAGCCGGAGGCTTAATGCATGGCGAGCCGGGTATGGGGCATTATGCCGGTAATATCCATGAGCGCAGTGCGCGTGAGGATCGGCGGCTCAACAGGAAACGCGAAGAAATCGTTGGAGCGCACCAATCTGACCTGGGCGAAAGCCGTCCGTCGTTGCCTATCGCCAAACGGTGGGCCCGCTTTCTGAACGAAGACGGGACCACGCGTACAGATGTATACTGGACCGTGTCCACGTCTGATATTCCGCCCGGCGAGTTTCACCACGACCGGTGGGAAGACCGTGATACCGACAATCTGCCCACCAGACATCGCCTGGTTACCAATCTCAATTTGGAGCATGAAGATCATCGTTCCAGCGAACGGGCGCGCGCTGCACACGTCGTGAGCGAGTCTGATGCACACGACCAACTTGCACCCCAAACGATTACGGTCGAAACGGATGAACCGATCTTTCACCTGGCCCTGCAGTGGGATCAGTTGATGGGCGAACGTCCGGCTGATGCGGGCAATTATGTGATGCGCCGCACGGTGGAGCGCATCGATACATTACAGGCGCTTGATGGCAGCGGCAATACCTTGGAGGTGAGTGACTTGAAACTCTTTACCGCCGGATCAGGGCAGGATGTACATACCCTTCGGCGTGATGAACTGACGCCGTATCCGATGCAGCACGCGCAGCAGGATACGCCGCTGGGGCTGTACTTTGAGGTATATCACCTCATGTTTGACGCCGATGACCGAACACGGTATACCGTCGATCTGGAAGTAGATCGCCTGCAGACACGCGGACGCATAGCGCGGTGGTTGCGGGGAGAGGAGCGTCAGCAAACCAGTACGACATCGACGTATGAAGGCGACGCGCGACGGACTGAGGAGATGCTGTTGCTGGATATGGAGGCGTGGGAAGGGCTCGATCGCGATGAGGAGGTCACCGTTACCGTACGCGTGACCGACGAGGTTAGCGGAGCCACTACGGAGCGTACGCTTCAGTTTGCGCTCCAAGATACTGCGCCCACCATGGCAATGGATTGACACGCGGGATAGCAGCTTCCCAAACGGTGGTAGTACTGTGTGCCACACGTGATTGTTAGGGTCCAACATTGTCATCGCGAGGAGGGAGCCTGCGACTGACGCGGCGCTGTGAGCGCAGCGAACGAGTACTCTTGGGGTGCGATCTCATACCGTTGATTGGGCGTCTGCACCCGGCCTGATAGCATGAGATTGCTTCGCTGCGCTCGCAATGACAAGATTGTGAGTTCTCGGTACGTTAGAGGGTACATGCGTTACCCGAAGATTGGCCTGTGACGGAGCAGTAGTGTTGTCTCACAGGTCAATCTTCGGGTTGCAACGCGCCCCGTTTTAATGATGTCATCTTGAGCGGAGCGGCTCCGCCTAGGAGACGCGGAGTCGAAAGATCTCCTACGAATTGGGCAGGGCCGTTGAATCACCAGTAGCCGCTGAACCTCGCGGAGATGGTTCGGCTGCGCTCACCATGACAGGTGTTTTGTTATTATCATCGGGCAGGCTGTCACTCTCCCTGAACTCCAATATTGACACGTGACTTCACTTAGCGCCGTGTAACCCCCGAAAGTTGGCGATGCCACAGGACCTGACGATATGAAATCGTGTCACTCCGTCCGCAACGACACCTTCGCAAAGAGGTCTTCCACTGCATTTTGGCATGCGGGCAATCATCTCCTTGCAGCGCGCTTCTTTACAAAGCATCAGAGGTAGCGAATGGGTGGATGAACAGATCGACTTTTTGTCCATCCATCCACCCATCCATTCTTTCGCACGTCAACGGAGCATGCAGGGTTGGTATGATGCAGCATGAACGAATGCGGCATCACAAGTCTTCAGGGGCCACGCGGAAGGTGGTCTCCAGAAGCTCAGCATGGTCCACCATCACGTCGTACAGACGCTCGCTGCGCTCGGCAACTTCGCCATCCACATCGTCCCAGTCGCTTGCTGCGGCAAAGGCGGAGCCGTTGCTGTAGGCGTTGCCAGCCGCTGTCAAGAACATGCCGATGGGCGCCGAACGAGCAGTGTCGTCTGTGATCTCGCCGGAGTCGAAGTCCAGCTCCGTAACAAGGCGATCATCGGCCAGGTGGTAGTCGAGCGCGCCCTGGAGTTGCTGATCCGTAAAAGCATTCGCCTTGTCGATTAAGTCGGGGCGATGGGCGTCGAGATATTGGGCGGTGCCCTCCCGCTCCCGCAGATAGCTGAATCCGCCCGTCAGGTGATTCACGAACGTCCACAGCGCCTGCACCGACATCGTTTCGCTGGCGGCATGGGCGGTGCCATCCTCAAAGCGGATCTCGTTGGGCAGTCCCCAAGGCTCGGCCAGGTCGAGCGTTGTGTCAAGCAGGTCAGCACTGCGTTCAAAGAGAACGCGGGCCAGTTCGCGGTCGTCATCATCACCGAAAACGTGGAGCATTTCGTACCACGCTTTGTGGGCGTGTAGCAGAGCGCCCACGGTTTCGAGGTCGAGCGTCACCGCATCGGCGTCTCCCGTGCCATCGTGGTAGGCACCAAGGTTGTCATCCCAATGGTCGTCCCACGTATCAGCTAGTTCGCGGGCCATCTCCACCATAGTATCCGGATCATAGCCGCTCATCCATCCAGCCAGTCGATCTTCGCTGAGCTGCCCCATGTCGTCGGCCCCGCCGGGCTTGTCCCACCGGACCCACGCGTAGACAGCTGCGTGCAGGGCGGCTCCGGCGTGGCTCATGCTGTAAAGGTCGGCCTCTTCGCCTTCTGCATCATGCGTGAGACGCCCATCACTGTAGTGGTTGTCCATCAGGTAGCCGCCCAGGGGGGTATGGTAGGCCACCGGGTCGTACGTCATAGCGTCTTCCAGTCCGTGGTCGGCCCAGCGGTCGGCACGGTGGTGGATGTGATACGCATAGGTAGCCGGACTGTAGAGGCGCAGATCGGTCGTTTCGTCGGAGGAAAGCGGCGTCCCATCCAGGTTTACCGCTGCATTGAGTCTGCCATTGTCAGAGAAATAGCGCTGCAGGATCGTGACGGCGTCAAGCCAATCCTCGCCGCGCTGCGCCTGCGCATCTTCAGCCAAGTCGGGACGATAGTTGGCATGGCCCATCTCGCTATCGCGCGAAATGCCGCCGATCATCGAGGTGCCGTGCATATGGTGGCTGAAGTCCTCAAAGCGGGCTACGTCGTCCTGGAAAACCGGCGTGCCGTCGTCATCCAGCATGTGAGCTACCAGAAAAGCAGGGGGCGTGTGGTCGGGGGTGTCATCTGGCTCTTCCGGATCGTCCGGGCCACATCCAACGAGAGCAAGCAGCAAAACGCTGCTCAGAAGATAGGTGAAATAGGGTGTGTGTTGATGCATAGGTGTGTAGACAAGCGTATCAGAAGAAAGCGAAATCCCTACAGAGCTGTACGGGACAGGTAGATACGAAGGTTCGCGGCAGCCCCGAAGGCCCCTTGTGTAGGAATTGACATCAGTCTAAAAATGAAACAGTTCTGCATAGGACCTTGACCCCGTCCGTCTTTCTTCCGATGTTGGGCATGTATTGTTGCTACTTCCCAAAACACCTTGTTTATGTCTACTTCTTTGCGTGTTGGCGTGCTGACCGGTGGGGGCGACTGTCCTGGACTCAATGCGGTCATTCGTGCGGTAACGAAAAGTCTCATATCGCAGCATAATGCTGATATTGTGGGCATCCGAGAGGGCTTTCGGGGGCTCATTGAGGGGATGACCGAGACGCTCACCTATCGTGATGTGAGCGGTATCCTTACACAGGGGGGCACCATTCTGGGCGCAAGTAATAAGGCGAATCCGTTTGAATACTATGCCAGCGGCGGGGCGGATGTGTCGGCTCGTGCGCTGGAGACGTACAGGCAGCTGCAGTTAGATGCGATTGTGGCCATTGGCGGTGATGGAACGATGTCGATTTCGCATCGCCTGGAAAAGCTGGGGATGAACATTGTGGGCGTGCCGAAGACCATCGACAATGATCTGATGGGTACCGACCGCACCTTCGGATTCGACACCGCGGTGCACATTGCCACTGAGGCGATGGATCGCATCCACACCACGGCGCAAAGCCACCACCGTGTGATGATTGTGGAGACCATGGGCCGCTATGCCGGGTGGATTGCATTGCATGCCGGGGTGGCCAGTGGGGCCGACGTAATCCTGATCCCGGAGCTTCCTTATGAGGTCGATGAAGTGGTGCGCGTGTGCAAACGACGCGAATCGGTAGGGCAACAGTTTACAATCATTTCCATTGCCGAGGGAGCCAAGCCCAAAGGGGGATCGTTTACCGTCCGCGAAACGGTGGAAGAAAGCACCGATTCAATTCGACTGGGCGGCGTAGCCAACGCGCTGGCTAAGCAACTGAAGCCGGAGATTAACAGCGAGGTGCGCACCACCATTTTAGGACACATGCAGCGCGGCGGCACGCCTACGGCGTACGACCGTACGTTATCCACGGCATTTGGCGCGAAAGCGGCCGAGTTGGTAGCGCGTGAAACGTTTGGGGTAATGGTGGCGCGTCAAGAAGGGCGCTTCACCCACATCCCGCTGAAAGATGTTGCCGATGAGGTGCGCACCGTACCCCGCAATGCGCCTCTCATTGCTTCTGGAGTTGCGATGGGTACGTCGTTCGGGCTGCCTGACTTGGATGTGTCGATGGCCGGTGCCGCTCCCATGCCGTAACCATCTGTTTTTTTGACCAACCTTCTGGATCCCCCATGCATGTTTTTTTGACGGGCGCCACTGGATTTGTGGGCTCGTATGTCTTGAAAGCCCTCGATGCGCACGGCCACACCGTAACGTGTCTGATGCGCAACCCCGATGCGCCGCTTCATGCCGGTAGCACATCGATTCGCCGTGTGGAGGGCGATATTACGAATCCCGCATCGCTCGACGGCGCGCTCGACGATTGCGACGCGGTGATTCATCTTGTCGGCATCATCGACGAGCAGCCGCGCCAAGGCCTTACGTTTGAGCGCATCCACGTCGATGGCACGCGCAACATTGTGGCCGCCGCTAAACAGGCTGGTGTGGACACGTTCATTCACATGAGTGCGAACGGAGCGGCGCCCGAAGGCACTGGCTACCAGACCACCAAGTGGGAAGCCGAACGTATCGTGGAGAAAGCCGACTTTGGACACTGGGCGATCATGCGGCCCTCCATTGTGTTTGGCGATCCGCGTCCCACCAACGTGGAGTTTGCCTCGCGCCTGGTCGATGACCTGGTTCGTCCGTTTCCGGTGCTTCCGGTTTTTGGAGACGGACAGTATGCACTGCAGCCGGTGGCGGTAGAGGCGATGGCGGAAGGATTTGCACAGGCGTTAACGACAGATGACGCACACGGCGTTACGTTCATGGTAGGTGGCCCCGACCGGCTCTCGTATATCGAAATCTTGGATCGCATTACGCAGGGGTGGGGCCACGATCCGAAGCCCAAACTGAAGGTGCCCCTGCCGGTTGCTAAGCTGGGCGTGAACACGGTGGGACGCGTCGGACTGCTGCCCATTTCGCCTGCGCAGTTTTACATGCTTATCGGCGGTAACACCGGCGATTCGACACGCTTCAACGAAACGTTTGATGTGGAGCACACCCCGTTCACTCCAGAGGCGCTTTCGTATCTGGCGGAGATGTAGTGTGCCAATTCTGGATACGCTAATTCAGACGAGTGTTTCCCCTCCGTCCTACCCTTCCTCCCCCGGTACGTGTTTAGCGATGTCCCACAGATCGCCGGGGACGCAAGCGGTCCCCGGCTATGGGATTGCTTACGTCGCGCCGTTTTATAGCCCGGGATCAGGAGCGGAGCGGATATCCCGGGCGGCCATTGTACCACGCTAAACAGATACGTGCTGTGACGCCTCCACGGCCTGTCCGCCGATTGTGACCTGTGACACACCAGTAAGAACTCCAGAAAGCAACTGCTCTACCCCTAACCCGCTGTTCTTTTTCGTGATGCCTAACGTGTTTCCATGCCTGCTTATCCAACCATTCGCACCATCACCAGCGCGCTTGAACAATGGGCCCCGCCAGCCTCAGCCCAAGATTACGACAACGTAGGTCTGCACGTAGGCCGGTCGAATACCGAGGTGACGCGTGGACTGGTGGCGCTGGACCTGACCCACGATGTCCTTCAGGAGGCCATTGACACGGGCGCCGAACTGATCGTAACACACCACCCGCTCATCTTTGGCTCGCTCTCGCACGTTACCGATGGGGAATACGTAAATCATCTGGCGTTGCAGCTGGCCGAGCACGGCATCGCGCTGTACTGCATCCACACGAATCTGGATGCGGCGCATGGAGGCGTATCCATGGCGTTAGCCGAGCGGCTGGGCGTGGCAGATCCGACCTTTCTTGCGCCCATGGATGATGTGTCGTATAAGCTGGTCACGTTTGTGCCCGTTGAGCACGCCGAATCGGTGCACGCCGCGATGGCTGATGCTGGAGGCGGACGCATTGGCGACTACGATGCCTGCGCGTTTCGGTCTACTGGCACCGGTACGTTTCGTCCGGGCGAAGGCACCGACCCGTACATTGGCACAGCGGGTGGCGACATCGAGCAAGCCGAGGAAATCCGGCTGGAGATGGAAGTGACGCAGTGGACGCTCCCCGCCGTACGCCGGGCGATGCAAGAGGCGCATCCATACGAAGAGGTGGCGTACGACGTGTACGCGCTCAACCAGTCCACCACCCAGGCCGGGATGGGCGCCATCGGCACGCTCGATACCCCGTGCTCGCTGTCTGACTTCTTGGCGCGCGTCTCCGATCGGTTAGATGCCGCCAGTCTGCGCTACGCTGGTGCCACGGACACGACTGTAGAGCGTGTGGCCGTGTGTGGCGGGGCCGGAAGCAGTCTGGTGCACGCGGCCCGTAGCGCAGGGGCCGACGCGTACGTGACAGCCGATGTGAAGTACCACGACTTCTTCAACGTGCTCGATGCGGACACAGGCACGCCGCAGATGGCGTTTATCGACGCCGGGCATTATGAAACCGAAGCCCTCACCGAAGCGCTCCTCTGCAACTGGCTCGACGAGCGGTTTGGAACCGTATCATGGCAGCGCACCACCCACCGCACCAGTCCGATGCGTACGTTTGTGCCCGAGGGGTAGGGTGTGGCATGGTTGCTGAAGAATTGCCTGGCGACATTGGAGAAGCGGCTCAATGACTTGAAGATCACTTTACACGCATGAACAAAACTCCGATTCAGTCCAGTAACAACGACGGACAAGACCCGCCTGATCAGCTTTTCGAGACGTTGGAGTGAAAGATGAAAGGACATGTCCAGACCCCCGTGGGGCTCGCCCATCACATTGTAGAAAACCTCTTCCGTCATAAAGCGCCCGAGACCGGAGACCGCATTCTGTACCCCGGAGCGGGAGACTGTCCGTTTGGTGCTGCTGTCGAGAACATCTGCGAAGCGCAGGGGTGGCCCTACCCAGAAGGGCATGCTGTAGAACTGAACTTAGAGCACATCGAAACCGCACAAGCGCGTGGGCTGCAGCACGTCACGCATCACAAGGCCGATTTTCTTTTGGTAGGCCCCCAAACACTTGGTACATTTGACTATGTCGTCGGAAATCCGCCATATGTGGGCATTGAAAAGTTGGACGAGGAAGAAAAGGCCCGTTACCGTGCACGATACTCCTCAGCAACGGGACGGATGGACCTGTATTTTCTCTTCTTTGAGCAGGGGCTTGCGTTTTTGAAAGAGGGCGGGCTGCTTTCTTTTGTGACACCGGAAAAGTGGACTTACGTGGAGTCGGCAGCGCCTTTGCGCCGTTTGCTTGGCAGCCATCATATCAAAGAAATCGAACACGTCAATGAGAATGCGTTTGAGCAGCGCATCACGTATCCGGCGATAACAACGATCTGCAAATCGCCGTCTTCTACAACCAACGTAACGCTCCGTAGTGGAGACACTTACACAACAACGCTTCCCGATTCGGGGGAGAGTTGGGCGGCTCATCTGCGAGGCGCGAAACAGTTAGATTTAGATACAGGAAGCGTGCTTGGGGATGCGGTGACGCGCATCTCTGCGGGCGTAGCAACCGGTCGAGATCGCATCTTCGTGATCGACGCAGATGACGTGCCCGATACGATCTCCAAGCAATGGCTCCGTCCTACTGTGGGCGGACGAGAACTGGGCACGGTCGATCTCAATTGTCCTCCAAAGCGATTTTTGTGTCCCTATACAGACACCGGAGCCCTGTATCCAGAAGATGAACTCGGTTCGTACGGAGACTGGGCCAAGTCGCATCGCAAAGAACTGGAAGAGCGTTTCTGTGTCGCAAAGAACGGCAAGCCCTGGTACAGCTGGCATGAAACTCCGCCGATGGAAGCGATCCTGCAACCAAAACTTCTGTTCAAAGACGTAGCTTCCAAGCCGTACTTCTGGGTCGATTGGAAAGGCGAGATCGTGCCCCGCCACTCGGTTTATTATGCGATTCCGAAGCGAGGCGTCGATATCGAAGAGTTATCCGCATATCTAAACAGCGAGCGAGCACGGCTGTGGATGGAAGCCCACTGCCATCGGGCTGCTAACGGATATCTTCGTTTGCAGAGTCGCGTACTCAAGAAAATGCCAATTCCCAAGCGCCTACACGTGGAGAAGCAATTCACGCTTGCGTTGTAGTCGGGTGTGCACCGCCCACCGCACCAGCCGTACGTTCGTACGTTTGTGTAAGGAGCATAGTGTTCTGTCACAGATCAATCTTCGGGTAACGCTGCACCCTAACGTACCGAGAAAAATGCACCCCCTTGACCCCTCGTCGCGATGTACAACAGGCATGACCTTCGGCCCCTCCGCGTCGCGACGAAATGCGGACGCTCTGCGTCCTTGCTTCGCCCAGCAGACATACGTTTGCACCTCTTCTCGTTCATCGCTCCACCGGTTGAGCCCGCACACCAATGTGCGTGGCTACGGGACGCGCGCCCCCGAGTCGGAGTCCGCCAGAGGCGTTGTGGGCACGTCGGCTCATGTAGAAGGCTGTGGAGCCGCCCCCATCAAGCACAATCCCATCACGAGCGCCCTGGTCGGCCAGGATGCGGGCAGCTGTGCCCCGTGTGGTGGCATCAAAGGAGGCCATCCAGAACGTCATGGTCTCCTGATTGATGGCAATCATGGTGTAGCGGTTGGTCTTGCTATCGCGTTCGCGAGCATGCACATTGCCATCGCGCAGCTCTCGCACCAGACCGCCTATGCCCCACTGAGCACGCTGTAGCACATCATAGGGAGCCGGACGGGTATCGGTGAGATGCGGCGTGTGGTCTTCTTCAAACCAGAGTAGGTAGCTCGACGGGTTTAGGTGGCTTAGTTCGCCATCAGAGATGACCGTGTGGTGGCCATGCGCATATCGGTATGGCCAGTACGCCTTGGTGGGCGTGCGAAACAGCGTACCGTTGACGACGACCGCCAGATTCTGCTGCCAGGCCATCTGCCAGGTGTAGCGAAGTCGATATTGATAGCCCGCCTTCAGGGCTCGTGGGTCTACCGGTGTGGTAAACAGCTCAATGCCGGGAGTGGTAAGGTCAACGCGGGCGATATGCGCCAGCCCTTCGCCGTAGTAGCCTTCCGCCTCCATATCAAGCGCGGTATAGTGCACGCCCTTGAATACCTCTGTGGTTGGATGCGGAGCGACGCGGGATGTCCAATATGCATATCCACCAAGAATGAGTAGCACGATCGCCACTCCCGTTAAAAGCGCGTAGCGAACGCGGAATGTAGAGAGGAGGTCTGGTTTTTTCATTCTATTCGGAGGTCCACCACGACTTGAGCCAGAGCCACAAGCGGGTTCGTAGCGGAGGGGTGGCGCGCAGATCCATGACGATGTAGAGCACCAGCCAGGCACCCACCGAAATCATGATAAGGTTGGCGATCCACATGCCAAACCAGGGTTCAATGATACCGCGCTCGGCCCATTTTTCGCCCTGTACCAGCGTGACCCAGTAGAATAGGAAGATGCCCATAGCAATAGCCGCGCTTACGCCCAGGCTGCCGCGCCGCACACTTAAGCCCAGCGGGGCTCCAATAAAGATGAACACCAGACACGCCACCGCGATGGAGTATTTCTTCATGATCTCCACCCGATACGTACGGATGCGTTGCTGCTTCCAGTTGGTTGACCGGTCGGTGCTGCGAATTTGCGACTGCATTGACCGAGCGTCTTGCAGGGCCGAGTCGATGAGGCTCGCGTAGAGGGTGGGCGGCATGTCTCGCATCACCAGGGGGACCGCCTCGTCCGCGTCTTCGTGAGGGGCACGCGGCCACGTTGCGGTGTCGTTTTCGTCAACCCGAGCGTACACCCGCTGAGGAGCGCCACGGATGTCCTCCAAATCGCGATGGACCTCGTGATGAAGCGAGTCGATGGCGGCCCGCAAGCCTGGGATGAGCATGGTGCGTGCGGTGCGCGACGTGCGGCTTTCGCGATCTTCGGAGCGCTCAAACGCAAAGTCCGAGATATCCAACTCCAGCGTATGGCGGTCGAAGCGCATGGCCTCATAGCGCTCTTCGGAGTGCTGGGCATCGCGGGGGCGGGGCCGATGCATCTCGCCGTCGTACAGCACCATCGTAAGCGTGCGGCCCAGCGAATCGGCATCCAGGGTGCCATGGTCGGCGCGGATGACGGCTTGCTGACGGCGGCCTTCGGTGTAGTCGTAGATGGTTACGCCCTCCAGTTCGTTCGACCCATCCTCGCGGTCGCGCACCAGAATGCTGTAATCATCGATGCCATCGTAGAACACCCCGGCGCGTAGCTCAAAGCCCGGCTGCTGCGTACGGATATCGCCCCACAGCATGCGGGCGCGGTGGTTCGATTCCGGCAGCATTACCGTGTTGAAGTACGTCATGAACCCCGTTAGCAGGAGTCCGACGATGAAGGCGGGCCATACCAGTTGGGAGAATGAGATGCCCGCGCTTTTCATGACGGTAAACGCCTTCGACTCCACCAGCTGCCCAAACGCCATGAGAGCAGCCAGCAACGTAGACATGGGCACGGCCAGCACCACCATGTAGGCCAGGTTGTATGCAATCAGCTCCAGGATGACTGTGAGCGGGATGCCCTTGCCGGCAATTTCAGGCAGCCATCGAATCAGAAACTGCATGAGCAGCAAGAACATGAGCGTGCTCAGCCACCCGAAAAACGGACCGGGGAGCTTGCGGAGCATCAGCCAGTGAAGCTGGTGGAGCTGCATGAGGCGTTCTATACAAGCAACGAACGAGTGGAATCATTTCCACTTTACGTTCAGAGGGGGCTCCGGTTCAAGTCCCTGAACTCTGCAGGGGCCCATGAAGTACAGGCACGCAGTATCGCTTTCAACGCACCTGTCTAACCGCTTATGACCGTTCAGTCGTTTACGTTCAATACATTCATGACCAACATGTACGTGTGTCATGACCAGGGCCAGGCGGCCATAATTGACGCCAGTTGTTCCAATGATTCGGAGTATAAGCAGGTAGAGGCGTACCTGAACGAGCGCGACCTAACGGTGGCGCATCTTATCTTGACGCATGCGCACATCGACCATATCCTGGGCTGTCGTCATCTCGAAAAGGCGTACGATGCTCCGTTCCAGGCCCATCCCAGTGCAGCGCCCTTCTTTGATCGCGCTGCTGAGCAAGCACAGGCGTTTGGCGTGTCTATTGATCCACCACAACGTGCGATACAGCCGCTCAAGCCGGGCGATACGGTACAGGTAGGGGGTGTGTCGTTTCGCATCTTGCACACGCCCGGCCACTCGCCCGACTCGATCACGCTTGTGGCCGATGACGAGCAGATCGCCTTCACCGGTGATGTGCTTTTCGAAAACTCCATTGGCCGTACGCAAGGACTGCCGCAAACGTCGCTTCCGCAACTCATGGACTCGATTCGGGATGTGCTCCTGCCACTGGGCGACGATATGACGATTTATCCGGGGCATGGGGACGTCACGACTATCGGACAGGAGCGTCAGCACAACCCTTTCTTGAACAATGAAGTACCAGGACTGCCATAGTTGCTATGAGGGTTTCATTCAAGGTCGTATTGTGGGGGATTGTTGGAGGGGCCACGCTGGTTGTGTTGTGGGCTTGCGATACCGATTCCATCGTGGGTATTGACGAGGGCGATGACGAAACGGTTATGACCCTGCAGCAAATCACCTATGCGTTGGATCCTCAGACCAACGAAGGACGGGTGCCCGATGGACTGTCGGTGCAGGCGCTGTTTCAAGAAATCAATGACGAGCAGGTGCTGGTAACTCTTGCCGTAGAGGACACGCTGAATCCCGGCGATATACCGCCCATCCATCCGGTGCATGTGCGCGAAGGCGAAGTCGATTCGAGCGATGTGGTGAAGACGCGCCTCACACCCATTGACCGGGCGGCTCACCCTGCCGGGCGTAGCACCACACTGTTGGAGGCATCGTTCGATGAGGTGTTGGAGTGGGATGCGCATCTTACGGTGCATCAGGGTGCTGCAGCGGTTGACACGGTCATTGCATCGGGAGAGGTGGGTGCAAACAGCACCGCTTCGCCAACCGGTTTTCAGCTGCGGCGGGTTGAGGGGGATGAGCCGGTGGAGTACCCGCTGTCGGCAACAGGTGAAGACGGACTGAGCGGCTCCGTGCAAGGCCAGGCACTGACTCCGGAGCAAACCCTGGTAACGGTCTCCATCGAGTCGGGCACACCCGATACGCTGCGCACCTATCCGGTGCACCTGAGGGAGAGTGACGCATCGACCGATGGCGAAACAGCGTTCTTTTTGGGCGCGCTGGATGGTGCTGCCAACTCGCTGCGCACCTACGCTGTGCTCGATCTACCATTCGATGACTTTCGGACATTTGATGGCCACGTCCGCGTCTTTCCCGGCAATGATGCGCTGGATGCGCCGGTAAGCACCGGTAACATTGGTGCGAACGCCAACGGTGAGTGAGTTTGCTTACTCTCCCATTCCCATCGACAGGTCGAGTGCTGTGACCGAATGGGTGAGGGCCCCCGAAGAAATGGCGTCCACGCCGGTGGCGGCAATGGCGTTTACGGTGTGAAGCGTGACGTTGCCAGAGGCTTCGGTGCGGCACTGTCCGTTGACGCGGTCTACAGCGGTTTCGAGCATCGACACATCGACGGTGTTGTCTTGGGTGCGTTGCGCCATGTTGTCAAGCAGCAGGATGTCGGCTCCGCCATGGGCAAGCGCGGTGTCGAGTTCGTCAAGCGTGCGCACTTCCAGTTCCACTTGAAGTGAGAGCCCCTCAGCATCACGGTATGCATGCACGGCGTCGAGTGCTGCGGGGATGCCGCCCGCTGCGGCGATGTGGTTGTCTTTAATGAGGAAGAGGTCGTAGAGTCCGATGCGATGGTTCGTGCCGCCGCCAAGGCACACAGCCCACTTGTCAAGGGCCCGCAGACCGGGTGCTGTTTTGCGGGTGTCAAGGATGTCGGGGGCATGCGGACGAGCGGCCTCGACCATGCGATGCGTGGCCGTGGCGATGCCACTCATGCGCTGCAGAACGTTCAGAGCAAGCCGTTCGGCGGTAAGTAGAGCCGGAGCCGGGCCGCGTACGGTGCCCACCGTAGTGTGAGGCGCTACACGGTCGCCATCGGAAACGTGCCAGTGCGGCGATATGTGCGGACTTACCTGCTGAAAGATGCGAGCGGCTACGTACAGTCCGGCCACAATCCCCGCGTCTTTGGCCGTGATGGTAGCCGTGGTGGTAGAAGTGGGAGCGACTGTTGCAGCAGTAGTTACGTCTCCTTGGCCAATGTCTTCAGCCAGGGCACGAGCGAGGAGAGCATCCAGGTCGGAGTCGGTGAGGTAGGGCGGTACGCTATCCATAGAGCGGCAAACGAGTCGAGAAACGAGTCAGTCATTCAGTACGGGCGCAAACGCGTTGTACACCCGCTTGGGCAGTCGAATGGGGCGTCGCGTTTCGGCATCCATAAAGCAGAGCAGGGTATGCCCGGTGGCAATGCGCGTGCCATCGATGGGGCGGCGTACCGTGTAGTCGATAGGGATGCGTACCGTGGGCATCGTGCCAAATGTTGCGTCGATGGCGAGGGTGTCGTCGTAGTGGGCAGAGGCATGATAGCGGATGTTGGCCTCAACCACCGGCATGATGATGCCGTCGTCTTCGAGGGTACGGTAGGCCAGACCCAGATCGCGCATGGCCTCGGTGCGGGCCATTTCGAAGTAGTCGAGGTAGTGGGTGTGGTACACCACGCTCATCGGGTCGCATTCACGATACCGCACGCGGTGGCGGTGGGTGTACGTGTACGCCATGGGCCGGGCGGGCTACAGAGCAGAGCTATAGAGCAGATGAGACAGCGCGAATTGGCTACGAATCAGCCGGGGCTGGTTCGTTGCTGCGTTGCTCGTACGCGCCAATGCGATCGAGGCGAGCCAGGCGCTCGTCCAGAAGGGTGTCGGTGGGAACGTCTTCAAGCGTGTTGAGGGCAGCAGCGATGGCGCTGCCTGTCGCGTTGAACGCGGCCTGCGGATCGCGGTGGGCGCCGCCAATGGGCTCGGGCACGATTTCGTCGATCACATGCACATCGATCAGGTCGGGGGCGGTGAGTTTGAGGGCACGGGCTGCATCCTCCTTGTAATCCCACGAGCGCCACAGAATCTGCGAGCAGCTCTCGGGCGCAATGACCGAATACCAGGCGTTTTCGAGCATCAGCACGCGATCGCCCACGCCAATGCCCAGGGCCCCTCCTGAAGCGCCTTCGCCGATGATTACAACGATAATGGGCACCGGCAGGCGTGCCATCTCGAAGAGATTACGCGCAATGGCCTCGGCCTGACCGCGTTTTTCGGCTTCGAGCCCGGGGTAGGCGCCCGGCGTATCGAGGAGCGTAACCACAGGCTTGTCAAACTTAGCCGCGAGCTTCATGAGGCGTTCGGCCTTGCGGTAGCCTTCTGGATTTGGCATGCCAAAGCGGCGAAACTTGCGTTCTTTGGTGTCGCGTCCTTTTTGCTGACCAATCACCATGACTGTGCGGTCGCGGTGGCCAAACTGCGCGCCTTGAAACTGTGCGAAGCCGCCTACAATGGCCCGGTCGTCGCCAAAGCGGCGGTCGCCATGCAGCTCAACAAAGTCATCGGTAAGCGCCTCGATGTGGTCGAGTGTATACGGACGCTGTGGATGGCGCGCAATCTGCACGCGCTGCCAGCGCGTCAGGTTACGGTAGATAGATACCCGGAGCTGCTCAACGCGCTCCTCCAAAGCGGTGATTTCAGCCGAAAGGTCTTCGGCATGCTCCTGATTGAGCGTCCGCATTTCGTCGAGCTTCGATTCGAGCTCGTGCAGCGGCTTCTCAAAATCGAGTAGATACGTGTCGTCGGCCATATCAAGGCAGGTTAATCAGCAACAACGGGCGTGGCATTCTAAGATGACCAGCAGGTTCGAGAAAGGCAACGCCCGGGACGGTCTATGCCGCGCTTCGCGTATCGAATAGAGCAATTTGGCGGGATTTTGGCGGAAGGGGAGCCGAGCATGTGGCCATGCTGTGCATCTTGTCTCCCATACCCACCGTACACGGAGACGTTCATACTGCTGATCGATCTTCCGTGTATGCACGTCCTTTTCCAAGACGTTCGACCTACCGTAAAGCTAGCCGCTCCGGTGGTGGCTGCCCAGCTTGCACAAGCCTCACTGGGGTTTGTGGATACAGTGATGGTAGGTCGCTTAGGAGCAGAGGCTTTGGCAGCTGTGGCCTTGGGCAACTCGGTATTTTTCTTCCTCTTTATTGTTGGGGCCGGTGTTATTCAGGCCGTAAACCCTATGGTCGCCCAGGCCTTTGGGGCCGACACGCGCGAGCCCATTGCACGAAGTGTGCGTCAGGCGCTCTGGATGGGCACCCTACTTGGGATAAGCGCCATGGCGTTGCTGTGGTTCATCGAGCCGATTCTGCTTGCTGTAGGGCAAGAGCCCCACACCGTTTCAGATGCGCAAGCGTACCTGCGCGCCATGCTGTGGGGACTTATTCCGGCCTACTGGTTTATGGGGATGCGCGGATTCGTCGAAGCGATTGGACGTCCGCTACCCGTTACCATCATTGCGGTAGGCGGGGTAGGCATTAACATTCTGGCCAATGGGCTGCTCATGTACGGGTGGGGGCCAGTGCCGGCGATGGGGATTGTGGGAACCGGCTGGGCCAGTGTCATCGTGTTCTGGTCTATTTTTGGGGCATTGGCTGTGTTTGTGTACCGCGTACCGCCTTTTGCCGACTACCGTGTATTCGATTCGTTGCGGCGCCCCGACCCCAGCTATTTCAAAGAGCTCACGCGTATCGGCGCGCCCATTGGGGTAGCGCGCGGTGTGGAGGCGGGGCTGTTTATGATGACAGCACTTATGGCTGGGGTGCTCGGCGCCGATGTGCTCGCGGCGCATCAGGTGGCGTTACAGTGCGCCTCACTTGCCTTTATGGTGCCGTTGGGTATTGGCATTGCCGGGTCGGTGCGGGTGGGGCAGGCCGCTGGACGCGAAGACCCTGCCGGAGCCCGACGGGCCGGGTTCACAGCAATGGGCTGTGCCACAGTAGTGATGACCGTCAGTGGACTCGTGTTTTGGCTGATTCCAGAAACCATTGTATCCGGCTTCCTCGATCCTACGGATCCTGAAAACCAGTCGGTCGTGTCGCTGGCCGCCTCCTTGCTGTTGCTTGCTGCCCTCTTTCAGGTGGTTGATGGCATTCAAATCGCTGCCAGCAGTGCCCTGCACGGGCTCAAAGACACGCGCATCCCCATGGTTATTGCCTTCTTAACGTATTGGGGAGTTGGACTCACAACCGGGTATCTATTTGGCATTCAGGGCGATGCCGGCGCCCACGGACTGTGGTGGGGGCTGGTCGTAGGCCTAACCGCAGCAGCCATCTGGCTGACGTGGCGGTTTCACCGGACAGTGGAGCGGGCCGTACGCAACCGAGACATTCGAGCCTCTTCGTCTTCATCCAGGTAAGTCGAGCACGCCCGTTTGGAGTGCAATGGGCGCCCCGCAACCTGTGGGTAAAATTCGCATACACTTGTTCCCGTAGCGTGTATATGAATAAACCCAACGGGTACGACCTTTTGCGTCGTTGTGTAGCATGTACCTTGCGGTTTTATACTCAAAATAGGCTTGCGTGGTGTAAGATATGCACGGCGTGAGATCGTACTGCTGTCGTTGCCTTCCCGCCCTTGCTTAACCTGCCATGGCCGTTCGCCTTACCGTTCACTCCCCCGATTCCCTGCCAGGGCCCGATGCACCGCTTCTGTTTGAGCAGCAGCGGATTACGATTGGACGTGCGCCCAGCAACGATGTCGTGTTGCACGATCCGAAAGTCAGCAAGCAGCACGCCGTCATTGAGTTGGCGGCTACCGGCCATCATGTGGTGCGCGATCGGGAAAGCCGCAACGCGACGTTTGTAGATGGAGACCGCATCGGGCCTTCCAGCCCGACTCTCCTAACGCCTGAAGTAGAGTTGCGCATGGGAGATACGCTGATTGAGTACGTTCCCCTTGTGCCAGCTACTACAGAGTCGATTTCTTCGTCTTCAGAAGAAAAGAGCGATGCCGAACCAGCGCCCCCACCCCAAGATGTGGACCCTATCGAGCTTGACACCTACGAGGCCGACACCGTAGCTGCGTTGCTCGTTGCTTGCTTGAGCCGTTTACATGTATTGTGGAGCCGGCAAGATGAGATGGGAAATGGGCACTTTGAAACCATTATAGCCCAAACACTCACCGCCGCTCCAGATGCATCAGACACGTTAGAGCAGGTGCACGACCTGCTTGCAGACAGGGCCTCTTCGAGTTCAGTATCCGAGAAAACAGACCCCTCTAATGGAGCAGTAGAGACTCCGCCCTCCTCACCTGATCTCTCCGATACGGCGTCTATGCAGGCGCCCCACCCCACGCTTGCTCTTCGATGGAATGCGCTCTTTTCCATCATTCGCGACATTCTGTATATACCCAACGATGTGTGGAGCCACCTTGATGGCTCGCTTGACGCCGCTGAAAACCCGTTTTTTCAAGATCCGGATGTGAGCGCAGTAAAGCACGCCTTTCTGGCACAGTATGAGCACGAGCACGATACCGAGTCCTTTGCGCAGTTGTGCACAGCCCTCAATCACATCGTAGTGCATCATCGCGCGTTGCTTCAAGGCTACGTGGCCAGCATTGAACCAGGCGGAAAAGCGCTTTTGCGCCGCATCAGCCCGCGAGACTCGGTGCGCGAGTCTGGGTCAGGGGTTTTCCGGCGCTTCTTTGGCGGTGGAGACGGCGATTTGGGCTGGGAGCGTTTGGAGCGGCGCTGGCGCAAGCTATATCACAGCAACTGGTCGCATGTGGAGCGCGAACTCTTTCGAGAAGCGTTTTTGGAGGCGTATCGAACGCACATTGAGGAAACACCCGATGCGGACGTTGTCGATACACCGTCGCCGCTCGATCTGTCAAACGAGAATGAAGAGGCAGGTCCTTCACAGTCGTTTGAAGAAGCAGCCATCACATAGCCCCTGCTGTCGCGGGGGAGGGTGCTGCCATCAACAAGCCTTCATCAAGTAGTGAGATACGCCTATTTATTTTAGCACTTGTTTGCAGTTTTTCCAGATTCAAGGTTGATTTCCGTTAAGTTTGGTGAAAGTTCGATTCCGGGTTGGCGTGCGTATCTGCTAGACTGTATGTTACATATCCGCTGGTGCGAGCGTCCCCGCTTCCTTCGACGAGTTTTTGTGCGAAGGGCACATCGCTTTCATCCCAGCTCTCATATGTTGTACATCGCGTCTCATTTACCTGCAGGCGCCGTTGCACAATAAGAGCTCCGGTAGTCCTTTGCTTATGCCGTAGTTATGCCACAGATATTTCCGAAAAACGCCAACATGCTGCCACTTTTGTCACTCGGGGCTTCGGTCTTCGGGTTTATTGTGGTGGTATTTCTCGTCTGGTACTACTTCTCGCCTGAATTTACGGATGTGGGGTATCGCCCTGAGCAGCCGGTTGAGTTCAGCCACGAGTTACACTCTGGGCAACTCGAAATCGATTGTCGATATTGCCACAACTGGGTTGAGGAGGCATCCCACTCCAACGTGCCGGCGACACAGACATGCATGAACTGTCACAATCAAATTAAGACCGATTCGCCGGCGCTTTCTAAGGTGCGAGACAGTTGGGAGAATGATGAACCCATCCAATGGGTGAAGGTGCATCATCTTCCCGATTACGCCCACTTTAGCCATGCCTCTCATGTGGAGGCCGGTGTAGGGTGCGAAACATGCCACGGTCGTATCGACGAAATGGAGGTGGTCGCTCAAGCCGAGCCGCTCTCTATGGGATGGTGTCTAGAGTGCCATCGCCAGCCCGAGTTGTATCTGCGCCCCACCGAAGAGGTGACGACCATGGGCTACGTGCAGCCGGCTGATTTTGTGGATCGTAACCTGGAAAAGGTGCGCCGCAATGGTATTCAGCCGCCCCAAAACTGCTCGGCATGCCACTATTAGTGTAGTCTGCTTGAGCATCAGCAGCATGCCCGATAGCACGCTATCGATGCCCTGTCTGCTTTTTTTGTGAGAGGTGCGCTGCGCTTCTCTTCTACTGTAACGAACGGTTTGACCCCATCGATTTTTATGATCGAGCTTGATGTCATAGATGATTCGTCGGCGAAACAGCCGAAAGAGGAATCGGGCCCGCGTTTTTGGCGCAGCCCGTCACAGGTGAAAGGAACCGACGAATCCGACGCTGCCAGCGAATTTCAGGATGGTACCAGTACCGCTCCTTCGGGCGCCTCGCGCCGTCAATTCTTGCAGCTGATGGGCGCTGCGATGGCGATGGGCGGGCTTACGGCCTGCCGTCGTCCGGTCGAGAAAATTGTGCCCTATGCCCGCAACCCAGAAGAGGTGATTCCGGGAGTGCCGAATGAGTACGCCACAGCGGTACCGTTTCGCGGAATTGTGCGTCCTGTGCTTGTCGAAAGCAATGACGGACGCCCAACCAAGGTGAATGGCAACCCAGACCATCCGTACAGTCAAGGGGCTACGAGTCCGTACGAAATTGCTTCGGTGCTCAACCTCTACGACCCCGATCGCTCGCGCCGGGTGCGTGAAAACGGCAGCCGGACCTCGTGGGGCGACTTTATGAGCTTCTGCCGGTCGTTTGGGGAGAACGAGAACAAGACAGTGGCTGTGTTCGCGTCGCCTACAGCCTCGCCCAGTGTGCACGCCATGCGTGAGCGGCTGGAAGAGCGATTTGCCGATACACGGTGGATTCCGTATGCCGCCGATGGCGACGACGTGGTGCTTCAGGGCATGCAAGACGCCTTTGGAGAGGCGCTGCGTCCTGAGTATCAGTTCGACAATGCCGAGATCATTCTCTCGCTCGATGCCGACTTCCTCGACGGCATTGATGCCAATTACGAAAACAACAGCCAAACCTTTGCCGAGACCCGCCGTGTGGTCGACCCGGATGATGACATGAGCCGTCTGTACGCTATTGAGAGCGCGTACACGGTAACCGGCGGTATGGCCGACAACCGGCTTCGCATGCAGGCGCGCCGTATCACACACTTTGCAACCGCGCTGGCTGCCGAGCTTGGCCTTGATGTGGAGCCCACCGGCTCACTAAGTGAAAAAGAGCAACTCTTTGTATCCGAAATCGCCAACGACCTGCAAGGCGCAGGGCCGCAGAGCCTGGTGCTGGCTGGCGAAACGCAGCCACCTGCCGTTCATGCACTGGCCATGGCTATCAACGATCTGCTTGGAAGCCTGGGCGAAACCATTTCCTTTTATGCCCTTGACGAGGCGCCCGAGGTGCCACAGAGTGAAGCGCTGAATACGCTCGTAAGCGACATGAACGCCGGTGATGTGGATGCGGTGATTATGCTGGGGGTAAACCCGGTGTACAGTGCGCCCGCATCGCTTGACTTTCGGGAGGCCCTTCGCAATGTGGACGATACTGTGCATGTTGGGCTTCATGTTGATGAGACAGCTCGCGCCTCCGACTGGCATGTGCCACAGGCGCATTACCTGGAATCGTGGGGCGACGGTCGAAGCTACGATGGAACGCTTTCCATCATCCAGCCGCTCATTGATCCGCTGTACGAGGATGCCCACTCGCTCATTGAGGTGACAAACGCGCTGGCCACTGGTACCGATGCCAGCGGCTACGACTTGGTGCGAGACGTATGGCGCGGCCAGGTCGAAGAGGACTTCGAAAATACGTGGCGTCGTACGCTTCACGATGGCTTCCTCGAAGACAGCCAGTATGCCACTGCCGATGTGGGCACGCCCACCCTTCCCGGCAGCTTCGATGCCTATGACGAAGACGGATATGAAGTTGTATTCCGTCTCGACCCAACGGTGCTGGATGGCCGCTTCTCCAACAACGCATGGATGCAAGAACTGCCCGATCCCGTTACCAAAATTGTGTGGGATAATGTGGCGTTGATGAGTCCGGCCACCGCTGATGATTTGGACGTGGAGGTGAGTTATGACGCTGGTGTGTTCCGCTCGGATCGTATCGAAATTGAACGGAACGGTACGACTGTTACCCTTCCGGTCTGGATCCAACCTGGATTCCCGGATGGCACCATTGGCGTAACCTTCGGCTACGGGCGTTCGCTTGATACGCGCCGCTCGAAGCGCTCAGCTCCGTTCTGGAATACAGACGACTATACCGACATTTATGGCGACGGTCCTGTAGCAGGCGGGGTGAATGACGATGGCTCGCCGTATAAACCCGTTGGCACCAACGTGGCCCCGCTACGCACGAACAATGGGCGCATTGCTACAGGCGCATCCGTTGAGAAAGTGGGCGAGAAGTATAAAATTGTCTCCACCCAAGAGCATGGCTCGACGGAGGGGCGCCCCATTACACGATGGACCACGCTCGACGAGTATCGCGAAAATCCGGATGTGATTGACGACATGGGCGAGTATGTGCCCGGTCCGGAAGATTCGTACGAGGACTATCCCATGCTTTGGGAGGATAACCATCCGGCTGACCAGCCCGAGATGAAGGACAACTGGTACTACGATAAC
Organism: Natronotalea proteinilytica; assembly: GCF_055379935.1. NCBI lineage: Bacteria > Pseudomonadati > Rhodothermota > Rhodothermia > Rhodothermales > Salisaetaceae > Natronotalea > Natronotalea proteinilytica. Next base: position 2,343,365 of record NZ_AP043947.1, on the reverse strand, counting down.
CAGTGGGGCATGGTCGTAGACCTTAACACCTGTACCGGTTGCAATGCCTGTGTGGTCGCCTGTACCAGCGAGAATAACGTGCAGGTGGTTGGTAAGGAAGAGGTTGGGAATGGCCGCCACATGTACTGGATGCGCACCGATCGCTACTATGTGAGCGATGATACGGGAGAGGAAGATCCCGAAATGGTGATGCAGCCCGTGACATGCCAGCACTGCGAAAATGCGCCGTGCGAGGCGGTGTGTCCGGTGGCTGCTACCTACCACTCACCCGATGGCACCAACCAGATGGTGTACAATCGCTGCATTGGTACGCGGTATTGCTCCAACAACTGCCCGTACAAGGTGCGCCGGTTCAACTACTACAACTGGGTCGGCACGCTTCCCACCGAAGTGCAAATGGCACAGAACCCTCGTGTGACGGTCCGTTCGCGTGGTGTTATGGAGAAGTGCACCTTCTGCATCCACCGGGTACGGTCTACACAGCGCCAGGCGCGCAACGAAGACCGGCCTATGCAGACTGATGAAGTGACAACGGCCTGCCAGGATGCTTGCCCAACCAACGCCATTACCTTTGGTGATCTGAATGATCCTGAAAGCGAACTGGTGGAAAAACGCCAGAACGCACGTCGCTACCAGATGCTAGCGTATCTCAACACCAAACCGCGTCTATCCTACTTGGGGCGCGTCCGGAACCCAAACCCCCGCTTGCTCGAGGCCGATGAGGCATCGACTGAAGTGGCGTAAGCCTCCGGACATATGTTCACCCTGTTGAATCAAGTGTAGAATTCCGTGGACAAGCGTACTGACTCCAGCGAGGCGCCTCATGGAGGCGACAACTTTCACGAGCGCCCTCGGCTCGTAAAGGGCGACCTTTCGTTCAACGACATCACCGAAATGGTGTCGTACCATGCCGAGCGGAAAACCCCCAAAGCGTGGTACTTATGCTTCGCAGTGGCCGCTAGTGGCTCACTGCTGTTGCTGCTCATGCTTGCTTACCAGGTGTACAACGGGGTAGGCGTGTGGGGCAACAACCAGCCCGTTGCTTGGGGGTGGCCGATTGTTAACTTCGTATTCTGGGTGGGCATTGGCCACGCCGGTACGCTGATTTCAGCCATCCTCTTCCTGTTCCGGGCGCAGTGGCGCACCTCGATCAACCGCGCTGCCGAGGCGATGACTATCTTTGCGGTGATCTGTGCGCTCATCTTCCCAACCTTCCACGTAGGCCGTGTGTGGGCCATCTACTGGACGCTGCCCATCCCCAACCAAATGCAGATGTGGCCGCAGTTTAAGAGCCCGCTGCTGTGGGATGTATTCGCCGTGTCGAGTTACTTCCTCGTATCGCTTGTCTTCTGGTACGTAGGTATGGTGCCTGATCTGGCCACGCTCCGTGATCGCGCCAAAGGCTTCTTCCGTAAACGCATCCTTGGCTTCTTCTCGCTTGGATGGACAGGCGGTAACCGCCAATGGCGGAACTACGAAAAAGCGTATCTGCTGCTGGCTGGATTGGCCACGCCGCTCGTGCTTTCCGTTCACTCGGTTGTGTCCTTTGACTTTGCCGTCTCTATCATACCCGGATGGCATACGACGATTTTCCCGCCCTACTTTGTGGCTGGCGCCATCTTCTCAGGCTTTGCGATGGTCGTTACGCTGCTAGTGTTCGTGCGCAAAATATACGGGGTTGAAAACCTGATTACGCTCGACCACCTCGAGAAAATGAACATCATTATCCTGGTGACAGGAAGTTTGGTCGGGTTTGCCTACATCACGGAGTTCTTTATTGCGTGGTACTCGCAGGTAGAATACGAGCAGTACGCCTTCCTGAACCGAGCCTTTGGGCCGTATGCCTGGGCCTACTGGATTATGATGGGGTGTAACTTAATTGCTCCCCAACTCTTCTGGTCGAAGAAGCTGCGTCGCTCCATCCCCGTGATGTTCGGAATATCGATCTTGGTTAACATCGGAATGTGGTTTGAGCGCTTCGTGATTACCATCACGTCACTGCACCGCGACTTCCTGCCGAGCTCGTGGGGCTACTACACGCCCACCATCATCGACGTGCTCACGTTTGTGGGTACGTTCGGGCTCTTCTTTACGCTCTTCCTGCTGTTCCTGCGCTTCATCCCGATTGTAGCGATGGCCGAGGTGAAGGCTGTAATGCCTCAAGCCGATCCGCATCACTACGAGGGCGAAGGCGATGGACATGCTCCTGCAGCCAGCGAGCGCGACACTGCGCCGTACATCAAGCCCTCACAAGGATACCGTAGCTACCGCGGAGGCCGTCAGAAAGGAGATGGCGGCGATGATGACGAACCCCGCCTAAGCGCGTAACTCCTCCTGCTGTGCACCCCCTTGACGAATTGAACGCTTTCCAACCATGACTCTGATTCAGGAAATCAAGGCCTCGATGGGCATTTTCGATGGCGCCGACGACGGCGCCTACGGGCTGCTCGCAGAGTTCCGCGATCCCGGTGCCCTCATGCATGCCGCCGAAGCGACTCGTGAAGCAGGATACCAACAGTACGATGCTCACAGTCCGTTTCCCATTCACGGCATGGACGATGCAATGGGGCTCGGAAACTCAAAAGTCGGCTACTTCACATTTGTAGGCGGGGTAACCGGCTGCGTTGGAGCCTACCTAATGATGTGGTGGATGGGAGCAGTTGACTATCCCCTCAACATTAGCGGTAAGCCGTTCTTTTCAATCGAGCCTTCGGTTCCCGTTATGTTTGAGCTCACCATTGTAGTTGCGGCGGTAGCTACAGTGAGTGCGATGCTCGCGATGAACGGACTGCCCCGCCCGTACAATCCGCTCTTTTACTCCGACCGCTTTCGGAAAGTAACCGACGATGGATTTTTCCTGCACATTGCCGCCGGCGATGCCCAGTTTGACCGGGAAGATACTGCCGCGTTCTTGCATGATCTGGGCGCCCAGCACGTCGAGTTGATTTACGACGACGAAACCGTTGATGCGTAACCTCTGGCCGCCTTTTCTACGGCTCACCCTAAACCTGCAAAGTAGCATGCTTCGTTCCCTCGTACTTTCTCTCGCTGTGGCGGCTCTGGTGCTCACCGGATGCCGTGGCATGGAGTCGGATCAGCCACCGATCCATCCGAACCTGGACATGGATTACCAGGAGCGGTTTAACGCGCAAGATGCCAATGACTTTTTCGCGGATGGGGCGGCCATGCGTACGCCCGTTCCCGGAACCATTGCTCGTGGCTTGCTTCGCGATGACACTGAACTATACGCCGGACGCACCGAAGATGGCTCGTTTGTCGAGGTCAATCCGGTTGAGGTGTCGCGTGAGTTCTTAGAACGCGGCCAAGAGCGTTACGACATCTACTGCGAGGTATGCCACGGACTCTCGGGCGATGGGAATGGGGTTATCATGGAAGGCGGATACGGATACACGCCCGCACCCACATTCCACAGCGATGTGTTGCGTGAAGAGACGGATGGCTATCTCTACGATGTCGTGACCAATGGCGTGCGCAGTATGCCCGGATACGGCACCCAGATCGCTGTGAAAGATCGTTGGGCCATTGTGGCATACATGCGCGCCTTGCAGCGCAGCCAGGCAGCCAGTGAAGACGACTTGCCCGAAAGCGCTCGTATCCAACTCGAAGAAGGGCGTGCGAACGTCACCATCGACTGACCGCATGCTGATTTAACGCCTCCGCCCTACCTGATCGCGGCTCCCTCCGCTGAACTTTCGACCGCTACGTTATGTCTGACTCCGAATCGCGCTCTTCATCGCTGTTAACCTGGCTGCTCGATCCAGTCCGCTCTACTGCCGAATCGGCCCCCGAGCGGTTCCAGTACACCGGAACCGCCCGGGCGTGGGTCGTACCTGCGGCTATTGGACTGGCTATGCTTGTCATTAGCGTGCTAGGATGGCTTACCAATCCCGAGCAGTTCTATGTCTCGTATCTGGCTGCATGGACGTTCTGCCTGACGATCAGCTTGGGGGGGCTCTTCTTTCTCTTTTTCAACCACCTTACCAAAGCGGGGTGGAGTATTGTCGTCCAGCGCATTAACGAGGCGCTGGTATGGGCTTTTCCCATGCTCGTATTGCTCTTTATCCCGATCATTATCGGGATGGATGAACTGTACTCGTCGTGGACAGACCCCACAAAGTTCATTGAGGGGCATCCCAACTATGATGAGATTACAGCTGGAAAGGAAGGCTACTTGAATAAGCCGTTCTGGTTTATTCGCGTTGGAGCCTACTTCTTGCTCTGGTGCGTGCTTTCGTACAAACTGTACACCGAATCGCTTCGGCAAGATATGACAGGCGATTCCGAGGCGCCTGCTAACTTGCGGTTTACCAGTGCTTGGGGGCTGCCACTCTCGGCCGTAGCCACCATGTTCTTTAGCTTCGACGTGATCATGTCGTTGGATGCGCACTGGTTCTCTACCATCTTCGGCATCTACCTGTTTGCCGGAGGCATGCTCGGAGCTATCGCACTCATCATTATCCTGGCGCGGAGCCTGCAGATGTCAGGTATGCTCACAAACGCCATCACGAAGGAGCACTACCATGACCTCGGCAAGTACCTGTTCGGATTCACGATTTTCTGGGCGTATATTGCATTCAGCCAGTACATTCTGATCTGGTACGCCGGGATTCCAGAGGCTACCATCTTCTTCCGTGAGCGGCTTGAAATGGGATGGGAGTGGCACAGTGGAATGTTGATTCTTTTCCACTTTGCGATTCCGTTTCTCTTTCTGCTGCCTCAAATCACCAAGCGCATCCCTGCCATCCTTACCGTGCTGGCTATCTGGCTCCTCGGGATGCATTGGTACGATATGCACTGGTTGAACGTGCCGTTCATTATTGAGGAAGGAGGCTTTCACTGGCTTGACTTTACCACCTGGTTCGGACTCTTCGGGCTCTTTCTTGCATCGGTTGTGTTTCGCTTGAGCCGCCACTCGCTGGTGCCGCACAAACACCCATACCTGCGTGAGTCGTTGCACTTTGAAAATGTGTAACCCTTTCTCACAAGCTGGCGGACGCGCGGTCGTACAGAGCGCGCGTTCACCATGCAGGCGCCCTACTTTGGCGTGATTTTCGCGTAGACGCGCGACCCTGGCGCAAAGGGCGCCGTACCATAGCCACCCAATTTAACGAAACGGTTTCTCTATAGTCGTTATGAGTTCTGACGCTGCTGCCTTAGATGCCCCTTCGCTGGTCGCACCACGTGAGGCGGACCTTGTAGACGGTGACGATGTGCAGTTCGAATGGCAGCCTGTTGATGGGGCCGATCGTTATATCCTGCAGGTGGCCGAAACCGCTCGATTCGAAACGGTTGTGCTCGAAGAAGATGTTGGCACGCATACAAGCGTCCGTATTGCGGACTTTTTTCCAGCCGACGAAACGACCTTTTTCTGGCGCGTCCTAGCTGTAGAAAATGACACAGCAGGAGCCGCTGGCCCGGTTGAAAGCTTCATTGCCACGACTGCTAAGCACGTTGAGGCTGAAGGTGGAGTAAAACCAGCTGGAGAAAAAACGGGCGTTTCGGTGCAGGTTGTGCGTGCAAAGCCCGAAGACGCTCCCACCGAATTTATTGCCCCCGAAGCTCGCCTTCAGCGAGAACGCGAAATGGGGGTTGCAGACGAGGGATTCGCGACTGGGCCTATCCTTGGAATTGCCGCTGCTATTATTATTGTCATTACAGTAGCTGTCTTCGTTGTCTTTGCATGGACGAACGTGGTGAAGCAAGAAGCGCGTCAGGCGGCTGTTGGAGACCGATCAGATGCTGCTGAACGGGCCGCTGTCGAAGGGCAGCGCAAAATTAGTGAGTATGGGGTGGTCGATGAAGAGGAAGGCGTCTACCGCATTCCAGTAAGTCGGGCCATCGACCTGATGGTCGAAGAGCAGCAACAGTAGTATGTTACGTCTACTCATGAACAATATGTATCGGCAGTGCAAAGAATGGCCCTCATTTGATGCTGAAATGAAGCCGCCAAAGACGCTGCAACCCAGTGATAATGTGCTCGTACATGCTACGCCGCATGCGCTACGGACTTAAACTCCTGAATTGCTATGGTGTCATGCACTTATCGCTACGTAGGACGTTACGTTTTAAGCATTGCTGTCATTGCAATGCTTGCCATTGTACCTTCTGTGCATGCCCAAGAAAGCGGGCAAGAGCGTCCTGAGTATGAAGGCGTGGGTATTGATCAAAAGCACGGTGAGCACGTGCCGCTAGATCTCACGTTTCAGAACTCAGAGGGAGAAGACGTATCGCTTGATACTTACTTCGATGGAGAACGCCCGGTATTGTTAAACCTCGTATACCATGATTGCCCAATGTTGTGCGGGCTCATGATGAACGGCGTCACCTCCACACTAGACGCGTTAGACTGGACCCCCGGTGAGGAGTACGAGGTGCTTACCGTCAGTTTCAATCCGCGCGAAACGCCAGAGATTGCACGCGAGCAGCGAGAGCGTTACCTTCGCCAGCTCGATCGCCCGGGTGCAGAAGAAGGCTGGCATTTTCTTACCGGTGATGCCGAGAATATTGATGCGTTAACAGATGCTGTTGGATTCAACGTCCGATGGATCGAGGAGCAAGAAGAGTATGCGCATCCTACGACGTATGTGTTTCTAAGCGGCGAAGGACGAATTTCGCAGTACATCCACGGCCTCGAAATGCCGAACCGCGACACGCGCCAGGCGCTTGTCGAGGCTTCAGATGGCCAAGTCGGTAGCCCCATGGATCTGGTCCGGCTTTACTGCTTCCAGTTTGATCCAGACGAAAACACGTACACCGCCGACGTGCTCAACCTCATGCAAGCCGCCTCGGGGCTTACCGTAGTCGTGCTTGGGAGCATGTTGTACGTATTTTGGCGGCGCGAAAAACGCGATGTTGACGATCAACTTCAGGGCACCCTTTCGATTCCTTCAATCGAGAGCCCTTAAGAACTCAATATCTGCTCCGCTTGGTGCATTCTTTGAAATCTGTCATCAGTGTCTTTTGTCATGACCAACGATTCAGGCACGTTCTGGCTTCCTGAAGCAGCCTCTACAGTGGCTGCCGAGGTAGACTGGCTGTTTTATTTTGTATACTGGGCCAGCGCCATCATTTTTGTTGGCGTGGTTGCTGCCATCCTTTACTTTGCGTATAAGTACCGGAGGAAGGACCCCAACGACCGGCCCGAATTAGTCGAGGAAAGCAAGATCCTGGAGATTTCTTGGATCGTGATTCCTACGATTTTGGTGCTCCTGGTGTTTACATGGGGCTTCCAGACGTACATAACACTTGGAACGGCTCCGTCCAATGCCTACGAAATTCAGGGTGAAGCCTATTCCTATGGCTGGAGCTTTGAGTATCCTGAAGGAGCACAAACCACAGACGACCTATATATTCCCGCTGACCGCCCGGTTACAATCAACCTGAGCAGCCGCTCCGGTGATGTCATCCACAGTTTCTTTGTGCCGCAATTCCGCGTAAAGCAAGATGTGCTTCCGAATCGGTACACTGCCGTTCACTTCGAGGCGCATCAGCCGGGGACGTATGAGCTGTTTTGCACTGAGTATTGTGGGGTTGGGCACTCGGCGATGATTGGCGATGTGAATGTGCTTCCCCAAGATGAATTTGACGAGTGGGTTGACGAAGCAGCAGTCGATATGGACGACCTGACGCTTCCCGAACTGGGCGAGCGGCTTTATGCGAGTGAAGGATGCCAGGGATGCCATAGCCTCGATGGATCAGACGGCGTTGGGCCCACCTTCCAAGGGCTTTATGAGCGCGACCGCAACCTACAAGATGGTAGCACGGTGGTGGCTGACGAGAACTACCTACGCCAGATGATTATTGAGCCCACGGCACAAGTCGTTGAGGGGTATCGCGCCGGAGTGATGCCTGCATATGGGCATCTCGATGAACGTGAAGTCACTGCTCTGATCGAGTTTATTAAAGAGCAGGAGTAATCGCTCCTCGACAAAATCGTTTCCCCCTTGTATCACCCACGAACGCGAACTGATTATGGAAGCGGCAGCACATGCAGCATCGGAAGAACGCTCCGAATCGAAAACATATCTAGAGCATGAAGCCACCGTTTGGGGTTGGCTGACGACGAAAGACCATAAGAAGATCGGGATCTTGTACTTGGTCTCGCTGGCCGTGGTCTTTCTGGTCGCTGGCTTGCTTGCCATGGCGGTGCGACTGGAGCTGTTCTCGCCCGACTTCAGCATCATGTCGGCGGATGCGTACAACCAGACCTTCACGCTCCACGGTGTGATGATGGTCTTCCTGTTCATCGTGCCGTCTATTCCGGCCATTCTAGGTAACTTCGTGTTGCCCTTGCAGATTGGCGCCAAAGATGTTGCCTTCCCCAGGCTTAATCTGGCCAGTTGGTATGTGTATATGGCTGGCGGTATCCTAACCGTAGCAGCCATTCTGGCGGGACAAATTGATACAGGATGGACCTTCTACACGCCATATTCCTCGCAGGCGGGTGGGGCGGTTCTTTTCATGACAGCCGCAATCTTTGTCGCGGGCTTTGCCTCGATCTTTACGGGGCTTAACTTCATCGTGACCATCCATAAGATGCGGGCTCCGGGTATGACCTGGAACCGCATGCCGCTGTTCATCTGGGGGCTCTACGCCACCAGCATTGTACAGGTGTTGGCAACACCCGTCATCGGAATCACCATGATTCTGCTGTTGCTGGAGCAAGTCTTGCAAATCGGAATCTTTGACCCGGCATTGGGTGGGGATCCGATTCTGTTCCAGCACTTCTTCTGGTTCTACTCGCACCCGGCAGTCTACATCATGATTCTGCCAGCGTTTGGAATCATCAGCGAGCTCATTGCTACGTTCAGCCGCCAGCGCATCTTCGGGTACCGCGCCATCGCGCTCTCGTCGGTAGCGATTGCCATGCTCGGGTTCCTCGTATGGGGGCACCACATGTTCGTGTCTGGACAGTCGGCGATCTCTTCCATCGTCTTCTCGCTGATCACTTACCTGATCGGAATTCCTTCCGGCATCAAAATATTTAACTGGGTCGCTACGATGTACAAGGGCTCGGTGTGGCTGCAAACGCCGATGTTATACGCGTTGAGCTTCCTGTTCCTGTTCACCATTGGTGGACTCACCGGCATTATGGTTGGGGTGTTGGCTGTAGATGTGCACGTGCACGACACCTACTTTGTGGTCGGCCACTTCCACTACGTTATGATGGGAGGAACCGTCATGGCTCTTTTAGGCGGCATGCACTACTGGTGGCCGAAAATAACGGGGCGTATGTACAACGAGATGCTCGGTAAGATTGCAGTAGCACTCATCTTTGTTGGCTTCAACCTGACGTTCTTTACGCAGTTGGTTCTGGGCAGCCAGGGCATGCCGCGGCGGTACTACGAGTACGTAGATCGCTTTGCTGCTCTGCACCAGCTTTCGACAGTGGGCTCCTTTATCCTGGCAGCAGGACTCTTCCTTGTGCTTGGATATGCAATCCATTCGCTCTTCAAAGGCAAGAAAGCTCCACAGAATCCGTGGGCAGCAGCTACACTAGAGTGGACCAATGTTGCTGCAATGCCTGACCCCCACAACTTCCACCGCACTCCGCTGGTAACGCGTGGCCCGTACGACTTCCACAAAGCCGATGAAGTGTTCGGTGGAGGCGACGGCGCCGTTGGAGGCGATGGCGGCGCAGACGGCGATCTGCTGACTCCGCCTGATGCTGCTCCAGCTGCCCCTGAAGAGAAGCCTGCTGGATCCTAACGCGTAAACGCGACGCTGAAGCCGTTGCCTCGTCTGCAATGGGGCAACGGCTTTTTCCTCCGTATCCTGCTTTCGATTGTAGCATTTAGATCAAATGGCCACTGACACTGCCCCGGCGGAAACACAACACGACGATCATCACGATCACGACCATCCGCCCCACGTTCAACATCACTTTGTTTCATCGGAGCAGCAGTTCGATTCCGCCAAGCTTGGAATGTGGCTGTTCCTGATCACGGAGATTCTGCTCTTTGCAGGGCTCTTTGTGGCCTATGCCGTATACCGCAACTGGAACCCGGTGGCGTTTGCAGAGGCCAGCGCAACGCTGGATTGGGAGTTGGGCTTTATCAACACCATCGTGTTGCTCACGTCCTCACTGACGGTGGCAATTGCCATTCACTTTATTCAAAAGAATGAGCAGCGCAAAACCGTACTGGCCCTCTTATCAACGATTGGGTTAGCAGCGGTCTTTATGGTGGTCAAGTATTTTGAGTACACAGCTAAGTTTGAGGCGGGCCTCCTTCCAGGCGACTCATTCGCTCCGGTCGGCGCGTACGAGTATCTAGCCGGCGTGATCTATGCCCCGCAGTTCTTCAGCATTTACTTTGTGATGACAGGCATTCACGGGATCCACGTGCTCATTGGTATGGGACTCATCGGCTGGGTTGCCTGGCGCACGCATCGAGGACACTTTAGCGACGAATACTATACACACATTGAACTGACCGGCCTCTACTGGCACTTGGTTGACCTCGTGTGGATTTTTCTCTTCCCGCTGTTGTATCTGGTATAACTTACGCTACCTGCCGATAAATCACCCCCTATTGCACGGTTAACGTTAGACTACTATGGCACACGGACATCACATCATCCCGATTCCTACGCTCCTTAAAGTGTTTGCAGGTCTTGTAGGGATTACCATCGTGAAGGCGTTCCTGGCACTGAACTTTGAACTGGGAGCGCTTGACATCCCAATGGTGCTTGTCCTTGCTGGTGTAAAGACCTACTTGGTAGCGGGGTACTTCATGATGCTGAAGTACGATAACCCGGTGAACAGCCTCACTTTCATTGTGGGAATCCTCTTCGTCGGGATCTTCTTGATCTTTACCTTGCTCGATACAGCATTCCGTGGCGACCTCGACAATGTAGACGAGATGTCAATCGACGAGCGGGAGCGTATGATGGAAGAGCTCGACGGAGTAGAGCCCGAAGACCTGCAAGAAACAGAAATCGACGACGAGTAAGTGACTGCACCGATGGATTGGGGGCTGCATGGCTCCCTTTCATTGTATCTGCAGGCCCCCGGGCTGTAGGCGAGGGGGCTTGCGTAGCTAGCATCTTTAGACGAATCGGACGTCGAATCTTAGCGGATTGGCGTCCGTTTTCTATATTGATAACAAAATACGGACAACTGAAAGCTACAAAAAGAGTCGTATGTAAGTAGTTCGGTGCTTATATTAGTCGTACGTTGCTCGCACGAACTCGCTCTGCGGTCCCATGCATGTGTTATTCCTCACGATTGTTGGCCCCATCCTTTTTTTCCTCCTCACATGGGTGGTTGCCACAGCCTACCGGCTCTATTTTCCCGAACAGCCGCTTGTGTTTGATAATGATCCAATCGTGCTGCGGGAAGAGCGTGCACGCGAAGGGCAAAGCATTCCAGTGGGCGTACGCGAAATCCGAGAAGATCAGCGACGCAACCGTCAACTTGGGCGAACATCTCCGGACTATCGCTATGCCTGGGGCGGGTCAGACGGCTTCCCAGATGCGTGGAAAGATGATATCTGGCAACGACGGAATTGAACACCTCGGGGGCTCCATTGCCTTGATGTTGCTGAAACTTTAGCCATCCCGGCAGTTGTTCGTGCGGCTCTCCTTGTAACGCGTAACGATAGGTCCCTTTTTTCTCGCTTTTATCTGTACTGCGGTTCCGCTTCATGAAGGTTATTGAACACTTAGATCGTGCATCAAACCCGCTCATTTCCTACGAAATCATCCCCCCCAAACGGGGCGGCTCAGCAGAGCAAATGCTGAATGTGGTGGAAGAACTGCTTCCATACGATCCGCCATTCATCGATGTAACGAGTCACTCAGCTGAAGCCTCATACAAGCAGATGCCCGATGGTTCGTGGAAGCGATGCGTGAAGCGGAAGCGCCCGGGAACGCTCGGTTTGTGTGCGGCCATTGAAGCGCGATACAACATCGATACCGTGCCGCATATCTTGTGTAAAGGGTTTACGCGTGAGGAAACAGAAGACGCTCTCATCGAGCTCAACTATCTTGGCATCGATAACGTCTTAGCTATTCGAGGCGATGATAAAGGTGTTCAAAAAGAGGTTCCTGCCGATCGATCGCGCAATGAGTACGCGGTAGATCTAGTGCGACAGATCAACGCGATGAACAAAGGGATGTATCTGGAGGATCTAATGGATGCAGCGCCCTCCGACTTTTGCGTGGGCGTAGGCGGGTACCCTGAGAAGCATTTTGAGGCGCCCAACCTGGCCTGGGATGTGATGCGGCTTAAGCAAAAAGTGGATGCCGGAGCCGACTATGTGGTGACACAGATGTTCTTCAATAACGACCACTACTTTGAGTTTGTAGACGCCTGCCGCGATGTGGGAATCGAAGTGCCAATTATTCCAGGACTGAAGATTTTGACACGCAAGCGACACCTTACTTCACTACCTGGCTACTTCCATGTAGAGATTCCTGAAGAGCTTGCGGCTGCGGTGTCGGCAGCAGATACGCAAGACGAGGTTCGCCATCTGGGAATTGAGTGGGCGATCCGTCAGGCGGAAGAACTGCTTTCTGCTGATGTACCATGCTTGCATTTCTACATCATGTCAAGTGCCGATACGGTAAAAGAGGTCGTTGAGCCGCTACGTGAAATGGCATAGGGAGAGAGCCTATCAGGCAATCCCATCAGCCGATGGGCCCAGAACGAGCGAATGCAGACCTCACAACATGAGCGTGCTGGGGACTTGTCGTTGTAAGCCCGTTGTGTTATCGTATCTTCGTCTGCTGCGTGCCCCTATCGATCGGGCTCCGGTCGAGGGCACGACGCACAGCTCGCTGCTTCTGCTCCCTTAGCGATGACCATGAACGATCGCCTGTCTATCTCTGTTGCTTCGTTGATAGCCGTCAATCTGATCCCGCTGATAGGGGTCCTTTTCTTTGACTGGTCCGCGTATGCCATTCTGGTGGTGTTCTGGGCCGAAAACCTGATTGTCGGCTTTTACACGGTCACTCGTCTGTTCACGCTCTTTCGGCGGAATGGGGATAACGGAGCCTTGCTAATGATTCTCTTTTTCTCGTTCCATTTTGGAGGATTTACCTTCGGACATGGAATGTTCGTCATCTTTTTCTTTCCCAAGTTCATTCCCGGATTTGAGTTGCTGGATATATCGTTCCTGGGTCTACTGATCACGTTTGTAGGACTGGTGATCAGTCACGGCATCTCGTACGTGGAAAACTTTCTTGGGAACGAGGAATATCGAGACATGACCTGGCAGGACCTTATGATTGCTCCTTACCGACGGGTTGTGGTCCTTCATGTCGTCACGGTTGTGGGAGGCATCTTCGCGGGCCTTCTTGGGGATCCGGTCATTCTACTGGCTCTGTTGGTCCTACTCAAAATCGGCGTTGATGTGGCCGCTCACATCAGCGAGCATCAGCAAAAAGAGAGCGGTAACGGTCGCGATGGAAAAGCCGGGCCAGTTAACTGGAGTCTTTCTACGCTGGGAAGATGATCCTTGGCTGTGGGGTACCCTGATGACACTGCTCACTTCTTTCTCAAACCATCCGACTCAAATGAAAACGCTCCGTTTTGGGTATACACTCGCCCTTTGTTTCTTCCTGCTTGGCATTCTACCGGAATCCGTTAAGTCACAGTCTGTTGAGCAGGGACTCGCTGCACTGGATCAAGGGCAGTACGAATCTGCGCTGCGCATATTTGACATGCACGCACACGCTGGAGGTCCGATGGCGCAGTCGCGTCTCGGATATATGTATCACCGAGGGTTAGGGGTGTCTACCGATCGGGAGCAGGCACAAAGCTGGTATCAAAAAGCCGCTGAGCAGGAAGAGCCACGCGCTCTGAATAACCTGGGCGTGCTGCTTGACTGGGAAGATCCCGAAGACTGTCGCAAGGCATACAAGCATTTGCGAGAAGCTGCCGAGCAAGGTTTCCCTAGTGCAAAAACAAACCTCGGAATATTTTTGGAACAGGGATCATGTTTTGAACAGCCAGCATACGGCCTTGCTCTCATTTTCTACAGAGATGCAGCAAAAGCTGGCGAGATGACAGCCCAACACCGGATTGGATCTATGTACTACCGTGGGAAAGGAGTACCTGCCGACACCGTCACTACATCTACGTGGTGGCGTTTGGCCGCCAAGCAGGGCCATATTCCTTCGCAACGATATCTGTCCTATTTGCTTGCTCAGGGCGAAGGGGTCAAGGCCGACGCGTGGGAGTCGTACATGTGGATGCATGCCGCCATGCTTGACAACAAGGCAATCCGCACCTCAGAAGAGTGGAAAGAGCATTACCATGCGCTGACAAAGCAGCTATCCACCCGCGAACGTGAAGCTGCGCACCGTGAGGCACGGGCCCTCAGGAATCGCTGGCTGCATTCCAGTGATAGGCACGCACCTCGGGCTCGGGGTCGCTGATGGCAAACACAATTTTATAGCCTTCATTGTGGGAGTATACCGCCATATCCTGAGGAAAGAAGTCACTATCCGGCTGCGGATTGGCTTCCATGAGCCGATGTTGCAGTTCGCCATCCATATCAAACACATCCACCTGAATCCAACCCGAGCGCATGTTCAGCACAAACCACAGATTGTCTTGAACGACCGCCGAGGTTGACAAGAGCGGCGGTTCGTGTGTGTCTCCAATCAAAAACGCATGGCTTCGCTCTAGCATGGGCGAGTCGAATCCGCGAAGTGCAACCGTGTCAGCAGGCGTAGTTGGTGCCTGATTCAGATCCAGTGGGAATCGGTCGAGCACGGGGCGAAATCCGGAGAGGCTCCACAGTTGGTCTTCGTGGATACGCAAGAATCCGGCATACCGCCAGAAGGGTTGCTCCAGCGTATGCTCTCCTTCCACCGCGCCGTCCCACGTATACTGATAGAGCGTTGATCCGATGTCTTCGCCCAGCAGTTTCAGGTAGAGGTTGTCGGGGTGGGCTGCGGTGTATACGAGAGAGGCCTCATCAGCCCGTGAAATGCGAAAACCGCGATCCGGGAGTACGGCCCCATTGGCTACAGCGACCAGGCTATCCGTTTCGGCGTTGAACACCCACAGCGTATCTGCAACGGTTCCGCTTAAAAAAGGGACATCGAAGGCTTCGTGGGCATACTCGCGCTCATACGTGCCGCTGGTGTGTAGGTAGTGCAGGCTGTTGCGCTCTACATCGGCCACGACGAGGGTGTCGTTATGGGTGCGTTGTACCATGCGGGGGTAGCCCAATGGATAAGCAGCTTCATCGCGGAGTGACCAGGCCAATTGGAGGGAGTCGGCTGGCATCTCTTCGGCGATAGAGCGCGAAAGCGAATCGGCTGGTGTGATGCTGTCGAAGTCGCCCGATTGGCAGCTCGAGGGGAGGCATCCGCCTAGCAAAAGGAGGCACGCTGCCGCCCAGAGGAGTGATCGCATGGAAACAGGAACCTGGTTTGTTGAATGAGGCAAAAGCAATGGGGGAATGCTGTATGTCGGAGGATACAATTGGGGTTCCTCCAACATGGCCGTGGGCAGTAGCGTCGCATCCCCCGGACGTTGGTTACTCGCGCCGGCCCAGTGTGATCGGAACTGTGAAGCGATCGCCATTGCGCTCAATGGTGAACGTCAGCTCATCGCCTGGGCGAAAGTCAAAGACCCGCGCCAGATAGTCGTCACGGTTGTCGATGCGTGTGCCTTCGATTTCGAGCACGACATCATAGGTCTGCAAGCCGGCGCGGTCTGCGGGAGAGCCGGGCTCTACATCGCGCACAATCATACCGCACACGTCGCGCAGGCTGAGGGCACGCGCGATGCGGCTATCAACGCGTACCAGGTCGAGCCCTGTGTAATGGGGACGTGCCACCTCGCCTTCGGCTTGAAGCTGCTCCAGAATCTCCACGGCTCGTTCAGCAGGCACGGCAAACCCGATGCCCACCGAGCCGCCGGAGTCGGAATAAATCGCCGTGTTCACCCCAATGACCTCGCCGATGGCGTTCAGCAACGGGCCGCCTGAATTTCCTCGGTTGATGGCCGCATCGGTCTGAATCATGTTGCGATACATGCGACCATCTCGCCCGGATTGCAAGGTGCGGTCGGTGGCACTGACGACGCCTACGGTAACAGACGGTTCAGATGCTTCAAAGAGGCCGAACGGATTGCCAAGGGCGATGACCCACTCGCCGGGGATGGGCGCTTCGGTGGTGTCGAAGCTGAGATGCGGCAACGTGTCGTCGGGCTCAATCTTCAACAGCGCCAGATCGGTGAGACGGTCTTCGCCAACCACTTCGGCACTATAGGTGGAGCCGTCGGGGAAGTAGACTTCGATGGAACGGGCGTTGCTCACCACATGCTCGTTGGTCACGATATAGCCGTCGGGCGACATCACGAAGCCGGATCCGGTTCCTCGGGTCTGTCGCTCGCGAGGAGGGCGTTGCATAAAGTGGCGGAAGAACGGGTCATCGAAAAATGGGTCCCGCACTCGTTCAATTCGCTCCACCCCGATGCTCACAACGGCAGGCGAGGCGGTTTCCACAGCACGTGTTACGGCTGTACGTCGCGAATCGGCAATGGTATCGGCGGGTACGGCAGGCGTTTCTTCGCGTACGGAAGCTGCAGCCGTATCCACATAATCGACTGTAGCCGGTCCGTTAGCAGCCTCGACTGATGGAGGGTGCTCGCTTTCGGCCTCGCAGCCAAGCCCGGCTGTAGAGAGCACCAGCACTCCAATGGTGAGTAGGTAGCGTAGAGAAATCAACATGGCTACGTATTATAAAAACAACGGGTTAGGTCAGGATGGTGGTGTTGGGGCAGCTCTGAATGATTGAGTTTAGGTGCGTACTTTTCTTTTCATTCTAGCTGTCCTCTCGCACTCGCCCCAGAGATCGCACTCCAGGAGTACTCGTTCGCTATGCTCACAGCGCCGGGGACGCAAGTGCATCCTCTAAACGTCATTCCCAGAGTGTCATGCCATGTATGTCATGCTGAACGTAGTGAAGCATCTCAGCGCCCAGCAATCGGAGTGCCCTGCTGCTCAGTGTCCATGAGCTCCACGCGCCCAGGGCGCGCCGCGCCTGCAGGGAAGGCGTTGAGATTGACCTGCGGACGCGACAACACCCCATTTCTCGTGGCGATGCACCAGCGGCATGGCCTACGGCCCCTCCGCGTCATTACGCCTGCTGGGACGCTTCAGCATCCTCAATTCACCACCTGGTTTCTTTACCGCAGGTGGGCGTTGGACGCAGAGCGTCCATTCGTCCGTCGCGACGCAGAGCATTGCGACGAGGACGTAAGCGGGAGTTCGCCTCTGGTTGTGTTGTGTATACACCATAGCTCCTCTGAGGGGGGCGTGATGAACGCCTTCCACAGTTCCTTCCTCCTCGGGGAGGAAGGGTAGGATGGAGGGGAAACCAACCGGCAATCCTCAAAACCATTGTTGAGGTCACTTAGTGCTGTGTCACACGTCAATCTTCGGGTAACACATGTGTATCCTGCCGAAAAACACTCACGATCTTGTCATTGCGAGGAGCGCCAGCGACGTGGCAATCTTGTGCCTTCCAAGTAGGATAAACCGCTCTAACTGGCGCATGAGATCGCACCCCAGGAGTACTCGTTCGCTAGCGCTCACAGCGCCGCGTCAGTCGCAGGGCTCCCTCCTCGCGATGACAAGTTTGGCCCCTAACATTCAGGTGTGACAGAGTAGTAGTGTTGTGTCACAGGTCAATCTTCGGGTTGCAACAGTCCCCGTGTACATGGCGTCATCTTGAACGGAGCGAAGTCGAAGGGCTCCTTCACCTTAAGTAGAAGTCAGGCACGTTGCTTAGCAGCTTCCTTGAGGGCTTTCACGTGGTCGAGCTGCTCCCAGCTGAACTCGGAGCGTCCAAAGTGTCCGTAGGTAGAGGTACGCCGGTATTGCGGACGGAGCAGGTCGAGTCGTTCAATAATAGCACGCGGCGACAGGGTGAACGTCTCGCGCACTGCGTCGCGCAAGCGATGATCTGGAATCACGCCTGTGCCATTTGTTTCCACGTTGATGGAAACGGGCTCAGGCATACCAATCGCATACGCAATTTGCACAAGTGCCTCCTCGGCCAATTCGGCACCTACAATGTTTTTGGCAACGTGGCGGGCGGCATAGGCAGCACTACGATCCACCTTTGAGGGATCTTTGCCGCTGAAGGCCCCGCCGCCATGGCCGCCTTTTCCGCCGTACGTATCCACAATGATCTTGCGTCCGGTAAGCCCGGCATCTCCGTGGGGGCCGCCTATAACAAAGCGTCCCGTTGGATTTACGTGCAGCGTCAGGTCATCGTCGATCAGCTCGTCGTACCGCTCCCCAAAGGCCCGCGGGAGCAAGATATTCTTTACATCCTCCCGGATCTTGTCCTGCGGGATGCCATCGTCGTGTTGGGTGGACACAACTATCGTGTCAATACGTCGAGGGGTAACCCCATCGTCGTCGTACTCGACCGTGACCTGGCTCTTGCTATCGGGGCGCAGGTAGGCCATCTGGTCGGTTTCTTTGCGGATGTGCGCCAGTTCCTTCATGAGCCGGTGCGAATACGTAATCGCCATCGGCATCAACTCCTTGGTCTCTGTGCAGGCATACCCGAACATCATCCCCTGGTCGCCCGCGCCTTGCTCCTCTTTGCCATCCACGCCCTGGTTAATGTCGGGGCTTTGCTCATGAATGCTACTGAGCACGCCACACGAATCACCATCGAAGCGAAGGCGGGGGTCGGTGTAACCGATTTTCTTTATCACGTCGCGCGCAATCTCGCGCACATCGACATACGAATCGGTTGTCACTTCACCAGCCAGCACAACCAGACCAGTAGTCACCATCGTTTCGACCGCGACGCGGCTTTTCGGATCTTCCGCCAGCATGGCATCGAGAACCGCGTCAGAAATTTGATCTGCAACTTTATCGGGGTGTCCCTCCGATACAGACTCGGAGGTAAACAGGTAGGCCATAAAAAGACAGTTATCGGGTTCGAAAAAGCAATGAGCGCATCCGGCACGAGAAGACGTCCGGCGTAAAATCGTGCCGTGAACGAATAGACTGGAGCAGGGTTCGCTTGGGCATCGCTGCAGGTACGCTGAAGGCATACGCCATTTGTTGTAGCTGTTTCTTCACATCAGGGCCCTTGACATTGAAACACCGTGTCGTGTACTGTGTGCATCACTATGACATACTGTTGTTGTTAGCACATTCATCCAGAAGGGTGGAGGGAGTAGGCCCTGCGAAACCCTGGCAACCGCCACAGCTTCGGCTGTGGAAAGGTGCTACCTCCTACCTCGCATTACGCGAGGAAAGATGAGTGGAATGCGTCTCTCTGCAGATCTCTGTAGAGGTACGTACGATTCCCCATCTGCTCCTTGCGGTTGGGGATTTTTCATGTCCCGCCGCATTGGCAGATCTCGAATCCGGACTCCGCGCCCCGCCCCGCTCGCTCTGGTCTTCTGGATGGCTCTCGATTTTCTCGATTCCAACCCCCAGAGCCATGAGCACGAACGGACATTCAACCTCCGAGTCCACCCCTGAACCATCCTCTGAGCGCACTCCGCGCTTCGAAACCCTGCAACTGCATGCAGGACAAGAGCCTGATCCCGCCACCAACGCCCGCGCCGTTCCCATCTATGCAAGCACGTCGTACACCTTCGACGATGCCGAGCATGGCGCCGACCTCTTTGCGCTGAAGGAGTTCGGCAACATCTACACGCGGATCATGAACCCCACGAACGATGTGTTCGAAAAGCGCGTGGCTGCCCTCGAAGGCGGCGTCGCAGCGGTGGCTACCGCGAGCGGACAGTCGGCACAGTTCCTCACGTTTAACGCGCTGGCCAAAGCAGGCGACAACATCGTGTCCACCAGCTACCTGTACGGCGGCACGTACAATCAGCTCAAAAATGCGCTGCCTCGTCTAGGCATTGAAGGCCGCTTTGCCAATGGCGACGACCCCGACTCCATCGCGTCGCTGATTGACGAAAATACGAAAGCCGTTTACCTCGAAGCGATCGGCAACCCGCGCTTCAACATCCCCGACTTCGAGCGCATCGCCGACATTGCGCACGACCATGGGGTGCCGCTCGTCGTCGACAACACCTTCGGTGCAGCCGGCTACCTGTGCCGCCCCATCGACCATGGTGCCGACATTGTCACCGAGAGTGCGACCAAGTGGATCGGCGGACACGGCACCACTATTGGGGGTGTCATTGTGGATGCGGGCACCTTTCCGTGGAATAACGGACGGTTCCCTGAATTCACCGAACCCAACCCGAACTACCACGGACTCAAGTTCTGGGAGACGTTTGGTCCCGATGGGGTGCTCGGCGCCAACGTAGCATTCGCCATTCGCGCTCGTGTGGAGGGCCTGCGCGACTTCGGTCCGGCCCAGAATCCGTTCGGTTCGTTCTTGCTACTCCAAGGCCTCGAAACCCTCTCGCTTCGGGTGCAGCGCAGTGCCGACAACGCGCTCGCGCTCGCCCGCTGGCTCCAGGACCACGACGCCGTCGACTGGGTCAGCTATCCGGGGCTCGAAGACCATCCGTATCATGAGCGGGCCAATCGCTATCTGCAGAATGGATACGGAGCTGTGCTTAGCTTCGGCGTGAAAGGCGGCGCCGAAGCCGGAAAGACGTTCGTCGAAAACGTAGAACTGGCCAGTCACCTTGCCAACGTGGGCGACGCCAAAACGCTTGTCATCCACCCGGCCTCTACCACGCACCAGCAGCTCACCGAAGAAGAGCAGAAAGCCTCCGGGGTAGAGCCCGACCTGGTGCGCGTGTCCGTCGGCATCGAGCATATCGACGACATCACCGCCGACTTTGCGCAGGCCCTGGCGAAGCTACCGGTTGCTGCGTAATCGCGTCCTCTCTACCTCACGCACGCAGCGGGGTGGTCTCTTCGGGGGACTCCGCTGCGGTGGGTGTTTCTAATTCAGCCAGTGCCATGCCTTCTACGTATATCCACCCTGCCTTCACCACCGAAGCAGGCACCACACTCCATGATGTGCCCATCGCCTACCGGACCTGGGGGCGCCTCAACGCCTCGGGTACCAATGCCGTGATCGTCTGCCACGCGCTCACGGGAGATACAAATGTCGACGACTGGTGGGGGGCTCTGCTGGGCGCCGGGCGAGCCCTCGACCCGGAGCGCGATTTTATCCTCTGTGCGAATGTGCCCGGCTCCCCCTACGGCTCGGTGTCTCCTGTTACGTCTCCCCCTGAAACCGACGATCCGTACGCCGCCGACTTTCCCGCCCTCACTCCGCGCGATACCGTGGCCCTGCACCGTCATCTGCTCAACCACCTGGGCGTACGTCGCGTGCGCTGCGCCATCGGCGGGTCAATGGGCGGCATGCATGTGCTGGAGTGGGCCTTCGAGCGCACAGAAGCGGGCGATCCGCTGGTAGAACGCATCGTGCCCATTGCGGTGGGTGGACAGCACACGCCGTGGCAAATCGGATGGAGCGAAGCCCAGCGTCAGGCCATCTACGCCGATCCGAAGTGGAACGGCGGCGCGTACGACCCGAACGATCCACCACGCAGCGGACTGGCAGCGGCGCGCGCTATGGCGATGGTGTCGTATCGCTCGCATGCCTCGTTTCAAGAGCGATTTGGGCGCGCGCGTCAGTCGGAGAACGGCACAATCAATCCGCCCTTTGCAGTGGAAAGCTATCTGCGCTACCAGGGCGAGAAGCTCGTGGATCGGTTCGACGCCAACTGTTACGTGCACCTCACCCAGCAGATGGATGCGCACGATGTGTCGCGGGATCGCGGCGCCTACCCCGATGCGCTAACCCGCATCGAGCAGCCCGCACTGGTCATCGGCATCGACTCGGATGTGCTGTATCCGCTTGACGAACAGGAGGAGCTGGCCGCGCATCTGCCAAACGCCGATTTGCAGGTGCTATCGTCTCCGCACGGACACGACGCGTTTCTCATTGAACTGGAGGATCTGAACGCGATGATTACCCAGTGGCAGGACACGCACGCTTCTGCTCTGGCTCGCTAACTTTCGTTTGCCTCACTATTTCCATCTCTCTATGCCAATATCACAGACCGCGCCATCCCCAACACAATCCGCCAAACGCGCTACCAAACCACTCTCCCTCTACCTTGCAGGCGTCGGATCGGTAGGCACGGCGTTGCTCTATCAGCTTAGCGAATTACAAGGGGATGTGCAGCGTCCCCGCCTCATCGGCGCCTGCACCTCCACCCACGCAGTCTGGACGCCGCCCCATCCTACACCGGGCGCCGTAAAGCATCATCTTGAGCATGGTAGCCCACTCGACTGGTCTGCTGTGCTGGAACGCTTCATTGAGCATGCCCCGCGTCCGCTCGTGTTTGTGGATGCCACCGGCCATCCGGATGTGGCCGAGCACTACACAACGTTGCTAGAAGCGGGCATTCATGTTGTAACGCCGAGCAAACTGGCTAACACCCGCTCGCAGGACACCTTCGACCGGCTGCACCAGATTGCTGCACAGCAGGATGTGCAGTATCGCTACGAGACCACCGTAGGCGCCGGACTGCCCGTGGTGCGCACGGTGCGCGATCTGCATGCCACCGGCGACCGCATCCAAACCATTCGCGGTGCGGTGTCGGGTACGCTCACGTTTGTGTTTAGCCGGATGCGCAAGGGCGATTCCTTCAGCCAGGCGGTGGAGGCCGCTATCCAAAAAGGATACGCCGAACCGGATGTACGCGACGATCTGTCTGGAGAAGACGTAGCCCGCAAGTTTCTGATTCTGGCGCGTGCGGCGGGGGCTTCGATTGAGCGTGGTGATGTGGAGGTGGAGTCGCTCGTGCCCGGCAACCTCCGCGACCTTCCCCTTCTGGCGTTTCGCAAGCACCTTGGTACGGTCAACCGTCAGTGGCACAAGCGGGTCAAAGACGCGGCATCTCGGGGCGCAGTGCTCCAGTATGTCGGTGAATGGATTCCTGGCTCCGACATCCGCGTGGGGGTAGAAGCCGTGCCTTCGGAGACTGACTTTGGGCGTCTGGATGGCCAGGACAATCTATTCAGCATAACCACAGCCCGCTACAACGACTCGCCCCTCACCGTTCGAGGGCCGGGGGCCGGTCCGAGCGTAACCGCGGCAGGTGTGTTGGCCGATGTGCTGGCGGTGCAGTGATCGCGTTGCACGCAATCTACTGTATTCGTGAATACATCGCAAGGAGCGTGTTGCACCCCGAAGATTGATCTGTGACAGGGCACTAGTGCTGTGCCACAGGTCAATCTTTGGGTAACACATGGCCCCCTAACGTACCGAGAATAACGCACAATCATGTCATTGCGAGCGCAGCGACGCAATCTCATGCTATCAGGCCGGATGTAGCCGCCCAATCAACGGCATGAGATCGCACTCAGGAGTACTCGGGCTATGCCCAGCGCCGCGTCGGTCGCGGGCTCCCTCCTCGCGATGACAAGGTTAAACGTATTTTTGTCGACTCTCAGTTAAAGCACCAGCCGAAGCTTGATCAGCAGTCCTGAATTTAACGTGTAAGTGAATTGTGTTTGCGGGGTGTCCGCTCTAACACGCTTTTACCGCATTGGAAAATGCACGGCCTGGTATCCACCGCTTTGCTGTGCTTTTTTGCTATGATGTACGCACCAACCCTTTTTAAGCCATGCGAATGCTTCCCTCCCCCTCAGCAGTACAACGCTGGACCTCGGTATTCACTGTTTTTCTCGTGAGTGCAATGTTGCTGGTTGGCCTCTCGGCCTGTGACTCCACCGACAGCAATGACGACCCGGGCGATATGCCCCCTGAAACCGCCAGTGTAACTGTTGGTGAGAGCAACCTGGAGCTCAATGCTTTCTTTGCTGAAGGCGAAGATCCAGAAACCGGTGAGCAGGGCTTTGTGATTTACCTCACTGAGCTGGATAACCTTGACAGCTCCAGCCAGTTTGCCACAAGCAGCGGCGCCTTCATGGGCACGCAAGGCAGTCGCCCCTCTCCAGGCACCTATACCTTTGCGGATCTCAGCCTTGAAGACGAAGACGATGATCTGCTTCAGAATCAGTTTGGGTTTGTCTTTTGGGAAATTGGAGGCGAGGGCTTTCCTTCCCAAATTGTCGTTTCCAACTCAGGCGACCTGAATATCACAACCTCGACCAGTGACCTTGTCGCCGGTTCGTTTGAGATCGATGCAACCGCTGGCTCATTCACGGGCGAAGGATTTTCGGAAGAGGAGATTACCGTAACTGGTGACTTCAATGCCGGGCAAGTTGACGTTCTCATTACCGACGTTGAGTTCTAAACTTTGTCTCAAGACCGAACGTATCAATCCCTCCAGTGCCCCTTTCGTGCGCTGGAGGGATCTTTTTTTGCAAACAGATAGCTGCTATGTCTTTATCTTTCACACTTCATCATCCTCGTCTGCTCAAAACGGTGCTCCTTCTCTTATTGCTACCGGCACTGATTATAGGCACCACCGCGTGTGATGATAGCAACCCCGTTGATGAGGCCAATGACGATGACGAGAACCAGCCTGTCGTTGAGGTCGAGATTGTTGAAGCAGGGTCCAGCGTGGGGGGCACATCCGCATGGGGACTCAATCAGGTGTTCAGTTCTCCGGATGGAAGTCCACTCAGCTTTGAAGTCGAGAGCGCCTCGTCCGATATAGCAACTGCTATCATTGATGAAGAAACCCTTATTGTGGAGGCGCAGAATGAAGGGACGACCCTGATCACGGTCTCTGCCACCAATGATGCCGGTACCACAACGCAAGAGTTCGAGTTCACCGTATACCCCCCACCCTCCGTAAGTAGCGTCACGATAGAGGATGCGGAGGGGGAGGAAGAGAGCTTCGACTTGAACGCGTTTTTTGTGCAAGGGGAAAACCCAGACACGGATGAAGAGGGGTTCCAACTTGTGCTTACTGACCAGGACGACATTGAGGACTTTGGTCCGCTTGCCAGCACAGGTGGGTTTTTCTTTCGCCTTGGCGAGCAGCCTACGACGACAACGTATGACCTCGCAGACATCCGTGCCGACTTTTTCGACGATACGGAGGGTGACTTTCTCAACACAGACGAATTAGGATTCATCTTCTGGACGAATGCCGATCCGTTGCCGCCAGAACGCACTTTTGCCTCCAACAGCGGGGAAGTCACCTTCAACGCGTCTAACGAAGACCAGGTGGGTGGTACATTTACCATGACCGCTACCCAGACAACGTTTGATGAGGCCGGCGATGTCGAGAGCCAGGAAGAGGTCACCATTGAAGGCAACTTCAGTGCCCCACGGGTTGACCTTCCCGATAACTCGTGACCACATGGCTGTTAGGGGACACTGGAGCGTCGTACGTGTTTAGCGTGGCTCAATGGCCACCCGGGATATCCGCTGCGCTACTGATCCCGGGCTAAGGAACGGTGCGATGTGAGCAAAATCCATAGCCGGGGACCGCTCGCGTCCCCGGCTTTCTGCAAAGCGTTGAGGTGCTTCACCACGCTCTCGCCTCACTCAAACCGCCAGCCAAACATCACATCGAGCGATTGCACTGAATCGCGGATGTGCAGCTCCAGTGAGTCCGGTTCAGCTAACAAATCCGTCTCGTCGTCAGGGCGGCGTTCAAAGGTGAGGATGTTCGGACGGTAGTGGGCCCGTGTGTCGTCAGACCATGAGAGGCGACGGGCGATACCGGCCTCGACATTTTCGGGAGGGTGGCGGGTGCCATCGCTGGTGAGCAGGAAGATCTCCCACCGGGCGCTGCGCAGGTTGGTGGCGCCGTATGACGAGCGCACACCGCGGTCGATGTACACATGAACATCAATTTGGACCGTCTCATTGTGCGGCGCATCGACCTCTCTGGCAATGGCTTCCTTGGCCTCGCCCGGCTCGTACGCGCCAATCGATGTGCGGCTGTTCATACTGGCCAGACGGAGTTCGCGGCTCCACAGCGTAGCAAAGGTAGAGAAGTTACCGGCCTCCAGAATATCGACGCCTCGATCTACGCGATACCCCGACGACCAATGCATCCGCAGTTCGCCAAACGACTGATCCGATTGAAACGCAAGACGTCCGTCGTCGCGTTCGTGCAAGTGCACATTGCGTAGCGTATCGGGGGGCGCGACCGTGGCCGGTACAGACAGGAACCGCGTGGCGATGTCCGTAGCGGTGTACACCACGGGCCCGCATCCAGCCCCCACAAGCAGTACGAGCACGCTCGCACACAACACGTTACGAAGATGGCCCATGCTCGTTAGAAAATGGGGAGAACTAACCGTCCGCCTACAGTCGATGCAAGAAACGCTGCATCTGTGCTGTTATTTGGATGTACAGTGCATTACTCCAATCGTTCATATTCAGCACATATCCACTCTGTATGGGACGTTCTTTTTACAAGCGCGTGTGGGCCGTTGTTGAACGCATTCCGGTAGGACGGGTGGCCACCTATGGCGATATTGCCGAGTATCTAGGGCAACGCAGCGCCGCCCGCACGGTAGGATGGGCCATGAACGCCGCAGCAGGCACCGCCATCCCCTGCCATCGTGTGGTCAATCGCAACGGTGTACTCACCGGAAAGCGTTTCTTTGAGACCCCGACTGTTATGGAAGAGCGCCTGCGCAGCGAGGGCGTTCAGTTTGTGGGCGATGAGCAGATTGCTCTGGACAAACACCGGTGGGTGCCGTTAGACGAGTTGCCTTCCCCGGGAATTGAATTACCGCTGGAGTCGGTCGAGGACCTCCCAGAACGTGGGAAATGAGATGCGTGCGCAGTCGGCCTCCTGGATGGTGGTTTTGCCATCCGCCACACATCCGGCTACCGCGGCCGCCATCGCAATCCGATGGTCGTCATAACTTGACACCGTAGCGCCCCGCAGCGCACCTGGGGTCCCCTCAATGATAAGCCCATCCGGCTGCTCCTCCACCGAAGCCCCCAACCGGGTAAGCACATCAGAGATGGCCGTAAGACGGTCCGTTTCCTTTACGCGCAGCTCTTCGGCATCCTGAATGACGGTTTGCCCCTCGGCACAGGCGGCGGCAACAGCCAGCACCGGAATCTCATCGATCAGATTTGGGATTACATCGCCGCCTACCGAGACTCCTTCAAGCGGTGCATGGCGCACCGTGAGCGTGCCCATCGGCTCGCCGTTGGTTTCGGTGCGGTCGGATACCGTAATGTCGGCGCCCATCGCTTGCATCACCTCAATGAGCCCGGTACGCGTTGGATTGAGCCCTACATCTGGAATGCTGATTTCGCTGTTGGGCACGAGCGTAGCCGCCACCATCAGAAAGGCCGCCGCCGAGAAATCCCGCGGCAGCGTCCAGTCGGCAGCTTCAGGCGTGTTGGCAGCCGTTACGTGGATGTAGCGTGTGCCGTTGTCGGTATCGATGGGCAGGTTTAGCATCCGCTCGGTATGGTCGCGGCAGGGCACCGGCTCTACAACCGTCGTCTTCCCATCGGCAAAGAGACCGGCTAGCAGCACGCACGACTTCACCTGCGCCGAAGCCATGGGCAGTTCGTACGTAATGCTACGCAGCGGCGAGGTGCGTCCCCCAAACTCAATGGGCGCCGTACCGTCTTCAGAGAGCGTTACGTCTGCATCCATCTTGCGCAGGGGACGCGCAATGCGGGCCATGGGGCGGCTTTCCAGCGAAGCGTCGCCTGTGAGCGTACTGTCGAACGATTGCCCCGCCATGATTCCGCTCAGCAGCCGCATGGTGGTGCCCGAGTTGCCGCAATCGAGCGGACGATCGGGTTGCTTCAGGCCATGCAGCCCCACGCCTTCAATATGTACCGTGCGTTCTTCTGCCTTAACGGATACGCCCAGCTGGCGCATGCACTGCAGCGTAGATTGCGGGTCGGCAGCTTTCGGAAATCCGCGCAGGGTAGATGTGCCCTCGGCCAGCGCTGCCAGCATGGCGGCACGGTGGCTAATCGACTTGTCAGCAGGAAGCGAAACGGATCCCCGGAGGGGCGTGGCAGGCGGTACAGTACGATCAGACATAGCAGCAAGAGCAGTAAAAAAGAGGGCGAGTCCGGATGCGCACCCGGACTTCAACAGGCCATGCGAGTGGTTACCACACCGGTGTTTCTTCGGTGGGAGGCATGGGAAACTCGTCGATTACGGTGGCAAGCAGCGCCTGGCGTTCCTGATACGGCAAAAAAGCATAGCGGAACCCGTTCAGTGCAATCTCGCGCAGCTGGTCGGCGGGTACCCCGCACAGGGCATGTGTGCGCCACAGTTCTTCGGTCATGCTTGTGCGGCTAAACAGGCGATTGTCGGTGTTCACCGTAACCGGCACATCATGCTCGACGTAGTACGAAATCGGGTGCGCCTCGTAGCTATCCACGACATGTGTTTGCACATTGCTGGTCGGGCACATTTCCAGCGGGATGCGATGGTCCACCACATATTGCATAAGCTCAGGGTCTTGGCGGAGCGTAATGCCGTGTCCAATGCGGTGTGCGCCGCAGTAGAACAGCGCCTGGTGGATGGAGTCCGGGCCCCACGACTCCCCCGCATGAATGGTGAGGTTCAGCATGTTATTGCGTGCGTGATAGAACGCATGTACATGTCCTTTCGGCGGGTTGCCCGCCTCGCCGCCCGCCAAGTCAAACGCTACGACGCCCCGATGTCGATATTCCGTAGCTAACTCAGCCTGACGCATCGACGCACTCTCGTAGCGGTCGCGCAGTCCAGCAATAATGAGCGACGTTTTGATGTTATAATCGCGCTCCGCCTCCTGCAGTCCGGCAAGGACCGCTTCGTTGACCTCTTCGAGCGACAGGCCTTCTTCGGTGTGCAAAATCGGCCCGTAGCGCACTTCCAGGTAGCGCACGTTTTCGCGGGCATTGTCTTCGGCCAACTCGTAGGCCACCCGCTTCAGTGCGTCTTTGGTCTGCATCAGCGGAATGGTATAGCGAAACCATGCCAGATAGGCCTCTAGCGTCTCCGAGTCATCGATGGTGCGCAAGATTTCGCGCAAGCCTTCTTCGGTGTCGTCGGGCAATACATTCATTTTGCCTTCGGTACGTGCAATGTCGAGCATAGTGCTCAACCGCAGCGAGCCGTCGAGGTGGCAGTGCAATTCGGCTTTGGGCCACGCCTTCAGGTCCTCGCGAGAAAGCGTAGCATGATTAGCAGCAGCGGGCACAGTAGGCATAGGCCAAAGAAGTCGAGCGCAACAGATGGCGATAGGTTGCCCGCATCAACACATGAATTTGCCGCTCTGTTTCAGCGAATGATGTGATGCCTGTGTGATACGTGCGGGTTGCGCTAAAGCTACGGAGGCCAGATACGGAAAAGGGAACTGAAAAACGTGCCTCCTGTTTAGCGATCAAACCGCTGGGGAGTGATCTCTGCGGTCTCCGGCACGCGGTTCGGCCCGTCGCGCGTGCCGAAGCCCTTCATACCGGCGGCCTCTTTGTACACAACCTGATATCCCCATGGGCATGCCTGGACCTTTTGAAATGATCCTGATCTTTCTGGTCGTGCTGTTGATCTTCGGGGCCAAGCGGATCCCGGAAATTGCACGGGGCATTGGTAGCGGCATCCGCGAGTTTAAGGATGCCACCAGCGAGTTCAGCCGCGAACTGGATAGGGAAGAGCGTCGCGACCAGATCGACGCGCCACGCCGTCCTTCGCAAGGCACCCCGCAGCCGCGCCAGCAGGAACCGGCGCCTCGCCCGGACGAGAACAACAACGCGGATGCGGCCCAACAACAGCAACGCTCACCCGAGTCCTCGTAGCCTCCGTTGGCCTTTATCGTAGGGCCAGCAGCAGTTCAATGATACGGGGCTCTCAGATGGGCTACAGCATTGCAACCCCCTCTCCCTACGGGTTTCTCCTCCTTGTCCAGGGGGGAGATGTCCACAGGATCACGCCTGCGGCGAAGCTCGGCAGACAGAGGGGGTTTGAGCGAGTTGCGATGATGTAAATGACATGTCAATCACTTAACATTGAACCGTTACGAGAATCTTTCAGGATGTCATTGCGAGGAGCGCCAGCGACGTGGCAATCTTGTACCTTGCAAATGGGATAAATTCCTGCAAGTGACGCATGAGATCGCACCCCAGGAGTACTCGTTCGCTAGCGCTCACAGCGCCGCGTCGGTCGCAAGCTCCCTCCTCGCGATGACAAGTTGTAAACCTACTTTTTGCCGAGTTACTTAACACCTGCACATTACCCCAAGGCCAAGCTTCTGTGCGCCGATTGCGTTGCAGCGACTTGGCCTGTTCGTTTGCTCTCTTTTTGTCTTTTGTTTCTTCTCCTATGAGCTACCCGACCTTCGCGGACGCGCACGCTGCGCTCACCAACGGCGAAACCAGCTGCGAGACGCTGGTTTCTTCATGTCTGGAGCGCATTGAAGCACGCAACGCGTCGGTAAACGCCTTTCTCTCGGTCGATCGTGAGGGCGCGCTCAACCATGCCCGCTACCTCGACAGTCAAATCCAGCGCGGCAACAAGCGCCCCCTGGCGGGGCTCGTGATTGGCGTAAAGGATATGATCGCGATCAAAAACCAGCCGCTCACCTGCGGCTCGCGTATGCTGGCAGACTTCAACTCGCTCTACGATGCGCATGTCATCGAGCAGCTACGCGAGGCCGGAGCCATTTTCATTGGCAAAACCAACTGCGATGAGTTTGGGATGGGCTCCTCCAACGAGAACTCGTACTTTGGCCCCGTCGAGCACCCTAACTCCAGCGCCCACGTACCGGGCGGCTCCTCCGGTGGCTCCGCTGCCGCTGTGGCCGATGGAATGTGCCACGTAGCACTGGGCACCGACACCGGCGGCTCCGTGCGTCAGCCTGCCGCCTTTTGCGGCGTCTACGGTCTCAAGCCCACGTACGGGCGCATCAGCCGGTACGGACTCGTGTCGTACGCCTCGTCGCTCGACACGATCGGTCCCATGGCCAATTCGCTTAGCGACATCGCACAGCTTCTAAACGGCATTGCAGGACCTGACGACCGCGACGCTACCACCGCCGATGTAGCCATGCCCGACTATTCGAAGGCGCTGGGTCGCTCCGTGGAAGGCGTGCGCATCGGCCTGCCCGATGAGTATTTTGCTGAGGGGCTCGACCCGGCCATTCGCGACATGATCGACGCGCAGGTACACGCGCTTCGTGAGCAAGGGGCCACTGTCGAATCAGTTTCGCTACCCCACACCGACTACGGCATTGCCACCTACTACGTCCTGGCCACCGCCGAGGCGTCGAGTAACCTAGCGCGCTACGACGGCGTGCGCTACGGCCACCGCGCAGATCCCGACGACATGCGGGCTGCGCTCAAGGAGGAGCAGGCGGCGCTCAACGAACAGCTGCGCACCGCACGCGAGCAGGGCAACACCGAACGTGTAGAAGCCCTCGAAGATCGCCTCGACAACCAGAGCGATCTGCTCCACGCCCTCTACGTGCAGTCGCGCACCGAAGGCTTCGGCGATGAAGTGAAGCGTCGCATCATGCTAGGCACGTACGCCCTTTCGTCGGGATACTACGATAAGTACTACGACAAAGCCCAGCGCGTGCGCACGCTCATCCGCAACGACTTCATTACGGCGTTTGAGGATGTGGATGTGCTCCTAACTCCTGCAACCCCCAGCCCCGCCTTCAAGCGCGACGAAAAGACCGACGACCCACTGCAGATGTACTTGAGCGACGTATACACCGTCCCCGCCAGCCTGGCGGGCATCCCCGGTCTGTCGGTTCCGATTGGCACGCACCCCGAGTCGCCCCACCTGCCGGTCGGCGCCCAGCTCTTAGCCGCCCCCTTCGACGAAGCCGCCCTCCTGCACGTTGCCGACGCGATGACGCGGGGGTAGGCGGCTGCATCGACACGCTCGTGCCATCGTCAATAAGATGCAGGAAGTCTTGGGCTATCGGATGCGAAGGTGCGCGACTCGCTGGAAGTCTTGCGCAACTACGGTAACATGAGATTGCCCACGATTTTGTTCGTTCTGAAGCGCATGCTGGAGCTCGGTCCACAAACCGGCACGCACGGTGTGTAGCAATGGCCTTCGGTCCGGACCTCACGATTGAAAGGGCGCTGTGGAAATGGGGCGTTCAGGGGTGGAAGTGTGGAGGTTAACGCCTCGCTGAATTCGCCTCGATCCAGTCTGCAAGCTGATCACGTGACACGTCTTTAGTAGCGATATCCTCGACCATGCGGACCATCTCTTGCTGGTCGGGGCTAAAGCGATAGCCATTCTGGAAAAGAAATGTTCGAATCGCAAGGAGTCCAGCGCGTTTGTTGCCGTCTACAAACGCATGGTTTTGAATGATACCTACCCCGTACGCAGCGGCTAACTCATAAATGGAAGACCCACCACCGTATGCATGCAGGTTATGCGGACGAGCCAGTGCGCTCTGAAGAAGTCCTTGATCGCGGATACGGGCGTTCCGCCAAATCGACTAATCGATTCAGCGTGAAGCGTACGGACCAGCGACTCCGAAAGCCAGATTGGTTCTTCCATCGTGTTAGGTTAGGCCAACTTGCGAAATGCATCGTCGTGCGTATCCATGAACGCCTGTGCGTCCTCCAAAGCGCCTGCTTCTTCTGGATCGTGCAACGTCAGATGCAGGCCGTCGGCAGTTGGCACAGCAAACAGCGTATCTCCTTCTTTGGCATTCAGCGCATTTACGGCGTCATCGGAGAGGATGATGCCGAGCGAGTCCTCCATTTTCTTAAGTGTTAGCCGTTTCATAGCTCAAGACGTTTCAAATATCAGAACGATTGTGGTACGATGCAAAACAAGATTTATAAGGTAGAGGTCCCGTCTCTGTATACAGATCTCAATGTAACGAGCTCCGTGAATCGAGTCCCCAGGCCGGGCTACTTCGGCTTGGCCTGAATTCGTTCCGGACACTCTACCACAAGCTCAGACCCACCGATCTCCGAATCACGGTAGAACCGGATGTGCCCGCCATCGATAACGAGCCACACGTCTTCGGTGCAGATGTGCTCGGCGAAGTCAGCGCAGCTGCATAGCGTGTAGGGGGAGAACTGGCTACCAGACTTTTGTAAACGGGAGACTCAGCTCGCCACCAGCTGACCGATGAGCACCAGCCTTCCTCTTTCTATCTCGGATTCGCGACTTTGAAGGCGGCGGGTTTCATCTGAATCGCAGCCGGATTTGCCGCCCGGCTCGCCTTTCCCGGCTGGTATGGCTTTGTTCTGAGTCTATGTATGGCTGATGCTTGTAGGGGCATGGGGGGCAAACCAGGTTGGCGCTCGATGGTTGATTGCCGCGACCGAACTTACGTAGCAATTGGACGATGCTGGCTTCGGCGATCTATCCTCAACGGAATGGCCCCCCGGATCGGCCTCAAACTCTACTTCTGACAAACTGTCCGGTAGCTAATGAGGCCCTATAATGCGCTGTGAGGTCTCTAAGGCCAGGTGCACGCCTCTACTCGTCCATTATATCTGTGACGCAGCAGTACAATCAACATCCCACAGCGTTGCACGACACCGGATCTTTGTCTTTTGAAAGCGCTTCAAGACACCGATTCACCGTTCGTTCACCGAAAAGTCGGTCCTGTTATGCCTGTTTCTTCGCTCCGGATGCGCCCTACGTTTGAGCGCTATCTGTCGTGCTCCCCCAGCGAGGCGGTAGATGTGTTGGAGACGCACCTCGAAGCCACCGCCGATCGGGGCTACACGGGTGAGTTCTACACCAACCATGCGCTTATCAATGTGCCGGAGGACGAACAGTGGTTTTGGTCGCCGCAACTCACGCTCGACTTTGAAGCTGAAAACGGAGGTACCCGTATCCGGGGGATGTACGGGCCCCGCCCTTCGGTATGGACCATGTTCATGGCGATGTATGCCATTGCCGCATTTGTTGGATCGCTCGGACTTCTGGTCGGCCTCACGCAGTGGAGCATCAACATGACTGCCACCGGACTGTGGGCCGTACCCGCGTCGGGCGCGCTGGCAGCTTTCACGTATGGACTGGCCCTGACAGGGCAGGCGCTGAGCCGAGACCAAATGGACGACTTGCGTGCCTATGCTTCCGAAGCCCTCAACGAAGCGGACATTCAGGTGTCGCGCGCGCCTGCTTCCTGACGCTTCTGCGATGTCTCGATTCGCTCGCCCAACAGTCAACCACGAACCGCCGGCCCCCTCCTTCTCTTGTGGATAGTGCGCTGTCACACGTAAATCTTAGGGAAGAGCATGAGCTCTCAACACACATATTCATCCCGGCCAAGGCGCCCCAGCGCCGGGATCTCCCCTGACAACGTAGCTGGATCATTGGCCCCGTACAATCCAAACCTTCCAAACCTTGACCTGTGGCAGAGCGCTAGGCGGGCTTTTGAGCAGGCGAAGATGCTGCGTCTGCGTGATTTGCGTTGGAGGGATCTGTTTCTACACCATCTGCCGTACGGCGGTGATAACGGATGTGCAACCAGTGCCCGGCGATGAGTAGGAGGCTCCCTGCAACAGTAATACCTGTCTCAAGGGCTTTTGTCACATAAGGGTCTACAAGGATGGCTCCTACTAAAGCTACGCATCCAATGAGCAGCAGCGGCCCCACCCACCGGTGCCGGTGACTATAGTGAGCGTTCCAGGCAATGACAAGAGCCAGCGGTACAATGAGAAGAGCCAGCCAGGCATGCCAGTCAACAGCTGCCCAAATGGCAGCGCCCGACAGCACAACAGGCAGAGACAAGCAGTGCACTAAACAAACTGCTGAAAGCCCAATGCCCAGCCGATCCCACAAAGGATCCAAAAAGTGGGGACGGGCATCGGGGGAGCAGTCAGAGCAAGAGTGCGACATGAGGGCAGGTGATCATCTATATACAATTTAGAATGTGTAAACAGCACACGCAAAATCATGTTGCATGGCGGTGTTGAGGTCGTGTGAGAAACAGACGATGTAAATACACAGCGCCGTGTAAGCCGAGAAGGCTCACACGGCGCTTGTTTACCGCGTACTGTGCGCTTTAGAAGGGAGACATCAACTAGAACGCTACACCGAATTGGACTGCGGACTGGGGCCGGCAGCGGCGATTTCATCGCCAGCGATGTCAGCGTACTGTTCGAAATGCTCAGCAAACAGTCCGGTGAGCTTCTCAGCCTGTGCATCGTATGCTTCCGGATCGTCCCAGGTGGCCCGAGGCCACAGAATTTCGTCCGGCACATTCGGGCAGGCGGTAGGCACTGCAAATCCAAACGTTGGGTCGGTTTTCATGTCGGCGTTTGACAACGACCCATCGTGGATGGCGTCGATGATGGCACGGGTTTGCTTGAGGGGAACCCGGTGGCCGGTGCCGTACGGGCCGCCCGTAATACCGGTGTTAACAAGCCAGGCCTCGGCATTGTGAGCGCGCATCTTCTCGGCCAGAAGTTCGGCATACTTGCTGGGATGCCACACCAAAAAGGCGGCCCCAAAGCACGCGCTAAAGGTAGCCTTCGGTTCC
Organism: Natronotalea proteinilytica; assembly: GCF_055379935.1. Taxonomy (NCBI): domain Bacteria; kingdom Pseudomonadati; phylum Rhodothermota; class Rhodothermia; order Rhodothermales; family Salisaetaceae; genus Natronotalea; species Natronotalea proteinilytica. Next base: position 2,308,035 of record NZ_AP043947.1, on the reverse strand, counting down.
GTTACGCCCATTTCAGTGCCAGCCACCTTGGCGGTGTATCCGCTAATAAAGTGGTACATGGCCTGCTCGGGGGTGAGCTTGCTCACGGGCGGCATCACCCCGAATGCATCGTATGTGAGGAAGATGATGTTGTCGGGATGGTCACCTACCGATGGAATTTTGACATTGGGAATGTGCTCTAGTGGATACGAGGCACGCGTATTCTGGGTAATAGAGGTGTCGTCGTAGTCGACTTTGCGAGTCCGTTCGTCGTACACCACGTTTTCGAGCAGGGCGCCGTACTTGATCGCGTTGTAGATTTCGGGTTCGCTTTCCTCTGTCAACCCGATGGCTTTTGCGTAGCAGCCCCCTTCGATATTGAAAACCCCCTCGTCGCTCCAGCAGTGCTCGTCGTCACCAATGAGGCGACGGTTCGGATCGGCTGAAAGGGTCGTCTTTCCAGTGCCACTGAGGCCAAAAAAGAGCGTGACATCCTCATCGTCTTTACCCTCGTTGGCCGAGCAGTGCATAGAAAGCACGTTACGCTTGGGCATCAGGTAGTGCATAACGGTGAACACGCCTTTTTTCATTTCCCCGGCGTATTCGGTCCCCAAAATGACCATCTCGGCATTCTCAAACGAGAGGTCAACGCTCGTTTTGGAGCTCATGTGTTTGGTTTGGCGGTTGGCTGGAAACTCGCCGGCATTGTACACCACAAAATCGGGCTCGCCAAAATCCGCCAACTCATCTTGGGTCGGGCGAATCAGCATGTTATGCATGAACAGCGCATGGTAGGGGCGCGAGCAAATGATGCGCACCTTGAGCTGATGCGCGGGATCCCAACCCGCAAACCCGTCGATGACGTAAAGCCGCTTGCGGGTGTTGAGGTAATCCTGGGCGCGTTCCCGATTAATTTGAAAGGTGTGCGCATCGATCTCCATGTTGATGGGACCCCACCAGATGTCGTCGGCGGTGTCGGGATGTTTTACGATGCGCTTATCGGCAGGACTACGTCCCGTTTTTTCGCCGGAGCGGATGGTCAGGGCGCCGCTGTGGGCGATAGCTGCCGTGGGGTCGAGGCGAATGGCTTCTTCATACAGTCGAGCAGGGTCGGCATTGCGGAGTACAGTATCAACGTGGATACCGTATTCATCCAAAGCGATATCTGGCATAATGAATCGAACCGTGAGGAAACAAGGATGAGCAGGAAGGACCGGTCGGAACCGGTTTCAAACGTAGGGTACACAGTAGCAGGGCCATGTGCAACCAAGATAAGAAGTACTTACTGGCGAAACGTGAGGGGTTGAATCATCCTGCTTGTAGGTGGATGCTCCACAACGAAAAACGGAGACGGAAAGTAGGGGAACCGTTAGTGCGGCGTAGGGTCGGCAAGCTCCGGTGTGGGGGTATCGGACGGTGTAGCGTCCTCTTCGTCGAGTGTGGCGTAGATGAGGGCGTAATGATCTGCCAGAGGGGCCAGGTTGAACGTATAGTCGCCAATGGTGAGGCGAAGCGTGTCGGCTTCAGCTAAGACCGTGCGCAACTGAGACGAAAGCAGAATGGCATTCTGTTCACGTAATCCGTTCGCATGCGCTTCAGCGTCTATGGTGTGCAGGTCGGGCGTTTCGTACGTCTGCTCGTCAAAAGCAAAGACGGCGCGGTCTTCAGGACCAATCGCCCAGTCTGGTGAAGTGGTTTCCAGGATAAGATTCCAGCTGCCTCCGTTGTAGGAGAGGGCTGCGGCGTGCGTCTCTAGCTCGGGTGTACCCTGCGCCTCTATCGGGATGGAGGTGAACCCTGTTTCCAGATAGAGATTCCCCGTCGTCTCGCGCACCTCATGCGTGTCGATTTCTTGTGCAAAGGCGGCAGGTGACGCAAGAAAAGAGGCAGACAAAAGGAAAACGACGACTAGGATCCAGTAAAACGGACGCATGGCGCAGGTCTGAATTGATGAAGGAGCCACGACCACTGTATCTCATCAACATACATTCTCTACACATGATATTCAAGTAAGTGGTTTCCCATGTGAGCGGCTATCACGTACTGTTTGAAGAGTTGGGCTGTACGTGAATGGTTGCGCGTCCGCCCAGCGCATTGGTAAAGGTATCCACAAAAGCATCTACGTCGGAGGGGCGTATGCCGATGACCCATTTGGTGACATCGGTGTACTGTTCGTCTATGCGAGCGATGTCAAACGACTGAAGGGCTTGTTTGGCCGGGGCCGTGTCTTCGTACGAAAAGGTGAGATGCACTGGCACGCGAACAACACGAGTTATGATGGATGCCGCGTCGAGCACATCCGCTGCCGCATCGCCGTAAGCGCGTACGAGTCCGCCGGTGCCGAGTTTTGTACCGCCATAGTAGCGTGTTACGACGACAAGGGTGTTCGTGAGGTCGTGGCCATCAATTTGTTGTAGGATGGGCGGCCCGGCTGTGCCCGAGGGTTCGCCATCGTCGTTGTAGCGGAAGGTGTGTCCGTCAGGGCCTACTCGATAGGCCGTACAGTGGTGGGTAGCCTGATGCTCGCGCGCTTGCACGGTGTCAATATGCGTCTCGGCAGTCTCGGCGGTGGAGGCCGGAAAAGCTTCGGCAATAAAGCGCGACCCTTTTCGCTTGAACGCAATACGGGCGGGTTCGCGGAGTGTGCGATAGGCATCGGGCATGCCGGGAATGGATTAGGTGGTCAGTCCAAAGCGTTCTTCGAAGGCATCGCGGCGGCTGCGGCTTACGCGTAGGCGCTGTCCATTTTCCAGGCGCACCATGTAGCGGTCGTCGTGGTTAGGCAGCACAGCCTCTACATCGTCGAGGTTGACGATGGTAGAGCGGTGGATGCGGCAAAACTGTTCCGGATCCAGCTGGTCTTCGAGCACCTTCATGCGCTCCCGAATGAGATACGTATCTTCGTTGCGAAGATGAATCCGCACGTAGGGGCCGTCGGCAGAAAAGTGGGTGACCTCGCTTACTGACACGATACGGACTTCATTGCGTGTGCGTACGGGAATCCGGCGAAGGAAATCGTTATCATCGCCCTTCAGATCGGGACGTACGGTGCTAAGCAAGCGTTCGAGTTGGTGTTCGAGTTGCTCTGCCGAGCGCATTTTGACGTGCTCGGCGGCGCGGTCGAACGCATTGTGGAAGCGTTCATCCTCAAAGGGTTTGAGGAGATAGTCGAGTGCAGCCAACTCAAAGGCCTTGAGCGCGTGCTGGTCGTACGCTGTCACGAAAATGACAACCGGCATGTGTTCGGCTCCAATTTCATTGACCACCTCAATGCCGGTGCAGTCGGGCATTTGCACATCCAGAAAAACCAGGTCGGGCGTGTGGGAGCGAATGGCCTCAATGGCGCTGCGCCCATTGCTGCATACCTGCACTACGTTCGCATCGTCGCGATCGTTGAGCAGATCGGTAAGGCGTCGTTGTGCGGGCGGTTCGTCATCGACAACGAGCACATCAAGCATAGGAGAGTTCGTCATGCGAAGTCTGGTTCGGTTCGTTAAAGGTCGAATAGGTATGGTAGGGAATGCTAATTTCTGCTCGGATGCCCCCTTCGCGTCCGGTGCTTAACGTAAGTTCGGCTTCATTATCATACATTTGGCGCAGTCGCGAGCGGACGTTGCTTAGCCCAACGCCCTGGTTTAGGTTTTCAGAGAGCGTAAGGCCAGGGCCGTTGTCTTCGACCACCAGGCGAAGCGTATCGTCGTGGCGGTGGGCTGCGATGAGCACCCAGCCAGGAGTGGCACGCTGTGTAACGCCGTGCTTGATGGCATTCTCCACGATGGGCTGAAGAATCATGTCAGGAACCATCGCATCGAGCACCTCGGGGTCGATGTCGCGGCGGATTGTCAGGCGGTTTTCAAAGCGGACCTGCATGATTGCCAGGTAGTCGTCGAGCACATCGATCTCGCGGTTCAGGGGAATCTCTTGTGCGCCATCATGGTCGAGCGTGTGGCGTAGTAGAGCGCTAAGGCGAGCCACCATTTTGCGCACCCCCGAGGGATTGCGTTCGACCATGCTGGAGATGGCATGCAACGTATTGAACAGAAAGTGGGGGTTGATTTGCATACGTAGGGCTTCGAGGCGGGCCTCTGTTAACTGTGTTTCAAGGCGAGCCGCCTGCATTTGCCGCTCTTGAAAGCGGCGGTAGTAGTCGCGCGCAAAGCCCACCGATAGAATAGCCAGATAGATAATTAGCTCCCATAAAAAGCTAAGTCGGGTAATGCCGGAGAGTGCCCCTCCTAACACAGTGGCAAGTGCTTCGCGCTCCTCGGGCGATTGGAGCAAGTGCTTATACACCACATCGCTGTAAGTGTCAAGTAGGGAGGCAATAGCAATCGCCGCCAGAACATGCAGGCCAATATTTGTTGCAGAGCGGGCGCGGCCCAGCCCTGAATGGCTTGATAGCCAGAATACCAGGGGCGTGACCAGGGCCCAAAGCATATAGATGGAAATACGCCAGAATACGTCCGAGGCTCCAGTGATAGGAGGGCGTGCCGTGCGCTCCGGATCGATAAACAAACGCCCTACCATGAGCATGGCAAAAACCAGCCACACGGCAAGAATCACGACAAACTCCATCCAGGCGGAGCGACGGCGGTACACTTGAGGGGAAGAAGATGGCATAGCAAAAGCGAGAAAAACGAATAGCCGCGGCTAAAAAGCAGCAAGGCCGTATGGCTCGGTGTGCATCTGCATTGTATGCACAGCACAGCCCACGGTGTCATAACCAAGGGACACACGCAACAGACGCTGCCAAATGGGTACGTAACGACAAGGGATTATACAATACATGCTACAGGATTGTAATGTCCAGAGCACAGTCTTTTTTCATTACGCAGAGCAAGCAGTCCGTAACAGGCCATGTAACTTCCCAAAAAGACCTGTCGTAGGGAAGAGCGCGACATCTGAGGTAGATAGATGGTGCAACATGCACTGTTTTCACGATCTGCCTCTAGCCTGCGGTCGTTTAGGAAAAGAAAGACGACAACCTAACATCATTGTCATAATCTTGGCGCAAATTAAGAAGTATAGTTTATACAAAGTGGTTATTGGGCTCCGTGTACAAACCTGATTACGTGATGCGGGAGCGACATTTGAAAACAGCTCAACGCAACCATTCGTGAAGCGCAATACGGTAAAGGGGGCCGTGATGGTAAGATGGTAATACAACGCTTAACAGCAAAAATGCATATGCAACGTCCCATCGGATACGTATTAGTTGCCACGCTTCTCTTCATTGGGTTAGCCGGATGTGGGGGAGATGACGAAAATGGCGGAGGGTCTTCGCCATGGGCGCAACAAGGTGAACGCCAGCCTCCTTCGGTAGAGGCTGTTGTGGCCGAGTTTGGCGCGCTTCCACTGGAGGCGCGTGTAAATGGCACGGTGCGGGCCCGTAATCAGGTTGAGTTGTACCCGGAAGTTGGGGGAACTGTGACGGCTGTACATGCCGAAAGTGGTGATTATGTGGAAGAAGGCCAGGTGCTCGTGGAGTTGCGAGACCGTGTGTTTCGGGACCGGATCCGCCAGGCTGAGGCCGACCTCCGCATTGCTGAAGCCGATGCACGCTCGGCCCGAGCTACGCTGGCCGAAGCCGAAGCACGTCTGGCTCGTACCGAGCGACTGGTCGAACGCGAATTTGAGAGTGAGCAAGAGCTAGAAAGCCTTCGGGCAGAAGTGGAGTCTGCTGAAGCAAGTGTTGATCAGGCCGAAAGCCGGGTTGCCCAGGCCCAGGCTGTGATAGAAGAACGCCAGGAAGATTTGCGCGAAACAACGGTGCGCGCACCCTTTAGCGGCTACCTTGGCGATAGCGAAGTGAGTGTAGGGCAGCGCGTAGACACCAGCGAGCGCCTCTTTACGCTCGGTGATTTTCAAAATGTGCGCGTGCGGGTCCCCATCCCTGACCGGCTCTACGGACAGATTCAGGCCGGCCAAACGGTGAATATCATGCCGGATGGGCAAGCCGACAATCCCGTGCAGGCAGAGGTGAGTCGTATTTCGCCGTTCCTGAGTTCAGATAGCTACAGCGCTCGCGCGGAAATTGACGTCGTTAATGACGAGGAGCGCCTGCTTCCGGGTATGTTCGTGCAAGTCGATATTTTTTACGGAGAAACCGACCAAGCCACGCTCATTCCGCGGAGCGCACTCTACGAGAATCCGACGACAGGTGAGAGAGGCGTTTTTGTAGCTGCCGAGCTGGGGGATGAGGTTCCGATAGAACCAACTTCCGATAGCGAGAGCGAGGAAGATGATAAGCCTCCGCTCACCGATCCAACGCCCACGAATTTTGTGCCCGTAGACATTGTAGCCCAGGGACGTGATGTTGCGGGAATCCGTGGCATTGACCCAGGAGATTGGGTGGTAACGGTTGGCCAAGAGATGCTAATGCGCCAGGCTGAGCATAGTGACGAGGCTCGGATACGTCCTATGGCCTGGGAGCGCATCATGAGCCTGCAGCGCTTGCAAGACCAAAACGTATTGCTCGATTTTTTGGAGCGCCATCAACAGATGGTAGAGGAACGATTCCGGTCGGAATCGCCCGAAGCAGATACAGCATCTGACTCAGACGCGGAAGACGACGCAACATCCACGTTGCACACCGAACGATCGGTTGGGGTAACCCCCACGCGGTAATCTTGGTAGTTCTCTGTAACAGGTCAATCTTCGGGTTGCAACACCCCTACTTTAATGATGTCATCTTGAGCGGAGCGGCTCCGCCTAGGAGACGCGGAGTCCTGACACGAGCGTAGCGACTGACGAACGCAGTGAGTAAAGATCTCCCTCGAAATGAGCAGGGCCACTCGATCGATCAGAGCCTGCTGAGCGTCGGGGAGATGGTTCGACGTGCTCCGGGCTGGGCCCGTCGCGTGCTCACCATGACAGGTTTTTTTGGTGGGGGCTGGGATACAGAGTTTCGGACGGTCTCCGTACCCTAACATTCAGGTGTGACACACCACTAGATACACGGCTCCATCTACTCATACACCTAATCGGTTATTCGTATGGCTTCTCTTACCAACGTGTCAATTCGGCGCCCGGTGGCCACCAGCATGTTCTTTCTGGTGATCATTACGCTGGGCATTGTAAGCTTTCGGTACTTGCCCATCGACCTGCTGCCCGAAATTGAGTACCCCCGGTTGGTTGTTGCTACCAATTACGATGAGGTGGGGCCTGAGGAGATGGAAAACCTCATCACCGACCCGATCGAAAATGCCGTTGCGGGCGTTCCAAACGTAGAACGCCTCACCTCGCGGTCGAGTCAAGGATCAAGCCGTGTCAGCCTCGAATTTGCGCAGGGTACGAATCTTGACATGGCCATGAACGACTTGCGCGATGCGCTTGACCGCGTCAGGCGCAACCTGCCCGATGAGGCCAACACCCCGCGTATCTGGCGATTTGACCCGAGTCAAACTTCAATTGTTGATATTGCCGTTGAGTCGCGGCACGATCTAGAGACCCTCACCCGCATCCTCGATCGCGACCTATCGACTCGGTTTGAACAGATTCCTGGCGTTGGCACGATCGAACTCAGCGGCGACATCAATCGCGAGATTCAGGTTAATCTAAACCGCGATCGGCTTCAATCGGCGGGCCTTACGGCCGATGAGGTGCGGCAAGCCATCGCCTCCGAAAATGCAATTGTTGGTGGGGGCAATGTACGCGATGGCTTGCGCGACATGTACGTGCGAGCCCTCGGCGAATTTACGTCGGTCGATGAAATATCCAATACGGTCATCTCTTACAACGACGGCCAGCCGCTCCGCGTGCTCGACGTAGCGGATGTGGAGGATGGATATCAGGACACCTTCCGGCTCACTGAACTCAACGGCATGCCCATCGTGCAGATGCGCATCCAAAAGCAGGATGACGCCAACACGGTAGCCGTTGCCGACCGCATCCGGGCCGAGGCCGAACAGGTGAATGCAGAGCGCAACGACATGGAGCTGACGGTCATCAGCGACCAGAGTACATTCATCCAGGCGTCCATTGACAGTGTGCAAACTGCACTGCTGTGGGGCGCCCTGCTTGCTATTTTTGTGCTTTACCTGTTCATGCGCAATGGCTCTACGACCTTCGTTATTGCGCTGTCGATTCCTATCTCGATCATCGCCACCTTCGGCCTCCTTTACTTTGGAGGACTTACGCTCAACATCATGACGTTCGGAGGGCTTGCGCTGGGCGTGGGACTCATCGTGGATAACGCGATTGTGGTGCTCGAAAACATTGTGCGACATCGCGAGGAGAATGGCAAAAGTTTACCCGACGCTGCTGAGATTGGAACCCGTGAAGTAGCAGGTGCCATTGTCGCATCTACACTCACCACGTCGGTGATTTTTCTGCCGCTGGTGTTTGCACAAGCCGCAAGTGCTACGCTCTTCCAGTCGCTGGCGCTAGTGGTGGTGTTCTCACTGGTATGCTCGCTCTTTGTGGCGCTTACGCTGGTGCCCATGTTATCGAGCCGTTTCTTGACCGTAGAGGCCAACCCCGATCAAACAAAACGTTCCTGGTTTCAACGCCGGTTTCAGCAGCTTGAAAACTGGTACAAAGACCGGTTGCGTAGTGTGGTGACGTATCGCAAAACCGTGTTTGGCGTCACGGGCGTGTTGCTTGCCGGTGCCATTGCACTCTGGCCCATGCTGCCTGTCGAGTTGGCCCCCCAAACCGATGCCGACGAAATTCGGATCGATATGAGCATGGACTCCGGGACGAATCTGGCGGTGGTGCAGTCGTACTTGCAGGAGCTAGAAGATGTCGTGCATCCGCTCATACCTGCTGAGGAGGTTGAGTTTGTAACCACCGAGTTGCGAGGCAGTCGTGCCCGCATCGACATTGCCATGAAGCCGTCAGGCGAACGGTCGATCGAACCGTCTGTGCTTGCAGACAACCTGCGCGCCGATATTGAGGGCGAGGTTCCGGGCGTGCAAACGCGCGTTCGAGCACGAACAGGGCTTTGGGTGCTGCGCCGGGCCTTTAGCAGCGGCGGGGGCGATGAAGAAACCTCGCTCGAAATTGAGCTTCGTGGTAACGACTTAGAGCAGGCCCAGATTATTGGCAATCAGATTCGCAACCGGTTAGAGCGGCTTTCCGGTATTGCGGATGTGGACATAGGCGGCGAAGACGACCGGGGCGAGCCTGAGCAAAACATCCGGTTTGATCGCGAACGCATTGCGCAGGCCGGCCTGAACACTCAAACCGTGGCCAGCGCCATCCAGACCAATATGGCCGGCACCCGCGCTGGCGAGTTCCGAGCCGATGGCGACGAGTTCCCCGTCATGGTACGGTTGCGAGCTGATGACCGGCGCAACGTACAAGACCTTGATAACATTCCGGTTCGTGCTCCAGATGGTACCACCATCCCTGCGTCTGCATTTGTAACGGTTGAGGAGGGCCGAGGACCGGGTACCATCCGACGCATCAACGGACAGCGCGTCACGTATTTGTCAGCCAATCTCGAAAGTGATGCGACACTCAATGATGTGGTCGGGCGGGCGCAAGCCGAAGTAGCCCAGATGAACTTGCCTGAACAGTTTTCGGTGACCTTCGGGGGCGAGTACCGTGAGCAGCAAGAGGCGCAGCGTGACTTCATGGTAGCCATTATCATGGCGCTCATGCTTATCTACATGGTAATGGCAGGTCAATTTGAGCGCTTCCTGGATCCGTTTATTGTAATGCTATCGGTTCCCTTGGCCCTCGTAGGCGTAGTGCCAACCCTTTACTTTACAGGGACAACCGTCAACATTCAGAGCATCATGGGGCTCATTATGCTCATCGGTATTGTGGTGAACAATGCGATTGTCCTGGTTGATTATATCAACATCATGCGTCGTGAGCGGAAGCTGGAGTTGGTTGATGCCGTTGTTGAGGCCGGACGGCTTCGTTTACGTCCCATTTTGATGACAGCTCTCACCACTATGCTTGGCCTCTTTCCACTCGCGCTTGGTCTGGGAACGGGTGGAGAAATCCAGGCTGCACTGGCGCGTGTAGTGATTGGCGGCCTGCTCGCCTCTACACTCATTACGCTGGTCCTTATTCCAGTCGCCTACATTAGCGTAGAACGCATGGCCGTGCGTGTGCGCAGCTACCTGCCTGCCTGGTCGTGGCTCCCCCGCCCTGGCGTTGAAGTGCAGCCGGCAAAGAGCTAAGTTACGTCGGAAGAAATACGTGTACAACCGGCATCACCTTCGGCCCCTCTGCGTCGCGACGGACGAATGGATGCTGTGCTATGTGTTTAGCGTGGTTCAATGGCCGCCCGGGATCTCGCTGCGCTCGTGTTAGGACGCCGCCCCTGCTAGATGCAGTTGCTCCGCTCAAGATGACATCATTTGACGGGGCACGTCACAACCCACCCATTGACGTGTGACAAAGCACGATCGTTGGGAGCCCGATCGCATAGACGGGTTACTGAACAGCACGCCGGTACACTGCGGGCGTGGTTCCCGTGACCTTTCGAAACCGACGTGTAAGGTGGCTCTGGTTGGAAAAACCGGTGCGTAGAGCAACTTCGGCAATAGAGGCTTCTGATTCTTGAAGCAGACGCTGAGCCTCTTTAATTCGTTCTTGCAACACGTATTGATAGGGAGGCTGGCCTGTTGCCTCTTTAAACAGCCGACTAAAGTGCGAAGGACTCATATCTGCAGCCTGGGCCAGATCATGCACAGTAATTTCTTCATCAAGATGCTGACGTACGTACGTTCGAAGCGTTGTGGATAATTCAGGAGTAAACACATCGCCAAGGACATCGTCAAGCTGGGAGGCATCAGATCCGTGGTGGAGCAAGATGCGTAGCAGTACAGCGCCAGTAATCGATGTCGTTAAGGGCGAACGTCGTTCCGCGGGCGGATTGGCAAGGGTATGCGCTAACGAGAGCCCCAGATGATGCATGACAGGATCCTCATTGACTAGCGTATTTCGTAACGGAAACCGCCGTGGGTCTAGACCATGACGACTCAGCGTCTCATAGATATGCTCCGGAGAAATGTAGGCCACAAGAAGCTCGAGGGTTTCCACATCAAGCGACCAGGTAGACGCTTGACCAACGTGTAAAAATAGGCTGCTACCTGGTTGAAATACAACAGGTGTTGGCTCAGTTCTCTCACTGAGTTGATAGAACCCAGTAGCTTGTCCAGCTGTGATGATTGCCAAAAAGTGTGTAGTGAGTGGCGGAAAAGACACCCTCTTGAAAGAAGTGCTGATTTCAAACAGGTCAAAGATGATAGGGGAATTACTGGCAGAGGTTGCCCGCATAATACGCTCGCCCGGTATGTGGCGATGATACGACGATGGGGCGATGGCATCAGAAGACAAAAAACTGCGCAGGGGGATAAGTCAAAAAGCCAACAGAAACATTAACGTCGACGCAGCAAAGTCGATTTTTTAATGCGCCATGCCTAACAAAGCATATCTACAGCGCTTAACACATCGTGCCGGCAAAAGGGCTTAGCCACGTATGCGTCAAAACCGACTCGAAGCAGGCGTTCACGATCGCCCGGAAGTGCATGAGCTGTTAAGGCAAGAGCGGGCGTTGTTCTGTTGAAGGAGGTGTTGCGTGCATGTTCAAGGACATCGATTCCGGTCCCATCAGGCAGGCCAATATCGATCAGGAGCACATCAAACGCATCATCATGTACGATTTGTATAGCCTCGGTGCAAGTGGTTGCACACATCAGCATATGTGGCGTTCGACTGATGATACGCCGAATCAGAGTCACGGTGTCGGCATCATCTTCTACCAAAAGCAGATGATACGAGGGGGCCTCGACCATACGCATAGAACATAGACAAGGATAAAGCAACCTACCTACTTCACGCTGCAAAAGAGCACGCAGCCGCTTAGGTATTTGAAGCGCCAGAATCCTCTTCAGCATATTCAAACATCGACAGCATGGCGCTATGTGAGCGCGACGCGTTCGAAGAATTGGACTCTGAGGGGCTGGAGGGTTCAGCGTTGGAAGCACGCTCCTCACGAATCGCTTCTTCGGCCTGTTTGATGCGGTTCAACAGGTAGCGAATAAACTGACGTTTCGAGACTCCACGCGCTTTGGCCTTTGCTGTAATCCACTCTTTTTGCTCGGGCGTTAGTGGGACGTCAAGCGTTTCAGTGAGGTCGTCTTCGACAAGGGCGTCCGATACCGGTATTTTTTTCATGATCAGAGGAGTGGGGCATCTAGAATGACGGTTACCATAGAAGGAGGATTAGAAAAAAGAAATGAGCAGTAGTCCACAAAGTATGGTAGGATACTGCTATGTTTTGCAGGATTCTATCACAAAGACGATGAGAACGTGTTGCGGAATAGATAGGGATGCTGCTCTTGGGTGAGGGGGAGTGGCAATGGTCGCCATGAAAAGAGCACATCGAATCCGATTTGCTCTGAATTCACCAGAACGGTGGGAATACGCCTGTTACGGAGACGTAGCAGGATATCCATGTGCATCTAAACAATACACGCTATGGCTACCCCTCCGGATCTTGTTGGGCGTCCCCGTGGCTACCGTGTCGTGCAAGGCGCAGTGTTTCTCACGCTGTGCGTCGTGATTGTGGCCGGACTGCTGCGCGATATTCCGCAGTTGGCCATCATTGAAGAGTCAGCGCGGAGCCTCTATTTCCACGTTCCCATGTGGTTTACCCTGATGGGGGCTACGCTCGTATCTGCGTATCACTCGGCCCAGTATTTACGCACGGGAGCCGTTGTGCGCGACATTCGTGCACGCGAGGCGGCTCGGCTAGCTATTGCATTTGGAATCCTCGGGCTTATCACCGGTATGGTGTGGGCGCGCTTTACATGGTATGAAGGCACGGGCAAGTGGTGGAACTGGGACCCGAAGCAATCTATGGCGCTGGTGCTCATGCTTATTTACGCAGCCTACTTTGTGCTTCGGGATAGCATTGAGTCAGAAACGGTACGGGCCCGTGTGGCAGCCGTGTACAACCTGTTTGCTTTTGTGACTATGCCGTTTCTGCTGTACATCCTGCCGAATCAGATGGCCAGCTTGCACCCCGGTGCCGATGGCAGCCCAGCGCTCTCGCAGTCCGATCTGGCGCCCTCAATGCGATGGATTTTCTATCCATCGGTGCTTGCTTTCTTTGGGCTGTTTTGGGTGATGTACACCCAGCGCGTACGCCTCGCGGTGATCGAATGGCGTGAACGTGCTTCAGCGCTGATAACATCATCGTGACTGCCGCGTTATTGCTTTTCCACCAACCTGTTCCTTTTCTGCTGGATTGTTGCGTTCATGACGATTCATTCATTCGATGCTACTGCAGACACCACCGCTGCCGATACCGCATGGGCGCAACAAGAATCCATGCCCACTGCAGAACCAGATGCGCTTGAGCAAGTCATGGCAGTGGATGGAAAAATCTACGTGGCGGTTGTTGTGCTACTTATCGTGTGGGTCGGCATCATGGTCTACATCTACCGTACCGACCGCAAGATTGACACCTTGGAACAGCGGCTTGAGCAAAAAAACTCAAATGACGTATAACCTTTCGTAACCCCCGTATTTCCATGCGTCCAAAACGAATTATTGGTTTCGTGCTCATGTTGGGCTTCGGAACTGTCCTGTTTCTCAACTTTGGCGGTCAGGTTGGCGGCTATATGGGATTTGCCGAGGCTGAAGCCAGCGGCAGCAAAGCCCATGTCGTGGGTGACTGGGTCGAAGATCGTCCCACAAATTACGATGTGGAGCGAAACGTATTCACCTTCTATATGAAGGACGAAAGCGGCACGGTGCGCCAGGTGCAGTACAACGATCCTAAACCGGGCAACTTTGAGGAGGCCGAGCAACTCGTTATTGAAGGCTATCCTGGCGATGACGCATTCATCGCTGATCATATCTTGGTGAAGTGCCCCTCCAAGTACAACGACGAACGGGCCTTGGAACAGGAGGCCGCGGCCAATATGCCGTAAGGGCATTGCCTGACGTAGCATGTCCCCTTCCTTGGTTTCCGTCCTCCCTGCGCCGTATGTCTACCCCCGTTCCCCCATGCCCCGACACCCCCAATTGCGAGCGCACCTCTCGCACCTTTGAGGCCGCGCCCGATCGTCTCTATCAGGCTGCGCTAGCTGCGTTATCTGACCTGAGTCCAGTTGAGATGACGACCGATCGCGACGACCACGCTGCACATGCGGTCTATCGCGTCGCATTTGTGTTCAAAGACGACGTACACATTGCCGTTCGTCCTACTGAGCAAGGCGGCGGTACCCTTCATGTACGCAGTGCCAGCCGAGTGGGGTACAGTGACCTGGGGGTCAATGCCCGCCGTGTACAGCGCTTCTTCCGATACCTGGCTCGCCATTTCTAGTGCTGTTGATTGGGCGGCTGCATCCGGCCTGATAGCATGAGATTGCGTCGCTGCGCTCGCAATGACAAAGGTGTGCCTTTTTCCCGGTACGTTAGGGAGCACATGCGTTACTCAAAGGCTGACCTGCGACAGCGCACTACTCCTCCTCCTGTGTCGAAGGCCACAGCGTGCGGTTTGTTGGTATCGGTGCGGAATCCGGCGGAGCGGGCAGTGGAGAACGCCCCACCCGATAGTCGAGCGTTTTGGGCAGCGGGCGAAGCAGCACCGTTTCGTGGAAAAAGCGAAGCGCGCCCTCGGCCTCGTCTTGCGTGGCTTCGGTCACCACAAACGACAGGAAGACGGTAGCATGTCTAGCATCCAGATGATACAACGGCTTTGAGTCATAGAAACGTAGGTACCGGTCAATCCAATGCATCACGCGGGGCTCCTTGTGCAGCGGATGCTGCTGACGTCGGTACAGCGTACGCGATTGCTCCATGAGCGTGTCATGATGGTGCATCGTTGCAGTAACGGCACGTAACGCACGAGCGATGCGCGATTCGGATCCAGCGTCAGAGGGCGTCATATCAGATCAGGGCGTTTGTCAATACGAAACCGTACAGCGATGTAGTACAGCGATGTAGTACAGCGCTGACGTCCTGATTCAAACATACGCACGCCGCACCGGAGCCAGCATCCTTTTTTGAGCGAGTTGTTCGGCGTGTTTAGCGTGTATGTGGGGGAAGATTTGGCGCACGGATGCGTCTCTGCGAACGCAGTAGCACGCGAGCTTGCTTGAACATGACAATGCATTGGAAACTGCTCACCTTCCACCCCCTTCGTATATCGCACTGCGTGTAGACGCCAACCGTACCCCTGTTCTGCTTCAACCATTCGGCTATTACTGTGTCACACCTGAATCTTAGGGTACAGCCTGAGCTATCAACGCTTCTAGTCATCCCGGCCAAGGCGCCCCAGCGCCGCAGAGCCGGGATCTCCCCTGACAACGTAGCTGGATTACTGACGCCGCACAACCCACACATTGACCTGTGACAGAACACTATTACTCTGTCACACCTGAAAGTTAGGGGCCAACATTGTCATCGCGAGGAGAGAGCCCTGCGACTAACGCGGCGCTGTGAGCGCTAGCGAACGAGTACTCCTGGGGTGCGATCTCATGCCGTTGATTGGGCGGCTGTATCCGGTCTGATAGCATGAGATTGCGTCGCTACGCTCGCAATGACAAGGGTGTGAGCTATTCTCGGTACGTTAGAGGATACATGTGTTACCCGAAGATGGACCTGTGACAGAGCATTAGTGGTGTGTCACATCTGAATGTTATGGTATGGAGTGGACTCGCGTTGAAGCATTTCAAACCAAATGTTCTGTCATGTTGAGCAAGCGAAGGGCCCCCAGGGCCCGAAGCGCGTCGAAACATCTCCTCGGCGCTCAGCAGCTACTGGCAAACCAACGGCCCTGCCCAGCTCGTGGGAGATCTTTACTCACTGCGTTCGTCAGTCGCTTCGCTCGTGTCAGGACTCCGCGTCTCCTAGGCGGAGCCGCTCCGCTCAAGATGACAACATCAAACGGGGGTGTTGCAACCCGAAGATTGACCTGTGATAGAACACTATGCCCGCTACATTTACACCATTGGGGACTGCTTCCGCATTGCCCGTACACGGTCGCCATCTCTCGGCAGCGCTGTTAACACACCGGGGCCACCATCTGCTTTTCGACTGTGGTGAAGGCACGCAGTATCAGATCCGAAGCGTCGATGGGGCGTCGGTTGCAGGCATTGATGTGATTGCCATCACGCATCTGCACGGCGACCATTGCTACGGACTGCCCGGGCTTCTTTCATCCATGGCATTGCAAAACCGTCAGCAACCCCTCTTATGCATTGCCCCGCCTGGGCTCTCGGATTGGCTGCAGGTTACGCCCGGTGTGCATCCAGAAACCCTTCCGTTTCCATTCGAAATCCGAGAAATTGAGCCTCCCGCCGCATGCACCACCGTATGGCAGGGCCGCACCGGATGGCTGGCTGCCCGTGCATTGCATCACCGGGTGCCCACGATCGGATACCGCTGGCAATCGTACACGCGTGCAGGCCGGTTTGACGTGGAGCGGGCGCGCGAGCTTGGCGTTACACATCCCCCTGACTATGGACGATTACAGCGGGGCACCTCGGTAACGACCGATCAGGGCACAACCGTGCATCCGAGCGACGTGATGGGACCGCCTCGTCCTGGTGCAGCATGCGCCTACGTAACTGATACGCGGCCGGGACCGGGTGCTCGCGCGTTGGCCCACCGCGCCCATCTGGTGTATCATGACGCGACATTCGGCCAGGAGCATGCCGACCGGGCGGCAGAAACCGGCCATAGCACTGCAGCACAGGCCGCTCAGGTCGCTCATGACGCGGGAGCCGACCGGCTGCTGATGGGGCACCTTAGCGCCCGATATGCCGACTGGGCGCCGCTCGAAGCCGAAGCACGGCGTATCCATCCCCATACAGAAGGAGCCCGAGAAGGCCATGCATATCCAATTCGAGCCACAGCATCCGCCAACCCGTAACAGCAGTGTGATTGTGAGTGTGTTTCACATCAAGGCGCGCAACCCGTTGTGGGGCATGCAAGTTGAGGTTACGCTGCGTGCGTTGTAACACGTAGTCGTTGATTGTTCTGCCTTAGATCGAAGCCCCTGGCCTGTGGCCTCAGACGATACCAATTCAACATCGAATGGCGCAGACCGCTCGTCGGAGCCGGGCGAGGAAGGGGGCGAAGCCCGCACCAAGCCAAAGCGCGACGAGAGCCGCTACCACCAGATGGATAGCCGTCTGGTCAAGCGCATCGCGCAGTATCTGAAACCGTACGCTGGATGGGTTGTGCTGGCGCTGGGCATTACGCTGTTGGCTGCCATGCTGGGTCCGCTGCGACCCATGCTTATTCAGATCGCGATTGATGAGTACATCGTCGATGGCGGAACGGGCAGCGGCAGTGGCATTCAAGGATGGCTCATTGCGCAGGCCGAAGCACTCGGTAGTTGGGGCGTAACCGGTCTTCAAGCCATTGTGCTGTTTCTGCTGGTTGCGCTTTTTAGTGAGGGCTTCTTTGCGTTTGTAAAAAACTACATGACGCAATGGATTGGCCAGCGGGCCATTTACGACCTGCGGACCGATGTCTTTGACTTCATCCTGAACCAGCCTCTCACCTTCTTCGACCACACCCCGGTAGGACGGCTCATCACGCGGTCTACCAGCGATGTGGAGGCGCTTAGCGATGTGCTCTCTTCAGGCGTAGTTGTGATCCTGGGCGACCTGTTCCGCCTGGTCTTCATCATGTACTTCATGTTTGCGCTAGATCCCACCCTGGCTATCGTAACGCTTACGGTGATGCCACTCATGGTGTGGGTTACCTTCTGGTTTCGGAAGCACGTGCGCACGCACTACCGCGAAACACGCAAGCAAATCTCTCGCCTGAATACGTTTATTCAGGAGCACGTAACCGGCATGAGCATCGTGCAGCTCTTTAACCGCGAGAGCGAAGAGATGCGCCGCTTCCGCGACATCAACGATGACCACCGCACCGCCCACATCCAGACCATATTCTACTTTGCGATCTTCTGGCCCGCCGTGCAAATTATTGCGGATGTGGCCGTGGGCGCCGTGCTCTGGTTTGGCGGCCTGGGGGCCATGACAGACGCTCTCACGCTGGGTGTGCTCATCGCGTTCATCCAGTATGCCCGCCAGTTCTTTGAGCCCATCCGGCAGCTCTCCGATCAATACAACACCCTGCAGCGCGCCATGGCCGGGGCCGAGCGCATCTTCGGACTGCTCGACCATGACAAAGCCCTAAAAGAAACCGATTCGCCCAAAACGCTCGACCGCGTGGAAGGCCGCATCACCTTTGAAAACGTCTGGTTCACGTACGAGGACCAGGAGCAGATTGAACATCCCGAATCGGTAGACGACGTGGAGTGGATCCTGCGCGACATTTCGTTTACCGTGGAGCCCGGCGACACCGCGGCCATTGTGGGAGCCACCGGAGCCGGCAAGTCGACCGTGATGAACGTACTGCTGCGCTTTTACGACATCCAGCATGGGCGTATTTTGTTGGATGGAGTTGATATTCGCGACCTTCGATTGTACGACCTGCGGCGCCATATTGGCATGGTGCTGCAGGATGTGTTCTTGTTCTCAGGCACCGTGCGAGAGAATCTCACGCTTGGGAACGACGACATCTCGGACGACGCCATCCGCGAGGCCATCCGATTGGTGCAGGCCGACCGTTTCATCGATCAACTGCCGAATGGCCTCGACCAAGAGGTGAAAGAACGCGGGGCCTCGCTCTCGCATGGACAGCGTCAGCTGCTCGCGTTCGTGCGCGCCCTCTTGTACACCCCCGATGTGATGGTGCTCGATGAAGCGACCTCCAGCGTGGATACAGAGACCGAAGCGCTGATCCAAAACGCGCTAGAGGCCATTACCGAAGACCGAACTACGATCGCCATTGCGCACCGTCTGTCTACGATTCGCGATGCCGACCAGATTCTGGTGATGCACAAGGGCGAACTGCGCGAGCAGGGCACGCACGACGAATTGCTTGGCCTCGACGGACTGTACCGCCGTCTTTATGAAATGCAGTACCGCGAGCAAGAGGCCGAACAAGTGCATCCGTCGTAAGTCGGGTATTGGAGAGGCGCTAAGTGATAAGGTGATCGTCTCCGGTCTTGAAGACGAGCCTTCCTACTGTCACACCTCGATCAAAAAACGGTGAGGGTAGGCCCCCGACGTACGGAAGGTGTACAGCCCTTGTACCGTCACAGCGTGCTGTGGTACGTGTTTAGCGTGTTAGAATGGCCGCCCGGGATATCCGCTTTGCTCCTGATCCCGGGCTACAGAACGGCTCGGTGTGAGCAAAATCCATAGCCGGGGACCGCTTGCGTCCCCGGCGATCTGGGGCACGTCGCTAAACACGTGCGTGCTGTGACGCCTCCAGGTGACACAGCACTACTTGCATCCTCATCGCGATGCACAACTGGCTTGGCATTCCCCGTGTGCTTGCAATGCACCCACTACGTGAGCGTACCAATCCAGCGTCGCAGTTCGTTGATGTTGGTTCCCTTCTCGGCGGAGAGGAGCATAACCGGAACGTGCAGCCCAACCTCTTCCAGTTGCTCCTCCACCTCGCCCTTGCGACGGCGACGCTCGTTGCCCGACAGTTTGTCGGACTTAGTGAGCACCACAAGCAACGGGGCCGCCCCGCCCCGAATCATATCAATGAGCTCGCGGTCGAGATCGGTGAGCGGATGGCGGCTATCCATCAAATGAACGATCGCTTTCAGCGGCGCACGCTCTTGCACGTAGCGGGCAATGAACTCCGCCCACCGTACCCGTTTTTGCTTGGGTACCTTCGCAAAGCCATAGCCTGGCATGTCGATCCAGTACTGCGACCGGTTGATGCGATAGATATTGTATTCCTGGGTTTTGCCCGGACGTTTACTGGTGCGCGCAAGACGTTTTCGGTTCGTCAGAGCGTTTAGCATCGTGCTTTTGCCCACATTAGACCGGCCTAAAAAGACCACTTCCGGGCGGCCATCACGCGGCAGATCGTCCCACGACACGGCTCCTTTTACAAATTCGGCGTGCTTTACTTTCATGACAGGGGCCAGTGATATACGAAGGGCAGCGATATACAAACGCCCCGTATGACAGGACAGCCATACGGGGCGACAACCACAAATTGTGGATGACGGAACTATCCAAGATGCTCTTTGACCGTCTCGCCGATGAGAGCAGGGTTTTTCACCGTTACGGCCCCGGCAGCTTCAAGCGCTTCAAACTTGGCCTCGGCGGTTCCAGATCCGCCCGATACAATGGCCCCGGCATGGCCCATGCGACGTCCAGGAGGCGCTGTGCGTCCGGCAATGAAGCCAAACACAGGCTTGCTCATGTTCGACTGAATGTATTCGGCGGCCTCTTCTTCATCGCTTCCGCCGATTTCGCCGATGAGGACGACCGCTTCGGTATCATCGTCGGCCTCAAACATCTTCAGAGCGTCAATAAACCGCGTGCCGATGACCGGGTCGCCGCCAATGCCAACAGCGGTGCTTTGGCCATATCCAGCCCGTGTAAGCTGGTCTACCGCCTCATACGTGAGTGTGCCCGACCGTGAAATCACGCCAATAGAGCCCGGCTCAAAAATCATAGCCGGCATAATGCCCACTTTAGCTTGTTCCGGCGTAATGACGCCTGGGCAGTTTGGCCCAATAAGATGAGCGTCATGCTTTTGCACATAATGATATGTGCTTTTCATGTCTTTCACGGGAATGCCTTCGGTGATACAAATGATCACCTCAATGCCTGCTTCTACAGACTCTTGAATGGCATCGGCGGCGAAGGGGGGCGGTACGAAAATAATGGAGGTGTTTGCGCCCTCCTGTTCAACAGCTTCAGCTACCGTGTTAAAGACGGGACGATCCAGATGGGTTTGGCCCCCTTTGCCAGGGGTGACCCCTGCAACAACCTGGGTGCCGTAATCGATCATTTGTTCGGCGTGGAACGTGCCTTCTTGCCCGGTAAAGCCTTGAACAACCAAGCGAGTGTCAGCGTCTACGAGAATGCTCATTCCTGTTCGGGGGGTTGAATGGGAGATTGCGGAGCGGGTGCGTGCGCCCAAATAATTGCCAGCACAACCATGCATAGGCTAACGGAGCGCAGCGGGAAAGGCCACCGATGCACACGAAGAACTGTCCAAAATCGAAATGAGAATACAAGCAAATCAGCACAATCGCCAACAAAAAAGCTCCCTACAGACATGTGTCTGCAGGGAGCGTACATAAAACGAGTGCGAATATGCACAAAAGCATACGCGCAAAAAGTGGAGATGCCGGGAGTCGAACCCGGGTCCGAATGGCCGCTCGTGTCGAGCCTCTACCTTCATAGTGGATCTATTTTAGGCTGTCGCACCTACCCTGGGGCCGGTCCACCAGGCCAAGGAAGGGCCAAGGCTGATCAAGTTTCGCCGATCGATATGCAGCCGGTATATCGAGCGACTATTCTGCCTAATATGATGTCTCAGGCAAGTCGACAGACAAACCTACAGGAGACAGATGGGGCTTTACGCCGCCATCGCGTACGTGTAATCGTCCGCATTTACAAGTTCCTAACGAGATTAACGAGCATATTAGGGAGCTCGGAAGGACAGCCCGCCGCGCGTTTACCACCCGTCGAAGCCGTGTCATCCCCATAAGTGAAAGAACGTCCCGTTCAGCCGTACAGATAGACATCTTTGGCTGTCGGGATTAGCATGATAGCTTTACGCGTTGAGGTTGTTCCCTGGTAATGCTTATTCATCTCCTTGCAGCCCCATCTGCAGCAATCAACTGCGGATGTTTAACCAGTGTCCGGTAATGAGTAGCAGTCCTCCTACAGCGGCGATACCCGTTTCGATGGTGTGGCCTACAATCGGTTCAAGCACGAGGGCACCAACGAGCAATACACATCCACCAAGCAATAGGGGACCCACCCAACGATGACGGTGCGTGCGGTGGGCGTGCCACCCAATGCCTAACGCAACAGGCACAATGAGCAGCGCAAGCCAAAAGTGCAAGTCAATGGCCGCCCAGACCGCAATGCCAGACGCCAGCACCGGCAAGGAGAGACAATGGATAAGACATACCGTGGAAAGTCCTATGCCGAGACGGTCCCAAAACGGAGACACTGACGCCTCTTCCGGAGCACACTGTGAGCAAGAGGTTCCCATAGTTGAGAGGATGAGCGTGTTGTGTGTATTTTTGTGTGTATGGTGTATGAGGCCCTTATCAACTTGTTTGCACGTTTCCCATGTTTTCACAGTGCGTATTTTGCACAACCACACCAGAGCCTTTGGACAAAAGCAACTGCCTGTGTCTCAACCGGTACAACAGATGATCCATTATTTTCGCCAATCGCTGTGTTGTATGTCTGCTGACACTGACCCTTCTTCTCCGACAGAATCGCCTGTTTACGACGATGTGTACCGCGAGCCGAATTCACACATCCAGCGTTATGCCGACCTGGCCTCTATCGTGCGGCAATTACGCCAGGAGTGCCCGTGGGATCGGGAGCAGACGCATGTATCTGTAAAACATCTGCTTATCGAAGAATCCTACGAAGTCGTTGAGGCCATCGAGTCGGGCGACCCAACCGAGCTCCAGAACGAGCTGGGCGATGTGCTGCTGCATGTGCTGTTCCACAGTACGATCGCCGAAGAAGCGGGGCAGTTTACCGTCAAAGATGTGATCGACGCCGAGATTGACAAACTGGTCCGGCGGCATCCGCATGTGTTTGGGGATATGGACACCGACGATCCCGATGCAGTACTGGCCAACTGGGAGCGTATCAAGCAGCAGGAGTCTGACAATGGAACGGCGAGCGAGTCGCTCAAGTCTGCGCTCGACGGCGTGCCCGCCCAACTCCCATCGCTCTTGCGCGCCTTCCGCATGCAGGAGAAAGCCGCAGGGGTAGGCTTTGACTTTCCGGATGCAGCAACCACCTGGGCCAAAGTCGAAGAGGAACTAGCCGAGTTTCGGGAGGCCGACGCGTCTGATGATGCCGAGGCCCGGGCACAGGAGTTTGGGGATTTGCTTTTCGCACTGGTAAACTATGGCCGACAAGTTGGGATAAACCCGGAAAACGCACTGCGTGGCACGAACGCCCGCTTCCAGGAGCGCTTTCAGTACATCGAAGCACGTCTCCATGAATCTGATCAATCGTGGGACGACATCTCGCTTGAAGACGCCGATGCGCTCTGGGACGAAGCCAAGCAGCGCTTCGCCTCTGCTCCTCCACTTGATACGTAATGCTATGCCTACGGTGCTCGACACCATTGCCACTGCTACGCCCCCCACGCGCGAGCCGCAGCCCCAGGCCGCTGCCTTCATGCAGCGCATCACATCGCTGCCCGAGCGACTGCGTGCTCGCATTCCGGCCATCTACCGGGGCACCGCCATCGACCAGCGGCACTCGGTCATTGCCGACTTTGCGAAAGACGACCCGGATGACTTCACGTTCTTCCCGCCTACGTGGTCGCTCGAACCCGCGCCCTCTACGTCCGATCGCAATGATAAGTACCGCGAGGCGATTCTGCCGCTCACGCAGCGCGCCGCCCGGCAGGCCCTCGCACAATCCGATACCGACGCCGCCGACATCACCCACGTCATCGGCGTAAGCTGCACCGGCTTTTTTGCGCCGGGATTCGACATTCATCTCGTAAAAGAACTTGGGCTACCGCCTACCACACAGCGCACGTTTATCGGATTCATGGGCTGCTACGCGGCGTTCAACGCCCTGCGCGTAGCTCATAGCTTCTGCCAGTCGCAGCCCGATGCGCGCGTGCTCATTGTGTGTGCCGAGCTGTGTACGCTCCACTTCCAGGTAAACGATGCGCTCGAAACTGCAGTCGTGAACGCGCTCTTCGCCGATGGATGCGCCGCGGCCATCGTCTCGCAACGCAACACCGTATCCACCGGCGCGCTTGAATACGTTGACTCGCACACCACGATGGACAACGACTCGATGGATCACATGACATGGGACATCGGCGACACGGGTTTCCAGATGGGGCTCTCCTCACGCGTGCCCCGCGTCATTGCCGACCACCTGCCCGGCTACGTAGATACACTCGTGCCCAACGAAGCCACCATCGACTTCTGGGCCATCCACCCCGGCGGACGCGCCATTGTGGATAAGGCGCAGGAGGTCTTAGGGCTGTCGGATGCGGATGTCCACGACTCGCTGGAGGTCTTGCGCACCTACGGAAACATGAGCTCGCCCACCATTTTGTTCGTTCTGAAGCGCATGCTGGAGCAGGGCCCGCAAACCGGCACCCATGGCGTAGCAATGGCCTTCGGTCCGGGACTCACGATTGAAGGCGCGCTGTGGAAGTGGGGCGGGTGAAGGATGTGGGTGTAGATGTGTGGAGGTGTGAACGAGAGAAACGTCCATTCCCACACGAGGCCGACTGACGAAGTAAATCCGGTGCTTCGGAAGAGAGCGAGTCCGCGAACCATACAACCGGATTTGGCATGAGACTACTCCTCCAGTGCAGCTTCGATCTCATCCAGCCCCCAGTACACATCTACGATAGTGTCCTCTTCAACGCGCAAGGTTCTTGGATCACCAACCGCCGAGGAACTTTCAGGCGTTGGACCGTCTGAAACGACGTCTGAAACGATATCCCTCTCCTGAATGACGAAAATAGGTATCCCGGGTTCTATATTTAGATCGTTATCCCCCCAGATAAAGCGTAAAGCCTCCTGGTTGAGCCAGTGTTGTCCACTTGAAACCTCGTGGAAATCGGTAATCGATTGCAAGTAAGAAAAACCTTCTTCCGGATCCGAGTCAAGGGCTACACCACGGGTAACGAATACTCGGTCCTGTGATTTGGCTTTTTCACGGTGCTCGTCAATAAACGCCCGGATGGTGTCATGGCGATCCCTTTGTGCTACGATACACCAGCTTGCAGACACATATGTCAGTACATACTCCGGACGCACCTGGTCGTCCTCAGAGGGAAGCCGATCGCGGTGTTCAAGACCCACAGGAGTACGCTCATCTGTTGTGTCGGCTTTAGCCAACGCTGACGGTGTAGCGGGCGTGTCGTTGGCTTGAAGAGCACTGCCTCCAAGGAGCAAAATACTTACAAAGAGAAACGAAAGGGCGTTATGCATCATCGGTCTACAATGTGGATGGTTGGAAAGGGATCGGTCTTTTGTGCTACGTAGCCATTGGAGCCGATGGCGTAAAACACGCGGTCGGTTGTTCCTAAAGAAGTTATTGTGCCATTTTCTACGTTAAGCACATACGTGTCATACGTAATGGGTGAATGCTCACCGTGAGGGTTCCAGTTGGCGGGGCGGTATGCGTACTGAACAAGTACATCATCATTTTCGAGCGAAACCGTGCTCGCAGGATAGTGCGAATCGTTCGGTTTAGACCCAACCCATGGACGGCCATCAAACGTCTCTACGGTAACGTCCATTGGCTTCATGCCGAGAATTGAAACGGTGTGTTGAAGGGCTCCGTCCTTATAGATGTCCACTTCGTTTGAGTACGCATGGACTGCAATTATGCGGTTGTCTTCCATGCAGTGAAGGTGACCCGCCGTCATGAAAGGATGGAACTTAGGCTCAAAATCATCTAAGTTGCTGGGCAGTCGCCCGAAATAGTCGTGGACGTCGTACGGAGGGTCCTTGCGAAGAAGAACATGGTCTGTTTCTTCGTCATCAGCGTTACGCTGTGGGCTTACGTACGCGTAAACCGTTTCCCCTGAAAAACAGATGTCCGTAGGCTCGCGTTCGGAAATGAGGCCTTCGGTATGGTCGAAGCCAAAGTTGTTTGCGGAGTGAGCCAGAGTCGTGAAAAATGACTGCCGACCGTATCCCTCCAGTACGCCCACGTGCCCCTCTGGCGTTGTGAAGAGACGAGACGGAGACATAAACTCGCCGGGCCCTTGTCCGCGGGTCCCGCTCTCATAGACGCGTTCGCCTGTCATGGCATCAACAGCGAGTTGGTATTTGTCACGGTCTAACGTATAGATCTGCTCGTCATGAACCAGCACATCGGCCAGGTCGCCAAAGAATCGATCTTCAGGATCCTCCTCATCGCCAATTACGATGGTGGATTCGTGCTCCTCCATGATCCAATCGTAGGAAGTAGCAAGCTGAGAAGAGAGTGTAGAACTGGCTACTGCTACAATACACAAAAGAGCAAGCCAGACATATCTATTTGGGCGTGGGCAGACCATGAAGATAATTGAGATTGGCACGTGTGATGTGTGAGAGACCACCTGACACCACAAAAGACATGATTGGTCTGGTGTCAGGTCAGTCCGTACTCAAAAAGGCTACTGCTTATTATTTACCAGTCACAACCTGACTCCCAACATCTAAAACTTTCTCCTTCGGGAAGATACATGCAATCAAAGTCTAACCAAAACATGCAAGAAGCACCAGCACCACAGGCTGTGTTTGAGCACATAGCCGACGTTGGCTCGCTAAATAAATTTGTTCCGATGACAGAGTCAAGGTTGTCTACATCCACAAGGATGACCTTTTCTTCACTAGCTTTTTCGGGCTCATCACCAATGTCAGGCCCGTCACTAACGGAGAAAAATAACCCCATGAATAAGGCTAGAGAGAGAGAGCTTTAAAAGTCATGACAAAAAAACTTTATTGTTTTAAGTTTGCGAGCACAAAAACTATATCAACCATCACTTCCCATTGCAAATACCTCAAGCATATTAACTCTATCTTCATCATGGGGGTTACCTTGGAGGTATTTATGAATTGAGATACGGGATGACGGGCGGACGCGACAACATCCTGTTTCTCGTGGCGATGTACCAGCGGCATGACCTATAGCCCCTCCGCGTCGGTTGCAGGTGTTCTCCTCATGTCACCGGACCCCGGGTGTCGGGTTCATAATCGAGATGGGCGCCGGTGTTCAGGACCTCGACCAGTGCATCGAGGGCTCGCTCTATTTCGTCGTTGGTATTCCACACAAAGGGGGCCATGCGCAGGAATTGATCCTGGCGGCTGTCGGTGTAGATGTGTTTTGTTTTCAGATATTCGCACAGGTGGTGGGCGTGGGGCACCTCCAGCACCAAAAGGGCACTGCGTTCGGCTGGATCCCGTGGGGAGCGTATGGCAAACGGCGCGGTTTCAGCACGCTCCCACACGATATCGGTCATCTGCTGGATGTGTGCGTGCACCGCATCGAGGCCCACGTCCAACAGCAAACGCACCCCCTCTACCGCATGGTAGAGCGGGGCAATCGCAGTGGTACCGCCCAGGAAGCGGCGGCGTACGTCGGGGTGCGGGGCCGGTGTGTCGTGGAAGGCGAAGGGGTCTGCATTTCCAAACCAGCCTGTGAGCCGGGGCGTGAGCGGCACATCGTTTCGCAAATAGACAAATCCGTTTCCCGAAGAGCCACATCCTTCTTTCAGAAGCCCGCCCATGTACACATCGGCCCCTATCTCGCCCACATCGATGGGAAAGGTGCAGGCGCTGTGGTAGCCATCGATTACGAAGAGTGCGTTGTGTGCGTGAGCGGCCTTGGCAACGGCCTGCAGGTCGGCATCGGGGAGGCGCTGCCCGGTGGTGAATCCGACGTGGCTGAGCACCACGAGCGCGGTGTCTGGCCCGATGCGATGAATGACCCGCGCCACATCCACATGCCCGGATTCGGGGCGATCGACCACCGCTGGGGCGAGTCCGTTCAGGGCATGCCACCGTTGCACGCTGTGTTTTACCGAGGGGAAGGCGCTGTCCATGTACACCACCTCGTCTCCGCGCTCGATGATTTCGGGGGCTGAGAGCAGGCATTGCATGGTCCAGTGCACATGAGGCTGCATCACGCAGGTGCCATGGGGAGCGCCCAGAAGTGGAGCGATAAAGGCATCGCCGAGATACAGCGGAAGCGTCCACCACCCGACGGATTCATCTGGGCTGGTGGTGGGCTCCCAGTGGTTGGGCACATCGTTCCACGCATCGACACCCCGCGTACGCCAGTCTTCGGCAAAGCGCTGGAGCATGTCGGGGACGCGGCGGGGCATGAGTCCGTGCGTGAAGGCGCGCAGTTCAATGGCCGCCTCGGGGTCGGGCTGGGCAAATTGGTCACGCAACGATGCGACGGTTGAGGGGGCACTCATGGGGGCGTGGTAGGCTGAAGCTGAGGAGCATAGAAGATGTGGCGTATCCCTCTAAACCACGAAAAGCCCTCCGGAGCAGCGGAGAGCTTTCGTGTATTAGATTGTGCGTACAGGGGTTACGCCTCGTCGGCGACCACGTGTACGTAGCGGCGGTTGCCCCGGCTGCGGGCAAACTGTACGGTGCCGGTTTCTTTGGCGAAGAGCGTGTCATCGCCTCCGCGGCCTACGTTTTGGCCGGGGTGAAACTTGGTGCCGCGCTGCCGGACGATGATGCTTCCGGCTTTGACGAATTCGCCGCCGTACGCTTTTACGCCGAGATATTTGGGGTTGGAGTCGCGACCGTTTTTGGTCGAACCCATTCCTTTCTTGTGAGCCATGATGCCTCCTGTTGTTGTGCTACAAGCGAGTGGTGGGGGCGCAGGGCGTTGCAGGACGAAGCCGCGCCACTTACGCAGCATTCACTGCGTCGATTTTTATTTTGGTGTATTGCTGACGATGCCCTCGTTTCACGCGGTAGCGCTTGCGTCGTTTCTTTTTGAAGACGATGACTTTGTCGCCTTTAACCTGGTCGAGCACGGTGGCGTCTACGGTGGCGCCGTTTACGGTGGGGCTGCCAAGCTGTACATCGCCTTCGCCATCGGAGAGCAAGAGCACTCGGTCGAAGGTGAGGGTGTCGTCAGCTTCGGCCTCCGAATGATACGGCACGTAGACCGTGTCGTTGGCGCGCACCTTGAATTGTTTGTCTTTCACGTCAACAATCGCGTACATAGGGATCTCTGCTTTGGAGCGGTGGATTGAGTACCATCGCGAGAGTGAATAATTTTGTTCAGACTCTGCCCACGGGCACGCTCGCGCAAAGTTTCGCCTATTCCTCCCTTACAGATTCGGTTTTATGATGAAGCTCACTGTTGACGATCAGACCTTTTCGCCGGGCAAGCTGCTGTGCATCGGGCGCAATTACGCCAAGCATGCCGCGGAGATGGATAGCGATGTGCCGGATACGCCAATGGTTTTTCTGAAGCCGTCTACGGCGCTTGTGGGCAGCGGGGGCACGGTTGAGATTCCTGCTGCGTCGAGCGAGGTGCATCATGAGGTGGAGCTGGTGGTGCTTATTGGCATGGGAGGGCGACACATCAACGCTTCGGATGCGCTTGATCATGTAGCGGGATATGCAGTGGGGCTCGATATGACAGCGCGCGACATTCAGTCGGCAGCGAAGGCCCGGCGGCATCCGTGGTCGGTGGCAAAAGGATTCGACACGTTTGCGCCGCTTGGGCCCATCATGCCGGCCTCGGAGGTTGGCGATCCACAGCAGCTTACGCTTGGCGTATCAGTCAACGGCGAGACGCGCCAGCACGGCTCTACCGAGCATATGATCTTTTCCGTGGCGGATCTGATTGCGTACTGTTCGTCGGTCTTCACCCTAGAACCGGGCGATCTGATCTACACGGGTACGCCAGAGGGCGTGGGTCCCGTTGCTCACGGCGATGTGCTGGAGGCGACGTTCTCGGCGGGGCCTGCCTTGCATGTAACCGTGGAGAATGCGTCTGGTGGATGAGTGGGGGTTGTGCACTGAGTGCATTCAACGGTGACATTGAGGTTTGCCTGTCTGAATGCTACAGTTGTCCAGGCGTTCTGGAATGGTTCTAAGTGACCTCAACAATGGTTTTGGGGATTGCCGGTTGGTTTCCCCTCCATCCTACCCTTCCTCCCCGAGGAGGAAGGAACCGTGGAAGGCGTTCATCAAGTCCCCCTCAGAGGAGGGGGGTTTAGGGAGAGGGATTCTGCCAAATCACATATATTAAGCACTTATGCGAAACGCAGCACCGTACGAATGAGAGCGTGTATTAACAACGTCGGGGCGCACATGATACCGATTTGAAACGCACAAAACCCCAACTTCATGCCTGTCTCTACTTACTACTCTGTCACACCTGAAAGTTAGGGGAGAGCATGAGTTGCCAACACGCATAGTCATCCCGGCCAAGGCGCTCCCAGCGCCGCAGAGCCAGGATCTCCCTCGAATTGGGAAGGACCGTTGAATCACCAGTAGCCGCTGAACCTCGCGGAGATGGTTCGGATGCGCTCATCATGACAGGCTTTTTGGAGGGGGGACACAGAGGTTGGCACGGTCCTCCGCTTCTTAGGGCTAGTCTATGCACACAACTCGAGATGGTGATAATCGTTGATCACGGGTTGCAATCTGGACTTGTTGTTGACTGTTGTTGACGGGATCATCAACGTATTGGCCAGAACGAGGGACGGCGCCCGCGGGACCTCGTGCGGCCGATGCCTTTTCTGGATCCTGGATCGCGCTCGCAGGCTCGCTTGCCTGTCCTGAACTCGATTTAGGATCTGGATGACGTTCGGCAGGGAGGCATTTGGGTTGAAAGGGAGCTTTCGTCTCCCAGCACCGTCCCCCCGACACGTCATCCTGAACTTGATTCAGGATCCATTCCCCCGACTATTCCCCCGACTATTCCCCCGACTATTCCCCCGAGAAGACGCCCAGATGGGTTCTTTTTGTAGGATCCAATTGTAGGATCCAACAGTCTCTCATTGAACAGGCGGTGGAGGAAACCAACGTTAAATAAACAACATAGCGAAGAAAAAGTGGTAGTGGATAGACGCTAAATGATAAGGTGGTTGGAGACCGCAGTTTTGTCTTGTTCGAACCCCCTCTCCCTACGGGTTTCTCCCCCTTAGCCAAGGGGGAGATGTCCACAGGATCACGCCTGCGGCGAAGCTCGAAGACAGAGGGGGTTTGAGCGTGTTGCGATGATGTAAACCACATGTCAATCACTTAATGCCTTACCGCTACCGAAAAAGTTATGTGCAAGGACTAGGCTCCTTAAGGGCGGAACGCGCGGATCTACATCGCCTGCTCGCGGGGCATAACCAGCACCTCCTCAACATTCACCCGGTTCGGGGCAGTAATGGCATAGTGGATCGACTCGGCAATGTCGATGGATTCGAGCGGTTCCATTTCCATTCCCTCGAAACTATCCAGCACATCCTGATCGGTGATGGTGTTGGGCAGTTCGGTAGCTACCGCGCCCGGCTCAATACTCGTCACGCGAATGTTGTGCTGGTTCGAGAGTTCGTTGCGCATCCCTTCAGACAGTGCCCGCACGAAAAACTTCGTACCACAGTACACCGCACCGCCCGGAAAGACGCGGCGCCCAGCTACCGAAGAGATGTTCACCACATGGCCGTGGCCCTGTTCAATCATGATCGGAAGGGCTGCCCCCACGCCATGTAACACCCCCTTGATGTTTACATCCACCATCTGCTCCCACTCTGCTTCGTGGGTCTTAGCCATCATCGAAAGCGGCATGATGCCCGCATTGTTGACCAGCACATCGAGGCGGCCATAGGTCTCATGAGCTGTATTGATGAGATGCTCTACCGCATCCCGATCGGTTACGTCGGTCGGCACGACCAGCGCGGTGCCGCCACCAGATTCGATTTCGTCGCGCAGGGCTGTCAGGCGTTCTTCGCGGCGAGCGGCCAGTACCACGCGGGCCCCTTTCGAGGCCAGCAAGCGCGCGGTTTCTTCACCAATCCCGCTAGAGGCGCCAGTAATCACAACTACAGTGTCAGTCAGGTCAGTCATGTTGAAACGGTTGCATTGAAGAGTATAGACCGGTGCAATATATCGGCGATCCGTGCTAAGGATCGTAACGTTGTTGCACAACACCGGAAACGGCCTACAAGGCGGTTCGTGCAACCCAAAGACATCCCCCATGCTGCCTCCCATAAACACGCTGTTATATATGTCTGACACCCCCGCCTGGTCTGAGGTCCTAACCGAGCATCTTTCTGTTTCTATTTCGGATACAAATGAAGCCCTCTCTCGTGTGCCCGCTGTGCAGAAGTGGATGCGCACCACCGCCGCTGAAATAGCAACTGAGCAGCAGCCGGCCAGCATGCAAGGCGGGATGCAAGCTTCCCACGGATATACATCTGCAAAACGAGCACTGCACGCGGATTTTTCAGAACTCCGCACCGCGATCCAGGATCATACGCATGGGCATGGCGATCTTGACCTGGAGTGGCGGCCCTTCTCACCGCACCTGAGTCAGGTACAGGTGCAGTTTGGGCGGGATGTGGAACTGCACGCCTTTGTGGCGCTCGATACGACAACCCGCGAGGCGCTCACTGACGTTCTAGACGCACAGTTTAAGCATCTTCCTCAGAGTGAACCGTTTCCGCGCCGCCCGCACACGCGCACCATCCTTGTAGCGCATGGAGACGACGCCGTGGGCGTGCGACTGCACCGGCATCACCCCAATGACGACGTGCATACGCACACCATTGCGCTGCTTCCCCCCACTGGCAAGCCAGACACCGGATACATGCGGTCCGATGCCATCACTGCCTTGCTAAATCGGTGGGCTTAATGTACAGTCACAGTTCAATGGTTGGATGGCAACCGGCCTTGCTAACGTCGAGCCCCCAATATGAGCAGGGTCATCCGCACGCGAAGAGATGCAGCTTCTCTGCTACGACAACGTAGCCACCTTATCGTCTTCCAGCGGCTCAATAGCATCGACAGCGGTAAGGCGCCAGCCGTAGGCCGCAGACGAATCGGTTGCCTGCACGCCGCACAGTGCGCCAGGCTGCACGAACTCGCTTACCACGCGTGCGAACGCCTCAGGATGATGCATGGGGATGGGATTCGCCACCGCCACCAGGCGTCCGTCTTTGATCGTGCAATGCCCGAGTCCGAACGGAATTGGCCCCTCCATCTTGGTACTCAGCCCTTGAAACGCTACACTCCAACCACGCATGCGCTGGACGAACTCGGCAACCATCCACATCTTTTCCTGACTATTCCCCAGCGTGCGCAGATGGCGCCGTGCGAAGAGCGACCGAACCATCTCTTCTAAGTCGTTGGCCCGGTCGGGGCGTACCAATGCGTCTCGCAGAAATCCAGGGTGAGTATCCATGGCAGCACTAAATGGTGATAAGATTGCACCGCATACACCCGTGCCCTGCGGGTCCGTTTCGTGAAGGGGTACCGATCCCCGAGCAATTCAGACGAGCCCGTTACAAAGTTGAACCTCCATACAACGTGGGTTGATTGTCGAGTCGAGGTTTGTACATTAATACACGATCTCAATGTATCTTGTACTATTACCCGTGCCTTATGCCTGAGTTTGCGAATGATTTAGACCTTGCCCTCCTCATCGAATACTCCGTCAACATCCTTGTGGGTGTGGTGGTATTCGTGGTGGCTAAGTTCATTGCCGGATGGTTCCGCGATAACATCCGTGCGATGCTCGACAAACCCAAGTACGACCAAATGCTGGCGCGCTTTGCTGGCAACCTGGTCTACTATGTCATCTTGGTGCTGGGTATTCTAGCAGCATTGAATACCGTTGGCGTTGAAGTAGCCAGCTTCATTGCCATTCTGGCCGCTGCTGGATTTGCTGTAGGTCTGGCGCTGCAAGGCACGCTCGCAAACTTTGCCGCCGGGGTCATGCTTCTCGTCTTCCGCCCCTTCGATGCGGGCGATGTCATTGAAGTAGCAGGCGAACGCGGACGGGTGCGCGACATCCAGCTCTTCTACACGCGCATCAACACAATGGATAACCAACTCGTCATCATCCCCAATGGCGATGTGTTTGGCTCCAGCATTCGCAACGTACTTTTCAACGACGAGCTGCGCATTACGTGCGAAGTCGGTACCGACTACCCGGCAGACATCGATCAGGCACGCACCGTGCTCAAGCGGGCCGCCGAGCGCATCGACGAGCGCATCGAAGAGCGTGGCGTACAGGTGATGCTCATGGGATTGGGCGATTCCTCCATCGATTGGGAGGTACGCCTGTGGATCCGCCCCGAAGGCTTTGCCGACCTGGCCCGTGTGCGCGACGACCTGACCCGCGCGGTGAAGTATGAGCTCGATGCAGCCGAAATTGGCATCCCCTTCCCACAAATGGATGTGCACATGGATCGGGTGGATGCGAATGGCGAGGTGGCTGCATAGCCGCCCCGTTGCTGCTTGCATGCTGGGGCGCCTGTAACGCATCTGTTGCGTTGGATGTGGAACGGAGCGCCCCACCTGCAGGTGTGTGGCTACCCCTAACACATCGTACTATTCATTCTGTCCCCTATACCCTATATGCCTACCCATTCTGCAGATGCCACCTGGAAAGGCGACCTCCAAAACGGATCGGGCACATTTGTTGGAGCCACCGGCTCCATTGAAGGGCCGTACTCCTTTGTGTCTCGTTTCGAAGGCAGTGACGACACCAGTCCCGAAGAGCTAATTGGAGCCGCCCACGCCAGCTGTTTCTCGATGGCGCTCTCAAACATACTCGCCGAGGATGGCCACACGCCCGACGATGTAACCACCACTGCCGATGTGGACCTGGACATGGTGGATGGCGACCCGGCCATTACGACGATCACGCTTACCACACGCGGCAAGGTGCCGGGGATTGACGAGGATACGTTCGTCGAGTATGCGCAAAAAGCCAAAGCCGGTTGCCCCGTGTCTAAGGCGCTTGCGGGCGTAACCATTAAACTCGACGCCGCCCTGGCCTAAACAAGCCAGCGACCATACGCTTCACGCATTGGCATTGTAGAGAACATCCCCGTTTTCTACAAGAGCCGCTGAGTCGATACACACCAACGGGCTACGCTCCACATGGAGGGTAGCCCGTTTGACGTGATGGTGAGCATTTCTCTCACCGCGACAATTCGTAGAGTGGGTCGCGGGGCTCGGCGTGGTCGGGCGGATGCGCATCAGCGTGGTGGCGCGGCTCTAGATGCGCCGTTACGCGCACTTTGTCGTTTGCAAACGTGTCGTGCAGCATGTCTTCCACATCGTGCGAGCGTTTGTGCGCTTCTCGGACTGACATGTCGCCTGGGAACATCAAGTGGTACTCAATCCACAACTGATCGTCGCTGCGACGATGGCGCACCTGGTGATAGTCAACGATGAGGCCGCTCACAACGGCTTGGTCAAGCACCCGCAGCACGCGGCGCGAGGTGTCATGATCGGCCTGATCCATGAGGCCGCCCAGTGACTTACGGAGCAGCCCTCCGGCGGTCCACAAGATGTTGGCTGCCACCACCAGCGCAGCCACCGGATCCAGCCAGACAATATCGGTGAGCCATACGAGCCCAACTCCCACCAGCACGCCGATGCTGGTCCACATGTCGGTAAGCACATGCTTACCGTTAGAAATGAGCACCAGGCTGTTGTACCGACGACCTGTGCGTACCAGATACCACCCCAGCACGGCATTCACCATAGTGAGTCCGCCAATGATGAGCAGTCCCACATCCAACTGCTGAAGCGATGGCCCCCGAATCAGATCCTCGATGGCCACCCATCCGATGACAAGCGCTGCGGCGGCGATGAGCACCCCTTCGAAGGCCGCCGCGAAATACGCAATTTTGCCATGCCCGTACGGGTGGCCCTGATCTGGAGGCGTAGCAGCATACCACAGACTGAACCCAGCAAACCCGGTGGCCACCAGATGAATGGC
Source organism: Natronotalea proteinilytica (assembly GCF_055379935.1). Lineage (NCBI taxonomy): Bacteria > Pseudomonadati > Rhodothermota > Rhodothermia > Rhodothermales > Salisaetaceae > Natronotalea > Natronotalea proteinilytica. The sequence continues at coordinate 2,272,585 of NZ_AP043947.1, read as the reverse complement.
TGATTCGAGGGCATCTGAGAAGATCGCCGCACTGCCCGTGAGCCAGGCGGCTCCGCCCTTGCCCACCAGCATGAGCACCGCGACCGAAAGGCTCCAGATCATCGCCCGGCGGCGGGCGCGCTGCGCAACATTGCTCATAGCCGGGGCAAAATCTTGTGATATATGCACAGGAGTACCCTTGACGAGCAGCCTGCTTCGATGTTCATTGCAATGCGCGTCCTTCACCAAAAGCTGCCCGTTATGCTCCGTCTAGAACATGTTGGCATTGCAACAAAGAATGCCAAGCCCGTCCGCAAACTTTACAATACGGTCCTCCAAACTCTTGACTACAAGTCTGAAACCGTTTCTGATCAGGGGGTTACCACACACTTCTTAGCGCTGGAGAACACCAAGATAGAGCTGCTGGAGGCACTCGATGACACCTCGCCGGTGCATCGGTTTCTGGAGCAACGCGGAGAGGGGGTGCATCATCTGGCGTTTGAGGTGCCCGACATCCACGAGGCGTTTGACCGACTCCAAGAAGCTGGATTTACGCTCCTGTCGGATGCGCCTCTAGAAGGGGCCGACCAAAAGCAGATTTTCTTTCTGCATCCCAAAGAAACGCATGGCGTGCTGATCGAGTGTTGCAGCACTGCGTTCACGTGTCCGCCGCCCACGCATGTGTCTACCGAGGCCGGACCGGTGGCGTACTACACGTGGGGCGATCCGTCGCGGCCTACGGTGCTTTTGCTGCATGGTGCGGCGGGGGCTACGGCGACCGAAACCGCTGCGCTGGTGCCTCACCTGGAGCCCTACCTGCATGTGGTGGCTCTTGACTTTACCGGACACGGGGCCTCTGCCAATGTGGCGGCCGCGCAGGATCTGACTGCCGATCTGTTTGCAGCGAACGCTCGCGCAGTGTTGGACGCCTGCAGCGTAGATCAGGCCCATGTGTTTGGCTTTTCGATGGGCGGCAACATGGCCTTGCATTTGGCTCGTAAGGCGCCCGATCGTATCGACCGTCTGATGGTGCACGGGGCGCACATCGACTGGAAAACCGACACGGTGTCGGCTATGGAGCGTCGTCTGGAACGTGCCGATGCGCGTCAAACATCGATGAACGGATTACATGGCGACTGGGAGGCGCTATCGGCGGCGCTGCGCCGGTTTATCCGGAAGCTACCGGGGGCTGCACTGCGTCTGCGTCGTCAGATGCAAACGATCAACCACCCGGTGCTTGTCAGCATGGCGGATGCAGATGATCTGTTTCCGTTGCAGGCAGCACTCACGCTTCACAATGCGTTGCCCAATAGCCGCCTCGCCATTGTGCCGGGCACGCGCCACGCCTTGCAGCATCAGCGTGCTGACCTGCTGGCCCAGCACCTACGGACGTTTATCGGATAGGTATCGGGTAGTGCTCTGTGACAGGTCAATCTTCGGGTTGCAACGCCCCCACTTTAATGGATGTCATCTTGAGCGGAGCGGCTCCGTCTAGGAGACGTGGAGTCCTGACACGAGCGTAGCGACTGATGAGCGAAGCGAATAAAGATCTCCCCCGAACTGGGCAGGGCCGATCGATCAGAGCCTGCTGAGCGTCGCGGAGATGGTTCGACGTGCTCCGGGCTGGGCCCGTCGCGTGCACTCTAAAAGCACTTCTTCCCTGCGGTCAGGGCGCTCACCATGACAGGTTTTTTGGACGGACGCTAGAGCGTCTCGGCAGGCGTGGCGACGCGGAGAGGCCGTACGGTCATGCCTGTGGTGCCTCGCCACGAGAGACAACGAAGTGATGTTAAGGCGTCTCTCCCAGCCACCCTTTTTCTTTGGCTTCTTGATAGCCCTGGGCCCGCAGGCGCGAAGCGGCGTTATCCAGCGCTCCGTAGCCCCACTCGTTCCACTGCTCGCGGTTGCCGTAGTAATCGGTATGCGACTTGCGGCGTACCGTGTCGAGCACGCCCAAGTCATACGCCAGCTTCCAGGTTTCGGCCTTGGTCTGATACATAAGGGGCGTGTGGATACGCACATCGGCATCCAGCGCCAGTGACAGACTCGTCTGCATGCTGTCGATAAACGTGCGTCGGCAATCCGGATAGCCAGAGTAGTCGGTTTGGCACATGCCACCCACAATGTCGTGGATGCCTCGTGTGTAGGCCATGCTGGCTGCAGTGCTCAAAAAGAGCGCGTTGCGTCCGGGCACAAACGAAGCCGGCAGGTCGGCATCGTGGTCGTGGGGCGCATCCATGTCCTCGCCATCGCCCGTGAGTGCAGACCCAGTGAGGGAGTCATCGAGCGAAACCACATCAAAGCGAACCTCCGCGTCCTGGGCAATGGTCTGCGCCTGCTCCAGCTCCACCGCGTGCGTTTGTCCGTACGAAAAGCCAACGGCCTGCACGGTGTCGAAGTGATGGAGTGCCCAGAACAGGCAGGTGGTCGAGTCTTGTCCGCCCGAGAAGAGGACAAGGGCCTGGTCGGCAGGCGTGTGAGGGGGATACAGATCGGGGTCCATAGCGGTTAGGCGGCAGCAGGTTCGGGATGAACGAGGGCGTCGTCAATGCGGGGCGCCTGCGCTTCTGCACACGCTGAAATCGGTGTTTGGGTGACGGCGTAGCAGGTTTCGGTTTCTTGCACGCGCACCTGCAGATCGGTTACGCCGTGCTCGCGCAGCATGGCATACCCGTGGGTGCCCAGGTAGTGCGCCACATAATCCGCCAGATACTCGGTGGTGCTGGGGCCATCGAGCAGATAGTGCTTCACCCCCAGCGTAGCGAGCGCCTGCCGCAGGTCGGTGTCAGCGCGGTGGACGTACGTGCAGTGATCCCAGGCATCGATGAGCGGGGCCACCACGCGCTTCAGATCCTGAAAGTCTACCAGCATAGCCGAGGGGCCGGTGGATCCCTCCAGCTCGATCCAGCAGGTGTACGAGTGCCCGTGCAGGTTGCGGCACAGGCTTGGATGGTCGGCCAGGCGGTGGGCGGCCTCCCAGCGGAATCGTTTGGCTACCGTCATTGTAGCAACAGGCATCAGGGACAAAGTACGCGAGCCCCACGCATGGGCGGGGGTTCCGTTACGAATCGGTGCGGGCTGCAGGTTCCGGAACGGTTGCGTCCACAGTTGCCTTTACAGGACCTTGGTTTCTCGGGTGGAACTTCCCTGTGCATTTAGATTATGAGAGTGCGCATCAGCAAAACCGCCTGATGTGTGGTACATCTTGCCCAAGTGGCGGAATTGGTAGACGCGCTAGCTTCAGGAGCTAGTGGCCTTTACGGCCGTGGAGGTTCGAGTCCTCTCTTGGGCACTGACTTGATACTTGATGAACGCGCCCTGTTGCATCGACCTGCAGCGGGGCGTTTTTGTTTTGGGCGATCGTGCACTGCCACCACCTGAATGTTGGGAGGCAGCAGTTCAATAGTCCGTGATTGATACGTGGTTTCCATCATCGCAGTCCGCCTCGCCCCTCTGTCTCTGAGCTTCGCCGCGGACGTGGACTTGTGGACCTCTCTCTCGTGGAGTACCTTTAATGATCGCGGGATATCCACTTCGCTTCTGATCCTGGGTTACACGCCGCTAAACACGTACGAGCACTATTACATCTGTCACAGGTCAATCTTCGGGTAATGCATGTGCCCCCTACCGTACCGTGAATAACTCACACCCTTGTCATTGCGAGCAGAGCGAAGCACCCCGACCGCAGGGAGGAGTATTCGTTCGCTACCGCTCACAGCGCTACGGCTCTTCGTATGGCGCAGAGGCACCCGTAGGTGCGATGCGGACACAGTTCAAAGACGATATTCTGAAAGTCAACTTTTAAAAATTCGGTTTTTGAAATCGGGAGCCTATAGAAGAAACTATTGAACTTTGGATAGCTCTATTGTTAATAAGATAGCGCTTTAATGCAGTCTTCGCCACAGTTACCGACATGCCATGCCTTACAACAGCCACATTGAGACAAGGCCAGAAAAGTGTGGAGGAGCTCCCGTATTTCGGGGTACGAGAATTCCTATAAGCCTGATCAACGATTATATAGAGTCAGGCCATAGCCTTGACTACTTTGCGGAAACCTACAATCTTGATATTGAAATCGTCAGGGATGTGTACAATCAAATAAAAAACAATGATTACGATACAACAGTGCACGCATGAACGTTCTGCTGGACCACTGCATTCCACAGCGACTCCGGCACGAATTCCCAGACGATTACACAGTTGAGACCGCATCCTATCGGGGATGGCATGATCTTGATGACACGGAGCTTTTGAAACAAGCTGAATCAGAGTTTGATGCTTTTGTGACACTCGACAGAGGGTTTCCCGAACAGCAAAATCTACAGCGTTGGGACATCCGGATAATGATTTTGTCCATTAAACCAGCCGTTCTTCCCAATCTGATAGACTGCATTTCCTATCTCGTTGATGCGTTGGAAGAAGAAGCGCACGAAAAAGGACCGGTGATAGTGAAATCTGATAGGTTCAATATTTCGTAGCGGTTCAATGGTCCGTGATTGATAGCTGCGTTATATCATCGCCAGTCCGCTTTGTCCCCTCTGTCTCTGCGCTTCGCCGCGGACGTGGACTTGTGGACCTCTCTCTCGTGGAGTACCTGCTTAGCAGGCTTTAATGATCGCCCGGGGACCGCGTGCGTCCCCGGCTATCCTCACCCTCCGACTGAATCACGCTAAACAGCCCAGAAACCCGAAACTCACTCCCGGCGTCCACCTCAAACCCAGACAGGCTCTTACTGGCGTACAGCGGAAAACCGGTGACAGTGGTCACAAGGGGCGGTTTGCACCGTACATCTACTCTCTTACCTAACGTTGGCCGCCGATGAACGGCATTGCTGTTAACACCCTCCTGATGTCGCTTGGGCTGGTTGCGGCCGGATTCACGAGCGCTTTTCTGCTGTACCGGCTCTTTCGCTGGCTCGCTACGCTGGCCGACCGCAGCCGTTATCAGATCGACGGTCTTGTTCTCCGCATCATCGCGCGTCCGCTTAGCGTGCTGCTGGCGCTGGGGTCGGTGAACTACGCGCTCTTCCGGATTCCGGAGGTGCAGGCCCAATTCGGAGCGTGGAGCGGCGCCCAGAACGCGCTGCTCGTCATTACCGGAACGTGGATCTTTGCCAGCCTGGTGAAGGCCATCGTGCGGGAGTACGGTCTACCGATGGCCGAGCGCACCGATACCGATGTAGACGAGCGCGTGGTTCGACTGCTTGACCTTACAGCCGTCTACCTGATCTGGACGGGCGGTATTCTTATCGCCTTTCGTGAGATTGGCATTGAGATCACGGCGTTCATCGCCTCGCTTGGTATTGTGGGACTGGCGGTGGCGCTGGCGGCTCGTACAGTGCTCTCGAACGTGCTGGCAGGCGTTACGCTCACCGCCGACCGCAACTTTCGCGTGGGCGATCGCATCCAGGTGGGCGACTACATTGGGGATGTGCTGGAGATTAACCTGCACAAGACGGTCATCCGCACGCGCGACAACGAGATTGTGCTGATCCCGAATGATGTGCTCGGCAAGGAGGTCATCATCAACCATATGCTGCCCGAGCAGACGACGCGGATTGAGATGACGATCGGCATTGCCTACGATGCAGACCTGGACCGGGCCACTGCCATCTTGCAGGAGATTCTCTGCAGCTCCGATCGTATTCACGACGATCCACCGCCCGAGGTGAACGTGGCTGCGCTGGGTGACAACGCGACCGTGCTGCAGATTCTGGTCTGGATCGACCGCCCGCGCGGCAAGCGCTCGGTGCGCAACTCGGTGTACCGCCAGGCGCTGGCGCGGTTTGCGGAGGCTGGCATCACGATTCCATTTCCGCAGCGCACGCTTCATTTTGCGCCTTCCGCACAGAATGCGTCTCTTCTTTCCGACGGATCTGCAGTGTCAAAGTAGCTATGTGTACAGCGTTGCCTGAATGACCTGATTCGCTCCTTGCTGCTCTGCCTCTGCCCTCACTGGATGCAAACTGCCTGGTGGGGGCGTTTTCGTGCGTGCATGCAACATCTATACGGAACCGCATAAACAGTACCACCATACGAGCATATCCTTTGGGGGATAGACCTATCTTCCATCATGCTGCGATGCCCACTGCCTTTCGCGAAGGTCCATATCGATTTCATTTCTACAGTTCTGATTGCAATGAACCGATGCCTGATGCCTCCGAACGAATTCGAGATGTACGTGTGGTCAACCCGGCCAACGACACCGAAGGCCGTATCACGTTCGAACTTGTGGATGGCCGGGTGGTGAGCATACCGCTTTCGTGGAGTTGGCGGCTTCAAGAGGCTACCCCTGAAGAGCGCCAGAACTTTGAAATCAGTCCCAGTGGCTACGGCGTGCATTGGCCCGATGTAGACGAAGACCTAAGTGCTCGTGGCGCACTACGCGGCACACCGGCTCCGCGACCAGGTACGGTTCCTGCGCCTCATACGCCTGGCGACTGGTCGGCCCCTCGCATCAAAACGCTGCGGAACCGTCTCAATCTCTCGCAATCCGCATTTGCCAAGCGGATGGGCGTTCGTCAGGCCACCGTATCCGATTGGGAAACGGGCAAGCAAAAGCCATCTCGGATGGCCCGTCGGCTACTGGACCGAATTGCGGGGTCTACTAATGCGGCTCCTGAACAGGTTGCCAATTAGCATCACAGTGCAGAAGAGATGCTCGCAATGTGCAGGTGTGGCTCAGCGTGAGTTCTCTCGGGCGAGCAAGACCGCTTCCCCACATTTTCCCCGCAAACGTGCAACGGGCTCCGGTTCGTTCGAGATTATGCGATGTGGGAAGAAAGAAGAACGCCCCTGACAATCCCGGTAAATGGGCGTCAGAGGCGCTGAAGCATGCTTTTGTCTGTACCCGAGGTGGGACTCGAACCCACACGACGCACAAGCGTCAACGGATTTTAAGTCCGTTGCGTCTACCAATTCCGCCACTCGGGCTCGGGGTGCACTCCAAATCGTTCAGGTGACAAACCTGAAACGCCGTGTCCCGATACCAACCGCATCCGATGGGGTTTCGGACGTCCGTTGCTCCGTGAAGATCAATGCAGTTTCCACACGATCGATCCTTTTGATGCGCCTCGCGTTGATGCCCACCCTGCCAGTGCGTATCGTGAAAAGCAATGCTGACTGTTTCTGCCTATCACCTCTTTTCATGATGTCGCCTTTTTCTGCACTGCGCGGGGCACTTCCAATCGGATGCGCCGCATTGGTTGTGCTGCTTAGCAGCGGCTGCAATGTGTTCGATGGACTCAACAGCGATCCGGGTACCGATACGGAGGCGCTCATTCAAGATGCGCAAGCCGCCCTCGCGGATGGTCGCACCGGAGAGGCCGTTGATCTCATGGAGCGCGCCTACGAGGAAGCCCCCGAGCAAACCGCCGTCCGCCTGGAGCTGGCTAACGCGCTGCTGGAGCATCACGACCTGGACCTGCTCACGATGTATGCGGTCAGCACGTTTCTGACGGGCAGCGATGACGAGGACGATGCAGAGCAGAGTGCCAGCCCGGCGTCTTCATCTTCCGCCTGCACGCCCGGCGCGCCAGAGGCTGCCGATGAACCGCTTGCGTTTCGCACGGCGGATGCCTTCGCTCCGATCGACCGTCGCCCCGATGTGGTGCGCCGCGCGCATGGGCTGGTCGACGACATCCAGCCCGAGGAAAACCGCACAGCACGCATTGTGGGCGCGGCCACCGCCATGAAGGGCGCCCTGCAGTTCTACAACGAAACGCATCGCCTGAACGGCACCCTCGCGCGCACCGAGTCGAACGGCCTGCGCATCTGCACCAATAGCTCGGCGACGCTACAGCAACTCATCCCGCGCGTTTGCGAGGCCGCTGACTACTGGGAGACCGCCCACGCGCAGATGGTGCCCTACACGCAGGGGGCGTTCTTTGCTGATGCCGTCAGTGAGCTGGATGAGGCCCGGCAGCTGCTTACTGACGCCGCCAGCTGCTCTCCGTAACTCGCCCTCCGGGTTTCTCCCCCTTGTCCAACTAGTCTATGCACACAACTCGAGATGGTGATAATCGTTGATCACGGGTTGCAATCTGGGCTTGTTGTTGACTGTTGTTGACTGTTGTTGACGGGATCATCAACGGATTGGCCAGAACGAGGGACGGCGCCCGCGGGACCTCGTGCGGCCGATGCCTGTTCTGGATCCTGGATCGCGTTCGCAGGCTCGCTTGCCTGTCCTGAACTCGATTCAGGATCTGGATGACGTTCGGAAGGGGGGCATTTGGGTTGAAAGGGAGCTTTCGTCTTCCAGCACCGTCCCCCCGACACGTCATCCTGAACTTGATTCAGGATCCATTCCCCCGACTATTCATCCGAGAAGACGCCCAGATGGGTTCTTGTTGTAGGATCCAATTGTAGGATCCAACAGTCTCTCATTGAACAGGCGGTGGAGGAAACCAACGTTAAATAAACAACATAGCGAAGAAAAAGTTATGTGCAAGGACCTAGCCTTGTCCAAGGGGGAGATGTCCACAGGATCACGCCTGCGGCGAAGCTCGAAGACAGAGGGGTTCAGCAGACTTTGATAATGTGTGCTACGTGACGATGACTTACCGCTAAACCGCTGTCCGCTCTTGTTTTGTCCAAGACCCCGCTTCCCATGAAACGCCTTTTCTGGATTGCAACGGTGTGTACGCTCTGGATGCTGGTGGATGCGATGCCTGCCGCCGCACAGCATGCGTTTCAAACGCAGCGGGGCTACGTGCCCTCCATCGAAGTGCTGGGTCGGGGCGATGCCGTAGCGGCGCTTCCCGGCGAAGCGCGTCCGCTCTTCTACAACCCCGCCCATCTGGCCGAACTCCCCACACGCATCACCGCGTTTCAGTTTCACGGCGGCGGCAGCGGACACCTGGCCGACCAACTACGGCTGCTGCGGGGACCCATCAACCGTCAGCAGATTCAGCGTCCTGGAACGAACCTCGACAACTGGCGCACCATCCGCGACTCCACGCAGATCGTGGGGCCGCGCCCGTCGATGGCGGATATCTCGCTGGCGCTGCCGTCGTTCATCTACCGGCAGGGACCGTTTGGCGTGAGCGCCGGGGCGTTCGTGCACTCGGCTGTCGACCAGCGCTTTGGATCGGGCGGGGCCGGGTTTCCGAGCATCGATGTGCACAGTCGCGCCGATGTGCTGCTGCTTACGGCGGTGGGATACGACGCCTCACGATGGGTCGATGGGCTGTCGGTGGGGCTCACCACCAAGTTCACGCAGCGCTACCTGAGCCACATCAACGCGCCGGTTGGCCAGCTCCCCGACGGCGAGAACGTCCCGCTCACCGGGGCCAGTCCAATGATCGACCGAGCCTTCATCTTTAGCATCGATCAGCAGCAAAGCCCGGTTTGGGCCGCCCATGCGGTCGGACTGGATGTTGGTCTGCATTATACGATACCCTGGTACGAGGGGCCCGGAACCGTCACGGTGGCGGGGGCTGCCTTTGATATGCTGACCTCCAGGTTCTCCTATACGCTCCATGACGAGGCGCCCCCGCTGCCCGTGTTAAGCAGTCTGCTGCCCGATCAAACGCCGTACGTGGCGCAGGGCAATCTGGAGGTGCCCGACACGCTCCCCGAGGCCGATCGTTTTGACCTTCATCCTTCGTATCGGGTGGGGGCAGCGTACACGCTCGATGCGCTCGGGCCGCTTGACAATCTGGCGGTGGCGCTCGATTATCAGGGATACCGCCAGCCCGCCTTCAAGCAGGTGTTTCCGGCTCAGCTTCACCTGGGTGCGCAAGCGCAGTACGATATTTTGATTGGACGGGTGGGTCTCAATCAGGGCTATGTGACGTTTGGCGCGGGGCTGCGCATGGGGCATATTCATGTGGATTATGCGTTCTACGGACGTGAAGAGGGGCGCGTCCCCGGCGAAACGTACAACTATGTGAACAATATTCAGGTCGCCTTGCGGTTCTAACTGCACCCGTTCTGTCTACACCCCGCCGACAGCCTATGACTGACGCATCGTATCCGGTTCGCGTGCACGACGGATCGGTCTGGCACACGCTGCATGTGGCGCCGGGCACGAATCTGCGTGAGGCGTTGCTGCAGCACGATCTGTCGCCCTACACCGCAATCACGCAGTACGCCAACTGCGGGGGGCGCGGGCTGTGTGCGACGTGTGGGGTGTGGATCGAAGACGCGATGCCGCCCACGCATTGGCACGACCAACTGGCAGCGCGGTACGGATATCCGCGACTGTCGTGCCAGATCGTGGTGGACCGTCCGCTAACGGTTCGGCTGCTGCCCGACAAGCGCATCTGGGGGCGTCGCGATCCGAACGCGGCGACGGGGTAGCGGTATAGATCATGCGCTTATGTTTCTCTTTTTGTGATGTGCTTACCATGACCAATCCTTCGGTGGCTCCCCCCGACTCGCAAATTCGCCTAGCCGCGTACACCGATGTGTTCGACCGCATCGAGGCCCTGCTCGACGGCGAAACCGACTGGATCGCGGCGATGGCGACGGTGGCGTGCGAGTTGCACCACACGTTCGACTATTACGACTGGACGGGCTTCTATCGTGCGGTCTCCGACGATCTGCTTGTGGTGGGTCCGTATCAGGGCACGCACGGCTGCCTGCGCATCCCGTTTGATCGCGGGGTATGCGGGGCCGCAGCACGCACCCGCGAAACGCAGTTCGTGCCGGATGTGGAGGAAGCCGAAGATCACATCGCCTGCTCGTCCTCAACGCGCTCGGAGGTGGTGGTGCCCGTCTTAACGCCCGACGATACGCTGCTGGCGGTGCTGGATATAGATTCTGACACGCTGGATGCGTTTACGCATGTCGATCAGGAGATGCTGGAGCGGCTGTGCGAGCGCCTGGGCACGCAGTTCGCCGATACGGCTCAGCGATAGACCGATACTTGCTGGGGGCGCCCCACTTCGATCTGGGGCGTGCCCTCGTGCATGCGTATGATGCCGCGCACGCAAATATCGGCGTTGCGGTACATCCGCTCGGGCGCTTCGGGCCACAGGTGCCGGTTGTCGCCCCAGATGACGGTGGTAAACGGCTGATCGGGGTAGCTGCCGCCCATATTGATGAAGGTAGGCGACCCGCCGATGCGTTCCTGGTATGAGGTATTGGTGACGGATCCGCACACTTCGGCGTGGGTGCCCACATGCTCGTTCGCCTCGGTGGCATCTACTGTTACCGACGGTTCGCCGCTGGTTGTGCTATCGGGCTGAAGCACGCGTGAGAGGATGAGACCGACCAGCAGCACGGCTGTAAGGCCCACAAACAGCGATTTCCATTCAGAGAGGCGTTGCAGCACAGCACGAACACCGGTTGATGACAGCAAAGCAAACGCCCGTACCGCATACGATACGAGCGTTGCTCATACGCTGGATGGACTAGAACGTTTGCGGGCAGGCCGATTGCAGGGAGATTCTTCGATCTCGTGTCGACATGCCTGCCAGTCCCCAATCTCTGCTACCTGGTTCGTTGCGTCGGATTGGCACGTTGGACGCAGAGCGTCCATTCGTCCGTCGCGACGAGCGTAGCGACAAAGATCTCCCACGAACTGGGCAGGGCCGCTCGATCGTACAGCGCCTGATGAGCACCGAACAGCCCTGGAGGCGTCACAGCACGCTGTGACGTTACGAGACCTTCCCCTGAACGTACGCCTTCCTTGCGGTTAGGAGACGTACCATGACAGGTGTAGAGCTTGACACGGTCCTCCCGCCATAACATTCAGGTGTGACAGAGCACTAAGTAAAGACAGGCACGAAGTTGGGGTTTTGTGCGTTTCAAAGCGGCATCATGTACACCCGGACATTCTTAATACACGCTCTCATTTGCACGGCACCACGCTTCACATAAGTGATTGATCTATCTGGCTCTACGGAATCCCTCCCCCTAAATCCCCCTCCTCTGAGGGGGACTTGAGGAACCCCTTCCACGGTTCCTTCCTCCTCGGGGAGGAAGGCTAGGATGGAGGGGAATCCACCCGGCAATCCCTAAAACCATTGTTGAGGTCACTTATTGCTCTGTCACAGATCAATCTTTGGGTAACGCATGGTCACCTAACGTACCGAGAATAACCCACACCCTTGTCATTGCGAGCGGAGCGAAGCGCCCCGACCGCAGGGAGGAAGTGCTCCTGGGGTGCAATCTCATTGCTGTCAGACTGGATGCAGCCGCCCAATCAACGGCATGAGATCGCACCCCAGGAGTACTCGTTCGCTAGCGCTCACAGCGCCACGTCGGTCGCAAGCTCCCTCCTCGCGATGACAATTTCGGAACCTAACATTCAGGTGTGACACAGCACTATGCTGATGCGTACGGGATGTTGCACGTCAGTACAGTAGTTGTATCCGTATGAGAGGTTGAGCAGGTGGCCCCAAGCACACGGGCCCGATAGCGCATCACATCACGCACCAGCTTGGTGTCGGCGTCTATGGGGGATTCGATTGTTGGGTTGTCGTATTGGACGCGGAGCACCAATCTGTGCGGCGGTGCCTCTATTGTAAGACGAATACACCGCGGCGCGCCGTGCTGTTGAGCCAGTTCGATGGCTTCGCGAGCAATATGATAGACTTGCAGCGTCCACGTCGCACTGGGACGTGCGGGCAGCCGGTCTGGGCGCCTCACAATACACACAATGCCGGTTTGGTCTTCCACTTCGCGAGCCAGGTCGTCGAGCGCCTCGCCCAATCGGTTCTGTTGTAGCGATACCGGCATCAGCCGCTGCGATAGCTGTCGAGCCTGTTGCGCACTGGCGCGCATCTGCTCCGTAAGCGCGTCGAGCGCCTCGGGACGAATCGTCTCGCCCCGCGCTACCGCCGCACGTAAGTTTTGCATTTTCATGGCGGCAGCAGCCAGTCCCATACCCAACGACTCGTGCAGCTCCTCGCCTACGTGATGACGGGCTGCTGCATTCTCGGACATCATATGGCGAGCTGGGTCGAGCACCGGCGAAAATAGGCCCATCAGAAGCACTCCGTGAATAACACCACGGGTGTCTTTCAACGGAACGCATCGGCTTTCCATATCTCGATCGTCGCCCTCCGACGTACGCCAGCGAAGCGAAAGAACGGTAGAGGCACAGGATTCAGACATCACATTCTGTATACGCTCGGCCAAACGGGGCTGGTCGGAGGCCGCCACAAGCGATGCAACAGGCTGCCCCACTTGGCTATCGGCGGTGTACCCAGTGAATGCGTTGTAGGCAGCGTTCACGCGTTGTACCTCACCGGTCGAGTTGAGAACCACAACCGGCAGATCCAACGCATTGATTACCGCCGACGACGGGATGATGGAGGCATCGGTGGTGGAAGCAGGAGCTGAAAGCGTGGAAAAGGTAAGCACGACACCTGCAATATCATTACTTTCGGTGTGATGCGGCGCTACACGAACGCCATACCACGTATCGTTAGCATGCACGACACGGTGACACTGAATTGCCGAAGAGAGCGTCTTTTGCACCTCAGCAAGAAGCGTGGTGCTACATCCTACCGGGACCCAATCGGTCCATATGTGCTGTAGCGCGGTAGGCGGAGCATTGAGCACATTGGGCCCCTCGTCGGTATAGCGCGTGAGGCGCAGGTTTGTATCTAAAAAGAGGGAGGCGGTATTGTTGTTTTCGTTGGAGTCGGTCTCGATAGACACATCGGGGAGGGGTAGGTGCGAAGCCGCGGTGGTTGAGCAAAGAGCCATTCCTGCCGTGGAATCGGCCAAGCGCCCAGAGGGACCATTGGGTGATGTATGCATGCGCGTAAAGGCCGGGCAATAAAAAGAAAAAAGGCGGGCTGCTGTTGCTAGCACAACCACAAAGGTGGGAATCATGTATGATAATCAAAAAAGCGCAAGAGTGTAGCGCTCAGATGTAAACTTCTTTGTACAACACCCTCACACCGGCGTGTATCCGTGTTCAGCGCAGGGCGTACATCAAATCGCGAACAAGGCAAACAGGCTGCCCGCCACAACGCATCCGCGATTTGCTCCATTGACTCATAGGACCACATGCTTATCGCAGACGGTTTCTAATTGCAGGCTGAACACACTTCTTCTGAAGAGAAATCCAGCACGTACGGAGGGATTCCGAGTGTGAGCGGTCGGCGTTGCAATCCTTCCACTTTGAAGAGCGGGCGTGTTCACCTCCAACTCAATCACTACCGGGTACCGTGTGCATTTGTATGGAGTATTTGTATAGATACGAAAAAACCGGACTGTGCACCCGACGAAACGCGTGCAACCGCGCTACGTCGCCTCACAGTCCGGCAAAAATTGTTGACTCTGTCCAACCGTACTACTGGGCGGTGAATCCGCCATCGAGGACGAGTTCAGCGCCGGTTACGAATCGCGACTCATGAGAGGCCAGATACGTAACCGCATAGGCTACGTCGTCGGGCTGCCCCATAAATCCAATGGGATGCATCGCATCCAGCTCTTCTTTGGTGGCCTGCGCCATCTTAGCGCCATAGTCGGCCATGCCAGTATCCACGTATGCTGGGTGCACCGAGTTTACCCGGATCCCTGCATCGGCAAGCTCAATAGCCGCATCCTTTGTCATCGTGCGCACCGCTCCTTTGCTTGCACCGTAGCATGTATGGCCAGCCGTTCCAATGAGGCCGGCTACCGAAGACAGGTTAATGATAGAACGGGTGCCCTCAAGTTTTTTCATGGCGGGCACCACATGCTTCATTCCCAAAAACACCCCGGTTACGTTAATGTCCATAAGGTTGCGCCACTCCTCTACGGTTGTTTCTTCGAGCGGCTTAATGAGATAGATTCCGGCATTGTTGACCAGCACGGTAGGCGAGCCAAACGCCTCGGTGACGGCATCCACAACGCGTATCCAGTCGTCTTCCTGGGTTACGTCGTGCTGACAAAACATCGCCGATCCGCCCTCTTTTTCGATAGCGGCTACGGTAGCAGCGCCCTCCTCTTCATTAATATCGGTAACGGCCACATGGGCCCCTTCAGCCGCCAAGTGCTTGGCAATGGCGCGGCCAATTCCGACCGCACCGCCCGTTACAATAGCGACCGCATCAGATACACGTCCCATAATTTAGTTTCGTTGGTTTAGAGAAAAAGTGAAGGTACCCCCACTCTGGCGACGCTTTACAGATCTTGCACCACCTTGAGCATATCGGTTGCAGTAATGATGCCTTCAACGTGGCTGTCTCGTGTTACGAAAAGCCGGTGGAGGTCACTACGCAGCATAATGCTAGCCACCTGCTGGACCGACGTGTGCGGGTTCACGTCATAGACTTCGGGGGTCATGATGTCGCGCACGGTCGCCGTGGTCGTTTCGCTGACACGCAGCGCCTCGATTTCCTCGGTCGCGTATTGCCCAACCAGTTCAGATTGATACACATCGTGGGCGCGTCCTTCGGGCACGCCATGCCCGTTTGCTGCATTTTGGTGGGCGGCAAGATCGGTCATCGATACTACACCAACCAACTGATCGTCCTCGTCTACGACGGGAGCGCCCGTAATGCCGTGTGTCAGGAAAAAATCGGCCAGTTCATGCAATGCCCGATCGGCCTGTACGGTGTGCACGTCACGCGTCATGAGATCCTTCGCCTGAGTGTACTTCATAAGTGGGTATGCAAGGAATGGATAAAGAAAAACAATCATTGTTGATACCTCCTCCAATGTAGTTGACGATGCGCCTTTAGCGTATCAGGTAATTCCCCGCATCGCCTGTGGGGCAAACGCGCATACGATCGTTATAACCAGTGTGTAACATTCATGGGGCAGGAGGCGTCCTCTTGATGCATGCATCAAACACAATAGGGAATTGATATGTCTACTCAAATGTTTGAATTACGTACGTGGGCTACCCACGCCATGCTGTTTGTAGTGGCCATCAGTTCGGCTGCCCTTCTCATGGGCACGAGCGGGTGCGAAAACGCTGATTTTATGCGCGATTCGGTTACCGTTGCCGATTCGGCCACGGTATCTAGTCCAATTGATGAGCAGAATGCGTCAGTTATAATAGGCGATGACGCCACAGTGTCGGAATCTATTTCCACGAGGAACGGCGCTATCCGCATTGGCGAGCGCACGCAAGTGGAATCGATTGAAAGCCGAAATGGTGCGGTTCGACTCGCGGGGCAGAACCAGACAGGAGACCTCTCTACGCGCAATGGAGCCATTCGTATTGGCGAGGCGACCACGGTAAACGGATCGGTGCAAGCACGCAACGGTGCGATCACAATCGGTGCTACAACAACGATTGCAGGGACGGTCGAAACGCGCAACGGAGCTATCGAGATGGAAGCAGGCAGCCAAGTGGACGGGTCGGTACTAACGCGCAACGGACGCATTACGCTGACGGGAACAACGGTGGGGGAGTCTGTTGAGTCGCGCAACGGCACCATCACGCTACGCGAGGGCACGGTGGTTCGCGGCAACGTGGTACTGCTGATGTGCAACACATCAATAACCAGCCCACCGACCCTACACATTGACGCCGAGAGTCGGGTCGAGGGCCGTCTTATTCTACACGAACAGGTTGACGTGGACATCGAAGGGGGGGCGGATGTGCCCGAGGTAGAGCGCTACCCCGATTGCGAGGCCTGGGAGGGGTAGTACATGATGTTATCTTGAGCGAAGCGGATACCCCGAGCGGTTAGTGCGGGCAAGGCGCACTGCTGCTCATGCACGGGGGATAGGAATGGCACCGAGGGTCCTCCCCAGGGCATCTTGTTTTGTAGGTCATCATCTTCAGTGGAACGAAGCGGCGTCGAAAGGCCGTACTTGATCTACACGGGCTGTAGAAGAGACATCGATTCTGAAGCCCCCATCCGGAGGACGATACGCTTTGTGTTGTGCCTGAATCACCCCGCAAAATCATTCATCTGGACATGGACGCATTCTATGCGTCTATTGAACAACGAGACCATCCCGACCGATACGCGGGCCAACCCATTGCTGTTGGGGGACGCCCGCCGCGGGGTGTCGTGATGACAGCAAGCTACGAAGCGCGTCCGTATGGAATTCACTCCGCCCAGCCTTCAGTGGAAGCCGCCCGTCGATGTGCAGACCTTATCTTCGTGCAACCACGCATGCACGTTTACAAGGACGAGGCCCGTGCTATCCGTCAAATCCTTCGACGCTATACCGACCTCATCGAACCGGTATCACTCGATGAGGCGTACCTCGACGTCACAGCTCCGAAGCACGGCCCACCGTCTGGAACGCTCATTGCGCAGGCTATTCGAAAGGCTATTCGCACCGAACGCCGCCTGACGGCTTCGACGGGTGTAGCGCCCAACAAGTTTGTTGCTAAAGTGGCCTCCGACTGGGAGAAGCCCGATGGGTGCACCGTGGTGCGCCCCGACGAGATGCAGTCGTTCATTGCTCAACTTCCGATTGAATCGTTTCGGGGCGTCGGCCCGGTAACCGCAGAGACCATGAAGGAAATGAATATCCATACCGGTGCCGATCTGCAGCAGATTGCAGAGCGAGATCTGGTGCGGCATTTTGGGAAGCGCGGACGGTGGTTTGCAGCCATGGCCCACGGCGATGACACACGCCCAGTACGCCCCAACCGAGAACGCAAGTCCGTTGGTGCGGAGCGCACATTCGCTACGACCACTTCCGACCCCAGCACCATGCTGCACCGCCTTCAACCGATTGCCGAGCGCGTAGCCCAACGGCTTCGGCACGCAGGACGTCAGGGACGTACAGTTACGCTAAAGATGAAAACATACCAGCACGACGTATTGACGCGGCAGACCACGCTTCAGCGTCCGGTAGCTTCTGCAGAAGTGCTTATGCAGTGGGCCGAGCGGCTCCTCATGAATCCTCATCCCCCAACCGAGCCACTGCGGCTTTTGGGTTTGACGGTCTCATCACTGTTGGCTGAGGAAACCGCTGGTATGCAACTGGAACTGACATTTTCATGATGGTGGTCTTAGCCCGAGACCCACATCACACACACACAATGCCCACAGAGGAGCGGCCCCTCTGTGGGCATTATGTTATCTGACATCGTTATGATGCGACGCCCCTATCGGTGGGCATCTTTGTCTTTGCGCCGGAGTTGCGCTTTATATTTTTCTAACTGCCGACGAAGCTGATCGGCGCATTGCTTGGCAGCGTCTTCATGGTTGGGGGCTTCGCCCGTTGCGGTGAGGCGCTTCTGATAGACATCCAAGCGAGCCTCTACCGTTTTCTCCTCTGCTGGGCTGTTGTTCTTGCCGAGCACCACCTCTGCATTGATAATGCCATCATAGTAGCGCTCCAGCTTCCGAATTCGATCTTCGACACGAGCTTGCACCTGCGAGGTGACGGTGACGTGGCGGGTGGTCAGTTGAAGGTTCATAAGCACAACACAATGAGGCAAGAAAGCAGGTGAACAGGAAACCGCGTCTCTGTACACCCCCATAAACCGAGCCGGAGATGCCAAGAGACTTCGGTAGGTATCGACACGCGCAACGGGAATAAGTGTTGCAGAAAACCGTTTTCGTCCGGTGCTCCTTATCCCCTACTGAGCCGTCTCTCCCGAGGACGTAAGTGCTGAAAACTGCCGCACATATCGGTCTTCAATTGTGCGCATTTCAGATTGCCCTTCAGGGGTCTTGTCGGTATGCCCAAGCAGATGCAAAACGCCATGTACAGCGTAGCGCGCAATCTCGTGGGCTACCGTCGTATCGAATTCGTCATGACGCTCCTGCGCCGTCTCAACATCGACGTACACTTCACCCTCCAGTGGGCTGTGAGGACCATCGCTGAGATTAAACGCAAGCACATCGGTGTTGTAGTCATGGTCAAGATATGCCACGTTGAGTTCTCGAACCAATGCGTGTGGGCCCAAGATCACCGAAACAAGCGCAATAGACCGATCCGACTCGTTATCCACTACGTCGCGAAGCAACGACGTTAGCAGGTCTGGGTCAACGGGAACGGTTGACAACGACGGAGCAGTTTCAACAGAGATCATAACGCGCTAAACACCAGGTAAGGCATACGAAAGAGTTGGCGTGAATGAGCAATCCACGACCAAAGCCCACGACCAAAGCGGGGTATCCAAAACACCAGTAGAACGGCACGTATGCGCAGGGGTTGTGGATTCGCTACGGAGGTTGTTTGGGAAATCGCATAAGTCGCATTAGGGGGATGGCGACAAAGAGAACGGCATGTAGCAGTGCGCTATAGGCGACCAGAAGCGTCAAGAGCAAGATCGGCTTCAGCAGGAGCACTTTCATCCTCTGCAACCGAGGTGGCTCCATCGCTGTGCATCTCGGGCCCTTCAATAGCCTTGACCACTTCGGCATGAGGCCCCTTCGGACCATTCTTCAGCTCAAACTGAACAGTCTGATCGGTGCGCAGGGTTTTGAAATCGTCGTCCGATTCAATCTGTGAGTAGTGGACAAACACATCGTCTCCACCATCAGGATGGTTGATAAACCCGTATCCTTTTTTGGCGTCGAACCACTTAACTGTACTTTGTTTCATAGTGACTGAGTGCAAACGGTGCAGTTAGTCGAGCACGATAGAAGAATATGTTATACACACAAACATGTGTATTTATGGATTCCCCCGAATCGTGCAGAAATCATGCGAACATGAACAGCCCGCGCATCATGCCCACATCGCGTGCTCCGGGGCTGCACACATTGATTGGATTGGAGCATTGCAGTGCATGAGCGCTTCGGTTTCAAATATAAGACGAAGATGCACATTCTGTCAAGTCATTTGTGAAATGAATTGCTGTATGCATGTGATCAGGTGCACGATCACAGGCATATACGGAAAACCATACCCTCCGCATGGGGGATATGGCGTATTGAGCGACAAGGCGCCAGTGGGCTGTCATACCTGAATGTTTTAGAGCGAGGGTCGTCTTTCAGCGTGCAAGGTCTCGTACCGTCACAGCGTGCTCTGCGGCCTCCGTATTCCATGTAGTGTGTCACAGCTGATTATTTGGGTACGGGGACCGTGCCAAACTCTGTGTCACAATCCCCTCCAAAAAACCTGTCATGGTGAGCGCAGCCGAACCATCTCCTCGACGCTCAGCAGCTTAGGGTCGAGTGGGCAGCCTTCCTTATCTTGCTGTTATCCCGACGTCCCCGGCGGAGGGATCTCAACACCCGCCGTCAGCCCATCTGACACCGCGTACAAGACCCCCCGTTCTCCTTCAGAGAGAACACGCGGAAACAGAAGGACGCAGAGCGTCCGCACTTCGTCGCGACGCAGAGGGGCCGTAGGTCATGCCTGTTGTACATCGCGACGAGAGTTCAAAGGGGGCTCGGTACGTTAGAGAGTACATGTGTTACCCGAAGATTGACCTGTGACACAGGCGTAGCGGCAGAGAAACAGCTTCTGGGAAGAGGAGAGAACGAGAAAAGCGCGTTGGAGAATTACGCAAGGCAGGATCCTCTGAATAGCTTGTTGGTGTGAGTGGATGTTTAACGCTGTCTGTATCCATAACCTAATTGTATCTCTTTATGTCCTCTTCGTCTCGCCGTGCTGATTATCCCGACTGGGCGGCATCGTCGGCTGTGGCAATGGCCGACACCGAAACCCGAGCTACCTTTATCTTGCGCACCTATCTGCACCTGGCTAGTGCTGTCGTTGGACTCGTTGCCGTTCTCTATGGCTTATTCTCGCTAGGCTTTGCTGAGCCTATCGCGCAGGCCATGCTCAGCATAAGCTGGCTCGTTCCGCTGGGTGGATTTATCCTAATAAGCTGGTTGGCAAGCCGGGCTGCCCATCAGGCCCAAGGGCTCGGCACGCAGTATCTGGCGTTGGCCGCCTTTGTGGTGGCGCAGGCGCTCATCCTCGTGCCGCTGCTGGTGATGGCTCAACAGGTGGCCCCCGGTACCATTGAAAGCGCCGCCTCGGTTACGCTGCTTGGATTTGGCGGACTCACCTTTATCGCGTTCTACACGCGCAAAGACTTTTCTTTTCTGCGCAGCTTGCTTATCTGGGGCGGTGTCGGTGCGCTGGTCTTGATCGTAGGTGGAGCGCTCTTCGGATATCAACTGGGCACGTTCTTCTCCGTGGGCATGATCGTGTTTGCTGGAGCCGCTATCCTCTACGATACCTCGAATGTGCTGCACCACTATCCGCAGGATCGCTACGTAGCCGCTTCGCTGGAGCTGTTTGCGTCGCTGGGCCTGCTCTTCTGGTACGTCTTGTCTCTGTTCATGCAGGGCGACTAACAGAGGACGATCAAGTCTCACAGGCGTTCTAATCGATGGCGGAGGCATTGCTTTTGGCATGTCTCCGCCATCGTTGTTTAGTTGGAGGTGTAGATGAACGTCCGCCTGATTCACTGATGCCCCACCGGCACCCTCCGCATATGCGATCATTGCTATTCTCCGCTGTAGTGCTGGGTCTAGTCGCCGTTGGGCTTGGCGCCTGCAGTCCATCCGATTCTCCCGATGCCCTTTCGCTTTCATCGGTCGAGATTCCTGTTGAGGGGGCTACCTTTGCGCCACGCCTCTCTGTGGATGCGGAAGATCGTCTGCTGCTTTCCTATCTGGCAGATACCGACGCGGGGCATGCCCTGCAGTTTATCCGCTACGATGGCAATGACTGGAGCACACCGCAGACCGTTGCCGAGGGCGATGATTGGTTCGCGAACTGGGCGGATACGCCCGGCGTGCGTCCGGTAGGCGATTGGCTCTTTGCCCACTGGCTCGTGCGCAGTGGACCCGGCACGTATCATTACAACATCCACGCGGCCTGGTCGAACGACGGCGGGGAAACCTGGGGCGAGCCGTTTATACTTCATGGCGAGGGACGACCCGCCGAGCACGGGTTTCTTTCATCGGTTGTGCTGGAGGATGGAGCGCTGGGGGTGACGTGGCTGGATGGACGCTACACGGTAGACAGCGAGGCGTCTCACGAGAACGCGGCGAGCCACAATACCCACGCGTCACATCAGGGGGAGATGAGCCTGCGCTGGGCCCGCTTCGAACCGGGCGAGTCCCAGCCATCGCGCGACATCGAGTTGGACGATCAGGTGTGCGATTGCTGCATGACGGCTTCCGTGCGCGAGGGATCCGACGTGCGCGTATTGTATCGCGACCGCAGCGACGCCGAGATCCGCGATATCGCGTCCGTACGGGTTACGCCTCAGGATCAGAAGAGCGAGGGCCGTGTGGCTGTAGACGACTGGCAGATTTCCGCGTGTCCGGTTGAAGGCCCGGCTATGGTTCGTCGTGGCACCACCACCGATGCCGTGTGGTTTACGCGTCACGAGAACGAGCCCCGCGTGTTTTGGGCGTCTACCATCAGCACGGGCGATGCATTCAGCGACCCCGTCCGCATGGACGAAGGGCAGGCTGTCGGTCGGGTGGGGGCGGTGGCTGTCGATGAGGAGCGGACGCTGGTTACCTGGTTGGAGAACGCAGAGGGTGACCATTCGGCGGATGGAACCCTCATGGCACGTGTAGTCAATGACGAAGGGGCGATGCCGAGTGAGTCGCTTATGCCGATCTCTACATCGCGAAGTAGCGGGTTTCCTCTACTCGAACGCACATCAGGCGCGGTTTGGGTGGCCTGGACGGACGCCACAAAAGAAGATCGGCATGTGCGTGTTGGGACGATCCAAGGGCTGTAGCGCCAAACAGGTGGATGTAGGATATAATGCGCCCCCATGCCAAACGCCCGCCCCTGCCCATCGAGAATGAGCGAGGCGGGCGCCGGATGATGCACGGTATGTTTACGTGATTAGTTGCGATACATCGAATACAGAATGCCCAGCGGCAGGGCATACACAATGTGTCCGATGAGGCTCATGACCGTGGGCGCTCCAATGTTCGGGAAGGGGGGCGCTTCGGGGAAGCCAACCGTTTGCAGCCACAGCGGCATGACGAGCACGGCGAGGAGGATCGTGGTGGCCACGCCCCAAATCAATGCGTGAATGAGTCCGCCCGACAGCGTACGTGCATCTTGCCAGGCTCGCACTGAAGGCAGTTCAACGTAGGCAACGAAGGCGAGTCCCAGCATCACGCCATGGAACTGGTGGAAAAACCATCCGGCAAGGGGTGCTGGATTGTCGGGGGTGGCGGCAATGCCATACATATTGGGAATTACCACCTCAAGCAACGGAGGCGGCATGATAAAGGCCATCATGAGTCCGAATCCCATACTACCAATGAACCCGGCCAGCGCGCCGCGCCACCAGTCCCACGGGCTAATGGTGCGTGTGGCAGTAGAAGTCTGTGTGTCGGGAGAGTCAGCTTGCGTAGCCATAACAACGTCTTAAATTGTGCAATAGGTATACGGTGTGATAAGCAATCGCAAAAGCAGGTCAACACCATGCATAACCTGCCCACGATGCGGTTCTATGTGGATGCGTGGGGAGAAGCGTTACAGTTGGAAGATGTGAGATTGACGCAAGTGGCATTATGTGTGATTAGCACGTCTGTATTTCAAGACGGACCTCTTCACTTCATTTGCGATGGCAGTACGTAAAAAAAAACCGCCGCCCTGAGCACGTAGGCTTGGGACGGCGGTTTGTGTTGCAGGAGGTGTTGCCCGTGCATCAGGTGCCGGCCGAGTAGTCGGTGGCGTAGGCGACCTGCTCGTCCGTCAGGCTGTCGATTTCGATGCCCATCGTTTCGAGCTTGATGCGCGCGATCTCCTGATCGAGCTCCTCGGGCAAGTCGATCACGTGCGGGCCCAACTGCTCGCTGGACTCATGGCTCTGGACGAGCTTCAAGTGCGCCATGAACTGGTTGGCAAAGCTCATGTCCATCACTTCGCTCGGGTGCCCTTCGGCAGCCGCAAGGTTCACGAGGCGTCCGTCGGCGAGCACGAAGACGCGCTTGCCGTTCTCCATGGTGTACTCGCGGTTGTTCTCACGCACCTCGCGCGTATCGACCGAAAGCTCGGCCAGCTCTTCAAGGTTGAGCTCCACGTCGTAGTGGCCGGTGTTCGACACAATGGCGCCATCCTTCATACTCAAGAAGTGGCGTCCACGAATGACGTTCTTCATGCCGGTGGCCGTAACGAAGATATCGCCGATCTTGGCGGCTTCGTCCATCGTCATCACGCGATGGCCGTCGAGCGTGGCTTTCAGTGCAGCGGTCGGCTTCACTTCAGTTACGATCACGTTGGCGCCCATGCCCTTCGCGCGCATCGCCACGCCGCGGCTGCAGTGTCCGTATCCCGCTACGACAAAGTTCTTGCCGGCGAGCATTACACTGGAAGCGCGCAGGATGCCGTCAATTGTGCTCTGACCGGTGCCGTACACGTTGTCGAAGTCCCACTTCGTTTCGGCATCGTTCACCGCAAAGACCGGGTAGAGCAGCTTGCCGTCGTTGTCCATCGCGCGCAGGCGGTGCACACCGGTTGTAGTTTCTTCGGAGCCGCCGACGATGGTATCCGCCATCTCGGGGTATTCCGAGTGGACACGGAAGATGAGGTCCGCGCCGTCATCGAGCGTCAGGTGCGGCGCCTTCGGCTGGATGGTCTGGTCGATGCTCCAGTAGAACGCCTCGGTATCCTGGCCGTGCCAGGCGTAGATTTCGGTCATGCCGTTCTCGGCGAGTGCAGCCGCCACTTCGTCGTTGGTCGAGAGCGGGTTGCATCCGCTCCAGGCCACTTCGGCGCCACAGGCCGCCAGCGTTTCGATCAGCACGGCTGTCTCTTTCGTAACGTGCAGGCAGCCCGCAATTTTGTAACCCTCAAACGGCTTGCTCTCGGAAAACTCTTCGCGCAGTTGCATGAGCACCGGCATGCGGCTCTCCGCCCATTCGATGCGCTTGCGCCCTTTCGGTGCTAAACTAATATCGCGTACTTTGTATGCCCCTTCCTTGTGATCCATCAAGTTGTGGTGTCGTTGTTCAGAGTGGTCAATAAATATCGATAACTATACGGTACATAGATTCGGGTGCTCCCTCTATCCTTAAGATTTAACCTACATCCCACACGGGCATACGTTATTGTGTCACTCGCTTCTTCACGGCGCATCGACCGTCGTAACGAAGTGCAAATACCCACATATCCAGAGAACATCGCAATTCTGCTGTAGGTGAAATGCATCTGTAAATATCTAACCCATACGATCTATAGGCATGGCGCTGCTTCATCTTTCGAACGTGCAAAAGTCCTACGCAGAAGGCGAGGCCACACGTACCGTACTGGATGGCGTGCAGGCCGACCTGGATGCGGGGGCGTTCGTTGTACTCATGGGGCGTAGCGGCGCTGGAAAGAGCACGCTCTTGAATCTGGTCAGCGGCATCGATCGTCCCGACGCGGGCGTCATCCGCTACAACGATACCGACCTGACTATCCTGTCGGATACAGAGCGCACCCGCTTCCGGCGTAAGCACATCGGGTTTGTCTTTCAGTCGCTCAACCTGATCCCGACGCTCACCGTCGCCGAGAACATCGCGCTGCCGCTGGAACTAAGCGGACAGTCCGACAAGGCGGATGCGCGCGTGTCCCACCTGCTTGAGCGCGTAGGGCTGCCCGACCGGGGCAACAGCTATCCCGATCGGCTTTCAGGCGGCGAGCAACAGCGCGTTGCTATTGCACGGGCACTGGCTCACGAGCCGCTTCTTCTTCTAGCCGACGAGCCCACGGGCAGCCTGGACTACGAAACGGGTCGCCAGGTGCTTAGCCTGCTCACCGATATGGTGCGCGAGCACGACACCACGCTGCTGATTGCCACGCACGATGAGAGCCTGGCTGATCAGGCGGATCGCACGATCACGCTCCATAACGGCACGCTCCACGACGGCTCTCTTAGTGCTCTACTCTCGATTTAAGTCATCCCATGTCTTCCCTGCTATCTCGATCCAGTGCTCAGTACCTGCGCAGCCACCCCTGGCTGATGGCACTCTCGGTGCTGGGCATCGCGTTGGGTGTGGCTATCGTTGTAGCCATCGACCTGGCCAATACGAGCGCATCCGACGCCTTTCGTCTTTCTACTGACACCGTCACTGGCGAAGCAACCCACCAGGTAGTCGGAGCCGGCGAGGGGCTGAGCGAGGATGTCTACCGCGCCCTTCGCACCGAGCACCGCTTCCGCACCATTGCCCCTGTAGTTGAAGGCTACGCGACTGTGGAGGGGGCTGATGAAGCACGCACGTTTCAGCTCCTGGGCGTAGACCCATTCGCCGAAGGGCCGTTTCGTCCGTATGCCGGATTCGGACCGGATAGCGACCTGGAGCTGGAGCCGCTTCTGGCACGCTCTACCGTGCTCATCGGCGCCGAAACCGCCCGCGAATTGGGCGTGGAGCCCGGGCAGTCGCTATCGGTGTCGGTCGAGGGCGTGCAGCACACGGTAGAACTCATGGGCGTGCTTGAGCCCGACGACGAACGCAGCCGCCGGGCCGTCGAAAATCTCATCGTCACCGACATTGCAACCGCACAGCGCCTGTTGGATGCGCGCGGACAGCTCTCTCGCATCGACGCCATCATCGAGGATGAGTCGACCGAGGAGCGCTTGCGGACCGCGTTGCCAGAGGGGATCCATCTGCAGCGCTCGGAGACCCGGACCGACACCATCGCGCAGATGACCCGCGCCTTCGATCTGAACCTGACGGCGCTGAGCCTGCTCGCGCTGGTTGTGGGCGCATTTCTCATCTACAACACGATGCTGTTCTCGGTCGTGCAGCGGCGTCCGCTCATCGGACGCCTGCGCGCGCTGGGCGTCACCAAGCAGGAGATCTTTCGCCTGGTCCTGTCGGAGGCGGCTGTGCTCGGGCTGGCCGGGACCATTCTGGGCGTGCTCGCGGGTATCGTGCTCGCCCAGGGACTGGTGCAGATCATCACCCGCACAATCACCGATCTCTACTTTGTGGTTACGGTGCAACAGCTTTCCATTGCCCCGTGGACGCTCGCCAAGGGTGCCGGACTCGGACTTGGGCTCACGATGGTGGCGGCACTTTTCCCGGCACGCGAGGCGGCCAACGCGCCGGTAAGCATGGTCTTGCAGCGATCTACCTCCGAATCCAACATACAACAGCGCGCTCCAATGCTCGCTCTCGGCGGTGCAGGACTCGCTGGCGTTGGCGTGGCGATCCTTGCTCTGATTGGAGGCAGCATCGCGTGGAGCTATGTCGGACTCCTCCTGCTCATTCTGGGCATAACGGCGGCCACTCCCCTCGCGGTAATTGGCATGGCCAAAGCTGCGCGCCCTGTTATGGATGCCGTGTCGGGGGTGCTCGGACGAATGGCGGCGCGGGGCGTGGTGAGCACGCTGAGCCGCACGGGCGTGGCCATCGCCGCGCTGACCGTAGCGGTTGCCGCCACCATCGGCGTCGGCATTATGATCGACAGCTTTCGCGGCACCGTCGAAACGTGGCTCCAGCAGTCGCTGCAGGCCGATGTATACGTTCAGGCCCCCAGCCCAAGCTTCCGGCAGTCCACCGCTACCGTAGTGCCCGCTCTGGTCGACGCGATTCGCGACACCGACGGCGTGGACGGCGTCTACACCGTGCGTAGCGTAGACGTGACGGCCAATGTGGGGCCGACCGAACTCATCGCCATCACCCCTGGTCCACAAACGCCGGATACCTACGAACTGAAATCGCAGGAGGGGGCCGTTTGGGACGCGTTTGAGACTGATGATGTGGTTCTGGTGTCGGAGCCGTACAGCAACCGCTATGGTGTTGAAACTGGCGACACCCTCACGCTGCAAACCGACCAGGGGGAGCGCGACTTTGCGGTCCGTGCCGTGTACTTCGACTATGCCTCTGACATGGGCAGCGTGCTGATGAGCCGCGCAACCTACGATCGCCACTACGACGACGACCGTGTGTCGGGCGTGGCCGTTACTGCCGCGTCTGGCATAGATGTAGATGCGCTAATCGCCGATCTACGCGCTGAAGCCAGCGGTGTGCAGGACGTGCTCATTCAGTCCAACCAGGCACTGCGTGAGGCCTCCATGGACATCTTCGACCAGACGTTCGCTGTCACGAATGTGCTGCGGCTGCTTGCCATCCTCGTCGCTTTCATCGGCGTGCTCACCGCGCTGATGGCGCTTCAGCTGGAGCGCAACCGCGAGTTTGCAGTGATGCGCGCCTCCGGCATGACGCCCGGCCAGGTCGGCGGCCTCGTGACGATGCAAACCGGGCTGATGGGTCTCTTTGCCGGACTCCTATCGCTCCCGCTGGGCTATGCGCTGGCGTACGTGCTCATCTACGTGATCAACCTGCGTTCTTTCGGATGGACCCTCCAGATGGATGTGTCGGCTGGCATCTTGCTGCAGGCGGTGGTTCTTGCCATCGCTGCCGCGCTCCTCGCGGGCCTCTACCCAGCACGAAAAATGGCCACCGCTAATCCGGCGCTGGCGTTGAAAGAGGAATAGCCGCTTCCCCACGTACTCTGTCAACACGTACCTATCATGAACCGCCTCCTGCTCATTCTCATCGCGATTGCCCTGCTTCTTGGAGTTGGGGCCTACTGGCTGTCGGAGCCTGCTGTGGACGAGGCCTCCATCCGAACGACGACGGCTGTGGCCGAGGCCATGGGAAGCACCGACACGACGGGATACGACCGCGCCGACCGCGTGATCGACTTCTCGTTTCCTGACGACCACGGTCCGCATCCGGGCTTCCAGACCGAGTGGTGGTACCTCACGGGTAACCTCGACGGCGACGACGGAGAGCACTACGGCTTCAAGTTCACGATCTTCCGCTCTGCACTTACCCCGCCTGACTCCGCCGATGCCGAGCACGCCGACCCCGAAGACTGGCGCACCAACCAGTTCTACATGGGTCACTTTGGCATGAGCCATATCGACCGGGCCTGGCACCTGAGCACGGAACGCTTTGCTCGCGGCGGCGCCGGACTTGCCGGAGCACAGGCGCAGCCGTTTCGCGTGTGGCTTGACGACTGGCAGATCGCCAGCGCAGAACCCATCTCCCAAACGCCCGATGCAACACCCGACGATTCCACCTTTCCGTTGCGCCTCGACGTAAGCGACGAAGAGATGGCTATCGACCTGACCGTCACGCCGCGTAAGCCCCCTGTCTTTCAGGGTGACCGGGGCCTCAGCCAGAAAGGGCCTGGCTCGGGCAACGCTTCCTACTATTACTCGTACACCCGCCTCGACACCAAAGGCCAGATCATGATCGAAGGCGATACCGTCTCCGTATCCGGCCAGAGCTGGATGGATCGCGAATGGAGCACCAGCGCACTCGCCGAAGACCAGGAAGGGTGGGACTGGTTCTCGCTGCAGTTCGATGACGGACGTGAACTGATGTACTATCAGCTCCGAAATGACGACGGCACGCCCAGCACTTACAGCAAGGGCATTCTGGTCGAAGAAGATGGCTCGTCTACGCTCATTGAGCGCGAAGACGTCGAGCTCGAAGTCACCGATACGTG
The DNA here is from genome assembly GCF_055379935.1 of Natronotalea proteinilytica. Lineage (NCBI taxonomy): Bacteria > Pseudomonadati > Rhodothermota > Rhodothermia > Rhodothermales > Salisaetaceae > Natronotalea > Natronotalea proteinilytica. The sequence goes on along the minus strand of NZ_AP043947.1, from coordinate 2,243,351 downwards.
GACCAGCACCATCGACAACGAAAGCGAATATCCGGTGGCCTGGCAGATGCGCCTGCCTGAGTACGACCTGGACTTCGCGGTCGAGTCGTACTTTCCGGGGCAGGAGATGGACGTGTCGGTGCGCTACTGGGAGGGTGCGGTGCGTATTGACGGCATGTCGGGCGAGGCCCCGCTCTCCGGTCGTGGCTACGTGGAGTTGACTGGCTATGCCGATGGAGCATCCGCCGGGCCGGTTTCGTAGAGCCCCCGCGTCTGCATCCGCCAATAACCGACTGCCTCCCTGTGGAGCCGCTTGCCCTGCCCGCCATCAACGCGCCCGTCACCGAGCGCGATGGCACCCCTCACATTCATGACCCCGTACGCCGCAAGTACATCCGGCTCACGCCCGAGGAATGGGTGCGCCAGCACTGGATCCACTTCCTGAACACCACTCGTGGCGTCCCGCTCGGGCTGATGTCCGTGGAGCAGGGCTTTACCTGGCAGGGGCGCCCGCAGCGGGCCGATCTCGTTGCCCACACGCGCGGCGGCGACACGCTCCTTCTGGTCGAATGCAAAGCCCCGTCGGTGCCGCTCACGCAGGACGTGTTCGACCAGACCAGCCGCTACAATCAGGTCCTGGGCGCCCCCTTCTGGATCGCCTCAAACGGGCACATGCACTACGTCTGTCGGGTGGATCCGGAGGCAGGCCAGGCCACGTTCTTAGACGAGCTCCCGCCTTACGACGAATTGTGCGCAAAGGCGGAATAACAGTACTTTTTTCCGCTGCGTAGTGCCTACGTTGAAAAAGATTGCGCCACTCACGAATCTTGTTCTGCCTATGTTTTCGGAAGCCACCGCCTCTACCCGTACCACTGCCCTTCGCGCCGTTCGCGCCGCTGCACGGCTCTGCCAAACTGTGCAAGCCGACATCGACAACACCGTTGCCGAAAAAGACGACCGCAGTCCCGTTACCGTGGCCGACTTTGGGAGTCAGGCGCTGATCTGCCATGCCCTGCAACAGGCATTTCCGGATGTGCCGGTGATCGCCGAGGAAGACAGCACCATGCTTCAGACCGCGGAGCAGGCGCACATCCTGAAGCAGGTTGTCGATCGCGTGCAAGCGCACGACCCCACAGCCAACGCCGAAGCCGTCTGCCGCTGGATCGACCACGGCAATGCCACGCAGTACCACGACCGTTTCTGGACGCTCGACCCAATCGACGGCACAAAGGGATTCGTACGCGGCGATCAGTACGCGATTGCACTTGCGCTTGTAGAAGACGGACTGCCCACCGTGGCCGCTCTGGCTTGCCCGAATCTCCCCGACAACCTCGACGATCCTACCTCGCACGGACAGGTGTTCATCGCCGTGCGGGGCGAGGGCGCCATGCAGTTTCCGCTTGACAACCCAGAGGTTGAAGGCACTCCCATTTCGACGCGCACCACCGCCCAGGCCGACGAAGCGCGCTTCACCGACTCGTTTGTGTCGGCGCACAGCGCGCACGACAAGGCCAAGGATGTGGGCGATATGCTTGGCATCAGCGCGCCTCCCATTCGCATGGACAGCCAGGCGAAGTATGCCCTCGTAGCGCGTGGCGATGCCGATATCTACTTCCGCCTGCCCCGCCCCGGCTCCGACTACACCGAGAAGATCTGGGACCACGCCGCCGGACGCCTCGTGGTGGAAGCAGCCGGCGGGCGCGTCTCCGACATGCACGGCGAGCCGCTGGACTTCACACATGCACCGCTGCTTTCCGAGAACACCGGCGTAGTCGCCACCAGCGGGGCTATCCATGACGACGTGATTCAGGCGCTGGCCGACTACGAGCGATAGATTCCCGCATCCCCCTGCAAACAAAGCCCATCAACGTCATGAATCCCGAATTGATGCGCCGGGCCATTACCCTGGCCGTGGAGAATGTGAAAGCCGGTCGCGGCGGCCCCTTTGCTGCACTCGTTGCCCGCGATGACGATGTAATTGCTGAAGGAACAAATATCGTCACTTCTTCAGGCGACCCCACGGCCCACGCGGAGGTCACGGCCATACGAAACGCCTGCCAGGAGCTGGGTGACTTTGATCTGACGGGCTGTACGCTCTACACTTCATGCGAGCCGTGCCCGATGTGCTTTGGCGCCGTCTACTGGGCTCGTCTCGACTGCGTCTACTATGCCGCCACGCACGCCGAGGCCGCTCGCGTTGGGTTTGATGACTCGCACATCTACAATGAGATCGACCGTCCGCCCGAAGACCGCACAATCCCCATGCAGCGTGTGCTCAAAGACGAAAGCTGGGCCCCCTTCGAAACGTGGACCGAGTACGAGGATCGGATTGAGTATTGAACTTCTGCGACAATAGGGGAAAGCAGCAATGAGCTTCGAAAAAAGAGTACGTGTAGGAAAGGTGAGTACGAGACCATTGCCTGTTGCAGCTTAGTTACACTTTGGTCTGTAACGTGTTCAGAATTGGCTCTTCTACTGAGCGCTTCATTACAGAGGCATTCTTTCATGTGCGGTAGTTGCGCATGACAAGAAGATGCCTGTTGTTTTCATTCATTGAGCCTTATTTGTTATGAAACGCTCTACCTCAACACTCGGATACACGTTACGTCGTTTAGGCGTTGTACTATTGCTTGCTATAGGTCTGGTCGCCTACACCGGATGCGATGCATTCGACTCCAGTTCGAGCGACGGGGGACAGCTTGAAATCTATCTTATTGATGCCCCGGGCGACATTGTTGAAGCCATTGTGACTATTGAAGAAGTCGCTGTTGTTCCTGCCAACGAGGCTGATGAGGGAGATGCTCGGGAAGGAGGGATTTCTGTGCTGGAAGTGGATGAGTTTACCGTTGACCTCACGGAGCTACAAGACGGGGTGGATACGCTCATGGCCAACACAACACTCCCTGAAGGTACGTACAGCCAGATTCGCCTCATAACAGCCCGAGAAGCAGATGTCCTCTACGAGGATGAGTCGGGCGACATCCAGGAAGCTGACCTTCGTTTGCCCAGCGCAGAGGAAACAGGCGTTAAGGTGAACTTTCCCCCGTTTAGCTTTGAGGATGAGAGTGACCGCGTAGAGCTCACCCTCGACTTTGACCTGGAAGAGTCGTTTGTTAAGGCCGGTGAAAGTGGAAGCTTTATCTTCAAGCCAGTCGTGAAAGCTGACGCCATGGTCGTTAATGGTGAAGAACAGGATGTGGACAACGATACGGAGGATGATGAAAACGATGATGATGCCTAAACTAAGGAGCTACAGCGCATGCGCTTGAAAGAGCTATTGCGTTGCTACAGCTTCTTGCCGATGTGTAAGGCCTGTCTCAGCACGTACGCCCTGAGGCAGGCCCGCATCGGTCTCTGACATGCATCCTTTTCCATGCCTGATTCACCTTCAGATGCCGAGTTGGTCCGTGCTGCCCAGAAGGGCGATCGGGATGCCCTTGGCACCTTGCTGGATCGGTATCGAAACATGGTCTTTGAGCTGACCACACAGTATGCCCATGTTTCCAGTGATGCTGAAGATCTTGCACAGGATGTGTTTCTGCGTGCGTTTGAGCGTCTCGACCAGCTTAACCAATCTGATCGCTTTGCAGCGTGGTTGTACAGCATGGCTTTAAACCGATGCCGCGACTATGCCAAAAACCGACGCCGTGAGACACACGCGTTCACCGATACGAAGGCCACGACTCATCAGTTAGCGGGTGCTTCGGAGGATCGAGGCGACGAATCACTGATGTGGTCTGAGGAGATGGACCACGTGTGGGAGGCCATTCGAGCGCTACCGCCTACGTACGCCGTTCCGTTTCTTCTTAAGTATCGCGACGGATTGCCCTATAAGGCGATGGCAACGCGCATGGATGTATCGGTAAGCGCATTAAAGGTGCGTGTGCATCGGGCCCGCAAGAAACTTCAGGCTTACCTCGAATCGACCTATGACAAATGATCCTGACCTACTGGTCCAGCGTTTTATCGAGGACGAGCTGACCGAAGAAGAGGCGGCTGCGGCGTTACATCGTATTGCCGATACGCCAGAGGCTCGTCGGCTTCTTCAAATGGAGCATCGCGTGCAGCGTACGTTTCAGCAAACACCTCGTCCGAGCGTGCCGTCCTCGTTTACCGAGGATACGCTTGCGGCCTGGGAGGCGTCTGTCTCAGCGTCCCATGAATTAGCCAACGAGACAAAACGCACGCCTCTACTCGACCGGCTTCAAGCCGCTATAGAACCCCTGTTGCGTACTCCGTTGCTTCGTGTACGTCAGGCGGTGGCTGTACTCGTGCTCTGCGCAGTTACGTTTGCTGCTGGATTATACACAGCCGACCCTCAACCCACCGAGCACACGGCCTCAACAACTACGACTACCCAGACGGCTGCCCCTGTAAGCGAGTCAACCACTACGGATGCACGCGTCTGGGCACGGTTTGTATACCCTGCTAGCGAGGCAACCTCTGTAGCGGTCGCTGGCGACTTCAACAACTGGGAACCGCAGGCGCTTACGCCGCGCGCCCTCGGTGATGGAGAAACCGTATGGACGGCTCTCATTCCGGTGCCGCGTGGAGAGCACGAATACATGTTTGTGATTGATGGGGAGGAGTGGGTGACGGATCCCTATGCGTTAGAACAGCGCGACGACGGATTTGGAGCACAAAACGCGGTGCTCAGCCTGTAGGTGCACGTCCGTTGCTGCACATGAAATAGGTTGTGCCACTTGCCGTTCAAACGCCCCCCCTACCGGTGCGTACGAGGGCCAGCGGTACTTCACACAATGTAGGGTCTGTTATCAATGGCGTTCTTCTGTCGTGTTGCTGCGGGATTCTTTTCCATAGATCGCATTGCCATGCTCATCGGAGGGTGTGTTTTCCTTGCGGTAGGTGGATCCATGGAGCCCGTTTATGGGCAAACGCTACACGGCACAGCACAACTTACAGCAACGGCTGGGCATCAAACGAACCCATACACTGATCCTATGCTTCGTATCTGGGACCCTGCTGTTACACCGACATTTGCTGGTGCAATGCCGGAAGGCATGCTCTCTTGGAAAAGTTCGGCATTCCGTGCACATGTGCGCACCACAGCGCGTTTTGAGGCGCGAGGCCGTGCAAGCGAGGGCAACACATCGTCTGTGGTGCCTCTCCTTCAAGCCACTAGCCAGGGGCTGCACGCCCTTGGTGAGTCCGTTGAGGTAGGCCTGAATGCGGGACTCCGACGGTATCAACTGCAGACGAGCCAGGATGGCGCCTGGGTGCTGCCTATGGTGCAGTGGCGTGCAACGAGGGCAATACGAATTGATGGGTACGCAGGCTGGTCGGGTCGGCGCTATCGTGGAGATGTAACCGAAGCGGCGTCCGGGTGGACATCCACCTTTACTGCGCAGTCTGCTGTGCATTGGTGGATGCAAAACAACATACGCACCACGATACGCCTGTATCGGAGTCAACCGGCTTCTGCAAGCAGTATGGGAACCGGTACAGGAGGCAGTGCTGCAGTTACATGGTGGCCCACCTCGGCATGGTCAGTCACAGTTGATGGGCAGATCGATCAGAGCAGCTACACTGTTTCCTCCGATGAGGAGAGGGCTTCGCACAACGTAGAACAGGGCACCGCAACGGCACAATTTGCTCAAGTTGGAACTGAGGTTACGTGGCGCCCCAGCGAACCCCTTGAAGCTTTCGTGCAAGCATCTGTACTGCATCCGTTTGTCGATAATAATGACCAGTCTACAGGGCACCATGCAGGGATTGGGGTTCGCCTCCGGCATCAGTCGGTATTGGCCGAGTCGTCTTCTGCTCTCGCTGCACAAGACCCGCTGTGGCACGTCGAGGATAACGGCCACACCGTCCATCTGTCCGTGCCTGCTTCAAGTGAAAAGCAGCTATACATCACCGGCGATTTTAACGACTGGGCGTTGCCGGGTCAGCCCCTAACGCCAACGCATAGCAACGATCGCCACAACACCACGCTCTCGTTGTCGCCGGGGCGATATGCGTACCGTATCCATAAAGTAGACGATGAGAACGGCTGGAATACAGAGAGCACTCCGAACTGGATTGACCTGCCCGATGGGGCGATCACCGAAGAGGATTCGTTTGGAGGCATAAACGGTGTTATTATCGTAGACCCGTAAGCACTATGTTAACCTTGTCTTACATGCGAAGTCTCTGTGCCGGTGTATTGGGCGCTGTGCTTTTGGTGAGCGTTCTGTCGCCAGGGTGTGCTGTTGCGCAGGCTTCCGACATGTCTGAACTTATCGAACGCGGAGAAGCGGCTGGACTGCCTGCATCAATGTTAGAGTCTGTCGTCGAGCGTGCTAACCAGCGTGGCGTATCGGCAGAAGATACATATGCGCTCATAGAGCCCTCCGTTGAGATCGCAGAAAGCAACTTGCCCGCTACAGCACTGCTTACCAAAGTCATGGAGGGATTGTCTAAAAATGTGCCGCCGACCCGCATGCAGCCCGTTTTGGAAACGCTCCGTACGCAGACGCAAGAAGCGGGGTCGCTGATCGACGCGTGGTTAGCTACTGAAGAAGGACGTACGACAATGGGCATAAATGAGGAGGCGCCTTCGACCGAAGATCGAACTGCACTGATCCGTGGCGTAACAGCGGCTCGTCAGCAGAACCTTGCGCCCGAGGTAACCGAATCCTGGCTGACAACGCTGCCTGGAGGAGCATCAGGTCAAGCGGTATCTGCTACTCGGATTGAGGCGGCCTTACGGATCCTTCCCCAGCTTCCCGAAGCCGATCAGCCCGGTGGGATAGGGCATCAGCTTGCTCATGCTGCAGTCCATGCGGTTTACCAGCCTTCTCAGATCCGGCAGCTTCCGCAAGCACTCGAACGCGCCCATCAACAAGGCGATCAACCCCTGTCAGTGGTTGCGCGTCGTGCAACAGGAGCGATTGGGATGGGGCATCCGGCATCTGTGGTGTTAGACGCCCTTGTTCAAGGCCAAGTGCCCTCGGGGCCCCCTGTTGATGTAGGCCCCCCCGACCGGCGTTCCGACCCGCCTGGCCCTCCAGACGGCCCGCCCGATGAGCGTCCCGACCCGCCCGGTGAACCGCCTGCATGAGCAGGGCTGTTCTGCGTTGCGAAGTACGTTGAGGTGCATGAAGTGAACTCAAGCGGACGTTTAAAGGATGAGGCGAATTCTCATTCGATTTCTGGGGGAGCTACCCCGGCAAACCGCCCTCTTGTCGCCGGAGACGAGAGGGCATCCCCTACATGTCATTCCCAGCGTGTCATGCCACGTATGTCATGCTGAATGCAGTGAAGCATCTCAGCGCCCTGCAGTCGAGGTGTCCTGCTGCTCAGTGTCGATGGGACCACCCCCGCGGGGCCCTCGCGCCCTGGACGTGCCGAGTCTGAAGGGATGGCGCCCAGATCCGTCCGCCTAGCGGCGTCAGGATGACCTGCGGACGCGGCAGCATCCCGCCTCTCCTGGCGATGCACCAGTTGTGTATACACGGTAGCTCCTCTGAGGGGGACTTCATGAGAGCGTCCTATGGTTCCTTCTTCTCCGGGGAGGACAGCTAGAATGGAGGGAAAAAAACGTCTCTGAACCGAATCCTTTAGGATTGACACGCTACGATGAAGCGTCGTCTGACTTTTGTCGTGTACAGAGCTTGAAGACACTATAGTGGAGGGCGCCGATAATGAATCATTTCAACTGTTTCGGTATCGTCGTTGATATACAATACAAACTGGGTTCGTCCCATGTCTCTGATCTATGGCGATCCGTCATGGCTCTCTTCAGCAATGGTGATCGAAATGTATGTATCGATATCAGGATCATCAAAAGGCTGCGTGTCACCTGAGCGACGGGTGGTTTTGAGGGCAACACTCAGCTCGGAGAGGGCCATTCCGGGGTAGATCTTTTCTTCCCCAATGGCAAGCTTCCAGTCTGACGAGTGCATTTCCAGCGATGTAACGCCCCGGGGTCCATCTTGATACATTTCGTATTCGATTGTTGCCCCATCATACCTCAGCCTATACATGGACCGGTCCCTCGGAGAGTCAGCTCGGTCTGTGGCATTTGGGGCTTCCTACCAGCCGGTATACCTCCTTCAACGAAGAAGCGGATACGACCTCCGCAAAAGCAGAGGACTGTCCAACAACCGACTCGTCAGATTCGTTTTTTCCCCTCGCGCTGTCACGATGCAGCGTGACATGCTGTAGATCGCTTGCCTGGATGTACGGTACCTCTTCGGTCTGGAAGATAGCGACATCTTGGGCATAGCCCGGAGCCGCGACCAGGCACAGCGCGCACGCCGCGACCCAGCAGCGCTTTAGGAGCTTGGGAAGACCTGTATAGGTTTGCACGATACCATCAAACTCTAAATATAAAACTTGATCGTGTTGTAGTCTGCATCAGTAACCATGATGCTGTCCCCGCCAGCTAACGGATCTTCCACCTCAGGGCGTAGCACCGTTACAATAAAGTGATAGTCTCCTGTGGTGTAAAAGAAGTGCTGGAGGCGCTCGTTTTCTGAATCGGCAAAAAACGGGGCAAATGTTGCACAGGCCTCTGGATCGTCATCATTGTTCATGACCCGCACATCCTCGGGCTCTGCGTAAATGCCATCATTCTGTCTCGCTTCCTGATTTTCCAAAATATCTTTTAACCACCTTCGTGCCCTGTCGTTGTCTTCTTCGGGGCATTCATCCGACACGTGATAGGTGGCATGGCTGGATTCATTTGCGGTTGGTTCTGCTGTGGTTGATTCGGGTGGCACTCCGACGAAAAGAAGCAGGGCCAGTATGAGGGATAGGAGCTTCATTTCAAGTTGAATGGAGTGAAGTATTTCAAGCGTAGGAGGATGTGTATAGGTTTGCACGATACCATCAAACTCTAAATATATATCTTGATGATGTTGTGGTCTTCATCATACACGAAGATGTTACCATTGGGCGGAGCCATCGGATCTTCCACCCCAGGGCGTAACACCGACACATTAAAATGATAGTCCCCCGTGGTGTAGAAAAAATATTTGAGGCGTTCGTCTTCTACGTCAGCATAGAAGGCTGCAATCTCTGCACAGGCCTCTGGATCGTCATCATTGTTCATGACCCGCACATCCTCGGGCTCTGCGTAAATGCCATCATTCTGTCTCGCTTCCTGATTTTCCAAAATATCTTTTAACCACCTTCGTGCCCTGTCGTTGTCTTCTTCGGGGCATTCATCCGACACGTGATAGGTGGCGTGGCTGGATTCCTCTACGGTTGGTTCTGCTATGGTTGATTCGGTTGATACTCCAGCTAAAAGAAGCAGGGCCAGTATGAGGGATAGCGGCTTCATGTCATGCTGAATGAGGTGCAACATCTGAAGAGTTACAATCGGAGTACACCGCTGACCGGCCCCCATCAGGTGTGCTCCACATACACGGAGCGTGGCCATCTGCAAGGAGCGGCGCTTAGATCATTCCGCCCTGGGGCGTCAGGATGAGGTACGGGCGCACTTTCAGGGCTCGGCTACCTGCCACATGCATAACCAAGGCTTCAAATAGATACCCATCAGCGATCAGACAATCAAAACATGAGATGGCGCACCTCCGTGATCGTACCTTCGTCATCAAATCGAACTTCTATAAAGTAATAGTCGCCATAGTCTAGTCCGATTACAGCAGTTCCAGGCTGATTAGAGTTGTTAATCAATCCATACGACTTTGGAAACGCGGATTCAATTGAATCGATATCGTTTCCGACGTGCAGTTCAAACCCTTCCAGGCAGAGGGTATGGGCGGATGTTTTGACATTTATGCGTTCGACTTTTTCATCTACGAATGCGATCATAAGGTCGTCTCCATATCTATACTGCGTTTCTGTTACATCGGCTAACTCAACATAGTATTCCTCGATATCGTCAGGATCGCCAAGGATACTTGTGACCTCGGACACCCCATCACCGTATGTAATCTCTCCATTTAGCCCAACTTGCTCCGACTCCACGGTGTCGAATGGGGGCTCCTGTGCCCAAGCAAATGCAGGTAATAACAAAAGCAGAAAGATCGTCCCGTTCAATTTTGATCTGGCATTCATAACGGTCTGCGATACAGTGACTTTCACTTAGCCCGCACGCGGTGCGTGGCTGTTGCGCGATAGGGGTCATCAGGCCAGTAGTGCTTGGGATAGCGGCCCTTCATCTCCTTCTTGACCTCGAAGTACGTCTCGTCCCAGAAGTGCGCCAGATCCTGCGTGATCTGCGCCGAAATGAGCAGGGCCGCTCGATCGCCCAGCGCCTGCTGAGCGTCGGGGAGATGGTTCGGCTGCGCTCACCATGACAGGTTTTTTTGGAGGGGTTGGGACACAGAGTTTGGCACGATCTCCGTACCCTAACTTTCAGGTGTAACAGAGCACTAAGTGACCTCAACAATGGTTTTGGGGGTTGCCGGGTGGTTTGCCCTCCATCCTACCCTTCCTCCCCGAGGAGGAAGGAACCGTGGAAGGCCTTCATCAAGTCCCCCTCAGAGGAGGGGGATTTAGGGGGAGGGATTCTGCCAAATCACATATATTAGGCACTTATGCGAAACGAAGCACCGTACGAATGAGAGCGTGTATTAACAACGTCGGGGGCGCACATGATACCGGTTTGAAACGCACAAAACCCCAACTTCATACCTGTCTCTACTTACTGCTCTGTCACACGTCAATCTTGGGGGTAATGCCTATGCCCCCTAACGTACCGAGAAAAACCCACACCCTTGTCATTGCGAGCGGAGCGACGCGCCCCGACTGCAGTGAGGAAGTGCTCTTGGGGTGCAATCTCATGCTATCAGATCGGATGTAGCTGCCCAATCAACGGGATGAGATCGCCAGGTCGGTCGCGCCCTCCCTCCTCGCGATGACAATTTGGGACCATAACATTCAGGTGTGACACGCCACTAGCTAAGCCGTCTGAAACGCAGCCAGACGCGGTGCGAGCGGCTTCAAATGATCAGGATGAACCGCTTCGATGAGCGCCCGAGCCAGAATCTCGGCAGGGTCAATGAGCGGAACCAGGTCCATGTCGGCGGCAAGGGGGGTAAGCGGAAGCTCGGTGCAGCCCAGCACCACGGCGTCAGCACCTTTGTCAATGAGATGCTGAATCGCATCGAGCAGGTACTGCTTGGCCTGTGGGGTGGGTGGGTGACTTTGCGCTTTCAATCCAAAGGTGGTGCTGAAAATCGTATCATTCACCTGGGCTTTGGTAGAGGCATCGGGCGTAACCACATCGAACCCGGCGGCTTCGAGTGGAGTCCGGTGTAGATCCAATGCATAGACAGCTTGTGTAGAGAGCGTGCCCACGGTCTTGATATGCGGCATGGTATCCTGCATGAACTGCACGGTCTCGTCAATCATGTGGAGCAGACGCACCTGGTGACCGGTGCGAGCTACCTCTTCCACAAGCGTATCGAAAATAGCCGGTGCGTGTGCTGTGTTACAGGGCATGCCAGCCACAACCGCCCCGGTCTCGTCCAGCAGGCGCAGGATGTCGGCCAGCGCAAACGCAGGGTTGATATCCGTATCCCCAAACAAAAAAGTACTGCGATCTACGATGCGCTCCGGATACGACAGCAGAGCAACAGGAAGGTGGTCGTGATCGGACGAGGCGTTGGTTTGGGCCGTAATCTTATCAACGAGGTCGACCCCGGCGTGTGGGCCCATCCCGCCCAAAACGCCGATAACTTGTTTGGTGGATACGGACATGCACAACTGGCACTGGTAAACATTCGCTACGAACGCCCGCTCTTACGAAAGCCCGTAGCGAATGTGCCAGCCTTCTTTTCTCTTCCTGCAGCGGCCAATGGGTAAGAATCAGCAGAGCGCTGCACTAGCCCGCTGTTTCGGCCAGACGCTGGAGCGCATTCAGGTCAACAGTCGAAAACGCGTCTTCAATCGCATCAAACGACACATTGCGACCCGATACCTCCACGACAAAGCGTTGATCAACCAGTACCGTACGTTTTCCGCGTTCGCGATTGTTGTCGTACTCTTCGTGCATGCGGTGGCCCTGATAGTCGCCGGTGCGCTCAAAGCCACTGCTGGATTCGCGATCAACCTCCATGGTCATCATACCGAGACCGAGCACACTAAGCCCCGGAGCCCCGCCGATGTCGGTAATTTCAATTTCAATGCGCTCACGATTGCTGCCATCAAACTGGGTATTGGCCTGTACGATGGTGAACCCGCCCATTTGTTGACGAGCCCCTTCGTAGTCGGTGCGTTCTAAGCCACTAAGCTGCTCGGGCAACAGGTCGCGCAACTCACGAAAGTTAACCGGCTCGACCGGCTCACGGTCTTCGTTTTCCATTTCCTCTAACGACGAAGCCATCTCTTCGGCCCCCTCCTGCATTTGCTGAACAGACTGGGTAAGCTGAGATAGCGACTCACGTGTTTCTTCGTCGCACCCTACAAATAGAAGGGTGGCGGCTAAACATCCAACGGCAATTAATCGATGTATGTACATGGTACGGTGTGGCACTATTGTGGGGAACTATAAGGTAATGCTAAAGGGCGGGGTAGAACACCCTCTGGAGAGAACAAGATCAGCATCGGCTCCATTAGTTCCATGCGTGAAAGAAAGATGTATCCGGCCATATTAATAAGCCGGCGCCACCATCCAAACGAAATGAGCGCGCTGCATACCGCCTGGAAAGGGAAGATCTGTAAAGCCTCGGCGAAAGAAATGGAAGAAGCGCTGAACTATGAACCTTGGGCCCCTTCTCTGGTTGACACTGACCGCATTACCTATTAGGATGTGCATCGTCGTACGTTGCAAAAGGCAACATGCCTGCTCATAGTACGACACCATACAACACATGAGCGACCATCCCATTGCCCGGTCGTCTAATGGCAGGACAGCGGCCTTTGGAGCCGTTAGTGGGGGTTCGAATCCTCCCCGGGCAACATCCTCTCTTTGGAGTCCAATCTACGCATCCTGCATGTTCTGGCGTGCAGGATGTTTGTATGAAGTAGCAGGCCGCTTGCGTCTGCCACCCATGACTGGTCTTTTTCTTCCCCCTACCCCTGTATGACCACCGCTCCTCAAGAGAACCCCGTCGCGATTTACGGCGGGCGCTCGAATCCTGCGTTAGCCCGCGCCATCGCTCGCAGCTACGGCACATCGCTTGGCGAACTCACGATCCAAGAGTTTGCCGATGGTGAGATCTACGTGCGCTACGAATCCTCTATTCGTGGGGCCGACCTGTTCATCATCCAGAGCACCTGCCCGAGTGCCGAGAACTGGATTGAGCTGCTCATGCTCATTGATGCTGCCAAACGGGCCTCTGCAGCGCGTGTAACAGCGGTTATTCCCTACTTTGGATACGCGCGCCAGGACCGCAAAGACCAACCGCGTGTGTCTATTGCATCGAAGCTGATGGCGAATCTGCTTACCACCGCCGGGATCGACCGCATCCTGACAATGGAACTGCACGCTCCGCAGATCCAGGGGTTCTTTGATGTGCCGGTTGACCACCTGTACGGGTCGGGTGTGCTCATTGACCATCTGGAAGCGCTAAACATGGACAACTTTCTGTTGGTTGCGCCAGATGTAGGCGCCCTCAAAATGGTACGTGCCTATGCCAAGAAGCTCGGCACCAGCATTGCGCTAATCGATAAGCGGCGTCCGCGTGCCAACGAAGCCCGCGTGATGAATATTATCGGCGACGTGGAAGACAAGAATGTCATTCTGGTAGATGATATTGTGGATACGGCAGGCACGCTCACCCGTGCTGCTGAAGCGCTTCGCGAAGAAGGGGCCCTCGACATTATGGCCGCCTGTACCCACGGACTGCTTTCAGGGCCAGCCTACGACCGTATTGAAGCTTCCCCGATTGAGCGGCTCATCATCACCGACACCATTCCGTTAGAGCGGTCCTCCGACTCCATCGAAGTCGTTAGCGTGGCCCCCCTCTTTGCAAAAGCCATCCGACACATTTACACCGATAAGTCGGTGTCTACCCTCTTTAAAGATTGACGCAAGCAAAGGCAGCGCGCTTCCACTCTTAACACCGCTTTTGTGAAGCACAAGGAACCGCCGCCCCCCCTTTTCGCTTTGCACTGTTCTGCAGGCACAGCAGTCGCTTCCTTTCCGGGAATGCGACTGTTTAGTTTACAATTTTGCACGGTATACGGTCTTTCGATTCATGGATGCCCCAACCCTCGACGCCCATCCTCGCGAAACGGGAAAAAAAGCCACGCGAGCGATTCGTGAAAGCAATAACGTCCCCTGTATCCTGTATGGACGAGACACCGACCCGGTGCCGTTTCAGGTGCGTGTGCATGACCTCAACCGTCTGCTGTACTCGCGGCAGACGAGCGTGGTCAACGTCGACATGAATGGCGACGCTTGGAAGTGCGTTCTGAAAGACTACACGCTCCACCCGATCTCTGATCGTCCTGAGCACGCCGACTTCCAGGTGCTGCGCCCAGGTCGCCGGGTTACGCTTACCGTTCCCATTCGCTACGAAGGCATTCCCGAAGGACAGAAAAACGGTGGTGACACGCAGATCATCGTACGCGAGATGACGATCTCGTGCATGCCCGAAAACATTCCATCCGAGATTACCATCGACATCTCGGAGCTTGAAATTGGCGATGCGATCCACCTGTACGACCTCGACCAAGAGGCGTACCGGTATAAAATGGCGCAAGGCCAAACCCTCGTTACCGTTGTGGCGCCGCACCTCGAAGCCGTGGCTACCGACGAAGAAGAGGAAGAGGTCGAACTCGAAGAAGGCGAACTGCCCGAAGGCGAAGAGGGCGAAGTTGCCGAAGGCGAAGAGGGCGAGGCTGTCGAAGAAGAAGCCGCATAACGCCATCTCTCCCATACTGATCTACGAACCTCGCCCTCACTGTCTTTCACAGTGGGGGCGCGGTTGTTTGTAATGCTCTGATTTTGATTGCTATGTCTTCTCCTGAATGGCTTATCGTAGGACTTGGTAACCCAGGCGCGCAGTATGCCGCCACCCGTCACAATATCGGGTTTCAGGTTGCTGACATGCTTGCAGAGCGGCTGAATGTGTCGTTCCAATCACACAGCAATACAGCCTCCCAACTCGCTCAGGCGGTGCACCAAACCGTTCCCCTTTGGATTGCAAAACCGCAAACGTACATGAACCGAAGTGGGCATGCGGCCCAGGCGCTTTGCACACAGGCTGACCTCGATCCTAGCAAAATGCTTGTCATTGTAGATGACCTGCACCTGGATACGGGCCAACTCCGCCTGCGCCCCAAAGGGAGTAGCGGAGGCCACAACGGATTGCAAGATATTGCCAACCGGTTAGAGACCACGCATTTTCCGCGTTTACGCATTGGCATCGGACAAAACTATGCCCCTGGAGCACAATCCGATTACGTCCTCGCTCCCTTTTCTTCTCAGCAAGAGCCTGTGATTGAGGACGCACGCATCAAGGCGTGCAACGCCGTCCTGCGAACCGTTAACGACGGACTCACAGCAGCCATGAATAGATACAATGGATAGAGGTAACGCCTTCTACATTCAACGCACACAACCGGCCACCTGGTAGAGCGTGTGAAAGATAGCGGGCATATCCCCTATATCCCCCATTTTTGTTGAATCATTGCAAGAAATGAGGAAGCCCGTTGTTTGTGGGCAACACATCTGCTACATTGCATTCGTACCAACCCTTGACAGGGAATACAGGGCTGGCAACGTTGCATGTGCATCGCCCAAATGCGATGGCAGCGCTTCCAGCACCCGTTTCCCGCTCCTCCATCGACTCCCCAGACGCTGAATAGCTGCATCCTGATATGGCGAAGGTAGACGTCTCCATGCCCAAAATGGGCGAGAGCATTACAGAAGGCACAGTCATTGTCTGGCATAAACAGCCAGGCGATGAAATCGAGCAAGATGAAACCCTGCTCGAAATTGGCACGGATAAAGTAGATACCGAGGTGCCCTCTCCGGCAGCCGGGGTACTCGACGAAATCCTGGTTGAGGAGGGCGATACCGTTGAAGTGGGCACCATCATCGCCCGCCTTGAAACCGATGCCGACGCAGCGGCAGCACAAGCCCCTGCCGATGATGCGCCCGACACAACCGCGTCTGCCGCCCAAGAGGCACCGCCTGAGGAAGCACCAACGGACGATGCAGAAACCCAGCCCGAAGCGGCTCCCGCCACCAACGGTACCGCTCCGGCCGAGGACGATGTTGAAGTTGTCATGCCCAAAATGGGCGAAAGCATTACCGAAGGCACGATTATCGCCTGGTTCAAAGAGGTGGGCGACTCGATCGACCTGGACGAGACCCTCCTTGAAATCGGCACCGACAAGGTCGACACGGAGGTGCCCTCTCCGGCAGCAGGCGTGCTTAAAGAGCGTCTCGTCGAAGAAGGCGACACCGTAGAAGTAGGTAGTGTCATTGCCATCGTTGGTGCTGAAGCGGGGGCGGCCCCAGCGGCGTCTCAGCCGACATCAGACGATTCCACCGAAGATGCTGGCCAGAAGGCAGCCGCCGAACCGGCACCGTCGAGTACGACAACCACCACCGCCCCTGTAGATGACGGGCGCCCCATCGAACGGCGTGGATCTGACGGACAGTTCTTCTCACCTTTGGTGCGCTCCATTGCTGAAACCGAAGGGCTTTCCATGGCCGAGCTCGAGTCCATCGACGGCTCCGGGCGCGACGGGCGCGTCACCAAAGACGATGTGCTTGCCTATTTAGAAGAGCGGCCTGCCGATGCGCCGGCTCAACCGTCTGAAGCCCCATCCGGCGACAGCACACCTACCGAAGTACCGACGCCCTCGCCCGCGTCAACTCCGCAGGAGGCGCCCGCCCGCCCCGCCTACACGGTCGAACAAGGACCCAGCGCCGACAAGCTCAAGCAGCAGTACGGCGATCGCATCGATGTTGTAGAGATGGATCGGATGCGCAAAATAACCGCCGAGCACATGGTGCGCTCGAAAGCCACCTCGGCGCACGTCACCTCCTTTGCCGAGGCCGACGTCACGGGGCTTGTAAACCTGCGAAACCAGCACAAAGAGGCGTTTCAAGAGCGCGAAGGCGTGAAGCTCACCTTTACGCCCTTCTTTGTACAAGCCGCCGTAGAAGCCCTGCGCGACCACCCGATGCTCAACGCGTCGGTCGAGGGCGATAAAGTCGTTGTCAAGAAAGACTACCACGTTGGCATTGCCGTTGCTATTGGCAAGAAAGGACTGCTTGCTCCGGTAATCCGCAATGCAGGCAGTCTAAACCTGACAGGCTTGGCTCGCCAGATGGCCGACACCGCCAAGCGCGCGCGCTCTAAGCAGCTCCAGCCCGACGAACTGCAAGGCGGCACCTTTACCGTCACCAACATCGGCTCGCTGGGCTCCCTGATGGGTACGCCTGTCATCAACCAGCCGCAAGTAGGAATCCTGGCGACCGGCGCCATCAAGAAGCGTCCGGTTGTTGTTGAAGATCCCAATATGGGTGATGTCATTGCCGTGCGTCATATGATGTACTTGTCGCTCTCTTACGACCATCGCATCATTGACGGCGCTATGGGATCGAGCTTCCTCCACCGCTGTGTTGAAGTGCTCGAATCCTATCAGCCCGATGACGATCTTTTCTAAAAGCCAAGGATCCACATAAGACATGACATAGCCAGGCGCTGGAGACGACTCCAGCGCCTGGTTGTCGTTTAACAGGATACGTGTAATATATGTGTGTAATAGGAGTAACAGGGGATACGACAGAGCAGGATCGCTTCCCTACAGCATCTCCATAGCACGCCCATGCATCCATCGCGACAGCTATGCGTTTAGCGACGCGTCTCCGTTGATTCGACTGCTCCCTGCCGCCGAACTGCCTCGTCTCATCATGTCATCCGATTCTACCAATCCGCCGCTTGAGCTTTCTCTTCGTGAGTTGCGCGCGCACCTCGATGCGTTCTTGACCGAGTACCTAAGTGACAAGAGCGACGAAACCGTGGGCACCTATCGCCGCTCGCTCAACACGTTTCAGAAGTGGTACATCCAGCAAAAAGGGCGCTTTCAGTTTACCGAAGAAGATGTGCGCGCCTACAAAACGTACCTGACCGAGGAACGGGGATTGAGCCAGGTGTCGGTTTCGACATACCTAACGGCGCTCCGTCGCCTGTGCCAGTACCTGGTCGACCGGGGCGACCTCGATACGAATCCGGCCAAGGCCGTAAAGGGCAACCGCCGTCCCGATACGCACTCGCGAAAGGTTCTCACCGAGGCCGATATCGAAGCCCTGCACACGACCATGGATACTACCACGCCCATCGACAAGCGCGATACGGCGATGGTATACTGCATGCTGTACGCCGGACTCAGTGAAATCGAACTGGTACGGGCCGATGTGGGGGATTTTGAACACACCCTCATGGGGGCGGTGCTACGCGTACAGGGCAAAGGGCGTACCGTAAAAGATGAAGAGGTGCCTTTGGATGAGCCCGTGGTAGAGCGCATTGAAGCGTATCTGCAAGCGCGCAAGCAACCAAATCCAGAAGCCCCCTTATTCATTTCGCATGGGCGCCGCTCGATGGGCAAACGTCTGAAAACACGCTCGGTACGCGGACGCATCAACGACCATTTGAAAGCGGCCGGCATCAAACGGCCCGGTATCACGCCGCACAGCCTCACACATACAGCGGCGCTCATTTGGCTAAACAATGGCATGTCGATCGAGCGCGTCAAGGAGCGCATGCGTCACGGCACCCTCGACACAACGATGATCTACTACAAGAAGCAGGGCCTGCTGAAGCGCGACCCTGAAGAGATTGATGAATTGCTCAACGGATAAGTGAGGTCACACGTCGGTTTTGGGCATGCACCGCCTCGTTCATGCATTGTCATCTTGAGCGTAGCCGAAAGATCTCCCCCGAAATGGGCAGGGCCATTGGTTGGCCAATAGCTGCTGAACGCCGATGAGATGGTTCCACCGAATGCCATTCGGCGGCTACATGGGGCCTCCTCCGTCGGCCTTCGCTCACCATGACAGGTGGTTTGTTATTATCATCGCGCAGGCTCTTACTCCCCCTGAACTCCAACATTGACACGTGACTGTACTTAGCTGCTTTGGGCTAAGCGGGACCTAACTGCACGCTGATTTGATGGAGGCCGCCAAATGACGACCACGACGTGAATGCATAGTCAGCCCGAAGTGGCCCCAGATGTACGCCAAATCCACCACCAACCCCGGCCCAGTCGAGGCGATCGTTGAGCACCAGTTCACGGCTCCGCCGGTGGTTATAGCCGCCGCGCAGGGTAATCACTTCGCCCAAATAGGCTTCCACGCCGAACGTAAGATGTCCCAAAACCTGCCCGGCGGTGCCTTCATCGGGCAACGCCTCGCCCATGTTGTGAAGGTCGTACCCGGTCATTGAGAGCTGCACCGGTAGATGAGGCACCGAGCGTGCTACGCCGATACGCCAGTCAAACGGAAGCGAAGCGCGTTCGGCTCCCAGGTTGCTAAGCGTGCCGCCCATGTGGTGCAACGACGTACTAACCGACCATCCGCTCCCGGGCCAGTACGCCTGCACGCCCACATCGCCAGCAAGGGCTGTAGCTCGCGCCGTCTCAATGGCCGCGTACAAGAAGTGCAGGTTTGCACCATAACGCCAGTGCTCATCAATCGCTCCTGCCCACCCTACGGTAAGCCCTACGTCACGCGCATGAAACGCCTCGGTGGGCACCCCTGCCGCGTCGCGTCCATCGAATTCGCCCCAGTCTACGTAACGCACCCCTGCACTGACAACCGTTTCTTCCCCCAGGGCATGGCTGTAGGCAAGCATGCCAACTTGGCTATCGGCAATGAAGTCAGTGTAAGAAGCTACGCCCTGTCCGGCCGAGGTAGGATGGGCCAGCGCCGGATTATAAAAGAACGAAGCGGTGTCATCTGCCTTCACTGCAGAGAGGCTGCTGCCCAATGCTGCGCTCCGTGCCGATGCATCCAAACGTAAAAAGCTGAACTCAGAGAGCGCCCCACCAAGTTGAGCGTCCGCGGCGGAGGGAAAGGCACTTACGCAGAGCGCAAGACCCAGACATGCCAATACATAACGTACGCCTGCGGGCATAGCAATTTAGAAACCAACAAAGCAGTAAAGTGCGCGTCGTGCGGTTTTGTACCTACAGCATGCGCTACAGTTGCTTATTGAAAGACCACGCCATGTTGACAAGCCGTCAAGCACTGCAGGGTAGGGAACGGACGAGTGCCGGTTGCGTGCCATCCACGACACGGCTTTGGGAAGGCATGTCCTTCCGAAAGCTTTTGATAACGGGCTTCATCGCCCCATCATCACCGTTGCATACACGTTCCGCATTCCCCTTCTATGCTTGACTGGCTAAAGAACCTGTTCGGCGATCCCAATAAGCGCAAGCTGAAAAAGATCTGGCCGGTTGTTGACGAAATCAATGAAGCGTATGAGGAGCTGCAGGACCTGACGGATGAGGAACTCCGTGCCAAAACCGACGAGTTTAAGCAGCGGCTCCGCGATGCCGTAACCGATGTTGAGGCACGCATTGACGAAATTAACGAAACGCTTCGCCGGGCCCCCACCAGTTCCACCGCTGGGCTCATCGAGGAAGCCGACATTGGCGGCGACGGGCAGCCGCACGCGGCATCGTCTGATATCGACCCCCTCTCTCTTCAAGAGCGCGAAGAGCTACACGAAGAGCTCGATGACCTTGAAGAAGAATGGCTTGCCATCACAGAAGACGAGATGGAAGCCATCTTGCCCGAGGCGTTCGCCGTTATGAAAGATACCTGCCGCCGCATGATCGGGGAAACCTGGGAAGCCGGCGGAAGCACCATCGAATGGGATATGATTCCTTACGATGTGCAGCTTCTTGGGGGCGTGGTGCTCCACCGTGGCAACATTGCGGAAATGAAAACCGGTGAAGGAAAGACGCTGGTTGCCATTCTGCCGCTCTACCTGAACGCACTGGCCGAGCGCGGCTGCCACCTTGTAACGGTGAACCCGTACCTAGCCGAGCGTGATGCCGAGTGGATGAAACCGCTCTTTGAGTTTCACGGCCTTACGGTAGACGTCATCGACCGGTACGACCCCCACTCCAAGGAACGCCGCGCTGCATACCAGGCTGACATCACGTACGGCACCAACAACGAGTTTGGATTCGACTACCTGCGCGATAACTCGTTTGTGGTGCGTCCCGAACAACTGCAGCAACGGGGGCATCACTACGCCATCATTGACGAGATCGACTCGGTCTTGATTGATGAGGCCCGTACACCGCTCATTATTAGCGGCCCGGTGCCCGACCAGGAAAACGACCAGTATCGCGAGTTGCGCGACCCGGTTGAGAAAGTGGTGCGCGCCCAAAAGCGTCTGGTGAAGCAACTCACGCGCGAGGCGAAAGACCTCTTGGCCGAACGAGACAAAGCGAAAGAGGCCGGCGAGAAAAAGCGCGCCAATGAGCTCAGCGATGAAGCCGGATTGGCGCTACTTCGTGCCACCCGCGGCTACCCGCGTCTCGATGAACTGCAGTCTCTGCTTCAAGAGCAGGGTGTAGAACGCCTCCGCCAGAAAACGGAGTACTTCTACCTGCAGGAGAACGCGAAAAACATGCCCTTTGTGGACGATGAGCTGTACTTTGCGCTGGAAGAGAAAAAGCGCGCCATCGAGCTTACGCAGAAGGGCCGCGAGTATATCGCCAAAGTCATGGGCGAAACAGAAGATATGTTCGTCCTGCCAGTCGTGGGTGAGCAAATTGCCGAGCTGGAGAGCGACCATGAGGAAAAAGTTCGCCAGCTCGAAGCGGAAGTAAAAGCCCGCGACGACCTCTCCCGCGAGCAACGCGAAGAGCGGCTGCTCGACAAACAGCAGCAGATGGAGACCGAGTTGCAAGAACAAAAGCGGGAGATCTACAACGTCTACTCCGAACGCGCCGGTACGCTGCACGCGATCGAGCAGTTGCTCAAAGCGTTCACGCTCTACGAGCGCGATCTCGAATACATTGTAGAGGAAGGGAAAGTCCAAATTGTTGATGAGCACACCGGACGGGTGCTCGATGGGCGCCGTTACTCACAAGGGCTGCACCAGGCCATTGAGGCCAAGGAGGAAGTCGAGGTGCAAGCCGCCACGCAAACGTACGCGTCGGTGACGCTGCAGAACTACTTCCGGATGTACGATAAACTGGCCGGGATGACCGGTACCGCCGAAACCGAAGCGGAAGAGTTCAACGAAATCTACGAGTTGGACGTCATCGTAGTACCGACCAACGAGCCGGTACGCCGCGACGACAAAGATGACCTGGTCTTCCGCACACGCCGCGAGAAGTATAACGCTGTCATCGACAAGGTCAAAGAATACCACAAGAAAGGGCAGCCGGTACTGGTCGGTTCAGCGTCGGTAGAAGTATCGGAGCAGCTCAGCCGCATGATGAAGCGCGAAGGGCTGCGCCACAACGTACTCAATGCCAAGCAAGACCGCGCCAAGGCCGAGGCACAGATTGTAGCAGAAGCCGGCCAAAAAGGCGCCATCACCATCGCGACCAACATGGCGGGCCGCGGTACCGACATTAAGATCAGTGATGAGGTACGCGAACTCGGAGGACTCGCCATCATCGGCTCAGAACGCCACGAAAGCCGCCGTATTGATCTGCAGCTGCGTGGACGTGCAGGCCGTCAGGGCGACCCCGGCGAAAGCCAATTCTACGTATCGCTCGAAGACGACCTGATGCGCCTCTTTGGCTCCGATCGCGTAGCCAAGATCATGGACAAAATGAATCTTGAAGAGGGTGCGGTAATCACGCACCCATGGATCAACAAGAGCATCAAGCGGGCGCAGGGCAAGGTTGAGCAAAACAACTTTGCAATCCGTAAGCGTCAACTTGAGTACGACGATGTGCTTAACGCACAGCGCGAGGTTATCTACAAGCGGCGCCGTCAAGCCCTCACCGGCGAGCGCTTCCACGGCCAGATGCTGTCGATGCTGTACGAGCTGTGCGAAGCCATTGTGGAGCAGTACTACGGCGACGGCAACATTGCCGGACTTCGCGAAGAGCTCCTGCGCGTGCTCGCCTTCGACTTCGAAATCGACCGCGAGACGTTTGTCATGCTGGGCGAAGACGGCGTAGCTCTGCGTATCTTCGAGGAAGCCAACAAACACTACCAGCGCAAGCGGCAAGCGCTGGCCCAGCCGTTCTATGAGCGCCTGAAGGCCCTCAAGGAAGAGCGCGGCGAAGATACCCCCAGCCAAGTGTACGTGGACTTCACCGACGGACAGCGCCTTATGCGCGCTGTGGCTGATGTGGAGGAAGCTCTTGAAACCGACGGCGAGGAGATCAACAACGCGCTGGAGCGCACAGCCATGCTCTCCACCATCGATAGCAAGTGGACCGACCACCTCCGCGAACTCGATGAGCTTAAAGAAGGCATCGGCTTGCGTTCCTACGGACGCAAAGACCCGGTCGTCGAGTACAAGATGGAGGCCTTCGACTTCTTTGCTGATATGATGGAAGAAATTGGCCAAGAGGTCGTGTCGCTCTCGTTCCGCTCAGGACCGGTGGTTGATGATGCCGCACCTCAAACCAGTACCAGCGAGCCGAAGAGCCGCCTCGATCGCCGTCGCGCCAAGACCCAGCATGACTCTGCCGAACCCTCGTACGGCGTACAGTCTGGGGGTGGCGATGGCAGCGCTGCCGAGCGCGACCCGTCGGTCGACAAGCAGGAGCCCGTAACGGTAGCCAGCGAACCCGGGCGCAATGACATCGTCAAGATCCGCAACAACAGCACCGGGGAAACCGCAGAAATAAAGTATAAGCACGCCAAGAAAAAGCTGAAGCAAGGCTGGTCCATGATTTCGTAGGACGCTCGCGTAGAAAGGCGATCTACAACCTGACGATGTCCATGCGCTGTTGTATGTTGAGGACACACGCAACACGCCGTCGCTCTGCGGCCTGTTGCGCGAAGGATCTCCCCGCCGGGGAGGCTTCTCGTCTGTCCCTTGTCTGATCTATGCTCTGGTGCTATGCTACGGTCGCTCTACATCAAGGATTATGCGCTCATCGAAGAACTTGACATTGAGTTCGGCAGCGGCCTCAATATCTTGACGGGCGAGACGGGGGCCGGAAAGTCCATCATCGTGGGGGCGCTGGGCATGATCCTGGGCGACCGGGCCTCCACCGACGCATTACGAAGCGGTGCCAAAAAGGCGATCATCGAAGGCATTTTCGATGAAGCCAACACCGACTCAATCCGTACCCTGCTTGCCGACCACGAGATCGATGCCAAGCCGCTGCCACGCATCATTTTGCGTCGCCAGCTTACCGATTACGGCAGCCGCGCCTTCATCAACGACACGCCTGCCACGCTTGATGTGATGCGGGCTGTAGCTGCCGAACTCATCGACCTGCATGGCCAGCACGAGCACCAATCGCTGCTCGACCGATCGACGCACCGCACCCTGTTAGACGGCTTTGGCGGCCTGAGCGGGCTTGTGGAGCACTACCAGCGCCAGTACGAGTCGGTGCAGGAGCTTGTCGACGAACGCACCCGCCTGGCCGAGCGCAAGCGCGAACTGAATCAGCAGCGCGAGTTGTACGAGTTTCAAATCGAGGAAATCGACGAGGTTGATCCCCAACCGGGCGAAGAAGAAGAGCTCAAATCCGAACGGCGCGTACTGGAAAATGCCGAGCAACTCTATGCTTGCACATCCCGCTTGTACGACATGCTCTACACCGATGAGCACGCGGTGCATGACCAGATCGTGGTAGCGCGCAACGAACTGCAAGACCTGGCACGCATTGATGACACCTTCTCCGAACAGGTTGACGAGGTGAAGTCGGCGCAGATCATCATTAGTGAGCTGGCTAGCTTTCTGCAGGACTATAACGCGCATGTCGAATTCGATCCGGATCGCCTGCAAGCCATTCGCGAGCGCCTGGCCGACATTGAACGACTCAAGCGAAAGTACGGCGGTACACTCGATGCAGTGCTTGAACACCGCGAAGAGATCGGTGAACGCTATGCGCTGGCCTCCGACTTTTCAGGCACCCTCGAACGGCTGGATACGCAGATCGCCGAGGCGCAGGCCACCCTCTCTGATGCCGCTGAACGGCTCTCTACCAAGCGACGCGAAGTGGCTGAACGCGTAGAGCGCGCCGCCGAACGCGAAATGGCTACCCTGGGCATGCCCGACAGCCAGTTCAACGTCCACTTTGAGCGCACGCCCGACTCGGAAGGCTGGGTTGAGCTAGAAGACACCCGCTACGCAGCCCGTCCGCATGGCATAGACCGCGTAGAGTTTTTTATATCGACCAACGTAGGGGAGCCGCCTAAACCGCTCACCGATGTGGCTTCTGGAGGCGAAATTAGCCGCATCATGCTGGCTCTGAAAACCATCCTTGCCAAAAGCGAACGTCTTCCCATCCTGGTATTCGACGAAATCGATGCCGGTATTTCAGGCGATATGGCCCGTCGCGTTGGAGAGAGCATGCACAATCTGGCGCGCTACCATCAGATCATCACCATCACGCATCTGCCGCAGATTGCTGCGCTAGGGGATGTGCACTTCCGCGTATCCAAAACCGTAGCCGATGACCGCACCCACACCACGATTCATCGCCTTGATGGCGAAGAGCAAGCCGAGCAGGTCGCCTCCCTCATTAGCGGCGCCGACGTAACCGATGCTGCGCTTACCAGTGCGCGTGAGCTCATGAACGTGGCCGATCAATCTGAGTCATAAGAATGTACTCCGGTACATGTAGCGTGGTATCGCAGGCCACCGTCGCATGCTTCACACAGCATGCATTTGCACCGATCGATTTGTATTCACCGTTATCAACGTCTATTCGCATGGCCGATTCCCCAATTTCGTTTGGAACCGATGGCTGGCGCGCCATCATCGCCGACACGTATACATTTGCTAATCTCGACCGCGTAGCATCGGCCACCGCCGCCTGGCTCCGCAATACGTACGGAGCCGAGGCAACCGTTGTGTTGGGACACGACACCCGGTTCATGAGCCGCCCCTTTGCCAAACGCGTGGCACGCCGTGTCGCCCAGGCAGGCGTGCAGGTGTATCTGTCAGACTCATTCGTAGCCACCCCCGCAGTAAGCTGGGGCACCAACGCGTACGGCGCCGATGCCGGCATCGTCATTACAGCCAGCCACAATCCCCCCGAGTACAACGGATTCAAACTCAAAGCCGACTTTGGCGGTCCCGCACCGCCCGAAATGGTGGCTGACGTCGAGTCGCACCTCACCTCTGTTTCGGTACCCGACACCCTGCCGGACTTCGACACGCTGGTCGCTAACAAGCGCGTCAAGCTCGTTGATTTGCGCAGCGACTTTATGGATGCGCTCCGCACAGCGCTCGACATCGACGCCATTGCAGCTTCCGATGTACGCATTGGACACGACCCGATGTTCGGCGCCGCCCAAGGACTCGTCACCGGACTCTTAAGCTCCGATCAGGTAAAGACGGTGCGAGATGAGATCAACCCGAGCTTTCAGGGCACGCCGCCCGAACCCATTGCCCGCAACCTGCAGCCGCTTTCCGAACTGGTGCAGGCGCACGACCTGGACGTCGGCATTGCCAACGACGGCGACGGCGACCGCATCGCTATGGTTGACGAGACGGGTACGTACGTAAGTGCCCATCGCTTGCTGGCGCTTCTCGTAAAGTACATGCACGAAGAGCGGGGGCTGAGCGGACCTATCGTGAAGACGTTCTCCACCACGCACATGCTCGACAAAATGGCCGAGGCGTACGGTCTGCCGATCGAGACGACCCCCATCGGCTTTAAGTATATCGCCTCCAAGATGGCAGCAGGCAATGTGCTTGTGGGCGGCGAAGAGTCCGGAGGCATCGCCGCACAAGGACACATTCCAGAACGCGATGGGGTGTATATTGGGCTGCTCGTTGTGGAGATGATGGTGAAACGAGGCATGACGCTTTCGGCACTAGTGCAGGAGCTGCTCGATGCGTTTGGCCCGCACTACACATACCGCGACGACCTGCACATCACCGATGCTCAGAAGGCAGATGCCCTTGATCGTTTGGATGCGCACGGTGGACTCGATACCATCAACGGCGCTGCGGTAACCGAACTGCGTACGCTCGACGGCTACAAGCACATCACCAACACCGGCTGGCTGCTGATTCGTCCGTCAGGCACCGAGCCCGTGCTGCGCGTGTATTCCGAGGCCGAATCGCCGGAAGCCGCTAAAGCGCTGGTCAAAGATGCCAGCGAACAACTCGGCTTGGCAGAGGCAGCACATTGATGGAAGGAGCTTGCAACGACCGCCCGGGAATATCTGCTTCATTTCTGATGCCGGGATATGGAGCAGTGTGATGTCGGTCAAACCTATAGCCGGGGGACTGCTTGCATCCCTGGGGCTCTGTGGAACGTAGCACTAACGTTTCTGCCCACCGGTGTTCAGTTCGCCACCATCTGACTCTCGTGACGATGCTTCGCGTCGCCACGCCTACTGGGACGATCCAGCGTCCCCAAACCGGGCCTCCCTCCAACACTAACGGACGAAAAGTCCCTTAAGCCGGCTGCACTGACTTTGAGGCCTGGCTGCGGGCAGCATTGAGAATCTCCTGCACAATATCCTGATGATGGTCGGCATGGATACGAGCAAAGCGGAGCCACTCGGAGGCGCGCAACGGGCCGAATGCTGGATGCGGCAAGCGCGCTTTCGAATCCGACAGCGTGGGCATATCATCAGCCAATGCATTAAGCTCAGCACGACTCGAACGATACGCTTCGCGAAGCGCCTCGCGGGTCACAAAGGCGGGCGGGCGCACCGATGCGGGGGCTTCAGCCTTCAGGTCGCCCAATGAACCATTGCGGAGAATCTGAGCTCCCGTCGCGTTAGGATGCCCATCGTATTGCACGGGTCCTTCCCCCCGGGCCGTCAACTGCGCTGCCTTCAGCGACTTCTCGCCAGCAACCAGGATATGATACAGATGCTGGGCAGGCGACCAGTTCGATATGGTCTCATGCGTGTCAAAAAGAATCGAATCGGGGGCATCCAGCAATGCTTCAACGGCATCATAAAAACCACAAAGCATGCTGTATTCATCGGAGGCAATCAGGGCGGGATCGCTGGAGTGAGGAACCATTTCGTCTACCGGGGCAACCAGCTGTTAACAATCAAATCAATGGACAAACAGTGAAGTGCACTGCATCTTCACCGATTCGTTCCTTTAATCGAAGATCATGTGCAGGGATCCGATATTTACCCTGGAAATATAACGATTCATCTACATGTGGACCCTATTCGCTTCTTTTGGAGTGTTTCTGTACTATGCAGGCGCTATGATACGCTACTCCATTGTACTTTCCTAACGTACCGCACTATGGCTGAGCAAGGATCCGGAGGCAACGTCATTGCAGCACTCGCTAGTTTTTTCATTGCAGGCCTCGGACAACTCGTGCAGGGACGTCTCATTGCGGCTGCTATTCATTTTGTCCTGGCAGCAGCAATCTGGACTATCTCGGTTGGAACGATGGGATGGGTTGTCCACATCTTTTCAGCGTACAGCGCCGCGACATGGTCGAAATGATTGTAGTGCTCTGTCACAGGTCAATCTTTGGGTAATGCATGTACCCTATAACGCACCCAGAACTAACTCACGTCCTTGTCATTGCGAGCGGAGCGAAGCAATCTCATTGCTGCCAGACCGGATGTAGCTGCCCAACAACGGCATGAGATCGCCGCGTCAGTCGCAGGGCTCCCTCCTCGCGATGACAAGTTTGGACCCTAACAATCACGTGTGACACAGCAGTAGTACTCTGTCACAGGTCAATCTTCGGGTTGCAACACCCTCACTTTAATGATGTCATCTTGAGCGGAGCGGCTCCGTCTAGGAGACGCGGAGTCGAAAGATCTCCCTCGAAATGAGCAGGGCCGTTGGTTTGCCAGTAGCTGCTGAGCGCCGAGGAGATGTTTCGACGCGCTCCGGGCCCTGGGGGCCCTTCGCTTGCTCAACATGACAGGTTTTTTGGGAGGGGGCTGGGATACAGAGTGTCGGACGGTCTCCGTACCCTAACATTCAGATGTGACAGCGCAGTAGTGCCCTGTCACAGGTCAATCTTCGGGTAACGCATGTGCCCGCTAACGTACCGAGCCCCCCTTGAACCCTCGTCGCGATGTACAACCGGCATGACCTTTGGCCCCTCTGCGTCGCGACGAAATGCGGACGCTCTGCGTCCTTCTGTTTCCGCGTATTCTCGTTACAGGAGAGCGGGGTGGTTTCTTGGGCGCGGTGTCAGATGAGTTGACGGCGAACGTTGAGGTTCCTTCGTCGGGGGCGTCGGGATGATAGCGAGAGAAGGACGGCTGCCCACTGGACCCTAAGCTGCTGAGCGCCGAGGAGAGGGTTCGGCTGCGCTCACCGCGTCGCTAGCGCTCCTCGCAATGACATAATCAAAGATACTTTTGTGGGTCTACTTAAGGGTGGAAGAGAAAACACCCATCGACCCCCTATCATTCAGGTATGGCAGCGCACTTAGTCAGGCGATCTCGAACCTGACCGCCCGTTGGATTCCTCAGGCGACGTGGAATCCTGATGGGCGTCGCGCAAGGAAACGGTGAGCGCCTCTCCACAGTGGGGGCATGTGTAGGTGGGAGCAGTCTCTTTGTTGTGATTACGCATAGCCGCTTTTCGTTCTTTAGCGATCTCCTCTACAAACCCCGACCCCAAAATGCTGGTTGGTAAGGCAAACAGTCCAATGCCAATGATAGCAACACACGCTGCCATCACGCGCCCAAGCCCCGTTATAGGTGTCACATCGCCATATCCGACGGTGGTAAGCGTAGCCACCGCCCACCACATCGAATGCGGAATGCTCCCAAACGTCTCGGGTTGCACATAACGCTCCGCATAGTACATGAGCGAAGCCGAGATAAGCAGTAGCAAAAACATCAGTGCGCTCGTCATGATGATTTCGTGTCGCTTCGAGCGCCAGACGTTGGCGAAGAGCTGCAGCGAACGCAGGTAGCGCCGCAGCTTGGCCAGCCGTGCGATACGCATCAAGCGGAGCACGCGCAGAAACCGCCCATCGATGCCCAAGAAGGGGAGAAAGAAGGGTAAAATCGCGAGCAGATCAATCAGTGCCAACGGAGAGCGCGCCCATTGCAAGCGTCCTCGCCATCCATCGTCATAGTCCGGATTCAGCGTACATGACCAGAGTCGCCCTGCATATTCAACTGTAAATACCAAGACGGCGCCTGCCTCAAACCAGTAAAACCATGGGGCATACGCAGTGCGAACAGACTCAACCGATTCCAAGATCACGGCCGCCACGCTGAACACAATAAGTGCCATAATGAACAAATCGAGGCGCGCACCCCATACGGACAGCGTGGAAGGCTCTGCCCCAAACGTAGCTTTGATGCGCTTTTCAGGGTTTAGCAGTTGGTACACTGCCCGGCGCACGCTACGCACTGACAAAAACGGCCGGCGTGGTGTCATAATAGGACGTTCGATGGATAAAGAAATTAGACACAGGAATCACTGCACGATACGCGCTCCTTGCTGTGATTGCAACCCCCAGGCCCAGGTACGCACAATCCTTACACGAGAACTGTGTGTAATTTTCGTGTCTGCTTTGTACGTTGCACAGACGGCTTGCATTATTGCCGCAGGCCGTCCTTCGCAGACCTTCCTCGAACTTTTCTTGTGCTCGCATGGCCGACGATACTTCGACCGCAGAATCTCGTCCAGATACTACACCCGATGATGATCAGCCCGATGGCCTATCAGGGCGCTTTCTGAACTTCGTGGAACGCACCGGCAACGCGCTTCCAGAGCCGGTAACGCTGTTCTTTATCTTCATCGGAATTACGATGCTGATATCGCTCCTCGTGAGCGCACTGGGCGTGAGTGTAGACCACCCTCGAACCGGCGAAACCATTGTCGTGGAGAGCCTCTTCTCAGGGGATAATATCCAGCGGCTCTTTACCGATATGGCGGACACATTTGCCGATTTCCCTCCGCTGGGATTAGTCCTTGTTGTTATGCTCGGCATTGGCGTGGCCGATAAGTCAGGGTTTATTGGAGCCGCACTGGGGTCGTTCATGCGCGCAGTTCCCAACGCCCTGCTCACCATGACGATTGTCTTTACGGGCATCATGTCAAACATGGCCGTTGATGCGGGATACGTGGTGGTGATTCCGCTTGGAGCCTTGCTCTTCTATGGAGCCGGTCGGCACCCGCTTGCAGGACTCGCAGCCGCCTTTGCTGGGGTGTCTGCTGGCTTTAGCGCAAACTTACTTCCTTCTGCACTCGATGTACTCCTTGCGTCGTTTACCGAACCGGCAGCGCAAATTATCACCGAGGACTACGCTGTTACGGCAGTGGCGAACTACTATATCATTGTAGCGCTTGTGCCCGCTTTTGTCATTGCAGGATGGCTCGTTACCGACTACATCGTCGAACCATACCTTGGCGACTATGAGCCCCCAGAGGACTTTGAGGAAGACGAAAACACCTCCGAAGACCTAACTCCGATAGAGCGCAAAGGACTGCTTTGGGGCGCCCTCACGTTCTTTGTGACTATTGCTGCGACCTCCCTGCTTATTATTCCAGAGAACGCTGCGTTGCGAGGACCAGAAGGTGGTTTCGAACCTACCTTCGATGCAATTGTCGGACTTATGGTGGTGATCTTCTTCTTGCCGGGGCTGGTGTATGGCATCGTAACCGAGAAAATCAAAAAAGATAAAGACGTTACCGATATGATGTCGGAGACGATGTCTGACCTCGGCGTCTATATCGTGCTGGCCTTTGCAGCAGCGCACTTCGTCGCAATGTTTAGCTGGTCGAATCTTGACATGGTGGTTGCTATCAAGGGCGCTGAGTTCCTAGAGATGCTGGAAACCACCGTAGGATTAAGTGGCATCCCGCTCATCATTGCGTTCATCTTCGTATCCGCATTCATCAACCTGTTTGTCGGTAGCGCCTCGGCCAAGTGGGCCATCATGGGCCCAACCTTTGTACCGATGCTGATGCTTATGGGGTATTCCCCAGAGCTTACCCAGGCAGCCTACCGTATTGGCGATTCGTTTACCAATATTCTGACCCCGTTGCTTCCGTATTTCCCGCTCATCATCGTGTTTGCTCAACGCTACGAGAAAAAAGCTGGAATCGGAAGCATCATCGCGATTATGCTGCCTTACTCCATCGCCTTTGGTATCATTGGCACACTGTTACTGGCTGCCTGGATCTTTCTAGGCATACCGCTTGGCCCAGATGCGCCGCTCTTCATTGACGTGTAACACGCTGCCTTATCGATGCAGAAGACCCTTACGCCCGCTTGGCTTTCGGCTGAGCGGGCGTTTTTTCATAACAGACTGAAGCCTTCTATAAGTCCAACACGGCAGAACCTTCATACATCGTAAGCACCATGCCAACAAACAGCTTTCATTTTTTGCAGCCTAGGCATTGCATTTCGAAGAACTAATGTGCACATTGTATCTACACCCCATTACCGATTCGGCACTCGTTGTTCGTGTGCGCCCGCTTGGGCTCACCTTCTGTGGTGCCGACCGCATCTTCCCATAAGGTTTTGACGGTACTATGAGTAACTATCCGGCCCATGCCGAACTGGGCGACTTCAAAACGCTTGAGCAGTTTGTTCTTGAACAACAAGATCAGTTCGAACATTCTACCGGCTCGTTTTCGCGACTGCTGCACGATCTTAGTCTGGCTGGCAAGATCGTAAACCGCGATATGCGGCGTGCGGGGCTGCTTGACATTTACGGCACCACCGGCGAAACCAATGTGCAGGGCGAGGTTCAGCAGAAAATGGATGCCCTGGCCCATAAAGAGTTTGTGCTGGCGCTGCGCCGTGGAGGTGAGTGTTGCCTCATCGGTTCTGAAGAGCATGCTGAAGCCATTCCCATTAGCGCAAAGAGCGAAACGGACGGCAAGTACATCGTGCTTATGGATCCGCTCGATGGATCCTCCAACATCGATGTAAATGTATCGGTCGGTACGATCTTTAGCGTCTACCGCATCCCCGATGACGTCGACGAAGAGCCCTCACTCGATATGGCGCTGCAACCAGGCACCGATCAGGTGGCAGCCGGGTACATCGTGTATGGCTCCTCCACCATGCTTGTCTACACCACCGGCCATGGCGTGCATGGGTTTACGCTAGACCCTAGCATTGGCGAGTTTCTTCTCTCGCACCGCAACATTCAAACCCCGAATCGCGGACGTATCTGCTCCATCAATAGTGGCTACTACCACGCCTTCGAAGAAGGGCTACGGTCCTACCTCGATTGGCTGCAAGAATACGACGAAGACGACCCCAATCGCCCTGCCAAAACCCGATACATCGGCTCTTTTGTATCCGACTTCCATCGCAACCTGATGCAAGGCGGCATCTACATGTACCCGGCTACGCAGGGCAGCCCCAATGGCAAGCTTCGTCTGATGTATGAGGCCAACCCCATGGCGTTTATCGTCGAACAAGCGGGCGGCATGGCTACTGACGGGCGAAACCGCATCTTGGACGTTACCCCGGAAACGCTTCACCAACGCACCCCACTGTTTATTGGCAGCCCCGATATGGTGAAGCGTGCGGGCTCGTTTTTGCAATCGGACACCGGCGTGCCTGCCCAGTAGCTGGCTGAATCCTTCACATTCTTTGTAAGACGCGCTGGGGGGATGCGTCTGCCATCTGCTTCATTAGCTGCTTGCATCATGAGCACCGCTTCCCCCCCGACGCGTGCGCCAGATCAGGTGCCTGCGTCAGCCCTTGTCATGCAACAGCCCCCAGACTGCTCGTTTGAGGGGTGGACCCCCGAAGTATTTGAGCTACTGGGGCGCCTGCGTGAAACGCCCCACATCGACCAGTACAATGAAGAAAAGCCCCACCTGCACGAACTGCTCAAGACGCCGTTTAAGCGTTATCGCAACGATCTAGTCGTAAACTGGGTGCTACCGAGCCGCCTCGACTTTGAAACCGAGCGCTACGTATTTAGCCGCCTACTCAAGAACGACTTTGGAGCCGGCGGCTGCCATGATAACCTGTGGCTTGCTTTTTATCGTCCGCATACGAAGCGGCTTAAGGATGTGCAGATCTCACACCGTATCGACCCCGATGGCTTTCAGGTGGGCGTTTTCGTGGGGGCGCACGCAACCGACCTGCTCACGCAAGCTCAGCAGCATATCAACCAAGCACCAGCTACGTATCTGGATTACGTAAACGCATGCTTGACACGCCAGGGCGAGCAGTGGCGCTTTTATTACCGCACCCGTCGCGGCGCCGACCCGGTCTATCACACGGATCGGCTAACCGAAGTACCCGATGCACTGAACAAGGCCACAGGCATCTGGCTGCGCCGCTTCATGCCTCGCGATCAGGTGCTCGAATGGGGCGCTCGGCTTGTCAGTGAAGCGTTACAGACTGTTCGATGTGTCTGGCCCATCTACCGGTTCTATCTACAGTCGCCACCGGTATAATGCGCGTAATAAGCTTGTCTGCTGCATGGCACGCGTAGCTATCGCATAGTTTTTGCGGCCCCTTGAAGCATGCGCAGTTATAGGCGTCTTCCACCACTGTAGAGATGCAACGGCCGTATGTGTTCATGCCCGTACGCTCCGCTGTCAGGTGCTCCCGTCGAGTGCGCTAACAGTCGTTCCACCTAACATCCTACCATCGATACTGCATAATGACGGACAAACGGAGGCATTTTCCTTCAACAGTGCAGATGGTAGCCCCCTTGTTGTTTTGCTGTATCAACTACTGATTTTTTCGTTATGCATCAGCCTGTTTCTAGGCCCCACACAACGTCCAACGCTGGGCGTGTTCAAGACGGATTGCGCATTCGTCCGGGCAAACCGTATCCACGGGGTGCTTCTTGGGATGGTATCGGCGTAAACTTTGCCTTGCACAGCGCCCATGCCGAAAAAGTAGAATTGCTGTTGTTTGATGCCCCCACCGACGAGCACCCCAGCCATGTATTTGAAATGCACGAGCAAACGGGGCCCATCTGGCATGGCTACATCGTGAACTTGCGCCCCGGCCAGCTCTACGGATATCGCGTTTATGGGCCGTACAATCCTGACGAGGGGTTGCGATTTAACCCCAACAAGGTGCTGCTTGACCCTTACGCAAAAGCGATTGGGCGCCCACTTGAGTGGCACGAGAGCCTGTACGGCTACGACACCACCAGCTCGCAGGCCGACCGTTCTTTTTGTTCGCTTGATAGCGCCCCTCATGCTCCGTTGGGGGCCGTTGTCGAAGAAACCTTCGCCTGGCAGCGCGACCGCTCGCCGGGAATTCCTTGGGAGGAGACCATCATCTACGAAACGCACGTAAAGGGGGCTACGCAGCGCCATCCAGATGTCGCCCCAGCGCTCCGCGGTACCTATCTGGGGCTGGCCTCGGAGCCGATGATTGATCACTTCAAGAGTCTGGGCATCACTACAGTTCAGCTCTTGCCCGTTCATGCCAAGCTCAACGACCACTTTCTCGTCGAAAAGGGCTTGACGAATTATTGGGGATATAACACCCTCGGGTACTTTGCTCCCGAACCATCGTACGCCACCAACGGCCCTGTTAGCGCGGTGCGCGACTTCAAGATGATGGTGCGGGCACTCCATGATGCCGGGCTTGAGGTCATTATCGATGTGGTATATAACCACTCGTGCGAAGGCAGCGAACTGGGCCCTACGCTCTCGCTTCGCGGGATCGACAACCAGATCTACTACAAGCTCAATCCCGATAATCCGCGTTACTATATGGATTACACGGGCACTGGTAACACGCTCGATCCGGGCGACCCGTACGTGCTGCAGCTCATTATGGACAGCCTGCGGTACTGGGTACTGGAGATGCATGTGGATGGCTTCCGATTTGACCTTGCCTCAACCCTTGCCCGCGAGTTGTACGATATTGACATGCTCGCCCCCTTCTTCAAAATCATTCAGCAAGACCCGGTCCTCAGTCAAGTTAAACTGATTGCCGAGCCGTGGGATGTAGGGCCTGGAGGCTATCAGGTGGGGGGCTTTCCCTGGCAGTGGGCCGAATGGAATGGACGGTACCGTGACTCGGTGCGCAGCTTTTGGCGCGGCGACCGTGGATACAATGGCGAAATTGCCACCCGCATGGCCGGATCGAGCGACCTCTACGAACGCTCAGGCCGCCGTCCGTTCGCTTCCATCAATTTTGTAACGGCACACGACGGGTTTACGCTCGAGGACCTTGTGAGCTACGAGGAGAAACACAACGAAGCCAATCGTGAGGATAACCAAGACGGACACGACCACAACATCAGTATCAACTGTGGTGTAGAGGGGCCTTCAGAAGATCCTGTGGTACTCGCCTGCCGCGAGCGTCGCAAACGCAGCCTGATGAGCACGATGCTGCTCTCGCAGGGCGTGCCCATGATTCTGGGAGGCGACGAACTCTCTCACACACGCGGCGGAAATAACAATCCGTATTGTCAGGACAACGAAACGACGTGGTATAACTGGAACCTGACACCTCGCAAAGAAAAGTTTTTAGAGTTTGTAAAGGGACTCACCTCTTTCCGAAAAGCCCACCCAAGCTTCCGGCGACGCCACTTTTTAAGTGGGCCTGAAGAGGAAGGCCTTAGTGATGCGCTTTGGTGGCATCCCGATGGACGTGAAATGACCGGTTCTGACTGGGATGACGATCAGTTGACCACGTTTGGGTTTGTGCTTCGTGGATCGCTCCCCGAAAAAAATTCACGCGGGGAATCCATTCAGGACGATACGTTTCTTGTGCTTCTAAACCAGGGAAGCGCCCCCCATTCGGTTCACCTTCCCACCGAAACGCATAACGCGAACCGAGAGTGCGTGCGCTGGACCGTCGTTCCGGAGTTGCGTGAGGTGCTGTCTACCGCCCAAACAAAGTATGCACCAGGCGGCATCTTACGGCTGCCAGCCCATACGCTTACTGCACTCCGGGCCGTCGAAAAATAGCCGAACGCCCTGCTTGTCTACCTGCCCACACGCATGTGATGAGGAACAAATTGCATGTTCCCACATAAACGCACATTGCTTGAATGGCTATACGCACATGCTTCATTGCATTGACGAGGCCTGGCGGGCCATGCAACCCGGCAACCTGACCCCAATTGGGTTTCCGTTCTCGTATCTCTTTACCTCACGCTGCTACGTGCTTCCATGATGCAGAAGGTGCAAACCATCCCCCTGGACGAACTCTCCGATGATGTTAAGCTGTCGAAGCAAACCATCGTGCGATGGATTGACCGGCATCTGATTGAGGCGTCGTTGGACTGGACCCTTTCGGAGGACAATGAGGAAGTCCGTACCATCGAAATATCAGACGATTCGCTTGATTTCCTGCGGTCGTTCGCTGAGGAATATCGCGAAGATGTGGTGAGTCGCACGGAAGCGCGCCATATCCTCAAGCAAATTGACCGCAAAAAGATCAAAAAGCTGATCCGTGCCGGCGATGTCAAAGATGTAGAGGTGGATGAAGAAACCCGCATCGTAGTCGGCAGCATTGAGGATTACCTACGTCAGCGCGAGGGCAACGGCGAAGAGGAAGAAGAATAGCAGGCTCCGACGAACATATTTGCTTTACGAAACAAAAAACGATCGACCGCCACGCTGTGTGGAAGGTCGATCGTTTTGCTGTTGGTGTATGGGGAGGTTGGTGTATGAAAGGGTAGCAGCATGAGCAAGTGAATGAACATTCCCTCTTCCCTAAATTGGATACCCCCTTCCTTGAATGAGTACACTGTCCGGAGGTCGCATTGCATTGAGACAACACGACTGAAAACGCGCATGCTGAATCGAAAAATCTTGCTAATCGTAGTTGGTCTGCTGCTTGCTGCCTGTGGTACTGAGCAGCAGGACGACGAAGGAGGACCAGGCTTTGAAGGTACCTGGGAGCCACTTCCAAATCTTGAACTGAGCGAATATGGTCTTTATACAAGTTTCGATGCTAATGAGCGGTATCTGGCCTGGATTGAAATGTACGAAAATCAGGTGTTTGTTTATGATTTAAACGCGGATACCTTAGCCCATCAAATTAGCATTCCGAGAGGGGAGGGGCCTGGGGAAGTAGAACGACTTTTCAGTCTGGCTATCAATGAGAATAACAACATTTTCCTCACACGTCAAAATGACCCGCGTGTGCTCCGCCTGAGTGCAACAGACACTGAGGATGTTGATATGCTGCAGCTTGCAGAGATCCCTGCACGAATAAAACCAACAGGAGAGGATTTAGTGGCTCTGACGCTCAATGCGCCCGATAAGCTCATGGCACGATTGTCAACCGATGGAGGCAGCGCAACTACTCTGGGTGGAGACGATCTGGATATGGATGACGTCTTCGGGCCCAATCCGTTTCTGCAAGCGGGGTACATCACAGTGTCTGATGAACATGCGGTTTTCAGCGCGCAGTATATGCCCATGCACGTGGTATACAACCTCAAATCCAATGAGCACAACCAGACGATTACCTACGAAGATGTGACCGATGTGCGCTCGAACGCATCCAGTGCGCAGAGCCAGAGCGGAATGCAGGCAGTTGTCCCTCCCGGGGAAGTAGATCTGCTGCTACATAATACTGCAGTCGTTCCCAATCAGTCTGCTCAACTGGCGAAACTTTTGGAAGGGGAAGGCGGACGCAACGGCTCGTACTCGCTGGACAATCTTTACATCTATGACTGGACCACTAACGAAATTTTGAACGCGATCGCCTTGCCTGCCAAGGGAAAGCAAGTAGCCAGCAATTCCAGTGACCTGTTTCTATACAGCGAAGAAAACTACACCGTGTACTACTACTGCTGTGTCACAGGTCAATCTTCGGGTTGCAAAACCCCCGTTTGATGTTGTCATCTTGAGCGGAGCAACTGCGTCTAGCAGGTGCGGAGTCCTGACACGAGCGTAGCGACTGACGAACGCAGTGAGTAAAGATCTCCCCCGAAATGAGCAGGGCCGCTCGATCGATCAGAGCCTGCTGAACGTCGAGGAGATGGTTCGACGTGCTCCGGGCTGGGCCCGTCGCGTGCACTCTAAAAGCACTTCTTCCCTGCGGTCAGGGCGCTCACCATGACAGGTTTTTAGGGAGGGGGCTGGGATACAGCGTTTCAGGCGGTCTCCGTACCCTAACAATCAGGTGTGACACAGTACTATATGCCTGAAGGAGAATAACGCATTACCCATTCTCACTTTCACCCCTCAACATGTAGATTCCTCCCTTCACCCTCACGACCGATCCGCAACGGCCTCGTCGTCAAGCCACTCATCAAGTTGCTCGCGCAGCGAATCCACATCGAACAGCCCCATCATGCGGTGGGTAACCATGCCGTCGGGATCTATAAGCAGCGTAGTGGGAAGGGCGTACACCGTACCCAGTTCAGCTTCCAGTTCATCATCTTGTGAGATCACAAGTGGATAGTTGATTGCTTTGTCCTCGGCATAGGGCCGAACGACCTCCTCCCCTTCATCGTCGCGCGAAATGCCAACGACAACCAGTCCGCGGTCGCCGTATTCATTTTGCACATCAATCAGATCAGGGATCTCGTGACGGCAGGGCGGGCACCACGTTGCCCAGAAATTGACCACCACAGCGCCGTCGACCTCGTTGAGCGTAAGCTGCTCACCGTCCATGGATTCGAGCGTTATGTTAGGCGCAGGAAACGGCTCATCAAGCACCGCCTGCTGCACCGATGGATACCCGGTATCGCCCTCTTCAGGCCCCATGACGCGCGGAGCTTCAGACGGGTCGGGCTGCTCATCGTTTGAGCTACAGCCAACAAGGGCCGCCAATCCCACAACAAGAAGCACGCTAAGTGCAATACGTGCAACACGACTGATATTCATGATGGGGAGTGAAGATCTTTGGTGAGGGTTTCGATTTCTTCGGGGGTTACGCGGCCATGATTGCAATGTCCAACCGCCGCACCGTCATAAACGACAATAATCTGCGGGGTTTCGTGGCGTACGTTCAAATCGGTAGCAATCTGATTTGACACATCACGCGCCTTTTGCACCGTCACCCGGTACACAGGAACGCCATTACACTCCGAATTCAACACGTTTCGTTGTGCCCACGCACTCGTCGGACAGGCCGCACTGTGTTTGTACACAAAAATAGGATGCTGCTTCGACGCAGACTGAGCCGTAGCCCAATCTGCTATACTTTCCAGATCAGTAATCATATGATACAGGTCATCAATAAAGATCAATCAACAAACCGCACAATACGGCGTTCAGTACTCCGAAGGCACGGTGTACATATGCGGTTACAGGTGGGGAGCACATGTTTTGTGGCGGGGCCGTATTGTAGCACTCTACGCATCATATTTACTCACGTTCTGAAAAATCATGACTGAGCGCAAAAACTCTGCATCGGAGGTTAACTGGGACCTCAGCGATCTATATGCGTCTCCGGATGCGTTACGTAGCGATTTGCAGGCGTTACAGGAGGATGCCCAGGCGTTTGCCCATACCCACCGTGGCGCCATCTCCTCGTATGATGCCGAAACGCTTGCTGAGGCGCTTGCCGCCTACGAAACGTTGCTCGATCGGGCCGGGCGCGCCCATGCGTACGCTTTTCTGCATTGGGCCACCCAAACCACCGATGATCAGCGCGGGGCCCTGCTGCAGCATGTGCGCGAACAGTATTCGCACATCGAGCAAAAACTGCTGTTTCTTGAAGTGGAATGGGCCCAACTTGACGACGACCGCGCCAGCGCCCTCATCAATCACGAGGCACTAGCTGATTACCGTCACTACCTAACTGTAGAGCATGCCCGCGCCGAGCACGTGCTAAGCGAGCCGGAAGAACAGGTGCTCTCCGAGAAACGCGTTACCGGCAGCGGAGCGTGGACCCGTTTCTTCGACGAAACCCTTGGCGAAAAGCAATACACACTCAACGGCGAGACGCTATCGCAACAGGAAATTCTATCCAAGCTCTACGAGCCCGATCGCGATACGCGCCGCGAAGCTGCTCTATCGTTTACCGACGGCTTGGCCGATTTGCAGCGCCCCCTTACATTTGTGTTCAACACGCTGCTGGCCGACAAAGCTTCTACCGATCGTCTCCGCAATTACGATCACTGGCTCGACGCTCGCAACGAGTCCAATCAGGTAGAGCGTGAAATGGTGGAGGCGCTCATCGAAGCAGTCACCGGACGCTATGACCTCGCGGGGCGCTTCTACCGCCTGAAGCGTGAACTGCTTGGCTTCGATACGTTGTACGACTACGACCGCTACGCGCCCATCCGAGATGTCGAAACGACGTATCCGTGGGAAGAAGCTCAAACGCTGGTTCTGGATGCGTATGAATCCTTCCATCCGCGTATGGCCCGCACCGCCCAGCAGTTCTTCGAGCGGAACTGGATTGATGCAGCGCTTAGCGAGGGCAAGCGCAGCGGCGCCTTTAGCCACAGCACCGTCCCGAGCGTCCACCCGTACGTGCTGCTCAACTACACCGAGCGCGCTCGCGACGTGCAAACTCTGGCGCATGAACTGGGGCATGGCGTACACCAGTACCTGGCGCGCAAACAAGGGCCGTTACAACAAAGCACGCCCCTGACGACGGCTGAAACGGCATCGGTCTTTGGGGAGATGCTCGTCTTCCAAAAGCTCATGGCCACGCAAGACAACCCTGCCGACGAACTGGCGCTGCTCATCGGCAAAATCGATGACACCATGGCCACGGTCTTCCGGCAAATCGCCATGAACCGCTTCGAAGACCGAATCCACACGCACCGGCGTACCGAAGGTGAACTGAATGCCGATACGTTTGCAACTCACTGGATGGACACCCAACGCGCTATGTTCGATGGCGAGGTGACGCTGGGCGAGCACTACCGCCGCTGGTGGAGCTACATCCCGCACTTCCTGCACACCCCCGGATACGTGTACGCATACGCCTTTGGCGAACTGCTGGTACTGGCGCTCTACGCCCGCTATCAGGAAGCTCCCGATGGCTTCGCCGACGCCTACCTTTCGGTGCTTGAAGCGGGCGGCTCTGACTGGCCCCACCGCCTGTTAGAACGCTTAGGCGTTGACCTTACCGATCCGACGTTTTGGCAAAATGGACTTGGTGAAATAGAAACGCTTATCGAACGCGCTGAATCGCTCGCTGACACGGCCTCAATCCATGCCTGATTCTGATGCGCCGGCTCCCGAAGCACGAGCCAGCAGTCAGCCCGACTTCTGGAACGAGCGCTTTGAGGCCCATGATCGTCTTTTTGGAGCGGTCCCCGACCCGTTCATTGCCGATGTGCTTTCGTCGCTTCCTGCTACCGCGCATGTGGTGGATGTGGGCGGCGGCGATGGCCGCAACACGCTGCCACTGGCGCGCGCCCATGGGTTTGACTTGACCGTGCTCGATTTTGCCGCTTCGGCGCTGGATACCGCCGCGGCGTACGCGACGCAACACGACGTGTCGTTTGCCGCGCTCCATGCCGATGCGCGTACCTGGTCGCCACAACGCACGTATGATGCTGCGGTGGTGGCGTTTGTGCAACTGCTGCCCCACGAGCGGAGCAGACTGTACACCACCCTGCGCGATGCGGTGCGGCCCGGTGGGCATATCATTGGGCTGTGGTTTCGCACGGACCATGCCCAGCCGAAGTACGATCGTATCGGTCCATCAAAATCCGATCGGTACGTGTCGATCCCAACCCTACAGGCTGCATTCGCCAGCGATACGATCCACTGCTGCATACCGATGGATCGCTATGTAGAGCAAGGACCTGTGTTGCGTGGCCAAGCTGCATTGGCCCATCTTCATGTGCAACGCCAGGTCGAGTAGCTCATGGCCTTTACACTGCAAGCAGATGCTACAGATGACGGGGTATGCCCCACGCATCAACAGGGGATCGATCCGAGAAAAGCGGTTGCATTCAAGACGGCTGCCACCTATTCTGTGAACACTCCGCTGCGCATCTCTCCAAGCTTGTTTCGATCTCGGTTTGAGGCTCCGAATGGCTCTGACCGAACCCTGAACAGGCCCTTAAGCACTGCCGCAGACTCCGAACACTGATCGTACGCATCAACTTTTGCCGACGCTATGCTGCACATAGATCGTATTCTGGTTCCGCGCGACTTTTCCTCGACATCGAACCGGGCTGTACAATACGCTATCGACT
The DNA here is from genome assembly GCF_055379935.1 of Natronotalea proteinilytica. Classification (NCBI taxonomy): domain Bacteria; kingdom Pseudomonadati; phylum Rhodothermota; class Rhodothermia; order Rhodothermales; family Salisaetaceae; genus Natronotalea; species Natronotalea proteinilytica. The sequence goes on along the minus strand of NZ_AP043947.1, from coordinate 2,200,342 downwards.
GGGCCGAACGGACGGGCGCTGAACTGCACGTAATTCATGCCAAGGTGCTCCACCAAAAGCGAGACGAGTCGATCATTGACCGCGAGCGTGAAAACATGAAGCGGTTGCGCAAACGCCTGGGACAGGTAGACGGAGAGGCGGTCGCCACCGATGTTGAGTTGGTTGAAGCCGTAGTACGCGATGTGGCTCCCGCTCCGGCCATTTTGGATTATGCCGATGAGAACGACATCGATCTCATCATTATGGGGACACACGGACGCCGGGGCATGCGTCGCATCTTGATGGGAAGCGTAGCGGCTGAGGTCGTGCGCTATGCCGATAGCCCGGTACTGACTGTACGCGGCACCGACACTGACCTTACCGAGGCCCCGGATCCCGTCAAAACCATCGGCGTGCCCGTAGACCTGTCTGATCACTCGCGCGAGGCCCTGCAGCATGGCGCCGCGGCTGCCGATATGCTTGGAGCCGACCTGTTCGTGCATCATGTCATCGAAGACACGCTGCATCCTGCTTTTTATGTGGGCGGTGTTTCATCCGTCAAAGATGCCGACCCGAATATCGAAAAGAAAGTCCAGAAGGAACTGGATGCGTTTGTCGAAAAATCGTTGCACGCGCCGCCTTACAACACAGTAGACGTACGCACGCGGGTAGACGTAGCCGCTCGTGCATCTCGTATCATTCCTCGCGTAGCTGAAGAAGAAGGCGTCGATTTGCTTACAATGGCGACACACGGGCGCACCGGAGGGCGTGAGTTTCGCCTTGGAAGCGTAACTGAGAAAGTGGTTCGTCATGTGTCGTGTCCTGTCCTGACAGTAAAAGTGCATGGGCGCAGCCTTTTGGGAACCTCGGAGGCGACTGACGAAGCCACTGCTTAAACAGATTGATAAAAAGCAGCGCTCGTGATTTTTAGAGCGAGGAGAGCCCGCTCCTTTCGGTCGCTCCTCGAAACGAAAAAAGTCCCCCTGTTTCCGCCTATGGTGTATACACAACGCAACCGGAGCGAACTCCCGATTGCGTCCTCGTCGCGATGTACAACCGGCATGACCTTCGCCCCTCTGCGTCGCGACGGACGAATGGACGCTCTGCGTCCAACGTACCCCCCGAGGTAAAGAAACCCGGTGGTGGATTAGGGATGCTGGAGCGTTCCAGCAGGCGTGAGGATCTGCGAAGCGAGTGTTGTCGGCATGTGTGCGAGGTCCTTCCCAATCTGTATAAACCGTAGCTGTTTCCGCGGGGCTTCGTAGCTGCTTTCGTTAAATTTTTTTCCTGCTAGATTGGCCCCATGTGTGTATGACGATTTCCCGCATCCTCCTACCAACGGATGGTTCACCGTTAGCACGCCAGGCCCTGCGCCATGCGCGCTTTCTGGCAACGCGCTTTCGCGTTCCCCTACATGTGGTGCATGTACACGATGCCCCGAACGACTTTTCGGAAGCCATTGACATCCGGGCGGCTAATGTTATGGCTGATTTGGAGACTCCTTGGAACGGGTCGCCTCCAGATACCCTGAACATTATTGAACACGCCATTACCGCCACCTCGGTTGGGGAAGGCCTCGTGACGTATGCCAAAAAGCACGGCATCGACCTTGTGGTTATGGGGACCCATGGCCGCCAGGGCATTCAGCATACGCTTATGGGAAGTGTAGCCGAGCATGTCGTTCGGCATGCCCCGTGTCCAGTGTTCACCATTCGCCATCAGGTGCAAACCGAGCCGGGCGCTTCCATTAACCACGTGCTTGTGCCCATCGACTTTTCGCGGCACACCCATCGTGTTGTTCAGGCGGCCACTACGCTAACACGTGAGTATCAGGCACAGATCACCCTGATGCATGTACTGGAATCGGTTGCGCTGCCTTCCGCCTACGGAATTGAGCCGCAAGTCACCGATACCAGCCTGGTGCGGTCGCGTGTGTCCGACCGCCTCAGTCAGGAAGTAAACTATCTCAAAGATCAAGGCCTTGACGCCAGCTCGCGCATTCGGTCAGGCCATCCGGCGTCGGAAATTCTGACGGTTGCTGAAACCACCGATATTGATCTCATTGCCATTGGCACCGCTGGTCGTACCGGACTTTCCCGCTTTTTGATGGGCAGTGTGGCCGAAAAGGTCGTTCGGCAGGCGCCCTGCCCCGTGCTTAGCGTGCGCGCCCTTCCGCAGGATGATCAGCCCTCCGATGTATAGTGCACTGTAGCCCTGTGGGGGAATCTCCCACAAGGCTTCGTTCTGTTTTCCCGGTATAGAGCGTGGGATAGTACGGACGCTTAATACGGACTCCGATGGCGTTACTGTATGTCCAGCAGGTTTTTCCCGTAAAGCGGGGCTTTTCCGTGGCTTTTCCATCTGAACCCGACCTTCACTATGCTTGCTATCGACCGTGTTCTGTACCCGACGGATCTTTCAGACGGCGCCCAGCGCGCATTTCCTTATGCCGCCTCATTGGCACACTGGCACAATGCTGACCTCCACATCTTCAATGTAGCAGGGCGCCATCTTTACAATTTTGAGGATGTGCGTGCCACATTCCCCATCCCTACGGCAACCCTCCAAACGTGGGCGGATGCGTCTCAAATCACCCAGTTTTCCGTCGACGACCTATCGATTCATCAAACGCAGCGCGAAGGCGCCGTTCCTGGAAAGCAAATTCTGGCCTATGCAAAGGAGGAGTCATCAGACCTAATTGTAATGGGCACGCACGGGCGCCGGGGTGTAGATCGAATGCTTCTTGGAAGCGTAACCGAAGAAGTTGTGCGCCGTGCACCGTGTCCCGTTTTTACGGTCCGCAAAGAGGCTACGCATGCCCCCTCGCAACTTATGAGGCGCATTCTGGTGCCTATTGACTTTTCAGATGCTTCAGAGCGTGCGTTGCAACACGCCTACGAACTGGCGATGACGTACGGCGCCGAGATTTTGGTCGTTCATGCGATTGAAGAAGTCATCCTTCCGATGGCATATGGCATTGAACCCAAGCAGGTAGATGCCGATGCGGTGCGTCCGGATGTTGAGCAAGCACTGGCCGACCTGCTTAGCAAGCATGTTGGCATCGAACATGCACAAGCTCAGGTGCGCGTCGGGTACCCGCCCGAAGAACTGCTCGACACGGTCAAAGAAGAAGATATTGATCTTGTAGTAATGGGTACCCATGGGCGTCAAGGCCTTAACCGCCTGCTTATGGGGAGCGTAGCCGAGCGAATTGTGCGCCATGCACCCTGTCCGGTCCTTACGTTGCAGCACGAAAGCCGTTCGTTGCTGCCCGCGTAAATTGATCCCTAACCTCGAATAAGCAATCGCCGTCTTTTTCGTTTTCTTTACCTAACAATTGCCGCTATCTAATGATGGATGCCAAGACGATGGATATCAACACCATTCTGCTAGCCACGGACTTTTCGGACGCCTCGAAGGCCGGCCTTTGCAAAGCGCTCTTGTTTGCCAAGCGCTTTGATGCCACATTGCACATCATGCACGCGGTTGATAAGCTCGATTCGAGCTGGTATGGCTTTGAAGATGCGGAACGACGTGCTGAAGCCCTTCGCAATGCCATTCGGCAGGAAGCACAGCAGATGTTAACCAACCTTGTCCCCGACGACACCGCCGTCGAGGTGAAAACGCATGTGTCGATGCAGTTGAGCTTCGACGTATCTGCTACCATTGTCGAATACGCTAGTGAGCGTGACATTGACTTGGTGGTGATGGGGACGCGTGGGCATACCAAGCGCGACCAGTTTGGCCTGGGGCATGTAGCCAGCCGGGTGACCGAAAAAGCGCCCTGTCCGGTACTTCTGGTAGGGCAGTCGGCTCCGTGGGCGACCCCGGGTAACGCAGAAACGCTCTCTGATGTAGTGGCCCCCATTGACTTTTCGCCACACTCGTATGAGGCCTATGGGTATGCCCGATCGGTGGCTGGCCAGTTTGATGCTACCTTGCACCTGTTGTTCGTTGCCGAGGAGCGTACCATCCCTGTCTTCAGCGATACCGGGCTTCCTGGTTTGCAAACGTTGGAGATGCCCCCAGCGATGGTCGAAAACAGCCGGAAAGCGCTGCAGCAACTCATTGACCGCACTAATGGCCCGGCTGTGGAGCACCGCATTCATATCAAAGAAGGCGAACCTGCTCCTATCCTTATTGACCTTATTGAACGCAGTAGCATTGACCTTGCAGTCATTGCTACCCGCGGCCACTCCGCCCTGAAGCGGATGCTTCTAGGAAGCACCACCCGCCGATTGCTACGCCGCGCCCCGTGCCCTGTACTCACCCTGCGAGCTGGACAAACGAAGAGCGCGTAGCATGCCCCACGGTAACTACTGCTGCGTCACAGGTCCATCTTCGGGTTGCAACACCCCCGTCTTAATGATGTCATCTTGAGCGTAGCGGCTCCGCCTAGGAGACGCGGAGTCTGACACGAGCGTAGCGACTGATGAGCGTAGCGAATAAAGATCTCCCACGAACTGGGCAGGGCCGTTGATTTGCCAGTAGCTGCTGAGCGCCGAGGAGATGTTTCGACGCGCTTCGGGCCCTGGGGGCCCTTCGCTTGCTCAACATGACAGAACATTTGGTTTGAAATGCTTCAACGCGAGTCCACTCCATACCATAACATTCAGATGTGACACACCACTAATGCTCTGTCACAGGTCCATCTTCGGGTAACGCATGTGCACCCTAACGTACCGCGAACAACTCACAACCTTGTCATTGCGAGCGGAGCGAAGCAATCTCATTGCTTCCAGACTAGATGCAGCCGCCCAATCAACGGCATGAGATCGCACCCCAGGAGTACTCGTTCGCTAGCGCTCACAGCGCCGCGTCAGTCGCAGGGCTCCCTCCTCGCGATGACAATGTTGGACCATAACATTCAGGTGTGACACGGCACTACTGCTCTGATTAGACGCTGCTTAACCGGTGTATGGCCGCTCTTCGTCTTGCATGACTCCGTCTTCAGCCGCTACTGAAGCGTATGGCCATTCGTTGGCAGCTTCGTGTTCGTCGGATGATGGATCACTTGTGAAGGCCCGAGCAGGTGCCCCCATTGGAAGATCTTCCTCAGCTACAAATGGAGGGGCTGCCGCTGGGGTGGGCTTGGTAAGTTTGTGTGCAAGTACAAGAATGGGTCCACACACAACCAGCACCAGAAATGCACCGACGCCAATTTGCCCCCACCCCGATCCTGGCCCCGCAGTAAATACGATGACCTGCGCCAAGCTGACAAGCAAAGTAGCCAATGCTCCAACAAATACAACAACTACGCCCCATGTGATTGAGGACAAGGCAATGGTGGGGCGTAGATGCTTTTGGGCTGCTACAGGCTCCGCTGCTGCGGCCTGTGCCCGCTCAGTGCGCGTGCGCACCACTAAATACAAAGGAGCCCACACTATAAGCAAAGCAATGCCTATCCCCAGTCCTAAAGCCCAAAACTCTATGCGCTCCAGGTCTGCAAACATCCCTACAAGCGATGCTATCGTAAATAAACTGAGGAATGTTCCAACACTAATAAGAAAACGATTCATAGCACGCACCTGGAATAAGTTAGACAACAGTAGAACCAAGACCATATGTCTTGATAAACCACGCTACCTCTTTTGGCTTACACCGCCCCTTTCAGACAATGTCGGAAAGGGTACGTCATTCACCCGTAGCACAGCGCTTTCTTCATGCATTCCAAGGTGCGGCATGCAACAATAGATAGCCGGCTCCAATGGCACACCAATATGCGAGAAAATAGCCTCAACAGGTATCATCCACTGGCGAAGGGGCATGCGCCAATGACGCATACGCCCCTTCCTTTTTCTTCATCCTGCAATTGCGATTTGCCCGCACCACATAGAATCTCCCTGACTATACCATCCCCCGTTCATTTGTAATTCACCCCTACATTGAACCCGGGTTTTTCCAAGACGGTTGTATTCTATGTCATGTTCTGTAGTCCATCCTTCCACCCCCTGCATGACGTTTTACGCGTTTGGTATTAACTACGTATCTTCATCGGTCGAACAAACCGAGGCCTTTAGCTTCTCACCCGATGCGCAGGCACGCATCTACGACCGTGTGTCGCTGAGCGACGATGCGGAGATGGTGCTGCTGTCTACATGCAATCGGACCGAGGTCTACCTGTATGGCCGCTCCGCCGACCGGACGCGCATTCAGGAGGCGCTTGCTGCAGAAGCCGAAACACCGTGGCCCTCCGATCACACGTTCTCCTTGCGCGACGAAGCCGCTGTACGACATGTGTTGCATGTGACCAGTGGCCTGCACTCCGTTGTTGTAGGTGATGCACAAATCCTATCGCAAGTCAAAGACGCCTATCAGCGAGCCATTGATGGCAACCAGGTCCACTCGCTCATGCATCGCCTGATGCATACGGCCTTTAGGGCAGCAAAGCGCGTGGTGCATGAAACCAACGTGTCGAATGGCACCGCCTCGGTATCCACCGCTGCCCTGGCTATGGCGGATGACTTCTTTGCAAACTACGGCTTTAACAACCTGGAAGCGCAAGATGTGCTTGTGCTGGGAGCAGGCAAGATGGGAGAGTTGGCCCTGCACGCGCTGAATAACTACCAGCCGGCTTCGGTCACGCTTACCAATCGCACCCACGATACCGCACAAGCACTTGCTGATACGCATAACATCAACATCGTACGCTGGGAAAACCGCTACGCCGCCCTTGCCGATGCCGATGTCATTCTCGTCGCAACGGGCGCCCCGGTGCACGTGCTCAACGCCGAGGATGCCCCAGAGCGTACGTATAAGCCGCTGCCCGCCTTTGTAGTTGATGTGGCGGTGCCACGCAACGTAGACCCGTCGTTAAACGCGAACGATGACTACGTGGTGCGTGATATGGACGCACTTGAGGATTGGACGACGGATGTTCACTCACAGCGTCGCGCCGAAATTCCAAAAGCGAAAGCCATTTGCAATGAACTGCTCAGCGACTTCGTAACCTGGGTGTTTCATCAGCAGGCGCTTCAGCCAGCCATTCAAGCCATTCGGCATACCTTTGAAGGCATCCGGAAGCAAGAGGTCGAGCGCCATGCCCACCGCGTAGACGGTATGGACCGTGAAGAGGTTGATCGCCTTACCCAGTCCATCATGCAAAAACTGCTGGCGGTGCCCATCGTACGACTCAAAAATGTGGATCCGGATAGCATCGACTTTGTGCATGGCATTAAGCTGCTGCACGCGCTGTTCACTCGCGATGAGGAAGCGACCGACCGCCTTCCCGATCGCGATGATGACGACCGTCCCCAGCTCTCCGACGTGCCCGGGTCGCAAACCGATGAGCGGTGTCCATACGAGGCCGCCTCAACCCCTGCCGATTCGATCCGCGCGATTCTTCGCTCTCCACACGGATAACCTGTCTGTATGTCCACCCCCTCGTCGCCCTTCGTTATTGGGACGCGCAGCAGTGACTTGGCGCTGTGGCAAGCCCGCCGCATCCAACGCCACCTGGCTCGTCATGGCCACGAAAGCACGTTGCAACACATCACAACACGAGGCGATCGTGTACAGGGCGTTCCGATCTCAGAAATCGGTGACGAATCGGTCTTCACAAAGGAGCTCGACCGTGCACTGCTCGATGGACGCATCGACTGTGCCGTACATTCGCTGAAAGACATCCCGTCGCGCGTGCCCGATGGCATTACGCTGGCTGCAATTGGCGAGCGCGCTTCGCCGTTTGACGCGTTTATTGCGCACCCCGACTTTGACGGCGTCCTACAAGATTTGCCAGAAGGAGCCACCGTGGCAACAGCGTCGCTCCGCCGCCGCGCCCAACTATTGGCGTGGCGACGAGATCTGAATGTTGTGCCAGTGCGGGGCAACGTTGACTCGCGTCTCGATACGCTAGCCGAGAGCAACTGGCACGGCATGGTCCTCGCCGTTGCCGGCCTACGGCGCCTCGATCGTGGAGAGGCCATTCGCACGGTCATTCCAGCCGACATTATGGTGCCCGCCGTAGCACAGGGCGCGCTGGGCATTACCAGCCGCACCGAGGACACCGCCCTGCGTACGCTCCTGCAAGGCACAGTGCACGACCTGTCCACAGCCACAGCTGTACAAGCAGAGCGCAGCTTCATGAAACGTATTGGAGGAGGCTGCCAGGTGCCCACCGGTGCCTGGGCGCGCCTGCAAGACGATAACACAGTGGTAATTGATGGATGTGTAGCTGCTCTTGATGGCAGCACAACACTTCGTGCGCAAAAAACTGCATCCTTTGATGAAGCAGCGGCTACAGGAACCGCTCTTGCCGCCGAACTGCTCGCTGCAGGCGGTGCCGAAGTGCTTGCCGACATCCGTCCTGTCTCTACATAGCCTCGTTTTTAGGTATGGATGACTGGCCGCTTGTCTTCTTACGCCACCCTCGCACAGAAGTCGGCCCCGATCCGTATGTGCGTGCTGCCACCGAGCATGGGTACACGGCAATCTGCAAACCGGTGCTTCGCTTCGAATTTTTATCGCCCCCGCCGTTGCACACCCTGCTCGCCCGTCCCGACGACTATGCCGGGCTCCTAATTACCAGTCCACGTGCCGTCAAAGCACTTCACGATGCGCTTAAGGACGCCCCTCATCTCTCCCCAACAACCTGGATTGCAAAACCGACGTACGTGGTGGGGCCGCGCACAGCGGCGGTGGTACACGACATCGGAGGCACTGCAGTAGGAGCCGATACCGGTAACGCCGAAGCCCTATCCGAAAAGATCAAGGGCGACGCCCCCGGAAAGCTGCTTTTCCTGTCTGGCAACCGGCGCCGCGACACGCTTCCCCGTGCGCTTGTTCGCTGCCAACAGCCTTACGACGAAGTGGTAGTGTATCGAACCCACACGCGCACCCAGATCGATCTGCCCGATCCGCCTGCCTGTCTGGCATTTTTCAGTCCGTCGGGACTCAAAGCCGTTCAGGCCTCGGGATACGACCTGTCGCGCTACCAATGCGCTGCCATTGGCCCCACAACAGCCCAGGCTCTGCACGACCAAGGCCTCTCGGTAGACGCCGTTGCAGACACGCCCACGCCCCAGGGCATGCTGCAAGCTGTTGAAACAGCTGCGATGGAAGCCTAATCCCATCGACGCGTATACGACTGCACAAACCGATCTGTTGACCTATGGTGGATATGCATGGCCCAAACCTATCGATGGTCTGTCCGGATTAAGCTCGGACTTATTGTGTTCGCGGTGGTTATCGCTATTGCGTCGCTTTGGTACACCAATCAACTGGTAGATCGTCTGCGTGAACGCGAGCAGTCAATGATCCAACTCTGGGCCGACGCGCAAGCCCAAGTTGCCCAGGCGCAAGACCGCACTACGAATCCATACCAAACCGAGTGGCCCATTCTTGAGCAGCTGGTCGATGAAGAAATCACGCTCGACACGGTGCCCGATACCGATTCAGCTGAACTGCGTCAGGCGCTCTCTTGGGCCCGCTCGATGCCTCCTACAGGAGAGGTGGATTTCATTCTGAACGAAATCCTGGAGCCGAACCCATTTGCGATTCCGGCCATCATCACCGACTCAACCCAAACAGAGCCGCTGTTTTGGCGCAACGTAGCCATTCCAGATAATCTGTCGAATCTTAGCCCGGAAGATTCGGTGCAGGCGCGGGCGACGTTAAATGATCGACTGGAAGCGATGAAGCAGGCATTTCCGCCTATTCCAGTCACCGCCGAATACGCCGATCCCGAAACGAGCGACACGTTGGAGCTTACCCAGTACGTGTTTTACAACGAATCGGCGCTGGTGCGCGAGCTTCGCATCTTTCCATACGTGCAACTGGGGTTTGTAGCGCTCTTCATTCTGGTGGGATATGTCGGGTTCTCCTATGTACGCCGTAGCGAGCAGAGCAGCCTATGGGTGGGCATGGCTCGCGAAGCGGCTCACCAGTTGGGCACGCCGATCTCTAGCTTAATGGGATGGACGCAACTCCTACGTACCGATGTATCAGACGAGCATCGCGAAGAAGCGCTCGATGAAATCGAAAACGACATCGACCGGCTGCAGCGGGTGGCCAATCGCTTCTCCGATATTGGGTCGATGCCTAAGCTTGAGCCCATCAACGTGTCGGAGGTGATTCGGGCCACGGTCGCCTACATTGAGCGACGCATTCCGCAGCGTAGTCAGCAGGTCACGCTGAGGGTGGACGTGCCCGAGGCGCTTTACGCACAGGCCAACGAGGAGCTCTTTGCCTGGGTCATTGAGAATCTGCTCAAGAACGCGCTTGATGCCCTGGAGGGGGCGGGCACTATTCGTATTGAGGCGGAGGCTGCTGAGTCTACCATTCGCATCGATGTGCAGGATACGGGAGTCGGGATTCCGCGCAGCGCTCGAAAGAATATCTTTCGACCCGGATTTAGCACCAAGCAACGCGGCTGGGGACTGGGTCTAAGCCTGGCGCAGCGAGTTGTGCAAAACTACCACGATGGCTCCCTTCAACTTGTTGATTCTCAGGTGGATGAAGGGTCAACATTTCGTATCGAACTCCCACGGGCAACCCCGCCGGCGTAACTCCTCTGGTGCTGTATCACAGGTCAACGCTTGGGGCATCTGTGAGCACACAAATCCCTCCCCCTGAATCCCCTTCATGAGAGCGCCCTCTGGTTCCTTCCTCCTCGGGGAGGGTATCTGCTTAGCGTGGTTCAATGGCCGCCCGGGATATCCGCTCCGCTCCTGATCCCGGGCTACGGAACGGTACGCTGTGAGTAAAACCCATCGCCGGAGACCGCTTGCGTCCCCGGCGATCTTAAGTCGCTAAACACGTACCGGGGAGGAAGGGCAGGATGGGGGGAAAACACCCAATCATCCAGGTGTCACACGTCAATAGGGGTCAGGGCGTGTCTTCCACCTCATAGACAGTGACGGATACAGGCGGACTAACGCGACGCGTTCCATCCGGGGCGCGGGCCGACAGTGTGATGGTATGCTGCCCAGGCGTTAGTGCCCATGGAGAACGCGTAGGAGTCTCATTGACAAACCACTGCATGTCGGTCCAGTTGTCTGGAGCATGCCCACGAAAGTGCAACCGTTGATGCTCGGCACGCAACACCGGATCGATCACATAGCGCGATCCCGGCGTGGGATAGGTGATCGTTGGACGCTGTGGAGCTTCGGCATGCTGGGCCGTTTGGATGTCAACCGATGCCGATTCAGGACGTGCAGGGGGCAACCGGTGACCTTCCCGGCGCATCCAGTCGTGGTATTTGGCGGGATGCACGGTGTACACACGCTCTGCAACATGCGTCTCGGGCGTTTGTGGTGTGGCGCGCTCGTTTGTGCGCCTGTCGATGGCAATGCGTTGATGCACGGTGCAGGTATCGGTTGGGACGGTGCCGGGCTGAAAGTGCTCGGTGCGTGTAAGCGGACAATGGGCACCCGGCTTGTGTCCGCTTTCCGGACATACGGCGGCTCCAACAAGGCCGGTTTCCGTATCAAACGAACCGCCGGGCCCCAACTCGTGCATTACATCGTGAAAGATAGGGCCGGCCCCCGTAACGCCGCTTACATGCTGCATAGGCGACCCGTCGAAGTTGCCGACCCACACGGCTACCGTGTGCTCGGGCGTGTAGCCTACCGTCCAGTTGTCGCGATAGTCTTTTGAGGTGCCCGTCTTTACAGCGATCGGAAACGGCAATTCCAAAGGGCTGCTTGCCCCAAATGTGGGTGTCCGCGCATCGTCATCGGACAGGATATCGGTGAGTTGGGCCGTGGTGGCGGGCTGCAATCCCATGGCGTTGGGAGGATCAGTAGGCACGGCAACCGTATCGCCAGAGGCAGTACGAACCCATGCCAACGACTGGGCTTCGATGCGCGATCCTCCGCGCGCAAGTCCGGCATACGCCTCCGCCAACCGTAACAACGGCACCTCTCCATTGCCCAGCGCCAATCCCACGCCGTAATGCGAGGCCGATCGGGTGAGGCTTTCAAATCCCGCGTTGTGCAACACACTCAAGAGAGTGGAAGGCCCCACCTTGCGAGTTACATGCACCGCGGGGACATTGTAGCTGGCTGCCAACGCCTCGCGAACAGACACCGGTCCACGAAATCGATTATCGTAGTTCTGAGGGCTAAAGGCGCCACCAGCCTCGGGAATGTGAAGTGGAATATCCGGCAGAATAGAGGCCGGCGTGTACTGTCCGGTCTGCAATGCATGTCCGTATACAAACGGTTTAAGCGTACTTCCCGGCTGACGCTGCATGCGTACGCCATCATTCTGGCCGCCATGGTGCGTATCCCAAAAGTCTTTGCTGCCCACGTACGCTCGGATGGCGCCCGTAGCATTGTCAAGCACAATCACGGCGGCGTTGGTGACGTGTTGCCCGCGCAGTGCACGCAGCCGACTGCGCACGCGAGCCTCTACACGAGTTTGCAGATCGGCGTCGAGGGTGGTGCGCCACTCGCGAGCGGTGGGATCGGCCTGTGGGTTGGTGCGGAGCGCTTCGGTAAAGTGGGGCGCCTGCATCACCCGGTTGCGACGCCATAACGAGAGCGATACATCGGCCCATTCAGCGCTATCGGCGGGGGCAAGCACATTGTTCTGAACCAGAGCGCTAAGCACCTGCTGTTGTCGGGCTTTAGCACGATCGGGGTGCCGATAGGGGTTGTGGCGACTCGGACTCTGCGGCAATCCGATGAGGTAGGTGCTCTGGTGCGGCGTTAGATCACGGGCGGAGGTGCCAAAGTACATCCGAGCTGCCGCTTCGATGCCGTGCGCCCGGTTCCCGAAAGAAACACGATTGAGCCACGTTTCCAGAATACGCTCTTTCGACCAGCGCAACTCCAGCCGCAACGCCAGATGCGTTTCAGCCAGCTTGTCGAGCCAGCCTCGGTTCGATCGGTTCCGTAGCGTACGTGCCACCTGCATCGTAAGCGTAGAGCCGCCCCGCACAATGCGTCCGGCCTTCCAATTGGCATGCGCCGCCGCCGCCACACTTCGCAGATCGACGCCCCAGTGTTGATAGAATCGCTTATCCTCCGTGGCAATGAGCGCCTGCACCGCCGTCGTATCAATGTCGGATAGCCGGACCGGTGTGTGGTGCCCCTGGGGCGTAAGGGTGCGTAGGGGCGTGCCCGTGCGATCGGTGATCTGCAGCGTATGGGGCACCGTATCGGGTGGACCCGGCAAGGGCCACATCAGCGAGAGCAATCCGCCCCCAATCAGCACCAGAGCGGTGTATCGTACCCAATGCGTAACTGTGTTTGGCATACCCTCGTTGTACTCCTGGCCTGCGAACGGGGATTGACAACGTACTACATGAAGCCAGCAGACGCAACTGCACACTGCTCATTTCGTTGACCTCCTCCGCTATTTGTCAACAGCTTTCCCCAATCGTATGTCGCACCGTGCGCTTTCGCTTCGCCCCGATGCCACCCACCTGCTCGTGCTCGACCAGCACGCAGATCTCACCGATGAACTGCTCGCTTTTGCCGACACCCATTCGGTGCAAAGCGCTACCTTTCAGGGAATAGGAGCGTTCTCGTCGGCTACACTGGCATTTTTCAACCGAGAGACACAGACGTACGATCCGATTCCGGTAGATACGCAGGCCGAGGTGCTGCATCTGACGGGCAATCTCACATGGTTTGAGGATGCGGTGCGTGTGCATGCCCATGCCACGTTGAGTTATCCCGACGGCTCTACGGTGGGTGGACATCTGCTGGAAGCCACTGTGTGGCCCACCTTAGAGGTGCAGTGTCACACCTACGCAACGCGCATTGAGCGCGAACACCATAGCGACATCGGACTTCCCCTCATCCCGCAATCAGACGCCTGACTTAAAGTGATGTTTGAGGTACTGTACCGACTTGCTCCTCTGCGCTACAACACAAAAGCACCGCCTGAGCGGTATAGGCCGCCGGGCGGTGCTACGTGTATGGTATGTTCTACAGCAGTAGCCGCTACTCGGAAAGCTGAAACATCACCGGGAGCGACATTTGCACGTCAACCGGTACCCCATCCTGTTGGCCAGGGGTGAACGATACTGACTCAACTGCTTCAATTCCCTCAGTTTCAAGAGCCTTCACAGCTTCTCCGGGCACACTGTCGCCCACCTCCGGGCTCTCCACGACGGTCGGTGCTTGCACGTTGCCATCGGCATCTACAATGAACTGCACGACAACGCGGCCCTGCACGCCGTGCTCCTGAGCTACATCGGGATACGAGATGTTCTCGTAGAGCGCCTGCATGCCCCCCTCCAAATTTGGTGATGTATCAACCACCACATAGGCATCACCCGCCTCGTTCATGATGGGCGCGTCTTCGTTAGCGGCAGGCGGATCTTCCGATGTGGTGTCGGTACAGGCCATGAGGCCAAGGGTGGCAACCAGCAAGAGACCACTCATCAGTAAGCTTATGCGGGGTGTGTGGAGCGAGAAAAATCAGACATAGCGTGTAGTCGGGGTTTGAGGGTAGAAGATGATTGAGCCAGGCGAAGGACCGGGGACGGAGCCGCCGAGCGCTGCGCCAGGCGAAGAAGCAAGCGGGCGTAGACCGATCGCTGCACCTGCGGTTGGGCACAGACCGTCGCGTCGCACGCCACCTCGCGGTACTGTTCTATTTCGTGATGTAGGTGATGCACAAAGGGATGGGCCACGGCACACGCCCGAACGACTCGAATCCCCAGGGCCAGCAGATAATCCCACCGTTGAATGTGCACCAACTCGTGCAGCACGGCCAGGCGGAGGGCCTGCTCATCGTCGGCTACATCTGGGGGGAGCAGCAGAAGCGGATGCCGCCCGCCGCACGTCATGGGCGTGGCAACGGACTCAGATACATGTACCTGCACCGGTCGCTGCACTCCGATACGCTGCGCTAGTGTATCCACGACGACTTGGACGTCATCTGGTGCATAGGGCGTGAGTGTGTTGCGGAGACGGTGCAGTGCATATCCGTCGCGCAGAAGATGAAGCATCGCATACACGGCTCCGGCTCCTGCTGCAAGCGTTAGCAGTCCAATCCCCACAAACAATGGCGACGTAGCAGTGCCACCTATTGACGCAGCCTGCACGGTGATTTCGGAGAGCGCACCGCCCCACAAGGCAAGAGCGCCTGACGTTTCGGTGCTGAATTGCGGCATCCACACGGCGGCCACAATGCCCAAGGGCAGGCTAAGCAGCAGTCCCATGCGCATCCAGTAATGGGATAGTGCGGAGAGGCGTGTGCTGGCGACGCGCAGTCCACCCCATACGGCGGCTGCACAGAGGGTCCATATCAGCGTCGGCATCCAGATTGACGGAAGCGCTGCGCGTCCCAGTGTGTCGAGGAGTTCAAGCATTGTCGTTGTCCTCTATCTTGTCGATGAGAGCGCGGAGGTCGTCCAGTTCGTCATCGGAAAGATTCTCGCGCTCAACCAGCGTCTGCATCAGCGAAATGGGCGAGCCTTTGAACACCTTTCGGACGAGTTCGCCAACCAGACTGTGTCGTACCTCATCGGGCGGACGAGCGGGCGAGTACACGTACGAACGGCCCTCTTTGTGATACTGCAGGAAGCCTTTCTCCGTCAGGTTTTTTAAGACCGTCATGATGGTGGTGTAGGCTACCTCGCGATCATCCAGGATGCGAGCGCGCACATCGGCCACGGTGGCCTCGCCAAGGTCCCATACGTGGTGCAAGACCTCCATTTCTGTTTCGCCGAGCGGAGTAAGCGAGCGTTTGCGCATAGCAATTCGGGGGGTACTGTACAGGGGAAGAACAATGACGATACGCGTTAGGGAGCCGGTAAGACGATGGTGCCACACTGGGCATAAGGCTCGTCGGTTTCTAATCCGAAGTTGTATTCGGATGCAAACTCATTAATGGCCTCCTGAAAACCATTGGCTTCTCCTAAATCGCCCTCGTGCAGCGTGAACAGCAGGTGACGTATCGATCCGTCAGGATGCGCATACACGCGAAAGTAACCGCGCGTGTCAGCATTCCACACTACGTCTGCTGATTGCAAGTGGCTCATCAGTGCGCCGAACAGGGTTCGCCAGGCATCGACTACTGCATCTTGTTGGGCAGGAAATACGGCTTGCTCCGGGTCAGCATGTGCCGCATCTCTATGCTCAGCGTCCAACGTCTCACGTTCGATGTTGTGGGCTGCGGCCTCCTCAAAGGAGAGCGCTACCGTTTGTGCGTTCGTCTGTTGAGCGCCTCCATCTGCCGCCCATAGCAATCCAGCTATCAGAACGACAAAGACGCTATGTATACCGTGCATACGCATCGGAAGGAGCGGTTTTGAGTTCTCTTGAATACTATCTATAACAGTAGTACTAACCAAGTAGTACTATATCAAGTTGAAATGTAACAGAGATGACAAGGGGTGGGGGTTCAGGGTATGGTAGAGGGGGATCAAACACACGCGCCCCACGAGCCGATGGGCTCGCGGGGCGGTGTGGGCATAGACCGTGGAGAGCGCGGTCTATAGACGCGGAAGTCGTGGCGTAGCGTGCTTACTTCGCTTCATCGCCTTCATCCACGACCTCAAAGTCAGCATCGCGCACTTCGCCTTCGTCGGCAGCGCCGTTATCGGGTTGCTGCTGGGCACCTTGTGCAGCGCCTTGCGCGCCGCCTTGTGCCTGTTGCGAGGCGTAGATCTCTTGGCTGGCTGCTTGCCAATTTTGGTTGAGCTCCTCAAGCGCCTGCTCCAGCTGCGTTATCTCTTGATCGGCACTGGCATTATTAAGCGCTTGCTCCAGCTTCTCGAGCGAGCTTTCGATAGACGCCCGTTTTTCTTCGGGAATCTTATCGCCATACTGCTCAAGGTTTTGCTGTGTGGTATACACCATGGAGTTGGCCTCGTTGATCTTCTCGGCTCGCTCCTTGCGCTTCTTGTCTTCTTCGGCGTGCGCCTCTGCATCCGACTTCATCTTCTCGATCTCGGCCTCGCTCAGTCCACTAGAGGCTTCGATACGAATGGAGTGCTCTTTGCCGGTGGCCTTGTCCTGGGCCGATACGTTCAAGATGCCATTGGCATCAATGTCGAACGTAACTTCGATTTGCGGCGTGCCACGCGGGGCAGGCGGAATGCCATCGAGGTGGAAGCGGCCAATGGTGCGGTTGTCTTTGGCCATCTCGCGGTCGCCTTGCAGCACGTGTACCTCAACCGACTCTTGGTTGTCGGCAGCAGTAGAAAACACTTCGCTCTTCTTTGTGGGAATGGTGGTGTTCGACGGAATGAGCTCCGTCATGACACCGCCCAGTGTTTCGATGCCCAGCCCAAGCGGCGTTACGTCGAGCAGTAGCACATCGTCCACATCGCCCGAAAGCACACCACCTTGAATAGCCGCGCCAAGGGCAACTACCTCGTCGGGGTTGACCGACTTGTTCGGAGCACGCCCAAAGAAGTCTTCCACGGTCTTCTGCACGAGGGGGACCCGTGTGGAGCCGCCAACGAGCAGCACCTCGTCGATTTGGCTCTTGTTATATCCGGCGTCACTCATCGCCTGCTCCATCTCGGGGATGGTGCGGTTCACATGGTCCTTGATGAGGTTCTCGAAGGTGGCCCGGTTGATGTCGAGGTTCAGGTGCTTCGGTCCCTCATCGGTGGCCGTAATGAACGGCAGGTTCACCGTAGTACTGGTGGAGCTGGACAGCTCAATCTTAGCTTTTTCGGCAGCCTCTTTCAGACGCTGCAGCGCCATGGCATCTTGGCGGAGGTCTACGCCTTGCTCTTTCTGGAACGCATCAGCAATGTGGTTGATGAGCTCGCGGTCGAAGTCATCGCCGCCCAGCTGGGTGTCGCCACGGGTGGCTTTTACTTCAAACACGCCATCTCCAAGTTCAAGGATCGACACGTCGAAAGTACCGCCGCCCAAGTCGTAGACCGCAACGATCTGATCTTTGTCGTCGTCGAGGCCATAGGCCAGCGAGGCTGCAGTGGGCTCGTTAATAATGCGGCGCACCGTGAGTCCGGCAATTTCGCCGGCTTCTTTCGTTGCCGTGCGTTGTGCATCGTTGAAGTACGCAGGCACCGTAATGACCGCTTCGGTCACCTCTTCGCCCAGATACTCTTCGGCTGTCTGCTTCAACTTCTGCAGCGTCATCGCCGAAATTTCCTGCGGCGTGTATTCACGGTCGCCCAGTTGCACGCGGGCGGTGTTGTTATCGCCTTTGATGACCTTGTACGGCACATCCTCAATGGCGTCTTGGACCTCGCCATACTTGCGGCCCATGAACCGCTTGATCGAGGAAACGGTGTTTTCTGGATTCGTAATGGCTTGCCGCTTCGCAGGGGCGCCAACCAGTCGCTCGCCGTCTTTCTTGTACGCGACAACCGAGGGAGTGGTACGCGCGCCTTCTGCATTTTCGATCACCGCCGGCTCATCGCCCTCCATGACGGCCACAACCGAGTTGGTTGTTCCTAAGTCTATGCCTATAATCTTACCCATTGATATAAGGTACGTATCAGTCCGTAGAAACACGTGAACGTGGGTGCTATCGCATCGCGCGATAGGCATTTGGTGTTATACTCAAACACAATGCCGCATCCGATTTGCGTGCGAAACGCGTGTCACATTGACAGCATGGCATGTTTAGGGCCGGGTAAAGTCCGGCATCGTGCCATACCGGCGTATGCCAGTGCGGCGCGCCGTGTCAGAGCGGCTGATACGGCATAGCCAGCATGTCTGCACGGCGGCCATAGTCTGTTCCATCGTCTGTTCCGGAGTCTGTTCGACATCTATGCAGCATTTCCATGTCGTATACGCGCCTTTGCAGGAAACTGCCCTGCCGGTTTGCTAATACTACATGGGCACACGCAATCCCCTTGCTACTATGCGCTACTTGCCTAACGCACTTACCGTTGGACGCATCGTGCTCACGCCGGTGGTTCTGTTTCTGCTCACCATTCCTACATGGTGGGGGCAGATGTCGGCGCTGCTGCTTTTCATTGTAGCTACGGTCTCAGACTACCTGGATGGCCAGCTTGCCCGGGCCTGGAACGTGCGGTCGCGCTTTGGCCAGTTTCTCGATCCGTTGGCCGACAAGGTCCTGGTCCTGGGAGTGTTCGTCATGTTTGCCGTGCTTGAGCCCGACATTGTGCCCTGGTGGGCCGTTGCGCTTATTGCTTTGCGCGATGTGGGCGTTACTGCACTGCGCAGCTACGCTGAATCGCAAGGGCGCACGCTGGCCACCTTCCGCATCGCCAAATCGAAAACAGCTGCTCAGATGGCGTTTCTGCTGGCGCTGTTCGGCGTACGCGTGGCTGAACACAGCGGGCCCGCTCTGCAACAAGCCGCTGCGTTTCTAGTGGAATCGCACATTATGTATGGGGCCCTCATCATTGTGGTGGCGCTTACTGTGGGCACGGGACTGCTGTACGCGCTTGCCCCTCGTGAAGAGGTGGTGTCGTCGAACCCGCCGAGTTCTTCGGTGTCTAAGTAACCACCATCCGTAATCGTTGCTCGCGCCCTTTTCCCGACTTTTAAGCTATACCGTTGACCACTGCCGACGCGCCCGACGCTGATCGCATTGCCGAACTCTTGCTTCATCATCAGGCCGTGCAGGTGCGCCCGCGCGATCCGTTTACGTGGTCTTCGGGGCGCGTTGCACCGATCTACTGCGACAACCGCCTCCTCCTGTCTAGTGCCACAGCACGCAACACCGTGCAGCGTGGATTTGTGAAGCACTGCATCGCAGCGTCGTGGCAGCCGGATGTGGTGGCAGGCACAGCAACCGCGGGCATCCCTCATGCCACCTCACTGGCCGATCGCTTGGGCACCGGGCTGGCTTATGTTCGCAGTGCAGCAAAAGCGCACGGCCGGCAGCGCCGCATTGAAGGGCGCATTCCCGATGACGCCTCGGTGCTGGTCGTCGAAGACCTTGTGGCCACTGGCGGGTCTGCACTCGATGCTGTGCAGGCGGTGCGCAACGCTGGCGGACATGTGTTGGGCGTGCTTGCTATCTTTGCGTATGACTTTGATGCCACCCGAACAGCCTTTGCAGACGCCCAGTGTCCGTTGCATGTGCTCACCACATTTCCTACCGTGGCCGACGTCGCTGTATCAAGCGGCCGTCTAGATGCCGACGCCCGCCAACTGCTTGCCGACTGGCACCAGGCTCCCGCTGACTGGGCGTCGTCGGTATAGCAGGCCTGTTTCTTCTGCTCTCCACCTGTTCTTTTACTGCTATGGATGCGATTCTTCTTTCCATTGGCGATGAGCTGCTCATCGGCCAAACCATCAACACCAACGCAACATGGCTTGGCGAGCGCCTCAGCCAGATGGGGGTAGATGTGGTCGAAGGGCGAACTGTGCGCGATACGGCTCCCCGCATTCAAACGGCGCTGCACGAAGCCTGCACGCACGCTGATCTGGTGGTCATGACGGGCGGCCTGGGGCCCACGCACGACGACATTACCAAGACCGCGCTTGCTGATTTTCTGGAGGTGCCCCTCGTGCGCGATGAGGCGCTTTGGCAACGGATCCAGACGTACTACACCGAGCGCGACCGGCCGGTCCCAGATCGCGCAGCCCAAATCGCAGACATGCCCGAAGGCGCCTCTAAACTGGCCAATCCAATTGGCACGGCGCCCGGACTCCGCGTTCAGAGCCAGGCCTCGCACAACGCGCTCATCATTGTGCTGCCGGGCGTTCCTGCAGAAATGAAAGCCATCTTCGATGCCTCGGTGCAACCCCTGCTGGCCAAGCGAACCGATCTACGCACGGTGTTTCACCGCACCGTGCAAACCACCGGCATTGGCGAATCGGATTTGCAAGCCGAGATTGGGGATGCCGATGCACTGTTGCCCGACCGGGTAGGTCTAGCCTACCTGCCGTCAACCAGTGGCGTGCGGCTTCGGCTCACCGCCCACGCTACCGATCCCGACGACGCCAAAGCGCGGCTTGACGAGGCCGAAGCAGCGCTGCGTACAAAAGCCGACGCCCACATCTATGCCATCGGCAATGTCTCGCTGGAAGAAGCACTGGGCCGACGGCTAACGGACGCCAACCTCACGGTAGCCTCCGCCGAAAGCGCCACGGGCGGACTGGTTGCTCACCGCATCACCAATGCATCGGGGGCTTCTGCTTACTTTGAAGGCGGCATCGTGTCGTACGCCAATGCGGTAAAGACAGAGGTGCTACAGGTAGATGCCGAGACGCTGGCTGCCCATGGCGCCGTAAGCGGACCCGTGGCGCGGGCCATGGCTGAAGGGGCGCGCCGCTTGCTTAACACCGACATTGGTATTGCCACCACCGGAATAGCCGGTCCAACGGGCGGTAGCGATGCCAAACCGGTAGGCACTGTATGGATTGGATACGCCGATGCGCACGGTACCCACGCTACTCATATTCGCTTTGTGAACGACCGCGCGATGAACAAAGAACTGTTCGCAACTGCCGCGCTCGATTTGATACGTCGCCAGCTAAAGCGCCGAGCCGGGCACGACGCCACCTCGCCACGTTACGAATCATCCGCGTAGCGAGTCTCTTTAGTACCGATCTCTGCACCAAGAGCGCTGATTGCGGCACTCCTGCTCGTGCGTTCCGTAAGAACGCCTATGTGCAGAGCATCGGCGCTCACCCTCTGTTTCTTCATTCCTGTGCTGACCTATGTCCAAGAACGGATCCGAAAAGAACAAAGCTCTCGACCGGGCTGTCAAGCAAATTCACCGCGAGCATGGCAAAGGCTCTATCATGCGACTGGGCGATGAGCCGGTCAAAGAGGTGGAAGCCATTCCCACCGGGTCGCTCACCCTCGACAACGCCCTTGGCGTGGGCGGCGTACCCCGTGGACGTATTATCGAAATCTACGGCCCCGAATCGTCGGGCAAAACCACCCTGGCCACCCATATCATTGCTGAAGCCCAAAAGCTGGGCGGCGCCTGCGCATTCATCGATGCCGAGCACGCCTTCGACCCCAACTATGCGGGCGACCTGGGCGTGGATACCGATGAGCTGCTCGTTTCGCAGCCTGACACCGGCGAGCAGGCTCTCAACATTGCAGACACGCTCGTACGTAGCGGCGCGCTGGATGTGGTCGTCATTGACTCGGTAGCGGCGCTCGTACCACAAGCCGAGCTCGAAGGCGACATGGGCGATACGCACGTGGGCCTGCAAGCCCGCCTGATGAGTCAGGCCCTACGCAAGCTGGCTGGGACCATCAACCGAACCAAAACGTCGCTCATCTTCATCAACCAGATCCGGATGAAGATCGGGGTCATGTTTGGCAATCCCGAAACGACCTCGGGCGGACGTGCACTGAAGTTCTACTCGTCGGTTCGCCTCGATATTCGCCGCATCGGCGCCGTCAAAGATGGATCCGATGTTATCGGCAACAAGACACGCGTACGCGTCAAAAAGAACAAGGTGGCCCCCCCGTTCAAAGAAGCCGAGTTCGAAATCATTTACGGCGAAGGGATCTCGTCGCTGGGCGAACTCATTGACCTGGGCAGCGATGCCGATATCATTGAGAAGCGCGGCTCCTGGTACTCGTACAACGGGGATACCATCGCGCAAGGCCGTGAGGCAACCAAAGAATGGTTGAAGGAAAATGACGAAGAGCGCGAGGCCATCAAACACCAGGTGCGCATTGAACTGGGCATGATCGAACCCGACGAGGATGAGGCCGAAGAAAGTGATGCGGAAGCCGAAAAAGAATCTTCCTGATTCATGCGCGTTGCTTTTTTCGGACTGTCGGTGCGCCTGTACGTCAGCATCATAGCGCTATGCGTTGTCGTTGGCGCGGCAGGCGTTCCAGCATATGCCTCCGTACCTGTCGATACCACCAGCAGCGCGCCCACGCACTGGGATGCACGCGCTACGGCAGTGCTGTATGACTACAGCACCCCTGCTCTCCCCCTGCTGCACGGACTTCATCAGACTGCGCTGCCGGTGTTTGCGGGCGGCCCGCTGCTGGCAGGAGGACGCGCGATGTATCTGCAGTCGCAGCCGGCGTTTGCGGAGGCGTACCGGCTGGGCGTATCCATGACCGGGGCGTATGCCCTTACGCAAAGTCTCAAGCTCCTCATTCAGCGTCCGCGTCCGTATGCCAGCGGACTCGTTGCTCGCCGCGATGCAGCCACGCCCGTCACGCCAGATGCCCAGACGATTTCAGATCGTGCAGCCATGCCTTCGGGACATGCCACACTCGCCGCGGCGCTTGCCACCTCGTGGAGTCTGAGTCACCCCCGCTGGTATGTCATTACCCCAGCCACTGGATGGGCCCTCGGTAGCAGTTGGAGCCGCGTGGGGCTGGGCGTTCATTACGTAAGCGACGTGATCGTCGGACTCCTTGTGGGCGGGGGAAGTGCAGTTGCTGTACACCTGCTTCGCGACACCATCACCCCAACGCTGTTCGAAGACACGGGGGCCGCCGCCCCAGCAGTGCATCTCTCCATTCCACTCTAAAAAAACATAAGCTGGCGAAGAGACTGGAAATCGATAGCGTAAGATGGTGTCCTCGTCGCGATGTACAACCGGCATGACCTTCGGCCCCTCTGCGTCGCGACGGACGAATGGACGCTCTGCGTCCGACGTAACAACTCGGGTGATGGTTTGAGGACGCTGGAGCGTTTCACTGGAGCATCGCCACCAGAGTAGGGATGTTGTCGCGTCCGCCAGTCATCCTGATGCTGCCAGGCGGACGGATTTTAGCACCCGCCCTACGGGCTCGGCACGTCCGATACGCGGGGCCAACCATGATCTGTATAAACAGTAACTTGTCCAAGAGAGATATAAACAGAATCCCACCTGCTGATTAGTAGGATAGCGTAAAAAAGTCCTCGTTGCGGTCAGTGTGGAGCTGCAACAGGTCGGCTCGTGTGAGCTGTACAAGAATGGCCGACGCTTCATCGACAGAGATATCGGCTACACGCGCAAACTGGTCGACGGTGACGCGCCCATAGTCTTTGAGGTAGCGAAGGAGCAGCGATTCAGTTTCTCCAAACGAAGCGGTTACCCCATTGGACGCCTCGGTGCGTTCCATCAGGCGCACCGACTCGGGGCTCGCTTCTACGCTCATGTCTTCAACACGCACGTAAGCCATGCCTGAAGTGTCAGTGGGAGGGTGCAGCACATGGGGCTTCGCGGCGCTCTCTGGTATGTGCACGACAATCACATCGCGGCGCGGTGCAATAACCACTCGCTGCGTGTCATAGGGAACCGGCGGATCGCTGTACTGGTCGATGGCTTGCCGCAGCATAAACTCTTCTTCGGCAGCATCGTCTACGCCCGTCAACGTACCATCATCATCTACGCCCAACAGAATACGTCCCCCGTTGGTGTTGGCAAGGGCAACCGCTTCTTTAGCCATACGCTCCGGACCTGGAACGCGACGTTTGAATTCGAGCGTGAGCCCCTCCCCCAACGAGGCTAACTGCTTCAGCTCTTGCAAAGTCATAGGGATAAGGGGTCAGGCAGGCGCGTAAAAACGATTGTTATGCAACCGTATAACGAACACAAGCCCTTTTCGTGTTCGTACGCTGCGCAGGTGTACACAACACGTTACCACTCTGCTTCGGATGCGAGCCGCCGCGTTTCAGGTTTTGGGGCACGAGCCATCAGATCGTCAACCAGGGCGCGCGGATCGGCGTCTTCGTAGAGCATGGCATGCACGGCGGCAGTGATGGGCATATCCACGTCGGATTCCTGCGCCAGGCGATGCATAGCGCGCGTAGTGCGCACGCCTTCGGCCACCATGTGCATGGCATCGAGCGCCTCATCTAATGTCTTGCCTCGCCCCAGCTGTTCGCCCAGGTGCCGGTTGCGGCTATGCCCGCTCACGCATGTCACCACCAAATCGCCGATGCCTGCTAAGCCCGAAAATGTTTCTGGGGTGGCGCCCACAGCTGCTCCTAGGCGCTGCAACTCGGCCAGGCCCCGCGTGATGAGGGCCGCCTTTGCATTGTCACCATAGCCTACGCCATCACAGACCCCTGCGGCCAGCGCCAACACATTTTTGGCGGATCCAGCCAGCTCTACGCCAAGACGATCTGTATTGGTGTACACACGCAGGCGGTCGGTCATGAACAGATCTTGTACCGTTTCAGCATGCGCCTGTTGGCTGTGTGCAGCGACCACGGTGGTTGGGGCTCCAAGGGCTACCTCTTCAGCATGACTGGGCCCCGATAGCGCCACGCAGGGAGGAGCAGCCTCATTCCATACCGTTTCCATCACTTGCGTCATGGTCGCGCCGGTCTCTTCATCGACCCCTTTGGCAAGCGAGACCGCAATGCGGGCCTGTGAGATGTGGAGCTGTAGCTTCGACGCTAAATCGCGGATAGCGTGCGACGGCACCGCAAGCGCCCAAATCGGAGCGCACCTCGCAGCCATGTCTACGTCCGACGTAACGGTTACCCCTTCAGGCAACACTACATCAGGAAGATACGATGGGTTGCGGTGGGTGGTTTGCATTGCCTCCGCATGATCAGGACAGCGCGTCCAGAGGCATACACGTCGGTCGTTGTGTGCGAGGTGAACAGCCAGCGCCGTTCCCCAGCTGCCGCCGCCCCAAATCGTTAGGTCCGCGTGAGTCATGCGTCAAGGTGCGTTTGAAATGGAGAACGTAGCGAGTAGTGAACGGCCGGATGGATGGTAGTAGCTTAAAGGTACGCCGTTGTGCTCGGGGGCACCACCGGATTATATTTCGCCCCGTCCGATCATACCTTGCGCGGGCCGAAACGACGAGAACTGGTTTTCTTCGCCCTTCATCAGACGTCGAATGTTAGAGCGATGGGCGAATACGATTCCCACAGCCAAAAGCACGCCTACAGCCAGCACGCTTAGATCCAGTCCGGTATTAAAGACAAAAATTTGAACGGCCACGGCAACCGGAAAGGCCACTGCACTCGTCATGGAGGCTAGCGACACATAGCCCGAGGGCAGCAGCACAGCCAGGAAAAGTGCCATTACGATAAGCATAGTCAGTGGAGTAATAGCCAGTAGGGCGCCCGCTGTGGTCGCCACGCCTTTTCCACCATCAAACCCGAGGTACAGCGGAAACATATGCCCAACGATAGCCCCGAGCCCGGCCAGTAGAGCGATCACCGTATCCAACTCCCACGCGCCAAACGACGGCACC
Source organism: Natronotalea proteinilytica (assembly GCF_055379935.1). Lineage (NCBI taxonomy): Bacteria > Pseudomonadati > Rhodothermota > Rhodothermia > Rhodothermales > Salisaetaceae > Natronotalea > Natronotalea proteinilytica. The sequence continues at coordinate 2,174,371 of NZ_AP043947.1, read as the reverse complement.
GTGCCAATGCGGAGTTGGGCAATGACTCCCGCGGCAAATGCGCCTTTGCCCATATCTAACAGCAGCGCACTGGACCCCACTTTCCAGCCCAGTACACGAAAGGCATTGGTCGCCCCCGCATTACCGCTGCCGTAGTCGCGCACATCCACTCCGTGCACCATCTTCCCCAGCCACACGCTGGAGGGCACCGAGCCAATTAAGTAGCTAAGAACCAAAATAACGGCAATAGAAGCCATAAGGCTGGCGTGCGCTAGAGCACGCAATCACGTGAGGGCAGTGTGCGATGGGGGGGTGTTATAACCGTTATGTAACGGCGTTTTGTTCCTTCTGGAAGCGGTTTCAAGAAGACGGGGTTATCGTGCCGATGTGGATGGGCTCTGGCCCGACAGCGGTTAATGCCTCAGCAGCGGTGTCGGCCTGGTTGGGGGGCACAACCACCACCATACCGATGCCAAGATTAAAGGTGCGGCGCATGTCGGTTTCGGGGACATCCCCCACCTCCTGAATGAGCGAAAAGATGGGCGGACGCGTCCAGGCGCTGTAGTCGACGGCTGCGGTGAGTCCATCAGGGACGATGCGGGCCAGATTGCCAGGAAGTCCGCCGCCGGTGATGTGGGCTAGCCCTGACACCGGAGCGGCAGCCTGCACGGCCTGAAGAGCGGGCAGGTACGACCGATGGACTGCCAGCAGCGCCTCGGCCAGCGTATCGCCGCCAAGGGCATCAATCGGTTCGTTGATCGAAAACGCTTCAAACAGTGTGTGTCGGGCCAACGAAAAGCCGTTGGTGTGGAGACCGGTAGAGGGCAACCCCAGCAGCACATGGCCATCTTCAATGACAGATCCGTCGATGATATCCGCCTTATCGACCATGCCTACAATGGTGCCAGCCAGATCAAAATCGTCGTTGGCGTACACATCGGGCATCTCCGCAATTTCTCCGCCGATGAGCGCACAGCCGTTGGACTGGCACGCCGTGGCGAATCCGCCAATGAGCGCCTCGGCACGGTCGGGGTGAAGCTGTCCGGTTGCGTAGTAATCCAGGAAAAACAGCGGGGTGGCTCCACACGCGGCAATATCATTCACGCAGTGGTTGACCAGGTCTTGCCCCACGGTATCGAAGCGGTTGGCGCGCTGAGCTACCAGTACCTTTGTGCCCACACCATCGATAGACGACACCAGCACAGGCTCTTCAACCCCTGACAAATCGGGCTCGAAGAACGCTCCAAACGCGCCAATGTCGGCCAGCACGCCGGGGGTAAAGGTATCGCGCACAGCCCCTTTGATGCGATCTACGCTTTCTTCGGCCGCGTCGATATCGACACCGGCGTCCTTATAAGTAGCCATTGGATTGGGTTACACGTGATTCTAATGGGGAAATCTGCTCTTTGGTCTTGGGGCGTAACCAGCACCCGCCGCCCCTTTCGCTATACGCCTGCTGTAAATACGAGGCGAAGGGAGCCGGTTCGATTACGCGTCGTTGCCAAGTGCTTCGATGACCGCCTTAATACGGCGCAGCGTGGTTTCGCGTCCCATAAGCGTCACCAAGTCAAAGATGCCGGGTCCGTAGGTGCGTCCGCTAATGGCAAGGCGCATGGGGTGGATGACCTGTCCCAGTCCAACATCAAACTGATCGGCCACATCGCGCATGCCTTGCTCCACCACCTCGCGATTAAACGCAGGGGCGGATTTGTATGCTTTGGCGAGCGCTTCCAAGATTTTAGCCGACTGTGGACTCCAGCGTTTTTCTACGCATTCGGGATTGTACGTGTCGGGATCTTCAAAGAGGTAGCGGTGCTCGGTGACCACCTCGCGGACCTTAGCCACGCGGTCTTGCACCAGCTCCGTGACAGCAAGCAGGCGCTCACGGGTAATCGGGTATTCTTCTTCTACAATGTAGGGCCGGGCAGCATCGGCAAACGCCTCGGCGTCCATACGGCGGATGTGCTGCTCGTTGTACCAGTCGAGCTTATCGATATCGAACTGCACTCCGCTTTTGCCAACGCGCTCCAGCGAGAAGGCCTCGATCAGTTCGTCGCGGCTGAACAGCTCCTGCTCCGTACCCGGATTCCAGCCCAGCAAGGCCAGAAAGTTGATGAGCGCCTCTGGTTCATAGCCACGCTCCCGGTACTCCGTCACAAACACCGGAATGCCCAACTCATTGGCGTCGCGCTTCGACAGCTTGCCGCCCTGGTCGCCCGGACTCATGATAAGCGGCAGGTGCGCGAACGTGGGGGGCGTCCACCCAAAGGCCTGATACAACAGCACATGTTTGGGCGTAGAGGGCAACCACTCCTCGCCCCGAATGACGTGCGAAATACGCATGTGGTGGTCGTCTACCACGTTTGCCAGGTGGTAGGTTGGCAGGCCATCCGACTTCAGAAGCACCTGATCGTCGATGCCTTCGGTGCTAAACGAGATGCCCCCGCGCACTACATCGTCAAACTGAAGCGTCTGATTGCGGGGCACCTTTAGGCGCACCACATGAGTGGCCCCCTCGTCGAGCAGTTCCTGCACCTCGTCATCAGAGAGCGTAAGCGAGTTGCGCATCTCGGTGCGTGTGGACGCATCGTAGGCGGGCGACGGGTTTTCTTCGGTGGCATGCGCCTCACGCATCGCTTCGATTTCTTCTTCGGTGTCGAAGGCGTAGTAGGCCGCCCCCTTATCGATAAGCTGCTGGGCATACCGCTGATAGAGCCCCGAACGCTCCGATTGGTAGTACGGCATATGCGGGCCGCCCGTACCGGGGCCCTCGTCGTAATCAAGCCCAGACCAACGCAGCGCCCGCATCAGGTCTTGCTCGGCCTCCTCTACATAACGTGTTTGGTCGGTATCTTCAATGCGTAGAATGAAAGTCCCATCGTGCTGATGAGCAAATAGGTAGTTGTACAAGGCCGTGCGCAGCCCGCCGATGTGCAAGTGACCGGTGGGGCTCGGGGCGAAACGTACGCGGACCGAAGAATCAGAGGTAGCCATGAGTGCAGCCGCTACGGGTTAAGTGGAACAGTACACGAAACAAATACTTCTTGAGGATGCATCGGTGGTAATAGCCCTGCACACATTGGGCAGTTCCGTGCCGCGACTGCAATGCAACTACGCCTCACAAAAAGACCCACCGGGCCGCGTGTGCCCTACATGAAACCTTCTGGTTCAGGGAATCAAATGAAGGGGCGCTCGTATGGGATAAACCATGTTTGCTCATGTATCGAGCATCGTTTGTAGGCATTATCCTTCAGTAGAATTAAATTACGGATGCATCATTCTTGGTCTGCCGCCCGCCTTCTCATTCTTGCGGGAGGGCTTGTCGTATTTGTTGGCGCCTGCTCGGCGCTTCCCTTTTCCTCGGACGATGCAGACGCTCCCGTTGCCACGTTTGCCAACGAGGAGATCACGTTCGAGGAGGTGTATGCAGCCTGGGGACGCCAACCCGTTGAGGCGGTGTCTGACACCACCGATACTACAGCGGCCCTGGTTGACTTTCTGAATCAATACCTGAACTATCGCCTGAAGGTGCATGAAGCCGTTGAGCAAGGATACGCAGATGCGCCCGACTTTCAGAACGAGGTGGCTACATACCGCCGCGAACGAGCACGTCCGGCATTGATTGAGGAGAACGTCACGAAGCCGTTGCTCGACACACTGTATGTCCGGCAGCAGTACGAGGTGCATGTGCGCCATATGCTGGTGGAGGTGGATGAAAACGCACCGCCCGAAGACACCACAGCCGCCTACGAGCGCATCCGCGATCTGCAGGTACAACTGGAAGAGGGCCATGCGTTCTCTGACCTCGCACGTGAGCACTCCGACGACCCTTCGGCGCAGCAAAGCGGACAGCGCGGCTTTGAAGGCGATTTAGGGTATCTGACCGCTGGGCAACTGGTTGAGCCGTTTGAGGATGCCATGTACCGCCATCCGGTTGAGGCGCCGCCACGGCTGGTGCGCTCCTCGTTTGGGTATCATCTGGTGGATGTGATGGACCGGCGCCCCCGCACCCCCGATATGCGGATTGCCTACATCATGCTGTTTCCCGAGGACCCGAACCATCCGGCCAGCCATTCCGAAGCCGCCGCTCGTGCCGACTCGCTCGCCAGCACGCTTCCACCCGATAGCACCGCCTTTGCCGATGCCGCACAGCGCTACTCGGCTGATGAACAAACCGCCGCCAATGGAGGAGAACTGGGATGGCTTACCATCGAACAGCATGTACCCCTGCCGTTTCGCGATGCTGTTCGCGAGCTGAACGAAGACGGAGCGATCTCGGAGGTCGTGGCCCTCGATAACACGTATTACCTGATCCAGCGTCGTGCTATCGACCCCCTTCCCTCGTTTGAAGAGGCCGAGCCTGAACTCCGCGATCAGCTAGAGGAGTTGCCTCGCACTGAACGCCACAAGCAAGCGTACGTGCGGAGCCTGCACGATCATCACGCGGTGCGCGTCGATTCGAACCGCGTCGCCACAGCGTTCGACCTCGACGACTGGACTACCCCCGCCCATGCGACTGACCGAACCCGCGCCCAGTCGGCGGATGCGCATGCGGCCGTCTACGTAGATCAGGACACACTGACCGCTGCTGACTTTGCGCTGCATCTGCGCACGCACCCGAGCTTGCGTGACCTTCCGTTTGAGGAGGCGCTCAACCGCTGGCTCGACGATCATGTGCTCAACGCTGCCGCCGATGCCCATGCCGAATCTGACCCTGAACTGCAACGTGAACTGCGCGAGTTTCGCGATGGCGCGCTGGTGTTCGAACTGATGCAAGACTCGGTATGGACCGCCTCTACCAACGACCCTGCAACCGATGAGGCCGCCGATGCCGAGCGCGCGTTCCACGAGCGCCTGCGAAACCGGTACAACGCGGATCTCTTTCCAGAACGCCTGCGTCGATACTACGACGCCGCCTCGCATCCCTAACCTGTGCCTTCCTCTATGTCTTCGCGTCTGGTTGTGCTTGCTCTATGCCTGGGCGGTCTTACCGTGCTGCCCGGTTGCACCGATGATCCATCGGATGATGCATATGCCGCCCGTGTAGGAGATTTCCATTTGACCGAAGAGGAGGTGTCGCGTGCCTTGCAGTCGGTACCCGTTAATGGCGATACCATTGAGGCGCGCCGCCAAATCATCGAGCAGTGGGTGTCGCGCACGCTGTTGCATCAAGAGGCCCTGCGCCTCAATCTAGAAGACGATCCAGCTGTGCAAGAGCGGCTGGCCGAGCAAGAGCGCGCCGTGCTGGTTAATGCGCTCACAACCCAGCTCTACGAGGCAGCTGAGATTGAGCCCAGCGACAGCGACATCCGCCGGTATTTCGAACAAAACCGCGACCGAATGCAACTGCGCGAGCCGCATCTTCTGCTTCGCCATGTGCGCACCGCTCATGCCGACACCGCCGACACCATCGGCAATAGCATTGCCGAGGACAATGCATGGGAGCAGTTGTGCACCTACGATGTCGTGAACGCAGAGCAGACGTGCCAGGTGGGGCAGCAGTTTTTTCCGGAGCACCGTCGCTTCAATGTGGCCCCGTTCTTGCGCTCTTCTGTTGAAGACATGGAAGTGGGCGAAACGCGCACCCTTGAACGCGATACGCTTTACCACATCGTACACTTAGCCGACCGGGCCGATGCGGGCGAGGCGCCCGAAATAGAGTGGGTGGCTCCCGAAATCAGGCGCCGCCTGAAGACACGAGCCCGGAAACAGATGCATGCCCGTGAGGTTCAACGCCTACGAAATGAAGCCCGTGCTCGCAATGATTTGGAGATCTCAACCGTTACCCCCTCCCCACCGTCGGAAACAGCTCCGTGAACCGGGGCTAGATCGCCGACCGAGGCACATGGGAGCGGACTTCGTTTTGTAGCCCATCTCTCCACGCGCCTTCTGCGTGGTTGAGGAGCACAGCAGCGCTCCCTCTTTTTTACTCTTTCCATTGTTTCGCTACGTAGCTACATGACTCTACGTTTGTTTGTAACGCTAAGCCTGCTTGTTGGCTTTCTTACGTACGGAACGGCCACGCCAGCCACCGCCCAAGATCGGACGGTGTCTGACCAGGTCGTTGCTGTAGTTGGTTCCGATATCATCCTCAAATCAGAGGTTGATCAAATGGTTGCCAGTATGCAACAGCAGCAGCAAAGCCCTGATACCGTTACGCCCGAGTTGTGGGAACAGGGGCTTCACGAACTCATCAATCAGCGCGTGATGGCTGAAATTGCCGAGCGGGATACCAACATTGTTATCCCCGACGAACAGATCGACGCGCAACTCCAGCGCCAGATCCAACAAATGGCGCAGCAAGCCGGGGGCGAGCAAGAGCTTGAGGAGATGTATGGGCAAAGCATCGCCGAACTGCAAGAAAACTTCCGCGATGAGTTTCGTGCCCAGATGCTAGCCGACGAGGTGCGCCGCCAACGCATGGAGCGCGTACGCATCACACCCACGGAAGTAGAAGAGTGGTTCAACCAGATTCCAGAAGCCGAACTGCCCATTCTACCCGAGTCGGTACGGATGTCGCACATCGTACGCTACCCTGAGCCTACCGATGCCGCAAAAGAGGAAGCCGAAGAAATCATCACCACCATCCGCGATTCGATTACAACGGGCGGAGCCGACTTTGAAGACATGGCTTCCCAGTTTTCCGAAGACCCTGGCTCGGCACGCAACGGAGGCCGCATTGCTGGCGTAACCATCGACAATTTTGTCCCCGAGTTTGCAGCGGTGGCTGCGCGACTTCCCGAGGGCGAAATCTCTGAGCCGTTCTACAATCCAACGCATACGGGATATCACATTGTACGCGTTAACGAACGGCGCGGCAACACGGTTGACCTCAATCACATCCTTATACAGGTAGACCGTCGTTCGGCAGACGAAAGTGAGGCCATCGAGTATCTCGAAGCCGTGCGCGACTCCATCGTCAACATGGGACAGCCGTTTGGGCGCATGGCAAGCCGCCACTCGCAAGAAACGCGAAGCGCCGACATGGCCGGACGCGTCATTGATCCGCAGTCGGGCACGCGCGATTTGGTTCTGGAGCAACTGGGATCAGCCTGGCGCGAGACGATCAATAGCATTGAGGAAGGCGAAATCAGTGAGCCGCGTCCTGTGCGCCTGCTCGACGGAGAGCGTGCCTTTCACATTGTGAAGTTGCACCGCCGCACGCCTGAACACCGGATTAGCCTGGACATGGACTACGAACGGATTCGCGAGTTTGCGCTTCAAGAAAAGCAGGCACGCGTCATGGAAGAGTGGATCGAAGATCAGCGCGAATCGGTTTTCGTCGAAATCAAGATCGACGACCCCAGCGACGTGATGGCGCTCAATTAGCGCGCTACGGTCAACAGTCTTGTCTGTCTCGTGCTACACGATGTTTGATGCAGTGGCCTACGGGCGTGCCTCGGCTCGCCCGGCGGTTCCTTGCTTGCTCTCCGCCTCCCTTGCTCTTCTGTGCCTATGCCTTCCGCCTCCTCCCTTGATGCCGATGTAGACGCCACCGATGTAGACGCGGTGGCCAACGCCTACAGCGCCCTCCATGATGAAATGACGCGCGTCATTGTAGGGCAAGACGCCATTGTCACCCAGGTATGCGCGTGTCTCTTTGCGCGGGGACACACGCTACTCGTAGGCGTGCCCGGCCTGGCCAAAACGCTTTTGGTACGCACCCTGTCGCGCGCGCTGAACCTGTCGTTTAGCCGCATCCAGTTTACGCCCGATCTGATGCCGAGCGACATTACCGGCACCGACATCATCCAGGAGGCCGCTGATGGTAGCCGCCACTTTCAGTTTGTGGAAGGCCCGATCTTTGCCAACATTGTGCTGGCGGATGAGATCAACCGTACACCGCCCAAAACTCAGGCCGCCCTGCTCGAAGCCATGCAAGAGCGCCATGTCACCGCCGGCGGCCAAACGCGCCCACTCGACGCCCCGTTCTTCGTGCTTGCCACCCAGAACCCCATTGAGCAAGAGGGCACTTACCCGTTGCCCGAGGCTCAGCTCGACCGCTTCATGCTGAACCTGTGGCTCGACTATCCTGACTTTGCGGATGAGGTGGATGTCGTGCGTGCCACCACCGCCGACGCGCTCCCGGAAGCCGAGCCGGTGCTTACCGCGGAAGAGGTCCTGCGTCATCAACGCGTGGTGCGCCAGCTGCCTGTGTCTGACCACGTAATCGAATATGCGGTGGACCTGGTGGCGCGCACCCGCCCACAGAGCGACCGCGCGCCAGACTACGTATCCGACTATCTACAGTACGGCGCCGGGCCACGCGCATCGCAGTATCTCATTTTGGGCGCCAAAGCGCTTGCCGCGTTCGACGGGCGCGCCACTCCGCTAGAGGACGATGTGCGCGCTATTGCACGCCCGGTATTGCGCCATCGTATCGTTACCAACTTCAACGCCGAAGCCGACGGAATTACCACCCTCGGCGTTATTGACCGGCTGCTGGATACGTAGCGAATCCTCTACCACAAGCTGTTCGTTTCTCGTTTCCTTTTCACCGACCTATGGCTGTCCCCGACCCCGACCGCTACTTTCGCCTCACCCTGCAGCGCCGCGAGCAATTTACCGATGACCTGGCTGTACTCCACGTCAAAGCTCCCGAGCCCGTGTCGTTTACACCGGGCCAGTACGCCACGCTCGGCCTAGAAGTTGACGATTTGCCGCGCCCGCTGTTGCGTCCCTACTCGGTGATTGGCACTCCGGAATCCACTGAACTGGAGTTCTACCTGGAGCGTGTGGATGAGGGCCGCCTCACCCCGCTGCTGTGGAACCTGGAGCCCGGGGCCACGCTCTGGATGCGTCGCAAAGTGGTCGGGCGCTTCGTCCTGGATACGGAGGTCACCCACCACGTCATGGCAGCCACCGTTACCGGGGTTGGTCCGTACCTTAGCATACTGCGCACCTGGCTCGACCAGCCCGCCGACCAGCGCCCACCGCATCGCTTTCTCGTGCTGCATGGCGCCAGCCTTTCTCAGGAGCTAGGCCGCTATCGCACTGAACTGAACGAGTACGCTGCCACCCATGCAGCCATTGACTACGTGCCCACGGTAAGCCGCCCCTGGAACGACCCCGACTGGACCGGGGAACGGGGGCGCGTTGAAGATGTGCTGCGTAAGCATTGGGATGCAGCCCGCTTTCCGCTGGATGATACAGCGCTCTACACCTGTGGCCATCCGCAGATGATCGACAAAGCTCAGGAAATTGGAGCACGTACCGGACTTGACGAAGACCGCATCCACGAGGAAAAGTACTTCGTGGAACGCCGCGCAACCGCGTAAGAGGGCGCTGGGGCGGCGCCGCGCACCTCGCACTACTGTTTTGTCACAGGTCAATCTTCGGGTTGCAACACCCCCGTCTTAATGATGTCATCTTGAGCGGAGCAACTGCGTCTAGCAGATGCGGAGTCCTGACACGAGCGAAGCGACTGACGAACGCAGTGAGTAACAATCTCCCACGAACTGGGCAGGGCCGTTGGTTTGCCAGCAGCTGCTGAGCGCCGAGGAGATGTTTCGACGCGCTTCGGGCCCTGGGGGCCCTTCGCTTGCTCAACATGACAGAACATTTGGTTTGAGATGCTTCAACGCGAGTCCACTCCATACCCTAACATTCAGGTGTGACACAGCACTACGAGCCGTTCTGCAGCACATCCTTTTGGTCTGGATGCTCGTTTAGATAATGCACCACATACGAGCAATACGGCACCACGCGCAGGTCATTGGCACGGGCATAGTCAATTACATGCTGCACCATCTCTCCGGCGATGCCCCGCCGCCGATATTGCGGGGGCACACCCGTGTGGGTGATCCCAAGCTGATTGTCTTTCTGGCGGTAGGTGACAACCGCCTCTTGCCCTTGCTCATCAAGAACGGCAATGAATCGGTTACGGGACGCGTCGTGCTCAATAGAAAGCGGACGAGATATAGACATGGCGTTAGGTGATCGTGCGTAAGCAAGACAAACTTCTTCGAAGGCCTCAACCATCTGACAGCAGCGTCAGACTCCGCTGCGTGACCGGTTGGAGGGCATCTTTTCGCATCGGGTATGAGTCCGTAACGCGTTTCTTTCTCTTTTGGTCACACTACCACCATGAACGTTTCTCACTACGCCGTTGTGCTGATGATCGCCTTGTTGTGGACCGGCTCGTGTAGCCTGAATGCCGCGTCTGACACTACCATGATGTCTGTCGATACAACCGAGGCAAAGCCCGACACCATAGCTACCCTGTACCTTGACCGCGACACGTTTGCATTGGATGTGCAGACGTGTATGCTTTCAGGGGAGACCGACGACGAAGCCCCTACCCTCTATGCCCTATACGAAGCGCCCGGCGCCACCCTTCATGTGGAAGCCACTCGGAGCCGCTTACGGGGCAGCCTCATCCATCGCATTGAGGCCACCCTGCGCGATGGCGACAGAGATCTGATGACCCATGTCGCAGAACGCACGTACGGCCTCGGCGCCTGGACGAGCCTCCGCGATGGTCCGGAAGAGCCCCTGCTTACCGTACACGGGGATACCCTCTCGGCCACAGGACGATTTGGCAGGCCCCATCCGAATGAACACGAGGCCCTTGTGGATGGCCGCCTCCACGCCGTGTGCCCGCAGTAATTTGACCGCCTTAGCCCTTCCCCGTCATGCTGAAAGCAACTCCATGAGCAGACCATAGGCAGCCGCATAGATGCCTGGCGCCTCACTTTCACGAGGGCCTGCTACGTTTAAGACAGCAATGTGGTGCGCGGCGCACCAGCGACGTATACTGGGCAGGGTGTCAGCGGTCTGCATACGAACGACCTGCACCGGACGCCCATACGCTTGGGCGCATTCCTGCGTATGGGCAGTGCCTCCGCGAAGCTCACCCTCATACAGAATGAGCGTGCCGTCACTATCGCGTACGTTCCACTCGGTCCGTTGGGCATAGCGACGGGTTGGGGTTTCGTTAAGGGGATAGCGAGCAGGAATCGTCCCATCTTCCGCCCGACGCCCTTTGGGACACCATCCCCCAACGGGAAGCTGCACGTCCAAGGCAGCATCTAGTGCCGCCCGGTCCACGCCCGTCTGCCCACCCGATATAATCCGTTCGATGGTCATTGTCTGTTAGCGGTAAGGCATTAAAAAACATTCTCCTCCAAAGATGATCGTCCCCGCGTTTTTCTCGTTTGTCATGGTGAGCGCCCTGGCCATAGGGCTAGTCCTTACACATAACTTCTTCGCTATGTTGTTCACTTAACGTTGGTTTCCTCCACCGCCCGTTCAATGAGAGCCTGTTGGATCCTACAACAAGAACCCATTTGGGCGTCTTCTCAGGGGAATAGTCGGGGGAATGGATCCTGAATCAAGTTCAGGATGACGTGTCGGGGGGACGGTGCTGGGAGACGAACGCTCCCTTTCAACCCAAATACCTCCCTCCCGAACGTCATCCAGATCCTGAATCGAGTTCAGGACAGGCAAGCGAGCCTGCGAGCGCGATCCAGGATCCAGAAAAGGAATCGGCCGCACGAGGTTCCGCTGGCGTCGTCCCTCGTTTTGGCCAATACGTTGATGATCCAGTCAACAACAACCAGTCAACAACAACCAGTCAACAACAAGTCCAGATTGCAACCCGTGATCAACGATTATCACCATCTCGAGTTGTGTGCATAGACTAGGGCCATAGGGAAGGCGTACGTTCAGTCTGGAATGGGCCCGTAACGTCACAGCGTGTACGTGTTTATCGACATGCCACAGATCGCCGGAGACGCAAGCGGTCTCTGGCTATGGGTTTGACTCGCATCGTGCCGTTCCATAGCCCGGGATCAGAAGCGGAGCGCTGGGAGCACCGCGACCGAGTACTCCTGGGGTGCAATCTTATGCCATCAAGCCGGGCAGCACCGTTCAGGGCGGGGGCATGAGATCGCCGCGTCAGTCGCAGGGCTCCCTCCTCGCGATGACAATTTTGAACGATACCATTCAGGTGTGACAGAGTAGTAGCCTCCAAAGACGCCGCCTACTCATCCAGGGCGGCTTCGATCTCATCCAGCCCCCAGTACACATCTACGATAGTGTCCTCTTCAGCACGCCAGGCCGTTACAGGAGCTGGGCTGTCTGAAACGATATCTCTTTCTTGAATCACGAAAAAAGGTATCCCGGGCTCTATATTTGTGTCGTTATCCTCCCAAAAAAAACGCAAAGCCTCCTGGTTGAGCCAGTTTTGCCCGGTTGATACTTCGTGGAAGTCGGTAATCGACTGCAAGTAAGAAAAGCCTTCTTCCGGATCCCAGTCAAGAGCGACACCACGGGTAACGAATACTCGGTCCTGTGATTTGGCTTTTTTACGATGCGCGTCAATGAACGCCCGGATGCTGTCATGGCGATCCAATTGTGCTACGACACACGAGCTTGCTGACACGTATGTCAGTACATACTCCGGACGCACCTGGTCTTCAGAGGGAAGCCGATTGCGGTGTTCAAGACCTACAGGCGTTCGATCATCTGTTGTGTCGGCTTCGGCCAACGCTGACGGTGTATCGGGCGTATCGTTGGTTTGAAGAGCACTGCCTCCAAGGAGCAAAATACTTACAAAGAGAAACGAAAGGGCGTTATGCATCATCGGTCTACAATGTGGATGGTTGGAAAGGGATCGGGTTGTTCGGCAACATAGCCGTCGGAGTCAACAAAGTGAAAAACACGGTCGGTTGTCCCCAAAGAGGCAACCATACCATTTTCGACGTTCACTACATACGTGTCGTACGTAATGGGTGAATGCTCACCGTGGGGGGTTCCAGTCGGCGGGTCGATATGCGTACTGTACAAGTATGTCATCTCCCTCCAGGGTGATCATACTCGCAAGGGCATGAGTGCCGGGAGCGCCGATGCCAACATGCGGACCACCGTCGATAGTCTTTACAGACAACTCTGTCGGGGTTACATCGGGAAATGAAATGGTGCGCTGATGGAGGCCGTCTTTGTACACATCCATCTCGTTTAGATACATATGGTCCGCAATCACCCATCCGTCCTCCATGCAGTGAAGGTGCCCTGCAATCATCACAGAGTGGAACATCGGATCAAAATCATCCAGGTAGTCGGGCATTTTTCCAAAGTGGTCGGGCGTATCATACGGAGGGGCCTTGCGAATAAGCACATGCTGGATGTCTTCATCATCGGAGGCGTACAGTGGGCGCAAATACGCGTATACGGTTTCACCCGAGAAGCATATGTCGCTTACCATTGTACTGGATAAAAGCCGTTCTGCCTTGTTGAAGTCAAAGGCTCCAGAGGCGTGAGCCTGAGTCGTAAAAAAGGACTGACGCCCATTTCCCTCCAATACACCAACGCGTCCGTCCGGCGTCGTAAACAGACGAGATGGCGCCATAAACTCGCCGGGCCCTTGTCCGCGAGTCCCGCTCTCATAGACGCGTTCGCCTGTCATGGCATCAACAGCGAGTTGGTATTTGTCACGGTCCAACGTATAGATCTGGTCATCATGAACCAGCACATCGGCCAAGTCGCCAAAGAATCGATCTTCAGGATCCTCCTCATGGCCAATTACGATGGTAGACTCGTGCTCCTCCATGATCCAGTCATAGGAATCGGTAAATTGCAACGTAGGGCCGTAACTGGCCGCTGTTGCGACACACAAAATTACGATACAAAGAAGAGCAAGCCCGTAGTATGAGCGCGATGCAAACATAGTGGCTGACTAAGGATGCGTGGGCAGTCTTGGTTGAAAATGGACCGCCTGACAGCACTAAAGACACACTAATATAAATGTCTGACTGTCAGGCCCGTTGATATTCAATGGACAGACAGACCTACTGGATTATTTCCCAGTCACAATTAGTCAGCCAACACCGCCATCCATTACCTTCACTTATAAATCTACAACCAAACCCGTCCATAGGAAGGCAAGATGCACCGCCATCTGAACATGTATGATTCATGCAACTGGAGGCTTGTGATTCAGAAAACAAATTTATCCCTACTACAGAGTCAAGGTTGTCTACATCCACAAGGATGACCTTTTCTTCACTAGCTTTTTCGGGCTCATCACCAATGTCAGGCCCGTCACTAACGGAGAGAAATAACCCCATGAATAAGGCTAGAGAGAGAGAGAGCTTTAAAAGTCATGACCAAAAAACTTTATTGTTTTAAGTTTACGAACACAAAAACTATATCAACCGTCACTTCCCATTGCAAACGCCCAGGAAACTATTAACAGTTCCTTCATTTTGTAATTCATTCTGGACGTGTTTTTGAATTGAGATACAGGGTGAGGAAGTAAATTGACACGTTTCCTCACGCTTTTTCAGTTACGCGACTTGTATCTGATCGCATTACACTTATTCTTGATTTTGGCCCATAAAATGGAAAGAAATTACGACTGTCACAGTCACCTTGAGGCCCGTTGACAGCTTACCCCTTTGGAGTCACCTGTCTGCGTCAATGTGACCCGGACACTCTGGCACAAGCTCAGACCGATCGATCTCCGCATCACGGTAGAACCGAATCTGCCCGTCATCGGTCACGATCCACACTTCTTCGGCGCCGATGGAGCGGTATAGGGCGCGTTTGTCGGCCATCTCTTCCGGCGTGTTGGAGGCGCTGAGTACCTCCACGCAGATCTCGGGCGCAAGTGTTGAGGGGTCGCCCGTGGCATCCATCTCGGCGAGTCGCTCCGGACTCATCCAGACGACGTCCGGTACCTTGACGCCTTCAGGCGTGGCAAGGGCGTACTCGGGAAAGCTCTCGCCCGATGGAGCATGCTGATCAATGAGAGAGATAACGGCCTTTTGAAGTTGGGAGTGACGGTTCCTATGTGGACTCAAGATCAGCTGGCCTCGATGGTTCGTTTCTACTTTGTACGGTAGGTCGCGCAGCACGGGGTCCTCTACGACGTCGTGCCAGCGTGCCTGGACTTCTGTCAGCGTCGCGGTAGCCATAGTATTTAATCATGTGGTACAAGAGTGAACAGCGATTCATACGTCCTTTACCAGCCAAGGTTGGCGCTGCGGAGCGCGGACGTCAGATCGCCAGACGTCGCGACCGAACCCGCTTCCGGCTGTGGCAGTACGGATGAGCAGCCCAAATTGCCACACGTTCCGATGTTCTGCAATGCCTACACCTGTACTCAACCCTCTCGTGCCGCCTGGCGATGTCGACGCGCTGCGCCGCCACTTTCCGCATACGGACGACCGCATCTACCTGAACCATGCCGCTACGAGTCCGCTGAGCCGAGCAGCCACCGAGGCAATGCAGACCCACCTGCAGCAGCGACAGGGATCCACACCTACGGCGCAGATTGATGACTTCGATTCGCTGCTTGCCGTGATCGAGGCTACGCGTACGCAGGTCGCCGATCTGCTTCAGGCGGATACGGAGCGTGTCGATTTTGCGCCCAACACCTCGGCGGCGCTCAACCTGCTGGCCGACGGACTCGACTGGCAGCCGGGCGATCGCGTTGCGGTGCCTGATTGCGAGTTTCCGACCAACGTCTTTCCATTCAAGAAACTGGAGGCGCAGGGTGTGACGCTCGACTTCATTCCGACCGAGCGGGGCACGTTTAGCGTAGACGACGTAGCCGCTACGCTTACGCCGGACACACGCCTCGTATCGGTGTCGTGGATTCAGTTCTTGTCGGGATTCCGGGCCGATCTGGAGGCGATTGGCGCGCTCTGCCATGACCGCGACATCCTCTTCTGTGTGGATGCCATTCAGGGGCTCGGGGCATTCTCGCTGGATGTGGAGGCTGCGCACATCGATTTCCTCGCAGCGGGCACGCACAAGTGGCTGATGGGCACGCAGGGGCTGGCCGTGTTCTACGTTCGCAGGGCGCTGCAAGAACAGCTCACGCCGCCCATCGGATGGCTGCACGGTCCGGTGAATTGGACGGAGCTGGATGCCTACGAACTCACCCTGCACGACGACGCTCGCCGCTTTCGCACCGGCACCATGAACGCGCTGGGCATCCTGGCGCTGCATGCGGCGCTGACGTTGCGCGATGCCTTTGGCGGAGCCCGTGCGGCCGAGCGTACCCGTCACCTGGCGCGTCGTTTGGCGGAGGGATGCCGCGATCTTGGCCTGGATGCCTACCTGCCGCATCCCCCTGAAAGCGGAATCGTGACGCTTGACGTGGACGATGCCGAATCCGCATACGAAGCGCTGGCCGACGAACGCATCATCGGGGCGTGCCGGAACGGCAAACTGCGCCTGAGTCCGGCGTACTACAATACCGACGCGGAAATTGACCACACGCTCGCTGCCCTCGAACGCATCTGCGCTCCCACCCATGCCTGACACTTCGACTATCGACTGGACCGCCCACACTAAGAGCGACGGCGACGTGGTTGAAATCCGCGTGCCCGATTCCTTTACCGCGATGCCCCGCATCGACAAGTTCTTGACGCAGTTCTTTCCGGATGCCTCGCGCACGAAGATCCAGCGCAGCATCAAACAGGGGCATGCGAAGGTGAACGGCGCGGACGTCAAGAAGTCGTATCCGGTGGAGCCGGGCGACCGCATTGTGTGCCGCGTGATCGAGAAGCCGCCCATGGAGGCGGTGCCCCAGGATCTGCCACTCGATGTCGTGTACGAAGACGACGACCTGCTCGTGGTGAATAAGGCAGCCGGACGCGTGGTGCATCCGGCGCCGGGTCACCGCGATGGGACGCTCGTGAATGCGCTCTTGCACCACGTACAGGGCGAGCGCATGAGCAAGGACACGCCCGAGATGTCGGATGACGATGTAGGGCTTTCGGTGGTGAACGCGCTGCCAAACCGTCCCGACCACCCGGTGATTCGTCCGGGTATTGTGCATCGCCTGGATAAGGGCACGACGGGGCTGCTGGTGGTGGCAAAGCACGATGTGGCGCACCGGCATCTGGCCCAGCAGTTCAAGGCACACACCATCGACCGGCAGTACGTGGCGCTGGTGTGGGGCACGCCGCGTCCGCCCGAGGGCACGATCACCGGTGCCATTGGCCGTGATCCGCATCACCGTACGCGCATGGCGGTGGTGGATGCGGAGCAGGGCAAGCCGGCCACCACGCATTATACTGTGCAGCGCAGTCTGGGCGATGTATCGCACGTTGCGTTTACACTGGAAACGGGGCGTACGCATCAGATCCGGGTGCACGCGGCGCACGTCAACCATCCCATTCTGGCTGATGACACGTATGGCGGTGCGCACATCCGCTATGGACAGCAGGGTGGCAAGCGGCGCACGTTCTTCGATCGGCTGTTCGAGACGCTCGGACGTCCGGCCCTGCACGCGGCGCACCTCGGCTTTACACACCCAACCACCGAGGAGCGCCTTACCTTCGAAGCGCCGCTGCCCGACGATATGCAGACGGTGTGGGCGCAGTTGAACACGTACGCGACAACCTGACGGATCGTCCGAACCGCAAACCGGGGCACGCATACGAGGGGTTGTGTTCGTGTTCCTTCCTCACGGATTAACTTCTGCTCCTGTGTCTACTCCCGAAATCAACCAGTTGCTGCATTCCGATCGCATCCGCGTGGGCCTTTCGTGCGATACCAAACAAGACGCTATCAACACGATGGTGGACTTGCTCGAAGGCAACCCGTCAATCAACGAACTGGCCACCGTTCGCGACGCGGTTTTTGAGCGTGAAGCCACCATGTCCACAGGTGTGGGTAAAGGCTTGGGCCTTCCGCATGCCAAAACCCCGGCCGCCACGGAAACCATTGCCGCATTTGCCACGATGGCTCCGCCCATTCCATTCGACGCGATTGACGATGCGCCAGTCGAGTTGATGTTGCTGCTTGTGGGCCCGACCGCCAACACGTCTCTGCATATCAAAGTGTTGGGACGTATTTCGCGGCTGGTGAACCGCCCGCCGATTCGCGAAGCGTTAATCAACGCCACGAATCCTGAAGGCATCCTCGATACGTTGAAAGAAGCCGAATCGCGGCTCCTTACCTAATCCGTTGATCCGAGCCGTTCGTCCATACCGTTTCACTCCATCCATTCTGTCTCTGTGAGCACCTTCCAGCACATTAAAGGCACCTTCGACATTCTGCCCGACGCCTATACCAGCGGCGATACCCGCATTGCCGCGGCGCATGAATGGCATCATGTGGAGGCGACCCTGCGTGCTGTAATGACGCGTCACAACCTAGAGGAAATCCGCACACCTATTCTGGAGCCCACCGAACTGGTAGCGCGTGGCGTGGGCGAGCATACCGATATCGTAAGCAAGGAAATGTTCGCCTTCGAGCGAAGCGGCACGCACTACGTGCTGCGTCCGGAAATTACGGCGCCGGTCACGCGGGCCTTTCTAGAGCACCACCTGGAGCAGCGTGGGGGTGTGCAAAAGCTGTTCTACATCGGCCCCTGTTTTCGGGCTGAGCAGCCACAAAAAGGGCGCTACCGGCAGTTCCACCAGTTTGGCGCGGAAATCATTGGAGCGGATACGCCCCGTGCCGATGCCGAGACCATTGCGCTCATGCTGGCCTGTTACCGTGCGTTTGGTCTGAGTGGGATGCGCCTCCGCCTGAACACCCTGGGGGAGCCTGCCCACCGTGCGGCGTTTCGCGATGCACTCGTCGACTACCTGACGCCGTACAAAGACGACCTCTCCGAAACCAGCCAGCGGCGCCTCACCACCAATCCACTGCGCATCCTCGACACCAAGGTGGAGCACGAGCAGCGCCTGCTGGAAGACGCGCCCACGCTTTTCGATCATGTGGATGCAGACGCCCGTGCCCATTACGATGCCGTAAAGCAGCATCTGTCCGATCTCGACATCGCCTACGAAGAGGACCCGATGCTTGTGCGGGGCCTGGATTACTACTCGCACACTGCCTTTGAACTAGAGCACGATGCGCTTGGCGCGCAGAGCGCCCTGGCCGGGGGCGGACGCTACGACGGGCTGGCCCCGGCGCTTGGCCACGATGGCCCTCTTCCTGCATGCGGATTTGCGGCAGGCATGGAGCGGCTGTTTCTGGCATTGGATGAGCAGGACTACGACTATCCCGATGCGGAGACCCCCACCGTATTCTTTGCGGCATTGGGCGAAGAAGCCGAGGCCTGGGTTTTTAAGACGGTGCATGCGCTTCGCAACCAAGGCATTCACGCGGCTCATGACTTGAAGGGCCGCTCGCTAAAAGCTCAAATGCGCGAGGCCAATCGTCAAAATGCCCCGTTCACCGCCATCATTGGCGGCAACGAACTCGCCGACGGCGCTGCCCAGCTTAAGCACATGGCCAGCGGCGACCAAACGGCGGTAGACTTCGACAACCTGGCAGCCTATCTGAAAGAGGTATCGGCCTAAAATCGCAGTCGTCCCGGTTTTGAGCACGTACACGCGTTTACTTTCTGTTTCCCCCTTTCTTGATCTATGCCAGAACGGATTGTTCATCTTCTCGGTACGAGCCTGGTACTCATTGGACTTCTTGGGCTTATGGGATGTGACGCCTCCCAAGATCCGTCTGATACGTCTGCGGAACCGCTTCGTGTCATGACCTACAACATCGAGGACATGCGTACAGATGCGTTGCGTCGTACGGATCATGCCCGGATGCAACGCGCTGCCGCGATCATACAATATCTGCAGCCCGATATTCTGCTCGTGCAGGAGATGACCTACGATCAGCCCGGAGCGCCCGGCTATCAAGAAGGAGAGCCCGAGGGACAAAACGCACGCCGGTTCGCCGAAAACTATCTGGCTACCCCACAGGCCGATTCGCTTGAAGCCCTCTCCTTTCAGGCGTTTATGGCCCCCACTAACACGGGCGAAGCAAGCGGATACGACCTCAACCGCGATGGCGAGGCAGTAACCACCGTTCCCGACATTCCCGCAGCCCCATCCGATACCGAACCGCCACCTCAGAACGATGAGGGTCGTGCGTATGGTGAGGACGCCTGGGGATTTGGCACCTTTCCTGGACAGTATGCCATGGGCCTGCTCGTGCGCGATGGGCTGGACATCCAGGAAGATGAGATACGCACGTTTCGGCTGTTCGCGTGGAGCGATATGCCCGATGCTCGTCGCCCCGTCGACCCCGAAACCGATGAACCCTGGTACGATGATGAGGTCTGGGACGAGTTTCGCTTAAGCTCAAAAAGTCACTGGGACGTGCCAGTCGAACTGCCAAACGGAGCGGTGCTTCACGTATTGGCTAGCCACCCCACGCCGCCCGCGTTTGATGGCCCCGAGCAAAGAAACGTCTTGCGCAACCACGACGAGATTCGCTTCTGGGCCGACTATCTCGACGATGCTGCCTACATCTACGACGACTCCACGCAAACTGGGGGATTTGCCGATGATGCTCCGTTTGTAATCATGGGCGATCAGAATGCGGATCCGTCGGGTGGAAGCAGTGTAGAGGGGGCAATTGAGCAGATTCTTGAGCACCCCCGCGTGCAGGCGCTTCGTCCGGTGGCTACTGAGGACGGTACACAGGCGTTTCCCGACCTGGAGCCCGATCACACCGCCGAGTGGGGCCGACGCGTAGACTACGTGCTGCCGTCGCAGACACTCGACGTAGAAGATACCGGCATCTGGCGTCCGCTCGACCGCGACCATGCCGGGTGGGCCAGCGACCACTTCCCGGTCTGGGTCGATCTGTATCCGCCCCGTGCTGAGTGAGCCCTGTCATGCATGCGCTTTTAGGTACGTACACGCTGCGCTCTCAATTTACCTGAACTTCCAATGCATTGGACGCAACGCACGCTTACGCTTGATCCCTATCCACGCGGCGTTCATCTCATCACCGACGCTGTAACGGAGGCCCTGCCTGAACTCGCGCAGGTGTCGGAAGGCATGCTACATGTCTTCATCCAGCACACCTCCGCGTCGATTGCGCTGAACGAGGCCGCCAGTCCCGATGTGCGAGGCGACCTGGAACGGCACCTCAACCAGATGGTCCCCGAGAACCAGCCGTATTACGAGCACACCCTCGAAGGCTCCGATGACATGCCCGCACACATCAAAGCGGTGCTGATTGGACCGGGGCTCTGGCTCCCGGTATCGGATGGCGAGTTGGCGCTGGGCACCTGGCAGGGGCTCTATCTTTGTGAGCACCGCAACCACGGCGGGCGTCGTACCCTCATGCTCACGTTGATGGGGCCTGAAAGGTAAAGTGTTGCTAAGCGCACAGACCGTGTGCCTAGCGTGCGAGCGGATTGTACGGGGCGAAGTCCGATTGATAGTCGGGGGAAAGGACGAGCACACCAAGCGGAGGTACGACGAGCGAAGCCGAGGCCGGCTGCCCGTGATAGCCGTTGGATGTAGCTTCCACCTGCCCTGCATTGCCCACACCACTGCCGCCGTACACATCGGCATCGCTGTTGAGGCGTTCTTGCCACATTCCGGCATGGGGTAAGCCTACGCGGTAGTCGGTGCGCGCCACAGGCGTCATGTTCAGGATAAACACGAGCACCTGATCGTTGTGGCGGCGCAGATAAGCCAAGACGCTCTGCTCCCGATCGCCATAGCTAATCCATTCGAACCCGTCTTCATTGTCGCGCCAGAGGGCTGGGCGACGCCGATAAAGCGTGTTGAGGTCGGCCACCCACTGCTGAATGCCTGCGTGGAGCGGCTCCTCAGCCAAGTGCCATTCAATCGAGTGGTCGTGATTCCACTCGTGATGCTGCCCAAACTCGTTCCCCATAAACGATAGCACTTTACCGGGGTGGCCATATTGATGGGCGTAGAGTAGGCGCAGGTTGGCCGCCTTCTGCCAGTCATCGCCGGGCATCTTAGCCCACATCGATTGCTTGCCATGCACCACCTCATCATGCGAGAAGGGCAGCATGTACTGTTCGGAGAACGCCCAGCTGAGCGTCCATGTAAAATCGCCGTGGTGGTACTTGCGGTGAACAGGTTCTTTCTCGAAGTACTCGAGCGTATCGTTCATCCAGCCCATATTCCACTTGTAGAGGAATCCGAGTCCGCCATGGTCCACTGGGGTGGTCACTCCAGGCCATGCCGTTGATTCCTCGGCAATGGTCATGGCGTTGGGGAAGCGCTCGTACACCTGTTTGTTGGTATCTTGCAGCAGACGAATGGCCTCCAGGTTTTCGCGCCCGCCGTGCTCGTTTGGCACCCAGTTATCCTCGCGCGAGTAGTCGCGGTACAGCATAGAAGCTACCGCATCGACGCGTAGTCCGTCAATGTGATAGCGGTCGAGCCAGAAGAGCGCATTTCCTATCAGAAAGTTGCGCACGCCGTTGCGTCCGTAGTCGAACACATAGGTTCCCCAATCGGGATGGTTGCGCATACGAGGGTCGTCGTACGCGAAGAGGTGCGTACCATCGAAGTAGGTGAGTCCTTGGGGATCGGTGGCAAAGTGGGCGGGCACCCAGTCAAGCAACACGCCAATGCCATGCTGATGCATGGTATCCACAAAGTGCATGAAGTCCTGTGGGCTTCCGTAGCGGAATGTGGGAGCGTAGTAGCCCAGCGTTTGGTAGCCCCATGAGCCGTAGTATGGATGTTCAGCCACCGGCATCAGTTCGACGTGGGTGTAGCCCATGTCGGTAACGTACTCGGCGAGCGGTTCCGCAATATCGCGATAGGAATACGATTCGCCGAGGGCCGCGTGCTTCCACGAGCCCATGTGCACTTCGTAGATAGAAACCGGCTCGTTGAGCGTATCAGGACCGCGGCGATGCGCCATCCATTCGTCGTCGTCCCACGTGTAATCGTCCAGGTCAACGATGATCGACGAAATGCCCTCGTATGTGTTTTCAGCGGGGGGCTCCAGGGCAAATGCAAACGGATCGGTGCGGTCGAGCGCCTCGCCATTGGCGTTGATGCGATACTTGTAGCGCGCTCCTGTTCGGGCAGAACGTACATAGGCTTCCCAGAGTCCGCCGCCGGCATCACGCAATGGATGCGCATCTGCAGACCAGTCGTTGAAATCGCCCATCACTGATACCGAATCTGCGTTGGGTGCCCACACCCGAAACCAGGTGCCAGCCGGATTGGCGTGCGCACCCATCCAGGTGTAACATTGGTAGTCGGTACCTTCATTCCAGAGATAGCGTTGATCGGCAGTAAGACGTGGCATAGGCAGGAGGGACCAAGGCCCGGCAGAGTGAGCAACGATACAAATCAACAGCCCTTTCGAGGGCGCAGCGTGTGCATGTGCCCAGCGCAAACTCGAAAGTGCTTGTAGGTAGGACGTTTAAGATACACACTATGGATTCATTGTCAACTCACCTGTGTGTGTTGGATACGAATCTGCAACGGTGTTAGACCTCACGTTTGCTTGGAGCCGAGTGTTTGCAAGGGGGTATTGATGCTACATTTCAACATTCAAGGGCGACGTTGCGATAGTGCTGTGTCACAGGTTGAAGTTGGATCTTGCCTTCCCGTTCTTAATGTTATTCATTCTACACGTTTTTACACTTAATGTAACCATGCGCATCTTTTGTGCTACGCTTTTCAGTATTTTTGTAATCGTTGGCGCAGTCCCAGCGAATGCACAGCTTCAAGACGTTTCAGAAAACCGGATCCAGATATACGGAGCGGGTGCATTGATGAGCCCGTATGCGCCTGAGCGCTTCAGTCAACCTTACCACGCCGGATACGGAGGGACCATGGGGATTGGTATTACGCTAACGCCAAACTGGGAGCTTTCGTTGAAGGGCAGCTACACGTCTCTCAACTTAGATGAAGATGGGTATCGGTTATTCTCTCCCGGATCTACAACACGCCCCTTTAACGGGGGGATGCAGATCTACACGGCTGAACTGGGCCTGAAGTACCTGATTGCGATAGAAGGAAGCTGGGCCCCTTATTTCATTGCTGGAGTGGGAGCCTATCATCGAGAGGAACAAGATATTGAGGTGATAATCGTCGAACAATCATACACTTCCATGAACGGAGGGTCTCGAACATTACAGGGGGGATTCGCCGGCTTTGGGCTTGCATACCGTATTGCCGATCCGATAAGCGCCTATGTGGAGCCGCGATATGTTGCCACGACAAGTTTTGGATCAGTGAATGACTATATGATGGACCATGCTTCCATGCAAATAGGCGTACTCTTCAGTCTGCGCTAAGCACCTGTTTGAGGGGGGATCATATCGTCTCGTTCGGCTTCGCTTAAAGGCCATGCATTCATGTAATACAAGCGTGGCTGGTGTCATGAAAGCACCCGCCCGGAAACGATTCCATGTTCGGTTGGCTTCAACAAGGCGGTGTACGTTTTTCCTTTTGTCTCATTCGTGTAACTATTTATGCTTCACCGACTTCTTCCCGTGGTGATGGCTGTTGCCCTGGTGCTTACCGGCTGTGCAGCATCCGAATCTGCGGTTTCTAATGATAATGATGATCCTCCACCGTCGCCCTATGAGGAAATTGTCACTGATGCCGAGTCTGATGACGGGCTCTTTACCACGCATGTAAAAGACGAACAGCTCTTTTACGAAATCCCGGACTCGCTCTTCGGGGCCGAAATGCTAATGGTAACGCGCATTGCCCAAACCGCCGATAACATCGGCTATGGCGGCGAGAAAGCGAACACGCAGGTACTGCGGTGGGAGCATCGCGGCGACAAGGTGCTACTACGGCGTGTAAGCTACGACAATGTGGCGGATCCCGACCTTCCGATCTACGAAGCGGTGCGTAACGCCAACTTCGAGCCGATTATCATGTCGTTTGATGTGGAGGCCCGCAACGACGATGACTCTGCTGCAGTAATCGACGTAACCCCGCTCTTTACGACTGATGTCCCGGCGCTGGGCATGCAGCAAAACCGGCGCGAGCAGTTTCAGGTGCGGCAGTTGGATGCTACCCGAACGTTCTTTGAGCGGGCAGCCAGCTACCCAGAAAACATTGAGGTGCGCAACGTGCTCACATACAGCGCGCAACAGCCGCCCTCGAACGCGTCGACCAACTCCATCTCGCTGAAAATGAACCACTCCATGGTGCTGCTTCCGGAGGAGCCCATGCAGCCGCGTGTGTGTGATGATCGCGTGGGATACTTCAGTGTGAACCAGGTAGATTTCGGGCGTCCCGAGCACCGTGCCGTTGAGCGCTGCTACATCACCCGCTGGCGCCTTGAGCCGTCTGACCCGGAAGCGTACGAGCGTGGCGAACTGGTTGAGCCCGTCGATCCGATTGTGTTTTACATCGACCCGGCGACACCAGAGCGGTACCGCGAGCACCTGAAGCAAGGTGTTGACGATTGGCAGGTGGCCTTTGAAGAGGCCGGCTTCAAGGATGCGATCATGGCCAAAGACCCGCCTACCGAGGAGGAAGACCCAGAGTTTAGTCCCGAAGACATTCGGTACTCAGTCATCCGTTACTTTCCGTCTGAGATCCCCAACGCGTACGGTCCACACGTACACGACCCACGCAGTGGCGAAATTTTGTCGAGCCACATCGGGTGGTATCACAACGTAGCGAACCTGCTGCGCAACTGGTACTTCATCCAGACGGCGCCCTCGAATCCGGATGCCCAGACCGTCGATTTTGATGATGACGTAATGGGTGAACTCATTCGCTTTGTATCCGCCCACGAGGTTGGCCACACGCTTGGTCTGCCGCACAACTGGGGTTCGTCGCACGCTGTACCGGTCGATTCGCTTCGGTCGCCCACCTACACGGCTGAGCATGGCACAGCCGCATCCATTATGGACTATGCGCGCTTCAATTACATTGCGCAACCGGAGGATGGCGTAGAGAACTTCGATCCGAAAGTAGGGCCGTACGACAAGTGGTCAATTGAGTGGGGCTATCGGCTTATTCCGGGCTATGACGACCCTGACGAAGAACACGAGGTGCTGAACGAGTGGATCACTGAACGCGCCGACGATCCCAACTACTTTTACGGCGGTTCCAACCCGTTCGGAGCCGATCCGCGTTCGCAGCGCGAAGCCCTTGGCGATGATAATATGGAGGCGAGTGAGCTAGGCATCGCTAACTTGCAGCGCATTGTGCCCAATCTGGTAGACTGGACCTACCGCGAAGGCGAACTCTACGATGATGTGGATGAGCTGTATGGCGAGGTCGTAACCCAGTGGAACCGGTATCTCGGCCACGTAACCACCAACCTGGGTGGCGTCTTCGAAACGCATAAGTCGTACGACGAAGAGGGGCTTGTGTACGAAGTTGTACCGCCCGAACAACAGCAGCGCGCCATGGATTTCCTGCTGGAGTATGCGTTTGAAACGCCCGACTGGTTGCTCGATGAGGACGTGCTGCGTCGCATCGAAGACAGCGGTGCCATTGAGCGCGTGCGTAGCGTACAGGTTGGCGTGGTTGACGACGTGCTCGACCCGATGCGTCTGGCGCGTCTGGTTGAAGCCGAGGCGATGCACGGCGCCGATGATGTCTACACCGCGCTGGATCTCTTCGAAGACCTGCGATCTGGCTTGTGGTCCGAACTGGCCCAGGGCGAAACGATCAACTCGTATCGCCGGGCGTTGCAGCGGGGCTACCTCGAACGCATGAACCACCTGCTCAACGAGGAGCCGGATATGCCAGGAGGCGCCCTTGCCGACTTCTTTGACCTCACGTCGGTAGATGTCGCCCAATCTGACATTCGCCCCTATGTGCGCGGCGAGCTTCGCGCCCTGGAGCAAGAGATTGAGCAGGCCATTGGTCGCACTACCGATCGGGCCACCCAGTTGCACTTGCAAGATGCGCTTGACCGCATTAGCAGCACGCTGGATGGATAATGATCGGTGTAGTTGATGTTTGGCTGGAGCCATCCGCCGAATATATTACCTCCACGGTGCTGCCCTTTGACGGGGCAGCACCGTTTTTTGATGGGGCCGTTGGTAGTGGATAGACGCTAAATGATAAGGTGGTTGGAGACCGCAGTTTTGTCTTGTTCGACCCCCCCTCTCCCTACGGGTTTCTCCCCCTTAGCCAAGGGGAAGATGTCGAAGACAGAGGGGGTTTGAGCGTGTTGCGATGATGTAAACCACATGTCAATCACTTAATATCTTACCGCTACCGGGCCGTTGCAACGAAGCCATTAGTTGCTCATCCGCCAAAGAGGAGGCGCACCACGTATACCGAGGCCACCACGCCGACGCCATCGGCAAAGAGGCCGGCCGGTACGGCGTGGCGCGTGCGGCGTACGTTCACCGCGCCAAAGTACACGGCAATCACGTAAAACGTAGTTTCGGTGGATCCAAACATAGTGGCGACCATCTTCACAATCAGGGCATCCTCTCCAAACTGCTCGACCATATCAGCCACCAAAGCCGCCGAGCCAGAGCCCGTAAGGGGGCGCATAATCGCCATAGGCACCACATCGGCTGGTATGCCTACGATGGCAAGAACTGGATCCAGCAGATCTACGAAAAAGTCCATGGCTCCAGAGGCCCGAAACATGCCGATCGCAAACAGGATAGCCACCAAATATGGAATAATCATCACAGCGATCTCGAAGCCTTCTTTGGCGCCTTCCACAAAGACCTCGTAGACGCGCACGCCTTTGATGAGCCCATACAAGGGAAAGCCTACCAGAATGGCAGGAAGCACAAAATAGGAGAGAATGCTAACGGTGGTACGAATCAGCTCAAGCATAGAAGTAATAGGTGGAGACGGAAGAAAAAGAGGTAGGAAAGCAGGCCGTGTTACGAAGCGTTCTTCATCGGATCAGTATCCGAAAACCGCTTCATGCGACTGAAGAAAATAGCTCCAGCAATGCCAGCAACGGTGGTAAGCGCCGTTGCAATGGTAATGGAGAACACCAGTTCATTGACCTGAAGCCCCATGATAGCCACGAGCAATACGGGGGGCACCAGTTGCACGCTTGATGTGTTGAGAGCCAGGAGCATAACCATGGAGTTGGTGGCGGTTTCTTTCTCGGGGTTCTCCTCCTGGAGTTGCTCCATGGCTTTGATGCCAAGCGGCGTAGCGGCATTGCCTAGCCCAAACATGTTGGCAAGCATGTTGAGTGAGATGGTGCCCAGCGCCGGATGATCTTTGGGAAGATCGGGAAAGAGCGGACGCAATACGGGCTGCACGAAGCGAGTAAGTGTGTGAATGAGTCCGCCCTTTTCGCCAATTTTAAGCAGGCCGAGCATAAGGGCGAGCACGCCAATAAGTCCAAGAGCCAGTGAGGCGGCTGTTTCCGCAAAGTCAAGTGCGGCTCCGGCAATATCGTTCAGCTTACGGAAATGCACGGGCTCGAAGGTCAGCGTCCCCGCCATTGCTGCGGTCGGGGCATCAGACAGACGAGCTTCAGCGCGAATCGGATCGCTGGTGTCGTCGCCATAGAAGTCGCGCATGTCCTGCCACGGCTGCGGGAGGGCTATACCGCTTCCGAACACCACCTGATTGCCGTCTTGCGTCTGCACGAATTGTCCTTCGTAGCGAGGCTCTGGTGTATCGGCCTCAGGATAAAACGTGGCAAACGCCGTGGTGTCGATATGTACCGTTACCGCCTGGCGACGAGCATCGGCATCGTATACCTCGGGAAAGGTGAGGGTGACCTCAAACGCCTCGGCATTGCGATAGCGATCGGTGGTAAGTTCGTGGACATCGGTGGAGACTGCAAACACCAGGCTGATAATAATCAACCCGGCCCAGATGTAATTCAGCATGAGCAGCAGAGGAGGACAGCAGAAGCAGAACGAACTGCTCACAGCATACGGAACGTATCCCCACAAGTGCTACCGAACTGTGTTTGAAAGATGGGTAGTGATTAAATTGTACGTGATCGTTCCCGGTCTGGAAGATGCGGCCGCATGACTCGACACGTTGTGGCGCTCCCTGTGTGCCTTTAACGCCTCCCCTCCGTAGGCACGTGTTGCGAGGCTTCACTGCGTTCAGCATGACATGGGTAGTCGGCTTCGATGCGCAATGGATGCGCAATGGATACCCAATAACCGCCCGGGATATCCGCTTCGCTTCTGATCCCGGGCTAAGAACCTGTTTTGATTTCTTAATTTGGGCTGCGATCGGCTCCGATGGGCTGCAAAGGATCCCCCGGTATCGGCCCGTAGCCCCGGCTACGAACCGCTACCGTGGTGTCCTTTTCGCCTCAGCGGCGCTCGCTCTCGCCTTCAAACCAAAACCCAAACAGGCTCTAAGAGTTAGGGACAAGATGAAGGAATGCTTTACTACTGTGCCTCTACTTCAATGCCGATGTCCTCCACATCGTCTACGCCAATCCGGTCGACTTCTTCGCCGTCTTCAGAGATAATGATGTAGTAGGCAGGGGCGTCCTCTTCGATATCGTCTTCGGCGGCCACCACCTCTACATCGCTGATGTCGTCGGCGTCTTCACCTGAGAGGAAGTCGACGACAGCTGCGGTTTCGCGAATTTCGACGACGGTGCCGGAGTGCGCGTTGACGAAGGCATTGCGGGTCACGTCGGTGTTGTCGGTGGGAACGACTTTGGCGTGCCACCAGAGGTCGCCATCCACAACCGTCGGGATAGGCTCAACGACGCTAAACTGGCCTGAGGAGCGGGCGGTGTCCCAGTCGGTACGGGTGTCTTCGGCACGGATGATGCCCATGGCGCGTTCGGGGCCAAGCAGGGTTTCGGTGCCGGTTTCGAAGAATTGCATGTCGCCGGTGTGACTATCGAAGAACCAGACTTCGTCGAGGCCGCGCGTGTCGAGACCGGCAGGCTCCATGGCATAGACGTAGCTCATGCGTTCGCCCTGCAGGTCAATCACAAAGGGCTGGCTGTTGCCTGCGCCTGCTGGTAGGCTGGCAGGCTCGATCACGCCTTCGTAGGTACCAATGGCGGGCATCACGTTGAGAATACCGCCCCGGTACTTCAGCGATTCTGCGTAGCGGCTGGCGTTGTAGAGTGGGAAGAGCCGCTGGCCGTCGAGGACATCGGAGGCGCGGGCTTCATTGGGGGTAAAGTGCTCGATGGTGCCATCCTGGTGGACAAGCGCAACACCCTCCCAGGTGGGGGTGGTGTGGGGAATGGGAAGTAGGTGCCATTCGTGACCGGTTTTCGGGAAGGCCATATAGGCTTCGCCGTCGTGCGTAAACTCGATGGGATCGTCGCGATACTGCACCCAGAAGTCTGATTTTTTGAGCTGCCAGTCGGCGGAGCGATGCAGTATCATGTTCTGTCCATACGTGAACGGATGCTCGTCAAACGCCCGCATCTCGCGGTCTTCCATGGCCGTCATATCGCTGAGCAGCACCCCCCGCTGGTTCCCCTGAAGCCGGTTTCGGAATTGGTCGGGCTGAATGGGATAGCTCCATGCGAGGCGTCCGTCCTCCATGCGGGCGATGTCAGAGATGCCTAGCTGATGCTGCCGGTACGAAACACTACCTCGCGTCTGAATGTCGGCGACGGCCTGCGGCACGATGCGGGGATTTTCTTCGTTGGCCCGAGGGAATTCGGCTTCGGCGGTGGCCTGCTCCATGGCCTCGGTTGCCAGATGACGATCTTCAAACGTTCCGCCGAGGTTACCCAGTGTGAGGGCGAGAAAGACGCCAGCGATTACGCTCAGGCTAAAAAGGGCCGTTTTCGCATCCCGAGATGAGACGTCCTCCTTCGTAACATTGAACGGTGGAAGCAAATAGAGAAGGAGGCCGGTTAAAAGTGGTATGCCTACGACATAAATTGTGCTCGGGCTGTAGGCAATGCCATAGATGACCGGATGAAAGAGGGGACGGAGCCACCAGATCACCGCGCCTAGCAGGGTTACAATGAGAAGGCGACTGCCAATGCGGGCAAGGTTTATGTCCGTCGCAGATGCGTTGCTCATCTCTGCAGTGTTTTGTGTTTGCCGTAGGATAGCGGATGATGCAGTGGCACGTTTGACCACTGAATACACTGAATTGGTGGACCGGGGCTGTGTTTGTTAAGAAGGCATGGATGGTGGTGCTGGAGTTCTTCTGGAGATGCAACTAGATCTCGCCTGCGTGACTTTGCGGAACGTGTATAGCCATCCGTATCATTTTGCATAGCCTTTCCCACTATGGAAACATGGGAGCACAAAATATATTAGCTTATTGATGTTGTCACGTCAGTAACCTTCATCAAACAGCCCCTACATCATGAAGGACTTTGTAGAGCAAGACGTGAATCAGAACGAGATACAGGCATTTCCCGTGACTCGATAGTGCCTGAAATCAGAAGAATTTCTAGCACTGGTTCAGGAGACGTCCGATGTCATCCATTCTTCGATATTTGTCTCCCCTCAACTTCAGGATAATCACGTCGGAACAGGAAGAGCGCCAGGAAAAACAGCCCACGTCCCTTGATGAGAAGACCGTTCAAGCGTTTATTGCCTCGCAGCGCGAGCAGACGGAGGTGCAGCGCAAAGAATTAGCTGTTCGAGAAAGAAATCGAACTAAGCGAAAAGCACGCAACGTCAATACCACATCGGGGCGATACGCTCCAGGGCGCGTTTGCTAACTTGTCGGTTCTGCTCGACAATCGCCGGGCGACGCTCAATCTCGAAGGAACGGTCGGCATCGTGTAGGGTCGGTGTAAGCGGCGACTCGGAGACCTCGCTCCACGTATCCAGCCATGACGGGGGAAGCGCCTCGGGCAGCGCAGCATTCCGTACCCGATGGGCCAAGAGCGCCCAAATACGCACGGTAGCATCCGGCTGATAGCCGCCGCCGAGCGTGAAGAGCGCCCGTCCGTCGGTATACGTTTCGGCGAGTTCTAACAAGCGTTCGAAGAGTGCGTCATAGGCGTGTGTGGTGAGCAGCAAATCGGCGAGCGGATCGCTAAAGTGGGCATCGGCCCCGCACTGAATGACGAGTACGTCGGGCACGTACCGTTGCAACGCAAAGGGAACCACCCGCTCAAACGTCTCCAGGTACGATTCATCGTCGGTAAAGGGCTCCAGAGGGATGTTCAGGGCAGTTCCTTGGCCGGCTCCCTTGCCCATTTCATTTACGTGCCCTGTGCCGGGGAAAAGATAGCGTCCCGATTCGTGCAGACTGATCGTGAGCACCCCGGGATCGGTGTAGTGTAGAGCCTGCACGCCGTCACCATGATGCACATCGATGTCGATATATGCTACGCGCAGTCCCTCGTCGCGCAACGCTTGAATAGCAATAGACAAGTCATTGTACACACAAAACCCCGATGCCTGACGCTTATGCGCATGGTGCAGTCCACCGCCTAATTGCAACACGCGCGATGCTTTTCCATCGGCAATGAGGTGGGCTCCGTGCAGCGTGCCTCCACAAAGGGCACGCGCTGCTGCATCCATATCGTCGAACGTAGGCACATCGGACGTATTGAGCCCGAAGTCGCGCACGTTGGCGGGCAGATCACCCGTGGAGCAGCGCTCGACTGCCTCCACAAATGCGTTGTCGTGCACAGTGCAGATATCGCCCCGCGATGCAGCAGGGGGAGCCGTGAAGGACACCTCGATTGGAAGCGCCTCCAGCAAGCTACAGAGCATGCGCTGCCGGTCGGGACTAAACGGGTGCTCGGGACCGAAGAAGTACGATAGATACGATTCGTCGAATAGAAGCGGGCACGACATAGCGATGAAGGATATGAAGGAGTTACTGAGCAGTCGGTTTAGGAAGAGGCCAAAGTACGTTAAAGCCTTCGTCGCGCAACTCCTGCGCCAGCGGGCGAATATGGATGGTGTCTACACGTAGGATGACATGGAGGTACGACGCGTCATCGGGATCTTCGGGCGTGTCGGTGGCATCACTGGAAGGCGTGTAATAGCTCAACACCGAACGGATGTCGAGTCCGGCATCAGCTACACGGGCGGTGAGGCGAGCCAGTTGGCCGGGTTTGTCGGGGAGAGCGACAGCCAGGCGACTGCCGGGTTTCTCAACACCTGTAAGGCGCACGACGGCATCGAGCAGGTCGGTGCCCGTAATTATGCCCACAAGGTCGGCCCCTTCGACGATAGGTAGAGCTCCAATGCGTTCGGTACGCAGGCGCTGGGCGGCGTCTTCAACCGGATCGAGCGGACTTGCCGTAATGGCGGGGGCCGACATAGCCTTGCTCACCTCGGCCTTGCGAGGCAGGGGAACGTCGGTCAGCTCACTAGTTGCATAACGGATGTCGCGGTCGGTGATGATTCCCACCACACGACCATGGTTGTCCATAACGGGCAAATGGCGCACGTTGTGCTCGTGCATAAGCGCAAAAGCATCGCCGAGCGATGCACTAGGGGCCACGGTGGTGACCGGATGGTTCATAATATCGCGTACAAGCATGAGCGACACAAGCACTTAATCAAACAGTCATTGACACCAGTTAGCAGTCGCATCTTCTTGTTGGGTTCCGCTTGGCCTGCATTCATTAATCCCCCTGACGCTTCTGACAATCACCACCGCATCTGTTTGGGGGTTGGGTCGGGGCCAAGAGCAAGGGCCGGTGGAGCGAAACGAGGACCACGATAGCGGCTCGCAGCACCAGGGGCATGACCTTTTCGGTCCCAGTCCATTAGAGCCGCTCGTAACGCCGCTAATCATGAAACATAGGTCAACCTAAGCAGAGAGGTGATGTTGAGGGAACGGCGGGTACAGGATAGGCTTATGTGGTGAACGCAGTCGGGCAATTTACAACTAGACCGCTGTGCGTTACGTAATATACTGCCCCGTGGCTCAATTGGCAGAGCATCTGGTTCTGGTCCAGAGGGTTGATGGTTCGAGTCCATCCGGGGCAGCTACAGTTCATACAGATCTTCTCTTCGCAAGAGCGAGCGAAGGAGTAGTCGAGACGCTGGATCATCCCAGTAGCGCATCATTTCAGTAGCGCTGTGTCACAGGTCTATGATTGGCAGGTCTATGGTAGGGTTGCACCATGCGTCGTTTATATGGTGGCCCCTTGAGTGGAGCAACTTCGTTTAGCAGGTGCGGCGTCCTGACACGGGTGCAGACAGATACCAGATCAGGTGTGACAGACCAATAGTGAAGCTCGTTAGAGCAGACGTACCTTGGTTCAACGTATGAAATGAAAACGGGCTCTTAGTTTGAGGATGTGGGAATGTTAAGCGATTTCAGATAATGACCGACAACTACAGCCCTCCCAGTGCATTCTATAAAACAGGGTAATGCCATATCCTGTTGTAGGATTAGACGCTATCTTAGCTCATGGGTGCGGCCTCTACATCGTGCTTTCATCTTTGCACAGCCCACACATAAATGTGGCCAAATATCTAAAACCAACTGAAACCCCATAAACACGCCGGTTTATGCTAGCATGCTGGCGCTTTGTGCGGTTAACCACGGGCATAAACTGCCTTCAATCGCCCTTGCTTTCTCGAAATCCCTACTTTAGATATGTTGAAACGTATTTCTTTGTACCTCTTCGTTGCTGTGCTTGCTGTGGCCCTCGCGGCATGCGGCGGTAATGGCGATGATGCTGCCGATGACACCGACCCAATGGACTTCAGCCAGCAGGATGAAGCTGAAGTGACCATTCAGCCCGTTGGTGATCAAATGCAGTTTGAGCAAACGGAGTTCACCGTCCGTGCCGGGCAATCGGTAACCATCACAATGGATAACATTGCCACGAGTCCCGCGATGGTGCACAACGTATTGGTTGTTAATACCAACGATGATGATGTGGTAAGCCGGGTGGCTAACGCAGCTCTAGATGCCGGTGAAGATGCCGACTACATTCCAGACGACGATGCTGTTCTGGCATCCACAGCTCAAGCCGGACCGGGAGAGGTGACGGAAGTAACCTTCACCGCTCCTGATGAGCCAGGCGAATACACGTACATCTGCACCTACCCCGGACACTACCCGGCTATGGTGGGAACGATGGTCGTTGTTGAGTAACCTCCACGGTATGCTCTGATGTACCTGCTGTGCCCCAACCTCGCCTAATGCGATGGTTGGGGCACTTTTGTATGAAGTCGGTAGTACTGTGTCACAGCAGTAGGAGGGAGGGTGCCGCCAAGAACAATACTCTGCTGCAGGATCCCGAGAGATCTACTGCCGCTGAGTATCGACACGGGATGCCCATATGTCCACGTAAATACGAAGACGGGAAACAGAACACGCGTTGAGCGAGTGAGGAGAACCCAAACATGCGATGCGCGTCCTCTTCATTTAGCCTCCTGACTCGATGACTCGTTTTTTATGGCTTGGTCTTGTTCTCTGCCTGATAACTGTTGCGCCGCTCGCTGCCCAATCGACCGTTGATCGGACGGTTGAGGTCTCGGGAGAGGCAACGGTTCGCGCTGCGCCTGATCAGGCCACCATTCGCTTTGCCGTTGTAACCCGAGCCGACACGCCCGAGGAGGCCCGCGCCGAGAACAGTGATGCGTCGAGCAGTGCCCTACGGGCGGTGCGCGATATGACGATTCCGGAAGAGCAGATTCGAATGGAGCAGTTGCAAGTGCGTCCGCATCGCGTCTATGACCAAGAGCAACGGCGTCAGGTGGAGCGGGGGTATGAAGCGATGCGTGCCGTGCAGGTAGAGGTGCACGATATCGATCAGGTGCCCGACCTGGTGGTTCGCGTGATGCAAGCGGGGGCGAACCGGCTCCAATCGGTGCAATACGGACTCTCCGACCGGGAGCCGGTGCGCAACGAAGCGCTTGCTGCTGCCGCTTCGAATGCTCGCGCAAAGGCCGATCGGTTGGCCGAGGCCCTGGGCGAATCGGTGGCGGCTGTACAGCAAATTCGGGAAGAGCACTTCTCGTTTCCGCGAACTGCGCGTCAGGAAGTGGGAGCCCGCATGATGATGGATGAGCAGGCGGCTGCCGACCCAGAGGCGTATGCGCCGGGTGAAATTGAGGTGGAGGCTCGGGTGCTTGTCATCTTTGGATTGCAGGATCCAGTTGACTAGGTAGCTCAAAAGAAATATATTTACACCTTGTCATCGCGAGGAAGGAGCCTGCGACTGACGCGGCGATCTCATACCCCCGACCTGGACGGTGCTACCCGGCTTGATGGCACAAGATTGCACCCTAAAGGCACTCGTTCGCTGCGCTCACAGCGCCGCGTCGCTAGCGCTCCTCGCAATGACATAATCAAAGATACTTTTGTGGGTCTACTTAGTGGCCTCTACACCCGCTCATCGATCCATTGCTGGATATCAGCAAGTACGAGGTCGCGTTCGGGTTCATTCAGCACTTCATGGCGAAGTCCATCGTACGCAATTCGTTGCTTGTCGAGCGAAGCCGTGTGCTCATGGAAGCGTGCGCTGCCCGAGGTGGGTACAATGGTGTCGGCCTGGCCATGTACAATGAGGTACGGTAGCGTGAAGTGGGGAGCCTGTTGTTGAGCCGTGCGCGCGGCCTCAATGATTTCAGCACCGGTACGTGCGGGCACCCGCCCGTTATGATTGAGCGGATCGGTATCGGCTTCGGCCACCACGGCGGGATCGCGCGAGATCCCATTTTCCACAGCGCCTACGGTAGGTAAGCCGGGCATCCATCGACCGATGCAGCGCGCAATGGGGAAGAGCACGCTAGGAACGGCCACGCCGGTGGACAGAGCCGGTCCAGATAGTACCATGCCGCGCAGCGACAGATCATGGCGCAACGCCGCGTGCACAGCAATGAGCCCACCCATGCTATGTGCCAGCACCAACCACGGTCCGGAGTAGGATCGTTGCAGATGGCTCAGATACGCCTGCAGATCGTCGGCGAGCGTCAGCAAATCCCACACAATAGCGCGGCGCCCGGGGGAGCGTCCGAACCCGCGCTGATCGTAGGCATGCACGGCTATGTCCCGCTTCATCAGTGCTGTGGCCACGTGCCCATAGCGTCCGCTATGTTCGGCGTACCCGTGCACCAGCAAAACATGCGCACGCGGCGTCTTAGGAGACCAGCGCTGCGTGAAAAGCGCTGTACTATCGGGCAGAACAAACGTCCCGGTTTCTGTA
Organism: Natronotalea proteinilytica; assembly: GCF_055379935.1. NCBI lineage: Bacteria > Pseudomonadati > Rhodothermota > Rhodothermia > Rhodothermales > Salisaetaceae > Natronotalea > Natronotalea proteinilytica. The sequence continues at coordinate 2,137,678 of NZ_AP043947.1, read as the reverse complement.
GGACCTTGAGCGGAAAAGAGCATGGAGAGAGCCGTTGGGTAGAATATAGAAACGCGCTGCACCGCATATGCATGCTGGGGGCCAATGGACGTTCCCTAACCAGAAGGCGCCCGGCACGGGTACTTACGTTCGATAGGTGAGATTGGCAGTGACTGGTATCGGTTGTTTCCGTAGTGCTGTGTCACACCTGATTGTTAGGGTACGGAGACCGTCCGAAACTCTGTATCCCAGCCCCCTCCCCAAAAACCTGTCATGGTGAGCGCCCTGACCGCAGGGAAGAAGTGCTTTTAGAGTGCACGCGACGGACCCAGCCCGGAGCACGTCGAACCATCTCCTCGACGTTCAGCAGGCTCTGATCGATCGAGCGGCCCTGCTCATTTCGGGGGAGATTGTTACTCACTGCGTTCGTCAGTCGCTACGCTCGTGTCAGACTCCGCGTCTCCTAGACGGAGCCACTCCGCTCAAGATGACAACATTAAGTAACCTCAACAATGGTTTTGGGGATTGCCGGTTGGTTTCCCCTCCATCCTACCCTTCCTCCCCGAGGAGGAAGGAACCGTGGAAAGCGTTCATCACGTCCCCCTCAGAGGAGGGGGATTTAGGGGGAGGGATTGCGCCCACCGTCGGGAGCGGAAAAGAACGGGAGAGCGACTTGGGGACGCTGGAGCGTCCCGGCAAGCGTGGCGACGCAGAGGGGCCGTAAGGTCATGCCTGTTGTGCATCGCCACGAGAGGCAGGTGTTTTGTTGTTATCATCGGGCAGGCTGTCCCTCCCTTTTGAACTCCAATATTGACACGTGACTTCACTTAAAACGGGGCGCGTTGCAACCCGAAGATTGACCTGTGACACAGCAGTAAGTGAACTCAATCGCGGGTTTGGAGTTTGACCAAAATTTTCATCCTACCCCTTCGACCGTTTGAACCATGCCTCAACGACCGCTGGCTGTTCGCAACGTTTCTCCCGAGGAACGTGCCGAACTTGACGAGCTGTACAAGCGCACTCGAACGCCCCGGCTGCACACCCGTGCACAGATGATCCCTCCCTGCCAGGGGGCCTCATTGATGGTCGTTCTTTCAATTCTGGGCGCGTCCAGAAAGAACCAGCCCACCGCGCAGCATCCATATGCCAAGCCATGCTCCCATACGGTCGAGGACACGCCATACAGACGCCCATCCCCAGGGCATATCTCCGGCAGGCACAAACGTCCACGGCGCCACCCGGATCGCGGTGAAGCCTGCGTTTTCTAGGTGGCAGCGCCCCTCACGTGCTGTAAGACGACAGTCGGTTTCAAGATGACGTGTGGGGATACGCAGCAGTGGGGCGATCCAGCGGTACCAGGCGTATCCACCATGTAACGTAAGCGCCACAAAGCGACCACCGGGGCGCAGCACGCGATGTGCGTTTTTGAGTACCTGTGCCGGGTTGAGCATGTGCTCCAGCGCCCCCACGCAAATCGCTCGGTCTACGCTATTGTCTGTGATGGAAGCGAGCATGCGAGCATCATCCACCTGAAATGTGAGGCGGTTTCCGTGTGGCATCGTGCGGGTGGAGCGCTGCGCTGACTGCACCATGCCGGGCGATATATCTACGCCGATGCCTTTTCGAATGTCGGGAGCCAGCATGCGAAGATGGTTGCCGTCTCCGCACCCCAGATCGAGCACCGTGTGGGTGGAATTGATGTCGCCAAAATGCTTGAGGAGCCGGACGCGGTAGCGAAGCAGTGCATCGGAAACGCCGTGCTGCTCGGTGTTATGCGGAGCAAACCGGTCGAAGAATGCCCGCACGTCGGCAATGGATTCGACGGGTGTGGGTGTGGGCGGCATAGAAGCTGCAAATTAGGAACGAGCCAGACGGGGACACCAGAGACCGGCTTCAAGTGAGTTCTACGAAGACGACTGCACCGTTGAAAGTACCGGCACGCGCCCATGCAAGACCCACACAAAGTACGGCAGAAAAGAAGCAACGAGTCCGCCCACCGCCATCCACACGATGCTGTGCGTCCAATCGGGAAGCGGCAGGAACGGCAGCAAGATGGCTACCATCATGAACCCATACAGATAGCGGGCGGCTGGGGTGCGCGGTTCGGTGGCGTCTGGCGGGTTCCCCAGGTGCAGGCATAGCGCAAACAGGTAGCGTAACACGCCGGCCAACACAACCAGCGCAACCATCCCCTGCAGAAACATGGCAAGCAGGCAAAGCACGAGCAACGCGAATGCATCTACTTCTTTGTCGAAGAACGCCCCGAACGCAGACGCTTGCCCCGTGCGGCGGGCGAGCCAACCATCAAAACCGTCAAGCAAGAAGAGCACGCCTGCAAGACCTGCGAGAGCGAGATGTGCATCGCCGGGCGACCACGGCCAGAGAGCCAGCATCAGCACTCCGACCAGCCGCAGGGCCGTGACTGCGTTGGCCGCCCCGAAGGATCCGTTGGGCGTCCAGTGTGCACGAAAGCTAGCCACCATGCCTCCAAACGAGAGCACGCCGACAGTTACGATGGGCAGCATCGACGCGAGCCCAAGGCTGCCAACTGTTCCGGCAAGCAGGAATGCTGCATGCCACGCGGCAAAGCGGGCAAGCCGGGTATCCAACTGCGTGGTGGTGGGTGCCATGAAAAACAAGAATTCAACAGGCAAAAGAGGTTTGCTGCATAACATGTTGCATGTGTAGCATCGAATGCAAGGTCCGAACGCAACAAGGTCGGCACGTTTGACACATCCCGTTGCCGTTTTTATGTTAACGTATGTCGAAGTTTTGCTTCTGCAATGTCCTTTTAGTGCATTTTCAACATTGTGGATGGAGCAAACTTCTCGCTTTTCTTCGCTCTCAACAACGCCACATAGGAATATGGCCACGATACACCCTCCTCTCAATCCTAAAAACATCACCCCTCGCTCGGAACGCCAGGTGTACAAGGCACTCCGCAACCAGCTCGACGACGACTATGAGATCATCTACTCGCAGGATTTTTCGTATCGCAACCACAACAATCATCGGCGCTTCGGAGAAGCCGACTTTGTTGTCTGGCATCCGCATCAGGGGCTGCTCGTGCTCGAAGTGAAGGGGGGGCGTTCGATTGAGAAGCAGCCCGATGGCACCTGGCGGTCGCAGCGTCATGACGACGGGACGTGGAATACAATCAGAGATCCATTCGTGCAGGCTCAGTCGGCGATGCATGCGCTCAAAGATGAGCTGACGGAACGGATGAGAGAGGGCAAGATCGATATTCCCCACGCGTTTGCCAGCGTGTTTCCGGATGCGGAGCTAAATGGAGAGATGCCAGTCGGGCATCCGCCTGAAACGTGTATAGACGCACGAGCCATGAAGCAGCTTAACAGCGCTGTGAAGGGCGCATTGCGAGCGGTGGCTACCCCGTTTGCAGAGCTTGACTCCAGATCACAGCAGAAACGCACGGCCAACCTACAAACAGTGTGGAACGAGCTCACGCATACGTTTCGGATGATCCCCGCAGGCGATATTGAGGGGGCATCAACACGAAAAGCCACTATTGAGCAGGGGCGCGAGCTCTACCACCAGCTCACCGAGCAGCAGGCAGCGCTCTACTACGAGACGCTCCAGTCAAATCCCCGCGTGCTGGTGCGTGGGCCAGCGGGAACCGGCAAAACACTGCTGGCGGAGAACCGGGCCAAGCAGTTGGCCCGCGAAGGGAAAAAGACGTTGCTGCTGTGCTATAACAAGCTTCTGGCGCAGCACCTATCTGAGCAAACGGAAGACATCGATAACCTCGATACCCGCTACTTCCACGAGATCATCGAAAAGAATATTATCCATACCAGCCGTCGCCGGATGCCCGCCCGACCCGATGACGCGTTCTGGGTTGAAGAAAGTTCGGATCTATTGCTCGAAATCATTGAAAACAGGGGGATTCAATACGACGCGTTGGTAGTTGACGAAGCGCAAGACATCTACTCGAACTGGTGGGATGCACTGCAATTCCTGCTTACCGAAGATCCCAATGTATATGTGTTTGCCGATATCCATCAGAACATCTATGGTCCGCAGTTGAGTGTAGACACTGCGTGGGATGATATGCCTCTCGTTCGCATTACCCGAAACTGCCGAGCAACGCAGCGTGTGGCCGAGTATGCAGCAACTATGCGTGGTGTAACGCCTCTGCACCACCATCCAAGTCTCAGTAAAGGAATAGACGTTAAAGAGCACACGTACAAAAACGCAGGCGAGCAGGCCGAGATGCTGGATACGCTGGTGCGCGACCTGCGTGCCGATGGCTTTGAGGCCAACCAGATCATCTTGCTGGCGATGCACAGCAAGAAAAACACGGCGCTTGCAGATACAAAACGTCTGGGGGGATACGAGCTCAAGTTGTTTGACCTAGATGACCCGCCTACAAATCAAGAATTGTCATACAGTACGGCACAGCGCTTCAAAGGGCTGGATGCGCCGGTCGTGATTGTGTACGGGCTCGACGCAGATTGCGACTACGCCACGCATCTCAACTTTATGTATGTGGCCTGCACGCGAGCCCAAGATCGTCTTCATATCATGCATCAGGAAGACTGGACTCCGCCGGAGTTGCCTGAATCTGGTGGAGATGGAGCGCTGGCCTGACGCTTTACGGTCAGGAATTAGCCCCGCACGTTTTGCAAGTATGTGATCAGTTTATGCACCTTTGTGCTGGGGTTGAGTGATCCAGTTCCTTTCGCCTGCCCCCATCGGCGCCTGGAGCGTTCAAGGGCGGTGTCAAGGTGGGGCTTGGTTTCGTCGTATAGACCGTTCATTCCTTTTCCGTAATTACGGATGTGTTGCTCCACGTCTTTGACAACCTGTTTACATGGAGAGGACGGGAGCGCATAGCGCCGCGAGGTATATTCATAGTGAAGCAAAATCCAGTACTCAAAACAGGGACGGGAGACCGTCCAGTGAGCGTCGATGGTTTGCTTTCGGGCTTGACGTAGTTGTTTCTTGGCTGCATTGAAGTTACTCTCAGGGTGTGTGTCCCGATCAAACACACAGTAAAGGCGGTCGAAGTCACCATCTCTGTGGTATTCCTGAAGGCCATAGGAAACGACACTCTTCGGATCGGGGTCAGAGTCGCCGGTGATAACCACGGCTGACGATATACGCAGGTCGTGACATAGATCTTTGAAGTAGGTAGGCTCTGTACGTTCGCCCTCACAGACGATGAGCACGCGGTCATACGGTGTACGTTGACCCTGCTGGCGTCCTCTTGCTTTATGAGCTTGCCTCATGGGTACGTGTTATTGATCGAAGTGCGTTTTCACGAATGCGCGGCATGGGAAGTCCTCCATACCGACCCTGAAGATAGTTCTTTTGCAGGGCCTCTGATCCTTTCCGAGGCTTGAAGTCCAAGAGCGGAATGAGACGAGACGCTCCGTCATTGAATTTTTCAGTCAGCCAGATTTGATCGCGGCGGAGTAACTCCTGATCAAGGAGGGTCACATCGTGTGTATTGAACACCAGTTGCGCCCCATTAGGATTGGTTTCTGGGCTGTTGAAAAGAGTGACAATCTCTCGCACCATGTTGGGGTGCAAACTAGAGTCGAGTTCATCGACAAAAAGGATACGTCCCTTATCGAGCACATCCAAAATCGGCCCGGCCAGTGCAAAGAACTGCTGTGTCCCCTGAGACTCCTCATCCAAATCCAATAGACTTTCTTCACTATCTCCAGAATTGTGTCGGAATCGGATGGTTTGCGACAGAACCTGTTCAAGATCTTCCTTCTGACCAGAAGATGAAATCAGATCCCTCAAGCCGGAGGGGAGGTCTTCAAGATCGACAGGCTCCTCATTGATGATCACATTCTCGATTCCCAAATCGGCAGCACTCAGAAGAGTCAAGATCCGCTGCTTTTGAGCTTCGCTGCTACAAGCCTTCGCCGTAAACCGATGGCCCACCTGGCGTCCGGGTAGATAGGCCAATGAATTCCGAAACCAGTCAAAAATTGGTGCCAACTGTTTGTTATTTAGCTGGGCTGCGGTAGAAAGATAAAGTGCATTGGGACGGGTTGCCTCCCAGATTTGTTGCCGCTGTCCCTTCAGGTAGTCACCGGGGTCGAAGTCTTCGTTAGGGTGATCAACACTGTAGGAGCGTGTAAACCATCGTCGCGCCTGTCCGCGCGGATATGCGTACAGCCACTCTTCCACTACTTCCTCACGGGTTGCTTCGAAGCCATACTGATACTCGACACCGTCTACAATGAACACCGCTTCAAATGCTGTTGGGGCGTTCCGATTTTCTTTCGTTAGTCGAAATGGGTCAATGGGTTCAATATGGTCCCCGCGCTGACTGGCGACGGCAGACTTAACCACCACCTGCTCCATTGCGCGCACAGCTAGCAAAAGGTTGGTTTTTCCGGAAGCATTTGGACCATAAATTGCCGCAGAGCAAAGAGCACGACGTTTGTCGTCATTTGTAATAGACATTGTATGGGTGTCCTGGTGCTCTGTCCCAGCACTTGCGACCAAGGAAAATGTCTGCTCGTCGCGGAATGAACGAAAGTTGCGGACTGAGAACTCAAGGAGCATAAGGCTATCCTGTAAACAGAAGGTTTTCGCAATAAAAATGCGATACGCATGCTAATGCAGGATACGCCTTGTCAAGATAATAGTCAAGAAGATATATCTTAAGCGTCCAGTCATCACAATACTACACCGCCCGCACATGCCCCTCGGGGCCCGCGTTTAGCACGGGGGAGCTGGACTCGGGATCTAATAGATACTTCGCCTACCCGTCCAGCGCTTTTACCAGCGCGTCGGAAGCATCCGCGTAGTAGAGGAGCGTCACGTCAGTTGCAATGTCATCGGGAAGATGGACGAGTTGTTTGCGGGCCGATACCGGCATCAAGACATGGCTGGCGCCCTTCCCCGCAGCAAGCTCAACCAGATCTACGGCGTTGTGGACCGGATCGACGGAGCCGCCCAGATTCAACGCGCCCATAATGGCCAATCCGCCCTTTGGACTCTGTTCAAGCAGACTACTGCAGAGCGCGAAGAGGACGGCCATTCCCGTACCGGCGCCGCTCTTGGCCGCATCGAACGTGCGAAGCTGAACGGAAAACGAGTGGGCCCGGGGCTCCCAGTCCTGGCCGACGAGCTGTTCAGGTTGGTCGTACAGGTTTTGCTCGGCATACCGGACACTCTCTGTAAAGGCGGCTGGCGACGGGCGGTTTAGAATCCGCACGCCCGATCCTGGCCCGGTTTTGACCTCGATGCGGCAGAGGCCCGGATGTTCGTCGTCGTTTCCGGGACTGACGGTCCATACCTGCCCTGGCGGAAGCGGGTCGGGGGTGATCTCGTTCTCACTCCGCAGCTCCGGGGTCATGACGAACTGTTCGACGCCGTCTGTGCCCATCTGATAGCTAAAGTGCGTCTTCCGAAACTCAGCAGAGCCGATGCGCTTCTGTTGCTCTTTGACGCGCCGCCGTGCCTCCAGGGCCAGCTTCGTTGCCCACTCCAGGTCCTCATCGGGAATGGATGTGGTGGGATCCGGGTATAGCAGCTTCAGTAGGCCACTGACGGTCTTCTGAACGGCTTTGGTGTCGCGTCCGCTAAGTGCGTTGCCAAGCCGCACACGTCCCCGCATCGCCGAAGAGCGGCTTTGAGCACGGAGCTGCGTCCAGCATTCCGATAGGAAGTCGCTTACAAGTCCAAAGTGGTCAGTAAAGTATGATCGGCTTAACTTCGGAATGTCCCAACCCGGCACGTACGCATGAATCCGATCCATGAAGGCCGTGTCGTTCTGAAGTTCTGCAGGTAGCGGCCCGAAGAGGTGCCCGACGCGCTGCTGGTGGTGTACGTCCACGTCGAAGTTGCCCACCATCACAATGCCTCCATCCGCCCGGATGCTTTCTTTGCCGCGGCTGAACTCGCCCGACTCCATGTATCCTTTCATCATGTTCACCCCGTCCTTCTTGTCGAAGGACACACCGGCCACCTCGTCGAAGCAGACCACGTCGTATTGCGCGACCAGGCCACGTTGCCCGGTGTTTAGGTTGACGAACATGCGGGCAACGGTTGTCTTCCCCCCCGAGACCAGATGCGCGTACGGCGACACTTGCTGGTAGAGGTGGCTCTTGCCGGTGCCCCGAGGGCCCAGTTCGACCGCATTGTAGTTTCGCTCCACAAATGGCACCATGCGGAGCAGGTACACGTCTCGTGCGCGTGGGGACAGCGCATCCGGCGCAAGGCCGATACTGCGAAGCAAAAACGCCTTCCATTCTGTCGTGGAGAACGCCTGGCGCCCGCGGTACAGCGCCGTCAGCACGTCGTGCGCGGACAGCTGGATTTCGCGAAGATGGCGGATTCCAAACGGGCGCCCGCTCATCTCTTCGGCAATGACGGGATCGTATTCGAGCTCAATCTCTGCGTAAAAGCCGCCGGTAAGCAAACGCTCGTGCTGACGCACATCGTCGGTGTCGATGCGGACGTTGCGGAGTTGAAGACTGGGCAGTTCAGCAACGTACGAGTCGGTCTGTGTGTCGAGGCGCGCCCGTACGATGTCGATTAACTCCACGCTTCCTTGCTCACGGGCTCGCGACTTAAACAGCTCTTCCTCACCCGAATTGACCGTGCGGTTGGAAAGCTGATGCTCTACGATCTCAAGACCCTCCCGGATCTCTTCCTCGTCTACGCTGGCGCAGTAGCGGCCCAGCAGAAACTCGACGACGTAGGTGGGCACCGGATAGCTGTTGCTGAACTGCCGCACCAGGTCTTTCCGAACTACGTAGCCGTCAAATGCATCGGCAGCAGTGCGGTCAAGCGCATCAAGGGTAAGCGTGTCAGGATCAGGCATTACGGCCGACTTCGGTTGGGTAGGTGTCCAGAACAGTGTCGTTGGCATCAAGCAAGACGACGGTTGCGGCTCGGCCTTCATGTGACGGGTCGATCACAACCAGCGATGCGGCGCCGTCGTCCACAGACTTCGCTTTCATAGCAATAGATTGGCTCGGATCCTTTGCTTGCGTGCGCAGGTCCACGCGTAGCGATGCATCGGCATGCTCGACGCGAATTCGGCACCGCAGTCGGGTCCACTTCACATCTACAATCTGTGGATGCGGGCCCGATGCGGCTCCGGCGCTCACCGTGAGGCGGGGCACCAGGCTTTCCTGCACACTGAGCCCGCCGTGGGCGTACCCCAACCCGTTTCGATGCACATGGATACCAGGAGCAAGAGCAATGCGTACGTTCTCGTTCCAATGCCATCCCACGGTCGGGCGCCCCACCTGGTTGCCTTCTTTGAGCACAGCGCAGCGCCCCCACCGGGTGTCCGCCAGATAGTGAGAGAGCGGTTCTTTCGGGAGGGCCTCAGGCAGCACAAGCCAGCCGTGGTCGGTCACGACGCGTACGGTTGACCAGCCTGCATCGAGCAGACCACGGACGCGCTCGTGGAGGGCATGCAGTACTTCGTTGACCCGACGCGCCATTTTCCATTCTTCGTCGTGGCCGTGCTTGTCGAGCGTGCCAACCTCAAGCCATGCGGTGCCGCCTGGATCCCCCAACGCGCCATCCTGCAAAAATTGATGGCCCTGGTCTTGGAGCAGCGTCCGAAACCGCCGTGTGGTGAGTGCTCCCCCGGTTTGCAGGTGCGGCGTGAACGCATACTGGTCGGTAACAGCGCTTGACGGATCAATGGCATCGGCCACCGGAAACAGCGCGGGCTTGGCCGTGGCCGTTACGGTTGGCATGGCGGCCCAATGCGCATCAAGCTCCACGTCGAGGGAAGCGGCCTGGAGCCGTTCAGCCAGCCGGTGCCCAATGTCGAACCGCAGGGCGTCCGCAAAGACGACGACGGTGCCGGGCTCCCAGGTTAGCGTGGGGGGACCATCGGGGTAGCCGTGTGTGGAGACCGCGTCTTGAAGTGCCTCAGCGCTGCGTTCGAGCCAGGGGCGATACAGTGCCGAGATCGCCGTGTGCACGGCTTCTTTGTTTGCGCTCCTGCGCACCTGGGCCAGCGCCTGCAGGGCCGCGGCATCAGCGCGCCACCCGCCGTCCTGGTAGGACGTGGCGACCTCTTCGGGCGTTGCGCCGCCTACAGGCGACTGCACCGCATCGGCCAGTTCGGATAGGGGCTGTAGTACGTTTGCCAGCGGTGCCTCATCCAGATCCGCCCACACCCAGGAGCGCCGTTTTCCGTGCGTTGCTTCCAGGTCCTGAATCTTTTCGATGGCCTGCTTTGGAGACAGGTCAGCCATAGCGCGCAAGCCCTCCCGCAGCTTCTCTTCACCAGCTTCGTTGTCTTGCGGCCAGGTTGGTTCGCAGGCAAAGAGGTCTCCTGTTTGTGGTGGACGTGCCATGCGAAGCACAGCAGGCAAGTTGGAATAGTGCCCTGGCGCTTCCTGATAGCGTTGCCAGACGAGTTCCCATGCGCCCTCCCGCTGCCCGAGACGGCGTGCCGCCTCGATACGTCCGTCCGCATCTGGATCGAAGTCGTATGTGTCGCGGCAGATGTCGCAGAACGTGGCCCAGCGGCTCTCTTCCCACTCTTCTTGCATGGCCTCGGGCGCGTTGATCCACTGTAGGAGATCACGCACCGGATCCTGCGTCACTCGATTCCGGAAGTCTTCCGCATCGAGCACATGGCCACGCAAGATGTCGAGGGGATCCTCGGCCAGGTGCGGCAGGGCGCGATGCAGTGCCTCTTGCGTGGCCTGATCGCTTGCAATGTCCAGCCCCAACCCGCCGTGCTCGCTCACCAGAAACGCCCGTACGGTCCAGTCGCGTCCGTTGGTCTGACTCCAGAGCGTGCCGCGGTATTGAAGTTCAGCCAGCGGTTTTAGCGCATCGGGACACTGTTCAACGGCGCGCAGGTCCTTACGCGACGTGCCCGACAGGTAGACGATAGGCACCGTGTCGGCGTCCCAGTCGGCGGCGTCGAGCGTACGGGCCAGCATACACTTGATCCAGATGGCCGGGCCCGTGCGGGTGTTGGAATCATACGCACCCAGCGTCAGGAAGTGCGGAAACCGCTCGCGTAGCTGCGGAAGCAGGGGCGCCCACTCCTCCTTCGCATCCGTCCACAGAATAGCAGCCGGAGCGACGCGCGAGCGCTCATTGTACGTAGCGGCCTCGGCGAGCGATTGCTCGATGGCGTCGAGGAGGGTGGTGGGGATATCAGACATACGAGATAAAAAGATCAGGAGGTATGGGCGACAGGCATCTGATGCGTTGAACCGGTTCGGGGCAACCCCTCAGTTAACTTGAGCAAAGCCTGCAAAATTGACAATGTAGGTATACCCGTTTTCAATGAATGGATCTGACCAGTACTGAGAGTAGTTGGTGTTATTTCTTTTATCATACTCCTTCGCATCTTCGTACGTGTACCGTACGACATCGCTTACCACTGCGCCATGTGCATTCAGGTCACCGTATTGGCTTGAAGCTCCATTCAGCCGTGCCGAAATATGTCTGGAGAGCTGTGCAATAATAACCTCGCCGTGCTGAACATACCATTTCCTACCGGACTGCTGTAGCGTCAGAGGGTCTCCCGATTGTACGTCTGTGCTCATGTATCGGAGGTATTCTTGACACGTTTCGAATCCTCCAGTCGTCTGCAGAAACCTCTTATTTGCGCACCGGGAGATCGCAACGTGCCCGGCAAAAGCATCGGCATCTAACGGCACCCCAAGTTGTTCGCGAGCCTTGCCCCTGCGGTCGAATTTCGACCCTTTCTGAAGGCATTTCTCTCGCCTCCATTCGTATCTGATTAACCGATTCCGGGCTCGTGTCATGCCGACATAGTAAGCTCGCCTCTCCTCCTCTATCATACCTGCAATATCCTCTGTGGAGGCATTTGCCCTGATATTGGGTTCGAAAGGCAGGGGCTGAAACGATGCGGGCATAACAACCACGTCGTACTCAAGTCCCTTTACTTTGTGCAGGTTCGACAAGACTAAGTTTGGCGTACGCTCTCCTTCCTGCCGACTTCGTTCTTGATGGATCTGAAGCAGCTTGTAGATCTCTCCTTTGTCGCCGTGGAATGTGTGATGAAGGTGTTCAATTAAGCTGTCTAGTCGGAAATTGTCGGTTTGCTCTTCCTCAAACTGCTCAATCACGCATCGGACGAGATGAATGGTGTAGTCGTCCCACGATGCCGGGAGGGACTGCCCATCAGGTTCAATCAGGGTCTCCCATACCGAATCGTCGACAGAGAATAACCTCGGTTCGGTGCTGTCTTCCTGATGTTTTTGTATTTGCTCTATGCAGTGGGCGACTTCCCGAACGCGCATCCAGTTACGCTTCGTGCCCTGAATGACGAGTGGAATGCCATCGCTCCGGAGTTGCACTCCGAGTTGGTTTTGAATGGCTCTGTAGCCACGGTATACCTCTGCGTTGCTTCGAAAAAGGACAGCAACATCTCGCGGACGCTTTCCATCGGGGCCTTTCTGGTGTAAAAGATCTGGAAGCCGGTCTAACCATTCAAGCTTTTTGTGGTCGTGAACCTCAACGTACGCGCCCGAGAAGTTCCAGTCGGCGGGGACGTTGCGCTGTGGGTCGAGTGCGTCCTGATTCGGTCGGTCTTCATTTAAGCGAATGAACTGGTCTGCCTCCTCCACAATATCGGGGAGCGAACGAAAGTTGCCGTTCATCTGATACTCTGTAGCATCGAAGTCCGCGCGAAACCGTTCAAAGAACGGCATGGCAGACCGCGGTTGGCCATTGTTGGCCCGCTGATACCCGTAGATGCTCTGGTCTGGATCTCCAATCACAGTGACGTGACTGGAGTCTCCGGCAATCCACTTGAGCATTCGGTACCGTCCCTCCGTAATGTCTTGGTACTCATCAACAAAGATGTACCGGATGGTACCCGGCGACAGGTGCATTCCGATCCGCCCAGGCTTTTCATCGGTAAACGTGTTGAACTTTTCAACCCACGGGTCTCCGTTTTCCTCGTTCAGGTCGTCGGTATTAACCTCATCGGTCAGCACATAGCGGATCAGCCCGTGAAAGGTAAAGACGCGAAGCCGGCGAGAGAGGTCGCGGTAGCCCAGCGTCTTCATGAGTTCACGAAGTCGAGACCTGACTTCTGTCACAACAGCTCGGTTGTAGGCCAACACCAGGATCTGGGAAGGCGACACATTTTCTTCATGAATGAGGCGGGCCAAGCGAAGAAGCAACGTGTGGGTCTTCCCGCTTCCGGGCCCAGCAGACACAAGTGTGGATTCGTTCAGCGGGGCCTCGTATACGGCCTGCTGTTCGAGAGAAAGGCGTTCTACTTCTTCCTTAAGCGCTTCTTCCCGGAGGGCACTCAGAAGCTCTGGGGCGGCCTCGGTTTCGGTCAGTGTCTTATCGAGCAGCGAAAACACCTCGCCTGCACTGCGGCTCTCCAGGTACTGCTTGATGAATCGGTTCTGTACGTCTGCGTCCTCCAGGGTGGCAAGCACCCGAAGCGCAACCAGACGAAGCTCCTTCAGACGTCCAGACTGCTGAAAGTCCTCATAGATCTTGAAGTCATCGCTCTCTTGGTCGGATATGTCAAGCGGCTCTTTCGATATCAAGTAGGTTTCGAGGGCCATGGGTAAAAGGCCGCCATCGACCCGGATGAATCCCATCCGAACTAAAAACAGAAGTACCTGCTCGAATGCCTTAATATCGCTTTGTCCTTGCACCCCCAGTTCTTGGAGTGTAGGAATGAGATCTATCGGCGCAGCGCTGGTCTGCTTCTCATAGATGAGAGTGAGAACACGACGCGCGAGCTTTTTTCGCTCCCGAAGAAACTGGCGCTGCCGAGTATCTCCACCGCGCTTTGAATCTAACCGGAACTCAAAGACTTCCTCTTCTCCTTCGAGCGTGTTTTGGAACTGAACGTTTGGGGCCTCTCGCACCAGAAAAAGTACTGCCCGAGCTCGACTTCCCTGCTGAAGGTCTTTCACGACCTCATCGTACAGCTCTTTTCGCTTGTCATCCCCTTCGAGCCATGTCCATGAGGACGGATTCAGGGTGTCGCCTGCACGATTTTGCACCTCGTCGCGGAACCACTGACTGGCGATCTGCAGGAATTGGTCGTACGAAAGAGCCCGCACAATGGAGTCGGCAAGATCGAAGGCGATTTCAATGTGCGGGGGTAATTGGCTGTTTTTAACGGAGGCTCCTTTGATAATGTCGGCCCGCTTTTTCGTGCAACGGACTGAGAGCGTACGATACACACGGATGTGGCCGCTCTCCTGCGCTTGGCGGAGGTGCTCGAATAGCGCTGCACTGCTGCTCACCTCTAAGATCTTAAACAGAACACCGGTATTGGCGAGAATCCGCTCTCTGTCTGGGTCGGTATTCTGGCGAAGGTCTTCTACATACACACAGAGCTTTTGGAGGGCATCTGTCGCTGCTCGGTCTGCGTCCGGGTCTTTGTTTTCCAGCTCCAGATGAGCCGGTACGTAGTATTCTTGCCGGATGCGGCCAAGGCGCTCAAGCCAGTGGAATCCCGTTCGCTGCAATGTGGAGGGGGCATACTCATCTTGAAAGGCGTCCTGGCGGGCGAGCAGATTGGTGGGCACAGGAATCGCCGCGTCGGGATCTGCTTTGAAATACCCGAGTCGCTTCGCGTAGTCGTGTAAAACAGACTGGATTTGCGAGATTTGTCCCCAGGACAAACGCGAATCTTTCAGCCGTCCACTGAGGCTGCTAAAGTCTGCCGCTTCTGCGTACAGAACACACCGAATGGGCCGATTGCTGTTAAAGCCTGCTTCCTTGCGTACTTTGGAGCTCCGTCCTGCTCGGCCGATTTCCTGAATGTAGTCCTCCAGAGAGAAAGGCGGCTGGAAGTGGAAAACATGATGGATGTTGGGCAGGTCCATCCCCATGCCGAAGGCCTTAGTAGCACACAGAATAGCCGCCTCGCCACTGCGATAGCTTTGGTAAGCAGCCGACCGCTCTTCCGTTGTCATGCCTGCATGAAATGAACGGATGCGCCCGCTCCATTCGTCGTCTGGCTCCGCCAGGCTGTTTAACTTGCGCGCCAACTTTTCTGTATCCTTCCGTCGCATCGCGAACACGATGGCCCGGCTCTTCGATGGGTCAAACGACCTTGCCCGAAGCTCTGTGACGATGTCTTCTGGACGCTTGGATTCAGGAATCGCGCGAGGCACGATCCGCATCCAGCTGCGAATCGGATCCGCTTCCGCCAGTGGATTCGGCCTGGTAATCGACGAAGACATGGTCGAGGTGCTCATAGATTTGCTCTGTTATAGTCGCGGATAGCATCAAACATGGGAAGGGACTGACATCCGGATTCTTACGCCACCTGTTTACAAGATTAGCCGCCCGAAGAAAATCAGGCCGGAAGTCAAGTCCCCAGAGAGAGACGGTGTGTGCTTCATCGAACACGAAATACCCGAGTGTGCCGTCGGCCTCTAACCGGCTACGGATTGCGCGCATGAACGCCCGCGATCGGAAGCGCTCTGGGGCTACGTAAAGCATCGCAATTTCCCCGCTTGCCAGGCGGCGGTAGATGTCGCGGATCTCGATGTACGGCAGGTCGCCGTTTACATACTCGACGCTGCTCAGAAATCCTCGTTCGTACAGAGAATGCGCTTGGTCTACCATGAGCGCCTTCAGCGGTGTCACAACGATCGTCAGAACGCCGCGACGAAGCCCGTGATAGAGCGCCGGGGCTTGAAACAGAACGGATTTGCCGCTGCCCGTTGGCAATTCGACCAGTACGTCGCTGTTGCGCTCCACAATCGGTTTTAGATAGGGGGTCTGTGATTCGTAGAACTCGTTGGGCGTGCCGTCTTCCTGTTTGGGGAGGAAGACATGAGCAAGTGTCTGTTTCCAATCATCCGGTACCGTAAGATCCCCCTGAACCGGAGACGCGAAGTAGGAATTCGCTGCCTGAAGGTGTTCGTTGTACTTTTCTTTTTTGTACGCTGATATGCGATGAGACTGCAACTGCAAACCGCCGGGGAGGCGAATGGGCTCCACACGGGGGTCTAACACCCAGAGACGTCCCTGGTCGGAGGCCGATGCCGCCGTGTGCGCGAGCCACTGCAGATACGGACTGATAAGCTGAAGGCCCCGCTGCAGGGCAAACGGGCGGGCCGTTCCGTCGTCCTCAGATGCCTCCTCTTCGTCTGCGTGCTCCTCGGTTTCGTTGGCCGAGGAGAGGTCGCCGCTTTCTTCCGCCGGGAGACGGTCAAGCGATGCTGGGCGCACGGCGTCTCGACGCAATGCCTGTTGCTCCTTGATGGGGAGCGACTCAACTACGAGCTGCACGTTCATGTCGATGTCTTGCACCATGACGCTCGCCCATTCAGATAGCGAGACCACGACAAGGCGACGCGACTTGGTCGAGTCCTGAACCAGTTCAAGCCGGCGCCGCAGGCTGCCTCCCTCCGGAATGTACCACTGTAGGCGCCTAAGAAACGATGCTATCGTGTCGGTCGTCTCGCCCTGCGTAAGAAGAACCGTGGGGCGGTTTCCATCTCCCCGGTTGATTGTGTCAAGCAAAAGGGCCTGCACGGTCCAGTATCGACTCCGTTGCCGCGTTTGCGGATTGAGGCGCTGCTGAAACGGGCCGCCTCCTTCCCTATCGTCGTCTACCCTGACACAGCTGACCTCTGCCATGGGCTCGTCCTCCAACGTGATTTCTATCCAGGAGCCGGTGTCGGGGAGCGCGTTGCGTATGGAGGGGAGGAGATGCGGCTCCACGGCGTGAATGGCGTATGTGCCTTGAGACGTGCGTTGCAACCATGCGGTTGCGGGTTCGGGGATCGAAGATGCTACCGAACCCAACTGCTGCACCTGGTCGTCTGATAGCTGGCAGTATGACCCGGCTCCGTCAAACTGGGCCCACAGGTGATTTCGGGACACGAAGTCATCCAGCACGTCTTGCTCGAAGGTCGCGACTACCGAGTGGCTGCAGGCCCGGCACAGCTCGGGAACCAGAACGATTCCGTGATCCGGGGGCGTGATCTCCACGCGCCGATATACATCGACCGGAACCGCCCAACGCGTCGCCGCCTGCTTCTGTGAGGGCACGTCTGCGTCCGATTCACCGTGCGCTGGGCCAATCCATTCGGGGTGCTCCTGAAAGTGCGCCCGGGCCCAGGGCGACAGGGCTCCGAGCGTAGGCGGTAGCCCACTATCCGCCGATGTCTTCCGATACAGTGTGGCCAGAGATGCCGTGAATCCGTCTGCGGGCCGCCCCTCAGCACCGGGCGCACGGATATGCTTCTGGTGGGGACTGTCTTCGTCTCCAAGAAACTGTACACCACGTAGCTGTTCTACCGCAGCTTGTAACGGACGCGGGTACAGGATGAGTACGCTCTCTGAGGAGGGCACTTCCTCCAGGGCCTGTTGCACGCGCTGAATGACGGAGGGCGGCGATGCATCGACCAGGAGGGCTTCCTTCTGCTCTTCGCAACGCGCGCGAAGGGTTTCATGGTACGCCTCCGTGCGCTGGAGAAGGTCCTCTACCTCGCGTACCACTTCGGGCAGCTTCTGCAGGGGCCCCAAGAGCGATGCATTGGCAACGGGCACGCCACGGTGCCGCTGGAGCAGTATGCGGATCACCTGAGTGCGGTATAGCCGATACGCTACGTCTGCGTCCTCACCGGCCTGATGGGAGGTGTCGAGTGCCAGCGACGGGCGTCGCGGCGAGAGGAATGCTTCGTATCGCAGGGTATCCCAAACAAGCTCCTCATCGACCACAATATTCTGCGACTGGAGAGCTTTCAGGTCCCAGTCTTGCAGGTTGTGGCCAATCCACATGTCGACCTCGGCCTCGCGCACCATTGTCAGGCCCTCGGATACGTCCGCATCGGCGTACGTCTTTGCCTCTTTAGGTTCTGCAAGGCCAACTTCCCATACCTCCTCACCGTCTGTCTCCAGGTCCAGAGCCGGTCCTCGAATGTTGTGTAGCACGCCCCGTATGCTCCGATGGAGCAGCTCGGCCCCCATGTCATCTGGAACCGAGCCAGACTCAAGCAGCGAACCAACCACCGCCGGAGTAGGCGCCTGGTCTGCTTCGGTAAGGGCTTCGACAACAGCTCGCTGAATCGCGGATCTAAAAGCTGTGCCCTGGTTCTCTATACGAGCGAATAGATGCTGGATGAGGTCGGGGTCAAGCGCATCGTTCGCTTGGCGTTTCGTAATGTGTGCGACAATACCGTCGACGAGGGGACGGAAGAATGTTTCGTCAGATTGAACGGCGTCGGCGTTGTCAATCGCTTCGCCGTCCCATCGAAAAGGACCGGTGGGCCGCACGATGAGCCTGTCTTTCCATGCGGATTTCTGCTCTACATCGGTCGGGATGGCTTCCCATATGGTTGCGGTGTACAGCCCGGCATCCAGGTCGTCATCTGCCCACATCACTCTGGGCTGCTCCGTCCCCGGAACGATCACGGACCCATCATCAGACACCTTAACCAGTGCTCGCGACCATTTGGGGTCGACCAGTTTTGTCTCTCTCGTGCTCAGTCCCTTGTCTGTTTCTCTGGGGACAAACTGCATCATCGGGACGGCAGGGGGCAGATGGTTAGCCTCGCGGCCGTCGACTCTTAGAAACGATTTCAGGGTCGAATCGAGGTTCGAGAGCCATACGTGCGTGTCTTCCTTCAGATGGGGAGCACTAAGGAAGGCGTAACCTCCGTTCCGGGCGATTGCATCGTCTTGGGAGCGCCCCCGCCCGACAAGCGCAAGGTGGGAAGCCACGTGCGCTACAGATAGTCCTGCACCCTGCTCTGCACCCTCAGACGGCTCTGCCTCTTCCAAAGAGGAGGTGGTGCGCGGCGCATTGCTCGTCTGGCTGCTTTCGTTTGTGTTGCGCTCGGGGGCGTCGGGGGCGGTCTGTTTTGCGACCGGTGCAGAAACAGAGGAGGGCTCTTCCTTCTGTTCTCTTAGGTCTTTTAGGGCGCGCATGGCGTCTGCAACGTCCTCGTCGTTGAGCACGTGCGCGACCACTTCCCGACAGGCTTGTTCGGACGTGATGTAGCCGTCTTTCCCTGCGCCCTCCAGGGCGGTGCTGTGATTATCCGTTGCCAGCAGCGCGAGCATAATTTTGTCTGTCCCGGTTCGGCATGCGTCAGCAACGGCCTGAACCGGGTACCGGGAAGATACGTCGTCCATAACAAGTGCAAAAATGTAGAGACGGAGAGG
The DNA here is from genome assembly GCF_055379935.1 of Natronotalea proteinilytica. NCBI lineage: Bacteria > Pseudomonadati > Rhodothermota > Rhodothermia > Rhodothermales > Salisaetaceae > Natronotalea > Natronotalea proteinilytica. Next base: position 2,118,589 of record NZ_AP043947.1, on the reverse strand, counting down.
AAAGATGTGGGCATGCGCCGCAGCCGCCTTTTTATTCGGCGCCTTCTGCTTCCGCCCGCACCCGCCGCTTCACATCATTCGTCAGGTGCTCGATCACGGCGCCGTTGTCGTCGCGTAGCTTGTATTCGTTGGGGACGTCTTCGTAGCGGTTGTAGCGCAGCGGGCCCCAGGGGGCGCCCTCGGGGTTTTTGCCGCGGTCTTTGGTGTAGCGGACGGTCGGCTCGTCGCGAAGGATGCCGTCGCGGCCGTCGCCATCGACGAACGGCTTGATGTTCAGCAGCACGCCGTCGTTGAGGTCTGGATTCCAGCCGATGGGCTGTTCGTGGGCGTCTTTCCAGCGGACGAAGATGTCGTGCGGCGGCTCGCCTTCGAGGATGGCTTTGAGTTTGTCTTGCAGGTCTTCGGCGGCCAGGCGCTTGGCCTCGGCACCCTCGTCGCCGCGCTGTTCGGCGGCTTTCTGGCGCTCGATCCAGTCGCCGAGGTAGGTGTAGGTGAGGCGCTCCAGGTTGGCTTTGTCGAGTTTGTGGTAGTTGACCAGCGCGCTGAACCCGTCGCTGTGGGCGTCGCTGATGTGCCAGATGAAGGGGCGGTTGCCGAACAGTTTGTTGTGCTGCTTGGCGAATTTGCCGCCCCACGGCGTGCCTTCACCCGAGAGCCAGGCGGCCAGCCCGCGGTTTTTGTAGCCGTGCTCTTCCAGCAGCTCTTGCAACACGGCGTCGCTCCAGTCTTCGCCCCAGGCGGCGGCGAGCAGGTCGTACAGGCGATCTACGGCTTTGCGCTCGCCCTGGACGGCAGGGATGCACACGATGCCGTCGTCGTCGGTGTGGTTGCTCAGGCTCTCGCAGCGCTCGACCCACGTGCGGGCGTCGTCTGCCAATTCCATTCCCTGTGCTGAACTTGATTCAGTATCTTCATCGCGCTCGGCGGGCCAGCGGTAGCCCAAGAGGCGGGCGACGGCGACTTGCAGCGGACGCTCGCTGGCCTTGGGATGCCCGTGGAAGATCCATTGTGTGGGGTCGTCGCTGTACGGATCGGGGAGGCCGTCGGGATATTTTTCTTCAGCGACTTCCTGCCAGTGGTCAAGGTCGAAGGGAATTTGATCAAACGTAGCTCTTGCGACGCTAACTTTTTGATCAAGAAGCCTAATGTTTTTGTAAAACTTATTTGAGTCAACATAAGACCAAATCGCTGGAAGATGTGCTTTGTTCTTTGCTACAATTGCATATATGCCGTGTGTGAATGGATATCCACTGTACACCGTTGACTTCAGGCTACTCATCGCACTGACTGCAACTCCTTTATTGCCCCATGCTTCTTGTCCTTTTATCCACATGCTAAGATTGCCATCCAGCCTCCTTTCAAGAAATGCGTTTAGTTCATCTCCCCATAGCAAAACATTTTCACGCCCGTCGAAGCCTCCCGAATTAGTAGGGCCAGCTTGCTGAAGCACCCATGGTTTTGAAATGCTATCGAACTCCCAATGCTTTCGCCCAAATCTAGAATAATCTCCAGTGTGAAGTCCTTCGTATGTCTCTGCAAACTGTCCCAGCGAGTTTCCACCGGCTATGTCTTCAAAAAAGATCCTGTGGTCAGGATTTGCACGAAGTCCAGACTGCTTGCGAAATTGCATATTCGCTTGAGTAAGCAGATCCCTCTTATCACGAGGGCCCTCAGCACCTGAGACGTCAATTCCCGTCGTTCTATCCTCTCGTAAGGGTTGTCTCTTTTCAAAGATCGAGAGGGCTACGTTTACTACCTCACCGCTGATGGTATCGAAAGCGCCTGTACCGAGGCGTGCAATGAGTCTCCAAGCTACTTCACCGAGCAGTTCGTTTCTCATCTTCTTGTAGCTAGCTAAAAATAGCCAGTACTGCGTGGTAACAAGGGCTGAAAAGCTTTCCTCAGCGGTCATCGCAAGGCAACGTCTTACAAAAACTGTTGCCAGGTCAGACTTTGCTTTGGAATAACGAGACTTTGAAAAGTCTCTCAGTTTCGGTGATTGTCCTCCCCGCCCCAAGTATGGCACATTCGTCGTTACCAGATCATACCGCCCGGAGAGCATCTCCGCCGCCCGCGCAATGCCGTAGGCCACCACCTCGCGCTCGGTGGTATCCACATCGGCTTCTTCTGCCAGGGCTTCCTTCAGGAGCGGTTCCAGTTCGTCGAACGAGGCGGTGTAGAGATCACTCTCCGGCGCGCCGGGATCGATGAGGCTGCCGAGCGTGGGCGCATCCTGAAACAGCGTGTAGAGGCGGCGCATGCCGTTCTGCAGGCGTTCGTTGTCGCCCGCGAGGGTTTCCCAGTCGTCGAGCGCGCCTTCCGGGGCGAGTCCGCTACAGGCCAGGTTCATCTCGGGGAGGGTGCGGTAGCCCGAGGATCCCTCGAACGTCCACGCCGCCATGGCCAGGGCAAAGGCTGCGATCTGCGTGCAGCGCTCGTCAATCTCCAGCCCGTGCAGGTTGTCGCGCAGCACCGCATCCACCGCGTCTTCGGGCGCCAGGCCCTCTTCGTGCATCCGCATGTGCGCGAGCATCGGCAGCGCCGCCACCAGGAAGTGCCCCGAGCCCATGCAGGGATCCATCACCGTGAGGTCGGCCACCGCATCCGGCCAGCCGTCGAACGTACCCGCCGCCGGGACCTGTTTTCCGGTGTCGTCATCCTCCACGAAGCGGAGGTACTCGAAGTCGACGGCGATATCGGCATCGGCATGGCGGGCGGTCCACCACGCGCCGAGGGTGTTATCCAGCAGAAAGTGAACCATGTACGGCTCGGTAAAGAGCTGCGTAACGGCGGGCAGCTCGTCGGCGCCAATCTTGTTGCCCGAGGCGTTGACCTCGTTTTTGCGCTTGGCCTGCCAGAACTGGTAGACCCAGCCGAGGCTGTCGTCGGCGGTAAAGACGGCGGCGGGCAGGTCTTGCACCATGCGCTGCAGGCGGTTGCGATGCTCGGGGGCCAGGTCGATTTCGAGCACCGGGTCGTTGCTGCGAAAGATCTGCGGCAGCATGTCGGTGGCGTAGCGGGCGGCGAGGGCAAAGCCGTCGCGGGCGTCCTCACCCTCACTTTCGGCCAGTTCCTCCAGGTCCTCCAGCGTAAGCGCCACGCCAAACTCAGGGTGGATGAGGAGGTCGTTCTCGATGAGGTAGCGCGCAAACAGCATCCGGTGCCAGTGCTCGTAGGCGGTTTCCTGGATGAGATGCCAGAGCGTCTGCGTGCTGTTGTCGCGGAGCATGTCGCCAAGCTGACGTCCACGGGCGCGCAGGCGGCGGCGCAGGGCAGCTTGCTTATCGGACAGGTAGTCGGGCTTTTTGGCCTCGCCCACCCCGAGCTGGGTGAGGGCCGCCTTAGCGCCGGTTTCTGCCACGGTGCGGGCGTCTTTGACTGTGGTTTCGAGCTGTTTGCGAAGGTCGGAGGGGAGTGTGGCCATAGAAGGGGGTTGGGGGGTGGAGGCGTAGAATGGGGGCGTTAAGCTGGTTGATTAGACCTGACAGGTCTCCGAGACCTGTCAGGTTTCTGGAGGAGCGGGATCGTCATCTTGAGCAGCGGCATCTACATCGGCAGCAAAATCCTCTTCTGTGTATCCAACATTGTACATGACATTCAGCGTTTTCATGTCTTCATACCGGATGAGAAGGAAATCGCCATGGATGGAGGTGAAGTCATCATCTCCGTCCAGCCCATCAAGCGGAATACGCTGGGCGCTTTGCAGCACGACACTGTCAAGTGCGCCGTTCGCATCAAAGTGGTAGTCTGATAAGATACCGTCATACAGATACATTTTATCTCCAACGGTGACGATTGCAGAGCAGCGAACGCTTTCCACCGTTTGACGGGAGCGTTTCCATATTGTGGAGAACGTAGTGGAACCTCTCGCATCAAACAGACGAGCTTCTCCAGAAAAGAGGTAAAACCACTCATTGTTGAAACGGAGCCACTCGAACCGAATATCCAGCTTTCCCCACCGAACACCAAGATGCGCGATGCCGCCGAGTAGGAATGCGACGATGCTCGTGAGCCCTGCGTATACGAACAGGCTATATACCTGGGCAATGTTTTCTTGACCAATGTCAGATAACGAGCCCGACAGCGCTGCAAGAAGCACTTCACCATCAGGCTGCCAGACATCAAACCAAACGGTCACCGAGATAAACAGCGGATGCAACACGAGTGACCATATAATCCCGGCACCGAACTCGTTACGCAACGGTCCAAGCGTGACCCGACTGGGGTAAAAGAAGCCGCGCCGGTACGCGTAGCTAAGGAGAATGCCCGGCAGTAGGAGAAGAAGGAGAAGAAATGTAGGAAGTGCGATACTCACATTTGCTCAATTAACTATGCAGGGACACGGGGTGTTCGCGGTGTTGATGCCGACAGGTCAATTTCCACGATCTTGTCGCGGCTTGGCTTCCCTGCAGACGAAGGACCGATATACCGAACGGTACCATCCTCTGTCGTAATCTTGACAAAGTTACCCTTCCGAAACTCACGGACAAGCTTGTTTGCCTCATCAGGATACTCCTGAATGATGCGACGCATGAGCGGAGACATTGGAGCACGCATAGCAAAAAGACGGGACAGACCGCCGGTAATTCGGTTGGGTAGTTATAACAATAACTAAAGACGAACAACCTTGTTCGAACGACCCAGGCCGCATCGATTCTGACAGGGAGGTCAGTGGTCTCCTCTGGTTTCTTCTTTGTGTGTATAGACCTGTCAGGTTTTGGTCTTCTGGCGCCCGTTGCCATATCACACTTGCACGGGATGCTCCTGGACTTCTTCAAGGAGGCGCGCGCGGGCATTCTCGATCCAGGCTTCGACATCATCTTCGGTCTTGAGCACCTCAGAGTCAAGGCGCACGCGCACCGTGTCGGGTTCGAGGTGTTGGGCGGCTTTGGCACGGGCCGTGTCGAAGCGTCCGGGCAGCGCGTCGAGGCGCGCCCGCCAGTTGTCGAGCGACATACGGCCAAGCGAGCGGAGCACCGCCTCGGTGTTGCCCGTTTCGATATCAGGCACTTCGGCCAGCGCATGGGTCTGCAGGATATGCGTTTGCGTATCGTCGTCGAGTTGTGTCCACACCTCCGTCGCCTCCAGCGTGTCACGGTGCTCGTTGTACGCGTCCTCATAGCGCGACCGGAGGTCAACCAGCGCATCCCGCAGAGCAGCGGTCATGGTAGACAGCGGCGCCTGCACCGGATTATCGGGATTCAGCAGCGAGCGGCTGTCTTTAATGGCCTGCATTTCGCGCTGCACGGAGGCCGTTGTGTCCAGGGTATCACCAAAGCGCACCGCACGCTTCAGTTGCTGCCATTGCTCCTGACGAGACGGCTTCCGGTTTTTCATGGACTGCCAGGCGTTCAGGTCGTCTTGGATCTGATCCTTGTGCTTAAAGAACGCAGCCAGTTTCTCATTGCCCGAACTGCGCTGGATCGTGTTTAGATACTCAAGGTTAGGGGCCTTGGGAAGCGGAGCATCGCCACTGATGCGGCGCACGATACCCTCCATGCTGTCTATAAACCGAGTTATAGCCGGAAGCTCTTCGCCCGGTGACACATCTATAAAGCTGTCGAGAATGCCCCGAATCTGGATCCGCTCCGATCGCGAAATTTGCACGGTTTCGGCTCGGAACTGCGTGGCCCCGATGCTACGCTGGGTCAGATCGGTTGCGTCGAGATCCTCACCCGCCCGGCGCGCACGCACATGATTGGTCAGAGTAAGCAGCACAAGCGCGGTATCAACGGCGTCTTGGGGCCAGCCATACGGAGCGGTTGTGTACGTATCTCGGACGGTTTTCCCTTTCGTGATAGAGTTCACGTTTTTCAGGATAGCATCACACACCGAATGCTTTTCGGGGTTGTCGTTGAAGTCGACCGCCTCCAGCGCACTCTTGTCGCCATCGAGGGCCCGTCTGAGCGCTCGGCCCCACCCTGCGTGATCGGCGGTGTCAAACTTGGGATACATGCGCTCCAGGGCATTAGAGGCGGCCTTTTCAACGGCCCCAGCCACCGTATCTTCTACGTACTCTTGCCCTCCTGCCAGAAAGACGCGGGCTCCGCCTGTAATTTCATTGAGCGCAGCTTCTTTGCGCTGCTGAGCCGACTCCAACCGCGTGCGCATGGCCTGTTGGGCCTCTTTGCCGGCCCGTGTGGTGGTACGCCCTTTTACGTCGAGCGTAGTTTGGGCAGCTTTCTCTTCTGCGATCGCTTTATCGAGCGCATCAGCACTTCGTTTAGGCAAGAATACGTAAATGAGTGCCTTGTCATGTCCTGCCTTCCGGGCGTCGTCTTCTACCGAAGAGAGCGTAGTGGCCCATTCGTCGCGCACCCAGGCCGGAATTGTGTCTTGGGCCGCTTCCGGTTCGCTCCGTGAAAAGTGCACGCTGACGGCACGTCGTTCGTTAGCGCTGCCGTGCTTGACCTTGGCAACATCATTTAACGCCTGCTGCGCGGCCTGCCGCAGTGCTTGCGAGCGTTCGGAGGCCATCTGCTCGCGCTGTTTGGTGATTTCGGTATAGTGGCCCCGATACTCGTTCATCCACTCCTGGCTCTCTCGCGTCTGCATGCGGTACTCCCCGTCCACTTCCATCAGCAGCCCCTGGGCCTCCAGGTCCTTGAGCCGTTCTTCAATGCGCGTGCGAAGCGGACCGCTTCCCTGCCCCAGGTCTTCCACGAGAAGGTCTGCAAACGTCTCCGGCGTAGCACGCAGCCCCGTATCCGACGTGCCCTCTCGCGGCAGTTTTCCGATTAGGAAAGCCAGAGCACTGAGGCGGGCCCCCAGTTCATCCTCTTCCTCGTCGCGCAGCCTCTCAATTCGAGCATCGATGTCGTTCGACAGCACGCCAGACTGTAAGAAGTTCGAGCGCTGCTCCAGATAGATAAAGTCGCCTCCCACCACGGTACCGAGCTCCTCATCGGCGGTCTGCTTAACGGCTTCGTCGACCACCTTCAGCTGCGTTCGGAGTTGGCTTTGCGTACCCGCTTCGTCGACGGCACGGAGCACACGCTCCCAGAAGCGGCGCCGTGTAGGCAAAAGCGGGTAGTCGTTGACGATGTGTTTTTTGTCTTCCGGCTTGGCTGCGAAGTCAGTATCCGACAGGTGACGGGAGATCTCGCCGCTGTTTCGGGTCAGTGTCGTCTCGACCTCTTCACGAGCCGATGCCTTTTTCTTCAGGACGGTTTTCCGCGTGACGGTTTCCACCTCGGCATCGGAAAGCGCGATCTGAATGCGGTACCGTCCCGTCAGCTTTTCCAACTCTGGAGTCCCATTCAGAGAGGTTTGCCCGGTGGCAACGAACATCAGCTTACCCTTGAACTCCGATGTGCAAGCTTGCGTCACTTCTTGCACCTTGTAGGTGCGGTCGGAATCGCTCCCGATGAACTGCTGAATTTCGTCCAGTGCAACGAGCGTGCAGGGAATGCCGCCATACTGCTGCTCCAACGCATCCCGAATCGACTGGGTCATGTCGTCAAGCGAGACATCCTTTACCGGCGGATGGTCATTCTTGAGCAACTGGTGAACGTCGGACGCACTGTCTCCAAGTGAAGGCTTGAGTTGAAGTAGCCCCTCAGCAATGGGCGTCGACTTTGCAAGATTACGGAGCTCGTATGACCAGTCTTTCTCGCTTTCGGATTCTACAAATCTGCGCAGGTCTTCGTAGATGCCTTCCTGCCGCGTCCACAGCACGAATTCCGCGAGGGCATACTTCTCCGGGAGCCCCAGTGAGCGATAAATAATGCTGAGAAGCGCAAGACGTACACTTCCCCGCTTACTCGACCCCAGCGTGCCCGACGCGGAGTGCAGTCCGTTCAATCGGCGGCCGTGCGTAGAGAGCTCTTTGAGCAGGCTGTCAACCTTCGGCGGCAAGTTGGCCAGGCCGCGGGCCGTGGCGCCATCCGGGAATTCGTAATCGACCCACAGGTACCGCAGCATCTTAACGAGGTGCGACTTTCCACTCCCAAAGAAGCCGCTGACCCAAGCCGCCGGCTGCTCCGGCTGGCTGAGATTGTCCAAATAGCTGCGGAGAAGACGCACCATCCCCTTCTCAAATTGCCCTTCGCAGATGAAGGTCTGAAGCTCAAAACGAAGCGTACGCAGTTCCTCTTTGCTATGCGAGTCTCGCACTTTAGCGACCCCGTTGTTCAAGAGATGGAATTGCTTCGGGTCGTTTTCGTAGATGTCACGGTTTATCATAGAATGAAACGGGATTGGAGAAGCAGAGAAATAAAGTGTAGGGCACGGAGTAGCGAGAGGCTTTTCGAGCTCCGCTTGGAGAGCTATAATGAGAGTGCTCTTGGAACCGGACATCTCATGACCGGGGCAGAAGGGTCAATTTAAAAATCAGCTCGGCTCCGGCTTAATCGGCATAGCCAGGTAGTCCCATCCGTCGCGGGCATCAAGCAGACGGTAGGTGTTGTTGTGGTGCCGACCCGGAAAAAAGACCGCCAGTCGCCCGTCGATTTCATCGTTTACGGCGTCGAGGATCTCCGAAACGTACGTAAGTCCGAAAAGCGTTCCGATTCCTGTAACCGCAACGACGGTCTGTTCATCCGTCTCTTGGAGCACAGCCTGTATAGATGATGCCACTTCACGCGTGAAGTCTTCCAGGCTCCACTCAAGGTCGCTGGGGTCCTCGAAGTAGGCATCGCGGTACGGATGCTCGGCCATCCACGTAGGAAATGCAGCCGTGACGTCGACGCGCTTCCAAGCATGCCCGGCTTGGTTCGTAGCTAACTTGAACTCTCCGATACGAGCCCGCATTTCGCGTTCGTACGACGGCTCATACACCACAAACCATACTTTCTGAGCACCTGCAAGGCGCTGTTTCCAGGGCAGATCAACAGTTTTCCGGTACTGAGTAAGTAGATCATCAACTTTGCTCACGGATACGCTCGGCTTCTTCGGAGATCAGAATAGGGGAAAAGTCTACTTCGATAATACCACCAGCATTGCGATAGGTGAGGAGTCCTCGTCGTGATGCATGGCGGGCATACTCATGGACTTCGTACTCAGGAGCGGCAAGCGCCTCAACCCACAAGGTATCGAAGAGAAGCTGCCCCCGCAACCCCGCCATGTATCCAAGCAGTAAGGCATACGCAGTCGTTGTTGCCGTGCAGGTAGGGCGCTGCCGAATTTTGTTGGAGCGTCCCTTCAAGTGACCCGACTGCGTCCACGACGACGCGCTCATCTGCGTGATTTTCTGAACGCTTGTTGCGTTAAAGCGCTCTCCTTCGACTTCTTTGATCGTTTCCGAAAGTTTGTCCTTATCAAGGGTATCTCCAAGGTCCATGCTAAGAATAGAGGGAGCGGTAGTACGAAGAATAGGGTCCCGCGCCAGTGCCAGCAGCAGAGCAAGCAAGGGGCGACCCTCATCTGACTCCCCCCATAAGGCCCGGAACGTCCGAAAGAGCGGAATCGATGGATCCAGTCCATACAACTGCGACAGCCGCTGGACGACATAGTGCCGGGTCGACGCCGTTTTCTTGGCCAACACATTCTCCTCTTCAGCAGCCGCCCGATATGCAGCATTTGGAGCGTCGGCAGGAAGATGTTGAAGCAACGTGGTGAGGTCTTTCAATGTGAGCGTCCGGCTGTTATGAACGCCTTTGTTTCCTGTTCGAAACCCAAGCGCCTCGGGGAGAGCGGCAGTCTGCGGAAATAGTCGGGGCATGGAGTAACAGAGCGAGGGAATGTTTTGCCGGATAGCGAACATCAGGTAGGCACGGGGCATCCTCCGTGCTGATCCCTATAACACGTGGATACCGATTAAACCCAACAAGTGATGCGTCCGAGTCGACATCAAAGAGATTGCCCCATTGCACTCTGTTGGGGACCTTTGACCTCTACGTGCAGCACTAAAGCCGATCGGTGACAACATCCTACACCGCCCGCACATGCCCCTCGGGGCCCGCGTTTAGCACGGGCGTGTCCCCAATGTGCTCTTCGGTGTTCCAGCTTCCGTGGATGTGCCCGCACACCACCAGGCGTGGCGTGGTGCGTCGGATCGAATCGCGCAGGGCCGTGCTGCCGAGTGAGCGTCCGCGAGAGTCGCGGTCGGCAGCGCCTTTCGGAGGGGAGTGCGACACCAGCACTGCGTTGTCCGGACAATCAGCCAGCAGAGCCGTGGCCTGCTGTTCGGTAAAATCCCAACTCCATGCACCGAAGGGCGTCACCGGAATGCCGCCGCCGATGCCATAGAACGGAACGCCCTGCAGCGTCACGCCGCTGCCATGCAATACGTGGGCCGCCTCCCAATTGGCACACGCTTGCTGTAGTTCCTCCACGCTTTCCGCGTTGCCGGGCACGAGCACCGTGGGCGTATCGATCTCCGAAAGAATGCCGATGGTGCGATCGAGCCCGCGCCGCATATCGCAGAAATCGCCAGCGCCCACAACAATGTCTACCTCCGACGCACGGGCTACGAGACGGCGGGCTGCGCTACGGTCGCTATGGATGTCGCTTACACAGAGCAGGTCGGGCATACGTCAGGAACGTCGTGAGAGGGATACGAAACGGGGGGCGCGGACACAAGCTGTATCCAACAAACAACGCGCAGTTCGGGACCGGAGCGCCAGCTGTGTTTAGAGACGACTTCTTCACAGAAGCACAAAAAACACCTGTTTTACCTGCTTGAGACAGAAATTGACACAAATAGACAAGGGATTGAGACGAATAGACAAGCGGATGACATCCAAAAGCAGTATATAGAAGAGCCTTCTACGCTCTACCGTCTGCGCCAGTGGATGAGTCGGGCCGATTGCTGTCCTACGATCTACGTGTGCTGAACCGATTATGTCTCCTTGCTACTGCACCCCCTCCACCAGCTCCCGTTCTATTTATCTGCGCCTTTTCGCTGCTGCCGCGCTCGCGCTCTTTGTTCTCTTAGGGGCTACTCTTGGCACAGCTGGTACGATTCACGCACAGACGGTCTACCATGTCACGGAGACCGGCGACGCGAGCAACGACGGCTCCTCGTTTGCCAACGGCGATGCGCTCTCCTTGCAAGGCGCGCTAAGCAATGCCACGGGAAGCGACGTCATCGTGATTGCGGCGGGCACCTATACGCCCAGCGCCCGCCTCGATGCCAGCAATCCCCGCACCGCTACGTTCGAAGTCACCGGCGCGCAGGACGGTCTGAAGATCTACGGCGGCTGGAGCGGAAGCGAAACGTTTAGCGATGTGTCAGAGGTGGAGAACGCGCTGGACGGTCGTGAACTGAAGACCAACGAGACCATCCTCTCTGGCGATCTTAACAATAGTGGCACAGCCAACGGCAATGCCTACCATGTGCTTGTGTTCAACGGGGGCGAAGGAATTGGCGCTGACGCTGCTGATGGTATAACCGAGTCCACTCTGCTGGATGGCGTGACCGTAACCGGCGGCAACGCCAACGGGTCTTCTGCTAACGGTAATGGCCGCGGAGGTGGGCTGTACTGTGATGGTGAACGTAACATCTGTAGTCCCACGCTTACCAACGCTCATTTTATTAACAACACTGCCGATGAACGCGGCGGCGGGATCTATAATAATGGTCTCTTTGGTGCGAGTAACCCAGGCATTGCCAGCACAGTCTTCACAGGTAACTCCGCAGGATCTGGCGGCGCAATCTTCAACAGCGGTCTCAACGGTATAAGCAGCCCGCAAGTCACCGGTTCAGTTTTTAGCGGCAACACTGCCAGTGACAGCGGCGGTGCCATCTTCAATTGGGCACTTAGTAGCGGCACGAGCAATCCAGAAATCACAAACAGCGTCTTCACCGAGAACTCTGCAGACGAAGGGGGCGCGGTGTTTAACAGTGGAGATGGCGGTGTGAGTAGCCCGCGCATTACAAACACAACCTTCATTGGCAACACCGCCGAGATGGACGGCGGTGCACTCTATAACAGTGGGTTCAGTGGCACGAGCACCCCTGAAGTCACCAACACCATTCTTTGGGGCAACACCGCCCTGGGGGATGGCGCCGAGATTTACAACAGCAATGCCACGCCTACGCTTGCACACACGCTCATTGAGGGCGGCGTTAACGGGTTGGGCGTTAGTGGTGATGACAACGACGACAGCGGGAATAACCTCGACGCCGATCCACTCTTTGCAGATGCAAGCGATCCAGCGGGAAGCGATGGTGCCTTCGGCACTGAGGATGACGGACTCCGTTTGGAGTTCGGCTCTCCCGCGCTCAACGCAGGCGACAACAGCGCCCTGCCTACGGGCATCGACACCGATCTGCTGGGCGAAGACCGCATCCAGAACGGCACCGTGAGCCTCGGCGCGTATGAGCGCGATGCTTCGTACTCCGGTCCGATCTACTACGTGAATGCAAGCGCTGCAGCCGGCGAAAACGACGGCTCGTCGTTCGACGACGCGTTTACGGATCTACAGGATGCACTCAACCGCGCCACGGGGAACGATGTGATTGTGATTGCCACCGGGCGCTATCTGCCAACTGATGACGAATCCGACCGCGACGCACGCTTTGAGATCAGCGGCGCGCAGGACGGACTCAAGATCTATGGCGGATGGAGCGGCGATGAGTCGTTTTCAGATATCGACGATGTGGAGGATCAACGGTCCAATCGGGGGCAGGAAGAAAATCTCACAGTGCTCTCTGGAGACATCGAAGGTAACGACGACACCAACGCCCAGGGGATCACCGAAGAGGCCGACGACATCAACGGCGCAAATAGCAAAACGGTGGTGTACCTTGATGGTACGACGGGCGGGAATATCACAACCGATACCGTGCTCGACGGGCTCGTGATTACCGGAGGACAAGCCAGTGGTGGCAGCGGTGCCGAAGCTTCACGCGGCGGTGGTGCATTTTGTAACGGCGGTGACAGCGGAAACGAATGTAGCCCCGTGATATCCAATATCCGCTTTATTGGCAACACTGCTTCTGGTAATGGGGGCGCGATCTACAACAATGGTTCCTTTGGCGGAACGAGCAACCCGCAGATCACGAATGCCACCTTCACTGGCAACAGTGCAAGCGGCAGTAACACAAGAAATAGAGGCGGCGCGATTTTCAACATTGGCGAATTGGGAGGAGAGAGCAGCCCGCAGATCACAAATGCCACTTTCACCGGCAACTCCGCAGACCGCGGTGGGGCGATCTACAACAACGGCTCCGATGGCACGAGCAGCCCACAGATTACGAATAGCATCCTGTGGGGGAATGACGCCAATGATGGCAACGAGATCTACAACAGAGAAGCCACGCCCATCCTCGCGCACACGCTCATCGAGGGTGGATGCGGAAGCATTACAAATGCATCATGCGATGGGACCAACATCGCCGCCGACCCGGACTTTGTGGATGCAGATAACCCGGCGGGAAGCGATGGCGTCTTCGGCACTGAGGATGACGGACTCCGTTTGGAGTTCGCCTCACCCGCGCTCAACGCAGGGGACAACAGCGCCCTGCCCACAGGTATCGACACCGACCTGTTGGGCGAAGACCGCATCCAAGAAGGCACCGTGAGCCTCGGCGCGTATGAGCGTAGTCTTTCTGCAGCGGAGCTTACCCTTCGCGCCTCATCTGGCACTGTATCCAACACCGTGACGCTGGAAAATACAGGGCGATTAGGCGTCACAGGGGCGGCGGTTGCTCTCGGGCTTCCTTCCAGTACCACGGTCGTAGAAGCGACGGGCGATGGCACCGTCAGCGATGGCACCTGGACGGTAGATGTGTCTTCAGAGGGCACCGCCACTGTGCGCGTCACCTACGAGCGCGATGCCTCCGCCGACCCCGGCCTGCTCGATCTGACCGCCACGCTCGACACCGATAGCTACTCGATTGAGGGCGGCGGCACCGATGTCACCGATCCGAGCGACACTACATCCGATTGGGCCCTGCTCGAAGCGCCTTACGGCTCGGGCACCGCCCTCGCCTTCGACGGCACCAATGACGGGGCCACAGCCGAAGCCCATCCTGACCTCTCCGGCAACGCGCCGTGGACAATCGCCTTCTGGGCGAAAGTCGATGGCAGCGCCTCGGGCGCGGATCGGCAGGGCTGGTACCTCTGGAAAGGCCCGGAATCGCAGTCGGAGAATCGCCTGCTCGGCATTGCGGTCACGGATCAATCCATTGAGGTCGCCCACTGGGCCAATGACAACACGTACGCCGCGGACGTGGCGTTTGACACGTGGCAGCACGTGGCCGTGACCTACAACGGTAACAGTGTCCAGCAGGTCTACCTCGACGGCGTACTGCAAGACGAGCGTACGGACGTAGGCACGCTCAACGTCAACAACGACGCGTGGTCTTTCGCGCAGCGGAGGGGCGGCAGCGAACGCCTTCCGGTAGCACTCGACGAGCTGCGGATGTGGACGGAGGCGCGCACCGAAGCCGACATTCAGGCGACGATGCACCAGACCATCCCAACTGATACGCCGGAGTTGGTCGCTTCGTATCGCTTCGATGCCGCACAGGCGGATCAGCGCTTCGACGCAGATCACGATGGCCCCACCGCGTACGACCTGACCGGCGGACGCAACGCCACATTTGAAGGCGATCCGCAGTGGGTTGCCAGCGGCGCGCCGCTCGGGCAGGAAAGTGTCGTGGTCGCTCCGGAAACCGAAGGAACCATCGGAACCGATGGGCAAGCCCTCACCGCGACCGTAACGAGCACCACCGAGCGCTTCACCCTCTACCGCTATGGCGACGCCACCGCCGATGTGTTCGACGGAGACGCCTTGCCACAAGGAGAAACTGAGCGGACGAATCTCGTGTGGGGCGCGGTGCCGGGCAACATCGACCCCAGCAACACGGCGACGGCGGATCTGACCCTTAGTTATAGCGATGTGACCGTGCCCAACCCCAGCACGGTGGGCCTCGCGGAGCGTCCGGGTCCGGCGCAGCCGTGGAGCAACCGTGATGAAGCGCCCTCGGGCGAGACATTCACGCTTGACGGCCAGACCGCCCCCCAAGAGGTTGCGCTCTACGATAACGCCCCCAGCATCCTGTACGTGGATGCTTCGGCCTCGGGCGAAGACACCGGCTCCTCATGGAGCGATGCCTACCCCGACCTGGAAGATGCGCTGAGCACAGCCTTCAGCGGCGACGTGATTCTCATTGCAGCAGGCACCTACCTGCCCAGCCGCGAGCTCTCTGCTGGCAGTGCCCGCTCGGCCACGTTTGAGGTGACCGGCGAACAGGACGGACTCAAAATCTACGGGGGGTGGAGCGGAAGCGAAACGTTCAGCGACGTGTCGGAGGTGGAAGACGCGCTGGACAGCCGCAACCTATCCGCTAACGCAACCATCCTCTCCGGCAACCTCAACGACGACGAAAATGATGACTCCGGCAACGCCTACCACGTCCTCGTCTTTAACGGGGGCGGTGCGATTGGCGCAGATATAAACGCAAACATCACGACCGAGACAGTGCTGGATGGGGTTACCGTCAGCGGCGGTCGAGCGAGCGAACTCACCGCTCAAACAGGCGCGGGTGGCGGGCTTTACTGCGACGGTCAGGGCACCGGCAACGCGTGTAGCCCGGCGCTTACTGAGATCACCTTCACCAGCAACTCTGCAATCATCGCTGGTGGGGCGATCTTCAACTATGGCTCCGATGGTGGCACAAGCAGCCCACAGATTACGAATGTTGTCTTCGTCAGTAACACGTCAGAAAACCACGGCGGGGCGATCTACAACTTTGGCAGCAGTGGGACAAGCAGCCCGGTGATTACAAACGCGACCTTCACCGGCAACACCACAGACGAGGGCGGGACGATCTACAACGACGGCAGAAATGGCGGCACGAGCAGCCCGCAAATTACGAACACGATCCTGTGGGGGAATGACGCCAACGACGATGGCACCGAGATCTACAACAGAGACGCCACGCCCACCCTCGCGCACACGCTCATCGAGGGCGGCCTCGCGGGCATCAGCGAAAATGACGGCTCGTCGACGACCGACGGCGGAAACAACCTCGACGCCGATCCGCTCTTCGCCGATGCCGACGCCGGCGATGTACGCCTCACTGCCGGCTCCCCCGCGATTGCGCGCGGCACGTTCGCACCGTTCGCATCCGGTGGCGTCGCGGACGGCATCACAACTGACATTGCGGGCGATAACCGCCTCTTCGGCGCTAAGCCGGACCTGGGCGCCTTCACGTTTAACGACATCGCAACCACAGACAACGACATCGCCGACGCCGCTGGGCTGCTTGGCTACCTGGAGCCAACCGGCTTCGACGGGCTCGTGCTGCTGCGCGAAAACAGCGCGGCCAATGGCGGGCTTGCTTTCGACCGCACGGGCGAGGCCCCCAATGATCCGAGCGGCGAGTTGCCTGATAACGTCGCGCCGTTTACGTGGACGGTCACATCCGGGCTCGACACCGCTCCCAGCTACGACCTTCTGCTCTCTACCGAAGATCTGGGCGGTATCGAGGACTTCGAGACGCTCACGCTCTACAAATCCGACGACGGACAGACGTGGGACGACGTCACGGCTCTGGGCGGCACGCTGGTGCTGGATGACGACCGCGACCTGGTGGCGGTGCAAGACCTGACCGGCTTCAGCCAGTTTGCCATTGGAAGCAGCGACCCCAGCAATCCGCTGCCGGTGGAGCTGGCCGGATTCGAAGCGCAGCACGCCGGCACCGAATCGGTAACGCTGCAATGGCAGACCCTCTCCGAAACCAACAACGCCGGGTTCGAGGTGCAGCGCGTTGCTGATGGGTCATGGCAGACCCTCGCCACCCTCGACGGGGCGGGCACCACCGACGAACCGCAGTCCTACCGGTTCGAGGATGCGCACCTACCGTACGCAGCAGACAGCCTAAGCTACCGCCTGCGCCAGATTGATACCGACGGCACCGCCTCCTTCAGTGAGTCAGTGACGATTGCGCGGCAGGTGGCCCAGGCCGAGCTGCTCCCCACGTATCCGAACCCGGCGCGTAGCCAGGCCACCATCCGCTTTGCAGTGCCGGGGCGGCAGGCCGTACGCATCGACCTGTACGACCTCCTGGGCCGACGGGTGCAAACGGTGGTGCACACCGATGCGAAGGGCCGCACGGAAGCCCAACTCGATGTGAGTCGTCTGTCGAGCGGCACGTATTTCTTGCGCATGCAAACAAGCGGCCACACCGAAACGCAGCGAGTGACGGTGGTGCGGTAGATATGCTGCCATCCCCTACAAGTCAGAGCATGTCCTGTGGATGAAGTCCAACTGCTTCATCCAAGGCTGCTGACTCTTCTTTTCTATACTCTTTGATGTGAATATCATGCCGACTCGTTACTGGAACACGCCCTCTCTCCCCATGAATGTGCTGCTTGTAAGCGTAGCTGTGCTGCTTTTTTCATGGGGAGCAGTTGGCTCCGCCCACGCGCAGACGGTCTACCACGTCACCGAGACCGGCGACGCGAGCAACGACGGCTCCTCGTTTGCCAATGAGGATGCGCTCTCTTTGCAAGGCGCGCTAAGCAATGCCACCGGTGATGATGTCATCGTCATTGCTGCCGGACGCTACCTGCCGACCGACGATGAGAACGACCGCGATGCGCGCTTTGAGATCACCGGTGCACAGGATGGACTCAAGATCTATGGCGGATGGAGCGGCGTAGAGTCGTTTACCGGCATTAACGATGTGGAAAATCAACTCGCGAGTCGCGACTTGGCAACCAACCCTGTCGTCCTCTCGGGCGATATCGACAACAACGACAATACGAACACCAGCGGCATCACTGAAGACGCTGCAGACATCAATGGCGACAACATCTACAACGTGGTGTACCTAAATGGCAGGTCCGGCGGGAACATCACAACGGACACCGTGCTCGACGGACTTGTTATTACTGGGGGGCAGGCCAGTGGCCACACTTTCGAAACTGCTCGCGGAGGCGGTGTATTTTGTGACGGAAACCTGAGTGGTAACATATGTAACCCCATAATATCCAACATCCGCTTTATCGGTAACAGCGCAAACATAAATGGCGGCGCGATCTTCAACAGTGGCGCATCTGGAGGAGAGAGCAGCCCGCAGATCACCAATGCCACTTTCACCGGCAACTCCGCAGACCGCGGTGGCGCAATCTACAACAATGGATTTAACGGAAAGAGCAGACCGCAGATCACGAACGTCACCATCACGGGCAATAGCGCAGACGTCAGAGGCGGCGCGATCTTCAACGATGGCAACATAAACGACCCTGACGAAACAGGCGAGAGTAGCCCGCAGATTACGAACAGCATCCTGTGGGGCAACAACGCCAATACCAGTGGCGATGAGATATTCAACAGCGCTGGCGAGGCCACACTCAGTTACACGCTCATTGAGGGTGGCGTAGACGGCCCCGGTGTTGGTGGAGGTACCAATGTCGACGGTGGCAACAACCTCGGCTCCAACGCCAATCCGGACTTTGTGAATGTGAATGACCCAGCAGGCAACGGACTGCTTTTGCTGACTAGCTCACCTGCACTGGATGCGGGAGACAACACGCCGTTCGAAACAGGCGGTATTGCCGAAGACATAGAAACCGACCTCTTGGGCGAGGCCCGTATCCAGAACGGGACGGTCAGCGTCGGAGCTTATGAGCGAGGGATCAACAACGAGGCTCAACTGCGCCTGGTGGCCCGCTCGGGCGTAGAAACCGGCACGTTTGAATTATCCAATACGGGCATTGGCGTGTCCGGTGCCGAGGTCGATCTGGGGAATCTGCCTCCCGGCGTCTCCGCCATAGACGACTCAGGCGATGGGGATGTGAACAGCGATGGCGATACCTGGACGGTAGATGTCTTGGCGGGAGGCACTGCAACGGTACGCATCGACTATGAACGCGGCGCCTCCGCCGACCCGGGCCTGCTTAACCTGACTGCCGAGCTTAACACGAATAGCTACACCGTCGATGATGGCGGTGTCGACGGCACAGACCCGAGCGATGCCATCGTCGACTGGGCCCTGCTCGAAGCACCCTACGGCTCCAGCACTGCGCTTTCCTTCGACGGCACCGATGACTACCTACGCATGGACGGCTCGGCTGAAGACGTGGGACTAGTTGGCGCCAGCTTTACCGTCGAAGCCTGGATCCGGATCGATGACCTCACCGGTGATAATCCGATTCTGGGCCACGGGGACTCCAGCCCCGGAGCGAATCAGGTGTTGCATCTGACTACGCGGGGCTCCACGCTGCATATGGGGTTCTTCAGTAACGATCTGGAAGGGAGCGCGTCGCTGGAGGAGGAGCGCTGGCACCACGCCGCATTTGTCTACGACGCCGCCAATGAGGAGCAGCGCATCTACCTCGACGGAGAACTGGATGGGACCCGTAGCGCGGATGCGTTTGCGGGAGACCAGAGCGACCAACTCCAGATCGGGCGGTGGGGCGGCAGTCGCTACCTCGACGGCGCGCTCGATGAGCTGCGCATATGGAATGATGCACGTGGCGAAGATCAGATTCAGGCCACGATGCACCAGACAATTTCGACAGATATGCCAGGCTTGGTTACTTCGTACCGTTTTGACGCAGCCCAGACCGAACAGCGTTTTGACGCTGACCACGATGGCACTACTGCATATGACCTGGCCAGTGGGCGAAACGCCTCGTTCGAGGGCGACCCGCAGTGGACCGATAGCGGCGCCCCCCTAGGGCAAGAAAGCATCGTGGTCGCACCCGGAACGGCCGGGACCATCGGAGCCGACGGACAGTCGCTCACCGCTACAGTAACCAGCACCACCGACCGCCTCACGCTCTACCGCTACGGTGATGCCGATGCAGCAGTTGTCAGCCACGACGCGCTTCCGGGCCTGTCTGCCGAGCGGGCCAACTTGGTGTGGGGCGCTCTCAATACCACCTCCGGTAGCAACGTATCCGCCGATCTAGAACTGACGTACGGCGACGTCACCGTGCCTTCCCCCGGTGAGATTAGTCTGCTGGGCCGCTCGGGCCCGGAGGCCGACTGGACAAGTCGAAATGCCGATGGGGACATCACGGCTACCACAGCTACGCTCTCAGATCAGACAAGCTTCGGGGAATATGGACTGTCGGTGCCCTCGATCTACTACGTGGATGCAGAGGGTAATGGTGAAGATAACGACGGCACCTCATTCGATGATGCCTTCACCAACATGGAAGACGCCCTAAACAAGGCAAATGGCGACGACATCATCGTAGTTGCCGCCGGTACCTATGTACCAACAGGCGACGCTTCTGACCGCGATGCTCGCTTCGAGATCACCGGTGACCAAGACGGGCTCAACATCTACGGGGGCTTTAGTGGAAGCGAACTCTTTGATGAGAGGTCTGATGTAGAAGCCGCACTGGATACTCGCGACCTGGCCGAGAACGAAACCATCCTCTCAGGCAACATTGACGATGACGATAGCGCCAACACCGAGAACAGCTACAACGTCGTTGTGATACGGGCCACGAGCAACTCGATCACCGCAAACACGGTGATGGATGGGTTCACCATCCGCGATGGCAATGCGAACGACGATCAGGCCGATGCTGGGGACTCGTCGGATGCGGGGGGCGGAATACACCTGGCGAGCCTAACCAATGATGCACGTCCAACGCTTCGAAACCTGCGTATCACCCAGAACTCAGCGATCAACGGTGGAGGAGTCTATATCGACAGCTTTCTTGGCACTGCGGCCCCGTTTCTCTCCAATGTGATTGTGACTGAAAACGAGGCCGAAGAAGGGGGCGGGCTGTACGCAACTGCATCCACAGGAGGTATTACAGCTCCTGTATGGGTGAATGCTGTATTTGCATCGAATGCAGCCAACCAACGGGGAGGCGCATTTTATAAGCGTGCCATAGCAGGCGGCACGGTTACCTCGCAGGTCGTTAACGCACACGTGGTCAATAATCAGGCGACGGACGACGGCGGCGTGGCCTACCACGAGGGCGTAAACACCGATGCAACCATGGCACCGTCGTATGTCAACACGCTTTTCTGGAACAACACGTCAGATCCGTTCGGTGCTGAAATCGATGATCCCGGAAGCGGCGTTCCTTCGTTTCAGCATGTGCTTGCTGAAGGGGGATGCCCCGGTGGCGATGCCACATGCGACACGGTGCTCGATGACGACCCCAAACTTGTTGGTATCGAGAACCCGGGCGGCCAGGATGGGCAGATCGGTACACAAACAGACGGGTTGCGATTTGCCAGTAATGCACCTCTAACAGACGCGGGCACCAACACACCGTTTGAAGGCAGCGGTGTAGCAGCGACGATAACAACAGATCTGCTCGGCGATGACCGAATTCAACAGGGCACCGTCAATATTGGCGCGTACGAATCCACCTTGCATAGCGGCCCCATATTCTACGTAAAAGCCGATGCAACCGGTGCTGGCGATGGATCCTCTTTTGACGACGCTCTGCGTAGTCCAGCTCCGGCCCTTCGACTGGCTCGTGCAGGCGACGTGATTGCCATAGCAGAAGGCGTGTACACGCCCATCACACCAGCCGACCCCTCAAATATCACCGAATCAGAGCGTGCAACGCCCTTCCTGATCGATGCGGATAACGAAGGGATAGAAGTCTATGGCGGCTGGAGCGGCACCCAAACCTTTGCCGATCCCGACGCCGTCCGCGCTGAACTGAGCAGCCGGGACCTTACCAACACGCGCACTGTGCTTTCCGGAGACATCAGCGGCAGCAGTACAACCGGAAGCGACGGGATCATTGAAGACCCCGATGACACAGCCGATACGAATAGTCACAATGTGCTTCTCCTCGACGGACGCAATGCTCCGGATGGCATTACGCCGGCTACCGTTGTCGACGGGGTTGTGCTAACCGGGGGCAATCTTTCGGGCACAGGTGGAGATGGCACCCTACGCCTCGGAGCGGGTCTTTTTTGCAACGGAGGTGATAACCCGTGTGCGCCTCGCCTTTCGAATCTCCTGCTTATAGGCAACGAAGGAAGCTCCCAACCCGGCGGGGGACTGGGCATCGCCTCTGAAGCTGATGATCCGACTCCACAGGCTCACCTAACTGATATCGTTGTCACACGCAACAACAGTCAGTTTGGTGGCGGAGGAATAGCGATCTTTGGATCTGCCAGCCCCACCATCACCAACGCCGTCATCTCCGCCAACACCGGTGGGTTTTTTGGAGGCGGAGGAGCTATCATCGCCTCGGATGTGGGACGCAGCGCACCGTCGTTCGTGAATACCACCTTCACAGGCAACATAGCGCCTAACTTAGGAAGCGCTGTCTTAAGCCTCACTGATGGCGATGGCGAGGTAGATCTCACGCTCACCAATAGTGTGTTGTGGGGCAATGCAGGATTAGATGGAAGTATTAACCAGATCAGAAACCAGAATAACACCACCGTTCGTCTCCAAAATACGCTCATGCAAGAAGCTACAGGGGATGGAATCGTAAATGAAGACGGCGGTACTGCCCTGTTTCTGGATGCAGACGGATACGCGGTAGATTTCGGACAAAGCACTAATCTCGACGCCGATCCGCTCTTCGCCGATACCGACGCAGGCGATGTGCGCCTCACAGGCGGCTCCCCCGCGATTGCGCGTGGCACGTTCGCCCCCTTCGAATCCGGTGGCATTGCGGACGGCATCACAACTGACATTGCAGGCGACAACCGCCTCTTCGGCGCTAAGCCGGACCTGGGCGCCTTCACGTTTAACGACATCGCAACCACAGACGACGACATCGCCGACGCCGCTGGGCTGCTTGGCTACCTGGAGCCGACCGGCTTCGAGGGACTCGTGCTGCTTCGTGAGAACAGCGCGGCCAATGGCGGGCTTGCGTTCGAGCGTATTGACGAGCAGCCGGAGGATCCCAATAGCGAATTGGAGGGGAACGTCGCGCCGTTTACGTGGACGGTCACCTCGAGCCTCGACAACGCCCCCAGCTACGACCTCCTGCTCTCCACAGCAGATCTGGGCGGTATTAGTGATTTCGACGCGCTCACGCTCTACAAATCTGAAGATGGCGGACAAACGTGGGACGCCGTCGACACATTTACCGGTGCAAGCCTGGTGCTGGATGAAGACCGTGCGCTGGTGGCGGTGCAGGACCTGACCGGCTTTAGCCAGTTTGCGATCGCCAGTAGCGCCGCCGACAACCCGCTCCCGGTCGAGTTGGCCGGATTCGAAGCCGCCCTCAACGGCGAGTCCGCGATGCTGCAATGGCAGACCCTCTCCGAAACCAACAACGCCGGATTCGAGGTGCAGCGCGCGGTTGGGTCGGTGAATGGATCTGTAATGGAGACGTCCGGGTCGGACGTCTCTACCTGGCAAACTCTCGCTACCCTGAACGGTGCGGGTACCACCGACGAACCGCAATCCTACCGCTTCGAGGACACCCAGCTTCCGTACGCGGCGGATAGCCTCAGCTACCGCCTCCGCCAGCTCGATACCGACGGCACCGAATCGTTCAGCGAAGCGGTCGTTGTAGCGCGGCAGGTGAATCAGGCAGAGCTGCTGCCCACGTATCCGAACCCGGTGCGCGGGCAAGCCACGGTGCGCTTTGCGGTGCCCGAGCGGCAAGTGGTGCGCATCGACCTGTACGACGTGCTGGGCCGACGGGTACAAACGGTGGTGGATGGCGAGCAAGACGGGCGCACCGAGCAGATGCTTGACGTAAGCCGCCTGTCGAGTGGCACGTACTTTCTGCGCATGCAGACCCCCGGCCACACCGAAACGCAGCGCGTGACCGTGGTGCGGTAGCGGGTGCTTACATAGATAGATACGCCCATCCAACGACCTGACAGGTTTTGAAGACCTGTCAGGTCTGTTTGGGTTTATGCCCACTAGATCGACTTCCGGGCTATGATTTAAGAGTGCGTAAGCTGCAGTCCGGAGACCGAGGTTGTTCAGGACGCGCACCGTGGCTTTCCCTTCACAGAATGTCCCCAACGGCCTAAACCGGCTATTGAGACGTCATTTGACACAAATAGACAAGGGATTGAGACGCATAGACAAGCGGATGACACCTATTAGCTGTACATAGATAGTGCTTCTGCTCTACTTATCTGCGCTTGCAGATGGTTGGGCGAATCGTTGTCTGCAATCCACGTGCGCTAAAGGTTCTATGTCTGCTCGCTACCATAACTACACGTTCGTTTCTCCTTCCATTTGCCTGCGCCTTGTTGTGGCGCTGGTCCTCGCGCTACTTGTTCCCTGGGGGGCTGCCTCCTCTGCACAGGCGCAGACCATTTATCACGTCACCGAAACGGGCGAGGCGAGCAATGACGGATCTTCGTTTGCCGACAGCGATGCGATCTCTTTGCAAGGTGCGCTGGGCCAAGCTGATGGCAATGACGTGATTGTAATTGCTGCCGGGCGCTACCTGCCGACCGACGATGAGAACGACCGCGATGCTCGCTTTGAGATTACCGGTGCACAGGATGGGCTTCGGGTCTATGGCGGGTGGGCAGGCATCGAATCGTTCTCCGATATTAGCGATATAGAAAGCAAACTCGGTGACCGCGACCTTGGAGGCAACCCTACCGTTCTCTCCGGCGATATCAACGACGAGGACGACACCAATACAGATAGCATCACCGAAGACGCTGAAGATATCGTCGGTGGTAACAGCTTCACGGTTCTCTATTTCGATGGCACCTCTGGCGGGAATATCACGACCGACACCGTGCTCGACGGACTTGTGATTACCGGAGGACAGGGCGAAAATGGCGGTGGAGCGTATTGTGACGGATCACGCGATAGCAATATGTGTAGCCCGGTAATATCAAACTTCCACTTTAGAGGAAATACTGCGAACAGATCAGGTGGAGGACTTTACAACGATGGAGATAGTGACAGCGTAAGCAGTCCGCATATCATAAGTACGACCTTTTCTGGCAACTCAGCTCTGCGCGGAGGCGCGCTCTACAATAATGGAGGACGACGCGGTGGAAGCATCCCTCAAATCGCAAACGTGGTCTTTACCAACAACTCTTCCGATTCCCAAGGTGGTGCAATCTACAATAATATGTCAAGAGGCCTATTACTAATTTCAAACACAACTTTTACGGCCAATGTTGCTAATTCTGATGGCGGTGCGATCTACAATGCTTGTTCATTACGAGGCCGAAAATGTGAAATAGAAATCATCAATAGCATCTTATGGAATAACAATGCTGGTAACAGAGGAAGTGAAATTTTCAACTCCAGAGACGTCCGTTCTACGGTCAGCTTTACGCTGATAGACGGTGGAGTAAATGGAGATGGTGTTGGTGGAGATGACAATGAGGATGGGGGGCGCATTATTGAAGAAGATCCGCTGTTTGCCGACTCAGACCGTCCTGTAGGTCCTGATGGCGCGTTCGGCACTGTGGATGACGGATTGCGCCTCCAACGGGACTCCCCGGCCCTTGATGCCGGGACTAACTTTTTCATCTTTCCCTCGAACCTTGATACCGACCTGTTGGGCGAGCCCCGCTTGCAGAACGGCGCCATCAGCCTCGGGGCCTACGAGCGTGGCGTGTACACCGGCCCAATCTATCATGTCGATGCCAATATTACCGGGGGAAACAATGATGGCTCCTCCTTTGACGATGCGTTCGCCGACCTGCAAGAGGCATTAGACAAAGCCGAGGGCGGTGATGTCATCGTAATTGCGGAAGGGACATACGTGCCCAGCAAACCGCTGAATGGTGATAGCGATGAACGTGCAGCGACTTTCGAGGTCACGGGCGAACAGGACGGACTGAAGATCTACGGCGGATGGGAAGGCAACGAGCAGTTTGCAGATATTGACGATGTCCAGAGCCAACTCGACAGCCGTAAGCTATCGGTTCATGAAACCATCCTCTCGGGCAACCTCAACGATGACGAAAACGATGACTCCGGTAATGCCTACCACGTGCTTGTCCTGAATGGAGGAGATCGAATCGGTGCCAATATCACGGCGAACATTACCGAGGCTACAGTGCTCGATGGCGTGACCGTGACCGGTGGCCGTGCTGTCGACGGGTCGCTCCCTAACAATTCCGGTGGTGGACTGTACTGTGATGGCCGCGGCAACGGCAATATATGCAGTCCGTCGCTAAACCGTCTTACCTTCACAAGCAACTTCGCAAACTTTGGAGGGGCGATCTACAACGATGGCAGGGATGGGGGTACGATCAGTCTGCAAATCACCAACGCAACCTTCACCGACAACACTGCAGTATTCGGTGGTGGGGCAATCTACAATTATAACGAGGATAGCGGTGACACAAGCAGTCCGCAGATCACCAACGCAACCTTCACCGGCAACATTGCAGCATCTGGAATCCCGGAAGGTGGAGCGATCTACAACGAGGGGGCACGAAACACACTAGAAATTACGAACACAATCGTGTGGGGGAATGACCAGGTCAACAGCCTCTTAAACGACGGAGCCACTCTCATCCTCCAAAACACCCTCGTGCAGGATGCTACCGGCGATGGAATCACAGATCAAGACGGTGGTATCACGGTTATTCTAGACGGGGACATCCTTGACACCGATCCGCAGTTTGTGGATGCCGATGCCGGCGATGTACGCCTCACCGCCGGCTCCCCCGCGATCGCACGCGGCACGATGGAACCGTTCGAGTCCGGGGGCCCTGCTGAAGACATAACCTCCGACCTCGCCGGCAACGACCGCCTCTTCGGCGCTAAGCCTGACCTGGGCGCCTTCGCGTTCAGCGACATCGCAACCACCGACAATGATATCGCTGATGCGACGGGGCTGGTTGGATACGTCGATCCGACCGGATTCGAAGGGCTCGTGCTGCTGCGCGAAAACAGCGCCACCGATGGCGGCCTCACCTTCGACCGCACGAGCGAAGCCCCCGCCGACCCGATGGGCGAGCTGCCCGATAACGTTGCGCCGTTTACGTGGACGGTCACATCCGGGCTCTCCGAAGCCCCCAGCTACGACCTGCTGCTCTCTACCGAGGACCTGGGCGGTATCGAGGACTTTGAGACGCTCACGCTCTACAAATCCGACGACGGACAGACGTGGAACGAAGTTACCAATCTGGGCGGCACGCTGGTGCTGGATGAAGACCGGGCCCTGGTGGCCGTGCAAGACCTGACCGGCTTCAGCCAGTTTGCGATTGGAAGCAGCGATCCCAGCAATCCGCTGCCGGTGGAGCTTAGCGCTTTTGGAGCCACCCTCGACGATGACGAAACCACCTTGCAGTGGGAAACCACCTCGGAGACCAACAACGCCGAGTTTGAAGTACAGCGCATCACCGGGTCCCCGGTAGAGACGTCCCGCCGGGACGTCTCTACGGAAAAATCATGGGAGACCGTCGGTACCCTTGATGGCGCGGGCACCACCGACGAACCGCAATCCTACCGGTTCGAGGATGCGCAGCTGCCGTACGCCGCGGACAGCCTAAGCTACCGCCTCCGCCAGATTGATACCGACGGCATCGCCTCCTTGAGCGAGACGGTGACGATTGCGCGGCAGGTGACCCAGGCCGAACTGCTCCCCACGTACCCGAACCCGGTGCGCGGGCATGCCACGGTGCGCTTTGCGGTGCCGGAACGGCAAGCCGTGCGCATCGACCTGTACGACATGCTGGGCCGCCGCGTGCAAACGGTGATAGATGGCGAGCAAGACGGGCGCACCGAGCAGATGCTGGACGTAAGCCGCCTGTCGAGTGGCACGTACTTCCTGCGGATGCAGACGGGCAGTCACACCGAAACCCAGCGCGTGACCGTGGTGCGGTGACGTTGACGCAGTGCAAACCGCCTCATGATTGTTCAATGAACAAATAACCTCGAAAATCGTGAAAGTGGGGCTAGTCTGTATTCCTACTAATCCAGACCTATTGATGCCTTCTTCCTCCATTGCTACGGCGCCGACCGGACGCGACTTACGCTTGGCGCTTGAAGACGAAACCACATATCCATATTCCCCTGAACATATAGAGGTCGTACAGACTCACATCTCCTATGTGGCGCTGGCGCCTCCATATGTGTACAAGATCAAAAAATCGGTAGACTTGGGGTTTCTGGATTTTTCGACGATCGAGAAGCGCCGTCATTTCTGTGAGGAGGAAATTCGCCTGAACGGACGTCTGTGCGGAGACATCTACGAAGGCGTGGTGCCCATCTCGGCAACACCCAACGGACTTCGTCTCGAAGACGACTCCAACATCGTAGATGTAGCGGTGAAGATGCGCATGCTGAATCCCGATCAGTTCATGGATGCGCGCTTACGAGCCGACCGATTGGAAAAAACAGACATCGACCGGGTCGTTACAACGCTGGCTGACTTCTACCGTGAACGGCCCTCGTCGCCAGCAATTGCTGAAAATGGACGTATCCCTAACATCTGGACCAACATTCGGGAAAACTTTGACCAGGCCGTTCCGCACCGTGGCGACCTTATTACGCGTCCAGCCTACGAGGCGTTGAAATATGCGGCCGAGCGGTTCATGGATCAGCATGCAGGGCTTCTGCATCGCCGCCGTGCTGAGGGACGCATTGTGGATGGCCATGGCGATTTGCGGTTGGAGCATGTGCACCTGAGCAACGAGCGTGTGTGCATTTACGATTGCATCGAGTTCACAACACGTTTTCGCCATATCGATATCGCCAGCGATGTGGCGTTTCTAGCCATGGAGCTCGATGTAAATGGCAAGCATGACCTGGCACGCTATTTCATGGAGGCGATGGCAGAGGCGCTCGACGATCCAGATCTGCTTCGTGTGGCGGACTTTTACAAGAGCTATCGAGCCTTCGTGCGCGGCAAAGTCAACGGTATGAAACTCGACGATGACGACATTACGGGCGAGGCGCGCACCACATGCATCCGCGACAGCCGTCACTTTTATCAGTGGGCGCTGCGTTACATGGCAGCCGGGTCGCGTCCCCTCGTGGTGGTGGTTATGGGACGCGCCGGAACGGGCAAGAGCACGCAGGCGCAGGCCCTCCACGATGCGCTAAGCTGGCCGGTGGTGTCCTCCGATACCACCCGAAAACAACTGGCCGACATTCCCCTGCATGAACGGCCCGATGCGGAAACGCGCGCTGCGCTCTATAGCACCGAAATGACAGAGCGTACCTACACCACCCTCCGTGAAGCCGCTATCGACCATGCCAAGCAAGGGCAAGGTACCATCTTGGATGCCACCTTCAGCCGAAAGACCCAACGCGATGCGCTTCGAACGCATCTGGCCGAGCATAACATTCCGCATGTGCTGGTTGAGCTTACGGCGTCTGACGATGCGCTGAAGCAACGCCTGGGAGAGCGCTCGGCGCAAGATCACGTGGTATCGGATGCGCGGGCCGAGGACTTTGAGATGCTTACCGCCCGATATGAAGCGCCCGATGCATTGGAAGATGCGCATCATGTTCGTGTAAAAGCCGATGGCATGCCCGACAGTACCACGCGGTCGATCCTGAAGCATCTCGTCCGCCTGAAACCGAATGGGTAGCACACGCTATTGCGTATCTGGAGCCTCGGAGGCCGCGTGCGTGAGCGTAATCGCTGACGGATCGATGGGTGTGCCGTTCGATGAGGACTGCATAGCGCCCGTAACATGTACCGAACGGTCAAACGCCTTCTCGAACAACGAGCTTGCTTCCTGGGCGGCCCATACCTCTAACTCCGGGTCGCCTTTGGTGCGTACCTCAATGTCGAGCGCCTCCTCGTTAGGCGTAAGGGTAAGCGCCATTACGTTTTGGTAGTGACTGCGGTCAAGCCCTTCGGCAATGCGTAGGAGAGCGGCTAATTGGAGCACGCGCTGTTGGTTCTTCGGTACCAGCCGCCCATAGTGTGGATGTGAAGGCAACGGGGGCTCCGACCGGTGATAGCGAGCCACAAGCGAAATAAGATCCACCTCACCGTTGTAAAAGCCGCGCAAGTCGGCATGACGAATTAGGTAGCGCGAGTGCAGGTGGTGGTCAGAGTGGCTGATGTAGTAGCCTATGTCATGCAGCAACGCCGCGTACTCTAAAAGCTCCCGATCGGTGGAAGGCCCCTCGTACCACGGCTGGCACAGGTCAAACAAAAACAAAGCGGTAGAGGCTACATGCTGGGCGTGTTGCTCATCCCATCCAAAGCGGAACCCAACTTCATAGATGCTGCGGCGGCGTACATCGGCGTACGGAGCAATGCGACGCAGCCGCTTGTGGTTTTCCTGGATAAACTGTACCACCATGCCCTCGCGCAGCGCGTGCGCCGACACGTGGATTTCTTGGAAGTCGTGCGCATCGAGCAGCACATCGAGTAATACAGCTCCGGCTCCCACCTGACCGACGCGCTTCAGGGCTACGGCAGGAAGCGCTTCCCGCTCTTCCGCAGACGTATCCATAATAAAGCGCAGCGTGTCGCGGAAGGGCTGAATAGGTACATCCACCTCGAAAACGGAGGTGTCGGCCTGGTTGTGGCGGTCTAAGCACACGCGCGCCAGGCTTTTCACGGTGCCCGAAGAGCCCACAAGCGATACCACGCCGTACTCACGGATCGCTTCGAGCACCGGCTCCATTTCGGTTCGGAAGTGAGAGCGAAGCGCTTCCTCATCTGCATCCGACATAGGGTCGCTAGAAACAAACATCTCGGTCATTCGAGCAGCGCCCAGCTTCAGACTCGTGGCGTAGTGCACAGTATCGCCCGTACACACGATAAACTCAACGGAGCCGCCGCCAATATCTACCACAACGGAAGGTACCCGCAGGTCAACGGCCCGCCGCACACCCTCGTAAATCAGATGCGCCTCTTGGGCACCACTAATCGGGTCGATGCGCAGTCCAATTTCGTTCCGTACACGCTCGATAAACGTGCCTCCGTTAGACGCTTCGCGGATTGCACTGGTAGCACAAGCAAAGAACGACCGGGCGCCCCATCCTTGAGACAGCAAGTAAATGCGCTTTAGCGCCTTCATGCCGCGCTCCATAGCTGCCTCGGTGAGACGGCCCTCCGCCAGTCCGTCTTCGCCAAGGCGAACCATTTCTTTCATGCGATCAACGACTTTGAAGCTCCCGTTGGAATAGGCATCCACAATGATCGCATGAAACGAGTTGGTCCCTAAGTCGATCACGCAGACGCGAAGCGGAGAGGGGGCCGATTGGGTCTCGTACGTGGTGTGGGGCACATACGGGCAAGCCGTGCGTGAAGACGAACCGGTCATGAATAGAAGAGGACTGCTGCAAAAGGAATAAACACACGTCTGCTGTACGGAAATGCTAAACCGCGCTAAAAGTTACACCCGGTCTTTGGTAATGTTGTTTAGAATGGGTTTTCACTCTCCAAGGAAACTGACACGTTATACCGCTAAGTGAGCCCACACAAAGAATCGTTGAGCATGTCATTGCGAGCAGCGCTGGCGCCACGCCGGTCGCAGGGCTCCCTCCTGGCGATGACAATTTCGGACCATACCATTCAGGTGTAACACACCACCAGGCGGCTTCCCCGAAACTTAGATTTCCCAAGAGGAACAAACCCCCGTAGTTACCCTTTTTGAGATACGATAACGCACGGTCCGGTAGTTCAGTTGGTTAGAATGCTGCCCTGTCACGGCAGAGGTCGCGGGTTCGAGTCCCGTCCGGACCGCCTCCCTCCCCTGAGTTGTGTGCTTCACGGCTCAGGGGTTTTGTATGGAGACTCACTGTGTTGCCCGGCTGCCGCACCTGCTCATGTCGCTTCGCCCCGCGCCTCTCTCTGTGCGCACTGACTCGCGCACGTATCCGATTCGTTTTGTTGCGCTTGCGACGGTTCCTACCGAACTGCGTCGCCTCAACCTCAATGGCCCCGACGTCATCATTGTGACGGATGAAAACGTAGCTGCCCACTATCGCTCTCCCCTGCTGCACGCGTTTGAATCAGACGGATGGACGCCCCACCTGATGGTCGTTCCCCCGGGTGAATCCAGCAAGTCGCTCGGTCAACTCAAGCAGATGTACGACACACTGCTTCCGCAGGGGATAGAACGCAGTACGCCTGTGTGCACGGTCGGCGGAGGCGTTGTAGGCGATCTGGGCGGATTCGCCGCCGCCACGCTCTTGCGCGGGCTTCCGCTCGTGCATGTACCCACCTCGCTACTGGCCCAGGTTGATAGCTCCATTGGCGGAAAAACCGGTATCAACCACGACGTAGGCAAGAACCTGATTGGCAGCTTCTACCAGCCGCACGCTGTATTGGTCGATCCCGAAACCTTACTCACCCTCCCTGCCAAGGAGTGGGTTAACGGCATGGCCGAGGCGGTAAAGCATGCTCTCATTGCCGATGTGGAGCTCATCGATTATCTGGAAGCGCATCTTGTCGATATTCTGGGGCACCACAATCTAGAAGCCACCGTTCCCGCGATTCGCAATGCCATGCAGGTGAAGGTGGACATTGTGGCGCAGGATGAGCGAGAGGCCGGGCGACGGGCCTGGCTCAACTTCGGACATACGTTTGCACACGCCATTGAGCACGTAGCCGGATACGGTGCCATTGCCCACGGACAGGCGGTGGCCATCGGCATGCGTGCAGCCCTCTACCTTTCGCATCAACGCTTTCCCGACGCCATCGACCGCGATCGTCTCGATGCGCTCATTACGCGGTTGCCGCGTCCCGACGTTTCGCATCTCCGCTTCGACCTGCTTCACCAGGCCATGCAACACGACAAAAAGACGCAAGACGGAACCCTCCGCTTTGTGCTGCTGCGCGCCCCCGGCGATCCGTTTGTTGCAGACGACTGCACCCCCGGCGCATTACG
The DNA here is from genome assembly GCF_055379935.1 of Natronotalea proteinilytica. Classification (NCBI taxonomy): domain Bacteria; kingdom Pseudomonadati; phylum Rhodothermota; class Rhodothermia; order Rhodothermales; family Salisaetaceae; genus Natronotalea; species Natronotalea proteinilytica. Next base: position 2,085,991 of record NZ_AP043947.1, on the reverse strand, counting down.
ACACGCCTGGCAGTTTGCCTGCTCATCATGAATCCAAATAGCCCTCACGCCGTGTACGGTATGTCCCTTGCTCCGCACTTTGCTGTGGTCCTGCCGTGAACACGCCTGCTTCTTCATCGTGGCTGCGCACCGTTGCTACCTGGATGCTAGCCATTCTTTTGCTGGTAGTGGTTGCTTTCTTTGGCCTTACCCGTACCGAAGTGGGGCGCGACGGGCTGCGTGCGCAAATTGAAAACCAGTTCAACAATCAGTTCGAAGGCACGCTGGACATCGATCGCCTCGATGGCAACTTCATTCATGCCCTGTTTGCCACCAACGTACAGGTGCGAAGTCCACAGGGGCAGGTGGTTGTGCAAGCAGACTCGATGGTGCTGCGGCCCTCGTGGCGCTCGCTCCTCAACCGTACGATCGATTTGCACACCGCCGAGGCCCACGGCGTGCAGATGGTCGCTCAGCGCACCGGCGACGGCTGGCCCCTTGCCCACGCCTTTCGCACGGGGGCTCCTGACCCTGAAGCCGAGCCCGATCGCACTCCGTCCGACACAGTCCGTGTGGCCCGAGACCCCACGCTTCAGGTATCGCTCCCCCGTATCCGTCTTGTGGATACGCATGTGGTAACGCATCACGATGGGCCCGCCCCAGACGCTATTGCCAATGGGTGGATCACCGATGTGCTCAACACCACCGTGGATATTCCCGAAGCCGATTTATTGCTGGAGTGGGATCGAGGCGGCCCGCGTGCAGAGTTTGACATCCATCGCCTCCATCAGCCCGATACCGACCTGACCGTGCAGCATGTGCACGGCCACCTTGCGCAGACCGATGTGGGATGGCATCTGCATGACCTCTCGGTAGCAACCGATGCCACGCGTCTGTCCCTGACCGGACAGTGGGATGGCACGCGCACGGAGCAGGCGGCCCTGGCGCTTCAGGCCACTGCCGAGCCGTTTGACTTTGGTGAATGGGAGGCGTTTTTTCCGCGCATCACCCACACCGATGCGGTTACGCTTGACCTGAACGTGAGCGGACCGCTTGATGCGCTCGACCTGCATACGCTGCAGATCAATCAGCAAGAGACCACCTTCCGAGCGACAGGCGCGCTGTACGACCTGGCGCACACCCCCACCCTGGAAGCGACCGTCGATCTGCAGAACCTCACCGCTGCGGTTGCCTCCGCTTGGTCAGATGCACCGCTTCCTGCTGCGCTCAATGCCGCATTGCCGCTATCGGGCACCGCTACGCTAAACGGATCCGGACAAATTAGCAATCGCGCGGTAACCCAGGCTGTTGGATCGGTAGACCTCGATGTGGATGCCGATGTGGGCGGGCTGCAAACAACCGCTGACCTCACCTGGGCCCATGATGCTCCACTCGAATACGAGGCGCGCGTACGTCCCAACGCACTATCGCTTCACGAATTAGTGCCCGATGTGCCGGGGCCCACACTTATTACAGGCCTCATTGACATCAACGGCACCGGGCTTTCGTACGACACCGCTACAGCGCAGGCCGATGTGGCGCTCATCAACTCGCTGTTGGCAGGGGGCGAAGTGACTCGAACACACACCTCGCTGGCTCTGGACCAAGGCACGCTCCGGGGGAACGCAGCGCTCACGCAACGCCCCGATCACACGCTTGAAGCCGACTGGACGCTGCACCCGTCTACCGTCGATGGCTCGCGCACGCTGCAAGCCCACCTTCACACCACGAATTTCGACGTAAGCCCGTGGGGCGGGCCATGGCAGGCCACAGCCTTATCCACAGAGCTATCGTTGCACGCCACCACCACGGCCACCACCATTGAGTCTGCCACCCTAACGGCAGACATCGACCCGTCTACCCTCACGCCGGCCTTCTCTGACGTCGTTCCCGATCCCGAACCGCGCTCGGTGCCGGGCCACACCATCACCGCCACGCTCACCGCTGCCGACGCGTTGGGGCCGCCCAACATGCCGCGCCTGATCATTGGTGGCGACGTGATCCACCTGGCCGCCGGCGGCTCCGGATGGAATCAGCCAAGTGTTGCCTTGCTCGACGACTGGGCGCAGGCCTTGGCCGAAACCATTGCGTATGAGCATGAAGCCACCGGCTCCATGGAAACCGACATCAGCACCGCATCCGCTGAGCTGCCTACCTGGTCGTCGCTCGGGCGCCCCGACTCGCCATTTACCTTGTGGACCGAAGCCACTCTGCTCCGCTCCGAGGTGCTGCATGCCTGGATGCCCACTGTGCCAGAAACAGCGGACGACGCCACTGCACGGGCGGATGTGTATGCCGATGCCGACTCGGTGCATGCGCACCTGCATCTGCGCGCCAACACCCTTGAACGCGGAGCCCTGTCCGCTGATACGCTTAACGTGCGCGCAGGCATTGGCGCCGATGCGCACGGTTCGCTCCCCGAACGTCTACGCCTGACCACAGAAACCACCGCGCATCGGTTGCAAACCCCCGCAGCTACGCTGTTCGAACCAACCGTCAACCTGCAGTATGCCGCTCGCATGGGCACGCTCGCCCTTACAACCGGACAGCGCGAGCAAACCGGTCCCATTCGTGTCGAAGCCGACCTGCGTGCCTTCGACGACCGCAACGAAATCATCATGCATCACGTGGAGGCCCGTGCAGGCGAACATACGTGGCGCACCGCTGCCTCTAGCCGGTGGTCGGTCTACGCCGACCGCATCGAAGGCACTCCGCTGCGTCTGACCAGTGAGGCCCCCCTTGCCGAAAACGGCCCTGCGCAATCCATTGTCCTCGCAGGCGCCTTCTCGGATGCCGATGACGACACCTTGCAGCTTCAGTTTGACAACGTGCAACTGCTTCCCCTCTCGCAGCTGGCCGGATGGAACCAGCCGCTGGGTGGTCTTATCAATGGCGATATTGACATTGAAGGCTCCTGGCAAACGCCCGTTACCACGGGCAGCCTCAACATTACCGAGTGGTCGTTCGATCGCCGCCTGCTGGGCAATCTTTCCGTCTCTGCCGATTATACCGCCGGAGCCCCTGACCTCAACCTGGACCTTTCGTTGGTGCCCACGCCTGACGTAGACGCGCCCCGCGAAGCTACCGAGGCGCTCGTACCCGATGGTATCCAACAGGTGGTGTCTAACACGCTCGATCTCACCGGGCGGCTTCGCGTTGCTTCCGAAACCACCGAATGGGAGGACGACGAATGGCTCGATCTTGATCTGGATGTAGAACGCGCTGATCTCTTCTTCTTCGATTTCGTGTTTGGCGATGTACTCGAAAATATTGAAGGCTACACGACCGGCACATCGGCGATTACAGGACGCTGGGGCCACCCCGTCTTCGATGCCGACATGGAAGTAGATGGGCGCTTCACCATCCCGCGCTTTAACCTTGACTATGCCATTGCAGGGCCTATTGCCGTTGATGAGGAAGGAATTCACCTCAACAACGCCCGCCTGGATGATGGCGACGAGGGGGAAGCGAGTATTGCAGGAAGCGTGCTCTTTAACGACTATCAGTTCTTTTCTTTCGATCTGGAAAGTGAGGTCAACGAACTGACCATCATGGATGTGCAGCGCGCTCGCGATCTTCCCTTCTACGGATTTATTCGCGCGTCGGGCCCGCTTTCCCTTACGGGGCCGCTATCGAACACCACCCTTCGCTCGAACGATGCCCGCACCACATCCGATAGTGAAGTCTTCATCCCCATCACTGAGGCCGATGGGGCCGATACCAGCGGTTTCTTGATCTATGCCGACTCCACCAGCCAACTCCTGGATTGGCAGCAGCTTACACGACGCGCTAACATCTTTGCCGACCGTCCTGAAGGAGAGGCCTCCTTCCTCGATGGGATGGAAATTGACTTGAACATTGGTGTCACCCAGGGCGGGCGTCTGCACATCGTGTTCGATGCGCTCGTGGGAGATGTGATTACGACCGAAAGCACTGGGCGCGTTCAGCTGCAACGCGAAGACGGCATATTCTCGCTCTTTGGTAGTCTTGATGTCATTGGAGGCGACTATCTCTTTACAGCCGGTGAAGTGTTCGTGCGACGGTTCAACATCAACCGGGGAACGCTCTTTTGGGATGGCGATCCTATCAACGCAGAGCTTGACATCGAGGCAGACTACCGCACGCGGGCCTCTCCAGCCGGACTGCCGGGCTTTGATGAACGAAGTGCGCGCATCCCCGTTATCATTGATCTGGACATTACGGGCCGTGTTGAAACCCCCGAAGTGGCGCTTGGCCTCTCGCTCGATCGCGATCAGCGCGATCAACGCGTTGGCACCGACACGTTCGATGCGCTGCTAAACCAAGAAGACCTGATGACCGAGTTCGCAACCAGCGTGCTCCTTACCAATACCTTTTTGCTGACCACCGAAAACATTGCTGGCACCGGTTCGCGGGCGGGCGAAGGCGGGCGCCTAACAGATACGGGCGGCCAACTGGCGTTCAACAGCGTGTCGCAGCTTGTATCCAGCCAGCTCAATCGATACTTGAGTGAGGCCCTCCCGAACGTAGATATTAATGTGGGCGTTCAAGGCGAAACGACCGACGACTTAGACATTATCTACGGGGTTGCGCTACGCCTGATGGACGAACGTCTCATTATCCGAGGCGAAGGGGTGTACACCGGTAACGACGGGGTACGTGCCCAACAGTCAGGACCCCAAGGAGAATTTGCGGTAGAGGTGCGCTTGAGTAACCAAGTGTCTATGGAGGTCTTTTACCGCCGTACTGGCGATGACCTCACGCGGGGGCAAACCCTTACCAGCACAACGGGCGTAGGGCTATCGTACCAAACCCAGTTTGATACATGGGGCACGCTTTGGCGCCGTGTTATTGACGGCTCCAATGGCGATGCCGATGAGGAAGAGACCAACGATGAACCTCCGCCCACACTCGATCCCCCTGTTACCGAAACCGATACATCCATTGACACCCAGCCGCCCCGCCGATAAATCGGGATGCTCCCGAAACGGCGTGGCGTACTACCATGTGCTGCATCTGCAGTGTTCTGTTTTTTATCTAAGACAATCCACACCTTGAATACCTCAGTTTCGCCCTCTCCGATGCGTCAGGCTATCCTTTCGTTTCTGGAGGAGCACCCCAACACCGCCTTTCGCGATCATGAAATTGCACAGGCGCTTGACCTCGACGATAATCAGCGTTTCCTTCAGTTTGGCCGTACCCTCGAACGCCTCGCAGAGGCCGGTCTCATTCAGCAAAAGGGCGAGAAGTTCGCCCACAAATCCATTAAGCGAGGGGTGATTGGTACGCTTAGTGCCCACCCTAAAGGCTTTGGATTTGTGCAGGCTCGCGATGACGATGAAGAGTTCTTTATTCGCGAGTCGAACATGGGCACTGCATTGCATGGCGATGTTGTGCGCGTGGCTGTTGCGGCCCAGTCCAAACCCGACAAAAAGCGCGAGTGCGAAGTGCTAGAAGTGGTCGACCGCCGCCGCACGCAAATTGTCGGTACGTTCCAGTACCGAGGCTCCCATGCACTCGTCCAACCCGATGACCAGCGTATCCTGCAAGACGTGTTTGTATCTAAGGATGCGTTCAATGGGGCGCGCAACGGCCAAAAAGTGGTTGTCTCCGTTGATCGTTTTACCGACCGACGGGGCTCGCCTGAAGGACGCATTCTAAGCGTGCTCGGCGATGCCGATGACCCAAACGTACAGGTGCTCTCGCTCGCAAAGAGCATGGATGTGCGCACCGACTTTCCGGAACCGGTGCAGGAAGAAGCGGCGGCCATTTCCACCTCTATCCCCGCGTCCGAGATCGAGCAGCGGCGTGACTTGCGTGATGAGTACATCTTTACCATTGATCCGGACGATGCCAAGGACTTCGACGATGCGTTGCACATCAAAAAGAAAAATGGCAATTGGGAAGTGGGCGTCCACATTGCCGATGTGAGTCACTTCGTAAAGCCGGATACCGCAATAGATGCTGAAGCGCAAGAGCGGGCCACCAGTGTGTATCTGGTCGATCGCACCGTGCCCATGCTACCTGAAAAGCTGTCGAATCAAGTGTGCTCGCTGCGCCCCCACGAAGACACCCTTGCGTTTTCGTGTATTATGGAAATCACCAGTCAGGGCGAAGTCGTCGATTATGAGTTCTGCGAAACGGTGATTCACTCGAAGCGTCGCCTTACGTACGAGCAGGCGCAGCACTTTATCAGCGGCAACGATCCTGATGATAATGCTGCCCTCCCCGTAAAACAGGCCCACTCCCTGTCGAGCACGCTTACGCGCAATCGTATGCAAGGCGGCGGGATCGACTTTGGCTCCGACGAGGTGAAGGTTATCCTCGATGACGATGGCCACCCGGTGGATATTGTGGTCAAGGATCGTCTTGCAGCAAACCGGCTCATCGAGGAGTTCATGCTGCTTGCCAACCAGACCGCCGCGTCCCATATCGGCGATGCGAAGAATCCGAGACCGTTTGTCTACCGTGTGCACGAGGAGCCCGACGGCGAACGCATTCAAAAGCTGGCCGAGTATGTTAAAGTCTTTGGACACTCGTTGCCCCTTACCGATGGGAATGTGACGCCCAATGATCTAGGCAACTTGATTGAAACGATCAAAGGGAAACCCGAAGAGGTCGTCATCACGCGGGCCGCGCTGCGGGCCATGTCAAAGGCTGTGTACGATACCAAAAATAACGGACACTTTGGGCTCAACTTCGACTTCTATACCCACTTTACCAGTCCGATTCGGCGGTACCCTGACCTCATTGTACATCGCTTACTGAAGCATTATCTTAGCGGAGGCACCACCGCCGATCAAGAGCAGCTCAAAGCGCATTGTGAGCACTGCTCTGAAAAAGAGCGCGACGCCGAGGAGGCAGAGCGCGAGTCTGTGAAGCTGAAGCAGGTAGAGTATGCCCAAGCGCACATTGGGGAGACCTTTAAAGGCGTTGTGAGCGGCGTTACGAAGTTTGGGGTGTTTGTGGAGCTGAGCGACCTGCTCGTTGAAGGACTTGCACACGTTCGCGACATGGACGATGATTACTACGTGTATGACGAGGAGACGTACACCATGCGAGGACGCGAAAAAGGGGCAACGTATCGACCCGGCGACACGGTGACCGTGCGTATTGTAAGTGCCAATGTCGATAAGCGCGAAATCGACCTGTGGATTGTAAGTAGCTAAGAACGCACTGTTTATCGATTGGGTAAAGCCCTTGCAGGCTGTGCATGATACGTGCAGCACGCAAGGGCTTGTTTGATGCAGTACTCTGTCACACCTGATTGTTAGGGTACGGGGACTGTGCCAACCTCTGTGCCCCCCCCCCTCCAAAAAACCTGTCATGGTGAGCACGCGACGAGCCCAGCCCGGAGCACGCCGAACCATCTCCGCGACGTTCAGCAGGCTCTGATCGATCAAGCGGCCCTGCTCATTTCGAGGGAGGTTTTTACTCACTGCGTTCGCCTGTCCCGGACGTGATCCGGGATCTGCTACGCTCGTGTCAGGACTCCGCGTCTCCTAAGTAAGATCACGGGCCAACTTGGAGTTTCGAATCTAAACTCCTCCCAGGCTTTTCATAGTCCTTGCACATAACTTTCTCTCTGATATTTCGTTGATGAAAAATTTGACTTCCCCACCGTCTGTTCAATGAGAGACTGTTGGACCCCACAAAAAGAACCCACCTGGGCGTCTGCTCGGGCGAGTGGATCCTGAATCAAGTTCAGGATGACGTGTCGGGGGGACGGTGCTGGGAGACGAAAGCTCCCTTTCAATCCAAATGCCTCCCTCCCGAACGTCATCCAGATCCTAAATCGAGTTCAGGACAGGCAAGCGATTATCAACGATTATCACCATCTCAGGTTGTGTGCATAGACTAGCAGGTTTTTCGGGAGAGAGAAAGGGCCTGGATGGCCGTTTCCAGCGAATGCGTGGCGATTTTCCCCACTCCGAACTCCTGTCGGCGCGCTTCGGTCGAACCGGCGGTATTCCCCAAAACGCTGTCTGACTGTACTTAATGCTGTGTCAAACCTGAATGTTAGGGTCCAAACTTGTCATCGCGAGGAGGGAGCCCTGCGACTGACGCGGCGCTGGGTGGAGCCCGAGTACTCCTGGGGTGCGATCTCATGCCGTTGATTGGGCAGCTACATCCGGTCTGATAGCATGAGATTGCGTCGCTGCGCTCGCAATGACATGATTGTAGATTTTTCTCGGTACGTTAGGAGACACATGCGTTCCCCGAAGATTGACGTGTGACACAGCAGTAAGGCCTAATCCGGTATGAGAGCCCTGAACGTCAGAACTCGGTTGTACAACTCGCAGGCAGGGGCCGGTGGTACTGCGCGAGGGCGGCAGACAGCAGGCCGGCGGCACCGACCAGTTCGAGTGATTCTTCGACGAGGGTGTCCATCAACCAGAAGCCCAACTCCGGTTGGCGATACACGTCGGGATCCAGCAGGTGCTCGCTGAACATGAGATCGAGCCAGGCTGTGCCGACGGTGTTATACCAGAACCCGATACCGCTGGACGCCGAAAAGAAAGCAGCCACCGCATAAAAGCCAAACCCGATGATCAGATATCGGTGTATCGTGGGCATTTGGCGGATGCGGTGATAGCTACGATAGAAGGCGTAGACCGGCAGGACAGCCAGTGCCGGAAAGTAGATAAACAGTTCAAAGATAACCACTACTGCACCTTCGTACGCACGCAGAAAAGGAAAGACCGCAAGCAATTCTAAGATGCGATGCCGCGGACTCCCCGCGTCTTCTATGACAAGCAGCATCCCGCCCGCGGCCATCAGCGTCCAGAAGATGAACAGGGCTCGGTCGGATGTGCGTTGTAGCTGTCCAGCACGGTAGGCGCTAAGGATGCTAAAACTTCCCAGACACAGCCACTGCATCCACTCAATGGGGCTGCGGTCATCGAACCAGGCGTAAAAGAACGCATTGTTCTCGTTGAACATATGAGGGCTGGCTTTAAACGTAAACCAGGCGCCCCATTCCCATGCATTAAGCACATCGAGCAGGAGAACTCCGCCCCACGAAGCCCCGAGCAGGCACAAGATTACGAGGAACAGATGGTGAGCGGATGGCACACGAAGCATCTAATAGTGGACGATGTGAGTAGGCCGGTGGTGTGTTAGGGGCAGACGGATGGGTCTTGCTACAGTTGACTTGTCGGAAGTGATGCAGGGTCAGGCAGATATTCTACGTTATGAATAGAGACTGTCTGCTCGTGTCGCGGACGGTCAGGCATGTTGATAGGGCATCCAGGGCTGGCCGTTTACGGTGAATCCGTAACAAATCGACGATAGTGCAGGCCCACGCTGGACACTGTCTGTAGCAATGGTTATGCTGTTCTTAGGCAGACACAAACCTTCCGATGCCAGTGTTTGACATCAAGTGTTTGGCATGTCTTGGCATCCGGACAGTGTTGGTTCGCTACGATCAATCAAAACCCCCACGAGGTACTTTCTTTGGCGCAAGACGATCTCCGACGTGAATTAGGATTCTGGGATGCGCTCACCATTGGAGCCGGCACGATGATTGGCGCCGGCATTTTCCTTCTGGCCGGAGTGGCGCTTGAACTGACGGGGCCGGCGGCGATCTTTTCGTATTTGGCCGCGGGCCTTGTTTGCATGATTACCGCAGCCAGTGCGGCGGAACTTGCCACCGGCATGCCAACCTCCGGAGGCGATTATTTCTTCGTTTCTCGCTCACTGGGACCTGCACTTGGCGCCATCTCGGGAGTTGGCATCTGGTTGAGTCTGACGTTTGCCATTGCCTTCTACCTCTTTGGGCTCGGCGAATACCTCTCTCAATTTGCACCCATTACGCCGTTCTGGGGCGCGTTTATCGGAGGGGTACTGCTCACCGCTCTCAACGTATACGGGGCCAAAGAATCCGGTCAAACGCAGGTGATCGTCGTTCTTACCCTGTTTGCGATTCTGGGCGGCTTCTGCCTGATCGGACTCTTCTACATTGATGTAGACAATTTCGAGCCGTTCTTTCCCTTTGGGTCAGCTCCTGTAGCATCTACCACCGCACTGGTATTTGTATCGTTTCTGGGGTTTGTGAAGATTGCTGCGGTGGCTGAAGAGATTAAGAACCCAGCCAAGAACCTACCGCGTGCCCTGATTGGGTCGGTGGCGTTGGTTACGCTTCTTTACGTAGTGATTCTGCTCATCATTGGAGGCGTCTTTACGCAAGAAACGATCGGCGATGTGCACGACCCCCTCACGCAGGCTGCCCGTTTGATGCTAGGACCCGTGGGAGCCGGTATCATCATCTTTGCCGGACTGCTGGCGACGGTGTCGTCGGCGAACGCCAGTATTTTGGCATCGTCGCGCATCAACCTGGCGATGGCCCGCGATCGTATGGTGCCGGGCTGGCTGAGCACCATCCACGAAACGCTCATGACGCCGCACCGCGCTATTCTGCTCACGGGCGTGCTGTCGCTCTCGTTTCTGCTGATTGAAAGCCTGGAGGACCTTGCTAAAATTGCCAGTGTGCTCCAGCTGTACAGCTATGCCGCCCTGAACATTGGATGCATCACGCTGCGCGTAGCTAAGCCTGACTGGTACGAACCGGCCTATCGCACCCCGCTTTTTCCGTATGCCCAGGTGTTTGCCGCCATTGCGTGTGTCGGCATTATGCTCTACTCGGGGCCGTTTGCGCAAATTGCGGTGCTTGTCCTCATCGTGGTCAGCCTGACCTGGTATGCCGTCTGGGGGCGCAGCCGCGTAGACATTAAACACGCCGTGCCCGAGTTCAAAGCCGAGTGGCAAGAGCACGGATGGAGCGTCTTTACACGGCCTACGCCTACCATAAAGGTCGGAATTCCCGAGGCGGTGCTTCCCGGAGAGCGGACTATTAATACCATTGAGCCGCGCCGCGTTGCGGTGGCGCTAGCCAACCCCGATACCGAAGCCGATATGCTTAAAATGGGCCGATACATTGCTACAGGGCGCGATGTAGGCGGACACGTAACCGGACTGCACCTTGTTCGGGTGCCGTTGCAGACGCCGCTTAAAGAGGCCCGTGAACAGTTTGCCGAACGCCCCTCGCTGGAGCAGACGATTGCCGATCTTGCAGTGCAGGCGGAAGGCGAGATGGCTGAAAATGGAACCGACAGCCGTCCCTACTTGCAGACGAAGATCGAGTCGTCGATTGATGTGGCGCACGATGTGTTTGGCGGGCTGATCAACGAAACTGTGCGCGAGAAGGCCGATCTGCTGCTGATGGGGTGGCGTGGCGGATTCAATGTAAGCAACATCTACAACAGCCCATCGCAGCGCATCATTCGGGATCTCCCCGCTGATGTTGCCTTTCTGAAGGACCGCGGCTTTGGGCAGATGAAAAAGATTCTGTTGCCATGGGGCGGCGGGCTGCATGCGCGTCTCGGACTCGAAATCGGTGTGCGGATTGCCCAGGCTACGGGCGCTAATCTACATGTGCTGCGTGTGGTGCGTGAAGGAGTCGACCCGGAAAGCGAAAAAACATCGTTGCAGCGCACCGTACGCAACGAGATCGGTGACGACAATACGATTATCTACCAGGTGGAGCATGCCGAGAGCGTGACCGGTGGCATTGAACGAGCGATGGCGCAAGACAACTTTGATCTCACAATCATCGGCGCCTCGCGGGAGTGGACGTTCCGGCAGGTGCTCTTCGGGTCGATTCCCGATGTGATAGCAGATCAGGCCGACTCCTCGGTGCTGATGGTGCGCCGCTATGTACCGGATACGCTGCCCACCAAGGCCACAGAAGGGTTCAAGCGGCTCAAGGAGCGCATTGGACTGACTACCTCGCCGCAAATCGATACGGCGGGCCGAACCTCTTGACGAGACTCCGACTGTGGCATAGTTGCACCACAGAGCAGGCCCCACGGGAGACGATGGGTCGAACAGGGTACATTCGCTGCGTGCGGGTCGCATGTAGTTGGATCGGATAGGACGAGGCGGGGTAGCATTGACTAACCGTTGATGTACATCCCTACGGGCTTTCCCATAAAATAAAAGCGTCTAACTTTTCATGGCTGACTCCGAATCACAAGCTGGGCCTGTAGAACCCTCTTCCGAAGCCCCCGCTGTGGAGCATGAAGCCGTAGGCGACGATGTCGAACCCTCGGCTGAGTCGGATATTATGCCGGAGGGCACCAAGTATGGCACCTTTGCTGGGGTGTTTGTGCCGACGCTGCTTACGATTTTGGGCGTGATTATGTACTTGCGTACCGGCTGGGTGGTCGGGAATGCGGGGCTGATTGGCGGGCTGTTGGTGATTGGCCTGGCATTCGGGATTGTGACGGCGACGGGGCTCTCGATGTCGTCGATCACGACCAATATTCGGATTGGGGCCGGTGGGGCGTATTCGATCATCTCGCAGTCGCTGGGCTTGGAAGTGGGCGGGGCGGTAGGCATTCCGCTCTACCTGGCGCAGGCGCTGGCGGTAACGATGTACATCTTTGGCTTTCGAGAAGGCTGGCTCTGGGTGTTTCCTGAACATCCGGCGCTGCTAGTTGATCTGATTGCGTTTGGGTTGATCTTTGGCATCGCGTACATCAGCGCAAGCCTGGCCTTTCGGGTGCAATATGTGATTCTGGCCATCATTGTGGCATCGCTCATATCGGTGGCCATGGCGGCAGCAACGGGATCGATGATGATTCCGTTTGAAGACATCCAGCTGTTTGGCGACTTCCCCGGCGCGCCGGAAGATGGCTTCCCCGGTGTGTCGTTCTGGGTGATCTTTGCTGTGTTCTTTCCGGCCGCTACCGGGATTATGGCGGGGGCGAATATGTCGGGGGAACTGAAGAACCCGCGTACGAGCATTCCGCTGGGTACGATGAGCGCCATCGGGCTCAGTTTTGTGATCTATGTGCTGGTTGCCATCTGGTTGCTCCGCTCGGCGCCGCCCGAGGAGTTGCTCACCAACTACACGGTCATGATTGATATGGCGTACTGGGGGCCACCGGTGCTGGCAGGACTGCTAGGGGCGACGTTTTCTTCCGCGCTGGCCTCGGCGGTGGGCGCGCCGCGCATCTTGCAGGCGCTGGGCAATCACGACATTCTGCCTGCAAGTGGATGGATGTCGCAGCGCACCGATGCCGGCGAGCCACGCAACGCGATGCTGATTACCGGAGGCATTGTCCTGGCCGCGCTGATGGTGCGCGACCTGAATGCAATTGCGCCGCTTATCACCATGTTCTTCCTAATCACCTACACCATGATTAATGTAGTGGTGTTTGTGGAGCAAACCCTGGGACTGGTGAGCTTTCGCCCCATTCTTCGGATGCCGCGCGTTGTGTCGTTTGCGGGGGCTGCAGGGTGTCTGATGGCGATGTTCATCGTGAATCCGACCTTTGGGCTGGCGGCTATGGCCATTGTGGTGGTGTTCTACGGCGTGCTCGTACGCCGCACCCTCGACCACTCCATGGCCGATGTGCGAAGCGGGCTCTTTGTGTCGCTGGCGGAGTGGGCCGCTAAAAACGTGAAGGACCTGAGCTCGCGACAAGAGCGGGCGTGGAAGCCGAACATTTTGGTGCCCATCCGCGATGCCGATACGTTACGCGGATCGTTCCTCTTTGTGCAGGACTTGGCCTCCCCGAAAGGCGCGGTAAACCTGCTGGGACTGGATAGCGAGCATTCCTCTGAGGACCTGTCGCGCCAGATTGAGGACATGACATCAGCCTTTCGCAAGCGCGGCGTGTTTGCCTCTTCAGCGGTGGTATCGGCCGAACGATTTGCGCCGAGCCTCACTGCCAGCATCCAAACCATGCAGGGGGCCTTCTTTAAGCCGAACATTCTCTTTCTGCCTCTGCCCGACGATGACGAACGCGAAAACGACTATGCCCAATTGGTCCACACAGCCAGCGATCAGCAGATGGGCACGTGCATCTATGCGCCCCACCGCCGCGCTGGACTCGGACAGCGCGAAACCGTGAACGTCTGGATCAACGACCGCAGTCCCGACTGGGAGGTGTCCATGGATATCGGCAACCTGGATCTGCCGCTGCTCCTGGCGTATAAGCTCAGGCGCAACTGGGATGCGGAGATGCGCTTGCTAACGGTTGTAGGCACCGAAGAGCAGGCCGATGAGGCGCGTGCCTTCCTGCATACGCTGATTGATCTGGCCCGTATGCCGGAGGCGATGGTGGAGGTCCATGTGGGCGAGTTTGAACCCTACCTGTCGAAGGCGCCACGCGGCGATGTGAACATCTTTGGGCTGATGGATCCGCCTAACTTTGCCCGGATGCGCGATGTGGTAGACCGCACCCGCACCAGCGGCCTGTTTGTTCTCGATTCGGGTCAGGAAAGTGCGCTCGCGTAGGGCTACGTATGGAGATATGAACGTATGGACGTATGCAGGACGCGGAGTGCGTCTCGAAGAAGCATGCCACAGGAGCTTGTATGTACCCGAAGAATATTGGGTAGCGTTAGGATGTTAAGTGATTGACATATGGTTTACATCATCATCGCAACCCGCTCAAACCCCCTCTCCCTACGGGTCTCTCCCCCTTGGCCAAGGGGGAGATGTCCACAGGATCACGCCTGCGTCGAAGCTCGAAGACAGAGGAGGTTCGAACAAGACAAAACTGCGGTCTCCGATCACCTTATCATTTAGTTCCTATCCACTGCCGAACATTGTACATTGAACGGCTATCCCGCACGTACCCATGCTCGTGTCTCTTCCTGATTGGCAGACCGCTGTTTTAAAGGTGGGCAGTGCCCTGGTAGCTCCTGATGCGCGAGGGTGTTCAACACGCTATCTTCTTCCGATTGCGCAGTGGATTCGAGAGTGCCGCTCGCAGGGAAAAACCGTGATTGTGGTGTCGTCGGGCGCGGTGGCTGCCGGGCGTGCCTTGCTGGGTGATGTCAATACACCTCCCAACAGCACCATTCCCGAAAAGCAGGCCCTGGCCGCAATTGGGCAACCCCAACTGATGGCGCACTGGAGCCGTCTCTTTGATGTGCCCTGTGCTCAGGTGCTGCTCACCTACGACGATCTGCGACGTCGTACGCACTTCGTAAATGCCAAAAATACCCTGTCGGCACTTATCGACACCGGCGCATTGCCTATCGTCAATGAGAACGATACCGTTGCGGTGGAAGAACTACAGGTGGGCGACAACGACAACCTGGCTGCCTTTGTGGCTGTGCTTGCTGAAGCCGACTTGCTTGTAATGTGCTCTGATGTGGATGGACTTTACGATGCTGATCCCCACACCACCCCGAATGCGACCCGTATCCCCCACGTCGATGCCATCGATGCAACAACGTACGCGCTGGCTGGAGGAAGCCACCATGCCGCTGCCACCGGCGGCATGCGCACCAAGCTCGAAGCGGCTGAAAAAGCAACCGATCGTGGCATTCCGTCCGTAATCGTAAATGGAAAAAAGCGGGCGCACCTCGATGCTTTGCGTGAGGGCTATGTGCCCGGTACATTGTTTGCCGCCGCCACCCCCGATCGGCAACTTTCGAGTCGCAAACACTGGATGCGTCATGCCTTGCCTGCGGTGGGCACCATTGTTGTTGACGAGGGCGCAGCGCGTGCGCTGCAGGAGCAAGGGGCGTCGTTGCTTCCGTCGGGCATTATTGATGTGCAGGGATCGTTTGCACAGGGCGATGCCGTATTGGTTGCCCGCCGTACAGAGGGAGATCCCCACCCCCTGGCCAAGGGCATGGTTCAGTACAGCGCCGCCCACGTACGCAAAATACAGGGCAAGCACAGTACAGCTATTGCCGAGGTGCTTGACACCGCACCGACCGATTACGTCATCCACCGTGATGACCTGGTGCTGATCGCTTAAATGAACACACTCAGCAACGGCACAAGCCCCCCGAGCCTGTGTATAGCTATCTGTGTGTAGGTAAACGATATCTTCATGTGTGGTGCTTTGTTCAACATAGACCGATCAAATTATGGCTGATGTAGCGTCCAGATCCGACCGTTCCATTGAATCGCTGGCTGCCGCTTGCAGCAAGGCGGCGCGTCAGGTGGCGAACCTGTCTACCGCACGTAAGAACCGCGTGCTAAACCACATGGCAGATGCGCTGCTTGACCACCAAGACGCCATCCTCGATGCCAACGATACCGATGTGGAAGGGGCCCAAAGCAATGGGCTGCCCGAGGCCATGATCGACCGGCTCGTGCTGAATGAGGGGCGCTTGCAGAAGATGGCAACAGCATTGCGTGAGGTGGCTGGATTTTCTGATCCAGTCGGGCAAATGTCGGCCACCACCACGCGGCCCAGTGGTATTGAGGTGGGGCGCATGCGCATTCCGCTTGGCGTGATCGCCATGATCTATGAGGCCCGTCCCAACGTGACCTCCGATGCCGCCGGGCTCTGCTTCAAGGCAGGAAATGCGGTGTTCTTGCGTGGCGGATCCGAAGCCTTTCATGTCAACCATGCCATTGCCCGTGCGCTGCATGAGGCACTGGAAGCGGGTGATGTAGATCCTGCAGCCATCACCCTGGTACCCACCACCGATCGGGCCGCGGTCCAGGAGATGCTTACGATGAATCAACACATCGATTTAGTGATCCCACGTGGTGGCGAAGGGCTCATCCGCTTTGTCGACGAAACCAGCCGCATTCCTGTGATCAAGCATTACAAAGGGGTGTGCCACCTGTATGTGGATGCAGAAGCTAATCTTGCCAGTGCCGACGACCTGCTTATCGACGGCAAGACCTCGCGTCCGAGTGTCTGCAACGCGTTAGAGACGCTGCTTGTGCACGAAGAGGTGGCCGATGCATACGTGCCCCGTGCCTGCGCCCTGCTTCGCGAGGCAGGCGTTACCATCCGCGGTGACGACAAGGTGCGGGCTCGCGTTACTGATGTAGAACCGGCAACCGAGGAGGATTACGCTGCGGAGTACCTTGACCTCACCATTGCGATGCGTGTCGTGGAGGAGGCAGAGGCTGCTCAACAGCACATTTCCACCTACGGATCCAATCATACCGAAGTGATCGTGACGGATAATCTGCTCAGGGCCCGTGAGTTTGTGCGTACAGTAGACGCCTCGGTCGTGCTCGTGAATGCGTCCTCACGCTTTTCTGATGGGGGCGAACTTGGGCTGGGCGCCGAAATTGGCATCTCAACAACGAAGCTTCATGCTTATGGCCCGATGGGCTTGCAGGCGCTCACGACAGAGAAGTTTGTTGTGTACGGAGCTGGCGAAACGCGCCACCCCGTTCCCAAACGCAGCGAGTAACAATCTCCCCCGCAATGAGCCTAGTTTATGCACACAACCTGAGATGGTGATAATCGTTGATGATCGCTTGCCTGCCCTGAACTCGATTCAGGATTCACTCGCCCGAGCAGACGCCCAGGTGGGTTCTTTTTGTGGGGTCCAACAGTCTCTCATTGAACAGACAGTGGAGGAGTCAAATTTTCCATCAACGAAATACCAGAGACAAAGTTATGTGCAAGGACTAGGCAATGAGCAGGGCCGTTCGATCGTGTAGCACCTGCTGAGCGCCGCGGAGATGGTTCGACGCGCTCCGGCCCTTGGGGGCCTTCGCTCGCTCACCATGGCAGGTGTTTTGGAGAGTCAGGACCGCCGATTCACCAGCACCTGCTGAACGTCGACCAGGCGTTGGAGGCGTCACAGCACGCTGTGACGTTACGAGACCGTCTACACTGAACGTACGCCTTCCTTGCTGTTCAAGGGACTTGCCATGACAGGGTTTTTTTGAAGGTGGTGAGACGTAAAGCTTGACACGACCCTCGTCCCCCTGAGATTACAGGTAAGACAGAGTACTGCTGCTGTGTCACACGTCAATGGTTGGAGTACGCCTGGGTGGCTAAACGTACCGAAAAAACGCACCCCTTGTCATTGCGAGCGCAGCGACGCAATCTTGTGCCATCAGGCCGGGCAGCACTGCCCAGATGGGGGCATGAGATCGCACTCCAGGAGTGCTCGTTCGCTATCGCTCACAGGGCTCCCCCCTCGCGATGCCCCCCTTGCGATGACAAGGTGTAAACGTATTTTTGCCGGCTTACTTAGCGTCTATCCACTACCCAAACGTTTTATCCAACTGTTAGGGCACGATCTGCTCGCCGTCTTCGTCGTACACCATCAGCGCATCGACGGGACACACGGCACACGCTTCAATGACTTGTCCGGGATCCGCGTCTTTGTTTACGTCGTCGGTGAAGTCAACGAGCGCATCTTCGCGGAGGGTAAACACATCGGGGGCCAGATTCACGCAGTTGCCTGATCCAATACACAGCGATCGATCGATGTGTACATCCAGGCCGTTGATCGTTTGTTTTTTGAGGTCAGACATACGAAGGGGTGGGTTGATACAGAAAGCTCGTGAGGGGCCCCGTTGTGTTGCAAGGCAGGGCCCCATGTTAGGAAGGGTACCTTCTCACCCATCAGCCCAACGAGACGTTCCAGGTCCACGTAACTGTAACATCCTATCTATCATACAGGTTACGCTTCTGGTTCGGACGTTTGATTGGAGGCCGAAGGGTCTGCTGTATCCAATAAGTTGTGGGCCACATCCATAAACTCACGTTCAGTGATGATGCCTACCAGCTGGCCTTCGCGCACAACCGGGAGCGCCCCAATTTGCTTCTCTCGCATAATCTGCACGGCCTCAAGCGTTGGCATATCCGGGGGGACAGAGATCGGATCCTCTTTCATGATAGCTCCTACCGGTGTGTCATCGTTCTCGGCGCCATCGCGCTCGGCCATGTGCCGCAGCAAGCGTCGGTGACTGATCAGCCCGACAAGTCGGTGCGATTCGTCTTCAATGAGCACATGGCGCAGGCGTTGCCAATCCATGACACAGGCTACAAACTCAACCGACTCCTGCTCATGCGCCGTCATCAGGTCGGTTGTCATATAGTCCTCAACCCGTGTTTCGCGGATGTGCCCGGGCGTGTAGGCTTCGCCCAGGGAGGCCAACGTCCAGGTGTGCACCGGCTCCCCTTCGCGTTGGCGGCGCACCATTCCGCGTGTTACCCCGCTTAGGCGTTCGCCGCGCGTGCCGCCGTCCATGCCGGCAAGCGAATCGAGTTGCCACTGTGAGCCGGTTTGGCCTGATGCCACACGCGCTTCAATGATGCTCAGGTAACGATCGATGTCGTTGGTGTCGATGCCCGAGTTATCGAGACCATCGCGGGCAATGGGGAGCAGTGTTTCGAGCAGTAGCGAGCGGGCCGGACGCTTTGAGCCGTCGATCCAACTGAACTGAGAGGCAAGTCCATGACGCGCTGCAGCCAAGAAGTTGTGATGAGCATCGTCAAAATCCATGACATCCGCCAGATCTTCGTAGCGATCGGCCATGCCTGTGACCAGGCCATACCAGAGCACGGCATTGGCGATCTCGTCGACCACGGTTGGTCCCGACGGTAGGATGCGGTTTTCGATGCGCAGATGCGGTTTGCCCTCGGTAATGCCGTAGCAGGCTCGGTTCCAGCGATACACGGTTCCATTATGGAGTTGAAGGGCTTTTAGGTCGGGGATGCGCCCTTCGTCGAGTTGGTGCAGCGGGTTGTCTTCAAAATCGGTAGCTAACAGCATACGGAAGCGCGAAATGTCTTCCTTGAAAATCTCGGTGACCGATTCCTCAATCCAGCGGCTGCCGAAGTGCACGCGCGGGCTCATTTCGCGCAGATACAGGTTGCTCGACCGCGTATCAACGGCTTGCTGAAACAACGCAATGCGGGTTTCGCGCCACAGCCGTTTGCCAAAGAGCAGGGGCGAGTTGGTGGCGGCAGCCAGGCATGGGGCGGCTACAGCCTGAGCAATATTGTAAAACCGCGGAAACTCATCAGGGGTCACCTGAAAGTGCGTCTGGAAGCTGGTATTGCAGCCTTCCAGCATAATGGAGTCGTGCTTAACGAACAGCTCGTCGAAGCCGCGAATCTGATAGCGCCCAGCCCCGCCTCGAAGCCGTGTGATGGCATCGTTGAGGGCATAGTAGCGGGGCTTGGGGGTCATGAAGTCCATCGAGAAGTTGGCCAGGTGAGCTGTTGGCAGAATGCCCACTAAGACGGGCTCGGCCCCGTCGGTCTCTGCAAGCAAACGCACCTTATCCAACAACCCCTCGGTAGCGTCTTCCATGTGGCGGAAGCACGAGCCGCCATAGACCATGGGATCCATGTTGAACTCGGCGTTGAACTTTGTCAGCTCAGTGACGATGCGTGGATCTTCATTACGCGCCATCATCGACTCGATAACCGGCGCCGCCTCGCCTCGATGATCCACAAGAAACAGCTCTTGCTCGGCCCCAATACGTCGTGTATCGGTTTCGAACATGTTCTCCTCAAGCATGCGCTCCAGCGCGCGCACGTCGTGAATGAGCCGCCGTGCAAACTTGCGCAGCTCTCGCGGATCGCGCTCTCTGCTTACATTTTGCTCGCCCATGATGGTATGTACTTGTTATGTCGCAAAGAAAGGATGAACATGAAGGATGATAGCCCTAACGTACAACTCTTCACGCAAAAAGACGAATCGGTGGTGTGTTTTCCACAAGGCGTTACATTCAGTCAACGTGCCTGATACGAAACGCTGCACCGCCACGTTATGTTGATGGAAAGCGCTACGCCTTTCTCTGTTTGAAAGGTGTGCGTTCTACAATTTTGTTTTTTCGTCTTTTAGCGTGTGCCGCTTCGTCGCCATGCATTGCTTCTCCCAATGTTCCAATTCGTGCACCACTGCTAGCGTTACGCCACGCTGGTTTTTTACGCTACTGCCCTGGGCGTTGCTCGTAGGGGGGGCGTTTGTGCTTGCTGCGTGCGGAACGAGCGCACCCGCGCTTGAAGAAGGGGACATGCCCGAGGCGTTTCCCGACCATTCGAAAGACAGCATCATCAATGCCATTCACCTATCGGCAGATACGCTTCAAGCGTTTGAGGGGGAAGCCCGGCTGGAGCTGAACAGTCCGATGCAGAACGGACGCTTTCGCAGCACCATTCGACAGCAGCGTGGCGACTCGCTATGGATGAATGTACGCGCTACACTGGGCATTGAGGCCGCACGGATGTTGGTTACCCCCGACAGTTTTTTCGTGTATAATCGCATCGATAACGAACTGGCTGCGGGTAGTGTGCAGGGAGCACAGCGGGTGTTTCCGGTACCGGTATCGGGGGATGAGCTCTTTACAAATCTGCTGGGGATTGTAGCGCCCAATGATGCTATCGACTGGACCCTTACACACGACGACGAGATGTACTATTTCGAATCGCCCGATCAGCGGTACATGTATGCCGTGGATCCCGCGCTGTGGCGGGTCGTTCGTTTTGTAGAGCGCGATGCCGACGGGACAATCCTCGACGAACGCGTCTTTAGCGACCACACAACCGTTGATGGCGTTGTCGTTCCGAACCGGATTATGCTGCGTCGTCCACCTGATGATGTGCGTGCGGTGTTTACGTACCGATCGCTAACGCTAACGCCTGATTCGCTTTCTTTCTCGCTGGATGCAAGCTCTGATGCCGAACGCGTTACGCTGCCCTAGCTGGTTCATCGTTGCATTGAGCGTTATGGGCGGGCTGTTGCTGGTGCCGAGCCTGCCGGTGTGGGCTCAAGAAACGCCTTCTGACGAGCGCGAGGCGACTGAAGAGCGGCTGGAGTCGCTGCGCGAACAGATTGAGCGCGACCAGCAGCGCTTGCAGCGCACCGAACGCGAGGCCGCCGATACTCGCGAACGACTTGAAGAGCTCAATCGCGAAATTGCCCTGCGTCAGGAGCTGGTGGATACATACGAACGTCGCCTCAATGAGCTACAAGCGCAACAGAGCGGTGCGCGCGACACGTTACAGCAACTCGATCGCGAACGAGCTGCGCTGCTTGAAGAGTACAAAGCCCGAGCCACTCACGCATACCGGTACGGACGGCTTCATGACCTGGCGCTTGTTTTCTCTTCCAATTCGATCAACCAGATGATTGTGCGGGTGCGGTACCTGCGCCAGTTTGCCGATCAGCGTCGCTCCCGTCGCGATGCCATTCAAGAGGCACAGGCCAGCATTGAAGAACAACAGAGCGATCTTCAAGCGTCACAGGCGCGCACGCAGGAACTGCTCGTGGAGGCGCGCTCCGAGCGCAACCAACTGCAGAACTTGCACCGTGATCGCCGCAGCGTTGTTGAAGAGCTACAGGCCGAGCAAGCGGATCTGCGGGATGAAATTGAGGAAACCCGGGCATCGGTTGAAGAGCTGGAGCAGCGTATCCAGGAAATGATGGCAGAAGCCACTGCAGAAGGAGATGCTGAAGAAGCCGGCGGGGCACGTGTGCTTTCGGAAGCCGCCTATGCCGAACTCTCGACATCGTTCGCCGAAAATCGAGGACAGTTGCCCTGGCCCGTAGATGGAGCCATCACCGAAACGTACGGCGACCATGTGGATCCCGTACATGGTACCACCACCAATACCCCCGGTATTACCATTGCCACCAATCCGGGCGCGCCGGTCTACAGCGTATTCGACGGCACCGTTTCGGGCGTTGACTTTGTCCCCGGCTTTGGCACACTCCTTATGGTGCGCCACGGCGACTACCTGTCGGTCTATAGCAACCTTTCTGATTTAGACGTGTCGATGGGCGATTCGATTGCAGCGGGCGACCAAATCGGCCAGGCTGGCACCGACAGCGAACCGCGTGGTGCAGGGCTCTTCTTTGCCATCTTTGATATGGATGCAAGCTCCTCTGATAATCCGACGCATTGGCTGCGCAGCCGCTAATCGACCCAATCGCCGCCAATTCACACAAGATTTGGCCCCCATCCCCGCCTTGCAGTGGGAACGGTGGGCATCGGAGCGTATGTTGAAGCTGTACTGTACGCATGCACGCTTAATCTTCTATACCAACCCCTCGTTTGTCCATGGCTACTCACTACGACTGCGTTGTCATTGGGAGCGGACCCGGTGGCTACGAAACCGCTATCCGCGCCTCGCAGCTCGATATGAAAACCGCCGTCATCGAAAAGAATAAGCTTGGCGGTGTTTGTCTCAACGTAGGCTGCATTCCCACCAAAGCGTTGCTGAAAAGCGCTGAGGTGATGGCCGAAGCAAAACATCTCGACGAATTTGGCCTTTCGCTCGAAGGCACTGTCACGCCCGATTTTCCCAAAGTCATCGAACGGAGCCGAAAAACGGCGGCCAAGATGAACAAGGGGGTGCAGTATCTGATGAACAAGAACGACATCGACGTTATCTATGGCCACGGGCGCCTTACCGATGCCAGCACCATTGAGGTGGAGCCGTCGGTGAATATGGATGGTGAAGAGATTGGGGAAGCCCAAACGGTGACAGCCGATACCGTTATCATTGCGACCGGAGCCCGGGCTCGCGAGATTCCCCCGCTGCCTATCGATGGCGAGAAGGTCATTTCGTACAAAGAGGCGATGCTCCAAACTGAACAGCCCGACCGCCTGCTCGTGGTTGGCGCGGGAGCCATTGGGGTCGAGTTTGCCTACTTCTACCACCACATGGGCACCGACGTCTCGGTTGTAGAGGTGCAAGATCATCTCGTACCCGTTGAAGACCCCGAGGTATCGCGTGTGCTGGAGCGCTCGTACAAAAAGTCTGGCATCAACGTCATTACCGGCGCCATGCTACAGGGCGTTGAGGAGCACAACGGCGCGTTGCGTGCCGAAATTCAGGTGGGCGACGAAACCGAATATGTCGAATGCGACCAAGTTCTTTCAGCGGTCGGTGTGGTAGGTAACATCGAAGACTTAGGTCTTGAAGATATCGGCGTCGAAACCGAAAACTCGTACATCACAATTGATGAGTACGGAGCAACGACCGTAGACGGCGTGTATGCCATTGGCGATGTGGCTGGAGGCCCCTGGCTCGCTCACAAAGCCAGTCATGAGGGCGTGACGTGCATTGAGCACGTGGCCGGACATGATGTGCCGCCTATGGATTTCGATAACATTCCGGGTTGCACGTACTGTCAGCCGCAAATTGCCTCGGTAGGCTACACCGAAGAAGAAGCCGAGGCTGAAGGATATGACATCATGGTTGGCAAATTCCCATTCAGTGCCTCCGGCAAAGCGGCTGCACTGGGCCATACCGAGGGCTTTGTGAAGGTCATCTTCGATGAGAAGTACGGCGAGTTTCTTGGATGCCATATCGTGGGCAACGAAGCGACTGAGCTCATTGCCGAAGTGGTGGTGGCTCGCAAGCTTGAAACCACCGGGCATGAAATCATGGAAGCCATTCATCCCCACCCCACGCTCTCTGAAGCAGTTATGGAAGCCACCCGTGTGGCCTATGGCAAGCCAATGAATCTGTAGTGTTGGCCTGAAATTAGCGGCTGAATGCTTGACAGAGCCCGCCCTCACGTGTGGTCGTAGGGGCGGGCTTTTGTATGACTGGTAATTGCCTCCTCTATCCTTATTGGTTTGTGCGCTATGCTCACAATCGATCGCGATGCGCCCACGTCTGTACACGACCAGCTGGTGGAGCAGCTGCGCTATCTTATTGCCCGTGGCGAGTACGCAGTAGACGACACGCTGCCTTCGACGCGTCACCTGGCCGAGCAGCTCGACATTTCGTTCCATACCGTTCGCAAGGCATACACCACCCTCAAAGACGACGGACTGCTTACGTCCAAAGTTGGAAGTGGATATACCGTGCGTGAACGGCGTCCGCTCGATAAGGCCGATCGCATGGAACGGGGCGCCGACATCGTTCACAGCGCTCTGCAGCAACTCATTGGATTAGGCTGCACCGAGCCCGAAATCGAAACGCTGTGGACCGAACAAGCTGCGTTGCTTGACTATGTGGGGTTCGATCGCAAGCTGATCGTGACGGGGCCACATACCGAGTTGAATGCGATGTGGGCCGATCAAATTAGCGAACGGCTACAGCAGTCCGTACGCACATGTCGCCTGTCCGCTCTCGATCGGCATCCCGATGCAGACTATGTGTTTACGCCCTATACGCACCTGCACCACGTGCAGCAGCAGGTTCCCAAAGCAGATGTCTTAGGGTTTGTAACCCATCTTGCGGCGGATGCGTTGCGCCGTATCTCCCGCCTGCCACCTCGCAGCACCGTCGGGCTGGTTACCCAACGACAGAACAGCATCACCCCGCTGTCCGAGCAGTTGCGGGCACACGATGCCTTTCACGGACAGGTTATTGCTGCCGCCATTGACGAAGGCACCGACCACTTAGCAGGGTTTTTGGATCAGGTGGATTGTGTACTCTATACCCCAGCCAGTTCGCGGCGTGTACGCACGCACATCAATGATAGTCAAGCCCACTGCCTCCTGCGTGTGCTTATAAGTACGGATGCGCTAGATATGCTTGCTAAAGCTGTACCGGCTTAGTGCACTGCAACAGGTCAATCCTCGGGTAACGCATGTGCCCCTAACGTACCGAGAAAAGTCTACAACCATGTCATTGCGAGCGCAGCGACGCGCCCCGACCGTAGGGAGGAAGTACTCGGGCTACGCCCAGCGCCGCGTCAGTCGCAGGGCTCCCTCCTGGCGAGACAATGCATGAATGGAGCAGTGCATGCCCAAAGCAGACGTGTGTAGACACTTATACCGCGTCAGAATGCCAACCTTGCAACAATAGTGCAACGCCAGAGAACATGCACGGCAGCTCTTCTTAATATATCTTGACATCAAGATAAATTGATCTTTGCTAAACTCGCTACGATATGGATCGCGAAACGCGCCGTGCGCTGCACGTGTGGATTGCGCTCAACCGCGCGCTGCACGCTATTGATAAGCCGCTTAGGGGTCAGGTGGAGGCACACGGACTGACCGTGAAGTCCTTTGCCGTGCTTGAAGTCCTGCTCCACAAGGGGCCGCTTCCAATCGGCGAGATCGGGGAGCGCGTGCTGCTTACCAGCGGAAGCATGACGTATGTCATTGACCAGTTGGAAGAGCGCGGGCTGCTTGTGCGCCGTCCATCTGAAACGGATGGACGCGTACAGATTGTGGCGCTTACCGACGCCGGAAAAGCGCTCATCAGCGACGTGTTTCCCGACCATGCGGCTCGTATCGATGCGCTTATGCACGACCTATCGATGGACGACCGCGAGACGCTGTTTCGGCTGCTGCGTCAGTTGCAGGCCTCTGCCGAAACAGCCGTTGAATAGGAGCGCCGAAGCTCCCTGCTTTCATCAACACCCAGACACCTATGGCTACCGAGATCCCACTTACGGGTATTCACCACGTGTCGGCCATTACGGCGGACATTGCCTACAACGCCCGCTTTTACACCGAGCACCTGGGCCTGCGCCTGGTTGCGAAGACGGTGAATCAAGACGACACTTCGTCGTATCATTTGTTCTATGCCGATGCGAAAGGGTCGCCCGGAACCGACCTCACGTTTTTCGACATTCCAAATGCGCGGGATCTGCGTCCGGGAACGGGACTCATTACCGGTACATCGCTGCGCGTGCGTGGCGAGGCTGCGCTAGAGGCATGGGCCGAGTATTTCGATGCGAACGACATTTCGCGCACGGTAGTACACACCCGGGCGGGACGTCCGGCGCTCACGTTTTACGATCGTGAAGAGCAGACGATGCATCTGGTCGATGACAGCGCCAGTGCCGACCGCGTACCCGACACGAAGCCGTGGACGGGCACGCCCATCGCCCTTGAGCACGGGATTCGTGGCCTGGGGCCGTCGGAGTTGACGGTGGCTGCGGGGCAGGGAACGCATGACGTGCTCACTGAGGTGTTTGGACTCACCGAAGACCGTCCTTATAGGGTGGAAGCCCCTGAGACGGAGCACGAACCGTCTGTTCTCCATCCCCCTGAAACGGCACGCGTGTATGCTATTGGTGCCGGCGGGGCTGCGGCGGAGTTGCACGTTATTGAGCGTGCTGATGCACCGCGCGGATGGTTGGGCCGGGGCGGCGTGCATCATGTGGCGTTGCGTACGCCCAACGAAGACACGATTGCAGCCTGGCGCGAACGCATTGCAGGAGCAGGGCTCAACGTATCCCCGATTATTGATCGGCACTACTTTACGTCGATTTATGTGCGGGTGCCCGGGGGTATCCTCATTGAAATTGCAACCGACACCGGGGCGCCGTTTCCGGTGGAGGAGGCTGCAGCGGGCAAGGTCACATTGCCCCCTGCGCTGGAACCGAAACGCGACGAAATCGAGGCTTCGCTTACGCCAATCGAAACGGCTTCGTCCTCGGCTTAACCCAATGTATTCGTTATCGCTTTGCGGCTCGGTTTGGAGCCGCGTGTATTTTTATCAATCCCACAATTTGTTATGGCAACCAACGTATTAATCCCGTTTTACTCGTCGTATGGACACACCTATCAGATGGCGCAGGCCGTGTATGAAGGCGCTGATGCCGTTGATGACACCGATGTGCGGCTGCGCAGGATTCCGGAACTGGAGGGTGCGCGCCAGGCCATGAGCGGTCAGGATGCGTACGTGCAGGCCCAGGAATCCATGAGCGAACATCCGGAGGCCACGAACGACGACCTGCGCTGGGCCGATGGCATCATCTGGGGCTCGCCGACCCGCTACGGCAACATGACGGCGCAGATGAAGCAGTTCATTGATGGGACGGGCGCTCTCTGGCAGAACGGAGAGCTGGAGGGCAAGGCCACCGCTATGTTTACCTCCACCGCTACGATTCATGGCGGACAGGAAACGACCATCCTGACCAGTTTGGTGCCGCTGCTGCACCTGGGCATGATCTTCGTCGGATTGCCGTATGGTGACAACCCGCAGATTCTGACGACCGATGGCGTCGGTGGATCACCGTATGGACCGACTACGATGGCTGGAGGCGATGGCTCGCGCCAGCCGGTTGAGGACGAGTTGCTCTCGGCTCGGAATCTTGGACGGCGGGTGGCGCGTGTTTCTGCTCGTTTGAAGGATCTCTAAATGAACCCGGCGATGCTTTTGAAATGCTGGCTGGTTTTACTTCCTTTTGCTATCAGGCTTGAAAAGCTTCTATCGTAACGAGAACTCTTTTGGGTGATCGTAATGCGAAGTGGTGTTCATTTTTGCCTTGATGCAGACGAGCGCAGCGACTCACGACCGTAGGGAGCTAAAAACGAACTAAAAAAATCAAGGCTGGAAGAACTGGGCCTGACTCCGCCCGCTGGGCCGCTAAAATTGATCAAACTCGCTCGCAGGCTCGCTTAAACAGGATCAATTTTGCACGCGGCTCAGCGGCTCCGTCCGGGCGGCCCACTTCTTCGAGGCCGAAAGGTCTTAAATTGGAAGGAGACCTGCTTATGTAGTCAAACCATCCAAGGATGCCGGTGATACTGCAGTGTTGAGGCACGAAAAGCTCAACTACGGTGTTGATCTCACATAGCGCACCGCCTCGCATCTTCTCATGATGTGGTGTGTAGAATACGCTCTTCGTTCCTGTGTGGAGCGGAGGGCGTTTTTGTGGAAATCTGTACTTAGATTCGATCGTTATGTTGACTCCGCGCGCCTTGGCTCGTATGCTGATAGGCACCATGCTGGGCATGGCCGGATGTGGGGTTGGGCTGCTCGCGGGCATCGCTCCTGTGTTGCTGAACGGAGAAATGATGGCCGGTGCTCTCTTCTTGTGACAGGCGTTGCGGTTGCTTCAGGCCAACGCGTCGTCTTCTCACACCCCTCCGTCCTGACGCCGCGCTTATAGAAGCGCTTCCAGCACCTTGTTCGTTTTGTTATTTGGATTTGTCTCCTGTTTCTATGCCCGATACTGTTGCTCCACCTCGTCCTGATGCTGCCACGTTTCAGGTGGATACCGAAACGATGCCCCTGGAGCAGGTGCTGGTACACACGCCCGGCCATGAAATGGAGTTGGTCGCTCCCGACAACCGTCTGGATCTGCTGTTCGACGACATTCTGTTTCTGGGGCATGCCCGCGATGAGCACCTGCTGATGTGCACGCTTTTCGAGAAAGTGGTGGGTAGTCCGGGTGCGGTATTGCAGGTGAGTGAGTTGCTGCTGGATGTGTTTCAGCAGGAGGAGGCGCGCCTTGACTTCATCGACCGGCTGTGTCGGGCAGCCCCCGAAACCAATGTGCAAGCGGCGCGCAACGAACTCACACAACTGGCTCCGAACGAACTCCACAGCCTGGCCCTTACGGGCGAGTCGCCCCTGAGTCTGACGCTCCCACCGCTGCCTAACCTGATGTTTACCCGCGACCTGGCGGCGGTGGTGCACGATCGTATCGTGATTAGCCACGCGGCTACGGCGGCGCGCACGCGCGAGAGCATTATCATGCAGGTGCTGTTGCACCATCATCCATTCTTTTCGGGCGTGCGCGACCGGGTGATTACGCTGCCGCAGGGGGTGACATTTGAGGGCGGCGATTTGCTGATGCCAGCCCCCAACGTGCTACTCATTGGTCACTCTGAGCGCACCTCGTTTGGAGCCATCATGGCGATTGCGCATCAGGTGTTTGAGCACACGCCCATTGAGCATGTGCTGGCGGTGGACCTGCCGAAGCGGCGCTCCACCATGCACCTCGATACGGTGTTCACGTTTGCCTCTCCGAACGAGTGCATCGCGTTTCCACCGCTCATTGACGACCCCAGCTATGGGTATTGCGTGCATCTGATGGAGGGCAATGAACCCGGACGCTTTATCACGGACATGCGGTTGCATCTGCGTGACGTGCTGCACGACCTGCTGGATCGCGACCTCACCTTTATTCCGTGCGGCGGCAGCGAGCGGCTGCACCAGGAGCGTGAGCAGTGGACAGACGGGGCCAATGTGTTTTCGGTGGCTCCTGGTGTCATTGTTGGGTACGAGCGGAACCGACGGACTTTCGAGGAGCTACGGCGGCATGGCTACCGCGTGGTCTCGGCTGAGAACTTCCTGTCGTACTACAAAGACAGCACGTTCACCCCCGGCGACGAGAAGCTGGCGATTCAGTTGGCTGGTACCGAACTCTCGCGCGGACGCGGCGGCCCGCGCTGCATGACGCTGCCCCTGGCGCGTACATCGGTTCATGATGTGTAGATGGTAGGGGGCTTCCTATAGACGTTTCCCCTCCATTCTAACCTTCCTCCCCGCGAGGCTACTGTTTACACACACGGCAACGGGAGAGGAGTCGGGGTGAGTCTACACAACTCGGTTTGAGGACGCTGGAGCGTCCTCCCCCATGTGGCGACGCGGAGCATCGCCACGAGAGACAAGAAAGGCCCAGTTGAGAGAGTCACTCATACGATGTATGGTACACCCGTTCCTCATCCACGAAAAACAGCGATCCATCGCCCACCGCGAAGTCACGAAATCCCTGCCCAAGGGCATAACTGTGCCTGTATGTGCCGCTGTCTAAATCGTACGTGTCTATGTAGAAGTGGGATTTCCCTTGGTCATCCCGATAGACGAGGATGTAGATGCTGTACTCATCTACATGTACACTCAAATTGCGGTGGTTGAGCTCCGAGTATGGAAGACCCACACTAACGGCACCATTAATCTCTGTGCGTTCGACGGTGGGGAGCGGAGGAGGATTTACCTGCTCTGTGACGTATGTATATTCGCCTTCAGAAAGAGAGTAACTAAAAATCAACCCCCCGTAATGCGGGACATGGATGATCTGGTCTTGCACCGCAGCAGTTTCTCCTACCAGAGCCTTGACATTGTAGTGCGTCTCTCGAATTACAGGCGGTGAGACCTGCAAAAAGTCACCTGTCTGCTTGTCTGCAACCGAGATCATGTGGTCAGCACCGGAGCCAAAAGCAGCATTGATGCGTCCGTTGTGAATGGCAGCAATACGCCATGCAGGATGATTTATGTGTATGGTAGAAACATGGCCGTCGTTGACAGCAAAGAACTCGACTTTTCGACCCTGCTCATCGTTTATGAACACTCCTTTTTGATCCGGCGCTAGTGCAAAGTCGGTAGGGTTTCCTGTTTCACCCGGCCCCTGACCTGGGCCATGACCATAACGATGAAGCAGCGCCCCCTCTGATGTGTAGCGTTTTACAACATGATCGCTGTAATCCAGCACATAGACTTCTTCGTTGATATCGACCTCAATTGCAATAGGATGATATAAGAACCCCTCCTCTTGGTCGATGGACCATGCGTTGAAATCACCGAACGTGGCTTGTATATCGCGCTGTTGAGCCTTTTGAGGAACGACCTCAATGAGAAGCCTTTCGTCAGGACTTGTGTAGGAATGTTCTGAATCAACATGTTCAGGTGATAGCGCTGCTATCACGGGGATTAGCATTAAACCCCAGATCAGGCTTGCTGATATAATTTTAGCCATAAGAGTTGGGCAAGCAGCAGGGACTGAAAAGCCCCTGCTGCCTGATTAGGATTAAAATCAAACGAGTTGGTGCTATCGGAAAAACATGATCAGGGAATAAAGCCCCCCATGCCACAATTTATCACTGTTCCATCGCTGCAAGTTATCCTGTGACAAGGATCTGGCCCGCCTTCACAATTAATGTCTTGACAGTATGCTCCACAACTTAAAGCAGATCCTTGCGCACAGGCTTTGTTTGATTCGCTCCCAGTGCTCAAGAGCAAGCCGCCAGACATAATCATAAGGACGATAAAAGAACCTAACGTATGCTTGATACGGTTCATGTCAGTTACCTCACTGTTTATTCATATAATAGCAAATAACAAAAGCAAAAGTACCCCCCCGGAAAGTGTCAATAAGCAGAGGTAACAAAAACGTGAAAGAAGGCTTTAGCGGAAACAATAAATCAAACAATGGCGCCTGGACGTTGCACTGACCCAACCCTCACTAACGTCTCTTTTCTGATGACGCTCTCTACCCTGCTCGACTCTGATCGCCGGTGGATGCAGCAGGCGTTCGATGAGGCCCTGCTGGCGTACGAGGCGGGCGACGTGCCGGTGGGGGCTGTGGTTGTGCACGAGGGACAGGTGGTCGGGCGCGGGCATAACCGCGTCGAGGCAGACGGCGACCCTACGGCTCACGCTGAACAATTGGCCATACAGGATGCCTGTCGCACCCTCGCACGCAAGTTCTTGCACGACTGCACGCTGTACGTAACGCTTGAGCCCTGTCCGATGTGCGCAGGCGCGCTGGTACATGCACGCATCAACCGGCTGGTGTTCGGAGCCTACGACGAAAAGTCAGGCGCCGTAGACACGCTCTACCGCATTGGGCAAGACGACCGCTTAAACCACCAACTCACAGTTGTGGGCGGACTGCAAGCCGACAGATCCGCAGCCCTACTCCGGACGTTCTTTGCGGAAAAGCGTGGCTAAAGTGGCGGTAGCACTGTGTCGCAGGTCAATGTTTGGGTAACGCCTGCCCCCCTAACGTACCGAGAACAACTCACAATCTTGTCATTGCGAGCGTAGCGACGCAATCTCATGCTATCAGACCGGATACAGCTGCCCAAGCAACGGCATGAGATCGCACCCCAGGAGTACTCGTTCGCTATCGCTCACAGCGCTGCGTCAGTCGCAGGGCTCCCTCCTCGCGATGACAATGTTGGCCCCTAACATTCAGGTGTGACACACCAGTAGCGCTGCTGTGAACAGGTCGTGTGAGCGGCCTTACGGAAGAACAGCCACCGCCCGCAACGGTCCTCCGCTTCCCCCTTCAATATGCATAGGCAATGCCATCACGTACGTACCGGTCGGCGGCAGGTCGCTAAGATTGTTCAGGTTCTCAAACACCGGAATGTTTTCAGCAAAAAGCACCCGGTGCGATTCAAAGCCCTCCGACGGCCCATAATCAATGCTGGGCGTATCCAAACCGATAGCGTGGATGGAGCGGTTTTCGACAAGCCACTCGGCGGCCTCAGGATGTAAGCCAGGAAACTGCAGATCGGCCAGAGCCTCTTCGCCGCGTTCATCGGTGCCAATGTAGGCTTCGGCATCGGGCCAGTACTGCGCCGATCCGGTATCGAGGAGCACGATAGCTTCATCAGGAATAGCGCCGTGCTCGTCCTCCCATTGCTCGAAGTCGCTGGTTTGTACCTGATAATTGCGGTCTTCGGCAGCGGCATCACGCACATCAATCACCACTGCATTGCCCATGAGGCGGTCGAGGGGGATTTCGTCAGTCGTCCACTGGTCTTGGGCAGCTTCTTCATCTTCGGCGAAATGAAACGGTGCATCCAGATGGGTGCCTCCGTGCTCAGACGTGGCCAGCACGTGCGCGGCATAGAAGTAGTCGCCCGTGTCGCCCACAAAGTCTTCTTCCAGTTCAAAGGTTTGGGGGGCGGTGGGCCAGTAGATGGTTTCCTCATTGAACGGATGCGTAAGGTCAATGCGCTCACCATCGGGAATCGCCGATTCTGGCGTTTCGGGCGGTGATTCGCAGGCCGTCGCGAGAAGCAGCGTGATTACAACCAGGACCACAGGAGCGATAGCACGGTGCATAGCATCTCAAAGTCTTTGTGAACAGATCGGGTGGGTAAGATGAGTGCGACGGGGCTTTGTTGCAAATGGTGGACGGCTTTCCGAAACGTGTCAAACGGCCTGGGTGCGGAGGAAGGCTTCTTTTGTCCGCATTCCTCCGGTGGCTTACGTATGATATAGTGCGAGGGCATTGATCATTAGAGACTTGTGCCCGATGTTTGTTTTTCATTACTCAAAAATGATATCATGACCTTTTCCAAAGGTGCGAATTTTGGCAAAGCCGTAATTGTTTTAACAGGACTGTTGGCGCTATTTCTTACGTTGTCGGCCTGCGGTGACGATTCCGTTAGCGATGACCCAACCGAAGACAATTTGGCCAATGCTACTGGTGCCATTCAGGTTGTTTTGGAATCGAACGACCAGCCCATGACGACTGTCAGCATGGCACCGATGGACCGCCACGTCACGATCTGTTACGACGACGGCGAATGTGATGAGCGAGCGGCAGGAGGGTCTGGAGTAGGGGGGGCAGGAAATACGATTACCCTCAAGGAGTCAGATTCAGACCGGACCGTCATTGGTGTTTCTGCTAGTGTGCTAGCCCCAGAAGATGAAGAGGGCACCGGGACTGTTTTCGTTGAGGAAGACGGCGGAACTGAATTTTTCCGTACCGACGAATTTGTGCCGGGCGATGTGGTTGAGTTTGAAATCGGGGAGGTAGAGTAAGCTTCCATGATCCGATTGAAAACCTTAAGCGAGCTATGCGTAGCGGGAAGCACGTGCTAAAAGCGTTCTTTCGCATCACTTTAGCACGCTACGCACCTTGGAGCATTCCGAGTTGGCTTCCCGCCGTGCTCGCTTTTGAATCAAACACATTCATCCCTTCACACGTCCACCCCTTCACCCCTACCCCAACATCTCCTTCAGCTCCGCAATTTTCATCAGCGCCTCGATGGGCGTCATGCGGTTGGGATCGATGGACTGCACGGCTTCTTTGAGGGCTTCGGCTTTGGGATCCGCCTGCTGGAAGAGCGACATCTGACCCATCACGCCGTCTTCCATATCCGGCACCTCATCGGCGTCGGGCGCGGCGGCATCGGGATTGGAAGCCCCCTCCGTATCCACCGCCAGATCTTGTTGCTCCAGGTGCGCCAGAATCTCACGGGCACGGTGGATAACGAGATCCGGGAGTCCAGCCATGCGGGCCACCTCAATGCCGTACGAGTGGTCGGCTCCACCTGCTACGAGTTTGCGCAGAAAGATAATCTCGCCGTCGTGCTCCTGCACCTGGATGCGATAGTTGCGCACCCGATCCAGGCGCTCCGCCAGCGCGTTCAGTTCGTGGTAGTGCGTGGCAAAGAGCGTCCGCGCGGCCACCTCGGGCTGCTCATGCAGGTACTCCACCAGCGCCCAGGCAATCGACAGCCCGTCAAACGTGCTGGTGCCGCGGCCCACCTCGTCGAGGAGGATGAGCGAACGCGCCGTGGCGTTGTTCAGAATATTCGCCGTCTCGTTCATCTCCACCAGAAACGTGCTCTCGCCCGCCGCCAGATTGTCGGAGGCACCCACCCGCGTAAAGATGCGGTCGACCACCCCAATGCGGGCAGCGTCAGCGGGCACGAACGCGCCGATCTGTGCCAGCAGCACAATCAGCCCCGTCTGGCGCAGCGCCACGCTCTTCCCGGCCATGTTGGGTCCGGTAATGATGAGCACCTGCTGCGAGTCCGGGTCCACGCGCACATCGTTGGGGATGAACGCTTCACCTGCTTGTAGGGACCGCTCCACCACCGGATGCCGCCCGGCCTCGATGTCGATCACGAGACTGTCATCAACGGTCGGCTGCACGTAGTTATGCGTCTCTGCGCCATGGGCCAGCGCGGCAAACACATCCAGGCGCGCCAGCTGATGGGCGTTGTCTTGCAGACGCGGCGTGTGCTCGGCAATCACCATGCGCAGTTCGTTGAACAGCTCATGCTCCAGCTGCTCGATCTTCTCCTCGGCGGTCAGGATCTTCTCCTCGTACTCCTTCAGCTCCGGCGTGATGTAGCGCTCGGAGTTCACCAGCGTCTGCTTGCGGATGTAGCGGTCGGGCACCTTCTCGGTGTGCGTGTTTGTGACTTCGATGTAGTAGCCAAACACCTTGTTGAACCCGACTTTGAGCGACGGGATGCCCGTGCGCTCGGACTCTTCCTGCTCCATATCGGCCACCCATTGCTTGCCCGAGGCGGCTACCTCACGGAGCTCGTCAAGCTCGTCACTGTAGCCATCGCGGATGAGTCCGCCTTCGCTTATTTTTGCAGGCGGGTCATCCACAAGCGCCTCCTGGATGCGGTCGACCACGTCGGGGCAGAGCGTCAGGGCGTCGTTTAGGTCCGCCAGGGCTTCGCATCCCGTATCGGTGACAAACGGCTTGAGACGCGGGAGCTGCTTGAGCGTGAGCTTGATCGCGATGAGATCGCGCGGACGCGCCCTGCCGGTGGCCACTTTGCTGGCCAGGCGCTCCAGGTCGCCCACTTGCGATAGCTCTTCACGCAAGTCGGCGCGGTCGGATTGGGCTGCGACCCAGTGCGCTACGGCGTCCTGCCGCGCTTGAATGGCAGCCACGTCGCGCAGGGGACGCACGAGCCAGGAGCGCAGGAGCCGGGCACCCATGGGCGTCTGCGTGGTATCCAGCATATCGATGAGCGCGCCCTCGGTATCTTCCTGCATGGGGCGCACCAGTTCGAGGTTGCGCTTGGTTTCGGCATCCAGGGCGATGTGCTCGTCCTGTTCGTACCGCTGAATCCGCCGGATATGCGGCACGGTGCCTTTCTGCGTCTCCTGCAGGTAATGCAGCACCGCGCCCGCTGCCAGGAGCCCGGTGTCCATGTGCTCTACGCCGAAGCCCTTCAGCGAGTGGGTGTCAAAATGTTGGGTGAGGGTTTCGTAGGCAAAATCGTAGCCAAAGACCCAGTCCTCTTGCGGCGTAACCGCGACCTCGTTCGCCATGCGATCGGGCACGCGGCCCTTCTGGCGCTTATCGACGAGGATCTCGGAGGGGGCGATGGATTGCAAGAGCGGGAGCACATCCGGAGCGGGCACCTCGGTGACGGCAAACTCGCCCGTCGTTGCATCCAGAAAGGATACGCCCGCGGTATCGTCGTTCCAGTGCACAGCAGCCACGTAGGTCGATTGCTTCGGGTTTAGCAGCTGATCGCGGAACGACACGCCAGGGGTGACGACCTCCACCACGTCGCGGTCTACCACTTTGCCGCTGGAGCTGCTGGCATCCTCAATCTGCTCGCAGATGGCCACGCGCAGCCCCGAGCGGATGAGCTTGGGCAGGTGGCTATCGATGGCGTGGTGGGGAAAGCCTGCCATCGGCACATCGTCGGCCTGCCCGTTGTTGCGAGTCGTTAGCGTAATGCCCAGAATGCGGCTTACGGTTTTGGCGTCCTCATCGAACGTCTCGTAGAAGTCGCCCATGCGAAACAGCAACACGGCCTTCGGGTGGCGCTCCTTGATGCCGTAGTACTGCCGCATCAGCGGCGTGCGGCCTTTTTTGGTGGAGGTTGCCATAGGGGGATACGCAGTGGATCAGCCCAAACAGAACGACGAAGCGCGCCCGTGGAATACGGGTGCACATGCAGGATACGCAACCTATCGGATGACGTGCCGAACTGCAACGACACCTCTGCCGCCCCCCGTGAAAATCGACGGAGGATCGGGCCTATGGGTGGGCTTGTGGAGGTCTGGATGGGTAAAGCGCTCAGCTACGCGTCCATTCCCAGTGCTCTGCAACGAGGCGGCGCCGCAATGCCGCCCAGATTTGGTATGAAGCTGCTCGGAGCTTCAGTTGAGCAATCAAGCCAGGTGCTTATGCGGTGGCCGGTATGATGTCGTCCTCTGCCGTTTGCATCGGATAGTGGGCCTCAACGTGTCCGTCGGCCATGCGGCGCAAGACGCGTCGCAAGAGCTGCCGACGAAACACGCTCAGGTGATCGGTAAAGAGCACTCCTTCCAGGTGATCGTACTCATGCTGAACTACCCGGGCAAGCATGCCATCGAGCGAGGCCGTCTGGGGCTCAAAATCCCGGTTCAGGTATTCAATATCGATTGCTTCGGGCCGTTTGACCGGCTCGCGTACATCGGGAATGGATAGGCACCCTTCTTCAAACGAGCATTTCGCCCGGCTTTCCCCGGTAATTTCCGGGTTGATGAACACCATAGGTTGTGGAGGCACCGTTTCGCCATCGTCCTCAAGCGCGGCGGCCACATCCGTCAGGTCAATTACAAAGATCCGTTCGGTACGCCCGACTTGCGGGGCAGCCAGGCCGAGCCCTTCGGCGGCCCGCATGGTTTCGATCATGTTGTCGATAAGCGTTTGCACCTCGTCGGTATTGGCATCAACCGGCTCAGTGTCGCGACGTAGGGCGTCGTGTCCGAACGCGTAAATGGGCAGAATCATGCGCAAGCAGTTGGGAGTGAAAGAGCGATGCGGTCCAGCATTTGTCTACGAGCCATCGCTCCGATGGATTCGCCGGCCCTGGCTGTCGTGGTGTC
The DNA here is from genome assembly GCF_055379935.1 of Natronotalea proteinilytica. Taxonomy (NCBI): domain Bacteria; kingdom Pseudomonadati; phylum Rhodothermota; class Rhodothermia; order Rhodothermales; family Salisaetaceae; genus Natronotalea; species Natronotalea proteinilytica. The sequence continues at coordinate 2,048,261 of NZ_AP043947.1, read as the reverse complement.
TTGCATTCTGAATGCGATGCTATCTGCTCTGTCACAGGTCAATCTTCGGGTTGCAACACCCCCGTCTTAATGATGTCATCTTGAGCGGAGCAACTGCGTCTAGCAGGTGCGGAGTCCTGACACGAGCGAAGCGACTGACGAACGCAGTGAGTAAAGATCTCCTACGAATTGGGCAGGGCTGTTGGTTTGCCAGTAGCTGCTGAACGTCGAGGAGATGGTTCGACGTGCTCCGGGCTGGGCCCGTCGCGTGCTCACCATGACAGGTTTTTTGGGAGGGGGCTGGGATACAGAGTTTCGGACGGTCTCCGTCCCCTAACAATCACGTGTGACACACCACTACGACCGTCCGTAGTCATCTTCAAGCCGGATGATGTCGTCTTCGATGCAGAGTCCCAGCTGCGTTTCGATGAAGACGAGCGGTTCGTCGCCGTCGTTTTGGATGCGGTGCACATCGCCGATATCGATAAAGACCTTATCGCCCACGGACACGTTAATCTCGTCGTCGTTGAGCGTGAAGACGCCTTCTCCCTGCACAATCACCCAGTGCTCTTTGCGGTGTTCGTGCTTTTGTAGCGACAGGCGCTGGCCCGGATGGACGATGATGCGTTTGACCCGATAGCCGGGCTCGTTAAGATACTCTTCCCAGCGTCCCCAGGGACGGTTGTCGGCTTCCAAGTACATGGTGTGTAGTTGTTTATGAGGTATAACGTGCGTGGTCGGGGGCCTCTGTAGGCATTTAGGAATCGGATACAGAGGAGGGCGGTGAGTCGTTCAGCATCTCGGCTGCAACGGTGGGTTCAGGATCTTCCGTGGGGGTACCGAAGAAGTGCATGGCCGCCCACAGCAGTCCAGCCCCAATGGCAAGCGAGAGCCACCACGGAAAGCCAAATCCAGCAGGAATAGTTCCGATACCGATGGCTACAGCCCCCACGCTTAGCGCATAGGGCAACTGAGTGCGCACGTGATCGATATGGTCGCATCCCGACGCCATAGACGATAGGATGGTGGTATCGGAGATGGGAGAGCAATGGTCGCCCCATACCGACCCGGCCAGGACACACGAGACCGAGGAGTACATGATGTGATAGTGCTCCGGGCTGGCCATATTGTTGGCCTGCAGAACGGCCCAGACGAGGGGAACCACCAGTGGCATCAGAATCCCCATGGTGCCCCAGCTAGAGCCGGTGGCAAACGCGGTGGCCGCAGCCAGTATGAACACGATAGCGGGTACGATGCCGGGGGCGAGCGTAGTGCCCAAGATCGACACCAGGTAGTCGGCGGTATGGAGCACCTCGGTAATATCAGAAAGTGCCCAGGCCAGAATGAGAATGATCATGGCAAAGAGCATCGACTTGAGGCCGCCGTACCACGCTTCTACGGTTTCTTCGAGCGAGAGCAACCGTTGTCCGATGGAGAGCCCCGCGGCAGCCAGCACGCCCAGCAGCGACCCCCACAGCAAGGCCGTGTATGAATCGGCGCTCCCGATGATGTCTTGTATCGTATCGCCTTCGCCGGTAACGTAGAGCCCTCCCAACACGCCACCGACCAGCACCAGAATGGGGATGATGGCATTGTAGGCACGGAGGGGCACGTCTTCTTTGGGAGCCAGCTCATCGTTATCCTCCGATGCGGTTTCATCCACATTGGCATTGGGGCCCAGCAGTTCGCCGGTGGTGCGTGCTCGAATTTCGGCACGTGCCATCGGGCCAAAGTCGCGTCCAGAAAATGCTACTACGAACACAAAGAAGAGCGCCAGCCACGGATAGAAGCTGTAGGCCAGCGAGTTTAGGAAGATGGAGTACGCGCCTTCGTCGTAGCCGTCGATCATCTCTACAGCGGTGCCAACGAGTCCAACCTGGTACCCAATCCAGGTTGTAACCAGAGCCACACAGGCAATGGGGGCGGCGGTAGAGTCTACGATGTAAGCCAGCTTTTCGCGGGATATGCGGAGCCGGTCGGTGACCGGACGCATGGTGTTGCCTACGATAAGCGTGTTGGCATAGTCGTCAAAAAACATGCCGATGCCCAAACCGCCGGTGGCCAGTTGTCCGCGTTTGGGGGTTTGTGCCCAGCCAATGATGCGTTCGACAATGCCATACGTGCCGCCGTTTTTAGAAATGATGCCGACCATGCCACCAATCATCAGTGAGAACAGGATGATGGCTACATGCGATTCATTCGCCAGGGCGTTCAGGATGTATATTTCGATGGTTTCGAGGGTCCCCACAAAGAGCCCGGTGAGCGAGAAGCCGGCGGCCATCCACGCGCCTAGCCACACGCCTAAGAAAAGCGCAGGCACTACGCGTTTGAATACGAGGGCCATCCCGATCGCAATGAGTGGGGGCAGAATCGAAAGCCAGGCTGGTATGATGCGCGTGGAGGCCTGGTCGAGCACGTTTCCTCCTTGTACGAGAGTAACCTCGGCGGGCCCCCTGCTATCTACCGTGATGCCCTCGGCGGTCCAGGTTCCGTTGTCTTCGGTAAGTTCTACCGGGCGGGCCCCGTTGACTTGAATCTGGGCGCCGGAGGTTAGCACCCGATCGGGGTCATCGACGGTCACTTCAAAGGCAATGTCCGTTAGCGCTACGCGTGGCGCGTCCATCGTTTGTCCACGCACCTCTGTGCTGGCGAACAGCGGCACGAGGAAGAGGCAGACAGCGAGGAGGGGCCACGGTGATAACGAAATACGCATAAACAAAGGCAAGGGAGGCAACAGGGCGCGAGATTGAATTAAGCAGGCGTTCCAAAAATCCGGTCGCCTGCATCTCCGAGGCCCGGTCGGATGAATGCGTTGGCATCGAGTTCACGGTCTATGGCCGCTGCCACAATGTGCACATCGGGATGCGCCTCTTGGACGGCTTCAATGCCTTCGGGGGCGGCTACAAGGCACGCAAACACAAATCGCTTGGCGCCGCGCTCTTTAAGGAGTTGAATCGCTTGGGTGGCGCTGCCTCCGGTGGCCAGCATCGGGTCCACCACAAATACGTCGGCGCGGTCTACGCTATCGGGAATGTTGGCGTAGTAGTCGACGGGTTCGTGGGTTTCTTCGTCGCGTTGCATGCCAAGGTGGCCCACACGGGCTTCCGGTACAAAGCGGACAAACCCGTCAACCATTCCCAGTCCGGCACGCATGATAGGTACGACAATAACTTCGTTAGCAATCGCATAGCCGGTGGTTGGCTCAAGGGGCGTTTCGATATCTACCTCGGCCAGATCAATCTCGCGCATGGCTTCATAGGCCAAGATCGCTGCCGCATCCGACACGGTTTCGCGAAAGTGCCCATGCGCAGTGGTGCGGTCACGCAGCGTAGTTAAGTCGCGTTTGAGCAGCGGGTGGTCTACAAGAGTGAGCATGAAGCGTAGAAAAATCGAGAATAGATGAGAAGAACACGGGGTGACGTATCGGCATTTCGAGCGCAATCAGGGCAAAAGAAGCGGTGCGCGTTGTCTTCCATGCAGGTGGTGTGCTCTGCACAACCCGCACCGCGCTGCCTTTGCCGCTTGAGTTAACGCTTGAGTTAGACGCTTGAGCCGACTCCGGCATCGTCGTCATCAAGGTCAGTTCCGTCATCGAGCCACGGTTTGCGCTCGGTGTAGTCGTTCGTGATTTCCTTGACTTTATCGGTCAGTAAGAGCACCGCTATGAGGTTGGGTACAATGACGATGCCCAGGGCAATATCGCCAATGGCCCATATGGTGGTGAGCGCTGTGACTGCCCCCAGGAAGTTCATTATGACAAATGCCAATTTATAGGGCAAGATTGCATTTTCGCCAAACAGATAATACGCACACCGGTCGCCGTAATAACTCCAGGCAATAGAGGTGGAGATCGCAAACAAGATAACGCTCAGAATTACGATCCAGCCGCCCCAGTCGCCCAATGGGGACAGCCCGCGCTCGAACGCAAGTTGGGTTAGCGGAGCGCCACTACGTACGCCCTGTCCATACAGCACGTCGTACTCGGTGCCATCCTGGCCAATGGCAATGCCATCATCCGTATAGAGCGTGCCTGTGAAGGGGATTTCCAGGTCGTCTTCCGTGTCACATCCATTGACGCAACGCAAGTAAAAGCGTTCGACTACGGCTTCGCGCCAGGCAAACTGTGGATCTTGCTCCTCGTCGACTTCTTGATAGCCGTCGAAGATTTCAATTTCTTCAGGGCGATCGACGTCTGAGAAGATGCCGCCTTCGTCTTGCACCCGGTACGAAATGTTGCCCGAGTCGAGATTGAACGTGGTGGGTACCGGATCGCCCCATGCGCCGGTTACGAGGATGGCAAGCGCGGTAAGCGTAACGATGGTGATGGTGTCAATGAAGGGCTCCAGCAGAGCAACTACGCCTTCTGAGGCGGGCTCATTGGTTTTGGCTGCCGAGTGGGCAATAGGGGCCGACCCCATTCCTGCTTCGTTGGAGAAGAGGCCGCGCTGTACGCCATAAATGAGGGTGAGCAAGAACACACCGGCCCCTGTTCCCGCTACACCGGCTGCCGGATTGAAGGCGCTGGTAACGACGAGCCCAAGTGTGGGAATGATCTGGTCGTAATGGAATCCAAGAATGAGGAGGGCGCCAATGACGTAAATTGCTGCCATGACGGGCACCAAGATACCCGTTACGCGTCCGATGACGCTTACACCGCCTAAAATGACAAGGGCAATTACGCTAGCCAGTAGCAAGCCCGACAGCCATGTGGCAATGCCAAAGTCGGAGGCCATCACATCGGCCACGGTGTTGGCCTGAACGGCATTCCCCGTTAGGAACGAGGTGATCATGAGCATGGTGGCAAAGAAGATGGCCAGGGGTTTCCAATTCTCCCCTAACCCCTTCTCGATGTAGAACATAGGGCCACCGGCTACGGTCCCTTTCCATTTTTGCCGCCACGTGCCTTTTTCGGCTTCCGTTGGCGTATCGACATTGCGATAGTATTGTGCAAGGGTTACCTCGCTGTACTTCGTAGCCATGCCAAAGATGGCCGTAATCCACATCCAGAAGAGCGCGCCCGGCCCGCCAAAGTGAATGGCCAGGGCGGCTCCTGCAATGTTTCCGATTCCAATCGTAGCCGAAAGGGCTGTAGTAAGCGCCTGGAAGTGCGAGACATCGCCAGGGTCATCGGGATTGTCGTATTTTCCCGAGGTTACAGCTACGCCATGCCCAAACTGGCGGATTTGTACAAAACTGAGCTTCACGGTGAAATAGATACCCGCGCCGAGTAGTAACACTACGACCCAGGGCAGCATTTGCCCGTCACCTATCGGAAGGCCATACGACCATACCAAGTCATTGAGAAAATCAACCGTGCGCTCAAACCACATAAAGAGAAATAGAGGCCAGTACAAAAAACAAGAACATGAATAAACGCCACTCAAGTGGGCAGAGGGGCGCAGAGCGTAACACCGAATGCAATATAGGGGATGTTAATGCGCGCTGCAACCAGGTCTACGCATTCCCTACACACAACACCGCATCATTATACCAGACAGCGGGATGTCTCGCAAGTCGGCTCCTACGAAAGTTATAGGACGAAGGCTGATATGATCAGTGCAGGTCTGGTGTACAGGAAAATGTGCTGGGCGCTTCGCTGCGCTCGCAATGACATGGTTGTGGGTTTTTCTCGGTACGTTTAGACCAACCAGGCGCATCCCCAACCATTGACCTGTGACACGGCAATAGGATGTGACAATACCGTTTCGGCACTATGCATTCGAAGGAGAAGAAAGGCGGCGGGGCAAACGTACAGTTACCGTGGTTCCTTCGCCTTCTTCTGTATCCAGTGTAACCGACCCTTCCATGGCATCGGTCAGCCCATGCACGATCGCGAGTCCGAGACCGCTGCCGTCTTGGGTGCGCTGGTTGCCCGAGGAGGCTTGCGTAAACGCGTCGAATGCGTTCGGCACGAACGACTCCGGCATTCCGATGCCGGTATCCTCGACGACTATTTTGAAGGCCACATCGGAAAAGCGAGCCCGTACGTGGACCGTGTCATCGGGCGATGAAAACTTGGCCGCATTGTCCACCAAATGCTTGACGATGCGTTCCACCGCACTGGCATCTAAGTGAGCCTGGCAGGGCGCATCCGGTAGGTCCGTCTGGATCGTGCGCTCGGTCTGCGAGGCTACCTCGCGCACGACGTCTTGGATGCAGGGCCATACCGACAGCTTCGACGGCGAGAGCGTATACGAATTGGTTTCGATTTGCGAGAAGGTAAGTATCGCGTCGAACGTGTTGAGGAGACGAAGAGCCCCGTCGGCAATGCGGTTGGCGAAGTGTGGTGGGGGATCGTCTTCGTCGACGAGTACCTGGGCATATCCAGTAAGCGTGGTAAGCGGCGTGCGCATTTCGTGGCTCATGTTGGCCAGAAACGAACTTTTGAGCTCGTTCATGCGCTCGGCCTCTTGCAGAGCCGTCTCGGCTTTGTGGCGGGCCTCTTGCAAGTCTGCCTCACGCTTTTTCTGGCGGGTTACGTCCATTCCAACGCCCACCAGGTAGTCTGTATCGTCAATGGTGAGCGGGACCCCGCTAAACATGTGCGGAATGGACGATCCGTCTTTTGTGATCACGTTTGCTTCGACACTAAACCCGTTGCGTTCAGGAAAGACGTTAGCCACGGCTTGCTGAATGCGGGAACGGTCGTTCTCGTCAAACAAGTCGGCGAGTGCTTTTTCAGATAGCTCCTCAGCGCCGTATCCTGTAACCCGTTCGAGCGACTGGTTCCACCGGTGATACCGCCCTTCTCGGTCTACCATGTAAAAGATGCCAGGCAAGCTATTGATAGCCGCCTCCGAAAACCGACGCTCATGAATCAGGCGTTGCTGGGTCTGGTGGCGCTCTGTAATGTCTTCAACCGAAAACACGACCTGCGGTGGACGGTCTTCGGCTTCGGGCAACGGGGCGGCGTTGATGGACAGGTACTTGCGCGTTTCATCGGGCCAGGTGATGACGCAGCGCATATCGCGAATGGGGTGGCCGGTGTCGAGCACATCCCGGAGCGGTGTGCGCGTAGGAGGGGCCTCATCATCGAGAGGCGAGAGGGTCCAGCCCAGTTGTTTGTAACTCCATGCATTCGACGCGTTGCGCCGTAGCCCCAGAATCGACTCGGCATGCTTGTTCGCATACGTAATGTCGCCTTGCTCGTTAACGACGGCAACAGCTGCAACGCTCGTTTCCAAGATTGCTTGCAGTAGGCTGTCTTTTTTTTCGAGAGCCGCCTCAGCACGTTCGGTGTCCGAAATGTCACGTAGCGTGATAACGCGGTAGCTTCCCGTTTCGTGGTGCACGTGTCGTACGGTCGCCTCGATGGCAGCAGGGTTCTCATCAGGCCACGATAGGGTGGTTGTATCGTCGTTGGGGGGCAAACGGTCAGCAAACGCTCGTGGAAGAGCAGTGCCTTGCTGTAGCGTTTGGTGGGGAAAGAAATTATTGGCTCGCTGGTTGAAGTGCTCCACACAGTAGATATTATCCACTACTACCACCCCCATGGGCATATGCTCAATAGGAGCAAACGGCAACGCCGAAGAGGACGTAGATTCTCCATTCCTCTCTTCAGTAGATTGGCGATGCGGGCCAAACGCACGCTCAAAAAGTCCAGCTATGAGCATAACGCTACCACTACCAACGAATAACTGAATCCCAAAGCTGTTATACAACAGGCCGTCATACAACAGGGCAGCAATAATCAAGGGCAGGGAAGCAATCATATAGAAGAACAAGCACAGGAAGAGGGATGACAGTTCTCTACTCTTCTATGTCGGTGATGTGGGCGTGGCGTGCTATAAGGTGCCAGGTCTTTTCTTCTCCATTCTGTTCCCATACATGGGTGTAGCGTCGATGCACCGTGTTGCCAGCGTGTGGAGCCTCTTCGCCTACGGGCACCACTGTTTCCGTGCCCATCACAACAGCGGTGGATCCGTCAATGCGTAGTTGTTCAATGGATTGGTCGTACGTTTCATATGCAGCAATGCCTTCCCGAAATACGTTGAGTACGGCGTCGCGATCGGGTACGACCACGTTGCGGGGGGCGTTCACCATGAAGTGAGGCGCCCACAGGCGGGCAAGCGCCTCCACGTCGGCGTCGAGAATCGCGGTGCGCATGTCTTCCTCCACCGCATAGACGGCGTCTTCATCGGTGTGTTGTGCAACCGTTTCGATTGGAGGGGCAACAAGCAGCAGGGCAATCAAGAGCCCGCCTAGACGATGGGGAAGGTACGATGAACGTGTGTTGAGCATACGAGGTACAAGAGGTTCGGTGTACGATACATGCGGTGCATGGTGCGATCTCAGGCGCTATTTGCGCAGTTTTTGGATCTATCGAGCAGCCCGAGATTGCCCCCAGAATCATTCGTTTGTGGTGCTCACAGCGCGTCGTCGTTATTGTTGTTCGCAATAACATGTTGAACGATGAGGGGAGTATTCTACGTGGTAGCGCCTACCATCCAATGCGTCGCCGTGTGCTGGGCGAAGGGTCATCGGGGTCTTCAGATGGACTCGTATCGACGGGCAGGGGTTCGTTGCGGTCGGGCTCGTCAAGCGCGAGGCGGGTTGGCGTTTGATCCACATCGCCAATCGATGCGATGGACGCGCCCTGGTAGTAAAACCCAAGGATATCGCGATACGTATGGCCGCGTTTGGCCATGCCGTGCGCGCCCCACTGACTCATGCCCACGCCATGTCCGTAGCCACGGCCCTCGAAAGCGTATTCGCTTCCATTGCGGCGCGCGTCGAACCAGGTGCTGCGTAGCACCTCCTGACCCACAGCGCGGTTGACGGCCAGCCGAAACGCATTGGCCTGCACCGACTCGCGCTCTCCACCGGGTCGAAGCAAATCCATCGTAAGGAGCCGTCCGTCGTCGGTCTTGTCGCCTAAGAAGAAGCCGCGCACGGTTCCCCCAAACGCCTGCTCCAGGCCGCGTAGTACTTGCAACCGATTGGCTGTGCTAGACCAGGTGTGATGGGGCGAGACCGAATCGTATGGGTCATCGCGTCCGCGCAGATACGGCAAATCTTCGCTGGCGTCCCACACGTCCTCGTTGTTGGCTGTGTGTCCGCCGCTGCTGGAAAAGTACACCGCCTCCACCAGATGGTCCTCGTACGTAAGGACTTCGCCCTGGGTGGCCTGTGCTGCAGCACGCGAGGCGTCATTGATATCCGACAGTCCGCGATATACCTGCGAGAGGGTATGATCTACATGGTCAAACGTATCGCCGAATCGGTCGCTTCCCCGCAGCGCATAGGTGCGTGCGACAACCGCCATTGCCTTTGCGCCTTCGGTGTCGTCGAGGCCGTACTCGCTAGCCACCACGCTGGCCACGTATTGCTCTAGCGGCACGCGGTTAACCACCTCAAGTCGGTCGGAGCGGCGATCGTCGGCGCGGATGGCAAACGTGCCTGGATACGATTGGCGCGTGGATCCGCTTTGCACGGTTGTGGTTGCTCCCTGCGGTACCTGAAGATACAGCGTAGAGGCCGCCAGCCGGTCGTTCTCATGCTCAATGCGCACATCTCCTCCTTCATGTGGAGCAAGCGTAACGCTGGTATTTGGGCGAATGTGAAACAGCGGGCTCCCTTCAGGATCGGTATGCACCGGGGTGCGCTCGGAAACCGTCAGCGTCACCGAGGCCACCGCCTCGGCATCCAGAATACGAACGCGCACGTCCTGGGCATCGGCAGGAGCGGGCAGACTGCTCCACACTACCCATACAGCGAGCAGACACATGCTCCAACGCGCTGCCGCTTCCGACACAGGCCAAACCGCATAGAAACGAAAACAATGCACAGGCACCATGAAGAGGTTGATGATTGAAAATGACTGCGTTCAAAGGCAAGGAGCCTTTCGCATATCTCTATTATAAGAAACGGCACTCACAGTTGCAGCCCGCGTACATGCGTTGTAATTGAACGTCCGATTCGCTGGTTTGCCTCGTTTTAAGTGGGCACACAGAAGAATCTTTGAACATGTCATTGCGAGGAGCACCAGCGACGCGGCAATCTTGTGCCTTCAAACGGGGTGACACTGCCCAATCGCAAAGCATGAGATCGCACCCCAAGAGTACTCGTTCGCTGCGCTCACAGCGCCACGTCGGTCGCAAGCTCCCTCCTCGCGATGACAAGGTGTAAACGTATTTTTGCCGACTTAATCTTAGTTCCTCGTGTTCATGCTTGTAGATACACACGCCCATCTGTACCTCGACCGCTTTGATGACGACCGCGAATCCGTGTTGCAACGCGCCCGCGATGCCGGGGTGGGCGCCATTGTGCTGCCTGCCATCGATCTCCTGTCTATTGAGGCGGCGGTTGCGCTGGCTGAAGCTCACGCCGACGTATTTGCGATGACGGGTCTACACCCCTCTGCTACTGAAGACGCATCCGAGGCAGACATGGTCACGGTCGCCGAGTGGTGCGATCATGAGCAGGTGGTGGCCATTGGCGAGAGCGGCCTCGACTACTACTGGGACCGCTCGTTCGACGACCGGCAGCAGCATTTCTTTCGTCAGCACATTCAACTTGCCATCGAGACGGAGCTGCCGCTGGTCATTCACAACCGCGAAGCCACTGCCGATGTGCTGAAGATTCTGGAGGAAGAGCGCAGCGCCCACCCTCAGGGCGACCGGCTGCATGGCATCTTGCACTGCTTCGTGGATGATCTGGACACGGCCCAGCGGGCGTGGGACCTGGGCTTTCACATCGGACTGGGCGGGATCGTCACGTTCGACAATAGCGACCACGACGCGCTGCTCCGTAACATTCCGCTGCAGCAGGTCGTGTTAGAGACGGATGCGCCGTATCTTGCGCCACAGGCCGAGCGCGGCGCCCGCAACGAGCCGGCCTTTGTGCGCCACGTGGCGGCTTACATGGCTTCGGTGACCGACCACGACCTCGATACCGTGATTGCCCAGACGACCGCCAATGCCCAATCGATCTACAGCCTCCCCGATCCGCTCCCACATCCTGCATAACCTCCTGATTTACAGCCTGCTGGTGAGCATGCTCGTGCTCTTGGCGCATCCGGCACATGCGCAAGAAACCGTAACGGGCACCGTGGTGGATGCGGAAACCAACGATCCGCTCCCGGCGGCGAATCTCGAGATTGAAGGCACCTACACCGGCACCATCACCGGTGAAGACGGACAATTTGCGCTCACGCCGTCCAGCTATCCGGCTACCCTCGTGGTTCGGTTTATCGGATACGACACGTACACGCGCACTATCGACGCGCCGCCGTCGGAGCCGATCACGATAGCGCTGTCTCCGACCACCCTCGACCTGGACGGCGTTACGGTGTCGCCGCCCGATCCGGATAGCCTCATGGCCGCTGTCATCCAGCAAAAGCAGACATGGTGGAATGATCTGGAGTCGTTCGAAGCCGATGCCTACAGCCGCTTTACCGTGCGCAACGACACGGGCATCGTCTCCATGCAGGAAACCCACACCCGCGCGTTCTGGCGCGCCGCCGACGGCTTCCGCGAAATTGTGCTGCACGACACCTCCACTGCCAATGTTGAAGGCCCAGCCAACGATGCATTCGATGGGCTCCCGGCAGCGCTGCTCGTCACCAATCTCTATGAGGACGATGTAGAGGTTATGGGCCACACGCTTCGTGGTGTTACGCATCCCGACGCGCTTGACTATTACACCTTTTCGCTCGACTCCACGCGCGTACTCGATGATCAGCGTGTCTACGACCTGCGCGTAACACCCCGCAGCCGCCTGCAATCCGGCTTCGAAGGGCGCATCTCTGTGCTGGCAGATGAATCCGCCCTGATCGAGGCCAAGCTGACCCCCACCGAGTCGTTCATGTTTCCGCGGCCCGTGCAGGATGCCACCGTGCGTATGGAGCAGCAGTTCTCAAACTTCGGGGGAGACGCCTATGTACCGGTCGATTTTAGGGCCACCTACACCCTCGATGTGGGGATGACCGGCCTCTTCAGCATGCCTTCGCTGCAAGTCGACCAAACGTCCCAAATTAGCGGATATGAAATCAATGTGTCGTTGCCCGACTCGCTTTTTGCGGATACGCAGCAGACCCGCTCTGACTCCACGCATGTAGCCTGGGCCGACGCTCGCCGCCCTACCGCCACGCCTCCAACCGCACGAACGGTTCCACTCACGGCTGATGAGGACGCGGCCCTTGCCACCATCGACTCCACCGACACACTGGCCGATGCCTTTGAACCGAGCGGGCCACTGTCCCGCGTTGTTGACTTCAACGTAAGCGCTGGTGCCGAATCAGGTGCCGAAGGCAGGGCTTCTGGTCTGCACAGCGATGTTACCCCGTTCGGGCGTTATAATCGCGTGGAGGGCGGTGCTGCGGGACTCCGAACGACGCTACGGTGGCCCGGTATCGCATGGCCCACTCGCCTGCGAGCAGAGGGCGGCTACCGCACTCAGGATACCGGCGCCTCGCACTGGACCTACGGCGGGTCGCTCCGCACGCACCTTCCCCTCGGCCTACGCCTCGATGCGTCGTATCATTACGGCATCGATCCCCTCACCGACACACGCTACTACGGACGCACGCTGAATACGCTGTGGGCGCTTAACGGCGTAACGGATTACTTTGACTACCTGGGTGCCGAGCGAGTGCGTGTGGGACTGCAGTATCGCCTGCGTTCGCTTAACAGTCGCGTTCAGGTGGGGTACCGCGGCGAGCGGCAGTTTAGCGTTGGCAACGGCACCAACTACGACCTGTGGGGACGCCTTGATCGCTTCCGCGCTAATCCGACGATCAACGACGGCACCCTTCATGCGCTCACCGGTGCGTGGACGATCGGAACGGTGGGGCAGCGCGTGTCGGTGGGTGGGCAGCGCGGCGCTTCGGTGCGCGTAACGCATGCGGATCCCGCTGTAAACAGCGACTTCGATTTTACGCGACTCGATGGAGAAGTCTCGCTGCGTGTGCCGACCTTCTTTCAACGTCGTCTGCTGTCGAATGCCCTCGATGTGCGTGCCGTAGCGGGAGGCACCGTGCGTGGCACCGCTCCCCTGCAAGAGCAGGGCCACATCGATACAGCACTTGTGCCCTACACGCCGTTTGGGGTGCTGCGGGCGGCGCGCCATCAGCCCTACCGTGGCGATCACTACGCCGGACTGATGTGGGAGCACACGTTTCGCACCGTTCCGTTTGAGATGGTCGGCATTTCGAATCCGCCCTTCGCATTGATTGTGCATGGCGGTCACGGGCGCACCTGGACCGACGACGCCACGCCCACCGATGCGCTCCGCTCGATGGATCGCTGGCATCACGAAGTGGGCCTTAGCCTGAGCGGCGGCCTGCGCATTGACGTTACCGCCCGCCTGGACGAGCCGGGCTGGTCACTCGGTCTGAGTACCGGACGCTTGTTTTGAACGGGCCCTGCTGAGGAGGCTTAGAGAGGGCGCCACAGCACGTATTTGTTTAGCGTGGTCCAATGGCCGCCCGGGATATCCGCTTCGCTCCTGATCCCGGGCTACGGAACGGTTCGATGTGAGTACAATCCATAGCCGGGGACCGCTTGCGTCCCCGGCGATCTGCTTAAATTCAGGTGTGACAGAGCGCTACTGCGTCTTGTCCATAAACCGGTGAAATGCATCCAGCGCGGTCTCGGGCTGCTCTACCGGGGTGGTGTGGCCACTGCCAGGGGCAATGACGAATGTGCTGTTGGGTAGGGCGTCGTGGGTGGCGCGCGTATTGTCAAGGGGCACGACGGCATCTTCAGACCCAGCCACCAGCAACACCGGCTGCGACACCGCACCAAGGTCGGCAAGCACGCTATCGCGTCCAAAGATAGCGTGGCCCAGCTGTACCGTGCCACTGGGCGCGTTGGCCGTCATGATGGAGCGCCACTCGCTCATGGCATCGGGATGATTGGTGCGATACGTCTCGCCAAAGAGCATCGGCTCCACCTGCCCTACGACTGGGCCGTATCCGGTTGTTTTTACCATCTGGAGCATGGCCTTGTACTTCATGCGTTGCAGGGTCGATTCGGACTGCGCCTGCGTGTTCATGAGCATGGCCCGTGTGATGCGATCCGGGTGGTCAAGCAGGAGCCGAAAGCCGACATATCCGCCCATAGAGTGTCCCAGGTAGGTGGCCTGCTCCAGTTCAAGGTGATCCATCAGCGCGATCACATCGGCAGCCAGGCTGGGGATGCCGTAGCCGTTGTCGGGCACATCCGACGCCCCCTGCCCCCGCCAATCCCACGTGATGCAGCGATAGTCGTCTTGAAGCGCCTCAATAAATGCATCGTACATGCGGTGAGTGAGCAGATAACTGGGGCCCATGAGCAACGGCGGCCCGTCGGTCTGGGTGTCGCGAACGTGTAGTGTGATGTCGCGGATGGCGTAGGCAGTGGTCATAGCAAGACGGGTTTGTTTGAGCAGCTAGTCGTGTTGAGGGGTTACTCCGCGATGGGGGTTTCATCGGGGGCATCGGTGGTGTTTAGGGTAGGAATGCCCGTGGCCTCCCACAAGTCATCGGCGTGCCATCCGCCGCGCGGAGCCTCGTCGTGGGCTCGTACGGCGGCTACTTGTTCGGAGCGTACGGCGGTGGTGTCGTTGCCAAAGCTTTGGCGCACGTACGTAATGACTGCCGCCACCTCCTCGTCGCTCAAGTAGCCAAAGCCCGGCATCACGCCATTGTAAGTAGTGCCGTCCACTTCCATTTCGCCGCGTACGCCATGAAGCACCAGTCGGATGAAGCGTCCTTCGTCTCCGAGCACCCATTCGTTGGGCGTGAGCGGTGGAAATGCGCCCGCGATGCCGCTTCCATCCATCTGGTGGCACGTTTGGCACCTTAGCTGATAGATGCGTTCGCCATACGCATACGGATCATCGCTGTACTGCACACGGTCGCCCTCGCCGGTGCATCCAGCAAGTAATCCCGCTGTTAGCAGGCCCATGAGTAGGAGACCAAGAAAGGAAATGAGTCGGGTCATCGAAACGAAAAAGATAGTTGGCGGATGCAGGGACGTATCAACTTTCTGAGGGGGCGTAGCGTTGCATGAGCATTTCCTGAACGCTTTGCGTATGGGTGCCGTCATCGGTGGGTACGTAGCGCCCGTCGGCGTGCAGCGCCCAGGTGCGGGGGCGGGGTTGCAGTGCCGCCTCCAGATGATCCAAGATGCGCGTGCGCAATGTATCATCGGTGATAGGCACAGCCACCTCTACGCGTTCATCCAGGCGGCTGCTCTGCCAGTCGGCACTGCTAATATAGACCGTAGGCCCCCCGTGCCAGAAACAAAACACCCGTTCATGCTCCAGAAAACGATCCACGATGCTGTGGACGCGAATATGGTCGCTAATGCCGGGCACCCTCGGACGCACCCGGCACTGCCCACGCACAATCAGATCGATCTGTACACCTGCCTGCGAGGCGCGATACAGCGACTGGATCAGTTGCACATCCGTTAGCTCGTTCATTTTCAGAAGGATCCGTGCCTCGTTTCCCTGATTGGCCTGCTCAATCTCTGCCTCGATATGGCGTTGCCAGGTCAATCGCATGGCGTGCGGGGCGGTAACCAGTGTATCGTACGTCTGCTTGGGCGCAAATCCAGTGAGAAAATGAAACAGTTGTGTGAGATCGTGCCCAATATCCGGGTCGGCGGTAAGGAGTCCGTAGTCGGTGTAGTGGCGGGCGGTGTGCGTATTGTAGTTGCCCGTGCTGATATGGGCATAGGTGCGGGGGCCCTTGTCTTCGCGCCGCACTACCAGAGCGGCCTGCGCGTGCGTTTTGAGGCCCATTACGCCATAGGCAACGTGCACTCCGGCATCCTCCAGTTTGCGGCCCCAGGCAATGTTTTTCTCTTCATCGAAGCGTGCTTTTACTTCAATGAGCACCGCTACCTGCGTGCCCTGCTCGGCGGCGTTGATGAGCGCCTTGACAATGGGAGAGTCTTCGGAGGTGCGGTACAATGTCATTTTTATGGCGAGTACCTTTGGGTCCTGCGCCGCGGTTTCGATAAAGCGTTGTACGCTATCGCGAAATGAGTGGTACGGGTGATGCAACAGGACATCGCCCGATCGAAGGGTTTCAAACAGCGTGGTGGTGTCTGATGATGGACGCAATGGGAGTGCGGAGGGGGCCACAGGGCGCCAACTCGGAAAGCGCAGGCTGCGCTCAAAACGGGCATCGGGTACATGCAGGTCGGCGAGCGCGTCCACGTCGGTCAGGTCTAGTGGAGAGGGCGTTACAAAGACATCCTGGTCGGGCACGCGCAGTTTGCGCTGAAGAAACGCCTGCACGCCGGTAGGCATTGTGCCGTCCACCTCCAGCCGGACAATGGGGGCGAACCGTCGCTCACGCAGGCGTTCTGAAATCGCATCCAGCAGGTCGTCGGTATCAGTGTCGTCGCGAGGTACCTCGGCATTACGCGTGACACGAAACGGGTACACGCCCTCCACCTGCATCCCTGGAAAAAGCATGTCGATGTGCGCAGCCACGAGCGTTTCAATCGGTATAAACTCCAGCGGCGCATTCAGCGGAATCCAGCGTGCACGGGTCTTGGGTACCTTCACCCGGGCGAAGTGCTCGGTGCCCTTTTTCGGGTGGGTAAGCACCACGGCCAGCGACAGGCTCATGTTGGAGATGAAGGGAAACGGGCGCCCCGGATCCACCGCTAAGGGCGTAAGGATTGGTTTTACATGCGTGTGCATGTAGGTGGTGAGGCGGTCTTGCTCGGCGGGGGCAAGCGATTCCCAGTTGCGAATGCGGAGTCCGATGGTATCAGCGGCGGCGGGCGCTACGGTGTCGGTCCACGTGCTGTGGAGGGCTTCGTGCTGTGTCTCCACCGCTTTGATGATGAGCGCAAGCTGTTCCTCGGGGGTGCGGCCATCGGGGCCAACATCGAGGCGGTTGTCGTCTACCTGTCGTTTTAGGCCCCCCACCCGTTTACGCACAAATCCATCGAGGTTGGAGGCCGCCATACTCACAAACCGGATGCGCTCCATCAGCGGCGTGCGTGCATCGCGGGCTAGGTCGAGCACGCGCCAGTTGAAGTCGATCCAGCTCAGTTCACGATTCAAATACAGGCTGGAGTGGTCAAGCGGCGGATCATCGGGCACCGGCTGGGGCGCCAGGGCGTGCGAAGCGGAGAAGGTGTCAGACGATGCAGGCATAGCGGGGCGGGCCAAGTGGAGTAAAGAACAGGACGGGGCGGGCTGTAAGTGAAGTCACGTGTCAATATTGGAGTTCAAGAGGGAGTGACAGCCTGCCCGATGATAATAACAATACATCTATCCTCTCGTGGCGATGCACAACAGGCATGACCTTACGGCCCCTCTGCGTCGCCCCGCTTGCCGGGACGCTCCAGCATTCCCAATCCACCACCTGGTTTCTTTACCTCGGGGGGTACGTTGGACGCAGAGCGTCCATTCGTCCGTCGCGACGCAGAGCATCGCGACGAGGACGCAAGCGGGAGTTCCCCTCCGGTTGCGTTGTGTATACACCATAGCTCCTCTGAGGGGGGCGTGATGAACGCCTTCCACGGTTCCTTCTTCCTCGGGGAGGAAGGGTAGGATGGAGGAGAAACCAACCGGCAATCCCCAAAACCATTGTCGAGGTCACTTATTGCTCTGTCACAGATTAATCTTTGGGTAACGCATGTGCCCCCAACGTATCGAGAGAAAAACCCGCCCCCTTGTCATTGCGAGCGCAGCGACGCAATCTCATGGTATCAGGCCGGATACAGCTGGCTAAGCAACGGCATGAGGTCGCGCTCCAGGAGTACTCGTTCGCTAGCGCTCACAGCGCCGCGTTGGTTGCAGGCTCCCTCCTCGCTATGACAAGGCGATACGTGCCGTCACGCAGGCAAACAGGCCGGTTTTCTGCTTATCGCGCCTATCGCGCCGGAGCCTCACTCAAGTACGCCCGCTGCTGTATGTGTTTTTTAAGGTCTTGCAGTTGCATGATCTTTTTTTGCGTGGCCGAAAGCGCCTCCTCATCGCCGGTCCGGTCGGCTCGGTGCAACTGCTGGCGGGCTGCGTGCATGGCCTCTTTAACGCGGTCGAGCTTTAAGAACGTCATGGCACTGGCAGCGGACTCATACGGCTGTTCGTTGAACCGAGGCACGCGAATATTGCGCCGGTGCTCCCAGTTGTCTGAGGGACTGTGCGGGTCGATGCGGACGGCCGCGGCCAGCTTTTGTAGGGTGTCGCCTTCCTCGCCCTGCATGATGCGTTCTGTTCGCACATCGCCGGCCTTGTACATGGTCATCAGGCAGTGCACCAGGTCGCGAGCGGGGCCTTCGGTAAACTCTTCCAGCGACATATGATTGAGCACGTATCGGATCATCGGGGTGCCCTCTTCAAGCATCAGGCGCAGCAGGAGCCGCTCTTCGGGCAAGATGCGGGCGGGTGGGGCGTCTTCGTCTGCCTCCGATTCCTGCTCAGCATGAGGGGCGTCTTCGGGCGGTGGTGCTTGCGGGCGTGGGGGGGGCGGGCGTGGGGCTCGGCGCCGGGCAGACGAGGCTTTGGCTTGCTCCATCTTATTGAGTTCGGTAAACAGATCGCTGTGCGGCACGTCAAGCACGTCGGAGGCCCGGCGCACGTACTCACGGCGCAGGTTATCGTCGGGGATACGCGTTAGCGAGCGCAGCAGATCGCGCTGCACTGCCACGCGGTTTTCGGGGGTATCCATGCGTCCGGCGTCGTGGGCTTGCTCGACCACAAACTGTGGGAGGTCGCTCCGCGTGTTTTCGACGTGCGCATGCAAGGCGTCCACGCCGTTTTGCTGAATGTAGCTGTCGGGGTCGTGTCCGGCAGGAAGCGTTACGGCATAGGCGCCCAAGCCCTCGGCCAGCACCTGCTGCAGCCCGTCGCGGGCCGCGCGTCCGCCGGCCTCGTCGCCATCGAACAGCAAGATGATGCGGTCGGCATATCGCTCTAGCAGCTGTACGTGCTCGCGGGTGAGCGCGGTACCACAGGTGGCCACCGCATGCTGAATGCCAACCTGATGCAGCGCCATGACATCGGTATAGCCTTCCACCACCCACACCTCCTTCTCGCGGCGAATGGCTTGCTTGCCCTGATGCAGTCCGTAGAGCACCTTGCTTTTATTGTACACCGGCGTATCCGGCGAGTTGATGTACTTGGGCTGATCGGCCTCCGTATCCAGAATGCGTCCGGCAAAGCCCACCACCTTACCAATGTGGGAGAACAGCGGAAAGATCACCCGGTGCCGGTAGCGGTCGTAATAGCCATCGCTTTGGGCCCGCGGGATGATAAGACCCGCCTTGTGCATCACCTCGGCGTCTACGTGTTCGTTGCGACCATGCGTGAGCAGGGCATCCCAGGCATCGGGGGCGTACCCAACGCCAAACGTTTTAAGGGTTTCAGCGGAGAAGCTCCGCTCAGAGAGATAGCGTCGAGCGGGGGCGCCCTCATCGGACTGCGTGCGCTGTCGATAGAAAAACCGGGCGGCCATGCGCAGCGCCTGGTAGATAGATTCGCGGTGCGAGGCGGCTTGCTCTTCGGCTGCCGATTGGGGCAGCGAAATGCCCGATCGGTCGGCCAGATAGCGAGCGCTCTCTAAAAAGCCGATGCCTTCCATCTTCTGTACAAACGAGAACACATCGCCGCCCTCTTTGCAGCCAAAGCAGTGAAACAAGTTGTTTTCCGGATCCACGTGAAAAGAGGGCGTGTCCTCGTCGTGAAACGGGCACAGGCCCTTATAGCTTTTCCCAGCGCGTTTTAGACGCACGTAGTCGCTCACCACGTCCACAATGTCAGTGGCCGAACGGATGGCGTCCAGTTTCTCGTCGGGGATAGCCATGGGCGGGGCAACAGAACACGTTCAGAAGAATCCGGCTGCAGATGCTGGATGGCCCTATGAGGCGTGTGGGGGTACGCGTTCCTCGCCAGCACGTTGGAGGAGGCGAGCCATCTTGCAAGCGGGGCGCTCTGGTGCTATACAAATAGCGGGGCCACCGTGGCCTCTGAGGCCGGTTCGATGACCTGTGCTTCTTCGTCTTCAACCGGACCAATGTCGGGCTTGTCAGAGCATTGGCAGCCCGGAATCGCAAACATGGCGAGCAGTGCAAGTGCGGCAACGCTACGGCAAACAGTACGGTACATAAAAAGTCGGTGGATGTTGATAGTCAAGGCAAATGATTGCGAAGCAACGTACCGCCGCGTTGGTAGCAAGGATCCAGCGCATGGCTGATCCTGTCGATACGACGCCAATTTCACAGCACGCGCTTTACAATGGACCGCTGGCCATGCATTTTAGCATGTAGTTTTCTTTTGACAACCTCCCCTTTTTGCTATGATTGATGTTGATGCCCTTCGCGATCGCCTCACCACCCTGGCCGCGCAAGACGATCCCGATGCTGGTCCTGCGGGCGATGCCGTGGCCAATCTGCTGCGCGCGCTAAACGCTGGCACCGTACGTGCTGCCTCGCGCGATGATGCGGGCACCTGGACGGCCCACGCCTGGGTGAAGGAGGGCATCCTGCTTGGGTTTCGCATTGGCCGCATTGTGGACTATTCCACCGAGGGCTTTCCGTTTTTCGATAAGCATACGTATCCCGTAAAGCCCGTGCAAAAAGGCGACGGTGTACGCGTGGTGCCCGGCGGTTCGTCTATCCGAACGGGCAGCTACCAGGCGCCGGGCGTGGTGTGCATGCCGCCCATGTATATTAACGTGGGGGCCTACGTAGATACCGACACCATGGTCGATTCGCATGCGCTTGTCGGCAGCTGTGCGCAAATCGGACAGCGCGTGCACCTGTCGGCGGCTGCGCAGATTGGCGGCGTACTGGAGCCGGTTAACGCCACGCCTGTCATTGTAGAAGACGATGTGTTTGTTGGCGGACAAGCTGGCGTGTATGAGGGCTGCATTGTACGAGAAGGGGCTGTCATTGCCTCGGGCGTGCAACTCACCAGCTCCACCCGGTTGTACGACACGGTACACGAACGCGTCATCACCGCCGATGAAAACGGTACGTTGGAGGTGCCCGCCAACGCTGTTGTGGTATCGGGCTCACGGCCCGTATCCTCCGACTTTGGCGCTGAGCATGGCTTGTCGCTCTACACGCCAGTTATCGTTAAGTATCGCGATGCCACCACCAACGCTGCGACCGCTCTCGAAGATGCGCTGCGGTAACGGGAAATCAGTGCCGCCGGTTAATGATTGGGGGGAGGGGTGGTTTCTTGTGCGCAGTGTCAGATGGGATGACGGCGGGCGCTGAGCTCCGTCTTGGCGGTAGGACCGAGTTACACCGGTTGTCTCCAAACCGTAGGAGGGCGGTGCTCCGAATGCCCGTGTTGCAGGTGGATGCAGACGTGTATGCTTTGACCGGTTGCTGGAGCCTGAACGTGCTTCCAGACAACGGTTCTACAGCTTGTCAATCATACGCCGCATCCGATGGCCCAAACGAATGGAGGCCGAAACGAACATCGCACACCTATTGTCGTCGTTATGTGCTCCGACGATACCTATGTGCGTCCGACGGCCGTAACGATCACTTCAGTCCTGCACAATCTAGCACCAGGGTACACGGTTGAACTGTACCTTGTTGACCGAGGCATTTCACAGGCGCATAGAAACCGGGTGGAGCATGTGCTTGCGGCGTATGCCGACCGCGTCACGCTCCATTGGCGGTTCGTCGATACCAGCGGGTTAGATGCGATAGCTCCTTCCGAGTCCTGGCTGAATAGCAATGCATATGTGCCACTTTGGATGGAAACCATCGTACCTGCATCCGTCAACAAAGCGTTGTACTTAGACAGCGACTTGGTCGTTGAGGGCAGTCTATCTGATCTATGGAATCGGGAGCTGCATTCCGCTGCTTTGCTTGCCGCCCAGGACCAGTGGATTCCCCATATATCATCGCATGCAGGCATTCACAATCACACCGTGATCGACGCGTCGGACACCCATCCGTACTTCAATTCGGGGGTGATGGTATGTAATCTTGAAAAGTGGAGAGCAGCCCACGTCAACGAGCGGGCGCGTGCCTATATCAGGCGACATACCCACGCTATCAATTTAGCCGATCAAGGGGTGCTCAATGCCGTCTTGATGCATGATTGGAAGGCGCTTCCGCCATCATGGAACGTGCACCATAAAATTGGAACGAAGCGGTGGATCCGTGAAGCTGCGCAATGGCCGTTGTCTGACTTTCGAACCGAGATGCGAGCGCGATACAGCACGTTGCTTTCGTATCCCCACATCCTGCACTTTGCCGGTCCCGAAAAGCCCTGGAAGACCGATCACCATCCAGAAGCGCTTCGATGGTTTCGGTATGCATGGCGCAGTCGTTGGATGACGTTGCGTGAGCGCGCCCGTTCAATACCCACCGTATACCAACGGCAATCCGTTGGCACGATCAAGAACGCCACACGCCCCATCCGGCATTGGGTTGCGCGCAGAGTACCAGCCCCACTTACTCGCGTCTTGGCGCCTTATACAGATGAATGAAACACGCACTTCTATTGCGTTGGTGTTGGCCGCCGACGATGCATATGCCCGTCCGATGGCTGTAGCGATCTTTTCAGCACTGCAGCACCTTCGTCCTGGGTGGGGCGTCCATCTTTATCTCATTGATGGGGGCATCCAGCCGCACAACAAGGAACGGATCGAGCAGGTGGTGTCGATGCATCCTGTGCCGTCGCGCGTGCACTGGAGGTCTGTTCCAGCGGATGAGCTTTGCCGGTTGCCTCTGGTAAAACTCCATCCCGGCTTCAGTAAGGGGGCCCTTTTGCGATTGTGGATCCCAGACCTTCTTCCGGGCGATTGCAGAAAGGCGATCTACCTGGATAGCGATGTTCTTGTGAGAGGCGATTTAGTGAGGCTCTGGCAGTGGTCGCTGGCCACGACGTCGCTCTGCGCGGTACGCGATTACTGGATTCCGTTCGTTTCCTCACCAAACGGACTTTCCTATTACGAGGAGGTTGGGATCGATCCGTTTGCCCCCTACTTTAACAGTGGGGTGATGCTACTTAACTTGCAGCGGTGGCGTTCGACAGATGTGCATAGCCGGGCGATGGAGCACCTGGGACGCTTTGCAGGCCGTTTATGCCACAATGACCAGGAAGGGCTAAACGCTGTTCTGGCGGACGATTGGGAGGCGCTACCGGCAACGTGGAATGTGCAGCACGATTGTCGGTTTAAGCGGTGGGACAAAGAGAGTCGGGCGTGGCCGGACTGTGCGTTCAAGCGGGTGCTACGGGCCACCCGATCGGAGTTGCTCTCTAACTACGACGTGCTCCACTTTACCGGGTCGCGTAAGCCGTGGGTGATGGACGGCACGCATCCGGCATCGGCGGAGTGGTTTCGGTTCTTTTGGGAGAGTGGGTGGTGTACGCCCGCCGAGCGCATCGCCTCGCAGACGCGCTTCGCCGTCACGCAGCTCACGACGCGTGTGCGCAACGCGACTCGGCCAGCTCGTCACCGCTTGGCCCTACATCTGCCGCCTGCGCTTCAATGTCTGATGCGAAAGGGAGAGCAACCTGCGTCCGATAAGATCTCGTCCTCGTGAGCCTTCGAAGGGGCGTAGGTTATACGCTGGTGGGTCGAGAGGAGGGAGGTAGCTCTTCCAACCGTTGGCATCTTGAGCGTTGGGGAGCGTTCCAGCACGTACCTGTTTGGTATGGTTCGATAACCGCCCGGGATATTCGTTTCGCTCCTGTTGAGATGCTTCACTGCGTTCAGCATGACAACCGATAAAACCGCGGAGAAGAATGCCTTTGGAGAAAGAGGTTAACGCTTTAACACCCCCATTTCTCGTCGCGATGCTCCGCGTCGCGACGAAGCCGTGGACGCTCTGCGTTTTTTTATGGCGGCCCCCTGTTAACGCATGTCTTCCTTTCAAGAAGCCCCGGGCCCTTGATCGCGGGTCTATCTCCGCGTGGGCGGAGTCATCTAGACAATTTCTTGCCATTCTTTTTTCTCCAAAGGTCTATCTCCGCGTGGGCGGAGTCATCTTCCCCTATGTGCGCCACCCTCCGTCATAGAAAGGTCTATCTCCGCGTGGGCGGAGTCATCGCAGCCCCCGTAGCCCACTAGATCCGGGCGGGAGGTCTATCTCCGCGTGGGCGGAGTCATCCATGTTCGCCGGGTTCATCATTAGACCGCCCAAGGTCTATCTCCGCGTGGGCGGAGTCATCTCAATGGCCTCCTTGTCGGGGAAGCCGGAAGGGGGTCTATCTCCGCGTGGGCGGAGTCATCAAACAAGTGGGACGGTGGGAGATTTCCGGCACGGGTCTATCTCCGCGTGGGCGGAGTCATCGCGCACATCCCCCCAACAAAAGGGGGGAATATAGGTCTATCTCCGCGTGGGCGGAGTCATCTAAGAAATTAAAAACAAGTAAGTCGGTAGGAGAGGTCTATCTCCGCGTGGGCGGAGTCATCGCTTGCCCGTTCGGGTGTGATGCGCGCATCCGAGGTCTATCTCCGCGTGGGCGGAGTCATCCGCGCATCCTGTCCTGGGTCAAAGCGATTTTTGGGTCTATCTCCGCGTGGGCGGAGTCATCGTATTCGGCTTGCGACACGCCTAACTATAAAAAGGTCTATCTCCGCGTGGGCGGAGTCATCGCCTTTCGACCGGATCGGTTATCTCTAGTGGAGGGTCTATCTCCGCGTGGGCGGAGTCATCCAGGTTCTCCGGGTTCATCATTAGATTGCCCAAGGTCTATCTCCGCGTGGGCGGAGTCATCTCATCAAGGATCTTGCGCTGTGTGTCTGGCAACGGTCTATCTCCGCGTGGGCGGAGTCATCAAGCGGCAGGGCGTTGACAAGCGCGTGCTGAAGGGTCTATCTCCGCGTGGGCGGAGTCATCGTGGTCTGTACATCGCGTGCCCATATGGGCCTGGGTCTATCTCCGCGTGGGCGGAGTCATCGGCACAGGCTGAGGTACCGCTTGTGATCGTAGAGGTCTATCTCCGCGTGGGCGGAGTCATCCACACCTTGTCGGGGCCAATGGCGAAGCACAGAGGTCTATCTCCGCGTGGGCGGAGTCATCACGGATCGGTGAGCGCTCCGACAGCATCGGGGGGGTCTATCTCCGCGTGGGCGGAGTCATCACACATCATCGTCGGCATCATCATGGCCATGGGGGTCTATCTCCGCGTGGGCGGAGTCATCTTTGGGAGATGCGGTGCCCAGGAGCTCACCCGAGGTCTATCTCCGCGTGGGCGGAGTCATCGGTATATCTTCCTGATGATTAGAGGCAACCTTGGGTCTATCTCCGCGTGGGCGGAGTCATCGACACAAATGCTCCATTTTAGTCATGTTAAGCAGGTCTATCTCCGCGTGGGCGGAGTCATCCGTCGCGTTCCACCGCAATGCGATCCAGCTCGCGGTCTATCTCCGCGTGGGCGGAGTCATCGGAGCGTCGCTTTGCTTGTGCACCCAGCGCTAAGGTCTATCTCCGCGTGGGCGGAGTCATCCCGCGCCCTCGACCTCAAAGCCCAGATCCAGAGGGTCTATCTCCGCGTGGGCGGAGTCATCAGCCTACCACTACAGCCACTTACCGAACGCCTGGGTCTATCTCCGCGTGGGCGGAGTCATCATGGCTCTCGTGGTTAGTTGATGGCTTCAACGAGGTCTATCTCCGCGTGGGCGGAGTCATCAATCTGACGATACGACAGGTGCGTATCCCCAAGGGTCTATCTCCGCGTGGGCGGAGTCATCCCGTTGCGGGTGACGGTGCGCTCTTTTATCTTGGGTCTATCTCCGCGTGGGCGGAGTCATCGCTGTGCGTGGCGTCGGTATAAGCCATGGTCAGGGTCTATCTCCGCGTGGGCGGAGTCATCCCCATGTGATCGTGACCGCCTGCCCGGCTTCGAGGTCTATCTCCGCGTGGGCGGAGTCATCTCGTAAAGGCCGCCACTCGGGGCACAGACGCAGGGTCTATCTCCGCGTGGGCGGAGTCATCGCGCAGACGATGACGCGAGTGCCACAATCGAGAGGTCTATCTCCGCGTGGGCGGAGTCATCGCGATTGTCGGCCAGGAGGATGCGCATGGCACGGGTCTATCTCCGCGTGGGCGGAGTCATCGACTACCCGACGCCCTACGAGGCTGTCGAGCAGGGTCTATCTCCGCGTGGGCGGAGTCATCTGCGTCGGAATAGTCTTTTTTGGTAATCATAACGGTCTATCTCCGCGTGGGCGGAGTCATCACGCGGCGGGCCTTGCTGATGGTCATGAAACGGGGTCTATCTCCGCGTGGGCGGAGTCATCCACTAAAATAAGTCGCGGTACCCTTGAGGCTTGGGTCTATCTCCGCGTGGGCGGAGTCATCTTTTCTGGGTCGTCAAAGAAAATCGCGCCCAAAGGTCTATCTCCGCGTGGGCGGAGTCATCCCTTTTAGATATTGTGGTATATCTTCTTGATGAGGTCTATCTCCGCGTGGGCGGAGTCATCTCCAAAAAGATTACATCTACTATAACGCGTGTGGGTCTATCTCCGCGTGGGCGGAGTCATCCCTAACGTCAGACTTGTGTGAAGAATTGATAAGGGTCTATCTCCGCGTGGGCGGAGTCATCTTGATCGCGCAGCGGCTGACGCGGCCGGCACGAGGTCTATCTCCGCGTGGGCGGAGTCATCGATGGCACAGGCGCACTCGGGCGGTCTTTGCCGGGTCTATCTCCGCGTGGGCGGAGTCATCACTTTTGCCGGATAGCCGTGCCGATCAGCCCACGGTCTATCTCCGCGTGGGCGGAGTCATCCACCGCATCATTTAACTGAACAGACCCCAAAGAGGTCTATCTCCGCGTGGGCGGAGTCATCCCTGCGTCAGTATGACACGAGGACTGTATCGGCTATAGCATACAATACAGCCATGGCATTGTCAAGCCCACCCCTCCTGCCATTTTGACGGGGTGCAGCGTTCAGTGAACGTGGTGACTACGGGCTATGCATCATCGGGTGCCGGCGCAATCTCGGCGTCCTGAGGACGCTCGAACAAGTCAAAGGCCGGCGGCTCGGTGCCAAGTTCAATGTCGTGGTACTGCAACACCGGACCCGCCGGGTCGCCCAGCGCCCCCGCCTCCCACGTACGATAGTGGCTCTCAACCGGTAGTTTCAATCCGTTGATGGTCGTCCATTCATCAAACACAAGCGCCATATCCGGCTCCGATTCCCGCCCCCCGTACGTTACCGAGAAACGCAGTACATCCAGTTCGTGCGTCTCGGCATCGGTGTATGCGATATACACGTCATCGGGCGAGTCGCCCACGCCGTCTTCATAGCGGATTTCAGTGACGTTGTACGTCGTGCCATTAAGCGTGGTGGTGCCTGCATCGGTGGCAATCACACCGGGGTCGGCCAGCAGGAAGGGCATGGCCCAAAAGTAAAAATAGGTGCTGGTGTAAAAGCGCGGATCGCTATCGTACGGAAAGGCATCCAGATCGGGCGCAACCCAGGCCTCGGCACCATCAAATCCCAGGACAAAATCATCGCCGGTAATGCGTACGCGTCGGTCGTGCAAGTCAATGAATTGCTCGTCTTGAGTCGAGGTGTCGCCCACCGTGCGCTCAAAGGTGTAGCGCGCGCTTCGCTGGGCGCGCCAGGTATCGAGTCCGCCATGGGCCTTCCAAGCGGCTTGTAGGGCTTCGGGGGCATCGGGGATATGCACATCCCCCTCTGCACGGGCATCATCGTTTTCAGCATCTTCTGGATCGCAGGCTGCAAGGGATATCCCCAGCGAAAGTACGAAAGCAAAAAATAGAGCGCGTTGATAAATCATGCGTGTATCCTAAAGTACAAAAAACGACGTCATCTTGTTGGGTGAGGTAGAGATCGCAGGCGTTACAGACGCAGATGGTGCAAGCGGGCATCGCATGGGGATATGCGTGGTGGGTAGTTGACTATATCCGCTTGGGCGGCGTATCCTTGGGGGTACACAGGATTTACTCAACTGCTGTTATAGACGTATGCCTCGCTTTGTCTCGTTTCTTTTGATTATCGGTGCAACCTGGGGCATGGCTACCTCAGCCCAGGCTCAGTCAATGGCGCCCTATTACACCCATTACGATTTCCTTGCAGGGCCCCCGGCAGCCTTTGGTCAAGGGTTAGGCGGATACGCCCATCCGGCCTTGCCCGCGGTGGAGGGCAACAGCTTGCAGGTGCTGTGGGCAACCGACGGACGCGACCACGGCACGGTGCAAAACTGGGGGGCCTTTACGTCGCTTGGTGGCCTTAGCGGGTCGCTCTCGCGCATCCGCAATGGCGGACTCCAAGCCACCGGGTACCATGTCGGACTGGCCGGCGGCGATCGTCGTTTTGCACTCGGCATGGCGTTTCAAGGGTTTGCGGGCGATGCCCGCGCGCTGGGTCGCGTCAACCGTCTGACGACTGGATTCATTTCGCGGCCCAGTCGCTACCTTTCGGTTGGGCTTACGTACAACATTGGGCTCCAAACCAGCGATCGCGAGGTGGTGGCCGAACTCGGTGTGCGTCCGCTGGGCTCCTCGCGGTTCACCATGTTTGCGGATGCGGCCGTGTTCGAGGGCGATGCACTGCAGAATGCCCCGTGGAGCGTAGGGGCCTCTGCCGAAGTGGTGCGCGGATTGGATGTGGTGGGACGCTACTTCGAAAACGATGCGTTTAGCCTGGGCCTGCGTTTGAACCTCGGACGCACCGGCGCAAGCAGTCAAGCGCGCTTCGATGCGAACTCCGAGTACGCCTCCAGCACGTACGGACTGCGCCTGGGCGACTATGTGCCCAACGCCTTCAGCGATGCCGTGCAGCGCAAGCGCAACCACGTGGCGATGGAACTGCGCGGACCGGTGCGGTATCAGCAAACACAGATCGAAGCCTGGACGCAAGACGGCGTAGGGCGGCTCTACGAGGTGCTGAGCACCATCGAACGCGCCGCAGCGTCGGATCGGGTGCATACTCTGGCGCTTAACCTGTCGGGCCTGCAGATCCAACCCGCGCTGGCGTGGGAACTGCGCACGGCACTGCAAGACGCCCAAGCGGCGGGAACCGAGGTGCTCGTCTACATCGACTATGCCGGTATGAACACGTATCATGTAGCCAGCGTGGCCGACTATGTCATTATGGATCCCGAAGGCACGCTCATGCTCGATGGCTACGCCTCTAGCCAAACCTTCCTGGCTGGTACGCTCGATAAGCTCGGCATTGCAGTCGATGACTGGCGACTGTTCTCGCACAAGTCCGCGCTAGAGGCGCTCGACCGCACCGACTTCTCCGATGCCGAACGCGAGCAGCGCAGCGCGTACGTTGATGCCTTCTACGAAACGGTGCGCACCGACGTAGGCACTGCCCGTAGCCTTGACGCCGAGGCGTTCGATGCCGTCGTTAATACCCAAACGATACTCTTTGCCGATAAGGCCATCGAATCCGGACTGGTAGATGCTACCGGACGATGGAGCAATTTGCCGGATCTGTTGGAAGAACACACTGGCATCCGCACATCAAATCTGGCTGTGGACGATCTGAATGATACGCAGACTGCCACACGCACCTGGAGCACCCCACCTTCCATTGCGGTGGTTTACGGCATTGGAAGCACGTCAATGGACACGGGGATGAACGCGCGACGGCTGGAGCAAACCATCCGGCAGACCGCCCGCCGGGGCAACGTGGAGGCAATCGTCTTTCGGGTGGATTCGCCGGGGGGCGATCCGCTGGCAGCAGATCTCGTCGCCGAGGCGCTGCGTGATGCCGCCCAGGACATGCCGGTCATCATCAGTCAGGGACAGGTGGCAGCCTCGGGCGGCTACTGGGTTTCCATGTATGGAGACGACGTGTGGGCCGCCCCCACCACGCTAACCGGCTCCATTGGCGTAGTGGCCGGGTGGATCTACGACGATGGTTTCAGCGAACACCTTGGTTTCGACTACGATGTAGTGCAGCGCGGCGACCGGGCGGATGCGATGCGTGGGTATCAGATCCCTCTGCTGGGCGCCGAACTTCCCGCCCGCAATCTGCGCGATGACGAACGCGAACGCATCGAAGAACAAATCACCCATCTGTATGACCGCTTTGTCGAGAAAGTCGCGGAGGGGCGTTCGCTCGATACCGATGGGGTACGCGAAATCGCCGAAGGCCGCGTGTGGACGGGCACCGATGCCCAGGAACAGGCCCTCGTTGATAACATCGGGGGGCTCGCCGCGGCCATTGAGGCGGCACGCACGGCGGCGAATCTTGATTCCCGTTGGATGAACGTACGCGAGGTGAATGCCATCAGCGGGTTCTTCCGATTTGAGCAACTGGTGCCTGCGCCCATCGCCGCGCTGCTGGATCGCACCGAGGCTCCGTACACCGACGAAGCGCCCATGGAGGCGTTTATCCGGCTTATGGTAGAACACCAGCCGCATCCCCTGGTGCTTCTTCCGCCCGGTATTGCGCCCGAGCCCGCACAGTAGCGGCTGCGGGTGGGCTGGTCGCAGATGAGTCATAGTACTCTATCACACCTGAAAGTCAGGGTGGAAGGATCGTCTCAAGCTCGACGTCCCACCAGAACGCTGGGGACGCGAGCGGTCCCCAGCTATGTGGGTTTTAATCACGTCCTTTCTTTCCTCAGCCCGGGATTAGGAGCGAAGCGTATATCCCGGACGGCCATTGAACCCACTAAACAGATACAGAGTACCGTGGGGCCGTTCTATAAACGTCATGCTGAACGAAGTGAAGCATCTCAGCGCTATGTGGCCGGGGGCTTTGCTGCTCACTGTCCGCAAGGTACACCCTACGCGCACTGGATGTGTCGAGTCCATAGGAATGGCGTTGAGATTCTTCCGTCTGGTGGCGTCAGGATGACTTGCGGCGC
Source organism: Natronotalea proteinilytica (assembly GCF_055379935.1). Classification (NCBI taxonomy): domain Bacteria; kingdom Pseudomonadati; phylum Rhodothermota; class Rhodothermia; order Rhodothermales; family Salisaetaceae; genus Natronotalea; species Natronotalea proteinilytica. Next base: position 2,017,560 of record NZ_AP043947.1, on the reverse strand, counting down.
GATATGATCTCGTGACGACACAGAGCATGTACGTGTTTAGCGACGTGCCCCTGATCGCCGGGGATGCAAGCGATCCCCGGCTTATAGACTTTACTCACATCGCACCGTTCTATAGCCCGGGATCAGGAGCAGAGCGGATATCCCGGGCGGTGGTCATTGAACTACGCCAAACATGTCTGTGCTATGCCGCCTCCAAGGGCTGTTCGATGCCTACCCGAAACGGACGCGTGACGAAACTTAGAGTGCGGGGGCGCCTCGCCACGGCTACTGATTCCGGGGCAGGGCTTCGCCTCCCCCCGTATTTGTATTTACAAGAAAGATCGGTGTCCCCCACAAAACGGGTGGGAGATGCCCCCACAAAGCGTTTGACCAGTGGCTGGACTTTTGCATATACAGAGGGCGTAGCACCCGTTATTGTCTCTATTGATCTGTGTTCTGTATATGTCTCGTAAGCTGGCCGACTTAGGCAACCAATTTGATACCGACCGCGTGCTGCGGAGCTACTTGCAACGCGTGTGCGATGCCGATATGTATGCTGCCATCAAGCCGCAACTCGAAGAACTGGGCGCGCACGTAGGCGGCGACCTGTACGACCTTCAGCTGCAAGATCGTCCGAATACGCCTCGACTTACGCAATGGGACCCCACAGGCGACCGGGTCGACAAAATCGAACTGACCGAGGTGTGGGAGCGCGTGCTTCCTATGGTGGCCGAGTATGGAGTGGTATCCACCGCATACGAGGGCGAGCACGGTCCCCTCAGCCGCGTTCACCAAAGTGCGCTCGGATACCTGCTTTTGCCCGCATCGGATATGATGGGGTTTCTTTTGGCCACTACTGACGGCTCCATTGCGACCGTGTTGCGCTCCGAGAATCAGCCGCTCATTGACGAGGTCATGCCTCACCTGATGAGCCGCGACCCCGAAACGTTCTGGACCAGTGGGCAGTGGCGTACCGAACAAGCCGGCGGAACGGACCTCAGCAAAGTGGATACCGAAGCCCGCTATGAAAACGGCGAATGGCGGTTATACGGACACAAGTGGTTTACGTCGTCTACTGCAGCCAACATGGCCATTGTGCTGGCCCGCCCCGAGAATAAAAAAGGCCGCAGGGGGCTTTCGCTGTTTTACTTGCCCATTCGAGACAATCATCAGGATTCGCCGGAGGACGGCATCAAGGTAAACCGACTCAAGGAGAGTATGGGCGCGAAAAAGCTGCCGGTGTCGGAGGTTTCGCTAGACGGAGCCGTGGCGTACCCGATTACCGAACTGCAGCACGGGACGCGTCATCTTACGCCCATGGTAGACCGGGCGCGCCTCTGGAATGCACTCATTGCGGTAAGCTCCATGCGGCGTGGACTGGCGCTGGCACGCGACTATGCCCGCAAGCGCGAGGCATTTGGTACACCCATCATCGAAAAGCCGCTCCACTACGACACCCTGGCCGATGTGCAGGCGACGTTCGAGGGGGCCTTCCATCTTACCTTTCGCTTTGCCGAGCTTGTTGGCAAAGAGGAGAATGATCAAATCTCGCACCAAGAACACCATCTGCTCCGTGCCATCTCGCCGCTGGCCAAACTTATTACCGCCCGCCAGGCGGTCGACTCGGGGGGCGAGTTCTTAGAAGCCTTCGGGGGGTCCGGGTTCATCGAAGAAACCGGCATCCCACAACTCATCCGCGACATGTATGCGCTGCCGGTGTGGGAAGGCACCACCAACGTGATGTCGCTAATCGCCTTGCGCTCGCTTCGCCGCGATGGACGACTGGAGGCGGTTCACAACGAAATCAAGCGGTGTGCTGAAGGCATAGAAACGCCCGCCTTGGTGCATGCGATGGAGATCGCCCAGGATGCCTTTAAGTCAGCTGTGCAGTGGCTTGCCGACACCCTCGAAAACCGAGGGGAGGCTGCGCTAGAAGCAGGCGCTCGGCGGTTTGCCTATACCATCGCCCATGCGCTTGAAGCGGCATTGCTAATCAATCATGCGCAGTGGGCGGTTCAGGGCGAAGGGCGCCGACCGATCGCGGTCGTTGAGTACTTTACGGCTCAGGGGATCGATCATATTGCGCGCCGTGCACACTACGACGGGTACATGCTTGCCAAAGATTTTGCACGGCAATCGCTCTTTCAAGGTGAAACCGTGGTGGATACCGGTTCGCAGACGGCGGTGTAGCACGTGGGGGCACCCGAACGCGGGTCGTCTGTATCAACAACCAGTGGGGCCGGGTGCATAGTGTGGCATCCGGCCCTGCGTACCCGTTGACGTACCCCGTTGAACCGTATCGGATTGTCGTTATGGATCCTGCTGCACCACCCGACATAGCCGCACTCCCGATTCCCGAAAAGGAGCGCTACACGTACGCCGACTACGCCGAGTTGCCCGAAGGCGCGCCCTACGAACTGATCAAAGGAACCCTCGTCATGGCCCCCTCGCCATCTGCTGAACATCAACGCGTGCTCCGGCGTCTGGCATGGTCGATACAGCAGCACCTTGATACCCAAGACCAGAGCGTATCCGGTGAACTGTTCTTTGCGTCTTTGGATGTATTCCTCACCGACGATACCATCGTACAGCCCGATCTGATATACATCGCAAGCACGCGCGACGACATCATCAGCGACCAGCACGTTGCGGGCGCGCTCGATCTTGTGGTGGAGATCTTTTCGCCATCCACGGCCCACCGCGATGTGGGCGTCAAGAAGCGGCTGTATGAGCAACACGGCGTACGCGAGTATTGGACGCTCGACCCCAGCACGCAGTCCGTTGAAGTGCACGCCAACACCGAGTCTGGATTTGTACAGCAGGCCCGTGTGGTCGAAACGGGAATGGTTTCGTCTACGGTAGTGCCGGAGTTTGAGTTGGAGGTTGGACCGCTCTTCTCATCTTGATGAAAGAGAGATGGGCCATCGGATGATGGAAAATTACTCACATCCAGCAGGGGCAACAAGCCGACGCTGCATCCTAACATAGAACCAGGATTTGACATGCAGGCAATCCAGGGCTTACAGTCAGAAAGGATTCCGATCCCCGAAAAGGAGCGCTATACACATGCCGATTATGCCGAACTGCCCGAAGGTGCCCCCTACGAACTGATCGAAGGAGCGCTCATCATGGCCCCATCTCCGTCATTTCAGCATCAGCAGGTATCGCTGCGGCTCGCTTCCGCTCTGTTTCGTTATGTCGAGGCCCACGAAAGCGGCACCGTCGTTGCGGCTCCAATGGATGTTCGGCTTGCAGAAGATACGGTGATACAGCCCGACTTGATGTATATCGCAAGCACGCGAGACGACATCATCAGCGACCAGCACGTTGAGGGCGCGCCCGATCTTGTGGTGGAGATCTTTTCTCCATCCACGGCCCATCGCGATGTGGGCGTCAAGAAGCGGCTGTATGAGCAACACGGCGTACGCGAGTATTGGACGCTCGACCCTAGCACGCAGTCCGTTGAAGTGCACGCCAACACCGAGTCTGGATTTGTGCAGCAGGCCCGTGTGGTCGAAACGGGACGCGTCACATCCACCGTTATTGATGGGTTTGAGATCGATGTGACCCATCTATTCCCTTCATCATCCTGAGACTTCCACTCGCATGGCCAACCCGTTTCCTGCAATTGCCCGTCGCTTTGCCGACTGTCCCGACGACCTTCGTCCCGATGGCATTACGCACGCCATTGGCCAGACCATTCCGTTTGTAGATACCGCCGGCGTGCACATCCATACGTACACGCCGCAGTCGGTAACTGTCGCGCTGGATGCCGAGCGGGCCGTGGCCAACCACATCGGCACGATGCACGCGGCAGCGCTGGCCCTCCTGGCCGAGACAGCTTCGGGCCTTGTTACGGCACTCAACATTCCCGACGAAAGCGTGCCCGTCATTCGCACGCTCGACGTATCGTTTCAGCGTCCGGCGCCCGAACGGACTACGGCCACCGCCTCGCTTGATGCCGACACGCGCGAGCGTCTCAGTGCGCGTCCCATTGGTCGCGTGGATGTGCCGGTGACGCTCATGATGGGGGGTGAAACAGTCGTCGAAGCCACCGCTGAGTGGGCCTGGCTGCCCGCCTCACGGCTTAACCTGCCGGATTGACCCCCGAACGTCTGCTGCCGTAATCGAGTCGGGTATGATTGCGGCTTGACACTTATGCACAAGCCGCCGTATCATACAAGCCACATACCCATCAAGGCTGTGCTGTCGTGGCACGGCGGCTGTATGATCTGACATAACGTTAGATCGTGTAGTGTCTCGGGGGAAGTCCGGTGGAACTCCGGCGCTGTCGCGCAACGGTAAGAGTCCGAATGCCCGCTTGATGCAATAGAACGGCGACTGGCTGTGCCTTCCGCATCGTCATGCGCCGCGCCCACGCGTTCTGGGATGCATGATCCGCCGTAGATTGCGAGTAGAGTTGGACCGTACCATTCTCCTCTGGGGGAGATGGCTTTTGCTCCGCTGTTTGCAGGCATCAGTGGCCTCGTGCGCTGTTGGGGCGTTCGAGATTTTCTCTTTGCGGATCCCCCTGCTATGTCTGATACGTCAACCCCCAACCGATCGTCATGCCCTCTCTCGCCCGATGCCACCACCCGTATGGTACGGGCTGTCTTTCCCGGTGATACCAATCACTATCACACGCTCTTCGGCGGGTCGGCCATGGCATGGATGGATCAAGCGGCGTTCATCTGTGCCACGCGCTGGTGTCGCTCCAAAGTTGTTACGGTCAACAGCGGTGAAATCGACTTTCAAGAGCCCGTTCCCGAAGGTACGATCGTAGAACTGGTGGCCCGCGTGGTGGATACCGGCACCTCGTCGATGTGCGTGCGCACCGATATGTTCATCGAACCGATGGATCAGTACGAGCGCATCCTGGCCTGCACGGGCACGTTTACACTTGTTGCACTGGGACCCGATGATACGCCCACCACGGTGCCTGATCTGACAGCGACAGAGGCGGTATGAGAAGAGTGCAATGGAGGAGCGTAGTGTTCTGTCACACCTGAATGTTAGGGTACGGAGACCGTCCGAAACTCTGTATCCCAGCCCCCTCCCAAAAAACCTGTCATGGTGAGCACGCGACGGGCCCCACCCGGAGCACGTCGAACCATCTCCCCGACGCTCAGCAGGCTCTGATCGATCGAGTGGCCCTGCCCAGTTCGTGGGAGATCTTTACTCACTGCGTTCGTCAGTCGCTCCGCTCGTGTCAGGACTCCGCATCTTCTAGGCGGAGCCGCTCCGCTCAAGATGACATCATTAAAGTGGGGGTGTTGCAACCCGAAGATTGACCTGTGACACAGTACTACCTGTCACAGGTCAATCTTCAGGTAACGCATGTGCGCCTAACGTACCGAGCAAAACGCACCCCCTTGACCCCTCGTCGCGATGTACAACAGGCATGACCTTCGGCCCCTCTGCGTCGCGACGAAATGCGGACGCTCTGCGTCCTTCTGTTTCCGCGTGTTCTCTTTGCAAGAGAGCGGGGGGCTTGTGCGCGGTGTCAGATGGGTGGACGGCGGGCGTTGAGATCCGTCCGCCTATCGGCGGAGCGATCACGTGCAATTTAACTATCCCCCCTGTGATGGTGAACGGGAGGCCCACGGAGCCGCTCTGCTCAAGATGACAGCGTCTGAACCGACATGGAGTAACCGCATGGGAGGTTACTCCTCATCAAGAATCAAATCGGACACCTGCACCGGTAGCAATTGCGACTCGGCATGAAAGCGTCCGACAACACCTTCGTAGTCGAACGTAACGTCAGGCACAGCTGTACCGGGGAGTTCAGTCTCCGAGGGCCGTTGTACACGAAGTGGTGCTGTTGTGCCGTTTTGCTCCACAACGTAGCTGGTCTGCTGTGTAAAGTTGCCTGCTGGATCTCGTATTGTAAGCCCCTCAACGCGTACGAGTACGCTTTCGTAATCGTGATTGCTTGCTGTGACTGTAGACAGGTCAATGGAAAGCGGATCGGGAGCATCGCCTATGTCTCCAATCTCGTACTCGTGTACGTTTTGCTCGTTGATCTGCAACAAGTCATTGAAGTCCGAAAGCCGTCCTGATACGGTCAAGGTGGTGCCAGACGCGATTTCTGATCCAATTGCATCATGAAGCCCGCCTGAGGTGCGCCGAATCGTAATTCCACGGGCTCCTATGTCGCCGCTATCGTCCTGTAGGCGAATGTAGTCTCCGTAGGCCCGCGTAACAATGCCTTCTATCTCAACCTCAATGGCCGCATCCTCTTCTTCACTAAACGTTGCATAGCACTCATGGGCGCGATCAATGGAAACCGACGTGTAATTTTGGCAATCTCTATCAATTCCATCACTGTCTGCAAGCACGAACCAGGCAGCCACCCCCAAGAGCAAGAGTACAGCGGGCACCCCGATCATCATTGCCAGGTTCGATCCCTTGTTGTTACTGTCACTTTCGCTTAACACGCGTGCTTCACTGGGCGCCCCTTGTTCGCCTTTAACGGGCATGACAACATAGGACGCTTCCGAAGGGTCATACCGCTTCGACGCTCGCTCTAGCAGGTGGCGAAACTCATCGGCCGAGCGGATGCGTTTGGCAGGGTCAACGGTAAGGGCTTGTAGTAATACATCGCGGACCTGCGGCGAACTGAAGGTATCGGCGTCTTGGATAATAGGCTCTACCGGATCCGCTTCTCCCAGGCGCTCCGATGCTTCAGGCAATACCGTACCGGTAACCATTGTAGAGATTGTTGCCGCCACAGCATAAACATCCGTCCATGCGCCCTGCTCCCCCCGTGGCGTGTACTGTTCAATGGCGCTAAAGCCGGGTTGAACGAATGCATCGAGCAGGTCAAGATCACGGGCAAGTTGAAGGTATGCGCTGCGAAAGCCGGTAACCAGCACGCTGCCGTCTTGAAGCAAGCGCAGCGTGTCTGGGGAAATTCCCCCGTGGTAAAGTCCGGCCTCATGAGCTTCATGCAATGCTTCGAGCACCGGCCCCATAATCATGAGCGCCGCTTTTTCAGGCAGCTGGCCTTTGTTTTTCAGACCACGAGCCAAGGGCATACTGCTATGTTGGGCACGCACACGGTATACCGTCCCATTGGCCTCAAACATGTCGTAGGCGGAAGGGAGCGCTTTGTGCGAAAGCTGACCAAGGGCTTCAGATTCTTTTTTGAAGTACTCAACGCCTTCCTCGAAATAGGCATGTGCTTCATCACCACCTGTAACGACGATCGACGTTTTTTCAGCTTTGCGCCGGATCAAGGGCTTTGGGAAAAACTCGCGGATGATGACTTGCTCATCGCTGTTAAAGCGTTCGCCCAAGTACTTAAAATCAAACGGGCTGGACCCATCCAGCGTACGCCGGATGGTGTATTGCTTATTCAGCACCGTAAGAGGAGCCAGATCCATAGCAGGAATACAATCAGTGAATGAAAACGAAAAATAACAATGCAACGCCAGGGTGGGTGCGAAGACATTGTACGGTGCGAGCGGGTGGGAAATCGCACGTACGAAGGCGTTGCCTTTCAGCTATCAACTGCTTACGTATCGAATCGGTTCTACACGTCTGCTCATCACACGATCAGACTTTACTCCAGCGCCGTGCCTTATTCATGACAACAGATACCGACAGGAACCGACGCAAATGCATGTCTTTTCGAACGGTGTGTGGCTTGAAACGTGTTGCGTACCACCATGAACGCATTATCATTGGGGGCTGACAACACAATAGTGTAAAAGTAGGACGCCACGTTTATGTTAGACCTACGTTACTATATGTTGAACTAACTTATGCTAAGCTCCTCTAATGTACCGGATGTATGGTACGTTGTCAATTTACACTTGTACCGATGGCATCAGAGATCGTATCGTACCCGTGTGTATCTAAAAGACGCACCAGTCCGCGCTTTATGCGCTTTATGAGGGCCGGGCCCTGGTACACAAGACCTGTGTACAATTGGACGAGAGACGCTCCGGCCTGAATTTTTGCAAAGGCTGTTTCCGCCGAGTTAACGCCCCCCACTCCAATGATAGGCACAGATCCGTCGATGGCTCGGTACAGATAACGCACCATCTGCGTGCTTCGCGTGGTAAGTGGTGCTCCGCTCAGCCCGCCTGTTCCGATGTCCTTGAGCCGCTCGCCTGAAGTGTGGGTAATCCCTTGGCGGTCGGGCGCTGTATTGCTGGTGATGTATCCATCAACACCGTGCGACTGCGCCACATCGATAAGCGTATCGAGGGCTGAATCGTACACCACGCGTTCAGTAAGAAGCGGACTCAGCTTGATGAGGATTGGGACATCGATTTTCAGCTTGCTCCGCAGGTCGAAAATATCTGTGAGCAGGCCATCGAGTGTGTCTGGGGTTTCAAAGGTTTTGCCAGATCGCGTGTTGGGACATGACACATTCAATGCAATGTACGCTGCATGCGGCGCCAGGTGGCGAAAGCTGATGCAGAAATCAGCGCGCGCCGCATCGCCCATAATGGAAGGGTCGTGGGTCTTTGCCAAATTGATGCCTACGGGCATCGTCACGTCCTCGTATTCGCCCAGCCGCTTTGCCACCGCAGGAGCTCCTTCATTGTTCAGCCCCATGCGATTAATAATTGCTTGATCGTCGGCAAGACGAAACATTCGCGGCTTCTCGTTCCCCGCGCACGGTTTAGCGCTTACTGAGCCTACCTCTACACAGCCAAACCCAATAGCTTGCCAAAACCGAAGTCGGGTACCGTTTTTATCGGCCCCAGCGGCAAGACCTATCGGGTTTTTCCAGGGGCGTCCCCATAGCGTTTGGTGCAGCCGGTCGTTCTCATATCCATACAGAAACGGCAGCACCGATGTATCCACCGATTCAAGAACCCGCGCAACACGGAATGCGCGGGCATGGGCAGCCTCAGGGTCCATGCGAAATAGCAACGGACGAATAAGTCGGTACATAACAGACAACTATTGGGGAGGGCGCAGGTACCACACTCCCTAATCTAACAGATGTTGACCTCGGTTCCCACCGTATTATGGCGATCCCCTTTTTCTTAATCGATGCTTTTACAGATACTCCCTTTGCAGGAAACCCGGCGGGCGTCTGCCTTCTAACGCATCCTGCTCCTGATTCGTGGATGCAACAGGTGGCTGCAGAAGTAGGGGCCTCGGAAACGGCATTTGTTATCGATCCCACTAGAGAACGGCCTACGCTTCGGTGGTTTACCCCAACCGATGAAGTCGATTTGTGTGGCCATGCCACGCTGGCAGCCGCCTTTGCATTGCAACATGCCAACCTTGCCCCACCCAACGCGATTACGTTTGCTACAGCAAGCGGGCCGCTTACGGCAACGTACATGGAAACGGGTATTGCGCTCGACTTTCCTGCAGATCCCGTTACGGAAGCTTCCCTCCCCGAGGGACTTCTCCATGCCTGTGGCATTGCGGCCATACCGGTATGGACGGGACGCTCCTCGCGCGATTGGTTGATACATCTGCCTACTGCACATGCCGTGCATGAAGCAACTCCCGACATGGAGGCGCTGGCCGCCTTTGATACGCGAGGGGTTATCCTTACCGCTCCTGCCGAGGCGCAGGATGCCCATGATATAGTATCCCGATTTTTTGCGCCTCGCGTGGGCGTTCCCGAAGACCCAGTAACCGGATCGGCACACTGCGCACTGGGGCCCTACTGGAGCCAGCAACTCAATCAGCAAACCGTAGTCGGCTACCAGACTTCGCCACGCGGCGGAACCGTTGTTGTTGCGATTCCGCCGCGAAACGATGACGGTTCATCGCGTGTCACGCTACGTGGCACCTGTAGACTGACGATTGAGGGAACGTTGGCTGCCCATCCTACCAGCCCGGACGCAGCACCACCCCAAAGTTCCAGTCGGTAGCACGTTGGAAGGTGCGCGCGTAAAACATCTCGAAGACAAGTGCACCCAGCAGATTCGTGCGGGTGGCTATACCTGTACTGAATACAGGGCGTGCGGGTGTGGTATTTAAGTTGCCGAGTTCATCGATACCGCCGCCTGGGCTACCGTCTATGTTTCGTTGCGCCGGTACGCTAGTTGAAAAGCTGAAGTTGCTCAAGTCCTCATTGGTCCAGGCAATGCCCGCATCCCCAAAAGCAACAACCTCGGTGGGCAGGTACGGAAAGTTAATGAGGCCGAGCTGCTCGGTGCCCAGGAAGGGCAGCCGGATTTCGGCGCTGGCGAGCCCCATACGTGTACCGATGAGACGATCAATGGAACAGCCTTCCAACTGCGGATTCACACGGCATCGGTCATCGCCAAAGATCGAACTGAACGCATACCCGCGCACAAAGCCCAGCTGATACGGATCGCCCAGCGTTTCGCGCACGAACGAGCCTTCAAGCCCTTCAGAGAGCGCACGTCCCGATGCCCCGTAGTTGCCTTGATGGAGCGCTCGAACGGCAAAGGTAACCGGCTCGGTGTAGAAATAACGTCGATAGTCAGCCAGAATGGATATGAAGTTTCGAGATCCAAACTGCGGGCGCACCTGGAACCGGTAGCGTCCACCATCCAGCGGCGACGTGAAGCCAAAGCTGGAGAAGTCGCCCACGTAGGCGAGTCCTACCTGGCCCAGATATATCGTGTTGGGCTCGGTGATGCCTAGCTGAGCCGGATCGACATTTTGAACCCCTCCAAAGGGACTGATCGCTTGGGCTTCAAAGCCAAACCCGTAGCGCGTACCTCCAGCCGTAAGCTCAAACCGGCGTGTTTGAGAGACTGGATACGTAAGTTGTGTAAACGCTTGGGTTTGGTAAATACGCTGCAGAATCTGTATAGCGGTGCCCGAACTTCGGTCAAAAAGTACTTGTCCAAAGAGCGATGGGACGTGCGATACGCCCCCACCATAGTTAATGCGTGAACTCTGGTCAAGATAAAACGCACCGCCTCCGATATCTCGAAAGGTGCCGTTGGCCTGCAGGAACACGTTCAGTGACTGATCGCCCAGCATATCGCTAAAGAAGAATCCTACGCCCCCCACCAGTTGCGAACCGAACTGGCCGCCGATCTGCGCGCCTACGGTTGGCGGCGCAATGGCGTCGAGTTGCAAGCGACGATTGTACCTTTGGTCGTCCACCGGTCCCGGATCGGGAAGCCCCGTAAGCGGGTCACTCAGATAGCTAGCAACCAATCCATCGCCAAAGGCAGCAGAGGGCGGCAGAATGCGTGCGGGGGCAGGCACCGAGGAGGTACCGGGCAGTTGAGCCGCTAACGCCGCATGCTCGTCCAAGGCGTCATCAACATCGGTGGTATCAGTCTCGGTGGTATCAGTCTCGGTGGTATCAGTCTCGGTGGTATCAGTCTCGGTGGTATCAGTCTCGGTGGTGTCGGTGGGCAACGCAGCCAGATCGTTCTCTATCAGCGGAATTCCTGTTTCCGGATCCGTAGGGGGGGCTTCTTCGGCATCAGCAAGGTCGTGTGCTTCTGGATCGGGCAAGATCCCGTTATCCGTCAACGCAGTTCCTCCCAAACGTTCGCCCGTGAGCGCCTCGCCATCAAGCCCAACAATGGAGTATCCCCCGTTGGCAAACACCGAGAACAGCATCCGTCCGCTTTGCTGCGCCACCGACATTGCCGGAGACGTCGCTGTTATGCCGCTCACTCCGGTCTTGATGTCAGTAAGTCGATACACCGCCTCTTCTTCAAACGAATAGCGATACACGTCCTTGAAGCCGTCTTGGTCGGATACGAAGTAGAGGCTGTTTCCATCGGGAGCATACTGCGGATTGTAATGCATGCCGCGTGCAAAGGGCCGGAGCGATTGAATTTCCCGGCTGTCTACATCGATGAAGCCAATGCGATATTCCCCCCATTCGAGAGTTTCAAAGTTGGTGCCGTCTTCCCCACGATCGGTGGTGAACGCAAGGGTCGATCCGTCCGGCGACCACGTCGGATGCATGTACGCAAACCGATCGTTGGTCAACTGACGCACATTGCGTTCGGAAATGTCGAGCGTATACAGATTACTGACTCCGCCCTCAATGCCGTTGAACGCAATTTTATCGCCGCTTGGCGACCAATCTAGGTTTTGAATGGCACCAACCTCGCGAACCGCTGTGCGCCGGCTAATGCTGCCAGACTCCACATCCAGAATGTTAATTTCATTTCGACCTTGTGTAAAGGTGACAAACGCGAATTGACGTCCGTCTGGCGACCAGGCGCCCGCCGAGTTGATGAAGCGCAGCGCATCAAAGTGGGGGTTCGACCGTGTGCTACGCAACTCCTGAACCACCTCACCTGTCCGCGAATCGGCCACGAACAGGTTGGTGCTAAACAGGTTACGACGAGAGATGTAGGCTACGTATCGACCATCTGGACTGACAGAAGGCGATACGTTGAACTGATTATCTTCTCCAGCGCGTCCAAGAACAGGCTCTCCCACATCCTCAGGAGCGGTGCGATCCTCCATGAGCGGCATGTAGGCGTCTTTGACAGCCTCTGCCCACTCGGTCGAAAGCGAATCGGTGGTTGTGCCCAACGCATAGACAAACGCCGACTCCACGCCCACACGTCCGCTTAGCTTAAACAGATTCGTAACGGCTGCATCGCCGTACTTGCCGCCGATGTAAGCCATGTAGGCTTGCCCAAAGCGGTAGGGAAAATACGACGCCATGTCGCGCGTCATCTGATTGACGGTAGGCAGATCATCACGTAGAGCTGCATCGCGCAACCACATCGCCGTATGAGGATCTTCACGTCCGATAGACAAATACTCGGCCATCCCCTCTACAAGCCACAGCGGAAGACGCTGCAAGGCAAAGCCCTGCGTGTCTCCCCGAAGTGCAATGTCAAACTGGAACGAGTGCACCAGTTCGTGTCCCAGCACGTGGTCGGTTTCCTGGTACGAGCCGGTCATGGGCATTACAACCCGTTCTTTGAGCGACTCAGTCACCCCTCCTGTGCCTTGACCGATGCCTCCTTGAATGACATTTGTCTGCTGAAAGTCGGTATCGTTGGCGTAGAAGATGAGCGGCTTCCGGTCGTCAAACTCACGCAAGAACGAGCGTGAGTGGCGACGGTACCAGCGCTCCGCCATACGTGAGGCATCAACAGCCGCCTCCCGCTTTTCAGGATAAAAGAAGATGTCAAAGTTGTCTGTGCTGAACGTCCGGAAATTAAAGGTATCGTATTGCACCTTATTGCGCCCAAAATACTGAGCGGCAACCGGCTCGATGCCAATGAACAGCGCTAAAAAGATGACAATGCCTAACGTGCGTGGAGAGCGCAACATAAACAGCTACCCGTTGCCAGAAATACGAATGGAAAGGCGACCACATTCTCATACGGCGCTGGACAGGGCTTGATTCTTCCTTCACGATTTTCCGTAAAGCCGTGCCCTGTGTATTGCAACAATTTTGCGCATTGCACAAGAAGTTGCGCGGTTTGCCGGTTCCCTCATCTGCTTGCCTTCTATTGAGAAGTAGCATACAACCGTCCACCGTTACGTGTACCCCGTCCTCGCTCGAAACAGAACCAAGGCGAAGCATCTACGTGAATGCGTAAGGAGCGCTTTTCTGTACGGTTCTGCGCTAGCCCAACAAGTCCCCGCTCTTCGTCGTAGAACGCTACTACCTGCAACCACAAGGGAACTGTACTTCTGACAGTTGTTCCAATAGAACACCGCCTGCCTCCCTCTCCGTTCAAGCATCCTCTCTCTGGATGGAATCGCACCGCCTACGCGTTCGGCTGTTTGCTGCTGCTGTCATTGTTGCCTTGCTCGTGCTTGGCGGACGGCTTGTACATCTGCAGGTGCTAGACCGTGAAGCATACTGGAGCGAGTCGCAAAGTAATGCCGTGCGAGAGCGTCCCGTGCTTCCTGCTCGTGGTGCCCTATACGATCGAACAGGCGAGTTGCTCGTGGACAACGCACCCAGCTACAGCCTGATGGTAACCCCCCGGTACTTCGACTCGGATACCACCCCTGAGCTGGCCTCGCTGCTAGGACGCACGGACTCGGTTGTCACTGCACGCGTTGAGGCCGCTCGCAACTGGTCGTCTGTGCGCCCAAGTCGCATCTTCACGAGTCTTGACTTCGAAACGTACAGCCGTATCCAGGAGAATCTGTATCGATTTCCGGGCCTTTCCTTCGATGTGGATGCCACACGACGATACCACACCGACATGCGAGCCACGCATGCGCTGGGGTACATCCGCGAGATTGATCGCACCCGCCTTGCTCAACTTCGGGCCGACGGCTACCGACCGGGCGATCGCATTGGGGTGTCTGGCATAGAAGCGGCGTTTGAATCCGAGCTGCGCGGCGAGTACGGAAGTGAATTTGTCGTGGTGGATGTGCGCGGGCTGGAGGTGCAACCGTACCGCGATGGCCAAGATAACCATCCGCCCACAAGTGGATACAACTTGCATCTTACACTGGACCATGAAGTGCAGGCGCTGGCTGAATCGCTCTTTGTAAATAAGCGAGGCGCAGCGGTGGCGCTCGACCCCAACTCAGGCGAAATAATCGCTTTTGTGAGCCAGCCTGACTACGACTTGGAGCTGTTTACGCAATCCATTTCGGGAGCCGACTGGGACAGCCTGCGCACAGCGCCCGAAGATCCGTTATATAACCGTGCTACCATGAGTGGATTTCCACCAGGATCTACCTGGAAGCCGTTCATGTCGATCGTTGGGCTAGAGGAGGGCCTGATTCAGCCGGGACAACTGTTGAACTGCCCCGGAGGCTATCGGGTTGGCAACCGCACATTTCGCAACCATCAAAGCCGCAACTACGGGCGCATCTCGCTGGAAAAGGCGCTAGAGGTCTCGTGCAACACGTTGTACTACGACCTGATGATGCAGCTCGATGTAAACACATGGGCCGACTGGGCCAACCGATTTGGCTTTGGCCAACAGGCTCCTTTCGACATCGGCAATCAACTACCCGGTCTTATTCCCGATTCGTCGTACTTCGATCGAACCTATGGACGCTGGACGGCAGGCTATACGGTGAACTTAGGCATTGGCCAGGGCGACATGAGTACCACTCCGCTTCAACTCGCCCGCTATACAGCAGCCTTAGCCAACGGCGGCACACTGCCTTCGCCTCATTTTGTCCGCTATGCCGAACACCCTGAAACTGGCGAACGCATTCAGCCCGAACAGCCTACCGACACCGCACTCGATGTTGACCCCGACCACATGGCGCCCGTCCGCGAAGGCATGCGCCGCGTCATGACCGACGGGACCGGCCAATGGGTGCGCCTCCCGGATATTGAGAGTGCTGGCAAAACAGGGACCTCTCAAAACCCACACGGCGAAAATCATTCGCTGTTTATCATGTTCGCCCCGTATGAGGATCCCGAAATCGCGATTGCGGTAGCTGTTGAGAATGCCGGATACGGCGGAACCGCTGCCGCTCCCATCGCTAGCCTCATGGCTGAACAGTATCTGACAGGCTCCATTGCCGATACCTGGCAGCGCGAAAACTGGATCAACCGGCTCCTCAATGAAGTGGAGAGCGAACCCCTTGACTCACCAGGCGCTCCCGACATGATGCCCGAAGGCGCTCCTGAAGGCGCTCCTGAAGGCGCTCCTGCCACACCCGTTTCCAATCCATAGCTTTTTTGGCACTCCCCTCTTCCTATGCAGGCCTGGTATCGCAACATCGATTGGCTCACGTTACTGGCGTGGCTTGCCCTCATTGGGTTCGGCCTGGTTGCCATCTACAGCAGCACGCATGGACCGGGCGCCCAGCATCTGGGGGAATCCATGCAGCAAAACTTCTATCGACAGGTGGTGTGGACATTCGTCGCGATGGGGACGCTGGGCGTGCTGCTGCTCTTTTCCCCGCGTACGCTGATGCAAACAGCATATCCACTGTACGGACTTACGCTGGTGCTGCTTGTGGCTACTATCTTTTTAGGGCGCGAAGTGGGGGGCGGTACCCGCTGGCTGGCACTCGGCCCCATTCGGCTGCAAGCCTCTGAACTGGCTAAAGTCGGTACTGTGCTCGCCGTTGCCCGCCTGCTTTCAGACCGGCGCGCGGTCTCGGCTCAGCATATCGGATATGCCCTGCGGGGCGCGCTGCTCGTAGCGGTACCGGCTGTGCTTGTGCTCCTACAAAACGACACAGGCACAGCGCTTGTGTTCATCGGCCTTATCCCTATTGTACTGTTCTGGGGCGGCCTTCCCATCTCAATCATCCTGCTCATGCTTGCCCCCGCTTTTGGGCTCTACCTGGGGCTCATTAGCATATGGTGGGCGCTGGGGTTCTCGCTCCTCTTTACGCTGGGGATATGGATTGGCACCCGGCAACGGATGCTTACCGGAGTAGCCGGAGCCCTCACGGCGGGCGCAAGTGCACTGGCTTCGTTTGCCATCGTCCACATCCTGCGCCCTCACCAGGTGGCTCGCATCATCTCGTTCACTAATCCCGAAGCCGAAGAGTTTAGACAAGGCGTAGGCTTTCACCTAGTGCAGTCCAAAGCTGCGATTGGATCTGGGGGAATCTGGGGGGCTGGATTCATGGAGGGCACCCAAACACAGGGGGCCTACATCCCCGAACAGTCTACGGACTTCGTGTTCAGCGTAATTGCGGAGGAGTTTGGATTCGTAGGGGCAAGCCTCGTCCTGATAGTCATGGGGTTTTTCTTGCTGCGCCTCATCAAGTTGGGGGCGGACGCCAAACACCCATTTGGAAGCTTAGTGGCCGCCGGAGCCGTAGGCGTATACCTGATACATACCGTTATCAATCTGGGTATGGTCATGGGCATGATGCCCGTCGTAGGGTTGCCGCTTCCCTTCCTTTCATATGGCGGATCGGCTCTGGTGTCATATACGCTGCTCATGGCTATCGTTGTAAGCATTCACATGCGGCGTGATGCCCTTTCTATCTACGGATATTGACTACGGATATTGAGGGGCATCCTTAACCCCGATCCTTTACCTCGGGTCACTTTCCGCAACGGTTCACGTAGGGCACCCCACGACAAAGAAACGTGGCCCCGTCCTCCTCGTAAATACACACGAAACCACACACTAACCGGCCTGCGGTTTGTCTATGTCTACGTCTTCTTCAGCCCCCAACGACACCACCAATACGCAAGCCAATACACCCTGGTGGCGCTCCCCACGACGCCTTATAGTCTTTGGCCTTCTGGCTGTGTTCTTTGCGTTTGTTGTGTACGAAATGATCGATCCGTTTCCGGACAAACCCTACATTGTGGTACCTCATGGAGACCACGTGCATTACGTGCCTAAAGACCGCGATCCGGATGCCCGGATGACCGACTTTCCCACCGTACGACCTGAAGACAACGAGCGCATCATGCCCGACGGACGGGTTGTTGAGGTGGAGCCAGGTTCGTGGGAGTAATCCCGATTACTGACCTGTCATACCCGCAACCTTAGCGTGGAGCATGAGCGGTCAACGCTTATGTTATCCCGGCCAAGGCGCCGCAGCGCCGGGATCTACCCTGACAACGTAGCCGACTCATTGACACCAGACAACCCAAGCTTTGACTTGTGGCAGAGTACCACTGCCCCGTCATACCTGAATGTTACAACCCGAAATTGTCATCGCGAGGAGGGAACTTGCGACCGACGTGGCGCTGTGAGCGCAGCGAACGAGTACTCTTGGGGTACGATCTCATGCCGTTGATTCGGCAGCTGCATCCAGCGTGACAGCATGATATTGCGTTGCTCCGCTCGCAATGACAAGGAGTTGGGTTTTCCTCGGTACGTTCAGGCGTTTGAGCGCTACCCAATCATTGATCTGTACCAGATCCTACTCCGTCTCATCAATCGCGTAGCGCTGCACCTGCGGAAACGGAGTCTGGCTGATGGTATACAGGTTTCCATCGGGACCTACGAGTTGAGGTCTACCAATCTCAGGCGTTCGCTCTTCAGGAAAGAGCAGGCGCCCTTCGAATGCTCCGTCAGCGGTAAACACATCCAACGCACTGGCAAACTCGGCCTCGTCTGCTTCTCCCTCTGCAGAACGACGGGCATGCGCGTCGGCATCCTCAACATTGGTGGGCCAGCTGGAGCCAATCAAAAATCGTCCGGATGGCAATACAATGGGGTTCTGGAATCCACCATATACCCGCATCGAAAACCCCTCCCCCACTTCATGAATACCGAACCCCAACAAATCATCATCTTTGTCTGGGCGGGTGATGCGCCGGTCGTGCACGCCATCCAGCGTGTAGCGGCTGATCTGGTACTGGTCTAAATGCCCGACCCACAAGTGTCCATCATGCACAGTAATCCCGACCCCAAAACCGGCCCGATTGGGCAGGTCCAACGTTTTGTTTATCGCAAACGAACGGGCAATCTCGTGCGTATCAGGATCAAGAAAATGGATCTGCTGCGGCGTGTCGCCCCTCGCCGCCTGCGATAAAAGAAGATGCCCCTCGGCAAATCCAGCTACACCGCCACGCACCTCAAGCTCGCCAAGAGAAATGGTTTCGTGGTAGGTGCCCTCGGTATCCCACACATCAATCTGCTGGTTCATTTGATTCGAGACGTACAGCCGATCGGTGCCATCGAACACCATACCGTACGGATACTGAAATTCGCCTGGCCCTTCCCCTTCTGATCCGGCACTCCACTTCAGGGAGCCATCGGAGTGGAATGCCACCAGACGATGGTTGTCCGCATCGAGGATGTATACGACGCCCTCTTCATCTACCGCAATATCACGGATGCCGGCCAGCATTTTATCCTCGGGTTCGTCAGCCGCCCCGAATGTCTGTTCGTGCGTGAACTGAACCGATGCCTCTTCAGACGTTTCCCACGTGTGCGTGCCTCTATTTTCGATGGTAATAAGCCCATCGTCTTCTTGCACAATAGTGTCAACGGAGCCGTCTCCCTCTGCACATCCAGCTATACCGAAGGCAAGCACCGCCCCGATAATCCCCCAGAGAAATAAACGCATTGTGATTCGACGCTGCTTAGAATAAGAAGTTAGCTAGCGCTAGAAAATATAGCAGCGACATCAGAATAGATCAACTGGTAACGTGCGCTGGAACTTTGCCGGATTCGATGCGAACGGAAAAGCGTACTTGCTTTACTACAACTACCGCACCCAAACGCATGGGACTCCCTCCGCTTACTGCAGTTGCTCATCAGTGGCTTCGTCCGCATCTGGCGCCGGGACAGTGTGTGGTAGATGCCACAGCTGGCAATGGCCACGATACGGTCTTTTTGGCTGAGCAGGTGGCGCCTGATGGCCGAGTTGTCGCGTTTGACGTGCAATCGCAGGCGTGTGAGGCTACGGCGCAACGCTGTGAATCGGCTGGGCTTTTGGATTGTGTGACGATCCACCAAACTGGGCACGAAACCATGGCTGCTTACGTAGAGGCTCCCATACATGCGGCCATGTTTAACTTGGGCTATCTGCCGGGCCACGACACCACACGCATCACGCAACCGGATACAACCTGTGCAGCCCTGCAGGCGGCATGCGACCTGATGACAGATGGTGGTGTCATTACGCTGCTGGCATACCGCGGCCACCCCGGTGGGCAGGCGGAAGCGCAAGCCGTATCCAACTGGATTGATGCCCGTACCAACACGCTCCGGGTAATGCAATGCCATCTGTACAGCGCCGGAGACGACGCCCCATTGCTCTGGGGACTGCAGGTGCCGCCTACGCACACATAACACACCACGCCTCTACTTTCGTACTCCTGATTCCCGTCCGTTCATGTGCCTCATCATCCTGGGCCTGGAGGTCCACCCCGACTATCCATTGATTCTGGCTAGTAACCGCGACGAGTTTTACGCCCGCCCTACGCGTCCGGCACAGTGGTGGCCCGAAGCGCCGCATATCTGTGCCGGTCGTGACCTGAAGGCTGGCGGGACGTGGTGCGGGCTCACGTGCGATGGCCGATGGGCAGCCCTTACGAACGTGCGCGACTTTACGCAACCGGTTTCCGATGGTCCCACCCGAGGCGCGGTCGTCGCCGACTATCTGCGTGATGCACAATCTCCTGAGAGCTATCTGCCCACACTGCGACGTCTAGAGCGCCGTGCACCGTTCAACCTGCTCTTTGGACGCGGAAGCACGGCTTACTACACGGCTCACCCCGATGGCGCCCCACAGGCCGTCGAGCCGGGGTGGCATGGGCTAAGCAACGCACACCTCGATACTCCCTGGTTCAAAGTGAACCGTGGCAAGCAACGCATCATAGAAGCAACCAGTGGCACCGTTCAGCCCGAGCGCCTGCTTGATGCCTTGTACGACACCACGCCCGCCCCCGACGATCTTTTGCCCGAGACCGGCCTCCCCCTCAACCGAGAACGACAGGTGTCCTCTATGTTTATTACGGGGGAGGCGTACGGCACCCGCGCCTCCACGGTCATGCTGCAGCACCGCAGCGGACGCTTTACATTCGCCGAGCGGCTGTACGTGTATGGGCGTGAGGCCACCACGCGCACGTTTCACTGCGACCCAGCAACAACCCCGTCAGAGACGCCTGAGCCTGCTCTGGAACGTTTATAAGGGAAATATCCTCTGATAGGACCCACCTATCTCTCCGTTTCGCTCCTCAATCACCTGGCTGCCTATGTCCACGATGCGCGCAGTTGTCGTCCGCGAACCGGGCGCCCCCGACCAGATGCACATTGACACGATAGAGCGTCCTGCGCCGGCCCCGCACGAGGTACGCATCCGCGTGGCCGCTACAGCGCTGAATCGCGCCGACACCTACCAACGGCGCGGACACTATCCGCCTCCCGAGGGGGCCCCTGATACGTTGGGCCTGGAAGCAGCCGGACGCGTCGATGCGGTGGGCGAGGCGGTGACTGATTGGAAGGAGGGCGATCGGGTGTGCGCCCTGTTAGGCGGAGGAGGATATGCCGAGTATGTCACCGTTCGAGCCGACCATCTCCTTCCCGTACCGCCAGACACTACGTGGACCGAAGCCGCAGCTCTGCCCGAAGTGTTTCTTACTGCATACCAGGCGCTCTACTGGCTGGCTGACCTGCAAGAGGGCGAAACGGTGCTCATCCATGCCGGCGCCAGTGGGGTGGGCACCGCCGCCACCCAACTCGCTCGTCGCCACGATGATATGACGGTGTTCGCTACCGCCTCGGCTGCCAAGCACGACGTGTGCCGCCAGGCTGGTGCCGACCATGTTATCGACTACACGACCGAGGACTTTGCCGATCGCATCGGATCTGACCAAGTGGATGTGGTGATTGACTTTGTGGGCGCCCCTTACTTTACCCGCAACATCGAGGTGATGACCACCGACGGACGTTTGGTGCAATTGGCCACGCTGGGCGGCAGCACGGTGGAGTCGGTCTCGCTCCGAGCACTGATGGCCAAGCGCATCCACGTGTATGCCTCTACGCTACGCAGCCGATCGGATGCCTACAAAGCAGGCCTGGTGCGCGACTTCGTGGCCCATGCGTACTCCGATTGGGCGCACGGCGTCTTGGCGCCTGTCATTGACAGCGTGATGGATTGGACCGAAGTGGCCCACGCTCACCGTCGCATGGAGGCTAACGAGAACGCCGGTAAGATCGTGCTGACAGTTGGGGATGTATGAACGGTTGGATGAAGCACAACGTCTATCCTTCCATTGTCCATCCACACGCAAATTCGGTCTCGTACAAACAATCGATCCCACAGAAAAGCGATTCCACAACAGTGCAACCGGATTGGGGGTGACTGTGTGATTCGTCGCCCTACTACTGGTGTGTCACACCTGAATGTTATGGTATGGAGTGGACTCGCGTTGAAGCATCTCAAACCAAATGTTCTGTCATGTTGAGCAAGCGGAGGGCCCCCAGGGCCCGAAGCGCGTCGAAACATCTCCTCGGCGCTCAGCAGCTACTGGCAAACCAACAGCCCTGCCCAGTTCGTGGGAGATTGTTACTCACTGCGTTCGTCAGTCGCTACGCTCGTGTCAGGACTCCGCACCTGCTAGACGCAGTTGCTCCGCTCAAGATGACATCATTAAGACGGGGGTGTTGCAACCCGAAGATTGACCTGTGACAGATCACTACAGCGTGGCCGGGTCCACTTCGACGACTTGTCGATTCATGAGGGCGAGGGTACGTGCCGGGTATTCCTTGACCAGCCGGTAGTCGTGCGTGGCCATGAGCAGGGTCATGCCTTGCTTGTGCAGATCTACCAATAGGCTCTGAATATCAGAGGCCACCGCCGGATCCAGGTTGCCAGTGGGCTCGTCAGCCAGCAGCACCCATGGGTCGTTGGCAATAGCTCGCGCAATAACCACGCGCTGCTGCTCACCACCCGACAGCTCATGCGGGAATCGCTTGCGCTTGTGGTTGAGGCCTACGCGCGTAAGAGCACGCAACGTACGAGACCGCACGGTGGACTTTCCTTTGCCGGTTGCATACACTGCAAACGCCACATTGTCGAACGCACTGCGGTCGGGCAGGAGTTGAAAATCTTGAAAGACGACCCCCACCTCGCGGCGCAAATACGGGATCTCCTTGTCTTTGATTTCGTCGGACCGATAGTCGCCCACTTGCGTGGTTCCCTTATCCGGAAAGTGATCCATGTACAGCATGCGCAGCAAGGTGCTCTTTCCGCTGCCGGTGGGCCCAATAAGGTAGGCCATTTCGCCCTGCTCAATACTAAACGACACATCTTCCACCACCGTGCGGCGCTCGCCGTGGGGCGTTTCGTACGAAGCGGATATGTTGCGAAAATGGATCATGCCAGCAGGACGTAAATAGAGTCAACACATATCAGGCGGATGAGGCAGCCGGTTGAGCGCGACGATGATGAGCGGTGACAACAGCTACCTCAATGGCGCTTCGCATGCTACCCGGCAGCGCCATGCCTTTGCCCGCTATGCTGTACGCGGTACCATGATCGGGGGAGGTGCGCACGATGGGAAGCCCGGCAGTGAAGTTGACTCCACGATCAAAAGCCAGCGCTTTGAACGGCACCAATCCCTGATCGTGGTACATGGCCAGTACCGCATCGTAGCCCTCGTCGAGTTGCGTTGCGAAGTAGCCATCGGCAGGCAGCGGACCGCTTACCTGAATACCTGCATCTTGAGCCGCTTCTAAAGCAGGAGTAATGATGTCGATTTCCTCACGTCCAATGACGCCGCCGTCGCCAGCATGAGGGTTCAACCCCAGCACGGCAATGTGCGGCTCGGCGATTCCGAAGTCACTTTGGAGCGTGGCATGAAGCACCTCCAGTTTGGAGCGAATGGCGGCTTCAGTGATTCCTTCGGTGATCTGCGAGACCGGAACATGCGTGGTTACCAATCCCACACGCAGCCCACCTGCCACCATCATCATCATGGGGCGCGGGGTGTTGGTGCGTTGCGCAATAAACTCGGTGTGGCCCGGCACGTCGAATCCGGCCTGCGCGATGGCGTCCTTCGAAATGGGAGCGGTCACCATCGCATCGGCGTCTCCATCGAGGCACACTTGCACAGCGGTATCTACAGCCTGCATGGCCAGCGCGCCGCCCTCGGCGGTTACAGCCCCGAACGACACCGGCGGCGGCGTTCCGTCGGTAACGTCGAGCACGGTAATACCATCATCCGATATAGATTCAGGCACCGACTCGACCACATGGATGGGCAAATCGGAATACCCCAGCATGTCGGCATGCACACGAAGCACATGCGCCGACCCGATAACGAGCGGCGTCATGGCGGGCATCAGGTGGGGGTCATGAAGCGACTTGAGCAGCACTTCGGGGCCAATGCCGTTCGGGTCGCCCAGGGTGATGGCAATGCGCGTGCGAGCATCGCCACTGGTTGGCGGATCCGGACGCTGGTACGTGGGGCGTTTGATAGCCATGATATCGCTAACGGAATGGATCAAAAAGCCAGTGATTGAGGAGGGAAGAAACGCCGCGCTCCGAGGTTTATCTCTATGGCAATACGGGGTTGGGCAGTGGCATCTTAAGCCGATCGGGCGGTGGCGTAGTGGTGCAGGTAATCGGCCAGGAGGCGAACGCCTACACCGGTACCGCCCTTGGGACGATACGGCTGCTCGCTGCTCAAAAATGCGGTGCCTGCAATATCCAGGTGCATCCACGGATAATCGACAAAGTGCTCCAAGAACTTTCCGGCGGTAATCGACCCGGCAGGGCGTCCGCCTACATTTTGAAGGTCGGCCACTTCACTTTTCAGCTGCTTCTTGTACGGGTCGTATAGCGGGAGCGGATGCACGCGGTCGCCGGTGCGCTCCCCCGCCCGCTGCATGGCATACAACCGGTCGACAGCCGTGTCGTTTTCGGGCGTCATAAGGGCGGATGCGTGATGGCCCAGCGCCGTTACGGCAGCGCCCGTCAACGTGGCCAGGTCGATAACCAGTTCGGGATCATACCGGCGTGCATACGACAGGGCATCGGCCAGCAGCATGCGGCCTTCGGCATCGGTGTTCATGACCTCCACCGTGGCCCCGCTATGCATCGTCACCACCTCACCCGGCACATAGGCATGTCCACCTGGACGGTTATCGCTAGCTGGGATCAGCCCAACGACATGCAGGGGGATGTTGAGGCGGGCGATGGCCTCAAATGCGCCAATCACGGCGGCGGCTCCGCCCATATCGGCCTTCATGAAGTCCATCGAGTTCTTTGTAGGCTTCAGCGACAGCCCTCCGGTATCGAACACAATGCCTTTCCCCACTAGCATTACCGGCTGGCTGTTCACGGCCTCCTCGGGCGTCCACGACAGGATGCTGAACGTGGGCGGCTCCACGCTTCCTCGGTTCACGGCCAGAAGGCCACCCATGCCTTCCTCTTCGATGCGCGATTTGTCCCACGTCTCTACGTCGAAGCCGTGCGCTTCTCCTAACGTCTCGGCAGCCACGGCCAGATCGCGGGCTGTCTTTTCGTGAGGCGATTGGTTCACCAGGTCGCGTGCGGTACAGGTGGCGGCTACCAGGTGATGTGCGCGTTCGGTTCCTGCTTCCACCGCCTCGGCGTCATGCTTTTGGGTGTAGACCACATGCAACGTATCGAGCGGTGTGGCGGTGTCTTCGGTTTTGTACGCGTCGTAGCGGTAGTGCGCCAGCAGAAGCCCTTCCACAAGGGCCTGCGCAGCGCGATCATCATCCACAGGAAGCGCGGGGAGGGCAAGCGCTGCCGTGGTCGCATCGACTTCGTGCAGCGACGTAGCAGCCGCGGCTACGCTAGTACGGAGCGTGTCGAGGTCGATCGCCTCTGCGTCTCCGCAACACGCAAGTACAAGGCGGGGGCTGTTGGACGTATCGGTATAGCAAACAGCGGTGTCGCCGGCTTCGTCTAGGTCAGACGCGGCGCGCTTGACGGATGCGCCCAGCGCTGTGATCGACGCACTGGGGGCGGCAGCGCCTTCGGTGGTGAGGGGAATCACCAGCGCATCCACGTTGAGGTCAGAAAGCGATGTTGCTGTGGCAGTGACAGTCATACAGGCAGG
This sequence comes from Natronotalea proteinilytica, assembly GCF_055379935.1. NCBI lineage: Bacteria > Pseudomonadati > Rhodothermota > Rhodothermia > Rhodothermales > Salisaetaceae > Natronotalea > Natronotalea proteinilytica. The sequence goes on along the minus strand of NZ_AP043947.1, from coordinate 1,992,242 downwards.
GGGTTCGGTTACTTAGAAGGGGTTTTCATGAGTTCGGCCAGGTACGAGGCGTCCTCGGGCGAGAGCACATCGGATGCGTCGGGATCGTCGAAGTCGATGAAGCGTGGGGCGGCCTTGATGACATCGTTGATAACCTCTTTGAATGAGGGGCCTTTCACGTAAGCGCCGGACGCATTGCGGTGACCGCCGCCATCGAACGAGCGGGCCCATTCATCCACGCGAATATCACCCTCAGAGCGAAAGCTGATCTTGGCGCCATCGTTGGTTTCAGAAAAGAGCAGTGCCGCCTTTACCCCCTCAATCGATAGCACATAATTGACGAATCCTTTCTTGTCATCCCAGCTTGCCCCGGTATCCTCCACCATGCGTTGCGTAACGACCGAGTACCCCAGCTGTCCGTTTTGCTTCAGGCGGATGCGGTTCAGCATGCGGCCCAGCAGCCGAAGGCCTGGCATAGAGCGACGGTCGTAGATCTGGCTGTGGATAGGCGCCGGGTCGATGCCGCCTCGCTCCAGAATATCGGCAATGATGCGGTGCAGCTGCGGCGTAACGCTGCTGTAGCGAAACGAGCCGGTATCCGTCATGATGGCCGTATACAGCGCGGTGGCCACATCGGCGTCAATCAGGTCGGGGTCGAGCGCTTCGATAAGCTCATACACCAACTCGCCCGTGGCCGGTGACGTGTTGCGCGCATACGTGTAGTCGAACCACTGCTCGGGCTCCATATGATGGTCAATGAGCAGCGTGGGGGCTTCGGCCTTTTGCACCAACTGCCCCACATGACCCAGCCGCTCCGCATCGTTGTTGTCGAGTACGACGATCAGATCCGACTCGGCCAGCGCTTCGTGTTGATGCAACGATCCGTCGAACACCTCGATGGTGTCGATGCCCGGTAGCCAGTCGAGATTGTACGGCGCGTCGTCGGCATTTACGATGTGTACGGTCTTACCGAGTTGACGCAGCGCGCCCGCAAGCGCAAGCTCCGAACCCAGCGCATCCCCATCTGGACGCAAATGGGTGGTGAGGAAGAAACGGTCGTGGGTGCGAAGCAGCGCAAGGATTTCGTCCATGGTGCATTAAAAAATCGGAGGAGGACAAATAGCATCACCTGTACGCATCCTGCAACTACGGGTTCAGCCCTGCGCCCTGATGTACGTGGCACTGCCCCCGTCCCCTGGGCAATATGAACACCGAATTCAACCGGTGCAGCGCATCGTGGTGGCGTAGGTATCCGTTGTCTCGTATCATAATGTGTGTTCATGGCGAGGCAGCTTCCGGGTCTCGCTATTTCTTGAGTGGACTCATTGTGTTATGCTGCACTTTCTGCAACAAGCCTGGCGCGGTCGTTCGGGCATAGCGCCGTTTGTCATTACGCTGCTTGCGCTCATCGTGGGGGCCTTGGTCGTTGGAGGCATCACAACACTGGCTCTCATATGGATGCTGTCGGGGAGCCTGCCAATGGACCCTGAGGCCACCACCCCTGAAGCGTTTGGGGTGAGCGACCTGGAGTTTCTGTTCGTGAACATGATTCCGTTCGTAATTGTGCTGGGCGTACTGTGGGGATGCATGCGCGGACTGCATCACCGTCCGCTGCGCTCACTCATCAGCCCATCCGACCGCATCGACTGGCGGCGTCTGGGAGTGGCCACAGCAGGATGGGTCGGACTCATGACGCTTACCCTGGGTGTTGAGGCCATTATGTCGCCCGAGGAACTGAACGTCACGTTTGAATGGCAAGCCTTTCTGTGGTTGTTGCTCTTAGCGGGCACACTCATTCCCATTCAGGCCAGCGTAGAGGAGCTCATCATGCGCGGCTACATCATGCAACATGCGGCCCAATGGTTTCGCTCGGGCGCGGCAGCGGTTCTCATTTCTTCGGTCCTGTTTGGATTGCTGCACTGGGCCAACCCCGAGGTGGCCAGCTTCGGCGCAGGGATGATGATGGCGTACTACATGGGCTTTGGCGTCTTCATGGCGCTACTTACGCTGGTAGACGACCGCCTGGAAATGGCTATGGGTGTACACATCGGTAACAACCTGTTTGGAACGGTGATTGTCACCTTCCCCGAGTCAGTTCTCACCACACCCGCACTGATTCGGCTGGAAACGATGGAGCCAACCCCCGTTACGCTGCTCACATGGGGCGTGATGGCACTCATTTTTGCGCTGATTATGGGGCGCGCCTACGGATGGTCGTGGGAGACGCTCTGGCAGCGCCTGGGCCGGGTCAACCCGCCCCCTTCCGACAAAGAAACCGACGACTCGCTCTCCGAGGGCGCCTCTCCAGAGGCCGGGATTCCTCCCCATTCTTCATAGCCACATCGTCATTGGGTAGCGTACGGTTCGGCCCTGCGCTGCTTTGCTTACCTGCTTTACCCCCTTCCTATGCCTGATCTTCCGGCTCTTGATTTTACGCCATACATCGAAGCCTTTCTTTCGCTCTTCGTTGCGATGAATGTATTTGGGGTGCTGCCGCTGTTCCTGGGGCTCACCGAAGGACAATCATTGCGCGCACGCCGTGTGCTCGTGAAACGCGCTACCGCAACCGGCTTTGGCATCGCCATCGTGATTTTGCTGACGGGGCAGTTCATCTTTCAAACACTTGGCATTACCGTGGATGACCTGCGCATTGGAGGCGGGCTCATTCTGCTGGTGCTTTCCATTACAGACCTCTTGTTCAGCAACCTGACGCGCCAGCCGGGCAACGACCCCGACGCCGGAACCGATATTGCTGTCGTACCGCTCGGCACCCCGCTGATGATTGGTCCGGCTGCCATTACTGCCATCCTGGTATTGCAGAACAGCGCCGGGTACATCCCTACCGTAACGGCCCTGGTCACCAACCTGGGCATTGCCTATGTGGTGTTTTACTTTGGTCCGGCTCTCATTGCGCTGGTCGGAAACGCCGCAGCCCGCGCGTTTGCAAAGGTCGCCAGCCTGTTTCTGGCTGCCATCGCTATCGCCCTCATCCGCACGGGCATTCAGAATGTAATTCTGGGCGTATAGTTGGAATGGACCCCTGGACCGCTGATACTCTGTCACGCCTGAATGTTACGGTCCAACATTGTCATCGCGAGGAGGGAGCCCTGCGACTGATGCGGCGCTCCTCGCAATGACATACTCGAAGGTTCTTTTTTTGGCCTACTTAGTCACGATTAAGTAGCTATCGTCCCACCAGCACGACGGTAGACCGCGGTGCCATACGATACGTAGTGATGCCATCGAGCCGCTCCTCCTTGCCCTCGGGTAGAATATCGTGCGGCGCCTCGTGCTGTGTATCAACGGTTCGATACCACGTTTGACCCGTTGATGGATCGGGGAGGGCCATGTCCACAGCGTCTGGAGCGGCGTTGAAGAGCAGCAGCAACGCAGTGCCGCCCTCTTCCTCGACATGAAAGCCAAGCGTCCGTGCCGACGGGTCCTCCCAGCGCGGTTCATCCCCGTTCGGACTGAGCCACCGGACCGCTTCATCTTGGTAAAACGCCATCTGGTGAAGGACCGGGTGCCGCTTCCGAAACGCGATCATCGCTCGCGTAAAACGGTGAATGTCTGCATGCGCTTCGCGCCGTTCCCAAAGCGTCCAGCCGATTTCGTTGTCTTGACAGTAGGCGTTATTGTTGCCTTGCTGCGTGCGTCTAAACTCGTCGCCGTGGAGGAGCATCGGCACGCCACGCGCAAGAAAAAGCGTGGCCAGAAAGTTTTTCACCTGTCGGGTCCGCATGGCTTCGATCGCGTCGTCGTCGGTGGGCCCTTCGATGCCATAGTTACGGCTGTAGTTAGCGTCCGAACCGTCGCGATTGAACTCGCCGTTGGCCTCGTTGTGTTTGCGTTCATAGCTGACCAAATCATTGAGCGTAAAGCCGTCGTGGCTGGTCACAAAGTTGATGCTGCTTTCGGGGCCTTTGCCAGAGCCCTGGTACAGGTCGGCGCTCCCGGTAAGGCGCTGCGCAAACGCACCGAGCATGCCATCGTCGCCCCGCCAGAAGCGCCGCACATCATCGCGAAAGCGTCCATTCCATTCCGACCATCGGCGCTCGTGGAAATGCCCGACCTGGTAGGCGCCAGCAGCATCCCAGGCTTCGGCAATCATCTTCACGTGTCGCAGCACGGGATCCTGTGCGATGCGATCTAAGAGCGGCGGATCTGTACGTAGGATGCCTTCCTCATCGCGTCCCAGCACAGAGGCCAGGTCAAACCGAAACCCATCCACATGCATCTCAATGACCCAGTGGCGCAGTGCATCCAAGATCATATCGTGAACCACCGGGTGGTAGGTCTTGAGGGTGTTGCCCGTCCCGGTGAAGTCCTTGTAGCACTCCTTATTTTCGTCGAGGAAGTAGTACAACTGGTTATCGAGCCCGCGCCAACTGAACGTCGGCCCCTTTTCGTTGCCTTCGGCGGTGTGATTGAACACCACATCGAGCAGCACCTCGATGCCGGCCTCGTGGAAGGCGGCTACCATTTCTTTGAACTCCTGCACCTGTTCACCCTGGTTGCCCGCACTGGCGTAAGCTGCATTGGGCGCCATGAAGGCCGCTGGACTGTATCCCCAAAAGTTGCGCAGCGGCTCGCCGGTGAGGGGGTTTACACGGGCAATTTCATATTCATTGAACTCATGCACCGGCATCAACTCAACTGCTGTAACCCCAAGGTCTTTGAGGTAGGGGATTTTTTCGGTAAGGGCTTTGTAGGTGCCGGGATGGGCGACATCGGCGCTTTCATGCACGGTAAAGCCCCGCACATGCGTCTCGTAAATAACTGTCTCTTCCCACGGATGCTGTAACGGGCGTGTTGGCTCCCACCCGGTGCGGCTGTCGAGGACCACGCACGAGGGCGTAACATGGGCATTGTTCTCGCGCGACATCTCGTGGAGGCTACCGATTCCCTCCGGGTCATAGCCGCGCGCCTTTCCAAAGTCCCAGTCATCCAGATGCGTAATCGCTGGGGCATACGGGTCGATAAGCAGGCGATACGGATTGAACCGATGGCCTTCCTCCGGCTTGTAGGGCCCATCGGCCCGGTACCCGTAGAGCTGTCCTTCGGATACGCCCTCTATCCACGCGTGCCAGATGTCGCCCGTACCATGTTGCTCTGGGGTGAACACAAACCGGTGAGTCGGGGCCTCATCATCAATCGCATCGTAGAACTCCAGCCACACACAGGTAGCATGGCGGCTAAACACCGCAAAGTTGACGCCTCCATTTCGTTTGTATACACCCAGGGGATACGGAAGCCCCGTGCGCATGCTGGGCATGGTCGTTGACGTAGGAGCGGGAAGCGGTGGATCAAGTGAACATGCATCCATAACGGAATGGGCCATAAGGGGTGGGCCTACCGAAACGATTCGTCGTTACGTGTTCTGAAGCACTAATGTAGGAGCGCGTTCCTTTAATTGCGCAGGACGCACAGCCGGAATGCCGCTTTCGGTTTCTTGATGCAGGGGGAGGTGGGCATCCAACATCGCGATAAAGTTCTTGTACACCTGCTGTAGCTCCCAGATGATACCGTCAGGGGAAAGCGACCACCACTCGTCGGGCGTAAAGTAGGCCGAGACCTCGGCCTCTGAGCCGTGGCGACCATACCACTGAATGAGATGCAGGTTATCGGATTGTGCCAGGCGCGCGGCGCGTTCTACAAGTTTAGGATTGCCGGTAAGCAACGCCTTTTGATGCGCCTGCATCATCAACTGAAAGATGGCTTGCTGCGCATCATTACCCAAGAAGAATTCGAGGCCGCCACTTCCGGCCCAGGTGCTGGCAAAAGCGGGAAGCGGAAGCGCATGGCTTGTTTCTCCGTGGCGCTGCAGTGCTTTGCTGGGCGTTACAAATGACAGCCCGTGGCGCTTCGCCTCGCGGGGCAGATGCTCCAGAAAGTCGAAGATGCCGCTTTCCGGCGGATGGTGCTCTCCGAACGTCTCAAAGTCCCACCCAATCACCGCGACCTTCCCTGGGGCTGAGGCGATCCACTGGGTATAGCGATCAGCCGTTAGCGGCCAGCCGTCCCACTGCTTGTCAGAGAACCGGTAGCCAACATCATCGCTCAACGGGTAGTGGCGCGTAAGCAGCTTCATGCGCCCCGAGCCATGATGGTACAGATGCGTGGGCTCGCGCCACTGCATCACCCAGGGGCGTCCGTCCATGAAGGCTGCCTTGAAACCGACCTGCTCCAGCGCGTGGTAGATGGTGTCAGACATCATGAGTTCGGTGGTGTCGGCAATGACAGGACGCTCACCGAACACCTGTTGCAGTTCATCAGCAGCGCAGCGCATCCGTCGCTTAAAGGCCTCGATATCCCACAGTAGCATAAAACTGTGCGAGGGTTCTACCGCGACAAGCTCCACCCGTTCGTGCTGCACCAGCGTTCGGAAGCGATCCAGCAAGGCCGGATCCCATGCCTTCGCTTGCTCGATGAACGACAACGAAAACCCAATGGCCAGCGACAGCCCCTCCTCTACAAGCCGCTCAAACCGATCAAGCGCCGGATAGTAGCATGTGTGTGCTACCTTGCGAAAGTAGTACTCGTTCATGTCGGCATCGAAGAGCGCATGGTCGAGTTCATCCATCGACATCGACTCGGAGAGACGCGCTGCGGGCAACCGAGGTCGATGCGGCTGGTGAACAACGGTGTAGATGACGACGTCTTCGACCTGCGGGGAGAGCTCATAGGTGTTCGCTTCGGCATCGTAGTGGAGGATGTGCTGCTCTTGCGCACAGAACAAGATCTTATCCAACAGCACATCTACGATACAGTCCCACGTAAAGTCTTCGGCATAGGAGCGCGCAAACGAGCGGATCGACTGGGCGCGGTGCCGGTTTTGTTGCATCCGTATTAGGTTAGATACAATCTCTTCGGGACGATCTGTGTCGAGCATGATCGCGTTGCGGCCATCCAGCACATACTCCTCGCCACTGGGCCCGGTGAACGCGATGCCTCCAGCGGCCATTGCTTCTAACCCGACCAGTCCAAACGGCTCATGTCCCGAGTTCGCCAGCACCGCGTCGGCGGTTGCATAGAAGGTACGTAGCATCTCCTGCGTCATGAAAAAGCGCAGATTGTAGATATCGGCCCGAGGGGCTTCGTTTAGCAGCGATAGAAGCTCACTCCAGTCAGACGGGTCGCCATTTATTTCGGCGATGGAAAGGCCCCGTTCGTGGGCTCTCCGCAGCACCTCCTCGCCGTGTGGCTCAATGCCTCCGGCCATCGGAAACGCCACCGGGTAGCCCTGCTCTTTAAGCAACGCTGCGGCCTCTATCGCCATCATCCAGCGTTTGGCCGGGTCGAAGCGTCCTACCTTGAAAAGCATTAAGGCGTCTTTTTCAGGAGCCAGCGCCTTCCGCAACGCAGTTTTCTGATCTGTAGAGGGCGGCCCCAGCAACTCCTTCGGGATGCCATTGTGAATCACCAACGGGTTAACCCCCAGCGGCCACATCAGATGCTTCATGTAGCGACTCACCGTCGTGATGTGCGCCGCTTCCTGCAGACGTTCCCAATCTACGCGATGAAAGGCCATCGTATTGTTGGCATTCCAGAAGATGAGGCACCGGTGGGATAGCCCCTTCGCACGAAGCACATCGTGCAGACGAATCACGGTCTCGGCGGTATGCCATTCTTCGGCCAGAATCACCGGCAGGCGTCCATTAGCCAGCGCGGGCTGAATGACGTTGGCCAGCAGATGTTCGGGAAGCGTTGCATTCCATTCGCGACGTTTGTCTTCCTCGGCCTCGTACACCCCATTGGGATGATGCGCACTGATCCACTGACACCATCGGTGATAGGTGAGCCGCCCGTTGAGCCGGTGCTCTTTGCCTGGCGCATCGGGCTCGCCCACAAAAAACAGCTTTGTGTTGAACCCGCGGCGGGCCAAAGCATGCGCCAGATGGGTAATGCGTACGCCAAGTCCGCCAGCCTGCGCGTACGGATCGGGCCCTTCAAATGAAAGAAGGGCAAACGTCAGATGCTCAGAAGAAAGGGACATAGAAATCATGGGTAGGTGAGAATATGCACGAGGAGGCCAACACGTGTTCGGCCTATGCGATGCGATGTCTCAACCTACCGATGTATAGCGGCTCCCGCTACACACATTTGTTCAGAACGCTGCTCATCTATCCACGCTTTTGCGGTGTTGGGTATGGATAACGGCGGTATGCGGCAGCGCCCGCTTAGGATGAATCCAGAGCGCTTCCTTTCGTACGCTCCAGTTTGCTTATGCCGCAGTCGGAATGCCGACGGCGGCACTAGGTAGCTCAAAAGAAATATATTTACACCTTGTCATCGCGAGGAAGGAGCTTGCGACTGACGCGGCGATCTCATGCCCCCGACCTGGACGGTGCTGCCCGGCTTGATGGCACAAGATTGCACCCTAAAGGCACTCGTTCGCTGCGCTCACAGCGCCGCGTCGCTAGCGCTCCTCGCAATGACATAATCAAAGATACTTTTGTGGGTCTACTTAGATCATCTCTACGGTGTGGTTCGTGCAGAGGGCGTGTTGCTTGATTCCAGCAGAGAGTGCAGCACCGGGGGCACCGTGACGCGGCTGGCAAGCGCAACCTGCACATCTCTATCACGATTGTAAATGTCATTGCGGAAGTGTACGGTCCCATGCGAATCGGCCCAGGCTGTCCAGTACTGCAGATGCACCGGCACGCGCTCGGTCAGTGTCACAGCCCGCTCGGCAGTACGATTCATGTTGCGCTGAATAGCGGCCCGGTCCCACCCTTCGTTTTCGCGGAGCAAGTACTCGGCCAGCTCTACCGGCTGTGCAACACGAATGCAGCCTGAGCTAAAGCCACGCTCCGGGCGTCCGAACAGATGCTGCGTGGGCGTATCGTGCAGGTACACGTTGTGTTCATTTGGAAACATAAACTTGACTTGGCCCAGCGCATTGTTGGGCCCTGGATTCTGGCGCATCCGGTACGGGAAATTGCGTGCATGAAGCGATTCCCAATCGATGCTCATTGGATCAACGGGCTGCGCATTGGCGCTCCATCCGCGAAACAGTTGAAAGCCCTGTCGCGCCACCGCCGACGGATCGCGTTTAAACTCGGGCAGCTTGTCGCGTGTGGCAATGCTGTGGGGCACGTGCCAATACGGACTCATGACCAGGTACGAAATCTCATCCGAAAACACGGGCGTTTGTCGGTAGGGACGCCCCACAACCACCGGCATGTCAAGCACTATTTCACCTTCTTCGGCCACGTACAGCCCAAACGATGCGATATTCACTAGCACGTAGCGCCTGCCCAAATCCGACGGCAACCAGCGCACGCGTTCCAGATTCACGATGATCTGGTCGACACGGGCTTCGGCAGACACATTGAGCGCGCCGAGGGTAGCCGGCCCCACGCGGCCATCTGTTGCCAGTCCATGCCGATCTTGAAACGCGAGGACGGCCTCATGCAGCGCGTCGTCGAACACCGTAGCCAACGAGTCGGGAACAGGATCCAGGCGCTCTGTTGTCTCCAGGCGGGCCCGAAGCTGCGCCACCCGCGGATCATCCATCCCGCGCTCCAGCGTAGGTCCTTCATCTACAGCCGACCAGCCTCCGTCCTGCACGATGCCTCGGTAAAGCGCCAGCGCGGTGCGCAACGCCGTGTAGCCGTCGTGCTGCGGACGCAATGAACGCAGCGCCTCGTGCACCGCGCTTCCATTATCAATGGCTTGAAACGAATCAAGCAAATCCATCACGCGCGGCTCGATATTCCACGACCGCATCAGGCGCTGCGGGTCAACCCGGCCATTGAGCAGATGCCCCGCATACAGCAGGAACGCGTCGCTACAGAGCAACTCCAGATCGATTAGATGCGCGGCTCGTTCTTCGGGATTGGCGGTGCGAAGAGCAGACAGGGTTTCTTGCATGGCCTCCAGATGGTACTCTGCCGACTGAAGCCCTTCACGCTCGGCCTGTCGCAATGCCGCTCGCAACGCATACGCGGTCATTTTCTGCCGCATCGGAGCAACCCACACCGGCTGAAACCCGCGTTCTTCGTAAAATTGTGCCATCTGTGGGATGGTGTGCAGCGAAGCCATGTCGCCTGTAAGCACCCCTGCAGGCGCCTCACGCAACATTTCAATCCGCTCGCGCAGCGCATCATGAAGTGGGTCGGATGCATCTTCGGGAGAGGCCTGTGCAGTTGTAAAAAATATACCCGATCCCCACAGAATCAGGGCAACAAGAATGAGAATGCGTTGCATAACAAAATAGGTCGATTGGTTTTAGGAGATATAACGCATACGCATCCAGAAAACACGTGTGCCTGTTGTTTTTCAGCGGAACCGAACTGTGTCTCGTGGAGTGATTTAGTACCTGCCAGATCCTACCCGCCCCTTTCTAACAGACCGCTTGCCTGCTATTGTGTATTTACATGTTGTTGGCGTATTCGTCCTCATGAGCCTGGGTTGGGCTCCAACGACCATAGCTGCCGACGATCCCACGTTCGCGGTGCAGTTCCAGGACGACTGGATTCAAGAACCGATCATGGCTGTAACGGTGATGCCTGGCGAGGAAGTGCCGCTCACCATTGACAATCGCCGTGAGAAGGGTGCTACAATGCGGATTGAAGCCCCCTCGGATACCACAACATGGGCGGCCACGGAGCCGTGGCTGTTTACCGCGCCCAATACCCCCGGTCTGTATCCCGTTCGCATCACCGATATAGAAACTGAGGCAACCATTCAACTGCAGGTGTTTGTGCTTACGCCCTGGGCAAACAACGGTCCGTATGCTGAAGGGTACCGTATCGGGCAGTATCAGCAAGAGCCGCGTCGGGGCCTGAGTGCGTACGAGCCGCCCAAGGGCCTTATCCGAGTCACCGAAGATATGGTTGATGCCCCGGTGGCTCCTCATTTTACGCTAGAGCAGTTCCTTTCCAAGCAAACCAACGAAACACCAGAGTTTATGCTGGTGGAAACGCGGCTCTTACAACTTCTGGAAAAGGTACTCGCTGCCGTACGGGCTGACGGGCACGACGTGGAGACGCTGCACGTTATGAGTGCCTTTCGAACGCCGCACTACAACCGGTCGATTGGCAATACGACTGTGTACAGCCGCCACCTGTACGGCGACGCCGCCGATATCTTTGTAGATCGAACGGGCAACGGACGCATGGACGATTTGACGGGTACTGGACGCGTGAATGAAGCCGATGCTGTGTACCTGGCCGACCTGGTTCAGCGCGTCAAAGAGGAAACCAACGTCGATTATGCGGGCGGTATTGGCATCTACGGTCCAGCTCCGCACCGCGGCCCTTTCGTACATGTGGATGTGCGTGGCTACCGCGCTCGGTGGTAGGGTACAGGCCCACACCCGCAGGGGGCTTACCACCATGACAAAAGGGGAGAGGAAGAACACGCGTTATTCCGGACTATTGCTCTGTCACGCATGTCTGCCACGCAGGATTCGCTCGTTTGAGTGCACAGCATCCCTCCCCCCTAAATCCCCCTCTCTACTCCGAGCTATGGTGTATACAGATTGGGGGAGGACCTCGCACACGTGCCGACAACACTCGCTTCGCAGATCCTTACGCCTGCTGGAACGCTCCAGCACCCCTAATCCACCACCGGGTTTCTTTACCTCGGGGGGTACGTTGGACGCAGAGCGTCCATTCGTCTGTCGCGACGCAGAGCATCGCGACGAGGACGCAAGCGGGAGTTCGCTCCGGTTGCGTTGTGTATACACCGTAGCTCCCCCGAGGAGAAAACACGCATCTGAACCCAATCACGGGTTTGGGATTTGACCTGGGTTTTCATCCTACCCCTTCGACCGTTTGAACCATGCCCCAACGACGGTTGACCGTTCGTGCCGTTTCTCCCAAGGAACGCGCCGAACTTGACGAGCTGTACCGGCGCATTCGAACGCCCCGACTGCGCTCTCGCGCGCAGATGATCCTGCTGGCCCTTGAACACGGGATGGTCGCCTCCGAGATTGCTACTATCGTGCGCTGCTCAGAGCAAACCGTGCGCAATTGGATCTACCGCTTCAACGCCGAGGGCAGCGAGGGACTTCAAGATCGTGCACGGCCGCGTGAGCCGGTAAAGGTGACACCCGAGTACCAAGAGCGTCTGCTGCACATCGTGCGTCGCCGCAAGCGTCGGAAGGAAATTGCTGAGCTGCTGGAGTCGCTTTTGGACGGACATTCCCACGAGACGGTCTATGTTGCCTGGGACAACGTCATCACCCATCAAAACGATGAGATTGAAGCCATTGTGCGAGGGGCGGCCGGGCGACTTGTACTCTTGTACCTACCGACCTACAGCCCCTGGCTGAACCCGATCGAGATGTTGTGGCGTCATTTTCGACGCGAAGTGACCCACGGCGAACTGTTCGAAACCGCAAAAATGATGATCAACGCCAGCCTCGACTTCTTTCAGCGCTACAACGAGACGCCGGAACAGGTGCTCTCCATTATCGGCGCCAAACCCAATTTTGCACGTGATCTTACTTATGGTACCTTACCGTCCAATGCCTTCCATGCCATCCTGCAGCGAATACAAGATGTTCAGATAGCTGTCGTAGCGTTCAACTGCAATAGCGCCCTCGTTGACGGCTTCCTTTACGGCACATCCCGGTTCATGGTCATGGGTGCAGTCGTCAAACTTGCAGGCGTCGAGATACGGAACGAACTCTACGAAGAAATGCCCCAGATCGGCAGGGTGCAGGTCCACAATACCAAACTCGCGCACCCCCGGCGTATCCACAATGTGGCCGCCCATTGGTAACGGGTGCAGAGCGGCAAACGTGGTCGTATGGCGGCCTTTCTGGGTATGAGAGCTGATAGAGCCTGTCTCAAGGGCAAGCTCGGGGGCAATCGCATTCACCAGGCTCGACTTTCCGGTTCCCGAGGGTCCTGTTACGACATTCACCTGGTCCTTGAGTGCATCGGTAAGAGCGTCAAGACCGATGTGTTCAGTTGCGCTGGTACAGTGGACGGGGTATCCCAACGATTCGTATCGCTCAGCCACAACAGCCACCTCTTCAAGGTGCTCGGTGTCGGCCAGATCGATTTTGTTGATGATCAGTCCAGCCGGAATGTGCCGAACCTCAGCCATCACCAAAAACCGATCCACGAATCCCAGATTGAGGTCCGGCTGTTTTACCGATTGCACGGCCCAGGCGCAATCAATGTTAGATACCATGATATGCTCTTGGTTCACGCGGCGCCCCGATGCGCGGCGACTGAGCCGGTTCTCGCGGTCGTGAATCTCCACAATCAAACCAGTATCATCATCGTCGTTCAGCCGGATGGTGACCCGGTCGCCCACGGCCACGGGATTGGTGACATCCGTATCCTGCAGTCGAAATTTGCCACGCACCCGCGATTGAATCACGGCGGGATCATCGTCGGTGGGGTTGTCGATTTGGACGTCGTACCAGCTTCCGGTAGAGCGTAGCACACGACCAACGCGCGTGGGCAGTGTAGACATACAGCAGGAGGATGCGGAAAGAGATCAACGAACAAGCGCGTGCTTTCAAAGCCCAACCGCCTGTGCAGATCCGCCACCGCGTATCATGCTGAGCGAACGGATGGGCACATCCCACCCACGTACGGCGTATAGGCAGTCCGTGTATACGTATGGATATGCAGCGCATTGGCCATGCCCGCCGACTCTGACACCTCTAACGCTCCTGCTTCCGAATCCCCGAACCGGCGTCCGCACAAGCTGAACTGGCTTGGCCGAGCCGTACAGTGGGGGGGCTGGATGCGCACGCAAGCTCGGGAAGCCGCCGACGTGGTGCAGACCCGGACACAGGCTGTGGCGGAGCGGTCTAAGAAAGCGTTTTACGAAGGCCTAGACCCGAATATGGAAGACGCCCGTATCCTTGACGAAGAGGACGAGGGCACGCGGAAGTAGCACTTTGTCATGCCATTCGCATGGCGAAGCAGGAGTGGTCGTGTCGTCTATTTCTACTTCTTCTACCTCCGCGCGCGGTCGTCTACTGCACGACGACCGTTTTGCCTTCTGATGACGATCCGTTGTGGGCGCCGGAGCGAAGCTGTTTTTCCGATTCAGGGATATCAAAGAACTCGTTCGGATCGGCAACGGCCTCGGTCTCAAGCACAGCATCAATGACCGCATCTACACGTTCTACGTAGGTCACCGCAATGCCTTCAAGAGCCTCATCCTTGATCTCTTTGACATCTTTCTCATTCTTCTTGGGCAGTACCACCCGCTCAATGCCTGCCCGTTTCGCTGCCAACACCTTCTCTTTGATGCCGCCTACTGGCAGGGTGAGTCCACGCAGCGTGATTTCGCCCGTCATGGCTACCGTGTGCTTTACGCGGCGCTGTGTGAAGGCCGACACCAGCGCAGCCAGAATCGCGGTCCCTGCCGAGGGGCCGTCTTTGGGAACGGCACCAGCGGGCACATGGACATGCACATCCCAGTAGCGGAACGCGTCTTGCGGGATGCCGAGTTCGTCGGAGCGGGCTTTCACATAGGAAAGCGCAGCTTGCGCCGACTCTTTCATCACATCGCCCAGCTGGCCGGTTAGAATCATGCGTCCTGATCCGCGTGCCAGTGAGGCTTCAATGAACAGAATGTCGCCCCCGGAGGGCGTCCAAGCCAAGCCGGTTGCCACGCCTGGTACTTCCGTGCGCTCGGCCACATCCGAAAAGTACTTGCGGGCGCCCAGATACTCCTCAATGTCGCCATCGTCGATGGTGAGCGTATCGACTTCGCTGGTTGCGACTTTCTTGACGACCCCTCGCGTAACAGCGCCAATAGTGCGCTCTAACTGACGCACGCCCGACTCCCGCGTATATGCGTCAATAAGATGCATGAGCGCCTCGTCGGTGAAGCCGAGCTGGTCATCCTGTAGCCCGTGGTCGGTAACCTGACGCGGTACCAGATACTGTTTGGTGATCTGCAGCTTTTCGTTCTGGGTATATCCGTTGATCTCGATCATCTCCATACGGTCGCGCAGCGGCGCGGGGATGCGCTCTACGTAGTTGGCCGTAGCGATGAAGAGCACCTTCGATAGGTCGTAATCGAGCTCCAGATAATGGTCGTTGAAATTGTCGTTCTGCTCAGGGTCAAGCACCTCTAGCAACGCGCTCGACGGATCGCCACGGAAGCCGCTATCGAGTTTGTCTACCTCGTCGAGCATAAAGACGGGATTATTGGTACCTGCCTTTTTGATGCCCTGCAAGATACGTCCGGGGAGCGCCCCCACATAGGTACGACGATGCCCTCGAATTTCAGCTTCGTCGCGTACACCACCCAGGCTCATGCGTACAAACTCGCGGCCTACCGCACGGGCTACGCTTTTGCCAAGGCTGGTTTTGCCCACGCCGGGTGGGCCATGCAGGCACAAAATCGGAGCCTTCATGTCTCCCTTCAGCTTAAGCACAGCCAGGTATTCCAGAATGCGTTCCTTTACATCCTCTAGCCCATAGTGGTCTTCATCCAGAATGCCCTGCGCCCGCGACACATCGAGTTGGTCTTCAGAGTACTCCAGCCACGGCAGATCCAGAATCCAATCCACGTAGTTGCGCGTCACCGCATAGTCGGGGGCCGCCGGATTGGTGCGCGACAGACGTTGCAGTTGCTTGTCGAGTTGCTCGCGGGCTTCTTCGGGGAGCTCCTTCTCACGGGCTCGTTCCCGCAACTCCTGGATTTCGTCGCCGCCAGCGCCCTCGCCCAGCTCCTCTTGAATGGCCTTCATCTGCTGGCGCAGCAAGTACTCGCGCTGCTGTTCATCGACGTCGGTTTTGACGCGCGATCGGATTTCTTCAGATAGCTCCAGTACCTGCAGTTCTTCTTTGAGCTGCTCCAGCACCTTGTTAGCGCGCTCCGCTACAGGAAGTGTTGCCAGAATGTCCTGCTTTTTCTCGACCTCTACCTGCAGGTTTGAAGCGATAAAATGGATCAGGAACGTGGGCGACTCGATATTTTCAATCGCCTCGGCGGCTTCGCTGGGCAGGTTCGGCGATTTGTTGACAATCTGAACAGCCAACTCTTTGATCGAATGGATTAATGCCTGCAGTTCCAGCCCTTCATCGGGCTCTTCGCGGGTAAGGGGTTCTACGTTGGCCTTGAAATAGGGCTCATCCTGTACGTACTCGGTGGTGCGGATGCGCCGCTTGCCCTGAATCACGATGGATTTCGATCCATCAGGCATTTTGATGAGCTTCAAGATTTCAGCAACGGTGCCGACGTCAAACAGGTCGGCAGGAACGGGATCTTCCTCCGTGCTATCGCGCTGGGCGACCACGCCAATTAGGCGGTCATTTTCAAACGCCTCGCGCACGAGTTGCAGCGACGTATCGCGTCCTACGGTGATGGGCAGCACGACGCCCGGGAAGAGCACCGTATTGCGTAGCGCCAAGATAGGCAGCGCGTCGGGAATGTCGGCGGTACTCATTTCCATTTCCTCGTCGGGCGTAGGAAGGGGGATGCGCTGCTCAGGCCCCTCGCCAGAGGCATCGGAGGCAGCAAACAAATCGCTCAGATCGAGTTCGGTCATACGGAGGAATACGAGCCGGTAAAAAACAACGAAAAAAGAAGAGGGGGAATACGCCCCATCATCTGTAGGCCTAGCAGTAGGGCACAAAGACTACACCATGCTATTGAAGAGGCAGTCCACGGAGTCAAAGTGCGCCAGGCTGGCAGAAGGGGCTGTCAATTACGACGGATTTTGGGGCGGCGCTGTTGCAAGTACAGACGAGATGGCAGACTGCAAGTCATCGGCTGTAAAGGGTTTGTCGACAATATGGTCCACATGGGGTACAGCTGGCGTGGTATCGGTATAGCCGGTAAGTAGTACAATAGGCAGGTGCGGCTGCTTGTGATGTACATGCTCGGCCAACTCGGCGCCGGTCATTTCGGGCATGCCATAATCGGTAAAAATGATGTCAAAGGAGGCTTCAGCAATCAGGCTGAGCGCTTCCTGGCCTGATGGGGCACAGGTCACCGCATGGCCTCGGTGGGCGAGTAGCTTTTCGATCGTTCGCCGCACCATGGGTTCATCATCAACGACTAAAATGGAGTGTGAGCGGGTGGGGGTCAGTGCGGTATCTTCATCCGCTAGATCGGGGGCCTCTGCGTCGGCAGAAGGAAACCGAAGCGTAAACGTTGTCCCTTCGTTTGGTGTGCTATCCACCCGAATGGAGCCGTTGTGCTCTTGGACAATGCTGTAGCTGGCTGCCAGGCCCAGTCCGGTTCCCTCTTCGCCTTTTGTGGTGAACAGCGGTTCAAAGATGCGGGCTTGCACATCATCCTTCATACCTACGCCGGTGTCTGCCATCTTTACGACCACAGTTTCGGACGATGCGGACGCGCTGGAGGTCGTGTGGGTAGATACGTTCAGTGTGCCGCCTTCGGGCATGGCATGTACAGCATTCAAGATGAGGTTGACGAACACTTCACGTAGTTCCGAGGCGACCCCGGTAATGAGGGGGGTATCTCCATACGAGCGGTTTACATTGATCACAATGCCTTGGCGGCGCGGTTCATTGCGCCAGTAGGGTTGGGTGAGCGTAAGGCATTCGTCGATAAGTGCAGCGACATCGAGAGCCTCGGCGTGCATTTCTGTGTCATCGCGAATGTAGCGCTGCAGCTTGTGAATAAGCGCAGCTCCATCTTCAGCGGCTCGGTGTACGGTATTAAGCGATTGCCGTGTATCTGCCGGCAGGGTATGCAACACATTGGCCTCCCGAACCAGCTCCAGGTGACCCAGAATACCGCTAAGTAGGTTGTTTAGGTCATGTGCTACTCCCATGGTCATGCGGCCCAATGTTTCCATGCGGTGCCGCTCGGTTTGCGAAGGCACCCAGCTTGCAGGCTCGGACAGGACCTCGCCAGTGACAGTAACCGCTGCGATGTCAGGCGGAGCCGAAGCGGACGACTCAGTCCGTACCGGAACCAGGTTCAGCAAGACAGGAAGCGGCTCATCGCGGCTAGGTGTATGAGCCGATACGAGGAGTCCCGTTACCAATGCACCACGGGCAGCCTCCTCCAGCGCATCACGCGTTCGTGCCCGGTCGTCGTCCGACAGGCGCCCCCAGGGCGAATTTGTCGGGCCCATGACGTGACGCCAGGCCTCATTGCTATGCAGAAGGCTGCCAGGGACTTCGGGGTTTGCAGAAGACCAAGTGGCAACGAGCAGTTCAGCATTCATAAGCGATTAAGCATCGGGCAATGCGAGGGGAGGGTGAGTGTGCTATACGGAGATTCAAGACGCATGCATGCTTCAAGAAACGGAATGTTTAGAATCCGATACAACCCGTATGGTTCACACCTGTTTTCGATCACGATCCGCCGCGACAGGCTCAATTGGCAGGAGTCCGTATTTTACGGGCGCCTTGTATACATAGATCTTTTCAACCAACCCGCACCGCATCATGTGGCACGACAATGTTCTGGGCACGGTAGGCAACACGCCGCTTGTACGCATTAACCGGCTAGCTGAGGAGGTGCCTTGCACCGTGCTCGGTAAAGTCGAGTTTTTTAATCCAGGCGGCTCTGTGAAGGACCGCATCGGTATCACGATGATTGAGGATGCGGAAGAGAAGGGACTCATCGAACCGGGCGGAACCATCATTGAAGGCACTAGCGGCAACACGGGCGCTGGCCTTGCTCTGGCGGCCATTGCTAAAGGCTACCGATGCATCTTTACCACCACGGATAAGCAAAGTCAGGAGAAGGTCGATGTATTGCGTGCGCTGGGCGCTGAGGTGCTGGTGTGCCCCACTAACGTAGAGCCTGACGATCCCCGATCGTACTACTCCACCGCTCGCCGGCTGGCTGAAGAGATTCCCAATTCGGTGTACCTTAACCAATACGATCATCCGGCTAACAGCAAAGCCCACGTTGAGACCACAGGTCCTGAATTGTGGGAGCAAACCGAAGGGCGCATCACCCACTTCATTGCGGGGGCCGGTACCGGGGGTACCATTTCAGGCACGGCACGCTACCTGAAAGAGCAGAACGAAGAGATTACCGTGGTAGGCGTTGACCCGCACGGATCTGTATTCCACAAGTACTTCCACGAGGGGGTGTTCGATCACGACGAAATCTATCCATACGTCACGGAAGGCGTGGGCGAAGACATCTTGCCCGAGAATATGGATTTCGATGTGGTTGACGATTTCGTGCAAGTCGATGACAAAACGACTATGCAGATGACGCGTCGCCTTGCCCGTGAGGAAGGGCTGTTTATTGGTCAGTCGTGCGGTATGGCCATGGCGGGAGCGCTGCAGTGGCTCCGCGACCACGAAGCCATGCTCAACGACGACGATGTGGTTGTCGTTATGCTGCCAGACTCTGGGTTCCGATACCTCTCGAAGACATACAATGACGAGTGGATGCGAAACCACGGCTTTCTGGAGAGCAAAACCAATGTCACCGCCGAGCAGGTTGTGAAGCGCAGACGGCCTAACGCATCTGTCATTTCGGCGCATCCTGAAGAAACACTGGGGGCCGTTATTGAGCGCATGACTGAAAACAGCATTTCTCAACTTCCGGTGCTTGAAGATGACGAAGTGGTGGGTAGCATCACAGAGACGCGCATCCTGAACGAACTGATTGCCAATCCAGAAGCGCGCAATGAACCCCTGCGCGGTAGTATGGGTGATCCGCTTCCGGTGGTGCCGTCTTCGCTGCACCTTGAGCACCTGTCGAGCTATCTCGACGGCGAGGCCGGTGCGGTGCTTGTCGAAAGCAACGACTCGTATGTGGTAATCACAAAGAGCGACTTGATTGGGGCACTCGCTCATGTCAATGGAAATGCGTAGCTTGTGCGCACCCTTACCTACACAGCAACCTCATCCTCTTTTTTTGCATACACCGTACAGTTACCTTTATGGCAACATTTAAGCAGAACCCCGATGGCGACTCCGAAATGAACATTGAGTTGACGAAGGAGGAGGCCGAGGGGACGTACGCCAATCTTGTGATGATTGCGCATTCCCCCGAAGAGTTTATTCTCGACTTTATTCGTGTGGTGCCGGGCGTGAAGAAAGCCCGTGTGAAGAGCCGCATTATTGTAACGCCGCAGCACGCCAAACGGCTGATGCGGGCGCTGCAAGAGAACATCAACCGCTACGAAGACTCCTACGGTCCGATTCCAGAACCTAACCAGGGCGATGGCGGCGGCAATCTCCCCATGAACTTTGGTGGATCAAGGGGGAAAGCGTAGTGCTCTGTCACACCTGAACGGTAGGGTAGAGCATGAACTGCCAACGCTCATAGTCATCCCGGACAAGGCACTCCAGCGCCGCAGAGCCGGGATCTCCCCCGAAAGAGACCTAATCCTTGCACATAACTTTGTCTCTGGTATTTCGTTGGTGGAAAATTTGACTCCTCCACCGTCTGTTCAATGAGAGACTGTTGGCCCCCACCTGAAGAACCCACCTGAAAAACCCACCTGGGCGTCTGCTCGGGCGAGTGGATCCTGAATCAAGTTCAGGTACCTGTTTAGCGTGGTACAATGACCGCCCGGGATATCCGCACCCCAGGAGTACTCGGTCGCGGTGCTCCCAGCGCTTCACTCCTGATCCTGGGCTACAGAACGGTGCGATGTGAGCAAAATCCATAGCCGGGGACCGCTTGCGTCCCCGGCGATCAGGAAGCACGCCGCTAAACACGTACAAGTTCAGGATGACGTGTCGGGGGGACGGTGCTGGGAGACGAAAGCTCCCTTTCAACCCAAATGCCCCCCTCGAATGTCATCCAGATCCTGAATCGAGTTCAGGACAAGCAAGCAATCATCAACGACTATCACCATCTCAGGTTGTGTGCATACACTAGCCGAAAGGGGCAGGGCTGTTAGCTGGTCCGTAGCTGCTGAACACCGAGGCGATGGTTCGGCTGCGGCCTCCTCCGTCACCATGATCAGGTGTGACAGAGCAGTAGTGGTGTACCAACCCGGAATCCCGGGAGGTTGAGATACCGACTCATCGATGTGCCGCCATGCTCGGCAAGGCTACTTGCGCGCCTGTATAAGCAAGAGCAATGCTACGACTGCAAACAAAACATGGGGGAGCCAGGCAGTAAGCCAGGGCTCTACAGTGCCTGCGTACCCGAAGGGCTCCGTCAGTTTTTGAGCGGCCAGATAAAGCAGTGCCACAAGAAGTCCGATTCCAAAGCGTACCGCCTGTCCGCCGCGTCGTCGTACAGCGGCTAGGGGCACTGCAATGAGCACCAGAATCAGGTTGGCCATGGGATAGGCGAACTTATCGTAGTACGCCACCAGCGGGCGTCCGAGTTGGCCGGCACCGGATCGCTGAAGCGACTCCAGGTAATAGCGTGCTTCGGTAACGGTCATGGCCTCAACATCGCGGGCCGTGCGAGCCAAGTCGCGTGGCGTAACGTACAGGGTGGTGTCCATGCGAGAATGATAGGTGCTCTCCATCACCCGGTCATCGCGGAACGTGCGCTCGGTGACCCCCACCATGCGCCACACATCCAGCGAATCAACCCACTCCATCCGGTCGGCATCGAACCGGTGCTCTAGGGCCTGGAAGGCGTCGAAGCGCTGAAGGGACACGTGGTGCGCACGCTGTTCGCTGGAATCGTAGTAGCCTACAGATACGATGCTGAGCGGGTCGTTCTGGCGGTGGATGCGGCTTACCTCTATCGTCTGGCGTTCGGGATGCAGGTACTCGTGATCGTATTCAACCACGACCTCATTGGTGCGCGGTACCAGCCATCCGTTAAACACAAACATAAATATGGTGAGCCCTACGCCAATTAGCACATAGGGACGCATAATGCGGTACAGCGATACGCCTGAGGTTTGCAGGGCAACGAGCTGTACTTCTTGCGCTAGCTTTCCGGTTACGTAGATGCAGGCCAGAAAAATAGCCAGCGGCGAAATGAGCCGAACGATTTCGGGGATGTACGCCGGATAGTAGACGAGAAAGACATCGCGCATCTCGGCGCCCCGGTCGGCAAAGTCATCGTTGTACTCCACCCAGTGAAGCACGATGAAAAAGACAATCAGCGCACCTACAAATAGCAGGAAGCCGCGCATGACCCGTGCCACAATATGCCAGTCGAACCGTGTCACAAAAGAAAAACCAGAAAGGGAAAGACGAACAAAACCCGTGATGCGTGAGCAGCGTGCGAAAACCGGACTGAAATCCGGCCTTGCGTTCGCTTCTTTACCGCAGCACACTTTACTTACGCTTGGACCAACTGTTCACACAACCGCTCAAGCTCCATGAAAGTCCACGAGTACCAAGCCAAAGAAATTCTTAGCGACCACGGCGTGTCGATGCAGCCCGGTCTTGTTGCCGAAACCGTTGACGAAGCGGTAGCGGCTGCCGAGCAATTGACCAAAGACACGGGCGCCTCTATGTTTGTGGTGAAAGCCCAAATCCATGCGGGAGGCCGCGGGAAAGGAGGCGGCGTGAAACTCGCCCGATCTATCGATGAGGTGCGCGAGCACGCCGAGGCCATCCTGGGCATGAACCTCGTTACGCATCAAACCGGCCCCGATGGGCAAAAGGTACGCAAAGTGCTCATCGCCGATGCGGTCGATATCGAGCAGGAGTACTATGTGGGTGTAACGCTCGACCGCGCCAAGAGCCAGAACGTCATTATGGTTTCCAGCGAAGGCGGGGTCGAAATTGAAACCGTAGCAGAGGAAAGCCCCGACAAGATTATCAAGGCCTGGGTCGATCCCACCATTGGCCTGCGTCCGTTTCAGGCCCGTCGCCTCGCATTTGGACTCGGTCTGGAAGGCGATGCGTTCAAGCAAGCGGTTCGTTTCATCACGGCGCTGTACGAGGCGTTCGAAGCCACCGACAGCACCATTGCCGAGATCAACCCCCTTGTGCGCACTGGCAGCGGCGACATTGCTGCCGTCGATGCGAAGATCAACCTCGACGACAACGCGCTGTACCGCCACCCCGACCTCGCCGAGCTGCGCGACATCCACGAGGAAGATCCAACCGAAGTCGAAGCCAGCGAGCATGGCCTTAGCTACATTAAGCTCGATGGCAACGTGGGCTGTATGGTAAACGGAGCTGGACTGGCCATGGCCACCATGGACATTATCAAGCTGGCTGGTGGCGAACCGGCTAACTTCCTTGACGTGGGGGGCACCGCCGATGCCGAGACCGTGGAAGCCGGCTTCCGCATCATTCTCAAAGATCCTAACGTGGAAGCCATCCTCGTCAACATATTTGGCGGTATCGTACGTTGCGATCGCGTCGCCAAAGGGGTTATTCAGGCCGCTCAAAACATCGACCTGAATGTGCCGCTTATCGTACGCCTGCAAGGCACGAACGCTGAAGAAGGGAAGGCCCTTCTGGATGAAAGTGGACTGGAGTTGCGTTCTGCTGTGCTTCTGAAGGAGGCTGCCGATAAAGTCAATGGGGCGCTGAACGAGTAACGCGCTGGTGGCTTTAACACGGAGATTCTCTTCTGTAAGAGGCGCATTCCAATGAGGGTGCGCCTCTTTTTTGTATGAGGCTGCCTGTGAGACTGTGTAAAGCGATTCGTTGCGAACGCGCGGCCATTTTTGTATGATAGAAGCACGCAATCCGACGCTCCTTCTGCGCAGGCAAAACCCAACAATGATAAAACCCTTTCTGGGGACCACCCCGCAATACGACAACTCCAATTACATTGCCGAAACGGCGGTCGTCATTGGTGATGTAACACTGGGCGCGCAGGCGAGCATTTGGCACCACTGCACCGTGCGCGGTGATGTAAACTGGATTCGCATTGGCAAGGCATCGAATGTGCAAGACAACACGGTGGTGCATGTAACGCATGGCAGCGCACCCACCGACATTGGCGCGTACGTGACGATCGGGCACGGAGCGATTATCCACGGATGCACCATTGACGACACCGTCCTGATTGGTATGGGCGCAACCGTCATGGATCATGCTCACATTGGCACGCACAGCATTGTGGGGGCTGGTGCCCTTGTTACAAAAGACACTACGGTGCCTCCGCGTTCGCTGGTACTGGGACAGCCCGCGACCGTCGTACGCGAATTGACCGATGAGGAGGTAGACACCATTCGTCCGTATGCCAACAACTATGTACGCTACAGCGCTATCCACGACGGACGCGAGACGCCCGACCAGAATCCGTACTATTAGCTCAACGCAGTGAGCTGGGCGATCGCTTTTGCTTTTCTCCTACCTCCACATGCCACGTATGCCCGATGTTGCTGCCCCACCCGTTATCATTGCCAATGCCCATGCGGGGGGCGGCACGTCAATGCATGCGCTTCAGATGGCTGTGCGCACCCAAACGAAAGCAGTGCTCCACATTACCCACTCGCCAGAAGAGGCCGCGGTGGCAATGCGCACCCACTGGGCGGATGGCACCCGCCGATTTATGGCTGCCGGGGGCGATGGCACGCTGCATCATCTTGTGAATGAACTGCACAGCATGCAACGCCTTGTCCAGGCTAACGCTGTGGGACTCATACCCATAGGAACCGGGAATGACTTAGCACAGACGTTACAGATCCCCGAATCTCTGCCCGAGGCGCTTCACCTTGCGTGCTCTGCCCCGCCCCGACGCATGGATGCAGTTGCTATTCTTCGTGATGATGTCCCCGAACGGCTTGCGCTAAATGTGTGCGCTGGCGGGTTTGGAGGGTACATCGATAAAGCCTTGGCGCGCGGCCCCAAGTCGCTGTTGGGCCCTCTTGCATACATGATGGGAGCTGTCCGCGTGTTGCCCAAGCTCCGCCGTTATGCCTGCACACTCACCATTGATGAACAGCCCGTGCACGAGTCCGAAACCCTGAATGTTATTGTAGCCAATGCGCCCACAGCTGCAGGCGGCATTCGGGTAGCCCCCGGCGCGTCTCCCTTCGATCAAACCATGCATGTAGTCACCGTGCGTCCTGGGTCGGCCGCTGCCGTTGCGGGCGTGGTGCGGCGCGTGTTGCAGGGCGACTACACCACACATCCGCTTGTGCAGTCGTACACCGGTACGTCGTTGGACATCGTTTCAGATCCACCCATGGTATTCAACGCCGATGGCGAACTGCTGTCGTATGCCCCGTCTGGATTCCGGATACTATCGCAGCGCGTGCCCATTGCTGCTCCGCCTAACTTGTAGCAATGCCGTTCCAAACCCGAAGCGGCATACGGGGTACAGAACATCGATTGTATACGTCCTGAAAATAAACTTCTGTATGCCCCACGTTCTGCACCAAATCGTTATCGGCTTTCTTCTCCTGATCCTTGCGGCTGGATGTACAGGCTGCGGGTCTATTCCTATCGAAGAGGAGGACGTGTTCATGCCAAAGCCGTCCATTACCCCTGCCACATTCGATAAGGAGGGCGTTACGCTTGAAGAGCACACGATTGTATCACCCGGTATACAGCGGGATTCGGCGGCCTTGGATGCGTGGTGGCTGGTGCCCGATGAGGCCGATCCGGTGGTGCTGTTTTTTGGCGGACAGGGGTTCTATCTGGTGCAGTCGAGCGGATATGTCGAGGCCTTCGCCGAGCTGCCCGCCCGTGCGCTGATGTGGGACTATAGAGGGTATGGAAAGAGCGAAGGAACGCCCGGTGTGCGTACCCTGAAGCGCGATGCACTCGCGGTGTATGACTATCTGGTTGAAGAGCTACAGGTGGATCCCAATCAGCTGGTGGTGCATGGGCACTCGCTGGGCACCTTCATTGCTACGTTTATTGCCGAGCAGCGCACCGTGGGCGGGGTCGTGCTCGAAAACCCAGCTACCAACGTACGCGAATGGGGCAACACGCTCATTCCGTGGTATCTGCGCGCATTTGTCGGGTTTGATTTTGCGGATGTGCTGCGTCAGGAAAACAACCGGCGGCGCATTGCCACCATCGACGTGCCATTGCTCATTGTGGCTGGAAGCGACGATGTCATCACTGCCCCAGAGATGGCCGAGACGCTCTACGACGACGCGACCACGGCCACGAAAGAGTTGGTGCTTGTGGCGGACGGCGGCCATAACGAACTGTACGCAACAGAGGCGATGCAAACAGCGTACCGCGCCCTTCTTGAGACTGTGCACGAGCCTTGACCAGGCAGGTATATGGCGAATCCCGACAGAAAAAAGCCCGTATCGGTGGTAGTAGTGTCCTGTCACACTTGATTGTTTAGGGGAAAACGCCACCGTTTGATGTTGTCATCTTGAGTGGAGCAACTGCGTCTAGCAGGTGCGGAGTCCTGACACGAGCGTAGCGACTGACGAACGCAGTGAGTAAAGATCTCCCCCGAAATGAGCAGGGCCGCTCGATCGATCAGAGCCTGCTGAGCGTCGGGGAGATGGTTCGACGTGCTCCGGGCTGGGCCCGTCGCGTGCTCACCATGACAGGTTTTTTGGGAGGGGGCTGGGATACAGCGTTTCAGATGGTCTCCGTACCCTAACAATCAGGTGTGACACAGTAGTAGGGCATACATCATGATCGGGCGTAGTGAATAAGGTGGAGCCGCTATGCAAGAATGGAGGTTTATCGCAGGACTGGTCATTGCGATGCTTGTAGGCGTTGGGAGTGCCACGCCCTGTGAAGGGCAACGCCTTGTTGATCGCGGATTCGTCACGAATCCGATGTGGGACACAGAGGCAGCGGTCGATGAGGGCGAAACGCGTCTCATCAACAGCTATGGCGGATGGGCCGCCTTCGGGCCGTACGTGCCAAGCAACGACACGCACGCGTGGCATCACGAAATAGGAGGCTTTATCGAGTTGCGTCGCAGTCACCGCAGCAGCCTGCTGGTAACGACGCAAATCGAATTTGTGGCCGATCCCAACAACGAGATCAGCTTCAATCCGCGGGCCGTGTTTTGGGAAGAGGGCATCGTGTACACACGCCGCACCAACGCAGGCTTCGACTGGCAACTCGGCTACTACCACCGGTGCAAGCACGATGTGGACAATCTGGAGCGTGGCACGCAGCGTGCATTGATTTTTGGCAGTGTGCGATCACGCGCTATCATTCCGCTTGGGGAGGCCAACACCTCCGATTACGTGAGTATAGATGCTGACCTCTACACGATCCGTCAGGATGCACGGCTGCCCCGAGTGCTCGAAGCCGAAGGCCGCAACTGGAATCAGTGGCTGGGCTCGGTGGGCGTGCAAGGGTTCACCCAGCACTCGGTAGGAGAGCAAACGGGGCTCTATGCCAGCGCATTCGGACGGATGGTGTTGATCAGTGAAAACGAGGGCTTTACCAACCGTTTTTCAGCCATTGAAGGGGTAGAGGGAAGTGTAGGTGCATCGGCCGGCATTGCCCTGGAAGGACGCGCCACGCTGCGTTTAGGGGTGGAGTACGAGTATCAGTCCGATACCGGCATCCCGGTTGAGCCCCAGAGTGCCCACTTGCTACGCATCGTAGCGCGTGCCCAGCCACTGGCTGCCGTGCGGTAAATGCACTGTTTTGCTAAGCGCCTGTCACCTCTATCCAGTCGGCAAATCCATTGAGAAAGTGCTGCAGAAAGCGGATGGTTGATTCATCAGTCAGCTCCAGATTGTCGTTGAAGCGCTCAGACGCCTTGCCCAGATAGAACTGCGGTTGGGGCATCACACGAGCGTTGGTGTTTGCCAGGCTGCTGCGCAGGTGGCCCTGCATGCGTGCGGTGCCAAGCGCACCAGGGGTAGTACCCGCAATGGCGACCGGCAAATCGTTGAGTGCTGTGGGCTTGGGCGGACGCGAAGCCCAGTCAATGGCATTCTTCGTGACGGCGGGTATGCTTGCGTTGTATTCGGGCGATACGATAAGCAACCCATCTGCATCATGAAGTGCGTCTTTTAGCGCTGCCACGGACTCAGGGTCGCCTTCGGCCTCCAGATCGCCATTATACAGCGGCACATTGCTTAGATCAATGATGGGGTCAATCGTAAGGCGTTCGGGGGCATGCTCGGCTGCGGCGTGCAAAAGGGCCCGGTTGTACGAACGGGTACGCAGGCTTCCAGCAAAGGCAGCAACAGTGAAGGTGTCAGACATATAACCAAGTAGGGATTGTGAGCAAAAATGCGTGTCCCCCTACGGATATGGGGTAGCTGGGTGCCACTATGAGAAGAGGCTTTCGTGATAAGATTACACTGTTGCGTAGGACGCAACCCGGCGAGGGGGGCTGCCTCTGTGTTCGAGACAACGGCTACCGGCGCATCCACCAGAATAAGAGGATACCCAAAACAAACCAGCCTACTTGAGCAGGAAGTGAGGGCCGCTTAACCGCGGGCGGGGGAGGCGATGGGTGTGATGGGGCGACCGAGGCAACGGAGTGTGGGCGGCTCCGATATGCGGCATACACCGTGGTGAATTCAGCCCCTAGAAAAAAGATCTGCGCTGACACGTACACCCATAGCAAAAACGCAACGAGTGCGCCAGCTGCGCCATAGGCCGATGTTGGAGCAGCCAGGCCTAGATACGTACTGATCGCCCAGGTGCCTATCATGAACAGCACAGCTGTGCCAATAGCCCCCGGCCATACCGTGGCCCAGTCTACATCGGTGTCGGGTAAAGTGCGAAACAGCAGGCCAAACAGCAGAGCCAAGAGGACCACCGACCCGATGGGCCCGAGCCATTGTACGAGCATCGGCATTTCGAGTGCATCGGCCAGGCTTACAAGTAGTGTGTTGAATACGAGGCTCACCACAATCAGTACACCTGCACCAACGACTAACATCAGCGAGATCACACGGCTGCGTACGAATGCCCAAAGTCCAGAGTGAGACGGCGTTGTGTTCCAGATGGTGTTGAGGGCGTCTTGGAGTCGTGCAAACAGGGTGGTCGCGCCAAACACGAGGAGCAAACTGCTTACAAAAGCAGCCGGACCAGAGGCCGTTACGGTTGTGCTTTCCAGCACCCCTTCGATGAGCACAGCGCCATCTGCTCCAAACACACGGTGCACTTCTTCCAATAGGGCCGTCTGTGCATCTTCATCACGCTGATTATAGAGCACGCCTACAATAGACAAGGCCAGCACGATGAGAGGAGCAAACGAAAATGTGGCGTAATATGCGATTGCAGCACCTAGTCGTTCTGCCCGATCATTCAAAAAGGCACTGAGGGTGTCGCGAATAAGTTGCCAGGCGGTGGCGAAGGTCATACAAAAAGGGGGAAGTGTGAGAAAAACACAGGGGAAGGACAAGTCTTGTCTTTACAAAAAGCACCCTCGCGATAAAACTTCGAAACCGTAATTGGATTTCGTTAGCCCATGACAAATAGCATCAAGTAGATATTCTGTAGTGCACATTGTATGTTGTAAGTCGAATATACGTTACTCGCCCTATTGCCGCGTCACACCTGAAAGTTATGGTCCAACATTGTCATCGCGAGGAGGGAACTTGCACCCCAAGAGCACTTCCTCCCTGCAGTCGGGGCGCGTCGCTGCGCTCGCAATGACAAGGGTGTGCGGTTTTCTCGGTACGTTAGGGGGCCATGCGTTCCCCGAAGATTGACCTGTGACAGAGTACTATGTAGCTCAGGGAAAATACGTGTACACCTTGTCACCACGAAAAAGGAGCCTGTGACAGGCGCGGCGCTCCTCGTAACAGCATACTCAAAGATAATTTTGTGATTCAACTTAGCCCCTTGCGTTATATGCTACACCGGCACGATTCGTTGAGCGCTTTATTGCTTTGGTTCTGGACGCTGATAGGAGTAGTCGGAGTGGGAGGGGCAGCAACACCATACTCGGGCCAGGCGCAGTCGGTTACAGCAGACTCGGGTGGGTTCCGTATTCTATCGGATGATGGAGCCTACCAGTTGCGTATTGGGGGTGATGTGCATGCTGACTCACGATTTCAACTTAACGATGTGCCGGGAGCAAGCAACGAGTTTCTGACGCGTCGTGCGCGAATCCGATTGCGCGGCATTGTCGAAAACCGATTTGGCGTACAGTTGATGACAGATTTTGGACGAGGTCGAACGACGTTGCAAGACGCATTTATCGATTTTCGGTTTGCCTCGTCTCTATCTCTGCGGGCCGGTTCATTTAAAACCCCAATGGGGCTGGAATTTTTGCAGTCGCCCAATGCGCTCATTCAGCTAGAGCGAGGCTATCCTACGTCTTTTATTCCCAACCGCGATGTAGGTATTCAGGTCGATGGATCGTTTTGGGAGCGTCGAGCCGAGTATGCGATTGGTGTGTTTAACGGAGCTCCCGATGGAACGAGCGTACAGCGGGATGTGAGCAATGCAAAAGATGTAGTTGGACGTGTGTTTGTTACGCCCTGGCAGCGCGATCAAGATTCCGTGCTGCAGGGGCTTGGGGTAGGTATTGCGGCTTCGTATGGAAATGAGTTTGAAGATGGTCGCCCGCTGCCTACCTACACAACGCGTATCGGAAGTCCTCTTTTTGCATATCGCGGTAATGCGCGTCCTGATGGCCAGCGCACTCGTTTGATGCCGCAGCTTAGCTACTATGCAGGTCCATTTGGGGTGATCGGCGAGCTTGCCTGGAGTCGGCATGCTGTAACAGATGGCGATGAGAAGGAGGCATTAGCGCACTATGCCTGGCAAATAGGCGCCACATGGTTTGCAACAGGTGAGCAAGCATCATTTGGCACGACGGGGCCTGCAGCGGCCTACGATCCTGACGAGGGGGCATGGGGGGCTTTTGAGATAAGCGCCAAAATGCAACGTGTATCGTTTAGTGACGATGCCTTTCCTACATTTTCCAACCCCAATGAGGCAATAGGGAATAGTACTATCGGAGCGCTTGGTCTAAACTGGTATCCGGTACGCAATGTGCGCCTGATGGTAGTGGTTGAACACACGCGCTTCGGGGGAACGGAGGGCGCCGATGCGCGCAATGCAGAAACCACGCTGGGTACACGATTTCAGATTGCTTACTAAATGTTGGAAGTCTGGGCCGTGTTGTTGAGCAATTAAAAGCTGCCTCTAAGCATTCTCGCGATCGCGTTTATACAGGTTTGGGAGAGCGCGAGAGGGCCATAACCCCATGGGCTTTGTACGTGTTTAGCGTATGGATTGTACTCACATCGTGCCGTTTTGTAGCCCGGGATCAGGAGCGAATATACCGGGCGGCCATTGGACCACGCTAAACATATTGAAGCCTGCTAAACAGATACAGCGTACCGCGAGACCCTTCTATAGATGTCATGCTGAACGCAGTGAAGCATCTCAGCGCTAGATGGCCGGGGGCGCTGCTGCTCAGTGTCCATGAGGTGCCCCTTGCGTGCACCGAACGTGGCGATCCTGTAGGCAGGGCGTTGAGATCCTTCCGCCTAGCGGCGTTAAGATGACCTGCAGCACGATATGACCTCGTGTCTGGTGGCGGCCATTGAACCGCGCTAAACAGGTGCGATCTTTAGTCGGGGGGAAGCCAACAGGTTTGGGTACTCCGACTGCAGCAAGGGTGTACTTTCAGCGTCCAAACAAAGAGCCTCAAACGGGTCTGAAGCCCGTCGAACCATCTCCCCTATTGACGTTATTGGCTTGCGGAACTGGAGGGTGCTGTAGGGCTCGGATCTAAAAAACGACTTTCGAGGTCAGGGGTGGGCACACGGCATTGTGCACGTTTGCCAAACCAGCGATACCGGTTGGCAGCGACCCAACGGTAGATAGCATCTCGGATCGAACGAGGTAAGACTGCAAACACAGCCAGTAACGGCCACGCTCCGTCTAGTTGTTGGACAACGCGAAGAGCCGCATCCGACTGGCGGTAAACCCGCCCCTTTTCGACAAGGACAAGGCTGTCTAGCGCATCGGGATCATACCCTGCAGAGTCGAGAAACGAGCGTGCCGTATCCTGTTGCAAGGCCCCTATCTTAAAATAGCCCCGTGTGTCGTGATCAATGATGAAATTAACAAAGCCATTGCAGAGCGTGCACACACCATCAAAAAAGAGGATGCCGTGGTTGTAGCTTAGTGGACGAATGCGAGGGCTAGACGTGGAGATAGACATACCAATGAGAGCGTAATGAGTAGAGGATTCTGGAAGCAAACAAGTGGTGTATCAAGGTACCTTGTGCAAACAACGGTGATTCAGCATCTTTCTTCCGTGTGAAATAAAAGGTTCGACAAAGTGTACCTTGCGCGTCAAGGACCGATCCGCATTGCAATTGGAGGGATTTTCCTTTACAATATAGTGACACGCCTCGCCCCACAGAGAGCAACTGGAGTCCGATCTGCTCTCGCGTACTCAATCATCATCCTTGGTTTTATGGCGCAGCCAACCCGTTTACTGTACATTACTGGTGAAATGGAGCCTTTCACCGAAGCTAGTCCGTTATCCACCCGTGTGCGTACGCTGGCTGAAGAAACGCAAGATGCAGGCCCCTACGATGTGCGCGTATTCATGCCGAAGTTTGGGGCGATTAGCGACCGCCGTAATCATCTGCACGAGGTGATTCGGCTTTCGGGGACGGAAGTACCTATCAATGGCGGCACCGATGCTTGCACCGTAAAGGTAGCCTCCGTGCCCGATACGCGTGTCCAAGTCTATTTTATGGAGCATGCCACGCATATCCCTGAAACACCCGGAAGCACTTCGTTCCCAGAAAGCCATGCCTTATTTTTTAACCGCGCCATTCTCGAAACGCTTGTGTCGTTACGATGGATTCCCGACATTGTACATGGTTTTGGGTGGCAAAGTGCGCTCTTTCCGTGGTTGGCTTCGCAAGAATACAACGGGCATGAGCACATGACCCACCAGCCCCACTTTGTGTTCACCCCTGATGATTCGGCCCACGCACGGTCCTTACCCGAAGATATCGATTCGGGAACCGGTGAGTATCTAAGCTTAGGAATGAACCGGGCTGGAGCCACCGTTCCGCTACAAGAGACGCCCCATGTAGACGGAGCAGCTGCTATGCTTCTCTCGGCCAATGACGCATCCAACCGATTGCTCACCCTGTACGAAGATACGATGTGAGTCCAACTGCACTTCAGATTTATCGATAAGTAGTGTTGTGGCACAGGTCAATCTTCGGGGAACGCATGGCCCCCTAACGTACCGAGAATAACCCACACCCTTGTCATTGCGAGCGGAGCGACGCGCCCCGACTGCAGGGAGGAAGTGCTCTTGGGGTGCAATCTCATTGCTGTCAGACTAGATGCAGCCGCCTAATCAACGGCATGAGGTCGCATCCCAAGAGTACTCGTTCGCTATCGCTCACAGCGCCGCGTCGGTCGCAATCTCCCTCCTCGCGATGACAATTTCGACCCCTAACATTCAGCCGTGACAGAGTAGTAGGCATTGACATACGATTGCTGCACGCTTATCCGTTACAAAGTGTGAAAGCATCCTTTTGTGGTACGTCGGTGGCATTTGAGCATGCGACAAAAGCCGATTCAACATCGAACACAAACGGGTATGCTTCACGGTGCATGCAAGAACCGCAACGACAGTGTGTCGTTTGGGGGACCGGTTGTACACAGCCTTCAATTGTGAACAACCATAAACGCGAGTTGCTGACCGTTCGTTTGTGTTTGCAGACGAGCTTCATCAATCCGCGCACTGCTTAGACGCTCAGTGTTGGCTTTTTGCATGTGTCTCACGAGTTTTCTTTCGTATAACGGCGTTTCTTCGTTGAGTATGCACACCGTCCGTTTGGCTCTGTACGCTGCACTCATAGGTAGCTTTGTCTTTCTTTTCGCTGCGTGCGACGACGACCCTTCGGGGCTTGGCGTAGGCGTAGGCCCCGATGACGACCAACTCGAAGGGGGCGAACCGGTGGCCCTCGACGTGCTCCCCAATGCGATACACGGCGAACGCCGTGCACCCCGTACCGGGGGGACCCTCCAAGAAGGCGGGGTAGATCGGTTCTTTGCAGGGCGTGTTAGCGACCCTCTTGTCGGAGACACGCAGGCCGAATCGTTTTTCAACGTACTGCAGCCAACAAACGTGTCGTCTGCATTCGTCGATGGGCCAATTTCAGAGGTGTCGCTTGTTGTTGAGCCCACTAGTATATACGGCGATACGACTGAAACGCTCACTCTTGCGTTGTATGATGTATCTGAGTCGTGGAGCCCGTTAGAGGCACGCTCCGATACTACGTTTGCCTTTGGCGATTTGGTGACGACCGTGAGCTTCTCACCTACTGACGACGAGGTTGTCATCGAGTTGCCCGAGGAGTGGGTGCAGGAAAACGATTCGATACTGCGCGATACGACAGACGCCGGAGACGCGTTTGCTGAGGCCTTTCATGGGTTTCGGCTTGCCCACGAGTCGGGGAACGCCGCCGTAGGATTCGAACGGAGTGCAACTGAATTGCAGGCGCTGGTAGGAGCAGACACCACTCAGTTTATAGGACAAGCGAACTTTACAAACGTCAGCCGAGAAGGCACTCCAGATCTCCCCGACGATCGGGTGCTTGTGCAAGACGGATACGGTGATATTCTGTCCTTCTCGTACGATTTTGACGATACAGATGGGCTGCGTACGTGGCCTGAAGGAGAAGCTGGACTCTTGCGCGAAAGCCCTGTCAACCAGGCAGCCTTTATCGCGCCGCTTGATACAACGATCGTATATGAGAACACGCCAACTAACTTCGTTCGACCGGAGCCTAGTAGTTATTCGCTCCGTGGCGATCTAACCGATGGCGGTGAAGGGGTGCTCAGTAGCAATGTAACCCCTGCTGATGAAGAGGTCCGGTTCAGTGTGCCTGGAGCAGGAGCTGACTTTAGCTTTGCCCAGCTGTTTCAGGAAAGCTTCCAAGGCAACCCGCCGTATCAACAGTTTCTTGTAACCCCTGAAGCGTTTGTTGGAGGAGAAGATGTGACGTTTGACCTGGGGGCAGCGGTGTTTAAAGTGGCGCCTGACGATCTCGATGAGGAGCGTGTGCGAGAAAGTACGCGTACCACGCTTACAGTTACACCGTTTTAGCGCGATCTGCGTGCATACGCTCCCTGCCGAGCTCGTGTCTTAAATTGTGTGCACCCCACCAATCCGTATGATGATGGATGCCAATGGACATAAACCTGCGGCACGATCATTAACTTCGGTTTGCGGGGTAAGATTTTTTACCACTCCTTGTTCGTACTGGTTTTTTGCCTACCCTCACCTTATGACGCATTCTGTTCGAACACTGTTGGTTGGACTGCTTATCGTGTTGGGAGGAGCGCTTCCGGCCTGGGGGCAGTCCTCTGGCGATGGATCTATTTATTCTCGTTTTGGCCTCGGTGAAATTCAGCCGTTTGCTTCGTCGCAAGCTGAAACAATGGGCGGGCCAGGTGTTGCCCTGCGGTCGCTCAATTACACTAACTTCAGCAATCCCGCGCTGTGGAGCGATCAAGTGCTTACACGTGCCTCGTTTGGGGCCCGCTACCGCACACTTGAATCAACAAGCGGCACCGATGAGCCAGATAGTCGCCTCACCGCTGGTACGTTTGAGGGACTTCAATTTAGCTTTCCCCTGCAAGATC
The DNA here is from genome assembly GCF_055379935.1 of Natronotalea proteinilytica. Lineage (NCBI taxonomy): Bacteria > Pseudomonadati > Rhodothermota > Rhodothermia > Rhodothermales > Salisaetaceae > Natronotalea > Natronotalea proteinilytica. The sequence continues at coordinate 1,956,954 of NZ_AP043947.1, read as the reverse complement.
AAAAGCTAGGGGTTGCCTTTGGCTTTGCACCCACAACGCGATCTGACTTTCGTGCCCTTAGCAGTGGTTCCTTCGATCCGGGTACAAGTGGGGGCGATCCTATCGATTACAATGTTGAGTTTGAAGGGCGCGGAGGCCTGCAAACAATTACAGGCGGATTCGGCTACCGCATCAATAGTGCTTTGAGTGTAGGGGCGAGCCTCGACTACATTTTTGGAACCATCGAAACGCGCCGCAGCACTACATTTGAAGCCGGCGGACTCGAAGATGCGGTCGTCACGGAAGGAATTCGCCTTACTGCGCTAACGAGCACCTTAGGGGCTCACCTCACGTTTAGCGATGCACTTCGTGACGATGACAACTTCATGATAGGGGCGGCCTTTACGCTCCCTACCGAACTGTCAGGAGAGCAAACACGCACATTGGGCGAAAGCCTCGACCAAGATACCCTCAGCACATCGTCAGAGGGCGCCCTCGACATGCCTTGGACAGCCAAAGTAGGCTTCGCTTACTCCCCAAGTTCTGCGCTAACGCTAACAGCAGACGGCGTGTATGCACCGTGGAGTAGTGCATCAAGTACCATCGGTAGCAGCAGTGGACGCCCATTTCCTGTAGGAGGTACCGATACATTCAACGACCGGGTACGCGTGTCGTCGGGACTGGAGTGGACGCCCGCCGGAGACGACACGATGCGCGGCTATCTGTCTCGTGTCGCTTATCGGCTTGGTGTATCGTATGAGCAGCTTTATGTATCGCCCAACGCCTCTACAACAATCGAAGCGGTGGAGGCTCGAATCGGGATAAGCCTTCCCACTGCCGCTTCTGGCACGCGGATTGATCTATCTGCTAATGTAGGCCAGCAAGGAACGACCAGCCAAGGCTTGGTGCAAGATACCTACTACGGAGTATCAGCCCGTGTAAGCATTGGCGAACGGTGGTTCCAGCAACGCCGCCTCCGTTAACTTGTGGTGCTTCATCAAGGCAAAACACGCGTCATTGGCCGTGTTGCCTGAATAAGATGGCAGCAGGCTGTCGATGTACGACGCTGATCCGTTGCATTGACGAAGTGTACAACAGACCAGGCGGCACATATAGAAAGGAGATAGCTCCTTTGCATACCCTCCTTGACGCCTTCGTACTAAATCCGTAGTGTTTAGCAAAGTGTAACGTCCTGTCCACTAACAACTACACTCCCCGATGTATTCTGCCCCCCACTCTCGGCCCGCCGGCACGTTCGCCACGATCTTGCTTTTGGGAATTGCACTGGTTTTAAGTGCTGCCCTCCCCACTTCGGTGGCTGCCCAAGAAGCAAACGATGAGGATGGCCCCGATGAAAACGAAATTCTGCGCAACTACAGCCTCTACTGGGAGAACTTGCGCAATGAGAACTTTGAAAGTGCGGCTCCACGGCTTCGTTGGATGCTAGAGCATGCTCCTACTGCTCCGCGGGACGATGACCGCAACTATCGCCGTGCCGTTGATTTGTACACCGGCTTAGCGGAAAATGCCGAGGACAACAGTGAGCGCATTGCGTATCTCGACTCGGCTGCGGTCATGCTTGCAACATCTCAGGCTGAACTCGATGAACAAGGGGTCGAGTACGATGAGTATCGCTGGGAGATGCGCAAAGGCCGTTTTCTCGAACAATACGGAAGCGAGCTGGAGTCCATCCCAGAAAATCTTGATAATGCCCCAACGCATTATGAGCGTGCCTTTAACCTAGACCCCGAGCGCATTGATGTGTACTTCGTCAATGTGATCATTGAAGAGTATCTCGATCGGGGCGACCCAGAAGATGCCATCGCGTTCATGGGGCTAGCTGAAGAACTACGCGGAGACGATGCGGAGGTGATGGAAATCGTTGATCGTGAGCGGAGCCGTATCTTCGATCGCAACCCTCGCGCCCTTATGTCGCATTTAGAAGGCGTTGTCGAGGAAAATCCTGAAGATATCGACTCGGTTATCACGCTCTTTGAGCTTTACGTAGATCGCGGGGAGTTTACGAAAGCCAATGAGCTAGCCAATGATCTCATTGAGCGAGATCCGCCTGCAGAGGTCCTGCTTGCCATCGCTGATCTACGTATCGAAGATGGAGACGCCGAAGGAGCTATCGAGATGTTTGATCGAGCCGAGGAGAAAGGGGCGACCTTCAGCGCCTCAGATTACTTCAACATGGGAGAGGCCAAGAAGAGCTTGGGGCAACTGTCGAATGCACGGACATACTACCGTAATGCAATCGACAAAGATGAGTCGTTTGCTGAAGCGTATATCGCAATTGGTGATCTGTACGTAGATGCCGTCTCAGAGTGCTCAGGTGGAGAAATGGGGCGCTCTGATCGTGCGGTCTATTGGGTGGCTGTCGATCAGTTTCAGAAAGCGATAGAAGCAGATGGAGGCTCCAATAGCCGTGCCGAGAGCAGAATCAACACGTATCGTGAGGTCTTTCCGCGTTCAGAAGACATCTTCTACCGTGATGACTGGACGGAAGGAGAGTCGTTTACCGTCGACTCCGGGTGCTACTCGTGGATCAACGAAACCACGATCGTGCGCCGCTAACGATGCTGAAAAACCGCGGCAATCTGCATCACGCAGTCAGAGATCGTACGATGCGGAGGTCACTCCCAACTGACGTAGAAAAGTGATGCTACATCTTAGTAATGCGGGTCGGTGCTTCTTCGTGCCGACCCGCTTGTGTTTTTAGGAACGTGCGCGCAATGCGAAAGCAGTTCATTGCTTCGGGGGAGACGAAGAGCGAATCCGCATCGTAACGGCTGTAGGCTTTCTGACCATGCCTCCAAGCTCATAGCGAGGTTGCGTATTAGGCACGTTTTCGTATCTGTAGCGTGCCACACATCTTGTTATTGCCCATGCTGATGCCGTTCTTATGGGCAGTGATACCCTTATCCGTTCTGTTTTCCTGCAATCTTGTTCGCTTATGTCCACAATCCATCGCATTACGGCTCGTCAGGTTCTCGATAGCCGGGGTAACCCTACCGTCGAAGTAGACGTGACAACTGACTCAGGCATCCGCGGACGTGCTGCCGTGCCCAGTGGAGCCTCTACAGGAGTGCATGAGGCTGTTGAGCTTCGTGATTCCGACACCGATCGGTATATGGGAAAAGGGGTTCAGCAAGCTGTAGCCAATGTCAACGATACCGTAGCCTCCGAATTGCACGGCTTCCCCGTCAGCGATCAACACGGCATCGATGCGGCGTTACTGAACTTGGATGGCACGTCGAACAAGTCCAATCTAGGAGCCAATGCTATCCTGGGCGTATCGTTGGCCGTTGCTAAAGCCGCAGCGCAGCACCACAACTTGCCCTTGTACCGCTACCTTGGTGGAGGACTGGCCCGTCGCATGCCCGTTCCGCTCATGAATATTCTGAACGGCGGCCATCATGCTGACAATAGTGTGGATATGCAGGAGTTTATGGTTGCTCCTGTAGGGGCGAGTAGCTTTTCGGAAGGACTTCGGATGGGCGTTGAGGTCTTTCATACATTGAAGCGCGTGCTCTCTGACAACGGATACAGCACGGCGGTAGGCGATGAAGGCGGTTTTGCGCCCGATCTAAGCTCGAATGAGGAGGCTATTGAACGCGTCATAGAAGCAATTGAAGCCGCTGGCTATAGCGCTGGAACCGACTTGGCTATAGCACTCGATCCTGCGGTTGCCGAAATGTATCAAGATGGCCAGTATGTATTCTGGAAAAGCGATCCTGACAACCCACGTAGTGCCGAAGACATGGTGGCCTACTGGAGTGAGTGGGTAGAGAAGTACCCCATCGTGTCGCTTGAGGACGCAATGGATGAAGACGACTGGGACGGCTGGCAGCAACTGACGAGTGCCATTGGCGATCAGGTGCAGTTGGTCGGTGATGATCTGTTTGTAACGAATACCGAGCGCCTGCAGCGTGGGATAGATGACGAGGCCGCAAACTCCATCTTGATTAAGCCCAATCAGATTGGCACGCTTACGGAAACGGTCGAAGCCATCCAGCTTGCACACGAAAACGGCTTCACGAGCGTAGTCAGCCATCGTTCGGGCGAAACCGAAGACACGACTATTGCAGACCTTGCCGTAGCCTTGGGCACAGGCCAAATAAAGACCGGCTCGGCCAGCCGTAGCGATCGGCTTGCGAAGTATAACCAACTGCTTCGCATCGAAGAAAGCCTGGGCGATGCGGCAGTTTATCCGGGACGCAGTGCCTTTACGCGCGCCTAAAATCCCGATGCGCGTCCATTACGATCCCAGAGATACACAGTCCGGTAACTGCCGGTCGTGTGGGCCAAGCCAGTCCCTCCATTTAGAAGGGACTGGCTTGCACGGTCCCACGCCGCATCCATCGCAGGATCTGTGACCTGAACGCCTTCCGTACGCTATGCCCCTTTTGCTGTCGTTACGTGCTGTAAAACGTTGGAGCATTGGGCTTGCCGTGGTATTTGTTGCTGCGTGGCTGATGTTTATTGACAGCCACAGTGTCATGAACCGTATACAGTGGTATCAAGAGCACCAGCAGCTCACGGAAGAAAACGAAGCGCTGCAAATGCGCATCAATGAGCTCGAAGAAGAGTTAAGTGACGACTTATCCGATGAGCTTATCGAACGCATTGCCCGCGAAGAGTATGGTATGCAGCGTCCAGACGAAACGGTGTATCGCGTCGAATAACTCGCTTAAGCTTTCTCTTTTTGCATCCAGTTTCTTGGTATGAGCACCCACGCCCTAGGCATTGATCTTGGCGGTACAAACTTGAAAGTTGCGCTGGTGGAGCGTACAGATGGTATTGTTGAGGCACGTTCGCATCCCACACCTGCACAGAACGGCCCTGAAGCCATACTTGATCAGATGGCGCGTCAGGCATTGGAGTTGATAAAAGATCATGATGTGAAGCCAGTGGGGATAGGGGTAGGCTCGCCCGGAGCTATCAACTGGGCGCGTACAACGGTGCATCATCCACCAAATTTTCCAGGCTGGAAGGTAGTCAACGTGGCCAAGGCCTTGCAGGAACGAACAGGATTGGCCTACGCAATTGTCGAAAACGATGCAAACGTGGCAGGGCTGGGGTCCGCTTACTATGGTGCCGGTCGCTCCTACGACTCATTCCTCATGATTACACTTGGCACTGGCGTAGGGGGAGCGATCATCTACCGAAATCAAATTTTTCGCGGTAGCACCGGCGGTGCAGGGGAAATCGGGCACATGACAATCGACTATGAAGGCCCCTTGGCCAACTCGGGCGTGGGTGGAGCCGTAGAGGCATACCTTGGCCAGCAGTTTTTGTCGAGGCATGCACGACAACGGCTACGCCACCACCCCGATAGCCTCGTCCATACCATTACTGACCATGATCTGTCGAGCCTTACGCCGCGCACCCTTCATCAAGCCGCTACGCAAGGCGACGAGCCAGCCATAAAAATGCTGGCGTGGGCCGGGCACAAGCTTGGATGTGCATTAGGAGCAGCCGTCAATTTGCTTGACATTCGTACCATTGTAGTGGGTGGAGGTGTGTCGAAAGCCGGGAATTTCCTGCTGGATCCGGCCCGAAAAGCGCTTGAAAACCACGTCGTTCCCAGTTTGCGCGATGGCCTGGTTGTAAAGCAAGAACAATTAGGGAATGAAGCCAGCCTCCTCGGAGCCGCTCGTCTTGCCTTTCGTGCTGCCGAGCAAACCTAACGTCGCCTGCCCGCTGTGTATCGCTTTTGTGTTTGTGTGTAGGGAGCTATGATGTACCGTCCCTGCCTTTTTGTGATCTGCGCTGTGCTGCTCTTGCTCTTGGTAGGGGGAACGCCGTTTTCTGTTGCATCAGGACCGTCCAGTGCGTCCGAACTCATCCGTGTTGATACCACCGAAACCGCCGAAGAACGTGCTCCTGAAGCAGACACGACAGAAGCAGACACGACAGAAGCAGACACGACAGAAGCCGAGCAGCCTTCGCAAGAGCCGGTTGATGCCCCCGATATGGTAGGAGCCACACCCGATGCTCCATCTCCATCGGGAGAGGAGGGAGACCTGGATGCGCCTGTTGAATTGACGGCGCGCGACTCGCTCATCCTCTCGTTTCGAGATGACGCTGAAGACACTGGCACGCTGCATGGGGAAGCCCAAGCCGTTTACGAGTCTAACACGCTGCAGGCCCAAACCATCACGTACTTCTTCGGGCGCGATGAGATGCACGCCAGCGGTCCGCCTTCCGATACTGCAGCAAGTCCGCATCCCGTATTTGACCGCGGGGATGGAGACGAGTTTACCGGGGCCGAGCTTGCATTTAATCTGCGCTCACAACGGGGACGCGTCGTGCAGGCGCGCACCAGCGAGGGCGATGGCCTCATCGAAGGAGGCGTCATCAAACGATTTGAGGAAGGCACCTCGTTCATCGCCGATGGCATTTACACCACTGATCGGCGTCCACCCGGCGTCACCCCATCATACTCGCTCCGCTCCACCCAAATGAAAGTGGTTGACGAGCGCTGGGTGTATACTGGACCCATTCAGCTCTATATTTTCAATATCCCTACACCGTTCTGGCTGCCGTTTGGGATGCTTCCCTATACCGAAGAACGCCGTAGCGGTCCGTTACCACCCACCTACGGAGAGGATGATCGTGGTTTCTACCTTCGAGATTTTGGATGGTACTTTGCCATGAATGAGTTCACGGATCTTACCATTGAGGGCGGGGTGTGGTCGGGCGGGAGTTTTGAGATCAACCCGCGGTTTCGGTATAACCGACGGTATCATTACGACGGAGACCTGCGGCTGCGGCTGCTTTTTGAGCGGTTTGGACAGCCCGAAGACCCGGACTTTCGACAGCAGCGCGATGGACGTCTGCAGTGGAGTCATAACCAAGACCTTACGCCAACCTCTTCGCTTCGTGGCAGTGTAGACCTGGCCACCTCATCCGACTTCACGCGTAGCAACACCACCAACTACAACGAGGCGGTGCGTCAAGAGGTGAGTTCCAATCTGCGGTACCGGCAGCAGTGGCCCGGTAGTGGACGCAACCTCACTGTTAATGCAAGCCAGCGGCAGCAGCTTGAATCGGGGGATGTGCGGATCACTCTGCCGGACATCAGCTTTCGGCAGCGTAACTTCAAGCCGTTTGAGCGCGATCGCGTAGGAACCGATGAAGCCTGGTACGAGCGCATCACCACCAGCTATCGAGGTTCGCTTAGCAATTCGTTTGTGTACAACCCTACCGAGGAAACCGATATTGAGTGGTATGAGGCCATGTTTTCGCCAAGTGCGTATCGCGAAGGCCACAGAGACGAGAACCGCACTGATCCATTTGATATCGAGGCCAGTCACAGCATTCCGGTGAACGCTTCCTTTCGCATCAATGAATACAACCTGAGCATCACCCCTCGTTTTGATTACAGCTCCGATTGGGTCATTCGCACACAGCGCAAGCAGTTGGTTGTTGATTCGTTAGAAACCGATGAGGATGACCTGGAAGCTGGCGTTGGCACCCCCGTAGAAACCCGAGTTGATACACGCAGCGAGGCAGGTTTTGCAGCGCGGCACGACTTCTCTACCGGCGTGAGCTTAAGCACCGAATTTTTCGGGCTCTTTCAAGGACAAATCGGCCCCTTTCGTGGGTTGCGTCATCGGGTACAGCCGTCTATCTCGTACAGCTACCAGCCCGATTTTAACGACCCGCGCTGGGGACGTACACGCACCTACATTTCGGATCTGGACGGCACCGAGCAGCGCTATGATATCTTTACAGGACGGGATGTGCAAGGCAGTGTCGAGCAGCAAAGTCTAAGCTTCAGCGTGAACAATCAGTTTGAAACGAAGCGTGTGCGCGTCGACTCGACCGGAGCCACCGAAGAAAACACGATACAGCTTTTGCGACTGAATGCATCTTCGTCCTACAATATAGCGGCCGACTCGCTGAAGCTGAGCGACATCAACATGAATGCGCGTACTACGGTGAGCGACTTCCGGATCAATCTACGCACTACGTTTTCCCCCTATCAATTTGTTCGTATTGAGGATAATGGTACCGAGCGCTTTGAGCTTGTAGATCGATACATGGTCAGCAGCAATCCGCTTACTCCTGTGCGGCTTACCAACTTTCGCGCCTCGTTGAGTGGCGACTTTAGTATGGGGCGAGGTGGTCAAGGACCGCCCCGAAGAGGAATGCAGGGCCGCCAGACAGGACAACGGTCGCAGCCCGGGTCAACACGAGGAGCTCCAGGGGATGAAGCGAGTGGCTCCATTCCGTGGTCGCTCGACTGGGACTTCTCGTATCGGTATCGTCGCCAGTTTGTGGAGTCTACCCAGCGTGCAGAAGTGAATGGTAACTTTACGGTAGGGCTCACCCCGAAGTGGAGCGTGAGTGGGCGTACAGGATACGATATTGTTGAGCGAGAAATAGCCTCCACGCAGCTCTCTGTGTATCGCGATCTGGGCGCATGGGAGATGTCATTCTCTTGGGCCCCATTTGGGCAGTTCCAGTCTTACAGCTTCAGCCTCAACGTCAAGTCGGGACAACTTCGAAACCTTCTGCGTCTTGATGTGCCCCGTGATGAAAGTCAAGGACGACTTGGAGGCGCCGGGAGCCTCCTCGATGGCGGACGTGGCGGCTCGCGCGGTGGGGCTCCGTTTTAGAACTTGTTTGGGCTTTGGTTTGACAGCGAAAGCGAGTGCGGTAGATCAGGTCGTGTCTATGCGCCGGATGATCTGATTGAAAAGTGCAGGCGACAGGCGCTTCAGATACACCGCATATGTTTCAAGTCCACCAATATACACTTCATCGCGCTCATCCTCGATTGCCTGAATGATGGCATCGGCACATTGATCGGGGGTAATGCCATTGCGAATAGAGGCTGACTCGCGTCCGTATGGAGAGCCATCAGCGGTCAGTGCATTGCGCGACACGTTGGTGCGTACGTACCCCGGGCAAACAAGTGTGACGCGCAGACCTTGGTCATGCACTTCAGCACGGAGTCCATCGAAATAGCCATGCAGTGCGTGTTTTGAGGCCGAATAGGCGGTGCGCCCTGGCGTGCTGAATTTGCCCACCACACTACTTACCACACCGATGTGGCCATGCCCTTGCTCAATAAACTGAGGAAGAAGAGCCTGGGTGAGGGTCACGGCACCAAAGAAGTTAACCTCCATAATGCGTCGAACTACGGAGAGGTTGGTGTTCACCGCCCGAGCCCGTTGGCTGATTCCCCCGTTATGAATGAGCACCTCCACCGTATCACAGGTGCTTAGAACGGTTTCGGTGGCGTCATGCAGCGAATCGGGATCGCTAAGGTCAAGGGGCACCACGTGGTGACGATCGGGTGCTGTGCAGCGTTTACGCACGGCGTGGAGCGCATCGGTACGACGGGCCGACAGTATGAGTTCAGCGCCACGGGCGCTCCACGCGTAGGCTAGCGCTTCACCAATACCAGACGAGGCGCCTGTGATCCAGACGGTTTGCATTGTTAAGGCGGAGGAATTGTCCATCATAGAATCAGCGGGAAGGGGCGGTGTCATTAAACTGCAGTATACATCATACGAAAACCACATGGAGGATGCGAACAAGCCATGTAGATAGAGGGTTGCAATTTATGGAATAAAATCACTGTATGTCGCGACTGATGCTGCGCAATGCAGTGTCGACTGTGCACTCATCAACACCAACACCGATATGCCACAAGGAACTGTCAAATGGTTTAGTGCCGAGAAAGGGTTTGGCTTTATTGCCCCACACGATGGCACGAAGGACGTATTCGTCCATGCGTCGAACATAAGAGATGTAGAGGTCAACGGTCCGCTTCAGGACGATGACGAGGTTGAGTTTGATACGGAGCAAACTCCGAAAGGCCTCAACGCGCTGAACGTGGAACGCGTCTAATGCGCTCGGTTGGCCCGTGGTACGCGTACTGCGATGCCGTGTAACAATACGCTCGGCTTCCTTTGAGGAGGTCGAGCGTTTTTTATGTGTTATGGTCTCCAAAGAGTAGGTCAGAGTTGGTTCGTAGGCAATTGCCATCGAAACTCTAACTGCGACGAAGATGAAGCAGGACGAACAGAAAGACGTAGACTGGTGGTGTCTAACAAGTCCCCATGCTCGGTGTTACGTAGGAAGTATGCACGATTAGTGCGGTAGTATACCCCTGGATCGCCGCTGGCATGCGTATACGATTCTGTGGTGCTCGTTGTAACGCGATGGGCACGATAGGTCCGCCCATAGGCATCACGCAATTCAATACGAGCCCCCGGTCCGGAAAAGTTTGCGCGCCGCATGGCATCAGAGGCTTGTCGCGTAATGAACGTGTGGATGTCGATGCGTACAAGCTCGTCGTACTGTGCCAGGTGCCGTTCGGTGATGTCAGTAGCTGTGTCTTCGGAAAGGTCTCCAACGCCAATTTCGTGCTCCAGCTCGGCATAAGCAAGATCACGGTTCCAGAGCGTGGCGAACGTAATATGACGTTGTCCTTCGTAAATGCGTGTGTCTGAACTGCGTCGCATCTGGGCAGATGCCTCTACGATGAGTGCTGTATATGACGGACGTTCATCGCTGGCGTACCGTGCACTGTCGGGGTGAGACACGTTTCGCTCAGTGGGAAGCGAAAGGTTCGTAAACGTTGACGCAGAGGGTAAGCCTGCTCGGTCGGAACTCAGGCTAGCACATCCTGCCAATAATCCAATGACCAGGAGTAGAAGACATGCATGTCTATAACGCTTGAGCACCAGAGAGCAATAAGAAGAAAAGACGGTAGCCATGAAACGTGTTAGCTGAGGAGATAGACAAAAACCTGATGGACCTGTTTTGTGATATGAGTGTGAACCTGATCCGTTCAGAATCGTTAAGCAGGGTCCAGAGCAGGTCTCACATATCCTCTTTGTACATCGTTGCGATATTTCGCTTAGCGTCAGGTAGGGTTTTCCGCTATGATTACCGCCATGACTATCATGAAGTGGGCACGTTGGTTTACCTTAGTCATTCTGGTAGCGTTTACTGTTGGCTGGGGGCTTTCTGCAGTTGCAGTGAGTGCGCAAGCAACGGATACTGAACCTGAGGAGGCCTATACAAAACCAAGTGTGAGCGATTTACAATCGGCACTGCAGACAACGATTGATGAGAGTGCAGAACCCGACTGGAAGAAGGCTGTCCAGTATTACACCGCGCTTATCGAGCGCGTTGGCACATCTGTTTCCGACAAGGAGCACAAAATCCTGGCTCGGCATGTGGCACAGCTTCGCTTGGTCCTTCCAGATGAGGTGCGCCATGAACTGGCATGGGATACAGCGGCAGATGAGTTGGCTAAGTGGTCGTTTCCCAGTGAAGAAGTGGGGGCAGAACTAACGAAATGGCTCCGCAGTCAAGACCCGTTGCCCAGTACAGGAGAAAATGAGCGTGTGCAAGAGCATGTGCGCCGCATAGCTGTTGCAGAAGAGCACTACGGCCACGAACGTCGTCCAACCGGACTTGATGACCGCGGCGAAACGTATGTGCGGTTTGGAACTCCAGCCCGCTCAACAGAGATCGACTACACGGACTATACGTTCCAGAGCGAGGTTTTTCGTTTTGGGATTTTTGTTGGCCCAAACGACTTTCCAGACCACGAAATTTGGTTTTATGACCACATTGACCGAAATGCATATTACATTTTCGTAGAGCGCGGTCCGTATTATCGGGAGGGTACGACTCGGGATCTGCTTCCGCAGCGCTTACGCAGCGGATTCCAAGGCGATCGCGGGGCCAATCATGCGTACAGTGCGATGTACGCTATGCAGCACATCTACCGGCAGTTGGCGTCTGAGCATAGCAATTTTGGGGCACGTTACAGCAGTATCGCCAACTACACCGACCTCCAAGAAAGCTTTGCCATGATGGAAGACATGGGGCAGACGTTTTCAGGAAATCGGACAGAGCAAGAAGTCGGCGATGGATTTGGGCAAAGTCGCCGTGTCTACGAAGATCCAGCAGGCGGAGTGGAATCGCCGGTGTCAATGGTGCGCCAGGTCCTGCAGACTAGCCGAATTGAGGATCAGCAAGCGCAACGACAGCGCGAGCAGTCTGTCCCTGCGTCTCACTCTGAAGTGTTAGACCATGTAGGTGACTTGGATGTTAACCACCGTACGGTTCGTTTCTTGGGCGAGGATGGAACTACGCGTACCGAGGTGTACTGGGAAATGCCGAACGAACAACTTGCCCTCACCGAAGGACAGTCTGAAGCCATTGCGGCGTTGGAGGGGCGGTTCGAAGGCTTCCTGGTTCGTGCCTCAGCTATGCAACGCAATCAAGCATATGAGAACGAAGTGCATACCGTGAATCATCATCCGGTTGCAGAAATCACAGGAGGACAGTATGCAGCAACCGAGCATACATTGGACGTGGAGGGCAGCACGACGTTGTATCATATTGGACTACAGTGGGATCAATTTTTGTTTAGTGAGACCGAGGGACTCGGGCCTATCGCTCGCATCGGTACGGCTCGCGTTGATTCAGTACGAACCCTTGATCCAGAGAGGCTTGAAATGAGCGATTTAAAACCCCTCCAGTACGCGTCAGGACAAACGGAATGGATGGGGGAGCATCAGACACCAATGCTCAAGGATACGCTTTCGCCTGATCAGCCGCTCGCGTTATACTTTGAGGTTTACAACTTGCTTTTCAATGAAGACGACCGCACCGCGTATGCTATTGAATACGAAGTGCAAACTACCGAGCCTCGTGGTGGAATTGCGGGGTGGATCCGGAGTGCTCGTGTGCAGCAAACTGCCACCGAAACGATCTACGAAAGCGCAAATCGGCAGACCGAAGAGTATATGCTCATCGACCTAGAGGAAATTGCGCCCGACCGCCCTTCCGAAGTCGATATCATTGTGCGTGTTACGGATCAAACCAGTGGCAATCAGGTCGAGCGTACGCTGTCCTTTACTCTTAACCCGCTGTCCTAAACACGCATCTCCTTTTCTTCTCGACGATTGTCTCGTGTAGTGCGCTGTGACAGGTCAATGGTTGGGTTGCGCCTGTTTGGGAAACGACCGAGAAAAGCCGCCCCTTGTCATTGCGAGCGCAGCGACGCAATCTCATGCTATCAGGCCAGATGCAGCTGCCCAAGCAACGGCATGAGGTCGCAACTCAGGAGTACTCGTTTGCTCCCGCTCACACTGTCCCGCCGGTCGCACGCTTCCTCCTCGCGATAACAATGTTGGACTACCATACCTTTCAGGTGTGACACAAGCAGTAGTGCTGTCTGCACCGTCTATTTTTCAGGTCCTCATGTAACATTATAGTTGCCCTACACGTGCGTAAGCGTGGCAGTTTTATATTCGTGACCTCGCGGGCTCGCTCTAGAAATCAAGCAGATGGCTACACTGGTTGTTGATGGCGTACACAAGTCGTATGGATCCACCAAAGCGGTGCATGACGTGTCGTTTACGGCCAGACCCGGGCGCATTCTGGGCGTGCTAGGACCAAACGGTGCCGGAAAAACGACGACGATCCGGATGATCACTAACATCACGATTCCCGATCGCGGCGCGGTACGGTATAAGGATCAGGTGGTTGGAGCGTGGAGCCAACGTCAAATGGGATATCTACCCGAAGAGCGTGGTCTCTATAAAGAACTGCGCGTTGAAGAGCAGTTGGTGTATTTGGGCCAACTCAAAGGGCTTGCCGAGGAGGAGGCGCGAACACGGGCTCAACACTGGCTCAATCGCTTCGAGGCACAGGACTGGGGCGAGAAAAAAGTCGATGAGCTGTCCAAAGGAATGCAGCAAAAGGTGCAATTCATTGCCACACTGCTCCATGATCCCTCACTGCTCATTTTTGATGAACCATTTAGCGGACTCGATCCGATCAACTCGGAGCTGTTGCGGGATATCATTTTGGAACTGCGCCGCGACGATCGTACAATTCTCTTCGCGTCTCACCGGATGGAGCAAGTAGAGCAGCTTTGTGACGATATTTGTTTGATGGCGAACGGGCAGGTCGCTCTTAGCGGCAATTTGCGCGAGGTGAAATCGCAGTTCGGACGCAATACCGTGATCGTTGGGTTTGACGGGCCCGATACGTTTATTGACCAACTCAGTGCCGAGAGAGCGGTGCGTGTGCTCACGCGCAGTGCGCACCGCGCTGAACTTCGCCTCCTCGATGGTACACCCGCCCGTCGTGTGCTCGATACTGCGCTCAATACGGTAGATGAGCTGCATCACTTCGAGCGTGTAGAGCCGCCGCTCAGCGAGATTTTTGTCGATGTGGTTGGCAACGCTCAGGAACGCTCTGCCATCGCGTAGCTCCCCTTGTCGCTTCCCGTTCCCCTTTACGATTTATACAGGTTTATGCAGCCCCCGATTTGGATCATCTTCAAGAGCGAGTTCTGGCGTCGCGTGCGGTCTAAAGCCTTTATCTTGGCTACGCTCTTGGCCCCTATTGGTATGATTGCATTGTTCGCATTGCCGGTGTTGGTCACCAGCTACGCGATCGACAGTGGGGAAGATGCTCCCATCGCTGTAGTTGATGAAAGCGAGCGCCTATTGCCTCGCCTTACGGAACAGACGGATGAGCGGTTTACTTTCGTGCGAGCCGAAGCAGAGCCCGAGGCGCTGGCCGACTCAGTTCGTAACGGCGTGTATAGTGGGTACTTGATGCTTCCTCCAGAGCTGCTTGATGGCGAAGGCCGGGCGGCATTCTACCGTAGCGAGGGCGGCGGAGTGACCACGCGCACGCAAATCCAGATGCTGGTGCAACGAGCCGTAGAAACAGAGCGGCTGGCCGCCGAAGACATGTCCGAGTCGATCGAAGCCATCTTGGCGCAGTCGACCTCAGTAGACATTCGGCGCATCACTGAAGTGGGCGAAGAGGCCGATCAAACGTTCATGTATTCGGCCATCGGATACATCTTAGCCTTCGTCATCTATTTTGCTGTCTTTATCTACGGACAGTACGTCATGCAAGGCGTGATCGAAGAAAAGAGCTCACGCGTTGTCGAAATTGTGGTGTCGTCTGTTCAGCCCTTTCAGTTACTCATGGGCAAGGTGCTGGGCATTGGGGCAATGGGACTCGTGCAAATGATCACATGGGGCGTGCTCGTTGCGGGCGGACTCATGGCGGCAGGCCCCATCTTAATGCTGTTCTTGGATCCGGCGGCTTACGACCTTACGCCCGATGCTTCACAAGAAGCCGTGCTCGATGCGGCAGGCATTGCTGTACCCTCGCTTCCGTTCTCGCTGTTTGTATGGACGATTCTATTTTTTGTAGGGGGGTATCTGCTGTACGCAGGACTTTTTGCAGCTGTAGGGGCTGCTGTAGAGCGTGTTCAAGATGCACAGAGCCTGATGTATCCGGTGTTCATTCCCCTCTTGTTACCGCTGCTCTTCCTGGGCGTCGTCATCGAAGACCCAAACGGTACACTCTCAACCGTGCTGTCGTTTATCCCGCTCTTTGCGCCGATCCTGATGGTGTTGCGTTCGGCACTTACCGACGTAGCCATGTGGGAGCTTATGACATCGTGGAGCCTGGTGGCGCTCTCTTTTGTGGCTACCATCTGGTTAGCAGCGCGCATCTATCGAGTGGGTATCTTCATGTATGGTAAGCCGCCTAGCCTACGCGAACTGATGCGGTGGGCGCGGTATCGTCCCTAGCAGACTTCTATTGTAGTCTTCTATTGGTACTAGGGAAAATGCAACGTCTGCAGCAGTTGCGGGTGTTATCAAGTCCTCTGTTGTCCATCAAGTCCTCTGTTGTCCGTCCTGCCTAGTAGAATGCCCATGTTCATGTCGATGCCGCGCATTTCGAACCTCTCGTCTGGTCTGTTACTGTTTGCCATCTTGGTGTTTTCAGCATGCGCCTCGGATGTACCTGAAGCGCCCGAAGAAGCGGAAGAGCCTGAACCTGCGCCCGAGGCGGTAGAAGAAGAACCTTCTGCCGAAGCCCTCGCCAATGCAGCCAGTCTAAATGAGTTGGCTGGCCTGTTGGATGGTCCGTGTGGCGGTGCTCCGTGTGATGTCGCCCAGCACGCCGAGGTGCCCGATACCACCGATGCCGAACAAATGCGCTCGGTAGTGCAGATTGAAACGCAAGACACCGATGCATACGAGACCCTGTTTGATACACAAGGCACCCCTCAAGAAGGGACGGTGTGGACCGATGTGGCTGTCGGGTATGCTGCTTGCGATCCCGATATTACCGTAGAAACGCAGGGCCTCGACTGGTACGAAAATGAGGCCTACACGACATTTTTGATCGTCCCCACATGCGAATCGGTAGACATCCAAAACGACGCGGACGCTATTACTGATTTCCAGATGGCTTTTCAAGAAGCAGTATGTGAAGAGGTGGGCTGCGCTGATCCCGTAGCGGATTGGATTGCGCAGTAACTGTATTCTATGAAGCTGATGCTGTCCTATTACTGTGTCACAGGTCAATCTTCGGGTTGCAACGCCCCACGTTTTAATGTTGTCATCTTGAGCGGAGCAACTGCGTCTAGCAGGTGCGGAGTCCTGACACGAGCGAAGCGACTGACGAACGCAGTGAGTAAAGATCTCCCTCGAAATGAGCAGGGCCACTCGATCGATCAGAGCCTGCTGAGCGTCGGGGAGATGGTTCGACGTGCTCCGGGCTGGGCCCGTCGCGTGCACTCTAAAAGCACTTCTTCCCTGCGGTCAGGGCGCTCACCATGACAGGTTCTTTGGGAGGGGGCTGGGATACAGCGTTTCGGACGGTTTCCGTACCCTAACAATCAGGTGTGACACAGTACTACGGCCTCGTTACAGGTCAATCTTCGGGTAACGCATGGCCACCTAACGTACCGAGAACAACTCACGTCCTTGTCATTGCGAGCGGAGCGAAGCAATCTCATTGCTGTCAGACCGGATACAGGTGCCGAATCAACGGCATGAGATCGCACCCAAGGAGTACTCGTTCGCTAGCGCTCACAGCGCCGCGTCAGTCGCAGGGCTCCCTCCTCGCGATGACAAGTTTGGATCCTAACTTTCAGGTGTGACACAGTACTACGTTAGCCCACGATCACGTTTTACGTTTGTTGCTCCTCGGGTGTAGCGGCAGGAAACAGAATGTTGTTCAGAATCAGACGGTATCCAGGTGAGTTCGGATATCGTGACAGTTCGGTAGGCGGATCGCCCACGAAGTGTTGGTAATCTTCGGGGTCGTGGCCTGCAAAGAATGTGAACGTGCCCTCTCCAAGACTTCCGTGCAAGTATTTCACTTCGTCTCGGGCCGGTGTTTCCCCAAGATTTACCACATGGTCCTTCACCATATCCGCATTAAACGCTGTAGTTTGGCCAACAAATCCGGGTACGGTCGAGACGTGGTTTTGGGTGAGCATGGTGGGGATAGGATCCCACTGAGCGCTAAACTCAAAAAGGGTAAAATAGTCCATCGAGGGATCGCGCATGGAAGGCGGGGGCAACCCGGCATCGAGGTTTGAATGGTCGGTGCTGTTCGGGTTGAAATCGGGTGTGAAGCCTTCGAACGCGAAAGTTTGTGCGTAATCCAATCGATCCACGGCATCGGGATCAACCGGGTCGCCATCGTATTCAGCGGGTACGATGTCGGTGTCGTGGGCAGCCAGGGCCAGGTCAAGTGTCTCGGTGCCCAGGCACATCGAGAACAAAAACCCTCCTTGTTCTACGTACGACCGAATTGTTTGAGCTACTTCCAACTTAAGATCGCTAATTTTTTCAAACCCATATTCCGCGGCGACTGCTTCAGCTTCCTGGAGTTTTTCTTGATACCACGAGGTGTTCTGAAACCGAAGAAACTTGCCTAGTTGTCCGGTGAAGTCTTCATGGTGCAGGTGAAGCCAGTCATAATCGGACAGATCGCCATCTAAGACCTCGCGGTCGTAGATCATGTCGTAAGGCACCTCAGCGTACGTCAGAGCCAGAAGCACGGCGTCGTCCCAAGGAACGGTTTGAGCGGGCGCGTACACGGCAATTTCAGGAGCTGTCTCCAGTCGCATGGCAGCTTGGTTGTTTCCGTCCGATTCAACCCGATCCACGAGCGAAGCTGCTTCGGACGCCGAAAGGTGCTCGTACTGAACATTGCGGACGCGAAGTTCTTCTTCAAGATCGGCAGAGGCATTCATGAGAAACGATCCGCCACGGTGGTTCAACAGCCAATCAACCTCCTGATTTTGAGTGAGCATCCAAAAGGCGGCTCCATAGGCTTTCAGATGATCGGTTTGGTTGTCATCCATGGGAATGAGGATCTCCTGGCTGGCATCGTTTGGGGCTGTGGTGGGCCCGAGCAGGAGCGCAGCAACCAAAAGCAACGCAACGGAGCGAATAAACGTAGGCATAGCACAAACAAAAAGTTACTACGAAGAAGATAGGGCGCGCACACGCTCACGGACATCGGCGGCAAACACGGAGCGAGGATGTTGATCGAGCAGGCGCATGTATAACGTGTGAGCTTCTTCGGGCGCCTGGACGGCATGGTGGAGCAGTGAGGCGGCCTCAAAAAGCGCACGGTCGGTCCAGGCGTGGTTGGGATGCGCATCAGCAAAGGCGACCAGTGCTTCCGCAGCCGCATTGGCATCCGTCAGGCGAAGTTGTAGCTTGGCACGGTGGTACTGCGCTCGTACAGCAAGTGGGTGCCGAGAGGCGGCCTCCTGAATAGCGTTGTATGCATCGTCTGCAGCAGACCAGCGATGTTGCTCCTCGTAAACAAGCGCCGAGGCGTAATGCTGCAATGCTGCGTTGGTTGTGTCGGGACCGGTGAACAGGCGCAGCGCCGTGTGCAGCCGAATTGCTTCGTTGGCAGCATCCCGCGATAGGTCTTCAAGCACAGTTTCAAGGTGCGTGCGAGCCGCCTCATTCTCCTGGTTATACGCAGCGAGAACGCCGAGGTAGTACTGGGCCTTGGGACCCGCCTCGGGACTGTCGAGCGCTGACTCGAATGCATTGCGAGCGGCATCAAGGTCCTGACTACGCATGGCCATGCGCCCTTCTAAAAGCATCCCTTGGTTCTGGTGGGATGGGCTGCGTTGCAGAGTTTGTGCCGCGCGGCGGGCTTCCTGAAGATCCTGAGCGTGGTCTAGGGCGAGCGTACCCAGGCGCATCCAGAACTGCGCCACATCGTTTGAAAGTGATTGGTCTGCAGGTAAGTCATCGGCAACGGTCCGGTAGCGATCCCACGCTTCGTTGCCATATTGTGTTTTCTGATCTGTGAACGGTTCAGCCTGTGTCCACCGCCGGTACGCCAGGCTCCCCTCTAAGATGCGCGCCTGCAACGCGGCTTCGGTGTCGGGATAGTGTGTGCGGATGTGTGAAAACGCATCGCGGGCCGTGTCGAACGCATCAGCGTTGGCGGCCTGCTGGGCAAAGTCGAGAAGCGTAGCGCCATCGTCATCGCGATAGTCGTCTAGTTGCTGATAGGCCGTAAGTGCTTGGCTGTAATCCTCTTGTTCGGCATAGAGCCAGGCCAGCAAGTCAAGGTAGGCTCCATGATCGGGACGTTCTTCGACCGCTGCTTCAAGCACCTCAATGGCATCGCCTACATCACCGGCTTGTCGGAGAAAAGGTTGCAAGCGGCTTTTTACAAAGTTGAGGCGATGATCTTGGTCGGCAAGCAGCGCTACGTACTCGTGCATTGCCTGCGCTTCTTGTCCAGAGAGGCTGTAGAGATAGGCCAGCTCGGTGCGAAAGGCCTCCGAATCGTTTAGCGCCTCACGTCCTTGCTCCATGATTTCTACAGCATCGCTGAAGCGTCGCATAGAGGTCAGAGTATGATACACGCTGCGATACGTATGCGAGGATTTCGGAGCCAATGCAATAGCCGCTTCCCAGGTAGCCTGTGCGGCCTCCTCATCTCCGGCAAGGGCATAGAGGCGGCCTTTGTCGGCTAAGTCAGAGGTTGATGGGTCATTGCGCGTAAGGCTGCGCATCAACTCAAGAGCTGCTTCATACTCTTTGAGTTCCTCGTACGCATCTACCAGTTCGTACTGATAGGGCGTACGGTCTGGATGCTCGTTCACAAGCGGTTCAAGCAGCTCTACCGCCGCAGCCGGGTCATTAGCTCGCAGATGCTGTCGAGCCTCTTGAAAGACATCGGAAGCGTCGGCTCCAGGGTCAGGGGGCGGGGGCACATCCTGGGCATAAGCAACAGGCCCTGCGCATAGCACGCATAGCATAAGCAGAGGCAGGGTGCTTACGAAAAAAGCGGTACGTATCCGCCCTCGCAGTACATCAATCGACAACAAACGAGGCATAGGCCAGACGGAACCATCAAGATAAGCGGTACAGCAATGCTACCTCTCTATCAGCCAGGCGTTTCACGAATCGGGTAAATTGAAGCGTGTTGTTCGTTGCAAGGCGTGGTGCAATACGTAAGGCGTGCGAAGAACAAGCAATACTAGCAAGGCAGCTATTGGAGACGCTTTCATAGAGGAACTCAACCGGATAAGCACTGATTGAACGAACGGCCTTGTCTGCACATGGCGCATTGCTATTTTCCCTTCACTGAACGTCTTCGCACGGCGCACGCATGGAGTTGCTGCTGAGCATTCTTACGTCTACGTTGTGGGTCTTGCTGGCCCTTACCATCCTGGTTTTTATTCACGAGCTAGGGCACTTCCTTACCGCTAAGTATTTCGGGATGCGCGTGGAGCGGTTCTCAGTTGGGTTTCCGCCCACCGTGTTTGGACGTCAGGTTGGGGATACGGAGTACGTGATTGGGGCCACCCCGCTGGGAGGATATGTAAAAATCAGTGGGATGATTGACGAGAGCCTCGATACAGAGCATACCGACAATGAGCCCGAACCGCACGAGTTCAGGGCAAAACCGGTATGGCAACGCATTATCGTAATTACGGCAGGGGTCATTTTCAACGTGATCCTGGCTGCCATCATTTTTGCGGGCATTAAGTGGAGCGCGGGCGAGTCGTTCATCCCTGCCGAGAACGTGGAGTCGATTTATGTGGCTGAGGGATCGGTGGCATACGGCATGGGCTTGCGCACTGGCGACCGCATTACCGCCGTAAATAGCAACGAGTTTGAGACCTTCAACCAGCTTACGCCGGGCGAGCTGCTCGCGGATACGCTGACTATCACCGTTGATCGGCAGGGCGAGTCGCAGACCCTCGTGGGGCCGCGTGATATCATGACGCAAATTAGCCGGGCTGATCAGACCGTTGGGTCGCCGCTGGGCATTTCGTTCATTCCGCCTGTTGTGGGAGCAGTGCAAGAAGACTACCCCGCGCATCAGGCCGGACTGCAGTCCGGCGACCGGATCGTGCATGTAGCCGGGGATACCATTCGGTTCTGGCAAGAGATGGCTGAAGCCTTGCAGGGGGTTGGCGATGCCTCCACAACCGTACGATGGCTACGTCCTGATTCGATAGAAACCTCCGATGACCGCACACCCATCGCCGAAACAGAGCGTGGTCGGCTGTACGAGGCCACCATCACGCCACGGTACGACGAAGACACCGAACGGTATTTGCTGGGGATTGCCACGCCTACGCAAGAGATGCTTGCCAATGATTTTGGGCAGCAGCACCGCACCTTCGGAATTGGCGAAGCGCTGGTAGCCGGAACCACGGAAACGTGGGACTACGCTAAGAATATTGTCGTGAGCCTGCAACGAATTATCGTGGGACGCGACAGCTTACGCGATAATCTGGGCGGTCCGGTTATGATTGCCCAGGTTACCAGCGATGCAGCCTCGGCCAGTGCGCTCGATTTTTGGCGCATTGTGGCCATTCTGTCGGTCACTCTGGCTATCATGAATATCTTGCCCATCCCCGCCCTCGATGGCGGCCAGCTGGTCTTCTTGATTTATGAGGGTATTACGCGGCGCCCCCCGTCTACACGTGTGAGGCTCATTGCCCAACAGATAGGTATGCTGCTTCTGCTCGGATTTATGGTCTTCTTGATTTTTAACGA
The DNA here is from genome assembly GCF_055379935.1 of Natronotalea proteinilytica. Classification (NCBI taxonomy): domain Bacteria; kingdom Pseudomonadati; phylum Rhodothermota; class Rhodothermia; order Rhodothermales; family Salisaetaceae; genus Natronotalea; species Natronotalea proteinilytica. Next base: position 1,935,100 of record NZ_AP043947.1, on the reverse strand, counting down.
TATCCTTCGGTTATAAGACTACACAGCCACTCCCGAGCGAACAGACGCTCCGGTGCAGCGTGCGTTAAGGAGACGCAATAAAGGCTGTCTGCCCAGTGAACAATAATAAATGCTCTCCTGAAGCAGCCCCAGCACCCCTGCTTACGCACATCGAATGAAACGTTGCTGTTTGGTGTCCGTGCAGATATATTGGAAGGATGTGTAACACGGGGTCACAGCTCGGTACACGTGCTTCGGTTTCGCCCCATTTTGTTGTGTTGACCTAACAACTTGGACTTCCTTTGACTTCTATCCATCATCCGCCTGCTAACGTGGACGACGACGCCCATTTGCAAGAAGCTTTGCACGAGCGAGGTGAACTCCCACGGCACGTGGCCGCCATTATGGACGGAAATGGGCGATGGGCACGCCAGCGTGACCGCGTCCGTTATGCCGGGCATTACGAAGGTGTCGAGTCGGTGCGTGATATTGTCGAGGCCTGTGGCGAGCTCGGCATTCAGTATCTTACACTATACACGTTTAGCACCGAAAACTGGAATCGCCCCACCCTCGAGGTAAAGGCCCTCATGCGCCTGCTGCGTCATACGGTGCGAAAAGAGCGAGCCACCCTCCTTGAAAACAACGTGCGCCTAAAGCTGATTGGCGACGTTTCACAGCTTCCCCCCAAGTGTTTGGAAGAGTTGCAACGCACCGTAGAAGCAACGGCCGACAATACGGGGCTTACTCTTGTGCTTGCGCTTTCGTATAGCGGACGCTGGGACCTTACGGAGGCTGCACGCCAAGTAGCTACCATGGTGGCTAACGGCGTAATCGACCCCGATGATGTTGATGAGTCGATCGTTAGCGATCTGCTCGACACGGGCACGATCCCCGACCCCGACTTGCTTATCCGCACAGGCGGGGAGTACCGACTCTCCAACTTTATGCTGTGGCAAAGCGCGTACTCAGAGTTGTACATCACCGATTGCTATTGGCCCGACTTTCGCCGCAAGCAACTCTATGAGGCCATCCGGAATTACCAAGACCGTGATCGTCGCTTTGGCCGGGTTTCTGTGAATGGGAATGGATATGAGGCCTATTCCTCCGAAACCTAACATCAAAAGCTGTATCCAGAGGCACTGTGCTGTGAGCATTGTGCCATGGCTTGCCTACCAACTGCCCTACTTGACGGGGGCCAGCATTACGCGCCTGCCTGCTAAGGAGAATACGTACGCACGCTGCGCCTAGCTTGTAGGCGCGTCTATACGAATTCATGTACGCGAGACGTTACATCACGTGCACCTGCGCGCTCCATCTTTTTCTTGTCAGACTCTGCTTTCTGTGACCGCAACCTCGACACGTTTTATGTACTGCGTTCGATCTGTGTGGCCCGTTGCTCTTTTGGTAGCGGCATTCTTATGGATGGGAGCCTTTGAGGCACATGCCCAGGTAGAACCCGATCCGATAGAACCCGACCCGATGCCGCAGCCCGAGCAACCCCAACAACCACCTGGTGGGGAAGCGCCTCCGCAGATGGGTCCTGTTGATGCAGCTTCGACGTTTACCATCAATGAAATCATCGTAGAGGGCGTAGAGGGGCGGACGAGCGATCTTGTGCGTCAAAGCAGTGGGCTCTCTGAAGGCCAACAAGTGCAACTGCCTGGAAGCGAAGAAATTGCCGAGGCCATTCGGTCGATCTATGACCTGCGCTTGTTTTCAGATGTACGCATCTACCAAGAAGAGCAAGAAGGCGATGGCGTGGCGCTCATCATAGATGTTACGCCTGAACCTCGGCTTGCTGCGTTTAACATCGAAGGGATGAGCCGCAGCGATCGCCGCGACGTGGAGAACCAGATGCCGCTTCTGCTGGGGCGTCCGGTCCGTCCTGCTGACGTGGAGCGTTCGAAGCAGATTATCAAAGACCACTATGCCGAGGATGGGTACTTGAACGCTACCGTTGATGTCGTTCGGCAAGAGGCAGAAGACGGGCGCATCAACTTGACGTTTAATGTAAATCGAGGAGAACGGGTGCGCGTGTCTAACATCCGGTTCGAAGGAAACGAACAGTTTTCCGACCGGCGCCTCCGCGGTCAGTTCGATGAAACCAAACAGCGGAGCTGGTGGCGTTTCTGGCGCAGCGCTACGTTCGATCCGGACGCCTTTGAGATGGATCTAGATCTGGTTATCGACTACTACAACGAGAATGGCTACTTCGATGCTCGCATCGTAGATCACCGAACCGAGCCTGCCTCCGACGGCAATGTCGAGTTGGTTGTCACCGTTGAAGAAGGCAGCCAGTATCATGTCCGTGATATTACCTGGGAAGGCAATACCGTGTACACCAGCGAGACGCTCTCCGAGCGGCTTGGGCTGGCATCTGGCGATGTGTTCAATGGGCGTCGCCTTGAAGAAAATCTGCGCGGAAACCGCGAAGGTTCTGACATTGCCGGGCTATACATGGACCGCGGATACCTGCAGTTCAATGCGCAACCGTCGATTCGTGTTGTAGAGGGCGACTCGCTCGATATCAACATCGATATTCGTGAGGGCGAAACCTATTCGTTTGGCGACATCACCGTGGCTGGAAACACCAAAACACGCGACCATGTGGTGCGCCGTGAGTTGTTTACCGTACCGGGCGAAACCTTCAGCCGCAGCGCCATCCAAGAGTCCATTCGGCGTCTCATGCAGCTGAACTACTTCAGCCAAGAGTCGCTCGCCGAAGGGCCGGCGCTTGACGTAGACGATAGCGAGAACAGAGTGAACTTGACCTACAACCTCGAAGAGGTGGGTAGCGATCAGTTGGAGCTCTCTGGGACATGGGGCCGCTTTGGGCTCGTGCTTCAGCTGGGCTTCCAGTTCAACAATTTCTCAACGCAAACCATGTTCGACCGCAGTGCCTGGCGTCCTCTCCCTTCAGGTGATGGACAACAACTCGGGGTCAACATCCGAACCAACGGCACCTTCTTCCAAAGCTACTCGCTTTCGTTTACCGAGCCATGGTTTCGCGGACGTCCGAATCCGGTAGGCGGATCGGTCTCGTTTACGCAGTTTTCGCAAGAGCCGGTGTCAATCGGTGCACAACGCGCCACCGATGGCACATTTACACAAATTAGTTCAAACGTTTTCTTCCAGCGTCGCTTAAGCTGGCCCGATGACAACTTTAGCCTGTCGTTTGGACTGGGCTATCAGTACTATCGGAACGACCAGGGACTGCTTTCGCAGTTACCAGAAGGGGTCAACCAAACGGTAACGTACCGTCAGGCCCTCTCGCGCAATTCGCTGGATAACCCCATGTTTCCGCGGAGCGGCTCAGAAATACGTCTTTCGGTAGAAGTGGCGCCTCCGGTGGGCGATCTGGTGCAATACCACAAGTGGCGGTTTGATACCGACTGGAATATCCCGATTGGCGAGCGCTTCTCTATTGGATTGGGCTCACAAATGGGCTACATCGGTTCGATTACTGGCGAAGAGGTGTCGTTCGAGCGGTTCGAAGTAGGCGGTACGCTGTTCGACTTTAGCGGCTACCAGTTTGGATCTGAGCCCATTCCGATGCGAGGCTACCCAGCGCGTACCATTGGACCGCGCGAAACCGTGCGTGGACAGGTCACCCCGGTTGGCGGACGTATTCTGAACAAGTATACGTCGGAGTTTCGCTTCAAGGCGGTAGAGTCGCAACAGCTGCAAGCCGCCCCGTATCTCTTCCTTGATGCCGGAAATACGTGGGACAGCTTCGATACGTACAACCCCTCTGAGCTCTTCCGGTCAGCCGGTGTTGGCGTACAGCTCTTCCTTCCAATTGTAGGAATGATTGAGTTTAACTACGGCTATAACTTTGACGAATTTGTGCCCTTCCAGCAAACCGAAGACGGCACACCAGGATGGCGCTTCCAGTTCTCCTTGGGCCAAGGCGGACAGCAGCAACGCTAACAAGTGTGTTGTTCATGTACCGGCATGGTGTGGATGCGTCCATGCCATGCTGCGCATACATCCGACAACGATCTATGAATTTGCCATTTGGATCCCCCTCGGGGCAATACTTGACAGTGCGCATCGTTTATCTAGTGTCGGTTGTTGTACTGTGGAGTACAGTGGGACTTATGCCCGCCACGGCTCAGCAACAAATCGGCTACATTGAGTCGGACTATATTCTTGAGCAAATGCCGGAGTATGCGTCGGTGCAACAGGAGCTCGACCAATTAGAGCAAGACTGGCGTGCTGAAATTCGGGCGCAGGAGGATGAGGTTGATGCTCTTGTAGAAGAGTTTCAGGCGCGCGAGCTGTTGTACACCCCCGACGAGCAAGAACAGCAGCAAGAACGCATTCGCGAAGCGCGTCGAGAAGTAGAGCGCCTGCGCGATCAGTACTTTGGCCCCGATGGCCAACTATTCCAGCGCCAGCGCGAGTTGATGCGTCCGGTGCAAGAACGCGTAATGAACGCGGTAGAAACCGTGGCCGAGTCGGGAGGCTACGATTATGTGTTCGACAAATCCGGCGATTACCTCTTCATGTATGCGCGCCCACAGCATAACCTAAGCGAAGATGTGATTTTTGAACTTGACTTAGATGCCGATGCCATAGATTAATCACACTGTGTACCAATCTTTCGCTCTCTGATGGGAGCGTCGGACGGCTGCCCAGTTTTCTTTCCTCATTATGGTGAGCGCATGCCTGTTCATGCAGGCGTTTACCACTCGATACTTTCCCTGAATTCAATTTCTCCACCATGCTTAATCGATCTGTTGTTACCGCCCTTGTTCTTCTTTTGGCTGCCGCCTTTGTACATGTTGATGCCAATGCGCAGAACCGCATCGGCTTTACAAATCAAGAGGCGCTTCTGGCCAACATGCCTAATTTCACAGATGTGCAGGAGCAGCTAGAGCAAGAGACCGTGCGCCTGCAGGGGTCGCTTCAGGAAATGCAGCAAGAGTTTCAAGAACAGCTCCAGCGTTACGAGCAGCAGCAGGGGCTGCTTTCCGATGAGCGTCGCCAGGACCGTGAGAACGAGTTGCGCGAGATGCAAATGGAGTTTCAGCAAGCCCAGCAAGAAGCCGAGCAAGAGCTGGCCCAACTCGAAATGGAGCTCATGACGCCGCTGCTTGAAGAGCTGCAAGATGCGATTGACGAAGTCGCGGCCGAGCAAAACCTTGATCTTGTACTGCGTCAGCAGGCGTTGGCATACGTCAGCGGAACGACGAACAACGTGGTGAACATCAACGAAGAAGTAGCCGCACGTCTCGGTATCGACATTGATGCGACCGAAGCCGAACCAGCCCCTTCGCTTGATGGCGTAGGCGATGATCCGATGGGCGGCGGAACCAACTAAGCCTCCTTTCGATGCAAGACGATGCCCCATCTGGGGGATCCACGAAGCCGGGTCTCTACTGCAGAGGCCTGGCTTTTGTCATTCACCTACTGCTTGATCCCGTCCATCTATGAGCACCGAAACCGTCCGCCCCGAGCCTGCCGATGTCCCGCGCGTTACCACTCAGACGTTGCAAAACATGAAAGCCGAGGAGGTGCCTATTGCTATGCTTACCGCATACGACTACACCTCGGCCCGGCTGTACGACCAAGCGGGCGTTGATGTGCTTCTGGTAGGCGATTCTGCGTCAAACGTGATAGCCGGGAACGAAACAACGCTTCCCATCACGCTCGATCACATGATTTACCACGCTCAGTGCGTTGTAAATGCCATTCAGCGATCGCTCGTCGTGGTTGATCTACCGTTTGGTTCCTATCAAGGCAACTCCACCGAAGCCCTTGCTTCGGCCATCCGCGTGATGAAAGAGGCGGGCGCACACGCCATCAAGCTCGAAGGCGGACACGACGTCATCGACACCGTCAAGCGCATTATCTCATCCGGCATTCCGGTGATGGGGCACCTGGGCCTGTTGCCGCAAAGCATTCACAACTACGGCACGTACAAGGTGCGTGCTCGCAATGAGGACGAAGCACAGCGTCTCATAGAGGAGGCGCAGGCCCTCGAAGAAGCAGGATGCTTTGCACTCGTTCTCGAAAAAATACCAGCGCCACTGGCGGAGCGTGTCACCGAAACGCTTAGCATTCCCACCATTGGCATTGGCGCAGGCGTGCACTGTGATGGGCAGGTTCTTGTGTCGCATGATGCGCTGGGCCTGACCACCGATTTCAATCCACGCTTTGTACGTCGCTTTGCACGTCTCGACAAAACCATTACCGACGCGGTACAAGAGTACGTAAACGAAGTACGTACGCGCTCTTTTCCCAACGAAGACGAGAGCTACTCTTAACGTCCAGGTAGCTCGGTTCTTGCTGTACATACACCATCCTCCTTGTTTGTTATATGGATACGCACGATTCTTCTGTGCCTGACACAGATGACGCCTCTCCCCTCATCCTCATTTGCAACGACGATGGCATCGATGCGCCAGGTATTCAGGCATTAGCCGCAGCCCTTGATGGACTCGGACGGCTTGTCATTGCCGCGCCTGAAAGTGAGCAAAGTGCTGTGGGGCATGCCATCACCGTGCGCGATCCGGTACGGGCACAATCATATGGATTTGAAGTCCCATCTGGCCCTGTCAAGGCATGGTCGATTGCCGGAACCCCAGCCGACTGCATTAAGCTCGCCGGGCAAGAGTTGCTAGAGCACCCACCCGATTTGGTCGTCAGTGGCATCAACCATGGTCCGAATACGGCGGTCAATGTGCTTTATTCGGGAACGGTGAGCGCCGCGACAGAAGCTGCCATTATGGGATATCCTTCTATTGCGTTTTCGCTGTGCTCGTGGTCCTCGAACGAGTTTGAGGCGGCCGGATACTACGCCCGTATGCTAAGTCGCTATGTGCTGAACAACGGCCTCCCTACAGGCTCCCTACTGAACGTAAACATCCCTGAAGGGCCGTTTGAGGAAATTGAAGGGGTGCGTATCACCCGGCAGGCTCGCTCGCGCTGGGAGGAGAGCTTTGTGTCGCGCACCGATCCAGTGGGGCGTCCGTATTACTGGCTTTCGGGCGAGTTCGTGAACTTAGATGAAGGAGACAACACAGATCTGACGGCGATTGAAGATAACTACGTTGCGGTTACGCCGCTGCAACTTGATCTAACAGCCTATCAGCAGCTTGAGGCGCTTGGCAAGGTGGACTGGGACGAGAAGCTCGATCAGGATGCACGGGCGGATGCCCGACGGCACATTGCCTCACGACGCGGAGAATCGTCGGGGTGAGGGCGGATCGTCATTCGAGCCCGGCTGCTGAAAGAGCGTTGACTCTTTGAGTGCTTTCCCGCCATCCAAAAACATTTGCAGATGCGGAAACGGAATCTCGATCTCGGCGTCGCGTAGCGCCTCGCGCACCTTTTCGGTGTACTCCCACCGCATGGGTACTTCCTTGGAGGGGTCTTTTACGAAGAAACGCAGCATCATATCTACGCTGGAGTCGGCCATTTTCGTGACGACAACCGTTGGGCCTGGATTGGGAATTACACGGTCATCCTCCTCAAAGAGTGCGAGCACCACCTCGCGCGCTTCGCTTGGGTATTCGTCATAGGCAATACCAAACCCAATGTCTACTCGCACCGTGTTGCGCTTTGTGTGGTTGATAAGCTGATTGCTGATCATAAACGAGTTGGGCAACACCATAATCTCGTTGCGTACCGTGCGCATCCGGGTGGAGCGTAAGGTGATCTCATCGACTTGCCCGTAGGTGTCGTTGACCTCGATGTAATCGCCGACCACAAACGGTTCATCAATGAGAATGGTAACGCCTGAGATGAAGTTCTCCAAGGAGTCGCGCGCGGCAAAACCCAGAGCGATACCAGCAATACTCAATCCGGCAAGTAGGGCGGTAACATCCACGCCAAGCTGCGCCATCACAATGATGACAATGAGCAAAATCGCCACAACCCGGTAGCTTTTTAGCAGCAGGTTCTGCAGGCCAGCATCAACTCGGTCGCTATGGTCGAGGACTTGAAACAGCGTGGTGTCGATCAGCCGGTAGATCGAATAGAAAAAGAGAAACGCAAAGCCGGCAACCAGCACCCGCGGAAGCAAAATGCTCGTCAGGTCAATGGCACTCAGCCGCATTTGGGACCACATCATATCCCACTGTCCTTCCAGCAGCAAGCGCACCACCTCGCGAAACGTTTGGTTGAACTCCTCAAAGCTATCAGGAGCCGGGAGCTCTTCGAAATCGTTCGCCTCGGTGGTATCAGCTTCCGCATTGGACTGAGCGAGCGTGTCGGGAGCGACGCCCAGGTATTCTATGTTTTGCGCAGGCATACTGCAGAAGCGACGAATGAAAAAACAAGAGAGCTTGGTTAGGTGCGGCGTTGCTGAGCAGCCTTGAGGGTGTTCTGCAGCAGCATAGCAATAGTCATGGGCCCTACACCGCCCGGAACGGGTGTAATGGCATGCGCTTTCGGGGCTACAGCATCGTAATCTACATCTCCCACAAGCCGGTATCCGCGCTCACGGTTGTCATCGTCAACGCGGTTGATGCCCACATCAACGACCGTAGCGCCGTCGGCTACCATGTCGGCGGTGATGAGTTGGGGGCGACCGACCGCAGCAACAACGATATCGGCAGCACGTGTGTGAGCGCTCAGGTTGCGTGTGCGGCTGTGGCACACAGTGACCGTTGCATTCGCGTTGCGTTGCATCAGCAAAGCCGCGAGAGGTTTGCCTACGATGTTAGAGCGTCCGACGACCACGGCGCGTTGTCCGGAAAGATCATCCAGCGCATGGTGGAGCAAACGCATGATGCCTGAAGGGGTAGCAGGCACAAAGCGCGGCATGCCAATGAGTAAACGCCCCAGGTTCTCAGGGTGGAACCCGTCTACATCCTTGGCCGGATCGATGGCATGGATCACCGCATGCTCGTCGATTTGATCGGGAAGCGGCAACTGAACGAGAATACCATCCACGGCATCGTCGGTATTCAGCGTGCGGATGAGCGCAAGCAGGTCATCTTGCGAAATGCTATCGGGGCGTCGGTGGATGGTGGCATCGATACCGACCTCTTCGGCAGCACGTTTCTTGCCGCGCACATACGAGGCGGATGCGGGGTGGTCACCCACAAGAATAACCGCAAGTGCAGGCGGAGCAGCATCGGCAGCAAATGAAGCAACAGCGGTGCGCGTTGTAGCGCGTACAGATTCGGCTACGGCGCGTCCATCAAGGCGAGCGTCCACGGGATCAGGGGAGGCGTATGGAAGAAACGGTGAGCACATCATGCTTTAGTATAGGGGGTATGTCGGGGCAATAAAAGACTGCACAGCCAAATTCTCCGCAAACTGCACAATCCCGTTAAATGCTTGTAGGAACACACGAAAATTAGCACAGGTTGGGTAGGCGTCGGTTTGTCTATATCCATTCAGTTATTCGGTTAACCAGCGTATGTCCAGTGCAGCTCGTCCGGTTGTTGTAATGAAGTTTGGAGGCACGGTAACGGGCTCGCCATGGCGCATGCAGGCGCTGGTAAAGATGGTCGCCGAGGCGGTTGAAACGGTGCGCCCGGTACTGGTGGTATCGGCCCTGTCGGGCGTTACGCGCCAGCTCGACCGCGGACTGCAGGCCGTTGTGGCAGCGCGGCGGAATGGGGGCGCGCCTCACGAAACGACCGACGCGCTTATCGAGGATCTGCGTACGCGTCACATGGAGCAGGCCGAGGAGCTGCTTGACATGGCTGCGCTATCCACCTACCAGACTGCCCTCAACGAGCGGCTGGCAGATCTGCAAAGCGTGTTGCAGACGGTGGCCCAGACGGGCTTTACCCCTGCTCATCGCGATGCCGTGCTGGCAACAGGTGAGCAATGCTCGGTTCCCATGGTCGTAGCAGCGCTACAGGTGCGTGGGATGCCGGCCGAAATCGGCGATGCCACGACTCTGATTCGCACCGACGATACGTATGGCGAAGCGAACGTGGATCTCGCGCTGTCGCACAAACAGGTAGCGCACTGGTTTGCCGACCTTGCGGATGAAGCGATTCCTGTGGTTGCCGGATTCATCGGACGCGATGGCGGAACGGTGACGACGCTTGGATTCGAGGGAAGCGATTACACGGCTGCGCTCATGGCGTCCTTCACCAATGCCGCCTCCCTCACACGCTTTACGGATGTGGAAGGCATCTACACCGCCGACCCGAACACCGACGCCGCCGCACAACGCATTGACCAGCTAACGATGGAGCAGGCGTTTGCCTGGACCGAATCGGGGCGCCTGGGCATGCATCCCAAAACGCTGCGTCCGCTGGCTGAAGCGAACATTCCAATGCAAGTGCGCTGCATCGATCGTCCGCATGCGCCGGGTACGCAAATCTGTCCCGCCTCGGTTGCGGATCCCGTGTTTTGCCCCCCCATTGCCGGGTAGCAGCAAAAGGCGGTGTCTCCCTCTTGTTTATGTTTGTTCTATTCCTGACTTATTTTTGTCGTCATGACTTCTCGTTCTCTCCGTGTAGGCATTTTGGGCGCTACGGGCGCTGTTGGACAAACCTTTGTACGCCGCCTGGCCGACCATCCATGGTTTGAGATCAGCGCACTGGCGGCGTCAGAGCGTTCAGCAGGAAGCCCGTATCGCGAGGCTGCAAACTGGCTGAGCAGTGCTCCCATGCCCGAATCTGTAGCGGATATGGAGGTCGTGCCGTGTGAGCCAGGTGAGGTAGAAGCCGACCTGGTATTCTCTGGGCTGAGTTCGTCGGTCGCTGGCGGATTGGAAGCCGACTTTGCGCGGGCCGGGTTTCCGGTCATATCCAATGCCAAAAACTATCGGATGGCCCCGGGCGTGCCGCTGCTCGTCCCCGAAATCAATGCCGACCACATCGGGTTGATCGATCAGCAGTCGTGGGGCGAGGGCGACGGCTTCATCGTCACAAATCCCAACTGCTCGACGGTCGGGCTGGTTTGTGCGCTTGCGCCGCTCCTGTCGTTTGGGGTGGAGGCGGTACAGGTGACCATGCTCCAGGCGCTCTCGGGGGCAGGCTACCCAGGCGTCCCCTCACTCGACGCGCTCGGCAACGTTATTCCGTATATCGGGGGAGAAGAAGACAAGCTCGACGAAGAGCCGCGCAAGATTTTGGGCACGTTTGAGGCGGGCAGCATCGCCCCTGCCGGATTGGCGGTGAGTGCGCAGTGCAATCGAGTGCCCGTTCGCAATGGTCACTTGGCGTGTGCCTCGGTACGCTTTGCGCGGTCGGTAAGCCCTAGTCAGGTTGAAGAGGCGTTGCGCGCATACGAAAGCCCGGCCGATGTGCAGAGTCTACCCTCTGCGCCCGAGGCACTCATCGCCGTCGATGACGCTCCCGATGCTCCGCAGCCGCGTACGCATGTGCGTGCAGGCGACGGCATGACCGTGACGGTGGGGCGCATCCAGCCATGTACGGTAAACCATGTGAAGTTCGTGGCGCTCTCGCACAATACCATTCGGGGCGCTGCCGGCGGAGCCATTCTAAACGCCGAGATCTTGGTGGAACGCGGACGTATTCAGCCTGCTGTGGCAGCCTAACGCCAGGCAGATACGCTATTTCTTTTGGTCTCTTGAGTTCGTTATGGCCTCTTCAAACATATCACTGCGCGCGGCAGAGCAAGCCGACCAATTCCCATTAGAGGCGTTATGGCAGCAATTTATAGAAAGCCAAGCGGCCTCTGACGAGCGGTTGACTCCCGCTGACGACGCTGCCGAGCGTTGGCGCAACGACTTTCCGCTGTGGCTTGATGATACCACGGTGCGCTTGTGGGTTGCCTGCTCCGACGATACCAGCGATATAATCGGCTTCGTGCGCGCTCACCGTACCGGGCCACCGCCGCTGTATCAGGACTACAGCGAGATTTATATCGATGAGGTGTTTGTCGTGCCAGCGCACCGGCGCACCGGGGTTGCTACGGCGCTGGTTGATCGTGCTGTCAAATGGGGAGGCTCCGTTGGGGCCGACCGGTTGCGGCTGTCTACCGCAGCAACCAATAAGGCCGCCCGTAGCTTTTGGGAGTCACGCCGCGCCCGTCCGATGGCTACGGTGTGGACCGAGTCAATAGAGCCCACAGGGGAAGAAGAGGGAGACCGCGAAGGGTCTGCAAAGATCGGGTTTGCTTGGAACTGATCCCGCATTTTTGTATTTGAGAGGGTGCTTTTATGAACGACGCGGCACACCAGCGGGTGTAGCTCAGTGGCTAGAGCATCTGCTTGCCATGCAGAAGGTCGAGAGTTCGAATCTCTTCACCCGCTCCACAAAACGAACGCGACTTGATCGAAAGATCAGGTCGCGTTTTTTGTTTGATGTGCACAGCGTCATTGCAGTGCCGGGTGCGACCGCGTAAGGATAGCACGGATTCCTTGTAGATGGCCTTTCAGCGCGTCGTATTTACCGACTTTCGATGAGGTGAGCAGCGCCACCAGTTGGCCAAGCACAGCCCACCAGAATGCGGGGTACCGCAGCGGATGGTCGATGCTCTTTTCGAGGAACCAGAAGCGGTCGACCAACTTGCGTGCTCGATAGTCAACGGAAGTGTATCGAGACGGAGGGGCATGGTGGAGAAACTGGGCGCGAGGAACCCCAACGAGGCGTCCCATTTTTCCGACACGATATGAAAAGTCCAGATCTTCCAGCGAAGCTCCTTCTACATCCGTATCGAATCGGACCGTGCGTATCGCCTCAGCTCGATAGGCTGTGCATCCTGTATTAAGCCATTCTGTAGATACGAGATCGGTTTGATTTTCCAGGGGAGTCGCATATTCTGAGGTGTGCCCAGAAGGAAGTACGCGCCCAGGCGTGGGGGCATCCAGTAAAAAGAAATGCTCCCAATCAATTGTTGAAGGAGAGGCATTATTGGGCAGGGGAGTCACCTCTTCTACAGCACCGGCCCCGTACACATCGCTGTTTTCGCGAAGCGTTTGTGTGAGATGGTGCAGGCAGCCTGTACAAATTGTGATGTCATCATCAAAGAAAAAGACAAACTCAACATCGTTCGGCATGGCATCTAGACCCACGTTGCGCTGACGTGCAGCAGAGGGAGGTCCGGTGTGCCGATGATGCACGATGTCCAGCGAAAGCGTTGAGACGGTGTGGGCATTTTCATCAAATGCAGGAGCATCGCTTGCATCAATGACATACACGCGTGGGAGCAAGGCGCCCTCCTGGGCTTGCAGGGTTTGAAGCGTATGCCGCAGTGGACCGGGGCGGTTGCGTGTGCATATGATGGCAATAGAGTGGGACACAGGAGGTGAAGCATCATTTCGTGTGTAGCGATACATCTACAATACACCGCTTCATGGCCAAAATCAACAGCGAGCGTCACACATCGACGAAAGGTAGCGAACCCGCACTGCGTGTGGCCCATCTCACGTCCGTGCATCCCCCGTTTGATCCGCGCATTTTTCACAAGCAATGCAAAACGCTGCGCGATGCTGGCTTTGATGTTCACCTTGTAGCGCAGCACACCCAGTCAGAAACGGTAGATGGAATTGCCATCTCTGCACTCTCCGAAGTCAGTGGGCGCTATGCACGCATCGCATTGCAAGCCCCTCTGTACCGCCAAGCATACGCGCTTCAGGCTGATGTGTATCACATCCACGATCCCGAACTAATTCCGCTGTTGTGGTTGTTGAAGCAGACTACCGGCGCCTCTGTCATCTACGATATGCACGAGGATTACGCCTCGCGCGCCGGACTGGAAGGTCGCCTGCTGCGTGCACTGGAGCGATGGTGTTTTCGCTGGATGGATCATGTCGTGTACGCAAATGCTGTGCATCGGCGTATCGTTGCGTCATTGGCGCCAGCAACACGGATAGCGAATTACGTGCAGCCCACCGAGCAGCACAAAAAGTTGCATCAGCGGCCCGATCCACCGCCGTTTACGTTGTTGTACACAGGAGTTATGAGTAACCAGGGGGGACGGGGGCTGTCAAACTTGATCGATTTGGCTTGTGCGTTACGGGATGCTTCACACAGATGGGCGCTTCGCCTTGTTGGTGTATGTTATGTGCCGAGCGATCGTCAGCAGATTGAGCGCCGCATACGTCGTGAAAAATTAGGACCGTATATTGAACAAATAGGGTGGTCTACCTATGTGCCATGGCAGAGGATGCAGCCCCATTATGTGCAATCGCATGTAGGGTTAGTACTCGGAACGGATCACCGTAACACGACCGAAAAAATTCCAACCAAGTTTTACGAGTACATCTCGTATGGTTTGCCGATTATCTGTTCTGACTTCCCGCTATGGCAATCGTTTATTGAGCGGCATGGATGTGGAGTGGCTGTGCCCCCGGGTGATGCAGAAGCCGTGGTTTCGGTGTTACAACATTGGATGGATGATCCCGCCCAGTATCAGGCCTATGCGAAACGAGCTCGCGAAGCGGCTGATCAGTTTCAGTGGGGGGGTATGGGCGATCGATTGGTGACTCTCTACAAAAAAATGATAGCCTGAAGCAAAAACATGGCCATTCGTTCACAACGTCGTGAGTTGCCCCCGATTTTCGGCAACGCACCTTTCGAAGCGGGCTTGACAGCAGTGAATGTAACGTTCGCCGACAAAGTAAAACCAGCATGCTGAAAGTGTGTAGGAATAGTGAATTAAGTCCATATTAGGTCACTGCGGAATGTTAAAGAAGGAAAAAGAGATGGTAGCGGGAGCTTTCGGCGTTAATGGACGTGAGGTGTGTTAGCGCATAGTACAATACGCCAAAAGTGCATAGCCGTACTACCGTACATACCGTATGCTAAGGCACCCAACCGCAAGAGTGGTTTATCAATAAGTACTTGTACTGGAGAGCACACAACGTGCTACCGGTTTCCTCCCAACCGTACGCTCAATCAATCCCCATCTCGTTATGAAAAACACCGACTCTAAGACGCGTACCGACCACATACGAGTTTTTCTTGTAGATGATCATCCGGCTATTCGCGAGGCGATCGCTGATACCATTGATCAGACCATTGATATGGATATCTGTGGTGAGACGAGCTCTGCCGATGAGGCGTTTCACATGGTAGAAGAAGAAAAGCCTGATGTGGCCATCGTAGATATTTCTTTGGATGATGGGCATGGGCTCGACCTGGTCCAAAACATCCGAGCGCAGTATCCAGATGTCAAGATGATTGTGTTCTCGATGTATGACGAGAACGTGTATGCCGAGCGGGCCATTCGAGCAGGCGCTTCAGGCTACCTTATGAAGAGTGAGCCTACGCAAAGTATGCTCAAAGCCATTCGTCGTGTAAATGACGGAGAAGTCTATCTGAGTCGTCGCATGTCATCGCGCATTTTGAACAAGGTAGCAATGGGGCGTTCTTCGTCGCCCAGTTTTCCCATTGACGATCTTACAGACCGGGAGATGGCGGTCTTTCAAATGCTTGGCCAGGGATACAGCATCAAAGACATTCAAGAGCGCTTAAACCTCACACGTAAGACCATTGAAACGTATCGCCGTCGTGCCAAAGAGAAGCTAGGGTTCGACACGGTGTCTGAGCTCTTGCAGTATGCCGTACAGTGGACGTACGGCCAAGGAACTGACGATACCGTACAACCTGAGGAAGTTTAATCATAAAGCGTGTGAACAAAAGCGAAACGCATGCAGACAACACAGCAGATGGATCCAAAATAGCACCGTGCTACCTTAGATAAAGCCTGAATCAAATTTGTGTCTGGCTATCTTGAGGGAGCATCCTGAATTACACTGCGAACCACAGAAGTGGCTATAGCACACGTCCAAATCTGAAAGAGAAACGCCCTGCAAGAGCACTGCAGGGCGTTTTTTATGCTTGTGGATGCATCGGTCGGAGACAGCGAATACTGAACAGTGAGGCAACTACACGTCTTCTGACGTAGGCACACGCCAAAACTTACATTGGGAGTACGCCTTTTGGGCACGGCTAAAATGCGCTTGATGTGCCCCCAAACGCGCGTGCAATTAGCCGTTGATCCGGTGACCGGTGTAGTATATTCAGCGTGTGTTGATGGCAGCACACCTCCTACCCTGAGATCGCCCCCCCATGTGACGAAAGCCGCTCTGTGGCTTCGCACACGATCATAGGCAGGTGATCTATTCTCATGTATTTGGAGATTCCTGCATTTGTTATGACTTCTCAACAGCAAGACGCCCCCTCTGGTCCGTCTCCCACTGCAGGAGGCCGTACCCACGTGTTTATTGTGGACGATCACCCCGCCGTTCGTGAGGCCATTGGAGCCACTATATCGCAGCGCGTCAATATGCGTGTGAGTGGCGAGGCAAGCACCGGTGCAGAGGCGTTAGAGCGCATGAAGCGCCGTCCGCCTGATGTGGCTGTGGTCGATATTTCACTCAAAGATATGCACGGTCTTGATTTAATCGAACGGCTTCGAACCGAGCTCCCCGAGGTCCGGATCGTTGTGTACTCTATGTATGATGAATCCGTGTATGCCGAACGCGCTCTGCGTGCTGGCGCGGCTTCGTATGTCATGAAAACAAAACCAACCAATGAAGTCATTCAGGCTATTGAGAGTGTGCATGGAGGAAATGTGTATTTAAGCCGTCGTATGTCTTCGCGTATACTTGGCAAAGTAATCCGTCAGCAAGACTATGAAGTCGGAGCTACGACCGAGAAGCTCACCGACCGTGAAATGACGGTGTTTCGGCTGTTGGGGAAAGGCGAAACGGTACGCGATATTGCTAGCAAACTGGACTTGAGTCGCAAAACCATCGAAACGTATCGCCGTCGCGCGAAAGAGAAACTCGGGTTCGATACCGTATCTGAACTCTTGCAGTATGCCGTGCAGTGGACGTATGGACGGGAAGGCGAAAGCAGGCAAAACAGTGCAATGGAGGAAAATGCGTCCAGAGCATCAACTGAATAAGCCATCTCTAACTGATGCAATAGTAGTGTCGTGTTACAACTGAAGGACAGGGGCATGCGTTTTTCGGTACGTTAGGGGCCCCGTTAAATGATGGCATCTTGAGCGGGGCAACTGCATCTAGCAGGTGCGAAGTCCTAATACGAGCGCAGCACGACCCCGAATCAAGTCAGGAACAGGCGAACGTAGAGGGGGGGGGGGTCGATTGCCTGCCAGGGCCGAGGAGTCTTTGCTTGCCTTCTAAAAGCACTGCTTTCCTTAGCAAAGGTGCACATCCACAGGGGAGGTTTGGCGCATTCGCTATCGTCTAAACGGTGCAGTGAGGCGCGTACTTTGCACGCATCAGAAGGCGCCAAGGGGGCGCCGAAAGTAGATGGATGCTGTGCCACTTATCAGGGGGTATGTGCGCTCTGTTGATACAGCCACTGCCCCCATTGCATCGTAGCTTAGGGGTGTCTTTTTCCGATACAGCCTCCGCGATATTTCTTCGACGAGACGCCTCATGAAAAACGATTTCTCGCATTCACATTTGGGGGAGCAACGCACAACCGCTGCAGATAGCCAGGGCGATGGGGCGGCGCAAGGCGCTCCATCGACCAACGGATCGTTTACCGTGGATCGATCTGCTATGCGGGCCATCACACAACCGGCTCTGGTTCATGACTGGTTGCCTGTATACGCCGGGGCCGAGCGCGTTCTGGAGCAGATGATTCATGCGCTTCCAACGGCAGCGCTGTACAGTCTCATTGACTACGTGCCCGACGATCAGCGCGCTTTTCTGCAAGACAAGCAGGTAACAACTTCATTCATTCAACGCCTCCCCTTCGCACGAAAAGGATACCGGTATTATCTCCCCTTGGCGCCACTTGCTATTGAACAGTTTGACCTTCGCGATCATGATGTGGTGGTGTCGTCAAGTTATGCGGTGGCCAAAGGTATTCTAACGCGTTCTGATCAGTTGCACATCAGCTATGTGCATAGCCCAATGCGCTATGCCTGGGATTTGTATCACGATCATTTAGAGCAAGGAGGGCTTACGAAAGGGATGCGCAGTGCCATAGCGCGCCTCATCTTGCATTACATGCGGCTTTATGATGCAGCTGCCGCCCCGCGTGTAGACGTGTATGTTGCCAACTCTAAGTACGTAGCACGTCGTATCTGGAAGACGTATCGGCGCCGTGCCCACGTGGTGTATCCACCAGTAGACATCAACGCGTTTACGCTACAACCGGATAAAGAGGACTACTTTCTGACAATGTCGCGGCTCGTGCCCTACAAGCGGGTTGACTTAATCATCGACGCGTTTGCAGAGATGCCTGACAAGGAACTGATCGTCATTGGAGATGGCCCCGAGCGAGAGGCATTAGCCCGCAAAGCAGGCCCCAATATTACGTTGTTGGGACATCAGCCCGAAGAGGCGGTGCGATACTACATGCAGCATGCACGGGCATTTGTGTATGCTGCGGAAGAAGATTTTGGCATCACACCTGTGGAAGCGCAAGCTTGTGGAACACCCGTTATTGCATATGGACAAGGCGGGGTAACAGAAACCGTAGTGCCAGGCACGACTGGACTATTCTTCCACAAACAGACCGCTGAATCAGTAGCACAAGCCGTGTTTCGTTTTGAGCGTCTCGATGAGCCGCTTGATCCGGTGCGCATTCGTGCCCAAGCAGAACAGTTTAGCCCCGACCGTTTCCGGCAGGCGTTTCGCCACCTTGTACATCGCAGCTACACAGCATTTCAGTCGGACACGCCCTGGGCGACCGATATATTCGCAGATCCCCCCTCACGTTAATGCGCGGTCCCATGTCGCTTCTTGATAGGTCTCCCATGATTTCTGTTCCGGCTGTTCCGGCAGGAGCCCCCACAGCCGTCATGCAGCCGGCACGCAACGTCACGCAACAAGACGTGGCTGTGGCGCAAACGGCGCCGTGGCGTACCACAGCTGTGCTTTTAGCTGGAGATACCCTCGCTGTGGCATTTGTGATGTACGTAGTATATGTCGCCAGCCTGTGGGTCATGCCCAGTCTTGCTGATTCGGTCATGCACGCGACGCCTTGGGTGGTTGCCGGTATGCTTGCATTATACGGAAGCTTGGGCACATACCGTACGGTGGTACAGCATCCGGTGCATGAGTTGCGTTTTCTGTTCAACCTTGTTGCCGTGTGCGCCTTAGGGGGAGCGTTCTTGATGTATGCCCTCACCCAGGAAGTAGGCTATACCCTACTCGTAGCAGGAGGAGGCGTCGTAGCAATGGCCGTGTTGCCCGTTGTACGCACCATGACACGCATCGTAGGTGCTCAACTGCCGTGGTGGGGATTGCCTGCTGTCGTGGTCGGGGCCGGCGATCAAGCTGCTCGCATCACCGATACCCTGCGCCGATGGCCTGAAATCGGCTTACGGCCTGTTGCGGTATGTACACCTCTACACGGAGTGCATCCCGAACAAGCCTCTGAAGCTGCATTGCAGTGGGCAAAACGTTACCAAGTGTCCTACGCTATTATTGCAGATACGCAGGGAGACGGAGAGCAGCGTGCCCGCCGGTTCGCCTCTTACAGTCAGTTCTTTGAGCACGTGTTCGTAGTGCCTCCTACGCAGGGTATGGTAGCAGCCTGGACGACGACGCCTACCTGCGAAGGGCTCTATGGCTTTGGCATTCGGCATCTACAGCATCAGCCGGTAGCGCGTTTTGTGAAGCGAACCATCGACGTGGTGGGGGCGCTGGTCCTTCTCTTTATACTGTTCCCTGTGTTAACCGTACTGGCAGGGGCGGTGCGCATGTCCTCGTCGGGGCCTGTGTTCTACCGGCAGACCCGAATGGGTTACCAAGGGCGCAGCTTTACCGTCCTCAAGTTTCGGACTATGTTTACCGATGCTGATGCCCGACTCGACAAACTGCTCTCTCATGATCCAGTCAGCCGGGCTGAATACGAACGATACCATAAGCTTCAGAATGATCCTCGGGTTACAGCAGTCGGGCAGTGGATGCGTCGGTATAGCCTCGACGAACTGCCGCAGCTCATCAATGTGCTGCGTGGCGAGATGAGCCTTGTAGGGCCTCGCGCCTACATGCCCAAGGAGCTGTTTCAAATGCGTGGAATGAACCGCGTAGTGCTTCAAACGCCTCCGGGTATTACGGGTCTGTGGCAAGTATCGGGGCGCAACGCAGTGAGTTTTGATGTCCGTATCGATCTGGATATTCACTATGTGCACAATTGGTCACCATGGCTTGATCTGTACGTCCTGGCGCGCACGGTACCCGTCGTTTGTTCGGGTAGTGGCGCTCATTAACCCCCCTAATTAGTTCCCTGCTTTTGTAACGTTTACCCCCCAATGCAATGAACAACGAATCGAATAATGCCCTAGACCGGCCTCGCAAAAAAGTGGAAGGCATTGGTCTTTCGAGTGCTACCGATACACACGGAGAGTCTGCAGCAGTAGATCTTAACATGGTGTGGAGCACGATTAAGCGGGGCAAGTGGATCATTGTAGGGACCTGCTTGCTCATGATCTCGGCGTTTGCTGCGTACACGTTTGTCGTGGCTCCCGAATATGAAGCTGTGGCCATGGTGCAGGTCGAGCGACCCCAACAGGCCCCCACCGTGCGCATCGACTTGATGCCCGAGCTAGAAAATGAAATCGGCGTATTAGAGCACTCCGGCTCATTAGCGCTTCGCGTCGTTCAGGAATTGCGTACCATCTCCGACACTCTCAGCACCCCGATGGCGTTGTTTGAGGCCGAAGAAGGAGCCGATGTGTCCGATTATGAGGTGATGGAGCGCCTCCAAGACATGGTGGGCTTTACGGCGATCCCCGAACAGAGCATGATCCGTATTACCGCGCTTAGCCAGTACCCAACGGAGGCAGCTACCGTTGCCAATGTGTACTCGGAAGCATATCGTTCGTACAGCCGGGAAACCGCCCGTGCTGGGGTGAGTGCCGCCCGCCAGTTTTTGGAGTCACAGCTCGAAAATCGAGAGCGCGAAATTGGAAATATAGAACAGGAGTGGCAGCGATTTGCCCAGGCCAATGCTATTGCTGTGGATGGCCAAGATGGCAATCGCGTAGCAGCTGAGTATGTGGAGATGGTTGGGCAACGCGACCAGTTGGAGTTTCAACTGCAAGAAGAAGTACGCACCCTTGAAACCGTGCGCGGTCGTCTATCTCGTGCCGAGGCGCAGTTTGGAGGGGACGTAGAACGCGATCAGTCGGTGCAAGCGCTCCAAAACCGTCTTGCCGCTGCTGATCAGGAGATGGCAGAGTTAGAGGGGCAGGCCGAAGTGTATTATCGCAACAATCCCGCACTGCGTGGGAACGAGTCGCAGGTCCCCGAACTGGCCAACATCGTAAACCAAATCGAAAGCCTGCAAGATCGCAAGCAGCGCCTCAACGATTCGCTCATTGCAGCAACCGCTACGGCAGATCCTGATCTGATCGGGGGCACAGCCATCGAACGGCTGGCGACCCTGCGTGCTCGCCTTGAGGAGCAAGAGGCAACGGTACGTCAACTCGAAGGCCGCATTGAGCGTCTTCATGCGCGCATCAATAATCACGAAAGCCGTATCGAGCAGATTCCGGGACAAACGGTAGAGCGCGAACAGCTAGCTCGCCGCCTGAATCAGGCCGAGCGGTTCTATGCCGATATGGCTATGGAACTGCAACGTACGGTAGTTACTGAAGAGTCGGAATTGGGCTACGTGCAGGTGGTTCGGACGGCCTCGGTACCCATGCTCCCGGTCAGCCCAAACGTACAGCAAAACCTGATCTTGGGGCTGCTGCTCGGGCTCGCATTTGGCATCGGCGGGGCATTTGTACGACAGGCTATGAACTGGCAGATCTACAACCCAGAAGACATTCAGAACAGTGGATTTAGCCTGGTGGGCGTCATTCCCGATATGAAGCGGGAAATCAAGAGCTCATTTAACGGCAAGCAGACGGTTGAAGTGAATGGGCGCCCGCTTAGCACAGCGCTGATGCCGTTGCTGAACCCATGGTCGCCTATTACCGAGAACTACCGATTGGTGCGCACCAACCTGCAGTTCGCGCAGAAAGAGCTGGATGCCGACTCGCAAGTACTCATGGTTACAAGTCCAGAGCCGGGCGACGGCAAAAGCACAACGGCTGTTAACCTGGCTATCACAATTGCTTTGAGCGGACGCAAAGTGCTTCTGGTCGATGCTGATTTGCGGCGCCCAACCATCCACAAGGTGCTGGGCATCGATCGCTCACCGGGGCTTGCTGAAATGCTGCTGCACAACGAAAAGCATGATGTGGTCCAACGCACGTTCATTGAGAACTTTTACTGTGTGCCTGCAGGGGCCACCAAAGTGCCTCCCACTGAATTGCTCGATTCAGAGCGCATGGAGCGTCTCATTGAGATGGGGCGCGAGCGTTGCGACGTGGTTATTGTAGACACGCCGCCCGTGCTTGGTGCAACCGACGCACTTGTAATGAGTGCGCTGTGCGATGCCGTGTTGGTGGTGGCTTCGGCTAACAAAACCGATCTGCGAGCGCTTCAGTCGGTCGAGCAAACCTTTGCTGCCATCAACGTGCCGCTAGCCGGGGTGATATTCAACCGGTTCGATGCAGCCCAAAGCGACTCGTATGCCTACCGCTACGGCTATGGGTACGATAGTTCGTATACGTACATGCCCGAGACGACCTCGTAAAACCCTGTTTTTGCAATGGGTAGACAGCGGGCGCTGCACATTGCGTTTTATAACCACGGCCCGCTTTACCCCCCAACCCCCCAGTTCGATGAAGACATATTCCGCGATTTCATGGTGCCGCCAAAGACTGCGTGCGGCAGCGATAGCTAGCCTAATTGTTCTGTGCCCGTTTCTTTGGGTCGAACCCATTCACGCACAGGCGATCACCGAAAACCCAGGCGTTCAAGATTACGGACGTCCCGGTGTACCACGCACTACGATGTTTGTGTGGGGCAATGCGCAAACCGGTGTTTGGACGATTGAAGAAAACGCCGACTTTCTGGAGGTGGTAAGTGCCGTCTCACGAGTCGCCCTTAGCGAAACCAACCCAGAGCGGCGTCAGACCCACACCGTGAGGTTGTATCGAGATGGCGACCGTAGCGGCCGCCCGGTTTTTGAAGCTGATCTCGAAGACATCTTTGCGCGAAACGTAGACTTTCCCCAGTTTCATGAGCGGGATGTGATGGTGATTGAGACGGAAACACGCCGTCGCTTTTCCTGGCGCGATCTCAACCAAGTGACGGGAACCGTAGCCTCACTGCTCTCCATTTTTATCTTGCTTGATCGCCTCTAACCGCGCGATACAATCATTGCGATCATGGTGTGGATTAGGCGTCATCACCATGCATGCCGGTGCCAGTTTACAACTGACATTGCGAGGAGGGAGCCCTGCGACTGGTGCGGCGCTGGGCGTAGTCTGAGTACTCCTGGGGTGCGATCTCATGCCGTTGCTTGGGCGGCTGCATCCGGCCTGATGGCATGAGATTGCGTCGCTGCGCTCGCAATGACAGGGGGGCGGGTTTTTTCGGTGCGTGCGTTAGGGGCCCATGCGTGACCCGAAGTTCGACGCGTGACAGCGCAGTAGTGCTGTGTCACACCTAATTGTTAGGGTACGGAAACCGTCCGAAACTCTGTATCCCAGCCCCCTCCCAAAAAACCTGTCATGGTGAGCGCAGCCGTACCCTCTCCTCGGCGTTCAGCAGCTTAGGGTCGAGTGGACAGCCTTCCTTCTCTCGCTGTCATCCCGACGCCCCCAGCGGAGGGATCTCAACGCCCGCCGTCAGCCCATCTGACACCGCGCACAAGACCCCCTCCCGCTCTCCTGCAAAGAGAACACGCGGAAACAGAAGGACGCAGAGCGTCCGCATTTCGTCGCGACGCGGAGGGGCCGAAGGTCATGCCTGTTGTACATCGCGACGAGGGGTCAAGGGGGTGCATTTTTCTCGGTACGTTAGGGTGCAGCGTTACCCGAAGATTGACCTGTGACACAGCAGTAGTACTATGTCACACCTGAATGTTAGGGTACGGAGACCGTGACAAATTCTGTGTCCCGCCCCCCCTCCCAAAAACCTGTCATGGTGAGCACGCGACGGGCCTAGCCCGGAGCACGCCGAACCATCTCCTCGGTGTTCAGCAGGCGCTGGACGATTGAACGGCCCTGCCTGTTTCGGGGGAGATCTTTATTCGCTACGCTCATCAGTCGCTTCGCTCGTGTCAGGACTCCGCGTCTCCTAGACGAAGCCGCTCCGCTCAAGATGACATCATAAAATGGGGGCGTTGCAACCCAACCATTGACCTGTGACACGGCTGTGGTGGCCACACAACGGTGGTAACCAGTAACAAGCGGGTTGGGTGGCTCTCCTCTACGGAGTTATCGGGTAACAATCAGGCGTCGGCTTGTGGTGCCCGACCGAGTTTGTACGCGAACCAGGTATTGGCCCGGCGCTAAGTGATGCGCATCCATCCGAATGATATGCGAGGTCGAAGCCGATAGCGTGCCATCGTATAGCGTCTGCAATCGACGTCCCAACATGTCAAATATGTCAACACGAACTGGCCCGGTCTCTGACAATGTAAGGGTGATGGTCGCTTGGCTCGATACCGGTTGGGGAGCAATGGTAATGGCAATCGGCGTTTCCGTGAGTCGGTGTTCGATGCGCTCTTCGGCAATTACGGCGCGCGTGCCATCATAGTCGTGCTGTATCAGTCGAAGCACGTGGGTGCCATAGGCCATCGGGGCGGTGGTGACTGCATAGGACTGCGGCTGATCGGTGGTGCCTGCCCCCGACACAAATTGCAGGGTCGTCCAGTTGGGCATGCTGTCGAGGCGATGCTGAAGCGTAAACCCACTGTTGTTGGATTCGGTAAGCGTGCGCCAGGCTACCGCAATGCGGTCCCCATTAAGTTGAAGGGTGAATGAGGCAAGTTCGACAGGCAGCACGCCCGAGCCAATACCGATAATGGTGAAGACGACATCATTAACGTATTCGCCGTCATCGCGGCAGAGCAGGGCTCCGTTGCATGGCTCGTAGGTGAGATCGTCCTCTACATCGAAAATACGATCTGAGCTCTGCTGGCCAACTTGCATTTTGAGCACCTCACCGCTTAGGTAGCCGTCTTCTTCCCCGGTACCGGCAGTGGCAGGACCTGCAATCGGGATGGTCAGGTCATCGCCGTCCCAAATGCCAACGCCAGCACACACCCCGCTATCGGCAAAAAAGGCAATCTCATCCCCATCGGTGAGGGGTTCGCCATTGGGGAATTCAATATCGACGTTTTCATCAATAACAACGGTTGCGTTGTTGGCATTGGAAATACAATCTGGGAAAAAGGTTTGGGCTGAAGCGGATGCGGGATGTAGTGCAAGCATCAACACAACTCCACTTACCACAGGCCAGATCGAAGTCCGCAATATAGAAATCCAAGATGTATCATTCGGCATCGCAAATCAAGGGGGCTGGGTGTACAGGGCAACAGCACACCTAGCGTCAGACATAAACAGCCTTCACCAAACACATGATGAATGCTATTCACAAGCATATCGACGCGAAGTGGACCAAACTAACTATGCAGACCCCCGATCGCTGAAAAAGTTTGGGGGTGGAGCCGGGTTTGCGTCAATGGTACATGCGTGGGTAGAAGATTGGCGCATGTATTGGGCAGAGCCAATCCAACATTCCAGTCAGGCCGGAAGGGCGTCGGTAGGCAGATCAGCCAGAGAGGGAGCGGTAGCGTCTGATTCTGAGAGACAGGGCGCATCAACAGGCCATGGAATATCGAGGGCCGGGTCGTTCCATCGGATGGTATGCTCGCACTTGGGGGCGTACTCATCGGTGCACTTATAGGCGACAAGCGCATCCGTGTCGCCACACACCGCAAATCCATGCGCAAAGCCAGGAGGGATGTAGAGCTGTTGAGCGTTGTCGGCATCGAGCGTAACGGCGACCCACTCCCCAAAGGTCTTGCTACTCCGGCGAATGTCTACCGCAATGTCGTAGATGCGACCCGCCCATACGTCAATAAGCTTGCCCTGCCCATGGGGATGCTGATAGT
The DNA here is from genome assembly GCF_055379935.1 of Natronotalea proteinilytica. Taxonomy (NCBI): domain Bacteria; kingdom Pseudomonadati; phylum Rhodothermota; class Rhodothermia; order Rhodothermales; family Salisaetaceae; genus Natronotalea; species Natronotalea proteinilytica. The sequence goes on along the minus strand of NZ_AP043947.1, from coordinate 1,909,280 downwards.
GAAGACCACGGACAACACCAGGTCGTGAGCGCGACACATTGTCCTGTACGAAAGGGCCAGCAATGCCAGCTGCCTCGTAGCGCGACTGGCGCCACACCTCTCGAAAAAAGCCTCGATTGTCAGGAAACCGTGCTGTTGAGATAAGACGTACATCGGGCAAGTCGGTGGGGGTAACGTCCATGTAGGCCGTTAACGGGTGAATGGAAAGGCATCGAGGCAATTGCGTTGGCGCTCTAACCTAATCGCCCAGCCGTCATGTTCCGGTGCGCCTTAGGTGAACCCGTCCTGCTCCAAAAGCGCACATGGGATGCGCGGTCTCTTTGGTCGTAATCGGCATAAAGACCTACTCGTTGGGGCTGTCATCGCCCTACTATAGGAAACGAATCTGCACCGGTGGGTGCAGCCTTTTATGGTCTTTCTATGCCCCCCATGCCTACTTTGCCATCTACGCCTGACCATACGGCTCCCAGTGCGAGCGACCTCCGTATTCTGGCGCCCAGTTTTCGCCGGTACAGCGGCCTCATTGCGCTTACCGCGTTCTGTGCGCTGCTTGCCTCGCTATTTGAAGGCATTAGCATTGGATTGCTCATCCCCTTTCTGCAAACGCTAGATAATCCCGATGCCGTAGGCACAGGTATTGGCTGGCTCGATCGCCACCTGCTCGGGTCGGCCGATAGCACCATTGGCCAGCTCTACCGTATCTGTGGCTTTATTCTGGTCGCAACACTACTTCGAAGTGTCCTTGGATATGCATCGGCTGTGCTTGCTACGATAAGCCGGGTGCGCATTGTAGAAGACCTGCGGATGCGCATTGTAGACCAGTTGCAGTCGGTTTCGCTCTCGTTCTTTGCACGGAGCCGTGGGGGCGATTTGCTCAACAGCCTGATGAATGAGATCACGCGTTCGGCCACCACGCTCGGCGCGCTCTTTACGCTTATCAACGAAACCACCATGCTCATCGTGTATCTGGGGCTGATGGTTTGGATCTCGTGGGAGATGTCGCTCATCGTGCTGGTCTTCTTTGGGGCACTGTCTTACGGGCTCACCTTTCTGATTCGACGCGTACGGGCCCATGGCGAGGCTATTACCGAGACCAGCGCGCACTTCACCAGCCGACTCAACGAGTTCATTCAGGGGATTCAGACGGTCGTTGCTTTTAACCGGCAGGCCGACGAGCGCGACCGCCTCGAACGGGCCACACGGGGCTTTGCTAACGCTGTAATTGCGACCAATTTACGCCGGGCGCTTATCAAGCCGCTTACCCAAGGGGTGGTAAGTACCGGGCTCATTGTACTCATTGTCGTTGCCGTGCAATTTTTGGTGCTGGAAGGCGCGCTCGACCTTGCTTTTCTGCTGGCGTTCTTGTTCGCCCTGCTTCGCATGATCCCGACAGTACTCAATCTAAACAACATTCGGGGCGATTGGGCCGAGAACCGAGCCGGCCTCGCAAACATAGCGCAGTTGCTGCGCACCAGCGATAAGCCGTACCTGACAAACGGAACCCGTTCGGCACCGCCGTTGCGCAAGGCCATCACGATGGAAAACGTCGATTTTGCGTACACAACCGGTCCTAAGGTACTCCACGATGTCTCCATTACGCTCCAACGCGGTACAACCACCGCATTCGTAGGAGGCAGCGGAGCCGGGAAGTCCACCCTGGCTGATCTGATCCCTCGCTTTCACGACCCCACCGCGGGCCGCGTGCTCTACGATGGTATTGACCTGCGCGATTTAGACGTACACTCACTGCGCGATCGTATTGCCATTGTGAGCCAGAAAACATTCATCTTTAACGACACGGTGCATGCAAATATCGCGTATGGACGGCCCGGTGCTACGCGGGCAGAGATCGAGGCCGCCGCGGAGCAGGCCAATGCGCTCGACTTCATCGAGGAGATGGCTCACGGATTCGATACCTCGCTGGGCGACCAGGGCATTCGGCTCTCAGGCGGACAGCGCCAGCGCCTGGCCATTGCACGGGCCTTGCTGAAGGATCCCGAAATCCTGATTCTGGACGAAGCCACCAGCGCCCTTGATAGCATTTCCGAGAAAGCCGTGCAGTCGTCGCTAGAGCGCCTCATGGAGGGGCGTACCGTCGTAGCTATTGCCCACCGTCTTTCAACCATTGAGCATGCCGACTGGGTGGTGGTGCTGGAGCACGGACGCGTTGTAGAGCAAGGCCCTTATCACGAACTGCTCGATCGCGAAGGCGCCCTCTGGTCGTATCATCAGATCCAGTACGCCCCTGCAGTACCATCCAACGGGTCGGCTTAATCCTTGCTTTTTATGGACGTATTTTCCGCATCAGACATGACTACACAGCCTCCCATTTTTGTCGTCGGAGCCAGTCGGTCGGGCACTACGCTGCTACGACTGATTCTAAATGCTCATCCCTCTATTGCAATGCCCGATGAGCTATCCTATTTCACGCTGTTTAAGCGCGTGCCCACACCGTGGAATACCACGCTCGATCCTCGCCTGTATGGAACGCTTATTGACCGTTTTCTAGCGCAAAACGAACCGGTGCTTTCAGGCGTCGATCTGGGGCAACTCCGCATTGCTATGATGGAGGGGCCGCCTACGATTCGCACCCCCTATGCGAAGGCGCTTGACGCATGGGCGGCAGCCGAAGGTAAACCGTGTTGGGGCGAGAAGACGCCGCACAACGTGTTCTACGTGCCCGAACTCTATGCGATGTTTCCCGAAGCACGGTTTGTGCACATGGTGCGCGATCCACGCGCGGTGGTCCATTCCATGAACAACTTTCGGCGTTGCAGCAGCAACACGGTAGCAAACGCCGGAAACTGGCGTACATTCATGGAGCGCGGAGCCGCGGTGCTCGAACGTACCGTGCCCGCTTCGCAGCGTACTACACTGCACTTTGAAGCCCTCACCTCTACCCCCGAACCGGTGTTGCTACAGCTGTGCAACTTCCTACAGATACCGTTCAATCCCGACATGCTAGCCTTTCATGAGCGTGCGGGCGACTACATGCATCCGGTGTATACGAAGTTGGGAGGCGCACAGACGGTAACAAAGCCGATTAACACCAAAACCAAAGCCCGCTGGCAAACAGAAATGGCGTCGATAGATGTCGCTACGGTGGAGTACATGTGCGGGACGTGGATGAATGTGTATGGATACGACCGTTCAGGCGCTCGGCTCTCGCCGTCTGATCACGCGCGGCTGATGCCCGAGCGGGCGTACTGCCAGTACAAGCGATGGCAACATCGCCACGACCGCGTGCATCTGATTCACTACGAAATGCCTTGGACGTCCTCTTCCCCTCACGATAACGGCTAAGTCCGTCCCGTTTATGAGCCACCTGCTCGCTATTTCATATCGGTTTCCGCCAGAGACCTATCCGCTGGCGATACGCGTCGATTATTTCCTATCACACCTGGCGCGTACACACACCGTTCATGCCCTTACCGCTGCCTCCGAGCCTGTGCTGCCGGGCGTATCGGTGCGTACAATACAAGGAGGCGATGCCACACGGCTTAAGAACGGAATGCAGCGCCTCCGCCTGAAAAAAATGGCAGACTGGATGTTCTGGCCCGACCCATTTATCGGGTGGATCGTGCCGGCCTTGTATGCCGCCTATCGAGAGGTGAAACGGAAACGTCCCGATGCCATTTTGGCGTTTGCAATGCCTTACACCAGTGCTATTGTGGGCGCGCTGTTGAAAAAAATGACCGGCGTGCCGCTCATCCTCAATTTCAACGACTCGCTCACCTGCCCCGATGTCAATGCAACATACCCGTCGCGTATGCACGCCTGGGCTGCTAAGCGGCTGGAGGACTGGCTCGTTCAAACCGCAGATGCATCGGTCTTTGTGTCGCAGGAAAACCTCGACCGCGTGCGGCAGCGGCAGCCTGAGACCCACCGGAATACGCTTCACCTAATTCGGCGTGGGGTGCGCCCTGTGGCCACGCCCGTATCGGCGCCGGTCTCTAAAGAGGCCACCGCCCCCATTCGCATCGTGTACACAGGGGGGTTGTCTGGCTGGCATATGCATCAGACGTCGAACACCGAGCGTGGTCTGCTAGCGCGCACAGCACGTACGTGGTGGCACCGGTGGAATCAGTGGGGACAGTACCGGGCCTCGCGCATCGATCCGCGCACCCACACCCCGGTGTACATTGGCCAGGCGGTGCAGCACCTGCGTAAGGCACATCCTGAGTGGACACGTCCGGTAGAGGTGCACATCTACGGTAACACATTTCCGACCGACGTGGTAGAGGCCGTGCTGCAGCGTTACGACCTGCATGACGTGGTTACAGTGCACCCGCCACAGCCTCACGATACGGTATTGCGCCTGATGCATGAAGCAGATGTGCTGTTTCTTACCCTGCCCGATCGCCCTGACGGCACCCCCGGCGGACGTATTTCCGCCAAGACCTACGAGTACCTTATGACCGATCGGCCAATTGTGGCGGCAGTGCCTCCTGGCGAGAATCGCAATTACCTGCAAGATAAGCCCGGTGTAGTCTGCAGCGCACCTGCCGATGTGGAGACCATGGCCGATGCCTTAACGATGTGGGTGGGCGCCTTGCAGGCCGGGCAACAGGTTAGCATCGACCGTACACCGTTGCGCGATGCATTGCACAGCACAACCCGCGCGAGCGCTTATGCAGAGGTGGTGCAGTACGTGTGTAAGGAGCACCTTCCCGTTTCGTCTCCTTCTTCCTTGACTCCTGCTTGATAGGCATGCCTCCTCCCTACCGTACAGCAACCGACCGACCAGTCTTTGTGGTGGGCGCCAATCGTTCGGGCACCACCTTGATGCGTCTGATGCTCAACGCTCACCCGGATGTAGCTATTCCGGAAGAGCTGAACTACTTCAAGCATACCGCCTACGATCGGCCCTGGTACCGTCCAGGATGGACACGCGAGCGGTACGAGTCGTACGTCGAAGAGACGTTGGCCCGCTGCATGCCCCTGCTTCCTGGGGTAGAAGTGGATGCGGTTCGTAACGTACTGCTTGAGGTAAACGACCCGACCTACCGTACCCCTTACGCCCACATGTTGCGGGCCTGGGCGCAAAGCGAAGACGCGGCGCGCTGGGGCGAGAAAACACCAGGCAATCTCTTCTACGTGGATCTATTGATTGAAATGTTTCCACAGGCTCAGTTCGTGTACATGGCGCGCGATCCGCGGGCCGGAGTAGCCTCCATGCAGCGCGTTGACTTTTTTCCAGACGACGTGATCTTCAATGCCCTAAACCGGCGCAAGAGTTGGAATGTGGGCTACCGACTCCTCTCTGAATGGGTACCTGCCTCGCAGTGGTGTACGGTGCGATACGAAGACCTGGTCACGGCTCCTGAACATGTTGCCCAGCGCCTGTGCTCATTCCTCAATCTACCCTACGACCCTGAGATGCTCCGTTTTCACCAGGATGCGGAGCAGTACATGAAGCCCGAAGCCGCAGCCTCCTTCAACGAAATCGCCACACGTCCCATTTCAACAGCTCCCTTAGAGCGGTGGCAAACCGATCTGACCGACACCGAGGTCGCCTGGGTCGAGGCCATCTGTGCCGATGAAATGCATGCGTTCGATTATGCATCCACCCATGCGCGATGCGGGCTCTCGGCACGGGTGCTGCAGTGGATTAAGCAAGCGTACTGGCACTACGACGTATGGCGGCACCGGGCGTACCGTCCGTACATTGTGCGACACGCGTTTCTTGGATCGCTCCGCAAACGGCTTCACAAGCGGCTGCGCGGATGGCAGTCAGAGTCCTCACATGCGCCAAAAGCGACACGGGCGTCCACCGAAAGCCATACGTAAGCGGGCAGTTGTGTAGTAGGTTGCTTGCCCCCCGTTTTATTTACCAGAGAGGCACACCATGACGTCTCTATCTACGCTCCAGGCGCCCTCACAATCCACAAACGTGTCGTATGGAGCAGTGCGGGCATTCTACGGCCATCACAAGTGTGCAACCGGATGGATCACCCGCATTTTTCGGGAGATGAGTTTTCATCTGGGGCGGCGCCATGCCATTGTCCATTTGCCGCGCCACATCAGTCCGTATGCATCGCTGGCCGACAAAGTGAGCGCTGAGTCTATTGACGTGCTCATTTACACCAACGCGCAGATACACGAGGTGCAGACCCTGCCCGAAGGAAGTCGCGGATTCCACGTGGTTCGTGACCCGCGCGATGTGCTAGTGTCGGCCTATTTCTCGCACAAGCACTCACATCCGTCTGATAAGTGGCCCGAACTGGAGCCCCACCGCGATTTGCTACAGACGCTTTCGCTTGAAGATGGGCTGGCCGCCGAGATGGTGTTTAGCCAGTCTGTGTTTGCGGATATGCAGGCATGGGACTACAAGCAGCCCCATGTGCTGGAGTTGCACATGGAAACGCTCACCGCCGATCCTGATGCCGGCTTTCAGCGCATTGCCACCTTTTTGGGGTGGCTGGATCCCGAGGCGTTGTATTCCTTTGCGTACCGGGTGCAGGTGCGTCTCAATCGGCTGCATTATTTGGGGCATGCTCGTGTCCCCGGCCCGTATCCGCTGCTTCCGGTGCCACGGCGTCCATTAGACACCCTGCCGCCCGATACACTCGCACACATTTTAGAGGCCAGTCGCTTCAACCGTCTTACCGGAGGGCGGTCGCGTGGTGAAGAGGATGTGCAGAGTCACTATCGCAAAGGCACGCCCGGCGACTGGCGCAACCACTTTACCCCCGCACTGGTCGATCACTTCAAGGCCGAATGGGGCGATCTGCTGATCCAACTGGACTACGAAACCGACCATACGTGGGGACTCATCTGATGCGCATTGCTCACTACGCCGCCGATTTATGGGCCGACGGCGGCATTGCTACATACGTGGAACGGCTAACATCGGCTCAACGCCAATCGGGCCACCAGGTCGTATGGCTTTGCCAGGCTCCTCCGCAGGGTACGCCACTTCGCGATCATATGCATGTCGTAACCGACGACACGCTGTACCACACGGCCGCTACCCTTAACCTGGATGTACTGCACGCGCACCGAACGCTCCCGATGCCGTTGCCCACCCAACCGCCATTCACGGTGGTGCGCACGATGCACGGACATCAGGGCGGGTGCCCATCGGGAACGCGCTACCTGCGGCGCTCCCAACAGCCTTGTGATCGCACGTATCACCCGTTTCATTGTGCACGCATGCATGTGCAAGAGCGCTGCGGAAGCTGCCGCCCGAAACGCATGTGGCAGAACTTTCAGCGCCTGCAGACCGAGCGCGCCCAAACCGAGCGGGTGCCTACCGCAACGGTAAGCCGGTATGTGCACGAAATGATGGTGCGCGCAGGATGTGAGCCCGAGAACATGGTTGTGTGTCCATCACCGGCACCGGCCGTACAACCTTTCATTGCGCCCCCTAGCACGCATGCGCGGCTGCTGTATGCCGGACGCCTGGCTCCTGAAAAGGGGCTCTCGTGGCTGTTGGATGCTATGGTACACATAGATTCATCAGTGGTGCTGCATGTAGCAGGCAGCGGCACCGAAGCGCACACAAACGCGATTTACAGGCACGTTGAACGGCTCAATCTTACCGAGCGGGTGCGTTTTCATGGGTGGTGCGAGCCAAGCGCTCTCACAGCCCTGATGACGATCGCCTGGATCGTGGTAGTACCTTCGGTATGGAATGAACCGGCAGGACTGGTTCCGCTCGATGCGGCTGCTCACGGGCGTTTTGTCGTGGCCAGTAATGGCGGAGGCCTGCCCGAATACGTGGCTCCAGATGCATCCACACTTGTTCCTCCTAATGATACCGAAGCCCTTGCCACGGCGCTCTCGCATCATCTGGCGACCTATCCCCTGCTGGTTGAAGCCGGACGGCGCGCACAGCACCATGCGGCGGTGACCTACTCTGCACTGCACACCGCACGGGCTTATGACCGGCTCTATGCTGAAGCGGCCACTCGACGACACGCGCTCCTGGCGTAAGCATTACATTGGATAGCGGATGGTAAGTACGTTCATACAACGTTTTTGGGTATGCGGCGATTTCGACCGGGACGCGCCGACTGGCACTCATTCATACGGTGCTACACTGCACATAAGTGCTTTATATATATAATGTTACACTATCCCTCCCCTAAATCCCCCCTCCTCTGAGGGGGACTTGCTGAACGCCTTCCACAGTTCCTTCCTCCTCGGGGAGGAAGGGTAGGATGGAGGGGAATCCGTCCGGCAATCCCCAAAACCATTGTTGAGGTCACTTAGGGCTCTGTCACAGGTCAATCTTTGGGTAACACATGGTCCCCTAACGTAACCGGAATAACTCACAATCTTGTCATTGCGAGCGCAGCGACGCAATCTCATGCTATCAGACCGAATGCAGCCGCCCAATCAACGGCATGAGATCGCACCCCAGGAGTACTCGTTCGCTAGCGCTCACAGCGCCGCGTCAGTCGCAGGGCTCCCTCCTCGCGATGACAATGTTAGGGTAGAGCATGAGTTTGCCAACCCTCATAGTCATCCCGGCCAAGGCACCCTCAGCGCCGCAGAGCCGGGATCTCCCCCAACCTGACAGCACGCTGTGACGTTACGAGCCCGTCCACACTAAACGTACGCCAGAGGACTTACCATGACAGGTGATTTGTGAGAGTCATCATCCAGACCTCCACCCTTACATCCCTCCATCCTTACACATGGCCACCGTATATCTTCTTTCCAGTGCCGCCGGCGAAGGACCCGGACGCCCCTACCCGTTCGATGAACTCGTTCGGATGCAAGACGCGGCAGCACACGACCGATTTGGGACGCATGAGGTTGTGCAGGCGCCTGAGCAGGCCGATCTGATTCTGTTTGTTGAAAACTGTCATACGCTGCAGCACTACCGCGAGGTACGGCGCCACCCGGTCTATCAGGCTCATGCTGAGCGATGCGCCCTGCACAGCCGCCACGACCAGCCGATGCCGTTGTTGCCGGGTGTGTATGCCTCGCTCACGCCGCGTACCTATCATCCCGAGCGTACCCGAACAGGGGGCTATCTAAAAGCCTTTGCGCATCACCATGCCCGCTACGCGGCGCCGCTTCAAAAGCCTCGCTACCTGTACTCGTTTATCGGCAAAGTGTCTACCCATCCGGTGCGAGAAGCGCTCATGCAGCTGCCTGATGAGAAGGCGTTTCTTTTCAATACAGATCCGTACTGGCCGTATGGAGCGCTCTCGGCCGATCAACAACGCGAGTTGCAGGACCAGTACCGAGATGTGTCGCTCGACAGTGCATTTGTGCTCTGTCCACGCGGCATTGGTACGTCTAGCATGCGCTTGTTTGAAACCTTGCGTATGGGACGTGTGCCAGTCATCATTGCCGACGACTGGATCCCTCCCGTAGGCCCCGACTGGGAGGCGTGCAGTGTGCGTGTGGCCGAGTGCGATGTAGCTCACCTTCCCGATCTGCTGCGAGCACGCCAGGACGAGGCGCCCGCTATGGCCGCCGCTGCACGCGCTGTCTGGACCAGTTGGTTTTCACGAGAGGTCACCTTCCATCGTACCGTAGACTGGTGCCTCGATGTAGTGCCTGCGTCGCACGGCTGGTCGTGGGATACCCTGCCGCATCTACTTTCACCCACGCATCTGAAATCGGCGTGGCGCTATGCGCGTCTTGAAACGCGGCTTGCGTGATTGGCGAATCCCCTATGCGCCAATAGTAGGGGGTACCCGAAAGCATCTTGACCGATCTTTGTAGCGCGTGTCCACCCATAGAAGACGACCGCGTGGTTGTTTTATGTAGGTAGATAGCGCCCTGCGCCCCGATAATTCGGCGGTTTTCGTATCCGTTTGCTTTTGGGAGGATTCGTTATGCGACTAGATTTTCTGTTTCCGGCCTACCCACCGGCCCTCGATGGAATTGGCGATTACACGGCACATCTGGCGGCTACGCTGTCCGGACGACATGACGTACGGGTGTGGACCGCACAAACCGCGGCCACCGGAAGTTCGGAGGTGCGTGTGTGTACCGTACCCGCCTTGCCGCAGGCCGCCGGTCTTGATGCGTGGACCGACCGCCTGTGCAGCGATCCGCCCGATTGGGTGGTGGTGCAGTACAACCCGTTTGCATACGGTACACGAGGATATGCTCCCGAGTTGGCTCCGGCGTTGGCGCGCATTCGTGAGCATGCCCCCGCCACACAAATTGCCCTCACCATTCACGAGCCGTTCATGCCACCCGATTCGATACGTATGTTCATCATGTCGGTGTGGCAACGCGCCCAGTTTAAGCGATTAGGCTACCTCGCCGACCATCTCATCATGACCATTCCAGCGTGGGTTGAGCGGTTTCAGTCTTGGTTTCCCAATACGCCGTGTACGTATATTCCGGTCGGCTCTAACATGCCCCACTTAGCTTACACTCAGCAAGAAGCTCGTGCAGCTACCGGGCTGCCGGCCCACGGTTGCTTGCTGGGGCTGTTTGGACGTGGCCATTCCTCTCGCCTTTTCGACCACATTCGGCAAGGCATCCAAGCGCTACAACACAAAAGCATGAGTCCCCTGCTTGTCTACATTGGGCCCGGAATCGAACAGATCCAGCAGGCTTTTCCGGATGTGCCGCTTCATTGCCCCGGACCGCTGGCCGCTCCCGATGTGTCGCGTCATCTAAGCGCCCTGGATGTGTATCTGGCCCCGTACCACAAAGGGGTGTCTACCCGTCGCGGTGCCTTTCTGGCTGGCCTGCAGCACGCCCTTCCTGTAATGACTACCAAGGGCCCCCAGACCGATGCCCTTTTGAAGCAGGCCGGGGGCACCGCATTTTTTATGACCTCTATCGATGATACGAAGGCCTTTGCAGATGCCTTGCTGCACATCGCTCGTACCAAGGCCATGCAGCGGCAACTGGGCCGAGCGGCCCGCAGTCTCTACCTCGATCACTTTCAATGGCCCGTCATTGCCGCACAGTATGAAGAGGCGCTTGGTATTGCCCCCATGGTGCCTCATGACAGACTCAACCGTGCGCTGCGGCGGCCTTTGTTCACAAATCCGCGTGCCACCGCATGATCCGTACTCTAGCCGACATATCGCGCAACCCCCGGCGCGCGCCGCTCCTGGCAGGCGGTATTATCCTGATTGCGTTTGGGTGCTACGCCCTGCTCTTTATGAGTGCCCATCCGTCAGCACTACGTCTGTTAAGTCTGGCCTATATGGGCATGAGCGTAGCCGTAGCTGCATGGCTCTATATTTCAAACCCAGCCCTGTATTTTGGATTCGTGTGGTGGCTCTGGTTTGTGTCGCCGTTTGTTCGTCGCATCATTGACTACCACCTCGGGGTATTTACGCCGCCTGCTGCCGCTTTTTCGCTGCTGGCTCCTTATGCCGCCACGTTGGTCATCCTACTCGACCTGCCTCGGTTTGGACGGGTGCTTACGCATCGCATGGGCGTGCCTCTACTGATCTGCTTTATGGGGCTTACATATGGCTATCTCGTAGGGCTCACTAACGTAGATGCCTTTCGCGCTACCACTGTATTGCTCGATTGGATCTGCCCCCTCCTGATGGCACTGTTTGTACTGGTGCGGTGGCGCGAGTACCCGAGGCTGCGTTCGGTCTTTCGCACTACGTTCATCTGGGGCGTGATTGTGTTGGGAAGCTACGGCCTCTACCAGTTCTTTGTCGCGCCGCCCTGGGACACCCTCTGGATGGAGGGCTCTCGCATGATCTCGCTGGGCAAGCCCGAACCGTTCGAGATTCGCGTGTTCAGCATGCTCAACTCGCCGGGTCCCTTTGCCATGGTGTTGATGTCGGGTCTGATCCTACTTTTTGATAGCAAAGGGCTGATGGGCAAACTGGCTGCCATTCCGGGATATGCCGCTTTCCTGGTGTCGCTGGTACGCGGCGCCTGGGGCGGCTGGGTGGTGGCGCTGGCGTACAGCCTCGCACGCCTCCAGAATGCCAGCCGCGGACGGGTAGTCATCATGCTGGTGGTGGTGGCTGCCATCACCGTGCCGCTGGTTCTTTCTGGGGAGGTCGGTGAAGTGACAGGCGAACGAATGGAGTCGTTTAGCCAGTTGGAAGAAGACGGAAGCATGCAGGCGCGGCAGTATATGTATGGCATCATGCTGAACGAACTGCTCACCAGTCCGATGGGCGAGGGGCTGGGCGCGCGCACGTTCGACAGCGACTTTGTCACCATCCTGTACCAGTTGGGCTGGTTTGGGGGGCTCTTTTATCTGAGTGGACTGGCGATGATGCTTTACGCTGTGATCCGCTATACACCCAATACCGACCGGTTTGCGGTCTTGGTGTCGGGTATTGCCGTTGCCTACTTTGCGCTGATGCTTATGGGACCACAGGTCAGTGAAGTGAAAGGCGTTGTGTTCTGGTGCTGCATGGCTTTTGCGGTGGCTTCCCGTCGCTATCATGAGGCCGAAGCGGAAGCAAGCGAATCGGCCCAACCTGATAGCTCCCGCGCGCTGCTACGCCAACGTCGAACTGTTTCATCGTAAACTACCCTCCGAGTCATGAACATTGCGCTGTTTCATACCACCCTACCAGAGCCTCATCGCAAAGTAGGCGGGGTAGAGGCTGTGGTACATCGACTGGCTACTGCGCTGGCCGAAATCCCCGATCACACAGTCACGGTGCTAAGCCTGACGCCGCCTCCGCCTGGGGCACCCTACCAGCATATCCACCTGTTTGCAGAACAGCCGTGGCTGGCCGATAGCCCGGCAGCACGGTGGTTTCTGCTGCCGGCGCTGCTGAATCAGGTTGACCTCAGCCCGTACGATATCGTTCACCTGCATGGCGATGACTGGTTCTGGATACGGCGCGGCATCCCATCGGTGCGCACCATGCATGGCTCCGCGCTCGATGAGGCACGCACCGCCACCTCCTGGAAGCGCCGACTGGTGCAACACGCTATCTATCCGCTGGAGCATCTGTCTGCGCGCCTGGCAACAGCCTGCTGGGGCATCAGTCCAACCTGCGCAGCGCGCTACCGAGCCGATCGATGTATGCCCAATGGGGTGGATCTGGAGCGGTTTAGGCCGGGACCAAAGACTGACACCCCCTCGCTTCTTTTTGTCGGAACGTGGGAAGGACGCAAGCGAGGGGGCTGGCTCTTCGATCAGTTCTGCGCGAAGGTGCTCCCACGGGTGCCTGCAGCTACGCTCGTTATGGTGGCCGACCGGGTGTCAGAGGCCTGTGCGGCGCATCCCAACGTAAAAGTGCTGCACTATCCGAATGATGCGACCCTTGCCGATTGGTATCAGCGTGCCTGGGTGTTTGCATATCCCAGTGTCTATGAAGGATTTGGGCTTCCGTATCTCGAAGCAATGGCCAGCGGCACCCCCATCGTAGCGACGCCTAACCCGGGCGCACGCTACGTGCTTGACGATGGACGCTACGGGATACTGGCGGACGACTCCGACTTTGCCGATGCACTGGTAACGCTGCTTCACAGGCCCGAACGTCGGACCGCGCTGGCCGAGCAGGGCCTGCAGCGCGCCGATGCCTTTTCGTGGATTGCCATTGCGCAGCAGCATGCCGAGGCGTACGCCGCTCTTGTCGCTCCCACAAAAGTTCTCGCCTAAAGGTGCATTTGCCTTGACCTACCCTCACGTTGTTTCTCACCCCCCAAGCACGCCCTGATATGTCTACGGATGACCGCATCAATCTACTGTACGTGGCCAGCATTGGCCGCAGTGGCACCACGCTGTTCGAGTCGATGCTGGGAGCTCATCCAGCACTAGCGACGTGTGGCGAGGTTCACCTGTGGCCGCACGAAATTCGCATGGGCGGGGTGCGTCCGTGTGGCTCGGGGCAGTACGTCCAGACGTGCCCGTTCTGGCAAGAGATGGAAGCGCGGGTGCAACCGCTGCAGCAGCCGGCTCCTCAAATCGACTACTTCCGCGAAAACCACGATGGCGGACGCACCCTGCGCTGGAGCCGGTGGCAGGACTTTGAACCGAAGCCGCTCTCCACATCCGTTCGGGCGCAGGTGGATCAGTACGCAGCCAACAATGAGACGCTCTTTCGCCACTTTCGTGCGCTGGTCGAAGCACGCACCGGCACGCGCCCCGAATGGATCGTGGACGCTTCGAAAGACCCGTACCGGCTCCTCTGGCTGCTGCGATCCGGGCGGTTTCGCATCAAGGTGGTGCATCTGGTAAAGCATCCCTGCGGGTTTGCCTATTCGGTAACCAAGCCGTGGGTGCGCAACACCTCCTGGCATAGCCACGCGCCGCGCCTTTATTACACGGCGCGGCAGTCCGGCGCCTGGGTGGTGCAGAATCATTTGTTTGATCGTATTGCCGAGCACCATCTGCCTGCAGATGACTACCTGTTGATGCAATACGAAACGCTGGCCACACACCCTCACACCACCTTTGCCGAAGCCTGTGCCATGATCGGCATTCCGTATGTGCCCGAAGCCGTTACCGACTTTCGGGACGGCAGCCAGTTTACGATTGCGGGCAATCCTATGCGGTACGAAGAGCGGGGCATTGAGTTGGATGAGCGCTGGAAACGCGATCTGCCCCGATCGAGCCAGGCGCTGGCCCGCACCATCACCACCCTGAACCGCCATCACTTTGGATACGCCTGACCATGTCTGCATCTACGTCTACATCTACCGCTGCACGGCGCGCCACGCGCTCAGCACCCGCCGAACTGCCTCCGTTGAAGGTGTGCAGCATTGGCATGGACTGGTTTCCGGAGGCGCCGGGCAATGGTCTGGATCGCATGGTCTATGGCTTAGCCTTGCACTTTTCTGAAACCGGGCTGTCGGGCACCACCTGGGTGACGGGGGCCCCCACGCATCCCAATCGCCCTGATTCGGTGCGTGCCTTTGCCTCGCCGCAAGCCTCGTTACCTGCTCGACTGCGCAGGGCACGTCGCCTCATTGGGGCCGACTTGGCGCGTACCGACTACGACGTGTTGGCGTGCCACTTTGCCCTCTATGGGTGGCCCCTGCCTGCACGCGACCTGCCCACCGTGATGCACTTTCACGGACCGTGGGCGCTGGAGTCGGCCACCGAGGGGGAAGCGGCCTGGCGCATCCGCCTAAAACAAACGCTGGAGCGCCGGATGTACAGACGTGCCGATCGGTTTATTGTGCTATCCAACGCGTTTCGTGAGGTGCTAATGCGTCGCTACAACGTAGAGGGCGCGCGCATTCACGTGGTGCCGGGGGGCGTGGATACGAATCGGTTTCATGCGGGCATGACAACGTCGGCAGCACGTCGGGCCTTGGGCTGGCCCACCGACCGCCCCATCGTGCTCACGGTGCGTCGTCTGGCGCATCGGATGGGACTGTTTGCACTTTTAGAGGCGGCTGATCGGTTGCGGCGCCTGCATTCGGATGTGCTCGTCTACATTGCCGGAACCGGGCCGTTGGCAGCGGAGCTGCAGCAGCGGATCGTCGAATCGGGGCTGGAGGCACATGTGCAACTGCTTGGCTTTGTGCCCGATGCTGATCTGCCCCTTGCGTATCGGGCGGCTACCTACAGTGTGGTGCCCACAACGGAATGGGAGGGGTTTGGACTCACCACCATCGAGTCGCTGGCCAGTGGCACACCGGTATTTGTAACACCTGTGGGCGGACTCCCCGAAGTTGTGCGCCCCTTGTCGGAGGCGCTTGTGCTGCCCGACGCTTCAGCAAATGCACTCTACGACGCCCTCAACGAAGCGCTGCATGGACGTCAGCCCCTTCCCGATGCATCCACCTGTGCGGACTATGCGCGGGATCGTTTTTCGTGGCCGCGGGTCGTAGCGGCAACACACCATGTATATGCCACTGCCTGCTCCTGATCTATGACGATGCCACGGATTCTTTTTGTGACGCACAGCGGCGCACTGGGCGGGGCCGAGTTGTTTTTGTTGGATTTGGCACGTCCATACGCTCACAACAGTGTTGTGGTCACCTTCGACATGGGACGGTTTACTGATCGGCTGGAGACGCACGAGATTCCGCATGTGATGCTTTCAGAGGGGCAGGCGCTACAGCAGGTGCGTAAAAGCGGTGCGTGGTGGCAGGGCCTGCAGGCGGCTCCCGCTCTTTGGCGTACTGCACGGGCGCTTGCGCGAGTGGCTCGCCCATACGACCTGATCGTAGCCAACTCCATGAAGGCCCTGCTTCCGGCTGCCTACGCAGCGCGCCGCACCGGCCATCCGCTTATCTGGATCGTGCACGACCTGCTTACGCCCGATCATTTTGGGGTTCTGCAGCGGCGTCTGGTAACGCTTACGGCCAACCGTGCTGCTACCTTGGTGGGAGTGAACTCACGCGCTACTGCCGAGGCCTTTTTGGACAGTGGAGGGACGCGGCCCGTGTTGGAAATCCCAAATGGAATGAGCCCCTTTCCTTTTAATGCGGAATCGCAAGACAATGCGGCACAGGTGCGAGATCGACATGGCATTCCGCTCGATGTACCACTGGTAGGAGTGTTTAGCCGACTGGCGCACTGGAAGGGACAGCATGTGCTGTTGGAGGCACTGAAGCAACTGCCCGAGGTGCATGCTCTGCTGGTGGGCGAAGCCGCCTTTCCGGGCGACGCCGCCTATGCGGAAATAGTGCGAGAAACCGCCCACGAGCCAGCGTTGCAAGGGCGCATCCACTTCGCCGGGCATCAGTCCAATATACCTGTTTACATGCAGGCGTGCGACATTATTGCGCACACCTCCATCTTGCCCGAGCCGTTTGGACGCGTGGTGGTCGAGGGGCTGCTGGCCGAGCGCCCGGTTGTAGCTACCGAGGCGGGAGGCGTGCCCGAAATCATTCATGACCAGCAGACGGGCGTGCTCGTGCCCCCAGGCAATGCCGATGCCCTGGCCAAGGCGCTCCGGATGCTTGTAGCCCGCCCGACATGGGCGCACACCCTGGCGCGTCGGGGAGCCGCTGATGTGCGCGTGCGCTACGGACTGCCCCGCATGCATGCGCAGTTTGCCGAGGCGTTGCGCCGTGTGGGGATGCCACAATCTGTATCCCTATAAACAAACCAGCGTAGATCCAATGAATCAAATGATGAATCCAGTCCGATGGGCCTTACAGGCAAAGTTTGAGATCCGTACACGCTGCGCTGCGACACCCTGGCTGGCGCCTGTGCATCAGGCTACGATTTGGTGGACCCAGTGGAAGATGCGCCACCACATAGACGGACGGGAGTGTGCGGTGCAGCCCGATACCGAACTGGTGATTGATGGCTTCCAGGGATCAGGAAATAGCTTTGCGACGGTGGCCTTTAAGTCGTGTCAAGAGCGCCCGGTGCGCTTGGCCCACCACTTACACGCACCGGCCCAGATCATAAAGGCGGTTCAGCAGGGCACCCCGGTGCTGGTTACACTACGCGATCCGGCGGATGCGGTGGTGTCGCTCGTGAGCCGGTGGCCGTATGTCTCGCTTTCACAAGGGCTACGGGCATACGTCCGGTTTTACACTGCCCTTACGCGGTACCTCGACCAGATGGTGGTGAGCCCGTTCGACCAGACCACCGGCCCCATTGATCGGGTGTTCGAGGCCGTCAACGAACGGTTCGGCACCGATTTTACTATTTTTGCCCCAACCGGAAAAAATGTGGCGCGGATTCGGAATAAGACAACGCTTGCCTCCGATGAAGAAGTAGCGCGTCGTGCCCAAAAAGAAAAATTCCGAATAGCTATTCAGGCGTCTAAATATGAGGCATTACGCCGACAGGCGTATGCTGTGTATGAGAAATGGGACCAGCATGGGGTAGGACGTTCCACTTTGAAGCAAGCCGCGCATGGCAAGATAACATGATGCCCAACGGAAAAAGGGTATGTGTTGCCATTTGGAAGAAAGAGAAATAACCGATGTACCCAGTGCTGCCATTCTGGGTACAAGTCGGATACGTTGACACGATGTTCGTAAAGGCGGTTCGGAGATGAGGCATTGGATGGATTACAAGATCGTGCGTTGTTGGTGCAGTGTGGTACGCCCCTTGAACCTATTACAGGTACCGTTGGCACGTGGGTGCCGATCCGTATCCTGCTTTGTTTGAATTTGGATTCTCATGTTCAAGAACCTACGCTGTTTTTTTCAACATGGAGCCCAGGGGGCTTGGAAGGCCTTGTGGCCTGCACCAGCCGTTTGGTATACCAGCACCATTGTCCTGATCGTTAGTGCAGTGCTACTTGTCGCTGCATTTCAACTTCCAATAATCTCGTCGAGTAGCGAGGAGCCTGTGGTGTACCCCATTGAGGTGATGGGGCCTGATGGATATACACAGAGCGTTTCCCTTCAGGTGGATGACCCCGGGGCAGCAGCACATGTGTACATGCAAGCGCACTCGATTGGTTATCCCTCGCATCATATCGATGCCCTGAACTACAACACAGACAAGGCGTCGGTGCGGCTTAATGGAGGCAACTGGGTCGACATCAACAACAGCACCGTAGAGTGCTTCGAACCCGAGGCCAGCCAGGACTGTATCACCGGCCCTGTGCACACCGTGCGATTTCGCATCCCTATCGATCAGTTAGGAGCGGTGCAGAGCGGCGAAAACGTGATTCAATTTCGCGTCAACTACGCCGTAGGATCCAACGGCATGGGCGACCCGTCGATGGGATTCCGGGTGTTGGATCTGCAGGTGCAGTCTGCTAGCAACGCCAACCTGTCGAGTGCGACCCCCACCGAATGGGATGATCCAGGCTCGTGGGGCGCGCCCGCAGGCTATGACGATCCAGCATCGGTAGAAGCCGGCCGCGATTTGTGGCATCAGCGCGATCTTTTGGTAGAAGGATGGGACGGCCCTGATATTATCGCGTCGTGCAACGACTGCCATGTAGAAGGCGGATACGACCTGGAATACTTTGCCTACTCCAACTACTCCATTGAGCGCCGGAGTCAGTTCCATGGCTTGAGTGAAGCCGAAGGCAAGCAGATTGCGGCCTACATCCGCTCGATCGATATCGAGACCTCTGACGGTCAAACCATTGCCCCACCCGGACGTCCGTGGAATCCGCCGTATCAGCCCGGCGAAACCGCTGCTGCCTCACGAGGGCCCACCGATGCCCGTACTATGGGACAGCCAATGGACGAGATGGACCAGGTGTACTGGGCCGCCGGAGCAGGCCTCGACTGGGTGCTCGACTACGACGCCGAGATCAAGGACTTCCTCTTTCCCGATGGCGTGCATACGGGCGCATACGAGATCGACGGGAAACTCAACATGCGCGAGCTACCCGTGAACTTGCAAATGCCCGACTGGAACGAGTGGCTGCCCGAGTTTCACCCGCTTGACGTGTGGGGCAGCGATTTTGAGCAGAGCGATGCATGGGATTGGTACGTGAACGAGGTGCCCGACCTCATCAACGAAGACCGTCCGTGGCGCGTTGAGGAGTCTGCCGAACGGGCGTCGCAGCGGCTGTGGCGGTACATCAAAAACGACTGGGCTCCGCCGAACGGATCACCCGCTCCATTCGAGTTCGAAATTGCGCGCCAGGTGCCTATGAAATGGGGACTCGTGAAGACCTTCGAGATCTTCCAGCCGCATCATAACGAAGAGCATGCCCAAGATCTGTACAACGAATACGCCGAGCCGCGGCAGTGGACGAGCCGTTCGCGTGTGGTGTTCGACATGGCGCCTCACATTATTGGGGGCAAGGGCCCCGGAAGTGGTATCATGGATCGCTATCATGACACGGCATGGTATCAACACCAGCTTACGCTCAATGGAGGAGCCGGGCTTACAACAGATATGCGTCCGATGGACTGGAAGTACCACTTTCAGCATATGTCGGCTGTAAGTGCTCCTGATTCGCACTACTGGCGACACTTGGCATCGTACATGAAGATGGTTCAGATTGCTCATGGCGTTCCCGATGACGAGTCGGACACGGAGCCGCGCGGCTGGTACATGCGACATCTCTCGCCCGGCTGGATAGACCGCACCCACCCGCAAGGGGCGCCCCTGCGCGATATGCCCGACGACGAGTACCGCGAAACGCTCAATGTGATCATGCGGGCTTATGCTGACGGAATCACGCAACATAGTCCCGATGACTGGGAGCGGATTTCCGATGACCAGCACGGACTCGACCCAGCGTCGCACGTGCCACAGTATCAAGGCGGATACGATCGGTTCACATATCCCGACCATTTCTGGACGGCACTGCGCAACTTTGGGGAGTATGGCGTGGCCTATGAGGTGCTGTACGACCTGGCCCAGTGGAGTCAGGAGGCGTGGCCCGAGGGCGATTGGATGGGACACATTGCTCCGTATCAAGACAACCCGCCGCTCAACGATACACCCGACGAAGGGGATGCGGATACGCAAACTCTTACGCTGAACAACGGCTGGAACCTCGCCTCCGCCCGCGTGCTGCAGGAGGAGCGTCCTATGGAAGAAATGCTCGAACCCATTCTTGACGATGTGGTGCTGGTGAAAGACGTGGCCGGGCAAACCTTTAGCCCGATGTATGGACTGGACAACCTCGATACCTGGCATCCCGATGAAGCCTATCAGATTTTCGTGACGGGCGATCAGGACGTGGAGGTAGAAGGCGAGGCCCGCTCTCCGTCTGATCCTATCGCGTTGTCAGAGGGGTGGAACTTCGTGACCTACCTGCCTACGGCCCCGTTGCCTGTAGAAGAGGCGCTAAGCAGCATAGCCGGGGATCTCGTGTTGGTGAAGGACGTCGCTGGGAATATCTACTATCCGAACAACGGAGATCCGATCAACACGATCGGCGCGCTGGAGCCCGGACATGGATACATGGTGTATCTGGCTGACGACCGTACGCTGGAGTATCCAAGTGGGCAGGAGCAGAGCATGCAGGCACGGGCTACGCTTGCTGAGATGGAGCCTTCGTCTGCTGGCCGCGAGTCGGCGGCTGTGTTGGTTGCCACAGGGAGCGTCTGGCCCGAGCAGACCCGTGTGTGGGTTGAGACTGACGATGGCGCGCGTGTAGGCACGGGGCAGGCCATAGACGGGGCACTCATTGCCACCGTACGAGGGGCTAGCTCCATTACGAATACCGCTGGTGCAGAGCCGGGTGATCGCCTAACAATGAAGGCGCAACGGCCTGATGAGCAACAGCCATCGGTGGTCGAGATGGAGTCGCTTCGTCATGTGCTCACCGACGAGTCCGTTCGTGAGCCCACGTTTGCGCCGCGAGCTGTATACCTGGGTGTAGCCGAAGGACCAGGGGCAGATGCGTTCGTGCTCGACGGGCACGCTCCGAATCCGGTGCAAGAGCATGCAGAGCTCTCGTTCACACTACCTGAAGCGGGGCATGTGCGCATTGAGGTGTACAACACCATCGGGCAGCGTGTAGCCACATGGGTTGACCGGGCGCTTGCCGCGGGGCCACATACCCTGCCTATTGATGTAAGCGGTATGGCCAGCGGCACGTATTTCTATCGTGTGCAGGCGGCAGGCGAAACGGAGTCGAAGCGTCTGGTTGTCGTGCGGTAACGGCTCCGCAACACGTTCGTCTGATGCCATTCGTCCTTGCCAGCCCGCGTTGGGGGTGCCCCCAGCGCGGGCTGGAGGTGTTGATACCTACTCCACTCCGCATGCTCCGTTGGGGGATGGACGGTATGGACGGTTGGAGGCGTCACAGCACGTACGTGTTTAGCGACTTGCTCCCAGATCGCCGGGCCGTTCTATAGCCTTCCCATAATAGATGTCATGCTGAACGAAGTGAAGCATCTCGGCGCCAAGTGGCCGGGTGCCTGCTGCTCAGTGTCCAAGAGGGGCCCCTGCACGCACCGGACGTGGCGAGCCCGTAGGCATGGCGTTGAGATCCTTCCGCCTGGCGGCGTCAGGATGACTGCCGGGGAATATGATCCTGTCTCTCGTGGCGATGCATAGCATGTACGTGTTTAGCCACGTGCCACAGATCGTTGGAGACGCAAGCGGTCCCCGGCTATGGGTTTGACTCACGTCGTGCCGTTCCATAGCCTGGGATCAGGAGCGAAGCGAATATCCCGGGCGGCCATTAAACCGCGATAGACACGTACACCCTGTGATGACACAAGACCCCGCCCTATTCCTTCACGGCAACGCGCAGTTCTTTCACCACGTACAGTCCATCTTGCGTGT
Organism: Natronotalea proteinilytica; assembly: GCF_055379935.1. Lineage (NCBI taxonomy): Bacteria > Pseudomonadati > Rhodothermota > Rhodothermia > Rhodothermales > Salisaetaceae > Natronotalea > Natronotalea proteinilytica. The sequence goes on along the minus strand of NZ_AP043947.1, from coordinate 1,887,283 downwards.
ATTGCAAGTTGTCGATCAGGTACGGGGCCGAGGTGTCGAGTGTGATGTCGATGGTGCTGTTGGCTGGGCAGAAAAGCGTTCGGCCTTCGTGTTGCCATACGCACAGCATGAGCGGATCGCCCGGTTGGAGTCCAGTGGCCGTTTCGTTGAAGAGGCCCTGCCCCCATACCGTAAGGGCATCGCCGGTGCCAGAGTACGCGGTGTATCCCACGCACTGCCCCTGCGGATCGAACGCAAGCAACGTGTCGCCAGGCTCAAGCGCGGTGTCATTCACCACCGCCGTTGTGGTATCCGGCAGAATGATGGTGGCGTTGGCTCCTGTGTCAGATACGCAAGATGCCTTTATATCGGACAGTTGTGCGGCTCCAGCTAGCGGAAAAAGCAATCCACTTGCAAAGAATACGGCGACATACAGAGCATACAAAAACGGCATGAGCACGCGTTGGCGAGCGAGAAAAACAATCCATCGTATACGATAGGGCCCATTGCAGCGGCTATCTTTGGTCCTTCACGCATTACGGATGCGTTTTTCGCTCACCCACCCATGCGCCATAGTGGTGTGTCACACCTGAATGTTATGGTATGGAGTGGACTCGCGTTGAAGCATCTCAAACCAAATGTTCTGTCATGTTGAGCAAGCGAAGGGCCCCTAGGGCCCGAAGCGCGTCGAAACATCTCGTCGGCGCTCAGCAGCTACTGGCAAACCAACGGCCCTGCCCAGCTCGTGGGAGATCTTTACTCACTGCGTTCGTCAGTCGCTTCGCTCGTGTCAGGACTCCGCGTCTCCTAGACGGAGCCGCTCCGCTCAAGATGACAACATTAAAACGGGGCGCGTTGCAACCCGAAGATTGACCTGTGACACAGCAATAGTACTCTGCCACACGGCAAACTGTTAAAGAACTTCTTCCCTGCGGTCAGGGCGCTCAACATGACAACCAGCTGCAGAGAGCAACAGATCGCAGGTGCCCCCCCTCTCTGAATTGCTACCAGGGTGCCCGAGCGGCCAAACAAAACCGGCGGTGGTTCGTGGCATTTGCTCCGTTTTGTTTGATCGTTGACGCATTTCGTATGACACGCACCCTCGATGCCGCCGCCGAGACCGACCGATGGGCCGCCATTGAAAAGCCTGCTGGACTGTTATCGCAGCCTGATGCTACGGGCAAACCGAATGTGTTTGACCTGTTGAAGCGTCAGTGGGCTACCCCATCCGATCCAGACCCGTTTGTGGGATTGGTGCACCGCCTCGACCGGCCCACCTCGGGAGTGCTTATGGTGGCCAAGACGTCAGAGGCCGCGCGTGCGCTTAGCGAGCAGGTGCAGGCGCGCACGATGGACAAGCAGTATGTGGCATTAGTTGAAGGAACGATGCGTGGGGCTGGAACCATGCAAGATGCCATCGCGAAAACAGCTACGGGGCCGCAGATCGTATCGCCCGATCATCCTGATGCCAAAGCCGCGCGCCTTCAATATCAAGCTTTGCGCACCGACGCCGAACGTACACTTATTCATGTGCAGTTGGATACGGGGCGCTCACACCAGATTCGGCTGCAGTGCGCCAATCGAGGGCATCCGGTGGTGCATGACGGACGCTATGGCGCCTCGGTGCAGGTGCGGCGTCCGGCCATTGCGTTGCATCACTACGGACTCCGATTTGAAGATCCGGCCACCGGACGGATGCATAGCGTAACAGCAGCGCTACCAGATCTGTGGTCCGTCTGGATGTCAGATGCGCAGGCCGAGGCGGCGCAGCGTATCATCCAGCAGTTTCGTCTGTAGCATCATCCATCTCCAGAACCAGCCTACAGAGCAGCCGCTTCGAGGTAAGGCGCATGGCGCGCCACAGATTGAAAAGTAGCGCCGCGCTGAAAAGGACCGGCCAGAGGACGATCGAAAACGGATTGACAAACGGAGTGGATGTGAAGGCGATACCCGTGTGCGCCAGCCAAGTCAACCCGCTGCTAAGCAGCACCAAAATCAGCGCGCCTACCGCTGTGGCTTGGGCCCACCACATGGCCCGCTCGACAAGTGGCAACTTCTCCCGAGCTACCTCGGCGTACGTCCCATTTTCCTCGACCTCATCCTGCTCATCGTAGGTCAAGAAAACCTGTGTATCGCCAAACGAGGTTGCAGCCAATTCGTTAACAAAGCGAGTATGCAAGGGCGTAGCCATGGCGGGTGGTGCAAAGTACAGGAGGATACGGATAAGCATCCTACAAAAAAACAGATAGCAATGCGAACGACCCTGTCCGTCTTTGTCGGAGTAGACTCGGCTCCGCTTTAAATTGCATCTTTTTAAGAAGGCTCCGTTGCAGCAGCGATACTGCGTAGTGCACTTATTCAGTCGGGGACGAGAGCCGGCCAAATCTACATCGTCCAAGAGAACCGTTGCAGTCCGGCTTCCGACAGGCTATGTAACGCATGCTGTTCGGCGAGCGACCAGAGCACGGCGCGGGTGGCCCTGGCGTCCCCTTGCGCCGTATGGAAAGTGATGGCCCCGATGGTTTCAGGATCCATCATGTGCTCGGCAAGTGTTTGCAGGGCCAGGTCCGGCAGTTGGTTGTGCAGGTCCAGTCGGCGGGCTAGCGCCAGCGTGTCGATATACCGGAGGGTGAAAGGCGGGTGCTTCTGCCGTTCTGCTTCGTATGTAAGGAAGCGAAAATCGAATGCGAGGTTGTGTCCCACTACCACTGTTTCGGTGAGCACACTTATCAGCTGTGGGACCATGCGCGCGATGGAAGATCCGTGGTCGCAATGCCAGTACAGCTGCAGGTCCCGATGATCCATCACTGCTGCTTCAGTAATACGTGCCCCTCGATCTGGACGCAGTCCGGTCGTTTCCAGATCGAAAAACCGGAGGGGACTCGTACGTAGCGGCCACGATGCGTCCATAGGTGAAAAGTGAGTGGTAGTGTCACACTTGAAAGTTATGGTTCGGAATTGGCATCGCGAGGATGACGCTTGCGACCGGCGTGGCGCTGTGAACGGTAGCGAACGAGTCTTCTGGGGTGCGATCTCATGCCGCTTTTTGGCAGTTGCCTCCGGCGTGATAGCATGAGATTGCGTCGCTGCGCTCGCAATGACAAAGGTGTGGGCATGTCTTCGGTCGTTTAGACCAACTGGGTACAACCCTTAAGATTGACGTGTGACAGCGCACTGGAAAGCGTTCGCTCAAGAAACCACGTATGATGGAGCGAATAGACCGCATCTGGGCACCGAAACGGTTCGCTGCTTTTTTGATGTACATCCTACGCTTGTTATGGACAACCAATCAACCAACACCACAACGCGTGATCGGCACATGGGGTTTGCGCTGCTTCGGGTGCTATTGGGCATCAACATGTTAACGCGTAGTCTCGTTCGTCTGCCGGAGGTCAATGCCTTTGCATCAGGCATGGCTGACGGATTTGCCGATACGTTTCTGCCAGGGCCGTTTGTGTTCGGGTTTGCCTATGTGATAGTCATTGCAGAAACGATTATCGGTGTGATGCTCATTCTCGGATGGAAAACGCGCTGGGCTCTGGTTGCAATGGGCGGGTTGCTTTGTGCTCTGGCATTCGGCATGCTTCTCCAGGAAAACTACGGCACCGCTGCCAATATCGTCGTGTATGCCATTGCTGTGAGTGGACTGCTCTTTACCACGGCGTATGATCACTTTGGCATTGATACGGGGTTTTCGCTGCGCACATAATCGGAGCCGTTTCGAACTGATACATGCGGGTGCGCGTGTGCGGCGCATCACATTTGTTTGTTGATCCACAAGCAGGGAGTCTGTACATGATAGCCGATCAATTTGACGCCTTTCTACTCGACCTCGATGGCGTGCTCTACCTGGGCGAGGAGCCGATCTCTACGGCAATTGAAGCGGTGCAGCGCCTTATCGAGAGTGAAAAGACCATTCGCGTGTTAACCAATAACCCACGGTTACCGCGTGCCGCGCTGGTCGAGCGGTTTGAGGCTGCGGGTCTTGCCATTCCCGAATCATCTATTGTGACTTCGGGGTGGGCGGCAGCGCGGTTTTTGGCGCAAAAAGGGATTCGGCGCGCCGACGTGGTGGGAAGTGCCGGGACGGTGGCGGCACTGCATGCCGAAGACATTGCGTACACGCACCAGCAGCCGGAGGCAGTGGTCGTTGCTGCCGATCGGGAGACGACCTATCTGGATCTCCAACGAGCCATGCAACACATTGAGCAAGGCGCCCTGTTTGTAGGCACCAATCCCGATACCTCGTTTCCCACCCCGCAGGGGCGTGGACTGGGCGCCGGGGCGGTTATCAAGGCGCTGGAGGCAGCCACCGAGACGTCAGCTACCATTGTTGGCAAGCCCGAGCCGCTCATGTTTGATGTGGCGCTTGATACACTGGCTCCCAATGCACGGGTGGTGATGGTGGGCGATAATCCAAAGACGGACATTCGGGGCGCGCGCCGGGCGGGGGTGACCAGCATCCTTATTGCAGATGAGCCACATCCGCCCGATTCACCCGCGGACGAGACGCCCGACTACACGATGCGCACGCTGGCCGATCTGCTGCGCCAGTCCGATACGTAAACGCTTTCAGGGAAGCCTTTCAGGGAAGCCTTTCAGGGAAGCCTTTCAGGGAAGCCTTTCAGGGAAGCCTTTCAGGGAAGCGGGGGGGATGGATTATGAGGAAAGCCGCCTAAGGCGCGTCGTACACCCTCCTGTAATCTGGGCTACAATGCGGCTTCGGTTATGAATATATTCTGAACACCTGGTTATACTATGCGTTGTCTGTAAAGCCAACACATTGTTATTTGTGTCTAAATCAAAGGTGTGATATGTACAGCCATATTCTTTATCCAACGGATGGAAGTACAGGAGCCGAAGCTGCTCTTGAACACGGTCGTAATCTGGCGCAGACATACGGGGCCACTGTGCATGTGCTTTACGTTGCCGACAGGCAGCCGCATGGGCTGGGCACCGATCCCGAGGTGAAGAGCCACGGCGGGATGGTGGGCAATCCGAAAGGCGGAGGGCCGGGTATGGTTGGCGTTCGGAAGAAAAGTGACGAAATGCTTGCGAGCATTCAAGCGTACGGACAAAAGCTCGTCGATCATGTTGCTGAGCAGTTTGAGGACGTGACGGTCCAAACCGAGGTGAAGCAGGGCATTCCCTACAAGATCATTCTCGACTATGCGTCGGCCCAAGACATCGACCTGATTGTGATGGGCACCCACGGTCGAACGGGCTTAGACCGGTATTTAATCGGAAGCGTAGCGGAAAAAGTGGTCCGGATGTCTGACGTACCCGTGCTGACGGTGCGTCAGCGTGAGGAGGCCGGGAGCTGATAGCGGTACACAACATGCCTCGTTCAAATGCTGTCATCGTGAGCGAAGTCGAACCATCTCCGACGAAATGGGCAGGACCATTCGTTCGCCCGTATCTGCTGAACGCCGTGGAGATGGTTCGACGTGCTTTCGGGTCCTGGAGCCCTCCGTTTGCACTTTTAAAGTACTCCTTCCTTGCGGTCAGGGCGCTCAACGTAACAACCCGTTGGAGAGAACGCGGGCCTGGAGGGAGCTTTTCAGCGCGAGTCCCTTCCACACCACAACATTCAGATGTGACAAAGCACTGAATACAGAACCTACGCTCTTTGCGTTGACACGTCTTTAGCGTCCCGATTGCCGATTCATACGTTGAACTGACGACAACCAGCGACGCACAGGGGCTGTAAGGTCACGTTACTGGTGCATCGCGACCAGGCAGAAAGAGCAGAGCACAGCAAGCTTTTGGTTACTGACGCTCTCCATTGATCGAGTAGACCGTGCATTCGCTGAACGATTCGTTGATCTCTTCCTGGGCTTCCGTTCTGCCTTCACGGCATTCTGAGAGAGCTCGTTCGACAGCGTCCTGTCGGCTATTGTAGTTGTAGCTATATCCGTAGGAGAAGCAGTCACTCTCGTCTGACCTTGCAAGAGCGAGTGCTTTATGCGTGGATCGATCGCGCTGATCATCCTGGATGTAGGACCAGGCCTCATCGAAGTTGCTCTCGCATACCGCACTTGTCTCGCTTTGTATTTCCTGTGTAGCTTCTTCCACGGTTGCACAACCCGCGGAGAATAACACCGGAGTAACCAAAAGGCTTACAAGCAGAGCCCATAGGTTAGTTGTACGACTCATCATACTGTTTACGACGAGGTTAAAATGCGAAGATTACGATATTCTAAGAAAAGAAATTAGCTGCTGATTTCGTGTTTCGTCGGTACCGTATGGTTATCAAGTAACCGCGTTAAAACGACATAAAAAAAGCACGAATCCTCACCATTCGTCAGCTGATTCGTAGAAACTGCGGAATGAAATCGACCTTTCGCGACGTCTAGTGCTCTGTCAATCCTAATTCTATGTGTTTTGGAACGTTCTGCAGATCCCTCCCTCTTGTTCTCCCTCCTCTGAGGGAGAGACTCCCATTGCGATGTTAAAGTCCCTTCCTCACCGGGGAGGAAGGACAGGAAGGAGGGGCGAGCGCCGGGCTCAACCACAACATTCAGGGCTGACACACCACTAGGGTCGACATCAGGTACAGTCAACATTAAGTGCGATACCTGTAGTGCTGTGTCAGAGGGAGCGACCACAGGGAGGACGTACTCCTGAGATGCCCAAATTAAGAAATCAAAACAGGTTCTAAATGGGGGTAAGATCGGTCCTGCTCGTCAACTGAACCTGCCTCGTGTTGATCGACATAGTGCAACAACGGTCAGACAAGAAGAAATAGTTAAAGTTTGGGTTGATGCCGGGGCGAGGTGTTACATTTCGGGTCCTCAGTTTGTCTTAAAAATGCGTATATCTAAAGTATTTATACCTTGCCGTCAGGTTTTTCTGTCAGGCACTGATCGGTTGTTTTTATTTGTTCGTTCGGTATCGACAAAGTAATCCAACCCAAGAGTCATGTATCGATTGCCGCTGTTTCGTTCTTTACGATCTATTGCGCCCCTCCTCATCGCTGCTGCGCTCGCCTTTTTGCTCACCGCGTGCGATGACGACCCGGTGAGTGCTCCCGGTGACGATGATTCCGACCCTGAGGACCCTGATGTCTCCGTGACGGCTTCGGTTTCTATCGACCCGGAGATGCCAGAGGTCGGTGACGAAGTGACCCTCGACGGGAGTGCCTCCTCGGTCGAAGGAGCCGATAATCTCACGTTTGAGTGGAACCTTATCACGCCTGACGGAAGCGATGCTGAAATCGACGACCCCACCGCGGAAACCGTTACCTTCGAGGCGGACGTGGCGGAGGATTACACGGTCGAACTGGAAGTCTCAGCGGAACGCGCGGGCGAGACCTCGATCGATACTGCGTCCGAGACGCTTGAGGTGATCGATTTGCTCGGTCTGGCGGAAGCCATCCATGCGGAGACAGATGCGCCTGGTGTGGTAATCGGCGCGGCTACGCCGGACGCTCGGTACATTCATGGAGTGGGGGCAGTTGGGCCTAACCGCAACGAAACGCCCACCGAGGATACGATCTTCCAGATCGCATCGATCTCGAAGGTCCTTACGGGTATTGCTCTGGCTGACATGGTTGCCGAGGGAACAGTCGCTCTCGACCAGCCGGCTTCGGAGCTGCTCCCAGACTCGCTTTCGGCGTTTGGCGCAGATGGAGAGTTCGTCACGCTTGAGCATCTTGCCACCCACACGTCGGGATTGCCCCGCCTGCCCGATAATCTCAACCCAGACGACGATTCGAACCTCTACGCCGACTATGAGGAAGAGGACCTTATGACTTTTATCGAGTCGGTCGAACTTGAGACCACTCCGGGCGACGCTTTCCAGTATTCGAACGTAGGAAGTGGTCTGCTGGGGCACCTTTTGGAGCAAGCCGACGCCCGGGCCTACGGTGATCTTGTGAGTGAGCGAGTCGCCGGACCACTTGATATGGACGACCTTTACCGCGACCCATCGGATGTACCCGTCGATCGTTTGGCCATGGGAGTTGACTCCTCCGGCGATCCGCTTCCACCGTGGGAATTTGATGTGCTGGCCGGGGCCGCTGCGTTTCTCGCATCGATCACGGACCTGCTGAACCTTGGCGAGGCTGCGGTCGATCCGAGTCAGACGCCTATCGAAGAAGCGTTAAACAAAGCCCAAGATGTGCGCTTCGTGCTGGAAGAAGATGTGGCATGGGGGCTCGGTTGGTCCATCTTTGAGGTTGATGGTCGGACGCTGCTTTGGCACGACGGAGCGACTTACAGCTACGGAAGCGGTCTGCTTGTCGACCCTGAACGCGGATATGTGGCAGCTGTATTGGTCAATGGCACTCCCATCAACAACTCTTGGGACCCTTTGTCGCTCGCGGCTCCCATCCTCGAGGAGTTGTCGTCGGATGAAGACGGCGCAGCTCTGACGATTGACGATCAGGACCTTCCTTCCAGCGAGATCGTCCCGTAGCGCTGAGGCCACCTAGTCACCTTCATTGGGCAAAACGTGGGGCACCTCAATGCTCGATTTGTGCTAACGCGTCACACCGCGAACACATACCAACTCCGCATGCGTCGTTGATGATGTGGAGGTGTGGAGGGATGGAGGTGTATGCCGTTCACCCTCATGCGAGGCCAAAGGCCGACTGACGAATTATGTTCGGTGTTGTGCAGAGAAACACGCCTCCTCAGTTCGTTGGGAAGACCGTTGAGAGACTGCGAGGCAACGCCTCATAGTCGGCAATCTCATGCCGTTGAATGGGGCTGCACCCGGTGTGACAGCAACGAGATTACACCCCAGGAGCACTTCCTCCCTGTGGTCGGAGCGCGGCTGCGCTCGCAATGACATGGTTGTGGGTTTTTCTTGGTACGTTTGGGCCGAAGATTGACGTGGGACACAGCACTAAGTAAGATCAGGGGCCAACTTGGGGTTTCGAATCTAAACTCCTCCCAGGTTTTTCGGAAGAGAGAAAGGGCCTGGATAGTCGTTTCCAGCGAATGCGTAGCGATTTTCCCCACTCCGAACTCCTGTTGGCGCGCTTCGGTCGAACCGGCGGTATCCCTCAAAACGCTGTCTGACTGTTTGGTGTGTCACACCTGAATGTTATGGTATGGAGTGGACTCGCGTTGAAGGGCATCTCAAACCAAATGTTCTGTCATGTTGAGCAAGCGAAGGGCCCCCAGGGCCCGAAGCGCGTCGAAACATCTCCTCGGCGCTCAGCAGCTACTGGCAAACCAACAGTCCTGCCCAGTTCGTGGGAGATCTTTACTCACTGCGTTCGTCAGTCGCTACGCTCGTGTCAGGACTCCGCACCTGCTAGACGCAGTTGCCCCCCCTGCACCGATGCCGGAGGTCTATCTCCGCGTGGGCGGAGGCATCAGCCTACCGATACAGCCACTTACCGAGCGCCTGGGTCTATCTCCGCGTGGGCGGAGGCATCCTGGTCGACCTCTGCGATGCGCTGGATGTTGAGGGTCTATCTCCGCGTGGGCGGAGGCATCCGAGACGGGTTCATCTTTGCAACAGTCAGTACAGGTCTATCTCCGCGTGGGCGGAGGCATCGATGCATCGCCTGATTCCACCAAGCAACGAGGAGGTCTATCTCCGCGTGGGCGGAGGCATCGATGCATCGCCTGATTCCACCAAGCAACGAGGAGGTCTATCTCCGCGTGGGCGGAGGCATCTTGCGCTCGTTGCGCCACCGGCACAGCAACACGGGTCTATCTCCGCGTGGGCGGAGGCATCGGAAAACCGGCGTTCCAGCATTTTACCCAGAGAGGTCTATCTCCGCGTGGGCGGAGGCATCTGCGCAAGCCACCCGCGTCGACGGGCAGCTTGAGGTCTATCTCCGCGTGGGCGGAGGCATCGGCAATGCGGAATGGGTCAATAATCAGCGCAAAGGTCTATCTCCGCGTGGGCGGAGGCATCGTAGAGACCCGCACACGTGAAAAAATCGCGGGAGGTCTATCTCCGCGTGGGCGGAGGCATCTCAAAGCGGGGATTTGTGTGAAATTTCTGCGGGGGTCTATCTCCGCGTGGGCGGAGGCATCCAGCTGGAAGGCTCGTCTTTGATGTTTCCTCGAGGTCTATCTCCGCGTGGGCGGAGGCATCCACGTAGCACTCGAGTCATATGATGTCAGGCGGGGTCTATCTCCGCGTGGGCGGAGGCATCTGTAGACTGAAATAGCGCCGCCACCGTCGTCAGGGTCTATCTCCGCGTGGGCGGAGGCATCCTGCCTCAATGATACGAAACTCAACTGTGCCAAGGTCTATCTCCGCGTGGGCGGAGGCATCCTCATCGATGGATACGGATACATCATCGATGGAGGTCTATCTCCGCGTGGGCGGAGGCATCTTATCCATTGCATCGAGCGGTATGGCATCCGGGGGTCTATCTCCGCGTGGGCGGAGGCATCCAGACACCAAGGGCAGTCCCCGCCTCTCAACGGGGTCTATCTCCGCGTGGGCGGAGGCATCGCATCCCGTATGGTGTCAAAAAAGTTTTTCCGGGGTCTATCTCCGCGTGGGCGGAGGCATCGTGCCAGGTCGTTTCCCACCAGCAGCGTATAGAGGTCTATCTCCGCGTGGGCGGAGGCATCACGCCGCTGAGCGGGCAAACGCCTTTGGTGGAGGGTCTATCTCCGCGTGGGCGGAGGCATCCGATGCGGTCCAGGCGCTGTCTCATGCCTTGAAGGTCTATCTCCGCGTGGGCGGAGGCATCCATTTACCATCAGCAACTTACGTCGGAGATCTGGGTCTATCTCCGCGTGGGCGGAGGCATCAAGTCATTGTGCACAGTGGAGTTAGATATATTAGGTCTATCTCCGCGTGGGCGGAGGCATCGTGATTTACAATGATTTACAATGATATTGTTGAGGTCTATCTCCGCGTGGGCGGAGGCATCCCGTCCCAATGCTGATAACTAGCACCCAAAAGAGGTCTATCTCCGCGTGGGCGGAGGCATCGATGGACGCGCACTTCTCGCACCGGGCCGACCAGGTCTATCTCCGCGTGGGCGGAGGCATCAGCTGCACCACATCGAAGATAGGGAGCAGATCGGGTCTATCTCCGCGTGGGCGGAGGCATCGGGATGACGCGCCTTTCGATGTAGTAAGAGAGAGGTCTATCTCCGCGTGGGCGGAGGCATCTCCGCCTCATAGAAGTGACACCAGTAAGGTCGAGGTCTATCTCCGCGTGGGCGGAGGCATCTTCTGCGTAGTCCTCTGCGATCTCCAGCGCCTGGGTCTATCTCCGCGTGGGCGGAGGCATCCGGAGAAACCATGCTTTTCGGCTTCGTTTTCAAGGTCTATCTCCGCGTGGGCGGAGGCATCCTTTGCCTTGACGTAATGTTATACTTTGCCATGGGTCTATCTCCGCGTGGGCGGAGGCATCCTATAAGAATAACGGGCTTAGGGCAGTGTTTAAGGTCTATCTCCGCGTGGGCGGAGGCATCGGGCTGATGGTGAAGTCGACGCGGCACAGCAAAGGTCTATCTCCGCGTGGGCGGAGGCATCAAGGAGGTCGCGTCCCTGAACATCGAAGAGACGGGTCTATCTCCGCGTGGGCGGAGGCATCCGCATTTGCTTCATCGATAGTAGGCATATCAAGGGTCTATCTCCGCGTGGGCGGAGGCATCGTGATGCCAGATGACCAAAGTGTGAACGGTCAGGGTCTATCTCCGCGTGGGCGGAGGCATCACCATTCACACGCGTCTTTGGGCTGGATACCAAGGTCTATCTCCGCGTGGGCGGAGGCATCGACTGATATGAGCCACCCCGACCGCTTACCGAAGGTCTATCTCCGCGTGGGCGGAGGCATCGACTACCCGACGCCCTACGAGGCTGTCCAACAGGGTCTATCTCCGCGTGGGCGGAGGCATCAGGTGCCAGAGCGGAAGACTTCGATCCAGTCAGGGTCTATCTCCGCGTGGGCGGAGGCATCTGATGATGCGCTACGTGCCTCGGAAAGGGCAAGGGTCTATCTCCGCGTGGGCGGAGGCATCGCCTCGGCGTTGAGGCTTGGGATATGACTGGAGGGTCTATCTCCGCGTGGGCGGAGGCATCGAACGGCGTGCTGTGTGCTTTTTGCGGTTTCAAGGTCTATCTCCGCGTGGGCGGAGGCATCCACACCTCGTTGGGGCCAATGGCGAAGCGCAGAGGTCTATCTCCGCGTGGGCGGAGGCATCAAGGCGCGTGCTGCCGTCCGGGATGCGCTTGAGGGTCTATCTCCGCGTGGGCGGAGGCATCGGTCGGCGTCTCCATCTGCTGATCCCTCCGCAAGGTCTATCTCCGCGTGGGCGGAGGCATCTCTTCCTTGCGCTTCTTGGCCAGCTCCTGGTAGGGTCTATCTCCGCGTGGGCGGAGGCATCCTACAGCCATCAACCCAACACCGGAAGGCCAGAGGTCTATCTCCGCGTGGGCGGAGGCATCCCCAAAATGTACAGCCGCTTCGTGCTAATCCTGGGTCTATCTCCGCGTGGGCGGAGGCATCCGGGGGGTGGTGACAGTAATAGACCTAGCAGAGGGTCTATCTCCGCGTGGGCGGAGGCATCCCTGCGCCATCCTGACGCAGGTTTGATATCAATCTTAGTATATGGGATAGCTATATCGTTGTCAAGTCCCCGCATTCTGCCAGATTGGCGCCTCTTTACTTTTTCCACCCTTCTGCTTATCTTCGTATTCCAATTATCGCCTCCCTAATTCTCTCTCTTCTGTATGCACGGATCACCCTCTCCTTCCGACGTATGGGCCAAGCTCACCCACGAAAACAACGATCGCTCCAGCTCGGTCATCGCCTGGAATACGCTCTGGGCCCACTCGGCCGATGTCGCCGCGGTCACCGAAGCCCTTCTCTCTCGCACCCTGCTGGGTCCCCGACTGGCCCGACTGGCCGGGTGGGAGCAGCTTTCGCCGGTGCACATCGCGCGCCTCTCGGTGTTTGCCGCCCTGCACGATGCCGGGAAGGTCAACCACGGATTCCAGAACCGTGCGTTCGGTCACACCCCCGAAGCCGATCACGTAACCCCGGTCCTCAACCTGTTGGAAACCGACGATGTGGCTTCATGGCTGGAGGCGATGAGCGTCATGGAGATCGTACATCAGGGGTGGATGGCTGACCTCAATGTTCTTGAAGAGATGCTCCTGGCCACTTGGGCCCATCATGGCACGCCCGTGCAGCCCGCCTCGCCCAATCTGCGGCTCTGGAGACCCACCGACACCCGCGATCCGGCTGCCAAGCTCAAGCAACTGGCCACCTACATCCGCCAGTGGTTTCCGGAGGCGTTCGACGGCACCGCCCCTCCATTTCCGGATGCGCCCCGCTTCCAGCACGCCTACAACGGACTCCTCACCCTGGCCGACTGGATTGGCTCCGATAACGAGCGGTTCTTTCCGTTCGTCACCGACCGCTCCGATCCGATGCCCGATTCGCGCAAGCGGGCCACAGACGCTATCGAAAAGCTCTTTCTGGAGGGGGATCGCATCCGCACGGCGCTGCCGGGGCCGGTGGGATTTGACGGCGTGTTGGAAAAATCAGACTGGACCCCGCATCCGATTCAGCAAAAATGCCACGACCTGCCGGTCCACGACACGGGCAGCCTCACCATCCTCGAATCCGACACTGGTTCCGGTAAAACCGAAGCCGCCCTTGCGCGGTACGTCCGGCTCTTTCAGGCGGGGCAGGTGGATGCGATGTACTTTGCCGTGCCCACCCGCAGCGCCGCCACCCAGCTGCACGGACGCGTTGAGTCCACCATCAAACGCGTTTTTGGGGATGCGGAGCGGCGTCCGCCGGTCGTGCAGGCGGTGCCGGGCTACATCAAGGCCGACGACCGCGAGGCCATGCGGCTGCCCGGCTTTGAGGTGCGCTGGGATGATGAGGATGAGACGATGCAGTATCGCGGCTGGGCCGCCGAATCCCCCAAACGCTATCTGGCCGGTCCCATTGTGGTGGGCACCGTTGACCAGGTATTGCTCTCTGCGCTGCAGGTACCCCATGCACACATGCGCGGCGCGGCGCTCCTCAGGCACTTTCTCGTGGTCGACGAGGTGCACGCCTCCGATGTGTACATGACCGCGCTCATGGATCGCGTGCTCGATCAGCACTTGCACGCAGGCGGCCATGCCCTCATGATGTCGGCGACACTCGGCTCAGCAGCCCGTACGCATCTCACCACGGCGAATCGTACGGATCCCCCCGACCCCAAAACCGCCGAAACCGAGGATTACCCGCTGCTCACGCACGTAGCGGCCGACCGGCGCGATCCTACGTCGGTGCATGCGGCCTCGGTGAGCCGCGCCAAAACGGTGCAGCCTACGCTTCACCCCATTGCGAACGCCCCCGAAACGCTGGCCGAGCGTGCAGCGCAGTACGCCGATCAGGGGGCCCGCGTGCTCATCATTCGGAACCTGGTGGACGATTGCGTGGCTACGCAGCGCGCGGTAGAAGCGGTGGCGCCTCCTCAATATCTGTTTGGATGCGACGGCGCAGCGGCTCCCCACCACTCCCGATTCGCCCCCGACGACCGGGCCCGCCTCGATGCATCTATTCAGGCGACCTTCGGGAAAGGCGCCGACCGCACCGGGGGATGCATCGCCGTGGCCACGCAGACGGTGGAGCAGAGCCTCGACATCGACGCCGATATTCTGCTTACCGATCTGTGTCCGATAGATGTGCTCTTACAGCGCATCGGACGGTTGCACCGGCACGCGCGTGCACGTCCCGACGGATTCGACACGGCCCGCTGCGAAGTGCTCGTCCCCGCAGCGCGCGATCTGGGTGCGGCCATCACCGGCGAAGGCAAAGGCATCCAGGGCGATCATGGGCTGGGGACCGTGTACCAGGATCTCCGCATGCTCGAAGCAGCCTGGCAGGTGCTCGACGACGAGGCGCTACGGACTTGGCGTATTCCCGATCACAACCGGCTGTTGGTGGAGCGGGCCACACACCCGGATCGGTTGCATCGCATTGTGGAAGAGGCCGAGGGCGATGCCTGGGCGCGCCACGAGCGCTGGGTGATGGGAGAAGAGATGGCAAATGAGCAACATGCGAGGTACAACACGATCGACTTTGCGACCCGATACTCCGAAAACGGCTTTCCAAGCGACAACGAGCGCATCATGACGCGTCTGGGCGAGCCGGATTACCGCATCCACCTGCCCGAGCCGCTTCGTGGTCCGTTCGGATCGGACATCAGCGAGGTGAGCCTGCCGCAGTGGCGCTTCGACGACCCGCCCGAGACCGAGGAAGCTGAGTCGGCCCGTTCGTTCGAGGGCGGCTTCCGGTTCTCAATTGCCGGACAGACATTTCGGTATGATCGATTTGGGATTGCGGATGCGTGAGCGTTATGCTCTGCAGCCCGAAGAGTCATTATTAAATTAAGTTTTAGTTAAACAAGCGTCTTTGGGGTTGTCTTATCAAAACGCCTCGCAAGTTAATCAATAAGAGATGACGTGATGCGATGAAAATCGCAATAGCCCATTGCGTGGCGTTTTGACAAAGGTGTCTCCACAAACGTGGAGGTAAAAACCAAGCCTCTCCCTCTGGAGAAGGGAGAGGCTTGCGAAAACCGTTACTTTGGACAAGTGGACGGTGTGTCATTAGAGTCAACTAACAACAGCTATATAATACCATGCTTACGTCCCGAGATCAACAGCACGGCGCGGTTCTTCGCCAGATCGTTAAACACGGCGGGCAGTGCCAGTCAATACAATCCGGCTTCGGGCAGTATGAGGTTGATAATAGCAAACTATTCCTCATCAAATACTGCGGTCGGGCATCATCCTGGCAGTTCACGATTCGTCGTCACGATATTCAGGGTCTGGTTGAGTATCAGTTCAGCAGCTTCTTTGAACAGTCGTTTCTGGCATTGAATTGCAGAAACAAGGAAGTTTGCATTCTTGGGTTCGACGAGTGGAGCACGGTACTGGATGTCGAATCCCCAGCCGACCAGCAGACAATCACCTTACGCCGTTCTAAAAACTGCGGGTTTGTGGTGTCTGGTTCAGGAGGCTCTCTTGATAGAACGATTCCTAAGTCGCGTCTCTCCAACGTAGTCGCTGCCTGAGGTTTTATGCTACAACGTGACGCTCCCACGCGATACATTGTGCATGTCTGTCGCAGGGACACAGCGCGCCGTGTCCCTACAGTCGATTAGAAGAGGTCCTCGTTCGCCTCTCCGGTTTCTTGCAAAATGTTCCCGACATGAAATGTCGCGTTGGAAGAGAGGTGTTTGTATGCTACGCTCACGTATCCAGCAGCATCACAAAACCATCGCTGTCCCCAGACCTGTTTCTGTTCACGAAAAACAAACGTCCATCAAGGTTATGTTTTCGCACTGATTAAGGTCTTGTAGACAGCCCATCTACCGGACACTCTCGCGCGCTACTCGTTTTCTAATCCGCTACATGTATGCCGTATTCCCTGCTTGACGAGCCGCTCTTCCGCATACGTCTGCCTGATGGCACACACGCCGGGGCGACCCTACCGGAGGTGCTGGCCCATCTCACTACCGGTGACATTGCCTCGTTTGAAGCGCTGCAGCCCCATCAGCAGCAGCCGTGGTATAGTCTGCTTGTGCAACTCGGTGCGCTGACGCGGGCTCGCACGGCCCATGAGGATCTGCCCGACACGCCGCGCGAATGGCACACGGCGCTGCGGACATTGGTGGGGGGCGACGCGCAGGCGTGGCAGCTCATCACCGACGACCCGGCGCAGCCCGCCTTCATGCAGCCGCCGATTCCAGAGGGCAGCTTGGAAGATGCAAGCTACAAAGACGACATCCCTACGCCCGACCAACTCGACGTGCTTATCACGTCAAAAAGCCATGACGTAAAGTCCACGCGGATTACCGCGCCCCAGCCCGAGCATTGGATCTATGCGCTCGTTACGCTGCAAACGATGGAGGGCTTTTTGGGGCGGGGCAACTACGGCATTGTGCGCATGAACGGTGGCTTCGGCAACCGCCCGCTCGTGGGGGTAGTGCCCGATCTGGCGTGGGGCCCGCGCTTCCGGCGCGATGTGGCTGTCTTGGGGGATGCGCGACGGAATCTGCTCGACCGCTACGATGCACAGGGACCTATGCTGCTATGGACGGAGCCGTGGGGCGGTGCGAAAGATGAAGCGATTTCCTTGTATGACTGCGATCCGTACTTCGTGGAGATCTGCCGTCGTATCCGCTTTACCACCAACGATGACGGATCGCTCCGCTGCTGGCGTGCCAATACAAAAGGACAGCGCCTGGATGCGCCCGATAGCCTCAACGGCATGACCGGCGACCCGTGGACGCCCATCGACAAGGGCGAGGGAAAAGCGCTCACGCTGGGCGAAGCAGGATTTACCTACCAGAAGCTGCACGACATTCTGCTGGGTGAAGACTACGAGCGTCCGCCTGCGCTGGAGTTTCAGTCGGGCGAAACCGATGCCATGTATCTGGTGGCCCGCACGCTGGTGCGTGGACAGGGCAAGACCGACGGGCTGCATCACCGCATTGTGCCCGTGCCGTCGTTGGTAACAGCCTTCCTGACGGATAACACGGCGCGTGAGCAACTCGCCAAACGTGCCAAGATGCGCATCGAAAAGGCGGCCACCGTGCGCAGCAAAGTGCTCTATCCCGCACTCAGTGCAGTGCTGACCGGGCGGCCGGATGAACGCCCCGACAGCGACCAACTGGCGCCGTGGATGGATGCGTTTGACCGGGCGGTGGATGCGCGGTTCTTCGAGCGCCTCTGGATGTCTGTCGAAATGGATCAACAAGACGCCCAGGCCGACTGGCAGCAGCTTCTGCGCGACGAGGCAGAGGCGCAGTTCAACGACGCCAAAGACCACGCCCCGCAGTCCGCCACCCGCTACTGGCGGGCCCACAGCAGCGCGGAATCCATCTTCCAGGGCGCGCTTCGGAATCACCTGCCCGAGACCTTTGCGGATCCCCACGCCGCTGCGCATACCGAGTAATCCCTGCATCTTCGACATTCTATCGCTTCCCAATCCACTGTTTTTATGCCCGATACCTCTGTTCTATCAACCGCTGCACGCAACGCAGATGCATCCGATTCTGCGGAACGCCCTGAACTGCCAACAGCCGTAGGTCGCGCGGCGGGCATGCTCGACCCTGACAACGGTAGCCTCTCCAATGGCGACCGGGCGGCTTTGCGTCGCATCAACACCGACGCGCCTGTTACGCCGGCCCTTTGGAAAGTGCTGCATCACCTCGGCATTCCTGAGCCCGATCCGAAGTATGACACCTCGGAGGATCGCCACGAACGCAACTGGGGGCTTCTGCTCATGGGCATGGCTCACTGTGCGGGATTGCACGACTACGATGTGCCACTTGGCAAGGCGCTCGCCCTGGCCGGCTGGTCGGAGCTGCGTTTTACCCGCCTGATGGAAGCCGACGACGAGACGCTCCCGAAGCTTCTTCGCCGCATGGCCCAGTATCTGGCCAGCAAAGACCAGGCA
Source organism: Natronotalea proteinilytica (assembly GCF_055379935.1). Taxonomy (NCBI): domain Bacteria; kingdom Pseudomonadati; phylum Rhodothermota; class Rhodothermia; order Rhodothermales; family Salisaetaceae; genus Natronotalea; species Natronotalea proteinilytica. The sequence continues at coordinate 1,868,902 of NZ_AP043947.1, read as the reverse complement.
GCCAATTGGGCCGATGTGGCCTACCTGCTCTTTAGTAACGGAGAAGCCGCCCACGACACGCGGCTGCGCATCGCCCGCGCTTACTACCGCACGCTCTACCAGAAAGAGCAAGACGACAGCTGATCATCCGCACCACCGTTGTGCGATCCATCCCTCTTTTTTACGCTAACTGACACGATCCCCTATGTTTATTCAGCTTCACACCCTCACATCCTACCCTTCGGCCCTGCTCAACCGCGACGACGCCGGGTTTGCCAAAACCCTTCCGTTTGGCGGCACCACCCGCACCCGCGTCTCCTCGCAGTGCCTCAAATACCACTGGCGCAACTTCGACGGCCCTGAATCCATCCGCAACGCGGGTGAAGACATGTCCATCCGCTCGCGCGAGACCTTTCAGCGCCGCGTAGCGCAGCCACTCATCGACGAGGGCCACCCGGCTCCGCTGGTGCGTGCCGTCACGTTTGCGCTGAAAGAACGGCTCCTGTCGGATAAGAAGGCCGGGAAGCGGGATACGAAGAAAATTATCGATCCCGGCGAAGATGACAATCCGTGGGAGGCCATCCACACCAACCAGATCGTCGTGCTGGGCGCGCCAGAGGTGCGCTACCTGCGCGAGGTAGCTGCCGAGAAAATCAATGCTGCCCGCGAGGAGCTGTCGGTGTTCTGGGACGACGATCCCGACCTCGACAAGGACACCGTGAGCGACGCGGCCGACCTGATGCGTGACATCTCCAAGCGCGATCTCAAGAAAAACCTCAAAGGGCTGCACATGGCCTCGGGGCTCGATGCCTCGCTCTTCGGACGCATGGCCACGAGTGATGTACTCGCCCGCGGCGATGCGGCGATCCACGTAGCGCACGCCTTCACCACGCATCCCCAGGAAGCGGAGAGCGACTACTTCTCGGCTGTCGACGAACTGCGCCGCGATGAGCCCGAGGCCAGCGGCGAGCTCGGCGCCGGACATATTAACACCAAAGAACTTACCAGCGGACTGTTTTACAGCTACGTCGTGGTTGACGTCCCGCTCCTCGTCTCAAACCTTGAAGGCGTCGATCAGGGCGACTGGCAGGAGGCCGACCGCGAACTGGCGTCGGAGGTGATGCGCCGCTTTGTGCATCTGATGACCACCGTGTCGCCCGGCGCTATGCTCGGCTCCACCGCGCCGTACTCGCACGCGCAGTGCCTGCTTGCCGAATCGGGGACCGCCCAGCCGCGCACGCTGGCCAACGCCTTCCAGTCTGCCGTGCCTCGTAAGGATGTGCTGAAGCACAGCTACGATGCGCTGTCCAATTACCTGAAAGAGATGGACGGCATGTACGGGCACGAAAACGCCCGCCGCCTTTCCGCCATGGGCCCAACCAACGGGCTGGTGGATGCTGCAGGTGTTGAGCACACCCACACGGTACCCGAAGTCGCCCAGTGGGCAGCCGCGCAAATCGAACAAGCGTAGCCCTTCGTATCCACCTGGCTTTTACACCAACCGTTTGTATTTATGGATACGCTTATTCTTCGCTTCGATGCGCCGCTCATCAGCTTTGGCGCGCCGATTGTAGACAGTCACGGGGTGATCCAGCCCTACCCGGCGCTGTCGATGATGACCGGACTCATTGGCAATGCGCTGGGCATCGACCACGGCGAGTCGGACCGGTTGCAGCGCCTGCAAGAGCGTCTGCGCTACGCCTCGCGCCGCGACCGCAAGGGCCGCCAGATTCAGGACTACCAGACGGTGGACCTGGGTGCGCCGTACATGGATGACAAGCGGGCCTGGACCACACGGGGTACGCTTGAGACGCGCAAGGGCGGCTCCGCCAGCAGCGGCACGCACATCCGCCAGCGCGACTACTGGGCCGACGCGGTGCATACGGTAGCCTGCACGCTCGACCCGGCGGATGAAGCCCCAACCCTTGGCGATGTGGAAAAGGCCTTGCATCACCCGGCGCGTCCGCTCTTCCTGGGACGCAAGCCGTGCCTCCCGGCGGGCGACCTCGTCGTGGAGCGGCGCACGGCCTCCAGTCTGGTGGATGCGCTGCGCCACGCCCCTTTGCACAGGCGCGCCGACCACCAGGGCGACCCCGACGCCACGTATCCCGCCTGGTGGCCCGCCAGTGGGCACGCCGACTCCGCCACCCCCAATGCCACCCGCCGTCCCGTGACCGACCAACGTGACTGGACCAACCAGATCCACGTCGGCGAACGGTGGATTATGGCGGGGGATCTTTCTGTTGAACAGACTTCCACATCCCATGACTGACGCAACCGCCACCGCTTCCCTCCACATGATCCAGCTCCAGCTGGATGCGAAGGGACTGACCACGCTCGGACGCATGCTTGGCCTGCCCCTGCGGCAGACCGATACCAACTATCTGGTGCACTGCGCGCTGGGTGAGCTTTTTCAGGATCAGGCACCCAAGCCTTACAGCATCGAAAACGACGGCGCGCCTGGACGCCAGGTGCGCGTGCTGGGATATACCGATGTGGATGACGAAACCTTGCAGTCCCTGGCGCAAGGCTTCGCCTCCCCCACGGTCTACCAGATCGGCCAGTGGGAGCGTCTCGCCTCCAAGCCCATGCCCGACACCTTTCCCGAAGGCATGCGCCTCGGCTTTGAACTGCGGGCATGTCCAGTGATCCGCAAGTCCTCGGCCGGTACAGGCACCAACGAGCACGGAGAAGAACGCACCTGGAGCGCCGGGCAAGAGCTCGACGCCTTTCTGGCGCGGCAGTGGACCAGCGACGAGTCGCTCGACCGTGAAGCCGTTTACGTGAAGTGGCTCCAGGACCAGTTCAGCGTGCGCGGAGGCGCGAAACTCATCGATGCTGGGGTGGAGCGCTTTTCGATTGAACGAATGGTGCGTCGCACACAGACAAACGCGAACGGCGATCGCACCGCCCACACCGTAAAGCGCCCCGACGTCACGCTCAGCGGCACCCTCACCGTCACCGACAGCGACGCCTTCCAAGCGCTTCTCCGCTCCGGCATCGGACGCCACAAGAGCTTCGGTTTCGGCATGCTAAAAGTGCGGCGGGCGAGGTGAATGAAAATGGGGAAGCGGAGAGTTGTAGCTGGTACCTGTCGTTTTCTATCCTCTGCGGGTGCCTCGCTTTGTCCGTCACACGGCTACGGGCTTGATCTTGAAGGATCCCTCCCGTAGGTCGCTCTGTTGACTTCATGGCATGGTAGCAAGAACGACTCATTGTCGGTAATCGCTCACTCTACACTCGGGACCCGAAGAGTATGAACTGGCACGACCGTATTAAAATCAGGCCCGATGTCCTCAGTGGCAAGCCCGTTGTGAAAGGGACCCGCATTTCAGTCGTTTTCGTCGTGGAGTTATTGGCCCACGGATGGTCAGTAGAGGACCTGCTCGAACAATATCCAGCCCTCACACGAGAAGATGTGCAGGCATGCTTGCATTACGCAAGTGAGGTTTTGAAGTCGGATCAGGTGGACCCACTCTCGAAGTCGGGGAGTGCGTGATGAGACTCCTCGCAGATCAAAATATTCCTCGACACACGGTGGATGCGCTCCCTGCGAAAAGCCACGACGTCTTATGGGCACAAACCGCATGCCCGGGTGCCCCCGACCATGTGCTGCTCAAAACAGCTATAGAGGAAGAGCGAGTGGTTCTTACATTCGACAAAGACTTTGGTACGCTCGCGTTTCATGCCGAACTGCCTGCCGAGTGCGGCATCATACTGCCCCGGTTTATGCCGGTCCTTCCGGAAATGGTTACGACAATTCTAATTGACGCGATCAAGGCCCAAAAAGAATGGGTAGGCTATTTTTCAGTGGTGGAGGAAGAGCGCATTCGTGTTCGGCCCCTCGATAGGTAGCAATTGGTGCTCCGTTCATCATTTCAGCATCCTGACATATGCCGCTCAAAGGACGCCTCGGACTCGAAACTGCACGCATTCCCCATGCCGATCGGCACGGACTGATGTGGCTGGAACGTGGACGGTTGGCTGTGGAGGCCGGGAATCTTGTGTTCACCACCGCCGGATTCTATGACATTGATGCGGGGGCCTACGACATCCCGTTTCAGCAGATCTCGAATCTGCTGCTCGGGCCGGGCACCGTCATCAGTCACGACGCCTTGCGCCTGCTGGCACGTCAGCAAACCGGAGTGCTCGCGGTCGGATCGCGAGGCGTGCGACTCTATGCGGCCAGCATGCCGTTCGGTCCCGACCGGGCAAAACGCGCCCGCAAACATGCCGAACTGTGGGCCGATGAAGATACACGCATCGACATTGCCCGGCATATGTACGCGATTCGGATGGGCGGAGAGCTCCCCAAGTACCACCGCGACCTCGACAGCCTGCGCGGTATGGAAGGCAGCCGCATGAAGAAAGTCTATCGCAATCTCTCGAATCAGCATGGCGTATCGTGGAGTGGCCGGAACTACGACCGTCACGACCCTGACTCTGATGATGCCATCAACAAGGCGATCAACCACGCCTCCACCGCCATGTATGCCGCTGCGCGCGTGGCTGTAGCGGTAACTGGAGCCGTACCCCAGCTTGGCTTTATCCACGAATCATCGGGCCACGCCTTCGCGCTTGATATTGCCGACATGATGCGCAGCACCGTCACGCTACCCATCGCCTTTCGCGCCACAAAGCGGCATAACCAGCGCGGACGCCACAACATCGAGGCAACGACTCGTAAGCTGGCCGGACGCACGCTGCATAAAGACGATATTATTCCGACCATGATCGATCGTATCAAAGAGGTGCTCGATGTCGATGACCGTAGCCGTAACGCGTAACACCCCCGACCGCTTCGATGGCTTTCTGTGCTCGTGCATGCAAGCCGTAGCGCCCGGTGTGTACGTGGCCCCCCGCATGAAAAAAGCCGTCCGCGAACGCGTATGGCGGGTCATGTTGGACTGGAACGAACTGTTGCCCGACGATGCCGGGGTCGTGTTCTTCTGGAAAAGCCGCAGTGCGCCATCAGGTATGGCGATTCGGTTTTTGGGCTGGCCAAAGAAAGAGTTTGTGGAGGCGGAGGGCCTGTGGCTCACCGTACGCGACCTGACGGCGGCCCACCACGTCGATGAAATCATGGAGTTGGCTGATGTCGACGAACCCCCGATGGATGCCGACGACCCACGCCTGTGGCACGCGCCCGACGCCTCCGACACCGAAAACGAAGCATAAAATAGGTGGATGCGAAGAGGAGAGGCCCTATGGATGGTATGTGCCATCCTGGCAGCTTAGGGCATCTTGACAATGATTGGTTGATCTGTATACTCTACAACGGTGCCGCGCCCCGACATAGTGGCGCAGATGACTCCGCCCACGCGGAGATAGACCGGTGGCTGAACGTGGGGTTAGTCCTCGCCTCAATCAAACAGCGACGGTGCGTACTCGCGGCGCTTGAGCTCTTCGATAAGCTTGCGGTTCGCGCGGGGAAAGGCGTAGTCCGCCAGTTCGTCGACGGTCACCCACTGCATGGGCTGGTCGATCTCGGGGGTGGGGGTGCCGTCTACGATGCGGCAGGGATAGGCGTGCAGCGTGATCTTGAAGTGTGAGTAGGCGTGCTTCAGTGTGTAGAAGAGGCCGTCGGTCTCCACCGTGATGCCCAGCTCTTCCTGCAACTCACGCCGGCAGGCCGCATCGGGCGATTCGTCTTCTTCGCACTTCCCGCCCGGAAATTCCCACAAGCCCCCCAGCATGGCATCGTCGGGGCGGCGTTGGATGAGCAGTCGTCCCTCAGCGTCGAACACGAGTCCCACCGCGATGTCTTTGTGGGGAATCGGCGTACTCTCGGGCGTGACCGGGTAGTGCTCGGGAGTGTCCGTCTCCGCGGCCTCGCACACCGGCTTCAACACGCAGGAGTCGCAAGCGGGATTGCGCGGCGTGCAGACGGTAGCGCCCAGTTCCATCAGCGCCTGGTTGGCGTTGCCCGGGTCATCGGGATCGACGAGCGCATCGGCCAGGGCCTGCAGGCGGCGGCGCGTGGCGCTACGGGTGGAGTCGTCCTCGATCGCAAAGACGCGCGTAAGCACGCGGATCACGTTGCCGTCGAGCACGCCGTGGGCCTTCCCAAAAGCAATCGACGCCACCGCCGCTGCAGTATACGGCCCGATGCCCTTCAGCGATTTGAGTCCGTCGTAGGTGCCGGGCACCGTGCCGCCGTGCTCGCGCACCACCGTCTGTGCAGCCTCGTGCAGGTAGCGAGCCCGCGAGTAGTACCCGAGCCCCTCCCACTGCTGCAACACGGCATCCCGATCGGCCTCGGCCAGGTCGTGTACGGTCGGAAACGCCTCGGTAAATCGCTGATAGTACGGCTCCGCCTGATCGACGCGAGTTTGCTGTAGCATGATCTCCGACACCCAGATGCGATACGGATCATCGGTCTCGCGCCACGGCATCTCGCGCTTCACCTCGTGATACCAGTCGAGGAGTGCCTCGCGAAAACGGGTACGGTGGGCATCGGTGATTTCAGGAAGTTCGGAGGCAGACACAGAATGTTGGGGGATGTGCAATGGAGTTGAACAGCGAAGGTGGGGCTACGACGTGGCGGACAGATGCTCGGCGCGGGCCTCATCCCCCCAGAGCTCGTCGAGGCGGGCATCTCGACCACAGCCCTGACGGTAGCGGTTGTAGTGGCCGGGGTTCTTCTGGTAGAAGTTCTGGTGATACTCCTCGGCCGGATAGAACGCGTCGAACGATTCAACGGGTACGACCACCTCCTCATCGAAACGCTCCTGGATGGCGGCTTTGGTGGACTCCGCCAGATCGCGCTGGGTGTCGTTGTGCGCAAAGATCACCGGCGCATAGATGGCGCCCCGGTCGCAGAACTGTCCGCCGTCGTCCAGCGGATCGATGTTGCGCCAGTAGATGTCCAGCAGCCTCTCGTAGCCAACCACCTCCGCATCGTAGATGACCTGCACGACTTCGATGTGTCCGGTGCCCCCGGCAGTGACATCGTCGTAGGACGGGTGCTCAACGTGTCCGCCTGAGAAGCCGGAGATGGTGGCTGCGACGCCCTCGACCTCATCGTAGGGCGGCTCCATGCACCAGAAGCAGCCCCCGCCAAACGTTGCCGTATCCGGCTCGGCCAGGGCGCTGATGTCTACGTCGGGCTCGTAGAGCGGCTCGGGATCGCCTGACTGGTTCGATCCAGAAGAGGCATCTGCGCAGCCGAGTAGCAGCGCTGTGCTTGCAATGAGCAGAGTGAGGAGAAGGCTTCGCATGGGGGGTGACAGGTTGTTGAGTGATGTAAAGCGGGCTAAGTAAGTCGGCAAAAATACGTTTACACCTTGTCATCGCGAGGAGGGAGCCTACGACCGACGTGGCGATCTCATGCCTTGCGATTGGGCAGTGCCACCTCTTTGAAAGCACAAGATTGCACCCCAGGAGCACACTCGTTCGCTGCGCTCACAGCGCTCCGCTTCTGATCCCGGGCTAGGGAAACCCCAGAGCTGGGGACAAGTCGCTGAACATGAGTCGCTCTCTATCGCAGCTCTGGAAGCGATTCGTCTTCGGGGACGAAAGCGAGGGCCAGTCCGTTGTTGCAGTAGCGGAGCCCGGTGGGGTCGGGGCCGTCTTCGAAGACGTGGCCCTGGTGGCCGCCGCAGCGCGCGCAGTGATACTCGGTGCGGATCATGCCGGCGCTGGTGTCGCGCTTGGTGCCCAGGCGTCCGTCGAGTGGAGCCCAGTAGCTGGGCCAGCCGGTGGCGCTCTCGTACATCGTCGTCGACGGAAAGAGCGGCAGGTGGCATGCCGCGCAGATGAATGTGCCCCGGCGGTCTTCGTTGAGCAGCGGACTACTGTAGCGCGGCTCGGTGCCCTCTTCAAACAGAATGTGATACGCATCATCTCCGACCAAATCACGCCATTCTTCCGCCGAACGGCGCGACGTGCCCACCTCGTCTACAGGCGGGTGAATATGCAGTGTATCGGCCTGAATGCCAGCGGTGGTTACGCGATCCTCGGGGGCTACCGGATCCACATGCAGCGTATCGGAGGCGATGCCCGCCGCGGATTGCGACTGTCCATTGCGGCATCCGACCAGTACAGTGGGCGTTACGAGGGCGGCAGCAATGCCTTTCAGAAAAGTAGAACGCGTCATGGGATGCGCAGGTTAATCATTCGATTGGATGGTGACCTCCACAACGAGCGTGTCGGCGGGAGATTGCACGTCAGGCACCACCGTGATAGGGTGCATGCCCGGATTGGTATGATGGGTGGGCCAGGTGAGCGAGCGGCCCGCTACTCCGCTAAACGCAGGCCCTTCTACAAGCCGGTAGGCGGCGACCTCGGAGTCGTTCAGGGTAGCCGGTAGTGTGGTGGTGAGCACTGCCCCGGCCTGTACCGTGCGTTCTATTGTATCTGTGGATGCAACACCCGTAACCGGTGCGGGGTTGACGGGCATGTAGGCACTACTCCAGAACAGGAGGCCTCCACAGCACACAGCAGCAATGGCAAAACGCAGCATAATATCAGCGCGGTGGGTGAGCGGGTTTCGCATCCGTCTATACTATGGCGTGGTCGTAGGGTTGCTGCTGACAAGCGCCGCGCTCGCAACGATTCCGTTGGCTGCGCAAGATGCAGCGGCTCCGGATACACTCGAAGCGTCGTGGATGCTCATGGTGGAGGGCGAGCCGGAGCCGTGGCCCGAGGTGGAAGCGCCTTCATCGCCCGACTCTTTGCAGCCTGTTGCAGAGACACTCGCATCACATTTCCACAAACAGGGCCATGTGTACGCCACCGTTGATTCGGCACACGTTCACGATACCGAAGCGCCGCCCTACGCCACCTTCTACGTGGATCCGGGTCCGCAAGTGACGTTGGCGGCGGTTGAACTGGAAGGCGCCGAAGCAGTCGACGAAGATCGGCTGCGGCGCCAAATGACGCTCCGCACGGGCTCGCCGCTTCGCATGGATCAGTTGGAGGCCGATCTCTGGGCACTGCGCAACACGTATCACGACGAAGGCTATCCGCTGGCGCAGGTGACCGTGGAGGCGGTGGAACCGGCTGAACAGGAATCTGCGAACGACGAGGTCGTCCTGCGTCTTGCCGTGGACGAAGGGGAGGCGCTGTGGCTGGAAGCTGTTGAACTGCAGGGAGCCGAGCGTACGCGTCCGGCATATGCTGCTCGGGCGGCGGGGCTGGCCCTCGACGCCCCCATGCCAGGGTACGATCCGGTTGCCATTCAGCAGGCGTTGCAAGATACAGGGCTCTTTACCCGAGTGGGGGAGCCGGCGCTGAGCATCTCCGAAGACGGTGGGGCAACACTCACCATTCCGATTGAAGAGCAGCCCCCCGGTGTGTTCGACTTGGTGCTGGGTCTATTGCCTGCGGGCGAAGAGGGATCGACCGAGTTTGTTGGGAGCGGACGGCTGGAGCTTGAGAATGTGTTTGGCGGCGGACGCGAGATCGACCTGATGTTGGATCAACGACCCGGCCAATCCAGTGGGGTGGATGTGGAGGGACGCGATCCGTTTGTTATGGGGTGGCCGCTGGAGGCCGGGGTGGGCTTCTCGGGCGTACAGCGCGACTCCACCTACAGCGAACAACTGTACCGAATTGGGGCCGGGTATCGGCTGGCGCGTGGATGGCAGATGCGAGTAACGGCCACCCGTGAGGTCACGCGCCCCGGGCCCCGCGGACAGCGGTTGCAGAATGGAGAGCAGCGTGTGGCGCGTAGCACCAGTACTTTTCTTGGGATAGGCGGACGGCTGGAACGGCTGGATCAGCGTCGCAATCCACGGAGCGGACTGCACGTGGATGTGTTGATTGAGCAGGGCCGTCAGCAGCGCACCGCTCAGCGCATCACTACCGAGGGCGATACCACTCGCACACGGCAAAGCGAGCAACGGCTCCGCGTAGAGGGGCAAACCCGTGTCTTCTGGCCGATGGGGCAACGCCAGGTTCTGGTGGGCGGCAGTGATATCCGACTTCTGTTAGCCGACACCTATGACAGTAGCGATCTGTTTCGGCTGGGCGGCTTTGACTCGCTGCGAGGCTACGACGAAGATCGCTTTATCGGACGGTTTGTGGGGCGTGGGCTGCTCGAATATCGCCTCTTTGTGGACCGCACCTCGTATGTGTTTGCGTTTGTGGAGACCGGCTGGGTGGATCGTCCCGAAATTGAGGGGCGTGTCGGGGCCACATCGTATCATCCAAGTGGCGGCTTTGGCGCTGAACTACGCACCGGGCTCGGACGCGTGAACCTCAGCTATGCCCTCAATCCTGATGATGGGGGTCCGGCCAATGGGCGCGTACACCTGGGACTGGCGGTGCGGTTGTAGTGGGGGGTACAGGTCAGTGTTTGGGTTGCAACACGCCCCGTTTTAATGGTGTCATCTTGAGCGGAGCGGCTCCGCCTAGGAGACGCGCAGTCCTGACACGAGCGAAGCAGATCCCGGATCACGTCCGGGACAGGCGAACGCAGTGAGTAAAGATCTCCCACGAACTGGGCAGGGCCGCTCGATCGATCAGCGCCTGCTGAACCTCGCGGAGATGGTTCGACGTGCTCCCAGCGCTCCGCTCCTGATCCCGGGCTACAAAACGGCGCAATGTAAGCAAACCCATAGCCGGGGACCGCTTGCGTCCCCGGCGATCTGTGGCATATCGCTAAACACCTACGCAGTAGTGCTCTGTCACAGGTCAAAGTTTAGGTGGTGGGAGGCAATAATCCAACTATGTTGCCAGGGGAGATCCCGGCTCAGCAGGCGCTGGGAGTACCTTGGTCGGGATGACTTTAAGCGTTGACAGCTCATGCTTTCCCCTAACTTGCAGGTGTGTCACAGCGTTGCATTACACCATATCCTGGCTTGGGTGCGCCTGCACGACCCACCGAAAGGCCCAGTGCCAGCGTATGCGCGCCGCGGTGTATCCGGCCTCGTAAACGGCATGCATCAACTCATCCTGTGTGAAGGCGCGCCGTACCGAAAGCGGGGCATCGTGCTGGTACATAGACGATGTGGGCAGCGCTCGGGACAGCACGTAAATGCTCCAGTAGGCCAGCGGATGCCGGTGCAGGTCATTGATCACCAGCCCTTTTGGACATAAAGTGTGCATGCGCTTGAGCAGGCGTACAATGTCGTTGTGGGTGAAGTGATGCAGGAAGAGTCCTGCGTGCGCCAGGTCGTATGCGGTTCCAGCAGGCGGCTCAAAGGTGAACACATCCGCGGTGTGTACCGTGACGCGTGGACGGAGCCGCGCAGGCAGGGTCTGGTCAAGATAAGTCCGGGCATGATCGGCAGTAACGGGATTGGCTTCGAGGGCATCCACGCGGATGGTGAGCCCGCGCGCATCGGCCCACTGCACGAGGTGGGCCGGATAGTCGGCACTGCCGCTGCCCAGGTCGAGCACATGGCAGGCCGTGTGTGGGGCCATGAGACGTTGAATGGCCTGATGAGAGGGGCCGTATCCCCCCAACAGCCAGTTGGTTACGCGAATATCGCGCAGGGCTGTTTTAAGACGATCATCTACGACCGAAAAATCGTCCATGATTTCGTCTTCCTCTACGGCGCGCGTTTCGAACGAGGGCCACAATGTGTTGCACAACGTGTTGGTCATGTTACGGAACGATCATGGATGAGGAGCACGCCGACTTTTCTTTGCATTATAACTGTGAGGCTGCTATTCTATGGTCAAGTCCTGAATAAAAAGTCAGCAACAATTGTGTGTGCCACGTCTGCACGATCATGCGCTACCAAGCGCTGGCCGGTCCAACGTGTCCAACTGACTTGTTCAGGCAAAACGTTCAAGATTCTTTTTCTCTATATACGAGGTGGTTTACATGCGAAAACTGATACTAAGTGCACTACTTACGTTCGGACTGATGGCCTGGAGCCTGAGTCCGGCTGCCGTGCAGGGACAAATAAGTTTTGACCCGGATGATGTTTTCATAAGTGAGCTTGCTGACTCTGATAACGATTTCAGCGCTGCTTACATTGAAATATACAATAACTCTGACACTGATATTGACCTTCGTGCAGAAGGTGGAAAAATTGTTAAAGTGCGAGCCGATGGGAGTATCGAAACGGTTTTCGATTTCGATGACAACCTTGATGAAGGATCAGGAGTTGTGCCTGCAAACGGGATATTGATTGTGCCTCGGGGAGCTTCACTGAGTGATTTTGAAAATGAGTGGGGAAGCCTTCCTCCCGGAGTGAATTATAATGGGGGAAGCGGCAGCATATTTGTCGGTACAGGCACTGAGAGGCAATGGCGGCTTCGTGCTGGCGGGACACAGAACCAAGACGATGGCGAATTGATCGATGATACAGAGCAACCAACTGCGGGATCTGGGTTTCGGACATTTCAAGAAACACCAGGCAATTGGGTATACAACGATGATCAAGCCAATGCTACTCCCGGCGAATTGGATGCAGGTCAGGTCCTCCCCGTTGAACTCGCCACATTCACCGCCCAGCTGAGCGGCGACCGGGCGCAGTTGCAATGGGAGACGGTCTCTGAGACCAGCAACGCGGGGTTTGACATTCAGCACCAGGCGCCGCAATCCAGCAGCTTTTCCAGCCTCGGCTTTGTTGAAGGGGAAGGCACCACCGACGAGCCGCAGTCCTACCGCTTTACCACCGATGCGTTGGAGGCCGGCACGCATACCTTCCGCCTCCGCCAGGTCGATTTGGATGGGACCGAAGAAATCCATGAGCCGATCACGGTAGAGGTGCAGCAAGGTGAAGCGCTGCGCTTGGCTGGTCCTCACCCCGTGTCTGCCGGGGCCACCACGGACATTACGGTCCAACTCGATCGCACCGATGATGTGACGGTGGCGCTGTACAACGTCCTCGGACAGCGTGTAGAAACGCTGCACCAGGGACAGTTGGTGGATGGCGAGGTGGCCCGTCTGTCACTCGACACCTCACGTTTGGCTAGCGGCACGTACTTCCTGCGTCTGCAGGGAAGCAGCGTAACGCAAACCGAACGCGTAACGGTCGTGCGCTAATTCGGCTGCATTGGATGCGATAGGTAGCGCATCCTTTGCTCACCCAATATGCCGCCTCGATGGAGCAATACGCTCTGTCGGGGCGGCTTTTTTGTTTATGGATGTGCTTGAACACATGAGAAATCCCCTGTTACTCAGGTTTGACGTGTCGTGTCACAGGTCAATGTGTGGTTTGCAACGCGCCCCGTTTTAATGTTGTCATCTTGAGCGGAGCGAAGCAATCTCATTGCTGTCAGGTCGGGTGGAGCCGCCCAATCAACGGCATGAGATACGCGTTCGCTGCGCTCACAGCGCCGCGTCGGTCGTCGCGACGAGGGCGCAAGTAGGGGTGCTATCGAAAAGACTCCACCGAAAGGATGCGATCGCGTCCTTCGGTCTCGTCGGGGCGGTTGGTGGCGACCACGAGGAGCCCGCCTCGCTCGACTTGCTCACGCTGCACCGCCTTCACCATGGCGCGCCCGGGGGCATCCAGGTTAGTCGAGGGTTCATCGAGCAGCAGAACGGGCGGCTGTGCGAGCAGTGCGGCGGCATACTTCACGCGCTGTCGCATGCCTGACGAGTACGTCCCCACGCGGTCATCGGCACGGGAGGCGAGCCCTACGCGGTCGAGCACCGCATCAATGCGAGAGGTCGCTGATGAGAGGCGCCGGGCTTTGGCCAGAAACTGCAGGTTCTCGCGGGCGCTGAGCGCATCGTACACCCCCAGATAGGGCGCTACCAGTCCAATGTGCCGTGGACGGTCGGCTCCTTCGATGGAGTGCGTCTCCACCTGCATGGAAACGTGCCCTACGGTTGGTGTGAGCAGCCCGAGCAGGATGCGCAGCAGAGTAGACTTGCCCGACCCGTTGCTTCCGGTGATGGCCACCGATTCGCCGCCGTGCAGCGTAAAGCTCATCTGGCGAAACAGGAGCAACGCCCCAAATTGCTGTCCGAGGCCTTCAGCAGACAGTTTGATTGATTCCCAGTGCGGCATGCGAAAAGACGTGTTAAGACGAGACTTGAAGCGAAGCATCTGTCCGGACAGCAGTAGCCTGCGCGGTGGGTGTGCACAGCGCACGGGCCATACGCGGCGTGGTGAATGCATAAGCAGCCGGTCCATCGGCAGCAACAACGAGCAGCCCGGCCCGGGCGCCCTCGCCGTTTGGATGGGTGTAGCGCGCTTGCATCGACATCAGCAGGCGTTCGGCGGCGGCTTGGGGAGATGCGCCGTGCGTGACGGCGTCTACGGCTCGCACGCATAGGGTGTGCCCCGCAATGGCTTCGCCCCATCCGGTTGCGCAGGCCGCGGCGGTTTCGTTGGCGTAGTACCCGGCTCCAGGCAGCGGCGAATCGCCCACGCGTCCGGGCCACTTAAACGGCGTGCCCCCGGTGGAGGTGGCGGCACACAGATGTCCGTTGGCGGTGCGCACCACTGCCCCCACGGTGTCGGACGGCACCTCTGGGGGAAGAAACGAGGCCGAGGAATCGACCGTCGAGCCCATGGCTTGCTTTGCTGTGTATTGGGCAAACCGCTCGTGCTCGCGGGCACAGACCAGTGTATCGTTCTCTACCAGCGGCTGGCCAATGTGCTGAGCAAACGCCTCGGCGCCGCGTCCGGCCAGGAGCCGGGCCTGTCCGTGGTCGTCGGAGGTATCGCGCTGCGCGGTGTTTGGATGCAGCAGGGCGCGGGCGGTGCAAATCGGATGTGCAATGCGCTCCACCGCCATTACGCCCCCGTAGTGCCCGGTGGCTCCGTCCATGAGTCCCGCATCCAGCTGCACGCGTCCATTGCGGTTCAGCATTGCGCCGCACCCGGCATCGAAAGCGCCGTGGCCTTCGAGCGTGCGCACCACCTCGGTGGCCGTATCGACCGCCGCATGGGGGGACGCGAGTTGTTCAGCCGCCGTGTGCACTGCCGCCTGCAGGCCATCGCGATGATCGTCGCAGGCGGCATCCGGAATAGCCCAGGCGCCGCCATGGATCAGCACGAGCGGTCCCGGTGCGTGAATCGACTCCGATACGCCCTGAAAGTGGCTCATTACGTCATCGGTCCAAGAATCGAGGACACGTCGCCCGCCAGTTGCGGATGCTCCAGTGCGGGTTGCAGACGATCAACAAGCCGGAAGTAGTCATCGCGCACTTCGGGGCCCACCGGGTAGGCCGGGGGCAAATCGATATCCAGCGGGTTGACCGGATCCCCATGTTTCCAAATGCGAAAGCACAGATGGGGGCCGGTCGCCAGTCCCGTGGCGCCTACGTATCCAATCACCTCCCCTTGCTCCACCTCTTTGCCTCGGCGCATGCCGTCGGCAAAGCGGCTCATGTGAAGGTAGCCGCTTGTGTAGGTCGAATTATGGCGGATGCGTACGTAGTTTCCATTTCCGCCACTGCGTGCGGCAAACTCGACCACGCCGTCACCGATTGCGCGGATGGGCGTACCCGTGGGGGCGGCGTAATCAACGCCATGATGCGCTCGGTATTCGTTGGTTACCGGATGCAACCGTCGGTTCGTAAAGCCCGAACTGATGCGCGTGTATTCGAGTGGGGCACGCAAAAACTCGCGGCGTAAGCTGTTGCCATGTTCATCGTAGTACTCAGCGCGCTCCTCTTCGTGCTCCTGAAAGCGGAAGGCGTAGTAGGGCGTGCCGCGATGAACGAGTCGCGCGGCAATGACATCGCCTGGACGAATGCGTTCACCTTCGATGGAACGTTCTTCGTAGATCACTTCGAAGCGATCGCCGGCTCGAATCTGGAAGAAGTCGATCTGCCAGGCAAACACATCGGCAAGCTTAACTACGAGCTCCGGGTGGGCGCCTTGGTCGACCATGGTGTTGTAGAGGGACCCGTGAATGGGCCCAGAAACGCGCTTCCAGGTAGCCTCTACCTCGCGCTCGGTAACGTACGAGTTCTCGGGCTCTTGCAAGTCGTACACCACGTAGCGCGTGGCGCCCGCCTCGTACACGGCGTAGCGTGCCTCCTCGCGCTGCGGGTCGCTGTAAATGTGTAGCGTGCGCCCTGACCGCAGTCGCCGCACGTCAAAGATATCTTCGGCCTGCTGGGCTACGGTAACGACTTGTTGGTAGGAGAGGCCGTAGTCTTGCAGCAGATGGGCAAAGGTTTGGTTGCGCCGAATGGTGCGTTCCGAGATGTCCCAGTTGCGCTCTGGGATGCCATACGCATCTACAGAAGGCTCAGAGGCTTCGGCATCGGGCGCCTCATCGGCGACTGTGGTGAACGGTTCGTTGGCATCAGGGGGTTGGGTAGCGCTTCCATCGTCAGGGGTGTAGAGTACAATGGTGGCAGCCAGCGCAAGGACGATAAGGCCGCCGGCGAACAAGCCGCCACGGCGAAGCGTGTTGGAGGTCATCATACGTGGGGGGGGGTTGGGGGGTAACAGCAAACAGATGAATCGGGTCGCTACGACGATTCAGGAATCCAGGTGTGCTCGGGGGTGTTGGTGACGTGGTTCACCCAGCGGGCAGCTACAAAGAGCAGATCCGACAGTCGGTTTAGATACACCAGCGCTTGCTCGTTGAGCGGAGTCGACGCGCTGGCCTCTACGCTCAAGCGCTCGGCGCGACGGCATACGGTGCGTGCATTATGCAGCGCGGCGGCGGCCGGGGAGCCGCCGGGCAGGATAAAGTGCTTCAGCGGCTCCAGATCCTCTTCGAGTCTGTCGATGTGGGTTTCGAGAGCCTCGACATGGGAGGCTTCGATGCGTGGCACCACCGGCTTTGCGTTTTCAGGAGTGGCCAGGTCGGCCCCTACGATAAACAGATCCTCTTGCAGGGTTTGCAGAAGCGGACGAAGGGGCTCGGTTGCGTCGGTTGACGCAAGGTGCGCACGGGCAATGCCGATGAGCGAGTTGACTTCATCAACGGTGCCGTATGCGCGAATGCGAGGGTGGCCTTTGCCAACGCGGTCGCCGCCAAACAGGGCTGTGGTGCCGTCGTCGCCAGTGCGGGTGTAAATCGTAGCCATACAGAAGGAGGTCAAGTAGCGGGGGTAATTAGAGCGATGCCGGGGCTGCGGGGCCGTGTACGTGGAGGCGCAAGCCGTGTGGTGTGTTGGCTGGCGTGGCCTCCACCCCAAATACCTCGGCCAGATGATTGCGGGTAAGTACCTGTGTGGGGGCCCCTTCCACAGCTACGCGTCCCTGATGAAGCAGGACGAGGCGGTCGGCAAACCGGGCGGCGTGTTCAAGGTCGTGCACCACAGCCACGACGGTCTCCGAGGCCGTCTGGCGCTCTTTAAGATGCTGGAAGAACGAGAGCTTATACTGGATGTCGAGGTGGGCAGTGGGTTCGTCAAGCAGCCAGGCTGTTGGGGTTTGCACCAGCGCCTGGGCTAGAAAGGTACGCTGCCGCTCGCCGCCGCTTAGCGAGGGTACTGTGCGGTGTGCCAGCGGCACCAGATCCATTGTGCGGAGGGCTTCATTGACGTGGGCATGGTCTTCATCCGTGAATGACTGCATCCACCCGCGATAGGGGGCTCGGCCCAGCATCACCAACTCGCGCACGGTGAAATCGAACGCCACATGCGGTGCCTGTTTTACCACCGCCAGGTGGCGCGCTCGGTCGCGGTGGCTCCATCCATTCAGGTGCTGGCCACGGAAGTGCACCGATCCGGCATCGGGCGTCCAGCTGCCCGACAGCACGCGCAGGAGCGAGGTTTTGCCACTTCCATTGGGGCCAATTACACCAACCCACTCCCCCGCGTGCGCTTGAATCGAGGCGGCATCCAGGATGGACTGTCCGCCGCGTATCACCGTAACCGATCGGGCTTCAAGAAGCGACATGCGCCTGCTTCGTTCAAATAGGAAAGCGTTGAGCGCACAAGCGCGCTGCGTAGTGGGGCCATATAGGTCCACAATCATCATACCATACAGCCTGCAGAACATCCAATGCCGCCGTGTTACATGTACGAGAATTGTGGGGCGGGCAATCCAATGATGTCTAACAGGCTCCTACTCCATCGCCACCTTATACCGACGCACATGAGGATACGGCTCCGAAAGGGACGTGTACAAGGCTCCATCGGGGCCCACGGCAACGACCTGGCCGATGTCTGGGGTTCGAGTATCGCTCCAGTGTAAACGTCCCTGCAATCGATAGTCTTCGTCGTATACATCAAGAAACGCATCGTGCACGACATGATCACTGATCTCTCCTTGCCGTTCCTCGATCCACTCGTTGGGGTCGTCAACACCTTCAGACTGAAAGGTGGGTACGAGGCGGATTCCATCAGACAGATATAGCGGGGCGCCCACCGCACTGAACGGGTAGAAGCGCATCCCCTGATCAATCTGAGCCATTCCCATGCCGACCATGCCTTCGGCGTCGGGTTGTGTTATCTGCTGGATGCGCTCGCCAGAGGTTGCATCATAGACATCGATCTGGTATCCAGTGCGGTTTGCCAGATACAGAATACCGTTCGCATAGCCCGCGCGCATGACAGGCATGAACGCAAGCGCCATGTTTATCTCCAGATCAACTGGAAAAGTCTTCACAACGTCGAACGTCTCGGTGTTCAGAATCTGCACAAGGCCCTCAAACTCCTCATCTACGCCCACAATCGCGACCGTATCGTCCGATCCGTGGAGCAGGCTCCCTATACGTACCTGCAGGTCCTCGGGCGTGTGACTCTGTTCGTGAGTGCCCTCGGTGCTCCACTCATCAAGACGGCCCGTTCCATCTAAAATCAGAAGATTGCCACTGGGCAATACACCAATTCCATTTGGAAATTGAAACTCGCCGGGCCCCTGCCCTTCACGCCCCGCCTCCCACAGAAACGTGCCCTCCGCATCAAAAGCAAGCAGCCGATGATCGCGGCGGTCGAGAATGTATACCGATCCGTCATCGTCAACGGCCACATCAGAGGCGTCAGACAGCAGAGCTTCAGCAGGTTCCTCTTCAGCTCCAAACGACTGTGTATGATCGAATTGCAGCGGAGCACTTTCGGCGGCATCCCATTCGGGCGCGCCGGTGTTCGTAATGATGGTCAGCCCTTCTTCCTCGTCAACGGTGTAATCCGCCTCGGAGGCGTCGGTATCGCCGCAGCCGACCAGTAGGGCGCCGAGAAAAAGAAAAGCACACAGTGTAAATACGGACGTTCGATATCGTGGCATCGTTCGTTTTTTCGCTGTGAAAGGATTCGCTAAATGAGATATAGAGCGCTATCGTTGGGTACATTAAACAGGCTTTGGATGAGACGAAAGCATGCTCGTTAATCCCAACAACGGCTGCTTATACATAAACTTCACCATGACAATACACACTGTGCTCGTCGCATGCAAATCGATCCGGGAAAAACGGTTGGGTAGCCCGAAGGACTGCATCTCCCTGTTGTGTCAACGAACAGCAGCACACCTATTCGATAAGCCCGTCCGCAGTTGAATCCACCCACCCCCGAGATAGACTTTCACTGGGCGATTACGCAGCATAATGCGTCGGTGTGAGAGCTACAGGTGAGAACGTGCAGTATCCATAATTGACAACAGAACAGGTCTACGTGGATCTTTATTCTGGATCAGCCCGTCAAGCATCTTGCCTATTCGGTTCTCTTTTTCTTGACAAACGGTGATTGCTATGGAAGGTGCAAAAATTCTCATGCTCGTGGGCGACTTCGTGGAAGACTACGAAGTGATGGTCCCATTTCAAGCGCTTCAGATGGTTGGCCACACGGTACACGCTGTCTGCCCCGATAAGTCTGCAGAGGACACCGTCAAAACCGCGGTGCACGACTTTGAAGGCGACCAGACGTATACGGAGAAGCCTGGCCACAATTTCGCGCTCAACGCAACGTTTGACGATGTAGATCCAGCAGACTACGACGCGCTGGTGATCCCAGGCGGACGGGCACCCGAGTATATTCGTCTCAATGAGGAGGTGCTGGCAATGGTACGTCACTTCGATGATGCCGGTAAGCCGATCGCAGCGGTCTGCCACGGTGCACAGGTGCTCGCGGCAGCAGGCGTAATCGACGGTAAACAGTGTGCGGCGTATCCAGCATGTCAGCCTGAAGTAGAACGTGCGGGCGGCATCTACACCGATATTGCCGCTGATGAGGTAACCGTTGATGGGCAGCTTGTAACAGCGCCGGCCTGGCCAGCGCATCCGAAGTGGTTGGCGGCTTTTCTTGAGGTGTTGGGTACGACGATCTCGCACCGCGAGCCTGTGGCAGCTTGATCTTAGGCGAAGCGTTGTGGGTCTTTTTTCCACGGAGCATTTCTCACAAACAAAGCGAGCCTGCTCTGCAACGAGCGGGCTCGCTTTGTTTCTATGGGGGAGATCCCCCTCTTTTCTCACAGGTTGCGTCCTGGTCTACCGCACCACCGACCCGGGCTCTGCATCGGTCGTCAGAAGCGACAGATTGCCGTCGCGGTCTTCGCCCATCAGCACCATGCCCTGGCTTTCGAGGCCAAACATGGTCTTGGGCGCGAGGTTGGCGACCACAGTTACGTGCTTGCCGATAATAGCATCGGGATCCATGTGCTGGGCAATACCTGCCAGAATCTGCCGCTCCTCATAGCCCAGGTCCACCTCCAGGCGAAGCAGCTTGTCGGCATCCTCAACCGGCTCAGCCAGGGTGATTTTGCCCACGCGCAGATCCATATCCATGAAGTCGCCAAACTCGATGGGGTCTTTGGGGGATTCGTAGCCCTGATCTTCGGGCGTAGGGTCAGAGTCGTCGGTGCCAAGCTTGTCGCGTTGCGCGTCCATGCGTTCGTCGTCTAATTTGTCGAAGAGAATAGCGGGGTCGTTCAAGGGGTGTCCGGACTGTAGCAAAGCGGATCCGGCGGCGTTCCATCCGCGGTCGGAGGCATCGGGGCCAGGCGTGCTGGTGCGGACGTCCGTCAGGTTCAGCATCTCGCGGAGGCGTGCTGATGCGTGCGGCACCACCGGATCCATCAAGATGCTGAGGGCCGCACACACCTGCAGGCACACATGCACCGTATTGGCGCAGGCCTGCGGATCGCTCTTGCGGGTGTGCCAGGGCTCGGTGTCGTTGAAGTACTTGTTGCCGAGGCGCGCTATGGCCATTGTTTTGGTGACGGCCTCACGCATCCGAAAGTCATTGTACGACTCGGCAATGTCAGCGGGCGCATCGGCGAGGGTGTCGAGCACCGCCTGATCGGTGTCGGTGGGTGCCTCAAGCGGAGGCACCGCGCCGTCGAAGTAGCGGTCGGCGAAGGTGAGCGTGCGGTTTACGAAGTTGCCCAGCACGTCGGCCAGCTCGCCGTTGACGCGGTTCTGGAAGGCATCCCAGGAGAAGTCGGCATCTTTGGTCTCGGGCAGCGTCGTGGCCAGCGCATAGCGCAGCATGTCGACGCCCTGCGTATCCGCGAAATCGTCGAGGTACTCGTGCAGCCACACCGCCCAGTTGCGACTGGTAGAGAGCTTCTTGCCTTCCAGGTTTAAGAACTCGTTGGCAGGTACGTTCTCAGGCAGGACATAGTCGCCATGCGCCTGCAGCATCGCCGGAAACATGAGGCAGTGAAAGACGATGTTGTCTTTGCCCACAAAGTGGACGAGCTCGGTGTCGTCGTCCTGCCAATAGGCGCGCCAGCGCTCCGGATCCCCCTGCTCCTCGGCCCAGCGCTTGGTGATGGAGATGTACCCGATCGGGGCGTCGAACCACACGTAGATGACCTTGCCGTCGGCTTCGATGCCGTGGCGCTTGGCTACATCGGCTGGTACCGGCACGCCCCACGGCACATCGCGAGTGATGGCGCGCGGCTGCAGTCCATCGTTGAGCCAGCTTTTCACCTGTCCGCGCACATTGTTTTTCCACTCGGGATGCGTATCAATCCAGGCTTCGAGAGCGTCCTGCATGTCGTCGAGCGGCAGGTACCAGTGCGTGGTTTCGCGGAGCTCGGGCGTGGCATCGGTGAGGGTGCTACGCGGGTTGATGAGTTCATCGGGACTGAGCGTGGCGCCGCATCGTTCACACTGGTCGCCGTACGCCTCTTCGTAGCTGCACTTCGGACAGGTGCCCACCACGAACCGGTCGGCCAAAAACATCTCGGCTTTCGGGTCATAGAGCTGCTCCTGTGTTTTGAGCGCGAACGCGTCTTTTGCGTCGAGCGTGCGAAAGAAATCACGCGTGGTTTCGGCGTGCAGGTCGTCGGTGGTGCGTCCGTAATGATCGAAGCTCATCCCGAACCGCTCGAAGCTCTCCTCAATGAGCGGATGGTACGTATCCACAATGTCTTGCGGCGTGCGGTCTTCGCGGAGGGCGCGCATCAGGATGGCCACGCCCATTTCGTCGGAGCCGCACACAAAGGCTACATCGCGCCCAGTGAGGCGCTGGTAGCGCACGTACAGATCGGCGGGCAGGTAGGCGCCAGCCAGATGGCCGATGTGAAGCGGACCGTTGGCGTAGGGCAGCGCGGCGGTGACGGTAAGACGCGTGTTCGGATCAGACATGTGCGGTGGGGTGGGGAAAAGAACAGGGTGTATAGGGGATGCGAAGGCGTATCGGCGCGGCGACGGGGTGGGAGCCGTTAGTTAAAGCTGACGCCGTCGAGCATATCGCCTTCGAGCTTGCGAAGGGCCTCTTCAGCAAACCAGGCTTCTTTTACCTCCTTGGTCTCGTCGGGGATGTTGTCGTGCGGCTTCTCGTAGCCTTCGATGTCCTTCAGCCACACCAGCGTTTTGCGGCGCATCGTGCCATCGGGGGCTTCAAACTCGACATCCACCTCGCGGGCTGCGCAGGTGCCCTCGGCAATGCCAAACACGCCGCCGTGCTTAGGATGCCTCAGAAGAATGCGCACCCGTTCTCCGTAATCAAATCGGCTGGTTTCAAAATCTGCTTCGCTGTAGGTAGCCATAGGGGGGTAAGAACGCGGAGGTCGAACAATTGGGGCGGTTATCAATACTGCATACAGTATAAAAACCGGAATGGGCTCGTGCAGTTCGTTGCCGTGAGCCGTGCATGAAAAGTGTTGCGCCAATCGCGCTAATTCTGCTATGCCTTCCCCTGCTTCCCCACAAATCCAAGGGTCAGACCGCACGCCCCTGTCACACGGCTACCGTTTTAGCCGTGCGCAGTATGAGCGTATGGTGGAGACAGGCGTGCTTGGGCCTAGCGATCGGGTTGAGCTGATCGATGGACAAATCGTACCTATGGGTCCACAAAACAGTCGCCATGCTGCCGTAACAACCTGTCTTCTGACCACGCTGGTTGGGATGTGTCCAGACTCGCATCATGTGCGCAGTCAGGTGCCACTTGCTTTGGGCACCGCTTCGGAGCCGGAGCCTGACGTGATGGTTGTACCTGGGTCAAATGAAGACTTCCTCGACGTGCACCCTGAGACAGCTACACTCGTGGTAGAAGTCGCCGATACGTCGCTTGCGTTCGACCAGGACACGAAACGGCGTCTCTATGCCCAGCATGGTATCCCCACGTACTGGATCGTGAACCTGCCGTCGGCCTGCGTTGAGGTGTACACCCATCCCAGCGACGGCGATTATACCGCGAAACACACCGTGCCACGCAACGAACGCCTGTCCGTGCCGTTTGCTGATGCTGTCATTGCCTGCACTGATATCCTGCCGAAATAACTGCATATGCCCACCGACTTGCCCACCCGTACGGCCTCCGTTTCTCGTAGCACCAACGAAACCGACATCTCCGTCTCCGTAAACCTGGACCCTGAGCTGGTCTCGTACGCGAATGACACGGGGATTGGCTTTCTCGACCACATGCTCGACCTGTTTGCGCGCCACGGCGGGTTCTCGATGGAGGTGACGTGCGATGGCGACTTGCACGTAGACGACCACCACACCACCGAAGATGTGGCGATTGCGCTCGGGCAGGCATTCCACAACGCACTGGGCGACAAAACGCAGATTGCCCGCTACGGACACGCGTACGTGCCGATGGATGAAACGCTGGCACGAAGCGTAATTGACTTGTCGGGGCGCTTTTATTGTCAGGTGGATGCCGACTTTGGTCGTCCCACCGTAGGCAAGCTGGCTACCGAGATGGTCCCGCATTTCTGGTATTCGTTTGCCGAGCATCTGCGCTGCAACTGGCACTTCACGGTCCTCTACGGATCCAACACACACCACAAGGTAGAAGCGCTGTTCAAAGCCGGAGCCCGCGCCCTCCGCGCCGCCGTCCACCGCGATGTAACCCGCGACCATGTGCTCTCCACTAAGGGCACGATATAAACGGGTCTGCCTTCTCTTTCTTGACTGCTTCTTCTACCCATCGGTTTTTCTATGTTTGATACTCATACGCTCGCAATTCTCGGTGCCGGAAGCATCGGACAGGCTCTAATTGGCGGACTCGTTGGCGATCTGTTGCCGCCCGAGCGCATCATCGCCACGCGTCGCTCCGAGGCCGGACAGTCCGATCTGCGTGGGACGTTTCCGGACATCCGTGTGACTGCTGATAACGCTGCAGCGGTGGAAGACGCTACTCTCGTGCTCATTGCCTGTAAACCCTACCAGCGAACCGATCTGTTCAACGCCATTCGGCCAGTGCTCAACAACGACGCACTGGTGATTTCCGTGCTGGCGGGTATCCACAGCACCACGCTGGCCCGCGAGCTCGACAGCGCCAACCCGATTGTACGGGCGATGCCCAACACGCCCGCGCTGGTCGATGCAGGCGCTACGGCCTTGGCCGCCGGCTCGACCGCCAACGAGACGCACCTGGAGCTGGCTACCGCGATGTTTGAGGCGGTGGGTACGGCTGAGGTGGTGAGCGAGTCGCAGATGGACGCCGTAACGGGTCTCTCTGGAAGCGGCCCCGCTTACGTGTTTATGTTCATCGAAGCGCTGATCGATGCCGGCGTGCGTCAGGGGCTGCCCCGCACCACCGCAGCGCGTCTGGCCAAGCAAACCGTGTACGGCGCCGCCAAGCTGGCGCGCGACTCCGGCGAGCACCCGGCCATCCTGCGCGATGGTGTGACCACCCCCGGCGGTACGGCCATCGCTGCCGTTTCTGAGCTGGAGGCCCACGGACTGCGCACCATGCTCATCAATGCGGTGGATACGGCCACCCGACGCTCTCGCGAACTGAACGAATCCGACGAGTAACTCCGGATCCCGTTTGTCGCTTCGCATCCCTCTGATTTACTGGTTCTTGCTCTTTTCTCTATGACCACCATCATCGACTACGGCATCGGCAACCTGCGCTCCATTGAAAAAGCTTTCGAGGCGGTTGGCACCGACGTAGTGCGCACCGACGATGCCGACACCATTTTACAGGCTGACCGTGTGGTGCTGCCGGGCGTGGGGGCGTTTGGGGCCTGCATGACCGAGGTGGCTGCCCGTGAACTGACCCCTGTGGTGCACGAAGTGGTGACGCAGGGTACCCCCTTTCTGGGCGTGTGCGTAGGGATGCAGATGCTCTTCAGCGAAGGCCACGAACGCGGCACCTATGAAGGGCTTGGCATTTTACCCGGTAGCGTGGTCCATTTCAACGACGCCAACAACGCTACTGCCGATATGCCGACTCGCAAGGTGCCGCACATGGGCTGGAATACGCTCGACGTGCATCGCGATTCGCCGCTCCTGGCCGACATTGAGCCCGGCGATTACGTCTACTTTGTGCATTCCTACCATGCTCAGGCCCAGCACGATGCCGACGTGCTCGCATCGGCCACGTACGATCATGCGTTTCCGGCAATCGTACAGCGCGACAATGTGTTTGGCGTGCAGTTCCACCCCGAGAAAAGCCACGCGGTGGGGTTGCAGCTGCTCAAAAACTTTGCCGCCCTTGGTTGATTCAACCGTATCCACACCCCGCAGTCGTTCCCCTACCGACCCCCACCCCGTTTATGGCCCTCGTGATTCCAGCTATCGACCTACGCGGCGGACGCTGTGTCCGCCTCCATCAAGGATCGTACGACGAAGAAACCGTCTACTTCGACGATCCCGTCAAGATGGCGAAGCTATGGCGCGTGCAGAATGCGCGGGTGCTGCATGTGGTTGATCTGGATGCGGCACGCGGCGACGATAGTCCCAACCGCGCGGCCATTCGGGGCATCACCGAAGCCCTGGATATTCCCGTGCAGATGGGCGGCGGCATCCGTTCGCTCGACGATATTGCCGCTGCGCTGGAGATGGGCGTCTACCGCGTGATTATTGGCACCGCAGCGGTGCGCAACCCGCCGATGATCAGCGAAGCGATTGAGCGGTTTGGGCCGCGCCGCATCGTTGTGGGTATCGACGCCCGCGACGGCGAGGCGCGCGTGCAGGGCTGGACCGAAGGCTCGGGCGTGGATGCGGTGGAGCTGGCGCTTGACATGCAAGACCGCGGCGTGCAGCGCATCGTGTACACCGACATCAGCCGCGATGGCACGATGGAGGGCCCGAATCTCGGCGCATACCGTGCGATGGGCAGTGCGCTATCGACCACCAAGATTACGGCATCCGGTGGAGTGGGGCAACATCGCGACCTGCTGGGCATCCAGACGCTGGCGCGCTACGGCGTCGATTCGGTGATCGTGGGCAAAGCCCTGTACGAGAACGTCTTTCCGTGTCAGCAATTCTGGAGCTGGAACCAGAAGGACGACATTGACCTCGACACCTTCTCGACTGCCCCCCTGCACGACCCCTCGGTTCTGCGATAGCCCCCACGTTCGTCTCTTCTCCTCCACCCTTCCATCCCTAACACCCCTACACCCTTAACAACCCATGCCCTTAGCCAAACGCATCATCCCCTGTCTCGACGTTGACGAAGGCCGTGTCGTGAAAGGCGTGAACTTCGTGGATCTGGTCGATGCCGGCGACCCGGTCGAGCAGGCCCGTTTCTACAACGAAGCCGGGGCCGACGAACTCGTGTTTCTCGACATCACTGCCACGCACGAAGACCGGGCCATCATGCACGATGTGGTGCGCCGCACCGCCGACGAGGTCTTCATTCCGCTTACCGTGGGCGGTGGCATTCGTACCGTTGAAGACATGCGCGCGATGCTGCATGCAGGTGCCGACAAGACCGCGATCAATTCAGCGGCTGTCAAGAATCCGGAAATAATCACCGAGGGGGCTGAAGCCTTTGGATCGCAGTGCATCGTCGTAGCCATTGATGCCCGGCGCCGCGAGGAGGGCGACGGCTGGGAGGTGTTCGTACACGGTGGACGCAAGCCCACTGGGCTCGACGCGCTAGAGTGGGCCGAGGAGGCTGAACGACGTGGGGCCGGCGAGTTGCTTGTTACGTCGATGGATCGTGACGGCACCAAGTCGGGCTACGACAACGAGTTGCTGCGTGCGATCAGCGAGCGCGTGCGCATCCCCGTGATTGCGTCTGGAGGGGCCGGGTCGCTCGAGCACCTACGCGACGGTCTACGCGAGGGCAACGCCGATGCTGTACTGGCTGCTTCCATCTTCCACTTTCGTGAGTACAGCGTTGAAGAGGCGAAGTCCTTTCTGCTTGATGCCGACCTACCTGTTCGCCCGATCCGTACAACATCGCTCATTCAGTCATGAATCCCGCTCGCTTTCTTCGTCTCGGTGCCCTTGTTTTTGCACTGCTGGGCGGGGGCATCCTCATCTGGCTTATCGACAAAGCGATTCAGCATCCTGAAGTGCAGGCCTCCATGCTGGGGTACGAAGCGCCGTATTGGCCCGGCATCATCGCGTTTACTATGTTCTGCACGGGTGTCGCCATCTATGTCTTGCTCTATGCCGCCCGTCGGGTCGATGACGGCGAAGACCTGTATGCGCAACGCCACCGTCGGCATCCCTCCGAAAAATATCCCGAGGAATATGCCTCCGACCGGGAAGCGTAGTGCTGTGTCACAGGTCAATCTTCGGGGACGCATGTGCAACCTAACGTACCGAGAAAAACCCACACCCTTGTCATTGCGAGCGCAGCGACGCAATCTCATGCCATCACGCCAACTGCCAACGGCCCAATCAACGGCATGAGATCGCACCCCAGGAGTACTCGTTCGCTAGCGCTCACAGCGCCACGTCGGTCGCAGGCTCCCTCTTCGCGATGACAAGGTGTAAACGTATTTTTGCCGATTTACCTACCATAGCGGCCTGGCCCAAACGTGGTTTCGGCGTATCGATGCGTCACATCTCCTCCAAACCTGCATATCTTCATCGCCTAAGGGGTGGACAGCGCCCGTTCTGGCTTGTATCTTAGCGATGCGTGTACAACTCATCTGCTTCGAGTTGGCTATGCGCACGGCTCCTTTTCACTCTCGTTTACTTCAAGAGCATCTTCTTTGACTATGGCTGCTACCCCAACCACTGACATCGCATCGCTTCTTGGCGATGAAGCCGACGACCTGCTCACGCACGAATGTATGATCGACAAAGATCAACTCCATCTACCCGGAGGCGACTTTGTGGATCGCGTGTGGAAGGATTCCGACCGCAACCCGCGCGTGCTGCGCAACATGCAAGGGCTTTTCGACCATGGACGCCTTGGCGGTACCGGGTATCTGTCGATTCTTCCTGTTGATCAGGGCATCGAACACTCCGGAGGCGCCTCATTCGCGCCGAACCCGATCTACTTTGATCCCGAAAACATCATCAAGCTGGCCATGGAGGCCGGATGCAATGGTGTGGCCACTACGTATGGCGTGCTGGGCAGCATGGCCCGCAAGTATGCCCACAAGATTCCGTTCATCCTCAAGTTCAATCACAACGAGCTGCTCTCGTACCCCAACACGTACGACCAGACGCTCTACTCAACCGTTGAGTCGGCTTTCGATATGGGATGTGTAGGCGTGGGCGCCACCATCTACTTTGGGTCCGACGAGTCGCCTCGTCAGATCGAGGAAGTGTCGAACGCCTTTGCGCGTGCTCACGAATTGGGCATGTTCACCATTCTGTGGTGCTACGTGCGCAACAGCAACTTCACCATCGATGGCAAAAACTACGAGGCGTCTGCCGATCTTACCGGGCAGGCCAATCACATTGGTGTAACCATTGAGGCCGACATCGTAAAGCAGAAGCAGCCGACCCTGAATGGCGGCTACCGGGCGCTGAACATGGGCGACTCCAGCTACGGGAAGCTCGACGAGCGCATCTACTCGAAGCTCTCGGGCGATCATCCCATCGATATGACCCGCTACCAGGTCATGAACAGCTACATGGGTCGCTGCGGACTCATTAACTCGGGCGGCGGCTCGGGCAAAAACGACAAAGCGCAGGTCGTACGCACGGCCGTTATCAACAAGCGCGCCGGCGGCATGGGCCTGATTACCGGACGCAAGGCCTTCCAGCGTCCGATGAACGAAGGTGTTGAGGTGGTCAACGCGCTTCAAGATGTGTACCTCGACGACAGCATCACAGTTGCCTAACGTACGCCTGTGCTTGCTGTATGCATGACCGTGCCGCTCCGCCATGCTCCTTTTATTGGGGGGATGCGCGGAGCGGTGAGGTTTTACCATGTGCTCGCTATTCTGATTTCTTTCTCTGCTACGTCTGCTGGCTTCTATGTCTGATACCTCCTTCGAAACTACGCACTATCCTGCCTGGGCCGATGAACTGGCACAACGCTACCTGAGCAAGTCGGTATCCACCTTCGTGCTGCATGGCGATGTACGCGATCTGATTCGCACGACCGATCCGGTCACAGAGGCCCCGACGTACGTTCCGCTATCTGACTTTCTCTCAGATGATCTCTTTGCGGCGCGTGACGTAATTGTGCAGTACGATCGCTCCTCGGGGCTGCGCTTTCCCACACGCGCCTCACGCAAAGACTTCGACCGAGCGGTGTCTGGGTATGACAGCTTTCACGGCACCAGCTACGGCAACAAACTACCGAAAGAACCGGGTCGCGTGTTTGCCCTGCTCGAAAACTACTTTCGGTTGCGCCTGGCAAACGGAACGCGCATGGCATGCGTCATCGACTACGCCGAAACGATTGTGCCCATGGCCGAGGCCGCCATGTACTCCGCAGAAGACCGGCAGGCGCTGGTCTATCTGCAGCGGTGGGCCCGCGATCCGCTGTTTCTGGATCACGACTTTACCCTTTGCCTCGTCACCGAAAACCTGACCGATCTGAACCAGCAGCTTGTGCAGAGTCCGCACACCGCCGAGATTCAGGTCCCCATCCCCGATGCCGATGCGCGCGAGCACTACTCCCAGTGGTATGTAGGTGAGCGTACCGAGGTCTACAACGAGCGCGCCGACATGCCCCTCGACACGCTGGCCGACTCCACCTCCGGGCTGAACCTGACACAACTGCGCACCATCCTGGCGGATGTGTTCGAAAACAACCGTCCCCTCACGTTTGAGCGGCTCTCCGAGCTCCGCAAAGACTTTATCGAGGCCGAGGCGTACGGCATGCTGGAGTTTGTAGATACCGACTTCACCCTCGATGACGTAGCCGGGCATCGCGAAGCCAAGACGCACCTTCGTCAGGCTGCCCAAGCGCTGCGTGCGAATCGCCCCGACGTCATGCCCATGGGTTATCTTATCTGTGGTCCAGTGGGATGCGGAAAGACCTTCCTCATTCGGTCCTTTGCTGGCGAAATTGGCATTCCCATGGTGATGCTCAAAAACTTCCGGTCGCAGTGGCAGGGCGTTACCGAGGGGAACCTGGAGAAAATTCTGAACCTGCTCGAAGCGATGACGCCCGTCGCCGTAATGATTGATGAGGCCGACGCGGCGCTGGGCAATCGCGACGCACAGGGCGACTCGGGCGTATCGCAGCGCGTGTTTGCGCAGATCGTGTCGTTCATGAGCAATCCGAAGCACCGCGGACGCGTCATCTTTTTTCTCGTCACAGCGCGCCCCGATCTCATGCCCGTAGACCTAAAGCGCCAGGGCCGGGCCGAAGAGCACCTCGCCCTGTTCTACCCGAACGTGCGCGAAGACCGCGAGGAGTTGCTTCAGATTATGATGAAGCGCACCGGCGTCGAGCTTGACATCGAAGAGGTCCCCGACATTTTGGTGAATGGCGAGCGCACCTTCAGCGGAGCCGATATGGAGGCCATCATGACGCGCGCTTCGTTTCGGGCTGCTGCCGAGGGGACCGAGGTTACCTCCGAGATTCTGGAAACGACCGTTCAGGACTTCATTCCCCCTACGTATCCGCAAGAAATAGAAATGCAGACCCTGGCCTCGGTGCTGGAATGCACCAGCAAGTCGCTCTTGCCTGAACCCTACCGGTCAATGGATCGCAAGGAGGTCGTGCAGCGCGTCGAGACGCTCAAGCACCAGATTTGAGGCGACACCTTCATTCGGACGATCGCCCGAAGCAGCACAAGACGGAAACACCATGCAGGCATCGGCAATGCAAGGAGATCCGCACACTCGTTCACCGGTGGCATGATACATGGTTGGATTGGCTCATTTGGACATGCACATACGCCACGGTATAGGCGTGCTCTTTGTGTTGATCGCTCTGCAACTTGCGGGCTGTGCCAATCCGTCACCGCCCACCGGCGGCCCCCAAGACACCACTCCGCCCGTGCTTGAGCATCTGGTGCCCGCCGACGATTCGGTAAACGTGCCGCTCGATATCGAAATCGAGATGGAGTTCGATAAGTATATCGAGCGTGGCACGATGGCAGGGGCCTTCTCCATGACGCCGGAGCCAGAGATTCCCCCCGAGTTTGACTTTAGCGGACGCCGCATCACCATCTCGTTTCCCGAGCCGCTTTCCGACAGCACTACCTACATCGTGGAACTGGGTACCGATCTGCGCGATGTGCGCAACGTGAACCTCAACGAACCCCTGATCTTTGCCTTCTCCACCGGCCCTGAAATCGACGAGGGGCGCATCGAAGGCGAAATCCTGGATCCCGAATGGGGCGATCCAGAAGAGGGTGTCAACGTGTTTGCCTATGCTGTGGGCCCCGATGCCCAGGCCCCGCCCGATTCGCTCCCCGAGGAG
Organism: Natronotalea proteinilytica; assembly: GCF_055379935.1. Classification (NCBI taxonomy): domain Bacteria; kingdom Pseudomonadati; phylum Rhodothermota; class Rhodothermia; order Rhodothermales; family Salisaetaceae; genus Natronotalea; species Natronotalea proteinilytica. Next base: position 1,837,182 of record NZ_AP043947.1, on the reverse strand, counting down.
CCTGACTTCCGCACGGAAACTGGAAGCGACGGAACGTTTCTGTTTCGCAACATCCGTGAAGAGCAGTATTACGTCATTGGCGTGCGCGATGTCAACCGCAACCGCTTTCCCGACCCCGACGAAGCGTTTGCCGTACCTCCCGTGCCGATCATCACAGCGCGTCCTGAGGCCGAACCGGTGCCTGTGCCATGGCTTCTTTACGAGCCCGAGCCGGCTCCCCGTGCCGAGCGCGTGCGGCCCCGCACCACGCAACGCCAATACGTGCGGTTTAACGTTCCGGTGGAATGGACCGAGCGCGACGCATCGCACTGGGTGCTGGTAGACTCAGTTGCCCAAGACACCATTTCTTTGGGCAGCGTATACCGGTCTGATGAAACGCCCTTCGAAGTAGGCGTAGCGACCAACCAGCCACTCACCGAACGCGTCCATCGGCTTTCCGTGCCGCCGAATGCCCTTGCCGATGCCCAGGGCCGCCCCGTACCAGATACGACATTCAGCTTCACCCCCTCCACCCGTGAGGATGAGGCCGAGCCCGAGTGGATCGGGTTTCGCCCCGAACGCTCCGAAGCCGACGATAGCATTCCGCTTCTCGAAGATGAGGCGCCCGCCCTGCGCGTTACGCTCCCCCTTGCCGACGAGGCATGGAACGAGACAATCACCGCCACCGACACGCTTGGCCAGTCACGCACACTCACCCCTACCTCCGAAGACGGGCTGCAGTACCGTCTCGAAACGGATCCGCCCCTTGATGTCGACATGCCGCTTGATTTCGCGGTAGATGGCGAGGCGGTGGCCGAAGAAGACACCGTGTTCACCCAGCGCTTTCACCGGCTTACCGTTGACGATCTGGGCGAACTCGAAACCACCCTCGCGTACGACGTTCGCCCCTGGCCCGAGCGGGATCCTGACGACGGCACCGATCTGGGACTCCCCATTTCATTCGGCATTACTGTGCCCGACAGCTTGTGGCCTGCGCCTCCTGCCGGGCCGCCGTCAATGGATGTAGGTGCCGTGCCTGACATAGATGCCGACACCCTTGCAATGGCCGTGCCCGGTGTTCTCCGCGTAGAAATCCATGACGAATCAAACGACAACTGGCCCACTCGTCATGTAGAGGCCGATGCCCCGGGGCTCTTTCGCGTAGAGCGCATTCCCGAAGGCCAGTTCCGCTTTCGCGTGCTGCTCGATCGCGACAATACCGGCTACTGGTCGCCCGGCCAAATTGCCCCGTACGCACCCGCCGATCTGGTCACATGGTCGCAGCAGCCCATTGAGGGACGCGCCCGCTGGACCAACGTGCTGGAGGAGACCCTCCGCCTCATCGAACTCACCGACGAATAACATACTGTTTCCGTTATGTCTATGCATGGCCTTCCGTTACTTACTGCCGATGCCATGCGCACAGCCGATGCGTACACCATCAACACGCTGGGGGTACCTGGACAGGTGCTTATGGAGACCGCGGGCCAACAGGCGACTCGGCATATCGTCCAGAACTACGGCCCGCTCTCCGGCATGCGTGTCGTTATCGCCTGTGGAAGTGGCAACAATGGGGGCGATGGGCTTGTCGTGGCGCGTGAGCTGCTCGACCGGGAGGCACACGTTCATCTGCTCACGTCCATTCCGCTCTCCGAGTACGAAGGAGACGCCGGAGCCAACGCTCAGATTCTGCAGCGACTCGCCAGCACATACGCCGATCACCTTCACCACACCGTTGTCACCACGCCCGACGCGTGTCCGCCACTCACCACACTGCGTCCCCAGGTGTGCGTAGACGCACTACTCGGCACCGGTCTGTCCGATGCCCCGCGGGAGCCGTTAGCCACTGTGATACGCCGCCTCAATGCAACTGAAGCGCCAACCGTTGCATTAGACATCCCCTCGGGTCTTCATGGCGATACCGGACAGTCACACGACCCCACCGTTCGCGCCCATTCTACCGTAGCGTTTGGGGCCGAGAAGGTGGGTGGGCGTCTCGCAGAGGGACCTGCGCACGCCGGGCAGATACAGACGGTTCGCATTGGCATCCCTCAGCACGTGCTGCACGACGCCGCCACCAATCCCGGCTGTGCCCATGCCACCACCGATGCGCTGGTGCAGGCCGCACGTCCCCAGCGCGACCATACCGCTCACAAATACAACGTGGGCATGGTGCTCGTTATTGGAGGCAGCGCGCCCTATCCCGGTGCTCCCATACTCGCAGCCCGTGCTGCTGCCCGAAGTGGGGCTGGATACGTTGCCTGTGCCGTACCCGCCTCCATTCAAGGCCAGGTGGCCACACACAGCCCTGCATTTCCAGTGCATGGCCTTCCCGAAACCGGATCGGTTCTCGAACCCGGTTCTGCCTTAAACGTGCTGCAGCCGCTGCTCGAAAAAGCCCGTGCCGTACTGCTCGGTCCCGGCTTATCAACCGATGCTGCCACGCAAACGCTTGTTCGGCGCGTAGCAACGGCGTTCAACGGGCCCATTGTATGGGATGCGGGGGCGCTTCCTGCGCTGACGGATCATCTCGACCTTTGCCGAAAGCAGTCGAGCAGCCGATGGATCCTCACGCCGCACGCGGGGGAGTTCCGGCGGCTGACCGCTACCAACTCGCTGGACTGGAACCGGCGCATCTCTCTTGCCCAGCAGTACGCGGCTGATTGGAACGCAACGCTTCTGCTGAAAGGCCATCCCAGTGTGGTCGCCGATCCGACGGGGAACACCTACGTTGGACGTACGGGTGGGCCGGCGTTGGCTGTGGCGGGAACGGGCGATGTGCTGGCTGGATTGTGCGCAGGGCTGGCCGCGCAGGGCACACCCCCACTCGATGCCGCCGCCGCAGCCCTACACTGGGGCGGGCGCGCCGCTGACCGCTACGCCGACACCCACGATGCACGCACACTCTCTCCGCTCGACCTGATCGATTTGTTACCTACGGTTGTATGATAGATCGCCTTCCCCCTCGCTGGCTCCAAGCCGCTGCCGTTTTGTGGACGCTCGGTATCCTGGTAGCCGTTACCCTGCCCGGCGATTCCGTTCCCGACACGCCATCGGTCATTGGCTTCGATAAAATCGTTCACTTCGTGATGTTCGCGGGATTTGGCACGCTCTGGATGGAGGCCCTCTCGGCGCGTCGCCTTTCGTGGGTGCAATGGTCGTTTCGCGCACGGTTTGGCGCCGTGCTAACCGTTGGTGCAGGACTGGCTGTAGGCACCGAACTCATTCAGTATGCCTTTCTGGAAAGCCGCCACGGCGATGTGTTCGACGTGGTTGCCAACCTACTCGGCCTGATGACCGCACTGGCCGTCATGACGTGGCGACATCGGCGCACTGCCCATGCTCGGTCATCTCGATGAGGACACCCTCTTTAATTGTAACCAACGTATTCCAGCAAAAAAGGGCGACCTGAAGGTCAGGCCGCCCTTATGAGAACGTAGAATGCGCGTACTGTTGTGTCACAGGTCAGTCTTTGGGGTGCAGCACGCCCCGTTTTAATGATGTCATCTTGAGCGGAGCGGCTCCGTCTATCGAGAGATCTCCCACGAACTGGACAGGGCCGTTGAATCACCAGTAGCCGCTAAACCTCGCGGAGATAGTTCGGCTGCGCTCATAATGACAGATTTTGGGGGGCAGAGTTTGGCATGGTCTCCGTTCCCTAACATTCAGGTGTGACACAGTAGTACGTGAGCTATCGCTCAATGGTGTACTCCGTAGGTGGCGTTTCACCAAGCAGGTGCTCTACAAAGTAGTCCCACGTACGGCGCAGGATATACGGCTCATTCGCGTATCCGTGATTGCGGTTAGGCATCACAATCAGGTCGAAATCTTTGTTGTGTTCAATGAGCGCATCCACGACCTGCAGTGTCATGTTGGGGTGCACGTTATCGTCCATCGTACCATACGTGATGAGCAGATCGCCCTCCAGGTTGTTCGCACGCAATTGGTTGGCCTGGTTGGTGTACGTATCGCCGTCCTCGGTTTCATCTTCATCGAGCAGCCCCTGGTACTTCTCGCCCCAGTAGAACGTGTAGCCACGGTTGTCGTGGTTTCCAGCTCCAGACACGCCTACATGGAAGAAGTCGCCGTGATCGAACAGCGCTGCTGCGGTCGCAAAACCGCCGCCCGAGTGGCCATACATGCCCACGCGATCAAGGTCGATCCAATCGTAGCGCTCGGCCAGCTCCTCCATGGCCGCACGCTGGTCGGGCAGGCCGTTATCGGCCATGTCGCCGTACCACTTGGTGTGGAAGTCTTTTGAGCGGAGCGGGGTGCCGGTCGCATCAATCTGCACGACAATAAATCCGAGTTCGGCCAGCGCATGCGCCTGTCCGCGTCGGTTCGTGGTGAAGCTGCGTGTACCAATGCTGCCCGTCTGTGGACCCGGGTAGATCGAGTTCACAATGGGATAGGACGACTCGGGGTCGAAGTCCGACGGCTTGTAAAGTGCGCCGTGCACTTCCGTTTCGCCATCGCGGCCCATCGCGGTGAAGTGCTCGGGGGGCTGCCAATCGGTTTCCTTGAGCTCGGATACATCCGCTGATTCGAGTTCGATGGTTACATCGCCATTGGAGGCGCGCAAGACCGACTCGGGCGGTGTGTCGTACGTGGAGTACGTATCTACGATGTGGGCTCCGGTAGGCGACACGCTGAAGTTGTGATCGGCTGCTTCAGGCGAAAGCAACTCCATGTTGTTGCCATCGAAGTCTACCCGATACAAGTGGTTGTGATAGCGGTTGCGGTCAGCTTCGCGGCCTACCGCGGAGAACAGCAACGTTTCGTCGTCTTCGTCCACATGCAGCACATCCATCACGTTCCAGTCGCCTTCGGTGAGCCGTGCGATTTGCTCGCCGCTTTCCAGATCGTGCAGGTAGAGGTGCCCCCATCCGTCGCTACGGGTAAACCAGATGAATGCATCGTGGTCGTGGAGCACGCGCCAGTTGGGGACGCCGCGTGACTGCAGGTTGGACTCAAAGAACGGTTCATCGGTCTCGCTGTAGATGGTTTCCACCGCACCGGTTTCGGCATCGGCCAGGCGGAGGGTTACCGTGTTATAGTCGCGCGAGGTGGAGACAACGGCCAGTGTTTCGCTGTCGTCGCTCCACTCGACATCAGCCAGCTCGCCAGCCCGAGACAGCCCGCAGCAGCTGGATGTGCGCTGGTGATCGGGTTCCATATCGAGGGCAACCACACCGGGATCTTCCACGTCAATAACGACGCGTTCGTGCATGGGCACCACATCGTCGGGGTCGCCGGGAATCGCATAGGGACGCGATTCAAGCTCGGGGCGCCCTGTCTCCATGCGCAGCAGATGCATGTGGGGGGTGCTCCGCTCATCGAGGCGGTAGGTAGCAATGCGCGACCCATCGGGCGACCACTTCAGGATGGGCATGTCGGAACTGCGCCAGCCTTGCGAGTCGGCGGCGTAGCCGTAGTGCTCGGCGCCATCGTCGGTGAGCTGTGTGTCTTCTCCTGTGTTCAGATCTCGCATCCACAGGTTATGGTCCTTGATATAGGCAGCACGGTTGCCATCGGGTGAGGTGATATGCGAAGGCAGGTCGGCGGTGTAGTCGTCGCCCTCAATGACGCAGGAGTAGGCGTCTATGTCGCACTGCCAGCGCTTTTCATCGTGAGTGAACGTGATCGCCGATTCGTCGTCGGCATACTCGAAGGACGTAAACGGTAAATCGTAGCGATCGACGTCGTCGAGGTCGTCATGGGCTTCGCCTATGGCATCAGCCAGCGCCTCATGGTCGAAGGCGGGCGCGCGTTCGGCAGCCGCTGCATCTACACGAACAAATTCATGGCCTTCGGGCGTATCGATCCGGTACCAGAAATGGTCATCGGTGTACCAGTTGGGCGATACGCTGCTGCGGTATACCTTGTCTTGTAGGTTCCAGCTTAGCAACGCCTCGGCGCGTTCGTAGGCCTCGGTAAGATCGGTTTCGGACTGTGCATGCGCACTGGGCGAGGTGTAGCCGAGTCCGGCTATCAGCAGTGCGAGCGCAAGCCCGAAGGAGGACAGACGGGTACAGGTAGCAGGCATCATACAACAGGTAGGTTGGTGTACAGAATATGGATATGCTGAAAGGTACAAAACGCCACGGTTAAATCCCACCATGGCTATAGATGATTTCCGCCCGGGATATCCGCTTCGCTCCTGATTCCGGGCTACAGAACGGAACGATGTAAGTCAAATCCGTAGCCAGGGACTGCTTGCGTCCCCGGCGACTTGAGAGCAAGTCGCTAAACACGTACTACAGCACGCTGTGAAGCCTCGAGACCTTGCATGTTGAAAGGCAGGTCTCCGCCACAGTCAGGCGCACAGAATGGAGGAAAATGTGCAGTGGCTACTTTAGCACGAAGTCGCTCCACACCACCACGTTTAGGATTGACAATCACGGCCTCCGAACCCTGCATTGCTCCACGAGTTTATGACGGTCCCGGTTCTGCTAATCACCGGATGCCTTGATTGAACGCCTGGCCTTTATTGTATGACGTCCCCCTCTTCTCCACATTCCAACGGCGCATCAGCCCCAGATCCGCCTTCCGAACCGCCGTCTGAAGCATCGCCTGAACCCTCACCGGCTGATTCTGGGGCAGAGCCTTCCGAAAATGCTGACCCTACGTCCGAATCGCGCATCAACGATGCCGTTCGCAAAGCGGCCCCGCTCCGCGCCCCTGATCCGGCCACCTTACGAGCCGATGCGGCTCACGAAGCAGCTACCGCCAGCGCCTCTTCGCAACGCCGCGCCGCGTTTCAAGCCATTGCGCTGTACTATGTCTACGGGCTTGTGCAGGAGCTCCAGAAAAAAGACCTATTTCTGTGGGCACAAGCTATTGCGTTTAAGGTGCTTATCAGCGTGGTTCCCATCTTCATTTTGGCGATTGGTTTGTTGGGCCGCGTGCTGCGAGGCGATGCTTCTTTTGATGCCGTAGCGCGCATCATTCGTGAATTGGTGCCTGAAGGCCAGGAAGACCAAATCATTGCACTGATTCACCAACTGCAGGATGCAAGTGGGGCGGTCATTGGTATTGGCGGCGTGGGGCTCTTTCTATCCGTGTTTTCTTTGTTCATCACCTTGCGCATTGCGGTACGGAACGCTTTTGCGCAAGATTGGCATACCGGACGGTCGTTGTTTCAAGGATACCTGTTCGACATTCGCATGGTCGTACAGGTGGGGCTGCTATTTCTAGCAACCATTCTGCTCTCCTTCATTGCTACTACGCAAATTAGTGGAGCCACCCTCATTGGCTGGGGGCTAGATGCATCGTGGCTCCATCAACTGCTTCGCATGGGGGCTGGGCTGCTTGCCTGGACACTTCCGCTGCTCATTACGATGGCGATGTTCTTTCATCTCTACTATTTTGTACCTATGCCGCATCCGCGCAAACGGAGCGCCCTTATTGGAGCTGCACTGGCTGCGGTACTTTGGGAGGTCACCAAGTACGCGTTTACCTACTATGCTACGTACGTAGGCCGTTTTGAGCGATATATCAATCCCGATGAAAGCCTTTTTGCTCTCGGAAATACGTTTGGCTTGCTGGTCGCCTTTGTGTTCTGGGTCTATTTTTCGGGTATCATCTTGATGGTTGGCGCTGTGGTCGCTTCCTTACATGAGCACCGCCACGTTATGTCGGGCCGGGCACGCCCACGCTCGCCCACGCCTACGCCCACTCCTACAGACTAAGTAGACCCACAAAAGTATCTTTGATTATGTCATTGCGAGGAGCGCCGCGTCAGTCGCAGGCTCCTTCCTCGCGATGACAAGGTGTAAATATATTTCTTTTGAGCTACCTAGCAAATGATGTGGACGACGATAGAACCATATCAGATGGGCCATAGAAAAGTAGTGCCGGCCTCTGTTTTGGAATAATGATGCGGTGCAAGCCGTTGCGAATAACAAAGAACGCCCGGGCCCTCTGTTGCATTTTTTGGTTTTGCTGTACTTATGCTTTTCTCATTATTGATGCGCTACGCGGGCACGGCTCTACTGGGCACCTGCTTCCTGGGAGTCATTTCAGTAGGTAGCGCGCTTCCTGCACAAGCCCAAGACCCATTGTCTCTGGTCAATAGCGACACCGAGGTGCGGAGCATCAGCTTCCGGTTTGTGGATTCGGAAAGCTTTTCGCCCGACCGTCTGCAACAGCGCATGGCCACCCGGGCGCCCACCGGATGGGATCGCCTGCAACGACGTCTGCCGTTGATGGAGCCCACCCCACGCTTTTTCGACCCCATCCTCTTTCAGCGCGATATTGCGCGCCTCCGCAAGTTCTACCGGGATAACGGATTTCCTGAACCGCAAATCGACTATCCAGCCACGCAATTTAACGCGGCGTCTAACACCATTCGTCTGATCATCACCATTCGTGAAGGCCAACCGCTCATCATTCAAGATGCGCTCTTTCTGAATGAGGATGGCTCGCGATATGCTATTACTGCATTCGAAGACGACATGCGCGATCAGTGGGCCGAATTCCGCGACGACACCGATTTTGAAATTGGCTCGCGATACACCGAGTTCAACCGCCAACGCATCGAGGACGACGTTGCCCGGTGGCTGCGTAACCAGGGCTACGCGTTCTTGCGGGTGGGCTCCGAGGTGGACACCGACCTAGAGGCGCGTACGGCCGACATCCGGTTTTTCGTTGACCCTGGTCCGCAAGCGCGTGTCGGAGAAATTGAAATCAGTGGCAATGAATCGGTGGAGCGTCGTATCATTGAACGCAGCTTGCCCCTACGCGAAGGCGATCTGTTTTCAGCCGATAAGCTTTCGGAAGGCCAACGCAAGCTCTTCAACCTGAATCTGTTCCGCGTAGCGCTGGCCGATGTTCCTGAACAGCCCCGCGACACGGTGGTGAACGTGCGCTACCGCGTACGCGAGTCGAACCTGCGCACGCTATCAGGCGAAGCGGGCTATGGCACCAACGTAGGAATTACGGCCGAAGGACGCTGGAGCCACCGTAACTTCTTTGGCAATGCGCGTTCGTTTTCTGCACGGGCCGTTGCTGAAACCGGCTTCCCCGATGACGCCAACTTTCTGCCCGCCTTCCTTGCGGGGACCGCCGGTAACATTCTGAATGAACGGCGCTTCCGAGGAAGTGTGCTCATTCGACAGCCCTACGTGTTTACGCCCGACCTGAGCGTCACGCTAGAACCGTTTGGCGAAATACGCCGCAACCCGCGCCTGCCGGGTGTGCAAAGCGGACGCCTGGGCATTAACGAGGGGACGTACGGATTCAGCACTACGCTAACATACGAGTTTCTGCCGTTTCGCTCCATCAGTTTGCGGCACTCCTTGCAGCGCCGCCGCCAGTTTATTCCCGACGAACTGCAAACCGGCATCATTGTGGATCCCGATGCTCCGGTAGAAGATGTGGGCACCGGCGCGTTTAACCGCAGCGTATTCACGCTCTCCGGCACGTTTGGCCGCACCGACGATTACATCTCGCCGACCCGGGGGTTTTTAGTCCGTCCTACCATTGAAATGGCCGGGGCGCTGATCCCATCAGGCATGCAGTACACCAAGCTCTCGCTGGAGGTGAGCGGCTACCAACCCATCGGCAGCAGCATCGATTTGGCTGCTCGTGCATTTGCCGGACGCGTGATGCCTTTTGGTGACAGTCGCGAGGCGTTACAGACTGAGCCGTCCTTGCGCAACACTGTGTTTCGCAATCGCTTTGACAATGTGCTCTTCTACACCGGCGGAGGCACCGATTTGCGTGGCTGGCCCATCAATCAGGCCGGAAGCAAGTTCATCAACACAACCGATGTTGAAGACATTCCCTCATTGCTTGCCCCTACAGGCGGTACCACAAAGCTGCTCATTAACTCCGAGCTGCGGCTTCCCTTTCCGGGACTGGGCAGCGACTGGCGTACTGCCGTTTTTCTGGATGCCGGATGGCTAGGCACCGACGCCTTCTCCCTCGTACCCGCCCGATCAGGAGAAGACTCCGAACGCTTTGCCACCTCATCCGATCAAGTACGCATTGGCACGGGAGCAGGCATTCGGTACCAAACGCCCTTTGGCTTTGTCCGTCTGGATATTGCAATCCCTCTTAATCCCGACCCGCTCGATGTGCGCGCGCCCGACGACATCCGACAGGCCTTGCGCGAGGGCCGCTCCCCCACCGACGCCCCCACGTCGTTCACCCGGCAATTTCGTCTCCATATGGGCATCGGACGAACGTTTTAGGACCTGAGAGAGCCTCGGTCCTAACTCCCCACGAAGCCTTTGCGCGTGTGTCGCATATGATACCGTGATCCTACTCATAGCGGACCCTACCCTCTGTGTCTGACGACCATTCTTCTTCCGAGGCGCCCGCCTCCGACCGCCGTTGGGGGCGCCGCTTTCGCAACGCGGTGTTGGGCACCCTTATGCTTGTGCTAGGGGGGCTGCTTGGCATTGTGCTCCTGCTTCAAACCGAATGGGCCAGCACGCATGTCGCGCAGTGGGCCGCCGAGCGCTTCAATCCGGTCGACGGCACCACGCTGACCGTAGAACGCGCATCGGGCACCTGGTTCTCGAACCTAACGCTTTACGAGATCGCCTGGACGCTTGATGGCGATGCCCACCCCGATACCGACGACGAGGCCCGCCGCCTTGCTACCGTCGACACCGTATCTGTAACGTACGCCCTGCCAGCGCTCCTTCGTGGCACCCTGCATCTGCACGATGCGCATGTGGGCGGCCCCACGGTGTATGCCACCGAAGCAGCCGATACGACCTGGAACTGGACACCCGTGCTGCAGGCGTTCGATACCGACGACGATCCAGACGATGAGCCCTTTCCCGTACGCATCGACCAGGCTGAGTTAACACGCGGTGCCGCCACCCTCTCCTTCCACAGTGAGACCGACTCCACCGCCACCATTGATGCGCTTGATCTCTCTGTGCGCGATCTGCAGGTGAGCGATACCTTCGCCGCCACACTCGACGCGCTCCAGTTGCACGCCTCCTTGCCCGATCAACCCCGCACACCGCTCACGCTCAACGCTGCCGCAGCACTCACGCCCGAAGCCCTCGCCGTCGAACATATTCAGTTGGATGCGCCCCGCAGCCGTCTTCGCAGCACAGGCGTGCTCAACTTCGCTGCCGAAGCCTCCCCGCTCGACTCGCTCGATGCCGCGCAGTTCAATGTGCAAGCCGATTCGCTTGCCATTGCCGACCTCACCCCCTTTCTGCCGGGCCTCGCCCCAGCCTCCGATGAGGTGCATATGTTCGAGCTAGAGGTGCGTCAGCACAGCGGCACGTGGCGCAGCACCGGTTCAGGGTCCGTTGAAGGCGCTGGAACGTGGACGCTGGACGCCGAAGCCACCCCGCCGCGCGAAGCTGTCGATCAATTGCGCTTCCGTACCGACATCGACGTCGCCAACTACCGCACCCGCCTCATCGGCGACGAAACGATCCTCAACGCCCGCATCGATGCCGACTTCAGAGGCCCAACCCTCGATGCCCTCGACGGCACTGCACGCATCGATGTGCGCAACTCGCAATTTGAGCGTATGGCCATCGAAACAATCGACGGAGCCGTGACCCTCGACAACGGAACCGCCAGCCTCGACGCCAACGCACGCATTAACAACGCAGCCCTGCGTGTTCAGGGAACGACCACGCCGTTTGAAGAGGTGCCCGCCTACGACTTCCGCGCCAGCATCGACGACTTCGATGCCGCCACATGGCTCCCCGATGCCGACCTAACGGCGCGTCTCAATCTGGATGCCACCCTCGAAGGCCAAGGCCTGACTCCCGACAACCGTGATCTCACAGCGAGCATCAACCTGCGTCCTTCCACCATCAACGACCTCAACATTGAGCGCTTTACCAGCACCACCCGCCTGCAGGGCGAACAGGTTGAAACAACGGGGACCCTGGATGTGCCTGGAGGACGACTCACCGCTTCCGCCAGCGCTGCGCTCGATGGAAGCGAAACCTTTGCGCTCAACGAGATACGCACCACCAACTTCAATCTAAACGCGTTTCTGGATGACGACACGCTCCCCGATACCCGTGTTACAATGCAGGCATCGGCCACCGGCACCGGATTCGATCCCGACACCATGACGCTGGATGGCACCGCCACCCTCGACCAAACCGCCTATGGAATGGCCACGTTCGACCGCTTGCGTGCTGCGTTCGAGTGGGAGGCGGGCACGGTAACCACCACCCTGAATGCAGAGGGTAACTGGGGGCGCTTCGAATCAAACCTAGAAGCTCGTCCGCTCGATACCCCATTGGCACTAACCCTTCGAGAGGGGCGCCTGACCGATCTCGATTTGGGACCTTTCCTACAGGATCCCGACCAGCATACAGCGCTGAATGGCCGCTTTCATGCCACCGTGGAGCAGCCAGAAGGCCGAGCGCCCACCGGACGCCTTTCCACCGAACTGACCTCGTCTCGCATCAACGACCAGCTGCTGGAGTCTGCTACCCTGGAGGCCGATATCGATGCCGATGAACGCCTCACGTTCGATCTTTCGCTGCAGGCCCCCGACGATGCACGCGCCCGCCTTGCTGGCACGGCCCGCCCATTTGACGACCGCCCCGCGTTTGAGGTTGACGAGGGATCCTTCGATGCGATCAATCTGGGGGCCTTTGCCGGATCCGAAACCCTCGACACCGACCTCAATGGCACGCTCGCAGGCACCGGACGCGGGGCTACCCTCGACGATCTCTCACTCGACGGGTCGCTCACACTTGCCCCCTCGCGGATCAATGAAGCCCAACTCAACGAAGCCCAACTGGCCCTGCATGCTCAAGACGGCGCCGTAGATGGCACGCTTGATGCCCGCTTCGATGTAGGAACAGCCCATGCCGCGTTTGACCTATCGCTTCCCGATTCTTCCTACACGATTGACGTACGCGCTGACCAGTTTGACGGAGCTGCCCTTACCGGTCAAGACACGCTCGATGCCGATCTTGACGAACTGCGGCTGTCGGTTAGCGGTAGCGGATGGACGCCCGAAACCGCTGCCTTCGATGCCGAACTCGATCTGCACGAAGCCGCTTACGACGCCATCACCGTTGACCAGGCGAGGCTGCGTGCCAGATATGCCGAAGGCGACCTTTCGGTTGATTCCTTCACCCTCACCTCCAACGTTCTAACAGCCGACGCCCAAGGCAACGTCGCTGTCTTTAATCCGGAGGCCGACTCCGACATCCAACTAAATGTTGAGCTGATCGCCCTTCAGCCGTTAGAAGCCGTGACAGGTCAGCGTACACTGTCTGCCGATACCGGCACGTTAGAGGGACGCCTGCGAGGGGAGGGCGACGGGTTTCGGTTTAATGGACAGGTTGATATCGAGAACCTCGTGGTCAATGACATTCGTGTGAGCGACCTCGAAACCACCGTCGCGGGCGCGCTTGATGGCGACCGAACCCTCACCCGCGTTGAAAGCCGAAACCGTCTCAATTTTGTGGATCTGGCTGCCTTTGCCGCCGAAGAGGCACGCATCAACCTCAACTATACCCAAACAGATGGCGCCACGATGACCTCTACGATTCGGTTGGATCCGCAGCGCAGTGCCCAGATCGATGTGGGGGTGCCCTCCTTCGACCCCGACGAACCGCTCGTTGCGCTGATTGATCGTTTTGATATGCATCTCGATGGCGATTCGTGGGCCCTGTTGCAACCGGCTACGCTTACACAAGATGGCTCCGCCGTGCGTCTTAGCAACTTCCTGGTGTCGAGCAGCGATCAACAGATTGCTGCCGACGGACGTATTGATCCGCAGGGCACGCAGAGCATGATCGCCACCCTCGAAAATATCGATGTGGCCCCATTCGTCGAACTGGTTGATATTGAGGGGCTTGGGGGAACCCTCAATGGATCGTTTACGCTCACCGGAGCTGCCGATGACCCCTCGCTCGATGGCCAGCTCGACTTTGACGTGCAAAGTGAAGGTGAGTCGATTGGTACCCTCGATTCGCAGCTCACGTACAGCGACTTAGCGCTCGATATACAAGCCGACCTTACGCATGTCGATGGCAGCACGCTTGCGTTTAACGGCGACTTTCCAATTGACCTGCGGCTGGATACCGCCACCGAAGTCGAAGTTATGGATTCGCCGTTGGATCTAAGCCTGCAAGCCGACGACTTCGCCATCAATTGGATCAACCCCTTCCTGGATCCCGCTACGATTCAAGAATTGGAGGGCCGCTTCGATGCCGATATCCAGGTTGCTGGTACGCGAAGCGACCCCGAATTGCAGGGCGACGCGCTGGTAGACGACCTAAGCATCGTATTCACTGAACTCGAAACGCGCTACCGCGATGGCGTCGCGCAACTGCGTCTGGATGACGACCAGATCCGAGTCGAGTCGGCAGATATCCGTTCATCTGGAGGGGGGCGCCTGCAGGCAAACGGGGTCATTAATCTGGCCGAGCTGACGCTGGGGGAAATGGACCTGAATGTGCGGGCCGACAACTTCATGGCCATCAACACGCGTGCGTATCGACGCGGCACCATCAACGGACGCATGACGCTGGGCGGTACAACCGAGCGCCCCCGGTTGACAGGGCGGGTGCAGGTGGTGCGGGCCGAGATCTTCTACGATGAAATCGATGAAGCCGCTGCCGAAGACCTGGATGCGGTGTCGCTCACCGACGAAGACCGCGTTACGCTAGAACGGCGCTTTGGCATCCGGCTGGCCGATTCCGACGCTGCCGCGTACGATACGTTTCAGGCAATGGCCATGGACCTGGAGGTCGAGATCCGCCGCGAAACATGGCTGCGGTCGCGTTCGGCCACTACCCTGAACATTCAGTTCAACGGCGACCTGGATCTGCAAAAAGCGCACGACGAGGATCTGGAGTTGTACGGTTCCATCGATATTGTGCCGGCGCGAAGCACCGTTGAGCAGTTTGGGCAGCTCTTTCGCATCGACGAGGGAGCGCTGTCGTTCGATGGGCCGGTCGACGATCCGCAAATGAATTTCGCTGCGGTGTATGAGCAGCGCGCTCGCGAAACCCGGGATGTGGAGGTGACCATTACGCTGAATGCGGAAGGTCGCCTGGGTAACCTGAGCCTCGACCTGAGCTCCGACCCACCCATGTCCACGTCGAATATTTTGTCCTACCTGGCAACGGGACGTCCCGCCGATAGCTTTCTGGCAGGTGGCGGTAGCGGGGGAGACTTGGCCGCGCAACTGGCGATCGGGCAGGCGTCCTCTTTCGTTGAGAATCTGGCGGCTCAGCAACTGGGATTGGATGTGGTACGCCTGCAGGTGCGCCCCAACGGCATCTCGTACCTTACAGTCGGGCGCTACATTACGCCTCGTTTCTATGCTTCAATCGAGCAGCCCATCAATACGCAGGGCAACGAAGCACAGGTGCTGGAACCTGACCTGTTACTCGAATACGAGCTCACCAATACGGTTATGAGTCGTCTGATACGGCGGGAGTCGAGCCTGCGTTTTAATTTCTTGTACGAGCGCGCGTATTAGTGCCGTGTGTCACACTTGAATGTTGTGGTCCAACATTGTCATCGCGAGGAGGGAGCCCTGCGACTGACGTGGCGATCTCATGCCGGTTGTACATCGCGACGAGGACGCAAGCGGCCCCGGTTATGGGTTTGCTCACATCGTGCCGCCGTTCCATAGCCCGGGATCAGGAGCGGATATCCCGGGCGGTCAGTGAACCACGTCACAGCATGCTGTGACGTTACGAGCCCTCTGCGCCTTCATAGCGGCCAGGCGGGGCCATCCCCAGCTATCCCGTGATGTTGTTGTGAGAGATGGGCAGAAGCAGCGCACAACAGGTAACCTTATCGCCTGTGGTAAGGTATGGACGGTGCATGTATCTCTACAACCAACCCTTTTCTCGTTATGGAACGCGCAACGCTAGGTGGCGGATGCTTTTGGTGCCTCGAAGCGGTCTTTCAACACGTTGATGGTGTCGAATCAGTCGTGTCCGGCTATGCGGGCGGACATGTGCCCAACCCCACGTATCGGCAAGTCTGTGGCAAAGGCACCGGCCATGCTGAGGTCGTGCAGGTGACCTATGACCCGGAACGCATCTCCTATCGTGCCCTGCTGGAAATTTTCTTCACCATCCATAATCCCACCACGCGCAACCGGGAGGGCGCTGATGTAGGACCGCAGTACCGCTCCATCATTCTGTACCACAACACGGCGCAGAAAAACACGGCACAGACGGTCATTGACGAGTTGAATGCATCGGTATTCAATGGCGGCATTGTCACCGAAGTAGAGCCGCTCGATACGTTCTACGAGGCCGAAGCCGACCATCAGGACTATTATGCGCGCAACGAAGGCCTGCCGTACTGCCGGGCGGTAATTGACCCGAAGCTGAAAAAACTTCGTCAAAAGCACGCCGACAAACTCGCTACGCCGGCATAGCCCAATGTGGCATGACCGGCCCGGTGCGTACCGCCCCCATGCGTGGAGACGGTACGTGTGGCGGTTGAACAGGAGCAGAGTTGGCACCGGGCATCAGTTAGTATCCAGCAGCATGACCGTCTACGCGAGATTCAGAGGCGCCAACGAAGACGCCATGCTCGGCATCATAGCGGATGCCCTGATAGCGTCCGAAGAATGCGCCGCCAATGCGGACGTCGTGGCCACGGTTGCGGAGGGCGCGCACCACGTCAAACGGTACGCCCGACTCCACATAGACGGTGCCGCCATCGGTGAGTGTGTCGTCGAGCTCATCGGTGGGCTGGGTAGAGCCGCTGTGGGTCCAGCGCGGTGCATCGCCCGCCTCTTGCGTGTTCATTCCAAAGTCGATCATGTTGGTTAGGATAGTGAGGTGCCCCACAGGCTGATATGCGCCGCCCATGTTACCAAAGCTAAAGTAGGGCTCGTCGTCTTTCGTGACAAACCCCGGAATGATCGTGTGGAAAGGACGTTTGCCGGGCTCATAGACGTTAGGGTGGTCGGGATCCATCGAAAACAACTCGCCTCGATTCTGCAGGCTAAAGCCCGTGCCCGGTGCAACGAATCCGGTGCCCATGCCGCGAAAGTTGCTCTGGATGAGCGATACCATGTTGCCATCGGAGTCGGCGGTGGTGAGATAAATCGTGTCGCCATCTTGCATCACCTCCATACCGGGTTGTACTTCATCGGCGGCGGCCTCCTCGTCGATCAGGGCGCGGCGCTCGGCAGCGTAGGCATCAGAGAGCAACTCTTCCATCGGGATGTCCTGAAAGTCCGGGTCGTGGTAAAACTTGGCCCGGTCCTCATAGGTCAGCTTTTTGGCTTCGACCATCAGGTGTAGCGTTTCGGCGGTGTTATGGCCGGTCTCGGAGAGGTCAAACCCTTCGAGGATCTGCAGCATCTGCAAGACGGCGGTGCCTTGGTTGTTGCCGCCAATTTGGTGCACATCGTATCCGCGGTAGTTTACTGAGATGGGATCGACCCAGTCGGAGGTATGGGCTTCGAAGTCCTCGTACCGTAGGGGGCCATCATGCTCCCGCATGTATGCATCAATACGTTCGGCGATTTCACCTTCATAGAATGCGCTGCGTCCGTCGGTGGCAAGCAGGCGGTAGGTGTTGCCCAGATCGGGGTTCTGGAAGATCTCGCCCACCTCAGGGCCGCGTCCGCCGATGGTGAAGGTTTCTGTGAAGGCGCCGGGCTGATCGCTTAGAAAACGAGCGCTGCGTTGCCAGGCATCCGCAATTTGCTCACTCACCGGGAAGCCGTCTTCAGCATATCGGATGGGCTCTTGGAGGATGCCATCCATATCCATGGCCCCAAACCGGTCGTGCAGTTCAAACCAGCCGTCTACAGCGCCGGGCACAGACACCGAGATCATTTCATACGGGGGGATGGAAGAGGCATCCATCTCGTCGAGGCGTTGCATCAGGTCGTCGTACGACATGCCCATGGGCGACCGTCCGCTGGCGTTGAGGGCGTACAGTTCTTCGGTGTCGGCATCCCAGACCAGCGCAAACAGGTCGCCGCCGATGCCGTTGCCGGTCGGTTCCATGAGCCCCATAGCCGCGTTGGTAGCAATGGCGGCGTCAATGGCGTTACCGCCGCGGCGTAGCACATCAAGCCCGACTTGCGAGGCTAACGGCTGACTCGTAGCGACCATGCCGTTGGCGCCAATGACTTCCGAACGAGTCACAAAGTGTTCGTTCGGGCGATCAATCTGGGCAAGCAGATCGGTGGGTAGGAGGATGAGTACGAGTGCTGTGCAAAGTGCAGTGGATACAGATCGCATAGACTACGGGGGAGTGAGTGAGAAACGGTATGAGTGAGTACAAAGAGCCCACCGTTGTGCTGCGAGACATACGAGGGCGTGGGGCGTCTAATGTCGTGTCGCAGTAAAGCTCCTGGATTTATTCCGGGTAGAAGTCAGCCCTCTGGAATGAACATGCGGTACTCGTACGCATCCAGTTGGAGGGTAGCGGGCGCATCGGGAGCGTTAAACTCGGTGGCGCCGAAGCCTGGGAAGACCTCGGTCCAGGTGTGCGGTTGCGCGCCTTCAGGAATCGCGATCTCGACCTCCCTATCCCGTACATTCACGGCGATGATCAGGTCGTCGTGCTCGGTCGTGCGCCGAATGAGGACAGCATCTTCGGCATCGGGAGTCAGCACGTCCATGTCGCCGTGCCGCAGTGCCGTGCTTTGCGTGTAAAGCGACATGAACGACGTATAGAAATCCATCATGGTGGCGTCGGCATCCCAGTCATACGGCGTGGCCTCGAAAAATGGGATGGGCTCATCCACCCCCAGTTCTTGGCCGTTATAAATAAGAGGGACCCCTGGCATGGCGTTCGCGAGCACAAAGGCTGCTTCCGATCCGCTGTGCCCATCGAACAAGACCGGGGGCGGGGCATCCCAGGCAGTTTCGTCGTGGTTGGTTGTGAAGCGCATGCGCAGTGCGCCATCGGGAAGCTCCTCTTGCACCGTCTCCACCATTTGGGTGTACTCGGATACCGGCGCGCCTTCTGTCCAGGTGGCCACCAGTTGACTGTACGAGGGCCAGGCGTACGTTAGGTCGAAGCCCACCTCGTGCATTTCGGGCTCATCGGCCTCGGCTAGCATGAAGACTGGGTCTTGGACGGCTTCGAGCGAGTCGATGGCATCGCTCCAAAAGTCGTACGGCACAAGCGCAGCCACATCAGCGCGGTAGCCATCTACGCCAAACTCTTCGACCCAGTACTGCATCATATCGATCATCTCCTCACGCAACTCCGGCTGATCGTAATCGAGTTGCACCACATCGGTCCAATCGGTGGTGTCGCCATCCATGACTGGAATGGAGAAGCCGTCGACGGGGCCGTCAACATACCACTCGGGATGCTCGTCCGTCCAGGCGTGGTCCCAGGCCGTATGATTCGCAACAAGATCCATAATGACGCGCATGCCCCGGTCGTTGGCGGCATCCACAAACGCCTGAAAGTCCTCTTCAGTACCGTAGTTGGGATTCACGGCCCGGAAATCGCGAATGGAGTACGGCGAGCCCAATTCGCCTTTGGAGCGCTCTTCACCAATCGGGTGAATGGGCATTAGCCAGATGGTGTTGATGCCGAGCGCCTCAAGATGATCGAAGCGGTCTATGGCGCCTTGAAAGGTACCTTCTTCAGAGAAATCGGGAATGAACATCTCGTAGATGGTGGCGTCCTCAATTGAGCCAGCCCGGTCGTCTTCAAGAGCGGAGCTATCAAAATCGCACCCAAGAGCAAGAATCAGGAGGCTTAAAAGGAGTGCACCAATGAAGCGAGTCATACGCATAGGCCACGGTGGGGTAGGTAGAAAACAGTTACGGTTGCGGTAGCGGTTCAATGGGTGGTGGTCTGTCACACCTGAATGGTATGGTCCGAAATTGTCATCGCGAGGAGGGAGCCGTGCGATGACCTCGCTTTGCAATGACAAGGAGAGGCCCCAATCGAAGGGGCCATGTCTTTTTCCGGTGTCACATAACGCGTCTATCTACTACCGTTATTGCAATATAACGAGGAAGACCCACGCTGTCCACTCTTTTTGGGTAGCTCGGTTCAAATAGCCATGTGTGGACATGATGTTACGTTTCGGAGAGCGTGTGCTCAACACGAACGTGTTACGCGATGCGCTTCTGGCAACCGTAACGCCCGCGTCGCTTGCGGCACCAAGTTCAGCGAAAACCGTATCATTCCGCTGTATTGTTTCCTTTACAAACCAAAATCTCCCATGAGCACGACCGACGCCGACCTGTCCACCGAAACGGTTGATCTGGATCGCATGCATCGCGATGGTCTTTCGTACGATGCGTATCACACCCACTGGGAGACGGAGCGCACGGCCCGGCTCCCCGATGATGCTGACGCCGACGACCGGCGGATGCAGCACTATCTGAACTACAATTACGAGCGACAGGCCGGGGTGCACGACACGTACAGCCTCTCCGACGACCTCCGCGATGCGCTCGACGGGGTGGATACCGATCTGACCTGGATGGTGCTTACCGAGCCCTGGTGTGGCGATTCCGCTTTTTCGCTTCCCGTCATTGCCGAGGCCGCCCAGGCGCATCCCCAGAGCACCCTGCGCATCCTCCTGCGCGATGACAACCTGGATGTGATGGACCGCTTCCTCACCGACGGGTCGCGTAGCATCCCCAAACTGACTGTGCTGGATGCAGACGGCACCGTGCTGGGCACCTGGGGGCCGCGTCCCGAAGCAGGGCAGGCCGTTTACGATCGGTTAAATGCCGATGGAAAGGACAAGATGGTCATTGTAAAGGAGTTGCTTGATTGGTATGATGAAGGCGGATGGAGCCACGTAGACCAAGAACTGGCTGCGCTGCTCCGTTCGGTTGCATCCACTGCCCCTGCCGCTTAACGTGTTGTTCCTATGCCTCCTACTGCCGACTGGACCCCCGCCCACGACATCGCGCTGATTTACATGGCCACGGCCTATGGCATCGACCAGCAGTTGTCGGAGGCCGAGGCGTCGTCGGTGCAGCAAGCGCTTGCGCCCTGGACCGCCGGGTATGGCCTCGACACGCGCGAAACGCTTATGGAGGCGGCCACGCTGCTGGCGGATACGGACACGCCCAACGAAGCGGTCATGGAGGCGGTGGAGCGGCTTTCGAACACGCTAAGCGCCGACCATCATGGCGATATTCTGGAGGGCCTCGTAGACATTGCCGAGGCCGATGGCGTGCTCCTACAGCAAGAGCAGGGCCTCATCGCTCATGTGGCCGATGCCTGGGGCCACAAGGCACTGGGGGATGCGCTGGTAAGCAGCACCTCGGCAGAAGTGCAGCGTGTAGACGACGACTGGAGCCTCATCCACGAGCTGGCGTTTCTGTTCATTGCCGTGGCCCACGGCGGCAACGACGAACTCAATACCGATGAGGTGGATATGCTGCGCCGTCGCTTAAAGCCCTGGCATACCGACCTCGACGACGAGCGGTTGAATGAGATCATTCGTACCACGCTCCGGCTCTATGCCGAGGCGGACGAGTCGCTCATCCAAGAGGTGGTGGCCACCCTCAAGGAGGCGCTGCCCGATGTGCAACGCCTGGCGGTGCTCGACGACATCTATTGCATGGCCCGCGCCGATGGCCCCATCACCGACACCGAACAGGATCTCATTTCGGCGCTGGGTACTGCGTGGGATGTGGAGGTGCGCCTTTCTCCCACGTGCTAACGTGCCCCCTGTTCAGCGCCGCTCAACGCCGATTTGTCGTCGGCCTCAGGCGATTTTTGGGAAAACGGCCTCTGCAATTATCGTGCCACACCCCATTTTTTTGTGGATATGCAGCGTAAAACCAGCGCTTTACCGGATGTCGTCGGCCTCGGGGGGTTTATGCACGACCGGAGGGTGACGACATCTACGGATCCGGCCCACCAAAAAAACCGGCGTTTATTTGCATCTATGCGGGCTGTATCGCATATTCTGATAGGCCTTTAATCGCACCTTTGAGGTATTGAAATTAGCATCGATGGAACGTTAAACGTTCACTTCGCAGACCTTTAATCGCACCTTTGAGGTATTGAAATTCGTTTTCTAGGCGTTCAATGAGTTCTTGTTGTTGCCACCTTTAATCGCACCTTTGAGGTATTGAAATTGCGACGACGCGGTCAAAAGTTTATTGCTGTGACCTGCCTTTAATCGCACCTTTGAGGTATTGAAATGTATTCCATAACTGCCCAAAGACCACTTCTCTTTGTCCTTTAATCGCACCTTTGAGGTATTGAAATAAAAGCAAACTCATTCTCTTTTGTGGAATCCGGCGTCCTTTAATCGCACCTTTGAGGTATTGAAATCTACGCTCACGGTGGCAGATGTCTACGTACAGTCCGTCCTTTAATCGCACCTTTGAGGTATTGAAATTGTTGAGGGGATGCGTACAGAACCGCTCCAAGTCGTCCTTTAATCGCACCTTTGAGGTATTGAAATTCGGTACGCGCAGCAATGTACGACAGCCGAAGCAGGCCCTTTAATCGCACCTTTGAGGTATTGAAATAGTGTATGCTTTCTCTCGCATAATGCGATACCCCCCCTTTAATCGCACCTTTGAGGTATTGAAATTTACGATTGAGCTTGCTGGGCAGGAGGTGCCCTTCCCTTTAATCGCACCTTTGAGGTATTGAAATCAGCGCATCAGCACGATCTGTGGTGATGCGGCTTGTCCTTTAATCGCACCCTTGAGGTATTGAAACCTGTCCTGAACGCAGTGAAGGATCTCCGCGGGAGTTCCCTCGGTCTTGCTCGGGACAGGCGCCCCGTTGAGGCATACGTACCATCCCAGGGCACTGGGACGCTGTTTTGGAGCCCTCTTCGCACACGGGCGGGGAGCATGCGGTTGAGATCGCGCTGCTTTGCATGGGGCAGACGCCGCTCGGCATGGCAACGCATTGCTCGGGCCGACGCAGTGCCCTGCGTCGTTGTGGTAGGTCCATAGCCCTCGATGGGGAGAGGGCTCCACAGGCGTTTCGAGAAAGCACTTCCCCTTGCGGCTCCCATTGCACGTAAGTTCAGTGGTACGTATCCTTGTTGGGCGTACTGTACTCACTTTTTGCTAAGCCATGAGAAAACTGATTTACGTGGGGCTCGTGCTGATTGTCGCCGGAGCCGTTTCCTTCTGGACGTTCCTGGGCACGCCGTACGATCCCGAGAACGCATCCTACCTGACCACCGAGCCGCCCGACAATCTGGTGCGCACCATTGAGCACGAGTCGGCGGGCAACATCACCACGTTTGCCGCGAAAGCGCATGAAACCGACGGCGAATACACATTGCTCGACATCGAACTCAAGCCTGGGGGCGAAAACGCGGTGCATTACCACGAAGCCTTTGCAGAGACGTTCACCGCCGTATCCGGCACGCTCGGCATAACCCTGGATGGCGAGGAGGTGCTGCTTGACGAAGGCGAGTCGGCCACTGCGCCCGTGGGTACCAGTCACAATTTCTTCAATCCCACCGACGAGACCATCCGCTTTGAAGTGAAAATTGAACCCGGTCATGAAGGCTTCGAGCGGGCGCTTTACATGCTCTACGGCCTCGATCGAGATGGCAAGGTGAGTGAGGACGGGTTCGACAATATCTACCACACCGCCCTCTTTGTGATGATGAGCGACACGCGGGGCGATGGTGCGCTGCGCGTCATGCGCCCGCTGTTCAATCGGCTGGCGGGGCGGGCGCAAGAGCTTGGCATCGAAGACGAGCTCATGGAACGCTACTACATTACCCATACCGAGTAACGCATTCTGTGCATACCCACTCCCTACGTCCCCTGCGCACCCTCCTTCGTCAGCCCGATGCATGGCGCTGCATTAACGATCCGGTGATGGGAGGCGAATCCACCAGCACGGTACGCCAGACAGACGCCGGGGCACTTTGCTTTTCCGGTCACGTATCGCTGGCAAACAACGGCGGATTTGCCTCGGCTCGCGGACCGTGCACGGTTGATCTGTCAGAGGCCACAGGGCTTGCGTTGCACGTACATGGTCCTGTGCGATGGTATCGCCTTTCGCTGTTTACCGAGGCCGGCGGACGCATCAGCTACCGCGCCCCCTTTTGGACGACCCCGCAGCCGGCATGGCATTACCTTCCATGTTCGCAGCTACAGGCCATGCGCCGCGGACGACCACGTCCCGATGCACCCCCGTTCGAGCCGGCCACGGTGCACAGCATAGGATTTCTGATTGGAGGTAAGCAAGACGGTCCGTTTGCACTTCATGTGCACAATATGTGTGCATACACAACACGCAAATGAAACAAACGTGATCGGTCTCAAACGAGGCGAAACACCGCCTTATCGATGTGATGTAAGCCGTGGTTCCTATTTCTGCTTACTTTACATTGTCCTGCCTGTCTATGGCTAATTCTGCTTCGGTTCCAGCACTTGAAGACACCGATGACCGCCAAGCTGCCCTCCGTCGCTATCATATTCTGGATACGGCTCCAGAAAAAGACTTTGACCGCATCACCAGCCTTGTAAGCAAGGTATGCCGCGTTCCTACAGCTCTCATCACTCTCATTGACAAGGAACGCCAGTGGTTTAAATCATGCTTTGGTTTTGATACGCGCCAGACCGATATTAGCGTCTCGTTTTGCGTGCATGCCGTGCATAATGGAGAGATGCTTGTGGTGGAAGACGCCACGCAAGATCCACGCTTTAAAGACAATCCTATCGTTACCGGCCCGCCGCACATCCGCTTTTATGCAGGGGCCCCTCTAACGACGCCCGAGGGCATTCACATTGGCACGCTCTGCATTATTGACTACAAGGCCCGTGCTTTCGATGCGGCCCAGCGCGAGATTCTGGAGCGCCTCGCCGATGTGGTGGTCAGTCAGTTTGAACTTCGCAGCGCCGAGGCCCAGGTGCGGCAGCTAGTGCACGACAACCCGCAGCCCATGATCGTGTACAGCCAGCACGAGGACACCATTATGCTGGCCAACGAAGCAGCCCAAGCTCTTTACGGATATGACGAGGCGGTCTTCAAGCTTTTGAGCTATTCCGATATCCGAGCCGAGGCGCGCTACCAAAATCCCACAGGCGCCCTTGCTGTTCATGAAGACGCCAACGGGACCCGCTTTCATGTACAGGTACAAGAGCAAGACGTCCTCTTCGACGGCTATGAAGCTACGTTGGCTACCGTGCAACGCATGCCCGTGCAAAACGCCAATGCCCTGTTTTTTCTTCTGGACCGCAGCGGGGTGATTCGGTCTGTAAGCAAACAAGCAACCAATTCGGTTTCGTTTGATGCAACCGCAGAAAATACATTCATCGACCTGATCGCCCCTTTTGATAGCGGCCTCGTCGAGTCTAACCTGGCAGCGCTCTTTGAGGGCAAGCAAGAACTTTGGAACAACGAGGTGAATGTGCAAGGGGTTGGAGATGGATCGGTAATGGATCTGCACCTTCGCGCCATGAGCAAGCCAACCGGACGCGGTGTGGGTGCTGTGGCCGCTGTGCTAACCCCGGTTGCCAATCTTCGTCCTACCGATCACGAGGTGCCCGAGCGCGATGCGCCGCCCGTCGAGCAGCCCGAGGCTTCCGAGTCCCCAGAGCCAGAGGTAGCGCCAGATGCATCCAGCACGGAAGCAGACACGCACCACCCCGATGATGCTACAGAGCCCGCTAAAAGCGATGAGGAGAAAAGCGAGCAGCAGCAGGTCGCCTTGGGCGGGGAAAGCGAAGACGAGGCATTCGAGCCCTCCGCCGAAGACCCTGCAGAGGAGGCCACCGAGCACGCATCGAACGAGACGCCTGAAACCGACGAGTCAGAGACTCCCCGTCAAACAGATCCGGAAGATTCAGACGGTGCTCCCTCTGAGTCCGCTTCTGATGCCAACACAACGGATACGTCGTCTCCATCCGATAACGCATCTGGGCGTTCTTCGGTTAACCTGCCGAGCTTTCCCGATGCTAAGCCGCACACTGCTTCGGCGCCCCACAATGTACCCCAGAACGGCTCCGATGACGAGGCAGACGAACCCACCTCTGACAGTAATCGTGAGACGCTATTCTAAGAACGGGTTGTGCCATAGGCTGGAGGCCATCCAGGCGGGTTAAAACAGAAACAGCAGAGGTAGTGTACCAGTCGCGGATGGATCTTTCAACATTCATCCCACTGACACTGCTCCCTCTGCTGTTATGCTCGAATCCACCCCGAATACCGAGGAGTTGTTCCTGATTCTCTACTGCATCGTCGATGACCTCTATCTGGAAGTCGTTCCCGATGAGGTCCGATTCCGGAACGGAGCCGATCGCATGAAGATGACAGATGTGGAAATTATCACGCTTTCGATTAAGTGACCTCAACAATGGTTTTGGGGATTGCCGGATGGATTCCCCTCCATCCTACCCTTCCTCCCCGAGGAGGAAGGAACCGTAGAAGGGGTTCCTCAAGTCCCCCTCAGAGGAGGGGGATTTAGGGGGAGGGATTCCGTAGAGCCATATAGATCAAATACTTATGTGAAGCGTGGTGCCGTACGAATGAGAGCGTGTATTAAGAATATCTGGGCGCACATGATGCCGCTTTGAAACGCACAAAACCCCAACTTCGTGCCTGTCTTTACTTATGCAGGAAGGCCGTTCGAATGATTCGGAGTTGAGCTTTCACCGTGTGGTTTATAAGGACTACCGTCACCTATTTCCTGACTTGATTAGTCGCTCACGCTATCACCGTAGGCGCAAAGCGTTGATGGGGATTCAGCGCGAGATGCTTCGCTTTCTGATGAACCGGCTCCGGCTGCTGGCGATGTGGTTGGCCTTGGATTCGGCTCCGATTACGACGGCGAAGTCGCCACGCTGGAAGTCGGCTCAATTGTCGATTTGGGCCGCTGAAGCCGGGTTTGCGCCGTCGAAGCGTCAGTTTTTCCTTGGATTTCGACTTCATTTGCTTGTGTCGAATACAGGAGCAATCTGCGATTTTGTGTTGAGTCCGGCGAATGTCGGGGAGCGCCGCGTCGCAGAACACCTACTTGCTGTTGAGGCCGCATGGCAGGCCAAACAGTCTGCCTTTTTCGCAGAGGCGCGTCCGGTGCTGGCAGATAACGGGTATTGTGGCGATTGGCTCGCCGGCTTGTTTGGAAAACACGGGGGGCGGCTTTGGTATGCCCTGCGGCGAAGCAAGGAGGCGGCCACGCAAAGCGAAGCGGCGCTACGCGCTTGGCAACGAGGCCTGCGGGCTCGCATTGAGAGCGTCTTCGCATCATTGGAAGACCAGTTTCAGATCGAAGAGACCCGTGCTCGGTCGGTGTGGGGCGTGACGACGCGGATCGTTGCGAAGCTGCTCTCCTACATGCTGGGCTTTGTCGCCAACGAAGCACTTGGACGCCCTGGAACGGCCCTGAAAGCCCTCTATCGATGATTTAACCATAGCACAAGACGTTCTAAGAGCGACTTCATGCCGGTAGTGGATAAACGCTAAATGATAGGATAATCGAGCACCGCCGTTTTGTCTTGTTCGAACCCCCTCTCCCTTATTCCGCTTCGCTCCATCAGTCGCCCTCCGGGCTCGTGTCGGGTTTCTCCCCCTTAGTCAACTAGTCTACGCACGCAACCTGAGATAGTGATAATCGTTGATGATCGCTTTCCTGTTCTGAACTCGATTTAGGATCTGGATGACGTTCGGGAGGGGGCATTTGGGTTGAAAGGGGCCTTCGTCTTCGGCACCGCCCCCCGATACGTCATCCTGAACTTGATTCAGGATCCATGTTGCGGGGGAGTGCTGAAGCGTACGGATTGGGCACCAACTTACGAACCAAGGCCTGTTTCGATAGCCTGCTGATGTGCTTGTGGGGTGCCTGCTTGTTCTGGATCCTGGATCGCGCTCGCAGGCTCGCTTGCCTGTCCTGAACTCGATTCAGGATCTGGATGACGTTCGGGAGGGGGGCATTTGGGTTGAAAGGGGGCCTTCGTCTCCAGCACCGTCCCCCCGACACGTCATCCTGAACTTGGTACCTGTTTAGCGATATGCCTCCAGATCGTCGGGGACGCAAGCGGTCCCCGGCTATGGGCGGGCTCACATCGCGCCGTTCCATAGCCCGGGATCAGGAGCGAAGCGGATATCCCGGGCGTGAGCCACGCTAAACAGATACTGAACTCGATTCAGGATCCATTCCCCCGACTATTCCCCCGAGAAGACGCCCAGATGGGTTCTTGTTGTAGGAGCCAACAGTCTCTCATTGAACAGGCGGTGGAGGCAACCAACGTTAAATAAACAACATAGCGAAGAAAAAGTTATGTGCAAGGACTAAGTCATCGCGAGGAGGGAGCCTGCGACCGACGTGGCGATCTCATGCTTCCCGATTAGGCAGTGCCGTCCAGTTTGAAGGCACAAGATTGCATCCTAAAGGCACTTCCTCGCTGCGCTCACAGCGCCACGTCGCTGGCGCTCCTCGCAATGACATACTCAAAGATACTTTTGTGGGGCCCACTTAGATAAAAACCCAAAGCAGGCGCTAAAACCCGTCTCGGTCTTCTTCAGAGTGAAGGATGACAGGCTGGTCTTCGGGGAGGACCGCTACACGCACGCGGCGGTTCTCGGTGCGGCCTTCGGCGGTTTCGTTGTCTGCGATTGGTTGATACTGACCAAAGCCCACCACCTCAAAGCGCTCCGGATCAATGTTGTGGGTCCACTGCAGGTGGCGCACGACAGCGGAGGCACGGGCGGCCGAGAGCTCCCAGTTGCTCGGGAACGTACGGCTGAGGCGGTCGCCAATGGGCTTGTTATCGGTGAAGCCTTCAACACGGATGACGCGCCCCGAATACGAACCGCGCAGCTGGTCGGCTACGCTCACGAGTTGTTCGACCCCCTCGGGGGTGAGTTGGGCGCTTCCGCTTTCAAAAAAGAGATCGGTGGAGAGGACCTGAATCGTTTCGCCACGCCGCTGCTCCTGGTCCTCAAGCTGCCGACGCAAGGCATCGTTCTCGCTGCGTAAATCGCTGAGCTGGGCTTCTAACGAGGCCACCTCATCTTGAAGGGCTTCGATCTGGGTCTCCAGTACATCAATTTCTTCGGTGTCTTGAACGGGCTCCGAAGATTGGCACCCACTCAGGACAAGGACCGCACCCAGACTGAGTATCAGGAGGCTGCGAAAAACGGAAACAGTAGGCATGGCAGCTACAGGTTAAGAGAAAACAACAGTGCACACTCACAACATGCAGATCCGCAGCATCTTTTGCAATACCGTTTCGAAGATATATGCCTGATTGAAGGGCGATTCTGCGAAAAATGGGCACACCGGCATTGCGATGGCGTATTAAGCATCCAACGCACCCAACTGTTTTCTTGGTGTTATGCGGTCTTCCTCCCGCTTACGTTCTTCGAAGCGCCCCGCCCTGATACGTGCGAGTGATATCTACGAGTATCACTTTGGCGCCCTTCTGGCCTGTTTGATCTTTCTGACGGCATTCATTTTTATCGTGCCGGTTGCCTATATCCTGCCCATCCCACACGCTACCGAGCAGATGATTCTCTGTGGGTTGTTTGCCGCCTGCCATGTCATGAACTGGCCCATGCTCTCCCTCCGCTGGGATCTGTGGTTCAAAGGCCGCCTGTCTCCCGGCGCCGCGATGCTCACCACCAGTCTGCTGATGGGCACGTTTGGCGTGCCGTTCTATATCCTGTTCCGAATCCTCTTGCCGATGTGAGGGGGGGAGTCCTCAATTCGTTACGGCGGCACCGTGGTCAGCCTACAAAACATTCTCCTCCATCGCCCCTTCCCGACACTTCAGCGGCATGATCCGAAGTCCTTGCGGTGGTGCCACGAGAGAGATACACCACGTTCAGGTGAGACCACGGTACCGACGCATCTCTTGTGAAAACTATGCAGACCCATGTCAGCAAAGAGCGATCTATTGGGGCTGTAGGGGGCGACGAGGTCCCTGTAGCTCGTGGATGTGTTTTCAGTGAACGACTTGCGGAAACCTTTGCTGCCGCTTTTGTTATGAGCGTATCCCTTCGGGACATGGCGCAGCCCGGTTAGCGCGCCGCTCTGGGGGAGCGGAGGTCCCCGGTTCAAATCCGGGTGTCCCGACACCTTCTAAACGAGGCCAGCCCCCTGTGGGCCCTCACGTACCCCCTTCAACGTCGTTTCTGGCTTTTCTGCTGGAAACGGCGTTTTTTGTTGTACGTCCCCTCCCCGCCCGTTTCCTTGTTTGCGTTGTGGCATGAACGAATCCTCGTCCGAAGCGTCCATTCGCCGGTTTGCTGGCGACCTCACACAGATCCGCGAAGAGCGCGGGCTCACCCATGATGATATCCACACCGAAACCCGTGTGGCACGCGATCTCATCAAGGAGTTTGAGTCGGGCGCGCTGTTTCATCGCTCGTCGTTTAACCGCGTGTATCTGCGCTCGCTCACCAAGTCGTATGCCGCTACGGTGGGCATCACGCCATCCGACCGGGTGCTCGATCATTTGGAGGCCGCGCTGGAAGGACGCTACATGAACGAACTGGCTGTCTCGGAGCTGGGCGCCGACCCCATCGCGCCGCCGACCCCAACGGAGCCGCCCGCCGAGGCCAACACGCCAGATACAACAACCGACACGACTGATCCCGACACGACTGATCCCGACACGGCCTCCCCTAAGCCGACAGAGGACGACGCAGACGCCCCTCCACCTGATTCACCCGCACCGTCTACGCCGAACACCGACGATGCTGATGACGCCGAGGACCAGGCGCCTTCCACAGCCGCTTCGTCGCCTGCTGCACGGGCTGCCGCGTCTGATCCTGACGACACCCCCGACCCAAAGGCCCCGGTCCCACCGCATCGCAAAAAAACAGCGTCCCCGCCATCGGCAGCGCGCCGTTCCAAGGCCTCCCCTGCTTCTCCACCGTCGTCCACGTCAACCGGGAGCGATGCCGGGCTGGGAGCCCGACAAGCCTTCATTGTGGGCGGACTGCTGCTTTTGATTGCTGTAGGCGTCATCTGGTTGATTGCGCGTCCGAGCGATGCCCCCGAAGAGCCGCCGCCTTCCGAAACCACCCAGGCCGAGCCTGCCGCTGTGGACACGACAGAGACAGAGCCGGAACCAGCACCTGAGCCCATTCCGCCTGTCGAGCTGGGCGATACGCTGCGGGCGATGATCCACGCCGATGCAGGGGCCGTCCAGGGCGTGCGCGTACAACGCGATGCCGATATCCGCCGTCCGTACTGGCTCAACGAAGGCGAAACCATGCTGATGCTGTTCCAAGACCGGTTCGTCATTGAAGAGCAGTTCGATCAGTTTAGCCTGTACATCAACGAGCGTCCCATGCCGCTGTCGCCCACCGATGCGCAGGGCCGCCGCGTGGTTGACCGCGAGGACCTGCAAGCCTGGGCGGATACGCTGCAGGCCGAGCCTGTTGAACTACCATCGCCCCAGGTTACGCACGACGTGCCCTGACGTGCATTTCGTTTCCTCTCATCGCTTTTCTGCGCTGCCCCATGGATCTGTTCAACGCCCCCCAATCCCAACCCGATACGGCACAGGACCTGCTTGATGCCACGCGTCGCGTCCAAAGCACACTCGATGCTGCTGCGTTGAGCGATCTCTTGCTCTCGGACGCTCGCACGCTGCACGAGATGTTGGTGCCCGTGGTGCGCGCCCACGACGAGCGATACTACGCACACGACGATCCGCTCCTGCCCGATGATGAGTACGACCGGCTGTTTCAGGCGCTACAACAGCTAGAGGCACAGCACCCGGAGCTACAGACGCCCGCCTCGCCCACGCAGCGCGTCGGGTTTGATCCGCTGGATGCCTTTGAGAAACACACCCATCCCGAGCCGCTCCTGTCGCTCTCCAACGCCTTTGATGCGGATGATGTGCGCGAGTGGTACGAGCGGTGCCAGCGCGGCCTGGCTGATGCGTATGGGGATACAACCCCCGCCGTTGTCGCTGAACTGAAAATCGACGGACTGGCCCTGGCGCTCACCTACGAAGACGGCACGCTGGCATTGGCCGCCACCCGAGGCAACGGCGTGCAGGGGGAGAACATCACCCGCAATGTGCGCACCATTCGGCGCATCCCCCTGCAGTTGGATGCGAACCGTCTGGATCCCCCTGCCACAATGGAGGTGCGCGGTGAGGTGTTCATGCGCAAGAGCGAGTTCGACGCCCTCAACGAGAATCTGACCGAAAAAGGCGACACGCCGTTTGCCAATCCACGCAACGCCGCAGCAGGCAGCCTACGCCAGCTCGATCCATCCATTACCGCGCAGCGCCCCCTCAGCTTCTTCACCTATGCGCAGGGCCCCACCGACGGCTCCACGCCTAACACCCACACCGAGGTGCTACAGGCGCTGAACGCGTTCGGCCTGCCTATGAACCCGCACTGGGAGCGGTTTGAGGATGTGGAGGATGCCATCGACTTTTGCGAGGGATGGGTGGAGCGGCGCGAATCGCTTGATTACGAGATCGACGGGGTCGTGCTCAAAATCGATCGGCACGACTATCAAGACGAACTGGGCGCCATCGCCAACGCGCCGCGCTGGGCAGTGGCCTTCAAGTTTCCGGCGCGCGAAGCCACCACCACGTTGCGCGACATTACGGTAAGCGTAGGACGCACGGGTGCCATCAAGCCCGAGGCGGTGCTGGAGCCGGTCGGCATTGGCGGGGTGACAGTCTCGCAGGCGACGCTGCACAACGAAGATTACATCACCGAGCGCGATATCCGTATTGGCGATACCGTGGTGGTAAAGCGCGCCGGAGACGTGATCCCGCAGGTGGTGCGCGTGGTCGAGGACGCTCGCACGGGCGATGAAACGCCGTGGTCGTTTCCCACGAACTGTCCTGAATGCGGCTCCGAGTTGGTGCGCCTGGATGGCGAGGCCGACTACTACTGTGTCAATACCGAGTGTCCGGCGCAGTTCAAGCGCCTCGTGGAGCACTTTGCAAGCCGCAATGCCATGGATATTGAGGGCTTGGGCGAGCGCCTGGCGGTGCAGCTTGTGGAGGAAGCGGACATCCGGACGCTGGCCGATCTGTATGAGTTGGAGGTGGAGGATCTCCTTCCGCTGGAGGGCTTTGCCGAAAAGAGCGCGCAGAACCTGGTTGATGCCATCGCCGCCACGAAAGAGCGTCCGCTTAGCCGCTTGCTGTTTGGACTGGGCATTCGGCATGTGGGACGCACGGTGGCCGAGCAGGTGGTGGCGCATGTGCCTTCGCTGGAGGAACTGCAGTCCCAATCTGTAGAGGAATTGGAAGCGATTGACGGCATTGGGCCCGTTATTGCAGAAAGCATTCATGACTGGTTTGCTGTGGACGATAACCAGGCGCTCGTGGATGCGCTGCGAGACGTGGGGGTACGTACCGAGCGCCGCCCGGAGGAAGATTCCGACGCCTCCCCCCAGCCCCTTGAGGGCCAAACGTTTGTGCTAACTGGGTCGCTGCCCTCGTTTACACGTCGCGAAGCCACCGAGCACATCGAACGGGCCGGCGGACGCGTTACCTCTAGCGTGAGCGGAAATACCGATTATCTGGTGGCTGGTGAAAACCCCGGCTCGAAGTACGACGATGCAGAAGCGCGCGGCATTCCTATCTTAGATGAAGACCGCCTGATGGATCTGTTGAACGGCGCAAGCCGTTGAGGTCCTGAAAAGCACCCCACGGTCTCTTGTTTTTAGCGCCCCCTACTCTTCCCTCGACCCATGCAAAAGTGGCTTAAGTGGCTTGGTCTGCGTCCAAAGCAAGCCCGTCCGGTTGGCACTGACCTGGAGAGCGGGCAGCAGGAGGCAGAAGACACCTACCGGCGCGATATAATCATTAAAAGCGTGCTCTTTGCTATTCTGGTGTTTGGCGCCCTGGCGGCCTTTCCACGGGGCGAGGTGTTTGAGTACACCGTGCAGGTTGGGGATACGTGGCGGCAGGCTACGCTTGTGGCACCGTTTAACTTTCCAATTTACAAGGACAGCGACCAGGTCGAGCGCGAGCGTGAGCAGGCCCGCCGGACCACCCGTCCGTTTTTTGAAGAGATAGATACCGCTGCACAGACCAGCCAGGCCTATCGGGATACGGTGCAGCAGCAACTCAATGAAACACTGGATGTGTTTGTCAGCTCTCGGTATCAACGGGCTATTGGCAACGACGAGCAGGCCGAAGCCGATTCGTTGCAATACCTTCAGCTGCGTCGCAATGCCCGCGTTACCTTAGATAGCAACCAGTGGGAGGCCCTCACGGAAAGCGCGGCCACCCATTCGTCTGATTTGCAGGAGGTCATCGAAGCCACACAAGAAACCGAGGTGGAGGGCGACCAGAGAGGGGCCGCGCCGCAGAGCGAACGGCTCGACCGTCGTATTTTGCAACACGTGGCCGACGTAACGCACACGTTGCAGCGTCGTCATGTCATCGACATTCCTCTTGATTCGGTGTACACCGACGAAATCATCGTACGCAACGAAGCCGAGCGGATTCAGCGAGAGCTTTCCGTGGATCGGCTGGTTGGCATTCAAGAGGCGTTCGAACGGGCCGAAGAACAACTTCGTGATGCCTTTCCCAATAATCCCGAGGCCTCGCGCATTGCGTTTGCCTTCTTTCGAGATACGTTTCAGGCTGTCTACGCCTATCAGCACGAAGAAACAGAGCAGGAGCGCAACCGGCGTGCCCAGAACGTGTCGTCGATCTCCGGCGGAGTGGAGCGTGGCGATGTGGTGGTGCAGCAAGGCGAACGTGTCACCTCCGAAACAAAGCAACAGCTGACCTCGCTAGAGCGCGAGAAAAACCAGCGGGCAGCTACGACCATTGCATGGCAGCAGTTATCTGGGGAGTTCTTGCTCATCCTCGTCACCTTCCTGTTTTTCTTTGGGTCGCTCTACTTCCTGCGGCGCGACATCTGGAACGACAACGGACTGCTTACGCTGATGACGCTGCTGTTCGGGCTGGTGATTGCCATGTACGGCGTTGTTATCCGGGTGTCGTGGGTCGAGATGTACATTGTACCGGTGGCCCTGGTCTCGGTGACGCTTACCATCATCTTCCGTACGCGTACGGCGCTGTTTGGCACGCTGGTGCTGGCCCTGCTTGGGGGGCAGATGCTGTCGATGGACCTGCAGTATACCATGGCGGTGTTCATTGGGGCCGTGTGTGGTATCTTTAGCGTACGCGATATCAAAAACCGGGGCCAGTTCTTTTTGAGCGCCGGCATGGTGTTCGTAGGATATGCGCTCGTGCTGGTGGGGAGTTGGCTGTTCCTGGGCACCCCGGTCTCGCGCATGGGCAGTGAGTTGCTTTTCGCAGGCATTGGGGCGTCGGTGACGATTGTGGCCCAGCCGCTGCTCTGGGTGATTGAGCGCGTCTTTGGCATCACAACCGACCTTACGCTGCTGGAGCTATCCGATACGAATCGTCCGCTCCTCAAAGAACTCAGCGTGCGGGCGCCTGGCACGTTCAACCACTCGATGCAGGTGGCCAATCTAGCCGAAGCCGCTGCCGACCAGATTGGGGCCAATGCGCTGTTGGTGCGGGTTGGGGCGCTCTATCACGATATCGGAAAGATGCTGAAGCCCCGGTATTTTGTGGAAAACCAGCGTGGTGGCGAAAATCCGCACGACTCTCTGAAGCCCCGCATGAGTGCGCTCGTGATTACGAGCCATGTTAAGGAAGGCATTGAAATGGGTAAAGAGTACGATCTACCCGAGCAGGTGCTGCAATTTGTGGCTACGCATCATGGCACCGCTCGCGTTGAGTACTTTTATAACCAGGCCATCAAGGAGGCCGACGATCCATCCGCTGTGTTGGCGTCGGACTTTCGTTATCCGGGGCCGCGCCCGTTCTCCAAGGAAACAGGGATCTTGCTCTTGGCCGACTCGACCGAAGCGGCCAGCCGCAGTCTGGACGATCCCAGCTATGAGCCGCTTCGCAAGTTGATCAATCGCATTTTTGACAACCACATCAAAAACGGGCAGCTTGATGATACCAACTTGACGTTCAAGGAGTTAGGCGTCATCAAAGCCCAGTTTCTGCAGATGCTTTCCGGGGTGTACCACGGACGCGTGAAGTATCCGGGTCAAGATGAAGAGTCTACAGACGAGCCGTGGCTTACCGAAGTATCGTTTGATCCAACGAAAGATGTATCGGTGGTGTGGGCCGAAGATGGCTGGCATGCCGGCGTAACCAAAATCGATTCGGATATGCTGGAGCAGCTTCCAGGGGTGCGTGCGCCAAGCGAACCTGATCTGGAAATGGTTGAAGCCTCCATGCACAGCGGCAATGGCGCTCCGGGTGCTCCCCCGGCCCCGCCAATGCAGATGCCCACGAATGTGCACCTTTCCGATCCCCGCCGGCGTTCTACTGAAGAGACCGGATCACCGAGGCATCCCGAACTTCCCAGTCCGGAGCAAATCGCAGGCATTGACGCCCCAGACGAACCCGATGAGGAAACGCCCAACGACGCGTCCAAGTCGTCTGAATGATAGGCTGCCACCTGGTGGAATGTTGGGTGGGCAGTAACGAGTGGGTAGACCTGCTCATCCCGGTGGAGCTCGTTCGGCTTCACGTACAGAGACAGTCTGCACGCTGACCTCACAAACCGCCCGTTCATAGTGAGCGTCCTGAATGCAGGGGAGACGTACGTTCAGTGAGGAAGGGCTCGTAACGTCACAGCACGTACGTGTTTAGCGATGGGCCACAGATTGCCGGGGACGCAAGCGATCCCCGAAGATTGACCTGTGACAGAGAATTACCCTATTGCGACTTGGCTTCCAGTTTGTATTTGTATTTTGTAGATGTGTAACAAAAAGGCAGCCGCACACGTTAGCCGGTCAGGTTTTCAAGACGAGCAGGTACACACTGTAGCGATTGACGGGAGCGACTGCCGGGTCGTAACAATGTGTCAGATTCCGTTGTGTCAATATCCATTATTTTTTGTTAAGATAGACAGCGTTCTATGAGCCGTTTTATACAATACGCCACCACATGCAGCGCAGCCGCACTGTTGCTTTTTGTACTTGTAGCGTGTGGCGGCACGGATGCCGCTACTGATGATACAGGCTCTGCAGATGTGTCGGCCTGGCAAGATGGGGATCAATACGTGTTACGGTTGGCTCCAGAGCAAGGGCGCACGTTCACCATCACTCAAACTCAACGTGTGGTATCAGACATTTCTGTGATGGGCAACGAAATCCAGAATGAACAAGATCAAACGTTTACCGCTCGGATGCACATTGCCAACCGCGAGAACGGCACCACCACGCTTGAGCGCACCATCACGCGTATCCAGATGGAAAGCAGCGGAATGGGGGAAACGATGAGCTATGATAGCGATGATCCCGAAAGCGAAAGCCCAATAGCTGATGCAATGGGACGGATGCTGAACAAGACAATTAGCATTGACCTGCGCGAAGATGGATCATTCGCAGGCGATCGCGATGAGCTTGAAGCAGCCATGAGTGAACTGGTGGAGGGCGACGAGCAATTGGAAATGCTTGTGTCTAACATGACCGACGGGTTCCTCAATCAGTTTCAGTTCTACCCAACCGAGTCTATTGCTGTTGGCGATAGTTGGACCGAAGAGGCGGACGTAGATCTGGGTGTGCCGCTAACACTTGCTATGACCTACACGCTTGACTCCGTCGAAGATACCCGCGCACACATTAGCGTAGAAGCGGATATTGACTCCGAAGGGGCTCCGATGGAAATGGGGCAAGGCGTGTCGGGCGAAGCTTTTTTGACAGGATCACAGTCGGGCACTATGGTCTTAGACATGCCGTCTGGGTTGCTGCTTGAGTCGAGCATGGATGGTGATATCTCGGGCTTTGTGGAGCTGCAAGCACCGGGGCAAGATGGGCCTGTGGAAATGGATATGGACATTACAACAACCGAGTCCTACGGTATCGAGCCCGCTGACGACGAGTAGGTTATAGTCACGTTGAATAGGTGATCGACTCCGCGCGATTGGTATATGTGTAGCGTGGCTCAATAGCTGTCCGGAATATCCGCTTTGTTCCTGATCCCGGGCTAAGAAAAGGGGCGATGTGAGTACAATCCATAGCCGGGGCCGCTTGCCTCCCCGGCGATCTGTAGGGTTGAATGATTCGACACTGGACGTAAGTAAGTCGGCAAAAATACCGTTTATACCCTGTCATCGCGCTAGTCTATGCACACAACTCGAGATGGTGATAATCGTTGATCACGGGTTGCAATCTGGACTTGTTGCAATCTGGACTTGTTGCAATCTGGACTTGTTGCTGACGGGACTTGTTGCTGACGGGATCATCAACGTATTGGCCAGAACGAGGGGCGGCGCCAGCGGGACCTCGTGCGGCCGAGGCCTGTTCTGGATCCTGGATCGCGCTCGCCGGCTTGCCTGTCCTGAACTCGATTCAGGATTTGGATGACGTTCGGGAGGGAGGCATTGGGGTTGAAAGGGAGCTTTCGTCTCCCAGCACCGTCCCCCCGACACGTCATCCTGAACTTGATTCAGGATCCATTCCCCCGACTATTCCCCCTAGAAGACGCCTAGATGGGTTCTTGTTGTAGGATCCAATTGCAGGATCCAACAGTCTCTCATTGAACAGGCGGTGGAGGAAACCAACTTTAAATAAACAACATAGCGAAGAAAAAGTTATGTGCAAGGACTAGGTCATCGCGAGGAGGGAGCCTGCGACCGACGTGGCGCTGGGCGGAGCCCGAGTACTCCTGGGGTGCGATCTCATGCCATTGATTGGGCGGCTACGTCTGGTCTGACAGCAATGAGATTGCGTCGCTCCGCTCGCAATGACAAGATCGTGAGCGGAGCGACTGACGAACGCAGTGAGTAAAGATCTCCCACGAACTGGGCAGGGCTGTTGGTTTGCCAGTAGCTGCTGAGCGCCGAGGAGATGTTTCGACGCGCTTCGGGCCCTGGGGGCCTTTCGCTTGCTCAACATGACAGAACATTGGGTTTGAGATGCTTCAACGCGAGTCCACTCCATACCATAACATTCAGGTATGACAGAGCACTACTTACCCTGATGCAGCATGAAAGCGCACACCGGGCATACTCATATCGCCGTAATTCAACGCGCTGCGCCTGCAGGCTCATGAGCATGTTGTCAGCTAATGGTATAACCACCCCAACCAAATCACGAGTGACCCATTAGATTGCCTAAATGAGTCCACTCATCT
The DNA here is from genome assembly GCF_055379935.1 of Natronotalea proteinilytica. Taxonomy (NCBI): domain Bacteria; kingdom Pseudomonadati; phylum Rhodothermota; class Rhodothermia; order Rhodothermales; family Salisaetaceae; genus Natronotalea; species Natronotalea proteinilytica. Next base: position 1,798,204 of record NZ_AP043947.1, on the reverse strand, counting down.
GTTAACCAACCATTCGATTGATTGTGAAACTTGCCCCTGAAGGGTATCCACTTATTGGTGGAGCTACTGCACTTGCTTTTGTTCTTGTTGGATTTGGCCTATGGGCAGGAGGGGGATGGGCCGTAGGGCTGAGCTTGCTTGCGGCGTTAGCCTGGGGATTTACCGTCTGGTTCTTTCGCGATCCCGACCGCGAGGCACCACTAGAGGCTCGAAATGGACCGGCCCTGGTCGCTCCCGCAGATGGCAAAGTCGTTGAAATTGTAGAAGAGACGACTACAGACTTTATCGACGGACCGGCGCAGCGACTGTCTATCTTTTTGTCGCCACTCAACGTACACGTAAACCGAGTACCTGCCACCGGTACTATTGCCTGGACGCGTTACATTCCGGGCGAGTACTTGGTTGCCTGGCACCCGAAAGCGAGTGAAAAAAACGAGCGCTCTGAGGTAGGCATGCATCACACTTCGGGCATGCCCATTGTATTCAAACAGATTGCCGGCGCTGTAGCACGGCGTATTGCGTTTCAGCTAGACGAAAACCAGACTGTTGAGGCGGGCCAGCGCTATGGCATCGTAAAGTTTGGTTCACGCATGGACGTCATCGTGCCGGCCTCGTTCACGTGGTCGGTTGAGCTAGAAGACCGCGTGACTGCCGGCGAAACTATTCTTGGCGAGGTTCCTGCCGATATGGGGACTGCGACTAGCGCTGAGGGTTCATCTCAGGCTTCCTCCACCGACTAACCGCTTCTTAACTTCCTTGAGGCATGGACGTCCCTCCCTCTGCGGCATCTCCGTTGTTGTCTCCAGCCCACCCGGCAAATCAAGCTCGGCGTGACCTACGACGCCGGTTCAAGGCGTACCGCGAGGCCCGACGCGAAACGCGCAGCGAGCGGCCGCCCCCTCGGGTCGCCCTGCCTTCCTTCTTTACGCTGCTGAACCTGTTCTGCGGCTTCCTGGCGATTACACAGGTGTGGGAAGACAGCTTTGTGATGGCCTGCTGGTTTATCGTGCTCGCGGGCTTTTTTGATTTGCTCGATGGCATGATGGCTCGTATCACCAACGCGGTGAGTCCATTTGGCGTGGAGCTCGACTCGCTAAGCGATGTGGTCTCTTTTGGGCTGGCACCCTCGTTCTTGGTGTATGTGTACGTGCTCCATGACTTTGGAATGCTTGGGTTGCTCGTGGCTGCGCTTCCTGTGCTGTGCGGGGCCGTCCGCCTGGCACGGTACAACATGAACTTCGATGGCGAAAAGAAAGATTACTTCGAAGGGCTGCCCATCCCTGTGCAAGCCGTAGCTATCGTTGCCCTGATCCTGACAGCCGAGAATGCATCATGGGGGGCTCTACTGACCCAACTGGAGGTGCTCGTACCCGTCGTGGTTGTCCTGTCGATGCTCATGGTATCTAGCATCGACTTCGACGCGCTTCCGCGTCCTACCGTACAGTACATCCGGACTCGCCCCCAGAAGGTGCTGGCTTATTTGGTGGGAGGCCTAGCGGTTGTCGTTTTGCATGAGCAAGGGCTCCTGCTTGTGCTTACGCTTTACGTGTTGTATGGTATTGGACAAGCAGGATACCGTCTTGGAAAAGCACTGTGCACTCCGTTGCCAGAGGCCACGAATGAAACCACGTCGCCCTCCAATCAAGACGGCTCGCCTGACTGAACGGCGCTCCATAGCGCACGTACGTTGAACGTCTCGTATCACTCTTTGAATCACGCAACCGGTATGTCGTACAAAGCCATCATTTCCATTACGCTTCGCCCCTCTATCCTAGACCCTGAGGGTAAAACGGTGCATCAGGCGCTGCATAACCTGGGACATACCGAAATCGGGGAGGTGCGTGTTGGAAAACGCATTGAGCTTACGATTGATGCCGATACGCCTGACGCTGCACACGCTATTGCTGAATCTGCGTGTGATAAGTTGTTGGCGAATCCGGTTATGGAAAACTATACCATCGCAATCGACGAACAAGCAACCGAAGCCGCTGCCTAACCGTTTGTGAGCATCGCCAATGCCTTCATCCTGTCACGCATAGTCGATGGATCTATCCGCCCGATATGTCATGAATAGCAGACTGCTTGTGCCGCCCCGTGCAATGAGTCCTGAAGCGGCTGACCCCGACGTAGAGGTGCTAGAGGTTGAAGAGGAAGACACGGATACCGACACACCGTGGTACGTTATCCTCTACAACGACGACGTACACACCTTCGAAGAGGTCATTGTTCAGCTTGTCAAAGCTACCGGCTGCTCTACGAGCCACGCCGAAAAACTGGCGTGGACGGTTCATACCAAGGGGAAAGCCGAGGTCTATGAAGGGTCGTTTCAGGAATGCTTTGATGTTCAGATGGTGCTGAATGAAATTGACCTGAACACCGAGATTAAGGGATGACCCGTAGCACCGTCAAGATACGGGATGGATCGACAGGTCAATGTCGATATCCGGATGTAGGCTTTCTTGCACCGGACAGCCGTATGCCGCTCGTTTGAGGCGGTTTAGCGTATCGGCGTCGTACGAGCGGGGCAGATATACATCGACTTGGATGCGGGCAATACGACGCGGGTTGCTCGCCATTTCCTTCGTTATGTCAATCTCCATATCGCTTAGATCTGCGTCGATCTTCTGGGCGGCGATGCCCATGATCGTAGCAACACACGTACCCAATCCGGTTGCGATTAGATCGGTTGGCGAGAAGGACGCCCCGCGTCCATGGTTGTCTACGGGTGCATCGGTGGTGAGCGTCGTTTTGGAGGGCGCATGTACCGCAGAACAATGCAGGTCGCCCTCGTAGGTCGCAAGAATGTTAACCATAGCAGGAACAGGTCGATGCAAAAGAAAACGTGTGTGTCGTACCTGTGCGACCCATGGAAGTGCCGCCCCACAATACCGAAGGGGAGGTGTGCGTTGGTTGTGTGAAGGCCGCTTGTGGGGTGAACCCGCACGGAACGCATGCATAGAGGCACGGCGCGCCGTTGAGAAAGAGCGTCTCTACCTGTTTGAATCCCTTGTATCAACCTGCTTTCAGTGATGATGTATCGTGTAGTTCTGTGGGGGACCCTCGGGGTGTTGCTCATGACGGGCCTGCAGCCCACCGTCTCCCAAGACATCGCCGCCGATGCCGCCGATGATTGGCTCATGCGTGTGCAGGACCGTTATGCCGCGTTATCTGGACTCCAAGCCACCTACGAGCAAGAGGTCTCCACCGAGTTAAACGAGGGCACCGAACAGCGGCAGGGTACGCTATACGCAACGCCGGATGCGTTTCGCGTTGAAGCCGATCGCCAAACGATTGTATCCAATTCCGAAACCATTTGGGTACACGACGAAATACGCAATCAGGTGATCGTGTCTACACCGGACGAGCAACGTCCCGATTTAGCCACGCCGAATACACTTTTTGCGCGCTTCAGCGACATGTTTACGGTGGTTGATAGCGAAGAGACAAGCGCAGGCATGGTTCGGCTTTCGTTGGAGGCCAATGATTCGGCAGCCGACTACGAGGCAATGGTGCTTTGGGTGCGTCCTGATGACGCTACCATCACCGAACTGGAGCTTACAGATGGGGGTGGGACGCACGTGCGCATTCAATTGAGCGATATGACGTTCGACCCGTCGTTCGACGAGGGGGTGTTTACGTTTGAACCGCCCGAGGGAGTCGAAGTGGTGGATCTGCGTGATGGATGAGGCGTGGAGACGCTGAGTCGAAAAATCCTCTTTGCAATGAACAGGGCCGCTCGATCGCGCAGCGCCTGCTGAGCGCCGAACAGGCTGTGGAGGCGTCACAGCACGTTCCTCCTTCTCATACACCCCACCCAACACCTTGTCCATCTCGTCGAAGCGCATCCGAACATGGCTCTTTAACGGAGGCAGCATCGTTCTGGCCGGTGCGTTGTTGTACTTGGCGTTTCGTGGGGTAGAAGTGGAGGCACTCATTGACGCCTTTCGGACAGCCCAGTACAGCTGGTTGATTCCGCTTGCCGTACTCGTTATTGTCAGCAACGTGATGCGCGTGTGGCGTTGGCAGGTACTTCTGCGTACGCTTCCCGATCGTGCATATCGAGAGCCCGAACAGGGGCCGCCTCCTATTCGGTTCATGACGGCTTTCGCCTCCACCATGATTGGGTACATGGCGAACTATGTGGCCCCACGTGCTGGCGAGTTTGCACGTACAGGCCATCTTGCCTTGCAGTATGACCTGCGGTTTAGCAGCGTCTTTGGCACCGTCGTCGTAGAGCGCGTGCTCGACACACTTGTGCTGGGGATCGCACTGATAACGGGTTTGTGGTACGTACGCGATCGGCTGCCGTACTTTCTGGAAGAGGCGCCCCTTCAGCTTCCACACTGGTTCGACGATCTTGCCTTTTGGGGCAGCGTGGGGCTGGCGGTGATAGCACTTGTCGGCATGACGGCCGCCTGGCTGTTTCCGCGTGTAGCCTGGCGAACACGTGCACTCTATCGGCTCTGGATACGTCCCGCGTTGCTTCACTTTTGGGATGGAATCGACACAGTGCGCTCGTCACCGCATCCCTGGTATTTGGTCATAAGCACCATTGGAATGTGGGGCGGCTACCTGCTGATGGCATACATTCCATTTCTGATGCTTGGCCTGGCTGATCCGTATGCCATTGGGTTGGGGGATGCATGGGCGCTGATGGCTATTGGAGCGCTGGGGCTTCTGGTACCGGCGCCGGGCGGACTCGGCTCGTTTCACTACATTACTATCCTCGCATTGGTGTATCTCTACCAGATGCCCGAAGCACCTGCCGCCTCGTATGCTGTGCTGACCCATGCCGCGCAGCTTGTTTTCTACACCGGAGCAGGGGCTCTCTGTCTGATGTGGTACGGCACTGGGCTGCGTGCGCTTAGTGAGGTTGCTGAGGAGGAGTCCTCCGACAAAGAGGATCGTCGTGCGTCGTCTTCCCCATAAGATCTTTTCAGCGTGAGTCGGGGGCATAACCGTCGTGAAAGAAAGGGTGAGATGTCAAGATACAGGACATCCATTTTGCATATTTATGTGAACAATCTGCTAAGAAGTAATATGTAAGCGCTTCCTGATGATTGAAGTTCAATTTTATATTTGCATATGACACCCGTGTTACCACACTGTTATAAGCAAGCTATCTAAAATAGCCTGCAGCGCAAAGACCCACCCACCGTTTGTCTGCGTGTTGCTTCTTCTTTCGTATAGCCTGCTTATGAACATATGAAGACCTATTGGTATATCGGATTATTCGCGCTATTCATGGTCGTCAGCGCTGCTGACGTCAACGCCCAAGAGGCCACAATCAGTGGTCAGGTGGTTTCCGAAGATGGAGAGCCGCTGCCGGGTGTAAACGTAGTTATTGCCGACCTGCAAATCGGTGATGCTACAGACATGGAAGGCCGATTCCGATTGAGTGGAATACCAGCAGGCACGCACGATGTAACCGCACAGTTTGTCGGGTTTCGTACTGAAACGATCACCGTAACGCTTGAGCCCGGCGAAGAAATTGAACGGACGATTACGTTGCAGGAAGACCTTGTGCAGCTCGACGAGGTCGTGGTCACCGGACTGGGCCAAAGCGTTGAGCGCCGCACGTTGTCTGCAGACGTGGGCGTGATTTCGGCGAGTGATATCGAAAATGCGCCCGTTGGGTCCATCGATGAACTGCTGCAAGGCCGAGTCCCTGGATCTTCGATTCGGGCGCAGTCGGCGCAGCCGGGCCAAGGAGCGCTCATTAACTTCCGAGGCATCACCAGTGTGTTCTCCAGTCAAACGCCTGTCATTTACATCGACGGCGTGCGGGTAGACAACAGTTCAGATACCAGCTTGAGCTTCGGTGGCGAATCGACCTCGGCGCTTTCTGAACTGCTCACCAACGACATTGAACGTGTTGAGATCACCAAAGGCGGAGCGGCAAGTACGCTCTACGGGTCCGATGCCGCGAACGGCGTGATCCAGATCTTTACGCGTCAAGGCCAAGATGGGGATACGCGGGTCACCTTCCGCACCGAGCAGGGCGTCGACATTCCGGTCACGGATTTCCTGCTCGACACCGGGTTTTCTTTTGCGAACCGCGTCGAAGATGAAAACAGTCCGGACTTTGGACGCAGTAGCTTCATCGAAGATGAAATCCTACGTACAGCTCACTCGCAAAGCTACTACGTGGGCGTGTCTGGCGGCGATGAATCGCTTACCTACAACGTGAGCGGGCGCACGCAGCACAATGGCGGTATTCAGCCGAACAATGCCAACACCGTGTATGCCTTGCGCGGCAATGTGCAAGCTGATGCCAGCGAAACGCTCAGTGTTGGATTCAGTGGCGCGTACACGCGTTCAAACTTCTCCCGGCTCAACAGCGGCACCGCCATTGCCGATCCGCTCACCGCCTTTGAAGTGGGCGATGCGCTGTTCTTCACAGGAACCGGCTCGCTCGATGAGGCGCTCGATATGTTCTTGCTGCCGCGGATTCAAGAGGGGGTAGATCGGTTTACCATATCCGCTACCGCTACCTATGAGCCGTCGGAGCTCTTCAGTTCGCAGGTTACCGGCGGTATCGATAGCCGGACCAACCAGCAGCGGGCTCGTAACCCTGCAGATGCCGACCCGCTGACGGGGCTTGATAACGGCGACCTGGTTCGTTTCGATCGCGACTTTAAGTCGGTTACGTTGGAATATCGGGGAACCATTAGCTATCCGCGAGAAGGGTGGATTACCTCCGATTTCACGTTTGGAGCGCAAGGCTTCCGTGAGGAAACGACCACATTTATTGGAGACGGAGAAACCCTTATTCCGGGATCCGAAAATTTTGGGGAAGCCGGAAGTGTTGTTGCGGATGAGACGCGTAGCGAAGTGTTCAACGGGGGGCTTTTTGCCCGTGAACAAATCGGTCTTTACGATCGGGTCTTCATCAATGCCGGACTCCGTTTGGATGGCAATAGCGCCTTTGGCCAAGATATTGGTTTCCAGGCCTACCCGAGCTTGGGGGTCGCCTACACGATCTCCGATGAGGACTTCTGGGCGGGTCGCCTGGACAACGTTGCTAATAATTTGAAACTGCGGATCGCTTATGGCGAAACAGGCAAGTTTCCGACTCCTTTCGCCCGCGACTTTTCGTTTCAGTCAACCGCGTTTCGTGGCGAAGCGGCACCACGGTTTGAAAATCCTGGCAATCTAGAATTGAGCCCAGAACGTACTGCCACCCTGGAAGCTGGTTTTGAGGGTAGCTTCCTAAATGATCGGCTGGGTATCAATTTCACCGCATATACGGCACGGACTACAGATGCCTTGTTTAGTGTTCCTGAACAGCCGTCCACTGGACTTGGCTCCCAGCTCCGCAACCTGGGTGAGGTCGAAAACCGAGGAGTGGAGCTTGATGTGGATGCCACTATCCTAAACCGCGACAACGTGGAATGGTCGCTTGGTGCTGCCTACGGTTACGTGACCAACGAAGTCACGGATATGGGCGGGGTGCCTGACTTCAACCTCAGCACAACCGTAAGCGCACAGCAACGCATCGCCGAAGGCCGGCCTATTGGCGCATGGCGGGCTGCCACGCCCTTCGATAGTACGGGCGACGGGCTGTTTGATTCGTCTGAAGACCAATTCACAGGCACTACGCCGTATCCCGATCATACCGGATCGTTTACCTCGCGCCTTACGCTCTTCGACAACATCAGCGTGTTTGCCCTGGCCGATTGGGCCACCGGCGCGGAAGTGTTCGATTGGGGCAGCCACTGGGCCCAGTTCAACGGATTGCTGCGCGCAGAGCGCTCAACACAATTCGATGCCGATGGAAATGAAGTCGGGCTCTTTAGCACCGAGGATGATGGCGTGTCGCTGCTGCAAAACGGCGACTACCTGAAGATCCGTGAGATCTCGGTAAGCTACCGGGTGCCGAGCGATTACCTCGATATGTTCAATCTGTCGTCGGCACAGGTGTCGCTTTCGGGGCGTAACCTGTTCACCTTTGCCCGGCAAGATCTTGTTGACCCAGAACTCGCTGGCCTTACATCGGGGGGCGGACTTCAGCTAGGTGGAGCGCAAAGCGTAACGATATCGCCGCCGCGCCAGGTGCGTCTGGTACTTGAAGTGACGTTTTAACGCCGCTGGCTCTCCTGAACGGTCGATCTGCCCCAATTTTTTACATCCCTCTATTATGAATACGTCTTCTTTCATGCAGCAATCGCCTGCATACACACTGCTTGCGCTTTTACTGGCAGGCATCTTCTTTTCCGGATGCGACTTTCTCGACCCTACGTCGGTTGAGAACCCGCAGAGTACGATCGATGATCTTGAGGAAGCCGACGATCTGGTGCGCGTGTTTGTGCCTGGCGTACGGGCACAGTTTGCGCGGGCCTTAAGCAGTACAGTCGTCACAACGTCGATTGCATCGGATGACTATTCCATTCATGGCACTGGACTCGGCGGTACCGCAATGGAGTCGCCTGAGCGCATTACGCCTGCCACAGCCGTTATCAATAGCACGGGTGCAGCCTTTGGTAGCTACTGGAACCTGCAGGAAACGCGCGCCCTAGCTGATTTTGTGTTCAGTGACATCCTCCCCGAAGATCCTAATGCCAGTGATGGCGATCTTGGAGAAATCCACTACTATCGGGGCATGGCCTTCCTGATGCAGGCAGAGAACTTCTCGGCTGTTCCGGTCGAAGAAGATGGAGATCCGCTTCCGTCTGAGGCCCTTTACGAACGCGCTGAAGAGGATTTGCAAGAGGCAATCAACTTGCTGGGTCCTGATGACGAAATAACAATAGCTGCTGAAGCAGCGCTCGCACGGTTATACCGCGGCCTTGGCGATGAGGGGAGTGCTGCCAGCTATGCGAATGCGGTGCTGAATGCAGACGATGAGTTTCTTTTTGCGCTGGAGTATGACTCCCAGAACCTCGTGAACTCGGCGCAGACCTTCCTAGTTGAGCGTGCGCTCCGCGAAATGCAGCCGCTTCCCCGGCTCGATTTCCTGGATCCGAAGTATACCTCCCGAGATTCGGCCATCCCGATTGCTAAAGCAGAAGAGATGCACCTTATCCTCGCCGAAGTAGCGCTGGCAGAGGGCAATGAAGGAGCTGCCAAACAACACCTCATCGATGCACTGGATGTTGTTGATGCACGCGATCCGGTTACGTTTGGAGAGGAAGACCAGCGCCTTGACAATAATCTCAATCCGCGTCCTCGGTCGTCGGATATTAAAATCGCGTTTGAACCTGGGGAGGAATTTCTCGAAGGGTTTGTACTTGATCGGCCGGGGCTCATTCAGATGCCTCCAATATCGGGTACATCGGTTACCGAAGACCAGATTGACGATGCCAGCGGTCCCGAGCTTACACGTTTGCTCTACCTGATGCGTCAGGAGGTGCTGTTCTTGGAAGGCCGTCGTTTGCACGATCTGGGATTGCGGCTGCCTATGATGCTGCGGGAGATTGAGCAGAGTCCGGTTATCACTGAGGGTGACCTGGGTACGCAAACAATCATCCCGGCTTACATCCCGCCTGCTGATGAAATGAATCTCTACACACCGGTGGAGATCTACGACTCGGGCCAAACAATCGAAGACGAGATTACGATGCTCCATGACATGAACCGCATCCTCGCCGAGGAGCGTGGGTTGGTCCTTACGAATCCGGACCTGCCGTAGTTTACGCGCTCAACGCGAATGCCGTCAAAACATACCCTACTACGCCGCTTTTGCTCTTACGAGTATGAGCGGCGTATGTGTTTGTGCTGTATGGTGTTGTGAATGAGAGGATTGCTGTAGCAAGTTGTGAAACGGAGCAAGAGAACTAAGTAGCTCAGCAAAAATACGTTTACACCTTGTCATCGCGAGGAGGGAACTTGCGACCGACGCGGCGCTGTGAGCGCTAGCGAACGAGTACTCCTGGGGTGCGATCTCATGCACCCGTTAGAGCGATTTACCCTGCTTAGAAGGCACAAGATTGCACCCTAAAGGCACTTCCTCGCTGCGCTCACAGCGCCACGTCGCTGACGCTCCTCGCAATGACATAATCAAAGGTTCTTTTGTGGATCCACTTAGTGCCGTTGAGCCAGCATCTTTTGAACAAAACTGAGCCTTTGCCCGTGGTTGACTTCGACGCATACACGTTTCATCCGCCGGTTAACTGGCCGGAGCAGCCGATTCCAGTCGTCGATCTGACCGAAACGTACGACCGCGATCGGTTGCGTGATCTTACGTGGGCAATCGGACGATATGATGAGGTGCGTACGCAGGCTATGTACAGCGCGCCTCAGTACGAAAGCGCTCGGTGTGTTCACATGGGGCTCGATATCTGGGCGCCCGCTGGAACGCCGATCTATGCCTGCTATCAGGGCGTGATTGCCGCTTCTGCCTATCATGACGAGTCCGGCAACTATGGCGGCACCGTTATTACGCGGCATCAGCCTGGCGATACGCCGTTTTGGGTGCTACATGGTCATCTGAGTCGGTCTAGCGTGGACAGGTATACAGCCGGCACGGTGGTAGAGGCTGGTACATGCATCGGCGCACTGGGTACTGAGGCTGAAAATGGGGGATGGGTGCCTCACCTGCATATCCAACTGGCTTTGCATCCGCCCGAAAATACAGACTATCCGGGGGTTGTGTATCCTCATGAGCGCGACGAAGCCTGTCATCGCTACCCCGACCCGCGTCGTGTATTGGGCGCAGTTTATTGATCAATCCAGAAACCCTTCTCTATATCTCCATGTTGTATCTAAAACATCTGGGCTCCCCTTTATTCGTTGTTGATAGCGCGCTACGTACATGATACGCTTGGAGGATGATGGCACAACAGTCACCCTTGACTTGCACGGGCTGACGGTTGATGATGCGCTTTCGGTGACGAGGCACACGCTGCAGTTAGCGGAAGAACGGGGACGGGCCACGCTTAAAGTCATTCATGGACATTCTACCTCGGGCATGCCGGGGCAGCGTACTATCAAAACGGCGCTTTACCGTGAACTGGAGCATGGGTTTTTGTCTCATTACCAGACGAACCATCATCGAGAGACGGGCGCGCTCCTGCTTTCGCTTGGGGTGAGCATTGGGGCGTCCTCGGAGCGCATTCAAACGACAGAGATATGGCCGCCGTGATCTCTTGTTTGCTGACATGTGGTCTGTTTTTTGCGTGAACAGGTTGTTAACGGAGTCGGTTTTTTGTTTCTTGGTTCGTGTGTGGTTTTGAGGAGCAGACGGGGGCGCTCTCCTCTCTTCCATTCGCTTTGCCATACGTCCTTATCCTTTACGTGCTGGTGCTATGCTGTTTGACACACCTCGCTCAATGACTGCAACTCGTTTTGCCTCGCTGCTTATTGGTGGCGTGCTGCTGGTCCTGGTAACGGGAAGTTTAACCGGGCACCTTGGCCATGCTACCCAATACATGGCGAAGCATTTGCCGTTATTGCAAAGTGCAATTGGAGCACCCGACACCACGGTGGTGCATCCTGCTGCGTTTACCGTGGGAGCGCACCCCAATCATCCGGAAGCGCGTTACGATTCGTATCTAACCCCTGACGTTCTTTCCGAACACGAAAAAAGTTCGGTACAGCGGCAGTTCCACCGCATCCTGGATCTGTACACGAAGCGGCAAGGCGTTGATGACAACTTCACCATTCGGGTGTTTGACAACCGTACGTACGAAAATCTGGGGGCGTATAGCCTTGAGGAGATGCGTACACGGTGGGAAAATGGACACACGTATGACTGGAGTGAAGTCGACCGCCATCGTCGGCAGTTATCGCGTCGCGTGGTTGATCGGTATGTAGAGGAAGGGTATCCGCGGAGTGCGTTGTCGGTACGGTGGGGGCGCGCTAACCAAATCCATGAGGCGTATCAGCGGGACCTCCCATTTGCAGAATACGAAATGCGGCTCGCGCAGTATCTGGATATGAGCCTGCTGCCTACCATGCTGGGCGTCGTCGAAACATTCAATCAAGACGAACTGGTGTCGTCGGCAGGAGCGCGAAGCCGGTACCAGATGATGCCTTATATCTTGCGTCAGTTCGATATTAACACGTACCGGCTTCCTGCACAGTCGGGGGCGCAGGTGCGCGTCGAAGAAGAGTTGCATCCACTGTTGGCGATGGAGCCGGCCTTCACGTTGATGCGGGGATACATCAACGCCGTGGGGCACGAAATTCCGGGCTTGTCGGCGTATCATACCGGGCCGTCAAACATCTTCCATGTCTATCGTTCGTATTTACTCGACAACGCATCGGAGTTGGATACGGCTCCCAGTGTGGTAGAGGCCTTTATGTGGGGGCTTACCGATGGATTTGAGACGGTGAGCGCGTCATCCACGTTTAAGGGCCGTTCGCGTGGATACATTCCGGCTGTAATGGGGGCCATGCGGGCGTATAATCCCAATGTGATTGATCCCTCACACACCGTGCGGGCGGTTCGTGTGCAGCTAGCAGAAGGCGAGCAGATCCGACTTGCCAGCTTGCTCGCTGACCTGGCCGATGAGCGTCTCGATTGGGGCGAAGATACGCATGCTATGTCGATGTACGAGCGGTTTCGGTATCTGAATCCGCATATGAAGTTGCCCGATCCGTACAGCGGTCATGTTCCAGCTGCGGGCAATGTCTTGCTGCGTAGCACGGTGAGCGGACAGCCTATTCGCTTCTTTCTGCCGCTGGGAGCCCCCGACTTGATTGAGGCCAGTGGTCGTGTGCAGTTGGATGAGGAGGCTACGTTTGTGTATGACGGGTCTACCTACACACATCCCCGCAACGGAGAACAGACAGACGCAGATCGAGCGTATGCACGCTTGGTCGATGATATTGGACAGTTTGGGTTTACCCAGGAAAATAAGCATCGCCTGGAGCGACTGTATGAAACGTTCCAAGAGCTTGCCGAGGAGGACCCCTCTCATTATCGGCAGATTCAGCTAGAGGTGATTCGTACCCACCGCCGCATCTGGCAGTCGAATGCGTGGACTGAAATGGCGCGCACAGCGTCGGCAGCTATTCGCCTGACGCCATCCACTCCGCAGGAACTGCGTCCGCTTGAACTGGGGCATGCGACACAGCCGTAGTCTTCTGGCTCTGCTGGTAGAGGTAGGTGGTTCGAGACGGTTCCGTAAAAAAGCCTGACAGGTCTCGAAGACCGTAGTACTCTGTCACACCTGATTGTTAGGGTACGGAGATCGTCCGAAACTCTGTATCCCAGCCCCCTCCCAAAAAACCTGTCATGGTGAGCACGCGACGGGCCCAGCCCGGAGCACGTCGAACCATCTCCCCGACGCTCAGCAGGCTCTGATCGATCGAGTGGCCCTGCTCATTTCGAGGGAGATTGTTACTCACTACGTTCGTCAGTCGCTGCGCTCGTGTCAGACTCCGCACCTGCTAGACGCAGTTGCTCCGCTCAAGATGACAACATTAAAACGGGGCGCGTTGCAACCCGAAGATTGATCTGTGACAGAGCAGTAGGTGTTTAGCGCGGCTCACTGACCCGCCCGGGATATCTGCACCCCAGGAGTACTCGGTCGCGGTGCTCCCAGCGCTCCGCTTCTGATCCCGGGCTAAGTGACGTTGCGATGTGAGGAAACCCATAGCCGGGGACCGCTTGCGTCCCCGGCTAAACTTGCTTTTTCTTTTAAGGCAGGCGCAGCAGCCAGGCGTCTTGAGGAACCCGATCGCTTAGCGTAGTCAGCATCGTTCGGGCATCGTCCACCGATGTGAAGGTGCCCACACCGACGCGGTAGCGGTTCTGTGTGCGCTCCGTCGAGTCGTTGAGGAGATGCAACGTGACATCGGGCAGGGCCTCGGCATAATGGGCCTGCGCCTTTTTCGCATCCGCCTCGTTCTCCTCGGAGGCTACAACAACCGTCCAAGCGCCTGTGGGAGACGCCGCTGCGTCGGGGGCATCGTCGTCACGGACCGATTGGACAACCGATACCGGCTCCGTGCGTGCTGTAGCCATCTGCGGTTCACGAAGCAGCAAGGTCGATTCGACGCGGCGATCGCGCTGGCAGCCTGCATCGCGTTCTGAGGGCGGACACGCATCGGTAATGCGGCCATGGCCTTGGATCAGGAAGCGAGCCGAGTCAATTCCCTGGGCCACAAAGAACTGCTTGATCGCCTCAGCCCGCCGCAACGACAGCGACTCGTTGTATGCATCCGGTCCGACGAAGTCGGCAAAGCCATCGAGACGAATCATGTGGTCGGGGCAAGACCGAAGCGTGGGCAGTTGATCGGTGAGCACCTGCTGGGTGCGAGGGGCAAGGTGTGCGCTATCGAAGGCAAAGAAGAGCCGGTCAGGTAGGCTCCACGAGTCACACGGGTCACCCGGTAGCGAGGCGCGCATAAGCCGCCCCTCATTCACCTCGATGGTGACCGTTTTCGCATCGCTTCCAAACGCGTTTGACGCATTGAGGGTAACCGTGTAGGTGCCCGGCGTGTTAAATACGTACCCTTGCGTTGTTTGGACATTGGAGGCGCCAATAAACCGGTCGGCATCGTACGCATGGATACCCCGCTCCAGAGCAGGTTGCTGGCCATCGCCAAAGTCCCACGTCACGTCAAGCGGAGAGGTGCCTTCGTAGGCACCGTAGAGCCGGACCATTTCATAGGTGGATACTTGCAGCGTGTCGGCATGCAGGGCAAGCACCCGGGCGGGGGTTTCCGGCTCGTTGACGGTGATGGTGTGCCGCTTTGTGGTGGTGCCGGCGTCGTTTTGCGCATCTACACGAACGGAATAATCGCCTTCAATCCGATAGGTATGCGAAACAGTTTGTTTGCCGGTGTAAGTAGTGCCATCACCCATGTGCCAGGTGTACTTGATCGGCTTGGTAGCCTCGTTTGTGGGGGTGATGCTAAAGACCGTTTCATTACTCCGGAATGTGGTAGCAGGAGCCTCTACGGGGCCCAGATCAATCGGTGTAGGAGCCGGGCGCAAGGTGGCACGCACGCCCATGCCCCAGAAACCGAGGCCATCAAAGGCAGCTCGCCCATCGCGCATCCCGTCAATGCCATCGTCTGGGAACGTAGCATACGCAGTGGCATCCACAAACACCGACATACGCTGCGAGACCACGTAATCGAGTCCGAGCCCGAAATACGGCCCACCTCCAAAGTTTACACCGCCAAATGTGGCGTGCGCCCCCATGTTGAAGTAGGGTGTTAGGTCGGCCTTTGGGTACATAAGCATGCGAGTGCCGGCCTGCACCGTTGTAAGTCGAAGCGGCTCGACCCAGACTTTCGGATAGTTCGCATGCACCACGCCAATGCCGCTGCCGAATCGGTTCGACCACTGGTAGCCGACTTCGGCGTTTAGGCTCCAGGGTTCCACCGCATACGTTGAGATGTCGGTTTCACTTACAGAAGCGCCGAGGCCGGCTCGGCCGTACCAGGTGTTGGGTGCGCGAATAACCTGCGCATCTGCCAACAAGGGCATACAGGTAAGCAGAACGGCGACGAGTACGCCGCCAAACAGGGGAGATTGTAATATAGATCGCATCGTCATAACGGTACCAGCATCGTTTGGGGGGAAAACAGGAGGGTACATTGCGGACCCCCGAATACGCCGAAAGTATACCGTTGAACGTGTGCAACAGAATGCGTCGATACCGCACATCGCGTTGCGTTTTCTTCGTAAGCCTATTACGCTTTTGGCGCACCCTGTGTGTGAGATTTGGACATTGCGCAAAAGCGTCTGTTCGGTTTGGTACCGGTGCCTTCAATTCGTATGTTGTAGGCCATCCGATCGTTATTGCCCAACTGCTTTTCCAGTGTTATGTCGCTCGTCCAAACCGCGCTTAATCAAGGGATTCGCACCCTCACTATGAATCGTCCTGAGAAACGGAATGCGTTGAATGCAGAGCTTGTTAGTGCGCTGCGGGAGGCTTTGGCGAATGATGCAGAGGATACCGAGAGCCGGATTGTTGTGCTTACCGGGGCCGGATCTGCATTCTCATCGGGGGCTGATCTGGCGGCACTTCGTACGATGCGCACGGCCGGGCCGATGCAAAACCGGTCGGATTCGAAGCACCTGGCAGCCCTGTTCGACGCGATTTACACGCACCCGAAGCCCGTTATTGCAAAGGTCAATGGCCATGCTATTGCTGGCGGCACCGGGTTGGCTGCGGTCTGCGACTTTGCGATTGCAGTGGAGCCAGCCAAGCTCGGATTCACAGAGGTTCGCATTGGATTTGTACCGGCCATTGTTATGGTGTACGTGCGCCGTCGATTGGGCGAGACGGTCCTGCGCGATCTGATGCTGCAAGGCCGTCTGCTACCTGCTACGGAAGCCGCCGAACTCGGACTGATCCATCAGAGCGTGCCCGCTGATGAACTCGACGATGCAGTTCACACACTGGCCAATTCTATCCGTCGCTCTACAAGTGCATCAGCGGTGGCGCTTACCAAACAAATGCTGGCCGAGGTGCCCGGTATGGGCTACCACGAGGCGTTGGACTATGCCGTACACATGAATGCGTTAGCTCGCTCTACGAACGACTGCCAGGCCGGTATCGAAGCCTTTCTGAACGACCAACCTATGCCGTGGACCCAAGAAGCCGCCCCAACAGATCCTGCTACTGATGCCGATGAATGATGCATCTGCCCACGCATGGGCGCTCGATGTAACGAGATAGCCCTCGTTGCTCGGGTCAACACAGCGCCAGGGACGGTGTACAACCCTTGCATCAGCTTCTAAACAAACAGCGTCTTAACTATGGAACGCGTGACCGATGTCTCCCGCTTTCTAAATGGACTTGTGCATTGGGATACCCAGCAGGCTTTGCAGGGGGCAGACCTAACTGTGGATCAGGTGTTTCGACTAACAGGACCTGGCCAACTGGATTTTGGAGGCAGCGAGTTTGCGCCGGCTCCACGCGAGCGTCTCTCCCCCACGCTGGCCGATCCAGAGGATAGCTATGGGTGGTGGCAACTCGACAAGGGGATGTACATCGTTCGCTACAACGAAGGGATCGAGCTTGTAGACCGTCATCATGCGCGTCTGACTCCACTGCCCCGCCTCCTTCAGGCAGGCGCAATGCACCCGACCCGCGTGTTGAACGAGTCTGAACAGCCTCTCGAAATGTTGGTGACGGTAGGGGGAGGTGGATGTAATCTCAAGGAGAACTGCCGGATTTCACGGGTCGAAGTGTTTGTCTCTGACTAAGTAAGATCAGGGGCCAACTTGGGGTTTCGAATCTAAATTCCTCCCAGGTTTTTTGGGCTAGTCTATGCACACAACCTGAGATGGTGATAATCGTTGGTCATCGCTTGCCTGTCCTGAACTCGATTTAGGATCTGGATGACATTCGAGGGGGGGCGTTGGAGTTGAAAGAGGGCCTTCGTCTTCGGCACCGCCCCTCGATACGTCATCCTGAACTTGATTCAGGATCCATTCCCCCGAGCAGACGCCCAGGTGGGTTCTTGTTGTGGGGGCAGGGCCGTTGATTCGGTAGCCCCTGCTGAGCGCCGCGAAGATGGTTCGACGCGCTCCGGCCCTGGGGGCCTTCGCTTGCTCACCATGACAAGGTTTTTTGTGGGGGGGGGGGGGGCCCCAGAGGTTGGCACGGTCTCCGCTCCCTAACTTTCAGGTGTGACAGAAAACTAGAACTGTTTGGTACAACAGGCCCACCTCCATCAGTCCGATGACGGGGCGACCGCCTGTGCGCTGAACGCCTGTGGGCGGGCAGCAAACATGGGCTTGACCGTGCGCCAGGCATTACGAAACACATCGCTTTCTCGATATGCCTGCAGATCATCGTCGTGCTGCCAGTGGCTATGCGTAATCATCACGTTCGGGTAGTCCGCATCGCGCCATAACTCCAGGTGCACACAGCCAGGCTGTTCACGAATGACAGGGGCGACCTTACGGAAATGGTCCCGAAAGTCGGCAACGCGATGGGGCGCCAGTGTGAGGCGAACAATGCGAATCAGCATGATACGGAAGGAAAATCGGGCAACAGAGTGCGCCTCAAAAATATAGAAAGGGCGCGATGCATCTGCTACGAATTGCCGGTGAGGACGGCATCGCCAATGGCACATTGCAAACAGCGTCCCTGCGTGCAGTATTGCCGGTACAGCTGGTGCATGCCCTGAGCCGCAAGGGCGGTGTCGGGGGGCGAGCCCAGGTCGTTAAATATGCGAGTGATGCGGTCGGAGGCAACCGGCAGGTCTTCGATCAGCGGCCATACCGCATCGGTGGCGGCATCGGGATGACGCAGGAGGAGCGGCACGATGGCGTTCAGAATGAGCGTGTCGCGTCGGCGCGTACCCAGGGCGGGACGATAAGATTTGCTAACCCGGTCCAGGCGGCGGTGCGTCTGCCAAAACGGTCCGGGCTCGCTGGCTAAGAACGTGTGTAGCGCCGCTCGTGGGTTGTCTTCGTGCAGCGCATCTTGAACCGACGCTAAAGGAGCGGTTCGCAGGCCGCCATCGGGGGCTACCCACTGGGCGATTTGTGCAAGACGCAGCGATGGAAAGTTGTTTGGGCGGAGCCGGAAGTACGTCCACTGCTCGCGGGGGAGCGGCTCGGCAGAATGGGATGTGCGCAGGCGCCGGAATCGATCGCGCAGGCGCATCACATAGTCCGCTGTGTCGCGATCGGCATCAACCAACGCATTGGGAGTGGGCAGCAGTCCGGCCCATCCAAACAGCGCAGCTTCGATCGTCTGGATGTCGGGCAGCGTTTGCAGGAACGAGAGCGGACACCGCTGCGCCAGCGTGGTCATCGGGTCGGCGTTCTTGGCATATCCCATAGCCGCGCAGAGCCGCTCGAAAAGCACTTGAGCCGTTGGCTCGGTCAGTGCATCGGCTTTGGACTGCAAGCGAGAGCGCCCCAGCCGCCGAATCCAGCGGGATCGCGTGGAGGCGGGTACGTTGGCCCATTGCGTAGCGCACAGCAGGGGGTTATCTTCTCGTGTAAGGAACTCGTGCAGGGCCTTTCGAAGGGGGACGGTGAGTACGGGGCCTAGCACCAGTTCAGGCAGGGGCGATCCATCCGATCGGGTGAGGCGTCCGGTCCACATATCGGCGGCCAGCACCACGTGCAAGACCACGCTATTGTAGCGCGTGTCGGCGGGGTGGTCGTGGGCAATCCACGTGTGCGATTGGTTGTGGATCTCCACATCTCCATGCCATTCCATGGTGCCGATGCGCAGATGCGCGTCCCGGAAGTCGGGGCCGGCGTCGGTGTTGAGGGTTCCGGGATCAAGCACATGCAGCGGCTCGCCGGTTGTGGTGGTGCAGGCGTCGGCATCAAACTGCTGCTGTGCCCACAGATCCTGGATAAAGGCTTCGGGCACCCGCTCAGCGAGCGTCTCGGCGGGTTCGCGAAGGGTAACCGCTGCATCGGATCCGTTGAGAAGGTATACCTGAGCGGTGGGTGAAGACGAGGCCATGATACGCCGGCTATCCGTGGAAAAGGACCGCGTATCTGATAGACCCCGTACAGCGCACAACGTAACGTGCCTTGTTTACAGGAGCTCTTTGGACTTGACAGGGCCCGGCTCGCTTGTGCGTGCGGAGCGTCGAAAAGATTCCGGGTTGTCACACGTGACTGTTTGAGTACGGGGACCGTGCCAACCTCTGTGTCCCAGCCCTCTACAAAAAAAACCTTGTCATGGTGAGCAAGCGAGCCCCCCCAGGGCCGGAGCGCGTCGAACCATCTCCTCGGCGTTCAGCAGGCTCTGACGAATCGACGGTCCTGCCAAGCTCGGCGGAGATCCCGGCTCTGCGTCGCTGGCGCTCCTCGCAATGACATACTCGAAGATTCTTGTGTGGGCCTACTTAGGGTCAAGTCGGCAGCCTTCCTTCTCTCGCTGTCATCCCGACGCCCCCAGCGGAGGGATCTCAACGCCCGCCGTCAGTCCATCTGACACTGCGCACAAGAAACCACCCGCTCCCCTTCAAAGAGGACACGCAGAAACAGAAGGACGCAGAGCGTCCGCACTTCGTCGCGACGCGGAGGGGCCGAAGGTCATGCCTGTTGTACATCACGACGAGGGTTCAAGAGAGGCGTTATTCTCGGTACGTTAGGGACACATGCGTTACCCGAAGATTGACCTATGACAGCGCAATAGGGGAAATCCGTACTTAAGGCGTGGGTGGAGTAGGAGGCTGCGGCTGTTGAGGGTCTTGCGGCGGTTCGGGCGTGGGTGCATGCTCAGACAACCGGAAGTCGATCGGAAACTCCATTTCCACGAACACCGGTTCTCTATCGTGGCGGCCCTCGTTCCAGTCCACCGCCTGAATGACACGTATGGCCTCTTCGTCCAGGTTCACGGATACGCCTTCAATCACTTCTGGCTCGTAGATCAACCCATCATCGCCCACCACGAAGTTAACAATCACGCGCCCCTCCACCTGGGCTTGCAGCGCGGCTTCGGGATATTCAATGGCGTTAAAGAGCGCCTGACTGCCGCCATCAATGCTGGGCCCTTCATCCACGTCGGCGCGCGAGAACACCTCAACGTCATCGGGAAGCGATCGGTAGGCAATGTCGTCGGTTGTGCTAGAGCCGGTCGTTCCGCATCCGGCAAGAATGAGGAGGCTGCCCAGGAGCAGTGCAGCAACAGCCGACGAACAAGCAAAGGTAAGAGAGCGCATAAACGAAACAGTAGATCCAAAAGGTACGATACATCGCTTGTAGCGATACAAGCCCGTACGGGTCCGACTGCAGATCGACCGCTCCCTTATCCCTGACTGGTGGAAACAAGTCATCACGATCACATCGAGATCCACACCGTTTGGGTTTGCGACACGGACTCGCCATCGCGGGTGGCGGGGATGAACGTAGTGCGATCGACGGCCTCCTGAACGGCGTTGTCGTGGGCATCTACCTTCTCTTGGGCGGCATCGGACGGGATGGCCCGATGTAGAATCTCTACATCAGACGGAGTGCCGTCGGCTTCTACCGTGAGCGACAAAAAGATACGTCCACCCAGCGTAACCTCTTCAAAGGAAGGCGCCGTAAAATTATCACTCAGGGCCTCCAGTCCGCCCTCGATATCGAAAGACTGATCGACTGCCGCGTCGTTTTCATCGTCGGGCGTATCAGAGGGGGCGGGCGGTTCAGCATCCCGCAGTTGAATCCAAAGGGTGATTTCGGAGGCCACCGCTTCCCCCTCTTTTTCGGCAGGATGGAAGGTCGATTGCTGTACGGCGTGGATGGCGGCTTCGTCATAGGCGGCAATGAGTGCGTCGGAGCGACCGTCGGTGCTGGGGCGGCGGATCACCTCCACGTTTGAGACTGTGCCGTCAGCGTCTACCGCCACCGTCAGATACATGCGTCCAACGAGTCCTTTCTCGCCATTCAGGTCGGGCGATGCGAAGTGCGATTGCACGGCAGCGATGCCACCTTCAATCTCAATCGGCTGGTCCGGGTCGTCCGATACAAGGCGATTGGGCAGATCGGCAGCGGATGGGGCGGCCAGCGCAAGGAGCAAGGTCAAAGCCAGCACTGGGGGAATGTACCCGTAAAGTAGCGTTCGCATAGGTCGATTGGTAGTCAGTTCGTAGAATAGAATCCCTTACAGCAGCGAAACGAACCTATTCACTAAAGGGCGAATGAGCAGGCAGGATAGCAAAGCGACGGCCCATTGTCAATGACCTATGAAGAGAGGGTTAGCGCACCTGCCGCATCCACACGACGCCGCCAATGATGAGCACGCCGCCCGCAATCTGAAGCCACGTTACGGTCTCCCCTAAAAACCAGGCGCCCCCAATCACCGCTACAAACGGCACCAGGTTGTTGTAAACCGCCGTGTTAGAGGGGCCCACCGTCTTAACGGCTTGATTCCAAATGACAAATGCAATACCCGTCGAGAGCGCCCCCGAGTACACAATAGCCCACCAGACCCACGCATCCACCTCGTTCCACACCACGGTGTCCCAGTACGGAATGCCCACGCCAATCAGCAGGGGCAGCGACGCTAGCAGTCCAAAGAAAGTAATTCCAAGCGGCGAGACCTCGTGCACAATCGTCTTGTTGTACGTGGTGAACCCGCCCCACACCACCGCGCCAATGAGCATGAGCACATTGCCCAAGAGCGATCCCTCCCCAATCGACGCCCCGTTGGCCCCATCAATGATAACAAGTGCTGTGCCCGCAAGAGAAATCAGCAGCCCAAGCCAGGCCGGAAGCCGCAAATCCTCAACGCCCGACAGCCGCCCAATGAAGGCCGTCCACAACGGAGCCCCCGCCATAATGAGGGCAGCACTGCCGGCGGTAGTCAGGCTCACACTTAAAATGAACAGAAGCTGATACACAAAATACCCCGTCAGGCCCAGCGCAATGATGGGCAGGGCATGGGTGCGCATCGGATCCCAAAACGAGCGATCCCAGTGCCGGTACGCGTAGATGCCTCCGAGCAGGGCCACCGAAATGCTGAAGCGAAAGATATTGAGCACAAACGGATGCATGACCTCCAGCGCCGCCTTCAGAATCGGAAAGTTAGCCCCCCAAATGACCACCACGCTCATGAGCGACAGATCGGCAAGCCATGAACGAGAGGCGGATTCGGGCGAAGCAGAGGCGTTGGCCATAAGAAACATGCAGATCAGAAAGAACAATGCCCTCTACGTTGCAACATGCATTCCGTTGGTGCATAGGCTTGAACAATCGTTGAGAACTTGGCAGTTGGTTATCGGACTGCCGGGTGCGTAGCCTCTCGCCCTGTTCGCATCAGCCTGGTACGATATGAGCGATTCATCTGAAAACCAGTACACCATTCGCGAAGTCAGCCAGATGCTCAATCTGCAAACCCACATGCTCCGCTATTGGGAAACGGAGTTTGAGGCGCTGCAGCCCAGCAAAGACGCGTCGGGACGGCGGCAGTACACCTCGAAAGATGTGGCTATTGTTCGTCGCATTCAGCACCTGCTCAAGAAAGAACAGTACACCATTGAGGGCGCGCGTCAGGCCCTGCAGCGCGACGACGGGCGCCGCCAAACCGCCCAACAGCTTCGCGCCCTCCGCTCGTTCCTGGTCGATGTACGTGCCCAACTCAACCCCGAAGCACAATAGCTGATTGCGTCGTATATGCTGGAGGGAACCCGCCCATCCTCGTTCCACCCCCGCGCCGTCTGCCCTCCAACGGCCCCCTTACCCCCGACTTTTCTTATGCTCAACCGTGCACTGGGAACTACAAATCGAACCGTATCGCCCATTGGACTGGGACTGGCAGCTCTTGGGCGTCCCGGATACATTAACCTTGGTCACGGAAACGATCTGGAGGGCCGCCGCAGCGTAGCAGCGCTCGAAGCCCACACGCATGCCGTGCTCGACGCCGCCTGGGAGGCCGGCATTCGTTATTTTGATGCGGCTCGTTCGTACGGGCGGGCCGAGTCGTTCTTACGAAGCTGGCTCGATGCTCGCTCCCTCGCTCCCACCGATGCCACGATTGGATCGAAGTGGGGCTACACCTACACCGCCGACTGGTCGGTCGATGCGGAGGTGCACGAGGTCAAAGATCACTCGGTTGAGGTGTTTGAGCGGCAGTGGCAAGAGACGAACGCCCGGCTGGGGCCCCACCTCGACCTGTATCAGATTCACTCGGCCACGCTGAAGACCGGCGTTTTAGACGATGCGGCGGTGCACGAGGCGCTCTATCGCATCAAGCACGAGCACGGCGTGGCGCTGGGGCTGTCGCTAAGCGGCCCCCGGCAGGCGCAAACGCTTGAACGTGCGCTTCAGGTAGCTGTCAACGGCACGCTGCTGTTTGATGCAGTGCAGGCCACGTACAACGTGCTGGAGCCTTCGGCCGGCCCCATGCTACAGAGAGCACACGAGGCCGGCCTGGGCGTCATCATCAAAGAAGCGGTGGCCAACGGGCGCCTGACGCCACGCAACGAAAATGAGTCGTTTGCTGACGCCCGGACGGTGCTCGACGAACAGGCTGCCCGGCTGCATACGACCATCGACGCACTGGCGCTGGCGGCAGTCGTTCACGAATCGTGGGTAGATGTGGTGCTCAGCGGTGCCGCCCGGAAGGATCATCTTGCGTCCAATATAGCCGCCCTTTCCGTAGACTACGACGCCGAGGCCAAGGCCGCGCTGCAGACGCTTACCGAAGAGCCCAGCACCTATTGGTTCACCCGCAGCGCGCTGTCCTGGACCTGACACGCTCCAACATGACAAGAACCGCCCGCCAAGAACTGCGAGGGCCCATCCCTCACACCCACCATGACAGGGTTTTTTGGAGGAGGGGGGCGTTCGAGTTGAAAGGCAGCGTTCGTCTCCCAGCACCGTCTCCCCGACACGTCATCCTGAACTTGATTCAGGATCCACTCGCTCGAGCAGACGTCCAGGTGGGTTCTTGTTGTAGGATCCAACAGTCTCTCATTGAACAGGCGGTGGAGGAAACCAACGTTAAATAAACAACATAGCGAAGAAAAAGTTATGTGCAAGGACTAGGGTTTTTTGTGGGGGTAGGGCCGTTGATTCGGTAGCCCCTGCTGAGCGCCAGGGAGATGGTTCGGCGCGCTCCGGCCCTGGGGCCTTCGCTTGCTCACCATGACACGATTTTTTGTGGGGGGAGTGCTCCGCTCGCCTCCATACAGCACAACCATCACGTACAACTTGTCATCTTGAGCGGAGCAACTGCGTCTAGCAGGGGCGGAGTCGAAAGATCTCCCGCGAGATGAGCAGACCCGTCCGATCAAGCGCACACGTTACGAAACGCAGCACAAGCGGGTCGTAAGGCTGCACCCATAGCCCAGGCTGATCGTGCTTGTCATGGCCCGCACGTACCATGTCTACATCATGAGCAACCGGCACCGCACCGTGCTCTACATCGGGGTGACCGGCGATCTGGCCCACCGCGTCCACGCCCACAAAGACGTCACCGGCAGCGCATTCACGAAGCGCTACAATGTGACGGATCTGATTTACGCCGAGCCCTACGAGCAGGTCGACGACGCGTTGCGCCGTGATAAGCAGATCAAGCGGTGGACGCGCGTGAAGAAGTGGGCCCTCATTCGCCGTACGAATCCATCGCTGGAGACGCTGTCGTATTTTTGATGCCGTTGGCAGCGCCTATCGATCGTTCTCCCCCGAACCGGGCAGGACCGTCGATTCGGCAGTAGCCGCTGAGCGCTGCGGAGATGGTTCGACGCGCTCCGGCCCTTGGGGGCCTTCGCTTGCTCACCATGACCGGTTTTTGGGAGGGGGGGCGTTCGAGTTGAAAGGGAGCGTTCGTCTCCAGCACCGTCCCCCCGACACGTCATCCTGAACTTGATTCAGGATCCACTCGCCCGAGCAGACGTCCAGGTGCGTTCTTTTTGTGGGGTCCAACAGCCTCTCATTGAACAGGCGGTGGAGGCAACCAACGTTAAATAAACAACATAGCGAAGAAAAAGTTATGTGCAAGGACTAGGGTTTTTTGTGGGGGCTCCGTTCGCCATGACAGGTTTTTTTTGGAAGGGTTGCCACTCCGCAACCACACAGCGTCGTGTTGCATCGCTACTCCGTTAAGAGCTACTCCGTTAAGAGATCGGTGAGCTGTTCCAGGCGCTTTCGGATGGAGGCCCCGCGATGCAAGAGCAGGTCCACATCGTCGGCGTGGGGGACGGCGTCGGGTGGGGCAGCAGTGAGGGTGATGGCGTCCAGCGAACGCGTTAAAGCACGGTTGATGAGCGTAGGCAGCGTGTCGTCGTCGGTGCACCACACCACCACATCCGGGGTCTGCTCGACGACGGCGTCGAGGGCCGCCTCCACCGAGTCATATCCCAGCGGTTCGACCAAGTCCAGTCCAAGGCAGCCGATGATGTTGCGCGCAAAGGTGGCGCGTGCACTGCGAATGGCGGGGATGCCCACCGGCACCAGAAGCGCGGTGGGGCGCTCATCAAGAGCTTGGATGCGGAGCCGCAGGGCATCATAGGGCGTCGAGAGGTGAAGCGGTTGTGCCCACGCGGGCGGATTCACATCAAATGCCTGCTCTGCAGGAGAGACAGCGGCCGTTGGCGGAAGGGAAGCCGGCGTGTCGGGGTCGGGGTAGTGATTCGTGCCAACAAGTACATCCTTGCGTTGGGCCATGCGCCGGGTACGAGCGGCTTGCGCATTCTGGACAAACTCGGCAAAGAGCGCGTCATGGGTCCATGCGCTAAAGCCACCGTCGGACTCAATGGCCTGAAACTGCGTCCATACGGCCTGAGCCAGGCGGTGGGTCGCGTGTTCGATGTAGTAGGCACCGGCGGCAGGGTCTGCTACACGATGCAGATGGGCCTCGTGCTTTAGAATGAGTTGCGTATTGCGCGCCAGCCGATCGGCGTTGGCCTGTTCGTCGTGCGCATCGCGGCGGAACGGTGCCACGACCAGCTGATCGGCGCCCCCAATGACGGCGGCGGCGCTCTGGGTGGCTGCCCGAAGCAGGTTGGCGTGCGGGTCGAACAGCGTATGCGAGCGAGGCGACGTTTCGGCATACAGCGTCACATCGGCGGGGCGGACACTCGTGGCAACGTCATGCGTGTCGGCATAGGCCTGAATCACCTGGGGCACGAGCAGGCGCAGGGCTCGCAGCTTGGCGATCTCCAGGAAATACGACGTATCCACCGATACCAATAGCGTGTGCGGTACGCCGGCTTCCAGCACACCGGGGCTCTGTGCGTGAAGGGCCTCCGACAGGCTGGCCAGCCCGAGCGCAAGGCTTTTCGCCATGGGTACGCCCACCGCGTGCGGACGCCGCATATCCACTACGATAGGGTGGGGATGCGAGGGGACGGCCTCGGAAGGCACCGTGTAGCCAAATGCGTGCATCATGCGTGCGTCGGCATACGTGGTTGGCAGCGCTTCCAGGTTGTTCGTACGCTGCAGCACGGCCAGTGCATCTGCACCGCCATCCAGGTGAAGCGACACATCGTGCTCGTTGGCTACCGTCTGTGCCGTCGAAAGGGCGGCGGAGAGATCGGCCGATGCATCGGTTCCGGTGGCCGTCACCACAATGCGGTTGGCCCCGCCGCTGCACGCGGACGCAATGCGGGTGTTCAGCGACGTTGCATCCAGCGGCAGGCGTTGCGCAACGATCCAGTCGTTTGGGGCATCGCGAGGGGTGCGTAGGGCCTGACTATGCACCTGTTCGGCTACATGCGGAAGCGATTCGGTCGATGCCCGCCGGTAAAACGCCTGGATGTCAATCCCCTCCAGGGGCGCCCACGTGAGTTGCTCCTCGAAATTATCGCCCAAGTCACGGCGAAGGCGGTCGAGCCAGTCCTCATCGGGAACAGGGGGAAAGACGTCAGACAGCGCAGGAGAGTCGTTCATGAATCGAGGCCGTTAGAAAAAGAGCGATAGCGGCGAACAAGATCGTACACAGCAATGCCGAACGCAACCGATACGTTCAGCGATTGCTTCGCGCCGTACTGTGGCACCTCCAGCGCGCAGTGAGCGACCTGCAGGATGTCGGGGTCTACGCCGTGGACTTCGTTGCCAAGCACCAGCGCAAGCGGAAAGTGGGCGGGTTCAAGCGTATCGGGCGCATGGGAGACATCGGTCAGTTCCAGCGCAGCAATCGTATATCCGTTGTCGCGGAGGCGGTGCAGCACCGGCATCACCGCGTCATGATGCGACCACGGCACCACATCTTGAGCGCCTAGCGCCGTTTTGTGCAAGTCTTTATGATCAGGCGTGCCGGTATAGCCTGTCAGATAGATGTGCTCGACACGCGCAGCATCGGCTGTGCGAAAGACTGAGCCGACGTTGTATATCGAGCGGATGTTGTGCGCAATAACCGAAACAGGATGACGCGGCAGGTCGTCGAGCTCGTGCGGAGCCGGACGGTCGATTTCATCCCAAGCAAGTTTGCGCATAAGCAGATCGTACTGTGTCAAACGTGAATGTTAGGGGACGGAGACCGAGCCAAACTCTCTGTTCCAACCCCCTTCAAAAAAGCTGTCATGGTGAGCGAAGGCCGACGGAGGAGGCCCATGTAGACGCCGAATGGCATTCGGTGGAACCATCTCGTGCGATGTTTTGCAGGCTCTGCCGAATCAACAGTCCTGCTGGTCTTGAGGGAGATCTTTCGACTGCGCGTCTCCTAGACGGAGCCGCTCCGCTCAAGATGACAAGCTGTACGTGGTGGTTGTCGCACATGTAGACTAGCGGAGACACCCCTCCAAAAAACCTTGTCATGGTGAGCAAGCGAAGGCCCCCAAGGGCCGGAGCGCGTCGAACCATCTCCCCGACGTTCAGCAGGTGCTCCGCTCAAGATGACAACACAAAGGGGCATCGTCCACCCAAAGATGGACCTGTGACAGAGCAATAGCAAGCAGCAGATTGCAACGTCGTATCTTCTTACAGGGGGAGCGCATCGCGGTTTGGATGTGTACGGCACATGGGGGAGCGCACGGAGCAGTACATGGATCGGTGCGGCGTTGTATCGGTAGGATGCGTCTGTACTCCGATTGTGCCAGACGGCAGCAGGTTCCACGCGATTGTTGCCTGCGGATGTGCTGCATGCCATCTTCTACCAACGTAAACACAGAGGGCCTCCGCCGCGTCGGATTCGTGAGTGCGCCTTACTTTCCACTGCATCGATCTCAACTACAAACGCATGTACGCTTTGCTCTCCTGTACGTCTTCACCGCGCTCCTTGTGGCGCGCGCTGGTGCCTGTTATGGTGCTCATCCTTACAGCCACTGCACTAACGGGCTGCCAGGCGCTGCGCGAAATTAGTCAGCTTCGAAACGTAGACTTCCGCATTGACCGCGTTGCCGATGCCCGGCTGGCCGATATAGAATTGAGCCGCATTCAGAATCCCGATGATCTGGGACTGACCGACCTTGCGCGGCTCGGACGTGCTGTAAACCGGGGGGAGCTGCCGTTTTCTTTTTCTGTTGTGATTGAAGGCACGAATCCGGAAGACAATCCGGTAAACGCGCGGATGACGGAGCTTGACTGGACGCTTTTTCTGAACGACCGCCAGACCATTGCCGGTTCGTTTGGTGAAGAAACGGTGTTTCGTCCGGGTGAGCCTACGCCCATTCGGTTTCCGATTGAGTTGAATCTGGTTGAGTTTTTCGATGATGGGGCCCGCGACCTCGTTAATTTGGCGCTGTCCGTTGCGGGTGAGGGGGATCCATCGAACATCCGCTTTCAGGCGCAGCCGACCATTCAGACGAGCATGGGTCCGATTCGCTATCCCGATCCCATCACGATTGTTCACCGGGATGTGGGAGGTACGCGTTAACTGATCAGCTGATTATGAACGTGCTACTACTGTGTCACACGTGATTGTTAGGGTCCAACATTGTCATCGCGAGGAGGGAGCCCTGCGACTGACGCGGCGCTGTGAGCGCTAGCGAACGAGTACTCCTGGGGTGCGATCTCATGCCGTTGATTGAGCGGCTGCATCCGGTCTGACAGCAATGAGATTGCGTCGCTGCGCTCGCAATGACAAGGGGGTGAGTTGTTCTCGGTACGTTAGGCGCACATGCATTACCCGAACATTGACCTGTGACACAGCACTACTGCCCTGTCACAGATCAATCTTCGGGTTGCAACACCTCCACTTTAATGATGTCATCTTGAGCGTAGCGGCTCCGCCTAGGAGACGCGGAGTCGAAAGATCTCCCCCGAAATGAGCAGGGCCGTTCGATCAGAGCCTGCTGAGCGTCGGGGAGATGGTTCGGCGCGCTCCAGCCCTGGGGGCCTTCACTTGCTCACCATGACAAGGTTTTTTGTGGGGGCACAGAGTCTGGTCAATTTTAGCGGCCCAGCGGGCGGAGTCAGGGCCCCTTCTTCGAGCCGTGATCTTTTACTATGTGAGTCGCTGCGCTCGTATGAAGAAGTCCGCAAGCCCAATAGCAGAGAAGGCTAAAACCTGCCGATATTTCCAACACAAAAGCGTTGTTTAACGCACTAAGGAAAGCGTTTTGTGCTTGATCGTACCTATGAGGTGCGTCCCATGTTAGCCCGCCCCCATGAATCCGTTATTGCAATAAATGATTATCACTATTGATGGCCCTGCTGGGGCCGGAAAGAGCAGTACCGCGCAGGCTGTAGCCGACCGCCTCGATATGCGGTATCTGGATACAGGCGCCTTATACCGAGCCGTCGCCTGGGTCCTTCTCGAGGCTGGAGACGCCCCGACCGATGAACAGGCACGAATGCTTTTGGCCGACGCGACCATCGATCTGGCGTTTGACGAGGACGACACGCTTGTGGTAACAGCGCAAGGCCGTGTCATCACCGAAGCAATACGTACGTCCGATGTCGGCGATATGGCCAGTCAGGTGGCTGCGCTTCCGGCTGTGCGGGAGTATCTGCTTCCCGTGCAGCGCAAACTGGCCGACCGGTGGAGCCAGACCGATGGCGGCGTGGTTGCTGATGGGCGCGATACGGGAACGATTGTGTTTCCCAATGCCGATCTCAAGATTTACATGCATGCCAGTCTCGATGAGCGCGCCCGCCGCCGGTGGGCCGAATACCAGCAGGATGCCGAGAACCCGCCATCGCTTGAGGACGTCCGCGAAGAAATCCGCACTCGGGACCAGGCCGACCGCAACCGCGATATTGCCCCGCTTCGGCGTCCAGAAGATGCTGTAGAGTTGGATACTACATGCCTTTCTTTCGAAGAACAGGTGGAAGCCATCCAGAAGCTCGTAATAGATGCTATGCTGGGAACGGACCTCCCCACTTCCCATTAGAGTGTTTTCCGGATGCGAGTGGAGAGCCTCACCGATTTGTGAGCATTTCAGCCGCTTGCCACTCCCCGGGACCTTACATGATAAACTGTTCATCGTGTTGGCTGGGCTGGACCAACCGCGATCCCACATGTGCTCGCGTTTCGTATCTCTCAAACGCGCCTTAAGGCAGAGCCACTGTCCGCGCGAGATACGACCGACGAGCTCCTACCCCTCGCTCATCACATATATGGCCGAACAAGAAAAACAAGCAACCACCACCGAAGCTCCAACCTCTTCTGAAGAAACGCCCGAAGCCGTTGCGGCAGAGGCTCCTTCTCCAGATGAAGAAGCCGCGCCCGAGGAAGTTGCCGACAAGGCATCTGCTACCGAGGCATCGGCTTCTGATGATGCAGGTGCAGAACCCGACGAGGCGTCTGCTAGCGACGCGTCTGATGCGGGTGCGCCTGCTGAATCTGCGCCTGCTGACGAGGAGGCTACCTCCTCTGTAGCCTCCGATGATGCACCGGAGGCCGATGAAGGCGCTGAAGCTGCTGTTGAAGAGCGCGATCCGCCTCCCGAAAATGTTGACCGGCTGCTTGCTGAAGCCGTTGCGTCGGCATCGGATGATATTGGCATCCCAACGAGCGACGACTTTAACTTTGATGCCACTGCGATTGACGACCCCGATCTGACGGTCTCGGTTGAGAGCTTGCAGCGCACTGAAGAAGAGCAAGGCTTCACTGGAAAAGTGGTGGGGCGTACGGTCAGTGAAGACGACTTGGCCGAATACGAGCGCAGCCAGACTGCAGATCCGGTCTACGACCAATTCCGGGCCCTGGTCGATCGTACCAGCATCGATGTGCGGGAGCAGGACATCGTAGAAGGGCGTGTGCTCAAGGTCAGCGAAGACCATGTTGTAATCGACATTGGGTACAAGAGCGACGGGATTGTGTCGCGCGACGAATTCGGCGATGCCCTGCAGCGTGGTGATACGGTAGAGGTGTACCTCGACCGCAAAGAAGATCGCGATGGCCAACTCGTGCTTTCCAAAGAGAAAGCCGATAAAGTCCGCCGCTGGCAGCGCATTGAAGAGATCTACGAGAAAGAAGAAGTTATCGAAGGAACCATCATCCGCCGTATCAAAGGCGGTATGATCGTGGAGCTCTTCGATGGCCTCGAAGCATTCCTGCCAGGTTCGCAAATCGACGTGCGCCCGGTACGCGACTTCGACGCGTATCTGGAGAAGCGCATGGAGTTCAGAATTGTGAAGCTGAACCCCTCCAACGAGAACATCGTGGTATCGCACCGCGAACTCATCCAGGAGGAGCTCGAAGAGCAGCGCCAGCAGATTCTGGAGCAGCTCGAAGTTGGCCAAGTGCTGCAGGGAACGGTCAAAAACATCGTCGACTTTGGGGTCTTTATCGACCTGGGCGGTGTAGACGGCCTGCTGCACATTACCGATCTGTCGTGGGGCCGCGTATCGCACCCCAGCGAAGTTGTCGATCTCGACCAGGAAATCCAGGTCGTGGTGCTCGACTACGAAGAAGAGCGCCAGCGCATCTCGCTTGGCCTCAAGCAGTTGCAGCCGCATCCGTGGGACAACATCGGCGAGAAGTACGATGAAGACGAAACGGTCGAAGGTAAGGTCGTTTCGATTACCAATTACGGAGCGTTTGTCGAACTGGAGAAAGGTATTGAAGGGCTGGTTCATATCAGCGAAATGTCGTGGACGCGCCATATCAATCATCCCAGCCAAATGGTTTCGCTGGGGCAGCTTGTGGAGGTCAAAATCCTCAATATCGATGAGGAAGACAAGAAGATCTCTCTGGGTATGAAGCAGCTGGAGCCCGATCCGTGGGACGGCATCAGCGATCGCTATCCAGCAGGTACCGTGCTTACAGGCACAGTGCGCAACATCACCAACTTCGGCGTCTTTGTCGAAATCGAACCGGGTATCGACGGGCTGGTGCACATCAGCGACCTGTCGTGGACCAAAAAGGTGCGCCATCCAGGCGATATGGTCAGTAAGGGGCAGGACATGGATGTCCAGATCCTCAATATCGATGAAGATCGCCGTCGTATCTCGCTTGGCCACAAGCAGGTCAAAACGAACCCGTGGGATCAGTTCGAGAGTGCCTACGAAGAGGGTACCGACACCGAAGGCGAAGTGGTACGTGTTGAAGACAAAGGGCTTGTCGTGGAGCTACCGCTTGACGTGGAAGCCTTTGTGCCGGGTAGTGAACTCAAAAACGGCCCGCGCGAATTCCAAAACCACTACTTTGAGGGCGACGAACTCGACCTACGCGTCATTCGCTTCGACAAGAGCCGCAAAGACATCGTGCTCAGCGAAACGGCTAAGGAGCGCCAAGAGCGCGAAGCCGAGAAGCGCCGCGAGCGTCAGGAAGAGCGCCGCGAGAAGCGCGAGCGCCGTCAGGCCGTAGACCAATACAAAGAGAAAACGCAGAAAAAGCCCTCGGAGTCGAAGTCGACTTCGGGCCCAACTACGCTGGGCGAACTCAGTGGGCTTGGCGATCTGAAGCGCGAAATGCAAGCTGCTGAAGAGGCCGCCCGCCGTGAAGCCGAAATCGATGAAGAGCAAGACATCGAAGCGGCTGAAGAAACGGCTGAAGAAACAGAAGCCGATACAGATGCCGATGTTGAAGCTTCAGACGCTGATACAGATGCCGACGAGGCTCCTGCCGAAGACGATGATGCTGGCTTTCCGGACGACTTTCCGCACGTGAGCCGTCTGCAAGATGCAGGCATCACCTCAGTGAAAGCGTTGAAAGCCGTGGATGATCTGCAAGAGATCGACGGCATTGGTCCGGCGTATGCCGAAGACCTGCAAAATGCACTGGATGCGCTCGATAACGCGTAATCTGCACGTTTGCATAACTGATACCAGCATGGGGGCAGCTTCCTTTGGAGGCTGCCCCTTTGTGTTGGTCCGTTCCCCCAAAAGCAACACATACTGTATGGATACTCCCGAATATGCTCCCTCTGCAAGCAACTCAGTTACTGTGCGAGTTGCTATTGAAAACAAGCCAGGTATGCTTGCACAAGTAACCTCAGCAATTGGCCAACAAGGGGGCAATATCGGCGCGATTGATATTGTGCGCGCCCGAAAAACTGTGCTGATTCGAGACATCACTATTAACACGCGCAGTGATGAGCATGCTCGGCAAGTTATCACAGCGATGGAGGCTATTCAGGGCGTACGCGTGGTGGATGTCTCCGACCGTACGTTCTTACTCCATCTGGGCGGTAAGATTGAAGTGAACAGCAAGGTGCCACTGCGTACCCGCGATCAGCTGTCTATGGCGTATACGCCTGGTGTAGCACGCGTGTGTGAAGCCATTTACGATGACCCCAAAGATGCACATCGGCTTACCATAAAAAGTAATACCGTTGCTGTTGTATCCGATGGAACGGCTGTGCTTGGATTGGGCGATATTGGACCTGAGGCGGCCATTCCTGTGATGGAAGGAAAAGCACAGCTCCTGAAAGAGTTTGCAGGAGTGAGCGGATTTCCGATTTGCCTCGATACGAGGGAGGTAGATGAGATTGTAGAAACGGTTGTGCGTATGGCTCCGGTATTTGGAGCGGTGAACCTGGAAGATATCGCAGCCCCCCGATGTTTTGAGATTGAGAAGCGACTGTGTGAGCGACTCGACATTCCCGTCTTCCATGACGATCAGCATGGCACGGCTGTTGTTGCTGCGGCTGCGCTCATCAACGCACTTAAGATAGTTGATAAGGCGCCCGAATCACTGAAAGTGGTGCTTGTGGGCATCGGCGCGGCCGGTACTGCAGTCACGCAGATTATGCAAGATATGGGCGTGTCTAATATCATCGGGGTAGACCGCCAGGGGGCTGTCACGCGAGATCGCACTGACCTGAATCCGGCAAAGCGGGCCTACGCAGCACAAACCAATCCGCACAATGTCAGCGGGTCGCTCTCCGACGTCATGACCGATGCCGATGTTTTTATTGGCGTATCAGGTCCAGGTGTTATTGATGTCGAGGATGTGCAACGCATGGCCGATGATCCGATTGTATTTGCACTTGCGAATCCGGAGCCTGAAATCCGCCCGGAGGATGCCTATCCCCATGTTTCTGTGATGGCCACCGGTCGCAGCGACTTTCCGAATCAGATCAACAACGTGTTGTGTTTTCCAGGGCTGTTCAAAGGGGCGTTGGCATGTCGTGCAACTGATATCACGGACAGCATGAAACTCGCTGCCGCCCATGCTATTGCCGAGACAATTGATGAGGGAAGCTTAACAGCTGACTATATCGTCCCGAGTGTATTTGACAAGGAGGTGGTAAACCGAGTGGCTGGTGCTGTAGAAGAGATGGCACATGAAGAAAACGTGGCACGGAAACGGACCTCGTGACGCTTTATAATCCGTTATTGCAATAAAAGTGCTTGTGCAACAAACTTTAGGTGAGTGTTCTGTCACCTGAAGCCTTCTTCGATAGCGCTGCTTTTTTGATGTTCAACCTCTCCTCGCCCTTGTTCTCTCTCCCGCCAAGAGAGACCTGATTTGACGGGTAGTGCTGTGACAGAGAAGTAGGACGGTAGTTTGCACTGTTTGATACAAATTGTGAATACCCACCACACATCACTCCCAGGTTCCTTCTTTCCGGAGAGAAGGCCAGTTGAGATACGTACAACTTGCGTTGTGTATACGCCGTATCTCGAACCTGACAATACAAAACCACGGCCTTAACACAAGCCATCATGCTGAAAAGCAAACCGGGCACGTACATTTTATCTCTGTTCTTGGCAAGGTCTACAACGATATCAGTCGGCGCACTGGGACCCGTTGACTTCAAAGGAGGACACTACGCATATGTAGGTAGTGCGTTTGGGGCGGGAGGTGTGAGGGCACGGGTAGAGCGCCACGCAAGGCGGTCAACAAATCCACACTGGCACATCGACTATTTGCGGAGGGTAGCAACGATGCGCGGAGCCTGGGTGACTTACGATACGGTACGTCGCGAATGTGAGTGGGCACGGCGGTTATCTGCAACGTCCGGTGGTAGAGTGAGTGAATTGGGAGCTTCCGACTGTGAGTGCAACACTCACTTGTTTCGTATCAAGCCGGATGCCATCTCTGAAGCGATCCGCATGACGGTTTCTTCAGATGCATCGATCTATTGGCAAGCTTCTACAGACACACAATAGTCCGTTATTGCAAGATAAGTTGCTCGTTTTCTATAGCGGATTTTCGTGTATAAGAGAAATTACAACACGAAAATCCTCAAGCACTTAAGAGTAGCTACCATTCAAGCTATGGAACTGGCACAGCAGGCTCTCTATACGCTCCCTTCACGAGATGCGAATTAGCAAGAGGGGGATATGCTCAAATCAGCTATCACTATTGCCTGTGTATTTATGCTTCTCTGCGGCGGATGTGCATCTGCCCAGGAATCAACACAGAATGATGAACCGCAATTCGACCGGACCCAGTTCAACACCACCATGAAAGCAAAGATCATGGACCAACACTACGGTGCTGAGGTCTACTTGACGGGTGATGACTTCTCTCCACGCGAGCGCTTTAATATCCAAGCAATGGAATTGCAGCTGGATAGCATTGAGGTATTCCGGGTTTTAGAGGTGATTATGTCGCATCCTGAACCCGATTGCTACGCCGCACGCTTCGACGGTACTATTGTATCGGATGAGCAGATGATTTGGGAGGTGTTCGAGGCTTTGGGAGGATTCGATGGAGGCCTATCGAGTAGTCAGCAGGGCGATTTGGCTCTGCTCGCAAACACCCTGCAACGAAGTGAGCCTCGCTGCGAATCCATCGGGCACGTGGAGCTGCATAATTCCGAAGATATCTGGACGCTATCCTACCACACACGTCGCTTCGATTATCGTGCCGAAGACGTCTATGCAAACACAGTCACGTTTCACGCTGATGGCACATTGAAGATCGAGCGCAACCTCACCGACTAATACGCCCCCCAGTTCATACACACCACCTTTTGCAGTCCTATGATTCGATATACAGCGGCCTGTTTCGCAATTGTACTTCTTTTGTCAGGATGGACGGGCTGCAACGACCCGTCTACTTCTTCTGAATCATCTGAAGCGTCGGCGCCAGATGTCCGGCTTTACCACTGTAATGTGGATATGTCTTTTGCAGTGGTGCCTGAAAGCGAGGGCGAAGTGACACTCCACCTCATTGGGCGCACCTACGCAGCGCAGCGCGTGGAAAGCGCCTCAGGGGCTCGCTACGAAAGCGATGAGGCAACATACTGGAGCAAAGGCGAAGAGGCTCGTTTGGTGATCGATGATCAAACGTACGAATCGTGCACCCTGCGTACCCCCGAGGGGCCATGGGCAGATGCGAAAGCAGAAGGTGTTGATGTGCGCGCGTTTGGCAACGAGCCGGGCTGGACGATCTCACTCACGCACAACGACTCGCTACATGCCGTGCTTGACTACGGCATGACCGAACACACCGTTACTACGCCCCGTCCCGAGGTCGAAGACACCGTTACGCGTTATGCTTTTCCCTTAAACGGCGATCGGGCAACGCTTGAGATTGTCGATACGCCGTGTCACGATACCATGAAGGGGGATGTCTTCCCTGCAACCGCTGTTCTGCAGTACGATGAACACTCTTATAACGGATGCGCCTGGGTATTTGCCAATCCCTGAGTTCTGCATGTGTATTTTCGCCAAACCATAGCCAAATCACTTTACCACGACACAACGCATCCGTACGTTAGCATGATACGTTGTGTCTCTCTTGGCAGTCCTTACGTGCATGCGCTCCCCCACCCATCTCCCCGGTCTGCATCCGGCTCCAGACTTCTCCTTTCGCGATGGCCAGTTCACGTTTCTTCGCAAGCTAGCTGCTGCCTATGAACGGGGCGAGCGCAATCACCTGGGCGTATTTGTACCTGGCTACGGCAAAACCCTAATCGCCCTCGCGTCTTTTTGTGTAGCTCGCGCCATGGGCGTGTGCGACCGGCTCATTGTGTTCGTGCCCCGTGGTAACTTGCGCGACCAATACGCCGACCCGCAAGAGCTTGCACAAATGCTTAGCTGGATTGGCGGCCCGCGCCTGCCGTTCTGCATCGCCGACTCCGACGCGGTGTTTCTCAAAAACCGAAACATCCCCATTGTCATTGCTACGTACCAGTACGCATGCGGACAGAGCGGAAACGAGGCGCTTCGCACGTATGCCGGACGCGGTGACACCCTCTTTGTGTTGGATGAAATTCACCACCTGCCTCAAGAAAGCGCCTGGTCGGATGCTGTACGTATGATTCCGTACGAAGCACTTATCGGCCTATCTGGCACCCCCATTCGAAGCGACGGCGAGCCGCTCTTTGGCGTGCCGCACGATACTATCTCGCACGACGATGGCACCGAATCGACGTTTTACCGCGCGCTGCATGAAGTGTCTCTTCGTGATGCCCACGCCGAAGGCGAGATCCTGAAACGCGTAGAGGCTCATGTGATCGACTACAGTATCACAATGCAGGAGGAAACGTCGGGACGCACCGTTGAATGCACGCTAGCCGAGCTCAAAGATACCGTTTCTGGTGATGCGGCTACGCTCGATCGATACTTTGCGCGGCGTCACCTTCGCTTTCATGATGTGTATCTCGACACCTTGCTTGGCCCCGCTGTGGCCCGGCTACAAGCCAAACGAGCCAAGCATCGCGGGGCACATGGCAACGCGGTACGCAACCACCAGATGCTCGTCATTTGCATGAGCAATCGCCACGCCGCCGATGTGCTCGACTTCATGCGCCGCCGCTACGGATGGCTCTCTGTGACGCGCATCGGCCAGGATGTGCCTCGACACGA
Organism: Natronotalea proteinilytica; assembly: GCF_055379935.1. NCBI lineage: Bacteria > Pseudomonadati > Rhodothermota > Rhodothermia > Rhodothermales > Salisaetaceae > Natronotalea > Natronotalea proteinilytica. The sequence goes on along the minus strand of NZ_AP043947.1, from coordinate 1,759,800 downwards.
ACGCGAAGAACGCCTCGATGCCTACCGCAATGGCGAGGTTGATGTGATGGTGCAAGTCGACATGATCGGCGAAGGCACCGACATAAAAACAATCAGCGTCATTGCCAAGCTCGACCTGGTTAGTGCACGTTCGAAATGCCTCCAGCAAATCTTTCGGGGCATGCGTTACTTTGCACCTTGGAGCGACGCCGCCAACGTATGCGACGTGTTTACCTCGGGCGACCTAGGACTCTCAGAGACGCTCGATTGGATGACACGTGAGGTGCAAGAAGGCATCCGAACCCGGAAAGAGAAAAGCAACCGTACCCCTCCCGAAAAAACGACCGAGTCTGACCGCAGCAGCTGGGCGATGAAACAGGTCAGTCAGGGTGATTTTCAAACGCACCGCGTGGAGATGGAGCAGTCCGGACGCCTACGGGTGCAACGGCAACAGTTTCAGGGCAACCAGAACGCTTCTCCGGGTGCTGGCCTCGACATCAAAGCGCGCGAGGAGAAGCTCCGCAAAGAGTGTAGTGAACTGGCTACTGCAGTCGCGTATGCGCTACAAGACCGTGGCAAATCGGTGCATATTCGTGACGTACACCAAAAGGCTAAAGAACGATTTGGCATGAAGCAAGCCGACATGAGTCTACGCCACCTTCAGAAAAAGAAAAAGTGGCTCAAGCGCTGCAAGCAGATGCGCCAATTGTTTTAGAGCGGGCGATGCGGATCGTGCTCTGTCACAGGTCAATCTTTGGGTTGCAAGGCGCCCCGTTTTAATGTTGTCATCTTGAGCGGAGCGGCTCCGCCTAGGAGACGCGGAGTCCTGACACGAGCGTAGCGACTGATGAGCGTAGCGAATAAAGATCTCCCCCGACACGATCAGAGCCTGCTGAGCGTCAGGGAGATGGTTCGGCGCGCTCCGGCCCTGGGGGGCCTTCGCTTGCTCACCATGACAGGGTTTTTTGGAAGGGGGCCTCCGCTAGTCTCCATGCACCACAACCATCACGTACAGCTTGTCATTTTGAGCGGAGCGGCTCCGTCTAGGAGACGCGCAGTCGAAAGATCTCCCCCGAACCGGGCAGGACCGCTGACTCGCCAGAGCCTGCTGAGCATCGGGGAGATGGTTCAACTGCGCTCACCATGACAGGTTTTTTGGAGGGGTGGGACACAGAGGTTGGCACGGTCTCTGGCCCCTACCATTCAGGTGTGACAGCACACTACCCGGAGCGTTGTGTATAAACCCGTAGGTTCTACTTGGGGGAAGCTGCACGCTGCCTAAAGTAGAGATTGCACCATTGCTTGCACAGCCTCAAAGTCGGGTTGCTTGCCCGCATTATCGAGTACCTCGGCGTATTGAATGATGCCCTCCGTGTCTACCACAAATGCCGATCGTTTGGCGATGCGATCGAGCTGCATGGGCGTAAAGTCGTTGTTGTACTTGGCCCCATAGGCGGCAGAGACCTTGGCCTCATGGTCGCTCAGCAGGGGAAACGAAAGGTCATGCACGCGTCGGTATTCATCCAACACAAACGGCGAATCGGTCGAGATACCGACAACCGTTGCCCCGTCTTCCACTCCGTAGACGCTCAATTCATTGTTGATCGTGTTCATTTCATCGGTGCACACGCTGGTAAACGCCCCAGGAAAGAAAAAGAGAACAACCGGTGCATCGCGATGATCGCTTAGCTGAAACGGTTCAATATCATGATTGAAAAGCTCGAAGTCAGGTGCATTATCGCCAATTGCAAGGGTGGACATAGAAAGAAACTTAAATGGGAGACTAATTAAAGCGAATCACGCGAACAGGATCGATGCCAGAGGCTACGCGAGCGGGGACATACGCAGCGAGGATGCACAGCCCGAAGGCTACGCTCATTACCAGCGCCACATCGGTAGCAGCCAGCGCCATGGGAGCGGTATCCATGTAGTAGGCTTCTGCGGGAAGCGGAATGATTCCATAGGTTTGCTGCACCCATCCTGCCCCGACCGCCAATGCTGCCCCCAGGGCACTGCCCACCCCACCAATAGCTGCACCCAGTGCCATAAACACCTGGCGTACACTTTTGGCGGAAAGGCCCAGGCTCATAAGCACCCCAATCTCGCGGGTCTTTTCAAGCATGAGCATGAGCAACGTCCCCACAATGTTGAACGCTGCAACGATCACGATAATGCTAATTACAAGGGGGATAATGTTCTGTTGCAGGTTGATCCATGCAAAAAGCCCTGAATACTGTTGGTAAATGGTTTGGACAGCAGCGGGAAACGAAAGGGCGTTGTCCAACTCCTCAGCCATGCGTGGGATGTCGGATACGTCATGCAGCATTACTTCGAAGCGGGACACGCTATCGGCATCGTACTCAAAAAACGACCGGGCAGCATCCAGCCCAATGAACAGAAACGTGTCATCCACAAAGTCGAGTGAGGTGGCATACGTGTCGGCCACCTCGAACTGCTTTACGCGAGGGCGAAGGTTGGTGCCTTGGCCCTCGGTACGGTCGAGCGCGAAGAGCGTGAGACGATCGCCTGCAGACATTCCAAACCGGTCTGCAATGGTAGAGCTTACCAGCACTGCATCAGAGAGGGCAGGTGGGTCGGCGCCGCGTAGCAGTCCAGTCGGTAGCGTGTCTGTGCCGATGAGCACCAGGCCTTCAATTGCAGTAGGTCCAGCGCGTGCGATGACGACATTTTCCGCTACCGCACGGATGCTGGCAATTTCGTCGTAGCCTTCCAGCGTAGCCCGCAGCTCCTCGGCTTCTTCCAGAGGCTCATCCATAAAGCTTACGATCTGCAGATGAGCACCTACATCCATCAGTTTGCCTTCGATTTCCTGGCTGAAGCCGCGCACAATGCCCAGTGCCAGGATAAGAGCCGCTACGCCCACCGCTACGCCTCCCACGGCCACATATGTGATAAAGCGCACAAAGCCACGGCCTTCGCGTTGACCTTCAGCGCTTCGAAAGTAGCGCAGTGCAATAAACCACTCAAGCTTCATAGGGCGGCAGAACAAGGCGATAAAGCAAATCGGGGAAACGAGCATGCATCCGTACCCGCGCCATCAGACACGGTTCGCCCCACGCACAGTTCACGGAGTAGACGTTGCAACCGCGCCCGTCATCTCGTAGGTTACATGCAACCGGCCCCAGTTCGTTGATAGGCGCATCGAAGCGCTTTCAAGAGCTCTGGGCCGCACTGTACGTCTGGATACGAATCAACCTGCTTTCGCCTCATGCAAAATGCCCAAAGCACCCCGCCTGCCCCGAGCAACGAGCCTGTTCTATCGTATGGCCCCGGAACGCCCGAGCGGGCGGCCATTCGGGCTGAACTAAAGCGCCTGCGTGCCACATCCACCGACATTCCTGCGTTTATCGACGGCGAAGAGGTCTACACGGGGCGCACGAGCCCTGTACGTGTGCCGCACGACCATCAGCATGTGCTGGGTACGGTGCACCAATGTGGCTCTGAGGAGGTGGCTGCCGCGATTGAATCGGCACAAGCCGCCAAAGCCGAATGGGCGGCCATGGATTGGTCCGACCGAGCGGCGATCTTTCTGCGGGCGGCCGACCTCATTGCGGGGCCGTGGCGGCATACGATCAACGCAGCGACTATGCTCGGACAAGGCAAAAATGTGCATCAAGCCGAAATCGACTCGGCCTGTGAGTTGATCGACTTCTTGCGCTTCAACGTGCACTTCGCCGATCAAATGTATCGGGAACAGCCTGATAACAGTCCGGGCGTGTGGAACCAGATGCAGTATCGTCCGCAGGAGGGCTTTGTGCTGGCCATCACGCCGTTTAACTTCACGGCGATTCAGGCCAACCTACCCACAGCCCCGGCCCTCATGGGCAACACGGTGCTGTGGAAGCCCGCCACTCGTTCCATCTACTCGGCCCACGTTGTTCGCCAGATCCTGGAGGAAGCTGGAATGCCTCCCGGCGTCATCAACATGCTGCCTGCAGACAATGGCGCCGATGTGGGCACGCCAGCAATGGAGTCACCCCACTTTGCCGGACTCCACTTCACCGGCTCCAAGGCAACATTCGACCATCTGTGGCGCACCATTGCCGACAACCTGGATACGTATCGCAGCTATCCAGTTATTGTGGGCGAAACCGGTGGGAAGGACTTTATTGTGGCGCATCCAAGTGCGAACACGGCCCAGGTGGCTACAGCCATCGTACGGGGCAGTTTTGAGTATCAGGGACAAAAATGCTCGGCCTCGTCCCGTATCTATATTCCGACCTCGCTCTGGCCAGCCATACAAGAGGAACTGGCCGAGCAAATCGGACAGCTCAAGGTGGGGCCGCCCGAGGATCTCACCAACTTTGTGAATGCGGTTATCGATCAGCGCGCGTTCGATGAGATTACAGGGTACATCGACCGGGCCGCTGCAAGCGATGGTGCCGAGATTCTCTTTGGGGGCACCTACGACGATAGCGAAGGCTACTTTATCGATCCCACCGTGATTCGGGCAACCGATCCGCACTACGAGTCGATGGAGGAGGAAATTTTCGGCCCCGTCACCACGGTCTATGTCTACGACGATGATGATTTCGACGAGATGCTCGACTTGGTCGATGAAACCTCGCCGTATGGACTGACCGGCGCTGTTTTTGCGCGTGATCGAGCCGCTATCCGGTCGATGATGGATCGTCTGGAGCAGGCTGCAGGCAACTTTTACATCAACGACAAGCCCACCGGAGCCGTTGTGGGACAGCAACCCTTTGGCGGAGCCCGCAAGTCCGGTACGAACGATAAGGCTGGTTCGGCCCTGAACCTGCAGCGCTGGGTCTCGCCCCGTTCGATTAAAGAGACGTTCACGCCGCCCAGCCACTACGCGTATCCATTCCATCAACCGGACGAAGCGTAACGAACATATCGCTCTATCCACCTCCTCTATCCACCTAATGGATGCCGCCCTCTGCAGCTACCGTTGCAGGGGGCGGTTTGCTATGGGGGAGCATGGTACAGAAACACAAGCTCGCACCCGAAAAACACGTCTGGTGGGTTGAATCTCCGTCGTAGATATACCGTGTAAGAACATGCTTCTATCATTTATTCCGTTGTGTTGTCATGCCTTCTGCCGCCACGCTCGAAGCGCTTGTCACGCTCCTTGACGATCCTGATGCCGATGTGCAGTCGGCAGTTCAAGACGAACTGGCTACCTATGGCCCTAATGAGTTGGATGCCTTGCGGGCGCACATCCGTACGCTACCAGCGCCCAAGAAAGAGCGTCTGTACAAGCGCTTGCGCCCCCTGCACTTTCGCATGGTGAAGCGTGCCTGGCACGCCATCATGGGCAGTCCGAATCCTGACTTGGAGCAAGGTGCTTTTGTGCTAGCGTGGTACCGCTATCCGGATCTCGACATTCCGGCTCAGCAAGAGCTGCTGGATGACATGGCTCGTTCGTTTCGTGAGCGCCATCCGCATGTGACCGGTGTAGATGCCGCGCTGAAACTGGCGGAATACATGGTATATGATCTGCACTTTACCGGCAATCGCGATGACTATCAGGATCCCAACAACAGCTTCTTGAATCGGGTACTCAAACGTCGCACCGGTATCCCAATCAGTCTGTCGGTCGTATACATCTTGCTGGGAAACCGGTTGGATCTGCCCCTCTATGGGGTGAACATGCCCAAGCATTTTGTGGCGAAGTACATGACAGACGATGAGGAGCTGTTCATTGATATGTTCAATGATGGGCAGCCTATGAGCCGCACCGACTGCATACGGTTTTTGCTGCGTGCTGAAGTACAGCCCCTGCAGGGGTACTTTGATGCAGCTACCCCCACCGATGTGCTTTTGCGTATGGTACGGAATCTGTTGGTTTGGGCACACCGCACCGACAATGCTGCCGTTGGCGAGGAGCTGAAGCAGTTGGCGGCCCCGTGGGATCCGTCTATTGACGTGAATGACGTATCAGGCTACGATGGATAATGCGGCTGTCTTTCGGAGCGTAGCGCATCCCGGCAGCAAAGGACTGGGACTAATCTACAGTCGGGCGCTGGCGCGTCCGGTAGGGGCTCTAATGCTGCCGGTTATGATCGTCACGCTGGTACAGGTGCTACTGGGCGATTCGGTCTTTCCGTCTATGTTTTTTGCCGCCGGCGGTGCTTTAGCCGTAGCGAGTCTGTGGACACACTTTCAACTGCGCAACACACTGGTCGAACTACACGTGCGGGGGCAGCGCATTGCGGTACGCTCTGTGCTGGATGTGGTGCTGGATCGCCCCCTCCACTGGCAACCGCTGTTCAGTGCCCAACAACAGCGGGATGGCTTGCATGTGTACACCGGCGATTATACATTTCGCCTGCACCGTGTCGACTGGCCCGAGTACAACCGCTTGCACGATACCCTCTCGCCAACCTCCTCGTCTCATGGACCCGCGTTCTGCCCCAACAACACCGTCTTCTGATCGAACAGCGTCCGACGCAGCGACATCTGACGCACCTCCCGAGACGACCAACGCGTCTCCACAAAACTACTGGGACTTCTGCCCGAACTGCGGGTCACGCCTGCACAACCAGGGCTGCAAGTACCGGTGCCCTTCGTGCTTCTACTTTATGTCATGCTCCGACTTTGACTGAGTAGCACGCTTTGTCCCCATACCATACGCTCCCCCAACCGCATGCGCACGTTCCTTTTTGTTGGCCTCCTCGTTCTTATGACAGGGCCCTGGGCCGTTGCTCAGCAGCCTGTTGATCCCGACCTGCCCGATATCGACACGGGCTACCCGGATGCATCGCTTACCGTGCTAACGGGCGGTCAATTGATTGACGTACAAACCGGAACAGCACAGTCCCATGAGGCAACGCTCATTTCGAATGGACGCCTCCTTCGCGTGAACACCACGCTCGACGATGCCACGATGGACGAGGCACACGTGGTTGCGTTAGAAGATGATGACTATGTGCTCCCAGGTATTGTGGATCTACATGCGCACTACAACATGGACTTGGTCGGCGATGGACGCGTGGAGGAGGTCGTGTACAATCCGCTGGTCTATCTGGCCAATGGAGCCACTAGCACCTTCACGGGAGGCGAGTACGATCCCGAGGTGGTTGAGGCCGCGCGTAATCGCATTAACCGAGGCGATCAAGTTGGCCCGCGTATCCTGACGGCTGGTCCATACATCGGGCGCTCCAATCCCGATTGGGACGCCGACTTCACGTCCGAGGATATCTACGCGCTGGTGGATGAGTGGGCTGAACGCGGAGTGGTCGGGTTCAAAGCGAAAGGCGCCTCCCCCGAGCACCTCGAACCGGCTATCGAACGTGCCCATCAGCACGGACTTACGGTCACAGGGCATCTGGATTCAGGGTGGCGAGGCAGTACCAACTCGAAGGATGCCATCCGCATGGGCATCGATCGCGTTGAGCACATTCTGGGTGGACACGTACTCGATCGTGAGCAGGCGGCCTATCCCGTCTGGAACGAGGTAGATACGACCTCAGCCGAGTTTCAGTCCATCGTGGACATGTTCTTGGACCATCGCGTGCACTTTAGCGCCACCATGACGGCCCCGGTCTATTTTGCTGGCACCGAGGGGGTAGAAGGATTCGACGATTGGGCCGATGAACGGGGCTTTTTTACGCCCTACGTGCAAGAGCGCTGGGCTGAGCGGCAGGATGACGTGACAGGAAGCGATCTGATGGAAAGCCTCTACGCGGCCATGCAGCGCTCTACCAAAGCATTTTATGATGCAGGTGGAGATGATCTAATTGTGCTGGGCACCGACAAACCCGCATGGGGCGATTTCTTACCGGGCTTCTCCGTCCACCGTGAGATGCATGCCATGGTGATGGCGGGCATCCCGGAAGCCAGCGTACTGCGTATCGCCACCAAAAACGGGGCCGAGGCCATTGGAATGGGCGACCGTCTGGGCGTACTGGAGCCCGGCCGCTTCGCTGATCTGTTTGTGGTGCAAGGCAATCCGCTGGATGACATCACCAACACCCGGAACGTTCAACTCGTGATGAAAGACGGACGCCTGTACGACCCCGAGGCGCTGCTTGCTCCTGCGCGAGGAGCCATCGGCCCCGAAAGCGAAGCCGACTACGACGCCTGGACCCGCTGATTTACGTGTGTAGGGGCTAGTCCTTGCACATAACTTTTTCTTTGCTATGTTGTTTATTTAACGTTGGTTTCCTCCACCGTCTGTTCAATGAGAGACTGTTGGCCCCCACAAAAAGAACCCACCTGGATGTCTGCTCGGGCGAGTGGATCCTGAATCAAGTTCAGGACAGGCAAGCGATCATCAGCGATTATCACCATCTCAGGTTGTGTGCATAGACTAGGTGTAGGGGTGGAGGTGTGGACGGGTGGAAGAAACCTCCATCCTTCCATACCTCACTCAACCTGCCCGCTGATAGGCGGCTACGTTTTCCGCGATGCGTGCGGCAGGGTCGGGCTGCACCGCTGCATCGAACTGTGATCCGGTGAGGCGTTCATACAGGTCGATATACCGGCAGGCAATGTCAACCCGAAAGTCGTTGGGCATATCGGGCATGGTGTCGCCCGCACGTCCTTGAAAGCCCTGATCCATCAGCCACTCGCGCACAAACTCTTTCGAGAGCTGCACCTGCGATTCGCCATTGCGGAGGCGTTTTTCATAGCCCTCGTCTTCGTAATAGCGCGAGCTATCGGGCGTGTGCACCTCGTCAATGAGACAAAGCGAGCCATCAGAACGTCGGCCAAATTCGTACTTGGTATCGACAAGACGGAGTCCGCGTTTGGCAGCAATGGTAGTGCCCCGCTCAAACAGAGCGAGCGACGCCTGGCGGAGCATTTCAAACGACTCTTGATCTACAATGCCACGGGCAATCGCCTCCTGCGGTGCAATGTCTTCATCGTGTCCGGTTTTGGCTTTGGTCGCCGGTGTTACAATGGGTTCAGGGAGGCGCTCCCCCTCGTGCAATCCGTCAGGAAGTTCGGCTCCACACAGCGTGCGCTGGCCTTGCTTGTAGACGCGAGCGGCATGTCCGGCAAGGTAGCCTCGCACCACCATTTCGAGGGGAATAGGGGTGCACGCGGTAGCTACCGTCACATTAGGGTCAGGCACTCCCTGTACGTGATTGGGAAACACATCGGCAGTAGCGTCAAAGAAAAACGCCGCCAACTGGTTCAAGACCTGTCCTTTAAACGGAATAGGTTGCGGAAGGACGTGGTCAAAGGCCGAAATGCGATCGGTCGTGACTAAAAGAAGAGTATCGTCAGACCATTGATAGGTGTCGCGGACTTTCCCTTCGTAGCGGGTGCCCCATTTGGTAAAGTCGGTGCGGGTGAGGCAATGGGGGAGTTGATCGGCAATGGTAGAGCGGTCCATTAGGCGGTTGAGCGAGTGTAGTTGCTGGACTTACGAACATGGAGTTCAGGTTGTACGCGCTCACTGATGAACGGGAATTCTTCGCCTTTCAGACGACGAAGGAGCGCCTCCGCTGCGTCTTCGCCAACTTGGTGCATGTTTTGTGCCACACTGGAGAGTCCAATGAACCGGCTGATCTTAATGTCGTCATATCCGACAAGTGCAAAATCGTTGGGAACCGAATGCTCCGATTCGCGGATGGCCTGCCACGCCCCTACCGCTTGTACATCGCTGCTGGCAAACACAGCAGTAATGTCAGGCTGATTCTTCAGAAGCTTTTGCATCGCCTCGTAGCCCGACTCCTCGCTAAAGCCGTCATGCTTTGAGGTGTGTCCCCAGGCAATCAGATCCTCATCGAACGGAATACCTTCGCGCTCCAGTACGTTTTTATATCCCTGCACCCGGGCATTGCGCACGTAATTGTCGTGCGGGGTTGTCACTACGCCAATGCGTTTGTGCCCCTTTTCAATCAGGTGTTCAATTGCAAGCTCTACGCCGAGCGCCTCTTCCCAATAGAAGGAATCCATATCCTTCCATTGGCTTCCAATGAGAACAACGGGAGCCCCAAGCGTCTTCAGTTCGAGCGCCATTTTCTCATCGACACGCAGGCCAGCCAAGAGCAGACCGTCCATGGCTCCGCGCGCCAGAAAGTTGCGCAGCGTCACCCGCGGATCCGACCAGGCGAGATCACACAGTAGCAAGTCGAATTCGCCAATGTCTAAGCGACTGCGTACCCCTTTAAGGAGTTCGTTGTGGAACGGAGTAGTAAACGTGGGCACAGCTACCGCAATGGTGCTGGTGCCTTGCTGCGCAAGCGCTTTCGCGGTGCGGTTTGGGCGAAACTTCAGTTCATCAATCGCCCGCAGAACACGCTCACGAGTGGCGTCAGACACGTCTCGCGAGTTGTTTAGCACACGCGATACGGTGGAGATGGCGACGCCCGCTTTCGCGGCTACGTCGTAAATAGTGGTTTTTTCGGAGTCAGCAGAAGAAGCCATGAGCGTAGAAACACATCACCATAGAAAAAATCCGGACATCATTCAGGGCACACATACGACACAACATACGACGGGCTTGCCCTTTGTGCAATCGAGGTTCGTAACTAACAACCGGGCATTCCGTTTCGAAAGCTTTCGTTTCGTAATGAGGTCGTGGCCTGCCAGGTCATTTCAATCCGTTCAGGGGGAGGCAACAGGAGCTTCTTGGTGCGCGGCAAATGTCGCAAAGAAGCGCGGAGAAGCGTGCTCGACCGGGGTGTTTCGCACTGTGTGAAGCGTGTCGGCCATACGGCGCTTGCTAGCCTGAATGGCCTCGGTGAGCGGTACCGCCTCATGAAGCCGCTGGAGCAGGTCGATTAGGTAGGCACTGGAGCGGCCTCGTATAGCGGCCTCGGTTGATACAAATGGAGCCTCAAACAGCGCCATTTCACCGTCGTGCCATAGCAGGTCGAGCGCGAAGTTTGGAGGTTCGCCTTCTCGCTCAAAGAAGTGCGTCGGCAGGCGTCCACACCGTAGGAGTACGGCCTGGGCGCCCTGTTGGCTGATACGCTGCACGGCAACTTGTGCATCATCGAGCGTAGGAATTTCCATGCCAGCAAGCAACTCGGCGTCGCGCAGGCGTACGGTGACCACATCCACACGGGGCATACGGTCGGTAAGGGCCTGCACGGTGGACTGCTCCGCTACATCTTCACCGCTGTTGCCACTTAGCGTGATATCCAGAATAATCGGACCGCTAAACGAATCGGCGTCAAGCAGTTGGTCAACGGCGCCCACTGATGGGGTGGAGCCAACAATGCCGATCTTGGCCGCATTCGGCACGACCGATTCCGGAGTATCCGATGAAAGCAGATGCTCGATTTGGGCATGTACACTGTCGGAGGGCACGTTCAGCACATCGGTCACCACGTTGTGGCTGGCTACAATGTGAGCTGTGCACACGGGAAGCGGCGTGCCTCCCACGGCCTGCGTGGCTCGAATGTCTGCATTAAGACCGCGTGCGGTACCGGTGTATAATGCGTTCAGAAGAAGCGGAGTGAAAGGGGGCGACGAATCAGGCGACTCGGGAATAGGTTCCACAGCGTAACAAGGGAAAGCCAGGAAAAACAAACCATCAGTGCGTTACAACATAGTTGGCCCACGCTGCCTCAACGCACGTAACATCCAAGGGCACAGGCGGGTAGCTATGATGTACTATTCATAGTCATGCCCCGCATCTTTGATTCGCGGGGCCCGTTGCCTGATTGCCCCCTGACGCAAACTGCACTGAACATCAATATGGACGCTGCCTCGGTCGAGCGCCTCACTACGGCTCGTATTCCCACCGTGGATGGGACGTTCTCGCTCATGCTTTATACCAATGATTATGACGATAAAGACCACTTAGCCGTGGTATATGGCGATGTGGATGAGCAAGACGATGTGCTCGTTCGCATTCACTCGGAGTGCTTTACCGGCGATGTGCTGGGTTCGCTTCGTTGCGATTGCGGCGAGCAGCTTAACACGGCAATGCGGCTGATCGCAGAAGAGGAGCAAGGCGTGATCTTGTATCTGCGACAAGAAGGTCGCGGAATCGGGTTACACGAAAAGCTCAAAGCGTATAACCTGCAAGATAAGGGATATGACACGGTGGAGGCCAATCTGATGCTTGGCCACGGCCCCGATGAGCGCGACTACACCGTGGGGGCACGCATGCTTGATGATCTGGGCATCCAATCGGTGCGGCTTATTACAAACAACCCGGCCAAAATTGAAAGCCTACGTGAAGAAGACATCACCGTATCTGCTCGGGTGGGTATTGAGCCCCACTTAAATCAACACAACTCATCGTATCTGCATACAAAGGTAAAGCGGATGCGACACATGCTGAGTATCGACACGGCTCCGGTAGGAGGCGATGGTTACGCGAATCCACATAGTAGCGATTTGCACGGGCTACGCCAGCGGGCTCGGCAGTACGCCGAAGCACATGACCGCGCTTTCATCACGCTCAGCTACGCACAAAGTCTGGATGGGTCGATTGCTGGAGCCGCTCGCGAACCAAAGCGCATCAGCGATACCGCCTCAATGGATCTAACCCATCAAGTCCGGGCCGTTCACGACGGTATTCTCGTTGGCATTGGCACGGTGCTGGCCGATGATCCGCGACTGACCGTGCGCCGCGTTCAGGGAGACAACCCGCGTCCTATCATTTTGGATACGGATCTGCGGTGCCCCCCCGACGCGCAACTACTTACTTCGGGTACGAATCCTCTTATCTATACCGTGTCGGATGACACAGAGCGCATCGCCTCGCTCGAAACAGCGGGAGCCACCGTGCGGCAAATTGCTACGGGGCCAGGCGGCGTTTCAATTGAAGCCGTGCGCCGCGATGCGTATCAGCAGGGCATTCCCTCTATCATGGTCGAAGGCGGAGCCACGGTCATCCGATACATGCTTCAAGAACAGCAAGTGCAAAAGCTGATCGTTACGCTTGCACCGATGTATATTGCTGGAATCGGGCCATTTGGGCCATCTACCAATGCATCGCCGTCGCAGGCGCTGCATCAGTCGTTAGATGCAGCCGAACTGACGAACGTTACGTATCAGTGGGCAGGCGAAGATATTGTGCTGTTTGCAGATCCGGTGTGGACTCATGCATAGAACCGTTCTTCTGTTCAACGGTGATGGGACAACGAGACTCACCGAAGAGCCACTTCCAGCCCTTTCACCGGATGAAGTAATCGTCGAGACCATCGCTACGCTTGTCAGTGGTGGCACAGAGCGGCTTGTGTTGAATGGCAATGTTGATGACTCGCTTGCCGATACCACCGCCGAGGGAGCCGGCTTCACCTATCCGCGCCCGTATGGGTACTGCTGTGTGGGACGCGTCGTGCAGATGGGGGGCGATGTGTCTGGCGGTTTGAGCGGACAACGCGTGTTCGGGTTTCTTCCGCATGCCACCCACCACGTAACAAATCCCGAAGCGCTCTACGTGCTGCCGGATACATTGGATGTGTACGATGCTACGTTCATTCCGAATGTGGAAACGGCGCTGAGTATCGTGTGGGATGCACAGGTCGGCCCCGGCTCTCGCGTCGTCCTCATTGGAGTCGGAGGGATAGGCACGCTGGTTGCACAGCTTCTTCAGCGCGTGCCTGCCCTCGATCTTGCGGTTGTGGATACGGCATCTACGCTTTCAAGCCACACGCGATTGGCCGAGACGGTACACCGCTTCCCAACCGACGCGTTTGATGCTTGCGCGCTTCCCGATACCTGGGCCAACGGTCCGGATGTAGTGATCGAGTTAAGCAGCGTCCCGGCTATGCTGCAGCGCGCCCTCGATGTGTCTGGACCAGAGACGCGCGTAGTGCTGGGCTCCTGGTACGGCAGCAAACCGGTATCGCTCGATCTGGGGTCCGACTTTCACCGCAAGCGCCTTACGATGGCTTCCACGCCGGTGAGCACGCTTCCGGCGCGCCGGAAAACGCGCTGGTCGAAATCGCGTCAACTCCGCACGGCGATGCAGCTGGCTGCCAATCTCGATCCGGCAGCCAACGCCCAACACACCCCTTTCCGAAAAGCACCATCAGTTTATGCGTCGATGGCCAACAATGAAAACAACCAAACTCAAATATTCACATACAGAAATTAATGTATACTCTCACAGTCAAAGATACATTTATCGCTCAGCACTATCTTACCGTACCGAATTGCGGACCTGAAAATGAATGGCATTCTCATCAGTTTGAGATAGAGGTTATTCTTAAATCTGATGACCTTAATAAGTGGGGGTATGTATGTGATATTACAGACATAAAAGATTCGCTTTCCAGTCTCAATGATCGATTTGCCGATCAGACATTGAACGAACTCGATGCGTTTACTGGACTGAATCCGAGTGTTGAGCATTTTGCTCGCATTGCTGCAGAGCATATCCAGTCCACTCTTGACGATGAAACCTGCACACGATGCCATGAGCTGCAAGTGCGCATCTGGGAGGATGACGAAGCGGCCGCTCAGTACACAACATCTCTAGATGCACAATGACTACATTTCAGCGTGCCGATCATACGTTCGATTACCCACGTTACCTGCAGGCCTTGAAGCCGGTGAGTGCAAGAGCGCAACATCCGACACTTAAAGCACGGTTCTTAGACGCTCTGGAAAAGCATGCAACATCGATCAAGCGTCCCCTTCAGGTGCTTGAAATTGGGGCGGGACGGGGCGATCAAATGGAGTGGGTGCTTAACGTTGCGCATGAGCAAGGCATTTCGGTACAGTACCACGCGATAGAGCCGCACGCCGAAAACCGTGCGATCATCCAGGAAAAGGCAACCCACCACGGGCAAATCGATGCGGATGTTTCTGTGCACGGAGTCCCGTTCTTTGATTTCGCTGCCCGTGCTCCGTCTGGGGCGTATGATGTGGTGTTGGCACGCTCTGTGCTGGATCTGATGGACCTGGATAAGGCGCTATCTGCCATTGCTAAACTCACATCAGAATTCCCACTTATATATACACCACTTACGTTTTCACTTGTAACACGGTTTGCTCCTGCACTACCTGATTCCTTGTCTGGTATAGAGCACCGTATTACAAAAAGCTATCATCAAGTATCACGACAAAAAACAAACATTAAAAAATCATATTATACTGCACATAAAATACTAAGTTGGGCCGTCGACCAGACCATGAATGCAACCATGAAAGCATCTGATTGGGTTATTAGTCCAGTAAAACAAGGATACAAGAACGATGAGCAGTACGTGCTTGAATCTATTCTGGCATTTATGTATGACGAAGCTCAGGGAGCGGACTGTGTGTCGCAGAGCCAGTTGGATGCCTGGTGGGACGCCCGTCATCAGATGGTGCACAACGCTCGACTAATATACACGGCAAATCAGTTTGACGTGCTTATTGGCGAGCAGCCCAAGTGATGACATTGCGAACATGCCGTCTGGTTATCGTCTTTTACGCAGAGTGACTCTCGTGGCGATGCACAACAGGCATGACCTTACGGCCCCTCTGCGTCGCCACGCCTGCGGGGATGCTCCAGCGTCCCGAAACCGTCCCCCGCTGTTCACACCATCCATTGAGTCTTACAAATTGATCCGGTCGGCAGCGCTGTCGCGGAGTTTGTCACGCTGATGGATGTAGGCCATCGTGGTATCGATGTCTTTGTGACGCGCATGGGTCTTCACCTGCTGAATCGACGCTCCCGATTCCAGCGCAAGCGTACACCCTGTATGGCGTAAGGCATGAGCGCCAATGTCGCCGAGGTCTGCTCGAGCGGCGGTACGCTTGACCATGCGATAGATCGCGTCGCCAGTAATGCGTGCCCCACGGTTACGATTACTGAACGACCGCCAGAGTGGACCCTCTTCAATGCCATAGTGCTCTTTCATTTCATCGACGGCCTGTACCACGTGGGCCGGGATCTTTACATACTGATCGGAGCCGCCTTTCGTATCGGGAAGGTCGAGCACCCAGTAATGACCCAGGGGACGAATATGATCAACATCCATGGCAGCGGCCTCCGAGCGGCGCAGCACACAATGCAATAGCACGAGAATCAAAGCGTGATCGCGTTTTGCCGCCTCTCCGGCCTCTTCGGTGGCGCGAAGCAGTTGATTGGCCTGATCCCGTGAGAGGTAGGTAATGGCCCGATCGGTGTTGTTGGCCGTACGTGTTTTCCGAATCAGGGCGGCGTCGGCTGGATTGCGTTCGACGAGCTCCAGCGCCACCAGCCAGTCAAAAAAACCGCGGACTGCAGACACACGGCGCTGAATGGTAGATGCCTTTCGGTTCTTGGACTCCAGTTCACGGATGTGTCGGTTCACATGCATGAACGTCGCTTTGTGTGCCAGGGGGAGCCGGACTGCGGTGGTGCCAAAGAACTGCTTCAGGTCGGTGCGATAGGCACGCCGCGTGGAATCGCGCTCGTAACGGCGCAAGTACATATCGAGCAGATTCGTGCTTTCATCGACTGAAGTGTGCACCAGCGGGTCCTGGGCGCCGGTTTCAGAGCTCGAATCGACCGAAACTAGCGCATTGGGCTCAGAGCCGGTGCTCGTAGGCGGCTTTTTTGAGGGCCTTTCCGTATTAGGGGACGGTTGGGCCGTCTCTGACGGGGTCAGATCTGAGGGCGACTCCGGTGTAGGTGCTGAATTATCCCGATCTGTCGAGTGCTCCATGAAACTGTGTGGTTGGTGTGAAGGAGGGCGCTCCTGAAGACATCTAATCTCAATTCCTGATAATACTATTTATCGGGAATAACAAAATCAAGAGGACTCTCATGAATTCAAAAAGACGACCCTCCCAAAATTGGAGGGTCGCCTTTCTCTATGTTTTGTCTTGTGTGAAGGAAGTGTTAGTCCTTCTCGGTGGCCGACACATCAGCCGGGTAGCGGAAGGTAGCTGCTACAAACTGGCCGTTCGGCATATTTTCCGGGCGCAGCGCGTGAATCGTTGCGCCATTAAGGTGAGCCCGTACTGCAGCGTAATTCAACAAGTCGTACCCTTCCGGCGCACCCTGGTCTAAAGTGGTCACCTTATTCGTGGCCGGATCGAATTGCCCCCACTGATGTTCGCCAACCGGTACGAACAGCGTATCGACACGACCATAGGCACACGCCGGCACAATTTCGTGCAGGTCGCCCGAAGCCATGTTTTCATGCTGATGGTACTGCTGATCGAAATAGGCCAGCGCATCCTGCTGGCTTTTCTCAAAAATGGGCGCGACAACGTCCCATGCCTTTTTGTGTAGTTCGGTAGGGCGAAGGGCTTCTGGGTTCCCCGCCACCAGCGCATCGTCAACCAGATGCGGATAGCTGTTGACCGAACGATAAATCGGAAGGTACTCCGAGACCCCCGCAATGACGAGGGGCGCATCCTCATCAGCGAGATCTTCCATCAAACCCTCATTGATCGAGCGGAAGAACTGTTGCAACTCAGGTTTTACCGTTCGGCTGTTGTCGTCTTTGTCTTGAGGATGTCCGTGATACATTTGATCGGTACGTCCACCGGGGGTGCGGTTGGCCGTCCGGTTTTGGATCTGGCGCTCCGAGTCATCAATGGGAGCGGCATCGCGCAGACTTTCGGGAAGGGCGCGAGCATCCATCTCGCCAATGGACTGGTGGGTCCCCTGAAAGAGCTTGACTTCGTTTTGACTAAGGGCCAACACGAAGAAACGATTGTTCGAGGCAAGTAGCGGAAAGAGGGGCTTTAGGTGAAAGTGGGCCCCAGCGGTAGCAAGCTCCTCAAATTGAAGCGGCAAACGATATGCACGCATGCTATCGGGCGTAAGAAAAAGAGCTACGCCGTCACTGATTTGTCGCCAGAACGTGGTATCATCGGCTAATTGCTGGGCCGGCTCCAGAATGCGATCAATGGCATCGTCGCGATGGCCATGGTCCCGCAGCAGATTCCGCGCATCCCGAAGCAGGTTTTTGTACCGGATGGTGTTTTGCGACCAGTCGGATTCATTGCGCATCGTTTCCATAAACAGGCTGATGCACACATCGCCTTCGTATTCGGCCAACTCACGAAGGTCTGCACGATCAAAGGTATCCATAGTCGTTAGGTGATACGTCCGGGAAAATAGTGGAGGGTTGAACGGCTCGCCTATTGTTGGGGTTGGAGCCGCTCAACTCGGAATGCAAATATCTAAACGCAACAAACCGCGTTGCGTTTTTGCGTTATGTGTAAGTTAAGTACTGGGAGGGTAGAATGTCGAGCCACAGGGCTATAAAGTTGAGGCGTTGAGGAGATCGGCAGCAGGATGTAACACAGCCCGCACCGGGGCGGCATCGCTCTGGGCCAACGGCATGGGAAGAGCAATAAGCGTGTAGGTGCCTGCAACTACCGATCCGAGGCGTAGGTTTTCGAGATTAACAATGCCGGCGTTGTTCAAGGCGTGGTGGGCATCGAGCGTGGTGCTGTTAGCAGGATCCACCGATGGCGCATCCGTACCCATCAACACAACATCGTGATTCTGCATCCACTGCACAGCGTCCACGGAAAGTGCAGGAAACGACGCTGTCCATTGTTCGGAGGGGCGGCTACTGCACTCTGTTTTTAGGAGGATGCGCGGGGTTGTTGTCTCGTGCAAATGTTCGGGGGTAACGTACCGGGTATCTGGGGGAACGACGACGACATCGGCAGGGCCCATGAAAGGAGAGAGGCCCCACGCATCGGTGGTTGCTCCATTGGTTGTTATGTGGTGCGGGGCATCGGCATGGGTGCCAACGTGGGCGCTTTGCCGAAACGCAGAACAGTTTACCGAATCGCCGTGGTCTGTTCGTTGGGTCCAGGTCTGCGAGAACGGAACGTCGCCCGGCCACGGAGGCGTGGCAGGGGAAAGGCGTCGCGAAATGTCAATCCAAGCCCCCATACTATAAAGGATACGAGGTGGGTGAATAGTGGCGTGTGGATGCAGAATACTAGGCAGAACGGCTCCACGTTTCCGAAACCGGATCGGCCGGCTCCTGACGCTCTACCGGCACCCGGTCACGGCCATTGGTTGGAGGGGGAGGGCCAGGACGCCATCCGGGATCGTTACCGCCCCCTCCATCGGAGCCATCGCCGCCGTTCCAGATAAGATGCCACAGCGCAAAGAGAACCAAAAGTGGCCCAAATGCAGCAAAAAAGCCAAGAACCTGATAGATCCAATTCATATCAACACAAGGTTGGTCGGCACAGACGGCACGGAAACTCCATTCACACCTCCTTGACAGGGAGTAGTAATCACGCGAAACGTTGCCTTTCGGTTTCGTTGTTTGTCAAAATACGAACATCTTCTCCTTCTATCTTAGCGTTATGTGTTGCATACTTTAGTCACTGATCGTTTAGACGTTGCACTTATCTCGTAGCGACTCGTGGATTTTGATGTAGTAATGGTTGGGGCGGGGCATAATGCCCTCATCTGTAGTGCGTATCTGGTACAGGCCGGATACACCGTAGGCGTATTTGAGCGTCGCGATATTGTAGGAGGTGCTGTATCCACCAAAGAAATTGTGCCGGGCTATCAGTTTGATCTGGGGGGCAGTGCACACATATTGATACGGCTTACACCCATTGTTGATGAGCTGGAACTGAATCGGTTTGGGCTGGAGTACATTGATCTGGATCCCTTGTTCTTTGCGCCGTTTGGAGATACCCCTGTCTACATTTAC
Organism: Natronotalea proteinilytica; assembly: GCF_055379935.1. Classification (NCBI taxonomy): domain Bacteria; kingdom Pseudomonadati; phylum Rhodothermota; class Rhodothermia; order Rhodothermales; family Salisaetaceae; genus Natronotalea; species Natronotalea proteinilytica. The sequence continues at coordinate 1,740,301 of NZ_AP043947.1, read as the reverse complement.
CGCGATGTGGAGCGGACCGTACACGAACTGAACCAGACGTTTCCGGGAGAGGGCGACAACTACCGCCGGTTCATCGATGACTGGTCGGGGTTTGCCCGCACCATGCGCGATATGTTCTTGCGGACACCCAGCCCGTTTCAACTGGGCAAAAGCCTGGTGCTGGGCGAGTCGTCGAAGCTACAGTGGCAAGACGAATTGCGTACCATCATGCGTCCGTACGGCCATGTGGTGCAAGAGTATTTCGATACGCCCGAATTGCAGGCCATGCTATCGTGGATGGCCGCCCAGTCAGGGCCGCCGCCCACCGAGCCGATGACGGGCCCCTTTGTATTGTGGCATCCGTTGTATCACGAAGGCGGGGTAGCGCGTCCGCGGGGCGGGTCGGGTATGCTCACTCAGGCCCTGCGCACACACATTGAACATCACGGGGGATCGGTATTCACAGAGGCCCCCGTCGAAGAGATTCTTGTTGAGAACGGAGCGGCTGTTGGAGTCCGAACAGCTATTGGTACGGCCACAGCGCGCGCTGTGGCATCGGGAGCTCATATTCTGGAAACGACCACCAAGCTCCTCCCCCCCGAACACCAACCCGCCAACTTTGCCAAGCAGGTGCGTGTAGGAAATGGATTCGGCGCGATGCTGCGTCTCGCCCTGAACGAGCCTGTTTCCTACACTGCCGATCCCACCGCCAAAGCCCGCACCGGGCTGCAGCTCCTGTGTCGATCGCCCGAACAGTTGAGCCGTGCGTATGGCGAATACCTGGGGGGGGCGCCCTCATCCGATCCGCCGCTTGTGGCTATGACGTTCAGTGCTGCCGACCCTACACTGGCTCCCGAAGGACATGAGGTGCTCTGGCTTTGGGGACAGTACTTTCCGTATGATCTCGCAAACGGAAAAACCTGGAACGATATTGCGGATACGATCGCCAACCGGCTCATTGACACGTTTGAGACGTATGCACCCGGCATTCGAGATACAATTGAGGGCCAACTGTTTCAACATCCAGAGTGGTTAGAGCGCAACCTGGGGCTCTACCGCGGCAATGTGATGCATGTTGAAATGAGCATTGACCAGATGTTTGGAAATCGTCCGGCTATGGGCTGGTCGCAATATAAAGCGCCGCTCGACGGATTGTATCTCACCGGCGCCAGCACGCACCCCGGCGGCGGTATCATGGGAGCCTCTGGACGCAATGCTGCCCGCATTTTGCTGAAGGACCTCGACCGCCACCGCATATAGCTTTGCCCTCCCTGCAGCCTCTGCTACTACTATGGAACTTTCGTACCTGCAATTCCACCTTATCTTTACGATTCCCCCCATCCTCCTTATGGCAGCTACGGCCCCCCGTCCATTGGGAGGCGTTGGGGGACGTCGCGGCTTGCTCGCTATCCCGCTGCTTTGTTTAATTGCATTTGTATACACAACCCCCTGGGATAACTACCTTGTGGCAAACGAGGTGTGGTGGTACGGGCCCGATCGGGTGCTCTTCACAATTGGATATGTGCCCATCGAAGAGTATGCCTTTTTTATTCTACAGCCTATTCTTACAGGTCTGTTTTTGTACCATTATCTGGATCGCACCGAGGAGCGGCGTCCCCAGAATCCCAATGCTCGCTGGATTGGAGGGGTGCTATGGACGGTTATCTCGCTGGCGGGCTGGTGGATGATCCTTTCGGGCATCGACTCGGTGCTCTACATGGGGCTCATTCTGGGCTGGGCCGGCCCCATTGTTGCGTTTAAATGGTTCTACGACGGCCCTCAGCTCTGGCAATATCGCCGTACGCTTGCCTGGACGATTGGGCTTCCAACCGTCTACCTTTGGGTGGCCGATGCTATTGCCATCAATAATGGCATCTGGACAATCTCCCCCGACTACACCATTGGCATCGAACCGTTTGGGTTGCCTGTTGAAGAAGCAACATTCTTTTTGGTAACGAACATTATGGTTGTGCAGGGCATCCTCCTCTTTTTGGATGATGCGCCAAAGCTTCTATCTGACCGCGATCCAGTAACTTTGAATGAGCCAGCATAACCGCTGAATGTTACAAATGGAATCGTCCTGCACATACGGGAAACGGAATTCATTCCAAAGACTATGAATGAGTACAGCGCGTTCTAAAAACCTTCATTGTCCATCGCTATGCTTTTCTTAGAGGTGCTCTTCATGCTTTCGTGCATCCTAGGGCTTGCGGTGATGCTATGGATTCATCGGAGCTATCCCGAGGGTACCGATCCATCCGATGATGACAGCGAAGGAGGCGGACTGCCTCCTTCGGGCGACACAATGCCTGTTGGTCCGGCTCCGCACATCACGGTTCCTAAACGCACGGATGATCCACAGGCGGCTTAACGTATTACGGTACGGGAAGCCGTGTTTTGTTGACTATCAAAACAGTTCGGCCTGTGTGGCCGATAGGTGGTGCAAATCGGTCAATGCATCAATATGAATGCGGGCATTTTCAAGTTCGCTGGGCTCCATTTTATGAAGTCCACCACCGTAAGTGCGTCCCTCAGCGATAAGATCGGAAGCTGAAATAGCGTTTAACGCCTTCCAGATGGCAATGATAAGATCGGACTCTTCTTTCATCTTTTTGTTGAGCGGTGGAGAAGGATACAAATTTAAATATGCATTGGCAGCTATTGCCTGAGAACGGTTGAGTATAAATCGGAATGGGGAGTCTCCTTTGGAAGACCGGCCCATGTATGAGACAAGAATTGGAGCTGGATCTCTTGATTCCTGGCTATACCAGGGCGAACGCCGACTGCACAAATAGCGCTCGTGGATCTTCTGCTCTTCACCTTGCTGTAGATACATCCAAAGTGAAGGATACTCAGCTTGAACCTTTTTTTCAGCAATGTCGCAAGATAAGAGCAGTTGCTTCTTTTCAATATCTGGCATATAACCATCCTTCGATTCCACCAAGTCGTCTTCAAGATAGCGTGGACTTGGTAGAATGGGAGTTAAGAACTGAGCAGGGATTTCCCGGTGGGTAGCTTCTTCAGGAGACATAATAAAGAAGGAGTTGGCTCCTGTTGCAATGCCTCGCTTGGTAGAGAATAACTCTCCAACGCGAACGGTATCTTCGGAATTATCTTCTGACGTCGGCTTCCGATACATGTTATTCCACTTCGAGAGGGTGGCTAATTCCTGAACCGGGACATCCCGATATCGTGCTGGATTAGCCACATCTCCTCCATAAGAAAAGAAGGCCGTTTGCTCATCCGACGGTTTTTTGTTGCGAAAAATAACGACTGCAGAAGATACAAGCGCATCCGCAAATTGCACTTCTTGGGGGTCAAATCGGTGAACCCGAAGCAGCGTAACATCCCTGGTTAAATAACGACGTAGCGCCCTGCCATAGTTCACGTACATGAACTCACTGGGAATGAGCCATGCAGCCAGACCGCCCTGCCTCATCCACCCGTGCGCTAAATAGATAAAGTAGGTGTAGAGCCCCGACAGACCGCTTGGCTCCATACCATGCAGATGAAGTGTTTGCTCTTGAAGTCGGTTTTTCATCTGCGACGGGATATGGTGGTGTCGTACATAAGGAGGGTTCGCAACAACAAAGTCAAACCGTTTGCTTTCGTGGTTCGGCGGTTGTTGTGCTGTAAAGTCCTCTGTTTCTAATGCCAGACAAGTATCGCTCCACAACTGGCGTGTTGGATCTGCATAATGGGGATCGACTTCAAAAGCCCGGCACTGGTTTATAGCCGCAGGTCCCAACACTTTTCGTGCAGCTGTAAAGAAGGCCCCTGTTCCAAAGGCTGGATCAAGCATATCAATGCTTGATGTGGATAGATGCTGACTTGCTAGACGGATAATGTTCTGGGCCAGCACAGTGGGCGTTGCAAATTGGCCCAACTTATTCCGCGATGATTTGCTTTTTTCTGCATCCAGCTTATCTTGAAGAGTCAGTCGTTTCTGCTCTCCGGAACTGATTGGAGAAGAAGCTTCGCTACCACCTGATGAAGGCGGCGTTGGTTCTTGAACGAGCCCACCAGAGGAACCGGTGTTATCTGGTTTGTCCAACTTTAGGTGAGACAAATCTTCGATACGGTGCTCCCATACCCAGTCTATATTTTCTGCAGCTTCATAGCCAAGATATTGCGAGTTAAAATAACCCCTTAGAAAGAGAATGAAGTCTACATCCTCCCCAAACTCATCTCGAAGCTGACGCGCTTTTTGGGCTTCCTCTTTTTGACGCTTGTTTGGATTTGTGTAATCTCCGGCGGACTTCATCTCAACAAAAATCGGTGGTTGCCCTGCCACTGCGTGATGGGGTTGTATAATGCAGTCGATGGGGAGATTTCTCGTGTCGTTGCCCGAGGGGACTTGTACTGTACATCCGAATGTAAATGTACCACGCTCCATGTTGCGGACATCGTCCAATGTTGATGACTTTACCTCTTCATATTCTTGATTTTGGAGCCAACCACGAATTGCGTTTTGCTGCTCACGTTCTTGCGCGTTTCTGATGATAGGATCTGCAGCCATTCCACAAAGACGATCAGCAAAGACACTAGCTGCACGGCGCCTTTCCTTTGGGGTAGGTTCGTTGTCTTTGTTCAGCCAAGGACAAATATCACGGTCAATCATGGTTTCGACAACTTCGCAAATCCGTTCGAGTTGATCGTGGAGCATGTCCTCATCCATACGTGGCGGAACGCGAGGTTCATGCTTTTTTGTCTCTTCCATGCTGTACACAAGGTTCTTTTTGACATGAGCCAGACCAATCAGACGATCTCGTGCGAGCGGAGGGGCCGTCGCCATTCGAAGCATCTGAATGGAAAGAGGCTGTTCGATTAGAAAACGAGGCGTAACATCGCGCAAGTCATTCGTTGCTGACATCGTCTCTTCAACGAGGTCAGTTTGCTCTTCTCGTTGGTCGCGATATGCCTTCGGGGCAAACTCCATGAACCAGTCATTATAGAAGTCTACCGATCGGGCTATGTCATCTTTCCAGAGGTGCGGTTTGTTTGCATTGATGGGCATACGTGTAGTGCTGACTGCTCTATTTTAAATACATTAACGAGATTTCTACGGTTTCAGAAGCGATGACGTTGCACTTTTGATTAAAGGATAAGCCTGGATTAGACACAGTTTTCTGGTTGATCGAACAACCCCCATCTATTGTGCGTGCAGGCGGGTACGTTTGTCACGTTCACTGGTTGTTTTGTGCTTATGTCTGCACCGCGTCCTGGTCCATTTCTCTGCATTGTCGGCCCCACAGCAGTTGGAAAAACCGCATTGAGCCTTGCACTTGCCCAGCAATGGGAAGCCGAAATCATTTCGGCGGATAGCCGGCAGATCTATCGGGAGTTGACGATTGGGACGGCCAAGCCTACGCCGGAGGAGCAGCAGGGCATTCCGCATCACTTCATCGACGAGCGATCGCTGTCGGACGGCCCCTACTCGGCGGGCGCGTTTGCGAGCGATGCCAACGCACGCATCCGCAAGATATTGGCGCGCGGTCGCGTGCCTATTGTTGTGGGCGGGTCTACGCTTTACATCCACGCCTTGCAAGAAGGGCTGGCCGATATTCCGGATGTGGACGATGCCGTACGTGCCACCCTGGAGGAACGGCTCGAAGAAGAAGGTGCTGAGGCACTCTATGCCGAGCTGGAAGAGATCGACCCGAAGCAGGCTGCTAAAAACGATCCGACGAAGACCCACCGCGTGATGCGAGCGCTGGAGGTGTATCACGGTACGGGTCGTACGTTGACCTCGTACTACGAGAACCAGCCGGAGCCGCCGTTCACCTATCAGACGCTGGTGTTAAACCGCGATCGGAAGCGGCTGTACGATCGCATCAACCGACGCGTCGATCAGATGCTGGATGCAGGGCTGCTCGACGAAGTGCGTGCAGTCATGGACGGCCCCGCCAACCTGGACGAGCCGCCGCTTAGTACCATTGGCTACCGCGAACCGATACAGTTTCTGCAGAACGCGTACGATTATGACGAGATGGTGCGCCTGATAAAACGCAATACGCGGCGGTATGCGAAACGGCAACTGACCTGGTTTCGGCGCTACGATGATTACGTGTGGCGTCATCCAGAGGAGGTGTCGGAGGCGGCACTCTCACGCTGGATGGAGGCCGGCTCAACCACCAGCACCGCCCACGGATGAAGTATTCCATCAACGGTACTCGCACTCATCACCGTACCCCCGTGGGCGTTGATCCATTCGGCCCAGTCGGTGGTCGAGCGATACACTTCGGGATGAGGCGCGGACATGCTACCGCCCGAGCGGAGCGCATTCACGAGGGCGTCGGCCCAGCCGAGTAGGCGTCGCTGCAGCGGGTGATAGGCCACGGACTCCAGAATCAGCACACGGGAACGGCTCACGCGGAGGGCTTCACGCAGGGTGCGTTCGGGATCGTCGGCATGGTGCAGGACGAAGGTGAGCAGGGCAGCATCGAATGCATTGTCATCGAAGGGTAGACGATGAGAGGTGCAGCGCTGAAACGGAAGATCGATGTCGGCATGCCGGGCGTCGGAGAGGTCGGTGAGCGTGACCTGAATGCCGTACTTTCGCTGGATATGCGCGCCCAGTGCCCCCTCGGCGCAACCAATGTCAAGCAGGGTTGGGTTTTCCGTGCGGGCCAGACGACGGAGCGGATCAGCAAAGCAGCGTGCTTTTTGCCGGGCCCGTGGCACAGCAAGACCTCCCTGCTGGATCCATCCAATTCCCAATAACACCAACGCGCCGCCCCACCCCAAAGCAACCCAGATCCAGTAGGGGCCGTCTATATAGAACAGGTACGTGCCCAAGCTGAAGGTGGCAATCCAGACCCAGGCCCAGCGCGAGACGGGGTGGAGGACGGCGGCGAGCCCGATAACCAGCCAGTACCATGGGTGGACGGTGGTGGCTAGCCCCAGATAGATGGCGAGTCCGCCGGCCAAAAAGACGGGGAGCGACACAGGCCGCCACCAATCACGGAGGGTCCATGCGGCCAGTCCCAGCAATGTGAGCGTTCCAAAGACCGGCCCAATGATTTTGCTCCAGTCGGAGCCGGTGAGTGCATAGAGCGATTCTTTGACCGCGTAGTAGGGGCCGGCGTTAAATTCGAAGAGTTGGACGTAGAGGCGAAGCGATTGCGAGACATCGGTTAGCAGGGCGGGATACCAGAACGGCGCAAAAGCCAATCCGATGATGGCGAGTGCGGTGAGTAGGGGCTTCCATCCAAAGCGGCGCAGGATCCAGGCGAGGGCGATCCACGGATATAGCTTGGCGAGTCCGGCAAATGCAATGGTGGCCGCTGAAAGATGCGCGCGGTGGGTCCATGCAGCCCAGAAGGCCACGCCCACGGCTCCTACCGCCAGGGCTTCGGTGTGTCCCTGACCGGCGACCTCGATGAGCGCCAGCGGGTGCCACGCATACAACATGAGATGACGCGGGGCTACGTGATGGCGCAGCGCCCAGAGTCCGCCCAACTCTACGGCTACGAACAGCCCTTTGAGCACATAGTAGCTTGTTGCCGATGCGCCTCCGATAGCATAGGCGATAGCAAAAAAGAATTGCGACAGCGGCGGGTAAACGCTGTGGTATTCGTGCGAGTTGAGGTTTGGGTAGAGCCAGTTCTCACGCCAAGCACGAAGTGATTCTGTGTCAGGGGGATGCGCATACGGATTCGCGCCGGCCTCTAGCCAGATGCGCGCATCCCACAGGTAGCGATATACGTCGTCGCTCAGCACGGGCTCCAGCGGGAGGTATGCAAGCCGCAGCAGCACTGCGCCCCCAAGCACGATAGGCATTGTGAGCTGGTTCTTACGCCAGCACCACGCGAGTCCTGCCGTTGCGATGATGCTTAGCACAATCATTCCGCCCCATCGTGTCGGATCAGCGGCAAACCACGGTATTGCAGTAAGCACGAGCAGCGTGCAAGCAAACGGGGCCGTGGAGCGCAGATTCATGGTGTAAGGCTGTCAAAACGAGATGTGCTGCTACGTGTCGTTACACGTCAAAGTCTGGAATTGTGTGAGCAGTAGTCCACTACGTTGGCAGGGGAGATCTCGGGCGGTCAGTGAAGCCAGCTAAACAAGTCATGCTGAACGCAGTGAAGCATCTCAACGCCGTGCTGCTCAATGCCCACGGGATAGTTTCCGCGCGCACTGGGTGTGCCGAACGCCTGGAGGGATGGCGCTGAGATCCTTCCGCCTGGCGGCGTCAGGATGACCTGGAAACGCGACACCATCTCGTCTCTCGTGGCGATGCTCCGCGTCGCCACGCGGGGTCGGACGCTCCAGCGTCCCCAAACCGAGTCGTCGGCACCCACTCCGGGTCTTCTCCGACTTCGTTGTGTATAAACCGTAGCTCAGAGGAGGGTTTAGGGGGAGAGATTCCAGCATCTTAAACGCCTCAAACTTTCAGCCGCGCCACACAACCACGCTCCAGTCTACCAGATTACCGCTGCCTTTTCCATGACTGGGTCTTCGCCCGGTGCTTCTACGCGCAGGTAATATACGCCCGACGGCACTCGCTGCCCCGTTTCGTCTTCCAGGTCCCACTCAAGACCGCCCTCAAACGCTCGGTCGGTACGGAGAGTGCGCACCATGCGTCCATCTACGCTTACGATACGGACTGTGGCTTCGGTGGGCAGCCCGGCCACAGTGACGTGTTGACTATGCTCAGCCCCCCGAAACGGATTCGGATAGACGAACACATCGTCAAGGTCATCGGCGGGGCCGGTAAGTTGAATGGCGCGGCTGCGGTCGTCTAAGCGGTGACCGCTTGCACTAGCTAACTCGTCGATCTGGAGGGTGGTGATTTGCCCACTTGCTCCTACGACAATGCCTGCCAGGTCAAGTCGCACGCGCTTCGGGTCGTTGCTTGTTACCGTGGCCTGGCGCACCGAGCCCGGCGAGCTAACGCGGTACGTGTTGGTGTCGGCGGCCTGTTCCGCGTCAACCGCTGCGTTAAAGAGCAACTCGATCGACTGATCGCTTGTGCGTGTCCAGTCTTCGACAAAGAACGGGGCGTCATCGGCAGCGAGCAATTCTAAGGCAACGCTTGTTTGCCCAACAGGCGTGCCATCGCGGTCAGTCACTCCAGTCCAGGTGAGCGTGCCCGTGAGTGGAACCGCATCTGAAAAAGTTACACGGAGTCCTTCCCGATTCGAAGTGCCCACGACTCGTTCGGGGGGCGTGCCTTCATATGTAAATTGCTCAGGGCGCAACCCTTCGGTAAGCGGTTCAGTAAAGCGTAGGTCTACCTCATAGGGCGCCGGATAGGCCACCTCTTCAATTGTAGCTGGGGCACGGGGTCGTACTGTGCGCGCTTCGCTAAGCGGAGAGGTGTCGTTGCCACGCCAGGCCCGTAGCGCATACGTAGCTTCGGCATCCGTGTCTACAGTCAGGCTAGAGTCGTGCTGTGTGGTCATACGCTCGAAGGGCGCATCTGCGGTGCGCTGGTAGACGGCAACCGAGTCTACATCGGGGGCGCGCCAGCTCAGTTGAACGGATGAATCGGATACGGCCTGCGCGATACGCCACTGCGGCGGAGATAGCGCCACGGCCTGGTCGCGCACCGAAAACTGGACGAGATGGTCTTTACGTGTGTTCGCAAAAATTTCGGCGTAGCCGCTGCCTGTCACATCGCCGGCTAGCAGCGACGCACTTTGCACCGATTCGATGCCATCACGATCGTCGAGGTAGGCTACGTGCCACCCCAAGCTGGGGTCGTTGCGCAGTACGATAAGGTACGGAGCATGCGCGATGACTACCTCGTCCCGATCGTCGTTGGTGAGGTTGGCTGTGGTGATGGCTCCGTTTGCACCGGGGGATCCGGCAATGGGAAGCGTGTACACGGGATCAAACCCATCGTTCGATGCTTGCCACACGGTGTAGGTGCTACGCGGCGGCATGCGTGTGTCGTCGGGCAGGGTGTTCGGGAAGAACTGCGTGAACGTGACAAAGTTATCAACCCCATCGCCTGTCAGGTCGCCGGCCCCAAAGCGACGTCCGGCATCAAAGCGGTTAGAGGCGTAGCTCCAGATGGGCCCAGGAGCGGGTTTTCCCGGTGAGATTTCGTACATGATCCAGTGCCCATAGCGGGTACCCACTACCATATTGGTACGCCCGTTTCCATTGAAGTCGCCCACCGCAGCGTTTGCCGCTCCGATATTGCTCTGAATATCGAGTGTATCGTCAATGGCAACAGCTTTTTCAGGATCGAGCGTGTACTGGATGGGGTACTCGTTTCCATCCCAGGCGCGCCCCTTCCACACATTGCGGGTATGGCCCAGCATTTGAGCGGTGCCGGTATGCGTAAGGTCTACAAGGCGAGCACCAATAAATGGCCCGGCTTCGGTCCCGGTCGTGTCAATGAACGCTTCAGATTTCGGGAGCCAGTCATCCCCCTCTTGGCGGAGCATGAGCGTAGCGTTTCCCACCTGCGTGAGCAGTTCGGGGGTGCCGGAGCCATCGGTATCGGCCACGTCGCGCGGAATGACATTGGCTTGAAGCGAATCGGCCTTGGCGAAATCATCGCCAGTCCATTCGTACAGAAAGATTGAGTCGCCCAGCCCGCCGCCCTCCGAGAACGGGTTGACAACCAATTCGGGCAGCGAATCATTGTCGAAGTCGGTAAACGTGGGGAGGACAAACCCACGGGGCACATTGGTTTCGTGCCGTTCGAGCCATTGGGAACGGAACTGGCGTTCGGGCACCTGGACGGTTGTATCACGGGTGGTAGTGAGTCCAGCATCGTTCGTTGCGTGGATGCGCAGGGCAGCCTCACCTCCACTGCCGCTGGTATTTGACCAGTAGGTGCCGTGGCGTTGGCGTGCATTTTCGCTTTCAACGGTATGCGTTTGTCCGCTCAGTTCAATGTCCAGCGTGATGGTGCTACGCTGGTCGGTCTGCACATCCGTAATCACCCCAAAATGAGAGCCCACGAGTCCGCCCGTTGCAGCATGAACGGTAAGCTCCGGCGGTTCGCGTTGGATGCGCACCCGACGCCGATCTTCGACGGTGCGGTTGTCAGTCAGATTAGTGACAAGCCGTAGCGTGTATTCGCCGTCTTCAAGCGCTTCTGTGGACCACGTAGCCAAGGTGTCGTCAAGAACGCGCTGTGACACCGCATCGTGAATGGGGATCCACTCGGCATCATCCAGATCGGTGGTTCCTTCAGTGTAGAACAGTTGGTACGAGTCGTGCTTGGGGTGAATGGACGACCCTACGACATGGATTTCGTCCTCGCTCCAGCCGCTATCGTGAGCAGGACGGGTGATGGTTGTGGAGCCGGGCAGCGCGCGGAGCAACGCCTCGCGGACATCGAGGAGTCCGGCAGCGGTGCGCTGGTCCCAACCCGGCAATCCAATATCGACGGTAGAACTAGTGAGGATAGAGCGGATGTCCTCAGGGGTGAGGGAGTCGTCGAGGGCACGCAACAGCGCCACGGCTCCACTTACCTGCGGCGCTGAGAAGGACGATCCGCTGGCCGAGCGGTAGAGGTATTCGGGCGTAATCTCATCTGAAGGGGTAGTCCCCGGAAAGTCTGTAGTGAATACATTCGATCCGGGCGCCCCAAGGTCGGTGCCAATGCCATACGAACTAGTGCTAAGCGGAGGAAGGCCCTCGCCGTCTTCGGCTAACCATATCACTGAAATAACTTCTGGATAATCGGATGGGTAGTTTGGATCATCCCCTGCGGTGTTGCCTGCGGAGCCGACCAGCACCGTGCCCTGGCTGTGCGCATATTGAATGGCATCGTGCATGAGCGGCGAGGCCACATCACGCCCAAACGACATATTGAGCACATCGAAGCCCATATCGGCGCCGTAAATGATAGCCTCGGCAATGTCGCGGGTTAGCCCAGCTCCGTCATGCCCAAAGGCGCGCAGCAAGGCAATACTCGAGCGGGGGGCTACCCCCTGCATACCCGAGTCGTTGTCATCCTGTGCAACGGCTACACCACTGACAGCCGTGCCGTGCCAACCAAACGACCCCAGCGAGTCGGCACGCGGGTCGGGATCGCGCGGACCAAACCGCCCTTCCGCAGGCGGAAGCAGTCGATCTACAAAGCTGTATCCAATCACATCGTCCACCCAGCCATTGCCATCTTCATCGGTGCCGATGCGATTTTCGGGCACGAAGGTACCTGCATTCGCTACATCTTCGGGCTCGTTCACCCACACCTGATTTTCGAGATCTGGGTGGTCGTAAAACACGCCCGAGTCGATGACACCAATGGTTACCGATGGATCGCCGCGTGTGATGTTGTGGGCAGCACGGGCATTGATTACATCGAGGTGATTCAGCTTCTGATCGATGGTGTCGGGGTCAAGCGAAATCGGCAGACCGTTAGCATCAGGCACCGCATCCTGTTGATCTACGATGTCGAGATAAAATTTATCGTTCTCATCCACATACAGCACGCCTTCGGTTTCGGCCCACTGTCTTTTGGCGGTCTCTGCGTCATCCGCATTGGTGAAACGGAGTGTGTAGACAGGCCACTCCGCAGCCTCCCCCTGTGCGGCAGCCTGCACATCAGGAAACGTCGGCTCGACCTCCAGGATAGAGGAGAACAGCGGGTCAACCGCAGCCGGACGCGGGGCATCGGGCGCTTCCAGGGATTGCTGTAATGCATCGGGAGCATCATCGGCCAGGCGGATAATCAGCTCACGCGGGGCGTCATCATCGTCGGCCTGCGCGTGGGCGCTCATGCCGAGACTTCCCCCCAGCAGGAGGAGACTTGTACAGACGAGGAGGCGAAATGGCGTCATCAGGCGAACGGAGTACGTCGAAAAGCAGTGTATGGAAGCGGGTTGTTACCGACATTACAGCTTGGCTCCGACTTCCACCATATGCTCCCTGTACGAGACGCGCCCTCTCTACGTTTCTATGTGCGCGATATTCGGCAGTGCCTAAATAACCTGCAGTTCTTTGGGGCTCTCGGTCAGGTTCTCGCAGCCATCAGGGTGTAGAATGATGATATCCTCGATGCGTACGCCAAACTTGTCAGGCAGATAGATGCCGGGTTCCACCGTTACCGCAGCCCCATCGGGAAGGTCGTGTGTTACGTGATATGACAGGCGCGGCCATTCGTGCACCTCCAGCCCCACGCCGTGGCCCAACCCGTGACCGAAGTACTCGCCATACCCTGCATCTTCGATGATTTCCCGCGCTACTGCATCGATGTCAGTGCCCGTGATGCCGCTTCGCGCCGCGGCGATAGCGGTCTCTTGCGCCTCCCACACCAACTGATACACCCTGCGGGCTTCGTCGGAGGGCTCACCAATGGCAATGGTCCGCGTCATATCTGAGGCATAGCCATTGAGAAAACAGCCCATGTCGATAACCACCATGTCGCCCTTCTGCAAAACCCGATCCGACGGACGGGCGTGGGGCAGGGCTCCGTTGGGGCCTGCAGCTACAATCGGATCAAACGACATGCGTTCAGCACCGCGCTTGAGATGCCGATATACGATTTCAGCGCCCACCTCCCGTTCCGTCATGCCCGGCTCAATCCAGTCGCACAGCTCGGCAAACACGGCATCCGTAATGCGTTGGGCAGCCCGAATCTTGTTGACTTCTTCTGTTGATTTGGAGCCACGGCGTTCGGTAAGGAGGCCAGCGCCCTGTTTCCAGTCAATATGCGGAAAGCGCTCTTTCCAGGCGGAGAGCGTGTCAAGTGTCACCGTATCCGATTGGATAAGCACCGTGTCTATGTCGCTAAGCAGGCCTTCTTCGCTAACATACTCCCACAGATTATAGCCCGGTGTGTGCACTTCAGCGTCCTGCACTTCACGCGCGGCCTGCTCGGTGTATCGGCCATCGGATAGAAAGATATAGCGATCAGGAAGTGCAACCAGGATGCCGTTTGATCCGGTAAACCCACATGCCCATCGAATGTCGGGTAGGGCGGTAATTACACAGGCATCGGCATCATGGTGGTGAGCAATGTCGAGAAGCGTATCGTGCATTGAACGCACGGCGGTGGGGGTGGACATATAGGCATCAATTCGAGAAAGAGAACCGAAACGGGGGCAGGCAACTGCGTTAAGCCGACTTATGCCGCCCGGAGTAGTAGTTAGGCGACTCTTGCGTAATTTCAACGTCGTGGGGATGGCTTTCGCGCATGCCCGCAGCAGTGATGCGTGTGAACTCAGCGTGTTCATACAGGTCTTGAACCGTGGCGCATCCGCAGTACCCCATTGCAGCGCGGAGTCCTCCAACCATCTGGTGAATCACCTCAGAGAGGGTGCCGCTGTACGGAACGCGCCCCTCGATACCCTCGGGCACCAGCTTTTTGAGATCGTCTTCTGCATCCTGAAAGTACCGGTCTTTACTTCCAGATTGCATGGCTCCTACAGAGCCCATCCCGCGGTAACTTTTGTACTTTCGTCCCTCGTAGATGATTGTTTCGCCGGGACTTTCTTCGACACTGGCAAAGAGGCTACCGATCATTACAGTACCGGCTCCTGCAGCAAGTGCTTTGGCAATATCACCTGTTTGTTTAATACCTCCATCTGCAATAACGGGTACATCATGCTCAGAAGCAGCCTCGGCACACTCTAACACTGCCGTAAGTTGCGGTACCCCAACGCCGGCCACTACACGTGTTGTACAAATGGATCCGGGGCCAATACCCACCTTTACTGCATCGGCGCCTGCTTCGATCAAATCGCGTGTGCCCTTGGCGGTAGCCACATTGCCCGCCATAATTTGCACCTGATCATTAAAGCGTGCACTCACATCCGCCACTGTTTCGAGCACCCCTTCAGAGTGCCCATGTGCGGTATCGATCGTCACGAAATCAACCCCTACATTCACGAGGGCCGATACGCGATCCAGCACGTCTGGCGTTACCCCTACGGCCGCTCCCACACGTAGCCGCCCATGCTCATCCTTGCAAGCATTGGGGTGCTTGCGGCGCTTCCGGATGTCTTTGAAAGTGATGAGCCCCTTCAGGTATCCTTCGTCGTCGATGACGGGCAATTTTTCGATTTTGTGCCGCTGCAAGATCTGCACGGCTTCATCAAGCGTGGTGCCCACCGAAGCCGTAACCAAGTTCTTGGCCGTCATCATCTCGTGGATGGGGGTTTCATTTTGCAGCTCAAACCGCACATCGCGGTTAGTTACAATACCCACCAGCTTATTGTCTTGGTCTACAACGGGAATCCCCCCGATGGAATAGTGCGACATCATCCGGCGCGCATCGCCCACGGTATCGTGTGGCGAGATGGTGATGGGGTCGAGAATCATTCCACTTTCGGAACGCTTCACGCGGCGCACCTCGGCAGCCTGGTCCTCAATCGACATGTTTTTATGGAGCACGCCCACACCACCCTCTCGTGCCATTGCAATGGCCATATTGGCTTCGGTTACCGTGTCCATGGCCGAGGACAGAATAGGAACGTTCAGGGGAATATCGCGCGTGACTCGCGATTGCGTAGACACCGTGCGGGGCATCACCTGTGAGCGGCGTGGCACCAAAAGTACATCGTCGTATGTGAGCCCTTCGGTGCGTATCTTTCGATTCAGGGCCTTGTCAAGCGCGGGCGCTACGGTCGAGTTTGTAGACATGGGGGAGTTAGGATACACGGTTCCGAAGGTCAGCGACTTCTTGTTCGGTAAGCGGGCGCACGGCTCCACGTTCCAACCCCTGCAGCGTAATCCCTCCAAACTGCACGCGATCGAGCGTGCGCACGGTGTGGTTCAGGGCGCTAAGCATACGGCGAATTTGACGATTGCGTCCTTCGTGGAGCTTCAGGGCGATCCAGTCTTTTCGGGGCGGTTGAATGTAGGCTGCATCCGCAGCGGCGGCAGGGCGATCGTCCCCAATATCAACGCCGCGTTGCAGGTGGTCTAATTCGTGCGGCTTAACGGATTGTTTGGTCTCGACAAAATACACTTTATCAAGGGGGTAGCGTGGATGCATGAGCCGGTGGGCCAAGTCACCATCATTGGTGAGAAGCAATATGCCGGTGCTATCCCGATCGAGACGCCCCACAGGCGCAAGGCCGGCGGGATTGCTGGTGCCGAGCCCGGCCACATCCATCACCGTTTGGCGACCGCGGTCGTCGCGCACAGTCGTGATTATCCCCTCGGGCTTGTTCAAGAGCAAGTACTGGCGCTTTTGCAACCCAACCGGCGTCCCATCCACCGCCACTGTATCCCCCGGATACACGCGCGTCCCATGCTCCGATACGGTCTCGTCGTTCAGCGTGATACGCCCTGCAGTCACCATCTTGTCGGCATTTCGGCGCGAACACACGCCTGCTCGGCTCAGATATTTGTTGATGCGCATGCCGTCTGCAGGCACCGCAGGGGAGGAAGCAGCCATGCTATACTACGATTCATCGGGAAGGTCAGGGATAGCGGAAGCCACATCGCCGTTTGTGGCCTCGGCTTCTGTTTTCAACTGCAGCAGCTGCGCCCGTTCATCGTCGAAGTTGGGATCTTCGAGAAGGTCTTCCACTTCGCGAATAGTGGGAAGGTCATCGAGCGTGTTAAGCCCAAACTGCTCTAAAAATGCATCGGTGGTTCCGTAGAGGAGTGGACGCCCGAGCGAGTCGCTGCGCCCTTTTACATCTACCAGACCCAATTCCATGAGCTTGCGCAGCGCGTAATCGGAATTCACGCCTCGAACGAAGTCTACTTCGGGTCGCGTTACAGGCTGCTTGTACGCGACAACGGCAACGGTTTCTAAGAGTGATCGCGACAGGGTTTGCCGTTGTTCGTCTTGTACCATGGCTTTTACGAACGGGGCCACCGACTCGCGCGTCACAAGCCGATATCCACCGGCCCACTGCACGATTTGAAAAGCGCGCCCGTGCTCTTCGTACGTGGCTTCGAGCGACCGAATCGCCTCCTCAATATGCTGGGCGGCCACAATGTCGTTGCCGGTCACATCCGCTACAATAGAGGCCATCTGGTCGGCCTGCATGGGGGCATCGGCAGCAAACAAGAGCGCCTCGGTGGCTTCGGGTAGGCGACTCTCACGAAACTCTAAGGGCAGTTGATCGGCGGACATCGTAGCAAAACCGGGTGGGAAGAAAGCATTAGGCGGGAGCTTCGGGAGGCGTATTCGCCTGTCCATCTCCCCCTGTATGCCAGCGCAGCATGAAATCAGTGTGGGACTCTTCTACGTGAATGTGCAGGTGTTGTTGGCGCGCCAACTCCAAAACAGCAAGAAACGTAGCGATGATAAAGGCCTTGTTTTGGTT
This sequence comes from Natronotalea proteinilytica, assembly GCF_055379935.1. Classification (NCBI taxonomy): domain Bacteria; kingdom Pseudomonadati; phylum Rhodothermota; class Rhodothermia; order Rhodothermales; family Salisaetaceae; genus Natronotalea; species Natronotalea proteinilytica. The sequence continues at coordinate 1,723,124 of NZ_AP043947.1, read as the reverse complement.
CTTTACGACCGATCGGAACGAAAGCTCAGTTGCACGGCGCAGGCGGTCCATCACATAAGTCTGCTGCTCATCGACTGAATACTGGAGCGGCTCGATCTCGTGCGTTGTCGGCTCCTCGTCGGGCGACTCCTGTAGCATGTGCGCCAGTGCGTTCATGAGGTCGTATACCGTGTGATCAACCGCACGGGCAGGCTGACCCTCATACTGCTCACGAACATCGAGTGAGCCGCCTCGTGTGGCGTGTCGATCCCGGTCTTCCTTGCGGAGCGCCAACTGGTCGGCTCCCTCTTTAAAGCGAACGTACTCAAGCAGACGCTCGACTAACTCGCGACGCGGATCGATTTCCTCGCCGTCCTCATCAGTTGAGGGGCTAGGCAGGAGCATTTGTGCCTTGATGTTAATGAGGAGCGCGGCCATGTAGATAAAGTCGGCCACGCCATCAAGGTCGATTTCTTCCATCACGCGAACGTAGGCAAGATACTCATCCGCGATTTTTGCGATTGGGATGTTGTAGATGTCGACTTCGTCGCGCTTGATAAAAAATAGGAGCAGGTCCATCGGACCCTCAAACTGTTGGAGCTCAACTCGATACATTTTATTTTGCAATAACGGAGTATTATACTTACGCTGTAGTCAGCTTTTGCTCGAACCACTTTACCGTCTCGCCTATCCCATACAGCATATCCGTTTCTGGTGTCCAGCCTAACTCATCTTGAGCGCGCTGAATATCGAGCACACTACGCATCTGCTCACCAGGCTGAGCAGGGCCATACGCGCAGTCCATGGACGGATCGGTGTGCGTCTGAATGTGCCCAAACAGATCATTTAGACTCGTTTCCTGGCCGGTGCCCACGTTGAAGATAGCTGTGTCTTTGTACTCCATCACGGCACGGTTCATCGCCACCACATCGTCAATGTAGACATAATCGCGTGTCTGGGTGCCATCACCGTAGATAGTGGGCTGTTCGCCACGGAGCATCTGCTCGATAAAGATGGCCACCACGCCCGCTTCGCCATCCGGATTCTGCCGTGGACCATACACATTGGCGTAACGCAGCGACACGTACGGAATACCGTATTCTTCGCGGTAGAAGTCGAGATACTTTTCGGAGGCAAGTTTGCTTACCCCGTACGGCGACACCGGACACAGCGGGTGCGGTTCGTCTTGAGGTACGTACACTGGGTCTCCGTAGATCGCCCCACCGGTAGAGGCAAAAATGACACGTTTCAGGCCATGGCCATGCCCAGCTTCCATCAGATTCAACAATCCATCAATGTTGGTGGAAGCATCGGCACGGGGATTCGCAACCGACTCACGGACGTTCATCTGGGCTGCATGATGCGAGAGCAGGTCGTAGTTCTCGGTACGCATCAGCTCAGCGGCGGCGTCGCTGCGGATGTCAATCGGATGGAAGACAGCCCCTTCTGGCACGTTTTCTCGCTTTCCTGCGGAAAGGTTATCGATGATATGGACGGTGTGTCCATCTTCGAGAAGTGCTTTGCTTACGTGAGAGCCGATAAATCCGGCACCTCCTGTACAAACAATTTTCATTGCAATAACGGAGTATAAGTAGGTTGTAAGTCCCCTTGAAAGTAACGTGGGGGCAATCCAGTACGAATTGCCCCCACCGCTACAGGGTTTTACTTGCGATGTGCACTACAGCACATTTATTGGCCGTTTTCTTCGAGGAACGGCTTGCGCGTCAGACGCATCTTGCCATCGTCGCGCACTTCAAGGAGGTGGACTTTCACCTTGTCGCCCACCTTCATGTGGTCCTCTATATTCTCGACGTATCCATGTGCAATCTCGGATACGTGTAGCAGCCCGGTCTTCTCGGGCATAATCTCGATAAAGGCGCCAAAGTCACGGATAGTTTTCACCGTACCAATGTAGTCCTCGCCTTCTTCCGGAACGGCCACAATCTGCTTCACCCGCTCAATGGCGGCTTCGGCATCTTGCTGGTTCTTGGCAGCAATCGTAACAAGCCCAACGCCGCCATCTTCTTCAATGGTTACATCGGTGTTGGTCTCTTTCTGGATGCTCTTCACGACCTTACCACCCGGTCCAATCACGGCACCGATGTGCTCGGGATCAATCGTCAGTTTGGTAAGACGCGGCGCATACTCCGACAGCTCACCGCGCGACTCGGGCAGTTCAGCTTCCATCGCATCAAGGATCTCGCTACGGGCAGCGCTTGATTGCTTCAGCGCACGCGCCAGCACGTCACGCGACAGGCCATCCACCTTAATGTCCATCTGACAGGCAGTAATGCCATCGCGCGTACCGGTGATCTTGAAGTCCATGTCACCAAGATGATCCTCATGACCGAGAATGTCAGTCAGGATCTGGGTACGCTCGCCATCGGTGACGAGTCCCATTGCGATACCGGCAACCGGCTTCTCAATCGGCACGCCCGCGTCCATCAAGGCCAGAGAGCCCGCACAAACGCTGGCCATCGACGACGAGCCGTTCGACTCCAGCACCTCTGCGTTAACGCGGATCACGTACGGAAACACGTCTTGGCTTGGAATGACTGGACTCAAGGCACGCTCTGCAAGCATCCCGTGTCCAATCTCACGGCGTTTCGGACCGCGAAGGTAGCTTGCTTCGCCCACGCAGAATGGGGGGAAGCGGTAATGCAGGTAGAACGACTTGTCGGTGTCGTCGAACACTTCATCAACAGGCTGAACGTCTTTCGACGTCCCCAGCGTAACGGAGCCCAGTACTTGCGTTTCGCCTCGGCTGAAGATCGCCGAACCGTGCACACGCGGCAGGTAGCTGGTCTCCATCCACAGGTCGCGCACCTCGGTCATATCGCGCCCGTCGATGCGGCGGCCATCTGCAAGAATCATCTCGCGCATGGCCTCTTTTTCGACCACGCCCACAGCATCGCGGACTTCACCGGCATCGAGTTCCTCTTCATCGCCAGAGGCCAGCGACTCAACGGCTTCGTCTTTGATGTCGCTCAGGCCCGTGTAGAATTTTTCTTTCTGATACGGAGCCCGCACATGATCTGCCACGCGGCGACCAAATTGCTCGCGTACGCGCTGAACAACGGCGTCATCAACGACGTGGGGCGTCCACTCAAAGTCATCGGCGGTGCCAAAGGCGCGCGCCAGCTTCTCTTGTCCCACGCACAGCTTTTGGATGGACTCGTGCGCTACGTCGAGCGCATCGATCATCTCATCCTCGCTGATTTCGTCGGCTTCGCCCTCGACCATAACGAGCGCATCCTTTTTGCCCGCCACAATGAGGTTCATGTCGCTGTCGGCGAGCTGCTGGATGGTGGGGTTGATGATATACTCACCATCAACGCGGCCGACACGCACTTCAGCAATGGGGCCTTGGAAAGGAGCGCCCGAAAGCATCAGTGCGGCAGAGGAACCGACGCCTGCGAGAATATCGGCATCGTAGTCATCGCCCGCCGAAATGACGTAGTTCACGAGGTGAACGTTATGGTAGAACCCGTCGGGAAAGAGGGGACGGACGGCCCGATCCACAAGACGGGCGGTCAGGGTTTCTTTGTCGGTAGGACGGCCTTCGCGTTTAATGAATCCGCCGGGCACCTTTCCGCCGGCAGCAAACTTCTCGCGGTAGTCCACGGTGAGCGGGAAGAAATTGGTTCCTTCGCGCACCGAGTCGGACAACGTGGCGGTAGAGAGCACCATAGTGTCGCCCAATCGAACCACGGTAGATCCGTTGGCTTGCTTGGCAAGGCGGCCCGTCTCAATCGAGAGCGTGCGCCCCGGTGCAAATTTGATGGTTTGGATGGTTGCGTCTGGCATGTATTCAATCTTCGGTCAATCAACAACTGGTGATTCGCACACCCACATCAGATGGCTGTGCGAGACAATACGCTGGAGGGAGTGAACAACAGCGGGGCACCTCCAACGAAAAGCGGCACCCTGCCAAACAGGATGCCGCTCGTTTCGCTTACTTGCGAAGCCCCAGGTCTTGGATGAGCGCACGGTAGCGCTCAATATCGCGACTTTTCAGGTAGTTGAGCAGTCGTCTGCGTTTACCCACGAGCTTAAGCAGCCCATGACGCGTGGCGTGGTCTTTTTTGTGCTCCTTGAGGTGATCGGTGAGCCGGCTAATCCGCTCGGTGAAAATGGCTATTTGCACCTCGGCAGTACCCGTGTCATTAGGGCTACTTCCGTATTCCTCAACGAGTTCTTGCTTGCGTTCCTTCGTTATCATAGGGGGGTTGGTTGGTTCCTCTTTAGATTATACCATGCTAAAGAAGATACTGAGCGCAGCCTGCGGTCAATGTACATGCAGATCGGTACGTCAGCATTTATGCGCAACCGTCATTGGCGATCAACGACGATGCATTTGCGCCTTCCATAACACGTATGCAATGGGCTCGATCTTCTGAAAGTTGCGCCTGTAATGCCTCCACAGAATCAAATTTCTGCTCGTCTCGCAGTCTTTGCACAAACTCTACACACAACGATTTGTCATACAACGAACCGTCATAATTAAGTAGGTGGACTTCGATGGTCGGGGTGGTGCCACCGAAGGTAGGGCGCACCCCAATGTTGCACATTCCTACATGCGCGGTCTCGAGTGGCGGGCCATACACACGGGTTGCATACACCCCCTTTTGAGGCAGACAGGAACGGCTATCGTTCAGTGCGATGTTGGCCGTCGGAAACCCAATCGTGCGCCCACGCTGCTCTCCGCGTACGACGGTGCCACTCAGCGAATACGGACGCCCAAGCAACCGTGCGGCCTGTTTCACGGCGCCCTCTTCAGCCAGAAGTGTGCGGATGCGCGTGGATGAAATGACCTCGTTGTCGTCGGATTGCGGAGGAATTTGCTCCACGGCGAACCCGCGTTGGGCTCCCATTTCGCGCAGTAGCGTTACATTGCCGGTGCGGTTGCGCCCAAATCGATGGTCATAGCCCACCGCAATAGCCTGCAGTCCGATCGTTTCCCACAGGATCTCTTGCACATAGGCACGCGGATCGTACTGTGCCAGGTCGTGGGTAAAGGGCAGCACGACCATGCGGCCCACGCCAAACGATTCAAGTGCACGGGCCCGCTCATCAACGGTGGTAAGCAGCGGCACTTCCTGATTGCGCACCACCTCGCGCGGGTGGGGGTCGAACGTAAGCACCGTGGGAATGCCATCCATCGCCTGCGCACGTTCTATCAGGAACGACAGAATTGCTTGATGGCCACGGTGTACGCCATCAAACGTGCCCACGGTAAGCACCGTAGATGGATCGCGCTCGATCTGATCCCAGCCAATCTCACGTTTCATGGTGTAGCGTCGGAGGAGGGCGATGGACACGTATTAAGTAGATCAGAAACCGCCCAGGCGTTTGCCACATCGTACGAGCCAATGTGGGTGCGGCGGAGTGAGGTAAGGTAAGCGCCCGAATCTAATGCATTGCCCAGGTCATGCGCAAGCGAACGGATGTAGGTGCCTTTTGAGCACGTCACCTTAAACGTCACATCGGGCCCGGCCCGGTCGACGATGTCAAACGATGACACGGTTACCTGCCGGGGCGGACGAACGGCAGTTTCCCCGCGCCGCGCTTTCTTGTAGAGCCGTTCCCCACGTACCTTTACCGCTGAGTACATCGGTGGGCGCTGCACAATCGTACCCATGAATTCCTCAGTCGCGGCTTCCAGATCTTCATCGCTGATATGCGCCCACGGAAACGTTTCGTCTGGGGGTTGCTCGCGGTCGTACGTAGGCGTGGTGGCGCCCAGGCGCATCGTTCCCTCGTAGGTCTTACCGAGGTGCATAAACGCGTCTTGCAGCTTCGTGGCTGCCCCCGTTAAGACGATGAGCAATCCGGTTGCAAGAGGATCAAGCGTGCCTGCATGACCGGTCTTGCATCCGTTAAAATGCCGCCGGATTTGGTGTACAATGTCATGCGAGGTTGGCCCTTCGGGTTTATCCACCAGAAGAGCCGCTTTCGACACATCCGGGCACGTGCCTGCCTGCACCACTACCTCGGGGGGAATGTGGCGCTGAGAAGCTGCTGTGACCATGTAACCAGCTATTCATTGGTATTCTATTGGGGGAGGCGAAGAGGCAAGCGACGATGCTACGCTTCGGTCTCTGAATCGGAGGACAGGCGGCGTTCGCGCTCAGCGCGAATCCGGTCGAAGAGCGTTTCCATTCGCTTAGCCCGTTGCAGCGACTCGTCGAGAAAAAACCGCAACTCCGGTACTGTACGCAGTTGGTGGCGAATGCGATTTGCAAGCGTGGAGCGTACAGCGTCTGTAAGCCCTTCAAGCTGTTTGAAGGTTGCTTTTCGTTCGGCCTCAGTATCGCCCATTACGCTGGCGTACACATAGGCAACCGACAAGTCTTTCGTGATGCGCGCATCAGTGATGGTAACCATGGGCGTGAGGCGTTCGGCGTAGTCTTCCTGAAGAATCTTCGCCACCTCACGCTGAATGAGTTTGGCCACGCGTTCAGTTCGAATACTCATAGGGGTACATACAAACAAGACGAGAAAGAAGAACAGGGCAGATACGCGGCACAGGCAGGTGCCCTTTCAAAAGAGCTCCTGCCTGCATACCGTTTCTTTGCAAATCACTCGATCGAGCGCACTAGACCTCAAGGGTACGACGCTCTTCGACAATAACGTAGGTTTCGAACTCATCGCCGACTTTTACATCGTCGAAGTTTTCGATAGACATACCGCACTCAAAGCCTTTCTTGACTTCTTTGACGTCGTCTTGGAAGCGTTTGAGCGATCCGATTTCACCTTCGTACACGACGACTCCTTCCCGAAGCACACGCACGCGGTGATCGCGGCTGATCGTGCCATCGGTCACGTAGGTACCGGCAACCGTTCCGACGCCAGGCACCTTGAAGATTTCTCGGACCTCGGCGCGTCCTTTCACGTCTTCGCGCTTCTCCGGGCTAAGCATACCTTCGAGCGCATCGTGCACATCTTCAATCGCATCATAGATGATGGAGTAGGTGCGGATGTCTACGTCCTCGCGCTTGGCTGTGTCGCGGGCACCAGACGTTGGGCGCACCTGGAATCCGATAATGACGGCTTCAGAGGCCCGTGCAAGCATCACATCGCTTTCATTGATGGCCCCCACACCGCTGTGGATGATACGTACAGCCACCTCGTCGGTCTTGAGCTTGAGCAGGGCATCGGCCAGGGCTTCGACCGAGCCTCCTACATCAGCTTTCACGATGAGGTTCAGTTCGCTGAACTCGCCGGTAGACAGGCGACGGCCAATCTCGTCAAGTGAAAGCTGACTCTTACGGCGCAGCTCTTGCTCGCGGTGGATCCGCTGACGGTTCTGGGCAATGTCGCGGGCTTCGCTCTCGTCTTCAAGCACGACAAACTGGTCGCCCACTTCAGGAGAGCCATTACAGCCCAGCACAAGGGCGGGCTGCGAGGGCCCGACTTCTTCAATGCGGTTATCCCGCTCATCAAACATAGCACGTACGCGCCCGCTGTACATACCTGCCACAAAAGGGTCGCCCACTTCGAGCGTTCCGTTTTGCACAAGCACCGTAATCACGTTTCCGCGGCCTTTTTCAAGGCGGCTCTCAATTATAACGCCATCGGCTTCGCGGTCGGGGTTGGCTTTCAACTCTAGCAGCTCGGACTGCAACAGCACTTTTTCGAGCAGGTCGTCAATGCCTTGGCCGGTTTCAGCCGACACTTCAGACGACTGCACGTCTCCGCCGTACTCCTCAACGAGCACATTGTGCTCAGCAAGTTCGGCTTTTACGCGCTGCGCATCGGCTTCAGGCTTATCCATCTTGTTGATGGCCACCACAATCGGCACGTTGGCAGCTTGCGAGTGGTTAATAGCCTCAATGGTCTGCGGCATCACTGCATCATCGGCTGCTACCACCAGAATGACGATATCGGTTGCTTTTGCGCCACGAGCACGCATCGCCGTAAAGGCTTCGTGACCGGGCGTATCCAGGAATGTGATCGTCCCTTCTTGGTCCGATATGTTCACTTGGTGCGCACCAATGTGCTGCGTGATGCCTCCCTCCTCACCTGCAACCACATTGGCACTACGGATGTAATCGAGCAGCGACGTTTTTCCGTGATCAACGTGGCCCATCACGGTTACAACCGGAGCGCGAGGCTCCATGTCTTCCGGATCATCATCGGGCACCTCAAGGGCATCGGTGCTGAATTCGTCAATGAACTCAACCTCCATGCCGTACTCAGCCGCGATGAACTCAATGGTATCGCGGTCAAGACGCTGGTTGATCGAAACCATCATTCCGGCGTCAAAGAGCGAAGCAATAACCTCTTTGACAGGCTCACCCATCAAGTTGGCAAGCTCGCCGGTTGACACATACTCGGTGACGCGCAGCACACTTTCTTCTTCCGCTTTGCGCTCACGTTCGCGCTTGCGTTCTTCTTCGTGACGCTTGCGACGACGGCGGCGGCGACGCTGGCGGGCACGGCTTGCGCCTTGTTCTAACTCTTGCAGCGTCTCCTGAATCGTCTTTTCGACGTCTTCTTCTTTCGGCTTGCCGCGACGACGTCGCTTCTTTTTCTTTTTGCGCTGCTTGCGCTGTTTCTGTTTTTTCTGTTGCTCCTTCTTTTTCTGCTTCTCTCTCTTCTTTTGCTCTTTCTTCTCTTTTTTCTTACGCTTGCGCTTGCGCTTGCGGCGACGCATTTTGCCCAGGTCTACCTTACCAACAACCTGAGTGCCTGTAAGCCGATAACGGTTCGCTTTTAGCGTCCCATCTTCTGCCTTCTCAGCATCGTCAGCATCTTCCTGATCACCGGCTTCCTGGCCATCAGCTTCTCCTGACGCTTTGGAAGTGTCGGCGTCGGCGTCGGTAGCGTCGGCTTTGGCCTCTGAAGTACCGCTCTCGTCGGCGTCAGTGCCTTCTGCTTTCACATCTTCTACATCGTCAGTAGATGTGTCAGTAGATTCAGCAACGGGCTCATCCGAGGCTGTGGCGGTAGGCTCTTCTTCCTCCGCTACAGCATCGTCTTCCGCCGGATCAGACGGCGTCTCGACGGAGTCGTCTTCTGCAGTTGCATCTTCGGCATCGTCTGTAGACACTTCGTCGGAGTCCTCTTCAGAGACGCCTTTAGACGTTTCTTCGGAGGCTCCTGCCTGAGCATCGATTTCTGCAGTTTCAGAAGCCGTTTCGCTAGACGTCTCTTCTTTATCCGCAGAAGCGTCATCTTCGACAGCCTCTTGATCAGCTACTACCTGTTCCGCATCAACGTCGGCATCAGCACTCGTAGTAGAGGGTTCTTCCTCTTCTTCCGAAATGACATCCTCAGTTTCAGGCGATGGATCATCAGTTTGTTCAACAGTATCGACCTGTGCATCGGTCGCTGCGCCTTCTGCAACGGCATCATCTTCAGCCGCCTCAGAAGCTGATTCATCGGATACAGGGTCGGCATCGTCCACGGGAGCAGCCTGTTCGGATGACTCGGGCTGCTCATCTTTGGGCGACGTTTCAGCAACCGCATCGTCATCAGCTGTTTCAGCAACCGACACAGTAGCATCGGGCTGCTCTTGCGATGACACCGCCTCGCCTTCCTCTTGCGCGTCTTCCTCTTGCGCGTCTTCTTCCGCCTCGGGGGTCGGCTCGACGTCTTCTTGTTGCGGTTCTTGCGACGCGTCCTCGGCCTCATCAGCTTTGGCGTCTTTGGCGTCGCTCGCGCGCAATTCTCGGATGCGCTCCGCAGCCTGTGCATCGTCGTCGTATTCTTCACGCAGCACAAGATACGCCTCTTCGTCAACAATCTTCGCATTAAAGCCAGATCCTGACAATGCATCGGCGTATCCCTCTTCCTGCAGAAACTCCTCTACACGATCGGTAGAGATATTGAGCTCCCGTGCTACCTGGAATACTTTTTTCTTTTTAAACTCTTTTTTTTCAGTCGTCGGCATAAAACGGTGGTCAGTTACTCGGTGCCCCGCTCATGGCGGAGCCGAACGCTGGACAGGTTATGTAGAGTGCATGGGTATCGGTTTAGACGTCTGATTCGGAGGGCGGCTTAGTAGAGGCAACGGATTCACTGGCATCGTGGTCCTGGTTCGCAGGTTCCTCTTCTGCTTCGCCAGAACCTTCTGCTTTGCCAGAACCTTCTGCTTCCTCGTCAGATGGAGCGCCTTCTGCTTCGTCGGCGTCCTCATCGGTAGCCGTCTCGGGAGGCGCGCTACGCTCGGAAGGCCCGGGCCCCATGGCTTCCACTTCAAAGGCTCCTTCAGCAAGAAAGTCGGATACGGTGGGTCCGCGCTCAAACTCGGTGCGAATCACATCGATAACATGGGCAGCGGTATCACGATCCATGCCGGTGCGCCGGGCCAAGGCCGCAGAGGAGAGCTCCAGTACGGCTTTTCCGGTGTCGCATCCGATCTCACGGAGCTGCTTGACCACCTCGCCATCAAGTTCGTCAGCGAACTCCTCAATCTCGATATCCTCTTCATCAGCAGGAATCTCGCGGTACACATCAATCTCGTACCCCGTTAGCTTCACGGCCAACTTAATATTGACGCCCTTCCGCCCAATGGCCTGGCTGACCTCATCGGCGGCCACCTCGGCTCGGGCCCGTGGCGGATCGGCATCTTCATTAATTTTCACGCTGACAGGCTCGGCAGGCGAGAGGGCGCGCTTAATGAACGTTTGGGGGTCGTCAGACCATTCGAGCACATCAATGTTTTCATCGGCCAGCTCGCGCACTACCGCATGGATACGAACGCCTTTCACCCCAACGCATGCGCCCACAGGGTCCACTCGTTCGTCGTGACTGGCAACGGCCACTTTGGCGCGATCGCCCGGAATCCGAGCAATTTTTTTGATCTCAACGATGCCGTCGTACACTTCAGGCACCTCTAGCTCAAAAAGCCGCTCCATGAACGTGGGATCGGTGCGGCTCACAATAACTTGTGGATCGCTCCCGGTATCGCGGCGCACCTCTTTCACCACAGCGCGCAACATGTCGCCCTTGCGGTAATGGTCTTCAGGAATCTGTTCTTGACGGGGCAGCGACATCTCAACTTCGTCCTCATGAACGAGGAGTGTTTCGTAGCCACGCACCTGGCGAATCTCACCCACCACAATTTCGCCGATCCGTTTCGAATAATCGTTGTAGATCTGGTCTTTTTCAATATCGCGAATGCGCTGCTGAAATGTTTGGCGAGCCGTCATCACAGCGCGGCGGCCAAAGTCAGCAATCTCCATTTCGCTGGCCACTTCGTCGCCCACCTCCAGGTCAGGATCGATCTCGTGGGCATCATTGATTTCAATTTCAGTCACCGGATCGACAAGCGACCAGTTGTCTACCACCTCTTGGATGTGGAGCACCTGGATATCCCCCTGATTGGGGTTAAAGATGATCTCGAAGGCTTCATCGGCCCCATACCGCTTCCGAATCATCGCCTTGATTACATCTTCGACGATAATCTGCAATGTGGCCCGGTCAATGTCTTTGACGCGAGCAATTTCTCCAAATGAAGAAACGAGATCGGCGCTTCGCATAAATGGTTGTGCGGTTGCGTGAGGAGGGAGCGGTTACCAGGGGAGCTCAATTTTAGCGCGTTCGATCGACTCGTACGGCAGTGTGCATGTCTCGCCTGAAGGCAATTCGATACGCGCGTCCGTGTCGGTAGCCTCTACAAGCGTTACCACCTCATACTGTGTGGATCCGTCGTCGGGGTCTTCGTACTTAATGCGCAACGACCGTCCTACGTTCTTTCGATACTGGCGTGGCGACGTAAGCGGGCGCTTTATGCCTGGCGAAGACACATCAAGCGTGTAGCCGCCTTTCACAAGGTCGTTGACCTCAAGTTCAAATCCTACATCGCGACTGATTGCGGCAAGATCGTCGTGCCCAATCCCATCGTCTCCATCTACGAAGATTTCAATCACACGGGTGCCTTCATGCCCCCGAATATCTACATCAACGAGAAAGTAGTCGGTCGAGCGCACTACGGCATTCACCACCTCGCGGATGGTTTGCTCTAAGGTAGAAGAGGACGTTGGCATGAGTGTAAACGCACGTTCGCAAGCAATTTCAGAGGGCAAAGCCTGTATGCTATTGGCTTTGCGGCGGCCCTACGAGGCAACCGGGCAAGAAAAAAGGGCGGCTCTGCAGCCACCCCAAAGTGTTCAGTAACACGTTGAGAACCAGGCATGCACTACGACCCGGTAGGAGATCGTAACGTCCCCTTTTGAGGGTTGTTTCTGTGCGAACGGTGGTTCCTGCAATCTACGTGCGAAGATTGGTGTTAGAGGCTGTTTCGATTTTCTAATTTTGGCATTTCAGAAGCACTTCTTCCTCCGATCGGGGTGCTCCGAACCGTTTCGCCAGACACACACGTCAGCAACAGCCTGGTCAGACTATAATCTTCAATCTTTAAAGTAGTTGTCCCAATCCACCTCGTCGTCATTCCCATTTCCTGCAAATGGGCTGCTATTGGTATCAGAATCATTGGAGTAAGGCCATCCCGATCGCTGGTTGCGATCGTTTTTTTCTGACCGCGCCCCACGACTGGTTTGCACCTTGCGACGCGACCGGGCAATGGCTTCATCATCCAGCCCAGCATGCGCCTGAAACGTGTGCTCGGTATCGGCATCCGGAAAGCGCACCGAGATATCAAGCATTCCGTTTGGATTGTAGACATAGCCTACCTCGATATCGTTCGAGGAGGCTGATTCGGGAAGATCAATGGTCTGCTCTGCCAAGCGTGTAAACCCCTCCTCGGTGTTTGGCTCCTCATCGACTTCTGCCTGTACCGAACCAGACTGCGAGTCGCGCTGGTACACACGAAGGGTTACCGAAGACTGTCCCCGTGCAGCGGGTGTATACACACGGGTGTGCTCTTCTGACACCTTACTGTTTGTGGGAATAATTTCCGAGTATTGTCCGTCCACATATTCGCCATAGTGATTTCGAACGACCACGGTGCCCAGCGAAAGCGGACATACATCTTGGATTGTATGATCGGTCAGACCATCAATCATTGCGGTTTGCACCGCAGCGCCAAGCGCAATGACCTTATCCGGGTCGATCTGCTTATGCGGTGGGATTCCCATGATACGCTCCACAAACTGCTGAACGTATGGAATCCGACTGGTACCGCCCACCATCAGCACGCGGTCAATGTCATTCGGCGTCATTTGCGCATCGTCAAGCGCTTTGTGAATAGCCGTTTCCGTTTGCTCGACAATCGGACGAATGAGGGATTCGAAGGTGCTACGCCGCACATCTACCTGTAGATTAATGGGCTCGCCATCTTGCACCATGAAATACGGAATATTGACTGTCGCATGCTTGCTTACGCTCAAGTCTTTCTTCACTGCCTCGCACGCAAAAAGAAGGCGGTAGTAGTTGCTGGAGTCTTTCACAATCTCGACCCCATGCTCATCCTCGAACTGCAGGGTGACATGCTCCATAAGCACTCGGTCAAGATCTTTGCCCCCAAGCTCTGTATCACCCGATGACGCTTTTACATCCACCACCGTGCCCTGATACTCCACAATGGACACATCGAAGGTGCCACCCCCAAAATCGTAGACGAGGATGGTTTCGTCATCAATGTTTTCATTGAACCCGTAGGCCAAGGCCGCTGCCGTAGGTTCGTTGATAATGCGCTCTACGCGCATGCCAGCAATTTCTCCCGCTTGTTTTGTAGCGCGTCGCGCAGGATCCGGAAAATTGGCTGGCACGGTAATGACACACCGGTCCACGGGTTCATCGAGTTGCTGCTCAGCACTCTCTTTTAGATGGGTTAGGATCTGCGCCGAAATCTCAGCAGGCGTAAATTGATAGTCCCCCAGAGTAAACTCAATATCCTTACGCATGTGTCGCTTGACTTGCTCAACCACCAGTTCGGGGTCAGACTGCGCAATAGACTTAACCCCCTCTCCAACAATCGGTTGGTTTGTTTTGCGGTCGAAGCCAAAGTAGGAATCGACGATGGCGTGGCCGCGTGCATCTTTGAGGAGACGCGGCCCCTCTTTTTTATCGAAGATTGCAATTTCAGATGTGGTCGTACCGAGGTCAATGCCAACAAATGCCATAGGACATGTGTTTTTTTGATACATGGTTCATGCTCCAAAGGCAAAAAGGGGCACATAGTTTCAGTGATGCAGCGATTCTAACATCGATCTTATGAGTCCAAGACACGTAAAAAGAGGTGTTGCAGGGGCGTTATTGTACACGCAATGCCATATCCCACCTGAATGATAATGATAGGCCCATGGCTCATGTCAAGCTCTGCCCCCTTCAAAAGATATGTTATGCTGAGCGAAGGCTGAGCTGTGACAGGACTGAAATAAAGTGCATCGCGCGTCATGCTCTACGTTGACCTTGGCCGTTACATTCCTTATAATGGTATGCACCCGAAGGAATGATTTTTGCGTGCGTCGTTCATCGCTATAGGGGCGCACTGACTGTTGTTTAGCCGCTGTATTGCCATGCTTGAACTTCATCAGAAACAAGAGCTCCAGCAAAAGCTATCGCCGCAGCAAATCCAATACATCAAGCTGCTGCAGCTGAACACGCTCGATTTGGAGCAACGCATCAAAGACGAGCTCTCGGAAAATCCCTTGCTTGAGGAAGGCGTTGATGACGAAGCGCTTGAACAGCGGGAGGACGCCGAGACTGAGCAGGAAATGGAAAACGAGCTCGAAACAGATGATGAGGACGAGTTCGATCTTGATGAGCTGCTGAATAGCCCCGACGACCTTTATGGGTACAAGGCCGGCCCCGGACACAGCGATGAAGATGACGAGTACCGCCGTCAGATGCGGGCGTCTACATCCTTGGCCGAGGAGTTGAACGAGCAATTGTCGCTTCTGAACCTTGATAAAAAGGACCAACTCATTGCCGACCAGATCGTAGGGTCGATTGATGAGGACGGGTATTTGCGTCGCGAGGTGGCTTCGATTATCGACGACATTCTCTTTAATCACAACACCGAAGTCACCGAAGCAGAGGTTGAAGATGTACTTCAACAGGTGCAGTCGCTGGATCCGGCGGGTATTGCTGCACGCGACTTGCAAGAGTGCTTGCTCATCCAGCTTCGCCGTATGAACCCCGATGTGGAAGGGCGTGACCTGGCTATTGAAATGCTGGAGTCGCACTACAAGGCGTTCACCATGAAGCACTTTAAGAAGCTCAAGAACCGGATGGAGGTCGATGATCGACGCCTCAAAACCGCGTTCGACCTGATCCAACAGCGCCTCGACCCCAAGCCTGGCGAAGGCACTTTCTCCGAGGAGACCAACTACATTACACCCGACTTTACCGTCCGATATGTAGATCGTGAGTTCATCATCACCCTCAACGGGCAGAACGCCCCGGATCTGCGCATCTCACGCCACTACCGCCGCATGCTTGAAAAGATGCGTGCTGACAAGAAAAGTGATGAGTCGGACTCCAACGTCGATGAGGATGCGAAAGACTTTCTTAAAAACAAGTTCGAGTCGGCCCGCTGGTTCATCAACTCCATCAATCAACGACGCCACACCATGACACTCGTCATGGATGCCATTGTGCAACTACAAGAGGATTTTTTCCGCTACGGCGAAGGGCATCTCAAGCCCATGATTTTGCAGGATGTGGCCGATATCATTGACATGGACATCTCTACAGTAAGCCGTGTGGTAAACGGTAAGTACGTGCAAACAGAGTTTGGTGTCTATGAGCTCAAGTACTTCTTTTCGGAGGGCTTGGAGACAGTAGACGGGGAAGAGGTATCGAACAAAGAGGTCAAAGCCATCCTGGCACAAATCGTTGACAACGAAGACAAGACCGATCCAATGTCGGACCAAGCCTTGGCCGATAAGCTGGAAGAGCGAGGGTTCAAAATTGCACGACGCACCGTGTCGAAGTACCGTAAGCAACTCGGTATCCCGGTAGCTCGCCTGCGCAAGGAGATTGTACTTGACGACGAGAAGCCCTCAGAATGAGGATGATCGTCACATGAGGCACCTCGGTCGGTAGCGAGTGCTATGCCGTTTCGATGACACGCGGAGCCGCCTCATCGTCCAGCGTTAGCCAGTCGCGTGCCGTGAAGAACCACTGCGCCCGCGCCTCGGGCGTATCGGACTCGGGCGACCAGTCGTAGCTCCAATTCACTTCTGGAGGCAAACTCATCAGGATGCTTTCCGTGCGTCCGTCTGTTTCGATGCCGAACTTGGTGCCACGGTCAAACAGCAGATTGAACTCCACATAGCGGCCCCGTCGGTGCGTCTGATAACGACGCTCCCGTTCGCCGTACGGACGGTCGTTGTGGCGCTCCAGGATCGGCAGGTACGATCGCAGAAACGCGCGTCCGGCGTCGCGGCTGAAATGGAAGGTGCGCTCCGGCTCATCTCGCAGATAGTCGTAAAAGATCCCACCAATACCGCGCGCCTCGTTACGGTGTGACAGGTAGAAGTACTCATCGCACTTCTTTTTGAACGCCGCGTAATCAGCTACGCTATCGTGGTTGTCGCACACCGTTTTCCACACGCGGTGAAAGTGCTTGGCGTCGTGTAGCGTGGGGTAGTACGGCGTCAGGTCGGCACCGCCCCCGAACCATTGGTCGTCAGGGTTCGTCAGGTCGTCGCCCAACGCAAAGTACCGAAAGTTGGCGTGCACCGTGGGTACGTACGGCGAGCGGGGATGTACCACCAATGAAAGACCTGTAGCAAAAAAGGGCGCCTGGTCCACTTCCAACGCCTTAGCCATTCGGGGCGGCAACTCGCCATGCACCGCGGAGGTGTTCACGCCTCCCTTCTCAAAGACTTCGCCACCCTCAATCACAGCTGTGCGGCCGCCGCCCCCGCCCGGACGTTCCCATGTATCCACCTGAAAGCGTGCCTCAGACTCATACCCTTGCAGGCGCTTTATAATACGCAGTTGCAGCGCCTCGACAAATCGTTGCATACGGTGAGCCATTGAGATATCGGTCCGGGGCTCCTCGCGCAGGCGTTCAACCCGTTCTTTGGAATCGCTCATGGTGGATGCGGCATTGGTTCAGAGGGGGATGCAGGGTACTTGTATCACACGGACGGTGCACCGTTCGCCGATTTACCGGGATTCCACTAAGGTGTAGAGCGAGTCGATAGTGGAATGTCTGGGTTTGGATTAGAAAGCCCATAATTCCACCTACCAAGCACTCGTCGCGATGCTCTGCGTCGCGACGGAGCGGTGGACGCTCTGCGTCTTTTTGTTTTCGCGTGTGCCCATGGTCTTGCAAAAGATAGAGTGGCTCCTTGTTAGGGGGTGCTGGACCCATCGCAATACCTCATCGTGGGGCCACTTAGCTGCCCTGTGCCTGCTGACGCTGTCCGTTTTCAAGGGCGGCCTCTTCCTGAATGCGTGCCAGCGACGCCTCCAGCGAATCGCGGCTGATGACCTGTCCCGTGTTCGTATCCACCTGACCAAAGGAGAGCACGCCGGTGGGGCAGCTTTGCACGCAAGCAGAGCAGCGCACGCACTGCGGGTCCTCCATCGGCTTGCCCTGCTGCGCAAAGCTCATCACGTCAATGCCCTGGTGGCATACGCTTGTGCACACGTTGCAGGAGATGCACTTGTCTTTGTCGGCCAGGATACGGAAGCGGCTGAAGCGATGGTAGATGTGCATCAGCGCAGCCAGTGGGCAGAAAAAGCGGCACCACACGCGTCCACTCAGCCAGAAGTACACGCCCAGCGCGATCATGCCAGCCAGCAGCACATCTACAAACCAGGCGTAGCTCAGGATACCGAATCCAAACAGGCCGCCTGAGAGCATGGTGTTAAAGGTAGATTCCATCCAGCCGCCGGGCCAGATCCACCCGCCGATGCGCCAGAACAGCATCAAAAATGCAATCACCATGATAATCTGTCCGGCAAAGTTGAGCTTATTACTCCACTCGCCATGGGGCATCTTATCGCGGTGCTCGTCGCCCAGCGTTTCAGCCAGTGCGCCGCAGGTGCAGATCCATCCGCAGTAGGCCCCTTTGCCCCAGAAATAGATCATGCCGGGGATGAGCACGAACGTCTGTACAAAGCAGATGGCCAGCCACCAAAAGAGCGGATCGTGCGTGAACACGTTGTACACGAGCAGCGGCCACGCCAGGATAAAGCCATACGCCCGCCAGTATTCGCGTCCGTGCGTGGCCCAATCGCTCTCGGGGAACAGCCCATCGAGCAGACCGGCTGGCAGGAGCTCATTGCCGCCCAGGTACGGTAGAAAAATCTCAGGAAGCAAGAACAGCGGTACCACCTGGATCGCGGCCAGCGTGGTAGTTTGCCACGTAATGTAGGGCGTCTTGCGCCGTTGGATCCGCCGGTAGCCATATACCACGACGATAATCGAATAGGCCATCGTGAAGTAGAATGACGGCGTTTGCATGGACGTGAGCGTTACGCCCACCAGGCTCGACGGCTCTATGCCGGATATGACATCGCCCAGCCAAAACGGAAATGCATTGGCTGATTCGGCCAGTTGGTTCAGCCATCCCCCGCCTTCTTGCCAGCTATACACCACCACCATAAACACGGTGAAGGCAAGCATCGCCCCGATGCGCGACCAGTTCATCTGGGGCAGCTTGTGCAGTTCGAGGGGCTCGGTGGAGCGTTCCGTCCAGGCTTTTCGAATGTCGGGCTTTGGCCAGGTGCCCCAGTCGTTGCGGATTTCGATACCAGAGCGCCGAAAGAAGTCGAGCGGCGCCTCGCGTCCAATCATGGCGAACACCTTTCGAGCGGGAATGCGCTCGGTGCCGCCCTCATCATGGCGTAGCCCCACGGCCTCCTCCTCGATGCGCTCCACCTCGGTGTTCATCTTGAGCGTAAGCGAGCCGGTGCTGCTGTATGCGGCAAGCTCGTACACCCGGTCGATATTTTCTTCCTTTGGACGGAAAAAGGCATCGCGGCGATAGGAGAGCGTGACGTTGGCTCCTGCTTCGGTGAGTGCAATGGCCGCCTCCAGGGCCGAGTCGCCACCGCCCACCACGGTAACCGATTTTCCGTCGCATTTGCTCGGGTCATGCAACCGGTGGTGGACATGATCGAGGTCTTCGCCGGGCGCTCCCAGTTCGCGAAACGCGCCGCTGCGCCCAATCGCCACAACAACGCGCTGCGCGGCGATGCGTGAGTCGTCGCCACAGACTACCTCCAGGCGTCCATTCTGACGGTCAATACGCTGTGCTTCACCCGTCTGCACCGGAATGTCTCCCGTCTGGGATTCAAGCTCGTCAACCAGCGCTTCTTTCACCGGAGCCGACACCTGGATGTCGCCCGCAGGAGTCATGCTTTTCGGATAGGTGTAAATGGGTTTGCCCATCTGGAAATCTTTGATGGTGGCAAACCGCTTCGTGGCTTCGAGCACCACATACGAGAGCCCCTGATTTTCCGCTTCACGCGCCGCCGCCATGCCCGACGCCCCCGCGCCAAGAATGACGACATCATACGCATCCTCCTGAGCGCCCGGAGAAAACGACGCATCGTTGGCGATGTGTCGCACCGCCTTCGTGCCGCTGTCCAGCGAGAACTTGAGCAGGGGCACACCTGCTAAGTCGCCAACCACATAGACGCCATCTACATTGGTCTGGTAGTTTTCGTCGACCCGAGGGAGCCGCGAAACGTCGCCATCGGGCCATTGCATGTGAAGCCAGTCGGCGTAGCGGCGAAGGGCACCAATCATAGAAGCGGGGGAGCACGATCTGGAAAACTGTTTCGGGATGATCTGTGTACGCAACACAGGGGTGATCGTTACACCCGTTGCTGACTTTCATTTGCCAAGCGCCTGCTTCCGCACTCCCTGTCTATGATATATGGCCTTACCGGTAATCCCTACAAATCTGAGCTGTGGCCGCTATTGGATACGGTGATTCGCGTCCTTTCAGAGCGCGGCCTACCGTACCGGCTGGCCCCTGACCTGGCGGAAGGCCGCAGCACCCGCGACCAATCGGTCAACGACGGATCGGTGGCACCAAGCGTATCGGACCTGGGGCGGCAGGCCAATGTGGTGCTCTCGTTTGGTGGAGATGGTACGCTGTTGCGCACGGCCCACGCGGTGAGCCCATCGGATACGCCGCTGGTGGGGGTAAACATCGGTCGGCTTGGGTTCTTGGCCGATGTGGAGGAAGGACATGTGGCCGAAACGATTGATGCGCTAGAGGCTGGAAAGTATCGCATTAGCTCGCGCATGGTGCTTGAAGTAGATGCCCCGTCACGCGATCTGGGGCGCAACTGGGCGCTCAACGAATGCGTGATCAATCGCAGTGGCGCTTCCGGACTCCTGCGCATTGCCGTTACGGTGGATGACGAACCGCTCAACACCTACTGGGCCGATGGACTCATCCTGTCAACGCCCACAGGCTCCACCGCGTACTCTCTATCCAGTGGTGGCCCCATTGTGGTACCCGAAACCGATGTACTGATTCTAACCCCCATTGCTGCACACACGCTGTCGGTTCGTCCCGTGGTGCTTCCTGGACGGGCCACCATCCGCTTGCACGTGTGCAACGCCGACCGACCGTATGTTTTTGCCGTGGACGGAGTCAGCACAGAGTTCAAGGAACCCGATATCCCATTTACGGTACGACGGGCCGCACATTCGGTGAACCTTGTGAAGCTCGACGGCCAGCACTTTTTTGGCACGTTGCGCCGCAAGCTCATGTGGGGTGCGCGTGCATCAACCGATGACGCTTAGCATGGAGGCTTGACATGTTGGCATAGCCGTTCATCCAGCGCAATTTGCGTCTGGTTGAACTCGACATGAAACTATCCGTATACGGTTGACTATTAACCGCTTAGTCCTTTACATGAGACTCCGACTTGGCCAGGTAGCTCAGGTGGTAGAGCAACGGCCTGAAAAGCCGTGTGTCGGCGGTTCGAATCCGCCCCTGGCCACCATTTCGCGCTGTGTGTATGCGCGGATGTGGCACTGTACATAAGGTCCGGTAGTTCAGTTGGTTAGAATGCTGCCCTGTCACGGCAGAGGTCGCGGGTTCGAGTCCCGTCCGGACCGCCAACAAAAAACGCCGCCCCCGATTCGTTCGGAGGCGGCGTTTTTTGTTTTGGGCATCCAGTCGTCAGCACCTGCTGAACGTAAAGGAAATGGTTCGGTGAGCTCTACGGCTACGAATCTACTGCCGCACCAGCACCGTGTTGGTTATGCCGCGCTATGATACGTTGTGCCCTTGTCGGCATGGCGGACGAGCGAGTCAGCCGGAGTGAAGCGGGGGCCGTGCTCCATCACGAGACGCTGCAGCAGCTGACGCAGACGTGCCGGACCTTCGGTATCGGCGTACCGGAAGGGGCCGCCCCGGAACGGCGGAAAGCCGAGTCCGAACACCGCGCCAATGTCGCCATCCACCGGATTCAGCAAAATGTCTTCATCCAGGCAGCGGATGGCCTCGTTCACCATCGAAAGTGCCAGCCGGTGCTGGACCGTCTGCACATCGATATCGGATCGTTCTGAACCTCCAAAGAACCGATAGATGCCCGTATTGAAGTCCTCGCGATCGGGATCTTTGGGATTGCCGCTGTACGTGTAGAAGCCGCTTTTCGTCTTCTGCCCGTGCAGTCCGGCCTTAGCGAGCGGTGAGGCCGCCTCGCTGATGCGATAGCGATCGCCTTCGAGGTAGCGTCCCATCACCTCCGTAATCTTGGCGGCGACATCGATCCCTACCAGGTCGAACAGCTCGTAGGGGCCCATCGGAAAGCCAAAGTCCTTCATGGCCGTGTCGATTTGCTGCGCGTCGGCGCCTTCTTCGAGCAGCAGCAGCGCCTCGTTCATATAGAGCGCCAGGATGCGCGTGGTGTAGAAGCCCGGACCGTCGTTCACGACGATCACCGACTTTCCCTGCCGCAGACCGACGTCATACGCGGTGGCGAGTGCGGCTTCGCTGGTGTCGTCCGTGACAATGATCTCAAGCAGCGGCATCTGATGCACCGGCGAGAAGTAGTGCATCCCCAGCACGCGCTCCGGACGCTCCGCGTTGGCTGCGATATCTGCAATAGGAATCGATGACGTGTTGCTGGCAATCACGCAGTCATCGGAGACGACGGCCTCCACATCCGCCAGTACATTTTGCTTCAGATCGATGTCTTCGGGCACCGCTTCGATAATCAGATCAGCGGGGGCAAGCGCTTCATACGAATCCACCGGCTGGATGCGCTCGATAAGCGTATCACGCTCGAAGGAGGAGATGATCCCTTTCTTATAGCGTTTGGTGGCGGTGTCGTAGACGTGCTTGCGGGCCATGGTGGCCTGCTTCAGGTCAATGTCTTTCATGTACACATCCAGCCCGTCGCGCGCACTCACGTCGGCGATACCCGCGCCCATGAGTCCCGCTCCCAGCACAGCAATGCGCTCCACCGGAAGGGCCTGGTCGGCGTGGTCGTTGGTGTCAGCCTGACGCTTGGCGAAGAACAGGCCCACCAGCGCCCTCGATTCCGGCGTGAATACAAGCTCCGAAAAGTGGCGTATCTCCGTCTCCTTGCCTGCTTCGAGGCCCTGTTCGAGGCCCGTTTTCACGCATTCGATGATGCGCGGCGGAGCGGGGTAGTTGCCTCGTGTTTCTTTCTTTGTGTCTTGCGCCGCTTTCCAGTATACACCGCGCCGCGTAAGGGGATTGCTCTCCAACAGCCGGTCGGTCCAGTCCGACGGGCGATCGGGGGAGAGGGTGCCATCGGCCAGTTGCCGGGCGGCCTTCTTGGCGGCCTGGTGCAATCCGGGCGGATGTGTGAGTGCATCTACCAGTCCGATGCGTTTGGCCTTCTTGGGATATGTCGTTTTGCCGGTGAGCAGAAGCGGCAGGCTCTGCTGCAGTCCGATGAGGCGTGGCAGATACTGCGTGCCTCCGCCTCCGGGCAAGAGTCCGAGTTTCACCTCGGGAAAGGCCATCTGCGTTTTGGAGCTGGTGGTGGCGATGCGATACGTGCAGCCCAGCGTCATTTCGAGGCCGCCGCCCATGGCCGGGCCGTGGATGGCCGCCACCGACGGCGCATCAAGATTCTGGAGACGCTCCAGAAGCGCATGGGCCCGCCGCGAGAGTGCCCGCACATCGGCAGGTTGCTCGAACGATTTGAGCATGTCGAGATCCGCGCCAGCAATGAAGGAATCCGTCTTGGCACTGATGAACACCAGCGCTTTAACGTCGGCGTCGGTTTCCGCACGCTCGATGGCCGACTCAAATGCGTCGATCATCGATTCATCGATGGTATTGACCGACGCATCGGGCTGATCAATCCAAACGGTTAGTACCCCGTCGTCAAGGTCGGTGCGAAGCAGGTCGGTGTCGAGGGTCACAGGCATATCAGGTCGAGCGTAAGTCAAAAATAAGGAGGCGAGGAGACAGGAGGCCGGTTTATCCCATTCGTTCGATCAGCATGGCATGGCCCTGCCCACCGGCTGCGCAGGCGCTCACAAGGGCCCACTGACCATCTTCTTCGTAGAGGCGATTTACCGCGGTAGTGACGAGACGTACGCCGGTCGCGCCAAACGGATGGCCGAGTGAGACCGATCCGCCTCGCGTGTTCAGGATGTCCATATCAATGCGGCCCACTGCCTCGGTGCGGTTGAGCGACTCCTCGGCAAAGCGATCCGACGCCAGCGCCTCTAACACCGCCAGCACCTGTCCGGCAAACGCCTCATGCAACTCCACCACATCGATATTGTCGAGCGTCATATCCGCCGCGTCGAGCACCTTCGGAATGGCATAGGCCGGACCAAGCAGCAATTCAGCGCCCGGATCCTGCGCCACATACGTGTACTCACGCAGGGCAGCACGAGGCGTGTAGCCTTCTGCAGTAGCATATTCATGACTCATAAGAAGCGAGGCCGAAGCGCCATCGGTGAGGGCCGAGCTGTTGCCTGCGGTGACCGTGCCAAACGGTTTCACGAAGGCCGGACTGAGGCCCGACAGCTTCTCCAGTGTCGTATCCGGACGCACCACATTGTCTTTGGTGATCGGCTCGAAGTCCGGCGGCACACTCGCCGGGAAGAGCTCTTTCTGCATGCGTCCGTCCTCCTGGGCTGCAGCAGCGCGGTGATGCGTAAGCAGCGCATATTCATCCTGCTCCTCGCGCGAGACGCCGAACATGGCGGCAAGCTTGTCGGCACTTTCGCCCATCACCTCACCGGTAGAGAACTCCGCAATCGACGGCGACTCCGGCAGCAGATCCGACGGACTCAGGTCTTTCAGAATCGACAAGAACTCCTGGGGCGATTTGTACTTGCGCGCCTCAAAGAGCTTTTTGCGCAGAGGGCGTCGCACGCGTATGGGCGGATCTGAAAGCGTTTCCGTACCGCTGGCTACAACAACATTGCTTTGCCCGGCACGAATCAACTCCATCCCCGACGTCACCGCCTGGTTGCTGGAGATGCACGCTTGCGTAACCGTATGGGCTGGCACCGTGTTGGGGATGCCCGCAGCCAGCGCAGCCTCGCGCGCTACGTTGCTCGTCTCCACGTCCTGCACCACCGTTCCCATGATGACCCGATCTATGGAGGCCGGCGACAGATCCGTTCGGGTCAGCAGCCCTTTTAGCGCCATGCGGCCCATGTCGTAGGCCATCAGATCGACATATGCCGTACCGGAGCGTTGAAACGGGATGCGGCCCCCATCAATGAATACGGGGGTGCGTGCCTCGGACGTATCAGCCATAGCAGTGCGTGTGCTTGGTGAAAAACCAGTTCGCAAAGAAGTTAACACCGTTAAGCCAAAGAATCAACCGGCGACGGTATGAGTAGGTGCGCATCCGCCCAATTTTGTTTCTCTTAATGGATTTTCTTGTATGAGCCGTTCTTCAGACGCTGCCCGCACACGCATTCTCGGACGCCAACCGGTTATTGAGGCGTTGGAACGGGATCCGGCGTCGATTGACAAAGTGATGATGCGCAATGCGCTTTCAGGGCCCGAAGCCGATACCATCCGTGCGCTGGCCGAGGAGGCGTCGGTGCCGGTGCAGTATGTGCCGTACAACCGGCTGGATCACGAGGCGCAGGGGGCGGCGCATCAGGGCGTGCTTGCGTGGGGCGCTCCGGTGTCGTATCTGACGGTGAACGCGCTCATGCAAGAGGTGGCACCTACGTGGGATGATGTGCAAACGCGCAAACCGATCGTGCTGGCCATTGACCACGTGACCGATCCCCGCAACTTCGGGGCGATGCTGCGCTGTGCCGTTGCGGCGGGCGTGGATGGCGTGATTGTGCCCAACAGTGGCATGGCCCCGCTTACGGGTCCGGCGATCAAAGCGAGTGCGGGTACGGCGCTGCGCATCTCGCTGGCCCGCTGCAGTAACCTGGCGGAAACGCTCACGGCGCTGAAGGAACGCAGCTACTGGGTCGTCGGTGCTCAAGAGCCGGAGTCCACTTCCATGTGGGACACGGATTGGGACCGTCCGATTGTGCTGGTAATGGGCAGTGAGGGCAGCGGGCTTTCGTCGGAGGTGGCTGCCGCCTGCGACGCGTTTGCTCACATCCCCATGCGCGGCCCCGCCGAGAGCCTGAACGTGTCGGTGGCCACCGGCATTCTGCTCACGGAAGCTATCAAAGCGCGTGTTTGACCCGATAGGCTGGCCTTCCAGCATCCAACAACCGATCGCCTCATGCCATCACAGCGGGCTGTAGTACGTGTTTAGCGACGTGCTACTGCTTTGTCACAGGTCAATCTTCGGGTAGCACATGGCCACCTAACGTACCGAGCCTCCCTTGAACCCTCGTCGCGATGCTCCGCGTCGCGACGAAATGCGGACGCTCTGCGTCCTTCTGCTTCTGTATGTTCTCTTTGAAGGAGAACGGGTGGTTTCTTGTGCGCAGTGTCAGATGGGTGGACGGCGGGTGTTGAGATCCCTCCGCCGAGGGCGTCGGGATGACAGCGAAATAAGGAAGGCTGTCCATTCGACCCTAAGCTGCTGAGCGCCGAGGAGATGGTTCGACGCGCTTCGGGCCCTGGGGGCCCGTCGCGTGCTCACCATGACAGTTTTTTTGGAGGGGATTGACACACAGAAGTTGGCACGGTCCCCATACCATAACATTCAGGTGTGACACAGCACTAAGTGACCTCAACAATGGTTTTGGGGATTGCCGGGTGGGTTCCCCTCCATCCTACCCTTCCTCCCCGAGGAGGAAGGAACCGTGAAAGGCGTTCATCAAGTCCCCCTCAGAGGAGGGGGATTTAGGGGGAGGGATTCTGCCAAATCAAATATATTAGTCACTTATGCGAAACGCAGCACCGTACGAATGAGAGCGTGTATTAACAACGTCGGGGCGCACATGATACCGATTTGAAACGCACAAAACCCCAACTTCATGCCTGTCTCTACTTACTCACGGTCGGACGTGGTACAGATGGCAATTCAGCCTCAAAGAGAGCCGGGGGGGCAAGCGCCCCCCGGCTATAGGTTTCGCTGGCATCGCGGAACGGAGATCGGCGAACGCCTGACGGGATGTGCAGTACGTACCCCCTCTGCTGTATCGGCTTCTCTCGCTGTTCATGACACGCGTTGTTCTCTGGATCGGAATGGGGCTACTCTTGGGAGCCGGAACGCTCCACGCCCAGGAGCGCGATAGCACCGTTGTGTTCGACGATGTAGGCATGCAGCGCGACACCATCGACGCGTTTCAGCCGCAGCCCTACCCCATCCCCACGCACCTCATTCCCGGAAGCGTAACCGTGTGGCTGAACGGCACCGCCCTCCCCGAATCCGACTACACCCTCGACCTGGCGGCGAGCACTCTTGCATTTGACGACGACCTTGACCCCGATGATGAACTGGTCATCAGCTACCGGCGGTGGCCGCTCACCGAGCACATGACGCGTGCACCCGATCCAGACGACACGCCCATCGACACGCCGCCCGATGCGGACGAGGACCCGTCTGCCTCCGCGTATGACCCGTTTGAAGGCGTGCAGCTCAGCCGAAGTGGCTCCATCAGTCGGGGCGTTACCGGCGGATCCCGACGCGACGCACGCATCGAATCGGGGTTGCGACTGGATCTAGAAGGCGAGCTCACCGATGATGTGTTTGTGCGCGCCACGCTCACCGATGAAGACACGCCCATCCAGCCCGATGGCACCACGCAGCGTCTAAGTGAGTTCGACCGCGTGTTTATCGAAATCGACGCTCCGCCGGGCACCGCACAACTGGGGGATGTGGAAGCCTCGTTTCAGGCCAGTCCGTTTGCTTCATACGAGCGTCAACTGCAGGGCGTCCAGGTGCACACCACCTCCCTTGAAACGGAAACAATACAAAGTGATGTGCAGGCCGTAGGCGCTGTATCGCGAGGCACTTTTCGGCAGCAAGACATCCAACCCGAAGACGGTCTGCAAGGGCCCTACCCCCTGCGAGGCAGCAACGGCGAGCCGTTTATTGTAGTAACTGCCGGATCCGAACGCATCTTTCTGGATGGCGAACGCCTGGAGCGCGGCGAGAGCAACGACTACGTCATCGACTATGCACGCGGGGAAATCACCTTTACGAGTGACCGCATCATCACCAGCGACCGCCGCATCACTGCCGAGTTTCAGTACACAACCACGCCGTTCACCCGTTCGCTTCTGGGCACCGAGGCGGATGTGGCGCTGTGGCCTCGCTCCGACGGATCCAACCGGCTAGAGGTAGGCGCTACCGTGTTGCGCGAAGCCGACGGCGGCGACTTTGCGGCAGCGCTGGGCCTCTCCACAGCCGACTCCCTCGCACTGGTAGAGGCGGGGCCGAACGAGGTATTTCGACAAAGCGCTGAACCCGTCGAGTTCGACCCAGAGGCGCCGTTTGTGCAATACCGGCAAGACGTCATCGACACGCCCGAGGGCACGCAAGACACCATCTTTGTGGCCGTTACCGAGCGTCCGCCCGACGACGAACCGGTCTTTCGCGTGCAGTTCACTCGTGTAGGGCCTGGTCAGGGCCGCTATCAGCGTGGCGAGACGCAGTTGAACGGCATCGCGTACGAGTATGTGGGCGAGGGCCAGGGCCGCTTCGATCCCGTACGCCCGCTTCAACGCCCACAGGAGCGGCGCATTGTGGATCTGCGAGGCACGGTGGAGCCGGTCGCGGGGCTACGTGCCGGCGGCCACTGGGCACGATCCTCCGAAAACGTCAACCGCTTCTCCGACCAGCCCGGCACGCGCACCGAGGCCGATGCCTACCGCGCCCACATCACCGCCGACCCGCAGCCGCTTCGCGTGGGCACCACCGACCTGGGCACGATTGAGGCCGCCTGGGAGCGCGACGTGCGGGCAGCGGCATTTGAGCCGTTTGAACGGGGGCGCTCGGTCGAGTTCAACCGGCGCTGGAATCTGGATCGCACCGGCACCACGCTGCCCCAGGAGCTACGCGGACAGGCCCGCGAGGCTGCCGATGAAATCACCGCCGGATGGTCGCCTACCGCCTCCAGCGAAATCAGCGCCGGATGGGGACGCCTCACCATCGGAGAGGCGTTCGAGAGCACCCGCTGGGAAACGACCGGGCGCTATCGTCCGACCGATGGACTGCAGGCACGCTACAGCGGCGAATGGATTCGGAGCGAACGAGCAGCCGAGCGAGGCCGCTGGATCCGCCAAACCGGACGGCTCGCCTATGCCTCTGACACCGCGTGGCAGCCCGAGCTTGAGGCGCGTTTTGAACGGCGTTCGCAGCGCCCCACCGCTACCGACTCGCTGGCCGATGCCTCGTTTCAGCTCTGGGAGCTTACGCCGCGTCTGCACTACGAAACCAGCGCCTGGACCCTGCAAACCAGTGGGGGGCTGCGTGTAGAGCGAGAGGGCGCCGAAGGCGACCTGGCTCCATCTGCCCGAGCATGGCAGGCCGAAGCCAAGGCCGCGTACAGCGGATCCAGACGCACATCGGGCCAGTTGCGAGCCGCCTACCGAACCCGCAGCGTGCGCGACTTTTTTCGCCTCAACCGCGACGCCGCCGATAGCGAGACGATTCTGGTGAGCGGCGTGCTGAACACCGCCGCCTTTGACCGGGCGATGGACCTACAGGTCGATTATGAGGGGCGCACCGAGCGCACCCCCACGCTGCAGGAGACGTTTATCCGTGTAGGGCCTGAACTGGGCGAATACGTCTGGACCGGCCAAGGCGAGGACCGTACGCCGCAGCTAGACGAGTTCGTGCCCGAAACCACCCCCGGCGAAGGCGAATACATTCGCTCGTTTGTGCCGTCAGACTCGCTGATCCCCGTGGCCCGCGTAGATACGCGGTGGCGCCTCCAGCTGGATCCCGAACGGGTATGGGCCGATGCCGAATCGCACCTGCTCCGCGCCTTCGCAACGATGCGGAGCCGCTCCGAGATCAGCATTCAGGAAAAAACTGAATCGCCCGATCTGCTGCGCGTGTACCTGCTCGATCCGTCGCGCTACCGGCAACGCGGCACAACCGTCGACGGGCGCCTGCGGATTCAGCAAACGCTGGAGCTGTTTCCGCGACGCTCCCGTGCGGGAGGTGAGTTGGAGTGGACGCAAGAGCGGCAGCTTAACGAGCGGGCCGCAGGCGGCGAAGAGCGAAAGCGGGAAGAATTTGCTGCCGAAGCACGCTGGCGTCCGACCCGAGCATGGGAGGTGCGGCTACGCGGCTCCACCGAGCGCGACCGGGCCGATAGCGAAGCGTTTGGGTCCCGCACATATAACATTCGCACATGGCGCACGCGGCCCAGCCTACGCGTTGACCTGACCGACCACTGGCACGTGCAGGGGCGTCCGTCGTGGGCGCAAAAAACCGACCGCCGGGCCAACCGGCAGGCGCAGGTATGGCGGATGCCCGTCGAGGTGGGCTGGAGCCGCGCCCGACAGATGCAACTTACTGCCAATGCGGAGCTTGCCCATGTGGATCTGACAGGGGAGGCGCAGGGCCTTGCGCTGTTCGAGCTCACAGACGGACGCGGTCCGGGCACATCATATCTGTGGGGGCTGCAGGGCCGATATGTGTTTTCATCACTGCTGCAAGGCTCCCTCCGTTACAACGGGCGTGCCCCCGCCGATGCCCCGACCATCCACACGTTTCAGGTGCAACTCACCGCTACGTTTTAGCCTTTGTTGAATGGCCGCCCTGACATTTGATGCTTTACCACTACACGATAACCCTATCGGAAAGGAGCAGCGGCGTTGGTGGGGGAGGCGGGTTGTTGCGGACGCTGGAGCGTCCAGTCAAGCGTGGCGACGCGGAGCATCGCCACGAGAGCACTTAGCGCCCATCGACTCCCTACTTGCTTATCCCCCCAGGAATCAGAATGCTCCAGTTTATCGATTGACCTGAGCTGGGAAGCGCTGTTGGAGGGTGGCCACAAAGCGCTCGATTTCTTGTTCAGTGTTGTAATAGTGCACCGAGGCGCGCACCAGATCGGGCAGGTTGCGGGCGTCGGCATCCAGCAGGGTCGATGTGCGCGGACTCACAGAAACGTGCATCCCCTCGGTACGCAATCGATGCTTGACTTTGTTGGGCGCCCACCCGTCAATGCTGAACGTCACGATGCCGCTTTTGCGTACGCCCAGGTCGTACACCGTGGCGCCATGCACCTCTGCCAGCGCCGTGCGCAGTTGCTTCGCCAGCCGCTGCACCCGCGTGGCAATCGCCTCCAGCCCCACATCCAGCGCATACTCCACCGCCACCCCTAACCCAATCTTACCAGCGACATACCCCTCCCACGTTTCGAAGCGGCGTGCATCCGAGCGGATACGGTAGGCGTCGGGGCCAGTGAGCGTAGCGGCGTGTAGGTCGAGTAGCGGCGGCGTGAGGCGCTCGATCCAGTCGCGCTGCACGTACAGAAACCCCGTGCCCCGCGGCCCCCGCACGAACTTGCGTCCAGTAGCCGATAGCATGGTGCAGCCGAGCGTCTCCACATCCAGCGGCAACTGCCCAGCCGACTGACAGGCATCCAGAAGAAACGGCACTCCAGCATCTTGCGCAATAGCGCCCACCTCAGCAGCCGGATTGATGAGTCCGCCGTTCGTGGGGATATGCGTAAGAGCGATCAGCGCCGTGCGGTCGTCGATCTGCTCGCGCAGGGCATCGGTGGCGATTTGGCCGGAGGCGTCGCTGGGTACCACCTCGACAACTGCACCGGTCTCTTCGGCACGCTGTAGCATCGCAATGTAGTTGCTTGCATACGAGGCAGCAGTCGTCAGAATGCGATCCCCCGGCTCTAGGTCAAGCGCATAGAACGCCATGTCCCAGGCGCGCGTGGCGTTTTCAACAATCGCAATTTCCTCGGGATCAGCCCCGAGCATGCGGGCGATGGCGGTGTACGTCTGATCGAGCCGGTCGGCTGCCCGATCGGCAGCTTCGTATCCGCCAAACCGAGCTTCCTGCTTCAGGTGATTGGTTTGAGCGGTAAGAACCGACTCTGGTGGCAGCGCGCTACCCGCATTGTTGAAATGCAGAATGTCGGTACATCCGGGCGTGTCGGCGCGTACGCGGTCAATATCAATCATGCGTGGGGGGATGGTTTCAAGAAGGCCGTGATCGCGTTAAGGGTGGAGGTGGGGCGCTCCCACTGTGGCAGCAGGCCGCCGGGTACCTCGGCGTGGCTTAGCGCATCGGGATTGGCGTCGAGCAACGCGGGCAGCCGGTCGAAGCGCTGTACCGTCGGGTCGGGCGTTTGCGGGGTGAGCAGGAGCGTGGGGCGGTACAAGCGCGCGTACACTTCGGTATCCACCTTGCGCTGGAAGAGCGATCCATCCACGAAATAGCGGGGCGCGTATGGGGCTCCGTGGATACGCGCGGTATGCGCTCCGTATCGAATGAGTGCCTCGGGGATAGCGTCCAGAAAGACCTGGGTAGACAGGTAGCGGCGTAGCGACTGGGGACGAGTGAGCCAGAAGTAGGGAGCAGTGAAGGCGCCGAGGGTGGCTGCCGTTTTGACGGCGAGGCGACCAAACGGCGAGGGACCGCGATTAGCCGAGAGGCCGGTGGGGGCAATGAACACGCAGCGGTGCACGAGCGGAGCAGCCTGTAGCGCTACGGAGGCCGCAAACTCGCATCCAATGGAACAGGCGACCAGATCAGCGGGCTCCTCGCGCACCACCGTATTGAGCACTGCGTACAGCGCATCGTGGTAGATGTCTGGCGTATACCGGTAGTTGGGCCGATCGGAGCGCCCAAATCCGGGCCAGTCAACCGCATAGAGGGGGCGATTCGTAGCAGTAGCAAACCGCTCGAAGATCGGTCGGACCTCCATGGGCGAGGCTACGGCGTTAAGGCTGTGAAGCAGCACCAGCGGACGCCCGGTTCCCGGACGATGGTACAGGTGGATACGTCCAGTTTCGCCTTCGATGATGCGAGATGTCGCATTCAATGCCGGGGGGAGAGCCGTGGGCGGCGGAAGCTGACGATGGTAGAGCCGAGTCGTTAGCGCGGCGCCGGCCAGTCCGGCAGCGGCAAATCCGGCGCGGCGAAGCCAGGATGTGGAGGAGGCCATAGGGTATAGGACGCTTCAATGAGGAACCGTGAGACTGCATTTAAAAGTACGGGCAACCTACAGACCGGCGTTCCGTTGATACCGTGGCAATTTTGCAACAGCCCCTGTAGTTCAAGTGGATAGAACACAAGCCTCCTAAGCTTGAAATCCTGGTTCGAGTCCAGGCGGGGGTACAGAAGGCATTTGCGTACAGTCGGTTAGTGCAACATCGTAGCGTGCTGCACCGCTATGCAGCGAAGGGGGCATGAGATCGCCGCGTCAGTCGCAGGGCTCCCTCCTCGCGATGACAAGTTTGGACCCTAACAAGCACG
This sequence comes from Natronotalea proteinilytica, assembly GCF_055379935.1. Lineage (NCBI taxonomy): Bacteria > Pseudomonadati > Rhodothermota > Rhodothermia > Rhodothermales > Salisaetaceae > Natronotalea > Natronotalea proteinilytica. The sequence goes on along the minus strand of NZ_AP043947.1, from coordinate 1,690,481 downwards.
TGTGACACAGTAGTAGCGTCTATCCACTACCAAAATGTCATTGCGAGCGGGGGGTGTAGAGCAGGTGTGAGCCTACGAGCAGGTAGAGACCGGTGCGCGAAGCGGTGGCCGCACGCACTGGAGGATGCGCGGCGGGCCAGGTGATGTGTTGCTGCTTTGCATACCGCGCCGCATCGTATAGTGCTAGATGGTGCGCATACACCAGCCCCACAGCGCGTCCGGTGGCAAACACATCGTGCGGGGCGTGGTCTTCGGTCAGGGTGCGCTGCGCCACACGGCTACCAAAAGCGTCGGTGATGAGCAGATGGGGGGCAGCTTCATCAACGATCCAGAACTCGCGCTCGGCACTGCGGGCAAGCGCGTGAGGGGTCCAATCGTCAAAGGGAACGTCGAAGGGCGTCAGGCGGCGAATGGTGCGGCGGCGGTCGTCGAGGTACCAGATCGCACGGGCATCGGATTCGAGCACCACCAGTCCGCCGGATGTCCCCGTGCGTACGGCATGCGGACGCCCCGTTCCCTGCGAGGCCCATTCGTCACGCCCGGTTTGAAAGGTGCTGCGTAGCGACTCATCGCGGTGAGAGATGGGTAGCGTTTCGAGGTGACGCCCCGTGTCATCAAACCGCTGGATACGTCCGTTGCCGGTATCAGCGACAAGCAGCACCTGACCGTTGGTTGGGTCGAGGCCCTGCGGACGGTCAAACTGTCCGGTGCGGCTGCCGCGTCCGCCGATAGTGTGCAGCGGCTCGCCCTGTGGATTCAGAACGTGAAAGCGATGCCGATCCGATTCGAGCACGTACAGACGCCCCCGCGGATCGCGGTGCAGGGCAGCAGGTGCCTCAAACGACGCCAGCGTGTCAACGGAGGCTGGATCGATGTGCAGGGTGTCCGGCGGGGCGGGGTCCGTAGGAGGCGACGATGCCCCTACATGCGACGACAACCCCGTGCATGTTAGCAGCAACAGGCTCCATAGGGCAGCCTGCTTGCTACGAAGGGATATGCTGCGTATCCATCTAATAATCAGGACTATGCCGACATGCATGGGAGGGTGCGGTCCGGTTACGCGGGGTGTTGGAGGCCACTCTGGGCGATGTCTCGACGCAGGGTTTTGCCCTCGAACTGGATGGCATCGGCCCCGTCGTAGGCACGCTCCACGGCGGTGGCAAGATCCGGGGCGGTGGCTACTACGCAGAGGACGCGCCCGCCATCGGTGACGAGCGTGCCGCTGGGGGTGCGGCGGGTGCCGGCGTGGATGACGTGTACACCGGGAATCTGCTCGGCCAGGCCAATGCCGTCAATGGGAACGCCGGTGTCGTAGTCGTGGGGGTAGCCCTGCGAGGCCAGCACGACGCCAACGCAGGAGGCGGCACGGGCACGCAGTTGGATGCCGGCGAGGGTGCCTTCGGCCACGGCTTGAAACGTAGCGACGGGATCGGTGTCGAGCAGGGGCAGCACCACCTGCGCCTCGGGATCGCCCCAGCGGCAGTTGTACTCCACCACTTTGGGGCCCTCGTCGGTGAGCATGAGTCCCACGTACAGCACGCCCTGGTAGGGAGTGCCCACATCGGAAAGGCCCTTGAGCGTGGGCTCAACGATGGTGCGGCATACGGTGGTGAGGGTGCCGCCATCGACAAGCGGGGTGGGAGCATAGGCACCCATGCCGCCGGTGTTGGGACCGGTGCCGCCTTCGCCAATGGCTTTGTGGTCTTGTGAGGGGGGGCAGACTACGTAGCGGTCGCCATCGGTAAGGACGAACACGCTGGCTTCTTTGCCCTCCATGAACGCTTCGATCACAACCTGGTCGCCAGCAGCGCCGAAGTCGCGGTCGTCCACGATGCGGTCGAGGGCGTCGTGGGCCTCTTCGCGGGTGGTGCACACGAGTGCGCCTTTGCCGCCCGCCAGTCCGCTGGCTTTCACGACAACGGGTACGGGATGGTCGTTTAAGTAGGCATGTGCTGCGTCGGATTCGTCGGCACTGAACGTGCGAAAGGCCGCGGTGGGGATGCCGTGCTCCTGCATGAAGGCTTTGGCAAAGGCTTTGCTGCCTTCAAGACGAGCCGCGGCGGCGCTGGGCCCCATGACGGGGTGGTCGTGTGCGCGCAGATGATCGGCAAGTCCGGCCACAAGCGGTGCCTCGGGTCCGATGATGGTGTAGTCGATGCCGTGTGCTTCGACAGCATCCTGTACGGCGTCATGATCGGCGGGATCGCAGTCCAGGTTGGTGCCACAGGCAGCGGTGCCCGGATTGCCGGGCGCGGTAAAGACGGCTTCGCATGACGGACGGGCCGAGAGGGCGCGGGCCAGCGCATGTTCACGGCCTCCGCTTCCGATAAGTAGAACACGCATGGGCGGTTCGCTTTTGATGGGATTAACACAGATACTGTACGTGCAGTGCTGTAGTATAGGAAGGCGCCTCCTTTTGTGCAGGCCCTGCGTCAGATTTTGCGGCGGCCTCATGCGTCGCGCCCTCTTTGCGGGGCTGCACGGAGGTCCCCGTTTTTTGAATAAGTATGGTGATGCCTGTGCCTCGTGTTTGGACGTTTGGCGTAAGTGTATTGATCGGTGTTCTTTGGATGGCCTGTATCGGAGCAGTTGGTCCGGCGGCTGCGCAAGAGCAGGAGCAGGGGGCCGCCCCTGAACAACGGACCGAGCGCGATCGACCGACCTGGGTAAACCCGCGTGCGTATCCGGCCACGGTGTGGGGCCCGCGCACAGGCATCGGGCTGGGCCTGGGGCTGTCGGTGCATAACCTGGGTCCATCACGCAGTCGCGGACTCGTTACCGCGGTGCCGAACTGGCATCAGCAGGTGGGTACGGTGGCATGGGCGCCGCAGTGGGGCCATCGCATTCTGGGGTTCACCGTGCTGGAGGGCCGCGTTTTTCACACACGGCGCGGCTGGTTCTATGGCGTTGGGCCGTTTCCGGAAGCCGACACGCGCCTGTCGCTGCATCGCACTCAGTTGCGTGGGGGGATGCGCGGGCGCTACCTTCCGTTTGGCACGTCGCGGCTGCGTCTGCACGCCCAGTTGCATGTGGTGCACGACCGCATCTACGACCAGCGCAATGACGATACCGACGCGTTTGACCGCATGGATGCGCAAAGCCAGGCGTATCTGCAGTCGTTTGGCCGAGCATCCGACGGGTCGATGCAAACGCGCAGCATGACGGGCGTACGTCCGCAGCTTGGACTCGCGTTCGATACCCGCGAACGCGAGCAGGGACCCCGCAGCGGCGTGCTGGCCCACGTGATGGTGGGGCACTATCTGGATGTGGGCAACAGTTCGAACTTTTGGAGCTACGAGGCGGACTTGGCCGGGCACCTCTCCCTTGCCGAGGGCCACGTTGTAGACCTGACCGCCAATGCCCGCATGGTACGCAGCACCAACGATGCGCCCATCCCGCCACCCTACCTGTCCGATTTGGATGCCTTTCGGATGCCGGGTGTAGCTCGCGGGCGCTTTCTGGCGCGCGACCGGGTCCTGCTGGGGGCGCGATACCGCGTGCTGGCAGCAACGCCGGGCAATCTACTTACGGTAGAGCCATACATCGGCGGCCATGCTGGGGCGGTCTACAATGATGTGACGGAGCAGTTTGCCCTGGAGGCAACAACCGAACGCACGCCGGCCCCCTCTACCACGGTGCCCCTGCGACTGAGCGCCCATGTGGGCATGCGCATTGCCCCTCGGTTTCGGGATGTCACCTATCTTGACGTAGCGCTGGGCGTTGGCCCAGATGGGATTACGGGCGTCCGCCTGCGCTTTACGCCCACCTACCGCCACCTCCGCCCCGATCACCACAACGACCGGTGGTGAGGGTTCGGAGGGACGGCATCCGCACAGGCATAATTACAGCCCGTCAGCCCCCTGCAGCGCACCGTCGAGGTGCTCGTCTAGCTCGGATAGCGACAACGTTTGCACAGTGGATTGCGTCAGATTGAACGTGCTGGCTGTTTCGCTCGGAATAAGCACAATACGCAGATCCGCATTATCAATGAGCGAACGCTCAAACTCCTCTTCGTCGTCGCTGAGCACCTCGTCAAAGAGCACAGCCACGTCAAAAATCTCGGGAGCAAAAATATAGTCGTAGTATCGGATGGGATTGCTGATGGGAAGCGGGTTCCAGAAGTCCGATCCATCAAGACGTAGATAGGCATTCACCACGCCCTGATTCGCGATCGCCGGGGTGAGCTCGGGAATGGTGAACTCACGAAAAAGGAGCGTGAAGGTATCGTTGTTGTCATCGCGTGTGAAGGCATCACCATCCAAAACAAGGTTTATCACGGTAACATCAACACTTCCGGGCGGCCCTTCGGGTCCTTCAGGCCCCTCTACCGTGTCGCATCCTCCGAGAAGCAGAACTGCTCCGGATATGAGCAACAAGACCACGAATCGAGTACCAAACAGCATGCGCATAGCAAAAGGAAGGGGTATTCATACATTCAGATTCGTTATCCAAACCTAACCAATAGGCCATCAAGAATCCATCGGTTCATCCCAATCCGATCCTGGAACCTCCACACTCCATCGTGTATCATGGCACCGGTGCGTAATGCCACCTGTTCATTTGCCCGTTTCACGTTTCACTTTGCTGTTCATGGCCGACGACGCTGCTCCAACCGAAGCTCCCATTGAAGACTACGTTCGCATCAACAACCTGCCCGACCACGACGGCGACACCGTTACACTGAAGGGATGGCTCCACAACAAACGCGGATCTAAAAGTCTGTACTTCTTGATCCTGCGCGATGGATCCGGCTACGTGCAATGTGTGGTAAGCGAAGGCGATGTGGACGAGCAAAGCTGGGCCGCAGCGGACGCGGCCAACCAGGAGACAGCGCTGTCGATTACAGGCACGGTGTCGGCCGACGACCGGGCTCCGGGAGGCTACGAAATTCAGGTGGATGCGGTGGAAACGATCGGCGATTCGGATGACTACCCGATCACGCCGAAAGAGCACGGCATCGATTTCCTGATGAACCGCCGCCATCTGTGGCTGCGCAGCGAGTCGCAGTGGGCCGTGCTGCGCATCCGCAACCAGATTCAGCAGGCCGTACACCGGTTCTTTCAAGAGCGCGGCTTTATCCAGACGGATGCGCCGGTGCTGACGGGCAACGCGGTAGAGGGCACCTCCACCCTGTTTGAGCTGGATTACTTCGACGACGAGTCGGCCTACCTCACGCAGAGCGGCCAACTGCACGGCGAGGCGATGGCGATGGCGTTCGGCAAGGTCTACACGTTTGGGCCGACCTTCCGCGCCGAGAAGTCCAAGACGCGTCGGCATCTTACGGAGTTCTGGATGATCGAGCCGGAGATGGCGTTCTACGATCTGGACATGAACATGACGCTGGCTGAGCGCTTCGTAACTCATATTGTGCAGGATGTGCTGCAGCACTGCGAGCGCGAACTGGAGGCTCTGGAGCGGGATACCACGGCTCTGCAACGCGTTGAGACACCGTTTCCGCGCATTAGCTATGATGAAGCAGTAGAGCTGTTGCGGAGCGAATCAACGGCGGAGCTGATCGATGCGCGCATTGACGGGCTGCACGAGGAGCAGGCAGAGTTGGAGACGGAACGCGAGGAAAATCAGAAGCGGCGCGGCCAGGCGAAGAAGCACATCAAGCGCCAGATCGACGCACGCGAGATTGAGATCAACAAGCGCATCAACGAGATCGAAGAGGAGCTACGCAACCTGCCCGACTGGAAAGAGTCGGCGCAGACCTTCGAGTGGGGTTCCGATTTTGGCGGGAGCGACGAAACGGTGCTGACGTGGCACTTCGACCGTCCGATTATCGTGCATCGCTTTCCGGCGAAGATCAAGGCCTTCTACATGAAGCGCGATCCGCACGACGACCGCCTGGCGCTGGGCATGGATGTGCTTGCCCCCGAGGGCTATGGCGAGATCGTGGGCGGCGGCGAGCGGGCCACCGACCTGGACTTCCTGCGCGAGCAGATCGACGCGCACGGGCTGCCGGAAGAAGCATTCGACTGGTACCTGGACCTGCGCACGTTCGGCGCGGTGCCGCACAGCGGATTTGGACTGGGGCTGGAGCGCGTGGTGTCGTGGATCTGCGGCCGCGAGCATGTGCGCGAGGCGATTCCCTTCCCACGTACACTTGGGCGGTTGCATCCGTAGGATGGTCGGGGATTTGTGATTCGGGACTTTGGACTGGGTGAAGGGGCGGCAACTTGCGATTGAAGGGAGCAGCACGGATATTGACCGTTGCTCGTCAGCCTGCAACTTTCCGCTCCGGCCCTGTCACCTCAGCCCTTGTCCCGTCATGACTATGCCACACATCACCCCGTTTCTGTTCGTTTTAGCGATGCTGCTCCTCCCTTTGTCAAGCCACGCACAGTGGCTCGATGGGGTTGGCGTGAAGGGAGGGCTCACAGCAGCCAGCGCAGACGATAACATGAACCACTTCGATTTTGACCGGCGCTCCGGGTGGGAAGCATCCGCGTTTGCCGAGAAACGGATCCTTCCATTTCTCTCTGTTCGGGGCGAGATTGGATACACACAGCGGGGGTTTGTGGAGTCTACGTCAGAAATAGATCCAGACGGCAACAAGGTGGCCCGCCGTGATGCTACAACGCGACTTGACTACCTGACGATGCCACTCCTGGCTAAGTTCAAATACAACACAACTCCACTCTCTATCTATGCCCTGTACGGGCATCGACTTGATATTTTGGTGGGTCGCAACAGTGGAGCCTTTGAGTTCTCAGAGGGCACTGTTGAAAGCGAGATTGCTGGTCTCTACGAATCGACGGTATTTGGGGGAGCGATAGGTATTGGAATGGAAACGAATCAACTCCCAACACGCCTGTTCATCGAAAGCCGCTACGACATCGACTTTACGGACTCCTTTGGTTCCGATATGTCTCGATCGGTCCGCAACAATGCCTTCAGTGTCGTTATGGGAATTGCTTTTTAGCCGGATAAGAACACATCGGAGCCATCCCCACCAAGACAGCCAGAACTTTCACGTTACTTTCTTGGGGCGTCTCGCGTCGTATAGATAAATCATTCTTAAACAACCGGTTCTTACATCATTGCTCACACTCTTCTATCTCTACTTATCGAGTTTTCCTCTTCTTTGTCGGGCTTCTCATTGCTATTCCGCTGGAGACAACAGCGCAAGTGTCCGGCGCTGAGTTTCAGCGCCTAACGCCCGCGTTCCAGTCTCAGGAAATCCATCCTCATCCGGCGCTCCGTGCGTTGGGAGAGGCCACCGTTGCCGCACACGGATATCCCGGGGCAGCACGCATCAACCCGGCCACTTTCGGGACGCCCGATCAGGTGCGAGTAGGCAGTAATGTATCGCTGGGTGGAAACGGCCCCCTGCCTAGTTCCGATTGGCCATTTGGGTCGACGTGGACCACCAATCCGTATATCGAGGCACAGCATGGACGGTGGGCCGGCGCCTACCAGTACCGCCGATTTGACGCAGGATCGATCCAAGATAGAGACAACATCCAGACGGCCCACACACTGTCTGCGGCGTACAATCTTTCAGATCGGTGGCGTGTAGGCGCAGGCGTAAACATCTTGTATGAGGCTATCTCTGGACAACGGCTTGACGTTGATGGTGAGCCGGCCTCTTCACGGCGCGGCGTATCGGTCGATCTGGGAGCGCACTACACCCGTTCGTTCGCCGTTGCAGAAGGTACGCTCCACACGTCTTGGGGCGCATCGCTCACTGATTTTGGTCCGCATGCTAATACGCCCGATGATGGCATTCCAGGAGCTCCGCCAGAAGAGCCGCTTCCCACGCGGCTACGTACAGGCGCTGCAGTAGGCTACGCCCTTCCGATCGGATGGGCCAATCGCTCGCCGCTCTCGGTAGATGTCTTTGGCGCACTCTCTAAGGACATGCAGGCCTATGACGAAAACGGGGATCTGTACGGCCCCTTCGCTTCGCTCATTCAAACCTGGAGCGCACAACCCGCGTTCACGACGTCTGCTACAAGCGATGAACAGGCCTCTCTGGGCGAACAGATTACGCACCATCTTGGGGCACAGGTCAACGTCTACGATATCTTATCGCTGCAAGCCGGGCGCTTCCATGAATCCGAAGCGCTTGGTGGACGCCAGTACACCACACTTGGATGGGGCGTGGACCTCTACTACGTAACGCTTAATCGGTCGTGGACGGCCTCTGCACATACCCCCCTTTTTGAGGACCTCGGACACTGGCAGATTACGGCACGCATTCCGTTGTCTGAGTCGCCACGCAATTTCTGGCCGTCACTGTTGGATCAGATCGGTCTGTAACATGCGTTGGCACCGTGCACGCGGCAGCACTCTTAACTCTTCTATGGAAAGCACTGCCTCCTGAGGCTGTAGCAAATACCTTCTGACAGAAGCCTCCTCACCTGACCGTCTTCGCAATCCAGCAACATATATCTATGAATCGCCTACTTCCCCTTCTGCTGCTGAGCGTTCTTGTTGTGCTTGGCGGATGCGACATGACAGACGACTGTGGCCCGTTCAAGAGCGAGGTCCGAACGACGGGCTTTTCCGGCGCCGCGTTCAAGGTGGACCCGGATGCTACGTTTGGATTCGAGTTCGATCTGGATGAGATTGAGGATGATACGCTGGCAGCTGGCGAACTGGGGCTTCGGCTCCAATTGGAGGGCGAGCTGTACGCCGCCGCGTCGCCTGAATCCCGAGAGATTCCGTCAGTTCAACTGATTCCTGCCGCCCACGCCTGCTCGCCACCGATTCCGGAGTACGACGCCACGATCCAAGATATCCGGATCTACAGCGATACGGATCTTGGTAACGCCTACCCGGCCGGCGAGAATCTTGCTGGCCTGTTCGACATCGCTGGGCGCCGAAACGGGCCCGGGATGCCCTACGAACGGGAGCCCCTCACCGACTTTTTGGAACGCACTCCACGTCCGGTTGACGTGCTGCTTTTTGTTCTCAACGACGTTCCGCCAGTCCCCACCGCCATGCAGTTCACCGTAGAGTACGAGCAAGAGGGCGAAGGGCTGGAGACGTACTCGTTTACGACCGTGCCGGTGGTGGTGGGTGAAACGTGAGAATCCGCTTGGTTGGCCTCATCGGCTCCTCCTCTCCTCGCGTCAAGGCCCCTGCTGATGCGCAAAAACCCGGATCCGGCCCTTTATCTTGCGCGTAGCCCGTGATAGATGGCCGCCCGGGATATCCGCTTCGCTCCTGATCCCGGGCTAAGGAACGGAACGACGTGAGTCAAACCCATAGCCGGGGACCGCTTGCCTCCCCGGCGATCTGGGAGCAAGTCGCTAAACACATACCTACCACTTATCATAGATCAGAGAGGAGCACCCATTTGAATACGCGAATCGTTAAGCTATCCTCCTTCCTGATTTTAGCACTGTTCGTAGCAGGGTGCATGATCCGGACCGAGGTGTATCAAAATCCTCCTGCGGAGGGGATAGTGCTGGATGCACAATCGTTTGAGCCGGTTGCCGGTGCCCAGGTCTGGTTTGAGGCGGGAGAGCCAAAGACAGAAACGGACCCGTACGGAAGATTTGCGCTGCCGTCTCAATACGAAACAAAGTATTTCAGAATGGCTCTGCCTGGTTCTTCGTTTGAGCGGATTCCCGTGTTTGCTGACCATTCAGGATCGGGCTCTGGTATAGCCTGGGCACACCAGTTTCTGAATGCTACTCAAGAAGCAGAAACAGCGCCCCTTGTCATCTACCTCTTTTCGGAAGATCGTGCACTGCAGCCTAGCGAGCATACTTGCGACCTGGACCGCGAGCAGCAGGCTGCTTTCAACCTGATCGACTGGCTCACAGACATAAATCAAGATGATCGGTTTTCAGAAGCGAAAGCTGAGTTGCCCGACCATCACACCTATTTGGGCGAGCAGTTATCCCATCAATTCTACTTCATAGAACGAGCATGCTCTCCAAATTACAGAATACACGAAGATAAAACAGACGCTTTGGATTACCTAATCCCTAACGAATAGGATTGCCAAACATCATCGGCACAATCCGCTGCGAATCAATCGGCGGGTGTTTGTAGTCGAGCTCGTCCTATTTCGGAGGCGGGACGGTAAGTTGCGTGGAAGGCGGCGCGGCGCTATATTGGCAGCGTCTTGATATTTGCATACGTCCGATCTGCAATGCCCGCTCGCTGTATGTTACTGTTGATCCAGAAACCATTCAGGGGGATACGCAGCGCTCTCCTCTGTCTGGGACTCGGCCTCGTGCTTGGCGGCTGCGCGCTCTCGGAGCCCACCAGCGAGCAGCTTATGATGCGCACCGCGTCCGTCAACCCCGATGAGCGTCGCGCGTCCCCCCGTCCGCCCTTGCGCGAGATCGTTGATAACGTTGAGATCCTGAACACGCATTACGTGACCTCCAGTCGCTACGAGCGGCACGTGGTGCAGCAAGTCTTCGGGGCCGAGGCGTCAGACGAGGGCACCCCCGATGCGTTCAATCCGCTCGGGCTGTGGAGCGGAGGCGTGGGGCTCGCGGCCGACGTGTCCGACCGGCTTTCGCTGGGCATAGGGGGCGTGCTGGGCGACCTGAATGCGACGGTGCGCGTGGCCGGTCCTTATTTCTTCACAGCGAGCCACACTCCGCTGATCACGAAAAACTACGAGTTCATCGCGCAGCGCCGTCTGCTGCACCCTTCTGCCGACCACGGGTGGGGCGTGAGCCTGGGCGCCTACTGGCAGCGGCTGCGCCTACAGCTCGGCGAGTACGTAGGCGATGCCAATGCCGAATCGTTTCAGCAGCGCACCGCAGGCGGACGCCTCTTTGTGCGTACGCCCGTTATCAGCCGGGGTGAGAACAGTCAGCTGCACGTTACGCTCATCAGCCGGGTGGGCGTCGAAACGGAGTTTAATACAATGGTTGTTGGCGTAGGCGCACGGCTCACCGTGCATGTACCGTAGTTCTCTGTGACACCTGAATGTTATGGCGGGAGGATCATGTCAAACTCTACGCCCCACCTCCCTCAAAACCTGTCATGGTACGTCTCCTAACCGCAAGGAAGGCGTAGGTTCAGGTGAAAGGTCTCGTAACGTCACAGCGTGCTGTGACGCTTCCAGGGCTGTTCGGGGCTCAGCAGACGCTGTACGATCGAGCGGCCCTGCTCATTTCGAGGGAGATTGTTACTCACTGCGTTCGTCAGTCGCTGCGCTCGTGTCAGACTCCGCACCTGCTAGACGCAGTTGCTCCGCTCAAGATGACAACATTAAAACAGGGTGCGTTGCAACCCAAGCTTTGACCTTTGACAGAACAGTAGGGACAGAATAGGAATGGATTCATCTGTCTGCAACGCTTTATATTATGGGCGTGGTGGGTAGATACTTAAACGAACGTTTCACCACACACCCCGTCTCCCGATACGCATCCCCACGGGCGAACTCCTGCGTCCCGATCGAATAGGAGAATTGTCTACTCTTTCGTTGCCTGTCGCTTGTTTACTCTATGGACATCTCCCAATTCATCGAGCGCTGGTTGGCCTCCGGCGGCTCCGAGCGGGCCAACTACCAGCTCTTCCTGAGCGAGCTGTGCGATGTGCTGGAGGTGCCCCGCCCCGACCCGGCCTCCGACACCACGCGCACCAACGACTATGTCTTTGAGCGACGCGTGCAGTACGCCCACGACCGCACCCGCTCGCACGGCTTCATCGACCTGTACAAGCGCGGCTGCTTTGTACTCGAAGCCAAGCAGGGCAGCGATGCTCCCACGCCCACCGAGGCCGAGCAACTGGGCGTGCGCGAGCCCATCCGCAAGCTGGGCACCGCCCGCCGCGGCACCCGCCACTGGGAGCGCGCCATGACCCGCGCCAAAAATCAGGCGTTCCGCTATGCCAAGGGCCTGCCCGACCGCGACGGCTGGCCGCCGTTTCTGCTGACGGTGGACGTGGGCCACTGCATCGACGTCTACTCCGACTTCGCCCGGCAGGGCAAAAACTACGTCCCGTTTCCCGATCAGCAGCGCTACCGCATCCACCTGCAGGATCTGGCCGACCCCGATATTCAGGAGCGGCTGCGGCGCATCTTTACCGAGCCGCTCACGCTCGACCCCACGCGCCGCGCCACCGAAGTCACCGTGAACCTCGCACAGAACCTGGCACAGGTCGCTGCCTCGCTCGAAGCCGATGGCTACGCCGCCGACCGCGTGTCGGGCTTCTTGATGCGCTGCCTCTTTACCATGTTCGCTGAAGACGTGGGGCTCTTGCCCGAACGCCGCTTCCACGACATGATGAACCAGTACCGCGGCCACCTCGACACCTTCCCGCAGGCGCTGGAGCATCTGTGGATGACCATGGACGAGGGCGGATTCGAACCCAGCTTCCAGTCCACCATCCGGCGCTTTAACGGCCAACTGTTTGCGGATGCGGAGGCCCTGCCCGTCTCGGAGGCCCAGCTCGAACTCCTGATTGACGCTGCCCTCGCCGACTGGTCCGAAGTCGAGCCTGCCATCTTCGGCACCCTCCTCGAACGTGCCCTCGATCCCCGCGAGCGTCATAAGCTGGGCGCGCACTTTACGCCGCGGGCTTACGTGGAGCGGCTGGTCGTGCCCACCGTCATTGCGCCGCTGCGATCGGAGTTCGAGGCTGCGCAAACCGCTGCTGTAGCCATGGAGGCCGACGGCAAAGAAGCCAAGGCCCGCGATCAGATCGTGCAGTTTCACCGCCGCCTCTGCTCGGTGCGCATCCTGGACCCCGCCTGCGGATCGGGCAACTTTCTGTACGTGACGCTGGAGCATCTGAAACGCCTCGAAGCTGAGGTGCTCGACGTGCTGCACGACTATGCCGGACAGCAATCGCTCGACATGACGGGCGGCTACCGCGTTTCGCCCGAGCAGCTCCTGGGGCTGGAGGTGAACCCCCGCGCTGCCGCCATTGCCGATGTGGTGCTCTGGATTGGCTATCTGCAGTGGCACTTTCGCACCTATGGCGATGCCGAGCGCCTCGACGCGCCCATCCTGAAAAGCTACAACAACATCCGCCATCAGGATGCGGTGCTCGCCTACGACGAAAAGGAGCCCCGCATCACCGACGACGGCACGCCCGTGACGCGGTGGGACCGCCGCACCTACAAGGAAGACCCCACCACCGGCGAGATGGTGCCCGATCCCGACGCGCAGGAGCCGGTCTACGACTACACCAACCCGCGCCCCGCCCCCTGGCCTGAAGTCGATTTTATTGTGGGCAATCCGCCGTTTATCGGCGCTAAAGATGTGCGGGAGGCGCTGGGCGATGGCTACACCGAAGCGCTACGCGATGCGTATTATCGCAAAGTACGCCAAAGCGCCGATTTCGTGATGTTCTGGTGGTACAAGGCCGCCAGAGCCGTACGTGGCAAGCTGGATGGGTGGGATGCGAGTGCGGAGCGCTTCGGGCTGATTACCACCAACAGCATCCGGCAGACCTTTAACCGGAAGGTGATGGAGAAAGAGATCAAGGCCAGTCCGCCGGTGAGCCTGGTCTTTGCGATCCCCGATCATCCGTGGGTCGCCTCCGCCGATGGGTCGGACGTGCGCATTGCGATGACCGTGGGCGCGGTAACCGACCAGAAAGGCACGCTGCAAACCGTAACGCGCGAGGAGCAGTCCACCGGCATTCACTGGGATGTGGAGCTGGATGAACGCATCGGCAATATCCTGCCGGACTTGACGATTGGGGCGGATGTCGCGGGGGCGGAGCCGTTGGAGGCGAATGAAGACATCAGCGGTGTTGGGGTAATGCTTGCCGGATCAGGATTCATTGTTGAAAAAGAAGAAGCGCATGCACTTGGGCTGGGAGCGGTTGATGGCTTGGAGAACCACATTAGACCTTATCGTAATGGCCGAGACTTGGCACAAGAGTCCCGTGATGTGATGGTAATTGATCTATATGGTTTGGAGGCTGAGGAGGTGCGGAACCGTTTTCCGGCTGTATATCAGCATGTCAAGGAGCATGTGAAACCTGAACGCGAACAGAATAGAAGAAAGTCCCGTCGAGAAAACTGGTGGATATTCGGCGAGCCTATTAGCACACTGCGACCAGCTTTCGAAGATATAGAGAGATATATCGCCACACCTGAGGTGGCTAAGCATCGTTTCTTCCAGTTCCTCGACTCAGCGATTTTGCCAGATAAGAAGCTGGTTGCAATCACACTCAGCGACGCTTTCCACCTTGGGGTCCTATCCAGTCGTATCCATGTTCTTTGGTCGTTGGCTGCTGGCGGAAGATTGGGAGTTGGAAACGATCCTGTGTATGTAAAAACCCAGTGCTTCGATCCCTTCCCCTTTCCGGCGGCGAGCGAGGCGCAGAAAGCGCGCATCCGCGAACTGGGCGAGCAGTTGGATCGGCATCGCAAAGAGCGGCTGGCGGCGCACGACGGCCTCACCATGACCGGGCTCTACAACGTGCTCGAAAAGGAGCGCGCCGGCGACACGCTGACTGAGGACGAGCGGCAGATCCACGAACAAGGGCTGGTGGGCCTCCTCAAAGAACTGCACGACGATCTCGACGCCGCCGTCGCCGAGGCCTACGGTTGGCCCGCCGACCTGTCGGAGGATGCGATCCTGCAGCGCCTGGTGGACCTGAACGCCGAGCGGCGTGCTGAAGAAGAGCAAGGGCACATCCGCTACCTGCGCCCCGCCTACCAGGACCCCGACGCCAGCACGCAGGCCGCGCTGGATCTGGAGATCGAGCTCAGCGGCGATGGCGCCCCCGTCGAGCCGCTGCCGTGGCCCGGCACACTGGCCGAGCGGGCGCAGCTGGTGCGTCAGGTCGTCGAACAGACCGGCGACCCGCTCACGCCCGAGCAAGTGGCGCGGCACTTCCACCGCGCCCCCCGCGCCAATGTCCGCGACCTCCTCGACACCCTGGCCACGCTGGGCCACCTCACCCCGACCGACGATGGGGCGTTTGTGGGGTGAGAGGAAGCTGTCCCATCTGTCGCCCTATTTGCGGGGAGAGACCGTCCCTAACTAAGCACGTCTCCTCCATTGCATACCCCTACATCATACCATTCCCTTACCGCCAAGCGCTCTATACATGGGAGGCATCTACGCGCTGTTTGATGCACATTGGGAGGGCCGACATATGGTTGCATCCGAACGACAACTATTCAGATTTGCGCCCTGTCGGAAGAATCGCAGAACGAGGGGATAGCTCACTTACGCGGGTTCTTTCCTCTGATCGCACCACATGACCTACGCACCAACCAACGAATTATATCATGGCTCGCTCAAAAGGAAAAAACAGCGCCCAGATGCAGCAGGCAGAAGGGACCTGGAAGCAGTTTAAGGGATACGTTCAGGAAAAATGGGGCGACCTGACCGGAGATGAGATGGATCAGTTCGAGGGCAAACGCGAACGCCTCGAAGGGTACCTTCAGAAGCAAACAGGAGAGAAGCGAGAAGCGGTCCAGAAACAGTTGGACGAGCTTGCCGAGAAGGCGGACTACACCTTCT
This sequence comes from Natronotalea proteinilytica, assembly GCF_055379935.1. Lineage (NCBI taxonomy): Bacteria > Pseudomonadati > Rhodothermota > Rhodothermia > Rhodothermales > Salisaetaceae > Natronotalea > Natronotalea proteinilytica. The sequence continues at coordinate 1,675,068 of NZ_AP043947.1, read as the reverse complement.
AACGAATGGCTCCCCCGGCCTCGCAATCGGGGGAGCGGTTTTCTTTCGCATACCTATCCACTAAACGCAGACGGCTATGAGTCCGCTCGTGTTGATTCTCGTCGTTTTTCTGGTTCTCGTAGTAATTGGAGGCGGTCTTGGCTACCGGCGCGGAAGCGGTGGGATTGCCGGAGTGGGCGGCCTCCTCGGGCTGGTGATCGTCGTCATTCTGATTATGTACCTGACTGGCAATCTGTAAAACACACGTCGAACAGCCTGCACCCCATTCATCGTATAATTGCGGTGAATGGTTTATGAATGTACTTGCGATGAGAAACCAAAGACTATATATTTTAATATCGTATATCGTCGATTAACGAAATTAAATGCGCTCAAGCCATGAATACCTCCAACGACGAGATCCGTGAAGCCGTGCGCGCTAAATACGGGTCGCTTGCCGAGGGTACCATCAGCGGATGCGGCACATCGTGCTGCGATTCCGATAGCGATATAACCGACATGATCGGCGATGCCTACGACACCGTTGACGGCTACGTGGCCGAGGCCGATCTCCAGCTCGGCTGCGGCGTACCGACCGAACACGCGGGGCTGCAACCCGGGCAGAGCGTCGTGGATCTGGGCTCGGGGGCCGGACTCGATGCGTTCGTGGCGCGCCGCATTGTGGGCGACACGGGACGCGTCATCGGCGTGGATTTTGCCCCTGAGATGGTCGCCAAAGCCACGGCAAACGCCGAGCAGCTCGGATTCGACAACGTATCGTTCCTCGAAGGCGATATCGAGGACATTCCGCTGGAGGCTGGAACCGCCGATGTGGTGCTCTCCAACTGCGTGCTGAATCTGGTGCCCGACAAAGCGCGTGCCTTCGCGGAGATCCACCGCATCCTAAAGCCCGGCGGCCACTTTACCGTGTCTGATATCGTATCGGAGGGGACGCTCCCGGATCCCATTCAGCGTTCGGCAGAACTGTATGCGGGATGCGTAGCCGGGGCGCTCGACGAAGCCGATTATCTCGCCCACATCACCAACGCCGGGTTCGACGACGTAGCCATGCATACGCGGCGTCGCATTGATATTCCGGACAAAGCCCTCCCCGATAATCTCTCGGAGACCGACCGCGCAGCGTTTGCCGAAAGCGGACTCTTCAGCATCACTGTGCAAGGCACAAAATCACCATCCACTCCCCGAATCCAAGAGCAACCCGATATGCCTGAACTCAACGTATACGATCCCCCCATGTGCTGCTCTACCGGCGTGTGCGGACCCGAAACCGACGATACGCTTGTGAACTTCTCCGGCGCCCTGCGCTGGCTGCGGCGCCACGGCGTAGAGGTCACGCGCTACAACCCGAGCACCACCCCCGAAGCGTTCATGGATACACAGATCGTGTACGACGCCCTCATGAGCGAAGGACAAGACGTGCTTCCACTCCTCATTCTGGACGGCGAGATCGTCCACAAGGGTGATTACCCTTCTAAGGAAGCGCTGACCCAACTTGTTGGCCTTACGCCTGCATGATCGCTCCTCTACAGACGCCCCGTTACGCGTCGCATCTCCCTGAACCTACTCCCCTGTGCTGATATGCTATCCTACCTAAACACCCCTACGCGTCATCTCTTCTTTACCGGCAAAGGCGGCGTAGGCAAAACGTCGCTGGCCTGTGCCTCTGCCGTGCATCTGGCTGATGCCGGACACAATGTGCTGCTCATTAGCACCGACCCGGCATCGAACCTGGAGCAGGTGCTCGAAGCGCCGGTAGGTCCCGACGTGGCCTCTGTAGACACCGTGCCGAATCTGTCGGCCATCAACATCGATCCGGAAGCGGCTGCCACGGCCTACCGCGAGCGCGTCATCGAACCCATGATGGGTGTGCTGCCCGACGAAACGGTCGCGCAGGTCGAGGAGCAGCTCTCCGGGGCCTGTACCACCGAGATTGCCGCGTTTGACAAGTTCACGCAGTTTCTGGCGGATTCGGAAGCCACGGCTCCGTACGATCATATCGTGTTCGACACCGCGCCCACCGGCCACACGCTGCGCCTCTTGGAGCTTCCAGCGGCGTGGAGCAACTTCATCGAGGATAATCCCGAAGGCGCGTCGTGCCTGGGTCCGGTGTCCGGGTTGGAGGCGCAGCAGGATCGCTACACCGAGGCGGTGGATGCCCTCAACGACGGCGACCGCACCACGCTGGTGCTCGTAGCGCGTCCGGAGCGCTCGGCCCTCAAAGAGGCGGCCCGCTCAAGCAGCGAGCTGCGCGACCTGGGCATTGCCAACCAGCAGCTGGTGGTGAACGGCGTCTTTCAGGCGCAGGACCCGAGCGATCCCCTGGCGGCTGCCATGCAGCAGCGTGCCGACGCCGCGTTCGACGCCATGCCCGACGCCCTCTCCGACCTTCCGCGCGACATCGTGCCGCTGAAAGGCCACAACCTGGTCGGACTGAATGCGCTGCGCACGCTGCTCGATGATGATGCAACGCCCGCAGCAACCACCGAAGGCCCTGAACGCGCCCCGAACGTCGACCTGCCAAACGTACACGACCTCGTAGGCGGATTTGCCGACGACGGGCACGGGCTCATCATGACCATGGGCAAAGGCGGTGTGGGCAAGACCACGATTGCCGCTGCGGTGGCGGTGGAGCTGGCCGAGCGGGGCGAAGACGTACTGCTGACCACGACCGACCCGGCGGCCCACATCCACGACGCGATTGGCGACAGCCTGCCCACCCTCACCGTCGAAGCGATCGATCCGAATGAAGCCACCGAGCAGTACCGCCAGCGTGTGCTGGAAACGAAGGGCAAGAACCTGGATCCGGAAGAGCGCGAGCTGCTCGAAGAAGATCTGCGCTCCCCCTGCACGCAAGAGGTCGCCGTTTTCCGCGCCTTCTCGCGGGTTGTGAGCAAAGCCAGGCGGCAGTTTGTGGTGGTGGATACGGCCCCGACTGGTCACACGCTGCTTCTACTGGATACGACCGGCTCCTATCACCGCGAAGTGCTGCGCACCTCAAACGTGGACGAGAGTCAGATCACCACGCCGCTGATGCGCCTGCAGGACCCGGAATACACGAAGATGCTGCTCGTAACGCTGCCGGAGACGACGCCGGTGCTGGAGGCGAAGCAGCTACAAGACGACCTGGAGCGCGCCGGTATCACGCCCTATGCATGGATTGTGAACCAGAGCCTCGCCGCTGCCGGTCCGACAGATCCGCTGCTCGTAGAGCGCGCCCATTCGGAGATGTCGCAGATCGAGACGGTGCAGAACGAGCATGCCGAACGCATCGCCCTGGCGCCATGGATGCCCAATGAGCCCACAGGCCCCGATCGTCTGCGCGACCTGGCCGCCGGACGCATCGGCGTGGCCACGGCCCACGCGTGACCTGACCAAATCGCCGCAGCATACGAATCACGTAGGGACACGGCGCACGGTGTCCCTACGTGTTTGGGTATTTCTCGGCGCCAGGTTTTGTTGAAACGCACCATTCGAATCATCTGACACATAGCACACACTATGCCTAACTACCAGTATCGCTGCACGAACTGCGAGCACGACTTTGTATTGAAAGCCACGATCGCCGAATACGACGATGGCCTTGATGCCACATGCCCGAAGTGCGACTCAGACGAGGTGCAGCGCCGCATCGGAGCCGTCATGATCTCCAGCGGTTCCTCCGGCGATGGCGCGCCGCGCTGCACGCCCGGCGGTGGATGCTGCTAACCTTCCATCCTGCTCTTCAATCTGAACAATGACTCTCATGGATGCACTTACCGAACGCTACGTAGCCATGTACACGCAGGGGCGCACGCGCCTCACCACATGGCTCGACGACATCGACGATGACGACCTGGCCAACCGCCTGCATGATGATGCAAACACGCTCGCGTGGACGCTACAGCACATCGGCGAAGTGGAACTCCTCTTTGCGAAGAACATCTTCGGGCGCGACATCGAGGTGAAAGCCCAGACTATCGGTCCAAATGCCGGAAAGCGACAGCAGTTTGGCTCGGCGGAGGACGTACGCGCGCTTCTGGAGCGCAGTGGACGCGAACTGCGGGATGTCATCGCTACGCAAGACGAGGAGGCCTGGACCCGTGAGGTGACGGCTGACTTTGGCACGCTACCGCTGCAGGAGGCACTCGCCCGCGTCATCACGCATACCGCCTACCACGCCGGGCAGGCGCACCTGACACTGAAGTACGGGGCAGCTTGATACCGTGTATGTGGGTCGCATCCGTTGCAACAAGACACGCGTGTGAAGATACAAGCAACACACGTATTTTTAGTCAGTCCCGATGAGCCTGATCATGCCCCAGCACGCCACCGAATCATTCAAGATGCGCCTTACACCGGAGCAGAAGGCGAAGATCAAACGCCTGGCCGAGCGCAAGGGGAGCACCCAGAAGGAGGCCGTGCTCGCCGCAGTCGAGCGCGAACTTGCCGCAGAGGCGGATAAGGACACGGATGCCATTGAGCCGCAACCGGGGTCGGTGTTAGAGCTTGCACAGGACCTATGCGGCTCTGTGGAAGGCCCCAGTGATCTCTCCACCAATCCTAAATACATGGAGGATTATGGCAAAGACTGAGGTGCTCATTGACACCGGTCCGCTTGTAGCCTTCTTTGATCGGCAGGATCAGCACCATGTCTGGACTAAGACGCAGATGGCCCACCTCACTACCCCCCTCTATGCATGTGAGGCCGTGCTCTCGGAAGCCTTCCACCTGCTGGAGCATGTGCCCCGAGGGACCCAACAGCTCATCCGTTTTCTCGAACGCGGTGCCGTAGCCGTGCCATTCTCCTACACCTCGCACGCCGGACACATCCACGAACTCATGGACACCTACGCCGACCAACCCATGTCCTTTGCCGATGCCTGCCTTGTACAAATGGCAGAGCATCGAGCAGACCCAACCATCTTTACGACTGATTCGGACTTCCAGGTGTATCGCGGCGCAAAGGGGAAACCGCTCAATGTACTCATTCCTGGCGTGTAGTGGTCTGGCAGAGGTCAATCTTCGAGTAACGCATGTGCCCCCCAACGTACCGAGAACAACTCACAATCTTGTCATTGCGAGCGCAGCGACGCAATCTCATGCTATCAAACCGGATGCAGCCGCCCAATCAACGGCATGAGATCGCACCCCAGGAGTACTTGGGCTACGCCCAGCGCCGCGTCAGTCGCAGGGCTCCCTCCTTGCGATGACAATTTCGGACCTTAACTTTCAGGTGTGACACAGCAGTAAGTACGTTCATATAACGTTTTTGGGTATGCGGCGATTTCGACCGGGACGCGCCGGCTGGCACTCATTCATACGGCGCCACACTGCACATAAGTGTTTTATCTATATGATGTTACGTCATCCCTCCCCCCTAAATCCCCCTCCTCTGAGGGGGACTTGTTGAACGTCTTCCACAGTTCCTTCCTCCTCGGGGAGGAAGGGTAGGATGGAGGGGAATCCGTCCGGCAATCCCCAAAACCATTGTTGAGGTCACTTAGTACTCCGTCACAGGTCAATCTTCGGGTTGCACCCCCCATTTAAATGTTGTCATCTTGAGCGGAGCGGCTCCGCCTAGGAGACGCAGAGTCCTGACACGAGCGAAGCGACTGATGAGCGTAGCGAATAAAGATCTCCCCCGAAATGAGCAGGGCCGCTCGATCGATCAGAACCTGCTGAGCGTCGGGGAGATGGTTCGGCTGCGCTCACCATGACAGATTTTTTGGAGGGGGTTGGGGCACAGAGTTTAGCACGGTTCCCGTACCCAAACAATCACGTGTGACAGAACAGTAGTGGTCTGGCAGAGGTCAAAGTTTGGGCTGTGCGGGGTCAGTGGTCAAGCTACGTTGTCAGGGGATATCCCGGCTCTGCGGCGCTGGGGCGCCTTGGTCGGGATGACTATGTGCGTTGGTAGTTCATGATTTACCCCATGATTCAGGTGCCTCTCGTTGCACAAGGCCGCGGACGAATTGCCAGATCGTGTAGGCAGCCAGCCGGGCGGTGCGGTGATCGGCATCGAAGCGGGGAATGTGCTCAACGATGTCCATAGAACGCACGTGTGGGCAGCGTCCAGCGCGATAGGCCGCATGCAACCATAGACGCGACGGCATCCCGTTTACAGCGGGCGCACTCACTCCCGGGGCCGCTCCCTGATCGACGGCATCCAAGTCGAACGTCACCATCTGCGGGGCGGAAACGGCGTCGTAGTGCGCGTTGATGCGAGCCGTTGTAAGGGCATCGTTCCACACAACAGTGGCATTGTGCCGTTGCACGTAGTCGAGGTGAGCGCGAGCGGTGCTGTGGGGCTGCAAGCCAAACACCGCATACCCCGTGCATCGTTCATCCGGGTGCGTAAGCGCCTGCCGAAAGGGGGATCCGGAGTGGGCCTGCCCATCGCGGAGCGGACGCACGTCGGGATGGGCATCCCAGTTTGTGATGCCTACCGACTGCTCGGCCTCCACATAGCCCAGAAAGTGGCCGAACGCAGTTTCATGGCCGCCGCCCAGGATGATCGGGATGCATCCTCGGCGAAGGTGCGGGGCCAGGCGACGCGCCAACGCCTGCTGATCGGCTTCCACATCGCCGGTGCACGAGACATTGCCCCCATCCACCATCTCTTCCCAGAAACGTGCCATCGCCGGAACGCGAGGATCAGCGGTCATACTGTACAAAGCATTACGAATCGCTGTAGGCGCTTCGGAGGCACCGGGGCGTCCGCCATTGCGCCGAACGCCTTCATCCGAAGGGAAGCCAATGAGCACGGCCCGAGCATGCTTCGGATCGGTCGTGCCGCGTTGGAGGAGATCGCGAATACGTGGATCGTCGGGCATAGTGTTGTATCAGAATGAAGGGGCGTGCAGATGAACGTGCACAATACGAACACACTACGACGCCACGCGCGTGCCGCCGATGTACGTGGCGATAGCGGCATTGGCGCGCAGGTGATACATCCAGTGGTTGACGGAGGGGGCGTCTACAAGCACGAAATCAGCGCGCTTGCCGGGGTCGAGCGAGCCAAGCGTGTCGAGGCACCCGATGGACTGGGCCGCATAGGCGGTGGTGCCTTTCAGCACCTCGGCAGGTGTCATGCGCTGCAGTGTACAGGCGAGCGTCATGGCAAACGGCAGATGGTAGCTGGGGGCGCTGCCCGGATTGAAATCGGTGGCGACCGCCACAGGCACACCGGCTTCAATGAGCGCACGCGCCGGAAGGGGGGATTCGTTCAGGTAGAGCGTAGCCAGCGGGAGGCTCACGGCCACCACATCGGCATCAGCCATCGCGGCAATGCTGGAGGCCGACACGTGCTCCAGATGATCGGCAGAGGCAGCGTCTAACTCGGCAGCCAGCGCTCCGCCGCCAGTGTCGCTCAACTGGTCGGCGTGCAGTTTGGGCTGCAGTCCATGGGCCCGCCCCGCCTCGCAGATGGTGCGCGCCTCGTCCGGCGTAAAAGCGCCCTGCTCCACAAACACATCACAAAATGCGGCCCAGTTGTTCTCCGCTACGGTGGGGATGAGCGTATCCGTGAGCAGCGCAATGTATTCTGCGCGGTCGTCCTCGTACTCTGGCGGAATGGTATGAGCGCCCAGAAATGTCGAAATCAGCGTCTGCGGGACGCGCTCGCGAAGCCGTTCGTACACGCGCAATGTTTTGGATTCGGCCTCTACATTCAGTCCGTAGCCCGACTTGCACTCAACGGTCGTTACGCCCAACTGGGCCATCTCGGAAAGGAACGCTTCGCAGCGTCTCAGCAGATCATCTTCGGAGGCTGCGCGCGTAGCCCGCATGGTGCTCAAAATGCCGCCGCCCTGTTCGGCAATATCGAGGTAAGGTACACCCCGAAGGCGCTGTGCGAACTCATCGGCCCGCCAGCCGCCAAACGCCAGGTGGGTATGCGCATCCACCAGACCCGGAATAACCAGCGCGCCCTCGGCATCGATCACAGGCTCGGTGGCCTGCTCTGGGGGACATTCAGCAGCCGGACCGACCCAGGTGATGGTATCGTCGGTCCAGGTGAGCGCTGCGTCGTGGATTTCGTGGAGCGCGTCTTGTCCGCCTGCAGGGGTACAGCGAGCAAGCGTGCCGATGTTGGTGAGTGTAGGCATAGAATGGACAGCGTGTGGAGTCAGGTGAGGGGGGCGCAGGTGGTGGCAACGGTGTCAAGCAGATTCGACGATTCGATGAACGACCGGGCGCGTTCCATGTCGGGTTCAAACATGTGATCTTTGGTGCGATGCGGAATGGCCGTGCGAATCTGTTTGTGCGCCGCCTCCACGCCACGTCCGGGACGCAGCGGCTTGCGGAAGTCCAGTGCCTGGGCGGCGGTAAGCAGTTCGATAGCAAGCACATGTTCGACGTTGTTGAGCACCTGCAGCGCCTGCACCGCGCCGACGCTTCCCATGCTCACGTGATCTTCCTGCCCCAGGCTGGTGGGAATAGAATCGACGGCGGCGGGGTGACACAGGCTTTTGTTCTCCGATACGAGGGCCGCGGCGGTATACTGCGGAATCATGAATCCGGAGTTGATGCCGGTGTCTTCCATAAGGAGTTTGGGGAGGCCGTCGTGCCCTTCCAGCAGCAGATACGTGCGGCGCTCTGAAATACTGGCCAGCTCGGCCAGCGCAATAGCCGTGTAATCAAGTGCTAGCGCCAGCGGTTGTCCGTGGAAGTTACCGGCGCTCACAATATCGCCATTCTCAAAGACCAGCGGGTTATCGGTGACACTGTTGATCTCGCGCTCGACAACTTCGGTGGCGTGGCGAAGCGCATCGCGACTGGCCCCATGCACCTGCGGCACGCATCGCAGACAGTACGGATCTTGCACCTTGCCGCAGTTGCGATGCGACTCCAGGATCTCGCTCTCTTGCAACAGCAACCGTACGTTCTGCGCTACGGCAATCTGTCCGGGATGCGGACGCACCTGCTGCACGCGTGCATCGAATGGTTTGATGCTTCCTTGCAGCGCCTCCAGGCTCATCGCAGCGATCAGATCTGCCATTTTGACGAGGCGGTGTGCAGCATGCAGAATGCGCGCCGCGTAGGCTCCCATCTGCTGCGTGCCGTTGATGAGCGCGAGGCCGTCTTTGGGCTGCAGGGCGATGGGATCGAGGTCGTGTTCATTGAGCACGTCGCGGGCCGGACGCGTATCAGTGCCGTCAGCGTTCCAGAAGGCGCCGTAGCCAAGGAGCGGAAGCGACAGGTGGGCCAGGGGCGCCAGATCGCCCGAAGCGCCCACGCTGCCCCGGCTGGGCACAGCAGGCACCAGGTCGTGCTCCGCAAAATCCAGCAACCGCTCAAAAGTGGGCATGGAGATGCCGGAATAGCCCATCCCCAGCGCGTGGATTTTTAGCTGTAACATCAGCCGGGTGATGGGCTTGGGGATGAGGTCGCCCACCCCCACGGCATGGCTCAACAGCAGATTACGTTGCAGCTGTTCAAGCTGGTCGGATTCGATTTGTTTTTGTGCCAGCGCGCCAAATCCGGTGTTGATGCCGTAGTGGGCGTCGTCTGTTTGCAACGCAGCCTCAACCCGCTCACGCGACGCGGTTACGTCGGGAGCCGTGGTGCGGAGCGCCGCAAGGCGATCGTTCAGATCACGGTGCAGGGTCGGAATGGAGACAGGATCGTCGGTCATGAACCGTTTGTATTTCAGATGGATGCAACAGCAGCGCCGTACAGTCGGGATTAGTCGTTTCGCTCGATCATGGGCAGATCGATGCCGCGTTCGTTGGCAGTTTCGATGGCGGTTTCGTAGCCGGCATCGGCATGCCGCATCACGCCCGATCCCGGATCGGCGGTAAGCACGCGCTCCAGGCGACGGGCGGCGTCTTCGGTGCCGTCGGCCACGCACACCATGCCGCTGTGGATGGAATATCCGATGCCCACCCCGCCGCCGTGATGAATGGACACCCAAGTGGCGCCACTGGCGGTATTGAGCAGCGCGTTCAGAAGCGGCCAGTCGGCAATGGCATCCGAGCCGTCTTTCATGTTTTCGGTCTCGCGGTTGGGCGAGGCCACTGATCCGGTATCCAGATGGTCGCGACCAATGACGAGTGGCGCATCCACCTTGCCTTGCTCCACGAGCCAGTTGAAGCGAGCACCCAACTCGGCCCGCTCGCCGTATTCGAGCCAGCAGATGCGTGCCGGGAGGCCCTGAAAGGCCACCTGTTCTTGCGCCTTGTGAATCCACCGGTGTAGCGCGTCGTTGTGCGGAAACGTATCCAGCACGGCCTGATCGGTAACAGCGATGTCGTTGGGATTGCCGGAGAGCGCCGCCCACCGAAATGGTCCGGAGCCGCGGCAGAAGAGCGGACGGATGAACGCCGGTACGAAGCCGGGCATGTCGAAGGCTTCGTCCATGCCCCGATGGTCGGCCACCTGTCCGCGCAGGTTGTTGCCATAGTCAAAAGCCACGGCGCCTTTCTCCTGCAGATCGAGCATGGCGCGCACGTGGGTCTGCATGGAATCGAGGACCGCCGTCTCGTAGCCCTCCGGGTCAGATTCGCGCAGAGTAGCCGCCTCTTCCAGCGCATATCCCGCTGGAATGTATCCGGTGCGCAGGTCATGGGCCGAGGTCTGGTCGGTCAAGACATCGGGCACCACGTCGCGACGCACCAGTTCGGGCAGCACCTCAGCGATATTGCCCACCAGCCCCACCGAGAGCGGTTCGCCCTCGGCTTTCGCCTGCAGCACCAGATCCAGCGCCTCATCCAGATCGGTGACCATGCGGTCGCAGTAGCCGGTGTCTACGCGTCGTTGGATGCGGGCCGGATCCACCTCGACGCCTAGGAAGGCGGCCCCGTTCATTGTGGCGGCCAGCGGCTGTGCGCCGCCCATCCCGCCAAGTCCAGCCGTTACAACGAGGCGCCCCGAAAGCGTGCCTCCAAAGTGCTGACGCGCACATTCAGCGAACGTCTCGAACGTGCCCTGCACGATGCCCTGCGTGCCAATGTAGATCCACGACCCGGCAGTCATTTGTCCGTACATGGTCAGCCCCATCGCATCCAGCCGACGGAATTCGTCCCATGTCGCCCAGCGCGGCACCAGATGCGCGTTGGCGATGAGCACGCGCGGGGCATCGGCATGCGTCTGGAAAACACCCACCGGCTTGCCACTCTGCACGAGAAGCGTTTCATCGCCTTCCAGCCGCTGTAACGTCTGCACAATGGCGTGATAGCAGTCCCAGTTACGCGCAGCCTTGCCAGCCCCGCCATACACGACCAGCTCATCCGGATTTTCAGCCACCTCCGGATCCAGGTTGTTCATCAGCATACGGAGCGCCGCCTCTTGCGGCCAGCCCTTGCAGTGCAGGTCGGTGCCGCGTGGCGCGCGAATGGAGGGCGTATCAGAAGAAACAGCCATAGACAGCGGGTCGTGTGGGTGGTTGGAAGCGCTTTTTTTGTAACGTACTGGCAATATACAGGGCAGACCGCGAAGCGTCAACGCCTGTGCATCGGTCGTGCGTGGTTTGTATGTTAAGTAGACTCGCAAAAGTATCTTTGATTATGTCATTGCGAGCGTAGCGACGCAATCTTGTGCTATCGAACTAGGCGGCACCGCCCAGGTCGAGGCATGAGATCGCACCCCAGGAGTACTCGTTCGCTAGCGCTCACAGCGCCACGTCAGTCGCAGAGCTCCTTCCTCGCGATGACAAGGTGTAAACATAGTTTTATTGAGCTACTTAACGCGGTGTGCAAGTTTTCCGTTATCTTTGTGGACGCCCATCCCCCTTTGTCGCTACGCGACATTTCCCCCTTCGCGAAGGGGGAAACACCGAACAGCGTAAGAGAATGGGGGAGGTCAGGACGGCGTATTCTGCTACAAGGCCATCAGCAACGAAAAAAAGGTAGTGGATAGACGCTAAATGATAAAGCAATTGAATGCAGCAGCTCTCTCTTCTTCGAACCCCCTCTCCCTACGGGTTTCTCCCCCTTGGCCAAGGGGGAGATGTCGGCAGACAGAGGGGGTTTGAGCAGATTGCGATGATGTAAACCACAGGCAATCATTTAACATTGAACCACTACCGTAAAAAAGAAACCTGCACATGCCGTTACTTAAGTGCAGGCGTACTGCATCGTTGTGTATAGCCCATTCCCCGAGCACGTCATGTCCACCCCGCCGGTTGAAGTCACCGAAGTACTGCGCTTTGTGCGCGAGACGCCGCCCTTTGATCTGTTGCCTGAAGAAGCACAGCGCACAGCGGCTCACCATATCGAAATTCGCTATGTGCCCAGCGGCACCGTAGTGCTGCCTCTTGGAGCCGATTCCGACACCCTCTATCTGATTCGCTCAGGCGCCGTCGAGCTGCACGACGAGTCCGACCGCTTGGTCGCACGCATGGATGTGCGCGACTTCTTCGGCTACCCGTCGCTTCTTACCGGATCTCCGGCCCAACGACGCGCCACCGCCATTGAGGATACGCTGCTGTACACCTTCTCGGCAGATGTCTTCGACACCCTGCGCAATGCCCACCCGGCGTTCGATCGGTTCTTCAACCGGGCCTATGCCGATCGGCTGCGCGATGCAGTGAAGCAAGAGCAAGGCAAGCAAACCCTCACCACTCCGGTGCATCGACTCATCACGCGCAAGCCCGTCACGATTCGCCCTGACGCCACCATCCGCGAAGCTGCCCAGCAGATGGCTCAGGCGCGGGTATCCTCGTTGATTGTCGAGCGGACCGACTCCAATTCAACGCTGGGCATCATCACCGACCGCGACCTGCGCACCCGTGTGCTGGCAGAGGGGCGCTCACCGGAGACACCGTGCTTGGGCATCATGACGAAGGACCCCATCACGATTGGGCCGGATGCCTACGCCTTCGAGGCGCTGCTGGAGATGAGTCGCCACAACGTGCACCACCTGCCCGTGATGGAAGGCGACACCGTGCGGGGCATGATTACCACCACCGACCTCATCCGCATGGAGGCCGACCATCCGGTGTATCTCGTGGGGGATGTGTGGAAGCAACACTCCGTTGAGGGGCTCGCCAGCGTGGCCGAGCGCCTCCCGCTGCTGATGGAACACCTGAGTGCCACCACGGCCCAGCCCTCCGATGTAAGCCGGGCTATCACCACCGTGGCGGATGCCATCACGAAGCGGCTCATCGAACTGGCATATGACGTCCTCGGACAGCCCCCGCTGCCGTTCGCCTGGATGGCGCTGGGCTCGCAGGCCCGCCACGAAATGTCGATCCACTCCGACCAAGACAACGCCCTGGTGATTTCCGATGAGTACGACCCTCTTCAGCACGGTCCGTACTTTGAGCAACTGGCCACCTTTGTGTGCGACGGCCTCGACGCCTGCGGATTCGTGCACTGCCCCGGCGACGTGATGGCCACAAACGACCGATGGCGGCAGCCCGTGTCTACGTGGCGCCGCTACTTTCGCGACTGGATGGACGAGCCGCATCCCAAAGCCTTGATGCATGCCAGCATCTTCTTCGACTGGCGTCCGGTAGCCGGAGCCGTGGAGTTGGGGCACGCCCTGCACCGCTACGTGCTCAACCGCGCGCCCGACCAGTCCATCTTTCTGGCCAGCCTCACCGTTAACGCCCTGGAGCACACCCCACCGCTCGGCTTTTTTCGGCAGTTTGTGCTGGAGCGCCACGGCGGCGAAACCAAAACGCTCGACCTGAAGCTGAACGGACTGGTGCCTATCATCGATCTGGCACGCATTCACACGCTGCAGCGGGGCCTGCCCGCGGTCAACACCCTGGAGCGCCTCGACGCGCTAGGCGCCAGCAGCACCTTTGCCGATTCGGATGCCGACAACCTGCACGACGCCTTTTCGTTTATCGCTTCGGTACGGATGCGCCACCAGGTGAATCAACTCAAGCGCGGCGACATACCCGACAACTACGTGGCTCCCGATGCGCTGTCTGACTTTGAGCAACGCCACCTGAAGGATGCGTTCAAGGTGGCCAGCCGCATGCAATCGGCCCTGGAGCGCCGCTACCAGACGCACTTTATTCGGTAATACCCTCCGGCGGTCCATCGTTCAATGCAGGCCTTGATTCAGGGGCTGCATGCTGAGTTTGAGGGGTTGGTTGGCACTCGCAGCATGGATCCTGAATCAAGTTCAGGACAGGCAAGCGAGCCTGCGAGCGCGATCCAGGATCCAGAACAGATAGCAGCCTTGAAAGCACGAAGCGCCCTAAATCGTGGCGTAGAGGTCATCCCACGTTGGATTTTCCGTCTCGATCAGTTCAATCTTCCAGGCACGTCGCCAAGCCTTGAGTTGCTTCTCGCGTTCAATCGCTGTCTGGATGTCATCGTACACTTCGTAATAGACCAACCGCGTTACCCCGTAGCGGGCAGTGAAGCCTCCTTCCACACCTTGCCGGTGCCGCCATACACGCTGTTTCAACGCGCTGGTGACGCCAATGTACAGCGTTCCGTTCCGGCGGCTGGCCAAGATGTACACGTATCCCGGACGCGGCATGGCTCAATGTGATTTGGAGGGTGGGTGCTGGACTTGGATGCTCGGTACCTCTTGCACAATGGATCCTGAATCAAGTTCAGGATGACGTGTCGGGAAGATGGTGCTGGGAGACGAAGCCCCCTTTCAACTCGAACGCCCCCCCTCGAACGTCATCCAGATCCTGAATCGAGTTCAGGACAGGCAAGCGAGCCTGCGAGCGCGATCCAGGATCCAGAACGGGCAGGCGCCCCACAAGCACATCAACAGGCTATCGAAGCAGGCCTTGGTTCGGATGGTTGGTGCTCAACGCGTACGCTTCGGCGCTCCCTCGCAGCATGGATCCTGAATCGAGTTCAGGACAGGCAAGCGAGCCTGCGAGCGCGATCCAGGATCCAGAACAGGCAGGTACCCCACAAGCACAGCAGCAGGCAGCAGCCCTGGCAAGCAGAGCAACAAAGTGTCGAAACAGGGCTAAATATCCCAAACAGATTGTTTAATACCAACCCCGCGTGCTTAGTTATGGTGTGCATGCCTGGAGATGTAAATGGATAAGCGAGAAAAACGTCCATCCTCACACGAGGCCAAAGGCCGACTGACGAAGTAAATCCGGGTCTTTGCCCTGAGTAACACCACAAGCCTGCAACCAGATTTGGTATAAGTTCAGCATAGCAACGTGTCTCTATGGCTCATTCGTTTGGTTTATCGCTGCGCCGCTGGTGGCATCGTCGGGGTCTGGCAGACTCTCCGCTGCGCGATGTCTTCAACGCCCCGCTCCCTGCGCTGGGTGATCCGGTGACCAAGGCGCGTTTTGTGGCGGTAGACCTGGAACTGACCGGCCTCGACCCGCAATCTGATCAGATCGTGTCGATGGGATGGGTGCCGGTAGAGAACGAGCGGGTGCGATTGCAACACGCCCAGCGGCACTACGTCGAGATCAGCGGCTCCGTTGCCGAAAGCGCGACCGTCCACGGCATTGTGGACAACACACTGAACGAAGCCATCCCCCTGCAGGAGGCTCTCGCTGCGTTACTTGAGACGCTCCCCACCTCCATCCTGATTGCCCACCACGCACCGGTCGAAACCCGCTTTTTGAATGCAGCGTGTCAGCGACTGTACGGGGCACCGCTGCTCATTCCGGTGGTAGACACGGTGGCACTGGGCCGCCGCCTGATGGAGCGCGGCAGCCGTTCGGCCTCCGACCATACCCTGCGGCTCCCTGCACTGCGTCAGCACTTCGGACTCCCCGCCTACCCGGCGCACGATGCCCTCACCGATGCGGTGGCTACCGCCGAACTGTTCCTCGCCCAGTGCGCTCACTTGCGCGGAGGGGGAACCCTGCATGTGCGCACGGTGCTGCGGGGGTAGGAATCCCAAAATGTATGCAACGACGCATAGCTTCACAAGTATGGGGAACCGTCCAATCCAAACCCTCCCGTCCGCTCTTCCAAACCTCCACACGTAACCATGCGCTTCCTCCACACCGCCGACTGGCACCTGGGCCGCCTGCTCCACAAAAAGCACCTCACCGAAGACCAGTCCGATGTGCTTGACCAGTTTGTTGCCGCCGCCCAGACGTACGAACCCGACGCCATCATCGTGGCGGGCGACATCTACGATCGCGCTGTACCGCCCTCTGACGCGGTAGATGTGCTCGACGAAACCCTCTCGCGGCTCGTCATCGACGCCGACCTGCCCGTCATCATGATTGCTGGCAACCACGACAGCCCCGACCGCCTCGACTTCGGCTCTAGTATCCTGCAGCGCCAGGGCCTGCATGTGCTGTGCCACCCGCGCACCGATCCGATTGTGTTGGAGGATGCGCACGGCCCTGTCTACATCGCCGGGCTGCCGTATGCCCAGCCGGCCTACGCTCGCGAAGCATTTGACCGCGACGCCCCCATTCGGTCGCACGAAGACGTGGTAGCTACCCAACTCGACCACCTGCGCCCCCAGATTCCCGATGCCGCACGCTCCATTGCCGTAGCCCACATCTTTGCGCAACGCGGCACCATTGGCGACTCCGAGCGCACGCTCGTGGGCGGTGCCGAACATGTACCCACCGAATTGTTCGACGGATTCGACTACGTGGCGCTGGGCCACCTGCACCAGCCGCAGCGCATCAACAGCGACCACATCCGCTATGCCGGATCGCCGATGAAGTACTCGTTCAGCGAGCACGCCCATGAAAAGTCGTTCTACGTAGTCGATATGGATGCGCACGGGACGTGCACCATCGAAACGGTGCCCTTTACGCCGCCCCGCGACCTGCGCTGCATCGAAGGCGACTTTCACGAGATGCTTGCGCAAGGCCACGATGATCCCAATGCCGACGACTACCTGAAAATCACCCTCACGAATCGCGGCCCCGTTACTGATGCGATGACTCGGCTCCGCGAGGTCTACCCCAATTGCCTGCAGATCGAGTTTCCACGCGTTGAAATCGACGACGAAGACGACCTGGTGCCCCCATCCGAAAACGCCTCTCCAACCGATGTTTTCCGCGAGTTCTACAGCTACGCCACCGGCCGCTCTTTCGACGAAGACGACGCCTCCATCCTTGAGGAGGCCCTCGAACGCGTCGACGCCAACCGCCGCAACGCGTAACCTCATCCGAGATCGCTTTTTGCCCACGCGCCGCTCCTACATACGATGACGCTTGAACGCCTCCAGTTTGAACAATTCGGTCCGTATGCTGCACCACAGACCATTGACTTTTCTGACTTTGCTGGATATCAGCTGTTTCTAATTCATGGCGCCACCGGCTCCGGAAAATCGTTTGTGCTCGACGCGATTTGCTACGCGCTCTACAGCGAATCGTCGGGTTCAGAACGGGATGCCACCGAGTTACGCAGTCACTACGCCACCAAAAACGACCCCACCGAAGTCACGCTCGACTTCCGCCTGGGCGGTAAGCTGTACCGCGTATGGCGACGCCCGCGGATGGAGCTTGCCAAGAAGCGAGGCAGCGGCACCACCACCCGCGGCCCCGATGCCGAGCTGTACGACCGCACCGACGCCGAACGCGGCGCGACCGGCACGCTTATCGCCGAGGGCAAGCGCGACGTTACTGCGCGCATCGAATCGCTGCTCGGCCTGCACGTCGACCAGTTTCGTCAGGTGGTGCTGCTACCCCAGGGCAAGTTTCGCGACTTCCTGTCTGCCGATTCCAAGGCGCGCGAGGACATCCTTAAGATGCTGTTCGAGACGCAACAGTATGCCGACCTCGAAGACGAACTCAAGACGATGCATGGTGAGGCCAAAGAAGAGACGCAGGCGCTTTTAACGGAGCGCGAGACAGTGCTTTCGCAACACGATGTCGATACGCTGGAGGCCCTCCGCCAAAAAGAGAAGGACTGCACGCAGACGCTTTCCGACAAAAAGGAGGCCCAGCAGCAAACCAGCGAGAAGCTCAAGCAGGCCAAAGAGGCCCTGCAGACTGCCCGCGACCAGCAGCAGCGACTGGATGCCGTGGAAGCGGCGAAGGAGCGTGTTGAGGCGCTTCGCAGCGAGCAAGAACAACAAACTGCTCGCAAACGGCGCGCAAAAGAGGCCGAGCAGGCGCAACGCATTGCCAGCGCCGATACGCTTTTGACGGATCGCGAGTCGTCAAAAAACGATGCGAGCAAGGCCCTTCAAGCCGCTCAAAAGGAGTTCGAGCAGGCAACAGAGCGTCTACAGAAGGCCGAGTCTAAGCTGAAGGCCGAGCACTCGCGCAGCGACAAACGCGACGCGATGGATGATCAGATTCGCACATTAAAAAGCGCACGGTCGGATGTGGAGGCTCGTGCCGAGGCGCAGGACGCCGCCACATCCGCCCAGAAAACGCTCAAAGCCGCCCAGGACGAGCAGGCGGCGCTGAACGACGAAATCGAACAGATTGCGGCTGACATCGAAAAGGCCGAATCAGCGATTGCCGAGCATCGCAAAGAAGCCCAGTCGGTTGATCAGCGCGACCGCAACGTATCCACATGGAAAGAGCGGCTGGAGCGTGCGCGCACCTTGCGCAAAACCAAAGAACAACGGCAAAAAGCCAGGCAGTCGCTTGAAGAAGCCCAGGCTCGGGTTGAGGAGCAGGCTGAGACGCGTGATGCCAACAAGGAGCAGGTGCGTGCGCTGGAGCAGGCGCGCGATGAGGGCTATGCCAGTGTGTTGGCCGCCCAGCTTACCGACGGCGAAGCCTGCCCCGTGTGCGGCTCCACCAGTCACCCTGCCCCCGCCGACGACGCCCACGACGTGCCCGATGCCGACGCCCTCGAATCGGCGCGGAGCGAACTCGATGCTGCCGAATCCACGCTGCAAACGCTCCAAAAGAAAGAAAGTGAGGCCCAGCGGGCGGTAGACAAGCACAGCAGCAAAATTGAGGCGCTACAGGATACGGATGCTGCGTTGACCGAGCACACCGTATCCGAGATTGAGGCGAAGCATCAGGAGGCCAAAGAGGCGCTGTCTTCTGCACAGACGGCTAAGAAAAACGTCGAAACGGCCTCCGAGCGCCTTGACGCGCTTACCGAGACGCTGACCGAGAAGGAGGAGGCGTTAGAGACGAAAAAAGAGGAAGTGCGCGCGGCCCAGAGCACCTACGAGCAGGCCACAGCTCGTGTGGAGGATCTTACCGAACGCGTGCCTGACGGTATCGAAACAGTGGAGGCGTTGGATGCAAAGCTATCCGATCTTGAGGAGAAGCTTTCTGCGATGAACAAGGCACTGGAGGAGGCGAAATCCGCCAAACAAGAGGCCGATAAGGCGCACGCTGCCGCGGAAAGCGCCCTCGCTACCAAACGCGAGGCGCTCGCAACGGCACAGCAAAAGTATGAAGATGCCCAGTCGAGCTTTCGAGAGGACCTGCACGAGCAGGGGTTCGAAGATCGCACGGCCTACGAAGCGTCCCGCATGGATACCGACGCGCTAGAAGACTTGCGCGATACGATTCAAGAGGTTGACAAGAAGTGGTCCACGGCGCAATCGAATCTGAAGGAAGCCAAAGCGAAGGCCGAGGGCATCAGCGATCCCGATGCGGAGGGTGCCAAAGCGCAGGTTGATGCGCTGGATGAACGCATCAACGAGCTGAGTCAAGAAATCGGCGCGCTGGAAAGCACGCAAGCCTCTCTTCGCACCGCGTTGGAACAGCTCTCCGAGCTCAAAGAAAAGACCGCCAAGGCCGAAGCGAAAGTGGAGCGGATTGGTCACTTGAGCCAGGTAGCACGCGGCACGGGCGCCAACGAGCGAAATATCAGTTTACAGCGCTACGTGCTGGCCGCCCGACTGAAGCATGTGTTGAAGGTAGCCAACCTCCATTTGGAACGAATGTCACAGGGGCAATATCATCTAAAGCGCGCTACCACGCTCGACGATGCGCGCCGCAGTGGCGGTCTGGACCTGCGCGTGCACGACGCCTACACCAACGAAGATCGCTCGGTCAACACGTTATCGGGAGGCGAGGGGTTCAACACCTCGCTGGCCCTGGCGCTGGGGCTTAGCGACGTGGTGCAACAACGCTCCGGCGGACGGCACTTGAATACGCTCTTTATCGACGAGGGCTTTGGTACGCTCGATCAGGAAACGCTTGACCGAGCGCTGAATGTGCTGTACGATGTGCAGGAGCAGCAGAGTAGCCGGTTGCTGGGGGTTATCTCTCACGTGACCGAACTGAAACGCCGTCTGCCGGCCCGCCTCACCGTACAGTCCGCCCAAGATGGAAGCCGGATCAAGGTGGAGACCTGAACAGGGTGTGCTGTCATAGGTGAATCTTGAAATGCGCACCCAGTGACGCGCCCCGAAAACCCGCGCCCCGAAAACCCGCGCCCAAGAATCTGATGGTATGGAGGATCTTTAGATTAGGCGGCAAGCGGGCCCCCGGGTCCGAACCCTCGAGAAAAAACACTCTTCGAGGCTGCCAATCTCACCATGACCTGCTGCCCACTCAATAGGGCTTGTGTGTCAGATGCGCAGTTCGTACTGTGTATGGGGTTCGCATCCAGATATCGGAGGATGTGGGGCACGGTAAGAGGCAGCATCTGCTACTGCTGTGTCACAGGTCAATGGTTGGGTAACGCATGGGTTGTGTCCCTAACGTACCGAGAAAAACGCCCCCCCTTTTCATTGCGAGCGCAGCGACGCAATCTCATGCTATCAGGCCGGATACAGCCGCCCAATCAACGGCATGAGATCGCACCCCAAGAGTACTCGTTCGCTACGCTCACAGCGCCGCGTCAGTCGCAGGGCTTCCTCCTCGCGATGACAAGTTTGGACCATACCATTTAGGTGCCACCCAGCACTACGGTTACTACCTCCCAGTTTTTCTTTCCCACCTTTGATCGTCCCCATGCGTACCTCCCTTATTGTTCTGTTTATCTTAGCCATTGGGGGGGCTCTGCCCGCTCTCGGCCAATTATCAGAGGTTGAGCGCTCGAACACAGAAGGCCTTTTCTTCAATGTGCATGCAAATGCACAGGGCATCTCGATTGAAGATAGCGATCCCGAAGGCGGCCTTGGGGGCGGCCTAAAAGTCGGATACGGCTTCACTTCCCTGTTTACGCTATACGGCGGCGTCGATGTGGCACAGATGGATGTAGAAAACGTACTGAATCCAGCCATCACGCAAGACACCTACACACTGGCCCATGTAGACCTGGGCGGACAGTTTAACTTTCGCTCGGGGCCCAACGCAACTGTGCCCTATATCGATGCAACGCTTACGGGCATTGCCGGGGTGTACAGTACCGATCCAGACATTTCATGGAGTGGCGTGGGGGGTAGCATCGGAGGCGGCATCAAGTACTTTTTCTCGCCGCAGTTCGCATTTGACACCGGCCTCCATATCACTATTGGAGAGGTCGATGAGTTGGAGGTGGATACCAGCACCATTGAGGTGGAGCAAACAGCCGCTACGGTGCGCATGAACGTGGGACTTGCGTGGTACCCCTTTCGGTAGTGGTCGGTGTCCCATGACCTGCCCGCTCTGGTCGGTGATCGCGCGGAATATACAATTTACTCTTGATCCTAGGCCACAAGCCGCTAAACACGTAACGAGCTTACCTACTGGCCTTGCGCGCCGGTGTGGCAATGTGATCTGATTCAGTTGAGTTGGGCGCGGGCCTGGTGCAGCGCGTCCGGGGGGCTGGGCTGGGCGCTTACCGCATAGGCGCGGATGGTAGCCTCATCTTCAACGAAAAGCGCCAGGACGGCATCATTGGGGTCGTACGACTGCAGTTGCGTGTCAATCCACTCAACCGGTAGCGTGTCGGACCGATTGGTGAGCCAGGCCCCATCGGCCTGGGCATATCCGATCGTGTGGGCTTCGAGTTGCACCGCTTCATCCACCGAAGGACGTTCCTGCACGACAACCAGTCCAATGCCCAGTCGCTGAAAGCCCATGTACGAGGCTGCAGCCAGATCGACCCAATGGTCGGCAATAAAATCATGATGCCCCGACTCAATGGCCGACTCTGGAACATGGGCAGGAGCGCGGACGGTGAACATCTGCGCGTCGTTGTCGATGAAGGTAGTCGTTCGAGAAGCCATAGCGGTTCAGAAGACAGAAAGAGAAAGCGACCAGGCCGCGAGGTAAAGCAAAAGCGGGCGAACTAGCGTCCGCCCGCCGCATCCGTCATGCCATACGCGAATCGCCCGGTTATGTGTTCAGGCGCTGCATAGGATAGGTGCTACGCCATGTTTTCGACGATGGCCCGACCAAACTCGCTGCACTTTAAGAGCGTGGCGTTCTCCATGTTGCGCTCAAAGTCGTACGTCACGCGCTTTTGCTTGATGGTGGTTTCGAGCCCTTCGATAATCAGGTCGGCGGCTTCGTTCCAGCCCATGTAGCGGAACATCATTTCACCGGAGAGGATGACCGAACTGGGGTTCACCTTGTCCATGCCCGCGTACTTCGGTGCGGTGCCATGCGTCGCTTCAAAGAGCGCAAGTCCGGTGTTGTAGTTGATGTTGGCGCCCGGAGCAATCCCAATACCGCCCACCTGCGCAGCCAGTGCGTCGGAGATGTAGTCGCCGTTCAGATTCATCGTCGCGATGATGTCGTACTCGGACGGACGCGTAAGAATCTGTTGCAGCATTGCGTCGGCAATCACATCCTTCACGATGATCTCGCGGCCATCGTCGAGTGTGATCACCTGCCATGGGCCGCCGTCGAGGTCTTCGGCCCCGTAGTCTTCTTTGGCCACCTCGTAGCCCCAGTCGCGGAAGGCGCCCTCGGTGAACTTCATGATGTTGCCCTTGTGCACAAGCGTGACGCTGTCGTAGCCGCGCTCAATGGCGTAGTCGATGGAGGAGCGCACCAGGCGCTTCGTGCCTTCTTCCGAGATCGGCTTCACGCCAATTGCCGTAGAGTCGGGGAAGCGGATGGTATCCGCCCCCATCTCTTCAATCAGGAACTTCTTAATCTTCTCGTTCTCAGGCGACCCTTCGCGATACTCAATCCCTGCGTAGATGTCCTCCGAGTTCTCCCGGAAGATCGTCATGTCAACCAGCTCCGGCTCGCTCACTGGCGAGGGGACCCCTTCGAAGTGGCGTACCGGACGCACACACGCAAACAGGTCGAGCTGCTGACGCAGCGCTACGTTCAGCGAGCGAATACCTCCACCGACGGGTGTGGTGAGCGGCCCCTTGATGGATACCAGATAGTTCTCAATCGCCTTGAGCGTATCGTCGGGCAACCATTCGTTGTACTCGTCTTGGGCTTTGCCGCCGGCAAAAATCTCCATCCATACGATTTCGCGGTCGCCATCGTAGGCGTGTTGCACGGCGCTATCGAACACGTTTTGTGCTGCCGCCCAGATATCGGGGCCAATACCGTCGCCTTCAATGAACGGAATAATGGGACGATCAGGAACGGTGAGTGTGTCGCCGTCTTTGCGAATGACCTCGCCTTCAGACGGCGGGGTGAGTTGGTCAAAGGATGCAGGCATATGAGATTGTGCCATTTAGTACGTGGAAAATAACGAGCACAGGGAATACAGCCCAGTCTAACGTAAGTTAGGAAAGCTGAGCCATCGTTACCGTTAGGATTCTGAAAATCCTGTGGGGGAACCGAGTCTGCCAACGGCTGCCTGCTGGGCTGTCTCACCTGTAACGTTGTAATGAGGAGCTACGGTTTATACACAACACAATCGGAGATGAGCCCCCTGTTTCCCCCCTACCTGTGTCCTCGTCGCGATGCTCTGCGTCGCGACGGGCGAATAGACGCTCTGCGTCCAACGTACCCCCCGAGGTAAAGAAACCAGGTGGCGAGTTGGGGACGCGGGAGCGTCCCAGCAGACATGGCGACGCGGAGGGGCCGTAGGTCATGCCGCTGGTGCATCGCCACAAAAGTGGAGATGGTGTCGCGTCCGCCCGTCATCCTGACGCCGCAGGCGGAAGCATCTCAACGCCAGCACCACACACTCGCCACCGACCGTACACGCAAAGCCCCCCTTGCACGCTTGGTGGCAGGGCAGCCCGACCGCAAGGCGCTGAGATGCTTCACTCCGTTCACCATGACATTGTTTAGTTGGCTTCAATGTTCAATGACCGCCCAGGAAATCCGCTCCGCTTCTGATCCCGGGCTACAAGCCGCTAAACACATTCCCTCACCCGCCACAGGATCGCTGTGGTACTCATTTGCATCTTGTTTCGCTTCTGCCTACGTTCACACATGGAAATCACACATCCATACACATCGGATGAACACGATATACAATGTCTTCCTCAACACAACGCCGACTGCGCGCCTGGCACGTGGCCGCACTTATGCTATGTGTAGCCGTGGGCGGCCTTATTTTGTACGGCTTCTGGCCGCGTTTAACCGGGGAAGCCTCTGCCGAGGATGACCGCCCCGATGCCGAGGATGTCGCCTCCTCGGTGGCACAAGTCGATGTCATTGACGTGGAGCGCATGGACTTTCCTGTGCGCACGGAGGCGACCGGACGCCTGGCGCCGTGGCAAACGGCCATTGTAAGCGCCGAAGTGGGCGGGGTGGTGCAAGAACGCATGGTCGAAGAAGGGCAATCGGTAGCAGCGGACGGACTTATTGTCCGCATCGATGATCGCGATTCGCGCATTGAACTGGCCGAGGCTGAGGCCGAACTGATGCAGGCGCGCGCCGAGTACGCGGTCGAAACGAGCGGCGATGCGCTGCGCGCCCAAGCCAATCCGCCCGATACCACCGCCGTTGCCGAGGCCCGCACTGCCCTCGAAGCAGCCGAAGCTCAGTTTGATGCGGGCACCCTGTCTCGCAAAGAATTGCAGCGCGTGCGTCGCCAGTTTGAGGTCGCCCAGATTCGGGCCGGCCTGAATCGTGAAGATGTGCAAGCCGCTACGTACGGACTCACCCAAGCCGAACAGCGGGTGGAGCGAGCCCGTCTGCAACTCGAACGCACGCACGTCACGGCTCCGTTTGGCGGACGCATCGCCGACCTGGAAACCGAGGTGGGGCAGCGCGTGGGGGCGGGCGAGCCCGTAGCAACCGTGCTCGATGACCGCCGCATGAAAGTGACGGTGCATGTCCTCGAAGAAGATCTGGTACACATCCAAGAAGGGGCTACTGCGCATGTGCATGTGGCTGCGCTCCAATCGGAGGACCAGCCCATAGAAGGCACTGTGTACGCCGTAAATCCGCGCATTGACGACGAACGCGGTACCGGGCGCGTTACCGTGTCGATCCCCAACCCCGACGGTACGCTGATGGCGGGGCTCTATGCTACCATCCGCCTCGAAACGCACCGCCTCTCCGATCGACTGGTTGTGCCGACTGATGCGGTGCTGGTGCGTCAAGGTCGCGATCTGGTGTTTGTTGTACAAGACGATCGCGCGCAGTGGACTTATGTGGAGCTGGGTGAGCGCTCGGGCGACTTTGTGGAAATCACCGATGGCCTACAGCCGGGTGATCTTGTGACGGTGGATGGCCACTTTGCATTAGCCCACGACGCTCCGGTAGAAGCCAGCGAGCCGGAATCAATCGCCATGCCGTAGCGCGGTGCCCTTATGAACCCCTTGCCCCTCGTTTCTGCCCTGTGACCTATGAAATCGTTCATTCGCCGCTGCATTGATCGTCCGGTGAGCGTGAGCGCGGTATGCATTCTTGTGGCCGTGCTGGCCGCAGCGGCTATCATTCGATTGCCGGTAGCCCTGCTGCCTGATCTGGGCTACCCCTCGCTTACCGTGTGGACGCCCTATCCCGATGTGCCGCCCGAACGGGTCGAGCGCGGCGTTACTGAACGCATTGAGGAGGCGGTGGCGGGCACGCAGGGCCTGCAGCGCGTAACCGGACGCAGTCAACTCGGCGGAAGTCTAGTGGAGCTGCGCTTCGGGTGGAACGCCGACCTGGATCTGGCGCTGCTAGAGGTACGCGAGGAAATCGACCGGCTGGGCAATGCCCTCCCCGATGCTGCCGAACGGCCCGTGGTGCTGCGTGTGGACCCGAGTGAGCGTCCCATTATGATGATTGCACTGCACGGCACGTCAGCCAACAGGGCAGACACGCAGCCGGTGGCGTCGGGAGACGACCGTACGGGGTGGCAAGACCTGGCACATCTCCGCCAAATTGGACGCGAGGTGGTCGCACGGCGCCTCGAACAGCTCGCGGGGGTGGCTCGCGTGCGCACCACCGGCGGGCATGAGCGGCAAGTAGATATCAATATGGATGCAGAGCGCTTGGCCCGGTATGGGCTGGGCGTGGGGGAGGTGGCACAGGCCCTGCGCGATGCCAACGCGGCCCTGTCGGGCGGTACCATCCGACGCGGACCGTTCCGATATGCGGTGGAGATAAGCGGCGAGTTCGAAACGCCCGCCGACATCGAGGAAACCGTGATCACACGCATTGGCGATGCCCCCATCCGTCTGCGCGATGTGGCCGAGGTGCGCCCCTCCGTTGAAGAGCGCCGCGGACTCGTGCGCCTGGATGGACGCGAGTCGCTCTTGCTGCTCGTCGAACGCACGCCCGACGCCAACACCGTGCAAACCGCCGAGGAGGTGCGCGAAGCCCTGGGGCCACTTCAAGACGAGCTCGCGGGTACCGAAATGAGCGTGGTAGTCGATGAAAGCACCTTCATCGAGGAGGCCATTGGTGGCGTTACGCAGGCGGTGCTTTTGGGCGGACTCCTGGCCATTCTGGTGCTGTTCGGCTTTCTGCGGCGCTCGCGGGCGCTGCTGGCTGTGGGCATCGCCATTCCTCTGTCGCTCGGCCTTACGCTCATCGGATTCGAGCTGCTGGGCATCACCTTCAACCTGATTGCCCTGAGCGGGCTGGCGCTGGGGGTAGGGCTGCTGGTGGATAACGCTATCATTGTCGTCGAAAACATCACACGGCTGCGCGAGGCCGGGCGCTCGGCCATCGAAGCCGCTTACGAGGGCACCGCCGAGGTGGCCGGAGCCATTGCCGCCAGCACCCTTACCACCATCGCAGTGTTTCTGCCCATCACGTTTGTGGAGGGCCTGGCCGGACGCCTGTTCCGCGATCAATCGATGGCGGTGGTGGTAGCCCTCATCGCGTCGTTGCTGGTGGCGCTGGCCGTGGTGCCGGTCATCATGAGTCGCGAGCGCAGCGCCCCCGCCTCCTCGCAAGGCTTCGGACTGCAGCCGCTGCTGCAGGGCTACGAAGGCGGCTTGCAGTGGTGCCTCGATCGTCCCAAGCGCGTGCTTGGCGGTGCCCTCTTGCTGTTGGTGGGAGCCGGACTCCTGGCGATCATGCTGCCGCGCGAGGTGGTGCCCGCTGCCGATCAAGGCCGGGTGGAGGCGCATCTGACCCTTGAATCCGGCGCCGATCTGCCCTTTGTAAGCGAGCGCGCCGCCCGCGTAGAAGAGGCCGCCCGCGAACAGGACCTGGCCGAGCACATCCTGGCCGACCTGGGCGAACGCACCGATGCCCGTCTCGAACTCGACCCGCGCCCCCCCTACGAAGGCGATCTCACGTTCATCCTGCCCGATGATGTGGATGCCCCCACGGCCACGGCCCGGCTCGAAGCTCTGGACCTGCCCAATGACATGACCATGGATGTGCGTCCGGCCCAAACTCAGCTAGAGGCGCTGCTAGTGGCAGGGGGCGCCGATTTGCACATCGACCTGGTAGCCGATGAGGAGCGTCCGCCCGAGCCCGTCATTGAGGAAGCGCTGGCTGCCCTCCGCGCGGAGTCTGCTCTCACGGGCGTGCAGCGCGCCGAGGCGCAAGACGTACCAGGCTATCGGCTGACGTTTCGGCGGGATAACCTGGCCCGCTTTGGTGTGACGCCCCGACAGGTAGGCGACCAGCTAGAGGCTGCCGCGCGCGGCCACCGGGCCACCGAACTGCGTCAGATTGGCGAAGAGGTGCCCATTATGGTGCGTCACCAGCAGGCGCGCTCCATTGAGGCGCTGCTAAGCCAGCGGATTCCCACCTCGGGCGGACTGCTCCCGCTGCATCGGTTTGTGGAGGCGGAGCGCATTGCGCTGCCCGCTGGTTTGCTGCGCACCGACCAGACGCCTGTTGCTCGCCTCAATGCGGGCATCGCTGCAGAAGCCGACCTGCGAAGTGCTCTCGATGCCATCGACACCGCATTAACACCGGTGCTTGCTGATGTGCCCCGCGCTCGGCATCAGATTGGTGGGGCCAGCACGGCCTTTCGTGACGGGCTTGTGGCCATGGGGTGGAGCCTGCTCCTCAGCCTCCTGCTTGTTTATCTTATCCTGACGGCCCAGTTTGAGCGTCTGCTGCAGCCCTTTGTGATCCTGGCTACCGTACCGTTGGCGGCGGCAGGGGTGGCCCTGGTGCTAGGTGGTACCGGACAAACGATCAATCTGATGAGCCTCACCGGATGTGTGGTACTGGTTGGCATTGTCGTGAACGATGCCATCATCAAGGTGGACTTTATCAACCAGCGGCTGGCGCGGGGCCTGCCCCTCCGCGAGGCCATCACCGACGCCGGAAAAGCGCGCGTCCGCCCGATTCTGATGACCACCGTGACGACAGCACTCGGCTTGCTGCCGCTGGCGCTTGGACTGGGCGCAGGTGCCGAGTTGCGGGCTCCCCTGGCCATTGCTATTGTAGGCGGCCTGCTCAGCGCCACCGTGCTTACGCTCTTTGTAGTGCCGGTGTTGGTGCAAAGCGTGGCGCGCGTGTCATGGTTTGGAGATGCGTAGAGCATGACAGATAGGACGCGCAATCAGCACTTTCTATCATAACAAACTCTGCTCAACCTGACAACGAACTACCAAGGTAGTATTAATTGAAGTGTAGGGATACAATTGGCCAGCACTAACGACCTCGTGCAAAAATACACATAGCAACAAACTATTATGTCCGCCTCCTTTTGCCGATCCACGATTCTCGCTACAGTACGCAACCTGCTCATCGGGGGGGTGCTTATGCTCGTGGGCACGACCTCTGCATCTGCAGCCGCGCCGCAAGACAGCGTCACCGTCACTTTTGAAGTAGTGGTGCCTGAAGATACACCCGAAGAAGATTCCGTTTTTTGGAGCAGCTCGCTCAACAGTTGGGACCCTGGAGCGGATGCGACTGGCTTTGGTGCCCAGGATGAATCCATGCCGTTAGAACAGATTGCCGACCACACTTGGCAGATTGACGTATCTGCGCCTGCCGGGGAGGAAGTGCAGTATAACTACACACGGGGAACGATCTTTCGGGTGGAGGGCGCGCCCGACTATACGCATCCCGAACTGCGAACTGCTGAATTCGATGCGCCCAAGACCATCCGCGACACGGTAGCCGTGTGGCGCGATCAGCCACCGCCCGAGCTAGCTGATCAGTGGCCACGTGTTGACCTTACGCCTGCCGAGGTCAAACTTGTGAGCGGCGAGACGCCTGTTTCCCAACGAGGGACCTTCCTACAGCCGCTGGATGCAATGCAGCCGTTTCTTGACCTCCCGCCAGAAGCTACGGCCATCCGGGCACTGCCCGAGGGCGTAAGTGATCCGGTGATCTACCCGCAGCGCATGGCACGATCTGGCACTGGGATCCCGGATTACCTGCTCATCATCGCCGATCAGCGGGATGAGGAACAGTGGGATGTGTACATCGACCTGGAGCGCGACCGTCAATTTACAGAAGACCACCGTGTATTTACACTCGAATCGGATACGTCGGAAGCGGAATGGACAGGCACCGTGCCTCTCACCGAAAACGAGGTGGCACTGGCACAACGCGACTCGGTTGAAATCACCCTGCGGCGTATTGTTGAGGTGCCTGAGCAGATTAAGCAGCAAGTGGGCGAGGATATGCCTACTTTCACAATCCAAACGCCGTATAATCATCGCGTAGGTGCGATCAACAGTGACACACTTGCCGTGTCAGCGCCGTGGGGCGCCCGCTTCAGCAACTTCTTTTATGTGACCATAGACCGCGATGGCGATGGTACAACAGACATCGGGTCGGGCTCGAACGAGGTGGCCATGCTTGATCGCCAAAGCATGTTTAGCCAGCAGCGTTATTTTATGACGCCCACATTCAAGCTCGGAGATGCATGGTGGCAAGTCGCAGACCTTGATCCTACCGGCACCGAACTCATGCTACGTCCGGCAGAGCCCGAAACCGAACAGATGGCCATTCGCGAAGGAGGGCCTGCGCCCGACTGGGAGGCTACCACGCTTGATGGTACGCCTATGAGCGGTGATGCGCTCGAAGGCCAGTATGTGCTGCTCGACTTCTGGGGAAGCTGGTGCGCACCATGCATCACCGCACTGCCCAAGCTGGCCGATGCCTACGACCAATTTGGAGGTGAGCAGTTCGAGATTGTTGGGTTTGCGTATGAGCCCAAATCCTCCCTCCGCCAAACGATGGAGGAGTACGATATCACCTGGCCGCAGGTGCTCGATGAGGACGGCTCGTACGGCGATCAGTTTGCGGTGCGCGGCTATCCCACGTATTATTTGGTGGGTCCGGATGGTACCATTGTGGCCACAGGAAGCGACCTACGTGGCGACAGTCTTGTGGAAACGCTGGAGTCGTTCCTTGAGTGAACTTCGGCGTGTCGCAAAGAGCGTCCAAGAGGATACATCAGCCCGTGACACTAGAACGCTGGTGCTTCCTGAACGCCCAATACACGTGTCTCACCAAGTGGCCTACTTCTGAATAAACACCTGATCAAACCCCTGTTGCCCCCACACGGCCTTCACCTATGATCACAACGGTTATCCACATGCTGAAGCGCCCCGTTGCCATCATGGCGTGGGCAGTGGCCCTTCTTTTGGCCGGAAGCTGGGCGGCTACCGAGGTGCCGTTGGAGTGGGTGCCTCAGGTGGAACTGCCTGTTGTGAACGTGAGTGCCTCGTGGCCCGGCGCCTCGCCCCGTGCGATGGAACGCTACGTGACCGCCCCCATCGAACGGGCGGGGCAGGCCGTAGAGGGCACCGCCCACGTCGAAAGCCTCTCGCAGGAAGGGCAAACCACCGTCACGCTGGAGGTCGACGAGTCGGTCGACCTGGGTCCGTACGTGGCACGGCTGAATGAAGAGTTGGCGCTTGTGCGGCAGGACCTGCCCGACCGCGTTACCCCGCGCCTCACGAAGCAAATCCCCGAAGAACTACGCGATGAGCAAGGCTTTATCACACTCCAACTGGTGGGCCCGCAGCCACCTGGCACGTTGCGCCGCTGGGCCGACGACCACCTCTCGCCTCGCCTGCAAGGACTGCCCGGCGTAGCCGACGTAACGGTGCGCGGCGGTACCGAACGCGAGTTGCTCGTGCGCCTCGATCCCGATCGATTGGCCACCTATGGCCTCTCGCCCGGCGCCATTCAAGGACACCTAGCCGAGGCCTTTCGGGATAACGTGTACGGACGCCTGCGCGGTGGCGGCGAGTCAGCCCTACTGCTTAGCCCGGCTGAAGGATCGGTCGACGTCCTACGCAGGCTCATCGTAAGCAACGATTTAGGCACACCCGTCCGCCTCGGCGACATCGCTCGCGTGCAGCGCGGGCCGGCCCCCCGACGCTCCATCAGCCGCATCGACGGACAGCCCGTCGTTACGCTTACCCTCGACCGCGCCCCGGCCAGCCACATGCTCGATGTGGCAAGCGCTGTCGAAGACGAACTCGACCGCCTCGAACCCCAGCTCCCCGAAGACGCCCGGCTGCTCATTGCCGACGACCGCAGCGAGTCGGTGCGCGCTGAGTTGCGTGACTTAACGTGGCGCGGCGGGCTTGGTCTCGTGCTGGTCGCGCTCGTGCTGCTCATGATGCTGCGGAGTGTACGGGCCGTGGCGGTGGTCATGTTTAGCGTAGCGGTGGCCCTGGCCGTAGGCATTGCCTTGATGGGACCACTTGGGCTTACGCTGAATCTGCTCACGCTGGCCGGTCTAGTCCTGGTGTTTGGGATCCTGGTAGACAACAGCGTGGTGATGGTCGAGCAACTCATGCTGCAACGCGACCGGCTGTCCGTGCGCGGCCATACAGGACTGGACCTGGAAGCTGCCGCCACGCAGGCCTCCTTACGCGCCGTGTGGCTTCCGCTCGTGGGGGGCACCTGTACCACCATGGCCGTAATGGCCCCGCTGGTGTACCTCAGTGGCGACCTACGCACCCTGTTTTTGCCGTTTGGAATGCTCACGGCCATCACCCTCGCAGCCTCACTGATTACCGCCGCCATAGTGGTGCCCGTTATGAGCCGCTGGCTGCCCCCACCCGAGCCCGGCTGGCGTCTCCCTCGCTGGATGCGGGCCACCATCCACGCCCCCTTTCGCTGGGCCGCCCGCTTCCCCACATCCACTGCTCTCGTACTGCTGCTCACCCTGGGCACCCCGCTCTGGCTGCTGCCCACGCACATTGACGCCACCGAAGACGAAACCAGTCCACAGGCCCGATGGGCTGGGCTCTACAACGCCACACTGGGCCATGACACCGTGCAAGACCTGCGCGAGTGGACCGACCCGGCCCTCGGAGGCGTACTGCGTCCGTTCTTTCAGAATACCGACTTTGGTGATCAGTGGGACTTTGACACCACGCCAGAGGTGCGCGTCAACCTGGGCTTTCCGCCGGGCAACCCCATCCACCGGGCCGACTCGCTCATGCAGCGGTTCGAACAGAAAGCCCTTGCCTCCGAATCCGTTGAGCGCACCATCACGCGCATCAGCGACCGCAATGCCTCGCTCCGCGTGCAATTTTACGATGGCACACTGGATACCGCCGAGCCGTACCTGGTGCGCGAACGACTCATCCAGGAGGCCGTGCTGCTGGCCGGTATTCGCGTATCCGTGGGTGGGCTCCTGCCGCAAGGCTACTTCAGCGGCGTAGGGGGCATGGCCTCTGGGTTTACGGTGGAGGCGCACGGATCCAACTACGATGACCTGGAACAGCTCACCGAGCGGTTCGCCGAGCGCCTGAAGGCTGGAAGCCGCCGTGTCGCTGAGGTCAACACCAACGCGGGCCGGTTTGGACGACAGCAGCCGCGCGAGGTGCTGCATCTTGACTGGCGTGCCAACGCCATGGCCCGTACCGGCATTGGCGCACAGCGCCTAGCCACCGAACTTCGCCCCTTACTCTCAACACGCTTCCCCGCCCTTTTTGCCGACGTTGCCGACGAAACGCACCTTCCTGTCCGCATCAAAGTGGCCGATGCCGATGCCATTGACATTGCTTCGTTCATAGATCGCCCGCTCCCCATCACCGACTCGGTAGAGGTAAAGCTCAAAAGCGTATCTACCTACGACGTGCAGGAAGTGCCCAGTCAGATTGAGCGCGAAAATCAGCAGTACAAACGATACATTCGCGTCGATTATCGGGGCCCCCATCGCATGGGCAGCGAGTACCTCGATGAGATGCTCGAAGGCTTTCAAACGCCGCCCGGCTATCGTATTGAGCGCGGCGAAGGGGCATTTTTCTTCACCGAGGACACCCAGGATGCCTTTCTATGGGTGCTTGCGGCCACACTGCTCCTCATCCTGCTGGTGACGGCGTTCGTGTTTGAGTCGTGGCGCCTGCCTGCGCTGGTGCTGATCAGCCTGCCGATGGCATTTATCGGACTAGCTGCGGGCTTCTGGTGGGCCGACGTAGCCTTTGCCGAGGGGGCCTTCATTGGGACTGTACTGCTGGTGGGGCTGGCGGCCAACGATGCCATTTTGCTGACCGACCGCTACCGGCAGTTGCGCACCACCCGTCCGCATGGCCGTCCCGATGTGCAGATCCGGCTGGCTGTGCGCGAGCGCCTGCGTCCAATGTGGACCACCACCATCTCGACGTGTGTTGCGATGCTTCCGCTGTTGGTCTTTCCTGCTGACAATGAGTTCTGGGTCGGTCTGGCTGTTACGGTTACAAGTGGACTTTTGGCAGTTACGCTGCTGGCGCCGCTAGCCACGGTGGCGGTGCTGTCGCTTCCTGAACGCTGGCGCCGCTCATCGGCTTAAAATCCTTTTTCCTACAACCATAACTGCGATGAAAACAAGTAACTCGAACACGTTTATTCACGCCCTCATCGGAGCAGCTGTAACTTTTGTACTCTCGTTCAGTGGCATTTCGCCGATCCTTGGCGGGGCGATAGCCGGCTATCTGGAGAAAAAAGACGGCTGGTACATCGGTGCTATCTCAGGGGCCATGGCGACGGTACCCATCCTGCTGGCCGTGCTGTTTGTCGGGTTTGTCATCGCCGGTTTTTTGACGGCCATCGCCGAAGGGATGGCTGGAATCCTGGTCGTCCTCGCGTTCCTGGGGATGGTGCTTTTCGTTGCTGGATTTGTGATCGCCCTGAGCGCGCTGGGCGGGTTTCTAGGGGTAAAAATGCGCGAGGACCTTGGGTAATGCTGTCGTACAGCGGGCTTCAATGATCGCCGGGGACGCAAGCGGTCCCCGGCGATCTGCAAGGCCAATGCTATGGACACTTACTTCTCCAGTCCAGGCGAACGGTTCAGGAACTCGTCGTACAGGTTTGTGTGGCGCGACTCAATCGGCACGTCGTAGCCGCCAATGAACAGCCGCTCGATTTGTGTGGCCGGCTCAAAGGGGTCGCCATTCGCAATGAACAGATTGGCTTGCTTGCCCACCTCGATCGACCCGAGTTGATCGTCTACTCCCAAAATGCGAGCAGGGGTGATGGTGACGGCTTCTAGCGCCGCATCCGCATCCATACCATGAGCCACGGCAAAGCCGGCATGGAACGGCAGGTTGCGCACGTTGCTGTCTTCGCCGGTTCGCAAGGCCACCTCAACGCCTGCAGCGTGCAAGCGTCCGGCATTCGCATAGGGCGTCTCGTAGCGGTCGGATTGGCGGGAGGGCAACGCGATTACCGGACCCGTAATCACAGGTACACCGGCGTCGGCAATCTCATCAGCTACGCGCCAGCCTTCGGCTACGCCACTAAGCACCACCTGATCGAGCACATCGCGCTCCTCGGCCCAGGCCAGTGCATCCAGGATGTCGGCAGCCTTGTCAACCTTCAACAGAATGGGCATCTCTCCTTGAACAACAGGTTGCATTGCTTCATAAGCCGGGGCGTACTCGGCAAAATGTCCGGGCTCGGCCTCGTCCTGACGCGCCTGAATACGATCGTACAGCACGGCATCGTCCCAGAGCTCGTTCAGCTCGTCGAGGGCCTCCTCGGCATCGCTCTCGATCTCATCCTCTGAGCGCGTATCGCTGGTGCCCTGGCGCCCAGTTGAAGGAAAGCTAAGCACCATGTGCTTCACGCCGCCCATGTGCATCTGCTCGGGCGTGTATCCAAGCAGATCGATAAGCGCAGCCTGACCGGGCCATTGCCCGCCGCTCGGCTCCGTAATAACCGTTGTTACGCCGTTGAGACGGGTGACCGGGATCGCCACGGAGTTGGGGTTCACTGCGGTGAGCGCATCCATGTGAGGTGTAAGCGACCCGATTTCATTGTCATCCATGGTTTCAGAAAGCGAGGTGACCTCAACCAGTCCGAGTCGCGTACCGCCATCAATCATGCCCGGATACACAGAATCTCCGTTGGCATCGTGCACGGACACATCGTCGGGGATGTCAATGTCAGCTCCCACCGCAGCGATGGTGTCCGCCCGAATAACAACGGTGCCATTGTCAATCACCCCATTGGTTACAGTTACGATGCGGGCGTTGGTGATGGCCACATCCACGTCGTACGACGGTGCCGTTTGAGCCACGCTGTCAGAGGGCACCAAGAGCGCTATAAGGAGCAGGAACGAAGCAATACGCATAAAAGACATAAGCAGCAAGTAAACAGACAGTAGCAGGCAATTCGGGTGGGTTAGTTGTGCAGATGTACACCCGATTCAGTGACGTGGAGGTGGGTGCCTTCATATTGCATGCAGGAGCCGTGGCGAACATCCACGTTTTCCCACACGAAGGTTTCTTCAACAACCGATTCGGGATCTACCCGGAGGCGCATATCGTCGGGATCGTCGTGACGGTCGAAGCGAACCACGCCATCTACATACGTACGCTGGGGGACGGCATAGATGGAAAGCGGATGGGCATCAAAGATGGCCAGGTCCGCGTGCTTGCCTTCTTCAATAGAACCGACATACTCGTCAATGCCCAGGTGCTCAGCCGCGTTGATGGTGATGAGCGAAAGCGTCTCATCGTCGCCAAGCTCTCCGTAGCGCTGGGCTTTAGCAGCCTGATGGTACAGATGGCGGTTGTAATCGGGCGAGTCGGAGTTAATGGAGGTGGTTACGCCATTGCGCGTTAGGATGGCTGCGTTATAGGCGGTGGAGTAGTACACCTCAAACTTGAATCCCCACCAGTCGGCAAAGATAGAAGCGCCGGCGCCAAAGTCGGCAAGCTCGGGAGCGACCTTAAAGCCTTCATTGACGTGCTGGAAGACCAGTTCATCGATGTCAAAGTCCTCTAATACATCCATCAGCATGAGGATTTCGTCGGCGCGGTACGAGTGGGCATGGACCATCACATCGCCACTCAAGATGTCGGCGACCACCTCAAGCCGTTCGCTGTGCTCAGGAGGTGCGCTGCGGTCGCCGGCCTCATAGGCTTCTTGCTTGGCGCGGTAGCGCTGTGCGTCGGTGAGGGCCTCACGAATGACCGACTCAACGCCCATGCGTGTACGTGGTACGATGCCTCGCCCTTCGCCATGCACCCGTGTGGGGTTCTCGCCCAGCGCAAATTTGATGGTGCGTGGCGCCTCCTCCATCCGCAGGGCATCGGGATGAATCATGCCGTAGCGGTGCTTGATGGTTTCGTTTTGGCCGCCAATGGCGTTCGCCGACCCGTGCATAACGTGCGACGTGGTTACGCCGCCAGCCAGGGCCCGGTACAGTCCAATGTCGTACGGATCGAGCACATCTCCCACGTTCACATGGGCGGTAACCGGACTGGTGGCTTCGTTTACATCCGAAATGGCGATGTGCGCGTGCGCGTCAATGATGCCGGGCATTACGTGGTGGCCGTCGGCATCATACGTATCCACACCGCTGGGGGCGTTTAAATCGGTGCCAATTTCAGCGATGATGCCGTCTTCCACCAGGATATCGGTGGCTTCGAGCGTGCCGTTCGTTACGGTATGCACCGTGGCATTTTGGATGAGCACACTGTTGGGCGCATCGGCACGCAGTTCGTCGGGGCCGGGTTGGGCGGAGGCATTCCACACAAGGCCGGCACTAAGCAGGAGCGTAAGTACGGTCGTAAGCAAGAGTCGCATGAGCAATTCGGAGCGGTTCAGCAGAAACAAACAAGCAGACAGGATGCAACGGGGCCGACGGAGGCGTTAGCGGGCGCCCGGATCGGTGCGTTGCCCCGACACGTCGAGCGTCATTCCTCCGGCAGACATGGTGCCATCGAAGGTATCGCCCTCTACGGTGCCCGAGATGCGCGCGTCTCCGGTGGGGCCGCCCGGAACGGTGAAGCGCAGCGTTTCGCCATCAAAAGAGATGGATTCCAGCGGCTGTTCCCCTTCTTCGGGAACGGTTACAGTGCCCGACAAGCCGCTCTCATCGCCCGTGATGCGCACATCCAGGTCGAACTCGCCCTGTGGCGTTTCAAGCGTCATGGCCCAGGTACCGGTAACAGCGTCGGCATCACCGGTCACTTCGCCCTCTTCGGGCGCGTCAATCGTGTAGAGGTGGCCATCTACTACCACATGCCGGATCTGCGTCTCTTCGTCAAACAAAGGCGCATCGGTTACGACCAAGTTAGCAATCAACCCAGACGAGATGCGCCCAAGCTGGTTGGATACGCCGAAGGCTTCGGCGGGCACGGTGGTGAGGCTGGCAAGTACAGCTTCTTCGGGCACTCCGCTATCGATAAGCATGCGCAGGTGCTCGTGGAAGTCGCCCGGTGAGATGTCTTCGGTGCTAAATCCAAACGTGATTCCGGCCTCATGGAGCGTAGCCGCCTGACCGATAAAGCGTTCTTGCTCGGCCCGTAGGCGTTGCTCCAGGTTAGCCCGCTCCTCATCCAGATCTCCCGTTTCGTGCACCCGCTGCAGCGCTTCGGGGTCGGCGTTGTCCTCGTCCTCGTCAAGTTCTGTTCGCTCGGGCAGATCGAGTGACAGGAACAGGGGGATGTCGGCCTCCTGTAGCGGTTCGATCACATCAAAGCCCTCTTGCAGTCCAGAGAGCATGAGGGAGAACCCCAGTTCGCTCTGAAGATCGAGCACGCGGTGTACATCGAGGGCAGATGCCGCGTTGAACATGACGGGTTGTTCGCCATCAAGGACGGGCATGAGCGCAGTGTGGGCCTCATCGCGTGGGGGGCGCGAGGTGCCTTGCGGGTTTGCTTCGTACTCTGCCAAGAGAGCTTGTCGACGTTCTGCTTCGCGCATCACCTGGCGCACCATAGAAATGACGCCCATGGTGGTGCTGGGCGATACCACGTTGGGCCACGAGCCACGGGCACCGCGAAACTGACTGTACAGGCTGAGCTCATCTTGTAACAGCGCGTCGTGGGCTGTTTCTCCAGTAAGCAGCATGAGAGCGCTCTGGCCGGGCATCATGCGGCCTTCAGGCGCCACGTGGGCAGTGGTGATACCCCGCTCACGCCAACGTTCCACACTCCCATCGGTGGGGTTGAAGAACGAAGCTGCCTGCTGCTCGGGCTGCACGCCTGCCCGCGCTGGTGAAGGATTGCCGGGATCGTCAACCTCGCCGTTTTCTTCGTCGGGCATGTCGATCCCGGTATGCGAGAAACCGTCAATGAATCCAGCATAGATGTAGAGCGAGTCGGCCTCAATGACGCGCGCGTCGTACGGAATGGAGGCATCGGCCCCCACGTCTGTAATTAGGCCATCGCGGACTACGACTGTAACCCCTTCCTGCTCGGTACCCGGCTCGCTTATAACGGTGGCGTTTTCAAAGGCCAGGGTGCGAGTTACCGTAGGACGATCATCAGACTGCGCCCAGGCTACGAGCACCGATGCGAGGCAAAGCACTAGCGCAAGAGCCACGGTTCGTATAGCAGTGGCAGAGATCACGCGAGCGACGTACCGAAAGGGGAGCATAAGAGTGGGGCGTGTGTGAACATTAGGGATTCCGCTTTTAACATAGCTGTTTTTCAGTGCAATATCATCACCGTTCGTAACGTCTATCCTACACTAAGTAACAATACGGCAATGTGTTGGCTTAGAGGTACGCCAGCATCCGTCCGGAGGGGACTTAACAACAGGCCCCTATTTTCTTGTTGCAACAACCGGTGGGAAAGATCGTGCCTCTGTATATGCTATCATGCTTATACCTGCTGTAGCGTGCGAATGTCTTCAAGGAGGCTTTCTCGTCTTTGTGGTGAGCATTGCCGGCCGTGTGATTGCTCTGTTCATTAATGAACTATAATATGTCTACGAATCGGCCTTCTTCGCTTTTGTATCGTTCCTCTCTTTCTCCAAACGAGCACGTAGCACAGCCGTCGTCGCCGGAAAGTGCGCGTCTGGCTGCGCTGCGTCGCTACAACATCGTCCACACGTCGTCCGAAGAGCGGTTTGATCGGCTGACGCGTCTAGCGGCCGATCTCCTTGACACACCGCTTGCGCTCATCACGCTCATTGAACGCGACTTTCAGTGGTTTAAGTCGGTAGCTGGCGACTTTGCAACTCGCGAAACCGACCTTGATATTTCCTTTTGTGTCCACACGATTGGCGACGACGAGCCTCTTGTTGTTGAGGACACCACTCAAGACGAACGGTTCGCTGATAATCCGCTGGTTACAGGAGAGAGCCCGCTTGTCGGCGATTCGCCCATCCGCTTTTACGCGGGGGCGCCGCTTGTAACCCACGATGGACATCGCCTTGGCGCACTTTGTGTGGTAGATACGCAGCCCCGTAAGCCGACTCCGAATCGTATTCGCCAGCTCGAAGATCTTGCGGCTACAGTAGTCGATGAAATTGAGCTTCGGGCCCTGTACCGGCATCAGCACACGATCCTTGAAAGCATCACCGATGCGTTCTTTGCAGTCGATTCCAACTGGCGGTTTACCTATGTAAACCAACAAGCTGAAACCTGGCTGCAAGTGGATCGAGAAGCCGTATTAGGCGAAAACATCTGGGATGCTTTTCCTGAAGCGGTTGATCTTCCTTTCTACGATCAGTACCACAAAGCTGTACGCGAAAACACGAATGTAGCCTTCGAAGCGTATTTTCCGCCACTTGATTTGTGGTTTTCCGTGCGCGCTTACCCCTTTGAGGGCGGTCTTTCGGTATACTTTAGCGACATCACGAAGCGCAAAAAGTATGAGCAGGCGCTTGAAGAAGCCAAACAACGTGCTGAGACCGCCAACGCCTCCAAATCTCGATTTCTGGCCGGCGTGGCCCATGACCTCCAAACACCGCTCAGCGTCATCGACATGCAGGCCAATTTGTTGACAAGGATCGAAGACACAGGCAACGACGACCCCGTTGCCCACATTCAAGCCGCCGTGCAGCAGTTGCAGGCCATGTCGCAATCGCTAACGGAACTGGCTTCCCTGCAGTCAGGGGCTCTTTCGCTACCGACCGAGCAGGTTGAGGTGCGTCATCTTCTGCACGAAGCTACCTGTGCGTTGACGCAGCGTGCATCCAAGCGAGGCATTACGGTGCACTATGAATCCGATGATCCGGCCGCAGCCCCCCTCTTTGCCCAGGCTCATACCGAATCCCTGCGCCGCGTCATTGACAATGTCTTATCGAATGCACTTGACTACAGCGATACGGGAGATACCGTACGCGTATGGGCTGAGCCGGGTATGGCTCCGGTATCGGGCTTACCAGGCGGCGCCTTGCCTGAAGGGCTTCAAAAGCCGGATCAGATACGCATCACGATTGCCGATACGGGACCAGGCATCGAACCGAAACTCTTAGATCAGGTCTTCGACCCGTATGTACGCGGAACCGAAGGCGAGGGCAGTGGCCTGGGCCTTGCTGTGACCCGGGAGCTTATCGAAGCAATGGCCGGACACGTACTGGTGCGATCGGTGGAGGGCAAGGGAACCACGTTCTATCTGTTTGTTCCAAAAGCCTCTGATTCATAGCCGTTTACACTAGACACTTCCCCACCACAACGCACCTTATTTTACGAATCGATTCCCCTATTTTGTTGTGATGGAGCATGAAGATAAACCCGAGCGCGCATTATCGGCGGGCCGAGCCGGTAATGCATCGTCAATTAACGAAGATGCCGACTACCGATCGGCTTCTCCTGAAGCGCTGAAGAAGCTTATTGACCAGTTACCCGGCGCTGTGTACCGGTGCACGTACGATACGGAGTGGACCTCTTTATACATGGGGGCGGGCTTTCAAGAAATGTGCGGACTTGCTCCCGACGCCCTTGATCCTGACGGACGTTCTTTTAAAGAGGTGGTGGTCCCCGACGACCTCGACCGTATTCGAACCGCTGTGGGTAACGCGGTACAAGACCACACGTACTACAGTGTGGAGTATCGCATTCGTACAGATGCAGGCGCGGTGCGGTGGGTGCAAGACAACGGGCGCCCTCATTTCAATGCCGAGGGAGAAGTCACCTGGCTTGATGGCATTCTGCTTGATGTCACCAAGCGCAAAGAAGCAGAACAGAGTCTACAACACACCGAGCGTGACCTTGAAGACCGCGTACGAGCCCGAACCGACAAACTTCGCGAACTCTCCACGGCTCTCACCATTGCCGAACAGCGCGAGCGCAACCAGATCGCTTACACCATCCACGACAACCTCCTGCAGTACTTATACGGGATACAGGTACAACTACGAATGTTCGTAAACGGGATCCGAAGCCAAAGCAATCTCGACCTGGATCGTCTTTCCGTTACGCCCGATCAGGTCGATTCACTGATGGAGCAAGCCATCGAAGCAGCACGGCAGCTTACGATAGACCTGGCCCCGCCGGTGCTCGAAACCGATGGAATCATGGAGGCGCTGCAGTGGCTCCGCTCCCACTTGAAGGACTACCACGATTTTACGGTTCACCTTCCTCGTACGGCGCCCGATATCACCTGCACCGACGAAGTGCGTACCATTCTTTTTCGCGTCATTCGAGAGCTACTAATCAATGCCTGCGAGTATGCTGAGGTAGATGCTGCCCACGTTTCCATCGCTGTTGAAAACGATTACCTTCACATTGAAGTGGTGGATAACGGGAGTGGGTTCGATGCCGAAAAGGCGTTTAACCGCGATGCCCAGGGGTTCGGACTCTGGAAAGCCCGTGAACGCTTGCGATCGTTTGACGGACGACTCGGCATTGACACCCAACCCGGCGAGGGTACGCGGTGCACTATATCGGTTCCCACTGATTCGCTCTCTGCCAGTGCCACAGACCTTTCCTAACGAGCACGACACTGCTACAGCGCTGCGTCTCGGTTGCAAGCTCCGTCAGAAAATGCAAAACCGTTACGCTGTACATCTGCATCTATGTGTAACCAGTTTATATCTTGCGTAGTGTTCTGTAACACCTGAAAGTCAGGGGCCAAAATTGTCATCGCGAGGAGGGAGCTTGCGACCGACGTGGCGCTGGGCGGAGCCCGAGTACTCCTGGGATGCGATCTCATGCCGTTAATTGGGCAGTTGTACTCGGTCTGATAGCATGAGATTGCTTCGCTGCGCTCGCAATGACATAATTATAGATTCTTCTCGGTACGTTAGGAGCCACATGCGTTCTCCGAAGATTGACCTGTGACACAGTAGTAGGTGCCACTTTTTTCATTGTGATTCTTTCACTTTTGTAGTCTTATGACCCGTATTTTTATCGTTGAAGATCAGGATCTGATGCGCTCCTCTATGCGCACCTATTTATCCGCTGAAGATGATTTTGATGTGGTGGGTACAGCGGAAAGCGGAGAAGAAACGATGCGTCGTGTAGAGGCCCTTGAAAATGCGCCCGAACTGGTGCTTATTGACGTTGCATTGCCCGGTATGAGCGGTATCGAGCTGCTTCAGAAACTGCGAGCAACATATCCCAACTTAGCCTGCCTGATGCTTTCAGGCCATGCTGAGGAAACGTACGTAGAAGCAGCGCGTGCCGCTGGGGC
Organism: Natronotalea proteinilytica; assembly: GCF_055379935.1. NCBI lineage: Bacteria > Pseudomonadati > Rhodothermota > Rhodothermia > Rhodothermales > Salisaetaceae > Natronotalea > Natronotalea proteinilytica. The sequence goes on along the minus strand of NZ_AP043947.1, from coordinate 1,632,330 downwards.
GCAGGGCTATCTTATGAAAGGACAGCCGGACGAGTACATCGATGCTATCCGTGAAATTATCGCCGGCAATCCGTATCGGAGTGCAACCGTTGCTTCAGTATGGGATGCAACTGATCCGGCCTCGTGAGAACGCTACTCCCTGTGTCTGAAAATCCTTGTCGGACCCCTTTTAGCCTCCTGCTATAACGGCTTCATTCTATGACCGATAAAGAACTCAACGACCATCTTACCGCTCTACAACACACCATTTCCGATGCGCACGAAACCCTGCGCGGCGTGCAAGATGCACTAGCTGTGGTTAATCAAACAACCGATCGCGTGGTTATCGAAGATCCCGACCAAATTGACCCAAACCATACCGCTGATCCGGATCGCTGGCGAAGCGAAGCCAGTTTGGTCTCGCGTCGTACCACCTTGCTTCTGTGGCAGGCGGCTTCAATCCTTGAAAAAACAGCACGGGATATTCGACCGAAATTAGAAGCGGCCTCGCCCCCTTCTGCGCCCCCGAGGAAAAAAGACGCACAAGAATCGTCCAACGAATCTGTATCGGCGTAATTTGACACAGTACGATCTCCTTGCTACCTGTAGATTTTCCGTACGTGAGGAGCTCCGGTGTCCGTTTGTTTTGTATCGACTGCCTTAAACGTTATGCCCGATACCTCTTCTGAAAATCCGTTCAACGTGCTGGATACGCGAGACTTGACGCTTCCTCGACGTCTGTGGTCATGGCTTGCCAAGCAAGCGAAAGAGCAGGAATGCTCTGTAGACGAAGTTGTGGCGGCACTAATCGACGAACATCGCCATCCTGAAATGAGCGATGCGTCTGCTTCCGATACAACCGAGACTGATGTCTCCTCCAAACGTACCCCTCCACCTTCGTCGACCGAACAGCCGTCGGCACCTCCCCCCTCTGCAAAGACCAATGCAGACACCTCGTCGCCAGACACCTACTCGGCAGCTGACCGCTTGCGACGCGCCAGCGATCGCTTGAAAAACCTTGTTGATGAGGAGGATGAAGCCCCCTCTGAAACGCAACCCGACACAGCTGCACAAGAGCAGGTAGGCACGCGCATTCGGCAGCTCTTGCAAAACAATGATAAGCTTAAAACACTAGAGCCGCCCGAACCCACATCGAAAAAAAGCGCTGATGAAGGGGTCTCCATGTTTGACATGGCCTCGGGTACCAACGATCAAGCCAGCGATGAATAGATGGGGATCCGTCACCCCCTGAATGGTATGGGGCGAAATTATCATTCCGGAGAGGAAGCCTGCATGATCTCCCCTGTCATGGGAAACACCCTGACCGGAGTTCGTCGAACCATCCGCCCCACAGGCAACTGAACGGTCACATCCGCAAGATAAAGTCATCCGGGATCGTGCCCCACGCAATGTGAAAGCGTCTGAACGAGGGGCGTCATTACGCAACGATCGACGCATGACAGAACATTAGGGCGTTACGCGGTCGGGGTGGGTGTCTCGGGTAGCTTGTGCAAAGACCGCCACATAGACACGATCACGCACGCGCCAGAGGAGTAACGGGCGTCCATCAGCCGATTCTTCGACAAAGGTATCTTCCGAGTCTAATGTTTGCCGAATGGCACGGGGTAGAGCCGCATCGTCGTCGAGTTGATCGAGCTGGGTGTACGAGTATCCAAACACACGAAGTGGTGCTTGCGCGTCGGTATCGTAGAAGAGAATGACAGGAACCGGTGTAGGCTCCAGCGGAAGCGCTGCAAGTCCAATCAAGTCGGCTCGGTCAATACGGGGGATATGAATTGTGTGCCCTGTCTCGGCCTCCCAGAACGCCGCAAGACTGTCGGGATCCTCACTTTCTAGTACCGGCTGAAGGACATCGCCATGCTGTGCCGAGAAGTCAAGCAAATCCATTTCAGAGGGCGGGTCGGGAGCTGTCCACCACGCCCGGATGCCCCAGGCAAGTGCCACCAATACAAGGAGTCCCACAATAACACCGCCGGTTTTGAGCCACTGACTGCGTCGTCGGCTTTTTCGAACGGTTCGCGTTTCTTCAGAGGGTGTGCGAGCACGTCGTAATGTTTCGACCGTACGTGCACGCAAAGAGGCTGGCACCGACCCATACGTATTGGCAAGAAACGTACGCAGGCTCTCATCTAGCGCCTCATCGGGGAAGGCGACATCAATGAGCATCCGCGTAGGACCTACCAGCACATCGCGCAGTGTAGCTCGCAGCGAGGCTCGGGCATTGCGCACGGCAGGCTCCACCTCATCGGGTGCAATGTCGAGCAGTTCTGCGACCACCGGCTGCGGTATCGAAAGCGCCACGCGTGTGGTAAGAAGCGTGCGGTCGCGCACCGACGACACCGCCCAGGCTGCTGGCAACGCATCTAGCACCAGCGACTCGGCGGCAGCTGATCGAATACCATGCTCGTCATATTCGGTATCCGGATCATTATACAGCGACAGCATGAGCTCAACAAGCCATGCCTTTCGATCTTCAGGACGGTGACGTACAGGCACCTGCGTCGCCTGTTGATACGTTTCGTGAACCAAGTCGGACGCCGCATCAGAACCTACGAGCGTACACGCCATGGTGTACAACGTGTCGAGATGCTGCGTAAGAGGGGGCAAAGACGACATGTAGGCAAAAAGTAGGACACGTATGAGAACGTAACTCCGCCCGCGAAACGAGCGGAGTCTGGAAGAGCAGCCAGACGTTCAGACTATTAGGTCGGTCCATCGAACGACGGCGGCAACAGCTTTACGGCATCGCTTTTCCGGATGTTGAGGAGATCCGACGCCGCCCCTCCATTCACGGCTACCTCCAAAAAGCCCGTGCTTCCAAACGCAACAAGAGGGTCGCCCTCTTCCACAGACCCGTAGGTAGGATAGATGGCGTCAAGAATGGTTGAGCCCACGTAACATTTAATGGGCAAGGGACAGGGGAGTTGGGGACGATAGAGGGGTTCCGTATCCAGGTCGGGAAACGCCTCGGCCACAGTGTTGCGCGTGATGTTGGTGATGCAGTTGCCAAAGCGATCGATATGAACCACCCAGCCTTCCACAGTTTGCTCTACGACCATCGGGAATGCCCATCGCAGCGATGTAAGCGTGTCAATGGGAGTCCCCACATCGGTGAGCGCGGCCCCTTGTGCCAGGTGTGCTGCCACGGGCGCGAAAATATCACGGCCATGGAAGGTCGCACTTGGCGAATCTACGCGCCACATTTCAGGGATATTGAGCTCAACGATCTCTTCCGGCTCTTGCTGATTCAAAACCAGCGAAAATACCCCATTGTCGGGGCCAACAAACCACTGGTTTTTATGCTTTAATGCAATAGGACGACGGTCGCTTCCGACCCCTGGATCCACTACAACCAGATGTACCGTGCCATCAGGAAAGTAAGGCAAGGCGCCCTGCAGCACAAAAGCAGCTTCCATGACATCTTGGGGACTGATAGCATGGGTTACATCTACCAGTCGAACATCAGGAGCGATGGACAGCATCGCCCCTTTCATCGCTGGCACGTAAGCATCTTGGGTGCCAAAATCAGTAGTCAGCGTAATCATGTACGAGGGTGGGAGTCAGAAAACAACTAATGCAATGATAGTAACGCAGGCCCCATCAACATAGGGGATCGCTTGTCCAGGGACAAGGTGTAATGCATTCCAAAAGCAAATGCCTGTAGAGTAAGGACGCGGGGAACCCGAGAGCAATGACACAGGAATATGGTATCCCCAAATCGTTCTAAACGAGTTGTATTCAGATTCTGTATGTCTTCTTCCTCACCCTTGTCATCGCGCAAGCCCGATGATGCATATGCCGAGGCCACCCAAGCCTTTGTTACGTTTTGGGGAGAGATGGCATCGCAATGGGGAATCAACCGCACGATGGCGCAAATCCATGCCCGTTTGTTCTGTGCCGATGGTCCCATGAACACCGATCAAATCATGGAGGCGCTAAGCATTAGCCGTGGCAATGCCAATATGAACTTGCGCTCGCTTACCGAGTGGAACTTGATAACGAAGACACGTCAACCGGGTTCGCGAAAAGACTTCTACGAGGCAGAAACGGATGTGTGGCGCATCACCGCACGCATCATCCAGGAGCGTCAGCGTCGTGAACTGCATCCGGTGCAGGATAAAGTGGAGGCGTGCCGCGACCTGGTCGATGGATCAGACGGGGAGGCGCCTTCCTCTCGGGAAGCCATGTTGCATGAGCGCCTCTCCAACCTTATCGAACTGATTAGAGTGGTTGATGCAGTGTCTGAGGCCCTGCTCCCCCTCGTACAAACGCGCGATGAAGCAACGCTGCACCAACTGGTCGAGATGGCTCGCCTTGTGGCCGCTTCATCGGAATCGTCTTCTCACCCCCCGGCCTCTGACACATCCACACCTTCTTCGCCCCCTTCATCGAACTCCTCGTAGTCGTATGTCATCTTCTAACCGTATTGGAGACCACGGCGAGCAGATTGCTGCTGCCTATCTTGAAGATAAGGGCTATCATGTCATTGAGCAGAACTACCGATTTGAGCGCGCAGAGGTAGACTTGATTTGTTACGACCCCACTGCCGAACCCACGGGAGACCTTGTTTTTGTGGAGGTGAAGACCCGCTCGGGCCTTAATTATGGAGCCCCTGCGGATGCGGTGACTGACGAGAAAAAACGTCACTTAATCAAAGTCTCGGAAGCCTACCTCTACCAAAATCACATGGAGCGCTCCAATGCACGTTTTGATGTGATCTCCATTGTGCTCCATCAGGAGGGCGACCCAAACATTGAACATATCCAAGACGCATTCTGGGCATAAGTGTCCTCACACGTCCGTTTTGGGTATGCACTGCTCCATTCATGCATTGTCATCTTGAGCGGAGCGAAGCGGAGTCTGACACGAGCGCAGCAAAATCCCGGATCACGTTCGGGACAGGCGAACGCAGTGAGTAAAGATATCCCCCAAAATATGGGCAGGGCCGCTCGATCGATCAGAGCCTGCTGAACGCCAAAGCCGCCTTCCAGCCCATGGTGACGGCATGTGGCGTTGCTTAAGAAGACTCGGAAGGAACGGGAACGTAGCGAGCGCGCAACTCCTGCTCGGCACGGCGCGCAGCTGGAAGCAGGGAGAGTCCCCGAAGAAACCACTGCATCGGCTTTGATACGTCAGTGCGTATGGTGTCGCCCATGCGAGTGAGTACAGCACGGTGCATCAGTTGCTTAGGATGCCCCGCTTCATCGAGCTCTTCGTCGCGAGCCAGGCCATACAGAATGTAGAGCCGTGTTTCAAAATCGGCATGGCCCGGTCGAATCTCTACTGTATACTCAGCCGGTTCATCAGAGGTATTAGACAATTGATGGGGTACTTCTCGCCCAATACTAGCCATGTGTCCTCGGTGCAACGTGCGTGCTGCTCCATCGAGATCTACAGTAAGCACCCCACGAAGAACCTCAACCGACTTCGAAAACCGGGTGTGGTAGTGAGGGAAGGTGGAAGCACCAGGCGCCGCCTCGACCTTAAGCTTGGTGAGTGCGCCATCTGACTCTTTAGCCGTCGTGACGAACGCTATGCGGTTGTTTTCAAGGGGGTTATAAATTCGATCCATTAAGCCAACAGCGCTAGGCAGGGAACAGCGAGTCGGTGGGGAGACACGCAAAAGATCTACAGTGTACACCAAACATGCAAGGACAAACGACATTAAGTGCACGAAACCTGCTCAGAGCGCGCCTGATTGGAAGGGTGGGTTTCCACGTTTTGAATACGCAGTTCGCACAGAGCCGGCTGCTAAACTACTTGTTTTCAATCTTACCATTTGCATGAACGTAGCATTTCAAGGAGAACCAGGAGCGTACAGCGAAGCCGCCGTTTTGCAGCTGTACCCAGCGTCCACCCCTCAGCCCTATGAACAATTTAAAGCGGTCTTTCATGCTGTAACCACAGGACAAGCAGATGCCGGAGTCATCCCCATTGAAAACTCGCTGTTTGGCAGCGTGCACATCAACTATGACCATCTGCGCACACATGCGGCCCACATCTGCCGGGGGCAATTCATGCGCATCCGACACTGTCTGATGGCTCCCAAAGGTGCTTCGTTCGATACCATACGCACCGTTCGCTCCCACCCGCAAGCGCTGGGGCAGTGCCGCCAGTACCTGCAAACCACACTTCCCCATGCCGATGCCGAGCCTGCGTACGACACAGCCGGTGCTGCCCAGGCGGTGGCCCAATCAAATGATGACTCTCAAGCCGCCATTGCCAGTGCGCAAGCGGCGGCCCATTACGACCTACATGTGTTAGCTACCGAAATCGAGGATGATGCCGGTAACTACACGCGTTTTCTTGGCATTGAAGCCGGAGATGCTGAAACCCACGTTACAGATACCGCCAACCGCACCTCGCTGGTCTTTGGCTTGCGCGATAATGTGCCCGGCGCGTTGTTTAAAAGCCTCGCCGTGTTTGCACTGCGCGACTTGGATTTGCTCAAAATGGAAAGTCGTCCCCAATTCGGGAGCCCCGGTCAATATCTGTTTTACGTAGACATAGCCGGAAGCTATGCCGACGCGTCGGTGCGACGGGCCCTTACGCATCTCCAGGAAATTACGACTGAACAAAAGCTCTTGGGCTCGTATTACGAAGCCCCAATCCCCGAATAAGTCGGGACCTACTCATTGACGATCCGCTTTGCCGCCTATGCTCTCTGTTGCAGCCACCGTACTGGGTGGTATTGGTCTGTTCTTGCTAGGCATGATTCTAATGACAGACGGCCTCAAAACGGCCTCTGGATCGGCTCTGCGTGATGTGCTGGCCCGGTTTACTGACACCACACCGCGTGCTCTAGCTTCGGGAGTAGGACTTACCGCGCTAATACAGTCGTCAAGTGCCACCACCGTAACAACCATTGGGTTTGTGAGTGCGGGCCTCATGACGTTTCCGCAAGGGTTGGGTGTTATTCTCGGAGCAAACTTGGGCTCTACAAGCACCGGTTGGCTCGTCGGTCTCTTTGGGTTGAAGCTGTCTATTGGCACAATCGCATTGCCACTGGTGGGCATTGGTGCTCTGATGCGTTTGCTGATGCGTGGACGAGGCGCTCATATCGGAATGGCACTGGCCGGATTCGGCGTCATCTTTGTCGGCATCGACGTGATGCAAACGGGCACAGCAGGGTTTGCCGAAGCGGTAGACCTCAGTGCATGGGCCGATCCATCATGGATGGGATGGGCACTGCTGGTAGGGATAGGTGCCATCATGACGGTGCTGCTGCAGTCTTCCAGTGCCGCCGTGGCCATGACACTGGCTGCCCTGTATAGCGGGGCCATCCAGCTCGACCAGGCTGCAGCACTGGTTATTGGCCAAAACATGGGCACAACGGTAAAAGCCGCGCTCATTAGTATCGGAGCCTCGGTTCCTGCTAAACGCACTGCTCTCGCGCACATTTTATTTAATTTAGGCACAGGGGTTGTCGCGTTTGCCCTGCTGCCCCTATTTGTGTGGATGGTGGATGCTTGGTTTGCGACACTTACCCAGGGCGATGAAGCCCTTATCCTAGCGGCGTTTCACACTGTGTTCAACCTCCTTGGCATTTTTATCTTTTTGCCTCTGCTTACGCCCTTTGCGGCCTGGGTAGAACGCCTGATTCCAGACGATACTCGCCCCCTAACCCGATACCTCGACGATAGTGTCGCCACCGTACCAGCTATGGCTACCGTCGCCTCACGCCGCGCTGTGACGTCTATTGCCGCAGCGACAATGGAGCACGCCGCCCGCAAGCTTCCTCCACATGAAACAGACTGGACTGATATTGAAGCCGGATTGGCGGATACGCGACGCTTTTTAGCCCAAGTAGATGCCGATGAAATCGACCCGTCCAACGGACACGTCTCTACCTTACATGCGCTCGACCACCTGCAGCGACTGGTGCGCGCCCTGCAAGAGAGCCCGCCGCCTGAAGACATTCCCACCAGTACCGAAATTGATACGCTTGAAGATACACTCCGTCCGGCCCTACGTGCGGCAAGCCAGTACTTGAACGAGACCGCGCCCCATCAAAATGGCGCTCCTGGAGCAGCCACACAAATCGAACAAGAGATGGCATCGGTGGCCGATTCGTTAGCCAGCCGAGGCCGCGCTGAGCGTCCACGCATGCTACGGCGCGTAGCCGCTGGCGGGGTTCCTCCCAACAATGCGCTGCAAACACTGGCGTACATGCGCTGGCTCGATCGTGTTGCCTATCATGCCTGGCGCATTACGCATCATCTACTCGCTATCACGCCAACCCCTGACGAACTGGATGCTGCTACCGCTTTTTCGGAACGCAACGATACACATACGGCGTAACGTAGCGTCTCCGTTACCTCTTACGCAATGCGCCGAATGCAGTCGATTTTTAGTACACGATTGCGTATGTTGCGATCACACTGGCTGTCTATTAACCCAACTGTCTCTCCCGTGTCGTTTTTCTTTTCGATTCGTGAAGGATTTGCCAACCTGCGCCGGGCTCGCTTTGCTGCTGTGGCCTCTACCGCAGCGATGGCTGTAGCCTTACTCTTGCTAGGGTCGCTGGTGCTACTTGGGTTGGAAGCCCAGCAAGTGCTTACGTGGTTGCAGCAGCGCGTTGGCGAAATGGAGGTGTTTGTTGCCGACGAAGCCACCGACAGCGAGGCGGAAGCGCTCTTTTCGCAGATTCGAACGCACCCAACTGTCGCCGACGCCGAGTACATCTCGCGCGAAGAGGCACAAGCCATCTTTGAGGAGGAGTTCGGCGAGGGATCGGAGACGTTCATCGACGAACCCTTTCTCCCGGCTTCCGTCCGCCTACAGGTGGAGGCCTCTCATGTGCATACCGACAGCCTCTCGCAGTTGCAGACAACCATGCAAGACTGGGAGCATGTTGATGAAGTAGTGTTCAACCAACCTCTGCTTAATACCGTACAGCAAAACATTCAATTGGCTGGAAGCATCGCGTTAGGGGTGGGAGCGCTCATTGTGATTGCCGCACTGTTCTTAGTTGGCAATACCATTCGCCTCACCATATACGCCCGGCGCCTCCTGATTCGCACCATGAAGCTGGTAGGAGCCACCGACGGGTTCATTCGCCGTCCGTTCCTGGTTGAGGGGGCTCTACAGGGACTCTTAGCTGGCACCTTGGCCGGGGCCGGGCTATGGGCACTGTATCGTAGCCTTATCAGCTATTTTCCCCAGCTAAGCGGGCTTGGGCCAAACTTAGAATGGGTACTGGTCGGCGGAACCATTGCAGTCGGAATGATGCTCGGCTGGCTGGGGTCATTTCTAGCCGTGCGACGCTTCATTAAACATGTAGAATTACACTAAGACCTATTTGCTTTCTCATCCTACCAGGCTCTAACCATGCGCTGCCTTCCTTCCCTCGTGTTGCTAATAGCTGTAACCCTGTTTTCAGGAGCCCTTCTGCTTACCGGATGTGGTGAGGAACCTGCTGGGGTAGAAGAAACCGAAGATGGCGCTCTTGAACTCGGACGAGAGGCTGTGCAAACTACGGAGCAGCGTACCGTAGCCCCTCTGGAGCGCACGCTTGAACTAAACGGCCTACGCGGAACCATCATCTTGCATGCCGAAGACACCAATAACGCATCCTGGGCGTTCACCAAAACCGCTCGGGGCCGCGATGCCGAGCATGCCCAGCGCGTGCTTGACCGCCTCACCATTGAAGAACGCGGCACAGAAGATCGGTATACCTTCGCACTTGACAGTGGCACCCCAGCACAAAGTCGAGTCGATATTGAAGGCACCCTTCCCGAAAGCACTCCGCTTGTACTGAGGCGCTCCAGCGGCATCGTACATGTTGATGGCATGCATGGTGCGCTGGATGTAGAACAAACCCACGGTAGCGTACGCGTACGCAACGGACAGGGCAACGTGCGCGTTCGAGTGGATAACGGAATGCTTGATCTGGACTTTGCATCGCTTGCTCCGAATGCACGGGTTGATGTAACCACAAAAAACGGACACGTGCACATAAGTATTCCACATGATGTGTCAGCTCAGATAGATGTGGAAACCACGTCAGGGCGCGTGTTTTCGCATGGACTTTCGTACGAAGAGCGCGAGTTGCGCGTGAGCGAAGCCGGATATCACTTTGAGGGTCGCATCGGAGATGGAGAGGCCACCATCCGTGCCCGCACCGAACACGGTGACATTCGACTGATGCAACGCACGAAATCCGAAGACGATGAAGCCCCATCCGCTGACACGCTCCGAGAAAGTCCGCCCACCATGCCCGACCTTGTTGACCCCGACGACCTGATCAACGAACCTGCAGACACCCTAAACCAATCGTCCTCCGACACATAATTTAGCCCTGCAGAAATCATCTTGCAAGCTCGAAGGCCAGCCGAGAACCAACGTGTGTACGTCTCATCAAAATAGGATCCAAGAGCCTATAAAACCTTGTAAGGTCGATTCCTGTTTTTCATCAACCTTCCCCCCACCCTGTCCCTATGCGTACCCGTTTTCTTGCTTTGTGCTGTATTCTCCCCGTGCTCATAACCACCGGAGCCTGGGGCTTTTTAGGGCACTACGTTACTGGTGAAATTGCCAAAACCCACCTGACCGATGACGCCCGTGCCGAAGTTGAACGCGTCCTTGGCGATATGTCAATCCCCGAATCGACGGTTTGGATGGACCGGGTTCGTTCTACCCCCGAATATAACCATACCGCCGACTGGCACTGGGTAACTGTTCCCGAATTTGAATCGTACGAGGAGAGCGAAAAAAATCCGAATGGCGACATCATTCAGGCGCTCGAACGAAAAATCGACATGCTCAAGTCGGGCGACCTCAATGAAGACGAAAAGCGTGATGCTCTGCGTATGGTCATCCACATGGTAGGCGATATTCATCAGCCCATGCATGTGGGCGATGGTACAGACCGCGGCGGCAATGACGTAGAGGTCGAATGGATGGGACGCGAATCCAACCTGCATCGAGTGTGGGATACCGACATGATCGAATCGCTGGGGCTAGAGTACGATCAGCTTGCTAACGCGATTAACCACCCAACGCCTGAACAAATAGAAACGTGGCAAAAAGCTACCGTTCGCGTGTGGGCACGCGAGTCGGCACACTATCGGGCGCAAGGGTACGAGTTGCCGCCTGATCACGCCATTGGGTGGAGCTACCGAAATGAACATCTTGCCCTTGTTGAACAGCGATTGCTGCAAGCAGGAGTACGTTTAGCAGGAGTGCTTAACGACATCTTCGACCCTGATGGCACACCACCCCACATGGACGACGACAGCTAAGGGTTGTTTTGGCCTCTTCATTTGTGCCTCGACTACTTGGACTGATATCACAGCGCATAAGCCGGAGACAGATCAACCCGTCTCCGGCTTATAGCGAGCCGATTCTTTGTGAGAACCGAAACAGACGCATTGCCCCAACCAAACGCAGAACATGTTCTTGACGTTTATGCAGTGTTAGGCTGGGTACCCGCCTGCAATATACGACTTGAGGGTTTCCACCTCCTCCTTTGCTTGCGTTGAGATATGCTTTACGCAGTCTCCAATCGAAACGATGCCTTGAAGCTCTCCCTCCCGTGTGCATACCGGCAGATGGCGACATTTGTGCTTTGTCATGAGCGAGAGGCACTCACCAATCGTACGATTAGGACGCACTGTACGCACTTCAGTGGTCATTACCTCATGCACCTTGGTTGTGCTTGACGTACGCCCTTCCAGCGCGATGCGACGTAGGTAGTCGCGCTCTGTGAAAATACCTACGATGGCGTCCTCTTCCATCACCAGAATGGACCCCACGTTATGGTCCACCATCGTGCGAATGGCCTCGAACACCGTTGCAGTGGGACCAATCGTAATGACGTCATATCCCTTTTGCTTGAGCAAGTGTGATACAGGAAATGTCTCCATACGTCCCTCCTCCAGATCGCATAGCGGTGCGATCTAATTTTATGAACAAGCAGTGAACACACACGTGTAATGTGTGGGGTTTGTGTAAAGTTTCGGGGATGGGTGTGAAGAAAACAGTGGCGCTTAAACGCCACCGTGATGCTCTTTGAGTACCTTTGTTACGTACGCCGCCAACACATGAGTCTGGGGCGTGCTTAAAATGAGCGGACTTACGCGTCCATCTAGCGTGAGACGGAGCGTGTTGTCTTCGAGAGACAGTTCTTCTTTCATCACACGGTGCAGTCGATACTCGCGCATCCCGTCGCCCAAGATAAAAATACGCCGCTCAGTTAGATAAAGCGGCCCCTCCATATCGACCTCTAGCCCCCGGACTGTGTATTTAACCTTGTTACGCTGAAACCGCTCCTGAACGCGCTCTACCAAAAAGCGGCCCTGGCTCGTGTAGTAGCACTCCTCATTTCGTTTAAGGCGCACATCCACATCCATAGGCGTTAACGACTTGTTGTGCACCTCGCGTTCGGCGCGCAGTGCCTCTAACACAGCATGCTCGGCAGGCACATCCGACGGCTGAAGATCGAGTTGGCTAGCGATCTGTTGAAGTCCTTCCTCTTCTTCCTCAGTCAGCACACCGTCTTCAACAAGCGAATCAACCACCGAAGCAAAAAGCTTTTTCTTGATAAGGTGCTTGGTGTCGCTTGCAATCTGAGCCGACGCCTCGAACGCCTCTACATCCGCGGCCTCCACCATGCTATCCCCATCAAGCCAAGCTCCAACCAACAGCGAGTAACACTGCGGATCCAGCCACGCCCTTTGCTTTGCACTCATTGACGTCTCAGGACCGCTAAGAAGAGGTTCTGGATTCCCGTCCTCAAGAAGCGCGGTTTCTACAGTATCCAGATACGACTCGGCGGCGTTGTTCTTTTGGGTTCGACTGATACTAAAGCGAATGACTTCGCCCAGCGTAAGCAGCATAACAAGCCCACCGCCCACCGCCGTGTTTGCTCCCATAATAAGAGCAGCAATACCTCCCAAAACGAGCGTGATTGTAATGCGAACCCCGATGCCCGGAAGCGCTGGAAGCGTAACAGCCTCGGGCTCCCTCTTCGTCGGATCAAATAATGCCGGATAGCTCGCTCCCGTATCCTTGAAGAGATCGACAGGACCGTCCTCCGTTGAGCCCGCAGAACTGCCCTTGCGCGAGCGGGCCCGTCCGTTTGAATCGCGCAAATGCTTGCGATAGTACAGCCCATGGCGCCCACCATGCACATACGCCCCCTTACGATTGATACCAACACGCGCCCCCGTTACCCCTGCCGAAAGGCCGACTCCTCCTTTCGATAGGTTGATACGAAGCGGACCGGCGCTAAAGTACTTGCGGAGGTAGAACGGCATACCTACATGAAATAAAAAGACAGGATAGAAAACGCATGTTGTCCTTGTCCATCCCCAACTCATGATTTGTACAATCGCTCCATATCTGATCGGAGTGTCGCGCGCCCCGTTACATTATTGTGGCATATAGACGGGGTTGTAGACCGAACCGTAGCGCTCCGTATCTTCGTTGGAGGCAGCGGACACACACCGTTGGTTCATCCCTTTTGATGATAAACATTTGTAACGCTATGGAACTAACTTATTTCGGCCACGCAACCTTTCAAATCGACACCGGCACGCGCACGGTACTATTTGATCCGTTTCTCGAAGGCAATCCGCACACCGATACGACGCCCGACGAGCTTGACCCAGACGTAATTCTGGTGTCTCATCCCCATGCCGACCACTTTGCCGATACGGAGGCGCTGGTTGCGCAGGGCGACCCACTTGTCATTGGCACCTTCGAGGTCATTACCCATGTGCAAGAACAGTTCGGACACGAAACCGTGCACCCGCTCAACGAAGGCGGACAACTTGACTTTCCCTGGGGACACGTAGAAGCAGTGCATGCCCGGCACACGGCGTCTTTTCCTGACGGTAGCTACGGAGGCGTACCTATCGGGTTTGTCGTTGACTTCGGGGAAATGACCGTATACTACACCGGAGATACCGCTCCCTTCATGGAGATGCAGTGGATCGGACAAGACTACGACGTGGATCTGATGATTGCCCCGGTTGGCGATGTCGTAACTATGGGGATACCCGGTGCATTGCGCGCTGCCGCCATGGTGAACCCCGACACCATCATGCCCATCCACTACGATACCTTCCCCTTCATCGAAACCGATCTATCTGAGTTTACCGATGCCGCCGAACAAGCCGGCTTCGAAACACTTGTGGTAGACTTCGATGATACGGTTGGCCTTTAATCAATCAAACACGTAGCATGGCCTATAAGGGACGCAGCATAATGGCTGCGTCCCTGTTCGTATGTAGATTCGTATGTAGATTAGACTTGCTTTCATTGCGCTTATGGAACTCGGTATTGTTGCAGATACGCACGGTTTTTTTCACCCCGACCTGACGGATGTTTTTGACGGAGTGGATATGATCGTCCACGCAGGCGACATTGGCGACCTCGCTATTCTTGATGGACTAAAAACGGTGGCTCCCGTGCGTGCCGTCTTTGGCAATATCGATGACGCCGACACACGCCGCCGTCTGCCCGAGCACGAACGCTTTGAGGTGGGGGGCGTATCGGTGTGGATCACACACATCGCCGGGCGCCCCGGTCGCTGGCAGCAAAACATGGATACCCGCCTTGCGGGTGACCCTCCCGACCTGTTCATTTGTGGACACAGTCACATCTTACGCATCGAACGGGTGCCTGAGTTCAATAATATGCTATTTGTCAATCCAGGCGCTGCCGGACGATACGGCTTCCATCAAAAGAAAACTTGTGTACGCCTCACTATCGAAGACGGCCAGGCTACCGGAGCCGATGTTATTCATCTCGATGCTCCTGAGTCGCCGCAAACAGACGTGTGAAGAGTGTGCGCTGCGCTTCGGTAAACGGTTGATCTCGCCGAGCCATTACCCGTTCGGCCACCTCAAGCGCCTTCTCCAGCCGATACGCAACAAAGCCGCGCTGCGGGCTGCCCCACGAAAAGCTTGGTAGATAACGCGGGGGAAATCCGCTATCGTAGACGTTGCAGCACGTGCCCAGCACCGTTCCTGTATTGAACATTGTGTTGATGCCGCACTTGGAGTGATCACCCATCACGAGACCCATAAACTGCCGTCCCGTGTCGGTGAATGACTCAGCGGCAGAGTCGTACAGGCTTACCGTGCCATAATCGTTCTTGAGATTGGACGTGTTAGTGTCGGCGCCCAGGTTGCACCACGCCCCCAGAATGCTGTGTCCAAGAAAGCCCGCATGCCCCTTATTGGAGTACCCCTGTACGATGCAATCGTGCACTTCCCCCCCTATTTTGCTGTACGTGCCAAAGGAGGAGCCCTCCACATCGGCACCACGCTTGATTTGTGATTGCGGTCCGATGTACACGGGCCCCCGCACAACCGCCTGTTCCAATACAGCCGCTCCGCTGGCAATGTAGATGGGCCCCTCGCTGGCATTGAGAATAGCCCCGGCACGCACCTCAGCATCAGGGGCGATATAAATATCGTCTACGTGGTCAAGTATGGCGTGCTCATGTACGCCCGTAGGGGGAGATGGAGCACTCGCTCCAATAGCGGTACGCACCTCTGCCTGCAATCGACCGCGCAGAGCATCCATCAAATGCCAGAGCCGATGCACGTGCGGTACCGATCCAAGATCAGTGACAGGCGCACTGCTAAACGCCTCGGCGAATAGAGTATCGCCTTGCAGGAGATCGGCTGGAAGCGTATCCGGATTGGGCCACCAAACAGCAACAATGGTATCGTGGGCGGTGAATACACGGGGCTCGTTAGTCGTTGTAGCCTCACGCACAGCGGCAATCCACTCTGTTTGCGGGAGCAGCCCCCCATGCAGAAATAGCACGCCCTCTCCGTGTGGCAATTGATTAACTGATGCATCAGGAATGCGCTCGGCAACGACTTCAGCAACAGCGCTCCGCGTGTGTAGCGCAAGTTGATTATGTTCAAATGTGCGCTGAAGCATCCGACCAAGCGAATGCATGCCACAGCGAATTTCAAACAGGGCCCGTGTGTGTGTAAGTGGCGCAAGATGAGCCGCAGCGTCATCTTCAAAAAGGCAGAGCGTCATATGTTAAGTAATGGTTGGTAGAACGAGAACGGGATAGCGATTTGTAGAGCAGGCAACTTACGTACGGCCAACTCGGTGCTCACGTTGGAGTTTGTTGAAGGAGACATGGTAGCGCCGTGTCACACCTGAAAGTTAAGGTCCGAAATTGTCATCGCGAGGAGCGATCCCTGCGACTGACGCGGCGCTGTGAGCGCAGCGAACGAGTACTCTTGGGGTGCGATCTTATGCCGTTGATTGGGCGGCTGCATCCGGTCTGGCAGCAATGAGATTGCACCCCAGGGGCACTTCCTCCCTGCGGTCGGGGCGCTTCGCTCCGCTCGCAATGACAGGAGTGTGCGGTTTTCTCGGTACGTCAGGGAGCACATGTGTTACCCAAACATTGATCTGTGACACAGCAGTAGTGCCTCCTCACAAAAACCTCCCAAAGAAACGCTCTTTCGACACAATTTTACTAAACCTTGCATTTGTCGCTTGCATTTTATATGATAAGTGATGTAAGCGCTTACATCACATAAAAAGCGTCTGAAGACTTTTGCGATCTACTTAACAGCATACATACTTAACGCCATGAAGCACTTGAGACGGATTAGTATTACGTTATTCGCAGTATTGCTCATTGGAGTGTTGCCCTTAACGGTGCAGGGGCAACAACCGACGATCAACGGAACTATTGATACGAACGAATATGAACAGCTAGCCGAATGGACAGAAGGAGATACCGGTTTTGGTGACCACGGCATGCTGGAGTTGTGGGCCGAGCGAGACGATGAATATCTATACGTGTTTATCGTAGGAGAAGCAGAAAGCAACGGGAATCACTTTTTTCTTTTCATTGACGTAGATAGCCAAGACGGTGTATCTTCAGGCACCCAACTTCCGGCCGGAGACGATGAATTTTCGCCATTTTCGGAGTTTCAGCCGACGAATGATTTTGAAACGGACTACGGTATTCGTCTCACAGCATCTGGTGATGACGCTTTTGTAAGTATCGCAGATTACGTGTCTTGGGATTCAGGAGATGCCAACGACACGTTTTTGGCCGGAGTGTCTGACGATGGTGCAGCAGAAACCGTTGATACTGGTCCATACGACGGAACCACTATCGCGTACAATGATACCGGCGACCTGTCAAGTCACACCGGCGTCGAAGGATGGGAGATGGCGATTCCACTTGATGCTATTGGAGCAACGCCCGGAGACGAGTTCCGATTTTTTGCACTGTACGGAGCTGCTGACTTTATTTCTGCGAATACGCTCCCCGAGATCGCTGGACAAGGTGGAAATAACTTGGGAGAAGATCCAGATTTCACACAGATAACGGGCGACCAACATACAAGTCCGAACCCCCTCCCCGTCGAGCTAACCTCCTTCACAGCCGCCCTTGATGGCACCACCGCTCAACTGCGCTGGGAAACGGCTTCCGAAACCGACAATGCCGGTTTTGAAGTGCAGCACTCCGCCGGCAATAGCGACTTCGAAGCTCTCGACTTTGTCGAAGGGTACGGCACGACCGACGCTCCACGACACTACTCGTTCACCGTGGATAATCTGGAGCCCGGAACGCACCAGTTCCGCCTCAAGCAAATCGACTTCGACGGGACCTCGGAGTTGAAAGAAGCACAAACTGTTGAAGTAAGTGCCGAGGCGCCCATTGTGCTCCATTCAGTCGCTCCAAATCCGGTACGCAGTCAGGGCACGCTGGAGTTTGCAGTCCAGGAGGCTCGCCCTGTAACGATCAGTCTGTACAATACGTTGGGACAACGCATCCAAACCCTGTACGACGGAACGCCTTCCGCCCACCAAACGCAAACGGTGGACATCGATGTAGGCAACTTGCCCAGCGGTACGTACTTTATTCGAACCGAAGGCATTGGCTCTCCGCAAACACGTAGCATGACGGTTGTGCGGTAATCTACCGTTGTGTGATGGCAGCAATGCAACGCCTCCCTGTGCACCTTCTCTGGAAGCACCCCAGAATGGATACAGGGGGGCGTCTGTATTTCGTCTCCGATCATTGCATCTACATAGATCATCATGGACATGGTTACGCGACTTACATCAGCTCTTGGAAGCGTTTTTTTCATCTGTGCCCTGCTTGCTGCTCCGACCACTGCACAGAACGTGCTGGCTGAAGACAACGCGGATAACTATAGCGGCGACACGTATCTCAACGAAAATCAGGGGGTGGGATTTGATGGTTCGTTTATCGCTACTAACTTTGGAGCAGATGATCAAGGAGAGGCGTTTTTGGAAGACAGCGGACGAGAAGTTGACGGCACCCAAAGCTTTGGTTTGTTTGCAAATGATGAAGGTACCGGTGCAGCTATCTCGCGTTCACTAAGCACCCCTCTCGATGGTGACCAAACGTACCGGATTCGCTTTCTGACACGCTTTGACCTTGATGTGGACGGGGGGCAAACAGCTGGATTCTATCTTAGCGAACAGCCTGCCAGTGCACAAAGCGACGTATCCGACGGACAACAGCTATTTATCGGAAGCAATGGAAGTGGTAACTGGGGGTTTGACGAGGGCGATGGGTTTGAACCTATTCGTAGTGGCACAGACGACACGACCTTCTCCATCAATGAAGGCGACGGTGATAACGCCGGCGACATATACGAAGTACGCATTGATGTACAGCCCGAGCAAGGACGCTTTGATGTGCAGATTATCAACCAAACCACAGACGCTGCTTCGGTTGTTGAATCCGGCACATTAACCGGAAATGAAGGTGCTCCCGTTTCAACAATTGGTGCAGGAAATGGTGTTGTTGATTTCTTTCGCGACCTTATCTTCGATGACATACAAGTTATTGAGGATCCGGTTGACCCGCTCCGTCTGCTACGCGCAGCTGACGAAGCAGAAACCTATACCGATAGCTTCACTGACACAAATAACGGGCTTGGCTTCGACGCCTCATTTACACCCGTTCCTTTTGATAGCAACCAAAGCACCGATGCTCCCGATAATACGTTCTTGACGGATGCATCTCGGGCTCTGAAAGCCGACCAAAGCTTTGGACTGTTTGCAAGCGAAACACCTCCCGGAGCAGCGTTAGCCCGATCGTTGGAAACGCCGCTGCAAGGCTCTACCCGCCAACGAATCCGCATGCGTGTGCAGTTTGATCTTGACACCAACGCAGGACAAACTGCTGGTATCGTACTCAGTGGAACGGCTGTAAATGACTTAGATGATGTATTCGACGGGCAGCGGCTCTTTGTCGGTATCGACGGAAGTGGTGAGTGGGGCGTGGATGGTAACGCAGGGTTTCAAGCCCTCACCGATGGCAATGGCGATGCACTTACTGTCGACGAAGACGCTGTATATGAGCTTACGGTTGAAGTACGCCCAGAGTTAGGCAGCTTTGACGTGCAGGTCCAGAACCTGAACACGCTTGATCGATCTGCTATTGCATCGGGTAATCTGAGCGGCTCTGCTCCTGCTTCTATCACCACACTCGGTATCGCTAATGGGGTCGTTGGCGACGAGCAAGACCTGATTTTTGACCGTATTGCTGTCTCTGAAGATCCACCTGATTTCCCTCTCCCCGTCGAGCTAACTTCCTTCACGGCAGCCCTCGATGGCACCACCGCTCAACTGCGCTGGAAAACGGCTTCCGAAACCGACAATGCTGGATTTGAAGTGCAACACGCAGCCGGTAACAGCGACTTCCAAGCTCTCGACTTTGTCGAAGGATACGGCACGACCGACGCTCCACGACACTACTCGTTCACCGTGGATAATCTGGAGCCCGGAACGCACCAGTTCCGCCTCAAGCAAATCGACTTCGACGGGACCTCGGAGCTTACCGAAATCCGTACCGTGGAAGTTGGATTGACAGATCCAGTGGTTCTGGACCCGGTAGCTCCCAACCCGGTGCGTACCCAGAGCACCATTCGGTTTGCTGTACAAGATACTGAGCCGGTTACAGTGTCCGTCTACAACGTACTCGGCCAGCGTGTCAAGACACTTTATGACGGCACCCCCTCCCCCGGCCAAATCCACGAACTTACCCTGGATGGCCAATCCATGGCAAGCGGCACATACTTTGTGCGCATTGAAGGAGCCTCTATACAAGAGACCCAGCGGATGACAGTCGTGCGATAACCAACCACACCTGGTCTCCCTACAGCGATTCATACGACGCCCCGCTATTTGCATTCTGGTTTGTTACCAGAAGCGGCGAATAGCGGGGTTTTTGTGTGTAAATACACATGTACGCGTTCCCATCAGTTGCTTCTGGCAATGGATAATGCTGAACTGCAACGTAACCGGATTGAGGATGCTGGAGCGTCTCAGCAGGCATCGCGACGAGAACGCAAGCGGGAGTTCGCCTCCGATTGCGCTAGGTATAAGCCGTAGGTAGAGAGAAGGGGTTCGAAGAAGACAAAGCTGCGGTCTCCAATCGCCTTGTCACTTAGCATCTATCCACTACCGAGCTCTGCATCCTACACAAAAAGCGGCCCCGCCCTCAAATATCGAGAGCGGGGCCGCTACCCTTGTCCTTCGTCCAAACGATCAAAAGGATCTTGACCGTCTACTCTTCCACGATGTCGCCAGGGCGAATCGGAAGGATGCGGAAGTCTCCATCCCGGCGCGTGGTCGGCCCCGTTACGGTCACCTCACCACCAGGAATAGGCTCGCCAACAAGCTCCGAACTGTCATCGGCATTGAAACGCATGGTCGCGGTTTCACCGGAAGCATCTGTGATGTCATAGCTTCCATCGCCACCTCCAGCCTGAAAGACATCGTCTCCCTTGTCGTCAATGCTGACGCCCTCAAACTGAACCAATTGTCCTTGCACTGACTCAGGGTCTGCCAGGTAATCGGCAATAGTCAGGGTGATGGGATCTGGCACATCGCCTCCTGCTTCAAGGACTTCAAAATCATCGACAGCCAGCTGTCGGGCTGCATTGAACGTATCCATTTCGCCTGTGAATCGGACTTCATCTCCGTCATCCAATGCCCATCCACCACCATCGAAGGCCTGGAGGCCACCGGTTTCATCTTGGAAGAAAATCTCGGAACCTTCAGCCCGAGTTACCACGCCTTCTACGGTAACCAGCGTGCCATCGTCACGCTCACGGGCTTCGGCAATAGACAGTTCTTCGGCTTCTTCCCCATTCTCATCGTCTCCGTTCTCATCGTCTCCATTACCAGGGTCGTCGATGTCTTCATCGGTGACGAGGTCAGATGGAAGCACAGGAATCAACTGTGGCGTTCCCCGAAACTGTCCAACGACACCACGATACGTAAACGGCTCTTCTGGGATCGAGACGCCGTTCAGATCTGTTTCTCCCGGCTGTTGAACCCGGAAGTCAAGTGTATTTCCGTCCTGGTCAATAGCAGTGAGGGTAGTGCCATTCGAAAACGAGCCCGTTTCACCATCAATGCTGATGTTCGGAATCTCAACCAGCACACTTTCCAGTGCCAGGAACTCATCACTACCCGGACTCAAATCGTCAATCTGAATCGGCGCTACCGGATTTCCTTGAGAGAGAATCGTGTAGTTGCTAAGATCCTCATTGTTTATTTGCTGCAGGTCATTAAAGGCCGTAATCAAACCCGTGAGGATAATTTCAGTGCCTTCTGTGATGGTCCCATCTTCAATCTCTTCCCGAAATTGAATGGCCTGCTCAGAACTACTGGCTTGGCGCACCACCATGCCGCTTGCGCCCTGGTTGCCGCTTTGATCTTGAATGCGGATAAAGTCACCAAACGCGCGGGTTACAACACCTTGAATCGTGACGGTGGCTCCCACACCACGCTCACGCGCTTCTGCAATGTCAATTGGGCCGATACTGAGGTTAAATTCAGCCTGCTCGCCAATGCTGACATTGTCGGGCTGGGCGCGTTGCAACGCAAAACGGGCTTCGCGTGCGCCTTGCGCAATGTCGGCTTCGGAAACATCAACCTCAAAGGTCTGAACCGCCCCATCTTCGGCATCGGCAGGGAACGTAAGAACAATCGGACTGTCGGTCGTTAGGCCGCCTACATCTGCAGAGGTGGCACTGCTGGCTCCTTCAGCAAAAAGAACCTCAACAGAGACCTCTTCGCCTTCAGGGTCGTTGAGTTGCACGTCTATTTCTACGGAGCCGTCATCGGGCACAGCCCCGTCTCCACCAGACGCAAACTCAACAGTGGGCCCATCTGGCCCCACGCTTGTTACGCTGCTGTCGCTATCACACCCTGTCCATACCATTGCTGCTGCAGCAAGCAGCAGTACAGGAAGGAGGGAGAGTCGATCTAGATTCATCATGGGTGGTACGATATAAAGTCAACAAAATGGAGCAAAGGAACGAGACGCTCATGGCGCAGGCTACGACAGCGAAGGCCGTAGCCCGACGCATGCATGAGCTAGGGGCTGCTAAAACACGTAGCGGACACCAAGCTGCAGTTGCCAGCGCGAGAACAAGTCACGCGTGTTAAACTGCTGGTCACGCAGCTTGTCTTGCAGGGCAGGCTCGCCCTCAAAATCGATGATGGGCTTGCCAACATCGTCGGCGGTAAGAATACGACCGCCTTCCTCCGTTCCAATCATGCCCTCAGTCACGTAGCCATTGATATCCCACGCACCGATGTTACTAAATGGCCCAGCAGAGCGAACACGTCCCCAATCATCGTTTAAGAAGTTGAGCACGTTTTCGAGGTTTGCCGTGAGTTCAATGCGCTGTCCTTGAAAGGTCTGCACTTCCTGGGTGAGGCGCAGGTCGAGCTGATGTGACCACGGCTGGCGTCCTGAATTACGAGGCACAAACTCGCCTCGGTAGTCGCTTAGCCCCGGTTCGTTCTCGATAAAGCCATCGAGCAGATCCCAGTTCTCGCTTTGCAGCACCACATCGCGCTCATTGGCGGGCACAAAAGGCAGGTCGTTAAACCGGAAGTCATCGCCATTGGCATCGCCACTGGAATGAATCCAGGTAAAGGGACGTCCTGAACGGGCATCGTATACAACCCCGATGCTGGTTGAGTACCGGTTCCCAATGGTGAATCGCTGATTCAGGGTTGCAAGCACGCGATGGCGGGTCTCGAAACGCGAAGTCGCGCGCTGTGGACTGTTGGGATCCACAACAAAGTTCTGGCGCCACAGCGTCTCAGCACGGTCAAATGCACCGCTGTTCACGTCTTGTGAACGACCGTACGTGTACGAGATTGAACCACTTAGGCCTTCGCGCACCTGACGCTGAATCTGGCCTGTGAGGCTGTATTCGTACCCTTCGGTGCCATTTTCGAGCAAAATCACATCGGTGAACCGCTCGTCTACAAAGCGGCGACCGGATGGGAAGTTACCATCATCGTCGAGCTCATTGTAGAACGGACGTCCGTAGGCAGATTCACCCGTCTGCTCGATATTAAGGTTCCGCGCCGAAATGCTGTTGATAGTTTCGGAGTAGAGCCCCTCAATGGTTGCAATAAACCCGTATGGAAGCTCCTGATCAACGGCCAAGTTAAAGCGCCACGACTGGGGGTACTTAAAGTCGGGATCCGTGAGATTAATCTCAGAAGTTTCGATGGGACTAATCAGCCCGTCGCAATCGCCAACAGCGGGAACCTGGCTCGGATCGCCGGTGCCTGCAAAGCACGAAGCATTGGGATCATAGCGTCCATCTTCATCAGCAAACGCGGGATTGTCCTGACTGTCTGGGTTAAATCCGGCTTGCAGGTCGATGAAGTCGATGCCTGTGTTGCTATACTGATTTGAAAGCCAGACAAACGGGGTTCGCCCGCTGAAAATACCGGCTCCTCCACGGAACTGCGTTTCACGCTCACCACCCAGGAAATTATTGTCGATGGTGTAGTTGAAACCGAGACGCGGCGACCACAACACCTGCGAACGAGGGACTTCACTTGTGTTGAATCCGAATGCATCTTCAACATCTGGATTCTCAGAGGGCTCCTCAGGCAAGAACGGCATATCTGCACGTACCCCTAACGTCAACCTCAGATCACTGGTTACATCCCATTCATCCTGTGCATAGAGTGAAAACTGCATTCCTGTGAAGTCAGCCTCTGGGCGCTGCTCATCGCCCCACACACTCGGGTTTGCAAACCTGCGCTGGAAGCTCACCGGCTGGCCACGGCGAAACGCATCGATTGCGCTCACTTGGGTACCATCGGCCGCTGTGAAGTCTTCAAATTCGTAGCTTCCCAGCAATCCTGGGATAAACAGATTGTTGAAGCTAAAGATTTCGTTGTTGGTCCCGATTGTTATGGTGTGATCGCCTCGCTGATACGTGAAGTTGCTCGTGATCTCAAACAGATCTTGGTCGAGGCGATTGGCCTGCTCGATATTCCCAACCCCGAGCCCAACATTGCGGTTGCCCGGAATCTGCGTTGGAACGTCTCGGATCGTGACGTCAGGAAAGAGCCCTTCGTCCGGATCGCGGCTGTCGCGAATCCGCGTGTAGACGAAGCGGAATTCGTTGAACGACCGGTTGCCGAAGCGACTGTTTATCTCCAGGGCTGTAGAGTTTTGAACGCTGTCGAACGCATAGCCCTGACTTGAAAAGTCGAAGCTGGTAAATCCTCGCCCAATACCGGAATCGTTAAAGCCGTTAATATAGTTGTGGCGCAACGACACGTTGTGGTTTTCGAGAGCGTTCCAATCCAGCTTTACGAGCAGCTTGTTGTTGTCTTGGCGCCGCGTAAAGGGCTCAATGGTACCAGGCTCATATCCATACTGGCCAAGAGCGACCTGCCGAATTCCTGGACGCACATCGAAGTCTTCAATGCTTCCCGTCAGATCAGACGGATCGTAGTTATCAAGATCAAAGTCGGGGTTGTCCAGAATCAGTGGGTCAACCGGGAAGATATTGGTAGCCTCGCTATCTATACCAGCTACGGTTTCGCTTGGGCTTCCACGCCGGAATAGCTCGCCCGAGACAAAGAAGAACAGTTCGTCTTCGATAATCGGGCCTCCAAGCGTGCCAATGAAGTATTGCTCATTAAACTCTTCAGCAAACCCTTGACCATCCAAGTCACCGATCAGATTTTGATTCCGGCCCAGATAGCGGAAGCTTCCTTCAAACTGGTTGGTTCCACTTTTGGTAATGGCGTTAATACGTCCACCGGTAAAGCCGCTCTGCCGGACATCGTAGGGCGCAATGTCTACGTTGAACTCTTGAATCGCATCCAGACTAACAGGCTGCGTCCCTGCTTGTCCACCCGGCACCCCTCCAGAGGCTCCAAGGCCAAACACATCGTTGAGGGTTGCCCCGTCAATTTGAATGGTGTTATAGCGCTCGTTCGTACCCCCGATGCTACTGTCTTCCTCATCCCCACTAAATTGCGGTGTGAGGCGTGCAAAGTCTGAAAGGCTCCGGTTAATGGAAGGCAACCGCTCGATTTCCTCTTCGGACACATTGGTTCGTGCGCCTGTACGGCTGCGATCAATAACAGCACTCGTTATGCGCTCTCCAAGAACACGCACCTCTTCCAGTTCGTCGGATTCCAGTTGCAACTGGAAGTTCACCTCGCGGCGTTCGTTCAACGAAAGCGTAAGGTCGCGCTCTTGTGTAGACTGATAGCCTATAAAGGAAGCCGTTACGGTGTATGGGCCTCCAACACGAAGGCCTTGCAGGTTGTACTGCCCATTCGCTCCAGTCGACGCACCATACTGAGTTCCGGATGGCTCATGCACGGCAACGACGTTTGCACCGGGCAGCGGTTCGCCTTCTTCGTCTAGCACCTCACCCGAAATAGACGCACGGGTCTGTGCTTGCACATCAACGGCAGCAACCGTTAACACAAAGCCAAGCAATACAAGTAGTAGCGATCTAAAGGGGGTCATTGTATACATGTACGTCACGTTGTTAAGATATCGAACCAACCAATCTGACATTTTCATTCTTATGCCAGGCCTATACCTCGCAGCAATTGATACACAACGATGCGGCGAGAACACATCCGCATAGCATTACGCAGAATCTTTGTGAGATTCGCGCCAGCTGCGCATCATGCCTCCTTTCAACTCGCTGCATTCTAGCCCTAACTTCGATGGGCTGCCTTACACATGCGCGTGTCTAGACAATAACAACTCGCAGTGATTGACCTGACCAGTTGATCTTATCAGGAAAGGTGGGTGCACCACTGCAGAGTACACTGCTGTATCCCGTACTCGTACCGTTCTTCTTTACACATTAGGTGTCAAAAGTAGGAAAACGAGAGAGTATAGGCTATTGTATCTTACAACAGTAGGAAGAGAAACGGCACATATGCAAGTCGCTCTCCCCGCTCTCTTTTCCAAATATCTACCTCAACGAACCAATATCTCTGATTTCTAAAAATGGATTGTTCTTCTCTATACTCACCCTTCTAATACACACGAACCCTATTCAATCTTGCTATTATCCCGCCCGAAAACCCATAAACAACGAAAGCGCTTCCAAATCAGTGTGTATATGGGCACTTTTGGATAATCCTCTTAATGCATTTAACAGATACCAGCACAGCCATCCCGCCTGCATACCACCCCAAATCTCGTCAAAGATTTTTTCACAAAACAAAAGTACTCTCCTGTACTGCATCGGGCAAATACACGCTGATGAAACCCAGAGATTATGATAACTAACAAGGTCAACCAGTAGCCAAAACTCCTCACGAGAACAATTCGCCCGAGCGCATCCTGAAAGTGACGTTCTATTGCTCGCAAACTTCTTCTCCAAACGTCACCCCGCTACGAGTTGGGCAACTCACAACTATTTCCCAAGACGAAAAAAATAGGCTCTCACGGTGACACAGCGTGGCAATCTCGCTGCGCTACACAACACTCACCTCTTCTCAAATCATTTTGTCTGAAACCTGTGCGTTACTAAGCGTAGCATCTAGTGTCCGATCACCCTTTTCAGCATCTAACCTAATTCCTTATGAGTGACTCCAGTAATGTATCTCGGCGTCTGTTTTTGCAGCGCTTGGGCGCGCTCGGCGTAGCAGGTGTAGGCGCAAGCACTGTACTCTCGGCCTGCGGTGGCGACGATGCCCCTGCTGACGATGATGCAACAGCCGACGCCGACTTCACCTGTGACGACGTCTCGGGGCTGAGTGACCAAGAAATCCAAACGCGCGAACAGCAAATTGAAGCGCTTGACTACGTAGAAGCCACTCCTAACCCCGAAGAACGCTGCGATAATTGTATGTTCTGGGAAGAGCCTGAAGCAGGTGCCGAGTGCGGCGGCTGCGATCTCTTTCCGGGTCCTGTCCATCCGGAAGGATGGTGTAACTCTTGGGTAGAAATGGCCTAAAACCGGTTTGGGGTTTGATTTGATGGCGAGAACGAACGTCGCTGGCACGCAACGAGAACCCCAATAGCAGTTCAGAGCCCCAATGATTAGAAATCAAAACAGGCTCTGAAACCGGCTGCCCTCCTTTTGCCCGATGTGGCCTTCTGTGCTGCATCGGGCATTTCTATGAATGCCTGGCTTTTATCAACTCCCCTTTCTCCGAATGCAGATCCATCTAAATTGTGCAGAGCACCGGAAACGTGCCCCTTCACTCCTCGTCGATGTAATAACAAATGATGCTTCCAACTTTGTCTGTTGCCTTATGTCCGTTTGGATTCGCATCGCCGCGCCGCTGCTTGTAGTCGTTCTACTCGTAAGCGGCTGTGCAGACGATGACTTTGTCGACGACCTTTCCGATACATCGTATCAACTGGTCGACCAAGATAGCAATACTGTGGTCTTTCCAGACGACTTTCAGGGGCAAGCCCTTGTCGTTGGATATGTATACCTGCAGTGCCCCGACATCTGTCCGCTTGTAACCGTAAACATGCGTGACCTGCGCAACGAACTTGATGCACCTGATGACGTGGCTTTCATCACCATGACGTTTGATCCCCAACGTGACACTCCGGAAGCCTTACGGTCGTACCGGGAAGCGTATGGGTTAGAGGATACCGACTGGACGTTCCTTACGGGCGACCCAGAAACCGTAGATGCGCTCATGGATCGCCTGGGAGTGCGCGTGGAACTCTCGCGTGGTACATACGACGATGATGACTATCTGCTCGACCACAGCAACCAAATCTCTCTCATTGACCCCGAAGGCCGTGTTACCTTCCATTACGGCGGCAGCATGACGCCAACCGACATCCTGGTTGAAGACCTCGAACCCATTCGTCCAACCTCCTAACGCAACGACTTCTTTCCCGTGGTTATACGTCTTGTCTGTACCCTTACGTTTGGATTTGCCCTGTTTGTTGGATGTGGAAACGCGTCCACGGACGACTCGGCAGAAGGCACCATTGACGAATCAGCCGATGTAGAGGCGCTTGATGCTTCGAGCGAACAGTTGCTCATCCACGATGCCTGGGTCCGGTCGGCTGCTGAGGGCGGCACAACAGCTCTGTACGGCCTGATCGACCATCGAAATGCCTCCGAAGACCATCTGGTTGACGCATCATCTCCTGTATCAGAACGCACCGAGATCCACGAAACCGTTGAGGAGGACGGCATGCTCGGCATGCGTGAACTTGAAGGCGGCCTCCTACTCGCCCCTGAAGATACCACGCGCCTGCGTCCTGGAGGAGCACACATCATGATGTACGATCTCGACCAAATGCTTACCCGTGGCAATACGATCGAGGTAACACTCTACTTTGACACCCACAACTCCATCACCCTCGATGTACCCGTACGCGACACCCCACCCGAGTAGCACGCCATATCGTTAGCTGCCGAGCAACGGCCCATTTGTATGATAGAATGGATCCTCACCGGCTTTGTGTTTGGTTTGCTGGGAAGCACCCACTGCATTGGTATGTGTGGCCCTCTTGTACTTGCCGTTCCGGGTCCTAAAGCACCGCTCTCATACTGGATTGGGCGCGGCGTCTATCACACCGGACGCACACTCTCTTATGTTATGATGGGCGGCCTCATTGGCGCACTGGGATGGGCCGTTGCCTTGCAAGGGTATCAGGGGGTGCTCTCTCTGACCTTAGGTGCACTGATGGTGGGAGCAGTGCTCGTGCGTCCTCTCCGTCGCTGGCTCCAGAAGCTAGAACGCACACCTGCCAAGCTTCTCAATACGCTTCGAGGCCCGCTCCAGTCGCTTATGCGTGCACCGAACTCAGGCAACCTGTTTGCACTCGGCATCCTGAATGGATTGCTGCCGTGCGGCCTCTCTTACGCCGCCATTGCCACCGCCCTGGCAGCTGGGTCCATGATTGATAGCATGAGTTTCATGGCTGCATTCGGACTGGCCACTTTTCCAGCCCTCTTTGCTGTACACTGGATGGGACGCCGCCTGTCGGGGCCGTGGCAACAGTGGCTCTGGAAGCTGGCTCCCTATGGAATCGCTCTCGTTGGGCTCTTGCTCATTCTGCGGGGGCTTTCTCTTGGCACGTTTATGAGCCCCGAACTGCGCGAAGCCGTTTTTTCGCCTGAGATGTGCCGGTTTGTTCCTCTTGTTGACCCACCTCCGTCTCAACCATGATACGACTTCTCTCTCTATTCGTACTAGTCGGACTAACAGGCATCTGGCTCATCGGCTGTGGGAATGCCTCAGACGAACCGCTGCCTCCCCCTGAAAACGCCGATGTCCACGAAGACGTACGTGCCGAATTTCAAGGGGTTGTCGGAGGCGGACGCTCCGTCATTGTATACCACGAACCGATCCCTGATGTGATGGGCGCCATGACCATGACGCTTCCTGTGTCACGTCCCGGAGTGGCCGATACGTTTGCCCCGGGCACCCCCGTTGTGTTCGACCTGCACATCGGAGAAACCACAATGCAGATTCGCAACCTACAAACGCTTCCTGACACCACCACGCTTGATCTTCCTGACGAGCCCCCAGAAGACCAGGCACATGACGAGACACATGACGAGGCAATGGACTGAATCGCATTAACTCATTCCGTTCGTGCTACACCCTTGCACGTCTCGCAGACCATTCGCGCCCTCCTCATGAAAAACCTCCTTCTTTTCCCACATCTTGACTTTAATCATCTCGCATCCTATACTCTGTCGTAAATACTATGCGCAACTGCAACGTGCCTTCTTACGTGCAGCCCTGTCGATTCACTGAAGATAGGGGGTCAAAATAGGCTGCGTCCCCCCGTTTGCCTGATAGGTCATTTTGACAAGTGCTCTAGACGACGTTGCTTTCTTTCTTGACCTATACACATGTTTGTCATGACTATGCATTGGCAAAACTATCTTTTTTCGACATTCGTTATTCTTCTTATTTCCAGCTTAAGCGTCCAGGTCGCCGTGGCCCAGGACGACGCGGTAACGGGTGAAGACCTTGAGCCCCTGTTTCCTGAAATGCTTGGCAACGCAGCACTGCAAAACACAGACACCGAATCTGAACCCCGCGTCAATGCTACATATGTTGACGAAGAAGCTGGCATTCAACTGCAGGCGGCACTCGGGCTCGGAGAGATTATTGATGAAGCAGCTACCGAACTGGGCGCTATGGCGATGATGGGAGCCACTGAAGCTGACCCGGACGAGTTTCACTCCGAAGAGTGGTCTATTCAGGGGCACACTCTTGACTACTTGCAGATAGAAGGCAACAGTATAGTTTTTGCTATAATTGACCAATTTCTGTTTGCTGCAATGGCACAGAACATGGATGATGCCGAAGCCCTCCGAGAAATGATTGAAGACTACGACTTCAGTCAACTAACTGATTGGGAATCCCCTGGCGAATATGCCAAACATAGCGTAAGTCCTGACTTTTGCCTGACCATGAACTGCTTCGCAGAACGTGTTGCTAGCTGCGAGCCAGCACAAGCCGGTGGGCAGCTTGGGCGTAACCTGGGTGGCTTTTACTCAGTCGAAGAGCCAGCCGATGACGGAATGTGCCTACTGTCTTTCATGTTTACTGCCAATCCGAATGAGGAGCTGATCGATCAGAAGGTCTTCTTTGCAGTTGACAGAGATGCCGATATTGCCGGCAACTTTCAAGAGGAGATCATGGGCGCAATGCAAGCCTGCATGGAGGGCGATGGAGACACCGAACACTGCGGCGGGCCACTGCTCGACATGATGCAGTAGTGCTCTCCACCCCATTTCTTGCCCCACCACACCGTCCCATTTCCCTTGGGGCGGTGTTTCTCTATTACTCCACCAACCGTTCTGGTACATCTATGCATTGGCACAGCCCTACTTTTTTGGTGCTTACTTTTTTCTTTGCTCTCAGCTTATTTATTACAACAGCAGCAGCTCAAAACCATGATATGACAAGCGAAGACCTTGAGCCGCTTTTTCCTGAAACATTGGGCAATGCAACATTGCAAGAGATTAAGCCTGCTCCAGAGGGCGAAGGGCTTGTCGCCGTCGGCGAATATACGGATGAAAGAACCGGTGCCGACTTCAGCGTGACCCTCTATTTTGGCAAGGATGTCAATCAAGCAGCTTTTCTCTCCGAGCCGCAGATCTCCAGACCAGCCCAGGCCGATGACTGGCACGCCGAGCACTGGTCTATGCAAGGCCATACCGTAAGCTATATGCATGCGGACGGAGCAAGTGGCGGGTTTGCCCTCATTGACCAGTTCACGGTTTTTCTGTTAGCGCGTGACGGGGCTGATGTAGATACTGTGCAAGCAATGATGGAAGACGTTGACTTCAATCAGTTGCACGACTGGGAGGCCCCCGGTGCATACACCGCGCATGACTTAAGCCCTGACATGTGCCTTACCATCGGTTGCTTTGCCGATCGCGTTGCCTCGTGCGAAGCCGGTCAGGTTGGCATTGAAAGTGTGCAAGCATTGTTCACCGTGCAAGGACCTACAGACGATGGTAGCTGCCTACTCTCGTTTGCGTACACGGAACACGCTCGAGCGCAAGAATCGATGCTTGGCCAGGAGCTTTTCTTTCCTGTGCGTGCAAATGCTGATGTAGTTGGCAACTTCAGGGAGGCTGTCTTCATGCCCGCGATGGCCTGCATGAGTGGCGAGAGTGACTCCGAACACTGCGGCGGGCCACTGCTTGAGCAGCGGCCGGAATAACCTTCTTGCAAGAGATTACAGAGCGTCCCCCCTTACCTCACACCGTCCCAATAAGATCGGGGCGGTATCTTTTTTCGATTTGTCTCACCCGTACCCCCACTTAATCATGCATTGGTACACGCCCTTTTTATCCTCACTCGCTTTTTTTCTCATGGTTAGCCTGAGTGTTCAGGTAGCTGTTGCCCAAGAGAACGAGCTCGAAGAGCTTGAAATGCTTTTTCTGGATGACATCCAGACTGAGTTCACGCAGGTAGCATCGGCTGAAACCAGCGAAGTCTTGCAGCACAGTCTGTACCAACTCGCCTACACTCCGTTTTCTTCTCTTATAGAAGATAGCGGTAGACAACTTGAGCGCGAACGGATTGTCTACGAACATGAAGGGCAACTTTATGCCTTTTGGAGACCAACCACCAACATGGACATGCCGTTCTTCGATAACCTCGTTGATCCCGACTTCCGCCTTGATGAGAGCTCAGCCAGCGCGTTCCGTGACCTGCTCGTCACAGTGTCTGGCAATGATTTCTTTGAATCCGTAGATACCGATGACATCCAATATCACGACGGCGAATGGGTTTTCATAACTGGCACCTTCTTCAGTGATTACAAGGCGTACGTGGCTCATGTCGACAATGATGGCCAGATTAAGAAAGTGTCTTATGACCTCAGTTATATGTCACAATAGGGATTTTCTTTGAGCAATCTCGCTACCAAGCCGCCACCTCATGTAGCGGGCCGTGGGGAACTATTGCTGTGTCACACCTGAATGTTAGGGTCCAAAATTGTCATCGCGAGGAGGGAGCTTGCGACCGACGTGGCGATCTTATTCCGTTAATTGAGCAGCTACATCCGGCCTGACAGCAATGAGATTGCTTCGCTCCGCTCGCAATGACAAGGGTGTGGGCTGTTCTCGGTACTTTAGAGACACATACGTTATCCGAGCGAGGATTGACCTGTGACCAAGCACCATTACTGTGTCACAGGTCAATCCTCGGGTTGCAACGCCTCCATTTTATATTGTCATCTTGAGCGGAGTCTGACACGAGCGCAGCGAGATCTCGGATCAGGTCCGGAACAGGCGAACGCAGTGAGTAAAGATCTCCCCCGAAATGGGCAGGGCTTTTGGGTTGCCAGGAGCTACTGAACGTCGACAGGCCCTGGAGGCGTCACAGCACGTACCTGTTTAGCGACTTGCTTCCCAGATCGCCGGGGACGCAAGCGGTCCCCGGCTATGGGTTTGACCCACCTCGTGTCGTTCCGTAGCCCGGGATCAGAAGCGAAGCGGATATCCCGGGCGGCCATTGAACCACGCTAAACACGTACCACAGCACGCTGTGACGGTACAGGGCCTTACACCTTCCGTACGGTCGGGGGCCTACCCTGGCCGTTTTTTGATCGAGGTGCAACGTAAAGCCGAGATCTCCTCTGACAACGTAGCCGGATCATTGGCACTACGCTACCCAGACAATACAGGGGACTATCGTGTCCCTTGCCCTCGCTCCAGGCTATGGAGCGGGGTTTTCCTATGCGGTATTGTCTTCTTACGCAAAGAAGGGGCCCGTCTACTGCTTGCCTTTCAACGTCACGGCATCGGGGCCGAGCAATTGCTTGACGCCGCGCATGAACTCGGCTGTAGGCTCCACCACAAACTTGCGACTCCGCAGCCGCTCCGAGTGATTGAGTTCGGGCGCGTTCACATCGAAGAACAACGTGCAATTGCCGCGATGCTCATTGCATAAATCGCGTAACCGGTTCAAGGTCGGACGATCTAATGCGGGCGCATCCACATCTAAGATCACCTCGTTGACCAACCGCTCACGGACTTTCCACATCGGAAAGATCTCTTTCACAACGACCGACACCGAAGTGCCTTGCATCTCGGCATTGCCTTTTACGAGCACGACATTGTCGACCTTCAGGTACGGCTGGATACGGTCAATCACACTGGAGAAGCAGACCAATTCGCCCTGCCCGGTAAAGTCTTCGATGGTCGCAAAAGCGATAGGCTTGCCACTCTTCGTGGTACGGCGATTTACTTCGGTGATAATGCCACAAAAGGTGCGTACTGGTCCCCGATTACGTCCGCGCCCGTCGCCTCCGGCATGCTGAATCATCCGTTCAAGCGCATCGGTGTCGCCAAATCGGGCACTTGCAAAGGCTTCGGCTTCGGCCTTGTACTCATCGAGCGGATGCCCCGACACGTAAAACCCAATGACTTCATGCTCTGACTTCAGCTTTTGCGCTTTCGGCCACGACTCGATGTCTGGAAGTGCGGGTTCCATTTCATCGGCTCCCACTCCACCATCTCCAAAGAGCGAGTTTTGCCCGGCCGCTCGGTCGGCCTGCACCTTTTGTCCGTAGCGCACTGCCGTATCTACAGCCTCCAGGAGCTGGGCACGATGCCCTTCAAGCTCATCGAGCGCCCCGGCTTTAACGAGGGCTTCCAGCGTGCGCTTACCTGCGGTGCGCAGATCCAGGTGCTCGGTGAGATCCCAGATTGTGTTGAACGGACCATGCTCTTCACGCGTCTCGATAATAGCCTCGACTGCACCCGTCCCGGCGCCCTTGACCGCCCCCATCCCGAACAGAATGGCGCCGTCGTCGACGGTGAACTGCACATCGCTGCGGTTGATGGAAGGCGGCAAGATATCGATTCCCAGACTGCGCGCCTCCTCCAGCACCACACTGAGCTTATCGTTATTGCCAATCTCGTTCGTCATGGCCGCTGCCATGAACTCGGCCGGGTAATGCGCCTTGAGGAAGGCCGTCTGGTACGCCACAATCGAGTAGGCCGCGGCATGCGAGCGGTTAAACCCGTACCCCGCAAACTTCGCCATGAGATCCCACACCTCCTCAATGGTCGCATCATCAACGTCTTGTGCGCGAGCCCCCTCCACAAACTCGCCCTTCATCTCGTTCATGATCTTCTCCTTCTTCTTCCCCATCGAATTGTGGATCACCACATCCGAGGCGACGAAGTTAGCGTGCGGAGGCACGGCCAGGTCATAGACCCGGCGCGTTCCTACAGGTTCGATAGATACAATGGGATCCCACAGCACCTCGCCACTGGCAATGTGCTGCAATTCCGGGCTATCAAATGCCTCGCCGAGTGCTTGCAAACGATGGCGGCTGAGCTTGCGCGATGGTGACGAGAAGTTGAGTCCCGAAGACAAATTACCCCCTGGAAGCCCAACCTGCTCGCCTCCCTCTCGCCAAGAGCGCCCACTGGCATACTTTGCCCGTTTCACTTCATGTGTAACCGCTGCAGGCACATTGTAAATTGAGTGGCTACGCTGTCGCTCTGACGCCTGGTTCGCCAATCGGCGCAGCGCTTCTTTCTTTACCCCTACAATGTATGGCCCTACCGCCGATGCAAACTGAAGAACATCGCGTTGGTCGGTTATGAGCAGTTCATAGTTATCTCGGTGCGTCGTTTCGCGCGCACGCCGTACAGTTGGAATTCCAAGACGAAGCAGCAGATGGGTAAGGTCATCGCGCAGCGTAGCGCTGGACGTGCTGTACGAGATTCTGGTCTTCTCAATGGAGCCATCGGTGCTAAACAAACAGCCCACAAAACAGGCTAGCCGTGCAGGCGTGTACCGGAAGACCTCCTCAGGAATCCGCTTTGACTCGGCGCGTCCGATGATGCCGGTTTCACGAACCAGAGCCGTGATGGGATTTTTGGTCCCTTCCTTCCCACGGGCTGTCACAGTTTGGACACCGGTCTTTGCATGCTCATAGGTCTTTGTTTCGGCGCCAAGCTGTGTCACAGCGTTTTTGTATGCTGCAAGAACCGCAGGATCCCTATTGTAGAACCGTGCCGTGGCATAGCCTTGCCGCTGTACCGTCTGTCCATCCCCAATTAGGAAAGCAATCGTCTCCACGCGTGCCCGCTCGGGCGCTTCACGTCCCGCTACCGGTAGCACGGAGGGCACGGCAATGGCATCCCCCTCCGACAGGTCAGATAGGTGTGCCCATCCGCGCACGGTGCGGAGCGGGTGGTTTTCAGTGAGTGTGATTTCGCGCCCACTGCGTGTGGTAACGCGATAGACGGGTTTGCGTCCGTTGTCGAACCGTTCCGTAACGCGTGTATGTGTGAGCTTGTACTCATCATCAAGTGTAAGAATAGACATCCCCGGTTCGACCTCATCGACACGGACCCGGTCTCCGGTGTCTGCATCGACGACAAGTGTATCGCCCGTCACACAGCGGCGCAGAATATCCGCCTTGCCCAGGCTGAAGCCACCCATCTCTTGGGCCATCTGCATGACCTGCTCCTGGTAAACCGGAATGCCGTAGGTCGGCTCCAGAATCTCTTCGAGCATGGGGTGCGGATACTCGACCTCCTCCTCGCCGTGCTTGCGGGCAATGTACGTGGGGATGTTCTCCATCGGACCCGGACGATACAGCGAGTTCATCGCAATCAGATCGTTGAGCTCGGTCGGCTTGAGCT
Organism: Natronotalea proteinilytica; assembly: GCF_055379935.1. Classification (NCBI taxonomy): domain Bacteria; kingdom Pseudomonadati; phylum Rhodothermota; class Rhodothermia; order Rhodothermales; family Salisaetaceae; genus Natronotalea; species Natronotalea proteinilytica. The sequence goes on along the minus strand of NZ_AP043947.1, from coordinate 1,595,920 downwards.
TGCGGAGCCACTCGCGCATGCCAGTGGACTCAAACTGGAAGATGGAGACGGTTTCGCCACGCTGAAAGAGCTTGTACGTCTCCTCATCATCGAGCGGGATCTCTTCAATATCGATCTCAATCCCATGCTTTTTCTGGATAAGATCCAGCGTGTCGTTGATGACAGTAAGCGTCTTGAGTCCCAGGAAGTCCATTTTTAACAGGCCAAACTCCTCCACCCAGTCGCCATCGTACTGTGTGGTAACGACCTTCTCGCCTTTGCTTTTTGACACACTGATGGGCACATAATCGCTCACCTCACCCGGCGCAATGATGACGCCCGCCGCGTGTACCCCGGTATGACGCGCCGAGCCTTCCAGCACGTCGGCGTATTGCATCATTCGGCGTATTTTGGGATTGTCGGATTGCTTGAGCTGCCGAAAATCGGGGACTTCTTCGTAGGCGTCGTCGAGGTCTACCCCAACGCCGTCGGGAATCATCTTCGCGATGCGGTCGGCTTCACTCAGGGGGATGTCGAGCACGCGGGCCACGTCGCGGATGACGGTCTTCGCGCCCATGGTTCCAAACGTGATTATCTGGCACACATTTTCGCGTCCATACTCCTCCACCACGTAGTCAATCACCTTCGAACGGCCCCGATCATCAAAGTCGATGTCGATATCCGGCATCGACACGCGCTCGGGGTTCAAGAAACGCTCAAACAGCAGGTCGTACTTGAGCGGATCCACGTTGGTAATGCCCAGGCAGTAGCTCACACAACTCCCCGCCGCCGATCCGCGCCCCGGACCCACGCGTACGTCGAGCTCACGCGCAGCATCGGTAAAGTCCTGCACAATAAGAAAATATCCGGCGTACCCCATTTCCTTAATGATGCCGAGCTCGTGATTCAGCCGGTCAACCACACGCTGCGACAGCGGCTCCTCATAGCGCTCTTTGGCCCGCTCGAACGTTACATGGCGCAAATACGCGTCCATGTCGTCGTTGAACCGATCAGGAATGGGATAATGCGGCATGAGCAAATCGCCCATGGGCAGCTCAAAGTCACACTTAGCGGCCACCTCTGCGGTGTTGGTCAGCGCGTTTTGCTGAAGGGGATCAGGCAAGTCGGAAAGGGCGTCTAGCATTTCGTGCGCGCCCTTCATATAGAACTGATCGTTCTCAAAGCGCATCCGATTCGGATCGTTGTACTGCTTGCCCGTCTGCAGGCAGAGCATCACGTCTTGCGCTTCGGCATCTTCCTGATCTACGTAGTGGACGTCGTTGGTGCCAACGACCGGCACATCGTACTCACGGGCCCAGCGCACCAACACCTCGTTACACGTCTTCTGATCGTCAATGCGATGGTCTTGCAGCTCGATGTAGTAGTCATTGCCAAAGATGTCGAGATACATCTCGAACACCTGCCGAGCGCGCTCCTCCCCTTTGTTCAGAATGGTTTGAAGCACCTCGCCCTGCAGGCAGCAGGTGGTCGCTACCAATCCCTTGTGATGCTCACGAAGCAGGTTATGGTCGATGCGGGGTTTGTAATAAAACCCATCAGTAAACGACTTTGACGACAGCTTGATGAGGTTCTGATAGCCCTCTTCGTTTTTTGCCAGCAGCACCTGGTGGTAGCGGGTTTTGTCGGTCTTGTCGTGGATGCCGCTAGGCGTAAGGTAGAATTCGCATCCGATAATCGGTTGCACGCCCTTCTTGCGGGCTGTCGTGTAAAACTCCGGCACGCCGTACAGATTGCCATGGTCGGTGATCGCAACAGCAGGAATCTGCTTTTGCTTGGCTCGGTCGAGCATGGTATCAATCCCAGCGGCTCCATCGAGGAGCGAATACTGCGTGTGGCAGTGCAGATGGCAAAATTCGTCGTGCATAGTACGATAGGCAATCAGCAACCAAAGAAGATGAGGAGCCCTACTGGTGTGTCACACCTGAATGTGATGGTACAACATTGTCATCGCGAGGAGGAAGCTTGCGACCGACGTGGCGCTGTGAGCGCTAGCGAACGAGTACTCTTGGGGTGCGATCTCATGCCGTTGATTGGGCGGCTGCGTCCGGTCTGATAGCATGAGATTGCACCCCAAGAGCACTTCCTCCCTGCAGTCGGGGCGCGTCGCTGCGCTCGCAATGACAAGATTGTGAGTTATTCTCGGTACGTTAGGTGGCCATGTGTTACCTGAAGATTGACCTGTGACACAGCCCTACAGGCACCATACTACAAGAAAACACATAGCACGGCTTGGATCAACACCGAAACCACACACCGAGGCCGGCACATATGGGCATCCCATTGCACCCACGGTTGGTTGCGTATGTTGCACATTCGCGTGGCAAAACCCGACGAACCGTTATGGAATCGACTCGTTCAGATCCCGTCTCTTGTGCCACATTCCTCTAATTAACCTGCTTTCTTTTGGTGCTGTACCTTCTGTATTTGGATACCGAACACGTAAGCGATCCGCTTTTTCTGGAAGAGCTTGCTCGTCATTTCCACGAGCACCCCGTGGGGCACCGGCGCGCCCTCATTGTGCATGGGAGTAGCGAAAAAGTGGAACGTACCTTTGAATCTGACGGGGTGTTCATTGAGCGCGAGAATGGGATGCTTCCGGTAGAAACCGATGAGCAGCGGCGTCTTCTGGAGCGTGATGTGCGCGAGACCAATCAATCTATTGTGGCTGCTCTTACCGATCAGGTTGTGCCCACGGTGGGCGTTCAGGGGACCGACCGCCACTTGCTGCATCGCACCGACGACGGTGACATCGAAGCGGCAAATGACTTGGGCTGGCTCGATGCCTTGCTCAAGCAACACGTCATTGCAGTGGTGTCGGCGCTGGTGCCGAGTCAAAAGGACGATGGCATCGCCGAAGAAGTGCCCCTGCCCGCTGCCACAAAAGCACTAGCCACATACTTTGCCAGTCAACAAATTGCCGACGAGCACGTGCAGGTTGTCGTATTCAGCGATGACGACACCCCTGGTATCTCTGAAGACGACGCATCCGTAGCCGATAGCGTTGCGTACACCGAATTGGCAGATACTGCGCTCCCACATCCCAACCTTGCCCCCTATCTGATAGACGCGCACATCCCTTTGCTCGTTACCAACCTGCGTGGATTTTTTCAAGGCGATCGTCCTAAAGGGACTCGTATCGTGGCTTCGGCTTGAACCTTTCGGTAAATTGCGGCTAAAGGTCGCCGAAACGTCCATATAGTTGGAATAAGGGCTTGAATGCCGCTAAAGGGCGTTTTATGTTTGTTCGCTCTAAACAGCCGTTCCTTATTTCACAAACCCTACGCTCCTATGAGCAAGTTCGAAGAACGCTACAGCCAACTCACCGGCCTCATCGAAGACGCAGAAGAGGACCTCATGAAGTTCTATGAGAAGGAAAATAAAGCTGCCGGTACTCGTGCCCGCAAAAGCATGATGGAGTTGAAGAAGCTGGCACACGAAATTCGTCAGGAAATTCAGACGATCAAAAACGAAGAACTGTAAAGCTAGAGATTGTACGTTGCATGCGTCTTCGCAGGCAATGTATCTAGTGTGAAACAAGGGCTATGCCGCTGTTGGCATAGCCCTTGTTTTTTGTTACATTGATACGTGCGTGTATCAATTCGTGTCAATAGTGCCTCCTACGGCTTTATTGGGTTTCCACGGTTTCCAAATCATTCCAACGTCTTATATGACCGGTTATCTACGTACTCTTGTGGCATCGGCCCTTACACTGATGCTATTCGCCATTCCACTTTTGCCACTAGACACGTCTACCTCTGCGGTGGGACAAAATATGCCGAGCCCGCCGAGTGAGCCAACTCCACCAGACGAAGACGAACCTCACCCGTGGACCTACGACTTGGAAACACGCTTTTCTGGATCGCAAGCCGCATATCGCAACTGGCAAGAAGGCGGTGTAAGCACTATTTCGGTGACGGCTTCGATAGACGGACAGGCACAACGCGCTACAGAACGCCTCGCCCAGCTCTATGAAAGTCGCTTTCGCATCGGCTTTGTAAACCAGGAAGACGAGGCTTTCCGTAAGTCTGAGGATATTATCCGGCTTCGCATGGGGCTGCGCTACATTGGAGACGACTTTTTTCAGGACTTCAATCCCACATTTGCATCGGCACTCCGTACACAGTTTGCAAAAGGCTTTAACTTCAGTTCGAACCCTTTTGACGACGACGACCGCGAGCCGCCTGTTCTTGTATCAAACTTTCTGTCTCCAGCATTTTTTACCCAGTCGCTCGGACTTACCTACGACCCGGCAGAGTGGTATACAATTCGATTTGGCGGCGCCACCAAACAAACCATTGTCGGTGACCGAGAGCTACGCGAACTTTATGACGTAGACGAAAACCGCCTGCTAAGGTTTGAGGCAGGAGGCGAAATCAACAACATTGTGGATGTGCGGCTCATGGATAGCGTACGACTGCGCTCTACCCTCAACGTCTTCTTTTCGGCGAACGAGCTTGAATCTCCCCCAGACGTTACGTGGGAAAACACGCTCTCCATGCGCATAAACAATTGGCTTAACACCGAACTGGAGTTTGTTGCGCTATACAATGAAAACGTGAGCAATGCCGTCCAGATAAAAGAGGTCCTTTCGGTTGGCATTACCTTTGACCTGATCTGACGCGCTCTGCGCGATTCGATCTTTACCTATTTCTCTCGTGGCTGGCTGCTTTTTGCATGAATCGCTGGATTCTTGGGTTTCTGTATGGCGCCACCGCCCTGCTTAGCTGGACTGTCCCTCCACTCGCCACGCTGCACTATCCGGCAGCGTTGCCTCTTGCTGTCGTAGCCTTTTTTGGCAGCGGGTGGGTGTCAGTTCAATACTTTCAAAGCCATCCGCAGGCCTCGTTGTCACGTGCTTTGTGGAGTCATCTGCCACTGCTGAGTATTCCACTGATCGGTCTTTTGCTACCCGGTCTCTGGCGTACGCACTGCGACCTGCTTGCCGGATTCGGCTATTTCTTGCTGTACCCGGTTAGCTCGGCGCTTTTTGCTACCGCCGTAGCCTACTGGCTTACCAGCCGATCATCGCGCTATGCAGGATGGAAACTTACGGGACTGGGCGTATTCATCGTGCTGGCAGGACCGCTCTATGATCTCGGGCTCCACCCGCAGTTTTATACATACAACCATGTATTTGGAGGCGTCCTTGCCCCCATTTACGACCGCTTCTTGCCTTTTCGACCTGGCCTCGTTGCCTTTCGAGGCGTTACGCTGCTGTGGATTGGACTGCTGTGGGCACGTGGCCATGCCGTACGCTACGGATGGGGCGTGTGGTCGGGCCCCGTCGGAGCCGCCACCGCGTTTGCATTGGCTGCCGCCTACCTGTTTGCAGGAGAGTTGCACATCAATACAACCTCGCAGACGCTCCAGCGCGAACTGGATCAAACACATACCACTGCCCACTTCGACCTTCACTATGCCCACGACGACCTCGACTCGCTAGAGGCCGTCCGTATCGGGGACGAACTGGAGTTTGAACGCGCCCGGCTGATACATGATCTAAACGCCGGGTCGGAAGCCCCCACCGGAATCCACGTGTACCTGTACCCTGATGCCGAGACGCGCGCCCGCCTCACAGGCGCTCATGCCACCAGCATAGCCCCCGTATGGCTGAATCCACCGCAAACCCACCTGCTTTCGCGCAATACGGCCTCATTACCCCATGAGCTAGCGCATCTGATGACGCGTCCCTACGGCCTCCCCGTTATCAATGCGTCGTGGCTTGTCGGATTGGTTGAAGGATGGGCAGTGGCCCTTGAAGCCCCCACGCGCCAGCCCTCTCCCAACGACCAGGTACTGGCCATGACACCTCCTGGCGACCTCCCGAACCGGGCCGATGCCCTGCAACAGCAATGGAGCCCGTGGGGCTTTTGGAGCCAGCGGGCGGGCGTATCGTACACGGTCTTTGGCTCGTTTGTAGGCTCGGTGGCTGCCGAACATGGACATCCTGCGATCGCGGAGGCTTATGCCTGGGGCACCCTCGAACAAGCTACGAGCTGTTCGATGGAGACGCTCACGACGCGGTGGATAGAGCATCTATCGACCACACGCGTGATGCATGCCGAGGCACGGCCTGTAGCCCAGCGCCGCTTTCGCATCCCCAGTTTCTTTGAACTGCCCTGTCCCTACGAACCGCCGCCCGCCCAGGCTCAGTACCGAACCGCCCAAATAGCCCTGGCCGAGGGGGATACCACCGCTGCCCGCACAGCCCTTCACGAAGCGCTAAGCGAACGCCCAGACTTTCCGCAGGCACAGCGCCAGTTGGCAGCGCTTCATCTAACACAACACGCTCCTGAGGCTGCACACAAGGCCCTCGGTGACTCAACAACATGGACGGCCTCTGATTGGGGACTTGCCGGGCGCGCAGCGCTTCAACAGTCTGATTTCCCCAAAGCAGAACTCCGCTTCAAAGCAGCCTGGGCGTCTACACCACGTTCTGATGTCGAAGCACGCGCACGCTGGATTGCACGAGCCACCGATGCGTCTAATGGCTCGCCACCAGACGCGTCTCCTTCAACCTGGAGCCGCATGCTTCAGGATGTGGAGCATGCCCTCAACGCCTCTGACACGGATTTCGACGATGCGTACACCACACTCCTAGATCGTCTTGAAGCGGCTTCTCTGCCACGCGGATGGCGCAACACACTGCACCTGCGGCTTTTGCTTAGTCGCGTAGAGGCAGCCAACCAACAGCGCGACTGGATTGCTCTTCATCAGCACGCCTGCGCGGCCCACGACTATGCCGCTCGCTTGCAGGCACGCCCTCTCATAAAGCCTCTTCAGTACACAGCGAAGGAAGCCTATTGGCATCAGCACAGCGAAATTGCCAGTAGCCCGTGTGCTACGTCTGACGCGTCGTAGATGAGTAGCCCCCCTGAACATCGACTTTCACTTCTCGTTGTAGCATGTGTACGTGCGACTTGGCATGCATGAACTGCTGCTAGTCCCCCTTTTTCCGGCTACTGCCTGCCTCCATGCATTGCTGCACCAACTCGTGCTCGTCAGACGCCCCCTCCGATCGCCCACTATACCACCGTCCGTGCTGGGTTATACACGCTGTAGGACTGCTCCTTCTTCTTGGAGCCGTACTTACCGGCTGTAGCAGCAGTGATGAAGCCCATACGGAAGGAGAGCTTCAAGAGGCCCCGGCTCCACAGGCGATTGTAGCCGATCCTGATTCAACTGTTCAGACCATTCAGTTGTACGAGGGTAACGACGAGCGTGCCTTTCCCATTATACGCTTGAACTCCGACGACCAACTCACCCTCGAATTTGACCTATTGACCGAGGACGGACGTCCGCTGAGTGTCTACTTTTTTCACGCCGATCAGCAGTGGAACCGCGACCTGACTCCGTCTCAGTACATGCAGCGGTTTGACCACGACTCGGTACTCAATTACCGTCGCTCTCGTAATTCGGAGGTCCCCTATGTTCACTACGAATACGAGTTTCCGAATAACAGCATCGATTTTACGATAAGCGGAAACTACATTGTGCGCGTCACCGAGCAGGGGCGCCGCGATGATGTCCTGTTTGAACGCGCGTTTTATGTAACCGAGCAGCAGGCACGAGGCACCATCGATGTCGAGGCCAACAACCGCCCGGGACAACGATGGCCCAATCAACGGCCCTCGCTCCTCTTTACACCGCCGTCTGACTTGCGTGGAAACCCGTTCAACTTTACCGTGTGCTTTGCACGAAACGATTTTAGCGAAGCCCCGCAATGTGCCCAACGTCCTCTGCTAAGCGAGCAACCGAACTTACAGTTCGAGCTACGTCGCCCGCACACGTTTCGCCCCACTTCTGCTCCGATCACACTGGATCTTAGTCGCTTGCGCACCAGTCGCAACGTCGAACGCACCGACCGAAGCCAACGGCCCACACAGGTTACACTTCGCGAAGACAATGCGCGTTTTCTTGGCGAGCACAGCGGTATGATGGAAGTGCTCAACGGGCAATCCGTAATTCGGGCTGCCATGCGTCATCTAGGCGACCCGCAACGGTCAAGTCCGTATGTGGATGTGCAGTTCCGGTTCGTTCCCCCCGACCGTGTGCCTGCCGATGCACCCATACGACTGCGGGGCTCGTTTATAAGCCGCGCCGAGGGGCAACCGATGCGTTGGAATGCCGACGCCGAACGCTACGAAACCATCGTACGCATGAAGCAGGGCATGCATGAATATACCTACGTCACAAGCGATGAGGCCGTCCGCTCCATTCTCGAGAACCGCCTTCCCCGTCGCGAGAATCGCTTCCTGGCACTCGTGTACTACCGAGACGTATCGCTTAGCACCGATCGATTACTGCAGATTGAGACGACACGGTCCCGGTTTTGATGAAGTGGTGCACGTCAATGGTCTAAGACGATACACAAACGTATCGTGGAAGGGCTGTACCGTTACATCGTGTGTGGTACGTGCCGCCCGAGATCAAAAGCGAAGCGGATATCCCGGGCGTTCAGTGAAGCCTGTTAAAACAGACACCTGCTTTCATGCCTCTAAGGTCGGAGTATGCGGAACTATCTTTGTCCTATTACTTCAGCCAATTAGTTTTATTGCAATAACGGACTTAAGTCGTATGTCAGATGTCCTTTCTGCTGCCCGACAGTGGGGGAATCAATTTGCTCGCTCCCTGCCCCAATCGCTCAAGTTCCAGCGTCATGACTCTGTCTACACACGCCACCGCGCCACCTGTGAGACCGTAGATCATGTGACGTTTCATGACCTTGGGGTAAGCGAAGAGGGGCGTCCGCTCTATGGCGTTGTTGCTGGAGACGGCCCCCTCCGAATCAGTTGCATCGCTGGCAACCATGCCGACGAACCCGTAGGCCCCGAAACCCTACGACACCTCGTTGACCGGCTTCTCGACACCCCTCCGCAATCCGATTGGACCGCCGGCGTGCAGTGGGTCATCGTGCCGCACACCAATCCCGATGGCGAGGCACGCAACCGTCCCTGGATCAATGCCTGGCCGGATTTGCCGACGTACCTGCGCACACGTGTACGGGAGCTACCTGGACGCGACATGGAGTTCGGGTTTCCGGATTTGCGTGCGGAAAACGAAGTCGTAAGCCATTTTTTGGCCGATCAGGGTCCGTTTGATGCGCATTTGAGCGCTCACGGTATGGGGGTAGCAGCCGGCACCCTACTGCTCATCCATCCACACTGGGGATATCGCACCGACGCTCTGCAGACGCTGTATCGGAAGGAATCGGACGCTGCCGGGTTGCCTCCGCATGACCACAATCGACAGGGGGAGAAGGGGTTTTTCTGGATCGGTCCTGGCTTTGCCACAACACCCAGTGGTACCGGAATGCGAGCGTATTTCAACGCACAAAACGATCCGGAGATGGCCAGCCGCTTTCTGGATAGCTCGATGGAGTTTGTGGATCGGCTTGGGGGCTCGCCCCTCTCAGTGGTTACTGAAGTGCCTTTGTTTGTGATTGACTCCGACACACCCATTGGCGGTCCTCCTCCGCAGTATGCGGCATTCAAAGAGGCCCTTCCTCGCATCCAACATGAGCTAAAAGAGCATGAAACGTCCGATACCCTGCGCGATTTTTCAATTCGTCCGCTCCCGCTAAATACCGCTATGCGCCTGCACAGCATGGTGTTAGGAGGCATGGTTGCGACTTGTCGCGCTGTTTCGGATTAAGGCAAACCATGACAATCACATGAAGGGAAGCGCTTTTAGATGGATTGAGGGCGCACATTCTTCGTATTGGCGTGTTTAGGGAGCCGCACTATTTCGACAATCCTCTTTTGCTGTTCAATGATCAAAAAACGCGAATACAAAACGGTAGTCCGAGTTACGTTTGAGTTGCCCGGCGACTGGGTGGACGAGCATGCGGCTGTAGCGGGGAGTTTTAACGACTGGGACGCCAGCGAGCTGCCTATGGAGTATGTTAAGACACGCGATGTGTGGAAGGCTGGCATCTCCCTCGAACCAGATAACACCTACGAGTTTCGCTATCGCATTGACCACGAGACGTGGGCAAACGATCCTGCTGCTGATGACTACGCGCCCAATCCGTTCTTTGAGGAGAACAGCGTGGTGCATACGCACACCTGATGTGCATCGGCCTCTTCCCGCAGCTATGTGCGGGCCATCCCCAGCGTGCACAGATACACGCGAGCGGCCCCGGCATCGATGAGCGCCTGTGCTGACGCGGCGGCGGTAGATCCGGTGGTGAGCACATCGTCAATGACAACATACGTCTGCTCAGCCACCCGTTCGGGGCGTACCACCTCAAACGCCCGTGCTACGTTCTTCCAACGAGCTGTGCGCTCCAAGCCGGTTTGCGACCGCGTGGGCCGGGTGCGCTGTAGTACATCCGCACAGGCTGGGATTCCGGTAGCCGTGCTCAAGCCTCGGGCCAGTTGCATGCTCTGATTATAGCCCCGCTCCAGCCACCGCTGACGATGAAGCGGTACCGGGACCAGCCCATCGGGGTGCCAGTGCATCGGAAGAACGCCTGCCATCCACCTCCCCAGGGTATGGCCCACCTGAGGCTGTCCCTCGTACTTGAGCGCATGTTGAACCGATTGCAGTGCCCCCTTCGCATCAAACACCCACAGACTGCGGGCTTCAGTAATGACCGCAGCCTGCTCCAATCGCTCTAACCGCTTGTGCACATTGGCAGCGGTGGCACGCTCTACGCTTGCCACACATTGCGGACAGATCGGTACCTTGGGCCCGGCCACACGCTGTCCGCATCCCATGCATTGTGGTGGATACAGCAACGATAGCACCGCCTGCCCTATCGCATTACTATGTTTGCGCAGTCGTATCATCGTTTCCCCCTCCGCGGTAGCGCGCTTTTTCAATTCTGCAATTATTTCGACTCCTTCGCCTGCAGTTCTGCACCCTGTATGATATACTATAGTCCGAATGAAATCCATTTCGGACGCTTTCGCCACCCTCCCGAAGCAACGCTTTGCCTTTTTCCTATGGCTGATCGTGACCGCCGCGGCATGCTTATCAAGAACACTGGAACCACGGCTGCGCAGGTCGCCATGGCTTCGCGCGTCATCACTATTGGACCGGGTGAGGAAGAGTTCATCACGCCCGAGGAGGTGCGCGACCCGAAGCTGCGTGAAGCACTGCAAATACGGGCCATCGCTATTGTGCGCCCTGCCACAAAAGAAGAAGATGAAGCTCTAGCCAATCGGCTCAGCTAATAACGGTCCACCCACGGCATGAATATCCTGGTTGTGGAGCCGTGGTATAGTGGTTCGCATCGCCACTTCCTCGACGGATTGCGCCACCACTCAAGCCATACGTACACCTTCTGCACGCTGCCCGGACGCTACTGGCGCTGGCGCATGGATGCAGCAGCGGTATCGTTGGCTGAGCAGGCACGCACCGCCCTTGAAAGACACGGCATGCCCGATGTTATACTGGCCTCTAGCCTATTGGATCTGCCCACGTTCCTGGGCCTGATCCGTCCGGCACTGGCTAACACGCCCGTGGTGCTATACTTTCACGAGAACCAACTCACCTACCCGCGTCCCGACGATGCGCCAGCGCCGCGCACCTATGCGCTCATGAACTACCGCTCGGCTCTGGCTGCCGATGCGTGCTGGTTTAACTCGTCGTTTCATCGCAGCTCGTTTCTGAATGCGTTGCCCCCCTTCCTGCAGCGTTTCCCAGAAGCGTCACCTACCCCCCGTCTCGACACCATCGCCCAAAAGAGCGCCGTGCATCATCTGGGTATCAACCTGAAGCGCTTCGGGCCCCTCTCTGCACGCCCCGCAAACAGCCCTCCTGTGCTACTCTGGAACCAGCGCTGGGCCTTCGACAAGAATCCTGAAGGACTGCTACACCTCGTTACCGCGCTCGATGGGCGTGGGCTCGACTTCCACCTCATCATTACCGGACGCGCCGCCCAGCAGCCCCCCGAAGCCATAGAGGCACTGCGCACACGGTTTGCCGACCGGCTGCTCCACATCGGATTTGTAGAGGATGCCGATGTATACGCTGAACTGCTGCATCGCGCCGATATTGTGCTCTCTACAGCCCACCACGAGTTTTTCGGCATAGCCGTGATGGAGGCCATTCACTGCGGATGCCATCCGGTACTTCCGAACCGCCTGAGTTATCCCGAACTCATCCCCAACCGCCTCCATCAGCCGCTGCTGCACGCGCCCACGCTCTACGATACCTCGACCGATGCCATCGACCTGTGCGCTGCTCTACTTCAAGGCGATGCGCGTCCACTGCCTCCGGGGACGCTGCGCACCATCAGCACCCCGTACGACTGGACAAACCGACATGCAAGCCTGGATGCGGCGTTTGAAGATGTCGTGTGCTAACGTTTCTCTCGCAGTGCATTGCGCGGTGCAGTATGCCACCTGAATGGTATCGTATGTCTCTCGTATCGATGCACCAGCGGCATGACCCATGGCCACACCTGCTGCGACGATCCAGTGGAACGCTCCAGCGTCCTCAAACCGCCACCCGGGGCGTTACGCCGAATTGGGCCGTCGCGACGAGAGCGCAAGTAGGGGTGACATGCCCCCCTCAGCCCTAGGTAGCTCAAAAGAAATATATTTACACCTTGTCATCGCGAGGAAGGAGCTTGCGACTGACGCGGCGATCTCATGCCCCCGACCTGGACGGTGCTGCCCGGCTTGATGGCACAAGATTGCCGCGTCGCTAGCGCTCCTCGCAATGACATAATCAAAGATACTTTTGTGGGTCTACTTAGTCCTTGCACATAACTTTTTCTTTGCTATGTTGTTTATTTAAAGTCGGTTGCCTCCACCGCCTGTTCAATGAGAGACTGTTGGATCCTACAATTGGATCCTACAAAAAGAACCCATCTGGGCGTCTTTTCGGGGGAATAGTCGGGAGAATGGATCCTGAATCGAGTTCAGGACAGGAAAGCGAGCCTGCGAGCGCGATCCAGGATCCAGAAAAGGCATCGGCCGCACGAGGCCCCGCGGGCGCCGTCCCGCGTTCTGGCCAATACGTTGATGCTCCCGTCAACAACAGTCAACAACAAGTCCAGATTGCAACCCGTGATCAACGATTATCACCACCTCGAGTTGTGTGCATAGACTAGCCCCTCAGGCAGGCAGCATTTCCGCCGCATCTGATGAAATCACCTGTACCCCCGCATCACCCATCGCTTTCCAGGCCGCATCCATGGAGCCGTTCTGGTCAATCCCCCGTGTGGCGTCTTCGACCACATACACCGAAAAGCCCTCACTGCGGCCATCCGTGGCCGACCACCGCACGCAAAAGTCCGTGGCTAGTCCCACTACCACCAGTGTGTCGATGCTGCGTGCGTTGAGGTAGCCGGTCAATCCGGTGGCCGTGGTACCGTCGTTCTCGTAAAACGCCGAGTACGAATCGATCTCTGGACGAAAGCCCTTACGGATGATTAGATCAGCACGGTCGGTGTTCAGCTCGTCATGAAACGCGGCGCCCTCGCTGCCCTGCACACAATGGTCGGGCCACAGCACCTGCTCGCCATATGCCATTTCAATGGTATCGTAGGGCGCATGCCCCGCATGCTGCGACGCGAACGACTGGTGCTCCGCCGGATGCCAATCCTGCGTGAGAACGACCGCGTCAAAGCCCTCCATCAGCCGATTAACAGTAGGAACAATCGTATCCCCTTCAGGCACTGGCAGGGCGCCACCCGGACAAAAATCGTTTTGTACATCGACAACTAACAGTGCGTGCATGCGTCTAACTATAATGGTGAATAGGACCTAAATCAGGCACCTAATCCACGAATAACTGGCCTCATTTTTCCCATCTGTCATGGAAACGTTACAAGCAACGCCCCACACCACAAAAGACGATCCCAAATCCCAAGTTCAAGCAGCATTTGAAGCGCAGCGGGCGCACCATCCCAGCGTCCGTGCGCAACCAGCCGCGGGCCGGATCGAAAAGTTGCAACGGCTTCACGATCTTATCTGGACGCGGCGCTCCGACATTCAGGCGGCCATGTACCAGGATTTTCGGCGCCCCCCTATCGAAGCGGATATGACGGAGGTCAAGGCGCTGGCCGACGAGGTGCAGTTTGCCATCGACAATCTGCGTTCATGGATGAAACCGCAGGATGTGCCCACACCGCGCTTGCTCACCGGTACGAGCTCCCGCATCGAGCCGACGCCGAAAGGGGTGGTCTGCATCATGAGCCCGTGGAACTATCCGTTTATGCTCACCCTGGGGCCGCTCGTAGGCGCGATAGCAGCCGGCAACAGCGTTATGTTGAAACCGTCGGAATTCACGCCGAACAGCAGCGCCCTAATGGCCGAGATGATCGACACGCTGTACGATCCGCGCGAGGTCACGCTCGTTCGTGGCGACAAGGACGTAGGCGCAGCACTGCTCAATCAACCCTTTGATCACTTTTACTTTACGGGAAGTCCCAAAGTGGGACGTATCGTGATGAAAGCAGCTGCTGAGCACCTTAGCTCCGTAACGCTGGAGCTGGGCGGTAAGTCGCCCGCCGTGGTGGATGCTACCGCCGATGTGGAACACGCGGCGCGTACCATTGCGTGGGGCAAATTCTTGAATGCGGGGCAAACGTGCATCGCGCCCGATTATGTGCTGGTGGATGCGACGGTTGCCGATCCGTTCGTGCAGGCCCTGCGCACTGCCATCACAGAGTTTTACGGACAAACGCCCACCGACCGGCAGCAGAGCGGCGATTACGCGCGCCTCGTAAACGATCACCACACCAATCGGCTCTCCGAAGCGCTCCAAGACGCTATCGAACGCGGCGCCCAACTGGAGTACGGCGGTACTGTGGATGCCACCGAAAACTACATAGAGCCCACGGTCTTGCGGGATGTGCCGAACGACGCCACCGTGATGCAGGAGGAAATCTTCGGGCCGATCCTCCCGGTGCAGTCCTACCATCACCTTGACGACGCCATTGCAGCGATCAACCAGCGCGAAAACCCGCTGGCCATGTATCACTTTACAGGCAACGAATCGAACGTCCGCACCCTGCTCGACGGCACCCAATCGGGCGGCGTCTGCATCAACGACACGGTCATTCACTACCTGAATCCGCATCTGCCGTTTGGGGGAGCCGGACACAGCGGCATTGGCATGGGGACGGGGCGCTACAGCTTTGAGGAGTTTTCGGATATGCGGAGTGTCCTCACGCGCAAACGTGGCTCCGGACTCATGCAGACGCTCTACCCGCCCTACGGACGCTTCACCAAGAAGCTCACCGAATGGCTACTTCCGTGGGCCTGATTGCGCTTGCTGGATTGGAGCCCCGATCGGGGACCGCTTGCGTCCCCGGCGCTCTGTAGCATGTCACTAAACACACATGCTCTACAAGATCATATCGTGCTGCAGGTCATCCTGACGCCGCTAGGCGGAAGGATCTCAACGCCACCCCCACAGGCTCGCCACGTCCGGTGCGCGCAGGGTGCACCTCTCGGCCACCAAGCAGCAGAGCCCCCCGGCCACATCCCGCTGAGATGCTTCACTGCGTTCAGCATGACATGTATAGAAGGGCCTTGCGGTACGCTGTATCTGTTTAGCAGGCTTCAATATGTTTAGCGCGGCTCAATGACCGCCCGGGAAAGGGAGACTTAATTCGAAGGGCGGGGCGGTCATGTGACTGGTGTGATACAACGTGAAATCACTCAAACCCACCCTCGTGGCGATGCTCCGTGTCGCCACGCCTGCTTGGACGCTCCAGCGTCCCCACGAAGCCGCCATTCTGCCCACTCTGGTGCTGGCTCCCCAAGTTATATTGGGTAGCGGTAAGATGTTAAGTGATTGACATGTGGGTTACATCATCGCAACCCGCTCAAACCCCCTCTGTCTTCGAGCTTCGCCGCAGGCGTGATCCTATGGACATCTCCCCCTTGGCTAAGGGGGAGAAACCCGTAGGGAGAGGGGGTTCGAACAAGACAAAACTGCGATCTTCAATCACCTTATCATTTAGTGTTTAACCAGTGCCTTATATTGCGTGTAAACCGTAACCGGGGCAGAGGCATCTAAAACGAGAGCCGGTGGCGCTGCGTCTGCTCTTGATGGGCGCGTGCGTCTGGCGCCAGCGGTTGCAGGGCATCGGGAAGCGACCCGGCACCCTGTACTTTTTCGTGTTCAATCCCCGTTTCCGGATTCCAGCGCGTGATTTCGTACCATCCACCGCCGCTGTAGGTAAGTGCGCAATCGGCCTCCTGGACAAAGCCGATGGGGGGCAAGCGCATCGCATCGGGAGGCATGGCGTTAGCCTGTCGATACAGCCAGGCGATGAGCAACTCATCGGTCGCCGCCCGGTCGATGCGCTCGTCGAGCAGAAATGAGGCGAGGGCTTGCGGAAGTTCGTCGGCATGCCTGCGGATAGCACGCAGTTGCGCATCTGCATCGGTATGCTCCGCCAACGCCCGACAGGCAGCCGCCCAACGATCGTCTCCGGCCCGGCTGTAACGCTCGGAAGCGGCTTCCCACCGCTTTAGGCGGCGATAGCACGACGCTGCAGCGCGGTCATCTCCAGCTTTCTCATAGCATGTTGCTGCCCGCGTCCACGCCCCGGTTGCGCGGTGACAAGCCGCCGCATCGGTCCATGCTTCTGCGCGTGCAAAGCAACGCGCCGCTCGGGCATCAGCCCCTGCACGGCGATAGAGCGTAGCCGCATCGAGCCATGCCTCTCCGTGCTGATAGCACACCGCCGCCTGACGCCAACGCTCAACCCGACGGTAGCAGTCGGCAGCGCTGATCCACGCTTCGCCTTTTTCGTAGAGCTGGGCTGCCTCAGCGAATCGATCGTTGGCTTCGTAGTACGCTGCTGCAGCACGCAGATTGCCGGTTTCGGCGTCGTAACGAGCCTGTGCTGCATCCGCCTCATCGGGGCGGCCCGCCTGCCGAAGCAGATGGATACGCAGAGGCGCATCATGCTGCACAAAGCTGTACGAGAGCAGAAACGCCGCCTGGTCGTCGGTCAGATCGGGATGTTCCTCTAGTACAGCCCGCAAGTCATCGGAAGGACACGGCGGAGCCTCGGCACTCGCATCGGCAGACTCCGACATGATTGCGTTAAGCGCTTCGCAGAGCGCGGCCCAGGGTGCACGTCCAGCTTTTCGGTAACACTCGGCCGCGGCCTGCCAGTGCTCGCGGTCGCGATAGTAGACGGCCCGCTTTTCCCACTCTTCTTGGGTGGGGTTGCCATCCCATGGCGCCTGAAACTGCGCAATGGTGTTCACCGTGCCGGCCACCGTATCGGTATCCCAGAGCGATCCGGCAGGATGCGGATCGACCACCGCGGTGATGCTCCGTCGCGCTCGTGTGGCGGCCACATAGTGGAGACGCAGTGTTTGCCGATTTGCCTGTTGGGCCGCCTCGCGCTCGGCAGGTGCAGCCCCCGGACGGTCAAGCAGCCGGTCGGGCAGTTGGTACAGCACCACATGTTCGGCTTCCAACCCTTTCGCATCACTAACTGCCCACACCAACGGATGCCCCCATTCCTCACGGAGCCGGGCCGCCTCTTCTTCGGTGGCCGTCAAGATCAACACATCGGGATGGCCTTCCGCTAGTGCCTCGTTGACAGCGTCGCCCGGTGCAACCTGCAGCGGCGGGCGTCCCCGCGATCGGGCTTCATCGGGGTTTAGCGCAACCACGTCGGCATGCTCTTTCTTGAGCAGTTCTGCCAGCGCCTGGGGGAGGCGCAGCGTGGGCGCGCTGGCCCGATAGGAGCGCCGCAACGTGTACGGATTGGGGACGTCCCACCCGCGTTCGTGGAAAATGGCACGAGGCATGCGCCATCCAAATCCGGAGCCGCCCAGCACCTGAGTTGGGTCGCCGGCCAAGAGCATCTGCGTGCGCGATCCTTTGCGGAGCGTAGCCAGGGCCACGCGCAACTGCTTTTCGGTCAGGTCTTGCACCTCATCGAGCACCAGCGCATCGTAGCGACGGGGCACCGACTCGCTCAGCAGCCGCCGCAGCGCCTGTGTGGCAATGTCTTGCGCATCCAACCGGTTGTTATCGTTCAGCATGTCTTGGTACTGACGGGCCAGCCGGTACACATCGGCACGCTGCTCGCGGGGGACGGCCGACCAGGCATCGGGCATGTCGTGGCAGTACACCGAGCGGGGGAGGAGGCCACGTACATCGCTCGCCCGTGCAGGCGTGCGTTGCAGCGGCAGCATCCCCTTGATAACGGCCCAAATATCGGTTTCGTAGAGCTGCTGCTCGGCGTGGCTAAGTGGGTGTCGTCCTAAAAAGTCGCGAAGCTGTTCGCGGCGCGCCTGGCAATACTGCAGACTGTTCATGGTAAGCCCGATGGTCTCGGCCGCCAGTTCCTGGTACGTTTGAAACGTGACGGGAGTGGCCCCCTCCGGGCGGGTAGGCAAAGCATTGTACAGGTCTTCGGCATGGCGCATCAACCGCGGGTTGTGCGTGATGAACGCCACATCGGCGTCGGGGTCGTTCTCTTGCATCACCAGCAGCCGGTACAGAGCCAGCGTGGTCTTGCCACTGCCCGCGGGGCCGTTCAGAAAGATGGGGAGCGGCTCCCGCAGAAGTTGAATCTGTTCATCCGACAGAACAAGCTCCGCTGGAATTTCTTTGCCTTCAACCCAAGCGGAGAAGGCGGTTAGGCTTTTCAGATACCACGGCAGATTCTCGGGCGGAGCTTGCAGCGTGGATTCGTACTCGGAAGACAGCGCGGCGTATGCCTCCCATCGGTTGGTATCGGGAAAGTCGTTCTCGATGGCATCCAGATCGGCTGCTGGATTGTCGGGCGGCGCATCGGTCCAGGTGCAGGCGTCTACCTCATCGGCCAAGATCCACTGCATGGCGTCGGGCACATCAAACTGCTTACGACGCACAACGCGCGGCACATCGTCATGATCGAATACGACGGTCCAGCAATGTGCGGTGAGCACCGGAGCGGTGGTGTGGCGGTCGGCATGGCGCCCGTAGGTAAACAGCAGCCGCGCTGCAGAATCTACGCGGGCCTCCCACACGGCTACCCCAGGACGCGACTGCAGCTTCTTTACGCGAAGGCCACTATCAAACTGATCGCGATGGATTTTTTCCAACGTGTCGATGACTCGGTTGCGCTCCTGCTCGGGAAGCTCCGGCAACATGTGTGCAAGATGAGACGATAACGCAACTTGCGGCATAGCTGGCGGATGAGCATTATGGAAACATACGAGCGTGGCGCGACGACCGCCTGGTGCTTTTCAGCATGTGTAGGCAGAACGTCGATTGAGTGCAGGTGTCTTTTACCCGTTGTACAGACAGGTGTTTAGAAACGATGTAGCGTAGCGGATTTGTAGTTCGTTCGTTGGATTGTCGGTGGACGACCCTCAGGTGACTACAGTTTATACACAACGCAACCGGAGACGAGCCCCCGCTTGCGTCCTCGTCGCGATGTACAACTGGCATGACCTTCGGTCCCTCTGCTTCGCGATGGACGACGACGCGGGGGGGGAGGTCATTACGCCATTGCATTGCCACGTGAAGCGGGATGTTGTCGCGCCTCCAAGTTATCCTGACGCCGCTGGACAGAAGAATCTCAGCGCGGCACGTCCGGTCTGCGTGGGACGCTCCCCTGGACACTGACCAGCAGAGCCCCCCGACCACTGGGCGTTGAGATGCTTCACTGCGTTCAGCATGAGATACGGGGGGACTAAGTAGGCCCACATAAGAGTCATCGAATATGTCATTGCGAGGAGCGCCAGCGACGTGGCAATCTTGTGCCTTCTATGCAGAATAAGCCGCTCTAACGGGGGCATGAGATCGCACCCCAGGAGTACTCGGGCTACGCCCAGCGCCGCGTCGGTCGCAGGCTCCCTCCTCGCGATGACAAGGTGTAAATGTATTGTTGTTGATCTACTTAGCCCTCGACCTACCCCTCAACGATATCTTCCAGCAAAGCCTGTACCGCCTCGCGCTCGTCATCGTTTACGATGTGGCCGATGCCCTCATAGATCCGCTTATCGACGGCAGCGTTCAGATTGCGAAACACGGTGGCAGTGTCGTCAACCCGCTTTTGAGGGATGTGCGGGTCTCGGTCGCTGCATCCTAGAAAGACCGGTGTGTCGTGCAAATCGCCGGTGTAATCGAACGCCTTGTCGTTGGGCGGCTCCGCATTGGGCTTCATTCCATTGCCAATGAGGCCGCCACTGAGCCCGATGATGGCCCCATACTGTTTGGGATTGCGGGCTGCGTATTCGGTGGACAGGCAGGCTCCCTGTGAAAACCCACCCAGCACGACCCGTTCAGCAGGGATACCGTGCTCGGTAAGCGTGTCAAAGATCGTTCCGATGCGCCGCAACCCGGAGGATAAACCGGGCTGGTTCTCTTCTAGAGGCGCCAAGAACGACCGCGGATACCAGGTCCGTCCACGGGCCTGCGGTGCCACCAGCGCCATGGAATCTGGCGCAAGCGGCGCGATGAGCCGCAGGATGCTCTCGGCTGTGGCCCCGCGTCCATGAATAAAAATGGTAGCTGACGTGGCTGTGTCGAGATCTGCACCGGTGTGTACAACCGACATGGACCCATGCGGATCGGCGCGGTGGTGATCGGGTTGGGCAGCGTAGGAGGCAGACATACGTATCGAAAAAACCTAGTCAGAAATCGGTGTGGAGGCATCAATATACATACGCCCCGACGCAAAAGCAGGAATCTGCTCATGAGCCGGGGCGATGGCCACACATAAGCGCACAGAGCGCTGTGCCAGAAAAAGAACCGGGTTACCCGATTTTATAAAACTTCTCATGGACGATTTTGCCATCTTCCCAGTACTGAACAGCCGTTTGCTGCTGCTCAACATCACCCACGCCTTCGAGCGTGAAGTCCATATACCACTCGATAAAGGCGACGCCATCTTCTTCGTTGACGGCAATCGACTTGATTTCGGCGGCCCGGAACTCCGTCAGCCCGTTTACAAACTGTTCTTCGTACTCGCGGTTGGCCTCAAAGCCTTCGCGTCGTACATCGTCTTCTTCCATCACCACATCTTCGGCGTAGTACTGGTCGAAGGCTTCCAGGATTTTGCCTTCTAAGATCTTGGCGTTCAGGTCGTCTACTTTTGCTCGCAGAGAATCACTCATGGCAGTTGGGTATGGTTAGGAGGTTATGTATCTCAGTTTCAAGATACCATACCATGCCTCCAATAAAGTGTTGCAACATGCATCTAACGAGCTCATGACGTTTCTTCCGGCACAGGCATCGTCGAGTAGATTCCTTCGCAGATGCGGCTTAGATGCGCCATGTCGTGCGTACTCACGCTGGCTTCGAAATGGTCTTGTACCGTTTTGATATCGGGCTTCATGGTGTCGAGAAGCGCAATGCCTTCTTCGGTGATGAAGTGCAACGTCACGCGGCGGTCTTCTTCGCTACGTCGTCGCTCCACGCACCCTTGCTCTTCGAGCTTATCCATCAGGCGTGTCACATCGGGCGAAGGGTCGAGCATGCGCTCAATGATGTCGCATCGAGCATGGCCGTCGGGGTGTACGCCTCGCAATATGCGAAGTACGTTGTAATGGCTAAATTGCAGGTTGTGGTTGCGACACACCTGTTCAATAGCACGGCGCACATGAGAGGCTGCAATAAACAGGTTCAGCATGGCCTCATGCTCGGGGCCGTCGAAGGGTTCGGTTTGTTGGATTCGATCCGCAAGAATGTGTCCCATACCTTTTCATTGGTGGGTGATGCATACAATACGTATGTTCACCTACCCGCACCGCCTGTTTGGTGTTTTCACACGAGATGCGTTGCGAACCGCTCGATGTTTCCATTCTTGTCATGTATGCCGATATGTACGACCCGCGCACCCTGCTTCCGCTTGTTCGCCGTCTGTGCACGCACCTTGCTGAGTGGCAAGATCAGTGGGAGCCCACAGCGCTCGACAGTTCGCATGTGGGGCTCGACGCCGATCAGTTGGAGGCAGCGCTTATGCCGTACTTAGACCGGCTTACGACCGGCAACTACCCGTTCTTTCATCCAAGTTATGCCGGGCAAATGCTCAAGCCTCCCCATCCCGCCGCGGTGCTGGGATACTGGGCGGCCCAGCTGATAAACCCCAATAACCACGCCCTCGATGGCGGTCCACCAACCAGTGCCATGGAAAAGGAGGCTGTTGGCGCCTTGCGTGCCATGGTCGGGTTCCCCCAAGACACGCTTGGCCACCTTACGTCGGGCGGCACAGTGGCCAATCTGGAGGCGCTCTTTGTAGCGCGCGAGATTCATCCTGAACAGCCGATCGGGGTTGCCGCCAATGCGCATTACACGCACAAACGCATGAGCCATGTGCTTCGCACGGATACGGCTCCACTCCCAACGGATGTGTATGGCCGGATTGATCCGGAGCGGTTGGCGCCTGCGCTGGATCAGCACGACATTGGCACGGTGGTGTGTACGCTGGGCACCACTGGACTGGGCCTGGTGGATCCGCTGCAGCGCATTGTGCCCATCTGTCGGGCGCATGGGGTGCGGGTGCATGTAGATGCAGCCTACGGCGGATTCTTTCGCTTGGCCTCGGCTCCGCCTCTTGCTGAACCTGATCATGCTGCGTTTGAGACGATTGCCGAGGCGGACTCTGTGGTTATCGATCCGCACAAACATGGCTTACAGCCCTATGGGTGTGGCGCGGTGCTTTTTCGGGATCCCAGGGTCGGACGCTTCTACGCGCATGATTCCCCCTATACATACTTCACCTCCGACGATTTGCATCTGGGAGAGATCAGTCTGGAGTGCTCTCGTGCAGGCGCTGCAGCCGGGGCATTGTGGTGCACATTGCAGGCCGTGCCGCTTCAACCGACCAGCGGATTGGGCCCGATCATCACAGCTTGCCTGAAGGCTGCGCAGATGTGGGCGACTCGAATGCGTGCTTCATCGTGCTGCACGGTGTACACCAAACCGGCCACCGACATTTTGACGTTCTTTCCGGTGCCCGACGAACGCACCACAGAGGCCGTAAGTGCGCGTAGTCAAGCTGTTTTTGAGCAAGCGATGCAGCACGACGAGCCGTTGTACTTGAGCCTGTACACCGTACCTGTCGATCAGTTTACGACGTTGCACCCATCGTACGCCGCATCGCGTTCGTCTGAAGTGACGATTTTACGCAGTGTGCTGATGAAGCCCATCCATGCTGATGCTGTAGATATGCTACACAAGCGCCTCAAACAAGCGATTGCAGCTACCGGGTGACCGTCACCTGTGCGCGGGCAAGAAAAGCATCGCTGAACTCTTGGCGAACCACCTGCAGGGCCTCCATGGCTTCTTCGCGCTCTGCAAAGGCTCCCAGTCGGACCCGAAAGTAGGGCTGCCCAAACTCGATATTGATTGACATGCCTCCCGGAAATAGCTCGTCGTGGTCATCGCTGACCTCGTCCCACCACGCCTGCGCATCCGACCGTACGTCTTCGGCAGCGCTGCGCTCCATCGAGGAGTAGATCTGGATCTGGAAGCCGTCTACAACGCGCTCTACGCCATAATCGGCTCGTCCTTCCATGAGGCGAGCGGGCACCGAATGCTCGACGGTAGACACCACCGTCTGCGGCGCCACTTCCTCGTCAAACTGGCTGGGGTCAAAATCTTCGTACGGAGCTACCGACACAGTTGCCGGCTCTTCGGCGGCTTCGGGATCTTCTGGATCTTCGCCAACGGTAGCTTCTGCACTCCCGCAGGCGATGAACGTAAAGACCATTCCAACAACCAGTAAGGCAGGTTTCCAGGATATGTTCATGGTCTCATTCAGCCGATGCAAAAACAGATTACAGGCGAGCTATCTTGGTGCGCAGTCTTAGTACGCCGTGGCAGAGCTAGACGACCCTTGCATGATGCCTACGGATCCACTGGCTCCAATACGCGTGGCGCCGTGGGCAACCATTTGTGCAACCTCATGGGCCGAGCCAACTCCCCCAGATGCCTTTACGCCGATCTCATCGCTTACCACTTGCCGCATCAGCGCAACATCTGCACGCGTAGCGCCGCCGGTGCTAAAGCCGGTAGACGTCTTCACAAAATCGGCACCGGCTTTCTCTGCAATAAAGCACGTCACGGCCTTTTCAGCGTCGGTAAGCTGATCGGTTTCAAGAATTACTTTGAGTAGCGGCGACCCGGGCTCTGCACGCATTGCTTCGACCACGGTGTGAATATCGCGCTCCACACGGTCCCAGGCATGGGCTTTTACAGCGCCGATGTGCACAACCATGTCAATTTCGTTGGCCCCGTGCTGCAATGCCCACTGCGCCTCAGCCGCTTTGACCTCGGGATGGCTGTGCCCGAGTGGAAAGCCAACGACTGTACATACGTCGACCGATGTATCGGCCAACTCTTTGGTGGCTGCAGGTACGTATGCCGTGGGGATACAGACCGAAGCAAAGGTGTATTTGCGGGCCTCAGCAAAGCATTGTGTATATGCCTCCGGTTTGGCTTCAGGGCGCAACTGGGTGTGGTCAATCAGCCCGGCCAGCGCATCCGGATCTAAGGAGGGTAAATCTTTGGGCCCGTTCAAGCCAGGAGTCGAAGGCGTTTCGATGCGTGCAATCGTAGGGTCAATGTACGTAGATTGAAACGCGGGCGTGACCTCCCAAGATTGGAGGTCCTCAATAATCGACTGTGGCGTGGACAAAGCCATAAAAGGCACAACACACTTTTGAGGAAGGTAGGCGTCTTGACCTTGTTAATATGCAAGACGGCTGGTCAAGGTGCAAGGCCCCGCCTTCCGATAGACGCATCTATTTGGGAAAGTCCCGTCAAAAAAAGAGAACGGTTGTTTAGGCTGTTTTCTTGGAGTGGGCCTCAAAGTCGAGAGATGCCGAATTGATGCAGTATCGTTTGCCAGTCGGCTCAGGACCGTCGTTGAAAACGTGGCCGAGGTGTGCTTCGCACTCGGCGCACACAACCTCAATCCGTTTCATTCCTAAGCTGCGATCTGTACGAAGTATTACGTGGCCTTCATCAACCACATCCCAAAAGCTAGGCCAGCCCGATCCGGATTTGTATTTGGTGCTGGAATCAAACAGCACGGTACCACAACAGACACAGCGGTAAATGCCACTTTCATTATGGTCCCAGTACTCGCCTGTAAATGCACGCTCGGTGCCGCCTTCGCGTGCTATCTTGTACTGTTCGGAAGTTAACTCACGCTTCCACGCGGCTTTGGATTGCTTTGTCGCCATATCGGATGCACTAAGAAATGAGCAGGAGATTGTTTTGAGAGATTCACCGTTCCCTCACGGAAGACGGCCCATCTCGTTCCCATCTATTTGAAGATGTTCCGAGAACGCGCCATTTCTCGTGCTAATCCTCTCCATAAACGCATTGTGGACCAATAGAAATGGTTGTTTTTTTAGCGGAGACGATTCGGTTCCAGGTAAGAGTCAGCCTGCACGATGCCCCACAAACCACCTGTCATGATTCGACTGCGGCCTCATAGAATGAGAAGGACCGCTCGATCGATCAGAGCCGCTGAACCTCGCGGAGATGGTTCCACCGGATGCCATTCGGCGGCGACATGGGGCCTCCTCCGTCGGCCTTCGCTCACCATGACAGGTTTTTTGGGAGGGGGGGTTGGGACACAGAGGTTGTCACGGTCTCCGTACCCTAATATTGTCATCGCGAGGAGGGAGCCCTGCGACTGACGCGGCGCTGTGAGCGCTAGCGAACGAGTACTCCTGGGGTGCGATCTCATGCCGTTGATTGAGCGCCTGCATCCGGTCTGATAGCATGAGATTGCGTCGCTGCGCTCGCAATGACAAGGGTGTTCGTTTATCCCAGTAGGTTAGGGGCACATGAGTTACCCGAAGATTGACCTGTGACACAGCACTTACTGCACAAGCCACCATTACGAGGGTACACGATCGGAGGCATCACCAGGCGGGTCAACATCCGGGTCGCCGGTATCGGACGCAGCTGCTCCATCGCCAGACGTCGTCTCTGTTGAGGCCTCGTCGGCGGGCGTTGCCGAATCATCCGCCTCCTCTTTCTTGGAGGCCGACACATCCGTAGCAACATCCGCGTTGTCTACCGAGCCATTTTCAGAAACCATGTCCCCATTAACCAGAGCCAGCACATCCTTGCCCGGCACTTCTTCACGCTCAATGAGCAGATCTGCAAGCTTGTCAAAGGCATCCCGGTGTTCGGTAAGCGTATCTACGGCTTGCTGAAACGCATTCCGGGTAATCTTCCGTACTTCGTCGTCTACCTCGCGCGCTGTTTCATCGCTATAGTCGCGTCCACGAGACAGCTCTTCGCCAAGGAACACATTTCCTTGTTCATCTCCAAGAGCGATGTGCTCAAAATGCTCGCCCATGCCCCAGTCAAGCACCATTTTGCGTGCCATTTTGCGCACTTGCTTCAGGTCGTTTTCAGCACCACTTGTCGACGTGTTGAAGATCATCTCTTCCGCGGCGCGCCCGCCCATGATGACCGCCATACGGTCGAGCAGGTATTCGCGCCGGTAGATGTACTTCTCTTTTTCTGGCATTTGCTGCGTCACCCCCATCGCCTGTCCACGCGGCACAATCGTCACCTTGTGCACCGGATCGGCATGTGGGAGCGCCGCTGCTACGATGGCATGCCCGGCCTCGTGATAGGCAAGCAAACGCTGCTCTTCTTTGTCAAGCACCACCCCTTCACGACGCAGCCCCATCATGACCTTGTCGCGCGCCTCCTCAATGTCGGCATTGGTGATCGAGTCGCGTCCATACCGCCCGGCTAGCAGCGCGGCCTCATTCAGCAGGTTCTCTAGATCGGCTCCACTAAAGCCCGGCGTGCTAGATGCAATGGTGTCTAGATCCACATCGTCGCTGAACGGCTTGTTTTTGGCATGGATCTTCAGAATATCGTGGCGCGCCTCACGAGTGGGTAGCGGCACCGTAATCTGACGGTCGAAGCGTCCGGGACGCGTAAGGGCCGAGTCGAGGATATCCGGACGGTTCGTGGCAGCCATTACTACCACGCTCTCGCTTTTCTCAAAGCCGTCGAGTTCAGCCAGTAGTTGGTTAAGCGTCTGCTCACGTTCGTCGTGTCCGCCTCCTACACCAGCCCCGCGTTGTCGTCCAATCGAGTCGAGCTCATCAACGAAGATGATGCTAGGCGCGTTTTTCTTGGCCTCCTCGAACATATCGCGCACACGAGAAGCCCCTACGCCCACAAACATCTCCATGAAGTCAGAGCCCGACACGCTGTAGAACGGGACATCGGCTTCGCCAGCAACGGCCCGAGCCAGCAGCGTTTTTCCGGTTCCGGGCGGCCCTACCATGAGCACCCCTTTGGGCACTTTGCCACCAAGGTTTTCGAAGTGGTCGGGATCCTTGAGGAATTTGATGATCTCCTGCATCTCCTCTTTGGCCCCATCGGCCCCGGCTACATCGTCGAATGTCGTTTCCTCTTTATCTTTGTCAAAGAGCTTCGCCTTGCTCTTGCGCACCGAGAACAGCCCCTGGCCTTGCGACTGCATGCGCCGCAAAATGATGTAGCCAATGATCAGGATCAGAACGATGGGAAGCAACCCAATGATAACGAGCCCCCACGGGAAATCGCTCTCCGGCTGTGCGGTCACCTCCACACCGGCCTCTTCGAGTTCGCTCATCAGCCGGTCGTCGCCAAACGACGGCAAAAACGTCACAAACTCATCGTAGTGCGTTGAGTCGCCTTGCGGAGTTACGCGGGTTGCCTGCTCTTTGAGGCTACCGCTCATTTCATCGCCAACCACTTCAACGCGATCGACATTCCCTTCATTAAGTTGGGTGCGAAACTCGCTGTAGCTAATCTCAGGGCCTGCCGCACGTCCGCCGCCAAAATAGCTCCAAGCAAAGAGCAGCAGAATACCTACAGCTACAATAAATACGATGGAGCTAAAGGGCGATCCCCCTTTGGCACCATCCTTCTCCTTAGGACGCCCATTCGATGAACGATTGGCGGGCGCTTCTTTCTTCGGTGAGTCCTTTTCAGCCACGTTGGAATAGGGTACGTCAAGTGAAAACAGACGGCGATGAACCAGACGAATCGTCGTCGCGCAGGGTCTTTACACGCATAGCCCCTGAAAGTGTCTCGACAGACACGGCTGGGCGGATTCGTGCCCAATTTTTGACACTCTACCAATAAGCGTTGCAAATCTGTTGCAATACTCTGTAGAGGCTTCATATTGAATCCAACCCAACTCGTACCCACGATTTGCCCGGCGTCCTGTTTCGTTGTATTATGCGTATTGAACATGACTTTCGCTCTCAACGCACGAATCCCCCTGTTTGGTATGTCTACTGAAAGCGCTTCCGCCGATTCGTTTCCATTTGGTCAGGACGTGGTGTGGCAGCCCGACCCAGAAACCGTTGCCGCCTCTAACTTGCAGCAGTTTATGGATGCCCAGAACGTGTCGTCGATCGAAGCGCTGCACGAGTGGGCCACCGAAGATGTCGGTCGGTTCTGGGCAGCAGTAATGGAGGATTTGGATATTGAGTTTTACGAACCGTACGATCAGATCGTTGACTTGAGCGACGCCCCGCAGTTTCCGAAATGGTGTGTGGGCGGATCCATGAACATCGTACATAACCTGCTCGACAAATGGCAAGACACCCCGCGTGCTACCCAAGATGCGCTTCGATGGGAGGGGGAAGACGGTAGCGTGCGCACACTTTCGTATGCCGAACTCTACGCTGCCACCAACCGCTGTGCCAACGCGCTGCGTGCCCACGGACTGGGCAAAGGCGATGCCATCGGGCTCTACATGCCCATGACGCCTGAAACCGTCATTGCCTTCTTGGCCATTGCTAAAATTGGCGGCATCATCTGTCCGCTCTTTAGCGGATACGGACCGGGGGCCATTATCACCCGACTGCAGGGCGCCCAAGCCAAAGCCCTCTTCACCGCCGACGGATTTCATCGTCGCGACAGCCTCATTACAATGAAAGAGACCGCCGATGAGGCGCTGGCCGAGTGCCCAACCGTGGAGCACGTATTTGTGACTGCCCACGCCGACCGTTCGGATACGCCCATGCAGGAGGGTCGCGATCACTTCTGGCACGACGTGGTGCCGTCGCAGTCTGCGGAAGCGCCCACCGAGCGTACCGATGCCGAAGATCCGGTTATGCTCATTTACACCAGCGGCACCACCGGAGCGCCCAAAGGAGCCGTGCACACGCACTGCGGCTTTCCCATCAAAGGGGCGCAAGACATGTATCACAGCATGGACTTAAAGCCCGGCGAAACCATGTACTGGATGAGCGACATGGGCTGGATGATGGGTCCGTGGCTCGTATTTGGTACCCTCACCATTGGCGCTACCATGGTGCTCTACGACGGTGCGCCCGACTACCCCGGCCCCGATCGCCTCTGGCAACTCGTTGACGATCACGACGTCACCCATCTGGGCATCTCGCCCACGCTCATCCGCGCGCTCAAAACACACGGCGCCGAGCCGGTGCAGCAGCACGACGTATCGGGGCTGCGCGCCATTGGGTCTACCGGAAGCCCCTGGGATCCCGAATCGTGGACCTGGTGCTTCGACACTGTGCTGAACCGCGAAAAACCGATCCTGAACTACAGTGGCGGAACCGAAATCTCGGGTGGGATTCTGTGCGGCAATTTCCTGCAGCCACTGAAGCCATGCGCCTTTAGCGGACCCGTGCCCGGCATGGCCGCCGACGTAGTCAACGCCACGGGCCATTCTGTCCACGAAGAGGTGGGGGAACTGGTAATTCGCGCACCGTGGATTGGTATGACGCGCAGCTTCTGGGATGGCGATGAACGCTATCTGAATGCGTACTGGCGCCGGTTTGAAGACGTATGGGTCCACGGCGACTTCGCTGCGATCGATAGCGATGGCCTCTGGTACATTCTGGGGCGCTCCGATGACACCATCAACGTAGCAGGCAAACGCCTAGGCCCCGCCGAGGTAGAGGCGCTCGTAAACGCCCATCCGGGAATTGCCGAAAGCGCCGCCGTAGGCATCCCTCACGAAGTTAAAGGGCAAGCTGTCGTGGTTTTTGCGGTACCCCAGGATCCCAACACCGCAGACGAAACGTTGCGCAACGAGGTGATGCAAGGGGTCATTGATGAACTCGGCAAACCGCTTAAGCCCGAGGCGATTCGCTTTACAACCGCCCTCCCCAAAACCCGTAATGCCAAAGTGATGCGCCGGGTGATCCGGTCGGCATATCTTGATGAATCGCTTGGCGATACCAGTAGCCTCGAAGACCCGGCCACGGTCAACGCCATCGAAAACGCCTGGTGATGCGTCAACGGCGCAAAAAGGGGTAGCTTCTTGAAGATTCGTCCTGTCTTTGTAACGTTTACTTGGTCGGAGGCCAGCGCGTGCATCCACGGGTTGGGATGGTCGTATTCCTATGCCGAAAATACCGGTTGGCCTGCGCGTTGAAGTGTAGTGCGGCCGGCTCAGCCTACTCGCTGTAGACGCAATGCGCGCGCTGTTTGTCTCTTTAGTTGCAGGTAGTCTCATGACGAACGTCCCTTCCGAAGGAAACCCGCATGAGGGCCAGCCCCGCCCGTCTTACGATCGAATTGACGTGCCACGCACCGATGCCGAGGTAAAGTCGTTGTTGCAACGTACCATCGAAGCAGCTAACAACTCGGTGGTGGTAACCGATCATCACCAACCTGATAACCCCATCATCTATGTTAATCAGGGGTTTAAGGCACTTACCGGATATGATGAGGATGAAATTCTGGGACGCAACTGCCGGTTTCTTCAAAATCGTCCCGATGGCACGCGCGATGCCAACCAGGCCGCTGTACGCGCTCTTACCGAAGCGGTAGAGCAGGGCAAATACTGCCGCGTGGTGCTTCGCAACTATCGCAAGTCTGGGGAGATGTTTTGGAATGAATTGTACCTCACGCCGGTCCCCGATGAACATGGAGACATGCGGTACTTTGTAGGGGTTCAGGACGACATCACCGAGCGTGTTGAGCTTAACCAGTCGCTTGAGCGCCGGGTGGAGGAGCGTACCATGGCGCTGAAAGAGCAGCGCGATGAACTCGAACATGCGAAAGACCGTGCTGAGGCCGCCAACCGGGCCAAGTCAGTGTTTTTGGCCAATATGAGTCATGAAATCCGCACGCCACTTACTGCCATTCTCGGACTGGCCGATGTCATCCGTGCGAAGAGTAGCGATGATGCGTTTGAAGAGCACATTACCCGTATCAAAGCGGCTGGCAGCCGACTGATGGATACCCTGAACTCGCTCCTCACTCTTGCTCGCATCGAAGCGGACTCGATGGACATGGAGCTGGAGCCGGTTACGGTGGTGGATGTAGCGCTTGAGGTTGCGGAGCTGTTTCGTGAGCAGGCCGAGGACGACGACCTCTCTCTCGATTTCCACGTTACGCCCCAGGCCCGCAACGCGGTGGCCCACCTGGATGCGGGTGCATTGAACAGTGCCCTGCAGAATCTAATCTCCAACGCAATCAAGTTCACCGATTCAGGGCGCGTGGAAGTGCGCGTGTACACGACCGAACAGGACGACACGCCATACGTCGCCGTTGATGTGGAAGACACCGGCATGGGCATTAGCAAAGAGTTTCGCCCCTTCCTGTTTGAAAGCTTCAGTCAGGAATCGGATGGCCTCACGCGCGAGTTTGACGGCTCGGGGCTGGGTCTATCCATCACACGCCAACTGGTTGAAGCGATGGGCGGCTCCATCTCTGTTACCTCTACGATCGATGTAGGCAGTACCTTCACGATCGCTTTTCCGCGGGCTAACGAGCACGAGCAGGTGCAGCACGACGCCCCAGACGCCCCCCGCTTGAACAAACCAGCGCCCATGTTCACCTGGTTGAAGACAACGACAACACGGTATTTCTATTCAAGAATTTGCTGGGTGATCATGTAGAGCTTTCGGTCTCGTTCAACGCCGCCGAAGCGATAGAGCGGGCGGAGCAAGAGGAGTTTGATCTCTTTCTGGTGGACATCAACTTAGGCGCCGGCGGAAGTGGCGTGGATGTGCTGGAGCATCTGCGCTCGATGGAGCGTCATGCCGACACGCCAATGATCGCCGTTACAGCCGTTGCGATGCCCGGCGACCGCGACACCCTGCTTGAGCGCGGCTTCGATGACTACCTCGCCAAGCCGTTCGAGGCCGATGCCCTCCTCGAACTGGTGCAACGCTATCTGTAACACCGCCGCCTACTCCGGCTTCGGCCACGACGTCTCTTTGGGAAGTGGTGCCTGCGGGGCTTGAAGCTTTAAGCTGTCGGGTAAGTCATTCTCCTGCGGATCCGGGTTGACCACCGCCACAATCGGAAGCGCCAGGGCAGTGAAGAACTTGCCCATCGCTGCAATGAGAAACTCCTGCTGCAGCTCCACAAAGTCAGGTTCGAAGCGCCCCTGCTCGTCTAGATGTCCATTGATGTCAAGGTACAGCACACGCGGCCAGTCGGGAAACTCCTCTTGCGCCCGCTTCAGCAGCGCAAAGATGTCATGCGCAGCGGTCTCGAAATCATCGTCGGCTCCCACAACATGATATAGCGACACGGTATTGTCGAAGTTCATGTGGATGCCCGGTGCCTCGGGCTTGTTATACTCCGGCACGAAGTCCGGCATTTCTTCAGAAGAAGACATAGCGCGCGTTTAGACAGTGAACAACAGCAACGGTATAATGCAAAATGCAAGGGTGGGCGGCAGAGTTCGTTGCTGAACAGAAAATCTATGGGGAAGACGTGATGTTTTTTGTCAATTGACTCGGCGGATGCCCAAAGTGAGCGCGAAACTGATCGCTGAACGCTGAAAGGCTTTCATATCCAACTGCATAGGCAACCTCCGTAACAGTGCCTTCATGATTTGAGAGCAGTTGGTACGCCATCTCCATTCGCATTGTGCGAATAAGTGTAGCTGGCGTAGGTGCATCATGAGCGCGTGCATGCCGATACAGCGTGGTCCGGCTCATCGCCAATGCCTGTGCTACCTCTTCGACTCCAAAGTCGGGATCAGGCAGGCGTTTTCTGATCACAGCACGCATCTTTTCCTCGAATGCCGAGCGTTGTGTTGAAGCATCCGCGTCATTGTGGGCTGTCTCTTCCTCCGCACTAGCTGGAGCAACCTCTTCTTGGTGCGTTGCTTGTTGGATTTCAGCCCGCAGCCGCCGCCGGAGTCGCTGCGTCCATTGCAGTACCCCGCGAACACGCATCTGTAGGATGCGAGGCGTAAACGGCTTCGTAATGTAGTCTTGCACCCCTTGTGACAGCCCTTCAATTTCGTGTTCATCTTGAGCCCGAGCCGTCACCATAATGACAGGAATAGCAGCTGTCTCCGAATCTTGGCGCAGGGCTTTGGTCAGTTCATAGCCATCCATACCTGGCATCATCACATCGGCAAGAATGATGTCGGGAAGATGACGCTGCGCTTTTTTTAGTGCATCGGAGCCCGAGGCCGCCTCCATAACCCGGAACTCTTCTTCTAAAATAGATCGGATGTACTCCCGCACGTCGGCATTGTCATCGACTACGAGCACCCGTGGCGTGGTCGTAGGCACGGGGGCAACTTGTTCGGTAGCGTGCGCGCTTGAGTCGCCCGACTCTGCCCAGTCTCGCGCCATTTGATGCCGACTCGGCGACACAGTAAATGGAATGTTCGCTTCAACGCGATCGGCGATGTTCGTATCATGCCATACTGCAGATGAATCTGCGCTTGACGTAGCCTTTGCAGCGGTATCCAGATCGGATTCAGAAAAAGGCGCTTTTCCTCGCGGAAGCTCCACTGTGAATGTGCTTCCTTTGCCAGGGCGACTTGATACGGTGACGGTACCGCCATGCCGTTGCACCAAATCTCGGGTGAGTGCAAGTCCGATACCAACGCCTTCATGACTGCGCGTCCGCGAGTCATCAGCCTGTACAAAGCGCTCGAATATCGTTGACTGATTGCTTTTGGAAATACCAATGCCTGTGTCTTCAACAATCAGTTGCGTGCGCTCTGACGTTTCAATCACGGATACCGTGATGCTCCCCTCCGCTGGGGTAAACTTCAATGCATTGGAGACCAAATTCGCTACCACGTGCTCAATGTGCTCCAGGTCGGCATATGCAGGCAAAGCATCTTCTGGGGGGCGGGTATGTGTAACACGATATGTGATCTCCTTCTGCTCAGCAACTGATGCGAAGGCACTGGCATACCGTGCCATTTCGGCTCCCAACAAACACTGCTGTACGTTAAGCGGCAACGTATCTGATTCGATCTGTGTCAGGCGCAGCAACTGCTGTACCATCCGAAACAGCTTTTGTGTGCTCTGCCGAACAACTGTAAGCGGTGCCCGAATCGAATCATCTTGTTGAACGGTTTGCTGCTCTAATAGCTGGTGCACTGGCCCGAGGATAAGCGTAAGCGGCGTGCGAAGTTCGTGGCTGATGTTGGCGAAAAAGCGCGACTTCGCCTCATCCAGCGAGGCTAGTTTTTCGGCCTGGGTAGCAAGCTGTTCGTTTTTAGCTCTGATTTCAGCTGTGCGATCGTCGATACGTTTTTCCAAATCAGCTTGCCGCTTACGCAGAGCCGCTGTACGCCACTGAAACAACCCATACAAGCCAGTTAGCCCAAGAAGCAGATAGATCGCATAGGCCCAGCCGGTTCGGTACCAGGGCGGCACAATCGTGAACGCATATTGTGCGGCTTCGGTGGTATATCCACGTGCTGTACGGGCCTGCACCTCGAATGTGTAGCTCCCTGGCGCTAAGTTGGTGAAGTCGCGAGATGCACTGTTGCTCCAGTCCGACCATCCATCATCCAGCCCGAGCAGCCGCACCCGATACGCCGTAGTACCCGCCTCGGTAAAGCTGGGGGCCGCGTATCGAACACGGATGCTGTTGGTGGCAAAAGGAATGCTCGGCTCGGCAGGCCCGTGGGCTCCGTACAGAGACGCATCATCGGGAAGGGTCGTGATGGCCCGTATCTGCACGCGAGGCGTGGGCGGCGTATCGGCCCCCGGCTGGTAGCGGATAAGCTGCCGATTGGTTGCAATCCAGGTCACATCGCCTTCAGAAAGCACCGACTGCACCACATCGCCCCCAAACCGCTGAAGCGACAACGCTTGCCACATCCATTCAGACGTGTCATTATCATACGACCACCATCCGAATTCATTGCCGGCATGGCCCCACCAGCGGCCCGTGCCGTCGTTATCGAACATGATGCGCTGGTTTTCTCCGGTACCGCGATACGGCGGCCCCTGCACGTCGTCAAACTGCTCGGTCTCTGCATCAAACTGGAGCGCGCCGGTCTCTGTTGAGAATAGCACCGTGTCTCCAAACGCGAACGGCATAACGTGCTCGCTGGGCACCCCCGCATCTTCATCGAAGCGCTCCACCTCAACAATTTCGCCGTCGTCATCTACCGTAAGGCGCAACACCCCACTGTAGCGCGACCCAATCCACAGCGTATAATCGTCGGCCCAGACCTGTCGGCTCAGGTTGTTTATTTCGTCTATGGGCGTGTCTCGATACTGCCAGGTCGTTCCATCAGGATCGCGCGCGTATCGCAAGAGCCCCTCGCTGCTGGACACAAAGAGCTGATGCGGCGCCGTTGGCACAGCCGTAACGCGAAATGCATGATCGGTATGCTGGTGAATCGATGTATACGTATTCGGTGCTGTCCAGCTAAACAAATCAAGAGCGGCCCCTGCGATTAACTGATCGCCATCGAGGTGCAGATCCCAGATCTGACGCTGCGGCTCGCTTCGTACAAGGGTGGCAGACGTACCCGATGCTAAGGTGTCCAGATACGCCATTCCGTGATTGGTAGAAGCGATAATTTGGCCGTTAAAGCGCACCACACCGGTAATCGTTTCCGCATAATCACCCGGCGTAAAGGTGCTTAATGGAGCGTCCCAATCAAGGCGCTTCAGCATTCCATCAAGCAGCAACCACACGCCGCCGCCCGCATCTTCGTGGACGCCAAGCACCGGGAAGTCGTTGCCCTCAAAATGACGAACGAGCGTCCCCTCGGTGTCAAAAAAGAACGCGCCGCTTCCGATGGTTGTCAGCACGTAGGTGCCGTCGTGTAGGCGGTGGAGACCATACGGTAGCGCTTCGTCGTCAATCGCATCTGCAAAGTCAACCGAAAAGGGGGAGAGCGCCCCCTCGTGCCAGGTGTAGAAGGCACCCGTCATGGTAGACAGCAGCAGGCCGTCCTCTTCCCATTCGGCCATGCCGCGCACGCGCCTGTCTGCAAGAAGTGTATCGGGAATCTCGGTGGTCAGTGCGTCCTCTTGGATACTCAGCACACTGGTGCTGGCCTCATGCACATGAGCCACATCGCGAATGATCTGCAGCGGATGGAAAAAGGTGTGGGGCGGCGATGCTTTAGTATGCACCGTGTCGGTCTGCGTGCACCACCAAAACACCATGTCGTACGTGAGAAAGTAGACCGCGTCGCCTGCCGCTTCAACATTCCAGATGTCGGAGATGTCCTCCAGGTCATCGGGGAGTTTGTTGCGCATCGATACGTACTGCAGCGCGCCCTGCTCGTCAGGCTCCAACCGCCCAAACTCATTCTGCGCTCCCACATAGATGTGTCCATCAGCACCCAGGGCCACTCCCCGCACGATAGAGCGGTTCTCCACCGGATAGAGCTCCCACCGCGCGCCATCGAAGGTGAGCACGCCATCGGTGTTGGCAATGTAGAGCACGCCCTCTTCATCTTGCGTGGCATCCCAGTTTTGCTGGCTTGCGCCATAATCCTCTGGAAAAAACGATTCGGTCAGCGGATTACCTGCTTCGGGATCGGCCCAGTGCACCACGTGCGGGTCGGGATCGGAAGGAGGAGCCGACAACGCATCGGCCGCCACCACGCTACTGCTGAACACCCACACAAGTCCTGCTCCCCCAACTACGACACGCATAATTAACCAGAGTAAGCGCGCAGACTTCATAAGAACAGCGTATGAATGAAATGGCAGTGTGTGGGAAACGGCGCAATAGCCAGGAATACCAACGCTACTGCAGGCACGATACTCTCGCACCCATTTACACAAAACAGTAACAATAGACTGGGATAGTTACAAGACTCCTGCAGAAGAAGTCCACGTGCTGGTGTTTCTCGCTTACGCCGCCCCCTCCACAAACGCATTCAGGTCCATCACCACCGCATCCTCGCGCTCGGCACGGGCAAGCTCCTCGCGGATATACCGAGCCGTGTGCGTGTCCGCATGAGCCAGCTCCTCGGGCGGACCCTCAAACACGATTTCGCCGCCGCGCTGCCCGCCTTCCGGACCCAGGTCAATAACATGATCGGCCTGCTTCACCACATCCATGTTGTGCTCAATAACGACTACCGTGTTGCCGTTGGCCACCAGCGCACGCAGCACGTTCAGCAGGTGACGGATGTCCTCAAAGTGCATCCCGGTCGTGGGCTCGTCTAAGATGTACAGCGTGTCGCCCGTGCCCGGACGCGAAAGCTCTTTCGACAGCTTCACGCGCTGTGCCTCGCCGCCACTGAGTGTGGTGGACTGCTGGCCCAGCCGTATGTAGCCCAGGCCCACCGCCTCCAGCGTGCGCAGCTTGCGCTGAATGCGCGGCAGGTTCTCGAACAAGTCGAGCGCCTCGGTCACGGTCAGATCCAGCACATCTGCCATGGAGTGCTCCTTGTAGCGCACCTGCAGGGTCTCCTCATTGTAGCGCTTCCCATTACACTCGTCGCACGTCACCTTTACGTCAGGCAGAAAGTTCATCTCCAGCGTCACCGTACCCGTACCGCCACACTTTTTGCAACGCCCGCCCTTCGTGTTAAACGAAAACCGGCTCTTCCCGTAGCCACGGATCTCCGCCTCGGGCAGCTGCTGAAACAGATCGCGCAGGTAGTCCATCAGCTTGGTGTAGGTGGCCGGATTCGAACGCGGCGTGCGCCCGATCGGCTTCTGGTCAATCTCGATCACCTTATCGATGTTGTCGATGCCCTCCACCCGCTCATACGACAGCGGCACCGTCTTCGCGTTGTGATGATGCCGCGACAGAACCGGATACAGCGTCTGGTTGATCAACGTCGATTTGCCCGAGCCCGATACGCCAGTTACGCACGTAAACGTGTTTAGAGGGATATGCAGCGGATTCCCTTTTAAGTTATGTCCGGTAGCCCCATGAAGGGTAAGCATGTCGCCCGAGCCTGTACGTCGTTCGCCCGGCACGCCAATCACCCGGTCGCCACGCAGGTAGGCCGCTGTCACGCTGCCGGTGTACTCCCCGTTGACAACTACGTCGTTGGACCCCGGTGCTCCGTTTTCTGACGTACCGTTTTTAGAGACCCCGTTTGAGCCGCTCTGCGTCAACGTATCAGGCGGCCCCTGCGCCATCAGATGGCCGCCTTTCTCACCGGCACCCGGCCCAAGGTCTACGACATAGTCAGCGGCCTCGATCATCTCGCGGTCATGCTCCACCACCAGCACCGAGTTGCCCAGATCGCGCAGCGCCTGCAGCGACCGGATGAGACGCTCGTTATCCCGCGGATGGAGCCCAATCGACGGTTCGTCGAGCACGTAGAGCACACCTGTAAGCTGCGTCCCCACCTGCGTGGCCAGACGGATGCGCTGGCTCTCGCCGCCGCTAAGAGTACGCGCCGTGCGGTCGAGCGTCAGGTAGCCCACGCCCACGTTCACCAGAAAGTCGAGCCGCTCGCGTACCTCTTTGATGATGGGATGGGCAATCGTACGCTGCCGCTCGCTATCGAACGAGAGCGTATCCACCACCTGACGCAGACGCTCCAGATCCATGGTCGCCAGGTCGCCAATCGTATGCTCACCGATGCGGTACGAGCGCGCAATGGTGTTGAGGCGCGCCCCGTCGCAGACTGGGCACGTTGTCTCGCGCATGAATGACTCGGCCCAACGCCGCTTTTTCGACGACTCGGTGTTCTCGTAGGCATGCTGCACATGCTCTACGAGCCCGCCGTAACGATGCGTGTAGTTGACCAGTCGGCCTTTGTATCGATACTGGATCTCGA
This sequence comes from Natronotalea proteinilytica, assembly GCF_055379935.1. Lineage (NCBI taxonomy): Bacteria > Pseudomonadati > Rhodothermota > Rhodothermia > Rhodothermales > Salisaetaceae > Natronotalea > Natronotalea proteinilytica. Next base: position 1,557,048 of record NZ_AP043947.1, on the reverse strand, counting down.
ACTGCTCCTCGCCCGCGCCGTGCAGGATCACATCGCGCTGCTCGTTGGAGAGGTCCTGGATCGGCGTATCAAAGTCGAAGTCATACGCCTTAGCCACCGCCCTTAGCTGACTGAAGATCCAGATGTCGCGGGGTTTGCCCAGCGGCACGAGTCCGCCCTCGGCGATGGTTTTCGAGGGATCGGGGATCATCAGGTCGGCATCGAGCTCGCTGGTTACGCCGAGTCCGTCGCAGTTTTGGCAAGCGCCATACGGCGTGTTAAACGAGAAGAGATTCGGCGACGGCTCGTCGTAGGAGAGGCCGGTTTCTGGATCCACCAGGTGGCGGCTAAAGAGATGGTCGCCGGTTTCCAGATCGGCCTCCGCATCCCCCTGAACATCGACCACGTGCGCGATGAGCGTACCCCCGCCCATGTCGAGCGCCGTCTGTACGCTCTGCCCCACGCGCGGACGAATGCCGTCTTTGACGACGAGGCGATCCACCACGACCTCGATATCGTGCGTTTCGTAGCGCTCCAGCTTCATGCCTTCCTCGTAGGTGCGCATCTTTCCGTTGATGCGGAAGCGCTCGAAGCCCTGGCTGGCCGTCTGCTCAAAGAGCTCGCGGTAGTGGCCCTTGCGGCCCTTTACGACCGGTGCCAGAATCATGAGACGGGTGCCATCGGGGAAGTTCAGGATGCCGTCGATGATCTCGTCATCGCTCTGCTTGCGCATCTTGTTGCCCGTCTCGTGCGAGTAGGCGGTGGCGGCGCGAGCGTAGAGCAGGCGCAGAAAGTCATACACCTCGGTGACGGTGCCCACGGTGGAGCGCGGGTTGCCGCCCACGGTTTTCTGCTCGATGGAGATCACCGGCGAGAGTCCGTCGATGTGATCCACGTCGGGGCGCTCCATCATCTCCAGAAACTGACGTGCGTAGGCACTCAGGCTCTCCATGTAGCGGCGCTGGCCCTCGGCATAGATGGTATCGAACGCCAGACTGGACTTGCCCGAGCCCGATAGGCCCGTCACGACCACGAGTTGGTTGCGCGGGATGTCGACGTCGACGCTTTGCAGGTTGTTCTCGCGGGCGCCGCGGATCGTAATGTGTTGAGGCATGAGAGATTGGAAGGATGCAAAGCAACAGATGCACATCCGCATTACACCCAGGGCGGGGCTACGCGTTTCTCGATAGGTGGGCCCCCCTCCACACGTAACGCACGTGTTGCGGATGAGAAGTGCGTCTGCCATCTCCGCACATACAAAAACCTGACAGGTCTATTTGGTCTACAGCTATTTGGTCTACAGCACACACAACTGTCTTTCACAAGCCCACTTCGCGGAGCAACAGCCCCGAGGATAACCTTTCGTTGGGCGTACTCGTTCGCCGCGCTCTACACAAAACAGGGACGTACAAATACGCCCTCACAGAGGGAGTACCCCAACTTGAGACGCATAGACAAACGATTGACACATATAGTCAAACAGCAGAGCTAGCTATGCTCTATCCTGCATCTGCGGAGCGTCCGGGCCAACCGTTTGCTCTCTACATAATTCCGATGCTTCCCCCATTCAGACCCTGTTTCGCTCTATGCCTCATACCGATACGATGTTACGCGCCCTGCACCGCGCAGCGGATACGCCGCTTTCCAAACCCATAGCTATTCTAACGCTCATTTTAGTTGGGTGGATGCTTACGCTGTCAGCGCCTACCCAAGCCCAGCAGACCAATGCATCCAACTTTGATCGGGCCTCCAACGGCGTCACTATTGTCTGTGATGATGCCGATGTAGGCGACACGGGTGAGGTGGACGGCGTTATCTACACCAAGCGCGACCGCGACGGGTTGGATGACCTAATAAACCAGGGAAACTTCGATGAACTTGAGACGACCTGCACCAGCGGTATTACGAATATGAGAAGCTTGTTTTCTTCGCAAGACACCTTCAACGAAGACATCAGCACTTGGGATACCGAAAGTGTCACGGACATGAGCTTTATGTTTAGCAGAGCAAGTGCCTTCAACCAGGACATCGGCGACTGGGATGTGTCCAGCGTCACTGATATGGACTTTATGCTCGCTGAAACCGAGGCGTTTGATCAAGACCTTGGCCGCTGGAATGTAAGTAACGTTATGAACATGGCCAATATTTTCCTACTTTCCGGACTTTCTCCTGCTAACTACGACCGCACACTAATCGGTTGGGCCGGACGGAGTCTGAACAACGCCGTCCCAGTCGGAGCCGACGGCATAGAATACTGCAACAGCGAGCTATTTCGGGACCACCTCGAAGACGAATACTTCTGGAGTATCTTCGACAGCGGTCAAGCCGCTGACTGTCCTGAAGATGTCCTTGAAGGCACTGGATCTACCAATGTGGGTAGCGATGGAATTGTCGAACTCGGTGATACCAATGTGCGGGTTGACTTCGACGGCGTGAACGGCTCAGGCCGCGTGACTGCCGCCCGCTTCGACGACTTCGCCGATAACATCGAAGGCATTGATGAAGCCAATATCAGTCCGTATCGGGTGGTCATTGTAGCTGGAGGCGGACTGTCATTCTCGGGTGACACGGAAGTCCGCTTCGACGTGAATGAGTTTGGCGGCATCACCGACGCGGACGACATCACCGTGTACAGCCGTCCGCGTCCCTTCAGCGGCGAATTTAACGAACTGCCCACCTCGTTTGACGCCGCTGAAAACGAGATCGTGGCCACCACAGACAGCTTCAGCGAATTCATCTTTGCCAGCGAGGACAATCCACTGCCCGTGGAGCTTAGCACCTTTGGGGCCACCCTGAACGGCGACGATGCCCTCTTGCAGTGGGAAACGATCTCTGAGACGAATAACGCCGGGTTCGAGGTGCAGCGCATCGTCGGGTCCGCGAAAGAATCATGGGAGACCGTCGCTACGCTTGAGGGCGCGGGCACCACCGACGAACCGCAATCCTACCAATTCACCGACACCGCATTGCCCTACGCGGCAGACAGCCTTAGCTACCGCCTGCGCCAGGTGGACACCGACGGCACCGAGTCGTTTAGCGACGCGGTAGTGATTGCCCGTCAGGTGACAGATGTCGAACTGTTGCCGACGTACCCCAACCCCGTACGCGGACAAGCCACGGTGCAGTTTGCCGTGCCCAAGCAACAAGAGGTGCAGCTTGCTCTGTACGACATGCTGGGCCGCCGCGTACAAATGGTATCTAACGGCCTGACGGAAGGCCGCACCGAGCAGCAGCTGGACGTGAGCGGACTTTCCAGTGGCACGTACTTCCTGCGCATGCAAACCGACGGCCACACCGAAACGCAGCGCGTGACGGTGGTGCGGTAACCGGTTACTTGCAACGGTAGATACTCCCAAGCAAAAACCTGACAGGTCTCGGAGACCTGTCAGGTTTATTTTTGTCCTACAGAGAAGGCAATGCCGTAACTGGCGCCGGATGTGATATTACTCGTCGCAGTCGGGTCGGCAGAGAACCGTTTCAATATCGTCTACGCGCTCCGCGGTGAAGGAGCCATTTTCTACCTCCGTTTCACCATCGGGACTTACAAAACTAAATGTGCCTTCTATCACATTCTCGCTCGAATTTGTGATCGTAAACGTGCCGGGCCCGCCGCCAATGAATCGACCGAGTTCATAGCTGTTCATGGAGTGCTGATAATACGGAACGGTGCCTCCTTCCTCGAAGTCGTAATCGCCTTCTTCAGGAACGACGCCCTCCCGGCCCTCAATGTCGATGGTCGTCCACGATCGATTGGTTTCCGAGCGCTCCTCCTCGGGCGGACGTTCGCCGTCTAACATATACAAAACAAATTCCTCACCCCCACTTGCCGAGGGTTTGAGTCCGAATGCCGCCCCTCCTGAAAGGTCAAGGGTTTCTCCATTGTCAGTAACGGTCGCTTCAAAGCTTCCAACATCAAGAACGAAACCGTTCTGGCCGTTTTCCTCATTGTCATCTACGCTGTCACATGCGGTAAATGCGAGAAGGAAAACAAATAGCGAAAAGATGGTCAGGGTGTTGATGGGTGTACGCATCATGCAGAGAAAATTGATCAAGAAATTTGTCGGATGCATTATGAATCTAAAAGAATCGCAAGGTAGTGTCTGAAAAGTAGGCGCGCAGCCCGAAGAAGTTTTCAGACACTGCCTAATCCCTACCTTCTATGCTCGTCTGGCAAAGATCTTAAAGCAAATGTGCGACTCTTCTTTGTTGTGCTCTGTTCATACGTGCGCAAGCCACGAGGGGCATGCGGACACCTTAACGTGTTCTTGCCCCTAGTGTTACCAGCCTGTTATTAATAAACTTGGGCAGTGGTGAATCCGCTTGGGCTCTCATTCCAGTGTTTGACCCTTGGGGCGTTACCGAACGGCACGAGATTGTCCCCAAGACCCCTCTTTCGCTACACTCGCAGCATGTTGTGTCATTGCTTCTCGCACCGGGCATAGCGAATAATACGCTTGTGTACCTGCTTCGTCAGATGGCAAAGAAAACTCTGCGTCACCGCCAGAGCCCTATGTAGACGTGGTGCGATTCTTTAGATGAATCTCGATACAGTCTCCCACAGATCAGAACTGGTTGGCTGGTGCGCCAATCGTCTATTACTATGTCGTACTCTTGGCGCATATGCACTGCACCCCGTATCAGGTGCACCTCATCCGATAGCGCTTTTTTCTTCTGATATATGGCACTACGTTTCGGATACCCGCCTGCATAGACTTCACTGATAGGCGTAGCTTTTTAGTCACGTTGATTGTATCTGCTCATGACTTGCCGCCACTGCCACGCACCGTTGACTACGCCGTTTTTAGATTTGGGCCATGCACCGCTCTCTAACGCCTATCTCTCCAAGGCCGACCTGGGCGCAGCTGAGCCTTACTTCCCGCTGCGCATCCAAGTGTGTACGGAGTGCTGGCTGGTGCAGACAGAAGACTATGCACCTCCCACGGCGATGTTTGACGATAACTACGCCTACTTTTCGAGCACCTCGTCAACCTGGCTCAATCACGCCGCCCGCTACGCTTCTATGATTACCGATCGGCTAGCACTTACCACGAACGACTTTGTGGTTGAGGTCGCCTGTAACGATGGCTACTTGCTGCGCAATTTTCAGAAAGCGGGCATCCCCTGCCTGGGCGTGGAACCAACCACCTGTACTGCCAACGCAGCGCGTGCACTGGGCATCCCCGTCGTATCACGCTTCTTCGGCGCTGAACTGGCTACAGAGCTTGTGGCCACCTACCCAAAGGCGAACCTTATTGTTGCCAATAACGTGCTGGCGCATGTGCCCGACATCAACGACTTCTGCGCCGGGCTTCGAATCGCACTTGCGCATGGTGGCACGGTGACGATAGAAGTGCAGCATCTCATGACGCTAATTCAACACGGTCAATTCGACACGGTGTATCACGAGCACTTCTCCTACCTCTCGCTTTACGCCGCCCAAGAGGTACTGGCCACCGCAGGGCTACGCGTGTGGGATGTGGAGTGCTTACCTACGCACGGCGGCAGCCTGCGCATCTACGCCTGCCACGCCAACGACCCGCGCCCAACCACCCCGGCTGTCTCAGAACTCCTTGCTGAAGAAGCCGAACGCGGATTGCAGAAACGCGACACGTACACCACATTTCAAAGCCGGGCAAACCGTATCAAAGACAACTTGCTGCGTTTCCTAGTCGATGCTAAGCGCAGCGGGGCCACCGTGGCAGCATACGGCGCCGCAGCCAAGGGCAACACCCTGCTGAACTATGCCGGTATCAAACCGGACTTGCTGCCGTTTGTGTGCGATGCCGCTCCCTCCAAGCAGGGTAAGTATCTGCCAGGCAGCCATCTCCCCATTCACCCGCCCTCCAAGCTGCTTCAGACTCGGCCTGACTATGTGCTGATTCTGCCGTGGAATATAGCGCCTGAGATTGTGTCCCAACAACACGATCTCGTGGCACAGGGCACCCAGTTTATCGTGGCCGTGCCCGCGCTTAAACAAATAGCCTCTGCTCTCTCATCTTCTGCCTACTCGATGCCAAGCAGCGTGTTTGCAAGCCAACCGAAGCACTGTTTTGAATGCCCGGCTCCTTCCCCACCCGCAGATGGAGTGTATTAACCGTTACACGATGCACTGGAATGAGTGACATCTGTATAACTTGATTGCCCCCCCTTTTTACGCCTTCTCTTTTTCGCATCATCGATACGAATATTTACTACAGGAAGTGCTTACAGCATACTTAATCGGAATCTCTGAACCGTCAGGCGGGATTAAAACCGTCGTTCCCCCTGGTGCAGGGTCTTAAACGCCGCAGCCGCACCGTACACATAATGCTCATTGACCTACCACACGTTGCAATGAACGACGGCCCCAAAACGCCAACCACCCGTTCGTCGCCCCGCCATATTGCTCTCGTTGCTCACGATAATCGAAAGAGCGACCTACTGGAATGGGCCGACTACAACCATGACCTGCTGCAAAATCATGTGTTGTATGCTACAGGCACCACTGGACGGATCCTCGAAGACAAACTCGGTCTGACAATCAACAAACTACAGAGCGGTCCGCTGGGAGGTGACCAGCAAATTGGTGCCTTGATTACAGATGGCACCATCGACTTCATGATCTTCTTTTGGGATCCACTGCAGCCGCAGCCACACGACCCCGACGTCAAAGCATTGTTGCGTATTGCCGTGGTCTGGAATATCCCTATCGCATGCAACAGAGCTTCTGCCGACTTCATTATCTCCTCGCCTCTCATGAGTACACCATACGAACGCTCACGCCCAGACTACGATACGCATATGAATCGCCTAATTGTAGACGACCATCCAAAAGACGTCTGAATGATTTTATGATGCGCTGCAACCGAAGGTTGTATTTCGAGGTGGTCTCCGTAATGAGAAAATTTGGGGAGTGGTAAACTGTTAAGTGACATCTTACCCTCTTTTCTCCGTTTTTCTCATCGGTCATACTGAACGCCGTGAAGCATCTCAACAAAGCCGACGGGGGAGCGCGGTAGTGCTCTGTCACACCTGAATGTTAGGGGACGGAGACCGTCCGAAACGCTGTATCCCAGCCCCCTCCCAAAAAAACCTGTCATGGTGAGCACGCGACGGGCCCAGCCCGGAGCACGTCGAACCATCTCCCCGACGCTCAGCAGGCTCTGATCGATCGAGCGGCCCTGCTCATTTCGAAGGAGATCTTTCGACTCCGCGTCTCCTAGGCGGAGCCGCTCCGCTCAAGATGACAACATTAAAACGGGGGTGTTGCAACCCGAAGATTGAGCTGTGACACAGCAGTAAGTAGAGACAGGCATGAAGTTGGGGTTTTGTGCGTTTCAAATCGGTATCATGTGCGCCCCGACGTTGTTAATACACGCTCTCATTCGTACGGTGCTGCGTTTCGCATAAGTGACTAATATATTTGATTTCGCAGAATCTCTCCCCCTAAATCCTCCTCCTCTGAGGGGGACTTGATGAGCGCCTTCCACGGTTCCTTCCTCCTCGGGGAGGAAGGGTAGGATGGAGGGGAACCCACCCGGCAATCCCCAAAACCATTGTTGAGGTCACTTAGTGCTCTGTCACACCTGAATGTTAGGGGACGGAGACCGTCCGAAACGCTGTATCCCAGCCCCCTCCCAAAAAAACCTGTCATGGTGAGCACGCGACGGGCCCAGCCCGGAGCACGTCGAACCATCTCCCCGACGCTCAGCAGGCTCTGATCGATCGAGCGGCCATGCTCATTTCGAAGGAGATCTTTCGACTCCGCGTCTTCTAGGCGGAGCCGCTCCGCTCAAGATGACAACATTAAAACGGGGGTGTTGCAACCCGAAGATTGAGCTGTGACACAGCAGTAGACAGGGTACCCAAGCGTACTCCGATGATCTAGCCCACATAACAATTTCTTACCATTGAACCAGTACTAAAATTTGCAACTGACGTGATGATGGGACGGAGCCTGCCGAAATTGGCTCTGCGTATGATCCAAAGAAAAAGCGCGTAACAGTCTGGAGCTAGCGTTCGTGAGTAGGCCAGCGTGTCTTCGACCGTATCCACATATAAATGCTCCATGCCTATGCCTATGCTTAAACGCGTTGCCCGTATTTTGTGGCGCAGTACCATTGGACTACTCGTTTTCTTACTGACCTTGGCTATTCTAGGGACTGTGTGGTGGAGCCTGCAATCGCACACCCCCGTTTCAGAACTGCTCTCCGAAGACGCTGCCATCGATTTGACGCAATGGGACGGCTCAATGACAGACGGTGAGAATCCAGCAGTTATGGTGTTGGGAACGACTCATCTAAACCAGGAAGACACAACATATCCAGACGCCCAGTTCCACACTGTAACCGAGAAGATCAGCACGTTCAATCCGGATATGGTGGTCGTCGAATATTTGCCGCCCCAGTATCCGGTCGGAAAGGGGCGCGACTACCGGGCGGGCTTCGACCTTGATGCGTATGCAGATGACTGGTCAATCGACCGCGCCGTGGCCGACTCCATGCGCACCGTCTACCAGCAGGATGACCGTCCGCCTTCCTCTCCCTGCACACGCGGCCAGCATTACTTCCTGGCGCGCGATTTTGCCAATGCGCTGCACCATTGGGTGGGAAATGACTGCTCATTTCTCGAACAGCATGAGACGCTCGCCCAATGGGCCAACCGGATGGCGAGGCATGAGCTTGCTAAAATCGGAACGCCGGTGGCTCGCGCTAATGAAGTGCACCACCTTGTTCCTTTCGACTATCAGGGACCAGATGCCGAGTGGTTTATTTTCGACGAGATGCTGGATGTCCTACGCAGCGGCAGGGTGTGGGCACTCCGCGACTTCTGGCCGATCCTCCCCCAATTTGGCGTGACAGCGCGCGAATGGGGAGGCCATATCCCCGAACACAGCAATACGCTTCCTGAACTGCTCCACTTTGCTAACAGTCCAGAACTCATTGGACTACAGTACTGGGCATACGAAGAAATCTATCCGAGTGTGACGTGGCAAGATGAACCTATTGGACAGCAGCAGACCGATAACTACTGGCTGCGCAATGAGCGCATGTTTGCATACATGGAAACAGCGATTGAAGAGGAAAATCCCGAGCGGGTGCTTGTCATCGTAGGCCTTGGACACAAGTACTTTCTCGACGAACTCGTTCAGGAGGCTGGTTACCGGTGGATCGACCCGCGCACCTATCTGCCCGAGCCGGCATGATTGATGCCGTTTACCTAAGCTGCGCCTAAATGCCGTCTTGATTAAATAAGTCGGCTAGAAATACGGGTAGTGGATAGACACTAAATGATAAGGTGGTTGGAGACCGCAGTTTTGTCTTGTTCGAACCCCCTCTCCCTTATTCCGCTTCGCTCCATCAGTCGCCCTCCGGGCTCGTGTCGGGTTTCTCCCCCTTGGCCCTAGTCTATGCACACAACTCGAGATGGTGATAATCGTTGATCACGGGTTGCAATCTGGACCTGTTGTTGACGGGATCATCAACGTATTGGCCAGAACGCGGGACGGCGCCCGCGGAGCCTCGTGCGGCCGGTGCCTTTTCTGGATCCTGGATCGCGCTCGCCGGCTTGCTTGCCTGTCCTGAACTCGATTCAGGATCCATTCCCCCGACTATTCCCCCGAGCAGACGCCCAGATGGGTTCTTGTTGTAGGATCCAACAGTCTCTCATTGAACGGGCGGTGGAGACAACCAACTTTAAATAAACAACATAGCGAAGAAAAAGTTATGTGCAAGGACTAGCCCTTGGTCAAGGGGGAGATGTCCACAGGATCACGCCTGCGTCGAAGCTCGAAGACAGGGGGTTTGAGCGTGTTGCGATGATGTAAACCACATGTCAATCACTTAATACCTTACCGCTACCGAAATACGTTTACACCTTGTCATCGCGAGGAGGGAGCCTGCGACCGACGTGGCGCTGGCGCTCCTCGAATGACATGCTCAAAGATTCTTTTGTGGATCCGCTTAACGTTCTACTACGCCCGCGGCATCTCATCGGGATTGCGGTAGGTGGTCAGCACCGTACCGTTCTGAATGTCATTGACGACCACTTGTACGCCGTTATCGGACGGCGGCACCGAGGCGTAGCGCTTCACCTCTTTGCGTCCAAGTACAAAGTGAGCGGCGCCCCGGGTGTAGATGACACGTCCCAGGACAAGCGCCCGCCGCACGGCACCACAATCAATGCGGCGCTCGCGCATGCGCTGCTGAGCATGCTGACTGAGGGTGTATGTACCAGAAGCTTTCGGATAATACGCACGCTTGATCGTCCAGGTCATAGCATATACCGGTTGGCATAAAAGTTCACGAGGCATCTCTGATTGATGCCCTGTTTCTACCTGCTTTTCTTTCATGGCGGACATGTGGTGTCCGACCTGTTGCACCATTTCTTTTTTTGCCCATTGCAGCCCCAAAATCAGACCCCTTATGTGAAGAAAAGAACAATCACATAAAATCTTTTGATATTTAGGATGGCGGTCACGAGGTTGCGGCGTTAGGACAGATGAGAGTGATTACAAATAACCCAAACTGGGTAAAATAAACCACCCTACTAAAGTCCCTGGTATAATGAAATACGATATTCAGGAAACGAGAGGCTGCTATAGTCCAATAGCACTGGTTTTGTGTAATCGCTCTGCACAGCTCGACCCACAACCAAAAAATATGCCATCTTTCAAATATATAGGGGCAGGCTACACGTAGACAGTATAAAAAGCGCATATGCCACATCGCATCGCGCAGTAAGATACCGGTACTGTTGCATTGTCATCGGTTTCGCTATCGACGTTATCACACAGGGTTAGATCTGCCATGCACCTTTACACTCGTATCATACGGTCTGATTGGGGGAGGCCATCGCACATGCAGAGCGCCTATCCCGACTGCCCGCAGCACACACCGGCCCACCGTATTTGGGTCTTCGCACTTCTCGTAGGCGTGCTGGCACTGGTTAATGGACAAGGGCACGCACAAGACACACGTTCTACCGTCTCTTCTGCACCATCGAATATAGCTGAAGCCCAAACAGATACTGCCGAAATTACACTTCGAGATCGTGGGCTTTCCACCGATCCATCGGCATTTGTAGACCATATCGCCGATGGCGAGACAGAAGCCGTCGACCTCTTACTAGACCATTCCGCCGATCCAGATGCGGCAAACGAACGTGGACAAATCCCTCTTGGCGTTGCTGCCAAACACGGTCATGCTGACATTACCAATATGCTTATCGAGCATGGCGCCGATGTCAATGCAACAAATAGAAGCAACTATACCGCGCTCATGCTCGCTGCAAGCGAAGGCCATAGAGACGTAGCACGTGCTCTTCTTGAAGCTGACGCTAACGTGGAAACCACACGCGATGACGGACTTACCGCGCTGGTACGTGCCGCCGAGGCAGGCCACCCCGATATCATCCCTCTCCTTGTGCAGCATGGCGCAGACGTTAATGCTACGCCTCGTAATGGCGTAACCGCGCTCATGCGAGCAGCCCGCTACGGGCACCTAGACACAGCACGCCAACTTGTTGATCACGACGCTGCCGTTCGTGCCTCAACCGATGAGGGAATTACTCCGCTCATGCATGCCGCCCGAAGCGGCCATCCGCGCATGATATCGTACCTATTAGATGCCGGAGCTGCCATTAATATGGTGTGTGAGGCGCAAGGAAATACAGCGCTGATCTACGCTGCACGTCAAGGAGAAACCGATGCTGTAGCGCGTCTCCTTTACGAAGGAGCTGACATCAACGCTCCATCGTACGATAATCACCATACAGCGCTTATGGCTGCCGCTGCACGAGGCAACGTGGATACAGCCAATACACTCTTACAAGCAGGCGCCTCTCCGGATACCCAAACACGAGAGGGAAGCACCGCCCTCATAAAAGCCGCCGAGCGAGGATATGTAGACATGGTTGATCTGCTCCTGAATGCAGGCGCCGACCCAAATATTAGCGACGACGATGGCAACACTGCCCTGATCCAAGCTGCTTTCAGAGGCCGTACCGAAACCGTTGAAGTGCTTACGCGCGCTGGTGCCTATGTGCGCGATGCGCAACAGGATGGCGTAACGGCACTTATGGCAGCTACGTACCATAACCACACAGACATCGTAAAGCATTTGCTGCGATCGGGCGCTGATCCAACCCGTGAAGGCCCCGCTGGCACGACGATTGATATTGCCCAAGAGACCGGCCACACCGAAGTCCTTGATTTGCTCCAATATGCTTCAGATTGAGCCAAATCGCCCGGCGCCTTCATAGTTGCGTTGTGTCACAAGTCAATCTTCGGGTAACTCATGTGCCCCTAACCTACTGGGATAAACGAACACCCGGTAGCGGCAAAATGTTAAGTGGTCTACATCATCACGACTCGCTCAAACCCCCTCTCCCTACGGGTTTCTCCCCCTTCGCCAAGGATAGTCCTTGCACATAACTTTTTCTTCGCTATGTTGTTTATTTAACGTTGGTTTCCTCCACCGCCCGTTCAATGAGAGACTGTTGGATCCTACAACAAGAACCCATCTGGGCGTCTTCTCGGGGGAATAGTCGGGGGAATGGATCCTGAATCAAGTTCAGGATGACGTATCGGGGGGCGGTGCCGAAGACGAAGGGCCCCCTTTCAACTCCAACGCCCCCCCTCGAATGTCATCTAGATCCTGAATCGAGTTCAGAACAGGCAAGCATGCCGGCGAGCGCGATCCAGGATCTAGAAAAGGCACCGGCCGCACGAGGTCCCGCGGGCGCCGTCCCTCGTTCTGGCCAATACGTTGATGATCCCGTCAACAACAAGTCCAGATTGCAACCCGTGATTAACGATTATCACCATCTCGAGTTGTGTGCATAGACTAGCTCCCCGAGGAGGAAGGAACCGTGGAAGGCGTTCCTCAAGTCCCCCTCAGAGGAGCTATGGCTTATACACAATGCAACCCACTTGCGTCCTCGTCGCGATGCTCTGCGTCGCGACGGACGAATGGACGCTCTGCGTCCAACGTAATCCCCAAGGTAAAGAAACTAAGCAGACCCGCAAAAATATCTTTGATTATGTCATTGCGAGCGCAGCGACGCAATCTCATTGCTGTCAGGCCGGGTGCAACTGCCCAATCAACGGCATGAGATCGCACCCCAGGAGTACTCGTTCGCTAGCGCTCACAGCGCCGCGTCAGTCGCAGGGCTCCCTCCTCGCGATGACAATAGTTGGACCATAACATTCAGGCGTAACACAGCACTACTTCTCTGTCACACGTGATTGTTAGGGTACGGAGACCGCCCGAAACTCTGTGTCCCAGCCCCCTCCCAAAAAACCTGTCATGGTGAGCGAAGGCCGACGGAGGAGGCCCATGTAGCCGCCGAATGGCATTCGGTGGACCCATCTCCCCAACGCTCAGCAGGCTCTGATCGATCGAGCGGCCTCCCTTCATTCGTAACGATGTAAACGCATGGGAATGCTCGCCGCCGCTATGGGTATGACGCACAGCACACTCCCTCTTGGACTTCCCCTACGTTGCTCCCATGGTAGATGTCGCTGTTGTTGGCGGAGGACTGGCTGGATTGAGCGTAGCCACGCAAATGGCTGCCCATGACCATACCGTCGCTCTCTTTGAGGCCCAATCATATCCGCGCCACAAGCTGTGCGGCGAGTTTTTGTCTCCTGAATCGCAACGCTCGCTCGACCAACTTGGGCTTACAGACGCATTAGCAGTGCACAACCCGCCCCGCATCGACACCTCAGTGCTTACTGCCGGGTCGCTCTCTGTAACCAACAACATGCCAGCTGCAGCCCTCGGTATTAGCCGGTACGTATTGGATGCAGAACTAGCCACACGCGCCGAAGACGAAGGCGCCAGAATACATACCGGATGTCGCGTATCCGACATTCGCGGCTCGCTAAACGATGGGTTTACCGTCGCTCATGCCCATGGAACAACCGACGCTCAAGTGGTGGTAGGGGCCTGGGGCAAACACGGCATTCCCGACCGCACGATGAACCGAACCAATCTGTCAGAGCCTGCCGATGTGGTGGCGTTCAAAGCCCACTATGAAGGCACGATGCCTCCAGTCATTGACATCCACGCCTTTCCAGGGGGATACTGCGGCTGCTCGCCGGTCGAAAACAACCGCTTCAACGTCTGCTGGATTGGCCGCCGCTCATTGCTTAAAGACACCGGCTCGCCCGACGCGATGCTCACTGCAGCCGCCAACGCCAACCCACACCTCAAAGAACGGCTGGCGCAAGGCACCCGCTGCACCGACTTCTGCGCAGTAAGCCAGGTGACGCTCGACACCAAAGGCCCCGTGCACCAAGACGTGTGTATGGTGGGCGACACCGCCGCCATGATCGCCCCGCTCTGCGGCGATGGCATGGCGATGGCTTTGCATGCAGCCGACCTGCTCGTTCCCCATCTGCATGTATATCTGTCGGATACGACTCGACCGTCTACGCTGCTAGATGCCTACCGCACCGACTGGCACCGCGCCTTTGACACGCGCCTGAAGTGGGGGCGCCGTCTGCACCACGTAGCATTTCGTCCCGGTGTGGCACGGGCTACCGTGCTCATGGCGCGTCTGATTCCGGCGCTGCATCGGTGGATGTTTCGGAAGACGAGGGGGCCGCTGCCCGCATGATACGATCCATGAGGGCGCGTCCCAAGCCGGTAGGTTCCACCGGCTCACACACAATGCGCCGAAACCCGTCGTTGTCGAACTGCCGAAACGTAGCAAATAGCCGCGATGCATAGTCGGAAAGGCTGCCACACAACACCACCCGGCCCCATGCATCGCGCTGCGCAGGGGGGTGGAGCCCAATGTATCCTGCCTCCGGATCAGGATGGGCCCGCTCGGGATCGGCCACTTCAACACGAGCAGTAGGCGCATAGTGCCGATGACGCGTGCCTGGACTCCGATGCTCGGCGTCGGTCGTTGTCGCCATTGTGAGCGCTGGAACCACACGCTGCGCATCCTCCAGCGTAATTGCTCCCGGACGCAACACCACTGGCGGGTCTACCGTGGTGTCGATGACGGTAGACTCAATCCCCGTGGGGGCTTGCGGACCAATCAGGATGCCCCGGATACGCCCCTCCAAGTCCTCGCGTACAGCCTCCCAAGTAGTGGGGCTAGGCCGCCCCGATTGGTTGGCCGAAGGTGCAGCCACAGGTACAGCACACGCCTGCAAGAACGCCTGCGCCATAGGCAACGCCGGGATGCGCACGCCCACCGTGTCGAGCCCAGCGGTCGTTACATCGGGCACATCCGGGTGCTTATGCACCACACACGTAAGCGGTCCTGGACTAAACGTGCGTAGCAGGGTCCACGCTGCAGGCGAAAGATCGCGTCCTACCTGCTCCACCTGCTCTACAGAAGCCAGATGCACAATTAGCGGATTGTCGGCCGGGCGGCCCTTGGCCTGAAAGATCTTGATCACCGCCTCTGGGTTCATCGCATCGGCCCCCAACCCGTACACCGTTTCGGTGGGAAACGCCACACAATCGCCCATGCGCAGCCAGCGAGCAGCCTTTTCCGGCTGATCGGTTCGTTGAGTAACCATCTTTGATGTTGTCTGTGAACTCTAACACGGGTCTATGCATCAAAGGTAGTCCCCCATCGGTCGTTTCCGATACCGGGGCTCTTCGCTTCGACTCCACACCAACCCAACGTGCTTTATGTCTGACGCCTCACCTGCCGACGCACCCGATGCCTCCTCACCCGATGCTTCTTCTGAAGACGACACGACTACAAAGACGACCAATGGAAGCGATTCCGCCTCCGACACCTCCGACCCAAATGGGCAGAACGGGCAATCGCAATCGGTCTCTGAAACGCTCGTATCTACGCTTCAGCAACTGATTGAACAGCGCCTGCAATGGGTTGCCTTGCTCCGCCGTGCCGTAGACCGGCTGGATGAAGACCGCTCTATGCCCGCTGTCATCATTGATGACGTGGCTACGCTCGTTCGACTGGTTAAGGCGTGGCGACGCGGCGAATATCCCCGCTTCCCGTGGCGCTCGCTGGGCGTGCTCTCATTGGCTGTCCTCTACTTTTTCTTGATGCGCCGCCCTCGCGGAAAATCGATAGCGGGCATTGGGTTACTAGATGATGCCGCGGTTGTGGCCTTCGTTGTGCGCACGACTCACAACGAGTTGAACCGCTTTCGGACGTGGGAACGCCAAATCGCATCGAACTAACCTTTTTGCTTTCAACTGATTATGGAGATTGCTGAATCGCCCCTGTGGTATCTTTTCATTCTGGCCCTTGGCATTGGCACCGGGCTCATTGTGGCCTGGATGCGCCGCGATAACGAGTAGTTTCGGCGCCCGGTGCCGCAACGACGAAACGCCCACTCGAACGACTGCCGAGTGGGCGTTTTGTATTGGGTCGTGCATCATACGCTACGCCATAACACATGGCGCACAGGCGTGCTTACGACTCCGGGATAACCTGGATGTCAAGCAGCGCATCCACTTCTGAGTGCACCTTGATGCGGGCTTTGTAGGCCCCAATCACGCGGATATCTTCTTGCAACTCAATATCACGACGGTCGATATCGAAGCCGCGGTTGGCCAACTCCACCGCAATTTGCTGCGTGGTAATGGTTCCGAAAATGCGGTTCTCTTCGCCCACCTTCGCGGTGAACACAACCTGCATATCTTCGAGTTCATCGGCTACGCGCTCGGCCTCTTCTTTCTTAGCCGCAACCTTCCGCGATGCCTGGCGCTGCTCTTCACGCAATTGTTTGACGGCGCCGTCCGTCGCCATGCGTGCAAGTCCTTGGGGAATGAGATAATTTCGTCCGTAACCATCGGCCACCTCATGAACCTCCCCTTTGGAGCCGAGGTGATCAACGTCTTGCAACAGAATAACGTCCATAATATGCTAAATGGATTTAAGTCAACAACTCAGGAAACAACCCCGGCCTTAACGGACCGAGTCGGATACGTAAGGCAGGAGCGCCAAATGACGAGCCCGTTTGATGGCGCGGGTAATCTGACGCTGCACCCGGGCCGGTACGTCGCCGACACGACGGGGCAGAATCTTCCCTTGGTTGTTGGTGAACTGCTCAAGGAACTCGGTGTCCTTGTAGTCCACGTATTCAATGTGTTCGAAATCTTGGTCGTTGCGAGCCATAAGAGAATAAAAAGTTGGTAGAATGAGACGAGAACGTAGCGACGCCGCGCTTACTCTTCCTCAGCAGCGTCTTCGATCGCGGTGGGGCTTTGCGTCTTCTCGTAGTGGCGACGCATCTTCGCATCCATGCGTAACGTGAGGTACCGCAAGATTTGATCGTTCAGCTGCAACTGACGTTCAAGCTTAGGTACCACCGAACCGGGGGCACGGAAGTATAGGTTTACGTAGTATCCGCTACGCTTTTTATTGATTTGGTAGGCCAACCGCTGGTTGCCCCACTCATCTACCTCAAGCAATTCGCCGTGCTCGCGAATAAAGCTGTTGATGGAATTGACGATGTCGTCAATCTGGTTTTGCTGAGCGACCCCACTAATGATGTAGGTCAGCTCGTACATGTTTTCGTTAGCCATAAGAGGGTGTGTCCCTTTGGAATGAAACAGGATGTTCATGCCCCGGTGGGCGTACATCGCCTTTCGACGTGTGTACATCCGGAGCAGGGATCAAAGGCACCATCCGACATAATGCAGCCGGCATGTGATTTACGGTGCGCCATGACAGCATACACCTACGAGGCCACCAGAAAAATGTGGCCTACGTGGCTTGAAATAGCCACGAATTGGAAAGGGATCTGCCGCCCCCCATTACAACTGCGCCAGCCGTTCGGCGTTTTCTTCGGCTTTAAGTGCATCAAGGATGGGTGTAAGCTCCCCTTCAATCACATCTTGAAGTGCATGGTTTTTGTTACTCCCCTCCATGCGGTGATCCGTCACGCGATCTTGGGGAAAGTTGTACGTCCGAATCTTCGCCGAGCGATCGCCCGAGCCAATCTGCGAGCGGCGCTCCTCGGCCCGTTCCTCGCGCTGCTTCTCCAGTTTCATATCGTAAAGCCGCGACCGTAGCACCCGCATCGCTTTGTCGCGGTTCTTGTGCTGGCTCTTCTCGTCCTGACACGTTACCACCAACTTGGTGGGCAAGTGGGTGATGCGAATCGCTGAATCGGTCGTGTTCACCGACTGCCCCCCTGGACCACTGGCCCGGAAGGTGTCGATTTTCAAGTCGTTCGGCTTGATGTCGATGTCCACCTCTTCCGCTTCCGGTAACACCGCCACCGATGCGGCTGACGTGTGGATGCGCCCGCTCGACTCGGTTTCGGGCACGCGCTGCACACGGTGCACGCCGCTCTCGTACTTCATGGTGCCAAACACATCCGGACCACTCACACTGAACGTGATCTCTTTGAATCCGCCGTGCGACCCGTGCGAGGCGTCGATGACTTCGTACGACCAGTCTTGCTTCTCTGCAAACTTGGTGTACATCCGAAACAGATCTCCAGCGAAGATGGCCGCCTCGTCGCCGCCCGTTCCTGCTCGAATCTCGATGATCGCGTCTTTGCGGTCTTCTGGATCTTTAGGAATGAGCTTCTGCTTGAGATCCTCTTCGACCTGGGGAAGCCGATCGTTCAGCGATTCGAGTTCATTCTGTGCCAGGTCGGCCATCTCCCCGGACTCTTCTTTGACCATGTCTTTCAGGTCGCTGCGCTCATCGAGCAGGTTTTCGTAGGTCCGAATCACCTTGATCACTTCACGTAACTGCCCGTGCTCTTGGCCGAGCTCCGACATCTGCCGGGCGTCGGTGGCAATCTCAGGATCGGCCATCATCTGCTCGATCTCCTCGAAACGCGCTTTTATCTTCTCCAGCTTCTCCAGTTCGATCATGTAGGCACATCATCAGGACACAAAAACAACGGGGCAAACCAACGGTGCACCCTGCGGCGATGTTCACCACAGCGCATCGTATGCTCCTACTCCACCGTCACGCTCTTAGCCAAATTCCGCGGCTGGTCTACGTCGCATCCGCGCATCACGGCAATGTGGTACGAAAGCAGCTGTAGTGGAATGACAGTGAGCAGCGGCGACAGGAACTCCTCGGTCTGCGGAATGCGCAGCACGTACTCGCATAGATCGTCGAGATCGCCGTTGCCTTCGTCGGTAATGGCGATGACCGATCCATCGCGCGCGGCAACTTCCTCGATGTTCGACACCACCTTGTCGTAGGTACTGTCTTTCATCGCAATGAACACCACCGGCATGAAGCGGTCGATGAGTGCGATGGGACCGTGCTTCATCTCGGCAGCGGGATAGCCCTCGGCGTGAATGTACGAGATTTCTTTTAGCTTGAGGGCTCCCTCAAGAGCCACGGGGAAGTTGAATCCGCGCCCCAGATACAGGAAGTTCGACGAATACCGATAGATGTTCGCCATCTTCTCGATGGTTTCGTCCATGTCAAGCGCCGAGCGCACCTTATCGGGGATGGAAGCCAGCGCGTGCAGGGCGTTGGCAAACTCGGCATTGCTGATGGTGCGATTCTCGGCCAGCTTCAGTGCGATCATGGCCAACACCACCACCTGGGCAGTAAACGCTTTGGTAGAAGCCACCCCAATTTCAGGACCCGCATGCAGGTAGACGCCCGCATCGGTCTCGCGCGCAATGGTGGATCCGACAACGTTGCAGATGCCCAGGCACATTACGCCCTGTCGCTTCGCTTCGCGCACCGCGGCCAGCGTATCGGCTGTTTCGCCGCTTTGAGAGATGACGAGCACCACATCGCCATCGCGCAAGATGGGATTGCGATACCGAAACTCGCTGGCATACTCCACCTCAACCGGAGTCCGGGCAAAGTGCTCGATGAGATATTCCCCGACCAGCGCAGAGTGCCACGACGTTCCACATGCGGCAATGATGATACGGTCGGCCTCGCGGAGATCGTCCATCACGTGGTGCAGGCCGCCCAGCACAAGCTTGTTCTCGTCGGGCAGCACGCGTCCACGCATGGCATCTTCGAGCGCGGTGGGCTGCTCCATAATCTCTTTTTGCATGAAGTGGTCGTATCCGCCCTTCTCAATTTCGCCGAGCGTCCACTCCAGCTCGTGCACTTCTTTCTCCAACGGCACATTGTCGATGGTGCGCACCTGGTACCCATCTCGACGGATGCTCACGATCTCGCCATCGCTCAGATATACCACCTGCCGGGTGTACTCAACGAGGGGAGCGGCGTCGGAGCCCAGAAAGTACTCACCGTCACCCACGCCAATGAGGAGCGGGCTGCCCTTACGCGCGGCGATCAGCAAATCGGGATCGGTGCTCGACACAACGGCAATACCGTACGTGCCAACCACTTGCGTCAGCGCCTGGCGGACGGCCTCTTCCAGTTCGAGCCCGGTTTTCTTGCGCACCGCATCGATAAGATGCACAAGCACCTCGGTATCGGTATCACTCTTAAAGGCATAGCCCTTCTCCTTAAGCTTTCTTCGCAAGGTGTTGTAATTCTCGATGATGCCGTTATGCACCAACGCGAAATCGCCATCCATGCTTACGTGTGGATGCGCATTGCGGTCATTGGGCGGCCCGTGCGTAGCCCACCGTGTATGGCCAATACCAAGCGTTCCCTTCAAGGGCGCATTATCCAGTGCATTGGCAAGTTCTTTGACTTTACCCTTGCGCTTTTGGGTTTGGAGCCCATTCTCGCCAACAATAGCAACGCCTGCCGAGTCGTACCCACGATATTCGAGGCGTTTTAGCCCGGTCATGAGCAACTCTTCGGCATCTTGATGGCCAATATATCCAACAATTCCGCACATATAGACAACTGATTCGTGTTTGGGAGGATGAGAGGAGACGTTGCGCTATGATGTGAAAGCGCAATGGCATGTAATGGTGCAAAGGAGTATACCGCCTCTGCAATACGAACCGGATAAGGGCGTGTTCGCTTCAGGTATCCCACAAGGTACAATACATACCCCAGGACTAATAGCGTTCGAGCGAGAATTTTTCGCCCAGGTAGCGCTTCCGGACCTCGGGGTCGGCGGCCAATTCCTCTGCGGTCCCCTGCTTGAGGATACGCCCCTCGTACAGCAAGTACGCCCGATCGGTAATAGCAAGCGTCTCGTGAACATTGTGATCCGTGATGAGCACACCAAGTCCGCGCTCTTTCAGTCCGCCTACGATTTCCTGAATATCCTCGACTGCAATCGGGTCGACGCCAGCAAAGGGTTCGTCGAGCAGAAAGAACTTCGGACGCGTAGCCAGCGCGCGGGCAATTTCGGTGCGACGCCGCTCGCCTCCTGAAAGCGAATATCCTTTCGAATCGCGGACACGCTCCAGCCCAAATTCATCGATAAGCGATTCGACGCGAGCATGGCGCTCCTCGGCAGAGATCGGCTGAAATTCTAGCACAGCATGCAAATTGTTCACCACGCTCAACTCGCGAAACACAGAGGTTTCTTGCGCCAGATAGCCAATGCCTCGGCGCGCTCGTTTATACATGGGGAGGCGCGTGATGTCATCGTCCTCTAACAGTACACGGCCATCGTTGGGGCGAACCAGCCCCACAACCATATGAAACGTAGTCGTTTTGCCGGCTCCGTTGGGTCCAAGTAACCCAACCACCTCTCCTTGCTTTACGTGCAGATCCACATCTTGTACAACAGTGCGTTTTCCATAACGCTTGGTCAGCCCCTTCGCCCGCAGCGTGAGCGGCGACCCCATAGACACATCCATAGATATTCTGCTGTATTAGTTCAGAAAAAGTTATTCGATATTCTCTGCAGCGGCATCAACATCGATAGGCATCGGATTGCGGCGCACGAGCGGAACGTGCGGCTGATCGAACGACCACCCCTGATCTAAACGGTTTTGAAAGCGAGGATCTTCAAGGAGATCCTCCTTGCGTGGACGTGCTTGTGGAGTCCACCGAAAGCCGTCTAGCTCAAACGGCTCGGGAATGAGATGACGGTCATAGAGTGTCGATTGCACGCCTGAGAGAATACGGACATCCCGTAGCTGCCCTTCGGCGTCAAACTCGACGATGATCTCATCGGCAGAAGCTTCAGCGGCCTGCGCAAGCTGACCGTCTTCTTCCATGAAGCGGATCGTTTCCGCATTCGGAAATGCGCGGATGGTACGCAGCACCTCGTCATCGAAGTGAGCAATCATGTCGCGCCCACGCAGTTGTTGAATGCGCTGAACGACCGTGTCTTGCTGAGCGGCAAAGGCGTTGCTAAAGACATAGAGCGAGTCGAGAGTACGGTCGCGCACTACGGTGCGGAGCGTATCGCCGTGGATCTGCGTGCGTTCGAACCAGGCATCGGGATCCCCAAATAGGCGGGTTTCCTCGTACGACGGTGTATCGACGGTGTCGGGCGAAATGGCCCGATCGTAGACGAGTGAGTCGCTTGTTGCTGCCAGGTCATCTTGCCACACGCGCACATCAGTTGTGGCGGTTAGGCGGTGTAGCGAGTCGCTGCGCTGCGCTACAAGGCGATCGGCGTCGGTGATGAGCGTATCGCGGGGCGCCCCGAGCGAGTCGACTTGCACCTGCACCATGAACGCCGCCCCCCGCATATCGCTGTAGGCCTCGTCTTCATCGTTGATGGCTTCATCGCCAAAGAGCCAGGTGCGCGTGTCCTGCTCATCCTCATCGACGGTGGCATCGTCTGGCTGCCGCGGATCGTTGGCGGCAGAACGCGGGTCGCGATCAATGAAGACATTGCCAAACGCCTCCGAACGACGTTGATCGCGAAAGTACGAGAGCGAATCGGCTTCAAGCCAGGATGCCGGATCGTCGAGCGTTACATTCTCCGAAAAGTCGGCGCGGCGCTCAGGCGAAAGGTACACGCCGCGCTCGCTCCGTAACACAGCCGTGCTGTCTTCAAGCTCTACCGGCTCGTCGAACACGGCGCGGCGCTCATCAAAGAAGTAGATAGCCTCGGTCGATCGCACCTCCACATCGCCATCGGTTAGCTCCACATTTCCAAAGGCAAAGCCCAGATCGTTGCTGCGCTCGTAGCGCACCGAATCGGCCCGAAGCGTGTCGGGCCCCTCTACGATTTCGACATTTTCGAGAAACAGAAACTCATCACGCTGAAAGTAGCGAAACCCACGATCAGAGCGCAACTCGGTCTCATCTTGGCGCACAAAGACGTTGCCGATCAACTCTTGGACCTGCTCGCCATCAACGAGAGCAGCGCTTAGCGAATCAGCTTCTACGTAGGCACGGGTGCGCGTGGTATCTTCGTCGGCTTCTTGCCCCCACGCTGATGCAGGCGCGACACACACTAGCACCGGCACCAAAATCAGTGCAACCCAACACTTTCGCATGGAGAACGCCACGTGCTCCGTACTGTTTGCCCAACCGTCAATCATCATCAAGCTCAACCTCGGCTTCGAACCGCCCTATTTGGTACGAACTTAGGTCTTCATCGGCCACAATGCCGAGGCCGTTTAACACCTCATTCGGAGTTACAATGCGTACAAACCGACTTGATCGCACCTTACGGTCGCCCTGTGTCCACACCACGTGTTCACTGTACAGTTCACGGTTATCTGGGGTATGAATTTCCACATCCCCATAGGCATCCGCACGACCTTCTCCGCTAAAGTAGAGCAAACTGTCGGCCGCAATGGTGGCCGAGGAGTCGCCCTCGGGGGTAAAGAGTTGAACATGGATGCGAACGGTTGTGTCGGCATCGTAAGGCCCTCGCATCACAGCATAGGTGCTATCCTCGGTTTCATACTGATACATCCGGGGCGCTTCCAGAATGGCGCGTCGGCTTCCTCCTTCGTGCAACACAAAACGGGGTTCATGCGTGGTCTGCACAGGCCGTAGTTCATCATCGGCCTCTAACGCCTCTGGATCAATGCCCGTACGGCGTTCGCAGCCCAGCAAAAGGCCTGCTCCGACCAGTATACACAGCCCCCACGATAGCAGGGGCCAATCCCGCGACATTTCCACGAACCGTACGGCTTGAGTTGGCGTTACAACTATGCAATCATTATACTCTGTAAACCTACATGGTTGCGTGAAGTTTGGCGTGTTGTTATTGTGTGAGTTAGGTTGCATGGTGTTTATGTAATCAAGCACGCCCTTTTTATCCTCCCCTCAATTGACAGTACTAATGGTATGAGCTTTTCAACGAATACGATAGATGACGATACCGTCCTTGTCGATATTGGCGATGCGCTAGACTTCCGCAACGCCGATACGTTCAAAGAGACCGTCAAAGATCCCATTGACGAAGGGGTCCGCCAGTTTGTACTCGATTTCTCGAATACGGATGTACTCGACTCTTCGGGGCTTGGCGCTGTGTTTTCTTTGTACCGGCGCGTATCGGGCAAAGGCGGAACGGTTGTATTCGCCAATGCCTCTGAACCGGTACGGGTGGTTGTTGAGCTTACGCGAACGTACAAAGTGTTTCCACAGTACGATTCGGTAGACGAAGCCAAAGAGGACTTGCTCAACGGGGCTTCTTCTTAGGTCGGCGCCTCCGTCTGAATTCGATCGTCCCCCTTTGATCGCTTTGGGCGTTGTGCCATGGGCATATGACCTGCTTCTTCCTGATTTCGCTTTTGCGTGTGTATGACCCAACTTTTAGAGCGGTCTTACTCGGATCCCGATGCGGCCCTGACTGACCTTCGCACGTCGGTGCAGTCAGCATGGACTGAGGTTGATGCCTCCAGTTCAGTGCGCCTCCCGCCGCCTCGTACGCGCCATTACTTGCAGTTGGTTATCCACGAGTGGGTAGCCAACTTAGTTCGGCATGCAACATTCTCATCGTCCCCCCAGCTTATCGTACGAATTGAGATCCGTCAGGAAACAGTATGCTGTGAGATCCTCGATAACTCGGATGGCTTTGACCCCGAAGCAACGTTGCATACCCTCCAGGAAAAAGCCCATCCGCTTCCTGAGGCGCACATGGGCCTTCGTATCATTGATGCCTGCTCTTCTCGAATGTCGTATAAATCCCACGAAGCTGAGCAGCAACGCTTCACCGTTTCTATTCCCTACGACCACGACCCATGGATGAACGTGTTATTTTAGTCGTAGAAGACGACGATACGTTGCGCGAGTTACTTTCCTATCGGCTCGAAGACGACTGTACGGTTCTTACTGCGGTGGATGGGGTGGATGCACTCGACAAGGTCGAAGAGCAACTGCCCGATCTTATTATCTCGGACATCATGATGCCGCGCATGGACGGGTTTACCCTTCTAGAACGACTGCAAACGCGAAAAGACACACGCGTTATCCCGTTCATCTTCCTAACGGCTCGCACCGACGAAACCGCCCGCCTTACCAGCATGCGGTTAGGCGTAGACGACTACATCACCAAGCCGTTTGATATGAAGCAGCTCAAAACGCGTGCTGAGCGGCTCATAGAACGCGTTGAGGTGTTCCGCAATCGGCTGGACACGCAACTGGGGCGCGACTTCTCGGAGCGTCTCATGCCCACGAGTCTGCCCGAGGTCGCCTCGTATCAAATCTGGGCACGGTATGAACCCAGCCAACAAGGCGGGGGCGACCTCCTCGACTGGCATCAACTAGACGACGGGCGCTACTTCTTTTCAATTGGCGATGTAATGGGCAAAGGACTCCAGGCGAAGTTCTACGCCTACAGCTTTCTTAGTTACGTACGGGCCAGCCTGCGCACCCGCATTGGCCAAACCCCTTCCACCGCTGCGCTCATGCAGCACATCAACACCCTGCTGTTCGAGGACCAGGTGCTTACTGATACGTTTGCCTCGTTCATGCTTATGATCTGGGACCCCGAGACACACACGCTTGAGTTCTCCAACGCAGGCCACTGCCGCCCCCTGCTTATTACCGACGACGATGCCCGTATTATTCCAGCAAGCGACCTTATCCTTGGCTTGCAACCTGAAGCGAAGTTTCAACAACAGTCGCTCGAACTACAGCCCGGTACCGCCCTTATGGCATACACCGACGGTCTGCTGGAGCAACCTACTCGTAGCGCCGCCTCGCTGGGCGAAGAGGGGGTCTGCAAATTAGCACGCACGGCCCGGCAGACAGCCCACCCGGTGAATCATGTGTGGAACCAGGCGCTGGAGCAATCACCCTGGGAGGAGTATCAAGACGATACGCTCATTTTCTGGATGGCTCGCTCAAATGACGCTACAACAACCTCAGAACTACAGACGACCTCCTCAGACGAGTAGTGCACCGCTACGAAGCCACTGCGATCAAGATGACACGGTGTAAACGGGATATGGTACTCCCTAACCATTGACGTGTAACATAGTAGTAAACGACGCGCACGGCCCTGAACGCCGTAACCTTTCCAAAGGGGACAACCCCATAGGGCTAATCCTTGCACATAACTTTGTCTCTGGTATTTCGTTGATGGGAAATTTGACTCCTCCACCGCCTGTTCAATGAGGGACTGTTGGATCCTACAATTGGATCCTACAACAAGAACCCATCTGGGCGCCTTCTCGGGGGAATAGTCGGGGGAATGGATCCTGAATCAAGTTCAGGATGACATGTCGGGAGGACGGTGCTGGAGACGAAAGCTCCCTTTCAACCCAAATGCCTCCCTCCCGAACGTCATCCAGATCCTAAATCGAGTTCAGGTACGTGTTTAGCGACGTGCTTCCTGATCGCCGGGGACGCAAGCGGTCTCCGGCTATGGATTTTGCTCACATCGCACCGTTCTGTAGCCCGGGATCAGGAGCGGAGCGCTGGGAGCACCGCGACCGAGTACTCCTGGGGTGCGGATATCCCGGGCGGTCATTGTACCACGCTAAACAGGTACAAACTCAGGATGACATGTCGGGGGGACGGTGCTGGAGACGAAAGCTCCCTTTCAACCCAAATGCCTCCCTCCCGAACGTCATCCAGATCCTAAATCGAGTTCAGGTACGTGTTTAGCGACGTGCTTCCTGATCGCCGGGGACGCAAGCGGTCTCCGGCTATGGATTTTGCTCACATCGCACCGTTCTGTAGCCCGGGATCAGGAGCGGAGCGCTGGGAGCACCGCGACCGAGTACTCCTGGGGTGCGGATATCCCGGGCGGTCATTGTACCACGCTAAACAGGTACAAGCTCAGGATGACATGTCGGGGGGACGGTGCTGAAGACGAAAGCTCCCTTTCACCCCAAATGCCTCCCTTTCGAACGTCATCCAGATCCTAAATCGAGTTCAGGACAGGCAAGCGATCACCAACGATTATCACCATCTCAGGTTGTGTACATAGACTAGCCCCGTAGGGAGAGGAGATTCGATCAGGCCGTGGCGTGTAGCACCGGCTCCAAAGGGGTATACTCCGCAGCCAGCAGCCCATACACCTCTTTATCCCAAAACTGACCGTCGCGGTGCAGATAGTCACGCAGCGTCCCCTCGTGCGCAAACCCCGATCCTTGTACCAACCGGCGCCACGCATCGTTGAACGCAAACGTCTCGGCGGCCACCCGATGCAGGCCCATCTCTTCAAAACACAACGGCAACAAAATGCGCATGGCACCGCGCCCATACCCACGGCCCCAGTACGCCCGCTTCCCAATCGTCAAACTGATATGAGCATTGCGGCTTGCCGGACGCATCCCGTAAATTGATGCCACTCCGATGAGCGCATCCTCGTCCGCCGCGTGTATTTCAAAAGCGTAATGCGTACGCTTGGGGGCATCGCACAGCTGCTCAAAACGATGCTTGAACGCGCCGAACGACTCTTTCTGGAACGGCACCTCGCTATCAAGGCGATTCAACTCTGGATCGTTGTTCCACTGAAAGTGCGTGTGGATATTGGATCGCTGCAGGGCCGTTAGGCGCACACGATCTTTGGATTGAGGCATTAACGATTGCATGTCTGGCATGGTATCCATACGTTTTCGGAAGCGCTTCCAAAAGTAAAAGGGAGTAATGACGCCGGACGCACAACGTAACGCGCGCCTTCACCGCATGCAAGTGCTTTCTCCGTACTCCATAGGTGCTTTTGGCGCACCCACCTGCCGCTTTCTTCCGACGTATCAGCTAGACAAAAGGCACACGCACCCTGCAATCCCTGTTGCGTTCGTTCATGCTGTACACGTATCTTTACAAACGCTCCCTTGCATGCACGCTCGATCTATCGCTCCATGCACCGACCGATTATGAATCGCCTCTACGCTTGCCTGTTTGTTGCTTTGCTCATGCTTCCCTGCATGGCCATGGGCCAAGATGCCGACCGCGTGCTCACCAATGCCACCATCTGGACCGGGCACGATGACCCGGCCTTTGCTGATGCGGTAGCACTGCGCGGCGAACGCATTCTGGCTCTTGGATCGCATGATGCACTATCCGACCACATCGGCGAGCATACCGAGGTCCTCGATCTCAATGGCGCCTTTGTGACCCCCGGATTTATTGACAACCACACGCACTTCAATCGTGCCGGTGCGCTCTTGCTGGGTATCAATCTGCTGGATGTGAACGATCCCGATGCGCTAACCGAAGCGGTGGCTGCCGCCCGCGACCGCCTGCCAGACGGAGCCTGGATCTTGGATGGTGACTGGGGAGCCTACGCCCAATGGGCCGACGACCCTGAGCCGCTTATGGAGCCCGACCGCACGCTCATTGACGATGTAACACCCGATACGCCGGTCCTGCTCTCTCGCTTCGATGGCGAACAGTACCTGGCCAATGCGGTGGCGCTCGATCGGGCCGACCTGTCGTGTAACGACACCGGAGTAGACTGCGAGAACGACCGTCCCACCGGACGCCTCGCCCCCGAGGCGGCTGCCACAGTGCGCGCTATTGTACCCGACAAGCCCATGACACAACGTCTGGCTGAAGCCGACGTCGCTATGGAGCGCCTCGCCTCACACGGGGTCACGACCATTCACGACATCACTCCCCCTGAACAGATGCGTACCTTTCACACGCTGCATGACCGCAACGCGCTCTCCGTGCGCGTCTGTGCGCGCCCAACGCTCGACCGGTGGTCGCACCTGGCCGAAGCAGGCATCACGCATGGATTTGGCGATGACTATCTGGAAATTGGCGGCCTCAAGGGCTTCGTTGATGGGATCATGGGCAACGCCACCGCTCAGTTCTACGAACCGTATGAGCACACCGACGAACCCGGCATCTGGCGGGATATGATGGACCATCCCGATGGCATGCAGGGTCTGATCGAAGGGGCGGCGGAAGCAGGACACTGGCCGCACGTCCATGCCATCGGCGATATGGCAATCGATACGCTACTTACCATGATGGAGACCGCCCACGAAACGGTGGATGCGAGCAACCAGCGCTGGCGCGTCATCCATGCGCAGCACCTACGCGACGCCTCGGTGGCCGATCGGATGGCCACACTGGATGTGATCGCCGAGATGCAGCCCATACATGCCATTGATGACATGCGCTGGATGGAGGAACGCATTGGCTCCGACCGGGCGCGCTACACCTATGCGTTTCGCACGCTCCACGAAGCAGGAGTCCCCCTCAGCTTTGGCTCCGACTGGCCCGGTACCAATGCCTCGTGGTACAGCGCCAATCCGCTCAAAGGGATGTACGCTGCCGTAACGCGCAAGACACTGGATGGCGCCCCCGAGGGCGGCTGGGTTCCCGAAGAGCGCATCGACATTGAAACGGCGCTGCATGCCTACACGACGGGCAATGCCTATGCCGGCGGACACGAATCGGAGCGTGGATACGTAGCGCCTGGGTACCTGGCGGACCTGGTCGTGCTCTCCGACAACATTCTGGAGATCGACCCGGCGCAGCTTCCAGAGGTGGAGGTGCTGCACACCTTCGTTGGCGGCACGCCCGTCTACACGCATGAGCAGACCGAGTAGGGCATACCCTGAACCATCGCGCTGCCCATGACGCACGACGCCCTCTTAATGAGACAACGCGTCCATCAGAGGGCCGTCGCAGTTGTGGATCTCATCGGCGGTGCCATCAACGCAGGCAGCGGCAGGAGCAAGGATCGCCTCCACAAACCCGGCCTCGCTGTCGTCTGGAGACACGTCGAAGGTAAGCGTTGTCCCCGCAAGATCCGGATTGGGCGCCGACTCCCCGCTGATGCTAAGCGTCACCTGGGTACGTCCGTCTTCGTTCGCCTCTCCCAGAAAGAACGACCCGCTGGGCGTATCGACGGTGGAGCCTCGAAAAATAGCTTCGTGCCCATGCGCCAGCCGATCCATGAAGCAGGCTATGCTCAAGCAGGTGGTATAGTGCACCGAGTGCATGGTGAAGGCGCCCTGTGGCATCCAGCCTAGAAGCGGACTCACATCAAACGCCTCAAAGGCCTCACGTAGTCGTTCTTCGTTGTTGGGCCCATCCACGAGACCAACGACCAGAAACTGATCAAGCAAGGCAACCGCCATGCCCGAGGCAGGCTCCACGTGATCGATCCCAAAGTAGTGGACAGGCTCCTGCTCGACAAACTCGTCGCCCGCATCCGCAAATAACCCCGCCCACAGTGCAGAAGTCCACGCGTCGGTTTCGGGCACGGTGGTCATTTGCATATCGTGGATCCGGCGGACGGCATCATCGACGGCGCTTCCATGCAAAAACCCAAACATCAGCGGAGCATCGTACGCCTCATCCTGATAGCGCCCCCCTTTTAGCATGTCTTCTTCGATGAGAGCCTCCAGACTCGCGGTGCCAAGTTGATCGGGCAGAAAATCGTCGACCACCTCCATGGTCAAGACATCCACTTCACTGGGCGGTTGTTGCGCCTGCGCGATTCCTATCCCATATCCAATCATGAGCGCGAGGCATCCGACGGTGCGTACCAAGAAGGTGGAGGACATAGCAGCTTTTCGGTTGGGTGGACGGTTGTGGACAGCGACACGCACTGAAAGCCGGCCAGACCCGCCGAAAGGTAACGACACAACCAACACGACCCCCAAATATCTGCGCAGATATAGGATAGGCACCCCCCGAAGAAAAGTCAAGACCCTGTGAAAGGAGTGGATGGGTGGAGGGATGGATGGGTGGAAGGGGCGACGAGAGACCCGTAACGACGCAGGGCGTACGTGTTTAGCGACATACCACAGATCGCCGGGGACGCAAGCGGTCCCCGGCTATGGATTTTGCTCACACCGAGCCGCTCTGTAGCCCGGGACCAGGAGCGGAGCGCTGGGAGCACCGCGACCGAGTACTCCTGGGGTGCGGATATCCCGGGCGGTCATTGAGCCGCACTCAAAAGATAAAACGTACCGCCGGGCCGTCCTATACATGTCCTATTACATGTCATGCTGAACGCAGTGAAGCATCTCAGCGCTATGAAGCATCTCAGCGCTATGTGGCCGAGGGCCCTGCTGCTCAGTGTCCACGGCTGCTCAGTGTCCACGAGGCACCCTGCGCGCACCGGACCAGGCGAACCCGTAGGGCATGGCGCCCAGATCCTTCCACCGGGCGGCGTCAGGATGACTGCAAGACGATATGATCTCGTCTCTCGTAGCGACGCAGAGGGGCCGTAAGGTCATGTCTGTTGTGCATCGCCACGAGCGTGGTGCTGACGGGAATGCGGTGCCCCAGCAAGCCGGGGACGCAAGCGGTCCCCGGCTATGGGGTTGCTCATATCGCGCCGTTCTGTAGCCCGGGATCAGGAGCAAAGCGGATATCCCGGGCGGCCATTCGGCCATTCTAACACGCTAAACACGTACCGCAGGGCACTGCGTCGCCATATGACCTGCGTCGGCGCACAAGACACAACCTCGCCACGCAAAGCGGCATCTGCCCATGCAAAGCAGTGCGATCTCAACCGCATGCTCCCCGTCCGTATGCGAAGGAGGACCGACAACAGCGTCCCAGTGCCCTGGGACGTTACAATGCCTCAACGGTGCGCCTGCCCCGAGCGAAGCCGAGGGAACTCCCGCGGAGATCCTTCACTGCGTTCAGGACAGGTTTCAATACCTCAAAGGTGCGATTAAAGGATTATCGGAGTGCACGCACGCGGTCGGGATTGACCCATTTCAATACCTCAAAGGTGCGATTAAAGGTGGCAACAACAAGAAGTCATTGAACGCCTAGAAAACGAATTTCAATACCTCAAAGGTGCGATTAAAGGTGGCAACAACAAGAAGTCATTGAACGCCTAGAAAACGAATTTCAATACCTCAAAGGTGCGATTAAAGGATGGCTTTTTCGGAGCGCTCGTCGTGCAAGAGTCCAGATTTCAATACCTCAAAGGTGCGATTAAAGGACGCGCGTGATGGCGCTTGCCGTGCTTGCGCTGGACATTTCAATACCTCAAAGGTGCGATTAAAGGCCTATCAGAATATGCGATATAGCCCGCATAGATGCAAATGAGCGGCGGTTTGACGATGATTGTGCGCGTCTGATGTTGTCACCCTCCGGTTGTGCATAAACCCCCGGGGGTCCGACGACATCCGCTAACTCGTTGGCTCTACGCTTCATATCCATAAAAATTGGAATGTGGCACAATGGTTGTGGGGGCCGTTTTTCCGAAAATCGCCCGAGGCCGACGACAAATCGGCCCCCAGCGCCGTTAAACAGGGGAGCGCCACATTGCGTCTGAAACGACTATTGCATACGTTGTGTGCAGGCTCTGCAAACAAGCCTCTTCTTACATTGATTCCTCCTTCTCATCATGTCCATACCTCCCGCGCTAACCAACCGGCCGACCCGCGAACAACTGCTCCACCTACTGCGCACCGGCCACGTGCTCACCACAAAGGAAGCCGCTGAAAAGATCGGAGTCACCCCGCGCCAGATCTCCCGCGCTGCAAACACGCTCATCGAAGAGGGCGAGCCGATCCAGGTCACCAAACAAGGCAACATGAATCGGTACGCACTGCCCGAGGACGAGCGCTACCCCGAGCATACCGACCAGTACACCGAAAACCAGCTCCTCGCTCTTATCGTGGCCATTGAAGCCGGACGCGCGTTGCTGCGCCCCACCCCGCTGGCCAAACCGCTGCGTGCCGTGTACGACGACCTGCTGGCCCGCACCCCCAACCACAACGTGTTTACGCTCGACCCCGGCGATGAAAACACGCGCTGGTACTTTCAAGAGGCCCGGTCCGTTCGCATCGACCCCGAGGTGTTCAAAACCGTGCGGCAGGCGATCCATGAACAGCGCACCATCGCGATTGACTACCAAAACGCCAGCAAGCAAACATTCGACGAGGGCCGCGTCATCGATCCGCTGGTAATTGGCACCCGCAAGGGCGCCTGGCTCGTGGCGTCGTACTGCCACAAGCGCACGGCCATCCGCGACTTCAACCTGGCCGAGATCAAGGCCATCACCTTCCAGGATGCCCACTTCACCCCTCCAGATGATTTCGACGCCATCGTACATTTCGGCACCCGCTTCGGCGCCACCACCGGCGAGGGCCATTTCGTCAAAGTACGCGTAGCGCCCAAAGCCGCCCCCTACTTCCACCGCAAAATCTACCACCCCACCCAGCAGATCGAACACAGAGGGGACGATGGCCACCTCATTGTGTCGTTCGACGTAGAGGGCCTCAAAGATATCCGGTCGTGGATACGCTCCTGGGGTCCGAAAGTCACGGTGCTCGAACCCGAGGAGCTTGTCAATCAGGTTCAGGCGGATGCGCAGGCCATGCTGGATCAATACACGGCGGCCTCCTCAACTTCTGTCTCCTAGCTGCAAGCCGGGTTCCCGACACGAAATGTCGCGAATGAAGTGAGGGCATTGTACCTTCGCGATATGCTGTTGCTGATGGCCATCCAACCGAACTGCCATGCCCCATCCCGACCCCTATCGATACCCCGTTCACCTGCATCTACGTACCGACACGCACCGGCCCGTCGTCCCGTGGGTCGAGACGCCGTTGTGCCTGCGCCGCGCCAACGGCTGCCTCGAACTGATCGGCCACACCACCGCACTGCTGCCCACAGCCCGGTTTGTGCTCGGCTACGGACGCTACGCCACCGTGCAAGACACCAATGTATTGCGACAGGCGGTGATCGAAGAAGCGCATCGTGTGCTGCGGAAGTATGATATTCCCTGATGGTTGTTTTTGCATATGCAACTGCCGGGCACTACTTTAAGCGCACAATCTCTCATCCCCTCTTCATCCTAAACCAGATACATTTATGCGTCTCAATCTGACCCTCACCCCCTCCACCGAGCCCGTGCCGTACGACCACCTGCACTACCTGACGGGTGCGCTGCACAAGTGGATCGGTCCCAACAACGACCTGCACGACGGGCTCAGCCTGTACAGCTTCGGCTGGCTCGACGGTGGCAGCGGTACCAAGAACGGACTGATCTTTCCCGAGGGCGCGCGCTGGCGCGTCAGCTTCTACCAGCCGGAGGCCGCCAAAGCCTGCCTGGATGGCATCCTGAACGACCCCTCGGTGATGGGCGGCATGCGCGTGGCCGAGGCCAAAGAGCAGCGCACGCCGTCGTTTTCAGAGGCGCACACGTTTAAGGTAGACAGCCCCGTGCTGGCGCGTCAGACCCGCGAGGATGGCAGCCGCGCCCACCTCACCTACGACGACCCCGAGGCCGACGCCGCCCTCACGCGCACCCTGCGCACCAAACTACGGGCCGCCGGGGTGTCGGTGGATCTGGACGCCGTGCACATCCAGTTCGACCGCAGCTACGCGCACCCAAAGACCAAGCTGGCCCGCATCAAGCAGACCCAGCACCGCGCCAACATGTGCCCGGTCCGCATCGACGCGCCCCCCGAAGCCATCCAGTTCGCCTGGCTGGTCGGTGTGGGCGACCTGACGGGAAGCGGGTTTGGGGCGCTCCAATGACGACACACAGCATAACATCAGGGATCATGCCGTCCGATTACGACCGATACCATACGCACCACCGGTCGCGCCGCCATCCTGAGTGGGATTACACGCAGTCCGCCGCGTACTTCGTGACGATCTGCACCCATGACCGGATGCATCTGTTCGGGCGTGTTGTCGACGGCCAGATGCGCTGCAATGCCTTCGGGCGCGTGGCCACGGCGGAATGGGACCGATCCGAAACCCTTCGCGATGAGGTGCACCTGGACGCATTTGTGGTGATGCCAAATCATATCCACGGGATTGTGGTGATTGTGCCATTAGATGCAGATGGGTCGATTGATCCGCAGGGGTACCAATGCCACGTAGCGACGCAGCGCGCTGCGTCGCTACCGGTCGACGATGGCGGTCGCGTTAACATCCAACCGAAATCGCTGGGGGCCTTCGTCCGCGCCTACAAATCCGCCGTCACGCGCCGCATCAACCAGATGCGCGGCACGCCGGGCGAGACGGTTTGGCAGCGCAACTACCACGACCACATCATCCGCACCGAACGCCGCTGGCACCGCATTCGCCAATACATCCAGACCAACCCCGCCCGCTGGACCGACGATACGTTTTATTCAACAGACAGATAAACAGATGGATAACCAGATGCACATTGTCACCTACACCGGTCCATTTGGATTCATCAAACCGTGGACCGCTGTTCGAGATGAACAGACGTACAGTCAGCAGTTTCTCACGCCGAGCATTGTGGAAGGCATGCGGCAGAAGCTGGAGGTAAGCGCCATTCTACGCCATCGTCTGACGCATAAGGGATTCAGCATCCAGCAGGAAACCACACAGTCACGTGGCTACAAGCGAAAGACGGTTAAGAAGTACAACACGGTCGAGTACCAACGAGATACATCGATTATCGAGCGGGGCGTCATGCTGTCGCCTCGTCTCCATCTTGCATTCCCGACAGTGGAAGATGCCCAGAAAGCACACAGCGAGCATCTCTGTCTGTGCCGAAATGAAGATGTGGTGTACCCGTCGGGTGCGATTCAAGCACTATCAGAAGATCAATTTGATGCGCTCGCTGGGTTTGAATTGCTGTTTGAGGAAAGCGATGATGCTTTTCTTGTCGGCTACTCGTCCATGATGAGGTAGCGTCGGCCGGTGGACCATTCCTCATGCTGTTCCGCACACAGAGCGCCGATCAGACGCTGGGCTGATGCGAGGTTCGGAAAGATGCGAATGACGGTTTCTCGCCGCCGAATCTCCTCGATAAACCGCTCCACCATGTTTGTTGTCCGAAGGCGACGGCGGTACTTCGCGGGAAGCCTCAAAACCGCGGTCGCGTCCTCGAAGCCAGCCTCTAAAACCTTCAGGGCTTGGTCGGCCTCGCCTTGCAGTTCGTCACAGGCGGCTCTAACGGCTTCTCGGGCTCGTTCTGGGGAGCAGGCCCCGAGCACCTGGTCAAGTATCTCGTGCATCCGCTCACGTAGCGTCGCGGGCGTCTGGTCGATCACATTGCGCCGAAAATGTACACCGAGGAATTCCTCGGTATGACAGCGTTGCCAGATCAAATCGGGAAAGGCCGATGCCAGAGCGCTTCGCAATCCTTCGTGAGCATCACTGGTGGCCACTTCAACGCCAGAAAGGCCGCGGCGCTTCAGGCCCTCGATAAACCGGCGCCAACCTTCCCCAGTCTCTCCAAACGCCGTCTCAAGCCCCAGGATCTCACGATGACCGGCCTCATTGATGCCCACCGCCAGCATCACCGTTGTCGATCGGACCGCCCCTTGACGGCGAACCTTCACTTGCATCGCGTCGAGGACCAAAAACGGGTAGCTCTTCTCCAGCGGCCTTTTGGCCCAGGCCTCGACCTGTCCGTCAAGTTCAGTGGTGAGCCGGGAGACGGTGGACTTGCTAAACTTGCGTCCGCACAGCTTGGTCGTGATCTTCTTCACGCGACGCGTGCTCACGCCCTGCACGACCATCTGCATCAGCGCCAGCACCAAGGCCTTCTCTGACCGTTGGTATCGCTGGAAGAGTCGGGTTTGAAACGTCCCATCCCGATCGCGAGGGACCTCCAGGTTGATCGTTCCGACTCGCGTGGTGAGCTGCCGCTTGTACGACCCGTTGCGGTAGCCCTGCCGCGTGTCGGTCCGCTGGTCCGATTCGGCGCCCAGGTGTTCGGTCATCTCCGCTTGCAGCATCTGGTTCAGGATCGGCTCCAGCAGCGCTGCCATGCCACAGTCGCTGCGAAGATCGCCGCGAAGCAGGTGTTGGATCTTTTCGTCGTCGATTGTAATCTCAAAAGTAGCCATCGTTAGTATGTTGGTTGGTTTTGGTTGGTCTCGCTTCCAACCTGGCAAAACGCGATGGCTTTTTCTACTCGCTCGCCTCAATTACACAAGATTACGGACTCAACCCAATCCAGTCGAGCAGTCGCCCGTAGCGGCATGACATTATCCAGTTCACCCCCTATCTCAAACACCTAAAATTAGCTGCTATCATGACGCTACTCGCAAAAAGCAAAGACCAGGGCGGCCTCACGATTAAGGAGCACACACAGCATGTTGTCACGGCTGTCATGCATGCAGCAGAGCAGTTAGGCATGGACGTAGACCAGGCCCGCCGGGCAGCGGTGTTGCACGACCTGGGAAAAGGCCATCCGTTTTTTCAGCAGATGGTGAGGAGTGAGCTGTCCGAAGAAGACTGGATTCGGGAAGAGCCACACCGCCACGAAATCTCATCGCTCCTCTTCTTGCCGTTGCGTCCAAAGCAAGAGTGGCCCACGCTTATCGACTTCGTGGCCGCTCACCATAAATCTATCAAGAAAGACCGAAGCAGTCGTGGCCTAATCGACTTGTGCCGCGAGTTTGGCCCGGATGCTGTCTTCGAACGCCACAACGAGGAGTGGTCCACATGGGCACCCGCAGTCATGCAGATTGCTTCTGAGTTCGGGTGGGAGGTGCAGCCCATCTCCGAAGCAGAGCGCCGCGCGGCTTTCGATGCAGCATTGCACCATTGCCGTCAAAACACCGACGGCTGGTCACGATTTCGCGGCCTGCTCATGACTGCCGATCACTTCGCATCCAATTATACTCACGCGACCGAAGGTAAAGCAAGAAAGCTGTATCAGCGGCCTAACCTGGAGGGCTACCGGCACGGCCATTCGCCGTATACGGCTACCGATCTATATCCGCTCTCACAAATCGACACTGACGACCCGCGTCCGCATACCCTTGTTGTTGCTCCTACCGGCGCGGGAAAAACAAACTTTCTGCTTGCGCGCTGTCAAGGACGTGTGTTCTACACCCTCCCCTTCCAGGCGTCGATCAATGCCATGTATGAGCGCGTCCGTACCGATCTGTACGATCACTTCGATGCACCTGCCGATGTGCGCCGCCTACATGCGACCTCACGGATCGAAATGGACAACGAGTGGACCGAGGATGCCGATTTGCAGCGTCACCCCGGGGCCAGCGTAAAGGTCATGACACCATATCAACTGGCCTCGATTGTGTTTGGCACAGCAGGATACGAGGCAATGGCGCTGGACCTGCGGGGCAATGACGTAATTCTCGACGAGGTGCACACCTACGACGGCGTAGCCCGCTCGATGGTGCTTCAGATCGTACGTATGCTCGTCGAACTGGGATGTCGAGTCCATATCGGAACGGCAACCATCCCGACGGCTCTGGCGGATGCTCTGCTCGACGTGCTTGGCGGCTCCGAAACGGTTCATGAAGTGCGATTGCCTCGCGAAACCCTTGACACCTTCAACCGGCATCGTATCCACAAAATACACGGTCAGGACGCCATGTGGGATACGCTACACCAGTTGCTTTCTAATGGGCAACGCGTGCTTATGGTAAGCAATCAGGTGCAGACAGCGCAAGACCGATACAAGCAGGTGGAAGCGATGGACGTGCCTTCCATGCTCATTCATAGCCGTTACAAACGAAAAGAGCGGGCCGAGTTGGAGTCACAGATTAAGCATTTCGAAGAAATGGGTGGGCCGTGTGTGGTATCCGCCACACAGGTTGTGGAAGTGAGTCTGGACATCTCGTTCGATGCCATGATTACCGATGCCGCTCCGCTGGATGCGCTCGTACAACGCTTCGGACGCGTCAACCGTCGGCGCTCTGCCGAGACGATTGGCAGCTACAAGCCCATTTACATCGTGGCTCCGCCCAGTGATGACAATGCTGTGCTGCCCTACGACGCAGATATTGTGCGGCAAAGTTTCGATGTACTGCCGGATGGAGACGTGCTTCCAGAAGCCGACGTGCAGACGCTTATCGATACGGTATATCCTGAAGTCGAAGTCCCTGAACTTGCCACGCACTTTATCTGGAACGGAGATGGGTATCGCATACAGAAACTTCAACACCGCCCGAAGTCTGTCCTGCTGGATGCGCTAAACATCAATTCAGCCGTGTGTATCCTCCGTTCTGAAGTCGAGACCTACGCAAATGCACGCTGGGCCGAACGCCAGCTCATGCATATTCCCGTACCTGTCAGTTTCAAGCGATTCGACTGGCCTGAGCTTGAAATAGGAAGTTACCCGATGTGCGCGCCCGATTCCTGGTACAACCCGGGTGGGCGCCCGGTCGGCCTGACGACGAATGCCGAAGACAATGCCACGTCTAACTTTCTATAATCCACGATTCTCCTGACCTAATACCGTTTGCTCTATGTACACCGCATATATCGGGCGTCGTCTCATCGACCTCTACAATGAGCACCGCCGTGATGAGCCGCCGCTTTCTCCGCGTAGCTTCTTCGATGAAGTCGTCTTTCCCGTCGCTTTTGACGATGGTCGCTACCTATTCTGGCCGAATAACTCGCCTTTTGCCCAGCCTACGTATTCTGGCAAGCGTGACGACCCCGACATTCGTCAGCAGGCCCTTGCTGATACCCATGAAAAGATTGCAGCGATCGACGAGCCCCTCGGCCATCTATTCATGGGCGGAATGGCCAGCGGTGTGCTGGAAACGACATCTGGACAAGTGAGCACAGTAGGCGCGTCGGCAGACCCCGATGAAGCATACTGCTCGTGGGTGGGTGCGATGGCGGGC
Organism: Natronotalea proteinilytica; assembly: GCF_055379935.1. Classification (NCBI taxonomy): domain Bacteria; kingdom Pseudomonadati; phylum Rhodothermota; class Rhodothermia; order Rhodothermales; family Salisaetaceae; genus Natronotalea; species Natronotalea proteinilytica. The sequence continues at coordinate 1,517,377 of NZ_AP043947.1, read as the reverse complement.
ATCGGACTAAAAGGCGGCCTTTCAATGCTTGTTGATCACGACGACATATTGCTGGCACTGCTTGACGGGTGGTTTGCATACCGCACCCATCTGGAACAGACGCCTGGACTCAAGGGCAACCAGGTGGAGACCTGGAACGGACACTGGATCTGTCACCGGTTTGGGTACGACTACCGCGAAAACGATCCATTGCGTGACCTTGAGCTCCCCACAACCAAGTCAACCGGAATCAAAACCCAGGAATGGGCCAGCGTGCTTTTTAAGTTGGCGCGGGCGCTGCCTGGTGAAACGCCAACGGTGTATCTCTACTCGCTTGGTCAGATGAATACCACAGTGGGGTTTCGGCAGCTTCATCTTCCGGATGTACAACGTCTTGCCCAGCTTCACGAAAAGCTGTTTGGCGATGTGGAAGGCGTCAGTTCACGAAGTCTGGCCGATATGTACGACACGCAGTACAGCATCTACGCAGCGTGTCAGCAAGGCACCATTTGCATGCGGGCACTGCAACCCGACAAACTGCGCGACTACATGCCCGGTGGCAAGAAAGACAAGATGCCCTCGCCTACACGCAGCCCTAACAAGCAGAATCGCTATCGTATCTTTCAAACATGGATTGTTGCTATGCTCAACAACGAAGAACTGATCACACTCACAGAGGAAACCGCACAAGCATTACGCGACCATGCAGAATCGGGTGAGAAAGCACGCACGACTGCCAAGCGTCGCGCTGAAGAAGTGCTCAAGCAAAGTCATCGACGCGGTTTTTTGGAAGCAGTTACCGAGGTGATCGAACACGACAGTACACATGCTGAGCATTTCAGCGAACTGGCAGATACCATTGTCAAAATGCCTGCTTCCGACTTTCCGCTGTTTGCAACACTGCTTCGGCTCAAGTACACCGTGTTCAGCAAATAGTTGAGCACGGTTTTACACTCATCGATACACGTACACGCAGATAACCACATACCCATGGCTACCAACAAATACCTTTTCATTCGCGGACTACGCGAGGCAACACACACCGTATTCTCTGTACAAGATGGCCAGAAAACTTATTACGATCCCGAGTTCGGACGCAAGGTTGCCTATTCCAGTGGCCAGCAAGTGAAGCGCTCACTGCTTGACGCAGTGTCGGAAGCACTGGGTGAGCGCCGCGCACCAATTACGTTCAATCGCAAAATCACCAAAGACAACGCGATTGAGGACAAAGAACCCTGGTCGCCTTGTGACCCTCAATTTGCCGACCAACTTCTGGGCGGATGGATGCGTGCCCAGGCAGGAGGCGGTACAGTAAAACGCCGGAGTCCGCTCTCTATTTCTGCGATGCGCCCGCTACACCCCCTGTTGGCGGGGCTGGCAAACGAGTCGGCCTCTTTTGACCGTAGCGACAACCCGGAGCATCACCCCGTACGCGTGGTCAATGCTGATGGTGATGAAATGTCGGAGGAAGAGATCCAGGAATTCCTGACCTCCCACGACCGTACATTGCCACGACGCAACTGGATTCCCGAAGATCAGGTCGGACCCCGCGCACATGGGCTGTACGTATTTGACGTGGCGATTGACCTCACGCGACTGTTTACTGTTTCGACCAACCAGCACGAACCCGAACTCAGCAAGGAGAAAATCGAAGAGTTGAAAGAAGCGGGTTGGACGCTCTCCGAGAGCGGAGAGGACTTGATCTGTCCTGAAGAGCGCCGGAACGAACTGACTGAGGCCCTGGCTGCCGGGCTGATTAACTGGCGCGTTACCAGTAATCAGAGCCGCACGTACAGCCCCCAGGCTACGCTGGCCCTGGCGATGAGTGACGATGCCAACCGCGTCACCGGATCCATTCGGGCTGACCTTGCCGAAGAGGAGGACAACAAGGCTGTGCCCGTCATCGACACGGTGGATGGCGTTCGTACCTACGTAATGCCTGCGTGCAAAAGCCACGTTGCAGGCGTCACAGCGTCGTTTGATGCGCTCGATGAAGCCCAACGCGACATTGCTGCGCATATCCAGTCTTTCACAGCGGAGCTTGGGTAAACCTCTTCTCAATCGCACCTTTGAGGCATTGTAACGTCCCAGGGCACTGGGACGCTGTTGCCGGTCCTTCTTCGCATACGGGACAGTGCAGGGTGTGCTTGGACACACGTCCCTGGGTGGTTGGTCTCCATCGCATCAGCATGGTGATGCCGCTTTGCGTGGCGAGGTTGTGTCTTGTGCCCCGACGCAGGCCCTGCGTCGTTACGGTGGGTTGGGGGGCGTCTCTGGAACTCTCCCGGCTTCGCTTGGGACAGGCGCCCCGTTAGGTATACGTAGCGTCCCCGCGTGACAGGATGTCGTTGCCGCCCCCTATTTCAACTCCCTCCAATTCAAATCGCACCTGCGATGTCCGACACAATCTATATGAGCGACTACGACGATACGCTCCATCCGCTTTCTGCCATGGGATACGAGAACGAGGACAACTTCCAAGAACTGTTAGCCGACCATCCCAATCTATTGGCGGGCAGTCAGATGGACCCCGAGGAGCCGCGTCGCTGGGTGCTTGTAGACCGCGAGTTTGGGGTCGGCGACACGGAAGGCGGAACGCGCTGGGCGCTGGACCTGCTTTTTCTGGACCAGGATGGCATCCCCACGCTGGTTGAGGTGAAGCGGAGCACCGATTCACGCATCCGCCGCAAGGTCGTCGGGCAGATGATGGATTACGCGGCCAATGCCATTCGCTACGGAGATGTAGATACAATTCGGCGGCTTTTTGATCGCACCCATGCGAATGACTCCAACGTGCTTGAACAGACGCTCAAGATAGCGGATGCTGAGGCGTACTGGGATAACGTACGCGACAACTTGAATCGGGGACGCGTGCGCATGGTGTTTGTGGCGGACCACATCCCCCGTGAACTGCGACGCATCGTTGAGTTTCTGAATGAGCAAATGCGTCCCGCCGAGGTGCTGGCTGTAGCGGTGCAGCGGTACAAAGATACCGAAAACGCATCGTCTGTATTCGTGCCGCGCGTCATTGGGCAAACCGAAGCCGCCGCGCACAAGAAGGGAACGTCTCCGCAAGATTATACCCGCGATGCATTCTTTGCCGAGCTCGCATCGAACGCAGATCCCAGCACGGTCGGTGCCATGCAAGCGGTGTGCGACCATGTGGATCAGAAGGAGGGATGCGACCTGCAGGGCACCCCTGGGGGACTGGACATCCGCGTGCACGGCTACAAGCTGTTTCGGATAGGGCCGAACGGCAGCGTGTGGACAACCACGACACGAACACGCAAGTTTGTGGATGCAGACGACTGGGCTGAACTGGTGGACCGGGCGCCTGCGCAACTCGAACATCCCCCGTCGCGCAATGAGACGCGTCACCCACAGGGCAGCCTCGCAGAGGTTGAGGATCTATCTGCATGGACAGAAAATGCCACAGCGTTCATCGACTGGTGCGCGCAGAAGGCAGCCGCTCAGTAGTGGGTAGTGGGGCTCCTTAAGCCGGCACCAAGATCGTCAACGGCCTCCGGACTCGTGAGCACTTCCCCTACTGCTCTGTCACACGTGATTGTTTGGGTATGGGAACCGTGCTAAACTCTGTGTCACAACCCCCTCCAAAAAATCTGTCATGGTGAGCGCAGCCGAACCATCTCCCCGACGCTCAGCAGGCTCTGATCGATCGAGCGGCCCTGCTCATTTCGGGGGAGATCTTTATTCGCTACGCTCATCAGTCGCTTCGCTCGTGTCAGGACTCTGCGTCTCCTAGGCGGAGCCGCTCCGCTCAAGATGACAACATTTAAATGGGGGGCAACCCGAAGATTGACCTGTGACACAGCACTACGCCGTGCGCTTGGCGATCTTCTCGGGCTCGGAAAACTCGTCGTACTGCTCGCGGTGGATGTCGATGCCGGCCTGCGTCGGTACGGGTAACTGTCGGGGTGGGGGCATGTCTCTTCGCATGGCGGTGCTGTTTTGGATGGTTCGGTTTGCTATCTTGCATGAGTAGGCCTCACTCCGTATCATGTAGTCTTCTTGAACACGATGCCCTATTCGACAACAGCCTGTTCCCATGCCTCGTCGCACGACGCCCCTCTTCTACATACCCCTTTGGATGCTGAGCAGCCTCATACTGTGCACCGCATGCAGCAGCACCGCTCCCTCAGCAGCGCATGAGGCAACGCCAGACACGCAAGCCGAGGCCGACACTGTCTACCAATCCCCCAAACCCGTGGGAGGCATGCAAGCCCTCTACGATGAATTGGGATTCCCAGATCAGATGAACCGCAGCGAACTGCGCACTGTCAAAGTCCGATTCGTAATCAAGGACGATGGCACGTTCGAAATGGGACAAGTGGTACAATCTTCGTCGGTCTTCGATATTGACATGCAGGTTGTGGAGGCACTGCAGCGACTGGACTGGATCCCTGGAACCAAAAACGGAGAACCCGCAGCTGCCCAACTGACCTTGCCCGTCACGTTTAGACGCAGCTGGTAACGGAACGTGCCGGGCCCGACCGGCATGCAGCCTGCTCTTTTCCTATCAATTTGCAAATCAGCCTGGCACGGGTCTGTCTTTTTTAGTTAGTTACATGGATACGATGCGCTCCTTTATCCATTGACCTGCTGCCCCTCTTATGGCCCACGCGAATAACGCTCTGCCCGACTCCTGGTCTCGCATCATGATCACCTACGTTGACCCGGTGGTTGATGGCGGACAGTGGTCCATCAAACGCGTGCTTCACGAACCGGTGACCGTGGAAACGGGCCTTATCGTGGATGGCCACGACAAAATCGCAGCCGAGTTGGTGTATTGCCATACCAATCACAGCCCCCCACATTCCATTCGGCTGGAGCCGCAGGGCAACGATGCCTACACCGCCTCCTTTCGACCCACCCAGTTAGGCACCTACACGTACCAGGTGCGAGCATGGCTGGACCGCTTTGCCACCTGGCAAGACCAGTTCGAGCGCCGTGTGAAAGGCAATGCCCCGCAACGCGAACTAAGTAGCGAGCTGCAAGATGGCGCGGCCCTGCTCCGCCGCACTGCCGATCACACCGACATCGCCGACGTGGCCGACACACTCCGTCAGTCGGCCGATGCCTTCGACCAAGGCGACACCGACGCGGCCCTCAACCCCGAGTTGCTCGCGCTGATGCGCACCCACGGGCCCCGCGACATGGAGGTGCACAGCACCGCCTACGAACTCATCGTTGATCCGCAGCTGGCGCGCGAGGGCGCCTGGTACGAGTTCTTCCCCCGCTCGGCAGGTCCCGCCGACGACCACGGCACGCTCGATGACGCTGCCGAACTGCTGCCGCGCATCCGTGAAATGGGATTCGATATCGTCTATCTGCCGCCCGTCCACCCCATCGGTGAAACCAACCGAAAAGGCAAAGACAACAGCCCCACCGCCGAACCGGGCGATGTGGGAAGTCCGTGGGCCATCGGCGGCTTTCTCGAAGACGGCTCTCGCGGCGGCCACAAAAGCGTGCATCCCGAACTCGGCGGCATGGATGCGTTTGAGCGCTTTGTAGCCCGCGCGCAGGAGGTTGGCCTGGAGGTCGCCCTCGACATCGCCTTTCAGTGCTCCCCCGACCACCCCTACATCGAAGACCACCCCGACTGGTTCTACCAGCGCCCCGACGGCTCCATTCGATATGCCGAGAACCCACCGAAGAAGTATGAGGATGTGCATCCCCTCAATTTTGAGTGCGACGACTGGCAGGCGCTCTGGATCGAGCTAAAGAGCGTGTTCGAGTTCTGGATCGAGCGGGGCGTTACCACCTTCCGCGTAGACAATCCGCACACCAAAGTCATTCCTTTCTGGACGTGGTGCCTGCGCGAGTTGCGCAAAGAAACGCCTGAACTCATTGTGCTGGCCGAAGCGTTTGCACAGCCCAACACCATGTACAGCCTGGCTAAGCTGGGGTACAATAACTCGTACACCTACTTCACCTGGCGCAACAGCAAGCACGAACTGGAGAGCTACGCCAAGGAGCTGTTTCACAGCGAGAAAGCCGAATACTATCGGCCCAACTTCTGGCCCAACACGCCCGATATTTTGCACGACGAACTGGTGCACGGCGGACGCCCCAAGCACAAGAGCCGGTTTGTCTTAGCCGCCACCCTCTCGCCCGTCTACGGCGTCTACGGCCCGCCCTACGAGCACGTCGATAACCAGCAGCACCCCGATCGCGAAGAGTACTCGCAAAACGAAAAGTACGAGCTGCGCACCTGGGACTGGAACGACCCCGCCTCGCTTCAACCGTTCATGCAGCGCATCAACCGGATTCGCGCTCACAATCCAGCCCTGCAGCAGATGCGCAACATCGACTTTCTGGAGACGCACAACGACCAGATCATCGCCTATGTGAAGTGGGATCGCGACAAAGAAAACATCATTCTGGTGGTGGTCAGCCTCGATCCGCATGACGAACAATACGGACAACTGCACGCCAGTCCGTACCAGCTCAAGATCAATGGGGCCAATACATTTAGCGTGCAAGATCTACTCAACGATGCCGCCTACGAATGGAGCGGCGATGCACACTATTTGCACCTCACCCCCGAACAACCGGCCCACATTTTCCGTGTGGAAGGTTCCTACGCGCCTTGACTTCCCCAGGGCGCGCCCTGTTCTTTATCACTTGTAGTGCTGTGCCTTTATGCCCAAGCCCTTTCTTTCGGATCCCCGCTGGTACAAAGATGCCGTTATCTACGAGCTCCATGTGCGCTCGTTCTACGACTCGAACAACGACGGATACGGCGACTTTCAGGGTCTCCGTGAGAAGCTCCCCTACCTGGAATCGCTGGGTGTAAACACGCTGTGGCTGCTCCCCTTCTTAGAGAGTCCACTGAAAGATGATGGCTACGACACTGCCGACTACTTCAAGGTGCTACCCGTGCACGGCGACCTGGACGACTTTCAGGCGTTTTTGGATGAGGCACACGACCGGGATATGCGGGTGATCACCGAGCTGGTACTGAACCACACCTCCGACCAGCATCCCTGGTTTCAGGAGGCCCGCGACCCCGCCTCCGACAAGCACGACTGGTACGTGTGGAGCGAGACAGACGAGAAGTACAGCGACGTCCGCATCATCTTTACCGATACCGAAGATTCGAACTGGACGTGGGATCAGAAGGCCCAGAAATACTACTGGCATCGGTTTTTTAGCCACCAGCCCGACCTCAACTACGACAACCCGGAGGTCCGCCAGAAGATGAAGGAGGTCATGTTCTTCTGGTTGGATATGGGGGTCGATGGCCTTCGGTTGGATGCGGTGCCCTATCTGTATCAGCGCGAGGGTACCTCCAGCGAGAATCTGCCGGAAACGATTGACTACATCAAAACGCTGCGGGCGGCCGTTGAAGAGCGCTACGGACCGGGCAAAATCTTGCTGGCCGAGGCCAACCAGTGGCCGGAAGATACGCTGCCGTACTTTGGTGAGGACGAGAACGGGCAGAGCACCGGCGTACAGATGGCGTTCAACTTCCCGATCATGCCCCGCCTGTTCATGGCGCTGCGCCGCGAAAATCGGCGTCCGCTCGTGGAAATGCTCGAACGCACCCACGGCATCCCCAACGATGCCCAGTGGGCTATCTTCTTGCGCAACCACGACGAGCTGACCCTCGAAATGGTTACCGACGAGGAGCGCGACTACATGTACCACGAATACGCTGCCGACGACCGGTTTCGCATTAACGTGGGCATTCGGCGGCGCCTGGCCCCCCTGCTTAGTAACGACCGCAGCCGCATCGAGCTGATCAACGCGTTGCTGCTTTCCCTGAAGGGAAGTCCTGTTATCTACTACGGTGACGAAATTGGGATGGGCGACGACCCCTTCCTGGGCGACCGTAACGGCGTGCGTACGCCTATGCAGTGGAGTCCCGACAAAAATGGGGGCTTCTCGCGCGCGCCGCACCATCGCCTGTTTATGCCGCCCATAAATCGGGGCGAGTACACCTACGATGTGGTGAACGTAGAGAATGCCGAATCGAACCCAAGTTCGCTGCTCCACGTGATGCGCCGTCTTATTGCGCTTCGTCAGCAGCACAAAAAGATATTTGGCCGCGGTTCGTTTGAGCTGCTCCCGGTTGAGAATCCGAGTGTGCTGGCGTTTGTGCGTACGTACGAGGGCGAATCCATCCTCGTATGTGCGAACCTGTCGCGCTATGCGCAGGCGGTAGAGCTTCCGCCCCACACCGCGTTTGCCGATTGCGTGCCGGTTGAGCTGTTCGGACAATCAGCGTTTCCCGCGTTTGAAGACGGCACCGCGTATCCCATTACTCTGGGCGCCCACGGCTTCTACTGGTTTAAGCTAACCCCCGAAGAAGAGATCGACCCGTATGCGTTCGATCCTTCAGCGCGGATCCCCTCCACACGCGAAGGCCCCACCACGCTGCCGGTGTTTTCGGTAAGCGAGGGGCTACAGAACGTGCTGGTGCCGACCTTAGCGCGGGGCCGACAGCCCGAACAGTTTGCCGACGCCCTGCCCGACTTTCTGAAAAGCCAGCGCTGGTTTGGCGGCAAGGGGCACGCCATCCATGACGTAACGGTTCAGGATGCGCTGCGCCTCAGCAAAGATCCGCTTATGTATCTGTCTATGCTAGAGGTAGACACCTCGGATGGCACACACCGCTTTACCCTACCGCTTAGCGTTGCACCGGGCGCCGAGGGGGACCGGTTGTTAGAGCAACATCCCGAGGCAGGCATCTGCTGGCTCGCTACCGAAGCGCAAGACGAGCACCTGCTGGTGTACGATGCAAGCGTGCGGGCCTCGTTTTGGTCTACCCTCTTTCAGTGGTGGAAAGACGACGGAAAAGGCCGATCGCTACAGGGGGTCTACGAAGCAGAGCGCACCTCGACTCCCGAAGCAATCGACTCGGAGGTAATCCGGCTGTTTTCGGGCGAACAAAGCAATTCCTCAGCGGTGGTTGGAGGCAATTACTTCGTAAAGCTATACCGCCGTCTCGAAGAAGGACTGCATCCAGAGAAAGAACTCCTTGACCACCTCACCGATACCGGCTTTCCGTTCACGCCCCAGCTGTACGGGACTATCGACTTCCGGCATCACGAAAACACCTATACGCTGGGCATCATCCAAGAGGCGCTCGCCGTCGAAACCGACGGCTGGACCTACGCCCTGGAGAACACGCGCCGCTTCCTGGAGCGCGTCAGCCAAACGCCGTTGCCAGAAGCAAGCGACCCGCCGCCGCTCTTTGGCCCGACCCACGACCTGCAGCCCCCGGTCTGGATCGAAAACGTAGCGCCCGAAATGCTTTCTCTGGCAGAGGTGATGGGCGTCCGTACCGCTGGTATGCATCAGGCCCTGGCCGATGGCACCAAAACCAGTCTGGAGCCTCACGCTGCCCCCAAAGACATGGGCAGCACGCTGCACACACGCATCCAGAACGACATTGCAACCACCCAGGAGCTGATCCGTGGTGAGGCCGAACACGACGATGCGCCTTCGATCAACTGGGAGGCGCTTCAGCGCCACCTACAGCCGCTGCGCGATTGCCCCGCCTCAGGCGTTCACATTCGCTTGCATGGCGACTACCATCTCGGTCAAATTCTGCGCGCCGACGGCGAATTCTACATTCTTGACTTTGAGGGCGAACCGGCACGCGCGCTCGACGAGCGTCGGCGCCGCGACAATGCGTTGCGCGATGTAGCTGGTATGCTCCGCTCGCTCGAATACGCCCTGCTTTCGGCCTGGCGCCGCTACGATGGCGAAGACCCGCATGCCACCGCGTGGATCGACCACCTGCTCCGCTGGATGAATGTATCGTTCCTCGATGCCTATGCCGACACAGCAGGCGATGCATCGTTCTTGCTTCCGCGCGAATCGCGCTACACCTTCTTGTGGGCCTACCTGCTCGAAAAGGCCCTCTACGAAGTTCGCTACGAGATCAACCATCGTCCGTCGTGGACATGGTTGCCTATGCAGGGCGTACAGCGACTGGTTGATGCGGCGTCTGAGGCGCATGATGCCTTTTCTAACGGCGCAACCGCCGACGAGCGCGAAGCATCCTCCTTTTCCGATACTCCCGGCCCAGGCTCGAACACCCAAGGCCTTCGCTGATTGACATCCTCCTTCATCGGGCGCTGCTGGCAAGAACGTGTTCTCGCTTAGCCCCACGCAGCCCTCCAGAGGGAATTCGACCACGTCCTCGTCGCGATGCACAACTGGCATGACCTACGGCCCCTCTACGTCGCGACGGACGAATGGACGCTCTGCGTCCGATGTAACGCCCCGGTGGTAGTTTGGGGGCACTGGAGCGTTCCACTGCGGCGTCGAAGAGATGATTCGGCTCTGCATCTCTCTGGCCCGTAGGGTCACGTCTCGCTCGTATCCATCAGACGGCAGGCTCGGGTGCGCAAGGCATCGCGGTCGATCTTCATGCCGTCTGGCATATTCGTTGGCCAGCGGATGTATCGATCGGGATGTTTGAACGACGCCAGGCGCCCCCGCAGTCCGTCACGATAACATTGCGGCGAAAAGGCCGTGTTGGGCGTTGGCTCCACAAATGCAACCGGACGCGCCCCGAACTCGGCATCGGGCACAGACACGACCACCGCACGCGCCACCTGTGGCAGCGCCTCCAACGCACGCTCTACCGTCTCCGGCTGAATGTTCTCGCCGCCCGAAATAAATTGGTTGTCTACGCGCCCGGTGACGTGCAGGTAGCCATCGTCATCAAAATGTCCGACATCGCCGGTTCGGAGCCAGCCCGCGCTATCGAAGGGGGTATCTCGACCCGATTGCGTGAGATACGCCCGACACCGCGTGCGCCCCCGTACTGCCAGTTCGCCGGTCGCCCGCACCTGCACCTCGCGGTATGGCAGCACTGATCCAGCTGTGTTGAGCGTGGCCCGACTGGCCTTTGGCGGCGTGGTGGTTATCTGCGAGGCCATTTCGGTGGAGCCGTAGGTGGTGTGCACCGGCCATCCGCGCGCGTGCGCCTCGTCAAGAAGCGCCTCGGGCACCGGTCCGCCACCAACCAGCAGCCCCCGCAGCCACGGAGGTGGCGGGCCGTCCGTGGCATCGAGCACACGCTTCAGTTGGGTGGCCACAAACGATCCGTGGGTAAGGCGTCGCGTCATCCAGTCGCGGACCGGGTCCTGCAGAACAGCCACCGACGCCCCAGCCAGAGCGGCCCGCATAACGATAGCCAGCCCGCCGATGTGGTACAGCGGCAGCGACAACGCCCAACAGTCCGAAGCACGCACTGGCACCCGATGGGCCGCGCCCCGTGCACTGTACAGGTGCGCCCGCCACGGATGCACCACCCCTTTGGGGGAGCCGGTGCTTCCCGATGTAAAGATGACGGTCGCATCCCGCTGTAAAGCCAAGGTGGGAGCCCTACGGAATGGTGCACCGGGGCGCGGCGAAAGCGCGAGTGGACGAATCAAAATCGATGCCGTGTTGGGGAGCGCCTGGGCGTTGTTTGTGATGCAGGCGGCGGCTCCAGCCATGTGGAGTGCCGTGGCTCGTTCCGTGGGTGTCCACCGGCGGCTTACGAGCACCACGCAACGCCGCTCACGCCAGCAGGCCCACAGCCATGCCAAGGTGGACACCGTACGTGTGGGCAGCAGTCCGATGTACGAGCCATCGAGCCCGGTCTCTGTGCGGAGCGCATGCTGGGCCGCCCGGATGTGGGCATCTAGTTGCGCAAAGGTGCACGTCGAGGTCGGCAACTGCACTGCGGGCGCCTGCGGTCGGTGGCGCGCTTGCCGGGCTACGGGACAGGCAATGTGAGGCATAGGTCGCAAATCGGCATGTTGTTAAACGAGGGACGAACGGAGCTGCACCTTCCCCGTCTCAAAACCGCCCACTCGTGTCGATGCTCCAGCGTCCTCACCAGGCGAGTGCATAGCGCCACACGTGCTGGCCGACTTGTGTAGTTGGCGACAACGAACGCAGAGCGTCCTCGGTTGCGTCACGACGCAGAGAGGCCGTAGGTCATGCCAGTTGTGCATCGTGACGAGGAGAAAGGAGGAGGTAATCAGTGAGATTGCGTTACCTCCGGTGCCCCATCACATTTCGGAGCGAAGGTGCCTATCGCTCATCTCTGTTTGGTAGCTCTTGAATCTATCATTAACAGGGTACCAGCGTCACTTCAAGCAACCCCTTAAGTCCCGCATAATTGCGGGCACTTGAATACCGCCAATGAACTGGGACATCCACGTACCCACGCCGAACAGGGTTCTCGTGGATGTACCTTCGTTTTTGAACAAACATTTTGTCTCCCATGATTTCTTTGGCATGACTTCCTTCTCCCCAAACCCGGTATTGGCGATCACTGCGAAACGAACGAGCGTAACGCCGCAGGAGGCGAAGCGCATGGAAGGCCCTCTCTTCTTTCAGTCGGTCAATCAAACGCCGAGCTGTGTACGATTTGAACGACTGCATTTCACGATTCAAGTTAGCAGCTTCAGCAATGAGATGAAGATGGTTTTCCATGATTACATACGCATATAGAGTTATTCGATCTTCAGATTGGAGGAAGTCGAGTGAGTCCAGAATAATCTCTGCAGCCGATCGGCGCGCAAAGAGGGGAATATGCGCCACCGCAGTACAGGTTATGAAATGTGGCGCGGTAGGATCATGAATCTGGTAACGACTCCGAGCCATGGGACGACCTTGAATAAGAACGTTCTTTAGGAAGACCGGAATGGATAGACCCCAGAGTTGGCAAAATGCAACGTTGCGACCGATAAATTGGCCATGATTGATGCCAGTCCGTTCGCTCGCTCAAACTCGTGTCAATGCTCCAGCGTCCTCACCAGGCGAGTGCATAGCGCCACACGTGCTGGCAGACTCGTGCAGTGGGCGCCAACGAACGCAGAGCGTGGTTGCGTCACGACGCAGAGGGGCCGTAGGTCATGCCAGTTGTGCATCGTGACGAGGTGTGAGGGGGAGGGTGATTGTTGCTCGTGACGAGGAGAAAGGAGACGAGAAAACATCGCAGCAAGTACGATACTCAATCATAAAAATCCTTGCTCGTGTCGATGCTCCGCGTCGACACGCCCCATGGGATGCTCCAGCGTCCCCACCGGGCGAGTTCATAGCGTCAGGCGTGCTGGCAAACCCGTGCAGTGGGCGCCGACGAACGCAGAGCGTCGTGACGAGGTGTGAAGTGGAGGGAGATGCTTGCTCGTGACGAGGTGCAAGGGAAGGGTACAAAAAACCACTCACACCGCCTGCAACTGCGTACGGTCTACGGTCCAGTTGCTGAGCATACCAGGAGCGGTTAGAAGCAGCTTCCCCTGCACATTCGGAAGCGCAGGCCGGGTGCAGTCCTCGGCCAGGGCGCGGTAGGTGCCCATGCCAATCGCGGCATCGGGGGGCGATACCTGCATAGCGATGGCCAGCGTGCCTCGCCACCCGACGCCTGTTTCGTAGGCGCTGGTTACAATCATCGGGATAGGCGCAACACGATCGGCCCACCCCTGCACCCGCCGCATACCCGTCCAGGCCGGCTTGACGACGAACGCGGCTACGGGCCAATCGGCCACGTCGTCGATGCCGCACTGACGGAGCGTTTCATCGAGCGCGATGGGCACCGACGTCTCGTCCAGCAGCGCGCGGAGATCAGCCGTCGGTTGCAGAGGCTCTTCAAGATACGATAGCGCCCGCCGATGCTGCAGCGCCTCACACACGGTTGCTGCCTCGTCGCGTGTCCACGCCTGATTCGCATCCAACCGGACCTGCATGCCGGAGGGTAGCGATGCGAAGAGGGCATCCAGATGGTCGAGATCGTCCTCAACTGCGCGGCGCCCGACTTTGACTTTCACGGTGGATACGCCCTCGGCCTGCAGTTCCAGAAGCGCCTGCCGCATATCCCCATCCTCCGAATCACGCCACAGCGCGTTTCCGGGCTGTATGACCCGGTCGATGCCGCAATAATCGAGGAGCGAGGTGCCGGCCTCGTGGGCAGCCCATTGCAGCGCGATGTGATCGATCGCAAACTGTAGCGATCCCGGTGTATCGTCGGGATAGAGCGGGTTATCGTCTGCCAGCCGCTCCGGGCCACCGCCATCGATCCACGCCTGTGCCTGCTGTTGCACCGTATCGAGCGAGGCCTCGGAGAAGCCGGGTAAGGGAGCGGCCTCGCCCCAGCAGGTGCCTCCCGATGGATGCTCGACTGCAATGAGCAGCCCCTCACGGTGAGAGAGCGAACCATTCGGGACCGAAAGCGGCGCAGTTAGAGGGATGCGGTAGCGGTAGCAGGTCGCGGTGGGCATAGGTACAAAGCGGGGAACGAGCAGATTACGTGAGGATCCAACCGAGGGCAAAGCACAGGCTATACAGCGCCAGCGTGCGTCCGGTGGCTGCTAAGAGCGGATTGAGACGACGCGGATCGGTGGTGCCTGAGCGGAGCGTTTGCAGCGCGGGCCAGGCAAGGGCGACCACGGGTGTAGCAGCTATTGCACCCCAGTGGGCACCGGTGTGCAGGGCCAACCCAATGGGAAGCAGCGAAGCCAGGAGCATTCCCGTCGCATACAGCGCGACGCCAAACGAGCGTCCAAAGCGTACCACCAGCGTTCGCTTGTTGGCCTGTCGATCGCCCTCCAGGTCACGGATGTTGTTAATCAGCAGGATGCATACCGAGAGCGCCCCCGGCCCGATGCCTGCAAGCACTGCTGGCGTGGTTACGGTAAGCGTTTGGACGTAGTAGGTGCCCGCAACAGCAATGGGCCCAAAGAACACAAACACAAAGACATCCGCAAGCCCAATGTACGCCAGCGAATAGCGTCCGGCGGTGTACCAGAGCGCCGATGCGATGGAGGCGACGCCGATGCCTACGATGGGCCATCCGCCTCGGATCATCAGATACGTCCCCGCAGCCACCGCGGCGGCAAAGACGGCAAACGTGGCCCAGCGCATGGTCTGCGGATCCACCAAGCCAGCCTGAGTTACACGCAGCGGACCCACGCGGTCTTCAGTATCGGCGCCGCGCAAAAAATCTGTGTAGTCGTTGTGGAAATTCACCCCCACCTGAATGAGCAGGGCCGCCAGCAGTGCGAGTCCGGCACTTAGCGCGTGGAACCCGCCATCTGCCCATGCAAGGGCGATGCCAATGATCACAGGCGAGGCGGCAGCAGGCAGCGTTTTCGGACGGGCCGCCTGCATCCAGATGCGTAGCGGCGCATGGGCCAGTTCGTCGCGGGTGGGCATGAACTCACAAGGCGTACGTGAAGAGGAGTGCAGAAGTACAGCAGCAGCAAAGGCGTGCGAACAAGTCGCGGCACGCGCGCTTTAAGACGAACGTTTCCCCTTCGTTGTTGTGCGAAAATGTAATCTCCCCCACCAATGGACAAACTCGTTGTTACGGGCGGGCAGCCGCTCACCGGATCGCTCACGGTAAGCGGCTCCAAAAACACAGCGCTGCCGCTTATGTCGGCCGCCCTGCTGGCCGATGGCACCACCACCCTCACCAACATCCCGGCGCTACGCGATGTGTACACGTTCTCGAACGTGCTTCGCGTGTCGGGCGCCTCGGTGACCTTCGACGAAGCGGCGCACCAGCTGACCATTGATGCGGGTCGCATTGATCATCCGGAGGCGCCGTACGATTTGGTAAAGAAGATGCGGGCGTCGTTCTACATGCTCGGAGCGCTTATGGGCCGCTGCGGACAAGCGCGGGTTTCGCTTCCGGGGGGATGCGCATGGGGTCCGCGTCCGGTTGACCTGCACCTGGAAGGGATGAAAGCGTTCGGCGCGTCGATCGAACTGGATCAGGGCTACGTGGTGGCCAACGCACCGAATGGACGGCTAAGCGGCGGTACGTTCCGCATGGAGCCGTCGAGCGTGGGGGCGACCATTAACTTGCTGCTTGGCGCAGTGACGGCAACCGGCGGCTCACGGATCGAAAACGCAGCCCAAGAGCCGGATGTGGTGGCTTTTGGCGAAGCGCTGCAGCAGATGGGTGCCCAAATCGACGGGCTGGGCACGCGCACTATTGAAGTGCAAGGCGTAGATGCGCTGGAGCCTGTCACGGTGCGCAACACCCCCGACCGCATCGAAATGGGAACGTTTATGATCGCAGCCCTCTTGGCGGGTGAGACCGGAACGCCCTTTCGTGTCGAAAATGGGCATCACCCTCATCTGGGGGTGGCCTTCAAGAAACACTTTGCCGAAACGGGCGCCCAGGTAGAATACGAAGACGAGGTCGTCACCATCACACCGCCCAACACGATCCGCCCCGTCTCCATTGCTACGGCAACGTATCCTGGCTTTCCTACCGACCTGCAGGCCCAGTGGGGCGTGCTGATGGCCACTGCCGAAGGCACTGCACGCATCACCGATACAATTTACGACGACCGCTTCAAGCATATTCCGGAGCTGCAGCGCATGGGGCTGGATGCGAAAGTCAACGGCGCCACCGCCACCATTCATGGCCCTACTGACTTTCAGTCGGCCACGGTAATGAGCACCGACTTACGCGCCAGTGTATCGCTGGTGCTGGCTGGCATGATTGCAGAGGGCACGACTGAAGTGCTGCGGGTGTACCACCTCGACCGCGGCTATGAAGCGCTCGAACAAAAGCTGCAGCAGGCCGGCATCGATATTCAGCGCGAGCAGTATGACGAGTTTTCAGAGCCGGAGGAAGTCGCTGAACGGACGGCCTAACCCGTACATGCGAAGATGCACAGGGCGGTCCCGATCTCGTTACGGCGGGAAGGGACCGTCGTTTGATCGATTTATCCCAGATCGTCAGAGACACAAGCGGTCTCCGGCGATGGATTTTACTCACAGCGTACCGTTCCGTAGCCCGGGATCAGGAGCGAAGCGGATATCCCAGGCGGTTAGTGAACCACGCTAAACACGTACCACAGCAATAGCTTGCAAGCCAACATCGCATATCCAGAACCGCTTCCGGGTGTCCCCCGTCTTGTACGTAATGCGCTCTATAGAGTGTACCCCGTCCCCCCTTTATCACAGACTCATGAATGAGCTATGTGGAAACAAACCGTAGTTTTTATTTTCTCCTTTCTCTTTATAGGCGGCCTGTATGCTGATGCCGCCCATGGACAGATCTGGGATCGCGTGCGCGATCGTGCTCAGGATGAAGTGGAAGACCGCGCTGAAGACATCACTTCGCGCGCTGTAAATTCGCTTCTTGATGAGATGGAAGATGCCGTCGTATGTGCGGCAACAGACGAACGATGCATCGAAGAGGCTGAGGCCGATGGCGACCCTGTTATCATCACCGACGACGATGGCGAAGTCGTTGAAGTACGCGATGGCGATGAAGAAGGCGCAGCTGCTGAAGCGGTAGAAGCCGCCGGTGTAGATGCCGAGGTTGCCGAAGACGACACCCCGCGCCCCGGCGAAGGCGCCTGGGCGAACTACGACTTCGTGCCGGGTGATCAGGTCCTGTTTGATTACGCGTTCGAAAACGAGACCATCGGACGCTTCCCGCAGCGGCTTGAGTTTCAGGAAGGTATGCTTGAAATCCTCGAATGGGAAGGCCAACGCCTTCTGGCTGGTTCATCCTCTCCCAGCCGCTTCCGTGTGGAACTTGATGAGGTGTTGCCCGAGCGTTTCACTATAGAGTTTGACGCACACGTTTCCGGCGGTCGTGCTCCCCGAGGGCTGCAGGTATATCTCTCTGAAGAGGGCGATGATCACTCTTATTTCGCATTGGAGTCGCAAAGCTCGGGTGCTATGGGGCCAATGTCCAGTACGCGAGAAGTCAATACCTACCGCGACGAGCTCGTACCCATTCGAATTGCTGTAGACGGCACATACGGCACGATGTATGTCGGCGAAGAGCGCGTAGCTAACATTCCAAACATGGAGATTGAGCGTAACAACTTCGTAGACTTCAATCTCCGTGGTCGTGACAGTGGACCTACCTACATCACCAACATCCGAATTGCAGGCGGCGGTCTACAACTCTACGACCGCCTCATGGCCGATGGCCGGGTCTCCACGCAAGGCGTGTACTTTGACACCGGTAGTGCCAGCATCCGCCCGGAGTCTACGGGTACGCTTACTGAAATCGGACGCATGCTAGAGCAGCATGGCGATCTGCGCCTCCGCATTGAAGGGCACACCGACAGCGTAGGCGACGCGCAAGCCAACATGGAGTTGAGTGATGAGCGCGCCCAGTCGGTCATGCAGTACCTCATTGACCGGCACGGCATTGCAGCCGACCGGCTTGAAGCGATCGGTATGGGCGAGGAAGAGCCCGTGGCCGACAACGACACCGCTGAAGGCCGACAGAACAACCGCCGCGTGGAGCTGGTGCGGCTGTAGCCTCACGCTTGACATCATAGAGCATTACCACCAACAGGACGCACGGCTTCGCTGGCCATGCGTCCTATTGGTATATAGGGAAGACAGCGCACACTGCCCTACCGCGTGCCTGTTGTTTGCTCGGCCCTGAGGAGCACCGGCGCATACGTTGTGGGTCCGCTGTCGTCGTGGGGACCCAGCCGAATCGGCACGGGCCCTGCAAAACACGCAAGGTCCGTAACCACCGTATGGAACGCCCCTTTTTCCCCTGCAGCATCCACAGCAGCTGGTAGATCAGCAACAAACGCCGCGTCGTACGGGCGTCCGATATGCGCAGGAGACAGTTGATTGGGATCCACGCTATTCACACGAGCTACGCCCTTGGCTGCTGTCCACCGGTCGATCCAGGTAGCCGTATCGCATCCCCACAACGGGAATAGCGGCTCGTATCCACACGACCGAATGAGCTGCGCCCGATAGTCGCGCACATCCTGCAAGAAAACATCTCCTGATGCAATAACGGATACCACATCCGGCAGGTGCTCTGCAAATGCCTGTTCAAGGGCCGACTCGTACACCTCGTTTGAAGGCTGGTCGGGCAACGCGACTGGAACCCACATCTCCCCAAGCGCTTTCGCTTGCCTCGCAATCACATCTCGGTGAATACCATGCATGGGAACCCATTCGCCATCGCCGCTAAGGGTGGTGAGCAACGCAACCACCTGGTACTCTGGCGATGCATGAAGCGCCATGTATGCTAACGCTGCATCTTTGCCTCCGCTCCAGAACAAAACAACTGGCGTAGTGGATGCCATAACGCGATGCCTACGATGAATGTATCGATGAGTCTATTGCCCTGTCACAGGTCAATCTTCGGGTTGCCCCCCATTAAAATGTTGTCATCTTGAGCGGAGCAACTGCGTCTAGCAGGTGCGGAGTCGAAAGATCTCCCCCGAAATGAGCAGGGCCGCTCGATCGATCAGAGCCTGCTGAGCGTCGGGGAGATGGTTCGGCTGCGCTCACCATGACAGGTTTTTTGGAGGAAGTTGGGGCACAGAGTTTAGCACGGTTCCCGTACCTAAATAATCACGTGTGACGCAGTACTACGCAACCAATGAGACCAACCCGTTACCCTTCAGACCCGTTCATGTGCTGAACCGGCTGCCGATGCATCCGTTCGGAGATACGCTGGTGTTGGTGCACCGGCCCGTTGGCTTTTCCCACGAGGTATCTTTCAGCATGACCGATTTCCCGTTTTCTCGATGTGCGGTGCTGGGCACCGGACTTATTGGAGGCTCTCTGGCATGGGCGCTCACGCAACGCGTAGACGCCTGCACCGTTGTTGGGTTCGACCGGCCTCGTGTGCTCGATCAGGCCACCGAGCGGGGCATCATTCACGCAAAAGCCGCCTCGATGGGACGTGCCGTAAAGGAGGCGGACCTGGTCGTGCTCGCTTTTCCTCCTGCTAAAATCGTAGCCGCCCTAGAGCAAATTGCGCCCCACCTGATGGACGGCGCAATCGTAACCGATGTCGCATCAGTCAAGCAGGCTGTTGTCGATCAGGCCAATGATGTCTTGCCAGAACACGTCACGTTTGTAGGCGGACACCCAATGGCCGGTGCTGAAACCGCCGGCATTGAAGGGGCCGATCCCATTTTATTTGAGAACGCGGCCTACGTGCTCACGCCAACCGACGCCACGCCGCCCCAAGCAGTCAATCGGCTGCGTGCACTCATCGATACGGTGGGAGGCACTGCACTGGAGCTATCGCCCGAGGCGCACGATCGTGTCGTTGCACAGATCAGCCATCTGCCGCAGCTGCTGGCCGTGGCGTTGATGCAGCACGCTGCCGAATCGGATGAGGATGCACTAGCATTAGCGGCGGGTGGATTTCGCGACCTGACGCGCATCGCATCGTCCCCCTTCGGGCTGTGGAAGGAGATTTTGGTTGGAAACCAGGGGGCCATTCTCGATACGCTAGCCGACTTTACGCGTCGCCTGCAAACGGTACAACGCCAGGTGGCCATGGGCGATATGGAAGCGCTCGAAACCGCCTTCACTGATGCCCGCACTGCCCGCGAACGCCTGCCTGAAGCCGCGTCGGGACTGATGCGCAACGTGTACGACTGCACCGTGCGCGTACCTGATATGGCAGGCGCGCTCCACGAAATGACGAAGCCTCTTGCCGCCCACGACATCAGCGTGGCCGATATTGAACTCTTGCGGGTGCGCGAAGGGCGCGGCGGGACCTTCCGACTGGCGTTTGCCTCGAAGCAAGCACTTGCTACCGCCCTGAACGTACTCAATGAGGCTGGATTCGACGCATGGGCGCAATAATTCGGTTGTGCACACCCGGCAACTGCACGTATAGAACGAACGGCCCAGGATCGTTGCATCCCACAAATGCGGATGAAATTGCCGTGGCTGGTTCGCTTTTGCATTGCATCCACTAAGCGATACCGCTATACTGCTCTTGTTCACTGTTCTACTCGCTTGGTATTCTTACGGTCATGTCCAACACGCTTGCCACAACGCCTCTTCATGATGTGCACCAAGCCCTGGGCGCACGCACCATGCCGTTTGGCGGATTCGATATGCCGGTTCAGTATAGCGGCATCATGGACGAACATGCCGCTGTGCGCAATGCGGCTGGACTATTTGACGTAAGCCACATGGGCGAAGTCTCGGTTACAGGCCCCCATGCCACAGCATTCGTACAACACCTCATCACCAACGATGTAGAGCGCCTTTCCGATGGCAAAGCGCTGTACACCGTTATGTGCACGCCTGAGGGCGGCATCGTAGACGACCTGCTGGTGTACCGCCGCAGCAGCGATCACTACCTGCTCGTCATCAACGCCGCCAACCGGGCTGATGATTGGGCCTGGATGCAAGCACAAAACGATATGGGGGCCACCCTCACCAACGTATCCGACAACTACGCCCTACTGGCGTTGCAAGGCCCCACCGCATTCGATATTGCCCGTCCGTTTGTTGGTCCGGCGCTTGACGACATCAGCTTTTACCACTTTGTGGAAGCCGACAACGGAGCATTCATGGATTGCGATCAGGCAATTATTTCGCGAACCGGATACACCGGCGAACCAGGACTCGAACTGTACGTGCCTCCTGAAGATGCCCCTCGCATCTGGAACACGCTGCTTGAGGCGGGAGAAGCGCATGGCCTGAAACCCGCTGGACTGGGCGCTCGCGACACCCTGCGCATGGAGGCCGGATACTGCCTGTACGGCAACGACATCACACGCGACACCAATCCGTATGAGGCTGGGCTTGGTTGGATCGTCAAACTCGACTCAGGACCTTTTGTCGGGCATGAGGCGCTGAGCGAGATTCACGAAAACGGGCCGGAACGTCGGCTCGTGGCGTTTGTGGCACAGGAACGCGGCATCCCTCGGGCCGGGCATACGCTCACGACACCGGCGGGAGAATCCCTCGGCCCCGTTACCAGTGGCACCCAATCGCCCACACTAAATACCGGCATCGGCCTGGGCTATGTACCGAACGACGACGCGTACACGGCCCCCGGCACCACCCTGGCAGTAAGCGGGCGCCGCTCGTTTGCTGTTGAAGTGGCCAAGCCCCCCCTCCACACATAGATCAAACGTACCGCCACTGCGGTTAACCGGTCTATCTATTTTATTCGCTTGTCTCATGGGGGCCCTCACGGGGCTGCCCTGTGCACACCTGATGCTTGTCTATTATGAATGTTGAGGTTTTCCTAACCCATACGACCGTTACCGAAGACGATGTACGCGATCGCACGGTTGTCGTCATCGATGTGCTTCGGGCCTGTTCAACGATCAACACCGCACTCTCTAACGGAGCACGTGCCGTCATGCCCGTGCTGGATATGGCTCAAGCCGGCAAGATCGCGTCGAACCTCGACCCCGATGTGTTTCGGCTAGGCGGAGAACGCAACGCCGAGAAAATCGATGGCTACCACCTGGGCAACTCGCCCCTGGAGTATACCGAAGAGGTCGTCGAAGGACGCGATATTATCCTTAACACAAGCAACGGCACCAAAGCCATTGAACAAGCCAAAACGGCTGAACACTTGGTGGCCGGGTCGTTCCTAAACGTATCGCGCGTGGCCGACTTTCTGAAAAGCACCGGCATCGACGTAACCATTGTATGCTCGGGCCACGAAAACCGCGTGTCGCTCGAAGACACGCTCTGTGCCGGCGCCATTCTCGACCGGCTCTGGGATGGCGAAGAACCCAACCACGTGTCCGATGCCGCGCATACCGCCTACTCCCTCTACCTGTACAACAAGAACCGCCTTGAGGATACGCTGCGCAACGCCAACCACGCCCGGCGCCTCGTTGAAAATGGGCATGCTCGCGATGTAGACTACTGCTTTCAGCTGGACCACCTCCCCATTCTTCCGTACTATACAGATAACCGACTCGTCTTGCACGCATCGCACACCGCCGATACGGATGCTTCATCGGCCTCCCCACCGGCGTTGTAACATGCTGAAGAACAGCGCGTGCTCATGCCGGAAACGGCCTGCTTTGATCGATGCTTTTTTGTGCCATGGGACCCGATGCCCCTACATCGTCCGACGCGTTGCTGACCACGCAACGCAAGCAGGAAATCCTGGGGCTGTTACTCATTGCCTTGGCGGTATTGCTTGGCCTTGCCTTTTTCTCGTATAACCCGAGCGATGATGTCGCTCTGGAGCAGCAATCCCTGCTGTCTGCCCTCTTCTCCCCCGATCCCGACCAGGGAGGCGTACACAACGCACTGGGCTACCTGGGCGCCTGGCTGGCCGGCATCTTTGTGCCCAACGGACTCGGCTATTTCATGCTGGTGATCTGCGGTCTGCTGGGGTGGTGGGGCCACGCCCTGTTCCGAGACCGCACACTTGAGCCGCTCATTCGTCCTACGCTCTACACCGTCGGCATCATTCTGTATGCCGCAGTTTCCATTGGGTGGATCGGTGAACTGTTTGGAGGCGACCTGACGCGCTGGATCGGAGCCATCGGAACGGGCATAGCCGGGGGAATGCGTCACCTCATCGGTCTCTTTGGGTCGTTTCTCGTGCTTTCCATCACGGCTTTGGGGACGTGGATTGTTATGAGTGAGGGAGACGCGCAGGATTCCATCGACCGCCTCATCAACGCCCTTGTATACAGCGCGCATGCCACGCAACGCGGCCTCCGCTATGCTACCGCCCAAGCCCATGCGTGGCTAACCGACCAACGGGATGCGCTTAACGACAAGTGGACCGACCAGCGCTCCTCACAATCTACCGCGTCTCAACCTCCTCAAGAGCCCCCATCTCCCCCTGAAGAGCCGACCTCGACCCCGGGTCCACCAGACACACCAGATGAGCACCACCTCGAACCAAAGCC
This sequence comes from Natronotalea proteinilytica, assembly GCF_055379935.1. NCBI lineage: Bacteria > Pseudomonadati > Rhodothermota > Rhodothermia > Rhodothermales > Salisaetaceae > Natronotalea > Natronotalea proteinilytica. Next base: position 1,493,768 of record NZ_AP043947.1, on the reverse strand, counting down.
AGAACCCTCGTCCTCTGCGGAGGCACCCGCCGAGCCTCCTGCAGCGTCCACCTCCGCACCATCTGCTTCTACACCATCTGCTCCCGCCGATGCTTCGCCCGGTTCGTCGTCAAATGAACCGCTCCCCGATCCGGCCATCTGGGATACTTTAGACGCAACGGAACTGCAGGATACCGACTCCGAGGAGGACCTCGACATGGTCGACTTTGATGAGGTGTTGCACCATATGGAAGCGGCCCCCTCTGCACCAGACACCAATGCGCTTCCTCCCGAGATGCGCGACACCTCCACCGCTCCTCCCGCCGACCCGGAAACCGCGTCGGCGCCTCAAGATCATGATGATCGAGACGGCGATCCGAATCTCAACAACGGTACCCCGATCCACCTGCACCTCCCTTCGGAACGTGCCCCAATCTCGGAGACAAGCATCCCAGTGGAGGCTCCTCTTTCCGAACAGCGCGCCTACACGCCGCCGCCTATCGATTTACTGGAACCGCCCGCCGATCCGCCGCCGCTGCCTGCTGATTCTGTGCTGGAGGCCACGGCCCAGGCATTGCTCACGGCGCTAGGTACCCACGGCATCTCTGTAACCGACCTTACTATCACACCGGGTCCGCACATCACACGGTATAGGTTCGCTTTCGCCACAGAGGGCGCGGCCCATCGCCTGCATGAACGGGTTGACGAGATTGCAATGGCGGCCAATGAACCGGGCGCTCACATGCTTCCACCGGCTGATGCGCGTGCCGCATCCATCGACATCCCGCGTGCACACTCGCTCCGCGTGGGGATGCACGAAGTCATCGCAACCGAGACGTTTCGGGATGCCAAGCATGCGCTCCCCCTTCCGCTCGGATACACGCTTACCCATGAGCCGCTATGCGTTGATCTGGCAACGCTCCCTCATTTGCTTATCGCTGGCGCCTCGGGCAGTGGGGGCGCGGCGGCCCTGCATGCATTGCTGTTGGGCATGCTTTACGGCACCCATCCTGCTGCCCTGAACATGGTGCTCATTGCTCCCGAACGTCCCGATATGCAGCCCTACGCTCACCTGTCGGATCATGTGGTTGTGAATGCCTCCACGCCCGACGTTATCGTCTCCGATGGGACACGGGGGCAACACGTGCTGGCGCAGGTACGCCATGAGATGGCGGTGCGACAAGAGCGCTTACAACGCGCCCAGGCGACGACCCATGCCGCTTATAATCAAGCTTGGGAGGCCGGCATGCTGGATCCGGACCAGGGACACGCATCTATGCCACACCTGGTCATCGCCATTGCTGAACTGGCCGATATACTGGTGGATGCCGCTCCCGATGCAGAAACGCACTTGGTCGAACTGGCAAAGCAGGGCGCCTCGGTTGGTATCCATCTGGTGATGGCCACCGAACGGCCCTCGGTAGATGTCATTACCCCGCGCCTGAAACCGCATTTGCCCGCCCGCCTTGCTTACGAAGTGGCCTCGCAGGTCGACGCCCGCACAATTCTCGACCGGACTGGTGCCGAGCAACTGCTGGGCCATGGCGATGTGCTCTTTCAGCATAACGACGTAGTCTACCGGCTTCAGGGCGCATTGGGAACGGCTGCCGAAATAGAACGGGTAACGACCCACATCGCCGCGCAGCCCCCCCATCCTCCGATATCGCTTTCCGAACCCAAAGCTACAACCCCCACCGTACCACCGGCTCCTGCTACCGGCCAAACCGACCCCTTACTTCTGCAGGCAGCTCGCTTTGTCGTACAGGAGCAACAGGCCTCTCCAGACTTGCTGCAGCGCGGGCTGGCGATCGAATATCCGCGCGCAGCCCGGCTGCTGGATGCCCTTGAGCGCGCCGGCGTGGTCGGACCGTTTGCGGGCAAGCAACCACGGACCGTACGCATCCGCACGAAAGACGAATTACACGACCTGCTCTCGTAGCCCTCTCCACGAAGCCCCCCTTTTGACCTGTGACTTCCTTCCCCACCCTTGGCATTTTAGGCGGCGGACAGCTTGGCAAAATGATGGCCGCCGAGGCGGTGCGCCTTGGCATTGAGGTACGCCTGCTCTCTCCCAAGGAAGCCGGCCCCATGCAAGCGTACAGCAACACGCTCGTATCCGACTGGACCGACGCTGACGTGTTGCGCTCGTTCGCCACCGGATGCACCACCGTCACCGTAGAAAGCGAGTGGGCGCCCGCTGATGAATGTGCGCCCGTGTGTCCCGACGAAACCGCGCTGTGGCCGAGCCCTGAGACGCTTGGCTGGATTCGCCACAAAGGCGTTCAAAACGATCGGCTGTCGATGTATGACCTGCCGCAAGCCTCGTATGTACGGTGCCGCACAATTGAGGAGGCGCGTGCCGCGATGCAATCGTTAGGGCGTCCGCTGGTGATGAAGAAGTATGAGGGATCGTACGATGGCTATGGGAACCGCACGGTATCGAGCACCCGCGAGCTGGAAGCCGGGTGGCGTGCGTTAGCCGGAGACGATGGCGTGCTGGTTGAGAAGCACGTCGACTTTGTACGCGAGTTGGCCGTGCAAATTGCCCGGCGTCCGGGTGGTGAGTCGGTGGTCTATCCGGTGGTAGCGACCGAACAACATGACCACCGCTGTCACGCGGTGATGGCTCCGGCTCCCGTTGCCCCAGAGATCGCGACGCGCGCCCAAACCGTTGCACGCAAGGCGGTTGAGGCGTTCAAGGGGGTGGGCCTGATGGCTGTTGAGTTGTTTGAAACGCGCGAGGGCGAGATCCTCATCAACGAGATTGCCCCGCGCCCCCACAACACCGGCCACTACACCATCGAAGGCTGCGTCACGAGTCAGTTCGAGAACCACGTGCGCGCGGTGCTCGACCTGCCGCTGGGCTCCACCGAGTTGGTCGCCCCGCATGCGGTGATGGTAAACGTGCTGGGGCAGCGCGAGGGCACCCCGCCGCAGTCCGACGGCTGGCAGCAGGCGTTGGACGTGGAGGGCGCGCACATCCACGTGTACGGCAAACCCGAAGTGCGTCCCAACCGCAAGATGGGCCACGTAACTGTCCTCGCCGACACCCCCGAGGCGGCCCGCACCCGCGCTGAAGAAGCCGCCGCTCACATTACGCTTTGAGTATGTGTCCTCGTCGCGATGTACAACCGGCATGACCTTCGGCCCCTCTGCGTCCGACCAAGCAACTCGGGGGATGGTTTGAGAACGCTGAAGCATCCAATCAAGTGTGGCATAACCCTCCAAACATCCACCCCTCCACCCTTACCTACCTCCATACACCCATATGCCCAACAGCCAACCCGAATCTCCCCTCATCGGCATCGCCATGGGAAGCGAATCGGACCTGCCCGTGATGCGCGATGCCGCCGCTATCCTGCATGAGTTTGAAGTGCCGTACGAGATGCGTGTGCTCTCTGCGCATCGCACACCGGCCGTGATGCAGCAATACGCCGAAACTGCTGCCGAGCGCGGGCTCAAGGTAATCATTGCCGGAGCCGGAGGCGCCGCGCATCTGCCCGGCATGATTGCAGCCAGCACACCCCTTCCGGTCCTGGGCGTGCCCGTCAAAACCAGCACGCTCAACGGCATGGACTCGCTCCTTTCCGTGGTGCAGATGCCCGGCGGGGTTCCGGTCGGCACACTCGCCATCAACGGCGCCAAAAACGCCGCCCTGCTCGCCCTGCAAATCCTGGGCACCCACGATGCGGACCTTCAGGCGGCGGTGCGCGCGTATAAGTCCGAACTCATTGAGACGGTAGAGGGCATGGATACCCGCGTGCAGGCATTCGACCCCACTGATACGACGGATTAATCCCTGGCGGTGTAATGGAACGTGATTGCAACAGCCCCAGCGCCTTTACACAGCATTTCCATGCAATGATTGGGTGGATATGCATAGCGCTCCTCTGTACCGCCACCCAGCCGGCCCTCATTCTGGCACAGTCTGCCCACACATCAGCCCACAGCCCGCCCGAGTTTACGCTTGATGCGCCCACCGACGCCGACCTCGACGCCCTGTCGGCCCCCGCCCCCGGCGGTCCGGCCCCTGTCGCGTTGGCCCGCTCCGTTTCCGAATCCCTGCACACACTGATGCACTGGGCACCCTACAATGCCACCCACCAGAAAGGCCGTGTACGGATAACCAGCCGGGGGGCCACGACACTTAATCTCGGGTTCCGTCCGTTTGATTTGCCCGAAGGCGCCCGCCTCACCGTCAGCCGTCCCGATGGCACCCAGCAGCGCGGACCGTACCGGGCCGATCAGGCCGGATCCGCCCTGTTCACCCCGATGATTGAAGGCGAAACCGCGCTCGTCACGATCCTGCTGCCGCACGCAGTGGATCCGGCTGCCTTGCAGATGCGACTCGTGCATGTGGGGCATGGCGAGCCATCCGAGCAGCCCGCTGCCGACCCACTCCGCCCCCAGGCTTCAGGATCCTGCAACGTTGATGTGGCGTGCCCCGAGGCCGATGATTGGAGCGATCCGGTGCGGGCCGTGGGGCGCATCACGTTTGTGCGCAACGGTCAGCAGTTGGCCTGTAGCGGCGCCCTCATTGCCACCACCGAGGGCCCCACCTCACCCTACGTACTGACGGCCCAACATTGCATCGACACCCCCGATGTGGCCGAAACCGCTGTGTTCTACTGGAACTATGAGCACCCCAGCTGCCGTCCACCCGGTAGCTCCGAGAGCGGCAGCACTTCCAGCGCCGACCCGTTCGACCAAACCTCTACGGGCGCACAGCTGCGTGCAAGCGTAGGCGGCCCCATGATCAGCGACGGCCCCGACATCACCCTGCTGGAGGTGCAGGAATCCCTCTCTCCGGCATTCGACCTGTTCTACACCGGCTGGACCCGCGCCGACACCGCCCCCGATGCCTCCACGACAATTCACCATCCGGGCGGATACGCCAAGCGAATCTCGTTCGACTTCGACCCGCCCACCATCACCGGATATGCGGAATTCAACTCCGGCGACACCCATCTGCGTGTGAGCGACTGGGATGTGGGCACCACCGAACCTGGCTCGTCTGGAGGCCCGCTGCTGGATCCTGAACAACGCATCGCAGGCGTGCTGTCGGGGGGATTCGCGGCGTGTGGCGTCAACGAACCGGACTGGTACGGGCGCCTGGCCGTGGCGTGGGAGGGCTCCACTTCGAACGAGCGGCTGCGCGACTGGCTCGACCCTGCTTCCACCGACGCTGAAACTGCCGACGGCCATCCACAGGGCGGACACATCGATCCGCCTCCTGGAATCGACGCGCTCACCCTGGCCACCACCGACGACCGGTCGGCGACCCTTTCGTGGACCGTTCCCGACTACACCTCCACCGATAATCCGCTGCAAGCGTACCGCGTACGGGTGGATACCGCACCCATCGAAACAGAGACCGACTTCGAGGCTGCGCGTCCGGTGCCTGCTCCGCCACCGCTAGACCCCGGCGACCCCCAATCGGTGACCGTGGAGGGGCTCTGGCCCGACTCGTCGTATGCGGTGGCCGTGCAGACCCAGAACGAAGCCGGACGCTCCACCATCACGTCGCTTGATGCGCCCGTCGAGCTGGAAGACCGCATCCCCCCCGCACCGATTGCTGACTTCAGCGTCGACTCGGCCACCTCCGACGCCGTAACGCTTACGTGGACCGCCACCGGGGCCGTGGCCGACCGCGGTCAGGCCGAACGCTACGAACTGCGCTACGCCGCAACCGCCCTGAGCTCCGCCGACGATTTTGCCACTGCAACGCCCGTCTCCACCGCCCTGCCACCGCCTGAACCTGCCGGCACCACCGAGTCGATCACGGTGCACGACCTGCCTGCAGACACGCCGACGTACTTCGGACTGATTGCCGTTGATGCTGCGGGCAATCGGTCGAAGGTCGCCACAACCACAGACCCGGTGGCGCTCATTGATCAGGCCCGCGAAATTACAGGACCCATTCCAAATCCCGTACGCAGCAGTTCGCAGATCGAAGTCGTGGTCGATACACCGCAAACGCTCCGCATCCGCCTGTACGACACCCTGGGGCGCGCGGTAGGCCGCACCGTGGATGCCAACGTGCAGGCCTTTCAACCCGAGCGTATTGATTTGCCAACCAGCGATCTGGCCTCCGGTACCTACTTTGCCCGCATATCCGGAGACACGTTCACCACCACCCGTCGCGTCGTTGTGGTGCGCTGAAGAGCAGTGCGTTAAATTGTAATCCGGTGGTGTTTTGTCAAACCTGAATCTTAGAGTAGGGCATGATTTGCCAACACGCATAGTCATCCCGGCCAAGGCGCCCCAGCGCCGCAGAGCCGGGATCTCCCCTGGCAACATAGCCGAATCGTTGGCCTCATACGACTCAAACATTGATCTCTGACAGAGAAGTAGTGTTGTGTCAAAGGTCAAAGTTTAGTAGCGCATGTGCACCCTAATGTATTGAGAACAACTCATAACCTTGTCATTGCGAACGCAGCGACGCAATCTCATTGCTGTCAGACCGGATGTAGCCGCCCAATCAACGGCATGAGATCGCCACGTCGGTCGCAAGCTCCCTCCTCGCGATGACAATTTTGGACCATAACATTCAGATATGACAGAGAAGGAGTGTATAAACGCTAAATGATGAGGTGATTAGACACCGCAGTTTTGTCTTGTTCGACCCCCTCTCCCTTATTCCGTCCGCCCAAACGTAATCCTTTGCTGAAACCTTGCAAGGCAGGTCAACCCTGGGCGGGGGCTTGTCGTTATGCACCTCAAATGAACTCCTCTCCTAACCTGCCCCGTGCCGTGTCTGCTGACCTTCCGCCCGATCCCGAGGCGTTTTCCGAACGCAAACAGCTGATTCACGCCGCCATTGCGGTCTACATGGACGACCCGGCATCGCTCACCCCGGCGGCCATCTGCGAGCAGGCCGGCACCGATCGGCTGACGTTCGTCTCCTACTTCGACGAGCCCGAAGACGCGCTACCTGCGTTCTACACGCTGGTGTTCGACCAGTATCACCTGTTGCGCATGGCGACGGACGGATACGAGCACTTTTCGTTTGAAGAGCGCCTGGCCACCTTCCTCTACATCCTTCTCGACGCACTGGATGAAGAGCGCGAATTCGTGAAAGCCACCTTCCACAGCGACATCCGGCGCAGTGCCTCGTTTCGCGATCAGGTACAGGGGGAGATGCAGCGGCTCCTCACGGAAGACACGGTGCCCTCCACCAACCAGTGGGTGACCGGACGATGGACCGTCTCTCGCATCGCTACCGAGGCGGTGCTACGCATCATACGCTTCTGGCTCCACGACACCAGCGACGACCGCGCCGCCACCACCGCGCTCATCGACAAACTTGTTGCATTCACCGCTGAACTGGTTACTTTTCGCGGCGTGCAACGCGGCACGGATCTGCTCTGGTACCTCACCAAAGTGGATGCGCTCGGCCTGAAGCGCGTGCCCCTCATCGGACGATTTTTTGAGTGAGCGAGCACGGCCTGTCGTCTCCCATCGGCTGTTTCCACTTGACCTATGTATTGCTATGGCCTCCGATTCTGAGCAAGATTTTCCAGCCTCTAAGTTCGACCGCAGCAAGATCTTTGCGAAAACGGGGTTGAAGGTCGGCGCCAACTATGCGCGCTATCTGAAAGACCGCGTGACCAACCGCAACGGCGATAAAGCGGCTCAGAAAGAAGCGCTGAACACCCAGAACGCGAAAGACATCTACGAAGAGCTCACCAAGCTGCGCGGCACCGCCCTGAAGCTCGCCCAGTCCATGAGCATGGACACCGGGGTGTTGCCCGATGAGTTTATGGATGTGATGGCCCAGGCCCAGTACAAGGTACCGCCCATGAACCGGGCCCTGGTGCGCAAACGCATCCGCGACGGACTGGGCGCCTTTCCCGAGCAGCTCTTCGATCGATTCGAAGGGGAGGCCCTCGCTGCTGCTTCCATCGGACAGGTGCACCGGGCGTATCTTGACGATGGCCGCAAGGTGGCGGTCAAAGTGCAATATCCCAACATCCGCAACACGATTGAGTCGGACCTGGTGGTTGCCCGGCGGCTCTTCGGGCGCCTTGTAAGCGGTCCGTACCTCGATGAGTACTTCGAGGAAATCCGCTCTATGCTTATGCTGGAAACGGATTACGAGAACGAGGCCGAGAACATCGACTTCTTTGCGGATCAGTACGACCACGAGGGCATCGTGACGCCCCACGCCGTGCATGAGTACACAAGCGCCAGCGTCCTGACGATGACGTTTGTGGAGGGCGTGCACATGGAGGAGTACCTGGCGCAGAACCCTTCGCAAGAACAGCGCAATCACTTCGGACAGCTATTGTGGGATTTCCTGCACGAGCAAATTGCTGCCAACCACTGCACGCTCCACGCCGATGCCCACCCGGGCAACTTCTTGTTTCGCGAAGACGGACGCCTTGGGGTGATTGATTTTGGCTGCGTGAAACGCTTTCCGCAAGCCTTTCGCAACGACATGATCCGCCTGTGGAATGCACGCATCAACGACGAGCAGTCCGAGATCGACGCGATGCTGCACAAGCTCGACATCCTGCACGATGAAATGAATGCCGCCACCCGCGAGCGGGTCGAACAGTTCTTTGAACGCTTTGGACAACTGATTGTGCGCCCGTACCGCGCAGACACGTTTGACTTTGGCGATGACGCCTTCTACGACGAACTCAAGGCGTGCTTTAAAGAAGGCTCCCAGCTCCGCGAGACATCGGGCTCGCACCACTTCATCTTTATCAACAAAGTGCTGGTGGGCCTCTTCAGTCTGCTAGCCCAACTCGAACCCACCATCGACACCCGCAAAAGCCGCAGCTTGCTGCATGACAGCGTGGCGGCGTTGTCATAAGCGGTTTGTCATCGAGGTGTTCGGGGCGATTGCGCATCGGCTTGCATGTATTCGATGTGAAGCATATCATGTAGATGGATGCATGTTGCATGCGTCATCAGCACGCCTGAATTGCTCTGCATCGCATAACGTGCTATGCCTACTCTGTTGACATAGCACCGGGCCTTCTTTGCCTATCGAATTGATCCACCAGTGTGTTACGCGGATTTATGGATGCGTGCTATGTCACGTGTGTTGATATAAGTATAGGTTAGGCTCCATCAGTCACGGAGGGAGTGAATGGAAATCAAGTGTATTGCGGGTTTTGCGTCAATTACCAAAGATCCCGCGGCAAGTGCGTCCCTGTATCAGGATGCACTAGGTCTACCGCTGGAGAAGATGGACGATTATCGTTTTATGGATAAATTCCCCGGAGCGAATCATTTCGGGGTATGGCCCCTCTCTATGGCAGCCCAGTCTTGTTTTGGCCAAGAGGAATGGCCGGACCATGTTCCTGAGCCGACAGCTACAATTGAATTTGAGTTGGCGGATGCGGCTGCTGTGGAGGCGGCAGTACAAGAAATGAAGGAAAGGGGTCAGGAGTTCGTTCATGAAACCCGGACTGAACCCTGGGGGCAGACAGTCGCAAGGTTTATTAGCCCCGAGGGAGTGTTGGTTGGTCTGAGTTATGCGCCATGGCTTCATGAATAAGAGCCTAACCATAGCGTCAACGCGTTGTTACTTGTCATAGTTACTACAACAGACAGCGCGCGCTGCTATGCCACAAGTTGACATAGGCCAAGCCCGTCGTCGGTTCGACGAACTTCTCGAACGCGCCTTTCACGGAGAGGACGTTCTGATTACGAAAGACAACCGCCCGTTTGTGCGGCTCACCGCTCCACCCTCGCTGGAGAGGAAACGCAAGCGCCAGTTCGGAAGCGTCGAAGGTGAGATCTGGATGAGCGAGGACTTCGATGAGCCGCTTGACGAGTTTCGGGAGTACAGGTAATGCAGTTACTTCTCGACACACACAGTTTTCTCTGGTTCGCAGGTGGAAACGACCGACTCAGTCAAAAAGCGAGAGAGGTGATCGAAGATACAAGCAATGCCGCCTACTTGAGCGCTGCGCGCCTTTGGGAAATGGCCATTAAGATCAACATCGGAAAACTGGAGCTGCCAAAGCCACTTGGCGGACTCGTTTCAGAGCAGATGCGCGAAAACGAGTTTGAGATGTTGCGTTCAGAAGTGAAGCACTTCGATACCTACACAGACCTTCCGCTTCATCACCGCGACCCATTCGACCGTATGAGCATCGCGCAGGCGCAGGTAGAAGCCCTGTCGGTCGTGAGCAAGGATGAGGCGTTCGCGAACTACGACATTGACCTTCTGTGGTAGGACCAAGAGCTCGCCTTGGTGCTATTCGTTAAGTAGTATTGTATCACAGGTCAATGTTCGGGTAACGCATGTGCGCCTAACGTACTGAGAACAACTCACCCCCTTGTCATTGCAAGCGGAGCGAAGCAATCTCATTGCTGTCAGGCCGGGTGCAGCCGCCCAATCAACGGCATGAGATCGCACCCCAGGAGTACTCGTTCGCTAGCGCTCACAGCGCCGCGTCAGTCGCAGGGCTCCCTCCTCGCGATGACAATTTCGGACCCTAACAATCAGGTGTGCCAGGGCATTAGGCTGGGCAGATCGTATCAAACTCTACGTCCCAACTTCCTCAAAAAACTGTCCCTGACCAGCAAGGAAGGCCTGCGCCCAGTGTGGAGGGGCGCGTAACGTCACAGCGTGCTGTGGTACGTGCTGTGACGCCTCCACGGCCCGTCTGGTGCGCGTGGGGACTTCCCCGTGGACGTGGCCCCTGATAGCCCCCCGAGCGCTGAGATGCTTCACTGACCGCCTCCCTTACACATCTACCTCAACCGGATCGGGGTGTACCTCGGCCAGGTAGCCGCGCTTGATCACCAGTTGGCCTTTGCCGCCCCGGTTCGTGACATCGTACTTCGTGGTGCGCACAATCTCCTCGCGCCCGTTGTTGGTCTGCACCACAAGCCCCTCGCGCGCCTTGTCGGATACGGCCATACCAATCACGCGGTCGTCATCGGCCACGCGAATGCCAATCACCCCTTTCGCCGGTCCCTTGTAGACCGAAACCTGCTCCACGGGAAATACAAGTACGCGTCCGTTGTGGGTGGCCACACAGGCGTGCTCATGCCCGCGGACCAGATGCGTACGCACCACCTCATCGCCCTCATCCAGTCGCATAAACATGCGTCCGCTACGGGTGGACGGATCGGTGAAGCCTTCGATCGTGAAGCGCGTGGCTTGCCCGCTCTTTGAGAGCGCCACCACGTACGGCGGATGCCACTCATGATCCTCCTCGGTTTGACCGTTCTCATCGAACAGCTTTTTCTGCTCTTCCTGCTCGGGAATCCCCGACGGCAGCGCGCGCTCATCGAACGTCACAACGCCCACAACGCGCTCGCCATCATCAAACGAGAACAGCTTTTGCACCGGGTCGCCGTAGCCGGTGGTGCTTGGAATATCGTTGATGCGAATGGTGTAGCAGGTGCCATAGTTGGTAAAGAACCCAACCGTGGCCCGTGTAGAGCCGCCCAGCACCCAGCCCACGTCATCGCCATCGCGCACGCGGATCGATTCGATATCGGTGTAGGAGCCCTGGCGCTTCACCCAGCCGTCGCGCGTCACAATCACATACGCATCCATCTCCATGATGTAATCGGCCTCGGTGTACTCAATGGCCGCATCGGGACCGGTGATTTTGGTGCGACGCTCGTCGGCGTAATCGTCGCGAATAGCCTGCAGTTCTTTGCGAACGACCTCCCAGCGGGCGGATGAATCATCCATCAGATCGCGAATCTCGGCAGCACGGGTTCGCTTGGCAGCAAGCTCGGTCTGGATGGCATCGATTTCCATTTGCGAGAGGCGGTACAGCTTGGTATCGAGCACGGCATCGGCCTGCTCGGCATCCAGATCAAAGTACTGCATGAGACGCTCCTGCGCATCTTTCTTGTTGGTGGAGGCGCGGATCTGGTCGATCGCCGCATCCAGGTCATCGAAGATCACCTCAAAGCCTTCGAGCAGATGGATACGCTGCTCCAGCTTGTCGAGCTCGTGCGCAAGGCGCCGCTCCACCACCTCCATCCGGAAATCAAGGAAGTGGCGCAAGATCGTTTTCAGATTGACCCGCTCGGGCGTGCCCACATCGGCGCGCTCGGTCGGCACCAGACACGTCATGTTGACGTGGAAGCGATGCTGCAGCTTTGTGTGCTTGAAGAGATACGCCATCGCAGCTTCGGCATCGGCGCCGCGCTTCAGCTCAAGCACAATGCGCACATCGTCGGTCGATTCGTCGCGCACGTTCGACAGCTGCGGCACGTTTTCGTCCGCGATGTGGTCGGCAATCGACTCTACGATGCTGCTCTTATCCACGCCGTACGGCACCGACTCGATGATCGCCCGCGTCTTGCCTTTCATGCGGTAACTGCCCCGCATGTCGATGGTGCCCTTGCCGGTGGTGTAGATCTCCTGTAGCTCCTCTTCGGTATTGAGGATGCACCCTCCGGTGGGAAAGTCAGGCGCCTTCACGTGTTGCCAGAGCGCGCTACCATCGGCCTCAGGCGCATCAATCAGATGCAAGCACGCATCCACCACCTCCCCCAGGTTGTGGGGCGGAATGTTGGTGGCCATGCCCACCGCAATGCCGCTGGCACCATTCACCAGCATGTTAGGCACCCGCGCGGGCAGCACAACGGGCTCGGTGAGGGTCCCATCGAAGTTGTCGCGGTACTCCACCGTATCGCGGCGCAACTCGGTGAGCAGCTCCATCGCCAGCGGCTGCAGCTTGGCCTCGGTGTACCGCATGGCTGCTGGATTATCGCCATCGAGCGAGCCAAAGTTACCGTGGCCATCCACCAGCGGGGCCCGCAACGAAAAGTCCTGCGCCATACGCACCATCGCATCGTAGATGGCGGTGTCGCCGTGGGGATGGTACTTTCCCATCGTCTCCCCCACAATGGTCGCGCTTTTGCGATGGCGTCCATCGGGGTAGAGATTCAGATTGGTAAACATCGCATACAGGATGCGGCGCTGCACTGGCTTCAGTCCGTCTCGGATATCGGGCAGTGCACGGCTGGTAATCACCGAAAGGGCGTAGTTGAGATACCGCTTGCGGGCGGTTTCATGCAGGGAGATGGATTCGGTCTGGGGCATAAACGGCGGAACAGATTCAGCTACAACGGAGGAAACGAGTGCACGTCCCTCTCAACGAATGGTGATGCAGGCAGTTGCATGAAGCAGCGCACGTGCTCTATGAAGCGTGATTGAGTGCAGAACCTGCCCAAAACGAGAGCCCCAAACGGTATGGGAATGCTCACATGTTACAGCATCTTGGTATGGTGTCATCAAAAGCACCGTGCACACTGAATCCCATACGCCGGAAAAGCCGTTTCTGTGTTACAACAGTCATACGTCCTGATCCTCTACCCACCTACTGACTCGCATGCGGTATATCGCCTCTGGGCTTATCTGGATGCTCCTCCTGCTCGGCATAGGATGCCAATCGCCCACCGAAGACCGCGATGCAGATCCTGATCCCGACACGACCGCCGCCACCACCGTAGGGCTGGATAGCACACACATGGCAGACGCCGTTGCCGCTGCTGAGGACCTTTCAGCGCTACATGGCCTGATCGTAGCTCGCCATGGTGATGCAGAAGCTGAGCACCGCTTCAACGGCCCCAGCCTGGATACACCGGTGAACGTCAAGTCCGTGTCGAAGACCATCTTGTCGGCCCTTATCGGCATTGCCATCGACGAGGGGTACCTGGAGGGCCCTGACCAGCCCATCGCTCCATTCTTTGAGCAGTATCTGACAAGCAACGATGACCCACGAAAGCGTGACATTACCATAGGCCACCTGCTGGCCATGAAGTCCGGATTGGAACGTACATCGGGAAGCAACTATGGCGCGTGGGTTGCAACTAACAACTGGGTTCGTAACGCACTACAGCGTCCACTGCAGTCGGATCCTGGCACCGAGCGGCGCTATAGCACGGGAAACACGCATTTGCTTTCGGCCATCCTCACGCAGGCTACGGACCAGAGCACCTGGGCATTTGCCCGATCGTATCTGGCTGATCCCTTAGGGATCCGACTGCCGCAGTGGCCTACCGATCCGCAGGGCATCTACTTTGGAGGCAACGACATGCGTGTATCGCCGCGCGGGCTTGTCGCATTTGGGGAGATGTACCGAAACAGGGGCCTGGTAGACAGCATGCAAGTGGTCTCCAATGAGTGGATTCAAACATCCTGGACGCCCCGCGCTGAATCGCGCTGGAGCGGCGCTGGATACGGATATGGGTGGTTTACCGATGACATTCACGGCCATCCCACCTACTATGGATGGGGCTTCGGCGGGCAATACCTGTACGTGGTGCCCAGCCTGGAGCTTACCATTGCAATCACGTCTGATCCGACAGGGGCAGGCGGACGATCGCACCGACGCGACGTGCAGCGTATTGTGACCGATCATATCATCCCTGCTGCTATTAAAGGACACATGGTGCGTAGCTCCGATGTGTAATCCGTGTTACAATGACTTAACAGCTTCCCACGATCAGTCGCTTTCGAACGCAATACATGTATATTGGACCTAGACGCCTCTATACCCTCATCGCCTCCTAGATGCTATGAAGCTACTTTTGTTTGATATCGATGGCACCTTGCTTAACGCCAACGGCACCGGACGCCGAGGCATTGAGCAGGCGCTGAGTGATACGTTCGGGAAACCGGTCACGACAGCGGGCATTTCGTTTGGCGGACGCACCGACCTTGCCATTATGCGTGAGATCCTGCAGACCAACGATATTCCGCCTATAGATCGCACCATCCAACAGGCACTGGATGCATACGAATCTACAGTCCTTTCCGATGTGGCCCCCGATGACGTTGAACTGCTCCCGGGCGTCCCCGACCTTCTTGTCACGCTTGCCCAGCACTCCGAGGTACAGCTTGCCTTGCTCACAGGAAACATCCGGTCGATGGCTTTTTGGAAGCTGAAGGCGGTCGGGCTAGACCACCACTTTCCGTTCGGCGCGTTTGGATGCGACCACGCCAAACGCCATGAACTGCCCTCCAAGGCCGTGCAACGGGCAAAGACGCACACCGGACGCTCCTACATTGGCAGCGATGTAGTGATCATTGGCGATACGCCTAACGACATCCGCTGCGGACGTGGCATTGGCGCCTTCTCGGTCGCCGTATGCACCGGCCACTCCACCCGCGACGACCTCGCTTCGCATCAACCGCACGTACTGCTCAATAGCTTAGAGGATACAGATGCCTTCATCAAGCAGGTGATGCACACCTAACGACAAAGAGTGGGCACTTCTGTATCGCACGTTCATATTACATCCATACAATCTCGCTGCCTAACACTTTTTTCAGGGGATCCCGGGATATGTCTACTGCCGTTGCTTCTGCTTCCGATACCAAGCGTAACGTCTCCCAGCGCACTTCTTCCGGCATGCCCGAACCCATGCGGTGGACCCGCACGCAGTACGAGCAACTCGCCGAGACCACGATCTTATCTCCGGACACCTCCACCGAACTCATTCATGGCCAGATCTGCACCATGAGCCCACAGAACAGCCGTCATGCTACTGCACTCACATTAACGGATGCAGCCCTTCGTTCTCGGTACGACACAAGCACATTTCTCTTTCGCGTTCAACTTCCTCTTGCGCTTGGCTCACACTCCGAACCCGAGCCCGACCTCGCAATTATCGAAGGCAAGCCGCGCGATTTTGTCGATGCGCACCCCACGACCGCTATCCTGGTGGTCGAAGTCGCCGATGCATCGCTCTCGTTTGACCGATCAACGAAACAGCAGTTGTACGCCAGTCACGGCATCCCCACCTACTGGATCGTGAACCTGCCAGATACGTGCCTGGAGGTCTACACCAATCCGCAGTCCGACTGCTACGGCACAAAGCATACCTTCAACGCTGGCGAACCTGTCTCACTTCCTATGGTGGAGAACGCTGTCTCTGTTAGAGATCTGCTTCCCTGAACCGTACGGATTTCACCCGAATTAGCAGTCTCAACCGCGATTCTGCGTGGAATGTCACCCCTAAACAGTTAAACAATATGGAGGCGAACGAAGGCGTTTCATGTCTTCCACGGGCCTCTGCCCCACTTCATCTCCCCCCTCTTTGACCATATCTGTGAACGTCTTTTCGAACGTTAGCCTCCCCAAGCCGCTTGCTCTAATATACTGAAAGGGCCTGTCAAGCAGCCAAAACTATGGAGGCTCACGGCATACAGTGCGTTCTCAGATGAACCGCGATGACTTTTTGTAGACAGCTTTGTAGACAGCGCCTGAAACAACACCCACTCTTGTAGTTACAATCACTTGTAATTACATCATTATGAGGATACAACGAGAAGCCGTCCTCTGACGCGTGCCTGAATTCTCTCTTTGACTGGTGTACTATGGGCTCAACAAATTTCCCTGCTTCATCTAGTTGGCTACAATCAATAGGGATATTTTTGCTCGTAGCAGCCCCGTTTCTGCTTCTTGCATGTACCGACAATGCCAACACGGAGACCGACGACCGCTCTCCGGTTCAAGCACAGGTTGAGGAGCAGATAGAACGTCTCGATGCCATGCGCTCGGGACTTGCCCAGCAGATCGATGATCCGAAAGCCGTTGACCAATCAACCTTTGCAGAGGTGTGTCAGCCGGTTGGACGCCAGGCGCAGCAGATGGCTCACGAAAACGGATGGGTCGTGCAACAACTGGCCGACCGGAATCGCAACCCCGACCATACCCTCGATGATGAGGCGCGCACCGTATACGAACGCTTTGATGAAAACCCAGACCTGAATCACGTGTGGCACGAAACCACGGTCCTCAATGGAACCTCGGGACAACGGTTCTTTCAGCGCATCACGGTCGAAGAAACCTGTTTGGCATGTCACGGCGCCGAAGCCGACCGCCCCGACTTCGTAAAAAAAGGCTATCCTGACGACCGTGCATACGGATTTGAGCCCGGCGACCTGCGCGGTCTCTACGCTGTGTTCGTGCCCGATAGTCTGATGGCGCATGCCACGTTGCCCTGATTCTGACCACTGGGTCCCCCTATTTCTCCTACCGCACTACCGCTTTTTATTCATACGGTTGCTTTCGACCCGGAAGCGCTTTTACCGAACGCCTCTTTTTCACACGCTCCTACTTAGATCTCCCTGATGCCATGAGTACATCTGCTCCTTCTACTAACGGCGCAGCCTCGCTTGAGGAGCGCCTCAACGATCCGCAGACTACGAAAGCGCTACACCGCATCTTAGACCGACTCGACACCATCGAGGAAGCGGTCGACGGTCTTGCTACCGCAGTCAACCAGGCGCCTCAGGCCGCCAATATGGTCACCGATATGGTTGACGACACCTATCGTACGGCTGAAGCGCATGGCGTGGACCTCGACGAGCGGATGCAGCTCGCACTGCAGCTTACCGAGCGTCTCACTGCGCCTGAAACGGTCGATACGCTCACGCGGCTCATGAACCGCATGGACGATATTGATCAGCTTATCGACCTTGCCGACCAGGCACCGGGCATGGCCAACATGATGGTCGATATGTTCGATGATGCCTACCGTGCTGCTGAAGCCGCCGGCCACGACCCTGAACTAGTCCTGCGCCGTAGCGCCGAAGCCGTAAGCGAACTTAGTGCCTTCGTAGCCTCCGACGAATTTGAAACGCTCAAAAACTCAGGCATCCTTGCCCCCGATGCGGTCTCCGTTGTCGGCAAGGCGGGCGACGCGCTCGCTGAATGCCGGCAAGAATGCGGAGCCGAACCGCCTCAAATCGGACTCTGGGGACTCTTTAAGGCGTTCCGCGACCCTGATACCCAGCGGGCGCTTGGGTTCCTCACCATGTTTGGCAAACACTTTGGGCGCAAACTGCAATCGTAACTTCCTCTGTCGCACCCTTTCAGCATTCAACCTGATACGTTATGAGTACATCCAACCAGTACGATGTCGTTATTGTAGGCGGTGGCACGGCCGGAATCACGGTAGCCGCTCAGCTGCAGCAGTCCGGCCGCGCCCCCGAATCCATCGCGATCATCGAACCTTCCGACACGCACTACTACCAGCCTATCTGGACGCTCGTGGGCGCCGGGGTCTTCGACAAGGAGATCTCTGAACGCCCCATGGCCGAGTTCATCCCTGAAGGCGTAACGTGGATTCAGGATGCCGCTACTACCTTCGATCCGGAGGCCAACACGGTATCCACTGCCAACGGAGAAACCGTTGCATACAACTACCTGGTTGTTGCTCCAGGTCTGCAGCTCGACTGGGACGCCGTGCCCGGACTCGCCGAGTCGATCGAAGACCCCAGCTCGGGCGTGGTAAGCAACTACGCCTACGAGTACTGCGAAGACACATGGGACGTCATGCAGAAGCTACAGCCCGGCGATACGGCGCTGTTTACGCAGCCGGCTACGCCCATCAAGTGTGGCGGCGCCCCGCAGAAGATCATGTACCTGACCGCCGACCACCTGCGCAAGCGGGGCATCCTCGACGACGTGTCGGTGCAGTTCTTTACGCCCGGTACGGTCATCTTCGGCGTCGAGAAGTTTGCGCGCACGCTCCGTAAGGTCGTCGACCGCTACGGCATCGACGTGAACCTCTACAACGAACTCATCGAGATTCGTCCCAACCGCAACGAAGCGGTCTTCCGCACCACCGGCGGCGACAGCGCCCCTGCCGAGCAGGTTGTCTCGTACGACATGCTGCACGTGACCCCGCCGCAGAGCGCCCCCGACTTTATTAAGGAGAGTCCGCTCTCCAACGAAGAGGGCTGGGTGGATGTGCATAAGCACACGCTACAACACACCACCTACGACAATATCTTCAGTCTGGGCGATGCCGGAAGCACGCCCAACGCCAAGACGGGTGCCGCCGTGCGCAAGCAGGCCCCGACTGTAGTGACCAACCTTCTGCAGCTCATGCACGAGGGCGACATCACGGATCCGAAGGAGTACAACGGCTACGCGTCATGTCCGCTTGTTACCGGATACGGCAAGCTGGTGCTAGCCGAGTTCGACTACAACAACGAACCGGACCCGAGCTTCTCGTTCGATACCAGCCAAGAACGCTACAGCATGTATGCGCTCAAGGCATATGGCCTGCCGCAGATGTACTGGCATGGCATGCTCCGCGGACGCGCATAGCGCAGGAACGTATCGCAGTCAGATTCACGCAGTTTCGGCTCGCTGTTACACTGGCAGCGGGCCGTCATATGTTGTGAGCTGCGCACCTCCCACAGTTCCCCTCATGCAGAACAGCTACTGTGGCGTTGGCGACCACGAGTTCGGGAGCAACTGGCGCGGTACCCGAACCGCAGCCGGAATCCGATGCGACTCTCTCATCCACTGCGGAAGGCGACGTGCAATCAGTGGAGCGGTTAGCAGTCCCTTCGACCCAAGTCCGACAAACACCCAGGTGCGCCGGTGTTGAAATGGCCCGACCAGCGGCAGATTGGTGGGATCATGCTTCACGCGCACGCCCACTGCAATGTCATGTACGGTAGCCTCTTTCAGCGCTGGAAGCATCGACCCGGTTTTCTTGAGAATGCGCTGGGTGGCTTCCTCCGAGGGGCGCAAGTCGTCGAACGTGTGCTCGTATGAGCTGCCCAGCACCCAGCGGTCGCCATCTGGCACCACGTAGCCCCGGCCGGAGAGCGGGGGCAGTCCCGAAGGAGCATCTTCTGTACACTGCACTGTGAGCGTCTGCCCCTTGATGCCGTGCAGCTCCAGCGGAGCAAGTACAGACAACTCCGGATAGCCCTGCCCCACACAGCACATCAGGTAGTCGTATCGGTGGGTAGCCTTGGAGCCCCCCGACTCGGTATGAACATCCACGTGGTTGTCGTGCGCGGTCCAACCCGTAAGCCGTGTGAACGGGGTATAGGTAGCGCCCTGAGCCCGAGCGCGCACTAGCACAGCACGCACAAAAGCGGGCACATCAACGGCACCGCCCTTCGGGAGCCAGAGCGCACCGTCGTGGGCCTGTACGGACGGATAGCGCGACGCCAGTTTCTCGGCTGTCCACCAGTCACACCATGCGGGATGCTCTGACGCGGCCTGCTTGAAAAAGCGCACCTGCTTTGGTTCGGTGGTGGGGCGCAGCACGCCGCGGCTGTCGAACGTGCGCTTTGCCCGTGCGCGGGCGACGGTCTCTTCAAGGGCAGCCCACGCTTCAGAAGCCCGCCACGTCAGTTTAGCGCGCCGCCCCATCAGCGGATTCACCAGCCCCGCCGCTGCGCCCGACGCTCCCGAAGCGGCCTCGTTGGCTTCGATCAGATGCACGTCATACGCATCCGATAGATACAAAGCGGCACAGGCACCCGCGAGTCCGGCACCAGCAATACAAAGCGAAGGGCGCGGCATAGAAAAGATCAATCATCTTGAGCAACAAAAAAACGCTCATAGATAACGATAGCACACGCCCAGCGATCCGTTTGGAAGGACGCCCTTCGGCAGGACCAAAGAAGACACTTTTCCGCCTTCCATTCATACAATGCACAAATAGAGGACTTCTCCTCACCTTACCCCTGCTGACTGCCATGGAGACGCCCGACGTTGCTCCCCCCCTGTCCGACTACGAACGAGAGCGAGGCAAGCCGATGCCAAGCAAACTGCACAGCCTGGTCCAAACGAACCTCACCATTGCTTTGGGCCAGTTCCGTCCAACGTACCAGGCCCTCAGTGAGTTGTCTGTGCGCCTCTCAGACCGTGATGTGACGCCAGACATTTCTGTGTATCGAGAGCTTGATCTCGACTTTTCGCAAGACGAGGTTCGGATGACCGAGCCGCCACTTCTCGCGGTTGAGATTGCGTCGCCGCCCCAGGGCGTGCAGGTGCTCATCGACAAGATTCGGTTTCTGCTGGGCGAGGGCGTGCAGTCGTGCTGGCTGGTGCAGCCGCAGCTGCGCACCATCACCGTGTACCACGGCGATATGCAGCAAACCACCTACGCCGACGGCACCGTCACCGCCCCCAACCTCGACATTTCTGTTGAGTTGGCCGAGGTGTTTGCGGTGGCGTAGCGGGGGTGCCCCTCCAGCCTCGCACCCTCATACCGTGGCAGCAGGCTGATATGGCGCTTCCTGTACCAGATGCGACACCAACACCTTCAAAAAGAAAAACGGGAGGAACCACTCAAGGCCTGGTGTCGGAGCAAATCCGTACAT
The DNA here is from genome assembly GCF_055379935.1 of Natronotalea proteinilytica. Taxonomy (NCBI): domain Bacteria; kingdom Pseudomonadati; phylum Rhodothermota; class Rhodothermia; order Rhodothermales; family Salisaetaceae; genus Natronotalea; species Natronotalea proteinilytica. The sequence goes on along the minus strand of NZ_AP043947.1, from coordinate 1,472,707 downwards.
ACCAATCAGCAACCCTACGCCAAAAAGCATAAAGGCTACCGGGCGCTGGAGGTACAAGGGTGCGCTTAAAATAATCCACGCTGCGATGAGTAAAAAAGAGGACACAACGGCAAAGTAGATCCAATCCGCCTCCCGAAAAAACCACGCTACAAGAAGCACATGTACCACGTGCAGAGCCACAAACTGCAGATGCGCCCACTTTCCTTGCTCGGCGCGATGGTACCACCGCTTGGCCGCAGAGGTAGCATTGGTGATTACACCACCGACCAGATCAATGGCAAAAATAGCACTGAGTAGTATCAGCAGTATCCCCCAGTCGTGACCTGTCAAAATCGCATAGGCGGGCGCAAGAAACGCCCCTATTAACGCCGGAGCGAATTGTAACCACTGTTCAGCCGGAGTTGCGCCCGGACCAATAAACCGGTCGATGGCTCCGCGTATGCCTGATCGGAGCGGTGGAACAGCCCACTCAACGGGATGCCTTTCTTGTTTTTGCATAACGGTACGTTCTACTGTTTACTATGAGGGGACGTCACCATATAGGTGGTTGTAATTTGTTAGCCTGCGCGCTGCCGAAAATAAGCCTTCAGCGTCTCGTGCCCATACGGCGGAGCTTTCATCGAGGCAGACGCCGCTTCAACGAAAAACTCAATGGGTCCGTAGAAACTGACAGGTGTGACGATGCGAAGCAGGGCCCGGACCAACTTGGCCAGTCTCAAAGGAATGTGCCAGACCCTGGGTGTTGTTTGAACCGCCTCGGAAGCCATCTCGGCAACCTCGTCTAGCGTGTGCACTTCCGGTCCTCCCACCTCGATTTCAGCCCGTTGATCTTCAGTTGCCTCCACCACAGCATAGGCCAGATCGCTCCCGCCAATCGGATTAAGCTGCTGCGTTCCATCTCCAAGAAGAAAAATCCGCCCGCGCTTGGCCATCTGCAGCATCACATCGAAGTCTACAAAAAAGCCCGTGGGACGCACAATCGTTGACGCAAGGGATGCCTCTTGTAACACATCCACAAAGCGCTCCTTCGCATCAACCATGGCAAGATGTCGCATCTGCCTGCCGCTAAAGACGGAGATGTAGACAAACCGCTGTGCGTTTGCAGCTAATGCCTCGCGAAGAAGGTGAACGTTGCCCTGGTAGTCGACATCCTCGTAGGTAAACCCGTCTTTCTGATGGGTGATGCCAACACAGGAAAACACCGTGTCACACCCTTCTGCTACGCCATGTAACGTCTCCGGACGCGTCACCTGCCCGAGAAAGATGTCATCGGCGACGTCTCTAAACTGTTCAACCTGCTCTTCGCGCCGAACAAGAACGCGCACCCAATATCCGCGACGCTTCAATTCATCTACCAGATGACGCCCAAGATATCCAGTTGCGCCTGCTACCAACACATGATTCATAATGCCATCGAGAATTTTATTTAGACCGATCGGTCTATAAAAACAATCCAGCAGACTCACTGTCAAGTGATGATACGTGAACAAATCATCAACCCACCGACTATGCCCAAGCAAGTAGACCACGACGCCTACCGAAAAGAACTCGCTGCCCGGGCGGCTCCTGTGTTTAGAGAACACGGATATCAGGGCCTTGGCATGCGGCAGATCGCCAACGAGCTCGGGGTGTCCAAAAGCGCACTCTACCATTACTTCCCGAGCAAGGAAGCACTCTTTGCAGCGTGCACCGACTACGTCACATCAACCAGCCTTGAAAGTGCTCGTGTCCACGATCTGCCCGAGGAGGCTTCTCCAGAAGACCAGGCTAAGGCAGTGCGGCAGATCCTCGAAGAAATGGAGCGTGACTTTTCCGGCGAACTGTCGTTGTTGGTCGACTACCTGCGTGACATGACACCAGCCGATGTACGTCAAGACGAAAACATGCAGTTGTCTCGACGAAAAACACTGGAGATGATGGAGGCTATCGTCGGTCCGGACGACGCCCTGCCTGTGTTGTGCCTGCTCTACGGCACGATGCTGCAACGCTACTTCGATGGCGGGCAGACCGACCTTGATGCAATTATCTCTTGGCTCCAACAGGCGCTGCACCGCTGATCCCTCAGCATGGAGTCCAAATCCGATCCATATCAACCCAATCACAACGAAAGAACACAAACTTACGCACCGCCTTGTGCGTGCAAACGATCCATATATAGATCATCACGCACTCATTCTGCAATGTCCGGCTCTCCCTATCTGATCGTTGGTGGTGGCACCATTGGGCTGGCCCTTGGCTGGACGCTCGCGCGGCGCGACGCGCCCGTTACGCTCGTAGAGCGCGACCGGGCCGGACGAGGCACGTCGTGGCAGGCTGCGGGGATGCTTGCGCCCGACGCCGAGATCGGCTTCGAGGAGCTGGATCTCTACCGCCTGAGCCGCGAAAGCCTGCGCCGATGGCCTGCCTTCGTCGATGCGCTCGAATCTGCAGCCGACATGCCGGTCGACTACCGCGACGACGGCACGCTGATCGTGGCCGACGACCCCGACAGCGAGGAGGCGCTGCGCCGCCTGTACGACTTTCAGAAAGAGCACGGCCTGAACGTAACGTGGTGCTCGGGGGCTGAGGCGCGTGAGATTGAGCCATTTTTGGCGCCCCGCCTCGCCGCCGCTATCCACGCGCCGATGGACCATCAGGTCGACAACCGGCTTCTGGTGGATGCGCTACGCACCGCCTTCACAAAGGCAGGCGGCACCCTGCACGAGCATACCGAGGTGGAGGCCATCCATCCGGATGAGGACGCGCCCCGCATCCGCCTGACCGATGGCAATGTGTTGACTGGACAGGCCGTTGTGGTGGCGGCGGGCGTGTGGTCGCGCGAACTGGACGGCTGGACGCCCGAACATACGCCGTCGGTGCGTCCCGTCAAAGGGCAGATGCTGCAGTGCACCATGCAGGGCGCTTTTGAACTCTCGCACGTCATTCGTGGGCCTGATGCGTATCTCGCACCCAAAAGCAACGGACGCCTCGTCATTGGCGCCACCAGCGAAGAGCGCGGCTTCGATACGACCGTTACCGCCGGCGGCCTCTACGACATTCTGGAAGGCGCCTGGGAGGTGGTGCCCGGCATCTACGACCTGCCCGTCGATGACACGTGGGCCGGACTCCGCCCCGCCAGCCGCGACCACGCCCCGCTTCTCGGCCCCTCGGGCGATCCCGGCATCTGGTGCGCCACCGGTCACTATCGCCACGGCATCCTGCTTACGCCTATTACCGCCCAAGAAATGGCCCGCCAGCTCCTGGACGGAGAAACCTCCGATTGGATCGAACCGTTTTTGCCATCCCGTTTGCACTCGCCAACCGTCCCCACACCATGAGTACCGATACCGCTGCTCACATCCAACTCAACGGCAAACGCCGCCCCATCACGCCGCCGCATCCGCTTACCGAGGTGCTGCAAGCCCTCGACATCGACAGCGATACGCAGGGCGTAGCCGTGGCGATCAATGAGGACGTGGTGCGCCGGGAGGAGTGGGCAGACACCACCCTTCAGGATGGCGACGAAGTAGAAGTCATCCAGGCGCTCCAGGGCGGCTGACCTGCACATCCCCCTTTTCTTTTTCCTGCACTTATCCCCTTTTGCTATGGCGGATGCGAATGGCGTTGCCACGCCCTCCACAGAATTTGACCCCGACGCCGATGCGCTCACAATCGGCGACTACACGCTTACCTCGCGACTCATGATCGGCTCCAGCGGCTATCCCAATCCGCAGGTGATGCTCGACGCGATCACCGCCTCGGGGGCCGACATGGTGACGGTTGCTATTCGGCGCGTGAATGTGGAAAGCCCCGCACCCGAGAGCCATCTCGATCTGCTCAAGCGGGGCGGACACACGATCTTGCCAAACACGGCGGGCTGCTACACAGCGCGCGAAGCCGTGCTCGTTGCCAATCTGGCGCGCGAGGCGCTCGACACCGACCTCATCAAGCTGGAGGTGATCGGCGATGACGAAACGCTGATGCCGGATGTGGAGCAGCTGCTGAAGGCCGCGAAAACGCTGGTCGACGATGGCTTTACCGTGCTGGCCTACGCCAATGACGACCCCATCACGTGCCGCAAGCTGGCCGACCTGGGCTGTGCCGCGGTGATGCCGCTGGGGGCTCCCATTGGTAGCGGCATGGGGATCGTAAACCCGTACAACCTACGCATCATCCGCGAACTCCTGCCCGATACGCCGCTCATTGTGGATGCGGGCATTGGCACGGCCAGCGACGCGGCCCAGGCGATGGAGTTGGGCTACGACGGCATCCTGCTGAATACCGCCATCGCCGAAGCTCAGCACCCGGTCTATATGGCCCGCGCTATCCGCCACGGCCTGCAGGGCGGACGCCTGGCGTACCGGGCTGGGCGTATTCCGCGTCGCCGCTACGCCAAGGCGTCATCGCCCGAGGAAGGGCGCGTGGGGCAGTAGATGGAAAGTAAGCGCGGTATCTCGTCGCGGCTTGCTTACTACTGTTCTGTCAGAGGTCAATGTTTGGGTAACGCATGTTCCCCTAGCGTACCGAACCTCCTTGAACCCTCGTCGCGATGCTCTGCGTCGCGACGGACGAATGGACGCTCTGCGTCTAACGTAACCCCCCGAGGTAAAGAAACCAGGTGGTGGATTAGGGATGCTGGAGCGTCCCGGCAAGCGTGGCGACGCAGAGAGACTATAGGTCATGCCTGTTGTGCATCGCCACGAGAGGACAGATGTTTTGTTATCATCATCGGGCAGGCTGTCACTCCCTCTTGAACTCCAATATTGACACGTGACTTCACTTACTGCTGTGTCACAGGTCAATCTTCGGGTAACGCATGGCCACCTAACGTACCGAGAATAACTCACAATCTTGTCATTGCGAGCGCAGCGACGCAATCTCATGCTATCAGACCGGATGCAGCTGCCCAATCAACGGCATGAGATCGCACCCCAGGAGTACTCGTTCGCTAGCGCTCACAGCGCCGCGTCAGTCGCCGGGCTCCCTCCTCGCGATGACAATTTCGGACCCTAACTTTCAGGTGTGACAAAGCACTACGCTATGCCGTAAGTCGCTGCAAGCGCTCGCATTCCTGCGCAAGTCCGGTGCGCAGCGGTACCAGACGTTCGTCATCAACATCGGATGCAAAGGCAAGCACCGACTGCAAAAACCACGTCTGCTGCTCCGGTCCGGCGCTCAAAGCAGTGCGATTGGGCCCATCCGAGAAAATGTCGATCCCTGCATCCAGGCTCTGGTTCATCGTCCACACGTTGTGGTGCTTATCGGCCAGACTGATGGCCAGAGCACCCGGATTGGCGGCCTGTAAATGATCGAGATACGCTTCCTTACGAACCCGCCACGGCAGCTTTTCGCCCTCGTTGTTTAGCTTAGGCTCGGTTACGTCTTCCACGAGCGCCGTCACTTCATTGCCAATCAGCGTGCGAAGCCGATCGGCTGTCATGCGCTCGCCATGTGCATTCGGATCTTCAATGATGTCGTGGAGATACGCAGCAGCAACCACCTGGGCCGGCCACTCTGCACGTGCCACCGCCATAGCCACCGCCGAAAGATGTGCAATTACAGGCACCCGCACCGGCTCCGGCTGATCGAACGGCTCCTCTCGCCATCGCCCTTTTCGGTAGCAGTCGTTGTGCCACTCCGAGGCAAGTTCAATAGCGTGTTCTACAAGTGGACTAAACGACGTTGCCAGCGTACTCATAAATCAATGATGCAGTGTGAGGGGTCAAACGGATCGATCTGGGCCTGAATTGTGTCGATTAGATCCAGGCTGTACTTATTCAAAAAGTAAGCCGCGTTTACGGTCCGCTCCTGCAACCCGCGCTGTGGAAAGAGGTTGGCGTACGCCTTTTCGAGTTGGGCGCGAAGTTCATCGTGCTGCCGTTTTTCGGCACGCAGCACCCGATGCTCCAAGTCGTTCAGTTCGTTCACAAAAGCAGCTCGTGTAGCTTCTACCGAGCGACCCAGCGTATCATCCACCTCCGTAGCTTTAGGCTTTAAATCGTTTATAGCCTTGTGGATACGTGTAGACGTCTCCTTAAACGCCGCGTCGATATCTACGTCCATGCTGCGGCGCACCTCTTGCTGGAAAAGCTGCTCGACATCCTGCTGTAGATCTGCAATTGACAGATCGTACTTGGTTAGCACCTTGCGCACCTTGCCCTCCACAAGCGTCATGCTGGCACGGGGCACAATCAGCGGCATCGGCATATCGGCCCATGCGTACACCCCCTGGTACTGCGCAAAGTACGAAATCTCACCCGGCCCCGCCACGTATGCCGCGGTGGGCAGGAGTTGGTCTTGCACAAGCGGACGCGTGACGACGTTCGGACTAAACCGCTCCGGATGCGCTTCAATACGGGCTGTAATTTCGTCGTGCGTCCAGGTGCGTCCGTCGTGGCGAAGCGTGTAGGTGCCGTCCTCGTTCGCATCGATGGCGTACCTACCATCCGGTTCCATCCAGAAAAAGTTGGTGGGACGCGCATGCACCTGGGCATGGTATCCATCGGACTCGAGGGCGGAGCCGGCTTCTTCTACCGCCTGTGCGGCCTGGTGTCCGGTGGCCATGTCATGTTGGATGAGCGGACGCACCAGCGCTTTGAGACGGCGGTCGTCTGGGTTGATAAGAACCAGCCCTGTATTGCCAAAATACGTGGTGATAAGCCGGGCAAATGCATCCTCAAGAGTCGCCTCCGACGTGTATGCTTCTGCAATAGCTCCAAAGACCGAAGGCTTGAAGTCAGAAGGCGGAAGGGCTTCATCGAGCGCCTGGAGCGGGTCTTCAATCGCTGCACCTAATGTGTGTGGCCCCACGGGTCCTGTCGGCACATCGTCGGGCGCATAAGCGAGAGACACCGGTGCATTGCGCTGTAAGACGGTAGTATGCGCAATTTCTTCGAAGTCATGATCTTCGCCCTCCACCCAGAAGACCGGAACGACTGTGCGTCCGGTATCAGCTTCTAACTGCTTCGCCCACACGATAGCTGTAAGCGTTTTGTAGAGCGTGTAGAGCGGTCCCCCAAAGAGCCCAACCTGTTGCCCAGATACCACCGCCACGGTGTTTTCATCGCGCAGTGCTTCTATGTTGGCAAGAGTCGCCTCTGTGGCGCCCCACCGCTTATTTTGCTCGGCAAGCACATCCGCAAGGGTGCTCCGATCACGCGGACGAGCAGCGGCCGCCTCAACAGCTCTGTGTCGGTCTTTAAGCTTGGTGCGGTCAAGCGGAAAATACGACGGAGCTGTTCCTGCACCGGTCACATAATCTGCCGCCAGGTCAGGCATTGCTTCCAGGGCCGTCCAGGGCAAACATCGTTCAGCGGTTTCAGGGAGGGATGCAGACATAAGCGGTGCGGTCCGGTGGGTGAGAAGATGAACTGTACTTGTGGTGCAACACACACTAGCGATAAAAAAGAAGCTTCGCGGGGTAGCCACGAAGCTTCAGAGGACCAGGCAAGCAGGTCGCGTTAGTTCTGACTTTGTTCGCTCTTAAGCTGCTCGATTTGATCGCGTAGCTCAGCGGCTCGTTCGTAGTTTTCTTCTTCGATGGCCTGATCGAGCTGTTTTTCCATACGCTCTAGCGGGGTAGCGCTTTGATCGGGCTCGGCCTCTTCGCTTTCAGAGGAGGCGAGGGCCGACACGCTTCCTTCCTCATCGGCCACAATGCCTGCTTCATCGAGCACTTCCGGAGCCACGAAGATCGGTGCATCAACCCGAACAGCCAGGGCGACGGCATCACTCGGACGCGCGTCCAGCTTGTCTTCGTTGCCATTGTGCTGATAACGGATTTTGGCGAAGAAGGTACCTTCGCGCAATTCGTCGATCACCACTTCGGTCACATCGGCCTGCATCGAATCAAAGGCGTCGCGCAGCAGATCGTGCGTCATAGGGCGAGGGGGCTGGATCTTTTCCAGCTCCAACGCAATGGCTTGGGCTTCAAACGCCCCGATGATAATCGGCAGTCGCCGGTTGCCCTCTTCTTCGCCTAGAACCAGTGCATAGGCGCCTCCACTTGAAGGGCTCGTAGACAGGCCAATTATTCTAACCCGGATAAAGTTCATTATACAACGTAGTCGGTCAGTACAAAAAGAAAACGCAATTGCCGCGACGTGTTATAGGGCGGGGCCGTTTTAGAGCACAGCGTTCAACGCATCCAAAAATGCCTTGTTCTCGCTTGCGGTACCTGCACATACACGCAGATAACCACCTAGGGATTCGTATCCACCCATGTTTCGAATCAAGACGCCCCGCTCGGCCAATGCCTCTTGTACAGCATCTGAGTCGGCAGAGCGAGGGGCAAACAGCACAAAGTTAGCGCTGGATGGAACGACGTCTACATCGGGACGGGCCTGCAATGCCTCGGTAAGCTCCTCACAGCTCTCTTGCATCTGATCAACGCGCTCCTGAAGCACGTCTGGCCGGTTTAGAACGGCGTGTCCTACAGCTTCCGAAAACCGATCGACCATGAAGGGCAGTCGAGCCTTCATGAACTCAGTGACCAGCTCCGGATGCGCCATCAGATAGCCCAGGCGCAGCCCGGCCAGCCCGAATGCCTTAGACAGCGTTCGCAAAATTACAAGGTTCGGATACGTATCGAGTAGCTCCGTGGCGGCAGGATAGTCATTAAACTCGACATAAGCCTCATCCACAACGACCAGACCAGGGGTCGCTTGTAGTACCCTTTCGATAGCGCTGGGCGGTAGCGCCAGTCCGGTGGGATTGTTCGGCGTGGTAAGCACCGTCATGGCTGCCTCGGTCGCTGTAATCGCCTCCACGAGTGCATCAATATCGAAGTGCAAATCCTCGCGCGGCGGTATGGTTGTTAAGTCGGCATGGTACAGACGAGCCACCTTCTCATAGAGCGAGAACATGGGCGCTGGAAGCACCACAGGCGTACCGGGCTCGATAAACGTAAGTCCGAACAGATATGTAAGCTCGTTCGATCCGTTGCCAACGAGCACCTGCTCGGGTTCGACGTCGTTGTGTTCGGCCAGAGCCGCAGCCAACTCCCACGGCTGCTCGGCTGGATACCGGTTAAACGCCGTATCGCGAAGCGTTTCCATGAGCTCCGCTTTTAAGGCCGGCGGAAGGTCGTACGGGCTCTCATTTTGGTTGAGCTTGACTTCGGTTTTAGGTGGGGCTCCTACCAGGTACGGGTGTTCATTGCGCACGCCCGAGCGGATGCGCGAGCGAACGGTATCAATTGAAGGAGCAGAGGCAGAAGGAGCATCCATAAGCAACAAAGGTAATGGCGAGTGGACGTCAGGCGGAGTCGAGGCGATCAAGGCGCGCCCGGATGGCATCAGCGTGCGCCTGCAGCTCTTCTGCTTCGGCAAACTGAACGATGTCGGGGCCGGTTTGCGCCAGTCGGCGGGCCGAATACTGGATGATGGACTGTGTGCGCACAAAATCGGGCACGCCCAATGCGGATGCATAGCGAGCCGTGCCTCCGGTGGGCAGCACGTGATTGGGGCCAGCAAAGTAATCGCCCACCGGCTCTGACGAATATGGCCCCATGAAAATAGCTCCGGCGTGCTTAATGTCTGAGAGCACCGTCCATGGCTCGTCTACCATGATTTCAAGGTGCTCCACCGCTAATTCGTTCATCATGTCTACTGCTTGCGCCATCGTATCGGTTACGATGCACGCGCTGTAGGTTGCCAGGGCTTCCTCGATAATAGACTGACGCGGCAGGGTAGGCACGCGTTCGGCGATTTCGTCGTGCACCGCTTCGGCAAGTGGGCGATGCGGCGTTACCAGGATGGCCGAGGCGCGGGTGTCGTGTTCGGCCTGTGAAAGCAGGTCGGCAGCCACGAAGGCCGGATCGGCGGTTTCATCAGCCAGCACTCCGATTTCACTGGGTCCGGCCACCGAGTCAATGTCTACGCGCCCGAACACCTGCTTCTTCGCAGCGGCCACGTACGCATTTCCGGGGCCCACGATTTTATCGACGGCATCAACGGTTTCGGTACCAAAAGCGAGCGCTCCAACGGCCTGGGCGCCTCCCACGGCATACACTCGGTCTATCCCAAGCGATGCGGCGGCGGCCAATATGTGCGGGTGCGGGGTTCCATCGGATTGGGGGGGCGAGACCATGGCGATGTGGGGCACACCCGCGACCTGTGCCGGAATGGCGTTCATCAGCACGCTAGAGGGATACGCTGCGGTTCCGCCCGGCACGTACAGCCCAACTCGCTCCAGCGGTTGTACACGCTGCCCGAGAAGCACCCCATCGCCATCGTCTTGGAACCACGAATCGGGGCCCTGCCGCTCATGAAACCGGCGGATGTTGTCGGCGGCGGCCTCCATGATGCGACGCAGTTCATCATCGAGATCAGAGAGGGCTTGTTGAAGTGTGGAGGCTGGTACGCGGAGCGTGAGCTCCTCTACCCCGTCAAACTGAGCGGTAAACCGATGCACGGCTGCGTCGCCGTCGGTCTGGACGGCGTGCAGAATGCGGCGTGCTGCCGCGTCGACATCGTCGCTAAAAGAGGCGCTGCGACTTAGCACCGCCTCTAGACGATCGGCACGGTCGGCATAATCGATGACGGGGATCATAAGCGCACAAGTGTGGAAAAGCCGGGAAGCGGTTGGGGATTATCTCTCTATTCTCAAAGCAACGGGAAGGTTCGCCCAGGCACCGGACGAACAGCATTCTCACGTCTTTTCTACGATCGCCCGTACCAGCGTCCGCAAATCGCCACGCACCTGCTGGCCGACTTCCAACACGTCATCGTGTTCGAGCACCTCATGACCCAGCCCAGCGGCAAAGTTAGTGATGGTGGAGATGCCCAGCACCTGCATACCCAGCCCATGGGCTTGCAGCACCTCGGGCACGGTACTCATGCCCACGGCATCGGCCCCCAGGCGCCCGAGCATGCGGACCTCCGCCTTGGTTTCGTAGGAGGGGCCACGCGTCCAGGCATAGGTGCCTTGTGCGGTGTGCACACCTGCTTTCGTGGCGACTGCTTGCGCTTCATGCGCCCATTGCAAGTCGTAATATCCAGTGTGGAGTGTGGAGGCGGTGTCGGATCCCGCAGCCTGAGCCGCTTCTATGGCGGCTCGCCGCGGATCCACCTGTTGGCCTTGCCCCGGATCGGCAAACGCCAGATTGATGTGATTGGTGATAAGCATGAGCTGCCCCGGTTGGAACGTCCGGTTGACGCCGCCCGCCGAGTTGGTCACCAGCAGCCGTTCGGCGCCCAGCGCGTGGCACACCTGCAGCGGAAATGTGAGGCGATGCACGGGATACCCTTCGTAGGCATGCACACGTCCTTGCACGAATACCACATCGGTACCGCCCAGCGTACCCAGCACCAGCTGGCCATCGTGTCCAGCTACGGTAGACTGCGGATAGTGCGGGATGGTAGAGGCCGGCACGACGGTGGCCTCTTCGGCTTCCTCGGCCAAGTCGCCCAGCCCAGACCCCAGAATGAGCACCATTTCGGGCTGCATGGAGGTGTGTTCGCGTACGGCAGCCACCGCATCGTTAAGGTGGGCAGCCAGGTCGGTGTTAAGATGCGTCATGTGCAACAGCTGATGATCCAGAAAACAGGCGTCCGGTTGATGTTCAGAGCTATGGGGCAATATAGACAAGCGCGCCATGCGTATCCACCAACCGCTTTCCAATATGCACGAAAAACGCGTTGAATGTTGGGCCTCTCGTTCGGAATGGGTTACGCGTCAGGCGCCCGGGCGAAACACACGGTAGTTGCGGATGCTCCACAACACCTGCGAACCGATGACGCGTACGATCGTGGTCAGCGGAATCGCGATAAGCATGCCGATGAGCCCGGCAAGTTGTGCGCCGATGAGCACCACAAACAGGATGACGAGCGGGTGCGTTTTGGCGGCGCGCGAGAAAATGAGCGGTTGAAAGAAGATATTGTCGGACAGTTGTGTGATCACCATGGCAATGGCGACGCCCGGAATCAGGCTGAGGTCTCCCGTTTGGGCGATGCCAACCACGGTTCCTATCAAAAACCCGAAGAACGGCCCGAAGTACGGAATCATGTTGGCCACCCCAACAAAAATGCCGATGGCCAGTGCGTTTTCGAGTCCGACCAGCCAGAGCATGACTGAGGCTACGGCGGCTACGCTCAGGCACTGAAGAAGCAGCGCCCGTGCATATCGGCTGAGGCTGGCCTCGGCCTTTGCAATGACGGCCAGCGTGATCTCGAAGTAGCGATTGGGCACCAGCTGCATCATGTTTCGACGCAACTCGACCCCATCTTTGAGCACGAAGAACGTGATGAAGGGGATGATTACGACGGCATAGGCGATGTTTGTAAAGACCGATACGAGCGATCCAAGCGTATCGGCCACGCGTTCGCCTTCCACTAGGTCACCCTCCGCGAGGGCCCGTGCGGTTTCGCGAATCGTTTCTTCGATGCGCCCGGCCTCAATAGGCACAAACTGGCGGATCCAACTCTCTACAAAGGCAGCGGCGTTGGTCGCAGCCTCTACAGAAACCAGTTGACTAAGATCGCGGACCTGTTGCGTAAGAAACGGCACGATGAACGTGAGCAGCACGCCAAACACAGCAGTAACCAGCACAAACATCACCCCGATGCTGGCGGTCCGGGTTAGCCCCGTAGATTGGATGCGATCCACCAGTGGCGACAGAATATAAGCCAGCAGGCTTCCGACGACGAGGTAGATGAAGAGGCCGGCGAAGTACCATACGGTGCCTGCAATAACAGCGGCAATGAGCAGTCCTCCCCCCCATCGCAGGGCACGCTCGCCCGCTGTTGGCCCGACCGGAGGCTCGGGCGGACCCATCGCTGTGGCGGACGACGCTTGCGGTGCTCCATCTCCTGTTGAGGGAGACGATTGCGCCGGGGAAGGCGTCGATGTTGGTGCGGAAGAAGGACCGTCCATGATGGAAGGAGTTGCGGCCAAAAAGGCAGTTACACCCTGTTTCTGTTCTAACGGATTCGAGGCTACGGCGCCAGCGCGCGTTCTTGAACGGTTTCGACCGCGGCACGCGCTGTGCTACTGGCGTATCCCCGACGCATCAGGTAGCCCCGTAGCCGCTTAGCTTGCTTACGCGGATCGGGCTCATCGGCTACCCGATGCCAGTACTTTTCGGCTAGCTCTTGCGCAGCGGCGGGGAAATCAACGCGGGATTCCAGTTGGGCTAGGGCTTCATCGATCAGGGCCGGGGCAACACCGCGCTCGCGCAACTCACGCCGCATGCGATGCGGACCATATTTTTTGTTGGCAAACCGGCCTTTCACGTAGTCGTGGGCGTAGGTCGCATCATCGAGATACGATAACTCATGAAGCCGCTCGATTGCTGCTTCAATAACCGACGGGCTGTAATCGGCTCGTTCGAGACGGTCACGCACTTCGCCTTCCGTGCGGGGCTTATGTGCCAGATACTCCATCGCTTGCTGCTTTGCCTGAATCAAACGCTCGTCGGCTTCCAGGTTGGCTTGCTCCTCCGGAGTAAGCACCCGCCCCGTGTGTAAATCGTACTTCACCACCAGGTCCTGGTGAATGCCCAGCGCAAACGCACCATCCAGAAAAAGAGAGACGCGATTGGGGTCGTTTTTTTGCTGTTTCAGTGCTGTAATCGTAGCCGACTGGGGCATAGGCAGCGTGGGGCAAGCTAGAAAACGAGAACTAAGTAGATCAGCAAAAATACATTTACACCTTGTCATCGCGAGGAGGGAGCTTGCGACCGACGCGGCGCTGTGAGCGCAGCGAACGAGTACTCCTGGGGTGCGATCTCATGCCTCCCGATTGGGCAGTGCTGCCCAGTTTGAAGGCAGAAGATTGCCGCGTCGCTGGCGCTCCTCGCAATGACATGCTCAAAGATTCTTTTGTGGGTCCACTTAGGGTATTGAGGTGCTACGGTGTTGCTGGGGGCATCCGTTCCCCTCACGTTGGGATGCGAGAAGCTCTCTTGCAGGCAGGTCTAACGCCTACTGCTCTGTCACACCTGATTGTTAGGGTATGGAGACCGTCCGAAACGCTGTATCCCAGCCCCCTTCCAAAAAACCTGTCATGGTGAGCACGCGACGGGCCCAGCCCGGAGCACGCCGAACCATCTCCCCGACGCTCAGCAGGCTCTGATCGATCGAGTGGCCCTGCTCATTTCGAGGGAGATCTTTACTCACTGCGTTCGTCAGTCGCTCCGCTCGTGTCAGGACTCCGCGTCTCCTAGGCGGAGCCGCTCCGCTCAAGATGACATCATTAAAGTGGGGGTGTTGCAACCCGAAGATTGAACTGTGATAGAGTACTACCCCCACAACGGGCCAATTCCCTACCATTGATCCAGCCTTGGGGCGCGATACACATAGCGAGCGTCCTCCATATTAGCAGTCGTAGTGTCCTGTTCCACCGTCACCCGAATCGAGTCGACTGCAACCCCGGCCACAATACCCAGCGCTCCGTCCACGTTTGAAGGCGGCTCACGGCGGTCGGGATCGTCGCGTTCGGCAATGTACTCGGCATACGCCGCTCCGCTCCGCACCACTAACACGGTCAGATCGTGGGTGGGCAGCATCTCGTTGGCCTCTTCAACCGGAATCGCATAGATGCCGCTCCAGGCACGAACCGCCTCCGACGCTTCTGCATCCGACTCGGGAAAGACTGCTTCCGGTTGAATGAAAAAGTCCACGATGCGAGGTGTAAACGGCGTATCAGCGGGACGAAGCGCAGTACGTACCCATGTATCGGCTCCTGTATCGGTGGTAGGGGCCGTCCAGTACACGTCCACATCAATCGGATAGATGAAGTCGGTGGTGGCAGGAATGTCAAGCGAGTCACGACGCAACGAGTCAACGCGCACCGCTTCGATGGGCTCGCCTGGAGCCCGTATCGCAATGCTATCTAGCGCAATGGCAGCAGGCGTTTCGCTTGCCCCACGGGCCGTCTTGCCATCGACCTGGACTTCTATCTCGAAGGGCTGATGAGCAGACATCGGCGCTCCGGTGGATTCGGGGACATAGCGTCCCGCCTCGTCTGCATCCGACTCGTAGGCCACCACAGAATCGCCAAGGAGCATGTGGATTTGTGCATCGGATCGCCCATCGGGGGTCGTCTCACCCAGTCCTTGCACGTTGCGCACATACACAGGAGGAGGCATCTTGTTGGTTTCCACAAACGCCTCCACCACAGTGGTTTCGGGGGCTTCAAAGTCGGTGAGGTCGCACCCCATCAGCATGCTGAGTCCCAGCAAGAGAAGGCCCCAAGTGGCATATCTCCACATAGCTACAGGGTAAGTTGCACTTCAAAAAGCGGAATGATCGGCAGTCCCCGTTGGTCGTTGGTGGTTACGCCGTTGTTGCCATCAGACTCGTAGGCACGCCCGACCACGTTGCGGTGGTTTATGGCGTTATGCAGGTGGAGCCGAACATGCCAGTCGGCTCCCATCCCCCTGAACCGATGCCCCAGCGTTGCATCGACCCGCCCATACAGCGGCAGGCGGTCGTTATTCACGTGCGGTCGGTACAAAAACGTGACCGGATCGGTGTCTTCCACATCGCCGAGCCGATACGAGCCCACGGGTGTAGAGATGGGATAACCCGTGCGAAGCGTTCCGGCCAGCGTCAGTTCCCACCGTCCCGGCTCCCACGTGATGGCATTACGCATTGACCAGGGCAAATCCAGATCAGCCGGGCGGTATCCCGATGTCTCTTCTTGCTCGGGGGTTCGTGTAAACGTGCGGCCTACCGCCGTATTATGGTGGATGCGCCACCGGCCGCGCTCCCAGCGCACCTCGGCTTCTGCGCCCATGGCCCGCTCGCGCGAGGGCGTGTACTGTCCCAACAACGCCCCTACCTCAATGCCCGGTCCCTGCAAGCCGTCTTTGGTTTGCAACGTGTTCTCGGGCACCAACGCGTGTTGGCTCCACCGGGCATACGTATTGGCCTCCAGGTAGAGTGACGATCGGGGCTGACTGCGCGCGCCCAGCGTGACTTGCCAACTCTCTGCCGGACGCACCTCTCGGTCGGAGGGCACCCACCGTGTTGACACCAGATCATATGCAAGTGAAAACCGATCTCGCATCCGATGCAGCGCCTGCACATGGCCACTTCCCCCTAGCTGCACCGTCAGCCATTGGGGATCAAACACGTATTGCATGTTGAAGCGTGGACGCACATGGAAATACTGCCCGCTCGAAAAGTAGCTGAGGCGCACTCCTGACTGCACATCTAGCTCGGGCGTGGGGGTCCAGGTGTGTTGGGCGTATCCTGCCAGTTGAGCCACGCGGCGCGTCGTTTCTTCTCGATCGGGCACAGACGCGGTGGAAGAGGCTGTGGCAGTCGCCGAATTCGAAATGCTACTTTCCAGTTCGCTTGTAAAGTAGAGATGAGACAGATGGGTGCCAAACCGCCACATGTGGGTCATAGATTGATGGAGGTCCACATCCACGCGCAGCCCCATATCATCAACCGATACGGCGTAATCGGAGGCGAGCGAGGCGGTGGTGGTTGGCTGCACAAATGCGGATTCGTTGGCTCGGTAGCCGGAATAGTACCCGGTTGCATTCACAACCACTGAAGGCGACGGAATACCCTGGTACTGCGCGCTCATCATGCGATTAGACCAGTCCTGATCCATTTCAAAGAACAGATCGGTGGGCCGCAGCCATGACGAAAAATCGAGCGACAGATCAAAGGGGAGGCGCAAGTCGAGGTCGTCGCGCCCGTGGTAGTAGCTGATGGAAAAGCGGTTGCGATCGTCCAGCTGGGTAGTGAGCTTGGCGCTGGTATCGTAAAACACATAGCCGGTTCGCATGGTGTCGCGGCGTCCGCCTTCATCGATGGGATGCACCCGCCCTACAAGCCGGTCGATGTACGAGCGCCGTCCGGCAACCATAAACGAGGTCCGTTCGGATATGGGGCTTTCAACGTGAAACCGACCGCTTAGAATGCTTAGCGCCGCCTGCGCTTTGGGCTCGGTTCGATTGCCATCCTTAAGCTGCGCATCCACAATGGCCGAAAGGCGCCCGCCATGCTCGGCGGGAAACGTGCCTCGGTACAGCGACGTCTGTTTCAGCGTTTCCGTTTGGAACGTGGAAACGAGACTAAACGCGTGCCACGGATGGTAGATGGGCGCCCCTTCAAGCAGGTACAAGTTTTGATCGGTGGAGGCGCCTCGCACGCTCAAGCCTCCACTTACGGCCCCCGAGCGCTGCACGCCGGGGGTCCACTGAAGGGCGGCAATCAGATCCGACTCACCCAGCGACGGCAGGTTGTCGAGCT
Source organism: Natronotalea proteinilytica (assembly GCF_055379935.1). Taxonomy (NCBI): domain Bacteria; kingdom Pseudomonadati; phylum Rhodothermota; class Rhodothermia; order Rhodothermales; family Salisaetaceae; genus Natronotalea; species Natronotalea proteinilytica. Next base: position 1,455,518 of record NZ_AP043947.1, on the reverse strand, counting down.
GATCCAGCGCGAGCGTGGACATGCCGGCGGTGGGTGCCCGCGTCGTGAGGGCATTGTCGTTGTCTTGAACTACGACCTCATCAGCTTCAAGCGATCGAGGCGCAAGTTCGATGTGTGCGTTTGAGCCGCCTGCTGTGAGCGTGGTGTCCACCGATTCGTATCCCATGTACGTTATGCGCACCTGATACGGCCCCGGTGGGAGCGAGGAAAGCACAAAATAGCCCGACCGATTGGTGCTCGTGCCGCTTCGCAGTTCACGCATCACAATGTTCGCGCCGGGAAGCACCTCTCCGGTTTCTGCATCGCGCACGTATCCCGAAATCGACAAGCGAGGCGATGGAGATACCGTGGGGCCTTCGGGATCGGGCCTGTCTTGTGCCTGGACGAGCACATATTGGTTTCGACGCACGCGGTTGGCCTCTAATCCGGTGCCGTCGAGCACACAGGCCAGCACCTCTTCAAGGGGATCTTCTTCATATTCGTAGGTGCAAGAGGTGTAGATGTCTTCGACCAACCGATCGGCAAATACCAGGTCGAGAGGGGTGTTTGTGCGGAGAGTGGTTAGCACATCTACCAGTGGATCACCGGATTCGATAACCACGGTCTGCGCCGTGGCATGCTTCGCACTCCCTGCGAACACGCCCCCCACGATAAGTGCAACGACAACAGCCCAGCGCACCACGATAGCATGTGCCTGTGAACAGAATACAGACTCTCAACCCAGGCTTGTACCCATCGCCAGATCTGCTGTTCGGCAGCGTCGCGTTGACGGGCGGATGGTGTTGATGGCAGTGGGACGACATGCCGTGAGGAGAACGCCGAGATGACCCCAGACGAATTTGATTGCCCCGTGGCGATGTGAGAGAATGCACGCTATCCGCTGCGTGTGCCTACTGTGCTGTCACACCTGAAAGTTAGAGTCCGAAAGTTGTCATCGCGAGGAGGGAGCCCTGCAACTGACGCGGCGCTGTGAGCGCAGCGAACGAGTACTCCTGGGGTGCGATCTCATGCTGTTGATTGGGCGGCTGTATCCGGTTTGATAGCATGAGATTGCTTCGCTGCGCTCGCAATGACATGATTGTGAGTTATTCTCGGTACGTTAGAGGCTACATGTGTTGCCCGAAGATTGATCTGAGACAGAGCACTACTACGCGTCATCCACGATGCGGTAGTGATCGGTATCGTGCTGATCGACGGTTACGCCAAGCGTGGCCGCAATGGCATTGAGCACCTCGTTTACGTCCTGATCGCGCTCAAACGTGCCGGTTACGGTTGCATCGGTCAAGGTGTCGTCTACGTCAATGGTGACTTCGTAGGCCCGATCCAGTTGTGTGGCAATCTGCTCCATGGGGGTTTGCCGGAAGATAAAGAGCCCAGTCCATGCCAGTGCATCGTTCAGCTCGACACGCTCCGGGGGGGTAGGGGGCTGATCGCGTTCCACACGGCTGGAGGTGCCCGGCTCAAGCGTTTCAAACAGATCGTCAAATCCAAGTGTCCCTACGCGCAGCGCCCCTTCGGCTAACGTAATATCGGTATGGTGTGGTGCGGTGTCTACCCCGAACTGCGTTCCCAATACTTCCGCCTGTGCTGTGGGCGTCTCGACTACGAAAGTCTGTTCATCGCCTGTTGTAGGCACTTCAAAGAACGCTTTGCCCGTGTGCACGGTTACCGTGTAGGCATCGTCTTCTGGCACCTCATCCGGATAGGTGAACCGGGTTACGCCCACCAGGCGTGCGGTCGATCCATCAGCTAAGTTGACCGTGCGCACCTCTCCGTTATCCGTATCGACGGTGGTGGTGCTAGGCGCATCCGGTAGCATGAACACAATACCGATGGCAAGCAAGATCATAGCTACACCCGCAGCTAGGCGCAGGGCCCACGAGCGATCGGCTGTACGATGGCTGCGACGCGCTTTGGCATCGCGCTCGGGCCGCACGCCATTTGTTTCCATAGCAGGCTCAACGTGCTCCGTCCATGTGGTATGGAAAACGCGCTGCTCCTCTTGAATACGCTTTACGATATCGTCGAGTGCGGGATGCGCAGCACGCGCATCTTCGATACGTGAACGAGCCGCCTGCAAGGCAGTGCGTTCATCGGCACTTAAGACGTGTGCCATTCCGGCCTCATCCAGCGCGTAGAGCACGAGCAAATCGCGCTCTGGCAGATCGGCTTCAAGGTCGCGCCGCACCGCTGCGCGCACTGCCATCCACTGCGACAGGGTAGCCTGTAGCTCCGGGTGGTCGGCGAGTGTCTCGCGAATGTCCGCGCGCCGCTCCTCCGACAGATCGTCGTAGAACAGCACCGCTTCAAAAAGTGAATCCATGGCGTATGGGCAATTCGGTTGATAGGTGTCAGACAGAACACGAAAGCCTCCGCAGCGGCGGAAGCGCACTGTAAAACGTCTGTTACGGACATATTGGCCCGCTGTGGATGTAAGCCGCCCTAGAGGCAAACAAAGTAACAGACATCATGCAGCCCATCTGTATAACACCATAAGTTGTTGGATACAATTGTGATAGCCGTACTGCAATAGCCGTACCGCCACTCTGGGCCTCTTAGAGGATACGTCCCAGATGCAGACGGTCAGCTTATAAGCATCACAAAGGCGAGTATGCTGGCTAATGCATCGCGCATTTTATCGAAGGCCCGCTTCACCTGCATCTTAATAGCTGCCTCGGTGGTGTCGATCATCTGCGCGATTTCGCGATAGCGATACCCGTACTCGCGCAGCTCAATGATGCGCCGCGCTTTGGGCGACAGCGCGTCTAACGCCTTGTCGACATCCATGCTGGGAAGAGAGTCGTTCGCCTGGGTGGTGCGTTGCAGCGGCTTTTCAGGATCGTACAACTGCTCTTTCATATCATAGCGCCCCCGATAATAATCCTGCAACTCAAACAAGGCCCCCTTCATAGCAAACGACTTAAAGCTGCCCGGTTTGTTGAGGTCGTCCAATCCTTTGTGGACACGGAGCAGCGTGTTTTGAATGAGATCATCGACATCGGGCCCTTGCCCGATGCGCTTGATGAAGTAGCCTCGCAGGATGGGCTCAAGGGCCTGCAATAATGCGTGCAGGGCCTGTTCGTCGCCCTCTTGCGCGGCACGAACCCGCTCTGGAGCAAACGCGGCGGGGTCAGACATAGGCGATACTTTTCAGGTAGGAAACGATGAACGGGCGAACATGGTAGACTACAATACGGCATCTTAAGTGTGAACCGCTTCATATTCATTCCGCATGAATTGATTGGAATGAAGCAAGCCGTTCATGCCGATACACCATGCGCTGTTGCATGACGGGAAGTGCCATGACAGCGCGTGTGTTATTGTTTGTGCCCGCTAATTAAGGAGGCTGTTGCCTCGTTGGTTGGTGGATGTACATCGCATTTGTCTATTTTGTTATCAAACCCGATACTGCACCATGAGCCTGTACGACTTGCACGACGCCCAACTGGATGACCTGGATGGGGAAGGCTTTGCCTATTCGGAAAAAACAGTCTACGGAAAAGCCTATAAAGGCGTCTTTTTTGGAAATAGTGCCGAAGCCATTGAAACCTTGGCCGAGGGGGAAGACGATGCCACATTTACCGGCATCTTGTATGATCGCAGCCGAGAGCGCGAAAAGTCGTTCAGCGTCGACGTAACCAACGTGATCAGCACGCCCAGCGGCGAACGGGCCGACTTCGTTGCTACAGAAAAACCGTAACGCCACTCTGTAGCACCAATTTGGTCCAGTGCGCCCATCGCACCGCGCCGATCTGCCCAGTCCGCAGGTCGGCGCTTTTTTTGATTTCTACTCCTGTTGCCTTTTTACGTCAACGGAGCGCCCCCCTGCACGCCTTAATGTCATTCCGACTCACTTGAACATACGGCACCCACTACTTAAACCGATACACCACGCCCCATTGCGGCGTATTATTGACCAGGTCGTGCCCCGCAAAGAACGACACCGGTTGCGCATTCCACACAAATCCCGGCGCCACCACCGGACGCGACACAATGGTTCCGTCGTCTTGTTGCGCCTGAACACCGATTCCGATTGACGGCTGAAGCGCGTTCCAGCCTACATCGGCAAAGCCGCGCAGTTGCACGTTAATGCGCTGCTGGCCCTCGCCTGTCAGCACAGCGCTATTGATGTGACCCTGCAGCCATACCCCGCCCGCCGAACGCGTATAGCCGCTTGTAAGCCCAATGGGCGCATCGGCAGATCCCGAAATCCCCACGCTTCCCCCTGCTACAGCCAGCACGGCCACCGCCGCGCCCGCAGCGAGCGCTGCCGGAGCCAGGCTGGGCGCATCGTCATCGTCATCATCGGACGACCGCGAACGGCTGGGGCGACGGCTGCTGGACTCGCTATCGTCATCGTCACTGCTTGCTTCGGCCCGTCGCCCGTCGCGTGTGCTGCTATCGCCGCTGTCGCTATCCGCAGAGGGGCTGCTCGAACCGATCGGACGCGCTCCGGGGCGGAAGATGCGCGTGGCGCCGATGTGGATCCCCACCGACGTGCGTGGACCACGCGGCCTACGGGTCTCCGGCGGGCGCGGCTCTATTTCGGGCGGACGCTGGGCCCGGGGCGAGAGGGCCTCGCGCTCTTCAGAGGGGTGCATATACACATGCTCAACCTCTACTATCCGGAACTCCGGCTCCGATTCCAGCACTTCACGCGCCTCCTCAGCATTAAGTCCCTCAAACATATCATCTAGGGGCACCGCCTCCCAAAGCAATTCCACCTGGTCGGGACGCGGACCGACTTCCATTTCCTCAAAGACTATCGGACCCGAGGCCACCCCGCCCGGAGCAGCATCAGTGTGCGCCTCCACCCATACGTGAAGCTCTGCCAAGCGGCCTTTATCCGAGACGCGGCGCGCGGATTGCACCTCTTGCCCGGTGTACACATGCACGCCCGCCGACCACGCCAGATCGAACGTCCAGTCCACGGTATCGTCGTGTAGGGCGTAGGCATACTCCACAGAAAGCCGCTCGAACTGCGTCAGCCAGCCCGAGCCCGCCTCGCCCCAGTCGGCGATCTGCGACACATCCGGCCATTCACGCAGCTCCATCACACCGCTGTGCGTATCCGACTGCGCAAATGCACTGCTCGAACCGAACCCGAGCACCAACAGCGCCACCATCCATATCCCTCGTTGAAATTGCATCATGCCCATACCGTGTTTTTTATCCGCAGAAAGGTACAATGTAGACGCAGCCACGCAGCATTTCGTTACGCCACCCCCACCGTTCTTGGCATAATGCGCACATCCCTAACACAAACGCGGCGCGCGGCTGCATTCGTGTCTGTTCTTTGGTACGTTGCTACACCCGAAACTCTTTTTGCTTGCCCCCTGCCTCCATGATCCGCTTGCTTCATGTTTTCGCCCTCAGCGGCCTCCTGCTACTTAGCGGCCTGCTCGCCGTACCCGCACACGCCCACACGCCCCCCGACACCCTTTCGGTCTCCACCATCATGCAAGACCCCGACACATGGATCGGCAGTTGGCCCAGCAACGCCCGCTGGCATGAAGACGGATCGGCACTCTACTTCGATTGGAACCCCGAGGGCGACTTTCCAAGCGACTCGCTCTACAAGGTTACGCCCGACGATCCAGAACCCGTTCAGGTGGAACCCGAAGATCGTCGTGCTGCAACACCCTACTTTTCAGGGTGGCAGCATGGGAGCCACACGTATACATCCGACTTTTCGCGCAAAGTGTTCGTCCACCGGGGGGATGTATACCTCTACGACCACTCCACCGATGAAACGCTTCGACTGACGCGCACCACCAGCTCTGCAAGTCAGCCTCGCTTCGCCCCCGATGGCCAGCGCGTGCTGTTTCGCGATGGCGATACGCTCTTCGCGCTCGATCTGGCCCAAGGCAGCCTGCAACAACTCACCGACATTCGCGCTACCGATGAGCCCACCGATGAGGAGCCCTCGCCCAAGAAAGCCTTTCTAGAAGAGCAACAGCGCGATCTCTTCGAGACGCTCCGTGAGCGTCATGAGCAAAGCGAAAAAGCCGAGGCCGCTGAAGAGAAAGATGACGCTGCGGACCCCGATCCCGTGCCGGTGTACATTGGCGATAAATCGGTGAGCCACCTCTCGATGGATCCCTCCGAGCGCTTCACTGCAGTGGGTGTTGTTGCGCCTGGAGCCGCTACCCCCACGCAGATCATCGACTACGTAACCGAGTCCGGCTTTGCAGACCCCGTTGATGCCCGCCCGAAAGTCGGACGCCCCGATGGCTCCTACGAACTCCACCTGGCCGATGCCGAGCGCGACACCACCTACACGGTCGACCTCACCACGCTTCCCGATGCCGAAGCGTGGCCCCTCGCCGACATTGCCGACCCCGACACCCTCGATGCCGACACCACACGCGCCATGCAAGCATTTGGACCGTACTGGAATGACGACGGCTCCCTCGCCGTGGTTGACGTCCGCACCGACGATAACAAAGACCGCTGGATTGCGCGGCTTGACCCCGAAGACGGCAGCGTGTCTGTCATCGACCATCAACACGACGACGCCTGGATTGCAGGGCCGGGCATCTCGTGGGCGGGCGGCCCCAGCACTCTTGGCTGGATGCCTGACGGCGAAACGATTTACTTTCAGAGCGAAGCCACGGGCTACAGTCACCTGTACACCGCCCATGTACCCAGTGGAGAGACCGAGCAAATCACCGACGGCAGCTTCGAGGTGTTCGACCCGCAACTGACCCAGGACGGTAGCCACTGGCTCTTTGCCAGCAGCGAGGTCTCACCCTACGAGCGCCACTGGTACCACATGCCTGCAGAAGGCGGCGAACGTACCCGCCTCACCGAGAAGCAGGGGCAGTACACCGCAGCCCCCCATCCTGACGATGAGACGCTCGGGCTCGTCTATGAGCACATCGTACAGCCGCCCGAGGTTTATCTGCAAACCGATGAGGGCGAAGAGCGCGTTACCTTCTCAACTACTGACGAATGGAATGCCATCGACTGGAGTCCGGGCACCCTCACCGAAATGGAGGCCTCCGACGGCGTTGAAGTCCCCATGCAGATCTTCGAACCCGAGGAGCCCAACGGCGCTTCCGTGCTGTTTGTGCACGGGGCCGGATACCTGCAGAACGTGCATTACGGCTGGAGCAATTACTTCCGTGAGTTCATGTTTCACAACATCCTGAAGGCCCAGGGCTACACCGTCGTCAATCTCGACTTCCGCGCTTCGGCAGGGTACGGGCGCGACTTCCGCACCGCCATCTACCGCCACATGGGCGGACGCGATCTGCAGGATTATGTGGACCTAACGGACTATCTGGAGACCCATCACGACATCGCCCCTGAACGCAACTTCATCTATGGCGGATCCTATGGCGGCTTTATCACGCTCATGGCGCTGCTCACCGAACCCGATTCGTTTGGAGGCGGAGCCGCCCTACGGTCGGTCACCGATTGGGCGCACTACAACCACCCCTACACCGCCAACATTCTGAACACCCCGGTCGTCGACCCCGAAGCGTATGAACGTTCCTCCCCAATTTATTTCGCCGAGGGACTGGAGGATCCGCTCCTTATGACGCACGGGCTCGTCGATGCCAACGTGCAGCCGCAGGATATCTTCCGCCTCAGCCAGCGCTTTATTGAACTGGGCAAGACCGACTGGGAGCTGGCCACTTATCCGGTAGAACCACACGGCTTTACCGAACCCAGCAGTTGGACCGACCAGTACCGGCGCATTCTCTACTTCATCGAACGCAGCGTAGGCCCCGATCGCATCGAGCAAGCGTGGTAACGACCCATACACTTCCCAAAAACAAGCGGCGACGCTCCGTTCGACAGGAGCGTCGCCGTATTGTATAACGGCATGAAGATGCCTATACTGTAGTGGATACACGCATATATTCGGTGGTCTCCTAATTCTCTTAAAGTCATGTCTCTTCTTCCGGCACGAAGCCTACCTTCCGCCCTCCTCGGGTTGCTTGGCCTGATGATGTTTTCTGCCCCAACCTACGCTCAGAAGACCGCTACGTCCCTCGACTCAACGGAGAACACGGCCCCATCTGAGCGTGCTCAAAACACGTTGCACGTCGAACTGCTCGGAGCGGGAATGCTTTACAGTGTGAACTACGACCGCCATGTATTTGGGCGCTGGCACCTTCGCGGAGGCTACTCGGCCTTGAAAGGCGATTTCCTATTTGGCGGTTGGGTACATTTGGTGCCTGTGCAGTTAACATATGTATCTGACACCGAAGGCGCGCTTGAACTCGGGGCAGGGGGCACTTTACTATTCGGGGATACCAGAACTCCGGTTGTAGCGACGTTTACCGTTGGGTACCGGTATCAGCCACGTGACCAAGGCCATATGTATCGTGTTGGGTTTACCCCGCTCGTGGGATACGACGATGGATTTAGAGCAGCCCCCAGCATAGGCTTTAGCTGGGGATATGCGTTTTAGAGCCTGGTATGTTGATTTTCCCTCGTGAGAGGGATACTTTCCCGACCCTGTCTACAACGAGATGAGTCGGGAATGATCCGAGGACGCTCGGATGGGAGGCGGGTCGCCTGATTAGAGCCTTTGGCCCCAATGCTTGAAGCATGTGCTTTGAGCCTCGGTGAGCCCGTAAAACAGATCAGTTCCCGCTTTCCTTTTCGGTGCATTTGACTCCGAACAGCATCATAGAGCACTGCGCTTACCTGACCACTGCGCTTACTTGAGGACATAGATCCTGTATTTACCAGCATGAGAGAGTCACCGAGACATTCGAGCACTGATCGCTTTACGTTTTCCCTGGGTATCGACGTTGGCAAGTCGACCCTCGAACTGGTCTTGCGCGAGAGCGACCACGTCGTTGCGCGAACGACCGTTTCCAACGACCCGGAGGGCCACCACACCTTGGTCGAATGGCTCGACGATCGAGGAGCCGGTCCCGAGAAGGCGTGTGCGTGCATGGAGGCAAGTGGCGACTTTGAAAAGGCCATTGCCCATCGTTTGTATGAGGAAGGCTACCGGGTTAGTGTCGTCAATCCGAGACGAATCAAGGGATACGCGTCGACCCAACTGCAGCGCACGAAGACCGATGCAGCCGATGCAGCCTTGATCGCGCGTTTTGGGCAGCGGGAGGATCCGCGGCCCTGGGAACCGCCTTCAGCGGCGGAGAGCCGCCTTCGAGAGCTTACGCGAGCCCGACAAGCCCTCAAGAAAGAGAAAACTCGAACGAAAAACCGGTTGGATGCAGCTGATGACGAGGCCGTGCGCGATGCACACCGCAGCCTCCTCGACGAAATCGAGCGCCAGATTGAGGACCTAGAGGAAGAGATTGCAACGCATATCGAGGAGGACCCGAAGTTGACGGATCGATGCTCCCTGTTGGACACGATACCGGGCATCGGTCTTCAAACTGCTGCAATCGTGGTAAGTGAGCTTGGGCCCCCCGAGCGATTCGAGAGTGCGCGCCAAGCAGCGGCGTACGCCGGTCTGGTGCCAAGCCATCATGAGTCCGGCACCTCCGTGCGAGGCCAGCCTCGAATGTCGAAAGTCGGCAACGGGCGGCTGCGCCGAGCTATGTACTTTCCAGCAATGACAGCGCTGCGCTTTAACGCAGCAGTGGAGGCGCTCGGGGACCGTCTCCAAGAGCGAGGAAAGGAACAGATGGTCATTATCGGAGCCGCCATGCGGAAACTCCTACATATTTGCTACGGCGTACTCAAATCAGGTCGTCCGTTCGATGCTTCGCTGCATCCGACGACCTGATTTCCACCCCGAAACCACTTGACAATCACCACAGCATCTGTTTTGATTTCTTATTTTGGGCTGTGAGCGGATCCGCTGGGCTGTAACGAGCGGCCCGTAGCCCCGGCTACGAACCTCCATCGTGGTCCTCGTTTCGCTCCAGCGGCGCTTGCTCTCGCCTTCAAACCAAAACCCAAACAGGCTTTTAACCCTGCGGGGAGTGGTTTTTCCGATACGCCTCGTCTTCCACATACGTCGTAATGGCATCGGTGAGGGCACTGATAACAGGGAGGGTAAAACTTATAGCATATCTCCGCTGTTGGCACATATCGTCATGCCTGTTGCTTTCTAAGCTACACAAACGCTTAAGTGACCTCAACAATGGTTTTGGGGATTGCCGGTTGGTTTCCCCTCCATCCTACCCTTCCTCCCCGAGGAGAAAGGAACCGTGGAAGGCGTTCATCAAGTCCCCCTCAGAGGAGCTACGGTGTATACACAACTGGTGCATCGCCCGGAGAGGCGGGATGCTTCCGCGTCCGCAGGTCATCCTGACGCCGCCAGGCGGACGGATCTGGGCGCCATCCCTGCAGGCTCGGCCCGTCCAGGGCGCGAGGGCCCCGCGGGGGGGAGACCCATCGACACTGAGCAGCAGGCCCCCTCGACTGCAGGGCGCTGAGATGCTTTACTGCGTTCAGCATGACATGGGTAGTCGGCTTCGATGCCCAATGGATCCCAATGGATCCCTAAGAACCGCCCGGGATATCCGCTTCGCTTCTGATCCCGGGCTACGGGAAGGCGCAGTGCCCGTCTAATCCATAGCCGGGGACCGCTTGCGTCTCCGGCAACATTGAGGCACGGATCGTCTCCACCGTTTGCAAACACCTGTATGATGATCCCACGCAGATGGTATAAGGCATGCCTGCATTTCGATGGATGGATATCAACAATGGAAGCCCTCGAACCGCTTAAATCATAAGCCCGAAGTGATTTTGCTACGCCTCGTGTTCCTTCAGCCAGAGCAGGAGGTCGGCCATCGAGCACGTTGCCAGCGCTACAAACGTATCGGCGGCCCCGTAGTAGAGGCGCAGCCGGTCGTCGCCCACGTCGTGAATTGCACCGCAGGGAAAGACCACGTTGGGCACGTCCCCCTCCCGCTCATAGGGGGCAGTAGGACTCAGGAGCCAAGGGCCGCTCCGCCGAATGACTCGGAACGGGTCGTCTAGGTCCAGCAGCGCGAGTCCAACCCGATAGATGCTGCCCGCGACGGTATCGCGCACCCCGTGGTAGAAGAGCAGCCATCCCTCGGGCGTCTCCAGCGGAGGGGCAGCAATGCCGATACGAGCATGGTCCCACCACCCCCCGTCCCGCGCGCCCAACAGGGGCCGTGGATCGCTCCAATACTCAAGATCATTCGACCGGCTGGCCCAGATGTGCGGACGGTTCGAGGCGTAGGCCGAGGCTGGACGATGCAAAAGCAGCCACCGTCCGTCGATGCGACGCGGGAACAGGGCTGCGTTCTTGTCTTCCGGCGGCATGACCGATCCCTGGCAGTGGAACTGGACGAAGTCGGTGGTTTGGGCCATCGCCACGAGCGGCCCGTCTTCGGAGAAGGCTGTGTACGTAACAACGTACGTGCCGAGCTCCTCGACCCACACCGCTCGTGGATCCTCCAGGCCCCATAGTTCTTCGGGGCGATTCACCGGATCCGGGAGAAGAGTCGGCGCCTCGTCGATATGCCAGTCGGTCATGCCGTCAGCACTGCGAGCCGCCGTCAGGTGCGAGAAGCCTCGTAGGTCCTCCACCCGCACGAGGAGGAGCGTCTCACCGGTGTCCAACTGGACGGCGGCCGGGTTGAAGACGCTGTTACACGGATAGGGCCAATGGCCCGCCGTAAGAATCGGATTGTGCTCCGAGCGACGGAAAAGCTCAGTTACTTCCTGCTGGAGGCGAAATTCAGGTTCGTATTGGACCATGGTCGGTTTGGGTAGATCGGGGTGGGGTATGATAGCGTGTGTCGCGCGCTTGGGGAGGCAAGGCAAGGGACCGGTCGGTTAGGCGTGAAGCCCCTGCGGCCTGAAGACCGATGAGACACGCAATGACCGACTCGGCCCCCTGGTTGAAGCTGGCCCCATAGAGTTCCAGTCCGTCGCTGCAGGCACCCGTTGTCGGGTCGTAGAGCGCGGTGCCCAGCCGGTTACGGCCGCTGAACCAGTCAGCCGCGGCCCGCATGTAGTCGTGGTATCGTTTCACGCCCGTCACCTTAAAGGCCACAGCACAGGCCTCCGCCGTATAGCCGGCCTCGATGGACTGCTGCGCGAAACGGGCTGGGGACCCATCGCGCGGATACCAGCCCGCACTGCCCACAAAGTCAAAGTATCCATCCGCGCAGAAGGTCACCTCCAGAACGAAGTCGAGCGTTTCTTTTCCAATCTCCAGGAACTCGGGGCGACCGGTGGCGAGATGAGCCTCCAACATTGCGAGCGGCAAAAGGGCATTACCGTAGGTGAGTGCATCGTGAAACCAGGGCCACCCTGGGCCTCGGGCCGCGCGGTAGTGCTCGGCAAGTTGCTCGGCCCACCCTGTAAGACGGCCGCGGGACTGCGAGGCCCCACCGTGGCTCCGGAGGTAGAGGGCGAGCCCGCAGATCCCGTAAGCAAGAGCATGAGGGTAGCGAAGATCCGCGGAGCGTGCACGCTCTATCATCTGACGGGCGATCTGGCGCAGAGCGGGCGTCGGTGCCCATGCAGTCGCTGCGCCCAGCCCCCATAACGCGCGGCCGATCGTGTCCTCGCTCGGAGTCTCGTCTACAAACTGACGATCGTAGCTCATGAAGTTGCGGAACGACCCGTCGTCGCGTTGCGCATGCTGAAGGAAGCTGAGGTACGTCCGCACAATCGGAAGCACCGAACGGTCGTTTGTATCATGGTAGTGCCGAAGCACCACAACGAGCGCCCGGCCCACGTCGTCGGTACAGTAGCCGTGGCGCCGGTCGGGGACTCCGAAGGGGGCGTGCTGAAAGAGGCCCGTCTCGTCGGTCAGATCCACCAAGTGGTCAAGCGAAATCGTTGGCAGGGCCGGGCGTTGCGGACGCGCCTCGACCGAGCGTCCCTTCGCCATGACCACGTCGAACAGATCGGCGTAGCGTCGGCCCACCTTCGGCCATGTCATCGACTGTCCGACCTCATAGGCTCGCCGGCTCAAGAGCGCCCGCTCCTCTTCGTCGGCGACGAGGGTCCGTAGGGTCGACGTCAGCGTCTCGGTGTCGCCGTAAGGCACCAGCCGGCCGGCGCCACCAGCCAGCATCTCCTCGGCATAGAGGTACGGTGTGGACACGATAGCCGTACCCGCCCCGAGGGCGTAGGCAAGGGTCCCACTCGACACCTGATCGCGGCCCGGGTACGGCGTGGCGTATACGTCGCAGGCATGGAGGTACTGGAGGAGCTCCGCCTGGCTCACAAACCGATTTACAAACTGGACGTGACTGGTCAGACCGAGGGCCTCCACTTGCTTCTTGAGGCCCTCCCGATAGACCTCCCCATATTGCCGCCGCACCTCCGGGTGTGTGGCCCCGAGCACCACGTAGAGGACCTCCGGATGATCGCGCACGATGGTCGGCAAGGCGTTTAGCATGAACTCGATACCCTTGCCGGGGTTGAGAAGACCGAACGTGAGTAGGACAGTCCGTCCGGAGAATCCAAGCGCCTCTTTTTGCGACGCCAACGGTTCAAATGGCACGTCGGGCACGCCGTGGGGAATGACCATGACGGTTGCGGGATCTACCCCGTACACGTCATTGAGAAGCCGACGGGCAGCCTCTGTAATAACGACCAGATGGTCCGACTGGTGGGCCACGGCACGAAGCGCCCGGTGGTACGGAAGCGACGGCTCCGGAAGCACTGTGTGAAGAGTCGTCACGACCGGAATCTCAAGCCGGGCGAGGAACTCGATCAGGTAGAGACCTTCCGGTCCCCCGAAAATGCCGAACTCGTGCTGCACGCTGACAAGAGCCGCACCGCTTACATTGACCCGCTCGGCGGCAGCCACGTAGTCCGGACACTCATCACGCTGAATGGTGCCCGTTACCTCTCCAGGGTAGGACTCGACGGGGGCTCCCCCCTCCATCGCGATCACGTTTGCCCCCCACCCATCTTGCTGAAGGAGGCCCTCGCGCAGGTGGTTTGTAAACGTTCCAATCCCGCATTTCCGGGGCGGATACGTCGATGTAAATATTGCTCGTTTCATAGCGTCGAGAAAGTCTGGATGGACACGCTTCTGCGGTCGGGGTCGAATACGGGCGGGAATTACGGTTTGAAATGTCGGGGACGCACGTGTTCGTACGAACCCGTTCTCTCACCTCTGAGGAAGCACCTGGCACACGTCGCCCCCCCCCGGAGATTGTAGGAGCACCCTCAGGGAGCTGAAATCACCCAGTCCGGTTGACCGAATGGGCGAGGCGGCGATGCGCTGCATCTAAGATTTCGTTCAGGACCTGCGGGTAAGGCGTTCCGTCAAACGCAGCCGCCTCCACAAGATGGCTGTCCCAAGACCATCCCGGATTGGGATTGACCTCCAGAAGGTGCGGGGTGCCGTCGCCGTCCAGGCGCCAGTCGAAGCGGGCATAGTCCCGGCATCCGAGTCGTTTGAAGAGAAGGTGGCTGTCTTGCTGTATCCGGTCACGCGTCTCGTCTGGAAGGTCGGCGGGAATGGGCTCGACCTCGGTCCAGTAGGGAGAGTCAGGATCTCGTTTTGCTTCAAACCCACAAAACCGGGGCAGGCCGTCAGGAAGTCGGCTATAGTCGTCCTCGGTAATGGGAAACGCTCGAAGATCCATGGACGGGTTACCGATCATCCCGTACGTCAGGTCGGCCCCGGTTAGGAACGCTTCGACGAGCAGATCCTCGTCCGGGCCTACGTGCTCGCGCACAGATTGGATGGCCCGTCGAAGCTCGCTTCGATTGTAAGCGATGCAGTCTCGCGTCATCCCGGCACTGTTATCCGCCGCGTTTGGTTTAACAATCACCGGATACGAGATCGGGAGCGGGACCGGCACGTCTGCGCCGGAGCGGAGGACATATCCGTTTGCAACCGGGATGCCCATTTCGGTAGCGACGCCTCGAACCAGAGACTTATCGTAACAGTGCGCAAGACACCCCGGCCCCGCTCCAGTGTAGGGGATGTCGAACGACTCCAGCAGAGCGGGCACATGAAGTTCCTGACACGGCTGGTTTCGAAGTCCCTCATCGCAGAGATTGAACACAAGATCGACGGCATCCCCGTACGTGCGCAAATCCTCGATCAACGAATCATGATCGTTGAAGTAGATAAACACATATCCTGGGAGTTGGCGCAATGCGTCGTGAAGTCTGTCGAGGACCTCGTAGTCTTCTTCACCAAAGGTGCCGCCCAACTTGGTCTCGTCCGGTCGCCTCGGGTCGCCGAGAACGACAGCCACGTATCGGGGAAGGGACATGTCGAGAATCCCTACCGGCGACTGATCAACAGAGAAAGACAGCGACGATTCGGCAACAGCATCCTGTCGCCCGTTCGTCGGAGTGCCATTACGGCGACTCATCGGCTTGGATGGAATCTTGACCGGGAGTTTCGCCGTTGCGACGAACCGGTGGGCCATCATGCCGAGATCCTGGTTTCGTTCGGACCGGCCCTCCAGACGTGAAAATTCCGGAGCTTCGAAGCCAGTGTGGCGAAGAAGCGCACTAATCTCCCGACGTCCGTACAGCCGTTCGGCATAGAATTGGTCGGCCTGACCCCCCTGCTCGACGTCGGTGATGATTTCACGGGCGACCAGACGGGTCCCGCCGTCAGCCAACTCTCGCTCGCGACACACGAGGTGCTGGTCGCTGGCCCACTCCCACGATTGAGCGCGAAACGCCTTGCGCGTGTAGTCTCCATCAGTAAGGTCGAGCAGCACGCGGCCGCCCGGCGTCAAAACGCGACGCACTTCTTGCAGCACGGCCTGATCGTCGCATGCAGCATCGAAGTAGCCAAAACTGTTTCCGAGCAGGAGAACGACATCGAACGTGTGGTCTTCATACGGAAGGGCTCGGGCGTCTCCCTCATCAAACGACACGCTCGGGTTCTGCTGTTGCGCCGCTTGGCGAGCCGTGTTAATGAGGAACCCCGACTGGTCAATGCCCCGGATTTGGTTGAACGCGCGGCGAGCGAGCTCAAGTGTGTGGCGCCCCTGACCGCAGCAGAGGTCCAGAATTCGGTCCTCAGGCGTTAGATTCGCTTGTTCGACATAGACATCCACTTCGTACTGGGTGATCGACGGACTGAGCACGTCGCCGTCCGTCAAAAGGTAGGTTTCGTCGAAGAGGTCCTGCCACCATTCCGGCGGAACGTGGTCAGCAAGCGTGGCGACCGGGCCGAGTGCGGCTCTTTGTTCCAAGTTGCGGGTACTGCTCATATTTCTGGGGCGTCAATTTTCGCTGGTTCCGACGAACACTGAAGGAGAGCGGCCATGGGAATGCTATCGGGAATGTCGTCGGCGTTAGTCACGTAGACCGCGCCTTCCGACCGAAAGCGCCCGGGCCACCGCTGCGTTCAGAAACGCAATGTCTTCCCCTAACGGCAGCAGGACACGTCCCTTCTCTCGGAGCAAAGGTGAGCCAATGGTCGCTTGTCGAGGCATACTGCTTGGAGATATTGGACCATGTAGGGAATGATGGGCAACGACCATGCATCATTCAACAGCGGGCTTTCAGCAGTGAGTTTTCTTGATGGGCCGCTTATCACATAGCAACGAATAACGACAAGGGGCGGCAGAACAGCCGTCTATATTTGGTGTCTTCTGGCCCCTCTTTTGGATTCCGTGTTGTGATTCTCATAGAGGAAACGATCGCTATTCCAGTATCCGACCCGCCTTCGTAGCGGCTGTGCCGTAGAACGGAACGATGCGGTCTACGGCCTCTAATGCGCGCAAACAGTTTACGCCGTCTCGACGACAATTCCGCCATTTGACGGCAGTAGTAGGCACATTCCTGATCCACGACAGACAACCGTGAGGAGACGTCAAGACGATGATGTATCGAGGTGATGTATCGAGGTGATGTATCGAGGTGATCAACGTCAGCTCGACCGGAAGAAACTGTATTGGGGCGCAAGAGCCAAAATCTCATCTTCACGCGCTCCAGAAGTTCGTTTCCTGGTATCCGAAGCATACAAAAAACCGCCCCTTCCCAATGATTGGGAAGAGGCGGTCGTATGTTCAGACGAAATGAGAAGCACGCGATTTTACTGACCGCGCACCAGAATGTCGTCTACTTGCCAGGCCTCGGTGGATCCAGGGCCTGTACCGCTGCTGATGTACTGAAACGCAACGTATACGGTGTCGCTCTGAAAGGCTTCGTCGCCAATGTCAAGCGATCCTGATGGCACGACTTCGTATCCACTGTCGGAATACGCATCGGCCCGATCGGTAACGTCCGTCCACTCAAAGTCGCTCGGATCGCCGCTCCCGTCGTAGTCGGTTGAGACTTTCACGAGCAGCCCTTGCTCAACACCTTCGTCATCGAAGTTTTTGGCCGTGGTGAACGAAAGTGTTTGCCCAATCGACCCGGTGAAATCAAGTGCCGGAGAGATCAGCCACGTGTCAGACGGGTCATTTTCTCCAAAGCCGTTTGCTTCGGCGTACGGCGGGTCATTGTCGTCGTCTTCAAACGTACCAAGGCTCCAGCTATCACCGCCGCTGGAAACATCAACCACGTCGAACGGATCGAGGCTTTCATCGGAGAAGTCTTCCTCGAAGAGTGTCACCGAGCCAAGAGAAAGCGTGAAAAGATCGGTGCTACCAAGACCGGCCCCTTGAATATTTTGGAGCGTGAACACGGCATCGAGCTGTTCTTCGACGCCCGAGTCCTCAACAAGCTCCAATTCAAATGTTTGGATGTCGCCATCATCGGCGCTGGCTGGAAAGGTGACGGTACCTGCTACATACCCATTGGCCTCTTCTCCGTCTTCGGGATCACCCCCAACGGCGGATCCAAGCACAAATTCGTTTGCGCTCGTCTCGCTGATGCCATTGGCATAGAGCACCTCAGCGGTAACCTCCTCACCTTGTGGGTTATTGATTACAATGTCGATGTCTACCGTACCGCCGCGTCCACTCGCCAGCGAAGAGCTTTCAAACTCGATGGTTGTGGTTTGCGGTCCGGTATCAAACGCCGGGTCTACGCTACTGTCATCGCAGGCTGCCAGCATGAAAATGGCCGCTACGAGCGCCAATGCTGAAACGGATAACTGTCTCAAATACATGATAGTCAGTGTTTTAGTACAAAATCTTGATCATAATCCGTGTTGCTTCTCTGTCTTAACCGGGAGCCTCAACGGCTCCCGGTTAAAGACAGACAAGGCGCAGCTTAAAAGACGTAGCGAACGCCCAACTGCAGCTGCCAGCGTGATGCGGTATCGGACGTGCCAAAGAACTCGTCGCGCAGCTTGTTCTGCGCGGTTTGCTCTTCGAAGCTGACAATGTCTTTGCCAACATCATCGGCACGCACCAGACGGCCGTTGATTTCGGAGCCTACGTCGCTTTCCTGCACGTAGCCCTCAAACTCCCATGCAATCTGATCATTGAAGCTAGAGAAGCGGATGCGTCCCCAATCGTCGTTGATCATGTTGAGGAAGTTCTCAACAGTGGCCTGAATCTCAACGCGCTGATTGCCAAACGTCATGACCTCTTGGCGCACGTTAAGGTCAAACCGGTTTTGAAACGGATCGCGGCTGGAGTTTACATCAACGACGCCACCACGGAAATCATTCAGGCCATCTTCGCCCGCAATGAAGGCATCCATCAGTTCCCAGTTATCGCTGGTCAGGAAGATATCGTCTTCCTGGGCCGGCACAAACACCAGATCGTTGTTGGTACCGTCAGCCCCTGCATCGCCGAGGTAAATCCAGCTGAAGGGCGACCCTGAGCGGCCTTCCCAGAAGATACCGAAGGTTGTTGCTGAACGCTCACTCCACGGGATGCGGTAGTTGAGCGTCGCCAACGCGCGGTGACGCACCTCAAAGTCAGAGGTGCCGAGCTCGGGATTGTTGATGTCGGTGCTGGGGTTGAAGCGCCAGTTCGACACCGCCTGGCTCGACGTAGCTGCGTTGGTCGTCTTGGCCTGGCTGTACGTGTACGAAACCGAGCCGCTCAGGCCTTCGCGCGCATTGCGCTGCAACTGACCGGTGAAGCTGTACTCGTACCCTTGGTTGGTATTGTCAAGGACCAACACGTTCGTGAATCGATCGTCAATACGATCGGGGGTGCCAAAGCGTCCAGCTTCGCCGTACACCGGACGTCCGTAGGCGCTTTCGTCCACTACTTGCTGGTTGATATCGCGGTACGCGACATCATTCAACGAGTTGGAGTAGATGCCTTCAAACGTAGCAGTGAGGCCAAAGAACGGAAGTTCTTGATCAATCCCAACGTTGGTCCGCAGCGTTTGGGGATACCGGAAATCGGTTGCAGTGAGGTTGATTTCAGAGGTTCCCTCCGGCGCAAAGCCATCGATTCGGTTTAGGCAATCGCCACCGGGCTTCGGCTGGTCGGCCGGGTCACCGGTACCGGGGAAGCAGCTTCCTACCGTGGGGTCGTAGTTGCCATCGTCATCCACATAAACCTCTTCGGGGTCGATGTTTTGGTTGATGCGGGCAAACTCGACTCCGGTGTTGCTATACTGGTTGGAGATCCACACAAACGGCGGACGTCCACTGAACATACCGGCTCCACCGCGAATCTGGGTTTCAAGTCCATCAAAAACCAGATCATTGGTGTAGTTAAAGCCTAAACGTGGTGCCCACAGGATGTTGCTCAACCCACCTGGCACTTCATCGGTGCGGAAGTCAGGGAAGGTTTCTTCCACATCTTCGTTACGTGTGGGATCTTCGGGCAGGAGCGGCACATCGGCACGCAGTCCGATCGTAAGACGCAGGTCGTTGGTCACGTCCCACTCATCTTGCACGTAGAGACCTGCTTGCACACCGGTAAACTCGGCAGCGCGCAAAGCATCGTCTTCGGCAAAGGTACCATCGGGGTTGCGCGCAAAGCTATGCTCAAACGAGAGCGGTTGGCCGCGCTCAAAGGCCTCAAGCGCCGTTACCTCCGTATCGCCAATCTCAAATCCTTCAAACTGATAGGATCCATAGAAGTCGCGAATGAAGACATTCCGGAATTGAAAGACTTCGCCACGTGCGCCTACGGTGATGCTATGATCGCCGCGCGTAAAGAAGAAGTCGTTGGTTAGCTCCAGAATATCTTGGTCGAGCTGGTTCGCCTGGCTAAACCGGTTAATGCCCATATCTACATTCCGATTGCTGGGCAGCGTAATCCGGGTTTCCGGGAACGGCTCTGAACCTACGTCACGCGAGTCACGGATGCGGGTGTACACCAAGCGCGCTTCGTTATACGCATTATTCCCAAACTGCGAAGTGAGCTCAGCAGAGGTAGAGTTTTGGACACTGTTGAAGATCCATCGGCGGTTTTCGAGGGAAAATGTCCCCCCGCTACGGCCAATGCCCGAGTCATCGGAGGCATCAACCCAGTTATGACGCACCGACAGACGGTTGCCTGAGTTGATATTCCAGTCGATTTTCGCGAGGACCTTGTTGTTGTCAGTGCGGTCGCTCAACGGCTCGAAGCCACCGGGATCATAGCCGTACGTATCTTGCGCAATGTTGCGAATATCCAGCAGGGTTTGCGGATCTTCGCGGAAGACGTTGGCTCCATCAATGTTTGGGCCAACCTGCGTTTCGAGCGGGCTATCTTCACGCACAAACTCAGCCGACACAAAGAAAAAGAGCCGATCTTCAATAATCGGCCCTCCGAGTGTCCCAATAAAGTATTGTTCGCTAAAGTCCTCTTCTACGCTTTGACCGTCAAGGTCGCCGATAAAGGATTGATTGCGCCCAAGATAGCGAAGGCTTCCTTCGAAGGTGTTGGTTCCGCTCTTCGTAATGGCGTTAATGCGTCCTCCGGTGAATCCGTTTTGGCGGACATCGAAGGGAGCAATATCGACGTTAAACTCTTCGATCGCATCCAGCGAAATCGGTTGGGCGCCGGCTTGTCCACCGGGCGCGCCTGTACCCGATAGGCCAAACACATCGTCGAGCGTACCACCATCCACTTGGATGGCATTGAAACGGTTGTTACGGCCGCCAATGCTACTGCTTCCGCCTCCTGCAGCTTGCGGAGTAAGGCGTGCCAAGTCGGCCAGGCTCCGGTCGATGCTCGGAAGCCGGTCGATAGTTTCGGAGGTTACGTTGGTGCGTGCGCCCGTTCGGCTGCGATCAATGACTGAACTGACGGCTCGGTCGCCTCGGACCAGCACTTCGTCGAGTTCATCAGAAGCAGGCTGCAACGCAAAGTCGATTTCCCGCCGCTCGTTGAGCGACAGCGTGATGCCTGTCTCTTCAATCGACTGGTAGCCAACAAATGAAACGGTGACCGTGTACGGCCCACCAACACGCAGTCCTTGTAGATTAAATTGCCCATTGGCGCGTGTCGACGCCCCGTACTGCGTTCCGGAGGGCTCGTGTACAGCCACTACGTTTGCTCCGGGAAGGGGCTCGTCGTTTTCGTCTACCACGGTTCCGGACAAGGCCGCCCGTGTGGTCTGTGCCTGGACGTCAGCTGCGCCGAGCAACAACGCACTGCCAAGTAATAAAAAGAGTAACGATCTCAAAGGGTTCATGGGAGTGCACATCGTGTTCGGAAGATATTGATCAAACCGGCTCACTGTATCTCCCCCCAGCCATGTGTATGGAGCGCCGTATTGCAAGCGCCTCATAACGTACCGAGGCGTTTATGGACTGCCTCCAATACCATTGACACAAAAAGGGGACTCGCCGATGGTTACACGTGTTAAACACATGTGCAGTTTTCCCGGATGTGCTCCACCTTGAGGGGTCTTGTACGCTGTGTTCGAGCTAAAGCAATAGCCTGAATTAACGTACTCATCCTTGTTATGAAGTCCATGCCGGGAAGTCTGCGTTATTCATGATAGGCGCCTGCAAGACAGAAGGCAATAAAGATCATATGCATTAACATTTGATAACAGACAACTTTTGCTTCTGACTTTTGTGTTTTAGCGAATTGTCACCCTTGACAGCTAAATAAAAAGCTAACCGTTCCAATGTCCGCTGCATCGAAGTTCACATCCGCTGCACGCTTCTCCCACTCGATGCGCATGGTATCATGTACATCTGATTCTGTACCAGTGGCGTCTTTGCTCCTGTTTGCCCGTACGCATTTAATGTTCACAGCAAATGCAACGCAGAGGCAACGCATATTCACTCTATCTTTACACAGCAAGTCGCAAAAGTGTCTTGGAAGCGCTTTTTTAGTCGATGCACACGCCTTCGACTTCTTTCCAAGCGATTCCCGCTTCATCATGAGTCTTCCCGATTCCGTAACCACCCACCTCCGTCGTCTGGGCCTGACAGAGGTGGGTGAGGTGTACTACAACCTGACCCCCCCTGAACTCTACGAGCATGCACTGGCACGCGATGAAGGATTCCTGGCCGATCAGGGGCCGCTCGTCACACGGACCGATCCGTACACGGGCCGGAGTCCGCACGATCGCTTTCTCGTACGCGATGCCTCTAACAAGGACACCATTAACTGGGGCGACGTAAACCGGCCTACCGACGCCGACACGTTCGATCATCTTCAAACACGCTTTGCCGATCACGCTCGTGGCAAAACACTGTTTGTACAAGATCTGCATGCCGGAGCCGATAGAGCATACAGCATGCCGGTACGCATCATCACCGAGAAAGCGTGGCATAGCCTCTTTGCGTACAATATGTTCGTGCGCCGCCCCGACCGAGGCGGAGAAGACTTCGAGCCGGGCTTTACCGTTCTCGATCTCTGCACGTTTAAGGCCAATCCGCAGCGCGACAATACAAACTCGGAAGCGGCTATTTTTGTAAGCATGGCCAAAGAGTTGGTGCTTATTGGAGGAACCCACTACGCCGGAGAAATTAAGAAGTCGATTTTCTCGGTGCTGAACTACATGCTTCCCGAGGAAGATGTACTTCCTATGCATTGCTCGGCTAACGAACGCGACGACGGTACTACCGCTGTGTTCTTTGGGCTTTCTGGTACCGGCAAAACAACCCTTTCGGCCGATGCCAACCGTACACTCATCGGTGACGATGAGCACGGATGGAGTACGGATGGCGTGTTCAATTTCGAGGGCGGGTGCTATGCCAAAATGATTGATCTATCGCCCACGGGCGAGCCGGAGATCTACAACACCACAAAACGCTTTGGCACCATCCTCGAAAACGTGATCGTAGACGAGGACACGCGTACTCCTGACTTTACGGACGACGCCATCACGAAAAATACGCGGGGGTCGTATCCCATCGACTATATCCCCAATGCGTCGGAGACGGGACAAGGGGGGCACCCCGATCACGTGATCTTCCTAACCTACGATGCGTTTGGCGTGCTGCCGCCTGTCTCTAAGCTAACTCCTGAACAGACGGCCTTTCACTTTCTATCGGGGTATACCGCAAAAGTGGCAGGGACGGAACGTGGAGTGAGCGCGCCTAAAGCCACATTCAGCACCTGCTTTGGAGAGCCGTTTATGGTGCGGCATCCGACCGAGTACGCCGAGTTGTTGCACGAAAAAATCGAGACGCACGGTGCCCAGTGCTGGCTCATCAACACCGGATTAACTGGCGGGCCGTACGGCACTGGAGAACGCATTGACCTGGCCCATACCCGTGCGATGGTCAATGCTATCCTTGAAAACCGTCTGGATGAGGTGCCCACCACCCCCGATCCGGTGTTTGGCATGCATGTCCCCACCGCTGTACCGGGCGTACCCAGCAAGGTATTACAGCCTCGCGAGACGTGGGACGACCCCGAAGCATTCGATGCGCAAGCCCGTAAGCTCGCAGATATGTTTGCCGACAACTTCGAAAAGTACGTCGATTACGTCGATCTGGACATGAATAACGCCTTGGCTCCAGCATAGCAAACCCGTTCAGATCCAAGGGGATATTACGGGTATTCCGACGGGAGGACGTGCGCAAGCAGGTCCTCCCGTTACGTGTTGGGGGCAGACTGCCTGTGGTGTAGACGTTCGAACCTCGTCTGTCGATCGCGTTCAAACCGTTCTTCTTTGGAAAGATACCGGCGCTCTTCAATCAAAAACTCTGCGTCGGTGATGCGTATTATGTTGTAGAGATTGGCCCCACGGTTCGATTTGCGTCCGCGACTGCTCGTAGCAGTGCCTGCACTGGCCACCACAAGGCGGTGCGGACCCGGTGCAATCTCAACAGGCTCCACATGCGAGATATGCAAATGGCCACAGAGCATCAGATCGATTTTCGCCTGCCCTGCCGCCTGAAGGATGCGCGGCGCGTCACGCACAATATCGTGCGCCCCTAGCTTCGAGAGCGTGGTGAAATGGTGATGTACTACCAAAATCCGGAAGGCCTGATCATGCCTTGCAAAAAACGACTGCATCGTGGCCAGTGCCTCTTCGGTAAGCCGTCCGCTCTTAATTGTCGCCCCATGCGCTGACGCAAGCCCCAGCATCGCGACATCAGAGGTTGTAACGGTGGGCGTAAGATCGTCGCTAACCAGTTGCTTGTACTTTGAGAGCGGATTCAGCAGGCGTCGCACAGGACGCCACCATGGGTGCACATCGTGATTGCCCGGGACCACCAGCGTAGGCGCATCGAAGCGCTGCATCATGGCCAGCGCAGCCTGAAATTCGCCAGTGCGTGCCCGCTGTGTCAAATCGCCACTCACCGCCACAATATCCACATCGTGCGCATTGATGTCATCAATCAGGGCCGGTACTACATCGGCATGAGCAATTTTGCCAAAGTGGATATCCGAGCAATGAGCAATGGTATACGACACGGAAGACATACGCAGATCGTGTACAAAGCAATTGATAGATGCATCGGCATAGTCAGACGGTGACAGCCAGCTACGGTTCAGTACCACAGAACAACACTGCTACAGCGTACTTTCACTCATAGACATCCATAAAACTAGCCGAGTGCCCTGTCACACCTGAATGTTATGGTCCAACATTGTCATCGCGAGGAGGGAGCTTGCGACCGACGTGGCGCTGTGAGCGCTAGCGAACGAGTACTCTGGGGTGCGATCTCATGCCGTTGATTGGGCAGCTGTATCCGGCCTGATAGCATGAGATTGCGCCGCTGCGCTCGCAATGACAAGGGTGTGAGTTTTTCTCGGTACGTTAGAGGGTATATATGTTCACTAAAGACTGACTTGTGACACCACACTATACCAACACCCATGGATACGCTTACGTGGAGCGACTTTGAGCAGGTCGATATGCGGGTAGGCACTATTGTGGATGTGCAAGACTTCCCAGAAGCCCACACGCCAGCCTATAAACTGACCATCAATTTTGGACCTGAGGTTGGTACGCTACGATCCAGCGCACAGATCACGGATTTGTATACGAAAGACGACCTGCAAGGTAAACAGATTATTGGGGTGGTTAACTTTCCCCCAAAGCAGATTGGGCCCATGATGTCAGAGTGCCTCGTCACGGGGTTTCACCGTTCCAACGACGCCGTCGTCCTTGCTACTCCCGACGCCAACGTGCCCAACGGCACACGGTTGGTGTAGAGTATAGAGTGGAGGGCTCCATCATATGCTCGGATTCATAGACCGCAACCAGTTTAGGTCCTCCCCAATGATCAACTCGGTTTTGCGGGTATGATGCGTCGTAGACACCGTCAGCTCTTCTGATTCAAACTCATACTGGTCTACGAGCGCTTGCACATGATCAGAGTTGTCGTAGGTGAGTAAAACGGGACCGTTGGTTTCTGAAGCGATTTGAAAAAGACGTTCGTGATTTATATCTGAATGCTTATACAAACGTCCACCTGCTTTGGGATAAGGAGGGTCAAGAAAAAGCGCTGTATCTGAATCGCAATAGCTTGGAAGCACATCAAAGGCATCGCCAGAAATAAATGTAATGCGCTCACGAGCTTTTGCTATTGTTTCAATACGCTCTACCAGCGTCTTTGCATACCAGCGTGAACTCAAGCCTTGACCGTTTTCGCCCTTCTTAACCCATCCTGCGCCAGGTGCAGTGATACCTCCTCGGCTCACGCGGTTGTGTACAATCATTGCGAAAGCCCGAGCCCGCACTGACTCTTCCTTAGCTGCAATGGCTTCTTCAGCAGCAGATCGAGACATTTCAAAAGACCGAATACGGTCAAGAAGCCATTCAACCTCGTCGCTGAATATGGTTTTCCAGACAGCACTTACATTTGAATCTAGCTCAACAAGCACAATGTCTTCAACAATACGATGTGCCCACTCTTCAAAGGCAACCGCTAGCCCTGCATGTGCTCCCCCTGCAAACGGCTCAACAAACGTTGAGGGTTGTGTTTGCAGCACCCACTGTTTGACGTAAAAGTACCATCGCGATTTTCCGCCAGGATACCGAAACGGGCTATACAACGGGACTTTCGCTACATTGGGCAGCTTATACTCTACGTCTTCAAATAGTGTCTTAGGCATAATCACAATGTAAATATGGGGCCATCATCGCGATCCAGCTTTCGCTGAAGTGCAGCACGTATCTTCGAATCATCCTCTGGCGTTTCGAAATACTGCAGATCGGTCAACGTGTGTTTCACACGCGTATAGATAGTATCTACATTTATAAGATGGTACCGTTCACCTTCACGCACAAGGTCATAAATAAGCCAAGCCATATTGGCTTCGGGAGCGGGGGTCGGTGTCAGGTCTGGCATTGAATCGTAAAAGGGTTGCTGGACAACAACCGCTTGTTTCTTATTCAATTCGGCAAGCAGCGTACCCTTTGCATTGATTTGACGAAAAGGACGCTTGTGAGAAGAACGCCAATCTGGAGTTGGGTAATAGCCTCCCTGCTTCGAAACGTGTGCGCGCCAATTGTATTTGGTTTGCTCGGAATTCGCCATGTAGTGCTCAAATGGACGCCGACTGGACTTCTATAGCTCCAAAGGCGACGATTTCATCGTCTTCAAGCTGCGCAAGTACAAAGTCAACATTGCCAACAACATCCTCCTTTGCATCTCGCATCTGATACTCACGCAGAAGACAGTACGTTGCACCTTTCTCAAAGAAAAAAGCTGCACTATCTCTAATGATATTCCAGTCTTCCGTAAACCGCTGTGGACACGTTATGACGGCTTCCTCATCTTGATGCACGTTGCATGCACCAAGTGGATTATCTTTTTTGTCTTTTGTGCAGTACCGAGACTTGTTATTGAATGGGCAAAGCTTCCCTTCTCGATGCTCTACGGCCTCTTCCGACGTGTTACCAATGGGATAC
This sequence comes from Natronotalea proteinilytica, assembly GCF_055379935.1. Taxonomy (NCBI): domain Bacteria; kingdom Pseudomonadati; phylum Rhodothermota; class Rhodothermia; order Rhodothermales; family Salisaetaceae; genus Natronotalea; species Natronotalea proteinilytica. The sequence continues at coordinate 1,428,482 of NZ_AP043947.1, read as the reverse complement.
CCAAAAACTTCAACCAGCGGGTTATCAGTATGCATGGATTGTGGTGATGATTAGAAAAGCCAACAACCAACAAACGCCGCAGCCAGGCATCGCGCTCCGGCTACGGCGTTTCGCATCAATCGGAATGAAGCGAAGGACTTAGAGCAGCATCGTCATCGGTTCTTCGAGGTAGGTGCGCAGCGTATCCAGGAATTGCGCGCCCACAGCACCGTCAACGACGCGGTGGTCGCAGGAGAGCGTCACCTTCATCCGCTTGCCGGGCACGACCTCGCCGTCTTCGACCACCGGCTCATCACGAATGCCACCGATAGCCAGAATACAGGCGTTGGGCGGGTTCAGAATAGCCGTGAACTCTTCAATCCCAAACATGCCGAGATTGCTGGTGGTGAAGGTTGCACCTTCGTACTCCTCCGGCTGCAGTTCGCGGTCGCGAGCCTTTCGGGCAAGCGTCTTTGTCTCTTCAGCAATCTGTGCCAGCCCCTTCTGATCGGCATTGCGAATGACCGGCGTAATGAGTCCCTCGTCGATGGCCACAGCCACACCTACATGCACATCGTCGTACAGTCGGATTTCGCCCTCGTCGGCGTGATACGACGCGTTTACGTAGGGATGGTCTGCACACGCAAGCGCAGAGGCTTTCGTGATCAGATCGTTGTAGGAGATGCGCGGGCGGTCGTTTGCTTCGGCCAACTCGTTCAGCTCGGCACGTACCGCAGCAGCCTTCTCCATCGCCACATCAATGGTCAGGTAGAAGTGCGGAGCCGTGTACTTGCTCTGCGCCAATCGACGCGAGATGGCTTTACGCATCTGCGAGATTGGCTCGGTCTGGTAGTCCGTGTCGATCTTGACCGACTCGGCAGGCGCAGCAGCCGTGGGTTGCGTTGCGGGCTCGGGAGCGGGCGTTGGAGCTGCGTCGCGCTGCTCGATCGCGGCTTCTACATCACTCCGTACAACCCGTCCGTGCGGACCCGACCCGGATACATTGGCTAGGTTGACCTCGTGCTCCTGGGCGATGCGACGCGCTAAGGGCGATGCTTTGACGCGTTCGCCCTGCGCATCGGTAGGCGCAGGAACGGGCTCGGGCGTGCGCTCGACCAACTCACCATCACCCGTAGAAACAGGAGCAGACTCAGGAGTCGCTTCCGTGTCTGGCGCAGCGGAGTCCGTGTCATCGCTGGCCTTCGGCTCGTCAACCTCAGCGGATGGAGCCTCCGAAGCGCTGTCGTCGAGCAGATCCGAAATGTCTTCGCCCTCCTCGCCAATCACCGCAATAAGGTTGCCGATCGGTACGGCATCGCCCTCGTCAATGAGTTTGGCCAGCAACACGCCGTCGTCGAAAGCCTCCAGATCCATCGTTGCCTTGTCGGTTTCGACCTGTGCGAGAATGTCGCCAGCAGAAACCGTGTCGCCCTCATCCACGAGCCAGGCGGAAAGCACCCCTTCCTCCATGGTGTCGCTGAGTTTGGGCATTTCAATTTTGATAGCCATAAGTTGTGGTAGCTGTGAAGCGGGTGAATATCAACAATAACAGAGGGGCCGCGGCATTGCACCGCGAGGGCATTTACGCGTCGGCATAGAGCACTTGGCGGCAGGCTTCCACCGTTTCCTCGGCGCTGGGCATGTAGGCCTCGTACAGATTCGGCGCGTATGGAGACGGTGTATCCGCCGCGGTGACACGAGTTACTGGCGCATCCAGGTAGTCGAAGGCGCGCTCTTGTACTTGCTGCGACACCTCGCTGGCAAAGCTGGTAAACGGATTGCTTTCGTCAACGACCACAAGCCGGTTGGTTTTCACGACCGACTCTACAATCGTTTCGATGTCAAGCGGCTTGATAGTGCGCGGATCAATCACTTCGGCCTCGTAGCCTTGCTCAGCCAGTGCCTCTGCGGCTTGCATGGCAACCCAGTAGCTCTTGTTGTGCGCGACGATCGTAACATCGCTGCCAGTGCGCGCAACGCGGGCTTTACCAATGGGAATCGTATAGTCCTCCTCATCCGACACCTCTCCCTTCATGCCGTACATCAGCTCGCTTTCGAGAAAGAGAACCGGGTCGTCGTCGCGCACCGCGCTTTTGAGAAGCCCCTTTGCATCGTCGGGGTTTGAGACGGAGATGACCTTGAGTCCTGGAAAGTTGGCGTAGATCGCCTCGACCGAGTTGCTGTGCGTGGCCGCAAGCTGGCCCGCGGCACCGTTCGGCCCGCGAAATACGATGGGATTGCCAAACTGTCCGCCCGACATATAGCGGATGTTGGCTGCGTTGTTAACAACTTGATCAAACGCCACGAACGAGAAATTCCACGTCATAAACTCGATAATCGGACGCAGGCCGTTCATGGCAGCGCCAATGCCGAGTCCGGCAAACCCGAGTTCACTAATCGGGGTGTCGATAACACGCTCGGGGCCAAACTCATCGAGCATGCCCTTGCTTACTTTGTATGCGCCGTTGTACTCGGCCACTTCTTCGCCCATGAGAAAGACGCGTTCGTCGCGATGCATTTCTTCAGTCATTGCCGCGCGAATCGCTTCACGTAATTGCAGTTCAGCCATCAGGTTAGTTGGTCAATCGATAAATAAGAGTCGCGGAGGGTGCAGAGCGAGGTCCGTTACTTCAGGAAGCGGTAATCGTCCTGAGCATACACATGATCGTAAAGCTCGCTCTCGTCGGGGAAATCACTTTCATCAGCAAAGTCGATCGCATCGAGCACGGTTTGCTTGAGCTCTTCATCGATGGCGTCAAGCTCATCCGACGAGGCCAGTCCGTTTTCGGTGAGGTAGCGCTGCAAGCGCACAATGGCATCCTCGCTCTTGCGGTCGGCGAGCTCGCCTTCTTTGCGATACGCAGCCGGGTCGCTAATAGAATGGCCCTGGTAGCGATACGTGCGGATTTCGATGAGCGACGGCTGGCCGCTACGTGCCATCTCGGCGTGCTCTTCCACGGCCTTTTTCACACTGAACACGTCCATGCCACTGACCAGCGAAGAAGGCATATCGTACGACATGGCCTGCTTGAACAAGTCTGGCTCCGACGAGGCGCGTTCCACAGCGGTACCCATTGCGTACTGGTTGTTCTCGATAATCGTAACCAGCGGCAGATCGTAAAGCGAAGCGAGGTTCAACGCCTCATGAAACGCACCCTGATTCACGGCACCGTCGCCAAGAAAGCAGAGGCAGACGTTATCTTCGCCGCGATACTTATGTGCAAACGCGATTCCGGCTCCCAGCGGCACATGAGCGCCCACAATGCCGTGCCCGCCAAACAGGCGCTGTTCATTGTCAAAGAAGTGCATGGAGCCGCCTTTTCCGCGCGATGAACCCGTGCCCTTCCCAAACAACTCGGCCATAGCCGGTCCGGGCTCCATCCCCATAGCCAGCCCGATGCCGTGGTCACGATAGGCGGTAATGACCGAGTCTTCGCCCAAGCGAATGGCGTGTACAGACCCGGTGGATACCGCTTCCTGCCCGATGTACAGATGCAAGAACCCCGAGATTTTTTGCTGCTGATACATTTGTCGGCAGCGTTCCTCGAAGCGACGTTGCAGCGTCATGCTGCGAAACATTTCGACGAGTTCATCGGCATCCGCGTCGATGTCCTCGTGAGTGTAGGCGTCAGCCGGATACGTATTGAACGTATACTCTTCACTAAGCCCGCCCTCGGGGATGTCGATGGATTGCTCGGTCCAGGGGCCTTTCGGAGTGTCACTGGCCCCCCCATCACCGGTGGTTGATTCTTTGTCGGGGCTGCTCGATACCTCTTTGCTCGATGCCATAAGTTTTGTTTGTCTGCCAAAGGATGTACACAGCGGTGGTTTCCGCATCGAAAATGGTGGCGGAAATACCAGCCCTTTTAAGGAAGGCCACGGCACACGGTTTCAGCGTATCGCTTGAATCACCAGGCTCTCCCACTTATTTTCGTGCAGGTTCCAGCTTCGATGGATTTGTTTTTAGCACGGAACCGCTTTCGCTTTGTTGCTCGTTTAGCGAACATCCGAACGCGTCTATTTTCATTTGCTACCGGTTCGCTGTGTCTACGCTCGTCATCATTCCTACGTACAATGAAGCCGCTACCATTGGTACGGTGTTACAGCAGGTGATGGCGCAACCCGGAGGGCTACACGTACTGGTGGTTGATGACGGATCGCCCGATGGTACGGCCCAGCACGTTAAGCAACTCAAGCAGCAGCATCCCGATCGCGTGTTTCTGATGGAGCGCAGCGGCAAACAAGGCCTTGGGTCGGCCTACCGAGATGGATTCCGATATGCGCTTGAGCACGACTATACGTGCATCTGTGAAATGGATGCCGACCTGTCGCACGACCCCGACGACTTGCCGCGCCTCATCAAGCCGGTGGCTGCCGATCAAACCGATTTAGCGATCGGATCGCGCTATATCGACGGGGTACGCGTTATCGATTGGCCGCTTCCACGCCTGGTGTTGTCGTACGGTGCTGGAATGTATACGCGCGCCATCACCCGCATGCCGATCCAGGACGTGACCGCCGGCTTTAAGTGCTTCCATCGCCGCGTGCCTGCCTATCTTGACTTCGACCGGGTACGCTCTAATGGGTACGCATTTCAGGTGGAGATGCACTTTCGCACCTGGCGCGCCGGGTTCCGCATCCAGGAAATTCCGGTCATCTTTACCGAACGAAACGAGGGGCAGTCCAAGATGAGTAAGGCCATTGTGCGCGAGGCGGCCTGGAAAGTGTGGGAACTGCGCCTGCGCGACCTAATCGGACGGTTGTAGCGCAGCCTCTCTCTGTGTCCTCAACCAGGATACCCCTAAATCCCAGACGCAATAAGCAGTTCGATATCGCGGTAGGGCATCCCAAAGAGGGTGGCCAGGCTTTTCTTCGTAAGGTGTTGCCGGTACACATAGGTGCCGCTGCGAAGGCCCTCGTCGTTCCATAGCGCATCGTTGATCGCCCCCACCTCACCAATACGCAGCAGATAGGGCACGAGCACATGCGTGAGCGCATAGCTGGCCGTGCGGGCCACGTTCGACGGCATGTTGGGCACGCAGTAGTGGATAATGTCGTGCTCGCGGTAGGTGGGATTTGAGTGTGTGGTGGGGCGGCTCGTTTCAATGCACCCGCCCTGATCCATTACCGCATCTACGATTACACCACCTGGAGCCATGGTAGCAACCATATCTTCGGTTACCGTAAGAGGCGAGCGCTGGCCGTCCGACATCATCGCGCCAATCAGCACATCGGCAGAGCGCACCGCCTGGCGCAAGTACTGATCGCTTGCCATTGCTGTCGTGATGCGCCGGTCCAGGTAGTGCTCAAGGGAGCGCAACGCCCCCAACTCCTGATCGAGCACAATGACGTGTCCGCCATAGCCAAGGGCGGTGCGAGCGGCCCATTCGCCCACCACGCCGGCCCCCATGATAACGATTGTTGCAGGTGGCACACCCGAAATGCCCCCTAACATCACGCCTTTACCGCCCTCGTTGCTTTCGAGGTAGCGCCCCGCGACCTGAATGGCCATCGAGCCCGTGATTTCGTGCATCATGCGCACCAACGGAAACGTGCCATCGCGATCGCGGATGAACTCGAACCCAATGGCCGTCACGCGCAGGCGCTTCAGGTGATGTAGAAACTCGGGCGTGGTACCGCCCAGGTTCAGCGCCGAAATCAGCACCTGCTTCTCCTGCAGCAGGTCGAGTTCCTCATTGTTTGGGGGCCCCACTTTCACGATCAGATCGCTCCGTCCATACACGTCGCCGGCACTATCGAGCACCTGCCCCCCCACCTCGGCATACTCATCATCGCGAAAGTGCGCCTGTGCACCGGCTTGTTCTTCGATAAACACCTCGTGTCCATCGGCAACGAGCGCTGCAACGCCGCTGGGCGCCAGTGCTACGCGGCGCTCTTCGTTGGCGACCTCACGGGGAACGCCGATGCGCAATCGATCATCGGCATCGCGTTTTTGGAGCGGCTGCTCCATCGTCATGAGGCCATGCTCACGCGACAGGCTTTGTAACGACGATATTTCCATGTGTCGGAGGGGTAGACAGCTAAGCGAGAAGGCATACGAAAGGCAACGCTGTGTACATCAGCAGTACACATTAGCGGTACAACCTTGCAGTATACAAAGAAAAAAACCGAGTTGCATCCCTGCATTCAGCGAAGCGTTGCAAGGGCGCGGTATGTCTTCCATTACGAAGCGCCCACGCTCCACCGGTGCATAACGATACCCGCCGCCACGGCAGCGTTGAGCGATTCGGTGGCCCCACGATCATCGGCCCCACTGATCGACACCGGTTCATCGAGCGCGTTCAGAAGCGCCGGACTCAATCCGTGGGCTTCGCTCCCTATCACGAGCAACGATGGATGCACGGGGTGCCAGTATTGGACCGGTGTGCCTGCAAGGTCGGCCCCATAGCACGTAAACCCAGCCCGGCGCGCTTCTGTGATGGCATCGGGCAGAGCATCGTGGCGAGCCAGCGTCAGATCCCAATGTCCCCCCATCCCAGCGCGTAGCACAGCCGGATGGAAAAGCCCAGCCGTTCCCGGCCCCGCTATCACGGCATCCAGACCAAACCACGCTGCTGTGCGGATGAGCGTACCTACATTGCCCGGATCTTGCACGCCATCAAGGACGAGCGCCGTGCGCGCCTCGGTCCACACCGTATCTGCAGACAACGGCGGGATGCGCACGGTCGCCAGCACGCCTTGTACGGTTGCTACCGGAGCCACCGCGTTCAATGCATCGGGCTCGGCGCTGTAGCGCGTAACATCCGGATATGGTTCTAACAACTGCTGCAAGTCGGGGCGCGCCCACTCATCGGGCGTAGCCACAACGTAAGCCAACTCTGCGCCCCCCTGCACTGCCGATTCCACCGAGCGCCATCCCGTGAGCACGCTAAGCCCCGCCCGCGTCCGATTTCGACGGTGCTGCAGCCGTTTAATGGTGGAAGCCGCACGATTTGAAAGCGGTTGAGGGGCATCAGACATAAGCAAAAAAGAATACAAGCAAAGAATGATCAGCAGCGGCCCGTTAGAGTAGCACCCGTGTTTCATCTCCCGTATGTTGGAGACACGCACGTGCGTCGCAGTGGCGGACGGCGTTCACTACAACGACTCACCAACAGCTTCTGTCCGTATGCCGTTCAAATTTGATGTGCACGACCCGTCTGTATATCGCGAGCCGGCGCCCCTCGATCAGGATACGCCCTTTCAGTCGATGATGGATCGCTTCGACGTGGCTGCCGAGATCCTCGAACTCAACCCTGGATTTTACGACTACTTGTGCCGCCCGGCCAAGGTGCACATCACCTCGGTACCCGTGGTGATGGATACCGGCCACATCGAGGTGTTTAAGGGCATTCGGGTGATCCACAATAACGTGCTGGGTCCCAGCAAGGGCGGCATTCGGTATGCGCCCGATGTAACGCTTGACGAAGTGAAGGCGCTGGCCGCCTGGATGACCTGGAAGTGTGCGGTGGTGGATGTACCCTTCGGCGGTGCCAAAGGCGGGGTCGTGTGCAATCCAAAGGATATGAGCCCGGGCGAATTGGAACGCCTTACGCGCCGCTATACATCGGATATGTTCAACGTGTTTGGCCCCGACCGCGACATCCCCGCGCCCGACATGAACACAAACGAGCAGATCATGGCGTGGATACTCGACACGTATTCAATGCATGCACGCCGCACGGAGAACGCCGTCGTTACGGGGAAGCCGGTCTCGCTAGGTGGCTCAAAAGGACGGCACGAAGCTACTGGACGCGGTGTAATGATTGTTACGCTGGCAGCGCTCGACGAAATGGGGCGGGATCCAAACACCTGTCGGGTTGCTGTACAGGGCTTTGGTAACGTAGGCGCTGTAGCCGCTGAACTCCTGGCCGAGCAGGGCTGCACCGTAGTCGCGGTGAGCGATGTAAGCGGTGGATACTACAATGCCGACGGCCTCGACCTGCAGGCGGCTCAGGCGTACACCAAGGCCCATGGGGGCTCGCTGGAAGGGTTTACCGAGGCCACTCCCATTAGCAACGAAGAACTCCTTACGCTGGATGTAGACGTGTTGGTGCCTGCTGCTAAAGAAGACCAGATCACCAAGTCCATAGCTCACGACCTGCAAGCTGAGCTTGTCGTTGAGGGCGCCAACGGACCAACCGTGCCTGCTGCCGATGACATTCTGAACGAAAAGGGCGTGCTCGTCATTCCCGACATTTTGGCCAATGCAGGTGGGGTCACGGTCTCTTACTTCGAGTGGGTACAAAACCGGCAGGGCTACTTCTGGTCGCTAGAGCGCGTGAATCGGCGGCTCGACCGCGTGATGACCGAGGCGTTTGACCGGGTGTACGAAACCGCCGAGGAGCACGACACCTCGCTCCGCATCGGCGCATACGTGATGTCGGTGCGCAAAGTGGCCGAGGCATTGCGCTTGCGTGGGATTTATGCGTAGTGCGCTTGTCAAGGGAATGGTTGAACGGGAACGTCTCCATGCCCCGCGATCTCCGACGAGCAGATGGCCCGGCCCCAACAAAACACCTGTCATGGATGACCGCCCGTGAAAGCCATAGCCGGGGATCGCTTGCATCCCCGGCGATCTGTGGCATATCGCTAAACACGTACAGAGCATCGCGACGAGGTCGCGGGAGGGCGCCCTGCACGCACCGGACATGGCGAGCCTGTAGGAATGGCGCTGCGACCTTTCCGCATAGTGCTATGTCACACCTGAATGTTATGGTCCAAATTGTCATCGCGAGAAGGGAGCTCTGCGACTGACGCGGCACTCCTCACAATGACATAATCAAAGATACTTTTGTGGGTCTACTTAATCCGGTTAAGGGGAGCGCGGGGGTGTATTCATTGGCTCCGGCATGGAGATATCTGACGGAGCACTTGGAAAGACAAACCGAATGGTCATTTGCACACGAACGGGCTCGCTCTGCTTTGTACCCGGCACCCAATCGACCGCGTAAATTGCATTTACTACATCTTGGTTGAGTCCATGCGACCCAAGTTGGATCAGCTCGTGCTTCGTCACGGTGCTATCCGGACTTATAACAAAGCGAATGACCACGTGCCCTGAATCACCAGAATCCCGATGCTGATCGGGGGTTCTAAATTGATCATACAGCGCATCGATTCCTCCAATAACACGAGGAGAAGTGTGTGTATCATCAAAGTCCTATGGCAAGAAGCGTGCAGAATAGAGTGATACGCATGGATGTAGTGGAATGGTTGGAATGTGTTTATATTTGATGTCATACCAATACTGCAATGCTCTAACCGGATTTGGCATAACTCGCCACGGGGGCGCTACATGATAGAAAAAGACACGGGCAACTCAAGATTGGCATAAACCGGATCGTCGTTATGCACGCCCGGCTCCCAGTCCAGGGCATGAACGACGCGCATTGCCTCGGCATCAAGTGTTCTTGTTGCTGAATTGACAACCTCTGGTTCGTAAATGGTGCCGTCAGGTCCCACAACAAACTGGACAACCACGCGTCCGACCTCCCCACGTCTGCGGGCTCCTTGTGGATAGGTTACTTCCTCGTACAGCGTTTGCATGCCCCCTACAGGCTCTGGCGCACTGTGTATCTCATCTGCATCGAGCACGTTAACATCGTCTGGAAGGGAAGACGCTGATTCTTCCATCCCTTCGTGGATGGTATTCGTAGAGGAAGTCGAGGTGCAGGCACTCACGAAGACTATGCTACCAACGAGCAGGCAAATCGTAAAAAAAGCGGAGGCAGGCGTTGGGGAAAACGATTTCATTGCGTTGTACTGGAAAATATCATCGAATGAGACAGGCCATCGTAGATGAGACCGCTGTATACTGATAAGAGACATTGCACATCCACAAGTGAACATGCCCTAAGGTATACAACAGGAATGTTTTCCGCAAGTAACGGCTGGCAATCGGTTCAGCGCAGGACGGCGTTCGTGCATACCGTGATGTTGTTGTGAGGGGTGATGCAGCAGGTAACTTGATGGAACGTGTCGGGATATGAATACATCACGCATCCTTTCAACCAACACGCTATGCATTATGGAACGCGCAACCCTGGGCGGCGGCGGCTTTTGGTGTCTCGAAGCGGCGTATCAACACGTAGATGGGGTGGCTTCGCTCGTGTCAGACTCCACCCCTGCTATACGCAGTTGCTCCGCTCAAGATGACAACATTAAAACGGAGCGCATTACAACCCGGAGTTTGACCTGTGACAGAGCACTACCACAGCACTGGGGCCCCTCGATATCGCGACGCAGGCAGGACACTCCAGCGTTCTCAAACCGTCAACCACGTCAGGGCGTTACGTCGGACGCAGAGCGTCCATTCGTCCGTCGCGACGCAGAGGGGCTGAAGGTCATGCCGGTTGTACATCGCGACGAGGTCGCGGGAGGGCGCCCTGCACGCACCGGACATGGCGAGCCTGTAGGAATGGCGCTGCGCTCGCAATGACAAGATTGTGAGTTATTCTCGGTACGTTAGAGGGTACATGTGTTACCCAACCCTTGACCTGTGACACACCACTATGCCGCCATCGGGGCGCGCTGCTCCATGAGCACATCGAGGATCTGTAGCGCAGCCTCAGCGATGACGGTACCCGGACCAAAGACGCCGGCGACGCCTCGTTCATAGAGAAAGTCGTAGTCGGCATGGGGGATGACGCCGCCAACAATCACGAGAATATCGTCGCGTCCGTAGTCGTGGAGCGCCTCGATAACCTGCGGCACAAGCGTTTTGTGTCCGCCCGCCAGACTCGACACACCCAGCACATGCACATCGTTTTCGACCGCCTGACGTGCCGCTTCTTCCGGCGTCTGGAAGAGCGGACCGATGTCCACGTCGAAGCCGAGATCGGCAAACGAGGTGGCGATGACCTTGGCGCCGCGGTCGTGTCCATCTTGGCCCATTTTGGCTACGAGGATGCGCGGGCGGCGCCCAGTGGCATCGGCGAAGGCATCGGCACGGTCCTGGGCTTGCTGAAAGGCACTGCTGGTCTGCGCTTCGGATGCGTACACGCCGCTGACGGCCTGTGAGGTAGCGGTGTGGCGTCCGTAGACGTCTTCGAGCGCCTGCGAGATCTCGCCGAGGGTGGCGCGAGCACGGGCGGCATCAACGGCACGATCCAGCAGATTGCCGGTGCCCGTCTCCGCGGTATCGCGCAGCGCGTTGAGCGCACGTCGCACCGCGACATCGTCGCGCACCTCCTTCAATTCGGACAGCCGTTGTAGCTGCTGACGCCGCACGGCCTCGTTGTCGACCTCCAGGGTGTCGATGGGCTCCTCGGTATCCCGCTGAAACCGGTTGACACCCACCACCACGTCGCGTCCGGTGTCGATGCGTCCTTGCTTGCGGGCGGCGGCCTCCTCGATACGCAGCTTCGGCAGGCCCTGCTCAATGGCCTGCGTCATGCCGCCCTCGTTCTCGACCTCCTGAATGAGCGCCCACGCCCGCTCGGCCAGGTCGGCGGTGAGGCGCTCCACGTAGTACGAGCCGCCCCACGGGTCAATGGCGCGCGTGATGTCGGTCTCCTCTTGCAGGTAGAGCTGTGTGTTACGGGCGATGCGGGCGGCAAACGCGCTGGGCAGGGCAATGGCCTCGTCGAGCGCGTTGGTGTGCAGCGACTGTGTGCCGCCCAGCGCCGCAGCCAGCGCCTCGATCGTGGTGCGCATCACGTTGTTGAACGGATCCTGCTCGGCCAGGCTGTAGCCGGAGGTCTGACAGTGCGTGCGGAGCGCCATCGACTTCTCGTTCTCCGGACCAAACTGCTGCACGAGCTGCGCCCACAGCAGGCGTCCGGCGCGCATCTTGGCGATCTCCATGAAGTGGTTCATCCCAATCGCCCAGAAGAACGACACCCGCGGCGCAAACGCGTCGATGTCGAGTCCGGCGTCGAGCCCCGTGCGCAGATATTCCAGTCCGTCGGCGAGGGTGTAGGCCAGCTCCAGGTCAGCAGGGGCACCCGCCTCATGCATGTGGTACCCGCTCACCGAAATCGCGTTGAAGCGTGGCATGTGTTCGGAGCAGTAGGCGAAAATATCGCCCACAATGTTCATGGACGGCTTGGGCGGGTAGATGTACGTATTCCGCACCATGAACTCCTTCAGGATGTCGTTCTGGATGGTGCCTGCCAGCTGCTCCGCATCCACGCCCTGCTCCTCGGCGGCCACGATGTAGAACGCCATCACCGGCAGCACCGCGCCGTTCATCGTCATCGACACCGACATCTCATCCAGCGGGATGCCCCGAAAGAGCACCTTCATGTCCTCAACGCTGTCGATGGCCACGCCAGCCTTGCCCACATCGCCACGCACGCGATCGTGGTCGGAGTCGTAGCCGCGGTGGGTGGCCAGGTCGAAGGCCACGCTCAGCCCCTTCTGGCCGGATGCGAGGGCTTCGCGGTAAAACTGGTTGGATTCCTCGGCTGTCGAAAAGCCCGCGTACTGCCGGATGGTCCACGGACGAAAGGTATACATGGAGGCGTACGGCCCGCGCAGATACGGCGGGATGCCAGCGGCATAGTCCAGGTGCTCTACATCCGCCACATCCGATGCCTCGTAGGCCGGGTGCACATCGATTTGTTCGGGAGCCGTCCAGGGTGCGGGGGCATCGTTAGACGGAGCAGGCTCGGGCGGGGTGTAGGCACGCTGGGTAAAATCGGGGCGCATAGCAGGTTGGATTGAGACAAGTGAGACGTCCACTGGAATCGCTTCCTATACCGACGACCCGGGCAAACGTGCCGCAAGTACAACAGCTTCCCCAGACGGGAACCAGTCCTGCCACCTTCACCGTTCGCGATGGCGAGATCGCTCTTGGCCAGGTGCGGGGAGGGACCTCTTCGGTGGTGGACTACTGGAACGTAACCCTACCCAGCGGCACCCCCATTGGGCGTTTTGTAGGCGGATCCTCCAGCGATCGCCGCTACTACCACACCGACCACTTAGGCTCCACCCGTGCGGTGACCGAGCGGGCAGGTCGTCGAGCGCCGCGACCACTACCCCTTTATTCCGCTTCGCTCCATCCGTCGCCTGCGGCTCGGGTGGACTCCAAATGCCCGGCCGCACCCTCGCGCAGGGGCCCCGGGCCGACGAGGACTACACCGGCCACGCCTGTGCTGAACTTGATTCAGTAAGCTCGACGCGGAGACCGGCATGCACTACGCCGGCGCCCGCTTCTACATGTCCGCAATCGGGCGGTGGGGCGTGACCGATCCGCTGGCAGATGACTTTCCGGCCTGGAGTCCGTATAATTATGTGCAGAATAACCCGATTGGAGCGTTCGATCCAGATGGACTTGCGCCCGTGGAGTGTCCTCCGCACTGTGGAACGAATGCGCAAGTCCGAGGGGGTTGGTCTCAAAATCCGTCGGCCGTAACTGATCACTATTCGACGCAGGCACAAAACCAACGTCTCGATGGGCCGACCGCGAGCGACAGGACGGCCGGTGAGATCGCGGTCGGGTTTGTGCCAGGGCTGGGCGAAGCAGCTGATGCCTATGAATTGATAACGGGTCAAACCTGGACCGGTCAGGAAGGCAGCCGTGGCGCAGCAGCGCTCGGTCTTGCAATTCCAATCGCGGGTTCAGGGGCACTGAAAGGGTCTAAAAATATCATCGGTGATATTGTCGGGGGGCTGCTTCGACGTAACACTGAAATAGTGAACTCGGCGTCCAGCCTTGACGAGTTGAGAGGATACGCGACGAGTGTAAGTGTATTACAAGAAGGGGCGCACGAACAGATTACCCTGGATGCAGGATCTGCACGTGGGATCGCACGGAGTCTGTTTGGCTCTCTTGAAAGGTCTGCCGATGGCAAAGCTTGGAGCCCTTCTGGCTCACTTCCAGAGGATGTGTCCAGTGTGAGCGTGTACGACGGTTCCAATACTACTGGCGGACCGAGCTTGAAAATACAGTATGAAGATCGACAAGTAGTCGTGCGCACCCCAGAACTCTAAGCATCACGTAGCCAAAAGGCGATGACCAAATTACCTGAACGCGACTACATAAAAGAGTTTAAGGTTCAGAATGCTGACTACAACTCAGCGATCGAAGAAAAACATCGGCACGTTTTCCAGCTTCCTGATGATCCTACTCGGTGGTCACCCGACTGGACGCTCTTTCCAGGTCCTATTTTCCAGCCCCATATTCGTGCACTATTCGATCATTCCCGCATTCTCGGATTTCGTGCTGGATTCGAAGACTTCAGGCAGTTTTTAGTAGAAGCTGGTGAGTCGGACTTTATCTGCTTTCTTCTCCCCTCTCAGAGTGATCCAGCTCGTATTTACCAGTTCCCAACGTCAATTGATTGGGACACATACGCCAGCGGCGGGCCATCGTCAATGGTTCATCTGCACGGCGGGCAGGCCAACCATGTGTTTGGAGACAGTGGGGGGTGGGGAGCGTACTACATTGAACCGTGGCTGTCTTGGGTCTGGGGATTTCACACTGAGGAGACGTTGAACGCCTTTCGAAAGGTCTTTGAGAAGGAGGAAGACACGAAGACCCTCGCCGAGGAGTGTCTAAACGAGCTTCCGCAGACTAAGCACTGGAGGTCTGAATACGAGAACTTCGTCGATAGATATATGTCTCTCCCGAACCCATGAAGCACTGGTACCAAATGGCCACCAATTTGGCACCGCTGACCCTGTTCTACATCTACCAGGACGTTCCTACTGAGACCTTGCAGGCGTATGCTGACTTGTACACAGGTGAGGCCGGGCGGTGGTACCAGCAGGTCCGCAGCGATGCCGAGGCGTATGCCGAAGAACAAGCCGCCGAACGGCTGGTCACACGCGTCCGGCAGGCCGTTGAGGCCCGGGACGAAGAATGAAGGGCATCCCGTAGGCCGCATCTCGTAAACCGGATCCAGCAAATAAGTAGCGAACTAAACAGTAGTGAACCGAACCGAGACCGGTACGAAGTCAGCGCGAATCGCACCGGACACAACGGCGGCTGCCACGTCCCATTCCCATCGCGTGGTATCCTCGTGTATACCCAGGCTCCAGGGGAAATCGCTACTGCATAGTACATTTCACGCACTGGCAATTACTCCACCACCCATTACTCGACCACCGTAATCAGATCAAAGAGCGGCAGGTAGAGCGCGATGATAATGGCCCCCGCGGTCATACGCCCTACAACACAGATTCGTGATAAGCCATCCCCTTTGTCAGTGATTCGGGAGCTATCTCCGCGTGGGCGGAGACATCGCTATTCCATAACGGGTCAGTTGAGATACGGGCTTTAGCCCATGTCTCGTTCGTGGGGTCTTGCTTGTCGGGTCTGGATCCGGAAACGCTTCACGTCTCAAGTTGTAGCAGTTTCCGTAGGGGTTCATATATAAACCACCTCGTCACACGCATGCCGCATCCATCGTCATCGACACGAACGTGCTGTATGCGGCCCTCCGGAGTCGTCGTGGCGAGTCGCGGCGCCTGTTGGATGAGGTGTTCGAGGGCGCGTTCACGCCACATGTATCTGTGCCGCTCGTCCTGGAATACGAGGCGGTGCTGGTTCGTGAATCCCACGCGCTGGGCATCCAACCGAAAGAAGCACGCGTCGTGATTGCAGCCCTCCTGAAGCATGCGGAAATCCACCAGGTTCACTTTCGGTGGCCAACGTATGTTCGGGATCCAGATGACGCCCATGTGCTCAACACGGCGGTGGCTGCGTCCTGTCCGCACCTGGTTACATTCAATAAGTCCGACTTCCATCAGGCATGGAGCCTGGGTGTAACCCTGCTGACCCCGCGTGAGCTGAGAATGCGCATTCGCTCCAGCACATGACCGTTGTAAGCACATAACCTTCGCGTACGTTTA
Source organism: Natronotalea proteinilytica (assembly GCF_055379935.1). Classification (NCBI taxonomy): domain Bacteria; kingdom Pseudomonadati; phylum Rhodothermota; class Rhodothermia; order Rhodothermales; family Salisaetaceae; genus Natronotalea; species Natronotalea proteinilytica. The sequence goes on along the minus strand of NZ_AP043947.1, from coordinate 1,412,702 downwards.
CTCACATTAGAACGACAGAGCCATGGGTGCACTGACCATTCGACTTCCTGAGTCACTACACGATCACGTTCGCAAATTAGCCAACCAAGAGGGCCTGTCGATGAACCAGTTCGTCATGCTTGCGGTGGCGGAGAAAGTCACCCGCTTAGATGAGGGCGCGTCTTGGACATATGTCGAGGCGCTGCAGGCCATTGGCCAAGCGACGGCTGACGAGCGAGGCGAAACGCTTGAAGAGGCGGCCCGGTCAATCCTGGATCAGGCGCCTGATAGCGAGCCGCCGCCTGAAGACCGGCGTGTTGACAGCCCAGGCGTTGACACGGAGGAAACGCCAATGTCGCCGCCGTCCTGATCGGTGAATAAGGCTCGTTCAGCCTGAAAGGAGGCCGTAGGCAAAACCACACCGACCATTATGTCGGCAACGGTCGGCACTGCAGATGCCCGGCCGCGCCCCAGGAGCACTTGATCGCTGCGCTCACAGCGCACCCTCGCGCAGGGGCCCCGCGCCAATGAGAAACGTGAGGCGCTCCGTTTGAGCACTTTAGCGTGCACTGGCAAGCAAGGCACGGGGTGTCCATCCTGTCATGACACCGGATACAACGGGCGTACCGCGGTATCGGAAGTGATGCTTCACTGTGTTCGCCTGTCCCCTCTCACTTCGCTCGTGGCAGGACCCCGCTCAAGATGACAGGTAGACGCGAACGGCCGGCACACCAAGAGCGGTTGTGCGTGTTGAAAGCACGTTCGCTCGCATCGTTCTTCATTTGAACCAGCCTCTTACATGCGCCTTGCTCGATTGCTAACCAACACCGGTCCGGTTGCGGGCCATTACGACGACGGAACGCTCATTACCGATGACGGCACGTACGAGGTGGGGCGCGATGACCGCCTGCTGCCACCGTGTACGCCGTCGGCGCTTTACTGTGTGGGGCGCAACTACGCGGCTACGCTCGACCAGATGGACTACGAGCGCCCCGACGCGCCCGACTTCTTCATCAAGCCGCCGGTGAGTGCCATTGCGCATGAGCAGCCGATTCCGTATCCCACCTGGACCAGCCAGCTCACGTATGCCGGCGAGCTGGTGGCGGTCATCGACGTGCGGTGCCGAAACATAGCGCCCCGCGAGGTGCCCGAGGTGGTGCGCGGCTACACGATCATGAACGATGTAGATGCGCTCGACCAGCCCGGACGCACCGCCCGCAAGGCGTTCACCGGATCAGCCCCACTCGGTCCGTGGATCGAAACCGACCTGGACCCGACCGCGCTGTCTATGCACACGTACGTAAACGACGAAAAACGCCAGGACGCGCGCACCGACCTGATGCTGTTTGATCCGTTTGAGATCATCGCGTTTCTGTCCGAGCGCTTCACGCTACAGTCGGGCGATGCGATCGCGTTCGGCAGCCCCGCCAATCCGGGCGACATTGAGCCGGGCGACACGGTGGCGATCACGTACGAGGGCATCGGGACCCTGCGCAATACGGTGGCGGCCCCGGCTTGACAGCCTGGGATTGCTCTCTGGGCAATGGCCGAAACGTCGCTTCCGGCAAGGCGTTGCGCCGATCAAACCGCTTTCTGATGTCTTCTGCCCACAGAACGATGATTATCAGTCACCGTTACCAGTTTATCTTCCTGAAGACGCGCAAAACGGCCAGTACGAGTATGGAGATTGCCCTGTCGGCCTTTTGTGGCCCTGACGCGGTAATCACCCCTATTGAACCGGAGGATGAACAGATTCGGGAGGCGCATGACTCTCGCGGTCCGCAGAACACGCGCATCCCTTTACGCCAGTACAGCCTGCTCGATGGCGCGCGCTGCCTGTGGAATCGAGCCACCAAGCGGTTTTTCAACCATGCTCCTGCTCCCTTTGTAAAGGCAAACGTGCCCGCGTCCGTGTGGGAGAACTACTTTGTGTTCTGCTTTGAACGCAACCCATTTGACAAGGCCGTGAGCCTGTACTACTGGATGACCGACCCGCCGCGCCCATCCGTCGCGTCGTATCTCAAAACAGCGGATGTGGAGCGGCTATCCAACTGGCCCATCTACACGATTAACGGGAAAGTGGCGGTTGATTTTGTAGGCCGCTACGAGCAGTTAGATGCGGATCTGGCCCACATTGCTGAACGGCTCGGTTTGCCCGACTCGATTGACCTCCCTGATGCCAAAGCCAGTGCGCGTCCGCCTCGCAAACCGTATCCACAGGTGCTTTCGTCGGCGGCCCGTGAGCGCGTTGAAGTGGTATGTGCCCGCGAACTGGCGCACTTTGACTACGCGTGGAAGCCGCTTTCGTCTGCCACGCTCTCCTAACGCAGTACAACGTCGATGGGTACACCAGCACGCATGGCTCCATGAAGTCTTGTCGATACGCTCCCGGCACTGTGCCGAATCGTTTGCGTTTCACCGCGAAAGCATCGAAATTCAACCCGTGGCTTGGAGGAACCCATTTGTTGAATTCCAAGCTGTTTCGTCGCCCCACGTACCAGTTCCTACTGTCATGCGCATTCTGGCCTGGCCCGCGTACGCCAACACCACCGGTAATCCGTACAACCGCTTGCTGAGCGACGCGCTCGAAGATCAGGGTGTGGAGGTGCATGAGTTCACCCCCGAACGAGCGATCAAGGGCACCTACGACCTGTGGCATATGCACTGGCCCGACGATGCCCTCAGCTATCCATCGCTCGCCCGCGCCGCCGGTATGACCATTTCCGAGCTGGCGCTCATGGCCTGGGCCCGCGCCCGTGGCACGCGCATGGTCTGGACGGTTCACGATCTGGGGCCGCACGACGATTACCATCCGCTCTTAGAACAGCTCTTTTGGTGGGGATTTATCCCGCAGGTCGATGGCTACATCAGCTTGAGTGCCACAGGACGCGAACTGGCGCGCGCCCAGCATCCACGGCTGGAGCAGCTGCCATCGAAGGTGGTGCCGCATGGTCACTATCGCAGCGCCTACCCGCCACCGCTCCCACGCACAGAGGGCCGCACTGCCCTGGGCATGGACGATGATGTGCCGGTTGTGCTGTATCTAGGCCGCATCCGCCCATACAAGAACGTCGGGCGTCTCATCCGCACATTTAAGGCCATGAACCATCCTGAGGCGCGGTTGGTCGTGGCCGGCAACCCGGTGAATGCTACGCTTCGCGAATCGCTTCAATACGCCGCCGCTGCCGATCCGCGTGTACGGCTGGATCTGCGGTTCATTCCCACCGACCTGGTGCCCACCTACATGGCTGCCGCCGACCTGGTGGCGCTTCCGTACGATAACGTATTGCACTCGGGCGCAGCCCTGCTGGCACTGTCGTTTAATCGTCCGGTGATGGTGCCCGCCCGTGGGGCCATGCGCGAGTTGCAAGAGTACGTGGGAGACGCGTGGGTGAACACGTTCGATGGACGCCTGACGCCCAGTGCGCTCTCCAACGGACTGGACTGGGCACGCGGTCAGGACCGTCCCGATAAAGCACCGCTCGATTTGTTTCGTTGGGATGTGTTGGCCAAGCGCACGGTAGACTTGTATCAGCAAGTGCTAACAACGCGTGGATAGCTCGTGGGGTGATCTGCGCGACCGGGCGCTACGGGGTGTCGCCTGGTCGGCAGTGCAAAACTGGGGGAGCCGCCTTGTCTCGTTTATCGTGTTTGCGGTGCTGGCCCAGTTGCTGGCCCCGGATGCCTTTGGCGTAATCGCGCTGGCCGGCACGTACATTGCCTTTCTACGCGTCCTGGTCGATCAGGGCTTTGCCGCGGCCATTATTCAGCGAGATAAACTGGAGGCCGGCCACCTCGACACGGCCTTTGCCGTGAACATGGGCATGAGCGTAGTGCTTATGGCGGCAAGCTGGCCCCTGGCTGATCCCATTGCGCGCCTCTTTGACACACCCGATCTGGGGCCCATCATTCAAGCGCTCGCTCCTGCGTTTCTGCTGGCTGCGCTGGCCGGGGTGCAGCAGGCGCTGTTCGAGCGGCGGATGCAGTATCGCGTACTGGCCATCCGCGAGTTTGCGGCAAGCTGTGCGGCGGGTCTCGTCGGTGTTGGCATGGCCTGGTACGGATGGGGAGTATGGAGCCTGGTCGGCTGGTTCCTAACCGAACGCGCGACGGCAGTCGTTGTGCTGTGGATAGCCAGCCCGTGGCGCCCCGGACGCACCATCACCCGACGGCATTTCAAGGATCTGTTCTCGTTTGGCATCCACCTGGTCGGCTCCAATCTGCTCGACTATGTAAACAGCCGCGCCGATAACCTGATCATTGGATACGTGCTCGGGCCTACCGCCCTTGGCTTTTACGATGTGGCGTATAAGCTGTACACAGCAGGCGTCGATCTGGTGACGCAAACGGTGTCGTCGGTCGCGTTTTCGACCTTCTCGAAACTGCAGCACGCCCGCGAAAAGATGCGCACGGCGTTCTATAAAGGCACGCAAACCGCCAGCATTGTCGCATTTCCGGCGTTCTTGGGAGCCGCAGCCATTGCCCCCGATCTGATCGCCACGGTATTTGGCGCGCAGTGGGTGCCCGAAAGCGTACATGTGTTTCAGGTGCTGGCCCTGGTGGGCATGCTCCACGCCCTCTTCTATTTCAACCCGGCGGTGCTACTCGCCTGCAACCGCCCCGACTGGCGCCTGCTGGTGAATGTGCTCAATGCCATCGCCAATGTCATCGCGTATACCATTGCTGTTCAGTTTGGCATCGTGGCCGTGGCCGCCGCCTATGTGCTGCGGGGCTACCTACTTGCGCCCGTCCAGTTCTGGATGCTCCGCCGGCTGATCAACGTACGTGTACGCACCTACCTTCGCAACATTAGCGTACCGCTGGTCGGTACCGTGGTGATGGCGAGCGCACTGGTTGCCCTGCGGACGTACGCCCTCCCCGACATGGCTGCGCTCGTCTGGATTCCAGGGGCTATTGTAGGCGGTGCCCTCCTTTACGCGGCGATGCTCTGGATCTTCGACCGGTCGCTGCTTCAACGGCTTGCCCGTCTTACCAACCGACTTCGCGGATAAGCCGGACAGTGGGAACGCTCTTGAAACCAATTAGGAACCCTCATTGCATGCGAGTGATTCCCACACCCGTCCGGCTCCTGTTTCGCATGCTCCTTCGTTTGCTATGCCCCAACGCACCTACACCGAAGAGGAAGTCCGCACGCTTCTCGAACGTGCAGTGGAGTTACAGTCGCAAAAAGCCACCTCCGCGTCAAAGCAGGGTCTTACGTTAGACGAATTAGAAGAGATTGCTGCGGCCTCTGATATTGACCCAACTCACCTGAAGCAGGCAGCCCATGAGTTGGAGGCCCAGACGCAAAAGAGCACGACTTCTACCCGCACCTCTAACACACACGTGTTTGTGGATTGCACCGTACCCGGACGCCTGCCTGACCATGCGTGGAACGATATCTTGATTGAACTGCGCCGCCGCTTTGGGCTCGTGGCCGACAAGGAGCGCATCACTGAAGAACGTACGGCAGCTTCTCTATCGTGGACGCATGTCGACAAAGATGATGTCGAAACCCAGGTGTATGTCGATGCGCACGATGGGACCGTGCAGGTACGCCTATCTCAGTATGTAGCCTACATGGGACCGGTAAGTGAGGCGTTGGTCTGGGGCGTGCTCGTTTCGTTGGTGTTTGGGTCGCTTGCCGCATTGTTTGTGTATGGCGATAGCACCGCGTGGACGATCCTTGGAGGCTACATTGCTCTTTTTCTGTTTACACTTCCCATTGCGTACGGGGTGGATGTGAAAAGACGTAAAGCTGCCCAGGAGCAATTGAACGATCTAGTTGATCTGATTACGCGCCACGTGGAGCCGGTCTCGCCTGGTGCTGACGCACAGCCTGAACCGCCTTCTGATGTCTCAACACCCCGCCGCAGCCGATCATAGCGCACTGTTACCCCTGAATGTCGCCGTATGGAATTGCCATTGCCAGGCGGCCCAGTGTTGTGGGGAATGATCAATTCGAGGGGCCCCCGTTGCCAAACACATCCTCAAGCCACACCGCGATCTCGTCACGCACGCGTCGAAACACCGCCTGCTGCTCCGCTTCAGAGCCGGTAGCTGCCGAGGGATCCTCGAACGAGTGGTGCATATTCTTCCGCGTAGCAGGCAGATACGGACAGTTTTCGCGGGCCGAGTCGCACACCGTCACCACGTAGTCGAACGTACGCCCCTCGGCAACCGTGTCGATCGTCTGCGACGTGTGGTCGGACATGTCGATGCCAATCTCCTGCATCGCCGCAATGGCTAGCGGACGCACATGCGTTTGTTCGGTGCCCGCGCTATACACATCGTATGCGTCGCCATATCGATCACGCAAGAGCCCTTCCGCCATTTGGGAGCGGGCCGAATTATGGGTGCAGACAAAGAGAACAGAGGGGGTAGACATCAAGGTGGCCTGGTTTGTTAAGCAATTGACTAACAGGAAGTTGCGGCGGACTGGTCGATCAGGTTACTGAAGAAGGTATCGAACTGCTTGGCGAGCATACGCAGCGCCATAGGATCGAGGCAGTAGCATACGCTGGGGCCATCAATTGTGCCTTGAATGAGCCCTGCATTTTTCAACACCTTCAGGTGCTGAGAGACGGTTGACTGTGCAAGGGGAAGGTCGTCTACAATTTCACCGCAGATGCAGGATTCTTTTTCGGCGATGACACGCAGAATGTCTAGCCGCGCCGGATGGGAGAGTGCCTTAGCATACTCGGCCATCTGATTCAGGTCGGTAGGGAAGTGGTCGGCTTTGGTGCGCATCGCATCAGTTTGTTTTGCCAGTATTCATCGCATCAATACGATGGACGACCCACGCCACGGTTCCGCACCGATGAGTGACCGGCTATCGCTGGGGCCCGCTCAAGATAACACCATGTGAACGAGGCCCCATTGACCTGTGACAGCGCACTACGCCGACTCTACGCGTAGTTTGCGCATGGGATAGGGCGGGGTGAGGTGCTCGTCGGTGAGGGCGTCGGTGAATACAATCGCCTCGCCGGTGGAGCGCATCTCGGGGCCCACTTCCTGCGGCACCTCGGGGAATTTATCCCATGAAAAGACGGGTCGCTTCAGTGCGTAGCCATCCAGTGCTTGGGCGAGCATTCCCTGCCTGCGCATCGCGGCCAGCGTATCCCCCAGCATGACCCGCGTGGCAATGCCTGCGACGGGCGCTCCGGTGGCTTTTGCCACAAACGGTACCGTGCGCGACGCTCGCGGATTGGCTTCGATCACATACACCGTGTCCTCGTGCACCACAAGTTGCACGTTCAAAAGGCCGCGTACGTTGAGCGCGTGGGCCAGCTGCTCGACATAGCGACGGATGGTGGCCTGGGCTGCCTCGGAAAGGCTGTGCGGCGGCAATACGGCGGTGGAATCGCCCGAATGGACGCCCGCCGGTTCCACATGCTCCAGGATGCCGCTGATCCAGACGTCGGTGCCATCGCACACGGCATCCACATCCACTTCGATGCCGCCCTCCAGGAAGCGATCCAGCAGAATCGCGTTGTCCGGATGGCGCTGCAAGATAGCGGAAACGTAGCGCCGCACCTCTTCGGGATTGGCGGCAATGCGCATCCCCTGTCCACCCAGCACATAGCTCGGTCGGATGAGCACCGGAAAGCCCAGATCGGAGGCGCGGGCCACAGCCTCATCGACCGAATGCGCCATTCCGTAAGGCGGCGACGGGATGTCGAGTTCGGCCAACAACTCTGAGAAATGCCCTCGATCTTCGGCGCGGTCCATATCAGCCGGATCGGTACCCAGCACGCGGACGCCGTGCTCTGCAAACCGCTCGGCGTACTTGAGCGCCGTCTGGCCCCCCAGTTGCAGGATGACACCCTCAGGCTGCTCGTAATCCACCACGTTCATGATGTGCTCCCAGAACACCGGCTCCACATACAGCCCATCGGCCACGTTGAAATCGGTAGAGACGGTTTCGGGATTGCAGTTCAGCATCAGCGCTTCGTAGTCCATCTCCTGCGCGGCACGCACACCATGCACACACGCGTAGTCGAACTCAATGCCCTGTCCAATGCGGTTGGGCCCACTGCCCAGAATCAACACTTTGTCACGATCAGACACGGTGCGCTCCATCCCGCTGTCGTAGCTGGAGTAGAAGTAGGGCGTGTCTGCAGGAAACTCCCCGGCGCAGGTATCCACAACCAAAAACGAGGGGGTGATATCTGCTTTTTTGCGATGTGCACGTACGTCGTCTTCAGACACTTCGTCGTCGAGCAAGTAAGCGATCTGCGCATCCGAAAATCCGCTTCGTTTCACGCGATAGAGTAGCTCGTCCGGCAGCGTAGCCAGCGTGTGCGCCTCGATTTCTCGCTCGATAGCTACCAGCTTTTTGATAGCTCGCAGAAACCACCGATCAACCTTCGTTACGTCGTGCACCTCGTCAACCGACACGCCATACCGAAAGGCATGACGCACATGCAACAGCCGATCCCAGTACGAATCGCTGAGTCGGTCGCGCACGGTCTCGCGGTCGGCATCGGGACGATCAGCGCCAAGGCCGGCGTATCCAATCTCTAAGCTCTGCCACGCCTTTTGCAGGCTTTCGGGGAACGTGCGTCCGATGGCCATCACCTCACCCACGGCTTTCATTTGCGTCGTGAGGCGCTCGTCCACGCCCTCAAACTTATCGAAGTTGAAGCGCGGAATTTTCGTGACCACGTAGTCGATAGACGGCTCAAAGCACGCACTGGTACCGGTAATTTCGTTGGGGAGCTCGTCAAGCGTATAGCCTACAGACAGTCGCGCCGCCACTTTAGCGATGGGGTAGCCCGTGGCTTTGGAGGCGAGGGCTGAGGACCGCGATACGCGCGGGTTGATCTCGATCACGATCATGCGTCCGGTTTCCGGATCCACCGCAAACTGGATGTTGCATCCTCCTGCAAACGTGCCAATCGAGCGCATAGCCTTGATGGCAGCGTTGCGCATGGCCTGATACTGCCGATCGGTGAGCGTCTGCTGCGGCGCTACCGTCACCGAATCGCCGGTGTGCACGCCCATGGGGTCCACATTTTCGATGGAGCAGATGATGACGACATTGTCGTTGGCATCACGAAGCAGCTCCAGCTCGTACTCCTTCCAGCCAAACAGGCACTCTTCGATCAGCACCTGATGCACCGGGCTCATCTCCAGTCCCCGCTGCACTTTGCGCTCAAACTCGTCTTCCGACCACACGATGCCGCCGCCCGAGCCGCCCAGGGTGTACGACGGACGAATGACCACGGGCAGGCCGCCCAGTTCGTTGGTGATGGTGGCGGCTTCATCCAGCGTTTTCGCCGTTCGGCTTCGCGCCTGATCGAGCCCCACCTCTTCCATCAGATCGCGAAAGCGCTGGCGATCTTCCGTGGCAGCCACCGCCTCCATATCCACGCCAATGAGTTCCACATCGTGCGCGTCCCACACGCCGGCCTGAGCCAGGTCTTCCGTCAGGTTGAGCGCCGTTTGACCGCCCATGGTAGGCAGCACCGCATCGGGCTGCTCTTTTTCGACGATGCGGGTAAGTGACTCCACGGTAAGCGGTTGCAGATACACCTCATCGGCCATCATGGGGTCGGTCATGATGGTGGCCGGATTGGAGTTGACCAGCACCACGCGGTAGCCTTCTTCTTGGAGCGCCTGGGCCGCCTGGCTGCCGGAGTAGTCGAACTCGCACGCCTGGCCAATCACAATCGGGCCAGAGCCAATGAGCAAAATGGTGTCGAGGTCGGTGCGTTTGGACATAGGGTGTTGGGTACGAAATCAAGCAGTACGGAAACGGATCAAACGTCGGGATCCGCCAAAAAATTAGCTCGCAACGGCGTGAGCGCGGCGAGCAGTGGAGGCGGATGCAACGGTTGGCGTTGGAATCATGTCGAGGAAGACATCGAACAAATATCGGCTGTCGTGCGGCCCGGGCGAAGCCTCTGGATGGTATTGCAACGACATCGCACGATGCTGCGGATACTGCAGGCCCTCTACGGTATCGTCGTTTAAGTTGCGGTGCGTAACATGCGCCGCTGTGCCCCGCACCGAGTCAGCATCCACGGCAAAGCCATGGTTCTGGGTGGTGATTTCTACACGACCGGTCATCAAGTTTTGCACCGGCTGGTTGGCACCACGATGGCCCACGCGCATCTTGTAGACGTCCATGCCCTGGGCCAGCGCCATAAGCTGGTGTCCCAGACAGATGCCGAGCACGGGCAGGTCGGAGTCGAGCACGGTGCGGGCATGCGCAATGGCCTCGGGCATCGCACGCGGATCGCCGGGTCCGTTCGAAAGGAAGATGGCATCGGGGGCGTACATCCGCACTTTGCTGAGGGGTGTAGCGGCGGGCACCACATGCACCGTGCATCCACGGCCGGCAAACGCTTGCAGCAGACTTTGCTTTACGCCGTAATCGACGACCACAATGGTGGGGCCATTGTCGCGATTAAATGGATACGAAATGGGCGTGGTTACCTGATGTGCGTAGGCGCGTCCGGCCATATCAGGGCAGTTACGCGCCTGGGCAACCAGCGCGTCGGGATCGGCACCGGTACTGTCGATGACGGCGTTGAGCACGCCATGCGTACGCACATGCCGCACGAGCGGACGCGTATCGACATCGGTGATAGCAACCACGCCGTGGCGGTTCAGATAGTTGTGCAGCGCATCGCGACGGGGCGGCCCGCTGGGCGTATCGGTGCTGGCCCGCACAATGAGGCCCGACGCCTGCGGCGCGCTGGCCTCGTTTTCGGCATCATCGGTACCGTAGTTGCCAATGTGCGGATACGTCATCATCACCAACTGGCCGTAGTACGACGGATCGGTTAGGATTTCCTGGTAGCCCGTCATGCTGGTATTGAAGCACAGTTCACCACGGGTGGTCCCACGCTGTCCAAGCGCGTGTCCGTGCACCACCGTGCCATCAGCAAGAGCAAGGGTAGCGGTTGATTGGGTTGGCATAGCCACAATCGGTTTATCGGAAGAAACAGAATCGGAGCGAATAAACGACGTTAACAGCGCCCCTATGCGTCCAAAACGACCGAAACAGCCATAAAAAAACCTTTCCGCCGAATACGACGGAAAGGTTAACAAAAGAGGGCGGGTGCTGCCTGACTTGCGTCAAGTAGGCAGTCCACAACAACAAGGGCCGGTCAAGGGGCGTGCGTTCGGGCATAGGGGTGTTTGCTGTAAGATCTGTGGACTAACGTAGGGGCTGGCCCAACGTTCCTCAAGACAGGGACCAAACTTTCACACCTTGTTCGATTCATGGAATCATTGCGTTGATTGTGCGTAGGCTGTGGTGGGCCTTGGTTCACTATATTTTGCCATCTCATTCGTTGGTGCCGTGTCTTCCTCCTGGCGTAATTCGTCACGTTACCGGCTTCGCATGTTAAGCAGTTTAGTCGTGGCCTTGCTCATATGCGTAGGGGCCGTGCACTGGTGGCCTGCGCCCGATCCGCCCGACCAGGTGTTTACCGACGTGGGCCCCGACAACATCCAGCTGGAGGAGATCCAACCCACTGATCACGATGTACGCCGCCAACCTCCGCCTCCTGCTCCACTTCCCCCCGAGGTCGTGCCTGAAGATGTCATCCTTGAAGAAGAGATCGACTGGAGCGATGTAGCCCTCGACTTCACCGATCCGGGCGACGATGCCGAACACCGCGAGGGCCTTTTCGAAGAAGCTACTGCCGGACAAGAACCGGGCACGCCTGCACGACTGCTCCGCGCTCCCCAGCCCAACTACACGGAGGTGGCTCGCGATGCCGAGTTGAGGGCTCGTGTTGAGGTGCTCGTTACTGTAAACACAGACGGCCATGTGGAGACCGCCGACATACGCGGCCAGTGGCGCATTGACGCCAACGGCACCGAGCACAAAACCGACACACTCGGCTATGGGCTCGACGACGCAGCCCTGGCTGCTGCCCACCGCGCTCAATTTCGCCCCGCAACGGACGACGGGGAGGCAGTACCCACCGAAACAACACTCTCGTTTCGATTTGGCCCTCGGGAGTAAGCATCAGCCCAAAGCCGTACGCTATAAAAAATGACTGTGCGAAGCAATTGTCCCTGATGCCCACTTGTCCGGAAGCATATTGAGTCCCTGCATATCCTTTTTACTGTTTGACTTCATCCAAAAGCACATCCAACGCACGCCAGAGCCGATTTCGGCGTATGCCGTGCTCCGGTATGTTTAGCGCAGTCTTTCTGTGCTTTCACAACCGGAGGGTGGTATGCCTACGTCTCGCTCTACAACACCGCGCATAAGTATTGGGCTCCCCGTGTACAACGGCGCGGCCTATCTTGAAGAGGCGATCGACTCGGTGCTGGGTCAGACCTTCACGGATTTTGAGCTTATCATCTGCGACAACGCCTCGACCGATGCCACCAAGGCGATCTGTCGGGCAGCCGCTGAGCGCGACAGCCGGATTCGGTACGAGCGGCACCCCGAGAATTTGGGCGCTGCCAAGAACTACAACAGCACGCTCGCCAGAGCCCGCGCCCCGTATTTCCGGTGGATGTGTCACGACGATGTGCTTGCCCCGACCTGTCTCGAAGCCTGCGTAGACGTGCTCGACACCCATCCTGATGTTGTGCTCGCATACACGAAGACGCAGGTGATTGACGACTCGGGCACCCCCACAGCCGACCCAGAGTGGATTCGCAACCTACACACCGTAGACAGCGACCCGGTGGAGCGGTTCACCAGCTATCTGAAATCATATTGCTGGGCCGGCGAGCCCGGGCCGCTCTTTGGGCTGACGCGAACCAACATCTTGCGATCAACGATGCAGCACGGCGATTTTCCGTCGGCTGATCTCATTCTGATCGGTGAATTTACGCTCTGGGGCGGCGTCTATCAAGTTCCTGAGCGTCTCTTCCAGTACCGATGGCACAACGCCAACTCCACTAAATCCAATGACAAGCAGATTGCTCCAATCTGGGACTGGTTCGACCCGAATCGAGAGCGCGGCTTGCCCTGGCTGGAGATGCGGTGGCTCCGCGAACTACACCGCGCTATTCAACGCGCCCCGCTGTCACCGAACGACCGGTGGCGCTGTCGCGTCCGGCTGATGCGCTACTATGCCTTACGGCACGGACCGCAGTACGTGCGCGAAGCACTCTATTTCACGACGGCCCGTGTGGGCCTTCATCACTCCACACCGCCTCCACGCGTTCTCGGACTGCGTGCCGTCTACCCGATGCCCTGGGAGACCTCATCGCAGGGGCAGTAGACCCGATAAGGATTCTTTCTCACACCCCCAACCCATCCTACCCCTATCCTATGAATGTTCTCGTTACTGGAAGCCAAGGCTATATCGGCTACCCCCTCGTGCAGCTGCTACACGAACGCGGCCACACCGTAACCGGGCTCGATACCGGATATTACGCCGACGGCACGCTCTTCGAATCTCCATGGCCCCCGGGCATTCGTCAGGTGTGGAAGGACATCCGCGCCATCAACCGCGACGACCTGACGGGCTTCGACGCCATCTGCCACCTGGCAGAGCTCTCTAACGACCCGCTCGGACAGCATAACGAAGCCAACACCTATGCCATTAACCACGCTGGTACGGTTCGGCTGGCTCGGCTCGCCAAAGAGCTGGGCATTAAACGCTTCGTATACACGTCCTCATGCAGCGTATACGGCCTGCAGAACGGCGAGGCGTTCAAAACAGAAGCCTCACCTACGCATCCCCTAACAGCCTATGCACGCTGTAAGGTCAACGTAGAAACCGACCTGAGCGCTCTGGCCGACGACACCTTCTCACCGACATTTCTGCGCAACGCCACCGCCTACGGCCCCTCGCCCCGACAGCGCTTTGATATCGTGCTTAATAACCTGAGCGGATATGCCTACACCACTGGCACCATCAACATGCGCAGCGACGGCACGCCGTGGCGTCCGCTCGTGCACATAGCCGACATCGCACAAGCCATTGCCTGCACACTCGAAGCCCCGCGCGATGCCATCCACAACGAGATCTTCAACGTCGGCCACTCTAACGAAAACTACCAGGTGCGCGATATCGTCGAGATTGTGGCAACTGCCCTTCCGGACTGCCGCGTGTCTATGGGCTCCAGCGATGGCGACGACCGCAGCTACCGCGTCTCGTTCGACAAGATCGCAACCCAACTTCCAGGCTTCAAACCAGCCCACACGCTCGAAGACGGGGCTCGCCAGATGGCTACCCTCTACCAGGCTATCGACCTTACCCCTGAAACCTTCGGCTTTCGCGCCTTCACGCGGCTGAAGCAGCTGGAATACCTGCTCGACACCGACCAGCTGGACGGCCGGTTCTTCTGGCGCGAAGGCGTTGCCCCCGACGCCGCGCTTCTTTCCACGTAAATCCTACAATATAATGAAGTTTACTCGGGCCCCCATTTCTGGAGCGTACCTGATTGATCCTGAGCCACACGGTGACGATCGTGGCTTCTTTGCCCGCATGCTCTGTGTCGATGAGCTTGCAGCGCACGGACTCAACATGAAGATCATGCAGGTCAACATCAGCTACAGCGCGAAAGCCGGTACGCTGCGGGGGCTTCACTACCAGACGCCTCCGCATTCTGAGGCCAAGATCGTGCGCTGTACGCGGGGGGCCATCTTCGACGTGATGGTTGACCTGCGTTCCGCCTCAGACACGTATCGGCAGTGGTTTGGCACCGAACTCAGCGCCGACAACCGCCGCCTGGCCTACATCCCTGAAGGATGCGCCCACGGCTTCCTCACCCTCACCGACGACACAGAAGTCATGTACCCCGTCACCGCCCGCTATGCCCCCAAGTCCGAGAACGGCGTTCGCTACGACGATCCTGCACTCGACATAGCATGGCCTGTGCCGGTGCGCGTGGTCTCCGATAAAGACCGGTCCTGGCCTCTCCTCACCCCAACCACCACCCTCATATGAGTACTGCCCCCGTTGGTCTTATCCCCGCTGCCGGTCGAGGCACCCGCGTGGCTCCGCTTCCGGGCAGCAAAGAGCTCTTTCCGGTCGGCCAGGCCCCGGCGCCCGACGGCACCCCGCGTCCGGTTGTCGCGTCGCAGTATCTGCTGACCGCCTACCGGGCTGCTGGGGTCCAGACCGTCTACTGGATTTTGCGTGACGGCAAGTGGGACATCCCCGCCTACTGGGGCGACGGCCACCGCCTCCGCATGCACTTTGCCTACTGCATGATGCGCCGCCCGTATGGCGTGCCGTTTACCATCAACCAAGCAGCGCCGTTTATTCGCGACCGCACCGTACTCCTCGGGTTTCCAGATATTCTGTTTCACCCCCCCAACCTTTTTGCCCAACTGCACAATCGGCTGCTTCAGGAGGATGCGGACGTGGTGCTTGGTTGCATGCCTGTCTCCGACCCCGCCCGGGTCGACGTGGTCGAGCGTGCTCCCAACGGATCCGTACAGTCTGTTCATGTAAAGAGAGCTGACTCGCCTCTTCGAACGGCCTGGATGTGTGCCGCCTGGCAGCCTGCCTTTACTCGCTGGCTGCACCACCGGCTGGACGAGATTCTTCCCTCCCTCGAACAGGAATCCCTCGACCCGAAATCTCTCAAACAGCGCGAGCTGCACCTTGGTCACCTGTTTCAGGATGCACTCGACGACGGACTCACCATCCAGAGCGTGTACGTTCCCGAGGGGCATTTCCTCGACATTGGCACGCCCGAATCCCTGCACCGCGCGATGAGCACCCCGCTCACTGAGCTCCTGGCCCCGCGCATCCCACACACCCCATAACCACCCTCTACCTATGATTCTTGTAGATACCGCCCTCCAACAGCGCGAAGCCGATAACAACCCCATCCGCGTGGCGCTTGTCGGCGCCGGATATCAGGGCCGCGGCGTTGCCCTGCAGATCTGCACAGCTATCACCGGGATGCGCCTTGTGGCCATCTCGAACCGCACCCTTCCACGCGCCGAGGCTGCCTACGCCGAGGCCGGAATCGACGATGTAACCCATGTACGCACCGTGTCTGCGCTCGAAGAAGCCATTGCGGCCGATCGATTCGCGGTCACGGAGGATGCAGAGCTGCTCTGCCGTGCCGAAGGCATCGACGCGATTATTGAGGCCACCGGCACATTCGAGTTTGGCGCCCAGGTCGCGCTCGCTGCAATCGAAAACGGCAAGCACCTGATTCTCTCAAATGCCGAACTGGATGCCACGCTCGGCCCCATTTTGAACGTCTACGCCGAACAGGCAGGGGTCGTGCTCACCGACATCGATGGCGACCAGCCCGGTAGCATGATGAACCTGTACCGGTTTGTCGATGCCATTGGATACCGCCCGGTACTGGTCGGAAACATAAAAGGCCTGCTTGATCACTACCGCACCCCCGAGACGCAGCGCGCATGGGCCGAAAAACACGGCCAGGCGCCCTACATGGTCACCTCATTTGCCGATGGCACTAAGATCTCAATGGAAAACGCCGTAGCCGCCAACGCCACCGGCTTCCCCGTCGGGCAGCGCGGCATGTACGGGCCTCGCTGTGCGCACGTTACCGAGGCCGTCGATCTGTTTCCCAAAGACGAGTTGCTCGATACCGGGCTCAACGACTACGTGATCGGCGCCGAGCCCGGTCCAGGGGTCTTTGTCATTGCTTACAACGATCACCCTGTTAAGCGACAGTATACCTCGGTGCTGAAGATGGGCGACGGACCCTTCTACGTGTTCTACACGCCGTATCATCTCCCCCACCTTGAGGTGCCCCTCACCGTAGCCCGTGCCGTCTGCTTCGGCGACGCCACGGTGGCGCCCCTCGGACCGCCTGTGTGCCACGTGCTTGCCCTGGCCAAACGCGACCTGAAGCAGGGCGAGACGCTCGACGGACTCGGCGGCTTCTGCACATACGGCTGGATCGATAACGCAGATGTCACCTACCGCGACAACCTGCTTCCGCTTGGTCTTTCAGAGGGCGCTACGCTCTTGCGCGACATCCCCAAAGATCAGGCGCTTACCTTCGATGATGTGCTGCTTCCTGAGGGCCGACTGATCGATCGCCTCTGGGCCGAACAGACCGCCCACTTTGGCATGGCCCCTGTGCGTGCTACCGCATAGGAAGCACGACAATGCACTACAAACCGTTCTTCTTACTCACTTGCCACCCCGCACTCCCATGAAAGCTGTTATTTTAGCCGGCGGATACGGCACGCGTCTATCCGAAGAAACGGGTGTACGCCCCAAACCCATGGTCGAAATTGGTAACCGACCCATCCTGTGGCATATCATGAAAATTTACGCTCACCATGGCGTAACCGACTTCATCATCTGCTGCGGATACAAAGGCCATATGATCAAAGAATACTTCTACAACTACCATCTCTTAAATGCCGACATGCGGGTCGACTTGAGCACCCGCAGCACGACGTTTCTGAACAACGCCAGCGAACCATGGACGGTGTCGCTGATCGATACAGGCTCCGGGACCCTTACCGGCGGGCGCCTCAAACGAGTTAGCCCGCTGCTCGACGATGAGCCGTTTTTCTTTACGTACGGAGACGGCGTTGCCGATGTCGATATCGGGGCGTCGCTGGCCTTTCACCAGCAGCATGGCCTGCTGGCCACGATGACAGCCGTGCAGCCTCCCGGACGGTTTGGCACGTTTTCGCTAGCCGATGAAACCGCCCGCGTAACGCGCTTCCGTGAAAAGCCTCAGGATGGAGATGCCTGGATCAACGGCGGCTTTTTTGTGCTCGACCCGGCGGTTATCGATTACATCGACGGCGACGATACGATCTGGGAGCGCGATCCGCTGGAGCGCCTGGCCCGAGAGCGGGAACTGGGCGCCTATCGCCATGACGGGTTCTGGCATCCGATGGATACGCTCAAAGACAAAAATACGCTGAACCAGCTCTGGGACGAAGGCCCCCCTCCCTGGGCACTATGGACAGAGGCCGTTCAGGAAACGCAAGACGCCCTCCCTTCCGATGATGTCTCTCTCTCGCCGAGCGACCCTCAGCGAGATCCAGTGGTCCACGAACCGTCTTTGTAACGCCTGTTTTGATTTCTTACTTGGTAGTGGTAAAGCATTAAAAGAGACCTCCTCTAAAGGCCGTTGTCCCCGCGTTTTTCTCGTTTGTCATGTGGAATGCAGTGAAGCATCGCAACACGAGCCGACGGAGGAGTTGCGTTACAGACACACGGGGAACTCCATAACGGGTCGATACCGCGCACGGCCCTTGTAGGACATGAAACAAGAACTGCTTACCGGGCGCATGCGGCTGGTAGAGCGAGACCATACAAACGGCAGGTGCGACGCATGCGGAAACAGGGGCGACATCTGTCGCATAAAAGTCTGTGTCTTGTCATCTCATACACACATGCTCCGCTATGCCTGCCTCCGTGCCACAGCGTGCCGACCAAGCTGCGTTTGAAGACGCCCTTCATGCCTTCCAGTCCACCCGATCTGAGGCCCCGGACACACCGCCCGCCATCAACCAGGTGCGAGACGGCCTGGGCATGGCCGATCTCGACGCTGTAACGGAAGCGCTCGACCTCGACGCGTCGGATCTGCAGGGCGTACTGGGTACATCGGTGCGTACGTTGCAGCGGCGCCGCAAGCAGGGCAGTGCGCTCACCGCAGCAGAGTCGGACCGCCTCTGGCGCCTGATTCACATCTGGCAGCGCAGCCGCACCGCGTTTGCATCGGACGACGCGGCGCGTACCTGGCTCAAAACACCGCATGGGCTCCTCAATGGCGAAACGCCTCTGCAGCGGCTGGATACTGAGCCCGGACTGCGCGAGGTAGAAGACCTGCTTACGACGATCGACGAAACAGGCGCGGCCTGATACTGCGCATTTCCGCTTCGCCCTGCTTGGCTGACACATCGCTGTATGACCGTCTACCGTCTCACGAAATCCGTATATGCCGATACAGCCTTTCGCGGATCCCGAGGGCGAGGCCGCTGGCATGAGCAGGGCATCCCGATGGTGTACGCCGCCGACCAGCCGGCAACGGCCCTTCTCGAAACGCTCGTGCACACCGGCCGCGCCGACCTTATCACTGCTGACTACGTGCTCTTCCGTATCGAACTCGACGAAGATGCTCACGTGCTCACCGTACCAGACGAATCGCTGCTCGACGACTGGCAGGCCTGGCCATGGCCCAGGTCCACACAACAGATTGGCACGTTCTGGCACCAGCAGCAACGGTCGGTCGCCCTTCAAGTCCCCTCAGCCGTAGCGCCCATACAGCACAACATGCTTCTGAACATTCAGCATCCCGATTTCGCCACGCTCTCCATCAGCGATCCAATGCCCTTTTCGGTGGATACACGCCTGGCTGCCTCTTCATGAGGTGGAAGCCCGATCCAGAGGTTGTACCCGACCCGGCCAAACAGGTAAAACTGCCCCAGCGATTGGGGCGCGCACAGCGTTACGCCTCCAGATGCGTCGTAACGGCCTCCATGAGTAAACTGCCCCGCATGCCGCTCAGATCAAGATCGAGCGGTTGGTCGGTGCCTTCAACGGATGCGCCCGGCAGTCCACGCCGGGCGTTCATGGCATCGGTGCCCGTCTTGTTTTTAAGCAGCAGCGTTGCCATCGCAATGTCCGACACGTTGGAAGCGGCCACGGTGTCCATAAATTGCTGCTGGGCGTCTTGCCAGTCTTGGAGTGCGTCCGCGGCAGCTTTGAGCGCCTCGGCACGAGCGTCGTCGGTATCGGCGCGTTCGGCGCGAGCGAGTGTCGATTCGAGATCGCTGCGCGCGGCATCGCAGTCCGCAGCACAGTTGTCGAGCGTTGCGAGGGTGTCGTCGGAAAGCATGGAACGAAAGAGATTCCTGAAAGAGAGCGGTTACGCAAAGGCGTTCAGGTCGGTCAGGTCTTGGCCAACCACCAGGGTGTGAACTTCGTGCGTTCCCTCGTAGGTGATAACTGACTCTAAGTTCGCCATGTGGCGCATCACCGGGTAGCGGCTGGTCACGCCATCGCCCCCGAGCACCTGGCGGGCTGAACGGGCTACTTCTAACGCCATTTCGCAGTTCTGCCGCTTGGCCATCGACACTTGTTGCGGACGCATCGTGCCGTCGTCTTTAAGCGTAGCCAGGCGCCAGTTCATGAGCTGGGCGGCAGTGATCGACTGCGCCATCTCAACGAGCCGCTCCTGCACCAGCTGAAACTGTCCGATGGGCTTGCCAAACTGCGTGCGGTTCATGGCATGCTGACGGGCGGCGTCGAAGCAGGCCTGGGCCGCGCCCACCACGCCCCATGCAATGCCAAACCGCGCTTGCGTAAGGCACGATAACGGAGCACCAAGCCCTTTGGCCTCGGGCAGGCGGTTGGTTGCTGGAATCCGCACATCGTCGAGAATCACCTCAGACGTAACGGCAGCCCGTAGCGACCAGGTGTCATCAATCGGCGGCGTGCGTACGCCTTCGCGATCTAACTCCACCAGAAACCCGCGCACTACATCGTCTTCGTCTTTTGCCCAGATCACCGCCACATCACCAATGGAAGCGTTGGTTGACCACCGTTTGTGGCCGTTCAGCACGTACTCGTCGCCCTCTTTTACAGCGCGCGTCTCCATCCCGCCGGGATTGGAACCGTGGTTGGGCTCGGTGAGCCCAAAGCATCCTATTTTCTCGGCTTGCGCCAACGCCGGAAGCCACGTCTGCTTCTGCGCTTCGCTTCCGTAACGCCAGATCGGATACATAACGAGCGATCCCATCACAGAACAGAACGAACGCAGTCCCGAATCGCAACGCTCCACTTCCTGCATCATGAGGCCATACACAATGTTGTTATGGCCGCCTCCTCCATACTCGGTAGGCAAATGCGGACCAATCAGCCCCAGCCGGGCAAACTCTGGAATCAACTGTTCGGGGAACGTGCTGTCGTGCGCGTATTGTTCAATGACCGGCTCTACCTCGTCGGTGATGAACGCCCGAACCGTGTCGCGGAGGTCGCGCTCCTCTTGACTAAGCAACCCATCCACATCCATAAAATCGACCGGCGCGAAAGCACGCGGATCGTACGTTTCACTTGTTGATTGCGAGGCAGGCGACTGAACAGCATTCGACGAAGTAGACATAGGCATGGATGAAATAAGGGAAGCTATGGTGAAGTATGGAGCCAAGCATCAATCAACCCAGACAGCAGTTGACCCTTGGCAGCATATCACATAGGTTTGATATGCCCGTCCTATACGGTTTTAAAAAGTTTATAGTTGCCTTATGCGATACCTTTCAGTCGGACTTGGATTGCTCCTCATAGGTGTTTTACTGTGGAGCATAACGCCTGCCGAAACCCATGCGCAAGACCGTCCGCGGTTTGGGGTGGGGTTTAACAGCTTTGTGAGCACTCAAGACGGGTTTGGACCGGGAATTCGAGTACGCGCTTCCTCGCCTATCAATCAAGATCTCTCGATTGGGGTTGGGTCGGGATTCACTGGATTTGTATTGGGTGGACGTGAAGACGCGTCGTATGCTTTTGACCCGCAGATCTCTCTCATCGTTACCCGCACCGATACGCCCACCCAAGGCACGTACTTTCTAGGGGGATTCGGCGCCTATCTGCCCATCGATACCGGAAGCGAATCGGCTCCCACCGTACATGCAGGAGCTGGACGGGTGTGGCTCTTGCAAGAAACTTCGCTTTTTGCCGAGTTTAACCCCGCACTCGTGATCGGTGAAGACTCAGCGCACGGTCTGTTCTCCTTCCGGTTTGGCGTCATTTTTTAGCTGCACTCACAGAACCACACGGGATTGAGCTACTGGTGTGTTACACCTGAATGTTATGATATGGAGTGGACTCGCGTTGAAGCATCTCAACCCAAATGTTCTGTCATGTTGAGCAAGCGAAGGGCCCCCAGGGCCCGAAGCGCGTCGAAACATCTCCTCGGCGCTCAGCAGCTGCTGGCAAACCAACGGCCCTGCCCAGTTCGTGGGAGATTGTTACTCACTGCGTTCGTCAGTCGCTGCGCTCGTGTCAGGACTCCGCGTCGCGACGAAGTGCGGACGCTCTGCGTCCTTCTGTTTCCGCGTGTCCTCTTTGAAGGAGAGCGGGGTGGTTTCTTGTGCGCGGGGTCAGATCGGCTGACGGCGGACGTTGAGATTTCTCCGGCGGTACCATTACGACATCCGTGAGGTGGCGCGTCCGAAAAGCGACTGGAGGTGGACGCGCCCCGTGCGCAGCGGTCCGATAGAAAGAGGCTCGCTCCACACATCAAAGTTGCGTCGTTCGATTTCGCTGAGCACCTCCAGCGCGCCCAGCCACCAGTACTTAAAGCGCCACGACTGCCGCCACGACAGGTGGCGCACCACCTCACGTCCACGCGCGAGCGCGTCTCGTGCACGAACGGCCTGCTTCCAGAGCAGCTTTTGAACGGGCTCAGTACAGGTGCCACGCTTGAGGTCGCGCATGGACACCTCAGCACGCTCCATGTCGGCACGTGGAATGTAGAGCCGGTTGGATTCCAGATGTTGGGGGAGCTGCACCAGGCTGGCTGTCAGGAAAAAGCCATAGCTAAGGCGATCTACCGACCGGGGATTCATGTCAGCGCCTCGGATCAGTCCGGCCAGCAGGCGACCGTGCGGCACAATCCAGCGGCGAAGCGACTGCTTGAGCGCCTCGGCCGTATCGAATCGAACCGGCGGCTGCTGATCGTGCACACCGCGCACTTGCACTGCCAGATAATGACGCTTTAGGCTGTGCCGATCGCACGCTTCGTACGCCGCCTCGCTCACGGCATCGGGAACGATGCGGATGGGTGCTCCGGCCTTCACATCCTCATAAGATGCGTGGAGCACGTCTTTCGAGACTGGCTCAAGCGCAGCCAGCGCATCGTGCCAATCCCAGAATGCCTGTGCGGCCGAGCGGGTAGTGAAGGACCATCCGGTTTCGTAGGGACGCGGAAAAGGGGTATTGGCCATGAAGGGCACACGGGTTCATTCGAAATGGATACGTACGGCAAGGCGGTCCCATGTCATACCAGACCCGGTTGAAGCATTGCGAGGCCGCTTCTCTAACGGACACCGGATGTACTCCGTCCGTCGAACTTCGGCCTCGTGTGGGAGTGGGCGCATGGATGGGTGGAGGGCGAACAGGGTAGACGGTGTATTTTTCCAACCGTCCGCACGTCCATACCTCCATACATCAACGGCGTTGGTATCAAAAGGACTGCCTGCCTGTACGGCTCTGCCGTCTATACGTTTTGCCTAAGCCCTCTAACACCTTGGCTGAACCTCGACGGAAATGATTATGCCACTCGCCGTTCGGCTGTGGTTTTCTGCGTCGGTCTATCGCTTTGACCCCACAAGAAAGCGCCCCGCTCCTCTTCGGAACGGGGCGCCATTGCGACACGGAAAGTGGTCTACCCACTTTTATGTTGTGGCAAACTCTTCTTTCACCACACCAATCTGACTGCCTTCAAGGATCATCTGAATCTCACGCGGGGTGAGATCGTGGGTGGCCGTATAGGTTTCGCCCTTGGTTGCGTTCTGCACCTCTACCGTATGGCCGTTCTGGATCGCGTCGCGCAGCCCGGTCAGCTTCAACGTATCGCCCTGCTCGATGCGATCGAAGTCGGACGCATCTTCAAACAGCAGCGGCAAGATGCCGAAGTTGGCCAGGTTCTGGCGGTGGATACGCGCAAAGCTCTTCACAATCTTAACGCGTGTGCCCAACCAGCGGGGCGCCAGCGCGGCGTGTTCGCGGCTGGATCCCTGTCCGTAGTTCGTGCCCGCCACAATGGCGTGGCCGGTTTCTTTGGTGGCTTGCGCCCGGTCAAAGAACGACTCATCGACCTGCTCAAACACAAACTCCGAGATTTTCGGAATGTTAGAGCGGAACGGCAGAATGCGGGATCCGGCAGGCATAATCTCATCGGTCGAGATGTCGTCGCCCAGCTTCAGGAGTACGGGCACCTCCATGGCGTCGGGCAGCGGATCAAACTCAGGAAGCGACACCACATTCGGCCCTTTCTCCAGCTTCAGATGCTTGGCCTCTTCTTCCGACGGCGGCTCGACAAGCTGATCGGTGTTTACGATGATGTCCTCGGGCTCCTTGGCGTTCGGGTAGCTCATACCGTAGAGCTCTTCCAGATCACGCGGATCGGTGATCTTGCCGGTCAGGGCCGAAGCGGCAGCGGTTTCAGGACTTACGAGATAGACCGCGTCTTCTTTCGTGCCTGAGCGTCCAGGGAAGTTGCGGGGCACCGTACGCAGCGAAATCTGTCCGGTAGCCGGGGCCTGCCCCATGCCAATACAGCCGTTGCATCCGGCCTGGTGGATACGTGCACCGGCGCGAGTAAGCATCTGCAGGTGACCCGTGTTCATCAGGTTCTCCAGAATCTGGCGCGACGTGGGGTTCACGTCAAACGACACGCGGTCGTGTACCTGCTTGCCCTGTACAATCTCGGCTGCCGACGCGAAATCGCGGAAGCCGGGGTTGGCCGACGACCCGACGTACGTCTGATAGATCTCCTGTCCTTCCACCTCGCGCACTGGCACCACGTTGCCCGGACTGCTGGGCTTGGCGATCAGTGGCACAAGCTCGGAGAGCTCAATGTGCTCGTGCACGTCGTACGTGGCATCTGAGTCGGCTTTGAGCTCGCTCCAGTCGTCTTCGCGGCCTTGCGAACGCAGGAAGCGCTTCACTTCGTCATCAGATGGAAAGACCGTGCTGGTAGCGCCCAGCTCGGTGCCCATGTTGGCAATGACGTGGCGATCCATGCAGCTGAGGCTATCGAGGCCCGGGCCATAGTATTCAATGATCCGGTTCACGCCGCCGTCTACGTCGTGGCGACGCAGCATCTCCAGAATCACATCTTTGGCACTCACCCAATCAGGGAGTTCGCCGGTGAGCTTTACGCCCCACACTTCGGGCATGTTGATGGTGTACGGCTTGCCTGCCATCGCCATGGCCACGTCAAGTCCGCCGGCCCCAATGGCCAGCATACCAATGGCCCCTGCGGCGGGCGTGTGGCTGTCGGACCCGATGAGTGTTTTGCCCGGCTTACCAAAGCGCTCTTGGTGTACCGGGTGGCTTACGCCATTTCCGGGGCGGCTGTACCATACCCCAAACTTCTTACACGCACTACGCAAAAACAGGTGATCGTCGGGGTTCTTGTAGTCCGACTGAATGAGGTTGTGGTCCACGTACTGAGCAGACACTTCGGTTTGCACGCGGGGCACACCCATAGCCTCAAACTCCAGCATGACCATGGTACCCGTCGCATCCTGCGTCAGGGTCTGATCCATCTTGAGCTTAATTTCTGCACCCGGTTCCATGGTGCCGCCTTCCAGGTGGCTATCAATGAGTTTTTGTGCTACGTTCATCGCCATGATATGTGTGGGGTGTTGGTGATCGAGATTGGTGACATTATGTTTTAACACACAGCCTTCTCCAATGGTGGAGGGTTTGGGGCCTTTTGTGTAGGCAGTCACACAAGAATTACAAACCAGCCCTACTGCTGTGTCACAGGCCAATCTTCGGGTAACGCGTGGCCCCCTAACGTACCGAAAACAACTCACAATCTTGTCATTGCGAGCGCAGCGACGCAATCTCATGCTATCAGGCCGGATGCAGCTACCCAATCAACGGCATGAGATCGCAGGGCTCCCTCCTCGCGATGACAATTTTGGACCACAACTTTCAGGGGTGACAGAGCCCCTACAACCGCGTAGCGCGCTGCTCTTCGGCGTTGGGGTTGGGGTAATCGAGCGTGTAGTGGAGGCCCCGGCTTTCCCGTCGCATCCGTGCACTGCGTACAATGAGATAGCAGGTGGTAATCATATTGCGCAACTCGCAGAGCCGTGTAGACACTTCCGCTTGCTGGTAGAAGGCCTCGGTTTCTTCGTACAACAGGTGGATGCGCCGAGCCGCCCGTTTCAGACGCACGTTGGAGCGTACAATGCCCACGTAGTTGGACATCACGCGCTGCAGTTCGTCGCGGTTGTGGGCCATGAGCACTTCTTCACCGGGCGGCTCGGTGCCACTGTGGTCCCAGTCCGGAATCTGAACATCTGGCCAGGACGCGTTCACGGTTTTCCGGGTCACCTTCATCGCACGGTGTCCAAACACAAGCCCTTCAAGCAGCGAGTTGCTAGCCAGCCGATTGGCGCCGTGAAGTCCGGTACAGGCCACCTCTCCAATCGCATACAAATCGTGGATAGACGTACGCCCATGCATATCCGTTTGCACGCCACCGCACATGTAGTGCGCCGCCGGTACAACCGGAATCGGCTCCTGCGTAATGTCGATGCCGTACTGTTGACACGTATTGGCAATCGTAGGAAAGTGCTCGCGGATGGCGTCGGCCGGTTTGTGCGAAATGTCGAGCCACACATGGTCGATGCCATGGCGCTTCATCTGATCGTCGATAGCCCGGGCCACAATATCGCGCGGAGCGAGTTCGGCTCGCTCGTCGTACTGTGGCATGAAGCGCTCCCCGTGCTGGTTAAACAAGCGTCCGCCTTCCCCGCGCACCGCTTCCGAAATCAAAAACGAGTCGGCGTCGGGGTGATATAACGAAGTAGGGTGGAACTGCACAAACTCCATGTTGGATACGCGAGCCTTGGCGCGATATGCCATGGCCACGCCATCGCCGGTGGCTACGGCAGGGTTGGTCGTGTGGCGATACACCTGTCCACATCCCCCTGCTGCCAGAATGGTGGCTCGGGCGCGCACTGTGTGCACCGTGCCCGTGTCGCGATTTAAGACGTAGGCGCCAAAGCAGTGCACATCCGGACGCATGCGGTTTACGTGCTGTCCCAGATGGTGCTCGGTGAGCAGGTCGATCGCGGTGTGGCGTGGATGCAGTTCGATGGATGGATGCGCCTGCACTTGCTTTAGCAGAGCGCGCTGCACCTCGGCTCCGGTGGCATCGTCGGCATGCACGATACGGTTGGCCGAGTGGCCGCCTTCGCGTCCCAGGTGGAGCGCATCGGAACCGTTCGTGCGTGTGAAATGCGCCCCCCACTCAATGAGCTCACGGAGGCGCTCTGGCCCTTCGTTCACCACAACCGAGACCGTTTCCGGATCGCACAGTCCGGCCCCGGCATCGAGCGTGTCTTCGATATGCTGTTCGGGGCTGTCGGCCTCACCCACAACGGCAGCAATGCCCCCCTGTGCATACGAGGTGTTGGTTTCGGAAAGCTGGTCTTTCGTAATGACGGTAACGGATCCATACGCAGCCGCCTTAACCGCAAAGGTGAGCCCGGCTACGCCGCTGCCAATGACGAGGAAATCGGTACGAGAAGCAATCGACATAGAGCACAACAGGTCGATGGAAGGATGCGGATACAATGGTAACGGCTGGCATCCCGTTTCTTTCCTTCACAGGCCGCGGATGAGGGCTCCCTTTCAGTGCCCTGCCTCTCTTTATCCCAACTTCACTTCATCAATTGTCATCTTGAGCGGAGCAACTGCGTCTAGCAGGGGCGGAGTCCTGACACGAGCGCAGCAGATCCCGGATCACGTCCGGGACAGGCGAACGCAGTGAGTAAAGATCCCCCTCGAAATGAGCAGGGCCGCTCGATCGATCAGAGCCTGCTGAGCGTCGGGGAGATGGTTCGACGCGCTCCGGCCTTGGGGGGCCTTCGCTTGCTCACCATGACAAGGTTTTTTGGGAGGGGCAGGGCCCTTGATTCGCCAGCGCCTGCTAAAAAACAGGACGATGGCTCGTCGTTTTTCGACCCCGTGCTCTTTCAAGTACCCTATTTCAAGTTGTGTGAGGCGGATCCCTCCCCTTCAATCTCCCTCCTCTGAGCTATGGTGTATACACAACGCAACCGGAGCGAACTCCCGATTGCGTCCTCGTCGCGATGTACAACCGGCATGACCTTCGGCTCCTCTGCGGGGAACTTGATGAACGCCTTCCACGGTTCCTTCTTCCTCGGGGAAGGTACGTGTTTAGCGACGTGCCACAGATCACCGGGGAGGATGACTACGGTGAAGGGCAGAGCCGTCGATTCGGCAGCCCCTGCTGAGCTTCGCAGGAGATAGTTCGGCTTCGCTTCACCATGACAGGGTTTTTTTGGGGGACTGCCGGTTTTTTGGGAGGGGTTCCTACCCATCAGAGCCTGCGGAGCTGGTATTACTCGCTATCACGTACGAGCGGGACAAACCGGAAGGTGTCGAAGGTCGAGCGCGTGTATCGCTCGGGGCCGCGGCGCGTGATGCGATGCATGACGTGCTGTCCTTGCGGACCCACTGGCATCACCAGCCGTCCGCCCTCTGTGTGTAATTGATCGAGCAACGCCTCGGGAACGGTGGGCGCCCCGGCTGTCACCAATATCCCATCGTAAGGAGCAAACGCGGGCCAGCCGTTGGTGCCGTCTGCACAGCGCAACCGCACCTTGTAGCCCAGCGTCTTGAGACGGTGACGCGCACGGTGCGAAAGCGCAGCGTGGCGCTCTACGGAGAAGACCTGCAAATCCATTTCGCAAAGCACTGCGGCCTGGTACCCACTGCCCGTTCCAATCTCCAGCACACGGCTTCCAGGAACCAGATCAAGCAGATGCGTCTGATACGCCACGGTAAATGGCTGCGAGATGGTTTGATCGTGCCCAATGGGGAGCGCCTCGTCTTGATAGGCCCGCTCTCGAAACGCCGGCTCCACAAACCGATGTCGTGGCACCCGTCCAATGGCCTGCAACACGCGCTCATCGTCCACGCCGCGGTCACGAAGCGCCTCGACCAGTTGTGTACGACGATGTTGGTAGATTCGATCGGACGCAGAAGAACTCATGCGGTACAGCGCGCTAAATCAAATAGAGTCGATTAAGCCGATGCCAGCGCGGACGTCGACGACGCGCTCAAGGCATTATGCAGATAGGTGGACAACTCATCGGGCGTAATGTTCGATATGAGAGCGCCGTCGCGCGAAACCGAAATGTTGCCGGTTTCCTCCGACACAATCACCACAAACGCGTCGGTTTGCTCCGTGAGCCCCACGCCCGCTCGGTGTCGCAGGCCCAGCTGCGGACTTAGTTTCATGCTGGTCGATACGGGCAAGATACACCGCGCTGCTTCAATACGCCGATCGGTAATTATGACGGCTCCGTCGTGCAGGGGGGTCTCTTTATTGAAAATGGTAAGCAGCAAGTCGCGCGACACTTCCGCCTGAATTTTCTCGCCACTCTCGGCATAGCTCCTCAGTCCTGTCGTACGCTGAAACGCCATCAGAGCGCCCGTTTGGGTTGTGCTCATTTCTTTGACTGCAGACACGGTGGCCTCGATCACCTCTTCCTGCCCGTCTGTAGACACAAACTGCCGGATGAACGGATTCCGCCCCAACAGCAACAGCAACCGCCGCACTTCCGGCTGAAAGATGATGATTACCGCAAGCACAAACACCTGATTGAAATAGCTGAACACCATGTTCAGCACTTTCATGTCGAGCACCCACACCGCCAATTGAATGGCGAAGAGCGCCCCTAATCCAAGCGAAATTTGAACCGCGATGGTGCCCTTCATCAGCCGGTAGAGCTGATACAGCAGGAACGACACCAGCGCCACCTCAATGAAGTCGCCGGGCCCAATACGTAGAATGTCGAGAAGCGTCACCGCAGAAGTTTAGGGCGTGAGATGAGCAGGATCACGAATCATATCGGCCACACGCAGGGCATCGGCAGTGGCAGCTACGTCATGGGTGCGTACGAGGCGGGCGCCGTGTTCAACCGCAACAACCGTAGCAGCAAGCGAGCCATACAAACGGGCATCAACCGGTGCGGGCGCCGACGCCGACTGAAGAGCGGCTCCAATGCTGCTTTTGCGAGACACGCCAACGAGAAGCGGGCGTTCCAAATCAAGAAGCGCATCTAACCGGCCCAGCATGGCCAGGTTGTCGGCGTGCGACTTGGCAAATCCAAAGCCCGGGTCTAGTACCACGTCGGTAACGCCGGCGTCGGTGGCTGTATGAAGCGCCTGCTGTAACGCTGTACGGAGGGAGTGCATCAGATTATCGTACGACGCGTCGTGGGGCATTTGCCCAGGGCGGCCCCGCGAGTGCATGAGAATCAGAGGCGCCTCATGCCTGGCTGCAACATCAGCCATTTCGGGGTGGAGACGAAGCCCGGTGATGTCATTGATGATGTGGGCGCCCGCCTCCAACGCGGCGTCGGCAACACGAGGCTTGTACGTGTCAATTGAAAGGAGCATGTGGGGGGCGTCTGCATGAAGCGCCTCGACCACCGGAAGCACCCGGTCGAGCTCGCGCTGCTCGGCCACCTTGGCGGCGCCCTCGCCGTACTCGCGCCCTCCCGGACGGGTTGATTCGCCGCCAATATCAATGACATCGGCCCCGGCGTTCCACATGGTCTGCGCACGGGCCACCGCATCGTCTACATCCAGATACTCCCCACCATCGGAAAACGAGTCGGGCGTTACATTTAACACGCCCAAGATGCGTGTTCTAGTACGACAATCTAACGTGTGGGCGCCGCACGAGAGCACATAAGGATGCGACGAGGCCGAAAACATAGCGCCGATGGTTAATTATTGGCGGGTAGGCGAACCTTTCGAACATGAAAGGATACTAAGCAGCGCATAAAATCGCGCGGCAGCCCCCACAGTTTGGTAGAAAATTGTTGCGCGTTTCGGTGTGTGCTTGCTGTTCCCCCAGGAGCAATTGTATACGGATACACCGAAGCTCCACTTTTATTCATTGATGTGTGTGTTTATGAATGCTCTTCTTCAAGCGTTGCTGCGTTACGTAGGTCCTCTGCGTCGTGTGCACACGTTTCGGGGTGCACCAGTACAAACCCAGCATGAGTTGCTGCGCTACATGTTGAATCACGCCGCCTCCACCGAATGGGGGCAGCGCTACAATTTTGCCAGCATAGCGCGGCAAAACGATGTGGTAACGGCCTACCAAGACCGCGTCCCGCTGCATACGTACGACGATATTGCTGCCGATGCCGAACGCATTCGCAACGGCGCTGCTGATGTGCTGTGGCCCGGCACCGTCGACCATTTTGCTGTTTCAAGCGGCACCGTGTCCGATGGCAAAGTGATGCCGGTTACGCCCTCAATGATTGATTCCAACCGGGGCTTTAGCGTGGGGGTAGGACTCAACTACCTGGCGCAAACCGGCAAATGGCGGTTTTTGCTTGGGCGTCACCTTACCCTTCCCGGACGCGTGGCTGAGGACCCAAACTATCCGGGCACTCATGCAGGCGAAGTGAGTGGTATTTTGGCTAAGCATGCGCCAGGCTTCTTTAAAGCCATCTTCCAAGCAGTACCGAACGAAGTATCGTTCATCGAAAACTGGGAGGAGAAACTCAAAACCATTGCCGAACGCACCGTTGACCAAGACATCCGCCTTGTGGTGATGGTCCCCTCGTGGGCGCTTGTGTTCTTTCAAGATGTCATTGACGCCTACAACCGCCGCTACAACGCCAACGCAACCACCGTCCACGAAGTGTGGCCGAACTTGCAGGTGTTCATATCGGGCGGCGTAGCGCTACGCTCCTACCGCGACCAACTGCAAGAAGCGGTCGGCGGCCCCATGGACTTTATTGAGACCTATGGCGCTTCGGAAGGCTTCTTTGCGTTCCAAGACGATGTAAACGATCCATCGCTGCTTCTACACCTCAACAACGGCGTATTTTACGAGTTCGTGCCGATGGATGAGTACGGCACCGAAAACCCCACCCGTCATACCATTGGTACCGTAGAACCTGACGTGCGCTATGCGCTCTATGCAACTTCGTTTAGCGGCTTGTGGTCGTACGATGTTGGCGATGTAGTGCGCTTCACCTCGCTCGATCCCTACAAGATTCAAGTAGCGGGACGCACGAGCGAAATGATCGACAAGTTTGGCGAAGCAATCTATTCCGATGAAGCCCGCCAGGCTTTACGCACGGCCTGCGACGCAACAGGCGCCACGTTTGACCACTACCATATCGCACCGGCCCCCATGCGCTCGGGCGAGGCTCCGCACCACGAGTGGATCATTGAGTTCGACACGCCCCCTCCTGATATGGAGGCCTTCCGCAAGGCCATTGACAACCATCTGCATGAGGTCAACCGGCACTATCACATTCGCCGGCAGTCGCGCGGCGTGGGCATGCCTGTAATTCGCGCCGTGCCCGATGGCACCTTCTACGCCTGGATGCAAGCCACCAACGAACAGGTGAGCAGCCAAACCAAGGTACCCCGCATGAGCGCCGAACGCACTGTGGCCGACCAGATTCTGAAGGTACAGCCCTCCGCTACGCCGCCTGCCGACCCGATGCCTTCAACCTAAGGCATGACCTGAGACCGACCTGCGCGATCATCGTGTGCAGGGTACGCTGAATCGAAAGCAATCTTGTTCAGGATCGGTACACGTTGGAACAAGGCGTTACGTGGCTCGTGGTGAAGGAGCAGCACGCGGCCCATCTATAGATCCGTTGGAAACCAATACGACGTAGTGGTATTTTCTCTCAACGACCGAAATGATGGGACAGCACGGCCCAAGATGTGGCCGGCCCCGTTCTTGCCCTTCTATGCCGCCCTGTGGCCGTTGACGCAGCCTGCTCATCTCCGCTATGGCCGCTCCTGCTCCCTATCGCGCCGTTGCAGCCTGTGGAGCAGGATACCGTCTAGAACGTGCTCAACACGAATGGCCGCCGCCACGCCGTTTGTCTCCATTGCACGACAGGCCCCTGGATGGGCGTCCGCTGAACAAGCCACGCACCGCCCCCCTCGTGCTTTCGATTACACCACTACATATTCTGGTGTAGCGCATGCACTACGCTGCGCTCCGCCCCCATCGTCACCATTGCATCCATAAACCCCTAGGAGCTTTATGTACGTTCCGCGCGAGCAACGCATGTTGGATCAGTATCTTCAGGAAATCGGGAAGATCGACCTGCTCGAACCCGAGGAAGAGGTAGAACTGGCCCGACGCATCAAGCAAGGCGACGAAGAAGCCCTTCATCAACTCACCCGCGCCAACCTCCGCTTCGTCGTATCGGTCGCCAAAAAGTATCAGGGCCAGGGCCTCTCGCTCTCCGACCTGATCAACGAAGGCAACTACGGCCTCATTAAAGCCGCCAAGCGCTTTGATGAAACGCGTGGATTCAAATTTATCTCGTACGCCGTATGGTGGATCCGCCAGGCCATCTTGCAGGCACTCGCCGAGCAAAGCCGCGTCGTTCGCCTGCCTCTCAACCGGATTGGCGTTATCTCGAAGATCCGCAAGGCCAGTGCGCGCCTACAGCAGCGGTACGAGCGCAAGCCCAATATCGAAGAGCTGGCCGACGAGCTGGAGATTGAACCAAAGAAGGTGCGCGAAGCCCTACAGCACACCAGCCGCCACCTCTCGGTGGATGCCCCGTTCAACGACGAAGATGACAATAGCCTGCTGGACGTGCTCCCCGACGACGAGTCGGATGCCCCCGACGATGAGATGCTCGGCGAATCGGTCAAAATCGACATCGAGCGGGCCCTCAACGACCTGCACAACCGCGAAGCCGAAATCACACGCCTCTACTTCGGCATCGGACGCGAGCACCCGCTTACGCTCGAAGAAATTGGCAAACGCTTCGGCCTGACCCGCGAGCGCGTCCGCCAGATCAAAGAAAAAGCCTTGCGCAAGCTTCGCAAGCGGCACCGTCGCGAAGACCTTCAAATTCACGCCAAGTAGATCGATTTGACGCACTGATACACGCCTACGTACACAGCACAGGCATCACCCCGCACCGCCGCCTGTTCGGCGGGGAAATTCGATGGGGAAACCGGAACGTACATGCGCTGTGTGCCTTCATTTCAAACGCCCCGTGGTTGAATCTGCGGGGCGTTTGTGCGTCCACTGCAACCGCCTAAGTGACCTCAACAATGGTTTTGGAGATTGCCGGTTGGTTTCCCCTCCATCTTACCCTTCCTCCCCGAGGAGGAAGGAACCGTGGAAGGGGGTCCTCAAATCCCCCTCAAATCCCCCTCATAGGAGGGGGATTTAGGGGGAGGGATTCTGCCAAATCAAATATATTAGTCACTTATGCGAAACGCAGCACCGTACGAATGAGAGCGTGTATTAACAACGTCGGGGCGCACATGATACCGATTTGAAACGCACAAAACCTCAACTTCATGCCTGTCTCTACTTAGTGGTGTGTCACACCTGAATGTTGTGGTCCGAAGTTGTCATCGCGAGGAGGGAGCCCTGCAACTGACGCGGCGCTGTGAGCGCAGCGAACGAGTACTCCTGGGGTGCGATCTCATGCCGTTGATTGGGCGGCTGCATCCGGTCTGATAGCATGAGATTGCGTCGCTGCGCTCGCAATGACAAGATTGTGAGTTATTCTCGATACGTTAGAGGCTACATGTGTTGCCCGAAGATTGACCTGTGACACAACACTAGGAACTGCCCATTGCGCCTAACGTAGCGCTACCGCACTCCCATTCATCCGGATCCACCTACCGGATGAACGGCCCTCTGCTTGTTCTTGCTTACCCGCGCGCCCTCTGTTGATATGGCTCTCACACCCGACGAAGTCGAACGCATCGCCGACCTGGCCCACCTCTCGTTCTCTGACGACGAAAAAGAGCAACTGGCCAGCGAGATGAGTCGCATCCTCGACTACATCGACACACTTAACGAACTCGACACCGCCGGCGTACCGCCCCGTGCCCACGGCATCGACCCCGAAACGGCCACACGTGCCGATGATCCTGAACAGCGCATCAGTCGCGACGACGCGTTCGCCAACGCCCCCGACACCGATGGCGAGCACTTTCGCGTGCCGCGTGTCATCGAGTCGAATGGGTAACCCCGCTGTCTGTAAAGCTGCCTCCCACCCGTTTCTGATCTGCTTGCCACCTCCGCATGGCTGATTCGTCCCACTCGTTTTCGCCTGGCTCCGACTGGAAAACTCTGGCACTGCATCACGGGCTGCCGCTGCTGGCCTTCTTTGTGCTCTCGCTGTTCTACTTCGCCCCCCTCCATTTTGGCGGACAGGGACTGCACGGGGGCGATATCTTGCAGTGGCGCGGCATGGCCGAAGCGATGGATCAGTATGAAGCCGAAACTGGCGAACGTGCTCTGTGGGCGCCCAACATCTTCTCAGGGATGCCCGGCTATCACGTCCGGTATGCCCCCGCTGCGCCGCAGATTGACACCGCCATCGATGCGCTGCGACCTTATCTGTGGCCTACCACTCACTTTTTCCTGCTGATGGCAGGGCTCTACGCACTCGTGCTCTATCTGGGGCGCGACCGCTGGGCCGCCTTGCTCGCAGCCCTGGCCTTTGGCTTCACCTCCTACCTGTTTATCATCCTGGGAGCGGGGCATCAAACCAAGTTCGTAGCCATCGCCTACGCGCCCTATCTGCTTATGGCATTCGCGTACGGCATGCGAAGGCCCGGCCTGCTCAGCAGCCTCCTCTTTGCCGTCGCCCTCAGCCTCCACCTGCGCGCCGACCACCCGCAGATCACGTACTACGTGCTCATGCTGGCGCTCATCTGGTGGATCGTGGAAACCGTGCGCGCCGGGCGCTCCTCGGAATGGACGCCCCACCTGAAGGCCACCGGATGGCTGGCCCTGGGAACCGCCATCGGGCTCATCATGGTCATCCATCCCTACTGGGCAACCTTTGAGTACAAGGACTTCTCCATCCGCGGCGCCGACCCGGGCGGCGAAGCAGGCGGCGGCAGCCTCGACTGGGACTACGCCATGCGATGGAGCCAGGGCCCCAGCGAGTTCCTGACGCTCTTCATTGCTGATGCCATGGGCGGCGGCGGACAATCCTACTGGGGACCCAAACCGTTTACCGAAGGCCCTCACTACATAGGCGGCATCGTGGTGACGCTGGCCGGACTCGCCCTCTGGAAAGTCCGCACCCGCCTCACGCTCATTCTCGGCCTCGGCGCCCTCTTCACCGGCCTCTTTGCCATGGGCCACCACGCCAGCTGGATCAACCGGCCCATGTTCGAGGTCTTCCCCTACTTCTCGGCGTTCCGCACCCCCGAAACGTGGATGACCATCACCGTCCTCGCCATCGTACTGCTGGCCGCGCTCGGACTACACGCCCTCCTGAAACGACCCACCCCGTCACGCAAGCGGCGGCGCAACAAGTCCGAGGCGCTCTCCATGCGCGACAGCCTGCTCCCCTTCGGCGCAGTGGCCGGACTCACCTTCCTCCTCTGGGTTGGGGGCGATGCCATCCTTTCCTTCGAAAACCCCGATGAGCGTGCCCAAATCGAGCAAGCTATCCAGCAGCAGCGCCCCGACCTTTCGATCGACGACCCGCAAGTGCAGCAATTTATCCGCAGCGAGATGGCCGATCAGCGCGAGGAGCGGCAGGCGATGTTTCAGTCGGATGCGCAACGGACGCTCCTATTCGTGGTGCTGGCGGCCGCACTCATCTGGGCGTACCGAACCGACCGCATCCACGCACCGTGGATTATTGGCGTTGCATTGGCAGCCCTCGTCCTGGTTGATCTGTGGGGCGTCGCGCAGCGTCACCTCAGCGAAGACGACTTCTCCTCCACCCGGCAGGCCGACCGGGAGATTCCTGAATACGATGTGGATCGCTTCATCATGGGCCGCGCCGACGAGGCCAGCGGGCCCGGCCACTTCCGCGTCTATCCCATGGCTATGAACCCGATGAACAACGCCATGCCCTCGTTTCACTACGAGTCGATTGGTGGCTATCACGGAGCCAAACTGCGCCTCTATCAGGACTACCTCGACTTCATTCTGGAGCCTAACCGTCCGCAAGGCCCCAACAAAGGCGCGCTCGATCTGATGGCCGGGCGATACATCATTGGGCAACAAGCGCTGCCCGGCACCGAGCCGGTGTATCAGGGCTCCGAAACCGGTCTGCAGGTATTCGAAAACCCCGATGCGCTGCCCCGCGCCTTCTTCGTGGATAACGTAGAAGTCGAATCCGACAACGAAACGCTCTGGCGCCGCCTGGCCGACACCAACACCGACTTGCGAGCCAAGGCGTTCAAGCATCAGCCGCTTGACGCGAATCTAGATCCTATTTCAGACGATGCGCCCCCCACGGTGGAGCTCAACACCTTCACGCCGCCCAAGATCGAGTGGTCACTCAACACCAGTGGGCAGCACCTGCTTGTGGTAAACGAGGTCTACTACCCCGCCGGATGGAACGCCTATCTGAATGGCGATCCTGTGCCCATCCATCGGGTCAACTACCTGCAGCGAGGCGTGGTCATCCCCGAGGGCGAGCATACGCTTACCATGCGCTTCGAGCCCGCTTCCGACCGCGTTGGGGGCGCTATCGCACAGGTTGCCACAGCCAGCGTGTACCTCGGCATTATCGTGCTCATTGCCCTGCCGTGGTGGCGCCGCCGCACCGCCTCCGATGCCCCTTCGCCCACCGAACCTACCTGATGCCGCGCCGTCGCCTGCTTCTTGTTGCCTACTACATGCCGCCTGCGGGCGGCCCCGCTGTTCAGCGCATCCTGCAGTTTGTGCGCACACTCCCCGCACAGGGGTGGGATGTGGAGGTGCTCACGGTAGCATCTGGCACATACCCCTCTACAGATCCTGATCTACTGCATGAGCTGCCGTCTGAGGTGCCCATCCACCGAACGCGGGCGCTGGACCCCTATGCGCTGTACGCCCGACTGACAGGCTCATCTGACGTGCAAGAGGCCGTGCCGTCCGGATCGTTTGACCCCGGCGCCTCCTCCTGGATCGAACGGCTGGCCCGGTGGATCCGCGCCAACGTGTTTCTTCCAGATGCCCGAATCGGATGGCTGCCCTTTGCTGTGACACGCGGCACCCAACTGCTTCGCTCCCACCGCTTCGATGCCATGCTTACCAGTGGCGCCCCGCACTCCGTGCACTGCACCGGACGCCTTCTGCAGCAGCTTCATGGCGTACCCTGGATCGCCGATCTGCATGATCCATGGACCGACATTGGCTTTTACGACGAACTGCCACACACCGACTGGGCCCGCCGTTTGGATGCAGCCCTTGAGCGCAGCGTACTACAGCACGCAACCCGCGTGACCACGGTGAGCCCCACCTGGATGCACCTCTTTTCTAACAAAGGAGCCACGGTAGGGGCTGTGGTTGAAAACGGATTTGAGCCCAGCACTTTTATCGAGCATACCGCTCCCGTTCGCACCGATCGCTTTGTTGTGTCGCATGTGGGTAGCCTGTACGCCAATCGCAATCCGACTGGCGTATGGGATGCGCTGGCCGCACTACATCACGACGGGGCCATTCCAAACCTACAGCTGCGCCTCATCGGATCGGTTGCTCCGATCGTACAGGCGTCGCTGCAGCAGCGCGGGCTGTGGACCTGCACCAAGGTGATTCCGTTTGTGCCGCATCCAACGGCCGTACGCAACATGACGCAAAGCGCTCTGTTGCTGCTTGCTATTGAATCGTTTCCTGCAGCGAACGGCATGATTACCAGCAAGCTCTACGAATACCTGGCTGCGGGGCGTCCGGTGCTTGGCGTAGGTCCCCCCGCTGGCGATGCCGCCGTGCTGCTGCGCGACCACGAGGCCGGTGCCATGCACGCGCCCACCGATGTTGACGCCATCAAAACAATGATCGAAGCGCATTATGCCGCCTGGGAAGCAGGCAGGCCCGTGTCTGGAGCCGATCCGCGAGCACTACGCCCCCACACCCGCACGGTGCAAGGACAACGCATGGCCGCTGTCCTGAACGACGCCGTTTCCGCATGACATCAGTGTGCCGAGGCGCGCCTCATAATACCACCGTGTCAATACCCTTCTCGTGGATGACTGAACGCTCCCCCTCATCGCTATGATGCGCCCTGCTTACCTTGTTTGCATACTGATTCTGGGGGTGGCAGGAAACGTAATGGCGTCCCCCTTCTCATCGGCCAGCATACCCGGACTCTCACCGCCCGACACCAGCACGACTTCGTTTAGTTGGTACCTGCTGCCCAATGGCTACTACACGCCCGAAACCAATGTGGGTGGCGGCATAACAAGCGGGTTTTTCTGGGATCGACCGGCACGCCCTACCTCGTCGCTTTCTGCCAGCGCAAGTGTAACGCTTGAAGGACAGTATCAGGTGTATGCCCGTCTCGAATGGTTTGGCGCAGAGGATCAATGGCGCAGTTGGAATGAGGTGGATATGCAGTTCTTTCCGACTTCGTTTTTTGGTGTAGGCCCACGCACACCAGCCACGCAAGAGGAGGACATGACGACCCGGTTCGTGACGATAGATGTGCAGGGCACGTGGCAGGTCTTAGGCGATTGGCGCGCCGGCCTGCAATTTCTGGGACGCCACGATGTGCTCACAGAGATCACGGAGGGCGGTCTGTTGGACACCAAACAGGTGCCTGGGCACAGCGGCAGCAGCGTGTTTGGACTGGGACCAGTCCTCACATATGACACTCGCAATGCCGTCTACTATCCGCGACGCGGACGCCTATTTACGGGCTATGCGGTGGTCTATCCTTCGTGGTGGGGCACCCATGGCTTCACCCGAGTCGGAGCAGATGCTCAACAGTACATTCCGCTGCTCCGCAACCAGGCGCTTACGATTCAGGCATATGCCGAAACCATTGCAGGAACAGCCCCCTTTACAGCCCTTCCGAAACTGGGAGGCCCCATGCGCATGCGTGGCTATCGCGAGGGCCGGTTTCGCGATGCAGTCTATGTAATGACACAGGCCGAGTGGCGCATTCCGCTTTTTTGGCGCGTGGAAACCGCCGCCTTTGCCGGACTGGGCACCGTAGCGCCTCGTCTGGCAGCCCTCACTGCCCATCCCCCCGAATGGGGCATTGGCGCCGGCCTCCGTTATCGGCTTAACGAAGCGGGCGTGCGAGTACGCATCGATTACGCCATTGGTCGCGAAGGCACCGGATTGTATATGACCGCCTCGCAGCCGTTCTGATCACCGCCCTGCAGTCGAGATGTCCTGCTGCTCAGTGTCCATGAGCCCGCGCGCCCTGGTCGCGATGTACAACAGGCATGACCTTCGGCCCCTCCGCGTCGCGACGAAGTGCGGACGCTCCAGCGTTCTCAAACCGAGACGCCCCCACCAACTCTGGCTCTTCTTCGGATGCGTTGTGCATAAACTGCAGAGCTATGGGGTTCACGGACATCGCACTTTCCTTTAGCCCCACATCACCAGCACCAATGCGCCCGGAAAAGCCATCCACAAGTCAAGGGCGACGCGGTAGCGCTCGTCAGGCTGTGCAGGGCAGTGGGCCGTACCGTATGCGAGAAGGGCGGCCCCAACCGCCTCCCCCAACCAGAGGCTGTTCCCTGTGCTCCACGCCATTGCGAGCGCGCCTGCTGTGGCCCACGCCGCACATCCAGCCGCCACCCATCGCACACCGGTGTGTCCAAGACGATGCGCCCAGGTGGTAAGCCCTGCTTTCGCATCCGCACTGCGATCGGCCCAGTCGCTGCACAAAATGTTAGGAACCAGCCACAGGAAACGGTAAGCGACGAATCCACCTATGACAAGAGCGGATGCCCCTCCTTGCAATAACGGAACCAAGGTGACGCCCAGCGCCCACGCTCCCGCCACCAGAGGAGTCTTCAACACCCCAATGCGCTTTAGACGCCACGACGGCCATACATACGCCGCGCTGATCGCCGCTAAGCCCACAGCAACTCCTTGCACCACAGCCTCCAACTGGAGAAACGCCCATCCGGCGACGAGCACATATGCTACCGTGCAGATGTTCAAATAGAATCGGTACCTGCGCATCCACGCCCGGCGCGCTGGACGGTGATAAGCATCTTCTTCCGCGGTGCCTGGCGTCCGATCCCACCGATACACCAACGCCGCTCCGGCTGACACGCCCAAGAGAACAGGCCACGATACGGGCATCCCTGCTAACGCATAGGTGCTGATGAGCAGCGCTGCAGCAATGCCTGCCACCACCAACGGATCGCTGACCAACCACCACCGCACCCGCTGCGTTATCGACACCAAAGAAGCCAAACAGTTGTGAGTTGCAACCACGAAGTTAGCACAAACAGATCCGGCTGATTCAATTCGTGGCAAAGCCCCATGTTCAATGGGAAGCGCAACGACAATCTTCCGTATGGCTTGTCCGTCGTTATTTCTTCTTTGCTCCCATTCGCCCGTGACAATTGTTCTGATTGCTGCCGTTGCTCGCTCCAACCGCGTCATCGGCGTCGATGGTGACCTGCCGTGGCACCTCCCTGAGGATCTAAAGCGTTTCAAACAACTAACCACCGGACACCCGCTCCTCATGGGCCGCCGCACGTTTGAGTCGATCACCGAAACGTTTGGCGGCCCGCTTCCAGATCGGCGACAGCTTATCCTCACCACGCAAAAGACATTCGACACCTATCCCGATGTCGAAACCTACGATTCAATTCCGGCTGCTCTCAACGCAGTTGCTGACGATGCGACCCTCTACATTGGCGGCGGGCAGCAGATTTATGAGCAGTTCCTGCCACGAGCCGACCGCCTTGAACTCACCGAGGTGGAGGGGGCATACGATGGGGATACGTTTTTCCCGCCGTACAAGCACTTAGTTGGCGATACGTTTGCCGAAGTGCAGCGCGATGAGCGCGATGGGTTCGCGTTTGTGACGTACGAGCGTGTGTGACGCCCCCCCACCACCGCGGACTCCTGCTGTCAACACGGTCTGTTGGAACGCTCCAGCGTCCGAATCAAGACACCCAGAAGATACAATCTAGCGGCGTTCCGGAATTGAAGGCCGTTGGGTCGGATACCATTGAACGGTTTATACCAACTCCGCATGCGTCGTTGAAGTATGGAGGTATGCACGTGTGGACGGTTGGAGGAGTACACCACCCATCCGTCCATCCATTCCTCCGTCCACACCCACACGAGGCCGACGGATGACGTACATCTGGTGTCCCGCAGAGAAGCGGCACCACAATGCTTCAACCGGATTCGATATTACCACCACCCTATGATCTACATATTCCGGCGATAGCGTCCGCCGACCTCGAAGAACGCGTGGGTAATCTCCCCCAGGGAGCAGACCTTCACCGCCTCCATCAGTTCAGCGAACGTGTTCCCCCCCGAGCGAGCGGCCTCTTTCAGGCTGGCCAGCGCCTCATCAGCACGGTCAGCGTTGCGCGTTTGGAAGCCATCCAGGCTGCGTAGTTGATGCTCCTTTTCATCCGTTGAAGAGCGCATCAGCTCCACCTCGTCATCATCCACAGCACCCGCGTCATCGTCTTCCTTCAAGAAGGTATTCACCCCGATGATAGGCCGTTCGCCGGAATGCTTCTTCTCTTCGTACAGCATCGACTCCTGCTGGATTTTGCCACGCTGGTACATCGACTCCATCGCACCCAGCACGCCACCGCGGTCGTTGATGCGCTGAAACTCGTGCAGCACCGCTTCTTCGACCAGATCGGTCAGCTCTTCGATGAAGTGGCTGCCCTGAATCGGGTTCTCGTTCTTGGCCGTGCCCAGCTCCTTGTTGATGATCATCTGAATGGCAATGGCCCGCCGTACGCTCTCCTCGGTGGGCGTCGTAATCGCCTCGTCGTAGGCGTTGGTGTGGAGCGAGTTGCAGTTGTCGTAGATCGCCATCAGCGCCTGCAGCGTGGTGCGGATGTCGTTGAACTGGATCTCCTGCGCGTGCAGGCTGCGCCCGGAGGTCTGGATGTGATACTTCAACTTCTGACTCCGCTCGTTCGCATCATACAACTCCCGCAACGCCACGCTCCAGATGCGCCGCGCCACGCGCCCGATCACACTGTACTCCGGATCCATGCCGTTCGAGAAGAAGAACGACAGGTTATGCGCAAACTCGTCAATGTCCATGCCCCGGCTCAGGTAGTATTCCACGTACGTAAAGCCGTTGGCAAGCGTAAAGGCCAACTGCGTAATCGGATTCGCTCCGGCTTCGGCGATGTGGTAGCCCGAAATCG
Source organism: Natronotalea proteinilytica (assembly GCF_055379935.1). Taxonomy (NCBI): domain Bacteria; kingdom Pseudomonadati; phylum Rhodothermota; class Rhodothermia; order Rhodothermales; family Salisaetaceae; genus Natronotalea; species Natronotalea proteinilytica. The sequence continues at coordinate 1,369,977 of NZ_AP043947.1, read as the reverse complement.
ACACCGAGTAGAAGTTGCGGACCTTCTCATCGATAAAGTACTGCTGGATGTCGCCCATAAGCCGCAGAGCAAAATCCGTCGAGAAGATGCACGTGTTCTGCGCCTGGTCCTCCTTCAGGATGTCGGCCTGCACGGTGCCACGCACCACGTTCAGCGTATCGGCTTTAATGGATGCATAGGTGTCTGCATCCAGCGCACCCCACTCAACCAGATCGGACCCGGTGCAGCCAAGCAGACCCAGTCCGCTTCCATCGTGGGTTTCGGGCAGATCGTCTTCGCGTCCGTCGGGCCCGTACGGCACGTACTCCGGACGTTCATCGCCCAGCTTTTCGTCGATGAGCGCATCGATCTCGTCCCAGCGGCCTTCCTCACGCAGGTACTTCTCGACTCGCTGATCAATGGCGGTGTTCAAGAACATCGCCATGAGCATGGGCGCCGGACCGTTGATCGTCATCGACACCGAGGTCTTGCGGTCGGCTAGGTCGAAGCCCGAGTAGAGCTTCTTCATGTCGTCGAGCGTGCAGATGGAGACACCCGCGTTGCCGACTTTGCCGTAGATGTCGGGTCGCTTGGCCGGGTCGAAGCCGTAGAGCGTGACGCTATCGAACGCCGTGGAGAGGCGGTTCGCAGGCGCATCCGACGATACCAGATGGAAGCGACGGTTGGTGCGCTCCGGGCTGCCCTCGCCCGCAAACATGCGCGTGGGGTCTTCGCCCTCGCGCTTGAACGGGTACACGCCTGCCGTGAAGGGAAAATAGCCGGGCAGATTTTCGAGGAGGGCAAAGCGGAGCTGCTCGCCCGGCGCATCGGTTTTAGGGAGGGCGACGCGCGGGATTTTGGTGCCCGAGAGGCTCTCGCGGTAGAGCGGCACGGTGATGTCGCGCCCGCGCACCGTGTACGTAAACTCCTCTTGTTGATACGCTTCTTTCAGGTCATCCCACTGATCGAGGATGTCTTTGCACCGCGCATCGAGCTTGGCCCACCAGTGCTGCATCATCGCATCCAACCGACCGGCGAGTTGCTCCTGATCTTCGGGCGCCCAGTCGTCGACCTGTTCGCGTGCGCCTTTGGCTTCGCCCCACTTGCGGGCATACTCCACTTGCTGCTCGGCCCACTGGCGGTAATCCTGGCACGTCTCCGCAATCTCGCCCAGGTAGCGTTGCCGGTTGGGCGGGATGATGGCGACATCGGCAGGCTCCGGCTCGGGCGTGTCCTCCCAACTGTAGAGCTTAGAACGGCGGTCGAAGTCGAACGCCTCGTTGAGACGATCGACCAGCGCCAGGTAGAGCCGCGTGACGCCCGGATCGCCAAAGTGGGACGCCATGGTCGGATAGACCGGCATCTCATTGGGCGATTCGTCGAAGCGCATGCGGTTACGTTGCACCTGCTTGCGCACGTCGCGGAGGGCGTCTCGGCTGCCGCGCTTCTCGTACTTGTTGAGCGCCACCATATCCGCCAGATCGAGCATCCCGATCTTTTCAAGCTGCGTGGGCGCGCCGAAATCGTGGGTCATCACGTAGAGCGAGAGATCCGTGAGATCCACGATCTCCGTATCGCTCTGCCCGATGCCGGCGGTTTCGAGGATGATGAGGTCGTATCCCGCCGCCCGGCAGACATCCATTGCATCCTGCAGCGCCTGGCTGGTAGAGCGGTTGGCTTGTCGCGTCGCAAAGGAGCGCATGTAGACGCGCTCGGCGGTCCCCTCACCGTAGATCGCGTTCATGCGGATGCGATCGCCCAGCAGTGCGCCCCCGGTGCGGCGACGCGTTGGGTCGACCGACAGCACGGCAATCGACACGTCGTCGAAGTCGTTCAGGAAGCGGCGGATGAGCTCATCGGTGAGCGTGGATTTCCCGGCGCCGCCCGTGCCGGTAATGCCCAGAGCTGGGGCCTTCGATTTTAGATTTTGGATTTTGGAGGCTTGCTGTTCTGTGGTGTGTGGCGCCCCATCGCCGCTTGCGGGCTGCTCGCCGCCGATCTGCACTTCTTGCGCGTCTGTAGGTTCAGCACCTGCACGAGCCGTTGCGGGCAGCTTGAGGGTCGCAGGCTCGCCCATCTCGGTTTTCGAGAGGCTGCGCGCAATAACGCGAGCATCTTTCGGCGAGGGCGAATCCGAAATCCCAAATCCCAAATCCAAAATCGGAACGTCGCACGCCTGCACCATCTGGTTGATCATGCCCTGCAGTCCAAGGCGCATGCCATCTTCCGGTGAAAAGATCTTGGCGATGCCGTAGGCCTCCAGCTCCGCAATCTCTTCTTCGACGATGACGCCCCCGCCGCCGCCATAAATCTTGATGTGGCCTGCACCCTGCTCCTCCAGCAGGTCATGCATGTACTTGAAGTACTCCATGTGTCCGCCCTGGTAGCTGGAGACGGCTATGCCCTGCGCATCCTCTTGGATGGCGGTATCCACAATCTCCTGCACGGATCGGTTGTGTCCGAGGTGGATCACCTCTACACCGGTGGCTTGCAAGATGCGCCGCATGATGTTGATGGCAGCATCGTGGCCGTCGAACAGGCTCGTGGCAGTGACAAAGCGAACAGGATGCTCGGGGGAATAACGCTCGTCGGACATGGGGGAAGCCGGGCTACATAAAGCGGACATACGAATGGTGGAAGCGCTTCTAAAAACGGTGCCGGGCCTATTTTGTTTGTTGGGTTTTTGGTGGAGGCCCTGCCGCGCGTCTGCCTTTGCTTCTTCAAATGTAATGCAGATTCCCTTTGCCCTATACTCTTGTTCGACCTGATCGGATGCGGCGTACTGCGTATATGCCCACTCCGAGAAGCAAGGCCAGTGCAACCAGGGGCGCAACCAGGGCGAGCACCGTGAGGACAAGCGCTCCCCCTGCCTCGCCAGTAGATACCAACGGATTGCCGAGGCCGCCGGTCGTTGCACTGCTGGTGCCACGCAACAAAACGGTGCTGCCCTGCACAACGCCTGCTGAGCCCCCTCCGGCGACTAGCGCCAAGGCCCATTGCATGAAGGGCGACGTATCCCCCAGTGTGGAGGCAGTGAGGAGCGTCCCCGCAGCAATGGCAAGCGGAGAAGCGACCGTGTCCAGCAGATTGTCTATCCACGGAATGTAGTAGGCCCCAATTTCGATGAGTGCTGCGGTTCCCAGTGCAGCAGTGGCAATGGGCGTACCCATCCAGTCGAAGCCGTCTGCCAGCGGCACATACCCCGACAATGCGGCCAGATTGACGCCAAGCGGCGGGATAAACACGCGGAGGCCAGCTGCTGCGCTCAACCCAATCCCCACAGCTACAGCCAGCGCAGTTTCGATTGGAGTCATGGTAGATGCATCATTAGGAGTCAGCGGGAGGTGGTCATTGCCATCATGGTCTACTACATAACGAGGCGATGCGTTCGAAATGCATCGCCTCGTTCGGGTACTACTACTCTGTCACAGCTCAATCTTCGGGTTGCAACGCGCCCCGTTTTAATGTTGTCATCTTGAGCGTAGCGGCTCCGCCTAGGAGACGCGGAGTCCTGACACGAGCGGAGCGACTGACGAACGCAGTGAGTAAAGATCTCCCTCGAAATGAGCAGGCGCTGATCGATCGAGCGGCCTTGCTCATTTCGGAGGACAGCTTTCCACAGGGTGCTGATCCATGGGCCATTACGCAGCGGCATATTCGCGCACCCCCGCGGTATCTACCATCAGGTCGAATAGCTCCGTGTTGCGCACGAAGCTGCCCAGCGTATCGCTACCGGGCCCCATAGCAACGAGCGGCACATAGTCGGAGGTGTGCATGCTGCCAATCCAGTTGACTGCTGTGTAGTTCGCCTGGATTGCCGAAATCACAGCCGACGGTCGGCTTCGAGCCCGGTATACAGCCTGAAAGTCGCCACGGAGCGACTGCTGCAGCACCTCGGCTTCTTCGGTGCGCATCTCAATCTGAGTAGCCTGCTCCACACGCTCCTTGATGGCATCCGTCGGGCTATCCTCATCGAGCTCATTCAGGATCCACCAGTTTGATCGCGAAAAGTCGGCGATGCGATCAAACATATCGTTCGACAGCCCATAGCCATCGCCGATACCGTTGAGGCCGGGGTTGGCGTTGCCATGGTCGGTAGTTATAACGACGAGTGTATCGTCGCGTCCGTCTACCCAGTCAAGGACTGTGCCGATGGCATCGTCAAACGCAATCTGATCGTGAATAAGCCCCGCGGTGTCATTGGAGTGCGCCGCATGGTCTACGCGTCCGCCTTCGACCTGCAAAATGAATCCTTCTTCATGCTGTGCCAGGCGCTGTAGCGCAGCGTCGGTCATTTCAGCAAGCGACGGTACAGTGCGCTTGAGCCGGTCAATATGCAGCCGGTCCACCTCGTACGGAAGATGGTTGTCAAAAAAGATACCGAGCGTCTTCTCCGCGTTAAGTGCCTGATCCAGATTGTTGCGCTCGCGAATGACCCGGTATCCAGCATCGGTGAACGCGCCATAGAGATCGGCGCCATCGTCGCGGTGATCGGCGTGGAAGTGGCGTTCCCCACCGCCCATCAACAGGTCGTACCCCCGCTCCAGGTACTGCGCAGCAATTGCGTCCTCCATCGAACGATGCGGCATATTGATGCCGAACCCTGCCGGGGTAGCATGGGTGATGCGCGTGGTGGTTACGAGCCCGGTGGCTTTGCCGGCATCCCGAAAGATCTCACAGATGGTGCGGTAGGGGTCTTCATCGGGCGACATGTTCACCATGTTATTGTTGATGCGGTGCCCACATCCCCAGGCTGAGGCCGAGGAGGCCGAGCCCGTCACCAGCGAGTTAAGCGATGCCACGTCCATGTAGGCATCGGTGATCTCATCGGCCCGATCGCGGTACAGATCGACCCAGTGCGACGTGCGGTTATGATGGCGCTGCAGAAAGTGATCGGCCATAGTGAGCGTACCCTGACTCATGCCATCGGACACGAGAAAGATGATGTTGCGGGCTTCGCCTTCAACATCGGCACGGGGACGTACCGGTTCGGCATGCGCGGCGCCATCGCCGCCCGCCCACAGGCCCATGCCCAACGCGGCCGATGACAGTGCCGTTCGTCGCAAAAACGAACGGCGATCGAGCCCATCGGGAGCAGCATCGGGGGTGGACTGATCGTCTCCTGAGGAGGTTTCGTTGGTAGACGGTTCGGAAGGAGGGTGATAGGGGTCTGTATGATCCGTGTTGGCCATGAATATGCAGGAAGGCAAAGAAAACGAAAAACGAACTTCAGACATCCGAACGATGCCCGTCAATAGAAACCGCAGGGGTCCACGGTGCGAGGCCGCATTCACGCCCTGGCGCCCATCTGTCGGAGTATACGTGGAACCTATGGGTACGGGTTTGTGCTGCAGGTTTATCAAACCGTTAAGCAAAACGGCGAACGTGTCCTCCAAACGAAAAGCGCTTCGATGAGGTTGCACTGCATCCGCCCATTTCGACAATCAGGGGGATACGTGGGGTTTGCGCAAAACCCGACCGCTTGTTGCGGATTGGCGAACCTTAACGGCACGGCGTGGGTTTACGTTGGTCGATTATAGTTTGCCTGTTCAACGTCCACGTGTACACAGACTCACCCTTAAAGCGCACATTATGGCCACTGCCAAGACCAAGAAAAGCATCGAAGAACAGCTGCGTGCTCTTGTTCGTCTGCAGCATATTGACAACCGAATCGACCGTATTCGGAAGCTGCGGGGCGACCTACCCGAGGAAATTGAGGATCTGGAGGATGAGCAGGCCGGCCTGCAGACGCGGTTAGAGAATTACAAGCAGGAGGTGAAAGAGGCCAAAGTGGCCGAGCGGCAAGGCGACCTGGACATCAAGGAGGCAGAGGGGCTCATCGAGAAGTACGAAGAGCAGCAACTGCAAGTCCGCAACAACCGCGAGTACGACGCGCTCACGAAAGAAATTGAGACGCAGAAGGAGCGTATTGCAGAGGCGCGCGAATCGATTGAACGTGCTGAGAAGACGATTGCCGCGAATGAGTCGGCCATTGAGGATACGCAGTCTCAGCTTGATGACCTTGAGCGTGTGCTCGACGAGAAGAAAGAAAAGCTCGAAGAGGTCGTAGCGGATACCGAAGCCGAGGAGAATGCCCTTGAGGAGGTCCGCAATGAGGCCAAGTCCGACGTGGATGACCGCTACCTGCGTTCGTACGCCAAGCTACGCGATCGCCTGCGCGACGGACGTGCGGTGGTGCCGCTACATCGGGGGGCCGCTGCTGGATTTGCTGTGCCTCCACAGCGCCAGGTTGAGATTCGCAAGCGCAAGCGAGTCATCTCGTGCGAGCATACGGGGCGCATTATTGTAGATAAGGAGTTGTACGAAGAGACGGCTGAAGAAACCAACGATGAGTTGAACCTGGATTAATTGGCTCTGTGCTGCTGCCAGAGCATCGCTCCGTTGCCCGTCATGGGGAGCGGTGAGGAAAGTCCGAACACCACCGGGCATCGTGCTTCCTAACCGGAAGGCGTGCGCCTTGGCGCACGACGGCACGTGCAACAGAAAGCTGACCCGCCGATGGTTGCCTCTTTGGGAGGCAGCACAGGTAAGGGGTGCAAAGGTGAGGTAAGAGCTCACCGGCGTATGTGGCGACACATGCGGCCAGGCAAACCCCACGCGGTGCAAGGCCAAGCAGCGTCGCACTCCCCATGTGGGAGATAGGGCGGCCCGTCTAACAGCGACGCGGGTAGGCCGCTTGAGCCTCCGGAGCAATCCGAGGTCCAGATAGATGGTGCTCGACCTATGTTCTGTGCAGCGACTCCACAGGCATAGCGAACATAATTCGGCTTATCGGCAGCAGCACGGGTCGCATCTATACAAAAAGCGGCAGCCCTATCCATGTAGGGCTGCCGCTTTTGTTTGTACAAACAGTTGGGTGTGTGCCACCTTCAGAGTGTAAGTGCGTACCCCCGTGGGCACGCACTTACGCTACGTGCTTACTCTTGGCCGTCACCGCCGGGGAGAGGGGCCGCATCGCCTTCACCAGGAGCTGGCATGGGCTGCTGTTGTTGCGTTGGCGCCTGCTGCTGGATGATGCTCTCGTCGGGCCCTTCATTCTGGATAAGGAAGTTGCTGAGGATGCAAAGCACGATAAAGGCCGTCCCCAGAATCCAGGTTGTTTTTTCAAGCAGGTCGGGCGCCTGACGCGTTCCAAGCACCTGACGCGTTGCGCCGCCGCCTGCAATGCCTGCTAGGCCGCCACCCTGCCCACTTTGCAGAAGGATGACGATCGTCATAACGATCGCGATCAGCGTAATAATGCCCAGTGTAATGAGAAACGCCATTGCAGCAGTAGACTTTGTGTGTCAATAAAATATAAGAGGGACGTGCACCTGCACGCCAAACATAGGGGAATGCCTATATGATGTAACGGAGCCTGTGTTCACGACAGACGGGCTCTCGTTAAAATTTCGCAGGATCACTCTACGGCGTTACCTGCTGTCTTCGATCAGGGCGTGCGCACGCACCAACGCCGTAATCGTTTTCATGTCGTTTAGTGTACCCGCCCGAGCTCGTGCGACCGCTTCAGAAAACGGCAGGCGGACTGGCTCCACAAATTCGGAATCGGAGAGTGATTGCTCGCCCTGGCTCAAGTTGCGCGCTACGAACACATGGATCACTTCGTTGCTGTACCCAATGCACGGATGAAAGCTCCCGGCGTCTACCAGCGTACGTGCATCCAGCCCGGTTTCCTCTTTCAGTTCACGCCGGGCAACCTCCTTGGGGGATTCGTTGGGCGTGTCGAACTTTCCGGCCGGCACCTCCAAAAACGTGCGCCGTGGTGGAAACCGAAACTGGCGAATCAGCATGGTGGTGCCGTCCTCAAACAGTGGAACCACTGCCGAAGCACCAGGATGGTCGATCCATTCTCGCATGCCGGTGGACCCATCGGGCAGTGTTACCTGGTCGCGGTATACGTGAAGCAAGCGCCCGGAAAAGACCGACTCTGAATCTAGCGAGGTTTCGGTTAGATCGCTCATAGAACGGCAACTCGTGACAAATGATGAATGAAAAGAGAGAGAGGCATACCAGGCCCCACCTGCCTCACGTATCGTCTCCCTCTACACATTGCAGCGCCATCGCCGTTCCAGCTGCCGTAAGGGCGGCTGTTTCGGTACGTAACCGACGGGGGCCAAGGTGAGCTATCGTTGCACTGCTCCGGCGCGCGGTGGCTACCTCGGCGTCGGTGAACCCGCCCTCTGGACCCACTGCCAACAAGAGTCCACGATGCGAAGGGCGATCTGCATTCAGAGCCGAAGGCAACGCTACCCGTCCAGGGCCGGCTTCGTGGCAGCACACGGCGTGCAGTCGTGGAAAGCGCACCAGGGCCTGTGCCAACGAGCAGGGAGCAGACAGCGCGGGAAGCTGCGAACGTCCGCATTGCTTAAGCGCTGCCACCATGATATTGTGGAGGCGATCGCGTCGGATGCGGTTGCGTTCTGCTCGGTATGTTTCTAGCGGAACGAGCGTGGTTACGCCCAGCTCCACGGCCTTTTCGACGACGGTTTCGAACCGGCTCCGCTTTTTCAGCAATCCCACCGCCAGCACAAAAGGAACCTGTGGCTCGCCCACGTGGGCTTTCTGTTCAACCACCGTACCCACCACGCGCTTGGTGCCAGCAGCCTCCAACCGAACACGATACCACCTGCCGGTACCGTCTACCACAGTAATCAGGTCGCCCGGCTCATGGCGAAGTGCACGTACAGCATGGCGCGCCTCGCCAGGAGGCAGCACAACACGAGCTCCGTTAAATTGATCAGGAGGTGCGTAAAACGATGTGGTCATGATGCAGCAGACAACTCAAAGCAAATGCGATCGACCTTTCGCACGCATCGTCCCGGAAACAGATTCACCGTACGCACCAGCCACCAACTACTCTATGCCTGCGACGACATATAGCTAGATCCGCTGTAGTCTAACGCATCATCCTCGGCATGGCGTTTACGGACCGCCTCAGCCCAGGCCGTCGTCAGAAAATCGTAATCGTGGGCCGTGTCGGCGTCGGACTCGGTATCGAGTGCCTGAAAGCCATGTGCCACCGGCGAAAGACTTGGACGAGGCCCCGATCCCATGTTCAAAAGATGAGACCGACCCAGCCCCAATCGGTAGTCGCCGTGCATTTGTCCAAGCACACAGTGCGATCCGTCGGATAGCTCCAACGTCACCGGGTCTACCGAACGATACCACGTCGGATCTACCTTATCTAAGTACGATGCCCCACGAGCTACACGCTCACGCGCCGATTCCATTGACACCGTATGCGACGGTGAGAACCCAAGCATCGCTTTCAACCACATCCACATATCAGTCACCGCGAATCTCCACAGAAAACAACCATCTCTGTACCCATTTGGGCTACAGAACGTACTCTCTGTACCTCTGCTGCAGCGGAAGGTTGCCAATGCGAACGAAACGTATCGTTGACGAACTAACAGCCTGCGCCCTTACTTTGCAAGCTGGTCACGCGCCTCTTGCGCCATCTCAACCAAGCGCATATGGGCCTCATTAGCATCGTGAAGGGGCGGGTCAAACGGGATGTGCACCTCGGTCGTGTCGTTAATGCGGAGCGTCATACCCGCTGTGTCAATTTCTGTCATACGTACCAAGTCCGGCATAGCATGGTCGGTGAACGCCGCCACGTAGTTTGCCAGGGCGTCGGCATGATCATCATTCATATGAGCCACAATACGCGACTCGGCATCACCAAGGGACATGGGAACCACTTTGTTGTATTACACAAAAAGAATATGAGGAATCGCCAAACCAGGAAGCATTCTTCGGTAACGCTCGTCTAACTTGTCAGTCAATCTTTTCGTTCAGCCTGTGCTCATTGTATGGACACCACTGCTGCTGATTTTCGAACCGATGTCATAGAGGCAAGCTACGAACAACCCATTCTAGTCGACTTTTGGGCGCCCTGGTGCGGACCGTGTCGCCAACTGGGCCCAACCCTCGAAGCACTCGATAATGAGCGCTCCGACTGGACGCTCGTAAAGCTGAATGTTGATTCCCACAATGATGTTGCGCGTCAGTACGGCGTACGCGGCATCCCGGCTGTAAAGCTGTTTGTGGATGGCACCGTAGCTGCCGAGTTCACAGGAGCCCTTCCTCGGCATGCTATTGAAAAGTGGCTAGATGAACATCTGCCCAGTGCTGAAAAAGAAACGATAGAACAGGCCCGATCTGCGCTTGATGAAGGGCATCGCAGCGAGGCAGCCTCGTTGCTTGCTCCGCTGGTTGACAATAACCCCGACCATGCCGAGGCTCACTTGCTGCTGGCCGAGGCAGAAGTCTTCGCCGATCCCGAACGCGCCGCCGGTCTTATCGAGGGCCTTGACATTGCAGCGCCTGACTTGCGCCAGCGTCGGGATGCCGTGGCTACGCTCAGTCGTCTCCTATTACACGACCTGGACCTGCCCGAGACCGACATAGCGACCACGTATCGAGAGGCGCTACGCGCTCTGCGTACCGACCACATCGAAACCGCCGTACAAAAGTTTATTGAGGTCGTGCAGGCCGACCGTGATCTCGACGACGATGGCGCGCGCAAGGCGTGTGTTGCGCTCTTTACGCTTTTGGGCCCTGACCACCCAATCACGAAAGCCCACCGCCGTACATTTGACATGTCGCTGTACTAGTACTTTGTCACACCTGAATGTTAGGGGCCGAAATTGTCATCGCGAGGAGGGAGCCCTGCGACTGACGCGGCGCTGGGCGGAGCCCGAGTACTCCTGGGGTGCGATCTCATGCCGTGGATTGGGCGGCTGCACCCGGCCTGATGGCATGAGATTGCTTCGCTGCGCTCGCAATGACAAGATTGTGAGTTATTCTCGGTACGTTAGGGGCACCGTTACCCGAAGATTGACCTGTGACACGGCACTAAGTAAGATCAGGGGCCAACTTGGGGTTTCGAATCTAAACTCTTCCCAGGTTTTTCGGGGGAGAGAAAGGGCCTAGATGGCCGTTTCCAGCGAATGAGTGGCGGTTTTTCCCACTCCGAACTTTTGTCGGCGCGCTTCGGTCGAACCGGCGGTATACCCAAAACGCTGTCTGACTGTACTTAGAAAACGTCCGAAAACTCTCCGCGGGCTGCGCGCCGTCGGTTACCAACCAATACTCGGCGCCCCGCTCCTTCTTCACTAATCACGCTCCCCTGCTTATGTCTACCTCTCGGTTTGCAATTCCTGATACAGCGGTTCCCATGTATACCGCTGCGCTCCCTGTACGCTGGGGAGACATGGATGCCTTTCAGCATGTCAATAACATCCGGTTCTTGCAGTATTTTGAGCAAACGCGCATCGAATGGTTGGAGCAACTGCCGAATGCCAATCCAATGGGCGGTGCACAGGGTCCGGTGGTTGCGCATACGCAGTGTGCATACAAGTCTCCCCTTACGTACCCCGCAACGGTACAGGTGGCCCTGCTGAGTACGGTGCCTGGGCGTTCAAGCATTGAAACGTTTTACCGTATTACCACGAAAGAGGCACCTGACACGGTGGTTGCCCTCGGGTCAGCCCGCATCGTGTGGATCCGATTCGATACCGGACGCCCCGTCGCTCTTCCCGATGCCGTTCGGGCGGCCCTGCCTGCGGAGTAATGGCCAATCTTTGCACGGCAGGCGTCATCCTGTAGACATCTCTCCCTTGGCTAAGGCTAGTCCTTGCACATAACTTTTTCTTCGCTATGTTGTTTATTTAAAGTTGGTTGCCTCCACCGCCTGTTCAATGAGAGACTGTTGGATCCTACAATTGGATCCTACAACAAGAACCCATCTGGGCGTCTTCTCGGGGAATAGTGCTGTGTCACAGGTCAATCTTCGGGTTGCAATACGCCCCGTTTTAATGGTGTCATCTTGAGCGGAGCAACTGCGTCTAGCAGGTGCGGAGTCCTGACACGAGCGCAGCGACTGACGAACGCAGTGAGTAAAGATCTCCTCCGAAATGAGCAGGGCCGCTCGATCGATCAGAGCCTGCTGAGCGTCGGGGAGATGGTTCGGCTGCGCTCACCATGACAGGTTTTTTGGGAGGGGGCTGGGACACAGAATTTGGCACGATCCCCATACCCTAACATTCAGGTGTGACACAGTAATAGTCGGGGGAATGGATCCTGAATCGAGTTCAGGACAGGCAAGCAAGCCGGCGAGCGCGATCCAGGATCCAGAAAAGGCACCGGCCGCACGAGGTCCCGCTGGCGCCGTCCCTCGTTCTGGCCAATACGTTGATGATCCCGTCAACAACAAGGTAGCTCAAAAGAAATATATTTACACCTTGTCATCGCGAGGAAGGAGCTTGCGACTGACGCGGCGATCTCATGCCCCCGACCTGGACGGTGCTGCCCGGCTTGATGACACAAGATTGCCGCGTCGCTAGCGCTCCTCGCAATGACATAATCAAAGATACTTTTGTGGGTCTACTAAGTCCAGATTGCAACCCGTGATCAACGATTATCACCATCTCGAGTTGTGTGCATAGACTAGTTGGAAAAGGGGGAGAAACCCGACACGAGCCCGGAGGGCGACTGATGAAGCGAAGCGGAATAAGGGAGAGGGGGTTCGAACAAGACAAAACTGCGTTGCCCGATCATCCTATCATTTAGCGTTTATCCACTACCAGATTTCCTTAGCCCGCGAGATCAGGAGCGGATATCGCAGACGCTCATTGCCTCACGTCACGAAATATCGGGGGCTGACTCGGAGGAAGCAGACGGCTCGGCGTTGCCCACCGATCGGCCTTTCCACGACACATTGTGGGTCCAGTGATGCCATGCCGAATCCAACTGAATGAGAGCTCCCATCAGATATGACACAGGAGCAAGAAGCGAGATGCGAACCGAGATGCCATTCCAATAATCGGTAGCTGCTTTCAGCCCGAACACGCTCGCCCACAGCCAGGGCACTACCCAGGGCGCAACCACGAAGGTGAGGGTGTAAAACAGCCACAGCGGCACAAAGGCCACGGGATGTCCTCCCATAAGCAGGTAGGCATTTTTGCGAAACCCGTGCCAGGCATCGCGGGTGGTGCGATACATGTAGACCGTCAGCTCCTGCCGCACATCCCAGAGATACGGCGTCACGCCATTGCGCTTCATGTAGCGCCCAATCTCCACATCTTCAAGCACTTTGTTGCGTACCTCGGCGTGCGGAGTGTACGTGTGATACGTCGCTGCATCGATCATCCAGAACTGCCCATTCAGCGCACTTAGGGAGGGCGACGCCCCCCACCGCACCAACGGCCACGGCAGTCCGGTGAGGATGGCATTGGGCACAAGGCTTACGATCCAGGCAGCCCCGCCTCGCAACAGCGGGAGCCCCGTCGCCAACGACCGTTCAGGACGCTGAGCAAACTGCCGGCTCCAGTGCTGCACGGCATTGGGGTCGTGCACCTCCGTGTCAGCATCCAGAAACACGTAGTAGTCGCCCGTAGCTTCTTGACTAAGGCGATGGAGCGCATGCGGCTTGCCCAGCCATCCTTCAGGGAGCGGCGTGCCCGCAACCAGATGCAAACGTGGATCGTCGAAGCTGCGCACCACCGCAGCGGTGTCATCGAGCGAGCGGTCGTCGTACACCCATATCTCAAGCGAAGCGTAGGTCTGAGCAAGCAATGAAGGCAACAGTCGCTTCAGGTTGCTAGCCTCGTTACGAGCGGGGATAAGCACGGATACCGTGGGCAACGAGGCCGACTCCGAAAACGGCGTGCGTGGCGGACGGGTTGTGCGCAGGTATACGAAATTGGCGATAAGCACAGCCACAACGAACACGTGGATGCCTACTACAACCGCCGCAAGAATGGACATGTATATCGGACGATAAGAGGGATTAAGTGAGAGCGCATGGATGTGACCGCGCACATGCAACGGTCCCGCTAACTATACACGGGGAGGCGACTCCAGAAACTGCTGATAGAGAGGCGGTAAATCGGCAGCTGCCAACTCTTGGTGAAGGGCCTCGGCCTCGGGCCCGTTGTCGGCTTCATTGAGAGCAACCCACTGCCAGATCATGGCTTCCTCCTTTGAGATGGCCGCTTCGTCGTGGGTTTCAAGCACCACACGCAACTGTTGAAACCGATCGGCAGCCATGTGCGGGTTGGAGCCCGCGATAGACGGTCGGTATAGCAGCGACTGCCCTTCGACAAGCAACACAAACGGATCGATTGGATCTTTCTCTTTGGCTTTATCCAGCAGGTTCAACGAACGCCGACCATACCGAATTGCGTTGAAGGCAGACGACTCGCCGGCCCGGTAGGCCCACAGCCCAGAAAGCAACGCCAACTCTTTCGCTGAAGCGTCTTCTAAATCACGCGGCAGGTCGTCTAAAATAGACGCATCCTCGGTGAGTGGGTAGAGCCGGTATCGATACAGCAGATTTCGGGTGCGATGGGTGTCTGCGTCTACCGTATTGAGCAATGACCGTAAACTCTCGGCATCCTTTTCAGCATAAAGTACTTGTGAGGTGTCGGGCATGGCGTCGGCATAGAGAACGGGGGGGAGCGTAAGAATGCTTACAGCGAGAAGCAATCCGCCAGCAAGCAGGTACCGGAGCCATGGCACAAGATACCATGCAGATGAGACGCTGTGAAAAGGAGGCATAAGCAACAACGGGCTACAAAAGGCGCTTGAAAAGGGGAGCCATCCAGGCCAGATTCCAACGGTCGGCTGGAGACGGTCGGCCACGCATCAACAGATGCGTGTTGGGGTCTGTTGTTTCGCGAAGCTGAGTCCACAACGCACGTAGCTCTGTTTCGATACAGCCTGGCTCCGTGTGATTCAAGTCAAAAACCGTTCCGCCGCGCATACGGGCGACAGGATACGGCCCGCCATCCCATGTAATGTGGAGTGCCATGGGCCAGAATTGAGTTGTCGGGTAGAGCCGGTGCAGCCGAGTAAAGCGTTCTTCGGGATACGGTCCAATCCCCACCTCAGGAGTCTGCAACGTGCCGCTCGGAAAATACACCAGTCCCGTGTTGGGCTGCTTCTGAAAGTAGCGTGCCGTACGACGCACTGTAGACGCTCGGGTGCGGGGATCATCGGCAGGAAACGGAAGGGCTCCTACAGGCGCAAAGATGGGAAACCGTCTCCATTCCTGCATCCACACAAGTCCGGGACGCTCCAGCATACGTAGCACATACCAAACCAGATGCGCATCATAAAAGTGATGATGGTTGGCGCATATGATCAGTGGACGGCCTTGGGGGAGCGCAGGGGGCCAGGCTCCGTGCCACACCACCCGATCGAATGAGCGGCGCATATCCCAACGCATCCAGGCCCCAATGAGCGCTGCGGCGAGGTTCTTCATGGAGATGATGCTGGAGTCGGTACGGCCACGTCATCACGCTTCAGGCGGTCTTTTCGGCGCGCATAGGTGTCGGTACAGATGCACAAAATCTTGCGACGTGTCGTTACGTACGCTCGCTGCCGGATGTTGTCGTAGTCGCGCCGACGCACCTCGTTCATGATTTCGCGGTACATGCGCGCCGCGGCCCGAATGCCTGTGCGCACGCCCCAGGGTAGCGTTTGGATGGCTTGCATGCTGGAGGCGTAGCGCGTTTCTGCTTCGTGCATGGCGGCCTCCAAAAGCGCCACGTACGCGTCAGGCATCGACTCGGTGGATGTTGACGCAAGCGCAGGCAGGGTAATGCCATGCTGATTGAGCCACTCTTGCGGCAGATACACGCGATCGAGATGGCGCAGGTCTTCCCCCACATCGCGCAGAATATTGGTGATTTGCATGGCAATCCCCATGCGACGCGCGGCGGGCTCCAGGGCGGTGTAGTCATCGCTATTTGTAAGAAAGGGTAACATCATGGCCCCTACACTTCCGCCTACGAGATTAGAGTACGCCACCAGATCATCCATCGTAGCGATGGGGCGGGCCTCCAGATCCCAAATTGCGCCCTCCAGCAACTCGTAGAAGGGAAGCCGTCGCAGTGCGAACGACTGGTTTACCTCATGCAAGCGCTGCCAGAGCATGGACTCAGGCGGATGGCCATCGAGGGTGGCGTCGAGCGCCTCCCAAGTGGTTTGCACCTCCCGAAGAGCCTCTTCGGGACCGACCTCTAGCACACGGTGATCGGCAATGGAATCGACTTTGCGGCAGAACAGGTAGAGCACCGCCACGGGCACTTGCACGCGTCGGGGCAGCAGCCGGGCCGCCATGGAGAACGTGCGCGAGTGGTAGCGAAACGACTCCCATAGCCATGCATCTTCCTCCGCGCGGTCGCTTAAGTCAGGCGCCACCACATCGGGCTCCTGCATCATGTAGGCGTCGTCAGACGTCGAGGTAAACATAGGAGAAGCAGTCGCTCTATCCATGCAGTTCAAAGCAGGAGTGCGCAGGAGTGGAAGGCGGTGTATACGGCTATGCCGCTCGGGATGGGGTACGCGCAGGAATAAACTGAAAGGCGTCTCCGCGCTTCCATGCAAGCGCCACAAACGGAATGGCCGTGGCAATAACGCCTACACCTACCGCTACATACATCCCCTGCAGCATAAGAATGCCTAACGGAAACACACAGTTCAGCAGATACACCATGGGAGCCCATGGATGCTCGGTATTCATCCCGCCGCCGATATACTCATACCCCAGCATGATAAGATAGCTTACGATAAACCACCCCATCCAGTTGGATAGCGGCATGCCGTAGTAAAAGCCGCCCTGCGGGTAACTCCAGAAGGTGACGCTTCCAATGGCCGATCCGGCGCCGTTCATGGCGGGATCGAGCGACACATCCCACAGCACCATAAAGCAGGTAGCCAGCAGCAGGTACACCCAACGTGTGTCGCTTAACCGACGTGCCAGATCGAACGAGACAATCGACATGGCAAACCACGAGGCGGGAATGAAGTACGGTACGTGATCGGCAAACTTCGGACCCAGCCACTGGGTGTACTCATACTCGCCGAATGGTAACACCAGGTCGCCGATCGTTACCCACTGCATCGTCCCCATCACTTCGCTTAAACCGCCCAACAGGCATCCCCAGAACGCAAAAAACGCCATGCGCTTCCAACCCAGTTCTGAACCGTACATAAGGAACGCCAATACCGGCAAAAGGGCCATGAACGTCCAGGTAGGGGCACGAATCAGCGTAGCCAGGTAGGGGGCAAATACCTCTTGCGAGGCCGGCACCACCTGAAGCAACAACATGCCCAGTAGGCTGAACAGAATAGACCCGACAAAAAATGCTAGTGCAAACAAGAACGTGCGATTCACGGTGGCGCGGGTACCACGCATAGAAAACGAAGAGGAAGACATACAACGAAGGTGAGTCAACAGCAGTGGAGATAGACACGCGCATCGACCTGCACAAGCGTGGTTACGACCACGCGGCAGCATCGCTGTTCTGTGCCGGACGAGGGGAACGATTCATGGTAGCGACATACGCCGGTTTTGATTCGGAGCAAATGGCCAAGTCTGTCATCTTTGCGTAACTCACGTTATACAATGTCTCTGTTTCAGCAACTTGTTGAGCAACGCGGTCGCCTAACACGCTGCACGGGCGATGCATCATTGAAGTATCTTCTTCAATATCCAGATTCGAGTTGCAAAAAAGAACCGTTCAATTTGACTACGTTGTAACAACCGGTGCCCGTGGTCGTAGCATCCGCGAGTTGCATCAGACGTGCTCTTCGTTTTTGTTTTCGTTGGAGGTATATATGACCGTTGCGCTGGTTCCCCTTGAATACTTTCCCCCGCTTCATAGCGTAGCCCTTATGGCGGCTGCCGATCACGTTGTCTGGGCCGACACCTGGCCGTATCGTCGGCACACCCGCCAGAACCGAAGCAAGCTGCGCAACCCAAATGGCTGGCAATGGATCAGCCTGCCGATGTGGTCACACCAGCACGGACGGCCCACGGCAGATGTTATGATCGACGGCAATGTGCCCTGGCACGAACGCCACTGGCGGGCCTTTATGTACAACTACCGCTCTACCATGTACTTCGAATACTTCGAAGACGACTTCAAGCCGATCTTTACCGATCCTGCCGAGTCGTTGCAGGTGCTTGCAGAAGCAACCACCCAGTGCACATGCCAGTTTGCACAGATCGACACACCGTTTGTGCGCGCCTCGAAATGGGAGGCCGACACAGTAAGCGCCATCCGCACCCACACCGATGCCAGCACCCTATGGGTCGCCCACGAGCACGCCGATGTGCTTGACCTGCCCGACGATGCTCCTTGCACGGTGCTTCCGCCCTACGAGCACCCGACCTACCGACAAAACTTCGATGGGTTTGAACCTGGCATGGCAGCAATCGACTGTATCTTTAACTACGGTCCAGAAGCAGCCCGCCTCATGGCTGATGGACTCAACACCCCAACACGGTCTAACGTATCGTAGCACCGACCGTCGTCTTAAATTATTCAGTTACATACCAACCACAGTACCTACCCCCTATGGTTCTCAACGACGCCCAAATCGCGAAACGCGCCGAAGTGCACAACATGATCGACCCGTTTGTCGACCATCAAGTGCGTGAGGAGGTCGTCAGTTACGGCCTTAGTTCGTTTGGCTATGATATGCGCGTAGCCGACGCGTTTCGGGTGTTCACGCCCAACATGTTCAACAGCGTAGTAGACCCAAAAGACCTGGACGAGCGGGCGCTGGTTGAAACGACGACCACCGATCACATCCTTATCCCTCCCAACTCATACGTGCTGGCGCGCTCGGTCGAATACTTCAAGATGCCGCGCGATGTGCTGGGCATTGTGCTGGGCAAGTCTACCTACGCCCGCTCGGGCATCATCGTTAACGTAACGCCGCTAGAGCCCGGATGGGAGGGACATGTGACCATCGAGATTGGCAACGGCACGCCCCTGCCGGCGAAAGTGTATGCCAACGAAGGCATCGCGCAGGTGGTCTTTATGCAAGGCGACCCACCCGAAACGTCGTATGCGGACAAGCAGGGTAAGTACCAGGGCCAGCGTGGCATTACGCTTCCACGGTTGTAGCCAGCTGGGTGAGGGGCACCATGTCGTTAGTCCATCACGCCACGCTCGGCAAGCGAAGTATGATCGGTGCCTGCAATAATGATGTGATCATGCACCGGAATGCCCATAAGCTTGCCAGCCTCTACCAGTTGGCGGGTGATACGAATGTCTTGCCGGCTCGGCTCGGGGTTGCCCGACGGATGGTTGTGTAGGCAGATCACTGAGGCGGCGTTGTCGAGAATCGCCTGTTCAAACACCGCACGCGGCTCCACAATACTCGATGCAAGCCCGCCCTCGCTCACCGTGTAATCGCTTAAAATGATGTTTGCGGTGTTCAGGTGCACCACCTTGAACACCTCTTTCTTCAAATCACGCATGAGTGGTCCATACACCGCAGCCACATCGGCAGGGCATCCAACCTGCACCCGATCTTCCGCCCCGCGCTGCGAGGCCGACCGGCGTCCGGCTTCGAACGCGGCCATCAGGCGAGCGGCTTTGGCAGGACCGATGCCCTGCACTCGTACTAGCTCTTTCAGCAATCGCTTCGACACATCAAAGAGCGATCCGTACGTGTGGAGGAGCGTCTGACCGAGTTGTACAGCAGAAACGGGGCCGTTGCTCGTGCGGGTGCCCGAGCCCAGCAAAATCGCCAACAACTCGGCATCAGAGAGTACAGCCGGCCCGCCTTGAATGAGTTTCTCACGCGGACGATCAGACGGATCCCAGGTGTGAATCGGAGCTTGATACGCAGCGATAGGCTCTTCCGATGGCTCAGCGGCTTCCGCGTTGGAGACATCCGATGAGGAGGAAGATGACGTGTTGGAATCGAAATCGGCCATAACGAACGGAGACCAGGTAGTAGCATCAGCGGCGAAGCGTCTGGCCCTGGAAGACAAGTGCGCATCCCCCAACACAAAAGGCGAGACGCTACAATGACCCCAAACAGGGGTACATCATAACGTCTCGCCTATGTTGTGGGGTGTTGAAACGGAGCGCTTACTCGGGCACCAACTCGGTGAGCAAGTGGGCATTGGTAGGACTGTTGCGCACATGGCGAAGCAGGGCTTTCATCGCCTCTACCGGATGACGCGAGTTGAGAGCACGAAACAGACGGTTGTGCTTCTGGATGCGCACCCGTCCAAGAAGACGCTCCTCATTGCGCGTACCGCTCTCGCGCAGGTTAATCGCCGGGTAGATGCGTTTATCGGCCAACTGGCGGTCCAGTACAATCTCGGAGTTACCGGTCCCCTTGAACTCTTCGAAGATCACATCGTCCATGCGGCTGCCCGTTTCAATCAGCGCAGTGGCAATGATGGTGAGCGATCCGCCGTTTTCGATGTTACGTGCGGCGCCAAAGATCTTACGCGGCACCTTGAGCGCTTCAGCGTCGAGCCCGCCGCTTAGCGTGCGCCCGCTACCATCCACAAACAGGTTGAATGTGCGCCCGAGGCGTGTTAGCGAGTCGAGGAGCATCACAACGTCTTTCCCTTTCTCTACCAGACGTTTTGCGTACTCGCTGGCAAGGGTGGCCACGCGCACGTGGTTGTCTTCACCCTGGTCATTCGACGAGGCAAACACCTCGGCATGTGTGGAGCGGCGGAAGTCTGTAACCTCCTCGGGGCGCTCGTCAATCAAGAGAGCCACCAGATCCACCTCTTTGTGGTTCTTGGTGATGCCTGCAGCAATCTGCTTTAGCAGCACCGTCTTGCCAGCACGCGGCGGCGCTACGATGAGCGCACGCTGCCCCTTGCCGATCGGTGCCACCAGATCCAGAACCCGCATCGAGCTATCTTCGGGCCCTGTGATAAGATTCAGTTTCTCATCGGGATAGATGCTCGCCCCTTTGTCAAAGCCATCTTTCTGGGCCCACTCTTCCGGGGGAATGCCCATCACCGTGTCAATCCAGCCGACCTGCATGCCGCCTTTCCGACCGGGTTTGAGCGAACCTTCAATGACAACGCCATCGCGCAGGTTAAACTTGCGAATCAATGGCGGTGGCATGAACGGATCGTCATCATCTTTAGGAAGCGCCGGATGCATTTCACGCATAAATCCGTACTTCTTTTTCCCGATGAGCTCAAGGATGCGCTTAAACTTTTTATCGGACATAAGGGGGTCGGTATGGTAAGATGTAGGGAAGACCGCAGCCGCAACAGGCTACGTAGAAGTCAGAAAAATACAGAACGCAATTCGCATTCAATGACGAGGTGCCAGCAGCTCGCACTCCAGAACAGAGCCGATGCGACGGCAGAGCGACGGCAGACGCACACGATGCGCGACCGTGGTAAAGTGATGTCAAAACGACGTGCAGCCCGTTGGCTGCGCCAGAACGTACGTGCAAACGGGGTGCAATGCCCAGTGGCACGCATGTATCCGCTGGTAGGTTCAGAGAATTCGGGCCGACAGGGCCTGCAAGCGTACACAGACCGCCCGGAATGACTGACAGATCTTCGTCAACGGCGAGTATGGAAGCGACACCGTAGCAAGGCTATGTAGCCTTGTGAAGATAAGCAACGTACATTTGCCGCAACGCAGACCCCGAAGCAGGGTTTCCACATCCTGGGTTCTGTAGGGATTGCCCCCGCATTTTCGACTTTTCTGCATGCATCTCCCCCTATCTTGCCAAAAATACGCCCAGCTTGCCCTACCTACACCGGAACGGGCGCGCTTGATCGGGTTTGCAGGCAATGCATTTGCACTTGACACACGCTGCCGCGTATTTATTCGTCCCCGCTGTACTTGGCTTTCCCTACGCTCTCGTGACGCCCACCACCCTCCATACCGCCACGGCAGGCCCGCCTTCGGCTCCCGATGTTGTGCTGCTCCACGGATGGGGTAGTTCAATCGAACATATGCAGCCGGTAGCTCGCCGCCTGTCCGATACATTTCGCACGCACTGTCTGGATCTGCCCGGCCACGGGGCGTCGCCCCCGCCGCCTACTGCCTGGGGCGTACCCGAACATGCCGACCTTGTAGCGCAATATCTGAAAGCGCATACAACGCCGCCTGTGCCCCTCATCGGACACTCCAATGGCGGACGCATTGCCCTGTACATGGCCAGCCACCCAGACTACGCGGATCTCATTGATCGGCTCATTTTGTTTGCCCCCTCCGGCATCGCGCCCCGCCGTTCTCTCGGGACCCGCCTCAAAAGCACCTTAGCCCGCTGCATCAAAGCCCCGTTTCGTATCCTGCCGAACCCACTTAAGGCCCCTGCCCTCGATTGGCTGCACCATTCGTTACTCTGGCAGGCGCTGGGATCTTCAGACTACAACGCGCTAGATGGGGTGATGCGCGATACGTTTGTACGCACCGTAACTCACCACCTCGATGACGATGTAGCACGCATCCAGGTACCCACACTGCTGTTCCGAGGCGCACACGACACCGCCATCTCGCAGCGTCAAATCGACCGGCTCGAAGCGCGCATTCCCGATGCAGGCGTTGTAGCGCTGCCCGGCGATCATTACGCGCATCTGCACGCCCTGGATACGGTGGCCGCCGCCATCCGCCACTTCCTTATGGAATCAACCTCTGCTCCCTCTCACTCCTGACCACCGCGCTACTGTGACGACTGCTCTTGTCCTGCTCGGCATTGTGCTCACCCTCGCCTTCGCCGGATGGCGTGCCTGGCGGCGCATGCGGTTTTTTCTTCACGTGTTTCAGCTGGAGACGTACAAGCTCGACCGATATATGCGCTGGCTGCGTACCTCGGGCGGCCCGGTCGCAGCCGGATGGTCGCATGCCCTTGGCGCGCTGGCCCTCCTTCTGGCTGGGGGCAGCTACCTGAATGGCTGGCCCTGGGGCGCGGCTGGCGGACTGATCGCCGTGTGGCCACTGCTGTTTATCTCATCGCGCCGCTATCGTCGTGATGCAGAAAAGAAACCCCTTCGCTTTACCGCACGCATGACACGTCTATCGGTGGCCAGTGGACTGTGGGCAGCGCTTCCGGTAGTCGTTGGCATACTGTGGGGAGACACCTGGGGACAGGCCGAGGCGGTAATCGGAGGCGTTATCGGACTGTTTATCGCAGACATCGGCGGTCCGCTCTGGGTGGCCCTTGGCGCCCTGTGCACCAAGCCCATCGAACAAACGATACAGAACGGATTCAAGCGCCAGGCCCGCGCCCATCTTCGAGAGCACGCCCATCTGGAGGTGATCGGCATTACGGGGTCCTACGGTAAAACGAGCACTAAGCACATTGTGGCCGAACTGCTCAGCCAGTCGTATAGCGTGCTGGCTACACCCGGCTCGTATAACACACCGATGGGTATCTGTCTGGTAGTGAACGAAAAACTGCGGCCCGAGCATCAGGTGTTGGTGCTGGAGATGGGCATGCGCTACCCGGGCGATATCGCGGAGCTCTGTGCCATTGCTGCCCCAGATACAAGCGTAATTACATCAGTAGGCATTGCCCACCTCGAAACAATGGGCACAGTCGATGCCATCGCAGAAGAAAAGAGCAGCATCTTGCAGCACATGAAGGAGGGCGGGGCCGCCATCTTGAACATAGACGATCCCCGCGTAGCCGCCATGGCCGACGATGCCCCCGGTCCCGTGTGGCGCGTGTCAGCAGAAAACCATCCCGATGCCGACATCGCAGCCTCCAACATTCGCTACAGCACCAACGGATTGACATGTACCATCCGTGATGAGAAAGGCCACACGGCACCGTTTCAGACCAAGTTGCTCGGGCGGCATAACGTGCTAAACTTGCTGCTGGCGGTAGCGGTGGGCCGTTCGAAGGGCATGCGGCTGCGCGCAATGGCCCATGCCGCACGACGCCTGGAGCCGGTTGAGCATCGGCTGAAGCTCAAGACGCGCAACGGCATCACCATCATTGACGATGCGTTTAACAGCAATCCGGTGGGCGCCCAAAACGCCGTGGATCTCCTGGCCGAGATGGAAGGACAGCGCCGCTATATCGTTACCCCTGGCATGGTCGAGATGGGCCCCAAGCAAGACGAGGCCAACTACAATCTCGGCAAAGCGATTGCTGCACGCAATATAGACGGCGTGTTCTTGATTGGAGATGCACAGACTCAGGCCCTGCAAGAGGGACTGCGCGATCATGGGTTTCCGTCGGACAAACTGCACATCCATCCTACGCTGTTCGATGCACAAGACACGCTCACCCGCCAGCTGCGGCAGGGCGACATTGTATTGTACGAGAACGACCTCCCCGACCAGTACGAACCGGTAGCGGCTTAAGGGCTATTTGAGGCTGGTTTGATAGCAACAACGAACGCCGGTAGTGCTGTGTCACAGCTGAAAGTTAGGGTCCAAAATTGTCATCGCGAGGAGGGAGCTTGCGACCGACGTGGCGCTGTGAGCGCTAGCGAACGAGTACTCTTGGGGTGCGATCTCATGCTGTTGATTGGGCGGCTGTATCCGGTTTGATAGCATGAGATTGCACCCCAGGGGCACTTCCTCCCTGCGGTCGGGGCGCTTCGCTGCGCTCGCAATGACAAGATTGTGAGTTATTCTCGGTACGTTAGAGGGTGCATGTGTTACCCGAAGATTGACCTGTGACAGAGCAGTAGTGCTGTGTCACACCTGATTGTTAGGGTACGGAGTGGACTCGCGTTGAAGCATCTCAAACCAAATGTTCTGTCATGTTGAGCAAGCGGAGGGCCCCCAGGGCCCGAAGCGCGTCGAAACATCTCCTCGGCGCTCAGCAGCTACTGGCAAACCAACAGCCCTGCCCAGTTCGGGGGAGATCTTTACTCACTACGTTCGTCAGTCGCTTCGCTCGTGTCAGGACTCCGCACCTGCTAGACGCAGTTGCTCCGCTCAAGATGACAACATTAAAACGGGGCGTATTGCTACCCGAAGATTGAGCTGTAACACAGCACTATCATGGCGTCCGCCGGGGAAAAGGCGAGTCGTCATAGTCCACGGGCAGAAAGCCAAGCGGCAGCGCATCAGCAACGCGATGGTAGGCAAAGTGGCCGTACACCGTAATAACATGCGGATCGACAGATTTGCCGAACAGGTCAGTCACCACGCGCCGTTCTTCGAGTTCAAGGCGAGACGGTTGATAGGATCGAGGCCGATACGGTTCGCCCCCACGCCAGTTAACAAACCACGGACTTTCTGGAGCCTCATGATATTTGACGTGCAGCGTCCCCCGAAACTGTACCGTAAATGTCGAATCACCCGTAGCTTCCACCAACTGCTGCGCATCAACAGAGCGCCGCACCGGACGGCTTCGCATGCGAGATGGAGAGCGGCGTTCAAGGTGTATCGCAAACCCCTCTTCGTCAATCTGGTCATACAGCAGTGCCAGCATAAAGTGGCGATACGAGCCTAGAAATGCCTCTCGGCGGTTGGCCTTCCAGCGGTCGGCTTCCTCCGATGAGGTAGGTTCCAGCGGTTCGAAAAAGGGCTCCCCGTCCCATCGAATGCGTCCGCGGCGACGCTCAAACCATTCCAGGTGATACCGAACCCGATATCCTAAGGCTCTATTTTCGATCTGGAGCGGCTCCGTCGCTGTTGCTCGAAAGCGCCCCCACCAGCGTGTTTCAAATTGAAGCGCCTCTGGATTCAGTAGCGTCACTGAATCGGCGCGTGGAGTGGGGCCAATGAAGTAGTCTTCAAACTGCGCAACGTTATCGTGCCAGTCTTCATCGCGCTCGGCCTTTACCTGGACCTCATCCAACGCCTCGATCGTCGGGGTCAACTCCACATGAAAGGTATGCGTCGTGCCTTCGGTTAAAAACAAATCGCGTTCTTCAACGGCATACCCAACCTTGCTGATATAAAGGCGGTGCACCCCTCTTGTGCGCGTCTGAAAAGAAAAGGCCCCGGCTGCATCGGTGGTGGTACCGGTGGTCGTACCCGCCAAAAACACATGCACGCCCTGCAGTGGTCTGCTGGTCTCTGCATGATACACCGCGCCCTGTATCGTGGCGGGAGAAGGATGCGCGTATGCAGTCTCCACCCCTCCGATCATCAGCACGAGCACCGCCCATAGCGCATGTCGCAGACCCATGGCTGCCCTCACCTCTACCACTTCAATGTCTCTTCATGATTAAATGTACAAGATCGAGGGAGGGAAATCAATAGCGAATCGGCGTAAGTAGAGACAGGCATGAAGTTGGGGTTTTGTGCGTTTCAAATCGGTATCATGTGCGCCCCGACGTTGTTAATACACGCTCTCATTCGTACGGTGCTGCGTTTCGCATAAGTGACTAATATATTTGATTTGGCAGAATCCCTCCCCCTAAATCCCCCTCCTCTGAGGTGGACTTGATGAGCGCCTTCCACGGTTCCTTCCTCCTCGGTACGTGTTTAGCGTGTTAGAATGGCCGCCCGGGATATCCGCTCCGCTCCTGATCCCGGGCTACAGAACGGCGCGATGTGAGCAAACCCATAGCCGGGGACCGCTTGCGTCCCCGGCGATCTGGGGCACCGCATTCCCGTCAGCACCACGCTCCGTCAGCACCACGCTCGTGGCGATGCACAACAGGCATGACCTTACGGCCCCTCTGCGTCGCCACGAGATCATATCGTCTTGCAGTCATCCTGACGCTGCTAGGCGGAAGGATCTCAACGCCATGCCTACGGGAAAGCCACGTCCGGTGCGCGCAGGGGTACACCTCGTGGATACTGAGCAGCAGGGCCCTCGGCCACATAGCGCTGAGGTGCTTCACTGCGTTCAGCATGACATGTATAGGACGGCCCGGCGGTACGGTTTATCTTTTGAGTGCGGCTCAATGACCGCCCGGGATATCCGCTTTGCTCCTGATCCCGGGCTACAGAGCGGCTCGGTGTGAGCAAAATCCATAGCCGGGGACCGCTTGCGTCCCCGGCGATCTGGGGCATGTCGCTAAACACGTACCCTCCTCGGGGAGGAAGGGTAGGATGGAGGGGAACCCACCCGGCAATCCCCAAAACCATTGTTGAGGTCACTTACGGGCCCCTCCCTCCTGTACATTCGTGTGCCTATTTGTTACGTTCAGCCATCGAGGATGGTGACGAAGGAGGCGGTATTACAGAACGGTGTACTGTTTCGCCCTCAGGTGCTGCATCCTTTTGCTTTTGCGATCCGTATAGGATCAACTGAGGTTCATGTTGAACGCTTCCATTTCGTATGTCTGACTTTACTGCAACAGATGCATATCTGGGCGTCGGTTCAAACCAGGGGAGTCGGTTTGATCATATTGCGCAGGCGGTGATGCAGTTGGACGCACATCCTGACATTGCAGTTGTACAGGTGTCGTCTGCGTACAAAACCGAAGCCCATCGGCGGGCCGGTCAAAGGGAGGTGCCCTGGTTTTTGAATGGCGTGCTGCACCTCCGTACCACGCTTTCCCCACAGTCGCTGCTGACCCAAACCCAAGCGCAGGAGTACGCTGCCGGGCGACGTCCAGCTGCACGGTGGGCGCCGCGTCCGCTTGATCTTGATGTGCTAACCGTCGGCTCCCAGCAGCACACCACAGCCCGGCTCACCGTACCCCATCCGCGGTTGGACCAGCGGCGGTTTGTGCTCCAACCATGGGCCGAACTCGCCCCGAACCTGTGGGTCCCCGATCCGTTCGACGCTACCGTCTGTGAGTTGCTGAAGGCCTGCACCGATACCCACGCCCTGCAGTGCCTTTCGCGTCCGCTTGTTCGTTTTCCGTTTTCTTCTACACATGTGCCCCCCACCGCCCCGTGAATGCCTTGCCTTCGCATCTGCATTACATTGTCATTGAAGGGGTCATTGGTGCAGGCAAAACCTCGCTGGCTCGCCTCATGGCAGACCAGTTCGATGGCCGTCTTGTGCTTGAACAGTTTGATGACAATCCCTTTCTAGAGCGCTTCTACGAAAACCGCAACCGATGGGCGTTCCAAACCCAGTTGGCCTTTCTCGCGAGTCGCTTTCGTCAGCAAAAAGAGTTGGGCGAGCGCGACCTGTTTCACAACCTTACAATCAGCGATTACGCCTTCGACAAAGACCGCATCTTTGCGCATCAAAATCTCTCGGGCGATGAGTTGCAGCTCTACGAGACCCTCTATGCGCACATGGAGCCCAACACCCCCACGCCCGACCTGATTGTGTACTTGCAAGCCAGCTCCGATCGGCTGCTGCGTAACATCGCCAAGCGGGGGCGCCCATACGAAGAAGACATGGATCCAGCCTACATCGAGTCGCTCTGTGAAGCGTACAACCATTACTTTTTCCACTACGAGAAAAGTCCGCTTCTCATCGTTAATGCAACCGAGATCGACTTCGTGGAAAACCCGAGCGATTTAGATACGCTGATTGACCACATTGCCAGTGTAGAGCCGCAGGGTACGACCTACGTGAAACAGCCGTAGAGGCGCTTTCTTTTGAGCGCATCCTCTTTCGTTAACATGTGCGTGTATGGACTACATCATTATCGCCATCATTATCTACTTCATCTTGCAGGTGACGGCGAATCTGGTGCGAATCTGGCGCGGACGCGGCGGGCTGTTGCCACAAGGGGGGTTGTTTGGAGAACGCGAAGATGCACACAAGCGTCATCGTGACGAGTCGCCTCGGTTCTGGGGGGAAGATATCGAGGATGCGAAGTGGGAAGATGTGTCAGATAACAACAACGAGTCGCGGTAACCACCTGGGGTCTCCGCTCCGCTTCTGCCCCCGGGCTGCGAGTTGCGATGTGGGTCAACACCCATAGCCGGGGGGCGCCTGCGTCCCCGACGATCTGTGGCACGTCGCTAAACACGTACCCCTTGGCTAAGGGGAAGAAATCCGTAGGGAGAGGGGGTTCGAACAAGACAACACTGCGGTGTCCGATCATCCTATCATTTAGCGTTTATCCACTACCCATGAAAGAACACGGGGTCGAAAAACGTGGAGCCATTGTCCTGTTATTTTTGCAGGTGCTGCCGAATCAAGGGCCCTGAACCCTTCCAAAAACCTGTCATGGCGAACGGGCCCCCACAAAAAACCCTGTCATGGTGAGCGCAGCCGAACCATCTCCCCGGCGCTCAGCAGGCTCTGCCGAATCAACGGCCCTGCCCCCACAAAAAGAACCCACCTGGGCGTCTGCTCGGGTGAACAGTCGGGGGAATGGATCCTGAATCAAGTTCAGGATGACGTATCGGGGGGACGGTGCTGGGAGACGAAAGCTCCCTTTCAACCCAAATGCCCCCTCCCGAACGTCATCCAGATCCTGAATCGAGTTCAGGACAGGCAAGCGAGCCGGCGAGCGCGATCCAGGATCCAGAACAGGCATCGGCCGCACGAGGTCCCGCGGGCGCCGTCCCTCATTCTGGCCAATACGTTGATGATCCCGTCAACAACAAGTCCAGATTGCAACCCGTGATGCTCCTACGGCTTCTTGAACGCAAAGACGCGATCGGAGCCATTGACAACCATGTAGTCGTCCCCAACAGCAATAGGGCTTGTAAACCCATCGTTTGAGCTAAGCTCACGCGGCGCATGACGCTCCCAAATGACATCCCCATTGAATGCATCCATAACGTACAAGGTGTTTGCCAGCGAATTATTAAAGTACACCCGATCATCGCGTGCGGTGACAAGCGTAATGATGGTTCCAGGAGTTGGTGTTGCCCAAAGCAGTTCTCCCGTGTTCAAATCCAGCGATAGCATAGACGGATCGGCCAGCGATGAATTTGAACCGGACCCTACGTAAACACGATCATAGGCAATAGTCGCTCCAGCATGGAAGCCGTATCCCACAAGGAAGTTATCCCAGATCACCTCCCCGGTGCGTCGGTCTAAGGCCCGAACCGATGCCCCATACGGCACAATCACGTACTCGTCCGATATGCCCAGCCCTTGTGTTCCAGCACCGATCGTTGTTGAGTCAGATCTGTTAGGCCGCGGGCGTTGCTTCAGCGGCAGTTCATGCTCCCACAGTAAGTCACCGGTATGGGCATCATAGGCAAACACATTGCCGTGAATCTCTTCGGCTCCATCGAAGAAGTAGGAGGCGGGCACCACAAGCATGTCCTCGTCAAAGATTTCAGGGTCATATGCCAGTTGGTAGGGTGCTTCGGGATGTAGAAGGCGATCGAGTTCAATTCTTAGATCCACTGTACCATCATCCTTTCGCAGGCGAACTACCTCTCCCGACCCACCAAGAAAAAGATGAGTAGCGTTTTCAGCCATCTTGGCCCGACTAATGGGACGGAAATCAGAAATACGAGTCTGCCAAAGCACTTGGCCAGTGGAGGCGTCTAAAGACCACACATTGCGTAGTGAGTTGATGTAGAGGTTAGTTCCATCTCGCAGAAGTTTATGGGAACTGAATCGTGGTCGATCTCCCCCGACCAACGGGTCACTCTTCCAGATGAGGTCGCCTGTGCTTAAGTCGAAGGCCCGCACGTGTCCATCAGAGGCAAAGAAGGCGCGTTCCTCGCTCATGGCGGGCTGTGTTTTGTACACCTCCCACTGATTATGCTCATGCGACCAGACCATTTCGCCGGGTTCAGTGTTATCATCGCCTGAACTTCCGAAGAGGTCGCAGCCTGTGAGTACTAAGCCCAACATCAAAACGGAGGTAAGGATGTTCAGAAATGGGATGTACAACCGCGTTGTAGACCAAGGCATAATAGATCTGAGCTTGTTTGTGTATGTTATTGCCTATAAACGGCCTACGGTAGCAGACTGTTGCTTTCTGCTACCGTGGACGTCATCAGAAATTAAGACGGACTACAAGACGCCATCACTGGATGAAACATAAGGAATCTAACAAATGATTACGTTTGGATCCTCACACTCTGGCGGATCGTCCGGCGGGGTTACTAATTCGGGCGGGTCGTCCTCAGGCGGATCCTCGGCCACTTCGGGAAGATCAATATCGGACTGCCGAAACGCCTGCCTTATGGTTTCTATCCCTTCCTGGCTATCTCGCAAATCAAAGTGATTTACACTCCCCCTTGATCTGGAGAGCTTGTTGCTAAACACGTGATGCAGAAACGCATCGACCGATACATCCGCTCCACACATCACCCCCGCTTCACCGCCAGATAGGCATTCAGCGCTTCTACGGTCAGATGTTCGGGTGGGGTGAGGACGCTTTTGATGCCGTGCCGACGCAGCGTGCGCACCATCTCGTGCTTCTCGTACGCAAAGCGCTCGGCCACCGTGCGCACATAGGCATCTTCGACTTTTGTGGCCGTGCGCCAGGCAGAAGCCGCCGCCGTTTCCGTACGGGCCGTTTCGCGTAGCACCGGATTCTCAAACAGCACCACAAGCAGCGTATGCCGCCGCTGGATGCTCTGAAACACCGGCAGGTGCCGCTCTAGAGACGCCCGGCTCTCCACATTCGTAAACAGCAGCAGCACCCCTCGGCGCGTTAGGTGGCGTTCGGTAAACACCGCGAGGCGACGGTAATCGGCCTCTGGAAAACCCGTCTCCAGATGGTACAGCGCCTCTTGGATGCGCATCAGGTGCCCCGGACCACGGCCCAGCGGCACGGCGGCAGCCGGACGCTTGTCGAACGGGACCACGCTCACCCGGTCTTGCTTCTGCATGGCTACGTTGGCCAGCGCCAGTGTGGCGTTGATGCTGTGATCGAGCAGCGTCATCTCGTTGAACGGCAACTCCATCACCCGTCCGGTGTTGATGGCGCAGTACAGCGGCTGCCCGCGCTCCTCCTCGTACTCATTCACCATCAGATCGGCTCGCCGCGCCGTAGCTGTCCAGTTTACGTGCCGATAGTCGTCGCCCAGCACATACGGACGCACATGGTCGAACGAGGTCGAGTGGCCACGGCGACGCACGCGTTTCACACCGGCCTCCTCCAGCCGGTTTGTCGTAGCCAACAGCCCGATGCGGCGCATCTGAATAAACGAGGGGTACACCTTCACCGTAGGCCCCTCGGCAGATTGGTACCGCCGCGCTATGAGTCCAATTGGCGTATGCACGTACGCATTCACACGTCCAAACGCATACCGCCCCCGCTCGGTCGGATGCAGGTCGTACTGTATGGTGCGGGTGGATGCAGAAGGCATCGACTCCTCAAACACGGCGTCTCGAATCTGAAAGGCTACCGGCGGCTCGTCGATGCACGTCACCTGCACCGAAAAGACGTACCGGTTGCCCAGATGCAGCGTCACCGGATTGCGGTCTCCGTTTGAGAACCGATCCGCTACCGTGCGGTCCAGCGTCATCCCATTGGGATTCAAGGCGTGCAGCGCAACATCGGCTCCGATGGCGGCGGCAGCACCGATCATGCCGCTCCACGCAATCCACGACACCAGCGGAATCCAGTGGGCCACGATAAAGGCGAGGACAAGCACGCCCCCCACCACATACAGGCGACGCGTGGGATATAGCGATGTGAAAACGGTCCACATAGTCAACAATTGGGTAGTGGATAGGCGCTAAATGACAAGGTGATTGGAGACCGCAGTTTTGTCTTGTTCGAACCCCTCTGTCTTCGAGCTTTGCCGCAGGCGTGATCCTGTGGACATCTCCCCCTTGGCTAAGGCTAATCCTTGCACATAACTTGCTCTCTGATATTTCGTTGATCGGAAATTTGACTTCCCCACCGTCTGTTCAATGAGAGGCTGTTGGACCCCACAAAAAGAACCCACCTGAAGAACCCACCTGGGCGTCTGCTCGGGCGAGTGGATCCTGAATCAAGTTCAGGATGACGTGTCGGGGGGGACGGTGCTGGGAGACGAAAGCTCCCTTTCAGCCCAAATGCCACCCCCTCGAATGTCATCCAGATCCTAAATCGAGTTCAGGACAGGCAGGCGAGCCTGCGAGCGCGATCCAGGATCCAGAACAAGCAGGCGCCCCACAAGCAGGCGCTCCACAAGCACATCAGCAGGCTATCGAAGCAGGTCTTGGTTCGTAAGTTGGTGCCCAATCCGTACGCTTCAGCACTCCCCCCGCAACATGGATCCTGAATCAAGTTCAGGATGACGTGTCGGGGGGACGGTGCTGGAGACGAAAGCTCCCTTTCAACCCAAATGCCCCCCTCTCGAATGTCATCCAGATCCTGAATCGAGCTCAGGACAGGCAAGTGACCACCAACGATTATCACCATCTCAGGTTGTGTGCATAGACTAAGTGGGTCCACAAAAGAATCTTTGAGCATGTCATTGCGAGGAGCGCCAGCGACGCGGCGCTGTGAGTGCAGCGAACGAGTGCTCTTGGGGTGCAATCTTCTGCCTTCAAACTGGGCGGCACTGCCCAATCGGGAGCCATGAGATCGCCACGTCGGTCGCAGGCTCCCTCCTCGCGATGACAAGGTGTAAACGTATTTCTGCCGACTTACCTACATCGTATCGCTACCAACAAGTGTTCAGGAGCAAGACCACGCAAGCGGTTGTTACTGCGGCACTTCGACCTGCTGTACGATGCGGTGCACCAGATCGTCGGGCGTGCGGCCTTCCATCTCCTGGTCGGGGGTAAGCATAATGCGATGGCGTAGCACCGGCGCCGCCAGGGCCTGCAGGTCCTCCGGCGAAACGTAATCGCGTCCCTGCAGGGCGGCGCGGGCGCGAGCGCTGTACAGCAGCATCACTGAGGCCCGTGGCGAGCCGCCCAGCGTGAGGGCCGCATGCTCGCGGGTGGCGTGCATCAGTCGAGCGATGTAGGCGACCACCTCCGGCGCCACCCGCACCTGCTCCACCGTACTCCGATGCGTCTCTACAGCCTCGCCATCCACCACCGGTGTTACACTACCCAGAAGCGATGCCGAAGACGCCTGCAGATGCCGCTGCAAGATGTCGGTTTCCTCCTCCACCGACGGATATCCCACGTTGATCTTCAGCATGAAGCGGTCGAGCTGGGCTTCGGGCAGACGATACGTGCCCTCGTGCTCCAGCGGATTCTGCGTGGCGATCACGAAAAAAGGCTGGGCCATCGGATACGTGGTGCCATCCACCGTTACCTGCTGCTCTTCCATCACCTCGAACAGCGCCGCCTGCGTTTTGGCGGGCGCCCGGTTGATTTCGTCAATCAGCACGCATTGGGCAAAGATGGGGCCTTCTCGAAAGACGAACTGCTTCTCTTGCGGATTGAAGATCGGCGTGCCCAGCACATCCGACGGCATCAGGTCGGGGGTAAACTGGATGCGCTGAAAGTCGATGTCTACCGCCCGCGCGAGTGCGTTGGCCGTCAGGGTTTTGGCGACGCCGGGCACGCCTTCGATAAGCACATGGCCGCCGCTAAACAAGGCGATCATCAGTTGCTCGATGAAGGACTGCTGGCCAACAATCACGTCGCCGAGCTGGTCGCGCAGATCGTTGGCGGCGTTGTGCAGGGCATCCAGGTTCACCCGCTCGGGGAAGGGCGACTCAGACGACGGCTCGGTGGGCGCGTCGGATGGGGCAGGAGTGGGGGGCTCGGGCATAATGTTCGGGGCAAAATGCGTACTGGCAAAAAAAGAAAACAGGGGGAGGCAGCCGCTCGGTGATGAGGCGGCAGGGGGTGGCATATCCAACTGACATCGATTATAGCGACATCCCCTCGGTCTGGCCGCCGGCTGCAGCGCGATAGAACGCGTCGAGATGATGACGCAGGGTGATCAGGTCGCGGCTGGACCACGACGCGCGGGGGTCGTCTACGCGGCGGAGGGCGGTGAGCACAGCCTGCACGGTATCGGGAGCGGCTCCTGACCGTTGGGCCAATCGCTCGGGGAGCGTGTCGTCGTCGAGGTCGAGTGTAAGGCTGTAGCGGCGGTGGATGGTGGCGGCCAGGTGCTGCTTCATGTCGCGTGCCAACGCGGCGTGGGTGCCGTGGCGCTGGTAGAAGCGGCCCACGGTTTCGACAAACGAGCGCGTGGCGTTTTCGGGTGGTTCGATGACGGGCACCCGGCGCTGACGCCGTCGAAAGGCGTCGAGCAAAAACAGCAAGACCAGCCCCAGCACGATGTACAGAGCGGTGCGCAGCGAGGGGTTCATGATGAGGTATCGAAAGGGCGTTCCGGCGGCGGCTCGGGTGGGCGCGTAGTAGGCGATCCACTGAACGGAGCGCTCGGGCAGATACGAAAACACGCCATAAAGGTACGACCAGGCGTCGTCTTCCACGGCGGCGTAGTTGGTGAAGACGGTGGGCACAGTATGCAGCAGCAGCGTCCCGTCGCCATGCTGCCATCGGATGAAGGTGAGCTCGGTAGCGGGGTCGCCAACGGGTTGGTATTCGGGCGGACGGGTGGGATCGCCCTGGAAAACGCCGTCCATGAGCGGTTGATACTGACCGGTGCCCAACACGGTGGTGCGTGCGGTATCGACGGCGGTGAGGTAGCTGCCCCAGGCGCGCTTCAGTGGCTGCGGATCGGGGTGTTGCAGGGCGGGATTGGCCAGTGTAAGGCTATCGATGCGTCCGGCGGAGCCGACCTCGATGCCCAGCGGGTCACGCAGGTGGCGGCCCACGCGTAGGGCGCTCAGGAAGACGGTGCCGCCCTGTTCAATGTACTCGATGAGCGCGTCGGCCTCGGACTGTCCGGGGGCGTAGTGCTGTGTAATGATGGCGAGCGTTGGCGGAGCCTCCTCAACATCGCGCAAGAGCGGATACGGGGAGCGCTCTCGAACCGTGATGTCTACGTCCGGAAAAAGGGACTGCATCACCTCGAAGGGCACCTGACTGCCAAACGGGCGGGAGTCATCGGTTTCGAGGGAGAGCGTCCAGTTGATTTCTTCGGGCGCGGTCCATTGCAGCACCATCGCCCCCACAATCAGGGCCGCCACTGCACCGGCAATGTACCACTGCGTGCGTGTCATGACAGGGCAGATGATTGGGGAGACAGACGGTTATGTACCCGTTCTACAGCATCTTGCACCGCGTCGACCTCGCGCTCCGAAACGTCGAATCGTCCGTACCACACGTACTCAAACGTCTGCGCGACGCGGGCTACATCCTCTGCCAGCGATTCGTCGCCGTGGGCCTGCATATCGCGCATGTACGCACGGTTGGTTTTTTCGGGCGTGTACGTGATCAGGTCGGCGCGATCGAGGGCGTAGAGTACGGCGCGGTAGTACCAACGTATCGCCGCTCGCGGATTACCGGTCTGATGCGCCTGCTGGGCGCGTTCGAGATAGGTGGTTTGTGTGCCCTCCACCGAGGCGTCGTCTTCGTCGGGCCATTCCGATGGGGAGCGCGCCCAGGGCGTGTTGCCCTCCATGCGAAAGAACTGCAGGATGAACCACACCACCAGTCCAATGATGAGTACCCACAGCACAATGTCAATGGCTTGCGCCAGGCGACTCTGGTCCTCTATGCTGGAACGTCCAATCCACTCATTGAAGCGGTCGATCCAGTCGGCAAGAAACGAGGGCGGATCGGCTTCGGAGGCTGCACGTTCTTCGTACTGAAACGCCGGATCATCCTGATAGCGCGCAGCCAGATCGTCGGAGGGCGTGCGCAGACTGACCGCGCTATCGTCGTAAGGGAGCGACGTGGCGGCGTCTTGCGCAGCTACGGGTACGCCAATGAGCACGCTTCCCAGCAGAATCTGCAGGACAACGAACACCATCCAGTACGTACGGGGGCGATCAGCGATCATTGCGGAAGGGATCGTCGTCGGAATCGGACGGTGCGCGCGCGAACGGGTCGCTCTCTTCGCTTTCTCTGGAGTCGAGTGACGCTTCCTCTCCGTCAAGCGCCTCGATGCGTTGTTCGAGTCCTTCGTGCTCATGGCGTTCTACCTGACTGTAGTAGTGGAGCCCGTACGCCAGGTATAAAATCGGGTAGAGCAGATACCCTACCACAGCAGCAATCACATCAAAGACAATGAGCGGAGCGGTGAGGTTTATGTCGAACGCCATCTCCACCCCCCCTCCCAGTTGTGAGGGCATGGATACGAGCGCTCCGGCCACCCCAACGATGAGTGTGGCGATGAAACCGATACCGAAGGTGCGCCAGAACGCGCCCTTCGTCAGATTCCACGACCGACTAAAAGCCGAAATCGGATCGTGTTGATCGATCACGATTGCAGGAAAGAACAGGCAAAGCCGTACGGCCAGAAACGTGGCGGACCCGAAAAGCCCCAGGATAACAAAGACCGCAATTCCAATCTCTCCGAATGGAAGTCCAAATAACATAATCGGGACGGTCATGAGTATCGTCCCCACAATCCAGACAAAATACCACAGGAGCCCCCCAAACACGACCGATGCCAGATGCTGTCGGGCTTCGGACCATACCTGGCTTGGCGTGGGCAGCGCATCGTCATCCCTCCTTTTGTCAAGCCGCAGGTAACCATACACAACAGGTATAAGCAGCACAAACGCGGCAAAGGTGGCTAACCAACTGAGGGTTACAATGAGAAGCAACCCGCCGCTCCCCTGCATTGACTCGAACAAGACCTCTGTGTCCCCAAAGCTGAAGAACTCGGGGTAGAAGATGCGGCCCAGAGCGCTGAGAAAGACATGGAATCCTACAATAGGTCCCAGAATAATTAGAAGCGCTTTGGCTAACGATTTGAACCGGCTTCGATAGTATTCGAACGTGTGCGTAATGGTTGCGTCAACGCCACGGGTTTGGCGCAGCGGCGTAAAATCAGACATTGGGTATTTCAGAATCGTTGATAAAAGCTAAGACGGGAAGTTATCAGATTGTGGAGCATAGAATGGCACATATACAAAATACCATCCCAGGAAAACGAGCGAACCAACAATGACGCTAAGGCTGGCTGCAATGGGCATTTCTGTGTAGCGGGTCACGAAGGCTTCGAGCAGGGCAGCCACCACAAACACGGGCACCAGTCCGATAATAATTTTCAGTCCCTGCTTGGCGCCACGCCGTAGCGACACAAGTCGCGGCAGCGTGCCGGGAAACAGAAAGCTATTGCCTAGCACCAGCCCCGCGCCTCCGGCCACGACGATGGCTGCTATTTCGAGCGTGCCGTGAATGTAGATGACCAGGAGCGCCTCCCAAAGCAAACCTTCTTCATAGAAAAGGATGTGGAAGCTGCCTAGCATAATGCCGTTTTGGATAAGCACGTACGCGGTGCCCAGCGAAAAGAAAATACCGAGTACAAACGCTAGAAAGCTCACGTAGATATTGTTTACGGCGATGCTCACAAACATTTCGGTTTGCTGCATCTGTTTGTACACCGCCATCGGATCGCCCTCGGAGATGTTCTGCAGCGTCATGTTTACGTAATGCTCGCCCATGATAAGCCGCACAAAGCTGCTGTCGTGCAAGGCCGAGAGCGTTCCTATGGCCACCGCAACCGCAAAGAGCAGCG
Source organism: Natronotalea proteinilytica (assembly GCF_055379935.1). Lineage (NCBI taxonomy): Bacteria > Pseudomonadati > Rhodothermota > Rhodothermia > Rhodothermales > Salisaetaceae > Natronotalea > Natronotalea proteinilytica. The sequence continues at coordinate 1,331,924 of NZ_AP043947.1, read as the reverse complement.
CCGACAAGAGTAGGGCCCCGCGGGCGTTACGGATAGCGGTGGGCACCTCCTGCATCCAGAAGCGCCGAACGCGCTGTGGACGCGAGGCCCGACCTCTGTATAGCTGACGGTGTGTTTTCTGCGCAAGGGTGTTCAGATACGCCACCACCTCGCTCTCTGGATAGAACGTGCGGGCATAGGCCAGATCGTCGGTGACTTGCACGTAGAGGTCGGCCACCTCATCGGGAGGCACCTTCGCGCCCTCTTCCACAACGGCTTCCAACTGTTCCCAGGTGTCGGCTCGCTCTTGGATAAAGACGACTTCGTGCATAGGAGACGGAGGGCAGCGCGAGCAATTGCATATAAACTGCCTCCAATGTACGTTATTTGATACGCAATCCCAAATCGCCGTTTCTCCTGCTGATGTCTGAACGTATTCGCACCGCCCAGAATGTAGAGTTGGATCTGAATACCGCTGGCATAGGCGCGCGCATTCTGGCAGCCTTGCTCGACTATGCCATTATCTATGCGGCCTCTTTTATGCTCTTTATTGGGCTCTCGGTTGCAAGCGATGTGTACGCCTTTCCGGATACGCTTTTCTTTATCCTGATGGCGTGCATCTTCATTCCGTTCCTGTTTTATTTTTTGGGCTTCGAGCTGTTCTTCGACGGACAAACACCCGGAAAGCGGGCGCTCAAGATCCGAGTCGTGACCGTACAAGGCGGGGTGCCCACGCTTGGCCAGTATGTGCTTCGGTGGTTAATGCGCCTGGTGGATGTGCACTTGTTTGTAACAGTTGTAGGCATCTGCACCATCTTGTTCAGCACTCGCAACCAGCGCGTAGGCGATATGGTGGCCGATACGCTGGTGGTGAAAGAAGAAAAGGCGCCCGATCTGTCGGCGGTCCGGCAGCGCAAGGCCCCTGATGAATACGGACGGTTAACCTATCCACAGGTAGCGAATCTCTCAACCGAAGACATTGCTACCACCCGCGAAGTGTACGAGCTGGTGCGCGACGAGGGGATGACACCCCGAACCAAGAAGCTATGCCGTAAGATGCGCCGTGTGCTATCGGATAAGATGGAACTGAACGGCACGGCTTCTGACAACGACCGGCTGTTTCTGCAGATGGTTATTCACGACTATGAAGCCTATCACGCACGCGGTGGGGTATAGCTATCAATGACATAGCATCAAAAAAGCCTGGCAGGTTGATGTATCGAACGGGGTGCTACAGTCGCGGCCTCCGGGGCGCTTGCTCGCTTCATGAACTCAAAACTCAAACAAGTTCGTAGTTATGAGTCAGGTCCCTGCCATACACCACGGCTGGTAACCATCCAGGTGGTAACGACAACAGGAGCCAGAGCCGCCCAGAAGGCAAGCTCAAGCGCCCAGCGACCATGTGCTGGACTCCATTCACTAAGAGGAATGAGCGTACCAATAACCAGAAGAACTGTCGCATACAAGAGCGGTATTGCCGGGGTCGCAGCGCGGGTCCAGACCATGCGGGCAGCAGCTGTACACCCCAGCGTAACTCCCCCAAGCAGCATTAGGTGCAAATACAGCACCCGCATTCCATGCAATTCGCCGAGCCATATCTCGGGCCACAGTCCGTTGATGCCCTGCGCTGTTGCTTTGAGAGCGATCAAAGCGAGAGGAAGTCCCCACATCCAGGTGCGCGCCTGTGTACTGTAAAGGAGGGGCACCAGCAAAAGAATCAACCCCAGACCGACGAGTACGCTACTCACCGACCCGATAAGGTAAGCCCACCCGGCCAGTTGCGATGTTGGTAGGGAAACCAGCACACTGCCCGGGAGCCCCAGGATAAAACTACCCATTCCCCACTTGAACGTTGGATGCGCAGGAGCAGAGCAAAGCGCATAGGCGGTGCCCAACAATCCGGCAACAAGCCAACCTTCAGAAAACAGATCAAGAAAAACATGAGTGAGCAGGCGTCGCCAGAACGGGTCGTGCAGCCCTAACGGACCCGCAAGCGCAAGCAGCCAAGCCCCGACGGTTGAGCACACCAGAGCAATAACAGACACATCCCACAAATGCCATGCGGCAGACCGTGACCGTCCGTGTGTGGTGGACCAATAAAGTGCTGCAAAGCCGTACCAGGCCAGCATGTTAAGCGAAGCCCCAATTACAGCGATGGGAAGCGTGCGAGCGCCTAATTGCACCGGCGCATAGCCATAGAACAGGAAAAGCGGATACGAAAGAACGGCAAAGGCAAGCACCGCGCCGATCATCCAACGAAAGAACGAATCATACGGACGGGTTTGCTGATCGGGCAAGCCCTTCCAGATAAGAACCATCAGCACCGGCGTGACCCAGCCAAAATACATCAAGTGAGAATGGGCATGCCGGATGTTAGAGAGGTCTAACCCAGCAGGACGCCCATATACCATTCCGTATCGGAAAAATGCACCAGTTGCTGCAGCGACAAGAAAAAGCACGAGAGCACTTCCCCATACCCACTGCCACGAAGATGTGCGAAGCGAATGTTGTTCAGGCATTGATCAACCGATTTCGAGTCAACAAGAGGCAAATGAGTGACATCCCATACGCAATATGAGCCCCAAAAGAATACAAAAGACTACGTATTCAGTATTATTTCGACTGGATGGTGAATGCGTGAATGCGGGATGGATCTGCGTTGAATATGGCTGCAGAAAGGAATCTCTCAAACACATCTGTAGTTGCACCCCCTGAAATTAAGACTTAGTACTATTAATTTATAAATAGATAGCAGGCAGGGAGATGAGACTAAGAATACGAGCGTGGGGAGCGTCCCCACAGTCCAACATTAGCGTATCCCTACGAAAGTGTGAAGGAATGTAAAAGCACTTACTCTCTCGCTTTGCTATAATGCATTCCAGATGCAACGAACCCGTTAAGTGTCTTGCCCTTGCGAGTGCCCCCAGCAACTACCTTTTGAGCTGACATGACCTCCTTACGTTCTAACATGCTTCGATTTATAACGATTACTGCGCTGTTTTTTTCGCTGGTTGTGTTTACCGGCTGCGGAAATGGCGAAGCGCCTTCAGACGATGATGACACGGATGAGACGGAAATGACTGAATGGGAACAGGAGCATGGCTTTGGTCCCATTACCGAACCGGTACAAATCAGTGACGCCATCGACGAAGATCTGGCTGCACTTGGCCACGACGTGTTTGAACTTCGGTGTGAGTCGTGTCACCGTATTGACTCTGAACTAGTAGGGCCGGCTATGCGCGGCGTCTTTCAAGGACGCTCGCCTGAATGGATCATGAACTTTACCCTGAACCCCCGAGAAAACATTCAAGATCACCCCCTTGGACAATCGCTTATGCAGCAGTACCTGGTTGAAATGCCGTACCAGGGCGTAAGCGAAGAAGAGGCACGCGCTATTGTGGAGTATCTGCGTGCTGAAGTGGAAGAAAGCTGACACGCTTTTCCATGAATACGATCACCCCTTTGCCCTAATACCTGATTGGTACCATGTTAAAATCGTTTTCTTACAGCCAGATAGGCGTTGGCCTATTAGCGGCTGCTTTCCTCGCTCTATTTATAACCGGCTGTCCATCGCAGCAAGCAGCACTCGACGATGGCGAAAACGCTTCGAAAGTGTACAATGCACCCGGCGATCATGATGAATTGTATGCCTTCCTTTCAGGAGGGTATGACGGTCAGGTGAGTGTTTGGGGCCTGCCTTCGGCTCGTTTTATGAAGCAAATCCCTGTATTCTCGCAACACCCCGAAACCGGATACGGGTATTCGGAAGAAACCAAAGCGTTGCTTCAAAGCACGCACGGCTTTATTCCTTGGGATGATACCCACCACCCTCACCTGTCGCGCACAGATGGGGAAGCAGATGGACGGTGGATGTACATCAATGCGAATAACACGCCACGTATTGCGCGCGTTGATCTGACTGACTTTGAAACGAAGGAAACTATTGAGATTCCCAATACCGCAGGGAATCACGGGTCTTCGTTTGTGACAGCAAACTCCGAGTATGTGGTCGGAGCAACGCGCTTTAGCGTACCTACGCCCAACCGGGATGTCCCCATTGATCAGTACGAAAATGAGTTCCAGGGCACCATTACGTTCCTTGGCCTGGATGAAGAGACCGGCGAGATGGATCTGTCCTTCCAGATTCTAGCTCCTCCCTTCAACTACGACCTGGCCCGCCCGGGACACGGTGCCTCGCACGGATGGGCGTTCTTTACTAGCTACAACACCGAGCAGGCCCACACGCTCCTCGAACGAGGCGCTTCGCAGGCCGACAAAGACTATGTTGTCGCAGTTAACTGGAAGAAAGCCGAGCAGTACGTTGAAGAAGGACGTGCCGAACGGGTTGAGGCCGAGTACTATCACAACAAGATGGACGACGCCACAGGCATTGCCGTGTCTGAAACAAAAGACTCGGTGCTTATGCTGGACCCCGCCGATGTCGAGGATATGATTTACTTCATACCCACCCCGAAATCGCCACACGGTATTGATGTGAGCCCCGATGGGGAATACCTCGCTGCTGGTGGTAAGCTCGCCACAGTTATTCCTGTACACTCGTTTTCGAATATGCTGGAAGCAATCGAGAACGAAGACTTCGAAGAAGTAATTGATGGTATTCCGGTGCTCAACTACGACGCTGTGATCCACGCAGAAGTCGAAGATCCGGGGCTTGGCCCATTACACACCGAATACGACGGTGAAGGGTATGCCTACACCTCTGCGTACATCTCTTCGGAGATTGTAAAGTGGAGCCTGGACACCTTTGAAGTGGTCGATCGCATTCCCTCCTATTACTCCATTGGCCACCTAATGATACCAGGTGGTGATACCGTCAATCCGTTTGGGCAGTACATGATCTCGATGAACAAGACCACGCGCGATCGTCACCTGCCCACCGGGCCGAAGCAGAACCACGCGGCCCAGCTCTATGATATCTCGGGAGGTGAGATGGAGATGATTCTGGACTTTGTGACAATTGGCGAGCCGCACTACGCCCAGGCGATTGAAGCCGGCAAAATCACAGAGAACATGAAGAACATCTACGACCTGGCCGACAATGAGCACCCCCGTATGGTTCGTAGTTCGGCGCAAGCCCGCGTTGAACGCGAAGGGGATAATGTACATGTGTACATGGCAGCGATCCGTAGCCACTTTACCCCCGATAATATCGAGGGGATCCGTGAAGGCGATACTGTCCACTTCCACGTTACGAATGTGGAGCAGGACTGGGATATGGTCCACGGGATCGGAATTATGGGAGCTACGAACGCTGAGATCTTGGTTCCACCTGGAAAAACCAAAACGATGGTGTGGGAGCCGCAAAGTGAAGGCATCTATCCCTTCTACTGCACGGCGTTCTGCTCCGCACTTCACCAGGAAATGCAAGGATATGTACGCGTATCTCCTGAAGGAGCCGATACGGAGTTACTGTACTACACGGGCGACCGCCCCGACGGTGCATAACAAACCCGTATAAACCGTGAGGCGGCGGGTAGTTGCTGTTGGTGGGCACTTGGCCTACAACACACTTCCCGCCCCTTACCTGCTGAAACCTGATTTCGAATCTGTTCACGCAGGCGGGGCACGGAGACACAGGCTGTGGTTGGCATGTAGCAGCGCTGCATCAACCAGGATTGATCCTCCGTCAGTTTGTGTCCCCTACAGAAGGCAGAAGCATGATACGCATGCATGCTCCGCTGCCCCGCTGTGTGGATAACAATGAACCGCAAACGTATCGTAGCAGATCTGTCATTATGAGGAATGATAGCCACGCCGCGCTCGCTCCTCACGATAACAGAAAGAGCTCATGTACTTTTGCCAACCATATACGTCGTTCCACAAGCACCACACCTACTCTTTAACCGCTCTCCGCGTTGAAATGGTATAACCGGCAACGCAGAGCATAGACACGAACCTAGAGGGGAAATATAAGGGGACAAGAGAAGCCGGGAAGCGGCTCTTCCGTTTGTTATTTTGTCTAATCGCATGCTAAAATGTCTGTCCGCACCCGCCTTGTTCTCGCCCTCTCGGCGCTCATACTCATTCCGGTGTTTTTTATGCCCATCTGGTCCATCACGCTTACTGCCCCGCAGTATCCCGATGGCATTGGCATGTACATTTGGCTGGATGATGTGACCGGCCATGAACGCCACGACATTCAGAATATCAACATCTTAAACCACTATGTCGGGATGAAGGAAATTCATGCCGAGGACTTTTGGGAGTTCGATGTGATGCCTTATGTGTTTGGCGCTCTCATCGCACTTGGCCTGCTCGCTGCGGCTGGGGGCAAGCGCTGGATGCTGTGGAGTTGGGTTGTCATTTTTGTGCTCGTTGGAATCGGCGGGATGATTGATTTTTACTACTGGGGCTATCAGTATGGTCATGATTTGGATCCACAGGCCGCTATCAAGATACCGGATATGACCTATCAGCCTCCGCTCATTGGAACCGATCAGTTGTTGAACATCCACGCAGCCTCGTGGCCGTACTGGGGTGCTCTTTTCATTGGAGCATCTCTTCTGGGTGGATTTGGCGCGCTGGCCTACGAATACCGCCAGCGATTGCGTGCCTTGTACAACCGTTTTGCTAGCTCTGAAGACAAACAGCCTACTCCCTCGTGATGCTATTACGTTTATCCTTTGTTCTGCCCCTTGCGCTGTTGCTTCTCATTGGCTGCGGAGATGCCGAACCAGAAGCAGAAGGCCCACCCACCACCCCGGGTCAACCGGAAACCATCGCCTATGACGAAGAGCAGTGCACGCATACCGGCGACACCATCACTAACAAACGATATGGAGCCATCCTCATAACGACAGAGGACGAACGCCTTCCGTTTGCCTCGGTCGAAGATATGGTGCTCTACGAGCTTAGTGATGCAATTGATGATGCATCTATTGCAGAACGATGGGTGGTTGATGCAGTGCGAACAAGCCGGTTGCTGCCTGCTAAAGAAGCCCGCTTTCTGCAAACACAAAATCAGCCCAGCCCGGGTGGATACGACATTACGCCGTTCATTGACGACGATGACTTGAGCTATAACACACGCTTTCTACTCGGGGGCGAAGACATGTATTGGGACGATGTCGTTGCGTATGTCTGTGCTCACGACCGTACCGCCGAATTGCTTGCTGACGAATCCATCGCACACTCGTGCGACTACGATGATACCGCAGCAGTGCGCTCCCATGAAACCGTCAATAGTGCCGTCTAAGTGGATGAGTAAAAGAATCTTCGAGTACGTCATTGCGAGGAGCGCCCCGTCGGTCGCAGGCTCCCTCCTCGCGATGACACGGTTGACTTATTCTTAGTCCGCGCTCAGAACGGCTGGGTGCCATTTGTTACCTGCTTTCCCATATTCGTTATGCGTCGTTTTATACCCTACGTGCTTCCAGCGCTCCTTCTACTGCTTGTTGCCTGCGAGCCTGAGCCACGTGATATTCGTTATGGCGAAGAAGAGTGTGCCCACTGCATGATGCGCGTCTCCGACGAGGCATTTGCAGCACAGCTTGTCACACAGCATGCCCGTCAATACGTCTTTGACTCAGTTGAATGCTTGGCTGGCCATGTGAAACGCGGAGACATCCCGGCTGACGATATCCACTCGCTATGGGTGGCGAACTTCGACGCCCCTGGAAGCAACTGGATAGCTGCCGAAGATGCCGCCTTCCTCCGGAGCGATGACTTACAGAGTCCGATGGGCCTCGCGCTATCGGCCTATCCCGACTCTGAAACCGCAGAAACGTACCGGGAGGACTACGGCGGCACGGTGCACACATGGTCTGAGGTGCGCTCGATTGTGTATGCCGAGTGGCTCGAAAACGGCGATGGACACAGTCATGACATGGACGATCACGCGCTGGACTAAATGTCTATTTTGATTGCTTAACTGAGAATCCGAACAGCTACACGCGAGCCTCAGGTTCGGGGAGAGCGTCCAGCCCTCTTGGAGTCGATCTGATGGGCTACTTACTGTTGTGTTTTGAGATAGATGGTCCTGCTATGCGTATCCGTTTGATTGCTATATTACTTCTGGGCGGGCTTCTGCTTTCAGCAAGCCTGCCTTCTGCTCATGCTCAGTCGACCACTACGTGGACGGTTGGCCCTGACGAGGAACTAACCCGCATCACCGATGCACTATCTGAGGCAGAAGACGGAGATCGCATTGTAGTCCGATCGGGCACGTACACCGAATCGCCCATTATGATTACCAAGCAGGTTCACATCATTGGCGAAGGCGACCCAATCATCGATGCCCAAGCCGATAACGAAGCCCTTGTCATTGCTGCTGATAGCGTAGAAGTGGAAGGGTTAACAATTGAAAACATTGCGCACAGTCATATACGTGACCGGGCCGGAATCCGAGTCGTTGACTCGCGCCATGTGCGCGTTGCCAACAACACCCTGAACAATACATTTTTTGGTATCTATCTGGCTGAAAGTCGCCATATTACAGTTGAAAACAACACCATTCGCGGCGAAGCCGAGCGCGAGTCCCGCGCAGCAAATGCCATCCACATGTGGAATACCGACTCAACGCATGTCGCCAACAACACCGTGAGCGGTCACCGTGATGGTATCTACATCGAGTTTGCAGAAGGCAGTACATTTGAAAACAATACCTCGACCGACAACCTGCGCTATGGGCTGCACTTTATGTTCAGCGACCATAGCTCGTACGAAGGCAATGTATTTCGACGCAATGGCGCTGGAGCAGCGGTGATGTTTTCCAGCCACATTGTAATGCGAAACAACGAGTTCTCCCACAACTGGGGGCCTTCCATTTACGGACTTCTGCTTAAAGACATGCGCGATAGCGTGATTGAGGACAACCGCTTTTATCGCAACACCACCGGCATTTATGCGGAGGGCTCCTCCCGCCTTGAAATCAACGGAAACCATCTTGAACGCAATGGATGGGGCGTGCGCGTGCTGTCGAACTGCTACGACATGACGTTTACCCGCAATAACTTTGTGGGCAACACCTTCGATGTAACCACGAACAGCCGCCGCAATCCCAACACGTTTACCGAAAATTACTGGTCGAAGTACGACGGCTACGATCTTGAAGGGGATGGCTACGGCGACGTACCGCACCGGCCTGTGCGCCTGTTTGCCCTTATCGTAGAACGTCAACCCGTTGCGATGACCATGCTGGGAAGCCTTTTTGTAGACCTGCTCGACATTGCCGAGCGTGTACTGCCGGTGCTGACGCCCGAAACTCTTGTGGACGAACGCCCGCTCATGCGGGAAGTCGAATGATTACAATTGCAAACCTGCAAAAATCGTTTGGATCGCTGGACGTGCTGGAAGGTATTGACCTGACGTTTCCAAAAGGCAAGGCAACAGCTATACTCGGGCCAAACGCATCAGGGAAAACAACCCTGTTGAAATGCATCCTTGGATTGGTGCGCCCCGACGATGGCGAGATTACCGTCAAGGGTGAACCAATCGGCCAGAGCGATCGCTACCGGCGATGGATCGGCTACATGCCGCAGATCGCCCAGTTTCCGGAGAACCTAACAGCACAACAGGTTCTCACCATGATCATCGATCTGCGTGAAGAGGAACCAACGCGCAAAGACGAACTGATCGAAACGCTGCGTCTGTCAACCGAAATGGAGAAGCAGCTCAAAACCCTTTCAGGAGGAACCCGCCAGAAAGTCAGTGCCGTGATCGCGCTTATGTTTGATCCAGATATCATCATTCTGGATGAACCCACAGCTGGCCTCGATCCCCTGTCAAGCAGTGTGCTGAAGGATTATGTGCAGGAGGAAAAAAAGCGCGGTAAGACGTTGCTGCTGACCTCACACATCATGAGCGAAATTGAGGAGATGGCGGACCGAGTTGCTTACCTGCTCAACGGGCAAATTCAGTACGATGGTACGCTGGACGAGCTCACCGAAAAAGCCGGCGAGATGCGGTTAGAACGTGCCGTAGCTCGTATGATGGAGAACGGCACTTCCAAGGACTCCTCTGTGACGTCGTCCGGAGCTTCTGAACAACCCACCTCGGCGCCAGAAGAGAAGGTATGAGCTGGACACAATGCTTACCAGGCCTCTTATCCAGCTTTTTATTTCGGTAGTGCACTGACGTTAAGTAGGCCACAAAAGAAAATTTGAGGATGTCATTGCGAAGAGCGTCAGCGACGCGGCAATCTTGTGCTCTTATAAGCAGGATAAGCCGCTCTAACCGGCGCATGAGATCGCACCCCAGAGTACTCGTTCGCTAGCGCTCACAACGCCCCCTATTTCCAGCCTCTTTTGCTTATGTCTACGACAACAGCTGCTTCGCCTCTGGCCGCAACCTACAAGATCCTAACCTACGGCATTCAAGATGTGCTGCGTAGCCGATGGGTGCTCTTTTATGGCGTGTTTTTTCTGGCTGCCACCGATGTGCTGTTTCGGTTCGGAGGAAGCGGCGAACGTGTCATCGTAAGCCTGATGAATGTCGTGCTCTATGTGGTGCCTCTCGTTGGGGTTATGCTTGGCGCTATGTTTTTCTACAACTCACGAGAGTATATTACGCTACTGCTCACCCAACCCCTTAAACGTATCTCAATTTTTGGCGGGGTCTACGGTGGACTTACGGCTCCGCTGTGTCTAATGCTTGTGTTAGGCATCGGGCTTCCGTTTGTATACCATGGTGGAGCAACTGCTGAACTGGCTACAGCGCTCAGTTTGTTGCTGCTAAGCGGAATGTTGCTCACTGCTATTTTTGTAGCGCTCGGATTTGCAATCGCTCTAGTCCACGAAGACCGCGTACGAGGCATGGGCGTGGCACTGGCCCACTGGCTCTTTTTTGCCATCGTGTACAATGGTATTATTCTCTTTGTTGTCTACTTCTTCGGGCAGTACCCCATCGAAGAGGCTGTCGTCGGACTCACCTTCTTGAACCCTATTGATTTAGCGCGCATCCTGCTTCTCCTGGAGTTTGACCTGTCGGCGATGATGGGCTTCACCGGAGCGGTCTTTCAGCGGTTCTTTGGAAGCGGACTTGGCATGTCGCTATCGATTGGTGCATTGGTTCTCTGGCTCCTCATTCCGCTGGGGCTAAGCCTGCGCTACTTCAACCAGAAAGACCTGTAGCAGAACAACTTTACAGCCATAAAACAGCATACGGTAGAAAATGGTGTAGTTTATCGTTCTGGGGCGGGGTTCGTAACAGAGGCAAAGGGGGCGGTGGATAAACTCCTACCGTCCCTGTATACTATACTGTCGCCACACTCTTTTTCAGTATCCCCGCTTTCTGTATGCACGCCTTGTCACGTTTTTTCCTTATCGGTACGCTTGTGGCCGCCTTTAGTCTGTGGGCCATGCCCGTACAGGCACAGGAGGTCCCCCTTGCGATCGACACGCCCATAGAAGGAGTGACTAGCTATAACTCGGACATTCCCACTCCCGAGGAAGTCATTGGACATGAGATTGGAACCCGCCACACTCGCTCTGCCCAGGCCGTTGAATACTTCGAGGCCGTTGCGGAAGTAAGCGATCGTGTGGTCACCGAACGCCACGGCATGAGCCATGACAACCGTCCGCTCGTGCATGCGCTGGTGGCTCCGCCTGAAGACATTGACCGCCTTGACGAAATCAAAGCGCAAAACCAGGCGCTCTCGTCGAATCCCGAATCGGTATCGGATGCTGATCTCGCCGATCTCCCTTCCGTTGTGTACATGGGCTACGCTGTGCATGGAGACGAAGCCAGCGGTACCGAAGCGGCCATTTTGCTGCTCTATCACCTGGCTGCTGGCGAAGGCCCAGCCATTGACGCTGTGCTCGATAACGTCGTTACACTCATCGATCCGGTCTTCAATCCCGATGGGCGCGACCGGTTTGTTAACTGGGTTAATGACAATCGCGGCCACACCCCTGCGGTAGACGATCAAGACCGCGAACCCAATCAGCCCTGGCCTGGCGGACGCACGAACCACTACTGGTTTGACCTGAACCGCGACTGGCTTCCGGTACAGCACCCCACCTCGCAAGCACGCATTGCCCTTTATCAGGAATGGCGTCCCCAGGTGCTCACGGATTTCCACGAAATGGGATCTGAAGCTACGTACTTCTTTCAGCCGGGCGTACCCAGCCGCACCAACCCAAACACCCCCGACATCAACCAGGAGTTGACGGCTGAGCTGGCCGAGTACCACGGCGACTTTCTCGACCAAATCGGGTCGCTCTATTACACGCGCGAACAGTTCGATGACTTTTACTATGGCAAAGGCTCTACGTACCCCGACGTACAAGGCACGGTAGGCATTCTCTTTGAACAGGCGGCATCGCGCGCCCTGAAGCGCGAAACCCAGAGCGGTGAGATGAACTACGCCTACACCGTACGCAACCAGTTCCTTACGTCGCTCTCTACAGTACAGGGCTCTGCTGAAATGCGAGAGGACCTGCTTCGCTATCAGCGCGACTTTTATGCCGACCGACAAGACAACCTGGCGGATGCGCCGATGACCGGCTACTTAATCGATACCGAGACGTATCCCCAACGTGCACAGGCGTTAGGCCAACTCCTTCAGCAACATCGGGTTGAACTGTTCGACCTGGCCCAATCCGTAGATACCGATGACCGCACCTATGAGCCCGGCTCGGCCTACTGGGTGCCGCTCGACCAGGAACAAGGACAGTTCGTGAAAGGCGTAATGGAGACGCAGACCACGTTTCAAGACTCGCTCTTCTACGACGTCTCCACCTGGACGCTTCCACTCGCCTTTGGTGTGGATTATACGGAAGTAACAGAATCTCTCTCTGGTGTTGCAGGCGATCGCATCGATGAGATGCCGTATGAGGGCGGCTCTGTGATCGGTGGTGAGGCCGAGGTGGCGTACGTAATGCCATGGGGCCGCTACTTTGCCCCGCGCGCTCTTTATCGGATCCAGGATGCCGGACTTACCACCCGCATGATTCCTGATCCATTTGAGGCCCCAGTTAATGGAAGCATGCAATCGTTTGATCGCGGCTCCATTGTGGTTCCTCTGCAACAGCACGATGCCACTCGCGAGGAGGTCCACGCCGCCGTGCAAGAAGCTGCATCGTCTGATCATGTCGAAATCTACGCGGTGGACCGCAGCATGACGGCGCCTACAGGTCCCGACCTAGGTACGCGCAGTGCAACCGTGCTCGAACAGCCGAAGGTCGGCCTGCTCGTGGGCACCAACGACCGATCGCGGTGGAGCGGAACCAGTGCTCTGAATGCCGGCGAAGTGTGGCATCTGCTAAGCGAGCGCTTTGAGATGCCCGTGTCGTTGCTCGACATACGCTATCTCGATGGTCTCGACCTTTCTAAGTACACCACCATCGTCATGGCGGGCGGTAGCTACAATGGTGTGGACGACGAACAAATTGCCGACTGGGTGTCCGACGGGGGCCATCTTGTCGCTATGCACAGCGGCGCGCACTGGCCTGTTCAACATGAAATGATTGAGCTTGAAGCGAAATCACTCGATGTCGACTCGCTCGTGGCCGATCAAGACTACGCCGACTTAGGCGATGCCCGTGGCGCGCACCGCATTGGCGGTTCGATCTTTGAGGCGCAGCTTGACACCACGCATCCGCTGGCCTTTGGCTACCACGAAACCATTCCAGTCTTCCGTCGCGGCACGCAATTTTACGAGCCGCACGAACGCCCGGGGCGCACCGTTGCTACCTATACCGACAGCCCGCTGATTAGCGGATATATTTCGGATCCGGTGGAAGACATTGCGCAAGAGAGCGCAGCCATTGTAAGCGAAGGCCACGGCAGCGGTCAAATCACGCTGCTTATGGATAACACCAACCTCCGAGCGTTCTGGTACGGCACCAACGGACTGTTCCTGAATGCCCTCTTCTTTGGCGATGCGCTGTAGTCGTTCATTTGATCCACGTGTCAATGCTCTGCGTCGACACGCAATTCGAACATGGTGCGGATGGTAGTTCGGTCCGAAAGAGAGCCGGGGATGCAAACGATCCCCGGCTATGGATTTGGCTGGCATCGCACGGAGTGTTTCGATAGACGGGTACTGGCTTTCTCCCATAAACATTGACCTGTGGCAGAGCACTACTGCTCTGTCACACCTGAATGTTATGGTCCAACATTGTCATCGCGAGGAGGGAGCCCTGCGACTGACGCGGCGCTGTGAGCGCTAGCGAACGAGTACTCTTGGGGTACGATCTCATGCCGTTGATTGGGCGACTGCATCCGGCCTGATAGCATGAGATTGCGTCGCTCCGCTCGCAATGAAAAGATTGTGAGGTAGTGGATAAACGCTAAATGATAGGGGCATCGAGCACCGCAGTTTTGTCTTGTTCGAACCCCCTTTCCCTTATTCCGCTTCGCTCCATCAGTCGCCCTCCGGGCTCGTGTCGGGCTTCTCCCCCTTAGCCAACTAGCTCTTGCACATAACTTTTTCTTCGCTATGTTATTTATTTAACGTTGGTTGCCTCCACCGCCTGTTCAATGAAAGACTGTTGGATCCTACAAAAAGACCCCATCTGGGCGTCTGCTCGGGGGAATAGTCGGGGGAATGGATCCTGAATCAAGTTCAGGATGACGTATCGAGGGGCGGTGCCGAAGACGAAGGCCCCCTTTCAACTCCAACGCCACCCCCTCGAATGTCATCCAGATCCTGAATCGAGTTCAGGACAGGCAAGCGATCATCAACGATTATCACTATCTCAGGTTGTGTTAGCCTTAGCCAAGGGGGAGATGTCCACAGGATCACGCCTGCGGCGAAGCTCGAAAACAGAGGGGATTTGAGCGGGTTGCGATGATGTAAACCACATGCCAATCACTTAACATCTTCCCGCTATCGATTGTGAGTTATTCTCGGTACGTTAGGTAGCCATGCGTTACCTGAAGATTGACCTGTGGCAGAGCGCTGCATACGTATTTCCTGAAATCACCATCCCAGTTGGGGTACGCACGAAACGTACACCCAAAGGATAGGTACAGTACAACCGAGCAAGCAGCCGCGTGCGCTGCTACATCCCGGATTAAGAAGAATCTGCAAGCTATACCATAGGGAGCTTACCTCCAGGACCGGCCGGCAGGCCTCACGCCTCCGCGCGCAGAGATGTGTCCTCCTTGCGCGATGGGCGCTGTGCATCTGACACCGTTGCCGATGCATAGATAACAGTGGACGTCGAAAGGCTCTGGGCGGCACCCACATTGTCGAAGAAGAGGTTCTTCTTCCCCGACCTGTACCCGCGCCGCGCTGCTTGCCTCTTTTGCGCCCCATTCGTACGGCCGTGCTCGTACGAATGGGGTTTTTTGAATCGCCCCGGCTCCGCCTCTACTGTTGTTCTCTACTCATCGGTGCGCTACCATCCCCAGGCATGATCCAACTACAAAACATTTCCGTTGTCTTAGGCGGCACCCCCATCTTTAGTGATCTGTCGTGGAGCATCCCCACGGAGGGGCAACGCATCGGGTTGGTGGGTCCAAACGGAGCCGGTAAGTCCACCCTGCTGCGTGTTATTGCAGGACGCCAAGACGTTGCTGAAGGACGCGTCGATCGCGGCGCGACCACCGTAGGATTCCTGGAGCAGAGCCTGAACGAACAGCCGGGCGAGCAGACGATTCGCGAAGCTGCCTTGAAAGCATTCGATGAAGTCCTGGCCCTCGAAAACCGTGAGGAGGAGATTACCGCGGCGCTTGAAGCAGCAACTGACTATGAAAGCGCCCGCTATGCCAAACTGCTGAACCAGCTCAATCGGGTACAGGAACAGCTCAACGCCCGCGATGCCCATCGCATCCGCTCGCAAACCGAAGCCACCTTGGCCGGCCTCGGCTTTGCCCCCGATGACATGGATCGTCCACTCAAGTCGTTTTCGGGAGGATGGCGCATGCGGGTAGCGCTGGCCCGCTTGCTGCTGCAACGCCCGGACCTGCTCCTGCTCGATGAGCCCACCAATCACCTCGACATCGACAGCATTGCGTGGCTCGAAGACTACCTGCACAGCTACGAGGGCACGGTTATTCTGGTGAGTCACGACCGCTACGTGCTCGACCGCATGGTCACCCAAACTGCCGAGCTAACGCGCGGACGGCTCAGCCTGTATGACGGGTCATACTCCTACTATCTGGAGGCGCGCAAAGAGCGACGGGCCCAGTGGCGAGCCGAGTACGAGAACCAGCAGAAGCGCATCAACGAGATTGAAGAGTTTATCGCGCGCTTCCGCTACAATGCCTCCAAGGCCGCCCAGGTGCAAAGTCGCATCAAGAAGCTGGAGAAGATGGAACGCATTCCGCCTCCTCCGGATGAAGAGGACACTATCTCGTTCCGCTTTCCCGACCCACCCCGCTCGGGCCGCGTGGTGTTAGAACTCTCCTCGTTTTCGAAAACCTATGCCGGCGAAAACGGCCCGATTCGCGTCTTCGACAATGCCGGTCCGCTCGCCGTTGAACGCGGCGAAACGATTGCGCTTGTGGGACCGAACGGAGCCGGAAAGTCGACGCTGGCGCGCATGCTTCAAGGCACAGAGCCGTTTGAGGGGACGCGCACCGAGGGCCACAACGTACAGCTTGCCCACTTCGCGCAGCACCAGGCCGATGCCCTCCCCATGGACACTACCATCATGGAAACCGTACGGGGCGTCTCCCCCAGCACACCCGATACCCAACTACGCACGCTCCTGGGGGCGTTTCTGTTTACCGGCGACGACGTGTTCAAAGAAATCAACATGCTTTCGGGAGGCGAAAAAAGCCGGGTCGCGCTGGCCTGTACGCTGCTCTCTCCCGCCAATGTGCTGATCCTGGACGAGCCGACCAACCACCTCGACATCAAATCGAAGGGCGTGCTGATTGAGGCCATCCAACAGTACAGCGGCACCTGCATCATTGTGAGCCACGACCGCTACTTCCTCGACCAGGTCTGTAGTCACGTGTGGCGTGTAGGAGGCGGCGATGTGCGCATTTTCCACGGCAGCTACTCGGAAATGCAATGGCAGGTGGAGCACGGAAGCGCCAGCGCCCTTCCCGACACCCCCGCCTCGTCCAATGGCGTATCCTCCGCTTCCGAGTCCTCTGAATCAAAAGACAACCACCGCGAAAAAACAACCGCCCCCAACACCCCTGAACGTCCGGATGATGCGTTTAGCGACCTGAACTCGTACCAGGTGCGCCAAAAAATGGATGAAACGGAAACGGCGATTATGGAACTGGAAGACGAAAAGGAATCCCTCGAATCGCGGATGAGCATGCCCGAAGAGTTGGCCGATGGAGAAATGCAAGAGCTGGCTGCTGCGTATCAGGAGGTCGATGCCAAGTTAGATGAACTGTATGCCACCTGGGAGGCCCTCACCGAACACGTAATGGCATTAGACGCCAGTTAAGTGGATCTGCGCGGCGGCGCGTCTGGTATCGTACCCGCTTTTGCGATGACGTAGGGGTATCGCCTTTGTTCAAGACCCGACTGCTTGCTTGACTGCTCTTAGCCTCTATGATTGCACGTATCGCTGCACTATTCGTCTTGCTCCTCGGCGCTCCGTTTGGGGCCCAGGCACAGATTACGTCTCTGGCACCGCCCGATACGGTGGATGCGCTTGCGTTTGGCGAGGCCATTGCAATGGATGGAAACCGGGCGATTGTAGGTGCACCAGAAGAGAAGGTGTGCGGCCCCGACTCAGGAGCGGCATACGTGTACGAACGAGATCCGGAGTGGGGCACCTGGGAGGCCGTAGCACGCATCACCCCAGACCCTTGCCGCGAAAACGCGTTTTTTGGCAATGCTGTCGCGCTTCACGGAGATCGAGCCCTCATTAGCGCCTCTGCCGAGTTTTTTGCGACGCCCGAACCCGATGCCGCCTTCGTCTTCGAGCGTCGCGGTACAGACTGGGAGCAGACCGCTGCCCTCACTGGGGAAAACGATGTCCAGGAAGGCGCCTTCGCCGCTGATGTCGCGCTTACCGAGCGCCACGCAGTAGTGTCAACCCGAGGCGACTACCAGGGCACCTTCGGAGGGGCGGTGTACGTATTCACGTACGACGCGGAAACAGAAGGGTGGAACCGCGAAGCGCGCCTCACATCCGAACGTCCTGTAGAGCGAGGCATCCTTGGCGGCACCCTATCCGCTTATGGCAACCGGATCGCCGTATCAGCGCCGATGTACTTTGCCGACGCCTTAGGTGAGGTCCACATTTTCGAGCGAGAGGAATCTACAGGCGATTGGATCACCGCTACAGTTCTTCCTGACATGGATGACTTCTCTGTTCCTGTTTCGTTGCACGGTTCGCACATGCTCGTTGGCGAGCGCCGCGCTGGCTCAAATCGGTCGGGACACGCCACACTCTACAAGCAAACCGACGGCGGTGCTTGGAATAAACTGCAAACGCTTACGCCCCGTGTGCCATACGAAGATGGCGCGTTTGGGTCAGCTGTTGCTGTGCATGACGACTGGGCCCTCATTACAGGCTATGATGAACAGTTGCAGCAAGACGTAAACATCGACCGTGTAGTGTATGTATTTCGACGCGCCGAGAACGACACGTGGCAACAGCACACGATTATCGATGTGGGACGACTGGACTTTGGAACGGATCTGGCGCTCGATCAGGGGATTGCGCTGGTAAGCTGGGTCCCTCCACAGGGCGAGGGCAAGGTATACGCAATTACCTTGCAATAAGTGCTGTGTTACACGTGATTGTTAGGGTCCAAACTTGTCATCGCGAGGAGGGAGCCCTGCGACTGACGCGGCGATCTCATGCCGTTGATTGGGCAGCTACATCCGGTCTGGCAGCAATGAGATTGCACCCCAGGAGCACTTCCTCCCTGCGGTCGGGGCGCTTCGCTCCGCTCGCAATGACAAGGACGTGAGTTAGTTCTGGGTGCGTTAGAGGGTACATGTGTTACCCGAAGATTGACCTATGACAGAGCAATAGTGCTGTGTTACAGGTCAATGTTGGAGTTCAGGGGAAGTGACAGCCTGACCAATGATAATAACAAAACACCTGTCATGGTGAACGAGGGCCGACGGAGGAGGCCCATGTAGCCGCCGAATGGCATTCGGTGGAACCATCTCCTCGACGTTCAACATCTACTGCCCAACTAACAGCCCTGCCCATTTCGGGGGATATCTTTACTCACTGCGTTCGTCAGTCCCAGACCTGATCCGGGATCTCGCTTCGCTCGTGTCACACGTCAATTATAGAATAGAAAAGAGGGGGAAACAAAAATGAGGCACCGACCTCGGGGGGGAGGGAAGGTCGGCGCCTCGAGGGGAAGCGGCACGGTCTGTAGCAGACCGTGTCTTAATTTCAGTCGCCTAAACAGCAGGCAATAAGACAAGGTTTCGGGTTCACCCAATTTGAACTACGTTCTTGCATCTCGTTCACAAAGCGAACAACTTCTGTAAAGAGCACCGGCTCCTGCGTAACGTCTGATGGGCCCGTGGGTTAATAGTCCGCATACCACCCGGTAGAGAAACACCTTCGTAAGGGGAGCGTGCATGCACTTCCCGCACCGCCTCGGATGTAACGCATCTGTTCGGTTATTCTCCCTTTGTTCAATCCTCGATTTATGACTACCCTACATTCTTTTTTCCGTCCTGTTAGCTTGCTTGGCGGCCTACTTGCGGCTGTTTTGCTGCTAGCCGGATGCGAAGATCTTGACACAGCGAACAACAGCGCCGATAACGGCACACCGTACACTGTCGAAGCAGACATAGACGATGATGATATTGCGGTAATCGTATCTTCAGACTTTGGCGCCGATACGCTAACGGTGCAAGCATTTGAGCAACAAATGCAAATGGCCATGCAAGGCATGCCCCCCGACCAGCAAGATCCAGAGCAGATAGCGGCTCTCCACCAAAACACTATAGAACAGCAGGTGGTCAACCATATCCTGCTCGGTGAAATTGATGATCGTGGCGTAGAAGCGGACGAGGCAGAGATCGATGCCATGCTCGACCAGCAGCGTGCGCAATATCCAAGTGAAGAAGACTTTGAAGACGCTCTTGCACAAGCTGGCATGACCGAGGCCGACTTGCGTGAGTCTATGTCTGATCAAGTCCGTGTGCAGACCCTGCTCGACGACCTTACCGCTGACATGCCAGAACCGTCAGAGGAAGAGATTGAAGCCTATGCTCAAGAGCAACGCCAAGTTGGCGCCCGTCACATCCTCATTGAAGTTGGCCCGGATGCCGACGACGAGACGGTTGAAGACGCACGCCAGCGCGCACAAGATCTGATTGACCGGATTAACGACGGCGAAGACTTCGCTGAGTTGGCTCGTGAGTATAGCGAGGGCCCAAGTGGCGACCAGGGCGGCGACCTCGGCATGTTCGGGCGTAACCAAATGGTTGAGCCCTTCGCCGATGCCGTCTTTGACGACCTCTCCGAAGAAGGCGACCTAACCCAGGAGCCTGTACGCACAGACTTTGGCTTTCACGTCATTGAACTGACCGACGCCGGCGAGCCCCTGCCTGCCGACGAAGCACAAGAAGCGCTCACGCAAACCGACCGTCAAGACGCTTACGAAGGTGCTGTTGACGAGTTGATGGAGCAAGCCACTGTGCGTATCAACCCGAATGTGGTCGAAATGGGAAACGGTGAAGACGACGCCTAACCCCCTTTACTCGGCGGACTCAATTCCGCCCGTAGCTAACGAGGTCGGCCTTCCCGATGAAGGCGATGACGCGTTAGCCCGACGTATCATCTCAACGTGCGGTATGCCCGCTTCGGTGAAACGCTTCTCTGTAGAAGCAAAGCCGAAGCGGGCATAGTACGTTTCAAGGTGATCTTGGGCGTGGATCTTCTGCGTGGTAAACCCAGCTTGCACCGCCTCACAAATCGTATAGCGCACCAACGCCTCTCCAATGCCTTGTCCCCGGTGCGACGTACGCACAGCAAATCGCTCTAGCTTGGCAACCAACACCTCATCATGTGGCACTGTACGCCACCGAGCTGTACCCACGGCCGCTCCATCATCTGTACGAGCGATTACATGACGTGCCGTAGCATCGTGGCCATCCCACTCCTCTTCCGGCGGACAACCCTGCTCCTCAATAAAAACCGCACGACGAATTGAACGGGCCGCTTCAAAATCGGCTTCGCTCTCTACTGGGGCAATCGTCATAGTATAATAGCGTTATTTGAAGTCATGTACACAGTGCATGGCTTCAACCTATCGGCTGCGGGCGTGCTCCCAGAATCAGCATTCTCACACTCTGCATGCCTCCCTCCCCCCCTCATCACATACAGTTCACTACATAGTCACAAGCTTATGTAGAATAAGTCTAAATAAGCCTGTATGTTGCAAAAGCAATGATGTGAGCAGTCCCACCCCGCGCTCACCACGTTCTCACCTAATTACCTACGTTGTTTTCGTTTTATCACTTGGTTCCCCATGAGACTTCAGAGACACACTCCCCTATACGCGTGGAAAGCCCTTGCTGTCACCATAGCATTGGTGATCGGATGGGCTGGGGTCGGCAGTTCGGGCTTTTCCGCGTATGCCCAATCTAACACCGTTCTTGAAGGCACTGTAGAGGCCGAAGATGGAACGCCCCTTACTGGCGCCAACGTCGTTGCTCTGTCTGAAGACGACGATCGTACCCAAGGCACAGCGACCAACGCCGACGGAGCCTTTCAGCTTCAGATAGCCCCCGGCACGTATACGATTGAAGTATCTGTCGTTGGGTTTGAGCCCATCACAGATACTGTAACGTTAGAGGCGGGCCAAACCGAAACGCGCACCTTTACGCTGACGGAGTCGGCTGTTGGCTTGTCTGAAATACTCGTACGACGCACCTCGCTCACCGGAGGCTTGCAACGTATTGACAACATTCCAGGATCAGCTCAATACATTGGCCCGCAAGAGCTTAGCGTCCACGAATACACCGACATCCATCGTCTGCTTGATGGCGTCCCCGGGGTGTACACAACCGAGGAAGAGGGATACGGACTGCGTCCAAACATCGGGATGCGTGGGACGGGCACCTCGCGGACATCGAAAATCACTGTCATGGAAGATGGTGTGCTCGCTGCTCCTGCTCCATACTCTGCCCCCGCCGCATACTACTTCCCCACCATGGGACGCGCCCACGCTGTGGAAATCCGAAAAGGGTCTAGCCAAATCAAAACGGGCCCTTACACCACAGGCGGAGCGCTTAACTTCATCTCGACCCCGATCTCCGAAGAGTTCAGTGGCCGCGTAAATGCGATGGCCGGGAGTGACCAAGAACGCCAGCTCCACGCCTATGCCGGCGACTCCTTTGAAAATTTTGGCTTTGTCGTAGAAACGTTCCAGTCACAAGCCGATGGATTTAAGTCGATTGATGGATTTGCAAATGCAAACGCGGGACTTGACTTCAACACCGGCTTCAATAAGCAAGACTATCTGGCCAAGGCACGGGTGAACACCAGCGAAGGCGCCCGCATCCCGCAATCGCTTACATTAACCGCATCAACAACGGTTGAAACGTCGAACGAAACGTATCTGGGACTCACGGATGCCGACTTTGCTTCGTCTCCGTTCATGCGCTACGCAGGGTCGCAATTAGATGTAATCGACACCGACCATCAACGACTACAGGCACAGCACGTCATTCAACCAACGTCGGGCCTCGATATCACCACCACGCTGTACCGCACCGACTTTCAGCGCAATTGGTACAAGCTGGATTCGGTAAACGGCGTTGGAATAAGCAGCATTCTAGCCAATCCAAATGAGTATGAGGACGAACTGCGCATTACACGCGGCCAACAAACAGGAGGAGCTCTGTTGGTGAAAAACAACAACCGCGAGTACTATACGATGGGGGTTCAAACGGCTATCGGAGTAAACTTCGACGCAGCCGGCTTTACGCACAATGTTGAAGTTGGCGGACGCTATCACGAAGATGAAATCAACCGCTTTCAATGGGAAGATGACTTCCGCATGGCCGATCGCGGCGTGATGGAGTTGCAACGCGAAGGCATCCCCGGCGAAGAAAGCAACCGGATTCAAGACGCCACGACCTGGGTCGGATACGTTGAGTACGCCCTTGAACGTGGTCCGCTTCAGGTGACCCCTGGCTTGCGCGTAGAGGACATGACGCTTACGCGCACCGAATGGGCTACCGATACGGAAGAAGGGCGTGCACGCACCGCCAGCCCCACGAACGTCGAAGAAAACAACGTCACGGTACTGATTCCCGGAATTGGTGTAGACTACGACCTGAACCCGGCATGGTCGGCCTTTGCAGGAGTACACCGCGGATTCGCTGTGCCTGGAACAAACCCCGAGGCCGAGCCCGAAAATAGCATCAACTACGAACTTGGGACGCGCTACGACGCCCAGGGACTACGTGCTGAATTGGTGGGTTTCTACAACGACTACACCAATCTACTCGGACGCGACCTGGCTGCAATCGGCGGCGATCCTTCGGGAGATACGTTTAATGGAGGCGAAGCACGGGTCTTTGGCCTTGAGTTTACCGGCGCCTACAATCTAGGCATGGCGCTAAACACCTCCTTCTCCATTCCGCTTGAAGTGACCTACACCTACAATAATGCGGAATTTCAGAACACATTCGATAGCGACTTTGGGGCCTGGGGCGAGGTCGAGGACGGCTTTACGCTGCCGTACCTGCCCGCGCATCAGTTGGCGGCCAACATTGGCGTTGAAGACCTGCGCGGCCTGGACTTGCGCCTTACCGGACGGTTCGTTGACGAAGTGCGCACTGTAGCAGGCACTGGATCGCCGGCTCCAAATGAGCGCATCGAGAGCCACTTCATCATGGACGTGTCGGCCGAGTATGCACTGTCGTCGAACGCCAGCATCTTTGGCAGCGTGCGCAACCTGGCCGACAACGAGTACGCGGTAGCACGTCGCACAGCTGGCCTTCGTCCGGGCATGCCCCGCACCTTCCTTGTGGGTGTGAAGACGTCCTTCTAACGCAATCTTGTAGGACTCCCTCTGTCTTTCTATACACCGCGCAACGCGTAGCCCCTCCGGCAACCAACGGAGGGGCTATTTTTTGTTGGGGGCTGATTTACTCAACCATGGCCCACATGAGTAAGCGATATGGTGCTGTGTCACACGTCAGAGTTCAGGTTGTGCGAGGTCAATGATTCAAGCTGCGTTGTCAGGGGAGATCCCGGCTCTGGGGCGCTGTGAGCGCCTTGGCCGAGATGACTATGGGTGTTGATAGCTCAAGCGTTTCCTGAAAATTCAGGTGTGACAGTCCAAAGTACTCTGTCACGGTTGAATGTTAGGGTTCGAAATTGTCATCGCGAGGAGGGAGCCTGCGACCGACGTGGCGCTGTGAGCGAAGGCCGACGGAGGAGGCCCATGTAGCCGCCGAATGGCATTCGGTGGAACCATCTCCCCGACGCTCAGCAGGCGCTGATCGATCGAGCGGCGGATGAACACGCGAACAGCGCTCCTAAATCAGGAAGCCTCCTCGTCGCGGCCCTTGGCTAGGCCGATCTCTTCGAGCGCATTGGCCATCTCGTCGAGAATGCTCGGGTCGTCGATGGTTGCAGGAACGTTGTACGGCTGTTTGTTCGCGATCTTTCGGATGGTGCCGCGCAGCGTCTTCCCAGATCGCGTTTTGGGCAGCCGCTTAACGACGGTCGCCTTCTTAAACGAGGCAATCGGACCAATACGGTCGCGCACCATCTGAATCACCTCCTCGACCACCTCCTGCGGGTCGCGGTCAACTCCCGCGTTGAGCACCAGAAAGCCAACGGGCACCTCACCCTTCAGCCTATCTGCAACACCGAGCACCGCGCATTCGGCTACGTCTGGATGGTCGGCCAACACTTCTTCCATCGCACCCGTAGACAGGCGGTGCCCGGCCACGTTGATGATGTCGTCCGTACGCGCCATCACATGGATGTAGCCATCCGCATCGATGTAGCCCGCATCAGCCGTTTTGTAGTAACCCGGAAACTCCTGCAGATAGGCCTCCTTGTAGCGGGATTCGGCGTTGTACAGCGTGCTGAGCGTGCCGGGAGGAAGTGGAAGTTTGGCGACAAGGTCACCAATTTCACCAGGCCCTCTCGGCGTGCCGTTGGGACCCATAACCCGCACATCCCACCCCGGTGCCGCTTTGGTGGCCGACCCGTACTTAACCGGGAAGTGATGCAATCCCATACAGTTGGCAGCGATGGCCCAGCCGGTTTCGGTCTGCCACCAGTGATCGATGACGGGAACGCCCAGGTTGTTCTCAGACCACTGAATGGTATCCGGATCGGAGCGCTCGCCTGCCAGGAAGAGAATCTCGAAATTAGAGATGTCGTAGTCGTTGATCAGACTCCCTTTCGGATCCTCCCGCTTGATGGCGCGATAGGCAGTGGGGGCGGTGAACATACACTTTACGTTGTGCTCCGAGATCACGCGCCAGAACACGCCCGCATCGGGGGTGCCTACCGGCTTCCCTTCAAAGAGCACAGTGGTGCATCCCTTAAAGAGCGGCGCATATACGATGTACGAGTGCCCTACCACCCAGCCTACGTCCGAGGCCGCCCACCAGACATCGTCCTCGTTGATGTCGTAGATCGCCTTCATGGTCCACTTTAGCGCCACCGCATGCCCGCCGTTGTCGCGCACCACGCCCTTGGGCTTTCCGGTTGTGCCCGAGGTGTAGAGAATGTAAAGCGGATCGGTGGCGGCTACGGGCACGCAGCCTACAGGAGCGGCCTCCGCCATCAGCGCACGCCACTCGTGGTCGCGGCCCGCAACGAGCGAGGCCGTCTCCTGCGGACGCTGGAAGATGATGCAGGTCTCCGGTTCGACCTCAGACAGCGTAATGGCTTTGTCGAGGAGCGGCTTGTACTCGATGATGCGCGAGCCTTCAATCCCGCATGACGCAGACACAATGGCTTTCGGGTTAGCGTCGTCGATGCGCGTGGCCAGCTCCTTGGCCGCGAACCCGCCAAATACCACCGAGTGCACGGCTCCGATACGCGCACAGGCCAGCATAGCAATGGCCGCCTCGGGAATCATCGGCATGTAGATGACCACCCGGTCGCCCTTACCCACGCCTTGCTCGGCAAGCACACCCGCAAACCGGGCCACCTCATCGCGCAGCTCGGCGTACGTGTATTTTTTGATGGTGGCGGTGACGGGGCTATCGTAAATCAGCGCGACCGTGTCGCCGCGCCCCCGGTCTACGTGCAGATCCAGCGCGTTGTAGCAGGTGTTGAGTTTACCGCCGACAAACCAGCGGTAGAACGGCGCATCAGACGTGTCGAGCACCTGATCCCACTTCTTGTGCCAGTGCACATCCTCTGCGACCTCGCTCCAGAATCCCTCAGGGTCCTCAATCGAGTGCTGATAGACTTCCTCGTACGTATTGGCCATGGTTTGCCTCTTGCCTTGGTTGAGATGGAGTGGAACCCGGTGTGCGTCTTTGCTGGAACCGCTTTCACTGCACGATAGCGCGAAGATTTGCACATCAGATTCTACGAAATTGATCTTGTACTGTCAAGTCCCGTTCCCATCGCCCACCAGACCGCCGGCCCCGCTGAAGGCCGTATCCTGATATTGGGCCTGCGTGATGTGCCATGCGGTAATCGATTCAGTCACAACAGGTAACGATACGTCAAACGCGGCAGAGATATGCAAGAGAGCAAGCAATGCGCTACAGTGCCACACCGTGCTCGATCTGTCCGAGCAGCTGATCGACGCGCCGGGCGCCGGGCTCGGTATCCGCAAACTGAAGCGGCGGTTCATCGCCCAGAGCCATGTTGGGCGCGTGCATCCACGCACGGGCATCCTCGGTCGTGCCAAACACCGCCTTGGCATGACGCACCAGCCGAAGAATCCGCAGCGCCCGTTCCGACTCATCGGGACGCAGCACCCCGTCCTTCTTGCGGCGCGTTAGCGTACGCTTTGGAATACGCACGACGCGCGCAAGCTCGGCATCCGTAAGATCCAGCGCCTGCTTGATATGCGTGAGAACCTCCGACGGCACGCCCTCCCGAATGAGCGCGATCGCCTCCATCGGAGAGGCATCGGGAGCTGTAGCCTGTTCTGCGGCTGAAGGGAGCGGAGTGCGCGACATGATTGTGTCAGCCATTTGGCAAGGGAGTGCGTGCCGAGTGGCGCTACCACGATGCTTAATACTGGTATGGTTCCTCTTTGTTAGCAAGACCTGATACCAACTCCGCATGCGTCGTTGTTAGGCGGAGGGCTAATACCCCGATATCCACCGAAGGAGGTTCAAATGCGGCCCGCAACGATCTCCACAGGTCCCAGGCAGCCAACTTGAGGACGATGTCGTTGTCAACGAATAGAACCAAAGCTGTTGGATGTGGAGGTCAAAGAAATGAAGATAGTCTCGTTACGCAGCTACAGGTTGATCTACGGAGCCGCATTCTAGCTCCGAGAGGATTAAACCTGACAGGTCTTGGAGACCTGTCAGGTTTTTTTGTTATAAACTGTCTTTATCCACCTTCGCCTCGAACGAAAGGTCGGTAAGCGCATCGGGCATGTCGGCATTTACACGATGCGCCTGGCGAACGGCGTTGCGTCCACCGAAGTGCTCCAGTACGAATTCGCGCTCAAGGTGCGTGGGGGCTTCGCTTTGAAGGGCAGCATACGAGGAGTGCGGCCATGTGCGAAAGTCGGCCACGAAGCCGTGGCGCGCTGGGTTTTGATGGATGTAGCAGACAAGCTGCTGGAAATAGCGGTCGCTGTCAACGGCGATGCGGTGAAACGCCCGTTCGAAGAGGCTGCCGGTGCGCCCGTACGCCTTGTTGATGGCCTTAGCGTATCCATTGAAGAGGTTGGCAAAGGCCTGCGAGCAGCGATGAAAGGGAAGGGGCTCGGACGCGTGGCCCCCCTGCAGACTCGCCGATCGCATAGCAACCAACAGATGAAAATGGTTGGGCATCAGGCAGTAGGCGTACGTTTTGGCGACGGGCATAACATGGTGGGCGTACCGCTCCAGAAAATAGCGGTAGTTGCGCGCTTCCCGAAAGATGTTGGCTCCGTTAATCCCCCGGTTGTAGACATGGTAGAACAGCCCGGGCTGTAGTGGCATCTGCGTGGACATGACGAAAGAGCGATCCTGGGTAATGTGATGTGTTGCCACAACAATTACCCCGCCCGGCAGCGTTCAGATCCAAGCAAGGCCGAATTCGCAGATTAGACCTGACAGGTTTTTGAAACCTGTCAGGTCTTGCGTTTGAAACCAACCATTGGTAGAGCAAGCCCACATGATCTATTGCGGCGTGAGTGAACGGTGTTCTCGCACGGATCTGCCGTGGGATGTTCTCGTGCAAGCTATACCAAGCAACCCAAAAAGAGCAATCGCGACCCCCTATCAGTGCGAAAACCGGCGGGGGTTCGCGAAAACGGCCCTGAAATACGCTGTAAAACCAGGATGTTACAGCAGGTACCATAGCACCCTCCTTAACGGGAGGGTGAGGATTGAAAGAGCAAGACCGCATTGCCATCCGTTGTACGAAAGTTCATAGCACCCGCCTTAACAGGTGGGTGAGGCTTGAAAGAAAGCGATGGAAGTGAACGGACGGTACCACGGCAGCATTACAATTTAGACCTGACAGGTCTCGGAGACCTGTCAGGTCTTTCGTTTGAGCCATTAGAAAATCATGCATGGTCTTTGTGTGCGGTTGATGCAAGCATGGGCGCTCGGTATGTTACATGATTCCACACGCACAATACCCCCGCACATCCAACCGCTATGCCCGCGCTCAATTGGATTGGCAAAGACGCTGTTCGTAGCCATCATCAGGAGGTGCCGTTTCGGCTGCTGCGCGAAAACGCCGCCCGCGCGGTGGGCGCCCCCGATGCCGATAACCTGCTCGTGCAGGGCGATAACCTGGTGGCGCTGAAGGCGCTGCTTCCGTACTACGCCGGACAGGTGAAGTGTGTCTACATCGATCCGCCGTACAACACGGGCAACGAGGGCTGGGCCTACAACGACAACGTGAACAGCCCGCAGATGCGCCGCTGGCTCGGCGAAACCGTGGGCAAGGAGGCCGAAGACCTCTCGCGCCACGACAAGTGGCTCTGCATGATGTATCCACGCGTCATGCTCCTGCATGAACTGCTGGCCACCGACGGCTCGTTCTGGATGAGTATCGACGACAATGAGGTACACCACGCCCGCGCCCTCCTCGATGAGATCTTTGGTCGGAAGAACTTTGTGGATACGGTGATCTGGCAGAAAAACTTTGCGCCGAAGAACTCCGCCAGGTATTTTTCCTCCGATCACGATTATATTCTTGTCTACGCGAAGGATAAAGAGAACTGGGATCGCAATCTGCTGCCGCGTAGTGCTGAGCAGGATGATCGATACAGCAATCCTGATGACGATCCGCGTGGGCCGTGGGCCTCTGATAACCTCCTGGCTCGCAATCCTTACAGCAAAGGAGTCTATCCGGTCGAAACGCCATCTGGAAGGGTAATCGACGGCCCACCTACGGGAACTTACTGGCGAATCTCGAAAGAGAAGCTCCAAAAGTTGGATGCCGATAACCAGATCTGGTGGGGAGAAGACGGGGGTAATGTGCCTCGTCTAAAGCGATTCTTG
This sequence comes from Natronotalea proteinilytica, assembly GCF_055379935.1. Lineage (NCBI taxonomy): Bacteria > Pseudomonadati > Rhodothermota > Rhodothermia > Rhodothermales > Salisaetaceae > Natronotalea > Natronotalea proteinilytica. Next base: position 1,302,472 of record NZ_AP043947.1, on the reverse strand, counting down.
AAAGATGTGAAGAGTGGCCTTGTCCCGCAAACCCTGTGGACGTACGACGAGGTAGGCCATACGCAAGAAGCGAAGAAAGAGTTGGTTGAGATCTGCGACTTCGATTCCTCGGGCGATGTGTTTGTGACACCCAAGCCCACCCGTCTCATCGAACGCATTCTGGAGATTGCGACCGATCCGGGCGATCTGGTGCTGGATAGCTTTGCGGGGACGGGCACGACCGGGCACGCGGTCCTCAAGAAAAACGCTGCCGATGGCTACGACCGCCGGTTCATCCTGGTGGAGTTGGAAGAAGACGTCGCCGAGAACGTCACCTTGCAGCGCCTGAAGCGAGCCACCGAGGGCTACGCTTACGAAGGCACCGAAAAGACCACGCTCATGGAGCGCTCGATTGGCGTGCGCGATATGAAAAAAGGGGCCGAGATCTACGAAGAAAGCGAAGCCATCAAACAGAAGCATGACGACGACTTCGATAAAATCCGGCGCTCGATGGATGACGGCGTGTTCACGCTTACCGGCGAAACGAAAGTCACCGACCGCAAAGACGGACTCGGCAGCGGGATGCGCTACGCCACGCTGGGCCCGGTTCTGATGGACGCCAACGGCACGGTCCGCCGCGACGTAGCGTACGACGACCTGGCGCGGCACATCCATTATGCCGAAACCGGTGCCCCGCTTCCCACCGATGCTGACATGAATCCACCGCTCGTAAGCCAGCACGATGGCATGGCCATCTACCTGCTGTACAACGGCGTACTGGGCGATGCGCGTCCCGAAGGCGGCAACGTGCTCACCCGCAGCGTGCTGAACGACCTGCCCACAAACGGCACATCCGGTCCCAAAATCGTGTACGGCGTAGCCTGCCGGGTCAGCGAAACCGCCTGCAACCAACACGGCGTCATCTTTCGGCAGATCCCGTATGACGTCCGTGCAGCATAGCCCGCACCTCGCCGCTCCACCTCCGCATCCCCCCAGCCCATGTTTCAGCTTAAAGACTACCAGCAGCAAGCTCTTACCGATCTGCGCGACTACTTTCGACTCGTCAACGACCTGGAAGATGCTAACAGCGATCACCCGGCTGATAGCGCCTACTACGAGATTACCGGGCGCACGCTGGGCAAGCGGGTGCCGTACCAGCCGGTGTCCGGTTTTGAGGGGATGCCGTACGTGTGCATCCGTATTCCAACAGGCGGCGGCAAAACGTACGTGGCCGCGCACGCCGTGGGCACCGCCACCAACGACCTGCTCGGGGTCGACCGGTCGGTGGTGCTCTGGCTCGTGCCCACGAGCACGATTCTGGAGCAGACTATCGAGGCGCTGCAGACACCGGGGCATCCGTACCGCCGTGCGCTGGAGCAGCACGCTCCGTCGGTGCGCGTAATGAGTGTATCGGATGCGCTGGAAGTCAACCGCGCCACCCTCGACACCGCCACCACCGTCATTGTGGCGACGATGCAATCCTTTCGGATCACCGAAACTGAAGGGCGCAAAGTGTATGAGGATGCCGGCGCGCTCATGGATCACTTTAGCGATCTTGCGCCCGAGCAGACGCATCATCTGGAGGCGTTCGACGACGGCACGCCCAAGCGCTCGCTGGCCAACGTGCTGCGGCTGCGGCATCCGATTGTGATTGTGGATGAAGCCCACAATGCACGCACGCCGCTTTCATTTGAGACGCTGCGCCGCTTTGCGCCGTCGTGCATCATCGAGTTCACCGCCACGCCCGATCTGGATGAGCGTCCCAGCAACGTGCTTACGAGCGTGTCAGCGGCTGAACTCAAGGCCGAGGATATGATCAAGCTGCCCATTGAGCTTACGGTGAAGCAGCCGTGGAAGGAGTTGCTGGGCATTGCCATTGAGCAGCGCGACCACCTGGAGTCCGTCGCCGAAGAAGAACGCAACGCCACCGGCGAGTACATCCGGCCCATCATGCTCATCAAAGCCGAATCGGCCCGAGGTAGCGATCCACTGACGCCCGACGTGGTGGCCAATGCGCTGCGCGAAGACTTCCAGATTCCCGATGAGCAGATCGCCATCGAGTACAAGAGCCACAACGATCTGGAAGGCGTCGACCTTTCGGATCCCTCATGCCCCATCCGATACGCCATCACTGTGCAGAAGCTGGGCGAGGGGTGGGACTGCCCGTTTGCCTATGTGCTTTGTTCGGTGGCGGCCATGCGGTCGAATCAGGCTATCGAACAGATCGTGGGCCGCGTGCTCCGGATGCCCAACGTAACGCGCAAACAGCACGAGGCGCTCAACAAAGCATACGCGTTCGGCGCAAACGACGAGTTTTCGGAAGCGCTGACCAGCGTGCGCGATGTACTTGTGCAGAATGGATTTGAGCGTCAGGAAGCCGACACGCTCGTCCGGAAAAGTCTACGACGGCAGCAGGACCCCGACCGCGGCTACGGGCCGCTTTTCGACGACCAGCAGGATGCCGGGCGCGCTGCGCCAACTGCAAACGTCACCATCACCTACAACAAAGCGCCCGACCTAAACGCCCTCCCGGACGAGCCCGAGGGCGCGGTTGACGTGGACACCGATGCGCAGACGCTCACGTATCAGGGGCCGCTCAACGAAACCGATCGCCAGATGCTGAACACCTGCTTCGAGGGCGATGCTGAGGCGCAAGATCAGGTGGATGCGGCGTATCGCACCATACGAGAAGAGCAAGGCCAGCGCCCGGTACCACCCGTGGAGCGGGAAGCGGAGCCCTTCGCTGTGCCCCAACTCGCGATTGAGGACAACGGCACGCTCGATGTGTTCGAGAAAACGCACATCTTGGACCGTCCGTGGTCGCTCTCCGACTTCAGACCAAAGCTGCCGGGCTACACGCCAACGCGCCCCGAAGGCCAGCGCGGCACCATCGACACCGACGACGACGGAAAAATCCGCATCGCCTCGATGGGGCCGATCCAACGGCAGTTGGCCCTCCTTGATGACAACAGCGACTGGACGGTGGCGAACCTCGTGGCCTGGCTCGACCGGTCGATTCCGCATCAGGACATCACACCTCAAGACGCGACGACCTACCTTGAGCGGCTCATTCAGCGTCACCTTATCGAAGAACAAGGATACGAACTCAATGCGCTCATTCGCGACAAGTACCGGTTGAAGCGGGCCGTGGAGAACCGGATCCGCACGCACCGCAGCGAAGCCCACAAGCAGACTTTTCAGACGCTACTGTACGGCAACGGCACTGCGCCCCAAGTGACGGTGTCACCTGAGGTTGTCTTTCAGTACCAGGGCGAATATGTGTACCGCGCGCTCTACGACGGGCCGTACACCTTCCACAAGCACTACTACGGTCCCGATACGGTGGGCGACATGAATGGCGAGGAGGCTAAGTGTGCCTCGTTTTTAGACAGCCATGTTGCGATGAAGCACTGGGTACGCAATCCCGAACAGAAGCCGCGGCATGCGTTCTGGCTCCAGACCTCCACCGACAAGTTCTACCCCGACTTCGTGTGTCAACTCCGCGACGGACGCACGCTGGTCGTCGAGTACAAAGGCAGTCACCTGGAAAGCGGCGACGACACCACCGAAAAAGAAAACGTCGGCCAGGTCTGGGCCGAGCGTTCCGGCGGCGACTGCCTGTTCGTGATGGCCCGCAACAACGACTACGGGCCGATTCGGGCAGTGGTGGAGGGGTGAGAAGTGAGGCCAAGACCGCGATTAGATCTGTGAGGCCCTCTATTTCCGGTTGAGTCCTTATTCTTGTGTAAAGCGGGTTGTCTCTTCGTACGCTGTGCCGTACATTACATAATGACACATCCTCTTTTAATGTACAAATCCTCAACAATCTTGCGTGCCTCATTGGTTATTGGCCCGGTGTTCCTACAGAACGTGTCGTCAATGGCAAGGCCGACCATGTGGACGTATGGGTGATGTTTACGGAACGAATAAGTTGATCCCGAGGAGAAATCTGCCAGGTAGTAGAGAGCAATCCTCTTGTGCTAACGATCCGATACAGTAATATGGCTGTGAGTAACTTGCAGCAATCCCATCGCAATGAGGTCGAAATGTCGAAACCTATCTAAATTCCGTACAATCAATGAGTACCGATAGCAAACTGTCCCTTTCTGAGTTGTCAAGAATTTTGGCTCGAGTCAGCCAAAGTGAACACAATTATGCATCTAAGACATCTCGGCGCATTGCTTCTGATGCCAAGAAACTTGAAGACAACTTAATAGAACTCGAATATCAAATACGTCAACAAAAACTCGCAACCCGAGAGTCATTAGAGGCCGTGAGGTCCATACGGGTCGAACTACCAAAAAAGATATTTGTGGAGACTGAGCGTTTGCGAACCTTTTTGGACAGACGTAAGAGGAGTGATGATACATTCTCCGTTTGCCTCTTTGGGCGTACCAATGCTGGAAAGAGCACCCTGCGAGAGGCAATCACAGGAGGGGATGGAAGCACAATCGGTCAGGGCGAGCAACGGACGACCCAAGAAGTAACGAACTATGACTGGGAGGGTATCCAATTACTCGACACCCCAGGTCTTGCCGCATTTGACGGGTCTGACGATGAATCAACAGCCTGGAAAGCAATCGACCGGACAGACCTCGTCCTATTCATGATTATCTCGGACAGTATTCAGGTGAGTGAGTCCGAGCAGTTTTTGTGGCTTCGCGACCGCAATAAGCCAGTTCTATTTGTGTTGAATGTGAAACACGATGTGGATCATCCGGTGCGTCGCAAGAAGTTCTTAAAGCAAAAAACTGATACGGTTTCACTGAAAGGGCAGGCTGGTCACGTTACAGAGATTCGAGAGCGGTCGCAGAAGTACCTGGGTCACTCAAATGCTCGAATCGTGCCTGTGCATGCAAATGCTGCATATCTGGCCAGGAATGAAACCAATATTAGTCAGAGAGAAGCTCTCAGAGAGGCGTCACGGATTGATAGCCTGTTAGATGCGGTAAAAGATGTTGCACGCACTCATGGAAAGAGCTACCGCATTCAGGCATATCGTGATGAACTCATTCATACCTTGCGGAACCTCCAAAGTGAACTTGATGAACAGGTAAATGCTCTATCCAAAAGGCTCTCGCATGATAAATCAGAGCAGGATAAGTTAGAAGCCTGGTTTGATGACTTCGAAGATCGTTCTATTGCCCGTATAACCTCACATGTCGAGAATATATTTGAAGACAAACTATATAGTGAAGTTGACACCTTCATCGATAGATATGCTGGGCAAAAGAAAGCAGACTACAAGTTCAAGAAGAAAATCCAGAATTTAGATATCGCGTCCTCTGTTAAGAAGTCGCTACAACCAATAGCAACAGAGGCAAAGAACAAAGTCGAAGAACACATTCGTCAAAGCGAGTTCAATGAAAAAGCATTGGATCTTGAGTTCGAAACCAGTATCTCCGACCTGAAACGCGAACACGCTGGAGCAATAATGGATGTTGGCGCAGCTATTTTAGACGTTGTTGCTATCGTGACTGGGGGATTAACTAGACTTTTGGGTACAGCAATACGTGGAATTAAATGGTTGTTGGATATTGATGATCGTAAGAAACATCGGAAAAAGAGAACAGAGGCAAAGCGCCGTCTCAAAAGTAAAATTAAGAAAAAAGAGCAAAAAGTTGAGAGGGAGTTAGTAAGATGGTTTGATAAAAACATTGGAGAGCCATTCAAGACGAATATAAAGGGAGGTGCACGCTCAGTACTGCGAGCCCAAGAACAGGCGCTCAACGAAATGCAGGAGTATCAAAGAGAAGTCGAGAAGACAAGGGCGCGCGTCCAGAACGTCTTTATGAACGATCTGATTCGTATCCACGCCACTGAAGAATCTGAATTCATTTTTGTAGAGCGTGTTGCGCGCAAGCAAGGACAAGCAGCGAAATTGCTGGTGGAAGGCGCAACCACATCCCACATTCAGACGGCCTTAGCAGAATCACTTGGAGAGTCGGTGGACATCGTTCAGGCAGATATTCCCGTTCAGGAGCAGGTGTGGCAAGCAGTAGCATCTGTTGACCCTAAGAGTATTCGTAAGAAAGCAAATGGGTGGAATGTTACTCTTTCTTCAGCAGGAACTAAGAATACCACAGAGAGGGCTTGCAAAGTTCATGGAGAGTTGGCGAGCCGTCTTCTCCAAACTTCCGTAACGGTAAAAGCATCATCAGGCGCTTCTGTATCATTTGACGAATGGCAACAGGAAAGAAACCTTTAAAGACCACCTAATGCTATGAAAGAACTAACATACGCGAAATACCAATCGAGAATCGTACATCTCGTAGACAGCGTGAGGAATGTGCTACATGAATTGCCAGAAGAGCAGTACGGTCACATCCGAGATGCAAGCCTGGCAGAGTTAGCTGATCTTGAAACGGATGAGCCGCTTACAATAGCAATCGTAGGCCAGTATAGTGCAGGAAAGTCTACTATTACAAAAGCACTTACTGGACGAGACGATATCGAAATTGGCCAAGGGGTGACAACCTCAAGCCCCAACGTGTATCATTGGAAAGGATTGAGGATCGTCGACACACCTGGTATCAAAGCAGACCGACCGGAGCATGATGAAATGTCTCTTCGATACATTGACCGTGCCCATCTCTTGGTATTTGTCTCCACAATCAGTGGCTTCGATAGTTTGATTGGAGAAACCTTTCGTGAGCTTGCAATTGAGCGAGAGCGGGCAGGTAAAATGATGCTGACACTGAATAAACGACAGATGGAATCCGGTGGTAACGAGCAGGGGTGGATCGAATCCCTGAAGCCTGTGATCCAGCCTCTAACTGTGAATGACGTTCGCCTTACTATTATCGATGCACAGGAGTACCTTGAGGCGCAAAATGATGAAGAGTTTGGGGACGAACTACGTCAATTGAGTCACTTCGACGAGTTTGTTAAGCAGCTAAACGATCTAATTCGCGACCGCAAGTTGAACGGACGTCTCTTGGCTTCACTGAATGTCATTGAGACGACAGTAGACAATGCTCTGAAGCAAGTAGGGGCAACTTCGGAGGAGACCCAACTAATTCAAGAGCATCTCCGCCGAAACTCAGTTGCCATTCGGGAAAGCCGAGCAAAAATTGAACGGAAAATAGATGAGGTAGCACGTGAGGTTGAGACAGCGGTATTGAAAAAGGGGCGTGAGTTAGCATCCAAGGTCACTGTAGATGCTGACGTTCAGAATCTACAAGACGATGCTATGCTGACAGCCGGAGAGATTAAAAGCAAGTGTCGTGAGGCAAACCGGAAAATTGAGCGATTTGTCGTGAATGAAGTCAATCGTTTAGAGGACGAACTGAGTGATCTTGCCAATTCAAGTCTGGTACACGAAATCCGCGTCCGTACAGAAGTAGATGATACAGAAATCAGCATAGATGATGTTAAGGATAGAAGGGTTTCTCTTCCAGACTCAACAAGAGATGTTATCGGAAATGTCGGAAATTTCTTGAGAGCAAGATCTGTGGCTGATGCAGGAAAAGCCGGTCTAAAAGCCGTTGGAGGAAGTGATGTGCACGCGGTTATCAAGAATGTGGGCCACTGGATTGGATATAAATTCAAGCCCTGGGAAGCTGTAAAGATGGCTGACAAGGTTGGTAAAGCCGGGAAATTTGCTGGAAAGCTAGGCACTCTTTTGGGACCAGCACTTGATTTTTGGAATTGGCGTGCGGCAAAGAAGAAAGAAGAAAAAATGCAGGAGATAAGTGACTCAGTACGTAACGGATATCGCCAAGCTGCTGAGCAGATATCCGAGAGCTACGACCAGATACAGGATAAAGTATTCAGCGAGTTGCATGACCCAGCACTGGAGGCACTCCAAAATGACAGTGATGAGCTAATGAAGTTGCAAGGTCAAAAGAATCAGACCGCCGAAAAATTAAAGGAGTTTCGGTCAGAAGCACGCAAACTCATTGGTGAACTGCAGGAGTAGTAGATTCCTACTACCTCATTCAGTTGTCTGGGAGTTGGGTTATGTTTCATGTCCTTGCGCGGGCGCCCTGTTCGTCATGGCCCGCGACAACAACTACGGGCCGATTCAGGCGGTGGTGGAGGGGTGATACCAACTCCGCACGCGTCGTCGGTGTACGGAGGTATGGATGTGTGGACGGTTGGAGGAATATAACGTTTATCCGTTCCATTCATATGTCCGTTCACATCCACACGAGGCCACAAGACGACTGACGATGTGCATCAAGTGCCTCGTGGAGAAGCAATACCGCCATGCTGCAACCGGATCTGGTAGGAGAGAAGCAGATATGTGAAGTAAACGTGGAACGGAGATACGCCAATGGCGTAGGCCTCCAAGGATTTGTTGCTAGTGCCTTCGCACTGTACACTATGGTATTTGTAGAGTCTTCTGTATTCCAGCGACAGCGCAAGAAGCATCTTTCCGATGCTCAATACAGAGAACTTCAGAACCAGATACTTGACCGCCCGAGTCAGGGAGTGCTGATCCGAGGGAGCGGGGGCCTTCGGAAAATACGGATGGCAAGACCAGGAACAGGAAAGAGCGCAGGGTTCCGCATCATTTACTACCACGCTGTTTCCGATGAGCGAATCTATCTGCTTGATCTGTACGCCAAGAGTGACCAAGCGAGTTTGTCGCCGGAACAGTTGAACCGCATCAAGACCCGTCTAACCGAGTGATTCATCATGGATACGGACCGATTTGAGAACCTCCTCGCCAGCGTGAATGAAATGAAAGCGCACATGCAAGGCGACGACACCGAGATGCGCGTCTCGTTTGTAGATGAGCCCGATCCGCGTGCAATTCGCGATCGGATGGGGCTGTCGCAGAAAGACTTTGCCTATGTGCTTGGCGTGAGCGTAAAGACGCTGCAGAACTGGGAGCAAGGGCGGCGCGATCCGAACGGGGCGGCTATGAAGCTCCTCCAGATCGCTGATCGGCGTCCAGAGATTTTGCTTGAACTGGCGTGATGGTTTGCTGAACGCAAGGTCTCGTAACGTCACAGCGTGCTGTGACGCCTCCACAGCCTGTTCGACGCTCAGCAGCTTAGGGTCGCGTGGACAGCCTTCCTTATCTCGCTGCCCCCGGCGGAGGGATCTCAACGCCCGCCGTCACCTCATCTGACACTGCGCACAAGAAACCACCCCGTTCTCCTTCAAAGAGAACACGCGGAAACAGAAGGACGCAGAGCGTCCGCACTTTGTCGCGACGCGGAGGGCTGTTGGTTTGCCAGTAGCTGCTGAGCGCCGAGGAGATGTTTCGACGCGCTTCGGGCCCTGGGGGCCCTTCGCTTGCTCAACATGACAGAACATTTGGGTTGAGATGCTTCAACGCGAGTCCACTCCATACCATAACATTCAGGTGTGACACACCACTACACGGCGTAGGCCACGGCCCACCAGTAGCTGGTGCGGCGTCCGAAGTGGAGGTGCCAGTGTTCGTTCGTATCCTTGACGGTCGCATGGGCGCTACCAGCCGCCGCATCCACCTGTAACTGAATCGCCTTGGGCGAGCATCGGAATCCGCTGCGCCGCGCCTTGAGCACCGCCTCTTTGAGCGTCCACGCCAGCACGAGCTGCTCCGATCGGTTGCCGGGCAGCGTATCCAGCGTAGCCTGGTCGTCGGGGGAAAAGAGGAAATGCACCAGATCTGGATCGCGCTGCTGGATGTGCTCCACGTCAATGCCAATCGGATGGGACGCCCAGACCGCAGCGGCCCAGTCGCCCGAATGGGCCAGTGAGATGTACCCCGGCTGATCAAGCCCAGGGCTATCATCAGCATTCACCCGGACAGCTACCTGCCCGGGAGCCATCGCGTAGATACGGCCAACAAGCTGCTTTACGGCTGTGCGTCCGGCCACAAAACTGGCCCGGCGGGCGGCACTCCCGAACGAACGGCAGCGTAGCCGCTCATGCGGAGCGAGCAGTGCGGGCAGCCCGTGGTATTGGGCCACCCAGTGCCACCGGATATCATCAGGGAGCCCGCTATGCTGCATCATCATGGGGTGTTGCCGAAAGCGTATCGGGCTGATCGGCCCGTCCCAATGCAAGCAGGATGCGCCGCTCTAAGCTGTTCTTGAGGTCGGCAATCTCCTCGTCCACCGTCTTGTCGATGTACATAGCATGGATGTACAACGTCTTGCCGTCGTCAGAAACGTCGAGGCTCAGCGTACCGGGCGTCAGTGAAATCAGGTTGGCAAACAGCGTGATGCCCAGGTCCGAGCGCACATCGAGCGGGACGGCCAGAATACCGGCATTCATCTGATAGCCGGGGGTAAGGACCTCAACGGCAACGCGTACGCTCGACTTTACGAGTTCGACCAGGAAAAAGCCGATGAGGCTTATCTGATGCCATACGCGTTCGTCGTACGCCGACTCGCCAATGAGCGGGCGCATCAGACGCAGCACGGCGTATCCCAGCACAAATCCAACCGCAAAGTTACTGAGCGTGAACGCCCCCTGTACGGCTATCCAGATCAGCGCCAGCAGCAGGTTCAACAAGAGATTCTTCATGGCCTAAAACAGCGTCGATGTAAAGGTCGGCGTTCATGAGTTCGGTGGCGGCCTGGTTGCCCACCTCGTAGATGGGTCCGATAAACAGGCTGATGCCTACGATAAGCACCGCCACCAGTGCAATGGGTACGTACAGCAGGCGTACGTTCGAGGGAAGCGCAGGAACCGATTCGGGCTTATCGGCAGGCTGATCGTCGTCGGGCCCGCCGCCCGGCAGGAACGAGTACATCCAGATTTTGGTCATCGAGAACATCGTCATGATGCCCACGGCAAAGGCTACGCCCACAATGATGTACTCCTGCGCCTGCAATCCGGCAATCGCCAGAATGAGCTTGCCCCAGAAGCCCGAAAGCGGCGGAAACCCGGCCAGCGCAAAGGCCGAGAGCAAGAACAGAATGGTTAAGCCGGGATAGTGCGCGTAGAGGCCTTTGAGCTTTTTGAGCGTGAACGTACCTTGCAGCCGCTTCGTGACGCCGCTGATCAGGAAGAGGTTCGACTTCGCCAGGATGTTGTGCACCACGTAGTACATGGAGCCGATAAGCGCCAGTGGCGTGAAGATAGCCAGTCCCATAATCATGTAGCCAATCTGGCTCACGATATGAAACGACAGGATGCGGCGGAAGTCGTTTTGCGCAGCGGCCCCAAGCACGCCCGTCACCATAGTGAGCCCCGCGATCCAAAGCAGGATCGTTTGCGTGTATCCGCCAATTTCAATGGCAAAGAAGAGCGTAAACACGCGGATCATGGCATACACGCCTACCTTGGTGAGCAGCCCCGCAAAGAGCGCCATGATGGTGGGCGGGGGCGTGTGATACGAGGCCGGGAGCCAGTAAAAGAGCGGAAAGATGGCCGCCTTAATTCCAAAGGCAACCAGAAACAGCATGGAGATGGTGGTTAGCAGCCCCTCGGCCCCTTCCATTTCGGAGAGAATCGAAGCAATTTCGGCCATGTTCAGTGAGCCGGTAAGGCCATACAGGAATCCTACGCCGCCCAGAAAGATGAGCGAGGACACCAGGTTAATGGCCACGTACTTGATGTTGGCGGTCAGCTGCGCGCGGCGGTTGCCCAGCGCCATGAGCACGAACGAGGCAATGAGCAGCACCTCAAACCACACGTACAGGTTGAAGATGTCGCCTGTGAGGAAGGCCCCGGAGATCCCCACCATGAGCAGGTTCATGAAGGGATAGAAGCCGAAGCGGATACGGTCGGCATCCATATCGCCCATGGCGTAGATAGCCAGGAAGAGTCCCATAATGGACGATATGAGCAGCATGATAGCGCTCAGATGGTCGCCCACGAGTGTGATGCCAAAGGGAAATGGCCAGCCGCCAAACGTAGTAGCTTGGATCCCGCCGGTGTTCACCGTTACCATCAGTGCAATGGACACCCCCGTCAGCGCCGTCATGCTGACGATGTTAACCCACGGTTGCACCTTCGGCACGCGTCGAAGTAGCAGCGCAATGACCGACGCCGCCAGCGGAATGACGATGGGAAGGGCAAGCAGCAAATGTGTCTCCATGAGCAAGTCGCGTTGGGTTCAGGAAAGACAACGGAGCAGCGGCGGGTTACGCCGTACCGTGCACGCTAGGATCAATTTCCTCCTCGCGCAGCACGTCAGAATCGACCGACTGGATGTCGCGGTTGGTGCGATACACCAACACGAGCGTAAACGCCAGCAGTCCGAAGCCAATAACAATGGCGGTAAGGATGAGCGCTTGAGAAAGCGGGTTGGCAATGCCTTCGGGCGGCACTTCTTGTCCAACAGGGATGAAGGCTGCCTCGGCCAGGGTCATGCGGCCCATTGTAAAGAGCAGCAGGTTTACGGCATTGGAGAGCAGCACGATGCCCAGGATGAGGCGCACCATGTTGCGGCGAAGAATCAGGTAGATGCTGATGGCGAAGAGCGCACCAACAACGAAGGCCATTAGGGTTTCCATGAGAACGCGTAAGATCGGCTACAGAGGCATGAACAGGCGGTCGGGTGGAAAGGGCATCATACGAGGCCCCTCCAGTGCAGTGGCTACATGAGTATATCACGATACTCGTCGGGCACTTGCGAGGCCTCCTCGCGCGGGAACAGCCCCAGGCCAAACAGATCCAGTTCGTAAATCACGGTAAGCACGGTACCAATCACGAGCAGATACACCCCGATGTCGAAGAGCAGCACCGTACCGGTTTTGATGTCGGCGCCTCCTAGAGTGAACTCCACCCAGAGCCCGGTAAGGATGGGTTCGCCGAAGAACAGCGGCACCAGTCCGGCAGCCAACGCCAGCCCTACGCCCACGCTCATCAGTTCAAGCGGAGTCACCCGAAGTGTGCGGCGGGAGAGCGCCGATCCGTAGGCAGCGGCATACAGCGCAAAGGCGCCCGCAGCCACAAGCCCTCCGATAAAGCCTCCCCCCGATTCGTCGTGTCCGCGCAGCAGCAGAAACACAGAGAAGAGCAGCATCAGCGGCGTGAGGAGCTTAACCGATGTCTGTAGAATTAAGGAACGAAGCATAACGGTATCGTCGTCAAAAGCAGAGGAAGCAGGGCTTTCAGGCCGTGGCGTTCTTGGACGCTGTCAGATTTAGCTGGCAGTGGATGAGACGGAGGCTTCAGACTCCTCGATTTCGCCGTCTCCAGAAGATGGCGATGGCGTCTGATCGTCCTCGTCCGAGTTATTTGCCCCCTTATCGTAGGAGAGCAGCGCATAGATGCCAAATCCAGCAACCATGAGCACCACAATTTCGCCCAGGGTATCAATGGCGCGGAAGTCCACCAGAATCGTGTTTACGATGTTGCGCCCTTCTGCCTCGGTGTAGGTGTTGGCGGCGTAGTAGTTGGCCATATTGCTATCGAACGGAAACTGGAGCGCAACCAGCAGCATGCCGGTGATGGTGGCGCCTACGGATCCAGCAATGATGGCATCGCGCAGACGCCCACCGGTGCTAACCACCCGATCTTTCAGGTTGGGCAGTTCAATGAGCACCAGTGCAAAGAGGATGACGGTAAGGGTTTCAACCAGGAACTGTGTTTTGGCCAGGTCGGGAGCGCCGTACGTTAGATACACCAGTGCAATTCCAATTCCGGCAATGCCCAGCGATACGACCGCCGCGAGGCGCGAGCGCAAGAAGATGATGGCAGAGGCGCCCCCCACCACCAGTGTAGCGATCGCTACATCGTACACGGCAAGCTCTTCGATATCTACCACGATGTCGCCTGCGGCATAGCGCAGGAAGGTGCCTCCAATGAGCAAGGCCGCGAATCCGAGCATGGCTGCAAGGTAGTAGCGCAGTACGCCGTTTTGCAGGATGCGGGTTTGCCACGTGGCTACATTTAGAATCCCATCGATGGTGCGGTCGTATCCGCGGTCGAGTCCGGTACCAAACACCCGCTCGAACCAGCGCCCAGCAGCGTGCTCACGCATGGCTTTCGTGCCAAAGTAGAGCGCGACTCCAGAGGCTACGGTTATAACACTGAGCAGCAGTTCAATGGTAAATCCGTGCCAGAGCACGAGATAGACCGACGACGGTTCGCCCATGACAGCACCTACGGCAGGAACGAGAAACGGCTCGCCGAACCAGCTGGGAAAGAGCCCGAGGAGCACACAGAAGCCAGCCAGTACGACCGGTCCAAACCAGAGTCCGGTTGAGGCTTTGTGCGCATGTTCGGCTACTTCGCTGGGGCTGCCAAAGAAGGGCTTCACGGCAAGAAGTCCGGCTCCGGCCACCAGCGCAATGTTCGCCAGGACGGAAACCGACGCGATCGCTGCCTCGGCTACGCCTCCATTAAGTGCAGCTTCGTAAACTACCTCTTTGCCAATAAACCCGAAGAACGGAGGGATACCCGCCATCGAAAGAGCCGCGAGTCCGGCTGCAGCCGCTGTAATCGGCATTTTGTGGCGGAGGCCGCTTAGCTTATCGACGTTACGCTCGTGGATCCCGTGGTCGATGGCTCCGGTGGTCATGAAGAGCGTAGCCTTGTAGAGCGCATGGACCAGCACGAACAGCATGCAGGCTTTCAGCGCGATTTCGGAGCCGATGCCCAGCAGCATGGTGAGGAGGCCCAGCGCCATCACGGTGGTATACGCCAGGATGCCTTTCATGTCGGTATATTGCAGGGCAAGCCAGGCGCTAAGCAGCATAGTTACTGCGCCAAAGCTGGTAACCACCACGACCCAGAACTCGGTGCCTGAAAGCGCCGGGTGCAGGCGGGCCATCACGTAGATACCGGCCTTTACCATGGTTGCGGAGTGCAGGTAGGCACTCACAGGAGTAGGCGCCTTCATGGCGTTGGGGAGCCAGAAGTAGAAGGGAAACTGCGCGGACTTGGTAAAGGCGCCAGCCAGCACCAGGATCACGATGGCAATGTAGAACTCGCTATTTTGGATCAGCTCGCCATGCTGAATGATCTCGGAGATCTGGTAGGTGCCCGTTACCATGTACATCAGCACGAAACCCACGAGAAGCGCCAGACCACCGGCTTTGGTCACCAGCAGCGCCTGCCATGCCGCGCGGCGCGATTTTTTGGCGTAGTGGTTAAAGCCGATGAGCATGAACGAGGCGAAGCTCGTCCCCTCAAAGAAGATGTAGAAGGTGAGCAGGTTATCGGCCAGTACCATCCCGATCATCGATGCCATGAACATCGACAGGTAGCTAAAGAACCGCCCGAGGTGGTGGTGGCCTTCCAGGTAGGCGCCCGCATAGATGTAGATGAGCGCCCCCACTCCGCTTACCAGCAGCGCAAAGAAGAGACTCAGGCCATCCAGGTAGAAACTAAGAGAGACCGTAAACTCGGCGACCTCGACCCAGTCGAGCGCCACCGATATGGTTTCGCCTTCTTGAATGGCCGTGGTATAGGTGGCCAGATACCCCACAATTCCGGCCGGTACCAGCGCGTAAACCCATCCTGAGGAGCGCCCAAGCGATCGGGTGATCCATGGCGTGAAGCAAGCCAGAAGGAATCCGGAAAAGACAACGGCAAAAATACCCATGAAGCGCAGTGAATCAAGGGAAGCAACAGACAGTTACGTCGGTGGCGCGACGCGGCTAGGACGCGGTGTTCGACGTCGCATCGGCGGCGGAATCGTCGGATGCAGTCGCTTTGGCGGCGGCCTGCTTCCGGTCTTGGATCTGGTCGATGATGGTGCCCTCCCAGAGTTTGACCCCCATGCGTTCGCCTGACTGATAGGCGGCGCGCCCCATCATGTGGGCGGCCACGGGAGCAGTAAGCAGCATGAACAGAACGAGAGCAAGGGCGCGGGCAAAGATGCTCAGTTCAGGATAAATAAATACCATTGCAATGGCGATGAGCATCACGCCTAGCGTACCGGCCTTGGTGGAGGCATGCATACGCATGGGCACATCGGGCAACCGTACCACGCCAAGTGCAGCCACAAACACGAACAACGTGCCCGCTAGCAAGAACACGGCAGACAAAAGATCGACAATCATAATGCAGCCGAATTAAGACTTACGAAGAAGACGACGGTGCTGAAGTGCTACTCACAAACTCCAGATAGCGCGAGAACGCAACTGTCCCTAAAAACGCAATCAGCGCCAAGACGAGCGAGACCTCTAAGAACAGCGGCTTGTCTACGGAAATGGCATACACCAGCATCATGGCAATGGCGATGTAAGCAACCAGGTCAAGCCCAACAACGCGGTCGGGAAGTGAAGGACCACGAATCACTCGAAAAAAGGCCAACAGTAGCGATATACTTAACACCACCATTGAGCCGTGAATAGACCATTCTACGAACGTTTCCATCGCCTTCCGTTCTTAAAAATGTGTCAGGAAAAAAGCCGTGATTCGTCTGCAGTAAAGCTGCAGGGGCGCGGTTTATAATCGCAATGTACAACTATATCGTACAGAGCACGCTGCAGAGCACCAGAACACACGGATTTCAATATGAAGACCATACTGTTTTGCTCCGTGAAGTCTGCGCGCACACTACTTTCAAGCAGGTACGTTGGGGCGTGTGGCGCATGTGCTCATCAAGGTGTAGCAAATCATAAATAACGGAGATTAACCCGAATCCGCCGTATTGTACAGTGCAGCATGGAAAGGATCCATCGGTCTCCCTTATTTGAAGCGGGCTTCACTGGTAACTCAACGAAAAAAAGGAGAGACCAGCTGTTGCCGGTCTCTCCTGTAACACAAGCGTTGCAATAACGGACAGCACTTTTAGGCTGCCTCTTCATACCGCTCGTTGACGGCATCCCAGTCTACAATATCCCAGAATTTGCTGACGTAGGTGCCCCGTTCGTTCTGGTAATTCAGATAGTAGGCATGCTCCCACACGTCGAGGCCCAGGATGGGGGTATCGCCATCCATGTACGGACTGTCTTGGTTGGGCGTCCCGTATACATCAAGGTCACCGTCTTCGGTAACAACGAGCCAGGCCCATCCACTACCAAACTGGCCGGTTGCGGCGTCGGAAAAGGCTTCTTTGAAAGCGTCAAACGAGCCGAACGCATCGTCAATCGCATCGGCCAGGGCGCCGGTAGGTTCGCCGCCGCCTTCGGGCGAGAGCACAGACCAGAACAGGCTGTGGTTGGCAAACCCGCCGCCATTGTTGCGCACAGCGGTTTGAATGTCGGCGGGCAGGTTGTCAATGCCATGCAGCAGCGCCTCGATAGAGTGATCGCTCAACTCATCGTGTCCCTCCAGCGCGGCGTTCAGCTTGTTTGTATATCCTTGGTGATGTTTGCCATGGTGGATCCGCATGGTTTGCTCGTCAATCACCGGTTCGAGCGCATCGTAATCGTACGGCAGGTCGGGCAGAGAAAAAGCCATAGTTGGTATCCAAGGTTGATGTGTAAATGGGTGAACCACAGGCCCTTATGCAGCCTTGCGATACAACGGCTGCGGCCCTGCGTGGATCATGTCGGTTGATCCGATGCGCCAACGGTTCCCCTGGTTGTTTGTTTTCGGCGTTGCGGGGGCATTACATCTGCACAGATCGTGTGTTATAAGTAAAGGGTGGGGCTGACCAGCAAAGAAAGCCCGCCCTCTTCAGTAGTGAAATACATTCCCCATTGGGTAGTGGTAAAACGAGATGGAAGCCTCCCAAAAGCACTGTTGAACGCACTTACTGCGCTGCCACACCTGCAAGTTGGGGGCCGGGACAACGACAAGCGGGTGGTCCTGCCCATCTCGGTGGAGCTCTTTATAACACAATCACTACCTGCTCCCACACGATTCGCTTCATCATTTCTTGCTTTCCGAGATGTCAGTGCCTACCTTCAGACACATTATAGCCACTGTCGTTTTCGTTACCTACCAAAAGCTCACCACACAGTTATGTCTTCTTTTATGCGGTGCATCCTTGCTTTCTTCGTTTGCATGTTAACTATGCTGACCATCATGCCGCATGAGGCAACGGCATGTAGTTGTGCGCCGCCCCTTCCTCCGCTTGAGGCTGCCGCAGCGTCCGATGCCGTGTTTCTTGCCGAGATCACAGCGATTAACGACGCGAACGAAGCGGACGACGCGTCTTTCATGAACCGCATCTGGGCATGGTTTTCGGGGACTCCCACATCAGAAGAGCGCCTCGATCCGTCGCGCGATCTGCAGGTGGAGTTCACGGTCATGGAAGCCTACAAAGGAGTGGAGGGAGGAAGCGGCCATCTAGCTACAAAAGCATCATCGTCTTTGTGTGGCTACACTCAGTTTCAGGAAGGCAAATCCTTTCTAATTTATGGATACCACGGTAGTGAGGACGGTTTGCGAACAAACTTATGTACGCGTACGACCCCTGCATCGAACGCGTCGGATGAAATAGATATCCTGCGTGCTGAGTATGGCGCGTAGCACAACACACCAGAGTTTGCAATGGATGTGTAACCTCGTTTCAGCATGGAGCGGCTGTATAGCCACGTAACCCACGTATCCACCAAACCGGAATGAACAATGACAACGACCAATGCTGAGCTTCAGCAATGCACGCTCTCGTACACCACCCGTAATCCCTGGCCATTTGTCCTTAGCCTACTACTCATCGGAGTGCTGGCAAGCACGCCGTTGACGGCTATAGCTTCAACAGGACCTGTCTTGGACGATATACTCGACCTGATCAATGAAGCGCGGTCGTCCCAGCAGCAGTGTGGCGACACAACCTACGACCCGGCGCCGCCGCTTGCATGGAGTAGCGACCTTGAGACTGCAGCCACTGGGCATTCCGAAGACATGGTGGCCCGCAACTATTTCAGTCACGAGAATCCCGACGGAAGGTCTGCCAGAGATCGCATACGCAGCGTCAACAGCGCATTCAACCATGTAGCGGAGAACATCGCCCGAGGGCAATCTAGCCCCGAGCAGGTCATGGAGAGCTGGATGAACAGTCCCGGCCACTGTGCCAACATTATGAACGACCGCTTCACAAAAGTCGGCGTGGGGCTCGCGATGGGTACGATGGAGCGTAATGGCAATAGCTGGGAGATGCCATATTGGACGTTAAAGCTGGCGCGTGAAGCCGATCAAGCAGAACGTATCCAGCCGGGGGAGCCCAATGCAATACCCGCCGACCGAGCAGCCAGACCAGCATACGAGGCAAAGCAGATTGCACTGGATCACGATGCCATCCTGAACCGCCTCACCGAACTTCGTCAGGGGGGGTACAGCTGCACCGCAGAGGGACGTCCCCAAACGGCATTTCATGTGCTCGCATGGCACGACGAGTTGGAACGCTGGGCGATGAACAATTCCAGTCGCGCTGCGGAGCAAGATCAACTCAATGCGGATCGACAGTTCCGGCCCGTTCGTGTGGATTCGCAGGACGGCGCTTTCGACTGGGGCCGTATGATCATGGAGCAGGGACCTGCTAATTTTGAGGAAGCCCTTCAGAAGTGGTTATCCGACCCGGCCAAATGTCGGTTTATTTTCAATGCATACAACACGCACACTGCCGTTAGCGCTTCGGTGCAAAGTGACCCTCAAACGGGAGAGCCCAAGGCAGGTGCTGATGTGTACTGGACGCTGATGAAAGGCCGCGGCACCCCGCAAACCATGCAGGATGAGTTCACTGCGTTCTTCAGCGGACAGTCTATCGAACTATACGGACGCCCCACCTGCAGTTTAACACAGCGTATGCACCGAGAGCTTACAGCATTTGGTATTGACCACGAAGCGGCCTTTTACGAGGGATGGGAAGGGCCCAACTTTGACAAAAAGCGCGCGGCTCGGCGTCAGGCAAGTCAGACGGTACGTGGAGCGCCCGGCCTGCCTATCTTGGTGATTGGGGATACCGTTTATTCCGGCTTCTCAACGCTGTTTAACCTCTACCAGGCGATGCAGCCCGCGGACTAATGGTCTGTAGGGGACGGCTGAAGGCAGAAGCGCGTGCCGGACCGTGGCCAGGTGGTTCTTCCCGGATTGTGATGATGGCTACTGCTGTGTCACACCTGAATGTTAGGGTATGGAGACGTGTCAAGCTCTACGTCCTACCTCCCCCAAAACCTGTCATGGTACGTCTCGTAACCGCAAGGAAGGCGTACGTTCAGGTGGAAGATCTCGTAACGTCACAGCGTGTACGTGTTTAGCGTGTTAGAATGGCCGCCCGGGATATCCGCTCCGCTCCTGATCCCGGGCTACAGAGCGGCTCGGTATGAGCAAAATCCATAGCCGGGGACCGCTTGCGTCCCCGGCGATCTGTGGTATGTCACTAAACACGTACCACAGCGTGCTGTGACGCCTCCAGAGTTGTTCGGTGCTCATCAGGCGCTGTACGATCGAGCGGCGCTGTGAGCGTAGCGAACGAGTACGCCTGGGGTGCGATCTCATGCCGTTGATTGGGCGGCTGCATCCGGTTTGATAGTATGAGATTGCTTCGCTCCGCTCGCAATAACATGATTGGGGGTTATTCTCGGTACGTTAGAGGGTACATGTGTTACCCGAAGATTGACATGTGACACAGTACTACGGCCTCTTGGTGAAACCCGTGCGTGCTGCACAGTTATGGATGCAAGTGGATTGTTTTCACTCATCCGAGTCGGGCCTATCATGATTGAAAGCGCGCTGCTGGCGGCTTTGCCGCTGCTTATCATCGCCGTCCTGCTTGTCGGGTTTCTGTGGCCTGCCGGACGGGCGATGCCGGTGGCCTGGGCCGCGGCAGCCCTCGTTGCGTACTTTGCGTGGCAGATGCCACCGGTATGGATTGCGGCTGCCTCAATCAGCGGGGTGATGACAGCCATCGAAATTCTCTGGATCGTATTCGGAGCGCTTTTGCTGCTCTACACACTGATGCAATCCGGGGCGGTAGACCGTATCAACGCCGGATTTGCAGCCATTAGCGAAGATCGGCGCGTGCAGGTGGTCGTGCTGGCCTTCTTCCTGGCGACATTTCTGGAGGGCGTCGCCGGGTTTGGTACGCCGGCTGCCGTGGTGGCGCCGCTCCTACTCGCACTCGGCTTTCCGGCGCTTGCTGCCGTCGTCGCTGCACTGGTGGGTCATGCCATCGCCACCGTTTTTGGCGCGGTGGGCACGCCCGTCGTTGTCGGATTCAACGCGCCGCTGGGCGGATTCGAAGAGACGCTTGCCGCCGGTGGGTGGACCGTTGCTGAGTATGCGACCGCCGCAGGCGGATGGGCGGCGCTGCTCAACGGCATTGTGGGAGTGTTCATGCCGCTCATCGCCGTAAGCGTAATCGTCTACTTCTTCAGCACAGACGAACAGTCGCCTATAGATGCCCTGTGGGGCGTGGCACCGCTCTGTCTCTTTGCCGGGATCGCCTTCGTCGTCCCGTACGTCGCTGCCGCATGGTTTATCGGACCCGAACTGCCTTCGCTCATCGGTGCGATGGTGGGCGGAGCCGTTGTCGTGGGCACGCTGCGTGCAGGCTACCTTGTGCCGTCGGATACGTGGACCTTTCCACCCCGCGAGGACTGGCCGTCGTACTGGGTCGGCACGATCGAGCCGGGGGGCGATGATTCCGAATCGCCCTCCACCGTTCCCTCTATGTCGCTTGTACGAGCCTGGGCGCCGTACCTGATTCTGGTGGCGTTGCTTGTGGGAACGCGTGTCATCGAACCGCTGGGAACGTGGCTTCGCACCACACCCGGACTCACTCTGCTCTGGGAGGGCATCTTCGACACGACGCTGGCTGGATCTGTAGAGTGGGCCTACGTGCCGGGCACCTGGCTGGTCATCAGCGCACTGCTCGCGATTCCCATCTTTGGCATGACGCGCGAACAGATCGGTAGCGCATGGAGCGAGGCCGCAGAAACGATCGTGTCCCCCGCCGTGGCGCTCGTCTTCGTGATCGCGATGGTGGATATTATGCTCGAAACCGGCACCCACCCCGGCGCGCCGCGCGGCAGTATGATCGTTGTGCTGGCTGAAGTGACCGCTACTACCATCGGGCCGGCCTACACGCTGGTTGCCCCAGCAGTGGGCGCGCTCGGCTCCTTTATTGCCGGCTCGATCACCGTAAGCAACATCACATTTGTGGGATTCCAGTTCGAGGTTGCGCAGACCCTTGGCCTGCCCACACAGATTATCGTAGCCGCGCAGGCAATGGGCGCAGCCATCGGCAATGTCGTGGCTATCCACAACGTGATTGCCGCCCTGGCTACCGTTGGGCTCGTGGGAGCAGCCGGACGTGTGATTCGCCTCAACCTGCTTCCACTTGCGTATTACTTGCTGGTTGGAGGACTGGTGGTAACGCTTGCGGCCTATGTGGTGGCTCCACATGTCTTTTGACGTTACATCGCACCCAGCGCCTGGGCAAGCAGCACAGCTGGATGGTCTGCCGTACGCTGGGTTACGTCTTTTACCTGCGAGCGACACGAAAAGCCGGGAGCGGCAATCGAGGTGGCTGCCGGTGCGTCTCGAACAGCCGGTGCCAGCCGCCGCTCGGCCATCGTCTTGGATATGGACACATGCTCGGCTTCGTAGCCAAACGATCCGGCCATGCCACAGCAGCTGGTGTCCAGCGTCGTAACGTCGTACCCCGCAGCAGTCAGCACCTGCTCGGTGGCTTCGGTGCCCACCAGCGCTTTCTGATGGCAGTGCCCATGCAGCAGCACCTCACGCGATCCGTTTGAGGGCACGGGGAGACCATTGAGGGAATCGCTCGAAAGGCGGTCGGCCAGAAACGAATCGAAGAGATGGACCTGTTCGCCCAGCTTCTCAGCACGAATCTCGCCCGGAAGCAGATCCAGAAACTCATCGCTGAGGGTGAGCAGGCAACTAGGCTCTAAGCCCACAATGGGAAGGCCCTGCTGCACGTAGGGATACAGCCCTTCGAGTGCATGCAGCGCCTTTTGCTGCGCTTTGGTGACAAGCCCCTTGGATAGAAGTGTGCGCCCACAGCACAGGCCCTCGGGCGCCAGCTCTACGCGGTGGCCCGTATGCTGCAGCACCCGCACCGCCGCCTGTACCACATCCGGCGTATGATAGGCATTGAAAGTGTCCGCAAAGAACACCACACGCGGTCCGTCGGGCGGATTCGTCGCCTCCAGATCCATCTGAAATGCAGTGGTGCGTGCAAACGAGGGCAGCGGACGCTCAGCGCTGATGCCCATGAGCCATTCGCCGGGCTGCCGAAGCCACGTCTGCCGGGCCGTCCAGTTTACGAACGACGCCAGCATCGTGCCACTGATTCGGCGGGCCATGCTGGGCTGATGGGCAAACAGTCGCGTGCGCCACGGCATGTCGTTGCGCTGCCAGTACGTTTGCAGCCACTCGGTTTTGATCTTCGCCATATCCACGTTCGAGGGGCACTCGGTTTTGCACGCCTTGCACTGGATACACAGATCCATCACCTCGTACATCCGATCGCTGGTCAGCGCATCGTCGGGCAGGTCGCCGGCCAGCGCCGAGCGCAGCGCATTGGCGCGCCCTCGGGTGGAGTCCTCTTCCTCGCGCGTGGCCATGAAGCTCGGGCACATGGTGCCGGTATCGCGTTTGCGGCACGCGCCGTTGCCATTGCATTTTTCCAGCAGATGCGCAAAACCGCCCTCTCGCTCAAAGCTAAGCGTCGTGTCGAACTCGTGTGTGGAATAATCCGGGCCGTGGCGCAGGTGGTCAGTAAGCTCGGGGGTATCGACCACCTTGCCCGGATTCAGCAATCCTTCGGGGTCGAAGAGCGCTTTGATTTCCTGGTTGACTGCGTACAGGTCGTCGCCCAGCATCTCGCGGTTGAGGGCGCCGCGCACAATTCCATCGCCGTGCTCCGAGGAGGTGACACCGCCGTAGCGTTTCACCAGATCGAGCGAGCCGCGGGCAATGGTATCCAGCTGTTGCAGACCGGCTTCGGTTTTTGTGTTGACGAAGGGGCGCACATGCAGGCATCCAGCAGACGCATGGGCGTAATAAGCAGCTTGCACATCCAGGTCGTCAATGAGCGTGCTTAACTCGTCGATATAATCGGGCAGATGCTCAACGGGCACGGACGCATCTTCGATGAGCGCCCACGGCTTGTACTCACCTTCCACGCCCATAACGAGTCCGAGCCCCTCCTTGCGGATGCTCCACACATTGGCAATGGCATCGTCGTCTAAGATGCGTGTGGCGGAGCTGCGTGCATTGGTGGTGGGCAACACATCGTCGAGCGCATCGAGGCGCGAGGCCAGCGCGTCTTTGGTGGATCCGCCATACTCTACGATGAGCACACCACCGGGGGTACCCTCTACAAACGTGAGTCGTTCTGCATAACCAGGCGTAGAACGAATCCGCTCGATAGCCACTCCGTCGAACAGCTCTACGGCATCGGGATCGGTCTCCAGAATGGCGATGACCGCTTCCAGGGCCTGCTGCCGCGTGTCGTATGAGGCAATGCCCAGCGCCGTGGTCGTCGGCTTCTCGACCAGATCGACCGTAAGCTCGGTGAGCACCGCCAGCGTGCCTTCGCTGCCCGTAAGCAGCTGGGCCACGTTGCGCGTGTCGGTATCCAGCAGATGCTCAATGCGGTACCCGTTGTTGCGGCGCCAGTGGTCGGAGGTGTCGCGGCGGATGGTATCGGCATGGCGGCTGAGCAGGGCATCAAGGCTGCGGTAGAGCGTGCCCTCCTGATCATCTTGCCGCATTTTGCGCTGCCAGGCGCCGTGGCTAAGCGGCTCGAACGTGATGGGGGTGCCATCGGCCAGGAAGCCCTTGGCTCGGCGCACATGATGCACCATATTGCCATAGCGGATAGAGTGCGTGCCGGTGGAGTTGTTGGCAACCATGCCGCCCAGCGTGGCGCGGCTGCTACTGGCCGGGTCGGGCCCCACCATGAGTCCGTGTTTTGCAGCGGCGGCGTTCAAGTGATCCAGAATCAACCCCGGTTGCACGGTGGCCTGCTTGGCTGTCGGATTGATGTCTATGATCGCATCCAGATGACGGGTAAAGTCGATGACCACCGCTGTATTTACGCCCTGTCCGGCCAGCGACGATCCGCCTCCACGGGGCAAGACCGGCACTTTGAGTTCATGCGTCACTTCAAGCACCGTCTGCACATCCGCTACGGTTTTCGGAATGCACACCGCCACCGGCTCCATCTGATACATGCTCGCATCGGTTGCGTAGAGCGCGCGCGACACGGCATCGGTTCGAAGCGTGCCCTGCAGTCGAGGGGCAAGGCGTTCAGACAACGTTTCGCGGAGGCGGTCTTGGGCCGAATCGGGAAGGCGTTGGGGGGCTGTAGAAGTAGTAGAAGAGCGGGGCATACAGCGTAAAGACAGTACAGAGGGTGGATGCATGTAGTTGGACGAAAACGCACCGGTATGGATTCGCGCCGCGCCGTTGAGGCGTGTAACGAGCAAGTGCATCTCTGTACCGAAGTGCGCGTAGAGCACACCGCGTTGTTCCTTTTGAACCAAATGCTTGCCATCATGGCCACGAAGCGAATCACATTTCCGAATGCAGAGGGTACCGATTTAGCAGCTCGCCTTGAAACGCCTGCGGGGCCGCCTCGGGCGTATGTACTGTTTGCCCACTGCTTTACCTGTTCCAAAGATCTGCGTGCAGCCCGTACCATTAGCGCTGCGCTGTGTGAGCGCGGGTTTGCCGTAATGCGGTTTGACTTTACGGGGCTGGGGGAGAGTGAGGGCGACTTTGCAGATACCAACTTCTCGTCTAACACCCACGACTTGGTCGCAGCCGCTGAGTTTATGGAGGAGACCTACAGCGCGCCAACGGTGCTGGTGGGGCATTCACTGGGGGGCGCAGCGGTACTGCAAGCGGCACACGATATTCCGTCGGTGCGGGCTGTGGCCACCATCGGCGCGCCGGCCGATCCCGAGCACGTCACGCATTTGATTAGCGAAGACATCGACACGATCAAGCGCACGGGCAAAGCCTCTGTTACGCTGGCCGGACGCCCGTTCACGATCAAGAAGCAGTTTCTGGATGACTTACAGGCACAATCCATGAAGCAAAAAATCAGCACGCTGGCGCGGGCCCTGCTGATCTTCCACAGTCCCATCGACCAGACCGTGGGGGTAGAGAACGCTGCTCGCATCTACGAAGCGGCGAAGCATCCCAAGAGCTATGTCTCGCTCGACCAGGCGGACCACCTCCTCACCGACCCGGCGGATGCCACGTACGTAGCGCATGTGCTGGCTGCGTGGGCGGTCCGCTATTTGGATGCGGACAAGACCGTTCCGTCTCGCCCCGAGCCCGACGCCTCCGCCGACGCTCCTGAAGATGTGGTGCAGGCCGTCACCGGTCCTGAAGGCTACCGCACGCCCATACAGGCCCGTCACCATGCGCTGGTGGGCGATGAACCTGCTTCGGTAGGCGGCGAAGACACCGGTCCCACACCGTACGAGTTCTTGAGTGCCGGGTTGGCAGCGTGCACTACGATGACGTTGCAGATGTACGCCCGCCGCAAAGGGTGGCCCCTCGACGAGGCACAGGTGGAGGTGCGCCACAGCAAAATCCACGCAGAGGACTGCGCGCACTGCGACACCGAATCGGGCAAGATCGACCGCTTCACGCGCGAGGTCACTGTTACCGGCGACCTGTCAGACAAACAGCGCGAGCGGCTGTTGGAGATTGCGAACAAGTGCCCGGTGCACCGCACCCTCCACAGCGAAATCGACGTGCAAACCGACTGGGCATAATCCCCCAACTAATGTCATGTTGAGCGAAGGACTGCCCCCAAGGCAGGCCGCAGCCGAAACATCTCCCCCGAAGAGCCGGAAGCCTTGCGCGTAAACCGCCAGCTACGACCAACCTCGGGGAGGCCTTTCGGCTACGCTCAAGGCGACATCATTCGGGAAGAAGCTGGTGAGCACGGGCACGCCCCCCCAACTAATGTCATGTTGAGCGAAGGCTTCGCATCAAACCAAGGGCTACGGTAATTTTAGATGGAGGACTTGCCTCTATGGAAGCGTTTCCAGTATCCTAAAGTGATATGGTATCGCCTGTTTGTAGCTTTTCTCCATCAACCAACCTCCGTTTCCTTTATGCGTGACGTGTACATCGTAGCGGCTCACCGTACTCCCATTGGACGCTTTGGCGGATCGCTCAAAAAGCATTCGCCCGTTGACCTGGCGGCCCACGCCATGGAAGGCACGCTGGCTTCGGCCCAGGTGGAAGGCGATGCGCTCGACATTTACATCATGGGCAATGTGCTGCGTGGCGGTCAGGGCCAGCTGGTGCCCCGCCAGGCAGCGATTCAGGCCGGCATCCCCAACACGATTGACGGCTATGCCGTGGATATGGTCTGCGCCTCCAGCATGATGAGCGTGCTCAACGGCAACACCATGATCAAAGCCGGCGAAGCCGATCTGGTACTGGCCGGCGGCACCGAGTCAATGTCAGGCACTGGCTTCTATTTGTCCTCGAAAGCACGGTGGGGATACAAGTACCTACCCGGCGATCATGAGCAGGTCACCGATCTAATGTTTCGCGACGGACTGAGCGACCCGTTTTCGGGGGATGCGATGGGCGTGCAGACCGAACGCCTGGCCGCCGAACACGAAATCACGCGCGAGGAGCTTGACGCTGTGGCTGCGCAGTCGCACCAGCGGGCCGCCGATGCCCACGAGCGCGGCGCATTCGCCAATGAGATTCTTCCCATCGAGTATCGCTCGCGCAAGGGCACCGAAACGCTGGATCAGGACGAAGGTGTTCGCCCTGATACCACCTCCGACTCCCTGAGCGGTTTGCGTCCGGCGTTTGACGACGACGGCGTGCTCACTGCCGGAAACAGCAGTCAGATCAGCGATGGGGCCGCCGCTGTGCTCCTCGCCAGCAAAGATGCCGTTGATGCCCACGGGCTTACCCCCATTGCGCGTATCGGCAAAGGAAGCTGGGCGGCAGGTGAATCGTGGCGCTTCCCTGAAGCCCCCATACCGGCGGTTGAAAATATCCTTGACGAGCGTGGCACAAGCATCGACGACTACGATCTGTTCGAGAACAACGAAGCGTTTGCGGTAAACAACCTGCTGTTTCAGCGGATGCTTGGCGTTTCGCCCGATCAACTGAACGTGCATGGGGGCGCGATTGCGCTGGGCCACCCCATTGGCGCGTCGGGCACGCGCATCCTCGTCACGCTGCTTCATGCGCTTATCCAGGAAGATGGAGCGCAGGGCCTGGCTGCTATCTGCCACGGCACCGGCGGCGGCGTAGCCATGGATGTGGAGCGCGTCTGATACACCTTTCGATTTCCCTTACCGTCGCAGCGCCCACGGGCCGCCCTTCAGATGAAGAGCGGCCCGTTTTGCGTTATCAATTTCCTCTTCCATATCGTAAGCCCATTTACGCCCCACCTCCACACATCCAAACATCCCACCTTCCACACATCCACCCCTATCCGACACATTTGACACGCTCACGCAACAGATTGGGACGCTCACGCAACGCGCGCGTCCGTCATTGTGCGTATCCTATCGAGTAGCAGGGCAGAGCAAACCATCGGTTTGACAAACCACCTCTGCCTCGCTCCTAAGCATTCTTTTTCGGTAGTATAGATTGGGGTGTGTACACATGACAAATGAACCCGACACGGAGTCCAGTGAAACCCAGAACTCCCCAGATTCCGAAGCAGGCGACGATGCCAAACAGGCAGATTCCACAGAAGCATCCGAACGTGCCCAGCTTGAAGTCGACATCTTGCGCGACAGCTTACCAAGTCCCGAAAATCCGTCGGATTCGTCGGATGACACAGCACAGGACGAGCCATCACCCTGAGAAAAAGCTCCGTAGGCTATCCCCTGTTGATTCAGCATAAATGCAGCGTATCCCACTGAAATACACGCACCCAGCGCCCTCACGCCGGTGTCCCAGGAAATATGACACGCTCACGCAAGAGATTGGGACGCTCACGCAACGCAATCATTGGTGCAGGAAGTTATCATATCATACGAACATGCTGCGCTCCCCGGCAACCACCGAGGAATCCGAAAAGAAGGGAGACTGCAGCGTGGTGTTGTGGATAATTAGCGCCACAGCATAATGTCCATCCTTGTAACGAGCTCATTGCTACCCATGCCCACGGATACATCTCGTGCTTCCCATAAAGGGCCATCCAATAGTTCGGATTTGGCTCCATCAGCAGTTTCCTGTGCGGGATGCGCCCCCCACACTGTATTCCGATCTGCACATGCGCGCAGTGTGGTTCTGTTTGCGCTGGTATTCGTACTTGCACTGTGTGTTACGGGTTTTGGAAGCACTGCAACGGCCCAACAGATCATATACGTCACTGAAAGTGGTGGAAACGACGGTTCATCCTGGAACGACTCTACAGATCTACAGGACGCCCTCGATCAGGCTACCGGAGACGACGTAATCGTTATTGCAGAGGGGGTGTACACGCCCGGCTCCAGCCGCGACGATCGGTTCGAAATTACCGGCGATCAAGACGGCCTCCAGATCTACGGCGGCTGGGACGGCACCGAGTCGTTTAGCGATGCCGACGATGTGATCGATCAACTCGATGACCGCGACCTGACCGAACACGTTACCGTCCTCTCGGGCGACATCGACGGAAGCGACGACACCAATGCCGATGGAGTTACCGAACACCCCGACGACATCAGTGGCGATAACAGCTATCATGTGCTTTTCTTCGACGGCACCGACACCGGACCGCTCACCGACGACACTGTGCTCGACGGGGTAACCGTCACCGCCGGACAGGCCGATGACTCCTTCGGAGTTGACAGCGAAGGCGGCGGACTCTACTGCGATGGATCCGGAAGCGGAAATAGTTGCAATCCGCGCCTTGCACACATCCACTTTGCAGGCAACACGGCCAACAATGGAGGTGCGGTCTATAGCAACGGTCAACTCGATGGCGAAAGCAGTCCGCTCATTGAATACGCCACGTTTCACGGCAATCAGGCCATGGAAAGCGGCGGAGCGATGTTCAACGATGGCGGCAGAGTAAGCCCCTCAAATGCGGGCATAAGCAACCCAACGACCACAAACACCGTCTTTACAAAGAACACAGCAAATATTGGAGGCGCCGTCTTTAACAGCGGACAACTTGAAGGGGAAAGCAGCCCACAGTTTATCAACACCGTCTTTGTAGACAACACCGCTGATCTCAACGGAGGCGCAATGGTGAACACCGGAAGGAATGATGGAACAAGCAGTCCTTCATTTACCAACGTAACGTTTACCCGCAACCAAGCCGATAACATCGGCGGGGCTTTACGAAACATAGGAATTAATGGCACCAGTGAGCCGACCTTCGAAAATACCATTTTGTGGGAGAATACAGCGGAAGGCTCATCCGTTACCAATGAGATGAGCAATGGAGAGGCCACCCCGCACCTCACCCATACTCTTATTGAAGGGGGATGCGATGACCTATCCGGGGCATCGTGCGGCGATAACAATCTCGACGAGGATCCGCGCTTTGTGGATGCGGACAACCCGGCGGGTGACGACGACACGTTTGGCACCGAAACCGACGGGTTGCGGCTCAGCGTAGGATCTCCTGCTATTAACGCCGGGAATAACAACGCCTTGCCCGCCGATCTTGATACCGACCTGGTAGGCGAAGATCGCATCCAGGACGGCACCGTAAGCCTTGGACCCTACGAAACGCCACTCTATAACGGACCGATCTTCTATGTGAATGCGTCGGCCAGTGGCATTGGCGATGGCTCATCATTCGATGATGCCTTCCCCGATCTCGAAGAGGCCCTCGACCGCGCCACCGGCGATGATGTGATCGTTATTGCAGCCGATGTCTACACCCCGACGCGTGAGCTTGAGTCGGGCGATCCGCGCTCGGCTGCGTTCGAGGTGACCGGCGATCAAGACGGCCTCCAGATCTACGGCGGCTGGGACGGTACCGAATCGTTCAGTGAAGTCGATGACGTACTCGATCAGCTCGATGACCGCGACCTGACCGAAAACGTCACCGTCCTCTCCGGCGATCTTGAAGGCACCGACGACACCAACGCCGACGGCGTCACCGAACACCCCGACGACATCAACGGCGACAACAGCTACAATGTCTTCGTTTTCAACGGGGGAAACGACATAAGCGACGATATCACCGCCAATATCACTACCACTACGATCCTTGATGGCGTCACGATTACCGGGGGAAATGCCGACAAGACTTTTGGAAATCCGGGGCTTGATGCCAATAAGAGAGGTGCTGGCATCTATTGCGATGGCAAGAACACAGACAATGAGTGTAGTCCACAAATTTCCCACATTACCCTGATGGGTAATCGTGCCATAGGCGACGTGTTATTCAACTTCGGAGCAGCACTTTACAATACTGGGCTTGACGGAGGAAAAAGCAGTCCGCACATCCTGCGCTCTACCTTCCAGAACAATATAGCAGATCAGGGGGGCGCCATTTTTAATCGCGCAGACCAGGAAGGGGAGAGTAGTCCCAAAATAGAAGATGTTCTGTTTATTGGAAACGAGGCTCAAAATGCTGGGGGAGCGATTTTTAATCGGAGTGACACGGATGGAGAAAGTAGTCCCGAAATCGTCAACACGGTTTTTGTTGATAATACGACCGACGCTGGAGGAGGAGCGATCTTGAACGCAGCATTAGATGGGGAAAGTGATCCACTTATTGTCAGCTCGTTGTTTGTGAACAATACGGCAGAACGCGGAGGGGCCATTGGTAGCCAGAGCTCCGGCGATGGCGTACTTACGCCAGACATTATCAACACGACGTTTGTAGGTAACAACGCCACCGAAGAAGGTGGGGCCATCTTTAACTTTGGAGGTGGAGATGAAACGATCAACTCACAGCTGGCAAACAGCATTCTGTGGGACAACTCAGCCGGCAACGACGGAGATGCCATTGTCAACTTAGACAATGTCACCACAACGCTCAGCCATACACTTATCGAGGGCGGCGTGAATGGCCCGGGCGTTGCCGGGGAGCCCAATGAGGATGAAGGCAACAACCTCGACGAAGACCCGCAGTTTGTGGATCTTGGCAATCCCGCTGGCGATGATGATACCTTCGGTACTGAAGACGATGGACTGCGTCTACTCATAAGTTCGCCAGCCGTCAATGCGGGCGATAACGACGCGCTTCCCGCTGACATCGACACCGATCTGCTGGGCGAAGATCGCATTCAAGGTGGCACCGTGAGCTTGGGGCCGTATGAGCGTAGTTCATTTCCGTACGAAGGCCCTATCTTCTACGTCGATGCCAATGCCTCGGGCGGCGATGGCTCTTCGTTTGATGACGCCTTCAGCACCCTCCAAACCGCACTCGACATCGCAGAGGCCGACGATGCCATCGTCATGGCCGGCGGTACGTACACGCCCACGCGCCGCCTTGACTCGGACAATGAACGCACCGCCACCTTCGAGGTGACCGGCGACCAAGACGGCCTCCATATCTACGGCGGCTGGAGCGGCACCGAGTCGTTTAATGAGATCAGCGACATCGAAAATGCGCTGGATACCCGTGACTTCGATGCAAACGAAACGATGCTATCGGGCCAGATCGGCGACCCCGACACGTCGGACGATAATCTCCACCATGTCGTCCTCCTAAACGCAGGCGAAACCGTTGGCAACGACATATCGGCCAACATAACCCATGACACGCACCTCGATGGCGTGACCATTACTAAAGGAGGGGGCGGGATCGGTTTTCCTGAAAATTCGGGAGCCGGACTCTTTTGTGACGGCAGCGGGTCAACCAATGAATGCAGTCCACAAATCACGAATGTTCGATTCGCCGACAATCGAGCAACATATGGTAGCGCCATCTATAACAGCGGCTTTAACGGAACAAGCAACCCCCAAATTACCCATTCGACATTCACAGATAACACGGCAGACGAATGGGGAGGAGCCATCTATAACTTCAGCGGTGGCGGAGGAGAAAGCAGTCCGGAAATCGCTCATGCCACCTTTGATAACAACACAGCGGATACAGGGGGAGCGATTTTCAATGATGGTTTTGACGGGACAAGCAGTCCCACGATCGCTCACGCGATGTTCACGAACAACACCGCTGATTTTGGGGGCGCGCTCTTCAACGATGGCTTCGATGGGGTCAGCAACCCGAAGATTGTACATGTCACGTTCAGTGGAAACACCGCAGACGACTGGGGCGGGGCCATCTACAATTCTGGACGCTCAAATGGCGAAGGCAATCCACAGATCGCCAATGCGCTCTTCGTAGACAACGAAGCGGAGCTTGGAGCCGCCGTGTTCAACGATGGCAACAATGGTGAAAGCAGTCCGCAACTTACCAACGCCACGTTTACCAGCAACACAGCCACCGAAGAAGAAGGCGGCATTGTGTACAGCCGAGGCGAAAACGGCGGGACGAGCACACCAACCCTCATCAACACCATTCTGTGGGCGAACGATATCGCGAACGACGGTCCCGTACTGTTTAACAGCAGTGCCACGTCCACAGTGGAATTCAGCCTGATTCAAGACGGATGCACATCCCTTTCCAGCACCACATGCGAGAACGGCAATCTTGACGAAGACCCGCTTTTTGCGGATGCGGACAATCCCTCGGGCAATGACGACACGTTTGGCACCTTCGACGACGGCCTGCGTCTTGTGGAAGATTCCCCAGCCGTAGATGCAGGAGACAACCGTCCGTTCGAGTCCGGCGCATTTCAGACCGTCACCACCGACTTGGGAGGCGATGATCGCATCCAGGATATTACGGAGGACGGCAACGCCACCGTCAATATGGGGGCGTACGAAACGCCCGGCTTTGGACTGGTCTTGAGCCGAACCATCGATGGAGCAACCAGCAAGGACAACTCCGGCTGGCGGATCGTTGGGCTGCCGTACGCGCAGGCCGAAGCAGGCGACTTGCGCTTCACTCACAGCGAAGGGACCACCACGCCGCGCTTTAATCGCAACCTCCTTGCGCTTTGGGACGATGGCGCAGACAACCCCGACGATCCCGGTTCAGAGCCCACCGGCGATTACATCATCGGCGATAGCGATACGCAACTGGAGAGCGGGACCGGCTTCCTGCTTTTCCTGGAAGACGACAACGTGGCCCCCGTTGACGATATGGGCCTGACCGTTTCGCTCGACGGCACCCCCACCAGCGGGTTGCAAGAGGCCGATCCGGTGACGCGCAACGATCTTTCCGAGACGGCCCGCTGGCACCTGCTGGCCAATCCCCATCCCACCGACTACGAATTGGCTGCATTGCAAAGCAGCGGCAATGCCCTTACCAGCGAAGGCTTTCACCTGGATGCGCACATCTACAATGCTGAAAAGGAAGGCTGGACGCTGGTCGATACCGAACAAGACACGCTGGCCGCCTGGCAGGGCTTCTTCATTGAGCGTTCGAACACCGGCGACGGTGCTACCAGCGTCACCTTTGACCCCGACGGACGCACCGCGCCTAGCGCGCCCTTCATTGGTAGCATGGCCACCGGACCTGCTCCTACTGCTGATGTGAACCGTGGCACGCTCTGGCTCGAAGGCATTGTGGCCGATGCCGATGGCACGCCGGTCGTTGAAGATCAGGCGCTGGGCGTGCGCTTCCATGAGCACGCCACCGACGGCTGGGATCCCTACGACGCCTCCAAGCTGGCGCCGCTGAACAGCCCCTTTGTTTCGTTGCGGGCCATCGGAACCGGTCCGGAGGGCGACGACGTGCCCAAAGCCGTTGAAAGCCGCCCGTGGCCCCAAGACCCTTCGGATCCAGCAGCCGATATTACCAGCGTGCCGGTGGAGGTGGTATCCGATGACTTGCCCGATGACGGCACACTCACGATGCAGGTACGCGAATGGGATCTGCCCGACACCTGGGCTGCCGAGCTGGTCGATACACAGGGCACCGCGTCCGAATCCGACAACGAAGTCGTTCCGCTGGATCCGGGGATGAGCTATACCATCGATGTGAGCAGCCTCAACGACGATCCCGAGACCGAGCGGTTTTTGGTGCAGATAGCGCCGAATGAGACCGCGCTGCCGGTGGAATTGGCCGAGTTTGAGGCGACCCTGAATGGAGACGCGGCGGTGCTGCAGTGGCAAACCGCCTCGGAAACCAACAACGCCGAGTTTGAGGTGCAGCGCACGCACGATGTTGACGCGTCGTCTCCCGAAGGTGCGTCGTGGGAATCCATCACAAGCGTGGAAGGCGCAGGCACCACCGATGAACCGCAATCCTATCGTTTCGAAGACACGCAGCTACCATACGAGGCCGACAGCCTAAGCTATCGCCTGCGCCAGATCGACACCGATGGCACTGAATCGTTCAGTGAGGCGGTAACGGTGGCCCGGCAGGTGACCCACGCGGAATTGCTCCCCACCTATCCGAATCCGGTGCGCGGCCAGGCGACCGTGCGCTACGCCGTGCCCGACCGGCAGGAGGTGCGCATCGACCTGTACGATGTGCTGGGCCGCCGCGTGCAGACGGTCGTCCACGACGACGCGGAAGGGCGCACGGAGGACACGCTCGACGTGAGCCGCCTGGCCAGTGGCACGTACTTCCTGCGGATGCGCACCGATGGACACACCGAGACGCAGCGTCTCACCGTTGTGCGGTGACTGTGCGCACGCCGTTCCATTCAACTCCCCACCGCCCATAAACCCACCGCCCACCGGAGCTCCCCTGATCCAATGCCCAATTTTCGTCCCCGCGTGCTCTCCCCCAAAGCCGATGCTGCGCTGTTTGTCGTTGTTCTACTGCTGATGGGCGCTGCCTTCGTAGCGATATATCCGTCTCTGACCACGACCGACCCGTCTGATTCGTGGACAGCGGTGCAGGATACCGAGCCGACCTCCGACGCGCCAGAGCGTCCGCTTCGAGGAACGGGGGGCACCGACCTGCCTCAGGCTTTGCAGGGAAACATGCTTGATGGGATACCGGCTCCCTCATCACCGAGCGGTTCCCGATTTACCGTACCTGACCTGTCAACTTCACAAGGCAACCAGCACTCCAGGGGATCGGCTTCGCGGAGCAACACGCAGGCGCGCTCTTCATGGAATCCGGGGAGTGGCATCGCATCGTCGGGCGGGCCGTCGTGGAGCGGCGCTTCATCAAGCCGTGCACAGGGTTCGGCGTCTAGTGGTTCATCAGGCGGCGGATGGGCGCGCGAGCTTGCGGCCAGCAGCGGCGAGTTGCGTACGTTGGAGCGCCAGGTGGGCGCCATCCACGAACGAGTCAGTCGGCAGTTTGGGCCATCGCCCGAAGAGCACGCGGCGTCAGCACATGGACACGATGCGCTGGAAGGGGCGTTTGCTTCCGGGACAGAAGCCGAGCCCCAAAACGACCCTGTTAATCCACCGCTCCCGCCCGATCCTATTCCCGTGGACGGCGGACTCCCGATTCTCGCGCTCCTTGGCGTGGCCTACGCCGGGTGGCGGTTGTATGGGGTGTAAGTTGAACTGCACGGCGAGAATGTGCCTATTCCGCCCGGAGCGTAACGCGTCCGCCAGGGGCATGCGTCTGCACGACGGGGCCGCCACCTCGGAATCCTCCTGAAATATGATGCGGGGTCTGCGTCTCCCACGAGCGGGTGGACTTGTTCACCACGCTCTGGGCAGAGACACGCACCTCGCATGGATGCGCCAGGTGCATGGTGAAATCGGCGCCGGGGGCATGCACCTGGGTGGCAGCAGGTGGCAGGTGCAGGACACACCGCCCGCCGTGGACATGCCCGGTTACCGTTCCCGAGAGTGCATGCGCGTGCGTAGTGCTGCCGTGCGTATCAAGCGTGAGCGAACTGTCGATCTCCTCCAACTGCACCGATGCTGATGCAGCGTACACCTGCATTTCATCAGCTGTAATGTCTTGCAAAGCAACGGCATGCCCAGTGCTTTTTACTGACAACAGCGATCCGCGAAACTGCGACACCTTCACCGATCCACCGGCTGCTTGGATCGTGAGTCGTCCACTCACATCGCGAAGAGCGATGGCACTTCCGGCTCCATCGATGGTCAGTTGTCCGGCTATATCAGAAATGTTGACTGTGCCATCGGGCGCATGTACATCGGCCTGGGTCGAACGGGGCACCTGGATGCGCAGCGTAAGTGGCGGGCGCGGATGCCGCTGCCAGCGCCACCAGGCGGCCTCCGCGTGCTGCTGGTGCCGATCTGTTTGGAGGTGGACGGTGCCGTCCATCGTCCGCAGGGCCAGGTTTAAGCGGCGAAGCAGCGCCTCTACACGATCCGACGGAGCATTACTCTCAACAGCGACGGTCACCTCGTCGGTGTCGTGGCCCTGCATGACCACGTGAACGCCCGGCACATCCACCACAAGACGGTGGGGGCGGGGCGCCGAAAGCGTGTATGAGCGCAGATCATCAAGAGTGGGCATAGGGAGCAGGGCCAATCGTAGAACACGGAACGCGGTTGCAATATACATGCTGCTGGGCGGATCCTAAACCCTTCGATCTGCCATAAGGTTGTGACGACTGCGCTGTATCTGTCTGTAACCTGACTGCTTGTTGATATGACGCCTTTTCCCGCCTCGTTCTATGCCCGTTCGGCGCTGGAGGTAGCACCCGAGCTACTGGGCCACTGTGTAGTGCACGATCCGCCCGATGCGCCGCGCCGCGTGGGCCGTATTGTGGAGACGGAGGCCTACACCGAGAACGACCCGGCGTTTCATGGATGGAATGCCCGCGACCCCGAGACGGGCGAGCTAAAGCGCACCACCCGCACCGCCGATCTGTTTGGGCCACCCGGACGCTCGTACGTCTATCTCATTTACGGAATGTACTGGCTCTTGAACGTCGTGACCGAGCCCGATGGCATCGGCGGGGGCGTGCTGATTCGGGCGGTGGAGCCGTTGGACGGCATTGAGGCGATGCGTCCGAACCGTCCGGCGGCTAAGCGGGATGTAGACCTCACGAACGGCCCCGGTAAGCTCACGCAAGCCCTGGGTATTGACGATGAGGCGTATCACAACGTACCGCTGACTGAGCCGCCGCTCTACTTTGCCCGCGCCCCGGATGCGCCGACGCTGGAGGTTGTCGAAAGTCCACGCATCGGCATTTCGAAAGGCACCGAGCGTCCGTGGCGGTTTTCGGTGGCGGGGCATCCGTACGTGTCGGTGGCGCCGTGATGCGTCACTTCTTTTTGTCACTGTCATCAATAAGCCGCTCGATATCCGCCCGATGAGCGCGCGGAGCTTCTGATCCCGGGCTAAGGGATTCAATAGCCGAGAACCGCTTCCCTCGTGGCGATGCTCCGCGTCGCCACGCCAGGTACGACGCTCCAGCGTCCCTAAATCACCATCTGGCTCTTTGCTCTGCTGTTGGCGTCGGACGCAGAGCGTCCATTTCGTCCGTCGCGACGCAGAGCATCGCGACGAGGGTAGGTGCCGTGTATGTCATACTGAACTGAAGGTGTTCAATCATCCCAATGGCCGCTCATGAGCGTGCGCAACGTAAGACGCCCATGCCGTGATGCATCACTTCGTTTCGTCGCTGTCATCAATAAGCCGCTCGATATCCGCCAAATCCTGCGGGCGTCCGAGGGCCCTTTTGTTTTGGATAAAGTGGGATCGACTCAGCACGAACGTAGAGATGCCTCCAACCTCAACTCGAATCCGATCTTTCCATGCATGCTCAAAGCTGACTCCCTCAATGGAGGTGAGAAGATCAATCCGGCGTGGAGAAACCCCAATCTGAAAAACAGTGCCTGGTGTTTCGAGGTCTTCACGATCGATCTGAAAAAGAGGGGCTCCGAACGCATCAAGCGCCCGCATGACACGCTCAGCATTGCGTTGGGATGAGTGTATCCAGAGATCGATAACGCCGGTGGCACGGATGTCCGTACACGGCGAGTGCGTACGCACCGACCACAAGATACTCAACCTCGGCGTCTGCGAACGCGGACAATATGTCTCTGTAATCGTTGTTCAGCATCGGGAATGTCGGAGGCGTGATTAGAACCAGCCTGTTTGAATGCCCAGGCTGTTTTGGTAAGCGGCCATACCATGCCGATTAATTCGGCAGGCGTTCGATCCGCAAGGTCATCGTTGGACGACTGATCTTCAAGGCGGCGGATGGAAAAGCGACGGTTCATTTCCGGCTGTGGGTTTAGCGACACAAGTGGTACAGTTATAACGAGTCACAGCAAGGATAGATCGCGCTCTGGGCAACGAATATCTACTAGATCAAGACCAGAAACGCTGTTCGTGCTGGAGCGAGTAAGTCATCTGGTGTCTCTACCATGAACGGGCCGTTTCATAGAGCCTGGATCGTAAAAGGTGAAGCGCTCAGTGAGTTGGCGAAAGCGGGGTTAGGGTGTGGTCTCGGCCTCAAGTAGGTGACTCAACGGTCATCGGCAGCAGTAATGGGTGTTTGACGTTTTGCCTATTGCTTCTACGGCGTTCTTGATCTAAATCAATGACATTCTGGTGGCACCGCATTAATCTTCATGCTGACTGACGCTCCTTCTCATCAACTGCAAGGCAAAGGCCATGAAGATTCTGCTCCGTTTCATCATCTGCATCTGCTTTTTAATCCTGTCGATTAATTCAACAGCGATAGCACAAAGCAGTGAAACCACTCCCAAAACAGATCAATCCGCATCCTGGCTCGATGGGGAAAACATTACTGTTAAAGCTGGCCTGTCGCAACCCTTGTTGCTCAGCGGAGTGAACCTTGCCGTGACCTACATGACCGACAGGTTGGTGTTCGAGTATTCGCATGGTGTGTGGCTCAGTTATGACCGCATAGGACGGACTGATACTGAACGCAATCAGAATCTTGATCTCTACAGCCCCTGGTCAACGGGCTTCGGCATTGGCTATCGTCTTGGATTAGGCTTTGACGTTAGAGTTGAACTCAAGGCGCACCGCTACCGTGTGACCCGACCCGTAAACGAGTCATTCGAGTACACGACATTCTCTATCGGACCGGCTATAAACTTTCATCAGCCGTTGTACAAAGGCCTTGGCCTTGATCTCACTGTGCGCTTTTGGCCGAATGTGGCAAGCACGCTTCAGGACGGCCAGCGTACATTTGTCGACGCAGAAGGACAAGCACAAATACACGAAGCTCATGATCTTGGCGTGTTCCCCAATGTTTCGCTTGGCTATACTTTCTGATGGTCCTTGCTCAAACAACAACTCAACGCACAAGACGGCGCCGAATTCGACTTAACGCCTCTGGGGTGACGCCGATGTAAGAAGCCACCATGTAGAGTGGGATTCGTTGAATCACATGGGGACTTCGTCGAAGAAGCCGACGGTATCGCTCCTCGGCCGAGTACTGCTGCATCTCCAACGCGCGTGCCTGAACTCCTTCAAAGAGTTGACTCGCTACCGTTGCGCGAATCTGTTTGAATTCGGGATTACGCTCAGCAAGCGCCTCGAATTGCTCGTATGTTAGGGTCAGCACATCGCTGTCTTCGAGCGCGGCCACAGTCTTTACAGCCGGTGCAGCCTCAAAGAAGCTATGAAAGTCTCCAGCGATGTCGCCCTCAAAATCGAAGGCAATGACATTCTTGTGGCCGTCGTGGAGGGTGAAATATACGAATGCTCCCTTATGGACGTAGGCGATACGACAACCCACCCTGCCCTCGTTCACGAGCGGCTCGCCAGCAGCCAAGTGAGTTGGAGACGCAAGGCGTTTAATGGTCGCCCATTCGTCGTCGGTGAGCGACGGTACGAGGTTCGTTAGTACCGTTTTGAATCCGTCGAACATTGAGATATGCTTCTGCAAGGTATACAGCTGTGCGATCAGGCGCAGATTCAAGGTTGGTTCAAACTCTCAAAAGAGAAGAGGTTTTTCTCAGTGACCTCCGGCGAGAGTATCACACAGAAAAAAACCCCTTATGATGACTGCTCAACATAACAAACGCAGTGAAGAGACGCCAACCGTTGAATCGCTTGATCATCTAATAGACCTGCCGATGGAAGGCCTTGCGCCTGCAACCCCCATCCCGCCTTTGTGGAACGGAGCCCCCGGAGGCGGGATACCTACATTCGACCTTGGCGCAGGGCTTCGCATCCCCCTGGGCCCTTCTGTTATCTCGTACTCTTTGACCCGGCTGTCTGCCTATGTCCACCCCCGACCGCTCCGCTTCCGCCATTCGCCAGCAATTCCTCGACTTCTTTGCGGAGAAAGACCATACCGTTGTGCCCAGCGCCTCCATTGTGCCGGGGGGCGATAGCACGCTGCTCTTCACGAACGCCGGCATGAATCAGTTTAAGGATGTGTTTCTGGGCACGGGCAGCCGCGATTATACCCGCGCTGCCGATACGCAGAAGTGCCTGCGCGTGTCGGGTAAGCACAACGATCTGGATGAGGTGGGCCACGACACCTACCACCACACGTTCTTCGAGATGCTCGGCAACTGGAGCTTCGGCGACTACTTCAAGCGCGAGGCCATCCGCTGGGCGTGGGAGCTGTTGGTGGATGAGTGGGGACTGGAGCCGGAACGGCTGTACGCGACCGTCCATGAGGGCGACGACGCGCTCGGACTGGAGGCCGACGAGGAGGCCGCCACGCTCTGGGCCGAGGAGACGACCATTCCGGAAGCGCACATTCTGTACGAGCCCTCCAAAGAAAACTTCTGGATGATGGGCGACACGGGTCCGTGCGGGCCGTGCTCGGAGGTGCATGTGGACATCCGCTCCGAGGAGGAACGCGCCAGGGTGGATGGCAAGACGCTTGTCAACAAAGACCATCCACAGGTCATCGAGATCTGGAACCTCGTGTTCATCCAGTACGATGCGCAGCCCGATGGCTCCCTGCAAACGCTCGACGATCAGCACATCGACACGGGGATGGGCTTTGAGCGCATTGCGGCGGTACTGCAGGGCAAGCCCAGCACGTACGACATCGACCTGTTTCAGCCGCTCCTGCAGGCCGCCGCTGATGCGTCGCCCCGCAAGGCCGTGCGCGGCTACGACGACATCGCGCTCGACGATAGCGAGGAGATCAAGCGCATCCGCATTGCACTGCGCGTGATTGTGGACCACATCCGCGCCATCGCGTTTGCCATCACCGACGGCGTAACCCCCGGTAACGTGGGACGCGGCTACGTCATCCGTCGCATCCTGCGCCGGGCCGTCCGCTACGGCTACCAGACGCTCGGACTGCGCGAGCCGTTCTTGCACGCGCTGCTGCCTGCGCTCATCGAAGCCATGGGCGATGCCTTTCCCGAGCTCGACGAGAAGCAGAGTTACCTCCAAAAAGTCATTCGCTCCGAAGAGGAAAGCTTTCTGGAGACGTTGAAAGATGGAATAGATTTACTTGACTCGCTCTTTATTGCGGTACAACTCGAAAAAGAAGGATTCAAACTCGTCGATCTTGATGAAGGGATGGATCCGCTGCCAGAATTAGATACAGTACTGAAATACGAGGAAGCACAGCGGCACATCCAACGTTTGATGCGAAACGCCTATGGAGAGCTGTCAGAGAGTGAGGCCAAGGAAGAAATTGAAAGTGATATCGCTGACGAAGTGGTGCCGGGTAGAATTGCATTTCTGCTTCACGACACCTACGGCTTCCCCATCGACCTGACGCAACTAATGGCCCGCGAAGAGGGACTATCCGTCGATATGGAGGGCTATGAGCGGCTCATGCAGCGCCAGAAAGAGCGGGCCCGTGCGGCCTCGCAGTTTGGCACGGGTCCAGATGCCGATGGTGACTGGCACATCGTGTCGGATGGACCGCGATCTGAATTTGTGGGATATGACGCGCTCAGCATCAGCGACGCTCAGGTCCGCGCCGTACGGACCGTCACAGACGAGGATGCCGATGCCGCCGCGCAGATCGAACTGGATCGCACGCCCTTCTACAGCGAAAGCGGTGGACAGGTGGGCGATACCGGCACGCTGACGCTGGGCGATGACTCGGTTCGCGTTCTTGATACGCAGCGCATGGGCGACCGCATCGTGCACTTGGTCAACCGTCTACCGGAGTCGCTGGACGGTCACGTGCAGGCCCGTGTGGATGCGACGCGCCGCCAGCACATCAAAAAGCACCACACCGCCACGCACCTCTTGCACGCGGTGCTGCGGCGCACGCTGGGCGATCATGTGCAGCAGAAAGGCTCGCTCGTGGCGCCGGATCGGCTGCGGTTTGACTTCAGCCACTTTGAGGCCGTCACCGACGACGAACTCCGCGCGATGGAGGTGCAGATCAACCAGGCCGTGCAGCGCAATATCCCGCAGCAGGAAGAGCGGGGGGTGCCCATGGAAGAGGCGATGGAGCGCGGCGCTACAGCGCTCTTCGACGAGAAGTACGGCGACGAGGTGCGCGTCATCACCTTCGACCCGGACTTCTCGATGGAGCTCTGCGGCGGCACGCACGTCGATGCCACGGGCGAAATCGGCATCGTACGGCTGCTCTCGGAAGGCTCGGTGGCTTCGGGGATTCGGCGCATCGAGGCCGTGGCGGGGGATGCAGCCATCGACTACGTAGAAAGCGAACTGGAGACGCTCGATCGCGCCCGTAAGCAGTTTCAGGGCCTGCAGCGTCCGCTCGATGCAGAAATTGCGGCGCTGAAGGCCGAGCGCGATGCCCTGCGCGAGCAAGTGCAGGACTTGCAGCGTGGCCAGTTGGCACAGCACCTGGACCGCATCATTGAGGAGGCCACCGAGGTGAATGGGATCACCGTGGCCACGGGCACCATTGGCGAAGCGGATATGGACCTGCTGCAGGACCTGGGGCAGCAGCTACGCGATCGCCTGGGCGCTGGAGCCGTGGGCGCGCTCGGCAGCACCGATCCCGAAAGTGAGAAGGTGTACGTGGTCGCCTCCGTGTCCGACGATGTGATGGCGGCACACGACATCAAAGCCGGCGATCTGGTGGGCGACCTGGGCCGCGAACTGGGTGGCGGGGGCGGCGGCCGTCCGA
Source organism: Natronotalea proteinilytica (assembly GCF_055379935.1). NCBI lineage: Bacteria > Pseudomonadati > Rhodothermota > Rhodothermia > Rhodothermales > Salisaetaceae > Natronotalea > Natronotalea proteinilytica. Next base: position 1,258,862 of record NZ_AP043947.1, on the reverse strand, counting down.
CATTCGCATCCGCAGGCGGACGCCATGGCGACAAGCTCGCTCCTGCGCTTGAGGGGGTCGCGGACTGGGTGCGGAGGCGGGTGACATGAGGTGTGTTCAGGTCAGTGGGCGGATGCCTGCTTTCTCGGCGTCCAATACCACGAAAGATGCGCTTAGGCGTTCAAGGTTGCGGCTGAGCAGCGCTCGTAGCTGAGATATTTTGAGCGCCCGCTCCTCTGGGGCAAAGCGCAACAGGATAATTCCCTGCATGGTACGACCCAATCGGTAGACAAGTGTCCCAAAATCTTTATCCTCCGTTAGCAGGATGCGTTTCTCATTCCATGCTTGTTAGAGCACTTCGATGTCAGAGGCCCCACGCATGGATTCCAGGACGTACGTCACGTCGTAACCTTCATCGCGAAGGGCTTTAACAAGTCCGGCATCGCAGCATTCATCTGCCAGTAGCTTCATGGCGACTCTTCCGCAACAGGGACTACCGTCTCATCTGCCATATAATCTGCTGCGAAGCGGACGGCGGCAAAAATATCTTCTTGCGCCAGATGAGGATGGTCCTCGAGAATCGATGCGACGGTCTGCCCCGCTCCCAATTTGCGAAGAACGTGCTCCACGGGAATCCGGGTGCCCTTAATGACAGGCTTCCCGAACATCACATCCGGATCTTTGGTGATGCGGTCATGCGCCATGATGTTGAAGATGGTTGTGGAAGAACGGAGAATCCGAACCAAGACCTCTGCGAGTGCCCTTTATGTGAGGATGGGCACAGCCATGCATGGTTGAATTTGATTGTCAATTAGTTTCCAACGACGTTTTTCGTTCCCAGGTTCGCCTGCGTGATGCCGCCTCTCATTTAGGGGATTATCCCGTAGCCGTAGCATTCTCGATTCAGGGCGAATACAACCGGTCCTGGGTCCATTGCGCCGGGTTGTTTACGATGTATCGGCGGATGGCGTGGAATTCGCGTTTGTTGCGTACGATGCGGTCGTGATACCGGGATTGCCATGCGAAATCGGGTTGCCCGGTCCGCCGGATGCGTTTGGTGCAGGCGGATTTAATTTGGCCAATGATTGCGCCCAACGAATGGGCATGTAGGGTCGGCGTTTTGTCGGTAGAGACGCCTCGCCGAGGCGTCTCTACATTGGGTGAAACACCGGGCGAATCCGACCGAATACCGATCAATCCGTGAAAATGATTGGGCATGACCACCCATGCATCCAACACCACATACGGACGCACCTGCGGGGTCCGTTGCCATTCCTCCGCAACGACACACCCCGCCTCCGATAACCCCATGATGCCGTTGCGGATCGATCCAAAGAAATGGATGCGCTCGTGCGTACAGATCGTGACGAAATACCATCCGGGCGACCGGTAATTCCAGGTCGGGTGCCGGGCCGATTCAATCCGGTAGGTGCCTTTGAACAGCGTCATTCGTTAGCCTGATATTCGGTGTTACGATCAATACGTGGCACGTGCTCTTTTCGGAATGGGCGGTGCGTGGTGCCGAATTGATATCGGTTTTGTGATGGTTTTCCGTAGAGCGGTTGGAATCCAACGGCTCTACGGATGTGCGATACATCCCGGTTCTAACAATCTTAAGGGGGCTTTGCATGTTGAACAGCAGGTCCGTTTGGGGTACTTTCAATTAGATTGTCTCCTACGAATGAAAGACTTTCTATTTACTAATCGTAACATTTAGTTCACATTATGGGCTTTCATGCCCCCCCTGCTTTATATAATACGAATAATTCGATTCAAACGAAGACAACCCAAAACCTATGAAAAACTAAACTGTAGTAGGTCTCTCATTGGCACTACTAATAACGTGTTCAATATGTCTTTTAGGATTTGCAAGTAGCGCAGACAACCCCGCTACGTCACCCGGCGCCAGCCACTCTGTCATTGTTTTTGAAAACGTCGAATCTTCGGTTGTGACACTTGATGAGGACAAGGGGGAAACGTGTAATTTAAAAATTAAGACAGTTAGTATGGATCCCTGTCATTATCAACTTGGCTCTGTCGGGGGTACTTCCACATGTTTTAACATGCCTTGTGAGACAGACTGGTGCTGCGTGGGCTCATGTCCAGATGGGGGAGATGAAGAGACATTCAAATCCTGAGGTTTTGCATGCCTCTTCATCTGACTATCATCAAAGGTATCCATGGTCTCCATTTTGCCATGGATACCTTTGATCCATATTTAAATGTATCTGTATTCAATTTTTCGAAATGACTCAAATAAAACAAGTTTTATTTGGAGTTGTACTCATTTTTGTTCTTGGAGAAAATGCTATCCATGCCCAAGACACCGATGAATCTCAACGTGCCTTTGAGTGGGAGCGCACCATAGAAATTGAAGAGACGGATGATGCGTTTGTCGTCAATCCCGAAATTCGCGTGGGGAAGGATCAGCTCATTGTTGCCGATGAATCGCAGATTCGCATATATGACCTGGATGGTTCCCTGCTGATGCAAATGGGCGAGCCGGGCGACCAGGCCCCCGGGGCATTACAAATGCCGATGCCGGCTGTTCAGCTTTCCAGTGGAACGTACGCTGTGCCGGATGCACTAACCGGGAATCTGAGTCTTTTTGAGGAGGATGGTACTTTTATAGATCGGCATACACGCGTGGTGGCACCTGCGGGAACACATGAGGTAGTGCTTCTGCCAGGTACCGATGATGTCCTAATGGTCGGTGCGGACCAGGTTGTAAGAGGCGAAGCGAGTCCCCTGCTTCATCAGTTCAACCCGGAAGATGGAGAGGTAAAACAGAGCTTTTTTCCGCATCCCATCCCTTTGGGTGAGTACGGTGATTTGCTTTTTTCACTCGGTAAGATAGCTAATGTCGATATCCGAAATGATCGCATCGCTGCCACTTTTAGGGTGCTTCCTTCCCTGTTCATTTTCGATCTAAACGGAGAACCTATAGAACGGCTTGACTATCCGCTCCGAAGCTTTAGAAATCCCGACCCCGATCAGCTATCCTCGCGTGAGGAATGGTCTGGTTTTATGTTAGAGCATTCTTTTGTCTCGAATGTTTTTTGGTTGAACGACGATGTTCTTCTCCTCCAATACAAGGATTTTGAAGAGTTCGGTGAAGACGGCTCTGTTACGAACTGGCGACTCGCCGCCGTAAACCTGGATGGCGACGTGCTTTTCGAATGGATCGATACGCCCCGATTGTTTGGTATTCATCCTGAAACCAGAAAAATGTACTTTCAAGATCCTGATGCGGAGGTGCCAAATCGTTTAAAGGTCGGGCAGTTTAGCGAACACGTTCGTGAAAACTATTCGTTATAGGTTGCGTGTTCGGGTGCAATGCATCCCCTTTCCAACGTACCGAAGCGGCTGCCTCAACACCGCGAGGCAGCCGCTTCTTGTTTGAGCACTTTTTTCTTGCTGGGTGTAGCCGATCAGAGCCGCAGAAGCTTTGGAGATTGCTCCTAAGTGGACCCACAAAAGAACCTTTGAGCATGTCATTGCGAGGAGCGTCAGCGACGCGGCGCTGTGAGCGTAGCGAGGACGTGCTCTTGGAGTGCAATCTTGTGCCTTCAAACTGGGCGGCATTGCCCAATCGGAAGGCATGAGATCGCCACGTCGGTCGCAGGCTTTCTCCTCGCGATGACAAGGTGTAAACGTATTTCTACTGACTTATTTAGCTATCCAGGTAGATGTAGTAGCGGAGCACGCTCTCTTGCTCTACGTTTTGCCCTACGGTGTTATGGAACGTGGTGTAGACCACGCGCCCGCTTCCAACGTCAAACGTAATGGCGAGCGGTTCATCCCCCTCGTTAAGCTGGTTCGGCTGTCCACGTACGAGCACATCGGCATCTCCTTCCAGGCGCACAATACGCTCCCAAAAGCCAGCATCGTAGGTAAGCGTAAGCGCATTCAGGCGGATCCAGTCTTGCAAAGACGACGACGTGATCTGCCCCTCAATTTCTTCGGCGACCGACTCGTCAGAGAACGCGATATCGTCGGGGAAGAGAGCTTCGACATAAGGCGCTTCTTTGTCCGAGAGGTAAAGCGTCCCCCCGTCGTTGACGTAATCATTGAGCACAGCGGCGCGGTCTTCGGTGAACGAGTCGCTACCGCAATTAATGAACACGATAGCGTAGTCGTCGAGCAGATCACGATCGTCAAGGGCCTCGGGGTCAAGTTTATCCACATCGTCGTTGCCCAGACTGAGAATGACCTCTTCAATGGCGTCATATTCGCCCTGCACGTATCCGAGAGGTTGCACGCTTTCGAGGTCGATCTCGTCAACGGCAACGACATCATCTGCCGTCACCGTTGCAGTAAAAGTTGCCTCAAACACGCCGCGCTTGGCGGTAAAGGTGTGCTCTCCGGTCGGAACGTCCTCTAGCGAAAAGAAGCCCTCAGCATTGGTGGTCGTTGTTGGCCCATCCATTTGAATAGCAAAAGAGGGCGGCAGGGCCGTCTCCAACGAGCGGCTTGCGGCATGGGCAGCGGCTTGCGAAGCCGCTGCTTCACGTGCCAGTCCGACGGTGACCCCTTGAATGGGCGTGATGCCATCGGCAGCGGTGACGGTGCCCTCTACCACACCGGTGGGGGGATCTGGATCAGGGTCGCTCAGCCCATCATCGCTGTCGCATCCCAGCACGAGCACGGAAAGCAACAAGAAGCTGGCGAAGAGCACAACACGGGGATGTAGCAAAAGTCGCATAAATACAGTACAGGTTGTGGGTGGGGCGAAAACTGTTCAGAATTAGGCGGGGCAAGGGGCATCAGGATCAATATCGAATTGCCCAACGCCAACAAAGTTGTATATTTTACCAGGTTTGTCACGTAAAGAAACGGCTACGTGGTAAAAACGAACTCTAAGAGGGCATGCGTTCATCGGAATTTGAGCCAGGGGACAGGAACGTCGTATGTGTGGCTAAGTACATCATGGTCGAACATTCAGACACGCCCCGGTGGGGTGGCGGAGCCTGGTTGAACGCACCGGTCTCGAAAACCGGAGTACCCTCACGGGTACCGGGGGTTCGAATCCCTCCCCCACCGCTTTGTCAAACAGCCGCCTTTCGCATCCGCGAGGGGTGGCTTTTTTGTATTGACGGGGGTCGTGACATACAGGCGGAGCAGGTTATGCAAAAAGACAGAAAGATTCATGCCGTCTTTTGTCCGTAGGCTGATATCGATTGAGGCGTCCGCTATGTTGAAGTCATCCTATCCTTTGATCCAGACTGTTATACGCTATGCCCTCTGAACACACAGTTGCAAATTCGCGCTGCACGATGACTGAAATTGTGTTGCCCAACGACACCAATGGCTTGGGCAATATGATGGGCGGACGTTTGCTTCACCTGATGGATAAATGTGCAGCGATTTCTGCACAACGCCATGCCCGCCGTGTGTGCGTTACGGCTTCTGTGGATAACGTGGAGTTTCAGCGTCCCATTCGGGAGGGCAATGTCGTGGTTGTTGAGAGTCAGGTGAACCGCGCATTTCGCACATCCATGGAGGTCGAACTGAACGTGTGGGTCGAAAACCCGCGCGATGGTACGCGCCGCAAGTGCAACCGTGCGTTCTACACATTCGTTGCACTAAGCGAAGATGGGCATCCCATTAAGGTGCCACAAGTGGTGCCCGAAACAGCGGAGCAGAAAGAGCGCTTCAAAGCCGCGGGAAAGCGCCGCGATGTGCGTTTGGTGCTGGCCGGGCGGCTCTCGCTCGACGAAGCCAATCACCTGCAAGCCGACATGGTAGAGGCCGTCCGTGCCGCCCAGAATGATGAGTAGGTACTCGCTATGCGTTCTTTTTTCTCATGCTTGGTGGTCGTTGGGTTGCTGATAGGCGGACTGCTTGACGCGGCGCCCGCAGAAGCGCAGCGCGACACCGGATCCTTCGGAGTTGGAGGACAAGTCGGTCAGCCAGGTGGGTTTACTGCCAAAGTGTATAGTGCGCGTCCGTGGGCCGGCGTTTTGAGCGTAGGCACCAACTTTCGCGATCAAACGGTTTTGCACGGCCATGTGCTGCAAGAACACCCGCTTCCCGAGTCGCCGCTCTGGGTGTTTGCGGGGCCAAGCGCGTTTCTGGGATTGCGGAGCCTTGATACCCGCTCGCGTGTGGTTACCGGTGCTGGAGCCCGCGTCGGTCTCAACTTCTACCGCAATCGGTTTGAGGTGTATCTGCACGCCAGCCCCCGTTTTGAGGTGCTGCCCGAAGTTGGATTGCAGTTGGGCACGAGCGCCGGACTCCGGTACTATTTCAAACTGTAATACATGAACAAGCGGCTCTGCTTTGCATCTCCACAGTGCTGTAGCTTATCATGCGCTTAGAAGGGAGATCCTTTCGGTGCATCGACCAAAAACCAGGCAAAATGTTGTTTAACCGTGTTCTTATTACTGGGGCCAATGGGCTGCTTGGCCAAGCGCTTACGCGACGGTTAAGTCGGATGCCTGAATACGATGTGCTTGCCACCGCACGCGACGATACCCCCCGATTCGACATTGGCTCGTGCGGATATGCCCCTCTCGATATTACCAATACCGAGGCAGTGGAGACGCTATGCGAGGACTTCACGCCGAACGTGGTGGTGAACTGTGCAGCGATGACGGATGTGGATGGCTGTGCCGACGCCAAAGATGCCTGTTGGACTGTCAATGCCGATGCCGTTGAGCATCTGGCCCACACCTGCCGTCGGCATGGCGCCCGGCTGGTGCACGTATCTACCGATTTTGTGTTCGACGGAAAAGACGGCCCGTACACCGAAGACGCCCGGCCCAATCCGGTGAACTACTACGGACGCTCTAAGCTGGCTGCTGAAAATGCGGTGCGGGCTGCCGGACTCACCAAGTGGGCTATCGTGCGCACTGTGTTGGTCTATGGCACTGCCGCCGGATCCACACGCAGCACAATTGTATCGTGGCTGATTGACCAGCTAGCGGCCGAGGAACCCGTCCATATCGTCACCGATCAATGGCGCACGCCCACCTACGTGCACGATCTGGCCCAAGGCATTGAGCGACTCATTCACTTCGAAAAGACCGGCCTCTACCACATCTCTGGACGCGAATTACTCTCGGTCTACGACCTAGCCACCACCGTGGCAGACGTGCTTGGCTTCGATGCCCATCTGATCCATCCCGTTACCAGCGACTACTTTGAGCGTGCTGTACCGCGCCCACCGCGCACGGGGTTTATCATTCTGAAAGCCGAAACCGAACTGGATTACCAGCCAACGCCGCTTACCGAGGGCATCCAGGCCGTTGGCGCCGAACTTGGCTTGCATACGTAACAGGGTATGTATACACTGCCCCGTTTGCCGTGAATCTATCAGCCCGGGTTAACGGTGTAAGAGATTCCCCTTTTCGTCTGTCGTTTATGCTTGCCCCCTTCCCCATGGCTTCTTGGATACCATCCGATCCGTCCCACTTACCCAGCCCCTTGCGCGACGCACTTGAAGAGGATGCCAGTCTTGCATCCCTTTTGATTGCCGTGCGCAGGCACTTGCACATGAATCCAGAAGTGGGCATGCAAGAGCATGCAACGCATCGGTTTATCCAGAAAACACTTGCAGCGTACGGGCTTTATGTACGTGGACCCATTGCGGGCACCGGACTCTTTGTAGACATTGGGCCGAAGGATCCAACCCAGCCGATGGTCGCGTACCGGGCCGACATCGACGCACTGCCTACGCAGGATCAGAAAACCGTGCCGTATCGCTCGCAACGTCAGGGCGTAGCGCACCTGTGCGGGCATGATGCTCATACAGCGATGGGGATTGGCGTGGCGCTTCTCTTGCAACGCCAAGCCGATGAACTCCCCGGACGCGTGCGGGTGTTTTTTCAGCCCAACGAGGAAGGACTGCCTAGCGGCTCTCCACTCATGATTGAGGGGGGCGTGCTCGATGGGGTGGATGCGGTTTATGCTGTGCACGTTGACCCGCACCTTGCGGTAGGCAAGTACGGCCTCATCGCAGGTCCGGCCACGGCCTCTTCCGATCGATTTGACGTGCATGTGGTGCAAGACGGAAGTGGCCACTCCGCACGGCCCCAAGAAGGGGTGGACACGGTCTGGATTGCCAATCAGCTCATGCAGGCCTACTACCAGCTCACGGGGCGCATCACCGATGCACGCAACCCGGCGGTGCTAACGATCTGCCGTCTGGCTGGAAGCGAAGCCCACAACGTGATTCCCGAACGTGCCTCGTTTGGAGGAACGCTACGCACCACGCAGCCCGATGATCGAGCCACCATCCGTTCGTACATGGAACGCCTGGCCGATCGCTGGGCCGAGCAATCGGGCACGGCCATCGAGCTTGATTTCGAAGATGGGGCACCGCCTGTCATGAACGATTCGAGGCTCATAGAGCACGCCGCCGACACGATCAGCGATACTTTTGGGCCACAGGCTGTGCATCGGATCGCACGAAATAGTATGGGAGGCGAGGACTTTGCGCATTATCTGAAGCATGTACCCGGTGCCTTTCTTCGAGTAGGTACCGCCTCTGGCCCCAAGACGAAGTATCCGTTGCATCACCAGTGCTTTGATATTGACGAGGCCGCCCTGCAGCCTACATCCCGGCTCATGACAGAAATGCTAACGCGTCATTTAGACCGCAACCTCTCAAAAGATCGCACCCCAACGCCAGCGCCCCAGGCCCGCGCGGCACAATAAGGATAGTGCTGTGCCCCGCGTCAAACTTCGGGTTGCAACGCGCCTCCGTTAAATGATGTCATCTTGAGTGGAGTGGCTCCGCGAAAGAGACGGGGCAACGCACTCTTGAGAGGCCGCATATCCCCACACAAGCCCCCGACTTCAGCGTCGACGCCCGACAAAACGTATTCATACACTTGCATCTTTGGGGGATGAGATATACACTTAATCATGAGAAAACCATGAACCTTGTGTATAACTCATTTCTGTTATGCGTCTACTATCGTATCTGGGCGCGGCGGCATTGGGGAGAGGGGTGTGGGTGGCGGTCTTGCTTTTGGGAGCCGGATCGGCTGCACATGCCACACCGCCCGATGTGGTGATCAACGAGATCATGTATGCGCCGCAACCCCATCAAAACGAATACATTGAGCTCTACAACCGCTCCGACGATCCAGTGGATGTGAGCACGCTCGAATATGCCAACGGTCATCGTGAGTTCGTACCGATAGCTGACGAGACACACTGGCTCGATCCGGGCGACTTTCTGGTGATTGTGCGAGCGCCTGACCTGTTCGAGGAACGCTTCCCCGATGTACCATATCTGGATCCGGGCGGGTTTCGGGCGCTACGTAATGGAGGCGATGAAGTCATCATCCGTCATGCCACGGGCATCGTAGACGAGGTGGAGTACGTGCCCGCATGGGGCGGCACCAGCGATGTCTCCCTTGAACGCATCGACCCGTACGCCCCAAGTCAGGCTGCCTTCAACTGGGCCTCTTCAGAAGCTCCGACAGGGGGCAGTCCGGGACAGCCCAACAGCGTATTCGCGCCCAACATCGATCCGCCCGTGCCCACGTTTGCGGAAGTCAATGCCGAACGCACTGGCGTTGCGCTGACCTTCAATGAGGCCATCGATCCGGCGTCGCTTTCGGAGGCCCTATTTCTTGCAGGAAACGAGGAAGGCAGCATCCACGAACTCCCCGACGCGCAAACGCTACGGCTTGAGTTTGACGCAGCGATTAGCGCCTCCAACCTAATTGTTGACGGCGTACGCGACTTCAGCGGCAACCAAACGGAGCAGGCGGTGGTGACACTCGCGTATGTGCCCGATGAAGGCGCACTCGCTATCAACGAGATCATGTACCGACCGATGCAAGACGACTTCGACGGTCAACCGAACCAGCCTGAGTACGTGGAACTGCTGAATGTGACTGATCGGCATGTTTCGTTGCAAGGCCTGTTCACCACCAACCGTCCGCGTCAACAAGGGGGAGCGGATACGCTGGATCTAGGCATTGGCCGCACCGTGCTGCCCCCCGACGCCTATGCTGTTGTCTATGCCGAACCGCACGATGTAGAAGATGGTGCGCTGAACACGCTCGAACGGGCGTTTCCTACTCAGCACAACCAGATCGATGCGGCAACGGTGATCGCGGTGCCTCGCAGCCGACTGGGATTGCGCGTGCAAGAAGATCGTGTACGCGTACACCGTGCCGACGGGCAATCCGTGGCTACCGTCTCGTATTCGCCCGACTGGCATGCGCCCGGTTTGAGTGATGATCGCGGCGTGGCGCTGGAACGCATCAGTCGCACCGCCCCCGGACAACAAGCAACCAACTGGACCAGCAGCACACATCCAGAGGGCGGCACACCGGGCGGGCCGAATTCGGTGGGACCGCCCCCCGCTACCGCATCAGAGAACCCACTGCAGATCAGCCCATCTTCGTTTGATCCCGATCAAGACCAGGCCGCCCGAATCCAGTATGCGCTGTCTTTCGATCCGGATTGGGTGCAGCTTCGGATTTTCGACGCTCACGGTCGTCAGGTCCGCAAGGTTGAAGAAACGGTCCTCACAGGTCCAACAGGCGAAGTGTTGTGGGATGGGCGCAGCGACGGGGGGACGGCGGTGCGCATTGGGATGTACATTGTGTTATTTGAGGCGCAGCAGTGGAGTACAGGCGAAACAGCACATCATCGTGCTACACTGGTGGTTGGACGGCCCATGTAACGGGAGTCATGTAACAGAGGCCATCCATGTCGTAACGTACTATACACAACCGAGCACCGAACGCACGGTACGAGCGAATGCGTAAAACGTGTTGGAACTGCTGTTTTTCGCGTTCCGTTTGACAGAGTGAATCAAAGCAACGAAAGACGCATCACTGCTCACCAACACACCGCTGTACTATGGCGACTACAACCAAAAAACGTGCGCCGATTTCCATGAGCGATACGGCAGCTTCGGAGATCCGCAAAATTATGCGTACCAAGAAAATCCCTGATGGGTATGGGTTGCGGGTCGGCGTGAAAGGGGGCGGCTGCTCGGGCATGAGTTATGTGCTTGGCTTTGACAAAAAGCGAGACAAAGATCAGGCGTTCGACCTTGACGGAATTCCGGTGTTTATGGACAAGCGCCACGGTCTCTATCTGATGGGCACCACCATTGACTATCACGATGGGCTAGACGCCCGCGGGTTTACGTTTGAAAATCCAAACGCGACCGAGACGTGTGGGTGCGGCTCTAGTTTTGCATCGTAGCAACGCGCTCAGGCCTCCGTCTTCGTATGGTACGCTTGACAATTATCAGCAACCTCCCGCTCTGTAGAGGAACAGTGCAATGGAGGGCTGGTATCGCATTCCCGTAACTTCGCATCGGCCCTGTGGCCCCTCTCGCTTTGTATATCTCTTTTTGAGACACAAGCAAAGCGGCCTTGGCCCACCTCCTGTGCATGCCCACTTCCGCAGCTGGGCACGGGGGCCAAGGAGCATCGCTTCATTCGCTATCAGTGTCTGCGCAGGACACATCCTCACGGTTTCCTATGATTTCGTATGGAAGGCAATTTCTCGAACCGAGTCCGCGACGTAATTTCCTACAGCCGCGAGGAAGCCATCCGCCTGGGCCATGACTATATCGGTACCGAGCATTTGCTGCTCGGGATTATTCGAGAGGGCGAAGGAATCGCGATCAAAATCCTACGCAATCTCGGATGTGATCTGCTCAAACTGAAAAAGTCGGTGGAAGAGACCGTTCGAAGTCAGGGGAGCGCGCTCTCGGTAGGCAACATTCCGCTTACCAAGCAAGCGGAGAAAGTGCTTAAGATCACGTACCTGGAAGCGAAGCTTTACAAGAGCGATGTGATTGGCACCGAACATTTGCTGCTTAGCTTGCTTCGTGACAATGAAAACATCGCCGCTCAGATTCTTCAACAAGGGTTTTCTGTGACCTACGACGCCGTGCGAAACGAACTAGACTCCATCATTAGTGGTAAAGCCTCTTCATCTACCACCGGAAGTGGTGGGGGTGGATCAGGAGGTGGACTATCTTCGGGATATGGAAAAGAAGGAAGTAAAATGGAAAAGAGCAAAACGCCGGTTTTAGACAACTTCGGTCGCGACCTCACGGAAATGGCTGAGGAAGGGGCGCTCGACCCTATCATTGGGCGCGAGAAAGAGATCGAGCGTGTGGCTCAGGTCTTGAGTCGCCGCAAAAAGAATAATCCGGTGCTCATTGGTGAGCCTGGAGTGGGAAAGACAGCCATTGCCGAGGGGTTAGCCATGCGCATTGTAGAGCGCAAGGTGAGCCGTGTGCTCTATGATAAGCGCATCGTAACGCTTGATTTGGCTTCGCTGGTAGCGGGTACAAAATACCGCGGCCAGTTTGAGGAGCGCATGAAGGCCGTCATGAAGGAGCTGGAGAAAAACCCCGAGGTCGTGCTCTTCATCGACGAGATCCACACGATTGTTGGGGCTGGAGGTGCGTCGGGAAGCCTCGACGCGTCGAACATGATCAAGCCGGCACTGGCCCGGGGCGACCTGCAGTGCATTGGCGCCACCACGCTTGATGAGTACCGCCAGAACATCGAGAAAGACGGCGCGCTCGACCGTCGCTTCCAGAAAATCATTGTCGATCCCTCCACCCCCGAGGAAACGATCGACATTCTGCGTAACATCAAAAAGTACTACGAAGAGCACCACAACGTCCGCTACTCCGAGGAAGCTGTTAAGCTGGCCGTGCAGCTAAGCGATCGGTACATCACCGAGCGCTTCCTGCCCGATAAAGCCATCGACGTGGTGGATGAAGCGGGTGCCCGCGTGCACCTGTCCAATATCGAGGTGCCGCAAGAGATTCTGGATCTCGAAGAAGAGATTGAGTCGGTCCGCGAAGAGAAGAACCAAGTTGTTAAGAGCCAGCGCTTTGAAGAGGCCGCTCGCCTCCGCGACAGCGAGAAGAAGCTGCAAGAGAAGCTCGAAGAGGCCAAGCGCGCCTGGCAAGAAGATTCCGAGACACAGATCCACGACGTAACGACGCAAAACATTGCTGAAGTCGTGGCAATGATGACCGGCATCCCCGTTGACAAGATTTCGGAGCCGGAGCAGCGCAAGCTTCTCGAAATGGAGGACGCGCTCAAAGAACGCGTGGTGGGCCAAGACGAGGCAATCAAAAAGCTCTCGAAAGCTATCCGCCGTACGCGCGCTGGCCTGAAAGACCCCGAAAAACCCATCGGCTCATTCATCTTCCTTGGGCCTACCGGCGTGGGCAAAACCGAGTTGGCCAAAGTGCTTACCGAGTACTTGTTCGACTCGCAAGATTCGCTCATCCGCGTAGACATGAGCGAGTACATGGAGAAATTTGCTGTGAGCCGCCTCGTGGGGGCCCCTCCCGGCTACGTAGGCTATGAAGAAGGCGGGCAGCTCACGGAAAAAGTGCGTCGCAAGCCGTATTCGGTGATCCTGCTCGATGAGATCGAGAAGGCCCACCCCGATGTGTTCAACATCTTGCTGCAGGTGCTAGATGATGGCGTGCTAACCGATGGACTTGGGCGGCGCGTGGACTTCCGCAATACCATCATCATTATGACCTCGAACATCGGAGCCAATGACATTAAGAGTCTAGGGAAAGGCATCGGGTTCTCGCAGTCGAGCGGGGAAACGATGAACTACCAGACGATGAAGAGCACCGTACAAGACGCGCTCAAGAACGTCTTCAATCCTGAATTCTTGAACCGCATTGACGATGTGATCGTGTTTCACGCGCTGGAGCGCGAAGACATCTTCGAGATCATCGACATCATGTCGAACGATCTGTTCGATCGCGCTCAAGAACTTGGGCTCACCGTTGAGTTTGAGGAAAGCGCCAAGTCGTTCCTGACCGACAAAGGCTTCGATCCGAAGTACGGGGCTCGTCCGCTACGCCGGGCGATCCAAAAGTATGTTGAAGATCCGATGGCCGAGGATATCCTCAACGACCGCATCACGCCGGGCGACACGGTTATTCTCAAGCACGAGGAGGAAGCCGACGAACTTAGCTTCGAGGTCGAAGAAGGCGAAGCGCCTGCCGGAACCGGCGATGACGAAACCTTTGACGATGTAGCCGGCCTCGGCGATGGAAACGGAGCACTGGGCGGAACCCCACCGCCCCCACCACCGCCGTCAAGCCCCTCCGGTAGTCCCTCTACCGACAAACCTGGCTCTGGCGGTGCGCAACGCGCCACCGACTAAGTAGGCCTTCGCTCCTATCGGTCTTTACCACTTCCGATGCCTCTGCCGTTCTGGTAGGGGCATCGTCGTGTTTAAGGGCGATACCAGTCGGGCTGCAACGTCGAACTACAACGCGGGCAAACCTTGATGCAGACTTCCCTGCATGTGCGAATCGACAGTCGCGTTACAAAGTATGCGCATGCACACAAATGATTCACCTCATCCACGAGCCCCACAAAGAACGTGTACATTCAAACAGGAGATTGGCTGATCGCACTGGTTGCCGGCATTGTGCAAGGCCTGGTCGAGTGGCTCCCCGTATCTAGTCAGGGCAATGTTGCGATGGCGCTCTCACTGGTGGGAAGCGAACCCGAGCAAGCCCTTCAATTGGCATTGTTTGTACAAATCGGCACGACCGCCGCCGCCGCGCTGTACTACCGCGACACCATTGCTGAAGCTGTGGCCGCCCTGCCCGCCTGGACGCCTCGTGAAGCCTTCTCCCCAGCCCAATCCGTCACCTCGTTCATCGTCATCGCCTGCCTCGTCACCGGCGTGGTAGGCATCCCGCTGTATATTCTGGCCGTCGATGCCGTCTCCGAAATGGGCGGCGGGCTGTTTGTTGCTCTGATTGGAGCGCTCCTTATCGTCACCGGCATCGTCCAACTGAAGGCAGAATCCATCGAACTGGGCATGCGCGAAAACCCCGCCATGCTCGACGCCGTCATCGTTGGCTTCTTCCAGGGCTTCACCATCTTGCCCGGTGTGTCGCGGTCGGGCACCACCGTAAGCGTTATGCTCTTCCGCAGCTTTGATGCCGAAGTGGCTCTGCGCCTCTCTTTTCTGCTCTCCATCCCAGCCAGCCTTGCTGCCGGAGCTATGACCGTCATGAGCGCAGGCGGATTGCCTGGCATCAGCGCATCGGCGGCAGTTGTCGCCATCGTTACCGCGGCGGTGGTCGGCTACGCTGCCATCTACGGACTCATGGAACTGGTGACGCGCATCCCGTTCTGGATTGTGTGTTTTGGATTGGGCGGCCTTGCCCTATTGGGTGGACTCCTAGTGGCTTTTGGAGGATAACCCGCATATCCACATGGGTGCACCACAACGCCTCGAAAAGCGGCTGTAGGCGTCTTAAAGCGGTCCTGTGCCCTCGTGCCGTGCGAGGAGGCCGTTCTTATCTCAGCGTAGCCCAGTCCGAGCGGAATCTAATGGCACACTGCGGCATACACCTTGCGCCTCCCTTTGTGTACAACCCGTAAAGACACCCTGCGTTACGGGGTCTCGTGCCGTTAAAATTACTCTACCTGTGCCCATGCTACGTACGATTACACCCTACCTCTTTGTGTTCACCCTCCTTCTGGTGATCTCGATAGACTACGCGGATGCGCAAACGGTACGCACATCGGTAGCCCCATCGGTGGATGTCGCTGATTCCGAGATACAGCCTGATGATCCCATCACCGTCACCTTTGAGGGCTCCCAGAGCGCACGCGACTGGATTGGAATCTACAAGGCTGATGAAACGCCCAGCCGCCATAATCCATCCGAGTTTTGGCTGTATGTCAACGGATCGCGCACGGCAGGCAATGAAATGCCACAGGCAACGATGCCGCTACACAACCATGACCTGAAGCCGGGCGACTATGCTGCCTGGCTATTGGCCGACGATGGATACGAACCGCTTGCTGATCCCGCCCCATTTACCATCACATCGTCGTCCGAGGCAGATCGCAGGCCCATCGCACGTGTGCCAGAGGGCGATCACCGAGAAGCAGAGCTCCTGCCACTAATCAATGAGGCGCGCAGTGAGGCCCGCATGTGTGGGGATGAGTACTTCCAAGCCACAGGACCAGTAGTGTGGAGCGAAGATCTGGCCATCGTTGCGCTAGATCACTCTAACGATATGACGTCGAACATCTTCCGCGGACACACCGGAAGCGATGGGTCGTCGCCACACGAGCGCGTCCGAGACCAAACATCCTCGTTTGTGTCAACAGGCGAAATCCTCTCCTACTTCTACGCCAATGTGGAAGGTGCCGTTGAAGGGTGGCTCAATAGTCCGGGGCACTGCCGCATCATCATGGGTGACTCATATACTCACATGGGCGGGGCCATTCAACATGGCCCTCGTTTTGACAACCCCAATCGTGAGGGCGCCTATCGCACAGCCGTGTTTGGCGGACTTCCCGGTGGACAGGCGGAGTTCGATGCCACCTCGTATGCTGGAGCAAATGATGACTTCGATGGCGCCATCCAGGAGCAGCGACCCACCACCCCGACTCTCCCACCAACTACGTCGTCTCCATTCGAAGGAGCCACCATTCTTGTGTATGGGCATGAGCAATGTGGAAACACTTCAGCCCTTCGACGCGACCTCGCTAACCAAGGCATTGCTTACGAGATGCGCAATGTGCGAGAGGAGATGGCCTACAACCACGAGATGTGGGGAAAAATCCGCGAGAGCACTGGTACGACGGGTAGCGTGATGCTCCCGGTTGTAGAGGTCGATGGAGCCTTGGTGAATGGAACCACCTCAGTCGAGCAGCTGAAGCATGAGCTGGAAGGTGACGAGTGACCTCTCTCCAGCCGATGCCATAGTTGGCATCAATGGCGAGATCAATTGCAAAATCAATTGCAAAGAAGCCGGAGCCCCATTCGATGCGTGGGGACTCCGGCTTCAATGTTGGCTTCAGTCTGACACGGTTTTATCCGTTGTACGAGTAGAACCCCTGTCCGGACTTACGTCCGAGATGGCCCGCAGTTACTTTTTTGCGAAGCAAGGGGCAGGGGCGGTACTTGTCGTCGCCAAGCTCGCGGTGAAGCACCTCCATAATGCCCAGGCATACATCCAGGCCGATGAAGTCGGCCAGCGTGAGTGGGCCCATTGGGTGGTTCATGCCAAGCTTCATGACGGTGTCGATGTCTTCTTTATTGGCCACGCCTTCCATGAGGCAAAACACGGCCTCGTTAATCATGGGCATCAGCACACGGTTGGATACAAAACCCGGTGCATCGTTAACTTCGACTGGGGTCTTGCCGAGGTCTTCCGCAAGCGCCTGCACAGCATCATGGGTGGCATCGCTGGTTTCCAGGCCACGCACAACCTCTACAAGCTTCATCACAGGCACGGGGTTGAAGAAGTGCATGCCTATCACATGGTCGGGGCGGCTTGTTTGTGCAGCCAGCCATGTAATCGAAATTGACGAGGTGTTCGATGCTAAAATAGCATCGGCGGGGGCCGCCTCATCGAGCGTTTCGAAGATCGGCCCTTTCACATCCGTCGTTTCAGTGACGGCTTCAATGACGAGGTCAACGTCTGCTACGCCTTCAGCCAGATCGGTGTGCGTGTGAATGCGCTTGAGCGTAGCGTCGCGCTCGTCGGTCGTAATGTGCTCTTTCTTAACCTGCCGGCTTAGGTTGGCAGCGATGGTGTCGGTGCCTTGCGAAAGAGCGTCTTCATGTACGTCGATGAGTGTAACGTCGAGGCCGTTCAGCGCAAGAACATGGGCGATGCCGTTGCCCATGGTACCGGCTCCGACAACAGCGGCGGAGGAAAAAGACATAGATTCAGTAGGTTGGAAGCGGTTTCAGCGAGCGTGCTTCCAACGTAGAAAAACATGCCCCAAGCATCCACCAAAGAATGCGCGAAAGCGCGGCGCCGGTGCAAGAAGCTCCCTAATACTACTTCAGGCGGAAGCAGCGCACGATTTGCTATGCAATCAGCATATCGTCGCGTACGGTGCCGGGCTGCTCGGCCTCTATCTGCTGTTTAGGGTCGTTGTTTTCGTCAACCAGCACCACGTTGGGGTGAAACGACTCGGCCTCTTCAGGCGTCATTTCGGCGTATGAGATCACGATGACCTGGTCGCCCTTGGCGGCGAGCCGTGCAGCGGGGCCATTCAGGCAGACCGTGCGCGAACCGGGCTCATCGGCGATGGTGTACGTCTCAAGGCGGGCCCCGTTGTTTACGTTGACTACCTGCACCTTTTCATGAGGCAGGATGCCGGCTGCATCGAGAAGCTCCTTGTCGATAGTGATTGAGCCCTCATAGTAAAGGTCGGCTTCGGTGACACGAAGCCGGTGCAGCTTCGCCTTGAACATGGTGATGGTCATACGAAAAAAGTCCTGGATCAGCTGTACAGCGAGTTACAACGGGGATTATGACGAAGCAGAGGACGGCACCTGCACAAAGGCATTATCGATGAGCCGCGTGTCGCCAAAGAATGCGGCTATGGCGATTAGTACGTCGTCGCCGGGGCGCAACTGGGTTTTGGGCTGAAGCGTGTGGGCATCAACAACAGACGTGTACTGGATGCGTGCATGGGACGATGCCGTCAGCGGGCTTCGCATCGCTCGAACCACTGCTTCCACCTGCTGTTCCCCGGCTTCAATGGCCTGCTGACCGGCTTGAATCGCCTCGTAGACGCGCGGAGCTTCAGCGCGCTCGGCCTCACTTAGATAGGCATTACGCGACGAACACGCCAGTCCGTCGGCCTCCCGCACGGTCGGAACGCCGATCACCTCTACATCAAACCGAAGGGCGCGCACAAGATGCTTTAAGATGACAAGCTGCTGCGCGTCTTTCTGACCAAACACGGCTAGATCGGGCTTGCAGGCATTGAAGAGTTTGGTCACAATGGTAACAACCCCCTCGAAATGCCCGGGCCGGTACTTGCCGCAGAGGTGATTGTTAAGCGTATGCACATCCACTGAAATGTAGGGCTCCTGGCTGGTCGAAGCGCCAAACGGATACATCGCTTCAACGGTGGGCGCAAAGACCGCCTCCACCCCGTCGTAGTCGGATAGAGAGGCGCAGTCGGCGTCGAGCGTGCGCGGATAGGCGTCGTAGTCCTCGTCGGGGGCAAACTGGGTGGGGTTCACAAAAATGGAAACAATGACCGCGTCAGCCTGCTTCTGGGCCTCTTCTACCAGTGCCAGGTGCCCTTTGTGTAGCGCGCCCATGGTGGGGACAAGCGCTACGGTGCGCTGCTGTTGATGCTGGGCATCTGACCAGCGCTGCATCGCATCGACATCGGTAAAGCGTTCCATAAATAGGGGGAAACAGGGGAAAACAAAGCGGGGGAAACCAGACGAAGGGCTAAGAGCCTTATTGGGGGGAGGCTTTCGGGAGCCCAAGGTACAAACTCAAAGTAGGTTTTAAAGACGGCCCCATAACTTAACGTATAGGTAGCGTACCCGCAACGCTTCCGTAAAATGACAAAATCTTTGTGCAGGATCGTAGGCAGAGCGCACGACATCTGCTATGTTATAGTGCTACTCGTTTCTCTCAATTGCTTGTGCTTACTTGCTTATGGCCTCTTTCCGAACTGAACATGACTCGCTGGGACCAGTGGATGTGCCTGAAGATGCTGCGTATGGCGCTCAAACACAGCGCGCCCTTGATAACTTTCCGGTAAGCTCGTTGCGCTTTTCTCGTGCCTTTATTCGGGCACTGGGCATCGTTAAGGTGGCTGCAGCGCGTGCAAACAGTGAACTGGGCCTGCTGGATGAAGACAAAGCGGCTGCGATTGAACAGGCCGGGCATGATGTGATTGCCGGACTGCTTGATGATGCATTTGTGCTCGACATTTTCCAGACCGGCAGTGGCACCTCCACCAACATGAACGCCAACGAGGTCATCGCCAACGAGGCCTCGGTGATGCTCGGCGGCGAGCGCGGCAGCAAGCTGGTGCATCCGAACGACGACGTGAACATGTCGCAGTCGTCGAACGATGTGATTCCCACCACCATGCATGTAGCCGCCCGCACGGCTCTACTCGACGAACTCGTTCCAGCATTGGAGCAGCTTCATGCGGCACTGGTCGAAAAGGCGGAAGCCTTTGACGATGTGCTCAAAAGTGGTCGTACGCACTTGATGGATGCGACGCCCATTCGGCTGGGACAAGAGTTTGGGGGATACGCTGCGCAGGTGGAAAAATGCATCGCTCGTGTCCAGCAGGGCGCGGATGAGCTTACCGAGGTGGCTCTAGGCGGCACTGCAACCGGCTCGGGGCTAAACCGGCACACCGAGTTTCCAGAGCGGGCGATTGCGCACATCAGCGGCTTAAGTGGAGTGCCGTTTGAGGAGACAAGCAATCACTTTGCTGAGCAAGCCGGTAAGGAGGCTTACGTGCAGGCGCACAGTGCCTTAAACACTACAGCCACCGCACTGCTCAAGATTGCGAACGACTTGCGACTGCTGTCGAGTGGGCCTACCAGTGGCATTGCAGAGATTACGCTGCCCACTATCCAACCCGGTTCGTCGATTATGCCTGGCAAGGTAAACCCTGTGCAGAGCGAGCAAGTCATGATGGCTGCCTCGCGCGTGATGGGTAACCACACGACGATCACAGTCGGCGGGCAACACGGCAACTTCGAACTGAACGTGATGATGCCAGTGATGGCACACGCCATGCTCGAAAGCATCGAGATTCTAACCGGAAGCGTTACAGCGTTTACCGAGAAGTGTGTGCAGGGCATCGAAGCCAATCGGAAACGCTGCCAGGAACTGCTGGAGTTAAATCCATCCATTGCTACAGCGTTGAATAGCGCCATTGGGTACGACAAAGCCTCCGAGGTGGCCAAGACAGCGGTCAAAGAAGGGAAAGCCGTGCGCACCGTCGTTCAAGAGATGGATCTGCTTAGCCAAGAGGAACTCGACGAGTATCTTGATATCCGGGCCATGACCGAACCTGGTGTGCCGGGCGAATAGACGTGCGACGTTCTGGCAGCCCGTTATGAATGGTTATGCGGTGGTATCATTGTTGCTATTCCAGCATCCGGAATAAGAGCCGCCAATCAAAGGCGGTGCGCAAACGTGATAAGGCACCAACGATTGGAGAATACATCACCGCATACGAAACTGCACGTTGGTACGTTGTTTTTGATGAGGTACCAACACATCGTTACTTACTTTTGTCCACCAACGTCCGCATTCCATCATGAGTGCCAAAGGAAAAATTTCAGTGGTTGTGTTGCTTACTGCCGCATTCATCGCGGGAGTGCTCTTTACCACGGCCGGAGCGAATCTTTTTGGGTTAGGAGATGCTGCCGGTACAGAAAGCCGGGCATCGGGATCGGGAGGCACAACGGCGATTGCTGCCGATGGCGAGCGCTTTGAGCGTGCCCTCTCCCTTGAAGACGCATTTATGGAAGTATCCGAATCGGTCAACCCGGCGGTTGTGCAAATTCAAGCTGAGCAGGTGCGTGAGCGCGGTAATCCGTTTGGGCGCAACCCATTTGAGGGCACCCCCTTTGAGGATTTCTTTGGCGGTGGACCCGGTGGCGGTAGCCCTGAATTCGAGCGCGCGCAAGGGCTTGGCTCGGGCGTTGTGGTGCGTGCGGATGGGCACATCGTAACCAATAACCATGTGATTGACGGAGCCGACAACCTGCGTGTACGCATGTATGATGGCGAAATGTACGATGCCGAGGTGGTAGGCACCGACGAATTCAGCGATCTGGCCGTTATCAAAATTGAAGCAGAAAATCTGCGCGTTGTAAGCTTCACCGACTCCGAGGCCACACGTACTGGTCAGTGGGTCATGGCCTTTGGATCGCCGCTTAGCGAAACGCTTAGCAATTCCGTCACTGCAGGCATCATTAGTGCCAAAGGGCGCCTGCAGCCGGGGCAGCAAGAATACGGCGTGCATAACTTCATCCAGACTGATGCGTCGATCAACCCCGGCAATTCAGGGGGCCCGCTTGTTAATATCAGCGGAGAACTGGTCGGTATCAACACCGCCATTGCTACGCGCACTGGACAGTTTCAGGGCATTGGGTTTGCTATTCCCTCGAACACCGTAAAGCGTGTTACCGATCAGCTGGTTGAAACGGGTCGTGTAGAGCGTGCCCGCCTTGGCGTGCAATACCAGGAGGCCACTGCATCGTTGATTCGCAATGAGAATCTGCCGCGCGGCACGGCCCAAGTGATGGAGGTGCAAGAAGGCACAGCGGCTGAAGAAGCTGGACTGCAGTCGGGCGACTTAATTCTGGCGATCGATGGGCAGGAGCTAAACGATGCGCTTGAAATCAGCAATATCATTGGATCGCATCAACCTGGCGATACGGTGGAGCTGCGAATCAACCGCGATGGAGAGACCATGACGATCACCGTAGAGCTGGGCGGATTTGACGACGACGGCGCGATTGCCGATGCAGAGTCCGACAGCCCGTCGCCCGAGTCCTCGGCTCACGAGCGTTTGCAAGACGATCTTGGCCTCACGCTGCGTGATGTGCCTGCACGCGACCTGGAGCGGCTTGGGTTGGATAACCTTGAGGGCGCAGTATTTATCGAGCGGGTTGACGTCCGCAACCCTGTGATTCGCGATTCGGGCTTGCAGTCGCGCCAGATGATTGTGCGGGCTGCTGGGCAAGATACGCCTGATGTGGAGAGTTTTGCCGAAGCGTATGACAGTGTGGCCGAGGGCGAAAGCTTCCGTGTGCACGTGATGAATCAGCAGGGGTCGACCTTCGTAACCTCGATTCAGAAGCCAAGCTCGTAAAGAACATATTGGCTGCACGATGGCACAAACGCAACGCGGCTCGAAGGAGTATATACTCCTTCGAGCCGCGTTGCCTATATACAGATACGGTCCAACTATTCGTTATTCGGTAGCGGGAAGATATTAAGTGATTGACATGTGGTTTACATCATCGCAACCCGCTCAAACCCCCTCTGTCTTCGAGCTTCGCCGCAGGCGTGATCCTGTGGACATCTCCCCCTTGGCTAAGGCTAGTCTATGCACACAACCTGAGATGGTGATAATCGTTGATGATCGCTTGCCTGTCCTGAACTCGATTTAGGATCTGGATGACATTCGAGGGGGTGGCATTTGGGGTGAAAGGGCTTTCGTCTCCATCACCGTCCCCCCGACACGTCATCCTGAACTTGATTCAGGATCCACTCCCCCGACTATTCCCCCGAGCAGACGCCCAAATGGGTTCTTGTTGTAGGATACAACAGTCTCTCATTGAACAGGCGGTGGAGGTAACCAACGTTAAATAAACAACATAGCGAAGAAAAAGTTATGTGCAAGGGCTAGTTGGCTAAGGGGAAGAAACCCGACACGAGCCCGGAGGGCGACTGATGGAGCGAAGCGGAATAAGGGAGAGGGGGTTCGAACAAGACAAAACGGCGGTGCTCGATTATCCTATCATTTAGCGTTTATCCACTACCCGTTATTCTTCTTCGCTAGATGCGTGTCCTCGGGGACGATGCTTCGGCGGAAGGCGGTCAATCAGTTCTTCAGGAAAAGACACCTGGGGAATTTGCCGCAATGTAGGCGGGGGGCCGTCGAAAAATATCTTGACTCCTTTGGTTTCATGGCGGACCAGATTCAGAGCCATCGCATATGCGCGTGCGGCTTCCTCATTCTGTTCGCTCATGGCGTGGTCATATAAGATCATGAGTTGTGCGGCAACGCTACCTATCATGTCAGAAGCGGAGTATTGCGAGGAGGCCATATACATGCAGTGTTCGTGAGCAAGCAAAACATCCCGTGTCCTCTCAACTGAATGTGCGGGCGACTGTTGCAGATTGGGTCGACAGCAATCCGAATAACCAGATGGGGAGCGAACAATCAGAAGAAAGATATCCGAAGAAAGATATCCACGGTCGGTTATCTAAAGGATAGCAGAATAGACCGATAAAAGAAAGGACCGTTCAAAAAACGTGCGCGACCTGCAACATTGCTGCTTCGGCAGAAACCAAGAGAGGGGGTATTCAGTGTTACGCATGTCTCTTGCTGTTCACCAGAGCCAACAAGTATATGCGGGGCGTAAGCTTTAAACCGAAAGGGGAAGATAACTTTTCGTCAGGCGATATCAAGACATATGGCGGGATCTACGCAGCAACTGCTGCCGACTTTGCCGCCGAGCTTGGATGCGATCCTGAGGAGTTCATCAAAACCGTGCAAGCTTCAGACATTGAGCCGCTTACCGCTGTCGGCGATGAAGCCGAGCCGCATAAGTACAGCCTTTCGTTTGAGCGTGATAAGTTCGAGGAGATCCGAAAGCTCTTCTGATTCCTGGAGCGACCGTCAGGATAGTCCGCGGTCTCATCGAGGGCAAGAAGGTCACTCGCTGATGTGATACGAGATCTCCGTGCGTCCTGCGCCTCCTAATGGCGCAGTGTAAACGCAACGACTGAGTACCCGGACTTCTGACTGTAATTAATACCTTTACAATTCCTATGCACACCTCTTCGTGCCCTACCCAAAAGCGCTTCCGGGTAGGGCACGTTGCCACAGGTAGGTGGTTGGAAGTTGCGCAGATGATGAGGCGCGTCTAACTCTCATCAGTCATGTAGCTCATCGTGCACGAAGCATCTCTTACCCTGGACCTGATCCAGGATCTTGCTCCACTCGTATCCACCGTCATAACACTGACATGTGGCAGGACAGCTATCGGAAGTGAGACTCGTTTGTAGTAGCGTAGCGGTATGTATAAGCCGTAAGATCGTTTAAAAGTCAAACAGTGAGCGGGGTTCATCAAGCTCCAGGATAATAATAATTTTCTTACCCTGTGGCTTCATCGACGAGCGTACGCCAGAGACAGCGATACGTCGAAACGACCAGCCGTTGGCCAAAGCATCGTTTACGGCGTAGAGGTCTTTTTCGGTGGCGTGATAGGGAACCACGAACTTTTTCGTTCGAACCGGCCCCTCTTCGCTCTTGTCGCCTTTAGGAGGGTCGGGGGTTGGGGCATTTGCCTTTGCTGCTTCGTCGTTCTCATCGACGCCAGCTGCGCGAATACTTGAATCGAGCCCAGTTAATATACCGCCCGTGTCCGGAGGCAAGGGTGAATCGCGGTCAGGGGGAGACCGGTCGTCAGAACTCTGGATGCGAGAAGGGCGACGCGCGCCATCTCCACTCACTGGTGGATTTGCATCGGAAGGGGCATTGTCTGACGGATGGCCTTCCGGTTCCCCATCCTGCGCGTCGGTAGCGTCGGAGGCCGCTGGATCCTCCTCTGTGTTTTCGTTGAGCAGAGGGTCGTCTTCGGGGCGGTCGAAGAAATCTTTGAAGATCGAAGAGACGGTAAGCATGATCCGGGAGGAGGTTATGGGAGGTTAGGAGTTAGAGGAGAGGTCGGCACGGCGGTGTTCGCGATTTTGCCGTATCGTCTTGTAAACTTCACCATAGCGGTCTAGCCGCTCCTCGACCTCATCAATCAGGGCCCGGTGTTCGTGTGCTCCTTGTGAGTTGGGCGCATACTCGAAGATAGACTGCCCATGTCCAGGAGCTGCTTCTATTGCAGGATCTTCATGGATTATAGTATCAAAGACCTTACCGCCATAATGTTCGCGCACCTGATGGATAATCCCCTCGGCATCATTGTCTGCCGGTGGAACACGCGTCATGAGCACACCAAGTACAGGGGCCGCTTTCCCCATCTTTTGGCGAACGTTATGAACCACCTCGCCTAGGCTGATAACACCTTCCAACGAGAGGTACGACGGTGCAATCGGTATGATGAAGCCGTCTGCGGCTACTAGCGCATTGATGGTAAGTAAAGAAGTCGAAGGGGCACAATCAACAACAACGAGATCGTAGTCATCTTCAACCGATTTGACAAGTCGATTGAGATGTTGCTCACGATTATTCGTAGCCGAAAGACGCGTATCGGCATTGGCCAAGCGCAGTGAACCGGTTAGGAGATTGAGGTTAGAGATGTTTGTACTTCGAATGGCCTGTTGCAAAGGGGCATCCCCAAATAAAACATCAGCACTGCTGGGGTTTAGGTTGTCGCGTGTCGTACCCAGTGCCAGCGAGGCAGACCCTTGACTGTCAAGGTCAATGAGCAGTACGCGGCGTCCACGCTTTGCCATGCCTGCAGCAAGGTTTACGCTCGTAGTGGTTTTTGCGACGCCTCCTTTATTGTTGACAACAGGAATCGTTTGCAGCATAGCAGTACGTAGTTAAGAATAAGAAGTACGTAAGAGAGAAAACCCGTAAGGCAGATACATACAGTGGATAAGGCCTCAAATATCACGCCATTATAAAGCTGGCAATGCCGTCATTGGTATCAGGTATGCAGGCATGGAGGGGGCGTCGTTAAGCGATCGTCTAAGTGCTTGTTTTCGGATGTAGCCTCCCCCCTTCAGACGGTTTGTCATTGCGAGCGCAGCAAGGCCTCCCGACTTAAAGAAGGGCATACTCGTTCCTAGCCCTCACAGCGCCGCGTCGGTCGCACACACTCTCTCCCCGCGATGACAATGTTGGGCCATACACCCATCACTACATAAGGGACGACGGCCGGTTTTCGTATGATGAAGCCTTGCGGATGCCACTTAGCACGGTATCATAATGCTTCCACCGCTGGGTAACCTCTTCAGTCAATGCAGCATATCCACGCGCCCCTTTCGAGTCTGGTGCGTAACTGAAGATTGAGCGATGATGAGCCGCGGCATGCTCCAGTGTTGGATCCTTCGGAATCGATGCATCAAACACTTTTTTGCCATAATGGCTGCGAAGCTGATGCGCAGCTGCTTGTGTTTCAGAATCCGTTGCATCCATCATGGTAAGGACGATCCCTGCAATGCTGATTTGGACATTGTATGTGGAGCGCGTAGAGTCGATGACTTTGCCCAGGCTTTGGAGACCTTCCAGAGAAAGATATGAGGGAGCAGTTGGAACGATAAGGCTATCAGAGGCCAGGAGTGCGTTGAGCGTTACCACCGACACTGATGGTGGACAGTCAAGCACAACCACATCGTATTCGGATTGAACATCTGGTTGGTTAAGTGCTGCGTGTAGACGCCAGGGACCATCGTTCGACGTATCAAGACGTACGCCGGCATGCGCGATATCCATAGAGGCGGGAATAAGGTCGATGTTTTCCCACGTATCTGAATAGCAAGCGTTTTCTACAGTGGATTGCCTGTACAGCAGATCCGCTGACGAAGGCCCTTCATCAAGAACATGACGAGGCACGCCCATCGTGAGAGAAGCAGAACGCTGGCTGTCAAGGTCAATCAGCAGCACACGATGATCGCGTTCAGCAAGGAATGATGAGACATTCAGTGCAGTAGTCGTTTTGCCTACGCCGCCTTTATGATTGAGGATAGCTATTGTATGCATATGGGTACTAACAGGTGCAAGGTGGGGGAAGACAGTGCTAATCCAAAGACATAGCACCGGGGGACGGGAGCCGGCTTGTACGGGTTAACGGGGAATCATGAGAAGGGTAGCATGTGAGAACTCACTGCATAACAGTGTAGACGTTGTGTGGAGCGCTTAAGTGGCGGTATAAATCGGTCCTTTTCAAAACAGTGGATCTTACTAACAGGTCAATGGCTCATATGTGCTCCTCAGATCAGCTCATACCACAGGCATTTGCATATCGTTACAGAACGAACGCAAAGATAAAAACAAAAGAGAAAAAAAGTAATGCATACATCAAGCGTGATCCGGTCCAACACAAACATGAGGTCTGCACATATTCAGCAGTAGAGAACAGGTAGGCTCCCTAAAAATACACGTTCGTTTGCAAAACATACGACGTTTAGGTACATAGGTGGTATGAGTCCCGCTACGGTTTGCCTGAGTTTGCGCACGACATATTGTTGCGTTCCAGGCAATTGTATTAACGTATCACCCAAACCTACCCATTCTACTATGGCTAACATTCGCGAATCACTCTCTGCAATCATGGATATTGATGGAGCAGAGGGAGCAGCCCTTGTTGATTACCAGTCTGGCATGACGCTAGGAACCACCGGTGGGGGCGACATTGACATGGAACTCGCTGGTGCTGCGAGTACTGAAGTGCTCCGCTCAAAAAATTCCGTGATTGACAAGCTTGGCATCAACGATTCGGTAAACGAAATTCTCGTGTCGCTCGACAAATCGTATCACCTCACCCGCGTCTTTCACGAAAACAGCAACGTGTTCACATACGTTATTCTGGACCGCGAAAAAGCCAACCTGGCTTTGGCCCGCATGACCCTGCAAGAGATCGATGAAGATCTCGAATTGCAGTAACCGTTGGTCGCAAATGCGAAGGGCCTGTGGGGCATCCTGACACCGGTAGGCAGACGGATATAGGCGCCAGCCGCTCATGTCCAGCATGAACGCGCTGCGTGGCGTTCTCCGTGTGCCTGCCGTAGTCCTCCGTCGACTCGTGTTGAGCTGCTTCATTGCGTTTAGCATGACAAACGAAAAATGCGGGGGACCCCTCCTTTGAGGGAAGGTGCCATTTAACGCTTTACCACTACCGCTATGTGCATTGCCCCACAGAAAAAGAGGGCAGTGTGATTTTTCACTTCAATCAGCTTCAATAACATGGCCAACATTCGCGAGTCGCTCAAAGAAATCATGGAGATTGAGGGTGCGACCGGTGCAACCCTTGTTGATTATCAGTCCGGTATGACCCTAGGCACAATTGGTGGTGAGGGCACCGACATGGAGCTTGCTGGAGCAGCCAATACGGAAGTCGTGCGGTCAAAAAAGGAAATGATTGACCGGATGGGTATTGATGACGGACTCAACGAGATTCTGATCTCGCTTAACGATGAGTATCATCTGATACGGGTTCTTCCTGAAAATGATAACGTGTTCACGTACGTGATGCTTAACCGTGAGCAGGCCAATCTCGGACTTGCTCGCTTGCGCATTCAGGAAATCGACGAGAAGCTCACGCTAGAGTAATTCGGGAAGCGATCGCTTCCTAAACGATGCTATATTGAATCAATCAGACCAATCGTTGGCAGACCCTGAATCTTTTTCTGGCAAAGCGCACCAGCATCTCAACGTTGAGATAAAGGCACGCGTAGACGATCTGGCTCCTATTCGTACGTGGTTAGATGTTCACGAAGCAACACGCGTGGGCACCGATACGCAGCGAGACACGTATCTAGACGTTCCAAACGGACGCCTCAAGGTACGCGAAGGGACGATCGAGCAGGGGCTTATCTTTTACAAGCGCCCCGACCAAGCGGGACCGAAGCCGTCTCAGGTTGAGCGGGTCGATCCTGGAGAGGCCCTTGACGGGGTGAAAACCGTACTCCAGGCAGCCCTCTCCGTAGATGTGGTCGTTGAGAAAACACGCACCATCTACTGGGTCGATCACGTAAAAGTACATCTTGATGACGTTGCGAGACTCGGCACATTCGTTGAGTTGGAGGCGGTAGCCCCTACGCCAAATGCTACCGAATCAGAACTCCGCGCCGATTGTGAGCACCTCATGGATCAGTTGGGGCTGACCGTCGAGCAATTGGTTGACACATCGTACTCAGACATGGTGCGTGCGCTAAAGACGTAACATATCTTTAAACTCCTCGCTTATGTCATTGTGAGCGGTGTCGTTGCAAGCGGAGCGACGCGCCCTGACTTGTAGAGGAAGTACTCATTCGCTATCGCTCACAGCGTCACCTCGGTCGCAGCTCCCCTCCCAAAAAAACCTGTCATGGTGAGCGAAGGCCGACGGAGGAGGCCCATGTAGCCGCCGAATGGCATTCGGTGGAACCATCTCCGCGAGGTTCAGCGGCTACTGGTGATTCAACGGCCCTGTCCAGTTCGTGGGAGATCTTTATTCGCTACGCTCATCAGTCGCTTCGCTCGTGTCAGGACTCCGCGTCTCCTAGACGGAGCCGCTCCGCTCAAGATGACTTCATTTAACGGAGCAGTGCATACCCAAAGCGGACGTGTGAGAACACTTACCGCCCTGTCACACGTCAAAGTTTGGGTGGTGTGGTGCCAATAATCCGACTGCGTTGTCAGGGGAGATCCCGGCTCTGGGGCGCTGAGGCGCCTTGGCCGGGATGACTATGAGGGTTGATAGCTCATGATCCACCCCAGGACTCAGGTGTGACACAGCACTACTGCTCTGTCACACCTGAATGTCAGGGTCCAACATTGTCATCGCGAGGAGGGAGCCCTGCGACTGACGCGGCGCTGGGCGCAGCCCGAGTACTCCTGGGGTGCGATCTCATGCCGTGGATTGGGCGGCTGCATCCGGTCTGATAGCATGAGATTGCGTCGCTGCGCTCGCAATGACAAGATGGTGAGTTATTCTCGGTACGTTAGAGGGCCATGCGTTACCCGAAGATTGACGTGTGACAGAGTACTACGAGCCTGAAAACGAGGCCTCTCGCTTCTCGATAAACGCTTGCACACCCTCTTTGTGATCATCGGTTTGAACGGCCAGGCTTTGGTGCAATGCCTCGTGCTCGATCGTCGCGTCAAGAGAGCTGGTTTCTGCATGCCGCAAGCAGGCTTTGGTCCACTGCAGGGCTTTCGTTGGACGCTGTGCAAAGCGGGTAGCATAGGCGTGAGCGTTCTCAAGCAAGGCGTCCGGAGGGGTGGTGCGATTGGCTATCCCCCATGCTATGCACTGCTCCGCTGGAATGGGATCTGACAGAGCAAGCATTTCAAAGGCCCGTGCATATCCCAATTGACGCACCAGAAAATACGCCACGCCGGAGTCAGGTACAAAACCAATGGAGCTAAAGCCCGCAACCAACACCGCGTCGTCAGCCATTACGCGCAGGTCGCATGCCAGCGCTAAAGCGAGCCCCGCACCAGCAGCTGACCCACCAATGGCAGCGACCACCGGAACGGGGCAGTCCACAATGCGACGGACAAGGGGCCCATACCGGTCTAACACGTGGCGGTGAATCGTTTCAGGAGCGGGCGTCGGACGCAAAAACTGCAGGTCGGCTCCTGCACAGAAGGCCGGGCCCGCGCCATGAAGCACAATGGATCGCACATCATCGTGATACGGTACGGTTGCGAACGCATCGCGTAGCGCCTCATCCAACTCAGGACTTAGGGCGTTACGCCGCTTCGGGCGATTCATTTGAATCGATGCAACGGCACCCTCAATGGATACATTAACAGGGGATTCCTTAGACATAAGAGATATATGAGAGATCGAGAAAGCAACATGTGCGCGCCACATTTTGCATGCACGCTCTGACTCATCTACGCAGGCCAGCCTCTAAAGTTAACAAACTCGATCCATCCGACTGCATCGCCAGTTAATCTTGATGATCATGCTCCTGATTTATACATTAACTCGTACTTAACTCTGTTAAGCGACCATGCAAATGGTGGTGCGCCGTCGTTTTCATGGAGTAGTGGAGTCGCTATGAGAGCACGTATATTCTTAATGTCACAGATCCCGATGAATGATACTCTTTGGCATGGATGGCTGATCGCTGCTGTTCTTTTGGTTGTAGGGGGCAGTGCTGCCCATGCGCAGAACGTAGAGGGCGTAGTTGTAGATGAAGGGGGCGAGTCGCTTCCGGGGGTTAACATTGTTGTGCAAGAAACACAGCAGGGCACCGCAACGGATGCGGACGGGAGATTCGCACTGAACATCCCCTTTGAGGATGAGCCCACCGTGCAGATCCGCTTTTCCTTCATCGGATTTGAGCCCCAAACCGTTACCGTAGATGGGCCCACAAGCAACGTAGAAGTGGTAATGCGCGAAGAAATAGCGCGCGGGGAAGAGATTATCGTGTCAGCGTCGCGCGTTGATGAACGAGTGCTGGAAGTGCCCGTCACCATCGGACGGCTGTCGGCACGTGATCTTACGTCGCGTCCGGCGATTGATCTAGTCGCCAGCATGGAGTCGATGCCCGGCATTGACGTGAGTCGCTCCAGCATGCTGGTGAACAGCCCATCAACACGTGGCTTCAACAGCACAAAGTCGGAGCGCGTCATCCAGCTTGCCGACTATGTGGATTTTGTGGCGCCGTCGCTCTCTGTCTATTCTGGCAACACTTCGGGGCCGCCTCGTATTGACCTGGAGAGCGTTGACGTGATCCACGGGGCCAGTTCGGCGCTGTATGGACCAAACGCCTTCAACGGCGTCATCATCAAGAATACGCGCGATCCGTTTACCGATCAAGGGGTCGACCTAGAGTTGCGCGGCGGTACGCGCGACATGGTGGATGTGTCGGGGCGTCTTGCGCAGGGCTTCTTCGACAACCGTATTGCCGTTAAGCTGGTCGGACGTTTTATGCAGGCCAACGAGTTCATCAGTAGCAACTTTGATGCACAGTCTATCGCCAACAACAATGATCCAGGCGATGCCCGTGGGTTTGCAGCCGTGAATCGATACGGCGACCTGAACTTGAGCGACATCGGCGCTACGTCTGACATTCTCGAAAACGCGGGTATTGACACCGATCAGCATAACATTTTTCTGCCCGGCTATTCCGAGGAGGCGCTTGTCGGAAGTGACCTCAATGCCAGCACGTGGCAAATCAACCCAATGGTTAGCGCACAACTCTCCGATGATGTTCGGGCAACGTACTGGTATCGTTTTTCGAGTAGCGAGGGCATTTATCAGAGCAACAGCCGTTTCCGGTGGGATGGTATCACCGTAAGCACCAACGCGGTAGAGCTTGAGGGCTCCGACTGGCTCCTACGCGGCTACCGCACAGCTGATAATTCGGGCGACAGCTTTGACATCAACCTGCTGGGGTCGCTCATGAACGCCGAGCAGGGGTACCGCATTGGCAACCGCTCACTCGACGATATGAGCGAGGCTGAGCGCAATCGGGCCGAGTTCTTGGAAGATCTAAATATCGGATATGCCGGTGCCTACGCGTTTGTATATGGCGATGCATATCAGGCTGCCATCGAGCAAGGCTTGAGTCCAGAAGAGGCCTTCGAGCAGGCGCAACAAGCGGCGGCAGACGTGCTTCCGCAGCCCGGGCAAGAGCGATTTGACGTAGCCCGAACCGCCACGCTAAACCGCGCTACCGATGAAACCCGCCCTACCTTCGATATCAACTCAACCCTCTATCATGCCGAAGGGCAGTATACCATCGACACGGAGCTCATTGAGGCCACACTGGGTGGCAACTATCGTCAGTACCGGCTCACTTCGGCAGGCACGCTGTTCTCGGATGGCGAGGTGGCCTCGCCCATCAATCCCGATGGGACTCGCGATGTGCGCGATGGTATCGACAATTACGAGTACGGCGGTTTCATGCGCCTCCAGCGCGGATTTGCAAACGACCGGCTCACGCTCTCGGCGGTAGGGCGTGTGGACGCATTCCGCAACTTTGATACGCAGTTTTCGCCGCGCCTCTCGGGGGTGCTCACCCTGGGCGAAGAGCGCCAGCACAACATCCGTTTAAACTACGCTAGCGCCTTTCGCCCCCCAGCCCAATTGGATCAGCACATCTACCTGGATGTGGGACCGCTGCTACTCCGCGGCAATACGGGCGATGGCTATGTGGGGGCCGACCCAACCGTCGATCTTGAGCAACAGGTGGCAAATGAGGCGTTGTTTCAGATTGACCCGCTTGATGTTGAAGAGATGGAGAGCATCGAAGTCGGCTACAAAACACGCATTGGCAACTTGTTTGCTGACATCAGCTACTATCGGAGCAATTATTCAGGCTTCATTGGCACGCGCGAGTTTATTGGTAAAGAAGATGGAAGCGCCATCACGGAAGCCGACCTGGATCGGGCCGACAACGATCCGCTCCGCCCGCGGTTGCTTCGTGTATGGGTGAACGCCGATGAGGACCTCACCACGCAGGGTATCCAAACAGGACTGGAGTATCAGTTCACACGAGCTCTTCGGTTTCGAGGCAACTACACCTGGTCTACCATTAGCGATGATGATCTAGGTGAAGAGGTGCGCCTCGGGTTTAATACGCCAGAGCATAAGTTTAACGTAGGTCTTTGGGGCGAGATACAAGGGCGGTTTACCTATCACGCCAATCTACGCTGGCATGACGCGTATCAGTACCAAATGCCGTTTGCAGAAGGCCCCATTGATGCGCAAACGTCAATTGATGCGCAAATCGGATACAACGTGCCTCGCTTACGAACGACGGTTACCCTTGGCGGCACCAACCTGACTGACACCGATTATGTGTCGGCGTACGGTGCCGCTCCCATGGGGCGTATGGTGTACCTTGGGGTCGAGGTGAATTACTGATAAGCGGATTTAGTGGGTGGATGGTTTCCCCTCGATCTTAGTCTTCCGCCTCGATACATGTTTTAACGTGGTTCAATGGCCGCCCGGGATATCTGCGTCATGGCGAACGAATGGACGCTCTGCGTCCGACGTACAAGACCCGGGTGGCGAGTTGGGGACGCTGGAGTGTTCCACTGGTGCATCGCCATGAGAGTAGGAATGTTGTCGCATCCGTATCGCTCGAACTTGCCCGTCTGCGTTCTCGTAGCATTGTACTTGCTTACTCTTGCTGACTAATCACTCTTCTCTCTGTTATGTCCACCTGGCTCATATACGGGGCGTACGGGTATACCGGGCAGCTCATTTGTGCGGAAGCCGATCGGCGCGACATCTCTTTTTGTGTGGCTGGTCGCAATGCGGAGCGGGTGCAGGCCATAGCACAGCAGTACGACGTGCCCGGATACCCCGTTGCTCTCAACGAAACCGATGGGCTTCACACCGCACTCGACACTGTCGATGGAGTAATGCATTGCGCTGGCCCCTTCGAAGATACGGCCCTTCCGATGGTTGAAGCCTGTTTGGCCACCGAGACCCACTATCTGGACATTACGGGAGAGTGGAATGTATTTGAGGCGCTTCAACACTATGATAAGAATGCCCAAGAGGCGGGCATTATCGTGCTTCCAGGCACTGGCTTCGACGTAGTACCTACCGATTGTGTAGCTAACACCCTGTCCAACGCATGTCCAGAGGCCACCTCCCTGGCACTTGGGTTTGTGGGACTTGGTGCCATCTCGCGCGGCACAGCCCGTACGGCACTTCGTGGATGGGGCGACGGGAGCCGCATGCGTCAAAACGGAAGGCTCGTTACGATTCCGGCAGGTACCCACACTCGCAGCATCGATATTGCAGGACGCAAGCGCACCCTTACCGCGATTCCGTGGGGCGATGTGAGCACGGCGTACTGGTCTACCCAGATCCCCACAATCGCCGTGTACACCTACATCCCTTCGCTAATGCGCACCCTGATGCGCTGGGCCGATCGACTTCCCAACCTACTCCAGTCGCTTCTTCGTCCATTGCTGGATGTGTATATACGTCGCACGGTTGACGGTCCCGACGCCAACGCGCGCCAGACTGGGGCCTCGTACGTGTGGGGGGAAGTACAGGCGCCCGATGGCATCACATACACTGCACGGTGGGAAGGCCCTGAAGGCTACACCCTTACCGCCCGCACTTCTGTAGAAATTATGCATCGGCTGAGCACCGCCGCGTCGTCGGTGCCGACTGGTTATCAAACCCCGGCTACGGCGTTCGGGGCTGATTTGGTGGAATCCGTTGAAGGAAGCTCTCCCATTTCAATTCAACAGACAGCCCCGTAGTACGTGCTTGGCGTGGTTCAATGGCCGCCCGGGAATATACGCTCTGCGTCCAACGCCCTCCCTGCAGACTCGGCACGTCCAGGGCGCGTGGGGGCCCATGAACACTGAGCAGCAGAGCACTCCGATCGCAGGGCGCTGATGACCGGAAAGGGGAAGACTCGTAATTTTGGTAGCGGTTCAATGGTAAGTGATTGTCGTATAGCCGACACTATCGAATCCGGCTCAACCTCCTGTCTTCGAGCTTCGCCGCAGGCGTGATCCTGTGGACATCTCCCCCTTGGAAAAGGCTAGTCTATGCACACAACCTGAAATGGTGATAATCGTTGACGATCGCTTGCCTGTCCTGAACTCGATTTAGGATCTGGATGACATTCGAGGGGGTGGCATTTGAGGTGAAAGGGAGCTTTCGTCTCCAGCACCGTCCCCCCGACACGTCATCCTGAACTTGATTCAGGACCCACTCGTCCGAGCAGACGCCCAGGTGGATTCTTCAGGTGGGTTCTTTTTGTGGGGTCCAACAGTCTCTCATTGAACAGACGGTGGGGAAGTCAAATTTCCCATCAACGAAATATCAGAGAGAAAGTTATGTGCAAGGGCTAGTTGGCTAAGGGGAGAAACCCGACACGAGCCCGGAGGGCGACTGATGGAGCGAAGCGGAATAAGGGAAAGGGGGTTCCAAGAAGACGAAGTTGCGGTGTCCAATCACCTTATCACTTAGCGTCTACCCACTACCGTAGTTGCTTCTGTAGACAAGACGCAGGAGTTACTCGAAGGCAGCACACGTCTGCAACACCGATCCGCTCCTCTCGAAGCGCGCTACGCCTGCTTAGGCGAGACGGTGTCGTGGCGCCGGTGCTGCAGCATCCACAGCTCCGCGTAGCGCCCGTTCTCCGCGAGGAGCCGGTCGTGCGTGCCCGATTCAACGAGCTGTCCGTCTTCCATAACGAGAATGGTGTCGGCCGCTTCGATGGTGCTGAGGCGATGGGCAATCACCACAGAGGTGAGTCCGTCGCCGCGGGCGAAGAGGCCGTCGAGCGCATCCTGAATGACAGCCTCCGACTCGCTGTCGAGGTCCGACGTGGCCTCATCCAGAAGCAAGAC
This sequence comes from Natronotalea proteinilytica, assembly GCF_055379935.1. NCBI lineage: Bacteria > Pseudomonadati > Rhodothermota > Rhodothermia > Rhodothermales > Salisaetaceae > Natronotalea > Natronotalea proteinilytica. The sequence continues at coordinate 1,222,392 of NZ_AP043947.1, read as the reverse complement.
CTGCGCCTCCTTCAGAATGGCGCGGGCGATGGCCACCCGCTGCTTCTGTCCGCCCGAGAGCCGGATCCCGCGCTCGCCGATCTGCGTGTCGTAGCCGCTGGGCAGCCCCTCGATGAACGCGTGGGCGTTTGCCATATGCGCCGCGCGCCGCACGTCGGCCTCGGTCGCCTCGGGTTCGGCATAGCAGATGTTGGAGGCCACGGTGCCCGAAAACAACGTGGGATCCTGCGGCACAAGCGCGATCTTGCGGCGCAGGGCCTTTAGGTCGAACGAGCGCAGGTCGTTTCCGCCAAGCGTGACGCTCCCGTCCTGCGGGTCCCAGAACCGGCCGATCAGGTTGGCCACCGTGCTCTTGCCGGCGCCCGAGGAGCCCACGAGTGCTGCTGTTTCGCCGTGCGGAATCTGCATCGAAACGCCACGCAGCGCGGGTTCTTTCGCGTCGGGATACGTGAAGCGGACGTCGTTGAGCGCAATCGTGCTGGCAGGCACGTCGGTCTTCGATCCGCCCGACTCGGGCTCGGTCTCCATCAAGTTCGACAGGCGCTCCAGTGCCGCCATGCCCGACTGCAGCTTATCGTTGAAAAACATCACCGACTTAACCGGCCCCTGAAGCTGCCGCTGATACATGATGAACGCCGTCAGTTCGCCCAGTGTGAGCGTCTCCCCCACCACCATCCAGCCGCCGATCAGAAGCAGCGCGCCGAGTCCGTAGTTGGCAGTGATGTTCACGAGGCCCTCCATCTTGCCCACGTCTTTGCGGCGGTCGAGGTTGAGATCGACGTAGGCCTGATTCTGGCGTCCAAAGCGATCGCGCTCCTGGTCCTCCCCTACGAAGGCCTTGACCACGCGGATGTTGGAGATGGCTTCGGTGGAGGTGGCGGTGAGGCGCGCCACCGTTTCGCGGATGTCGCGCGAGGCCTCACGCAGCGGCTCCTGGTAGTAGTACGTGATGAGGGCCAGCAGCGGCAGCACCACCAGGTTGACCAGCGCGAGCTTCCAGTTCATGATCACCAGAATGGCGGCCACCACAATGATCGCGACGAGCTGTCCCGACAGCCGCGACGCCGCCGCCTGAATCATCCCCTCCAGCGCATTCGGATCGCTGACGACCCGCGAGCTGAGCGACCCGGACTGCTCGTCGGCAAAGCGCGACACCGGTAGCTTCATGAGATGGTTGTACGCATCCATGCGCACGTCGCTCACCACGTGCTGCGTGAGCGCAAAGCTCCAGTACATGCCCGCATACTCGATAATCGCCCGAAAGAGATAAAACCCGGCAAACGCGGCGCCGAACCACAGAAAGAGCGTCATGTCGCCTTCCGGGATGACCGTGTCGAAGGCGTAGCGCACAAACTGCGGCCCGAGCGATTCAAGCGCAGCCGTAAAGCTGATAAGCGCCACGAGCGCCAGCACCCGCGCTTTGTAGGGCGCCAGCACGCTCCAGAGCCGCTTCAATATGGCAAGGGTAGACTGGCGCGGCTCGGTGTTGGGGTTGGACATACAGGCTTATCTCGGATACAAAAAAGAGGATACACATGAGGCGGTGCCAGGCATCCTCACGTCAGGCGCGAATGGCGTACGCAGGTTCATGCTGTACATGTTCATGCTGCACATGTTGAAGAAGACCGCAGGGGGTGGAGTTCAGAGGCATCGATGTACGCGGACATTCATCCTACAGGTGGTCTGCATCAGACGCCCCGTCACCGGTTTCAGGGGGTAGGGGCTGGGGGATGCGGTTGATCCTGCCCTGGCGAAGGCGTAACGACATTTGTGCGTGAGACCAGCCGTGCCAATGGCCGCCCGGGATATCCGCTTCGCTCCTGATCCCAGGCTAGGGAATCCGGTAGCCGGGAACCACGCCTCTCGTGGCGATGCTCCGCGTCGCCTACGCCAATTGGGGGGCTCCAGCGTCCCCAAGCCGCCACCGGGCTCTCAACGCCATGTGGTGGGGGCTTTGCTACCTGGTGTCCACGCGGCGGGCCTCATGCGCACCGGACGTGATGAGCCCGTTGGGGCGCGCTGGGATCCTTCCGCCTGGGGGCGTCAGGATGACTTGCGGGTGGGCGGCCCGTGCCAATTGCGGCCCGGGGACCGCTTGCGTCCCCGGCGACATTAAGGCGAGTTTCGTCGCTCACCGATTGCAAACACCTGTATGATGATTCAGCGCAGATGGTATTATCAGGCCTATCTAATAAGCACCGCGCCCGGCATCGAAATGGCGAAGGTAGGCCTCTTTGGTCTCGAACGGTCCAGCCACGAGCTCGTCCATGACGGCGGGCGGAACGACGAGTCGGTCATACAGGCACCGAATGAAGCGGTAGCCGCCCGTAATTTTCTCGAGCGAGATGAGCGGACCGGTGTCCGAGACGATTTGCCGTGGGGGAGGATCTGGGCTCATGCGCCAAGCTCGGTCTCAATGTTCTCCGGCGAGTCGACGAGAATCGAGAAGCCATAGCGCGGAAGCATCTCTTCAAACGTGCGGCGCGTCATGCCAAGGATCTGGCGCGCTTCGTGACCGGAGAGCTTGCCGTTCGTGTAGAGCGTGGCCACGAGCGCTTCTTTCGCGTAGCGCTCGTCGACATCAAGGCCGGAGCGGTCTGGAAGATCGATCGTGACTTTCATATGGGTCGAAGGCCTGTGCAGTGAAGTCGTGTTTCTGTCTGTACGGCGCACGCGAGTGGGCAGTTCGGTAACGAGGTGTGATGGCAATTCGGATTCGCGTCAGTTCGTCCTCGGAGGGCCGTGCCTCGGGGCACGCTGGGGCTTGGGCCTGCACGGAGAACGGACTCCATACCCACACAATGACAGTGCACGCGGCTATGGCCACTTGCACTGTTGTTTTGGTGCCCATCTGGGTGGATAGTTTCTCATAACGGTTTAGCTCACCAGCGGTAATCACGTCGCACCTTGCGGTGAGAAGCGGAGACGCAGCGGTTGTTCAAGGCGCACATGGGTACCGTCCGGTGCAGCGCATTGTTATGTGTTTCAACTAATTATGCCAATTCAGAGTTGGAGACCCACGCCACCGCAGGCAGTTTGAGGAGGGTGCTTGACGCCGCTCTCACAAACTGCCATTGGTGACATGGATTGGGAATCTACGCTCATTCAGATTTATGTGTTCGTTCACGAGGACTTCGGCCCGGATTTGTACGCTTTGGGCCAGAGGCAGAGCAACAATCACTCTCCACGATTTACTGATGAGGAGGTCGTGACCATCTACCTATTCGGGCTGATTCGGGGGCACCGCACGCTGCGAGCAATCCATACGTACGTGGCGGATCATCTGAGCGAGTGGTTTCCGACACTTCCAAGCTACGGGGGCTATGTGCAGCGCCTCAACCGGCTCAGCGATGTGTTTGCTGCACTCACGGAGAAGACGCTGGATGCCGTCTCGGGCATTGGGGGGATCCCGTCCCGACGACTCGTAGACTCGTTTCCGATCATCTTAGCCCATGCGAAACGGTCGGCCCATGCCCGCGTCGCTTCTGGGTTTGCGGATAAAGGCTACTGTTCGTCAAAGAACCTCTACTACTACGGCGTCAAGCTTCATGTCGTCGCGCAGAGTCGCCCCGGGCGACTTCCCGTGCCCGACCGAATCAGTGCCGACGCAGCCTCCAGTAATGACCTTACCGCGATCCGGTCCGTGCTTCCGACGCTGCATGGAGGCGTGCTGATTGGCGATAAGGCCTATGCGAGCCGACCGCTCCGTGCGGCGTTGATTCAGGCCCAGAACCTTGAACTCATCACCCCGAAAAAGAAGGCAAAGGGCCAAAAGGTCCTCTCGGCTGCGGACCGCCTGTACTCTGAAGCCGTGAGCGCTCTGCGGCAGCCGATTGAGTCACTCTTCAATTGGATCGAGCAGAAAACCGGCATTCAGATGGCGTCCAAGGTCCGGTCCTACGACGGCTTGATGGTTCATATCTTCGGTCGTCTTGCTGCGGCGATGCTCCTACTCGCGTTCAACCCTTAATTCGCATTAATTGCTCTTCTTGCTAATCATAGTTACCACACGCCGCCCCTCGTACATCTCCATTTCCCAAATCGACCTAGGCGGTTCCTCAATCACTTTGTACCGGTATCTGAACACACCGCTCTCTCCAATCTCCGACCACGGAAGATTCGAAAGATCACTTTTTATCGAACTAATTAATTTGCTACCAGACTCTGTGTCTTCCTCGTGGCCAAAAGTACTGATGACTGAAAAATCCGCCCCCACGTACATTTCCTCTTCTAAATAGACCAACCCCCGAGTGATGTACCTAAAAGTACAGTTGATCCGATTGACTGCAACGTCTAACCCCGTCTGCAGAATGGTTTCACCCTCAGCGTTCTGAGTTTCCGTGTTATTTGCTGATCCCTGAATCATACTTGCAAAGCCCGCCTTTTCAGGCTTTCCAAGAGAACGAACAACTTTCTCCTTCATCTTCTGGGCCACTTGGTGGTCTTTGCTAGCTTTTAGAACTGCAAAAACAAGTCTAAAGTACTCATCGTCATCCGACTTTTCGTTGTTACATGCTTTGCAGCAGGGTATCACAGCGTTGTGTGAATGCATGTACAGTCCCTGCGGTACAACATGCTCATCAGTGATCTGCTTTACTTCGCCGCAATAGACGCATTTTCCCTTCTTCATTGTATTGGACAGACTTTTACTAAACACATAACAGACAAGCTCTGCCGCAAAGGGCTCACTAATCTACGGATTGAGCAACAGAATCGTCAACCCCAGCAAACCGGCACAAACCCTGCGTCGCCAGCAGTGCTTTCTTACTCCTTTCATGAATTATTCTTCGACTTGAGAGTTTCATCCTCCTGCAGATCGTTGATAAATAATTTAAGCAGCTCGAAACGGTTCAGATTATTGACACCGTTTCCTATGTCTTTTCTCACAGCTACGAGGAAATCATTCCACAAGATAAGTGAGTCCTGTGAACTCGAGTCAGACCAGTTATGGTACCGAATTGCATTCCAGGCTCGAATTACGTCTTCTGAGCCCCAAATGATTAACTTCGGTGTCATATCAGCAAAAGCTTGCATTATTTCCTGTTCTGATGGCCTCTCCCGACCTACTTTTTCAGCGAAGACCGTCCGAAAAAAGACGGAGATCAAATCTTCGTAGACAGGAATCTTTTGGTCACGAACTTCTTGAGTCAGCTTCGCCTTCTGCTCATATCTTTTCGATACTACGATAGCCAGAACAGAAGCCAATACCGTTGCTGATGCAGCAATAATAGCTGTGGCGAGTTCAGATTCCAAGCTTCGGAGCGCTGCGTAGACTGCGTATGCAAACGACAACGTGATCGAAAGCAGTGCGATGAGTGCAACTATGCCCAGTACAATGCTTTTAGCTGTTACATTATTTTCCTTTTGCATAAGTGAAATCTTACTCTCACGTCAGTTAGAAAAGGTATAACGGGAGAACTCTGCTGCGTGCGTAGCACGTCGGCAGCAGTGTGTGGCTATGCAGCGTATTACATTATCCTGTTGAAATCTTTTATTTCGTGCTTTGATTTTCCATCCTACCAAGGTAGTCAGAAAGATATTTATTCTCTTCTATTATTCTTTTTGTCGTTTCGTACTCTTCCAGGCCTTGAGCGGGAACAGTCAGATACACGAACGACTCTTTACCTTTGATCATAAACTTTCTAGTCCCCAGCTCGGGTGCTTCTGATTTGTCGAGCTTAACAAATATCAGCATTCCCCCATCATCATACGATACAGATCTACTGTTTGCGAATGGGCGAGGAAGGGTGCTCGATATATAAACTGTCCAGAATCATACGGGAACCGGAGGGGCCTCCAAAAGAAGGCGTCAAGATCGCTATGAATTCCAGTTTCACCAAACGCCACACTTCTACATACTTCTTTGTAGAACCCTAAGTCTATTTGGCCTTTAGCATCGTCGGTTAGGCTATATTTGTATAGAATCGCTGCGCAAAAACGGAGTATTTTTTTATTATCTGCTCCGTCAATTCTTTTCCCCTTCCATGGCACTTCTGAGCCCTGATCGCGGACTGCAGCGAATACTTGATGGGCGTAATTTTCTAGCTCTCCAAGTCGATTGTCACATTCGGCACAGAGGATGGTACGATCCCACAGACCTGACTGAGACTTTCTGAATTCTCCAGATTCGGTAACCTGTGCTGCATGCGATGTCCCATCCTGAATCTGTTGGCAGAACACTTTGGGGATCAGGTGAGCTTTGATGGTGTCAGGCTCACCACAATTGGAGCATGCCATATCTGAGTGTTTGTTTTATTGGGGCTGAATAACCTATACTTATATCAGCACACGTGACATAGCACACATTCATAAATCCGCATAACACACTGACAGATCAGTGCGATGGACAAAACCCGCACGGTGCTATGTCAACAGCGTAGACGTATCACGCTACACAGAAGCCGCGCGTACAATCACATACACCCAACATATCCAAAACCACCCCCACTCGCAAGCCAACACCTCACCCCAACACCGCTTGCAACTCAGCAGCGGCCTCCGCAGCAGCTTCGGCGAAATCGGCGCCGTCGTGGGCGTAGAGGATGCTGCGGCTGCTGTTGACGAGGATGAGTCCGTCGTTGGTGACGGCGGCATTGACGACAGCGCCGACATCGTCGCCCTGGGATTCGGGGTGGGCGCTCCAGCGTTGGACGAGCCGGGCAATGCGTAGGTAGACGGGCTCGCGGGACAGGTCGCCATTACTGGGCGGTGCGCTCACGGCCTGCACGAACGGCGTCGACAATCTCCTTGGCCTGTACGTCGATGTCTACCGCCGGTACGTCGAGCGGCGATCCTTCGTCCTGATGCGGACGGATGAGGTATTCGCTTCCATCACGTCGCCGAATCCGAACTTCTCCTTCATGGCTGGCCTGGTCCAGCAGATCAGCAAGATTTTGACGGGCCTCTGAGTATGTGTATACTTTCATGTCTACACCTCCAAAATATCGATTCCAGATTCGCGGGCCGCTTGTTTTAATCCACCATCCAGCGTTAGAAGTGGCGCCTGATGACGCCTTGCTGCAATGAGTATATACGCATCATATGCATACAGGTCATACTGACTGGACACCCGAACGGCTTCCTCTAATTTAACATCGACCCATTGGATCGGGATGGTATCATATCGCCGGAGCGCTTCAACCGCCACCGCAACGTCGCAACGGCCCCGTTTAAACATTGCAGAGAAGGCGTTTCCAATCTCCCAGTGAAGCGTCTTGGGTGCAATCAGGTCTACTCCTTTGGTCTGCCGGACGATTTGATCTCGGTGCTCTTCGCCCAGGAGGACCGCGATGATTGCGGATGTATCAACAACGACTTTCATGCCAGAATATGTTGGTTGTACAATTGAACAACCAGTATAGATCCACCACAATTAAGTGTCAACCGATTTTGCTGGAACGAAGGCCCTACGCGTTTATCGCTGAAGCCAAGCACTAACTTCCGACGTGTGCTCACGAATCAGTTCGTAGACTCCGCCTCACCCCAGCGCCTCCTGCAACTCAGCAGCCGCCTCTGCAGCAGCTTCGGTGAAATCATCACCATCACCGGCGTAGAGGATGCTGCGGCTGCTGTTGACGACGATGAGTCCGTCGTTGGTGACGGCGGCGTCGATGACGGCGCGGGCATCGCCGCCCTGGGCGCCTACGCCGGGGATCAGAAAGGGGAGCGAGGGGCACACCTCGCGCAGTTCGGATAGGGCGCGGGGGGCGGTGGCGCCGACGACCAGTCCGGCGTCGCCTTGGGCTTCGGGGTGGTCGTTCCATTGCTGCACGAGGCGGGCGATGCGGAGGTAGACGGGCTCTTTGGGCATCGGGTCCTGCGCCTCTACCAGGCAGGCTTGCAGGTCGGCGCTGCCGGCGTTGGAGGTGCGCGTTAGCACGAACACACCGCGTCCGGGCGTGCGCAAGAACGGCAGGATGCTGTCGCTGCCCATGTAGGGCGCGGCGGTGATGGCGTCGGCGCCTAAGTGGTCGAAGAGTCCCTTTGCGTAGAAGCGCGCCGTGTGGCCGATGTCGCCGCGCTTGGCATCGGCGATGCAGCAGTGGGTGTCGGGGATGGCGTTGACGACGGATTCGAGGGCGGCGTATCCGGCAGCGCCGTGCGCCTCGAAGAAGGCGAGGTTGGGCTTGTAGGCGCAGCAGTGCGGCGCGGTGGCTTCGATGATGGCGATACAGAAATCCGATAGCGCCTGGGGGTCGGTGGGGTGGCTGGAGTAGGGCGCGGGAAGCCATTCGGGGACCGGGTCGAGTCCCACACAGAGGCGTGAGCTGGCACTTTTTTGGGCCGCCTGCAGTCGGTCGGGGAAGGTCATGGGCATATCCATTCGTAAAACGCTGGCGCACTGTAACGTACCGCGAACGATGGGCAGGTACAACGTATTTGATGTGGACTTTTCGCGCATCTATGCTTACCATAGGAACCGCACAAAACCCGTGGGCTACAACATTACTGCCCCGGTTGGAAGCACTTCCAAACAGCGATTCGTCGATCTGTCTTCCTTCTGCGCATGCGCGCCTGCCGGTGGCTCCGCTCTCGTCATCCCTCTGTCACAACCACCTGCGATTTGTTATGGCCAAGAAGAAAGGCTTAAGCAATATAAAAGGCGTCTCCAAGCAAGATCAGGAGATGATCGAAAATATCGAGACCATGATGGGCCCGGAGCCCGAGGACATGGGTCTCATGAAGAACATGTTCTGGGGTCGTTTCCGCGAAGATCTGGTCTTCCCGTATCCCCGCGAGTCTAACGACGAACGCGAAACCTGCGACGCGCTGCTGGAGGAGCTGGAGGACTACCTCGAAAACGAGCACCCGGCGGTTGAAATCGACCAGGAAGAGTACATCCCTGAGTGGTGTATCGACCGGCTCTTCGAGATGGGCGTGATGGGCATGATCATCCCGAAAGAGTACGGCGGACTCGGGCTGGGCGTGACCAGCTATAACCGCGTGCTGGAAATGATTGGCCGCTACTGCGCTTCGACGGCTGTGATGGTGTCGGCACATCAGTCCATTGGCTGCAAGGCGCTCGTCATGTTCGGCAACGAGGAGCAGAAGGAAGACTATCTGCCGATGGTGGCGCGCGAGAAGCTCTCGGCGTTCTGCCTGTCGGAGCCGAACGTGGGCTCGGATGCTGCCGGACAGGAGTCGTTCTCGGTGAAGACCGAAGACGGCGATTACGTCTTGAACGGCGAGAAGAAGTGGTCGACCTCGGGCGCACTCAGCGGGCTCTTTACCGTGATGTGCAAGAACATGCTCAAGAACCCGGAGACGGGCGAGCTCGAACAGAAGGGCGTGAATGCGCTCATCTGCACGCCGGATATGGAGGGCGTGGAGATCTTTGAGAACAACCGCTCGAAGACGGGCATCCGGGGCACCTGGCAGGCTCGCATCCGCTTCAACGATGTGCGCGTACCCAAGGAAAATCTGCTGCACAAAGAAGGGCGCGGTCTGAACGTGGCGCTCTCGTGCCTGAACTACGGACGCTGCACGCTGTCGGCGGGTGTGACCGGTGCGGCCAAGGCGGCCAAGGAGCAGGGCATCAAGTGGGTGCAGACGCGCTATCAGTTTAAGCGTCCGCTTTCCGACTTTGAGCTGGTGCGTCAGAAGGTGGCCCGCATGTCGGCGCTCACCTATGCGATGGATTCCATGCTCTACATGATGACGGGCATGCTCGACCGCGGCGACAAGGACATTATGGTCGAGACGGCCATCTGTAAGGTCTTCTGCTCGCACTACGGGTGGGAGGTCATCGACGATGTGATGCAGATCATGGGCGGCGAAGGCTACATGACTGAGCATGAGCTGGAGCGCTCCTGGCGCGACAACCGTATCCACGGCATTGTGGAGGGCTCGAACGAGGTGATGCAGTCGTTCATCTTTGCGTACGGCGGCAAGAAGCTGGCCGAGCAGATGGTGTCGGTGCAGGATGCGCTGACATGGGATACGGACGAGAGCATCGGACAGAACCTCTCGCGCATGTTTACTGCGGCGACCAACCCGACGGTGATGTCGAAGGCGCTGCCGCTGGCCGGACAGCTGTTCCTGGGCATCAAGCCGCAGGCGCCGGAGGTCCGCAGCGTGCATCCCGCTCTGCGTCAGCAGGCGGAGACGCTTTCGACGCTCATCCAGAAGCACTCGCACTTCTTCAAGATGGCGAGCAAGTGGGAGCGTGAGAAGATTGTGGAGCACCAGGCGCAGCAAGCCCGCGTGGCCGACAACGCGATCTACTTGTACGCGCTCACGGCGTCGCTCTCGAAGATGGACGACCAGCTGCGCACGGGCGAGTATGGTCCGGAGTTTGAGCGCGATCGGGCGGCGTTTGAGTATCTGTTTGAGTGGTTCGAGAACAAGATCCACGCGAACTTTGGCCGCCTGCGCGACAACGCCGACGACAGCATGCGGAAAGCGGCTGAGGCGGCGCTGCGCTACAACGACACGCTGCCGAACAAGGAGTTCTACATCCACGAAGGGAGTCCGCTCGGACGCGATGCTGGCAAGGAGACGCCGACGGAGCACATCAAGCAGTTCCCCGGCGATGGTGTCGATCCGCGTGAGCAGGATCGCGCCCCCGGCGAAACCGATGAGCTGGAGCTTGAGGACGTGCCTGCCACCTCTGGCGATGGCGCTCCGGAAGAGCCGAAGCCTGCTGCTGAAGATGGCGTGGCCTAGACCCTGACGGACGTATCGGCTTTGTCTGTCACCGCCCGGTGTTCTGCAAGGAGCATCGGGCGGTTTTTTGTTGGGGGCTCCGTTGCCGGGGGCGATTCCGGCTCTGCGGCGCCTTGGCCGGGATGACTATTGGTGTTGGTGGTTGGTGATTTGGGGCATGATCCAGATCTGGCGAGAGTGGGGTGCCTGCTGAGCTTCGAACGGGCGATGGAGGCGTCACAGCACGTACGTGTTTAGTGGCGTGCGATCGCCGGGGACGCAGGCTGTCCCCGGGTATGGGTTTGCTGACAGCGCGCCGTTCCGTAGCCCGGGATCAGGAGCGGAGCGCTGGGAGCACCGCGACCGAGTACTCCTGGGGTGCAGATATTCCGGGCAGGCTCTGCGGCGCTGTGAGCGCTAGCGAACGAGTACTCCTGGGGGGCGATCTCATTCCGTTGATTGGGCGGCTGCATCCGGCCTGACAGCAATGAGATTGCGTCGCTGCGCTCGCAATGACAAGATTGTGAGTTGTTCTCGGTACGTTAGATGGCCATGTGTTACCCGAAGATTGACCTGTGACAGAGCACTAAGTAGAGACAGGCATGAAGTTGGGGTTTTGTGCGTTTCAAATCGGTATCATGTGCGCCCCAACGTTGTTAATACACGCTCTCATTCGTACGGTGCTGAGTTTCGCATAAGTGCTTAATATATGTGATTTGGCAGAATCCCTCCCCCTAAATCCCCCTCCTCTGAGGGGGACTTGATGAACGCCTTCCACGGTTCCTTCCTCCTCGGGGAGGAAGGGTAGGATGGAGGGGAAACCACTCGGCAATCCCCAAAACCATCGTTGAGGTCACTTACTCGTCGCTTTGGCCCTGTATCCATCCAGATACGCGCTCCAGTGCCGCAGGCGCCATCGTCGTTTCAATCGCGCCGTACTCGGACGGATGCCCGGTCTCGGCGGGTTGAAACAGGTGGTTGAGCCCATCGAGCACCTCCACCGTCGCATCGGGACTTGGGCTTTCCGCTAAAGCCGCGCGCATAATCTCGGCGTTCTGTTCGGGCAGCACCTGCAGGTCGTTCTCCCCAAAGAGCGCAAGCACCGGAATGTCGATCTGTGTGAGGGTAGGCTGCGGGTCATAGTCGAGAAAGAACCTGAACCACGGCGCGGTGAAATTGTCAATCTGCGATGCGCGCTGTTCGTCGGATACCCCCTGCTCCTCCAACACAACCTGCAGCGAGTCGGCTGCTGTGGTGGTGTCTGGCGCCTCCCGTACAACGCTAAGCATGCGTTGTTGGGCGGTGCGTGTCGAATCAATGTCGTCCTCTGGAGTATCCACGGCTCGGGCCATCTGGGCGGTCTGCTCAATGATGATATCGTAGCCAGGGACGGAGGGCCCAGCCATCAGCACAAGAAAGGCAAGCGGTTCATTCTGAGTATGAACCATCGGCCCGATTAGCCCGCCCTCGCTGAGTCCAATCAGACCCACGCGCTCGGGATTCACCTCAGGCCGTTCTTTCAGAAACCGAACGGCTGCTGCAGCGTCACGGGCATACGCTTCAGAGGTCGATGCTGGAAACGCGGGACCCTCCGATTCGCCCACGCCGCGCTCGTCGTAGCGCAGCACCGCAATGCCTTGGCGCGTCAGATGGTCGGCCAGCACATGAAACAGGCGGTGCCCCATCAGTTCGGAGTTGCGATCTTGGGGACCCGATCCGCTTACCAGCACCACCGCCGGATGGGGCCCTTCATCTTCCGGGGCGGTCAGCGTACCCGCCAGTGTAATGTTGTCATCGGTATTGGGGAAGTGCACATCTTCTTCCGCATACGGGTACGGCGGCTCAGGGTGCTGCGGACGCGCAGGCGGTTCTACCATCTCTGGATCTGCCGGTGACAGCATCAGCGGGAATGATTGGCCGGCCTGTGTCCACGTGCCCTCAATGGTTTCAGGGTCTGTGAGCGCGCCCACGTACTCCCCTTGAATAGCAGGCACCTCTAAGGTGAGCGTATCGCCTTCCAGCGTCACCGACTCAACCGGAATACCTGTAGCGCCCTGATCGGGGCTATCCATGCTGGCTGCAAGGGCGGTACCGGTATCTTCGATATGAAAGATGATGGGCAGCGTCATGCCATTCACATCCAACTCCCCATGCCAGGCTCCCACCACGTCATCGAGCGATTGGGCGTGGGTCGATAGCGCACATGGCATCAAAAGAGCAAGCGCGATAACAGCTACAAGTCGTTGTGTGCTACACATTGTTCGTTCTTGGTTTAAGGGTAGGGATACGACAAGGAGATGCGCCCTATCCAGGCGCTGCTACAAACCCGATAATCCATCTTCTGGGCGAATATAGTAACCGATGACGCGCCAGTCTCCATCGTCTCGGGTAAGCGTTATCGTTTCGATCACTGTTTTTCCGTAGTCCGCGCGATACTGGATTGCGACATATTCGTCGGGCACTTGTCCAGGCAGTTCGCTCATCCGTGGCCGATCCCGCGGCGAATCGGTGTAGCGGGCCGCAATCAACGTGCGGCCCTCAAACGATTCAAGCCCCCGCTGATTATTGGCTTGCTCGACTAAGTGGGCCCACTGTTCGGCGGTAAGCTGATTCTGAAAGAAGCTGGCTGCCTCTGCCCACGACGCCTCGTATTCTCCAGCATCGACCAGTTTCAGCCACTCAGAAGCGGCTTCTGTGGCCTCTTCTGCATATGCCTGTTCCTGCTCCGATGGCCCACAGGCCACCAGCACACTGCACAGCAATAGCCATTGGCCCACATATATGATCGATCGGATTGACATTGTCGCGGCCTGTTGCAGACAAAGAATGAATGATATCAATACGTTGTATCGCCTCACCCGTCTGCAGATGCGCCATTCGTCCAGCATACGAACCGCTCATCTAATTCACCGTCGCATCTATCCACAGGTTTTGTCATGTTCAGCATGCACACGCTCCGTTTTTCATGCGTCCCTTGCCGCCTATGCCACTATCTTTCCGCAATCCCCACACACGCTGGATTGGACTTGGCATTGTGCAACTCGTTGGATGGATCGTCTATGGGATCGTATACTACACAACCCTGCGGCCCTACAACCCGTTTACTGATATTGTGCTACAGCAGGCCCTCTGGGCTACCGGATCGGGCCTGCTCATCAGTTCCCTGTTAGGGTGGGCCTACTACGCAGTAGGCATCTCGAAGTGGCATCTGGGATGGCAGAGCCTGACTGTGACGCTGGGATCTGCGGCCGTGGGCGCCGGCTGGGCCAGCGTAAACCACTGGGGCGCCACCTATATTGACCCATTTGCGCTGCCTGTTCTCGCTTATGTAGACCTGCTCCCCGGTCAGGGCTCCCTGCTTTCGCATCCCGCGGCCTTTCCGGTGGTACTGCTCGTTTGGAGCGGATGCTACCTCGGCATCGCCTTCTGGCACGAACGGCAAGTCCAGCAGAAGCGCGTGTTACAGGCGGATGCGGAGGCCCAGCGCGCTCGACTGCAGATGCTCCGCTACCAGCTCAACCCGCATTTCTTCTTCAACGCACTCAACACCATCAACGCCCTCGCCGATGAGAATCCGCGCCGCGTGAAGGAGGCCGTGCATGAACTGTCGGGCTTCCTACGGTACTCACTTCTCGATGAAGACACGCTCCTGGTGTCGCTCGATGAGGAGGTACAGGCCGCGAAGCACTATTTTGCCATCGAAACCATGCGCTTTGAAGACGACCTTCAGGTTACGGTTGATGTGGAGGCCGACGCTGCTCACCAGACGGTGCCCGCGTTTCTGGTGCTGCCCCTGATCGAAAACGCCGTGAAGCACGGCCAACACACAAGTCCGTTTCCGCTGCGCATTCGCCTGACGGCCACGCTGGCGGAGGGGCGTCTTCGGATAGCGGTCTCAAACACCGGGCAGCTACGCACGAACCCTTCCATAGAGGCAGGCACCGACACCGGACTCAACAACGTACAGGCCCGGCTCCAGGCGCAGTATCCCGATGCGCACCGCTTTACGCTTACGGAGAACGACGGCTGGGTGCACGCTCGTATTAGCATCGAACATCCTGCATCTAATCCTGATGCCTCTTATGACTGATTCGCTTGCTATCCTTGTTGTAGATGATGAGCGTCTGGCCCGCAGCGCACTGCGCAACACGGTTGCTGAACTGGACCACGCGACGGTGGTCGGCGAGGCGGGCACCGTTGACGAAGCCGCTGCGCTGATCGAGAAGACGCCCCCGGATGTGGTACTGCTAGACGTGCAGATGCGTGGCGAAACGGGCTTTGATCTACTCGACCGCATCGACACGCCGGTGCAGGCGGTGTTCGTGACGGCCCACGATCAGTATGCTGTGCGTGCGTTCGAGGTCAATGCGCTGGATTACCTGCTCAAGCCCGTCTCGCCCAACCGCCTGGCCGAGGCCCTCCGCCGAGTGCGCGCAACCGATGCCGCCGTTCCGCAGGACAACAGCCGTGCCGATGCATCATTTCGGTACGACGATCTGTTTTTCTACGAGGAAGGCCGCCAGCCGCGTTTTATTCGCATTGCCGATATCCACCACATCACAGCCGAGGGCAATTACACGGCCTTGCACCTCACCGAAGGCCCCGATGCATGGACGACGACTACGCTTAGCGAATGGACCGAGCAGCTGCCCGATACGCACTTCGTTCGCATCCACCGCTCCACCATTGTGAACGCCAACCACGTGGAACGCATCGAGCGACAGCCGAACAATACGTTCAGGGTGTTTGTGGGCCAAGCCGATGCGCCGCTGTCCATGAGCCGCCGCCGTGCGCAGGCGCTGAAAGATCAGCTTGGATGCGGCGCGTAGTGCTGTGTCACACGTGATTGTTTGGGTATGGGGATCGTGCCCAATTCTGTATCCCAGCCCCCTCCCAAAAAACCTGTCATGGTGAGCGCCCTGACCGCAGGGAAGAAGTGCTTTTAGAGTGCACGCGACGGGCCTAGCCCGGAGCACGTCGAACCATCTCCTCCGACGCTCAGCAGGCGCTGATCGACCGATCGGCGCTGCCCAGTTCGGGGAAGTATGGGGCCCTGGTAACGCGTTCGAAGAGGACGAGGTCGTGAGCATGAGCACCGACACGGCCCGTTTCCGATCTGTTTCGATTGATACGACACATCCGTGATCGGGCATCCATACAAAGCGACACCAGGATGTACTTCAGATCAGCACCGTGTGTGCTGAATCACCCCCATCATTCACGCTTCCACCGTCCGACGCTCTATGCGCTACCTCGACACGACGCCCACCACCGATCCTACGCTCAACCTTGC
The DNA here is from genome assembly GCF_055379935.1 of Natronotalea proteinilytica. NCBI lineage: Bacteria > Pseudomonadati > Rhodothermota > Rhodothermia > Rhodothermales > Salisaetaceae > Natronotalea > Natronotalea proteinilytica. The sequence goes on along the minus strand of NZ_AP043947.1, from coordinate 1,206,455 downwards.
GCTCGAAGAACACGTATTGCGCACCTTTCCCGATGACGAAGACTACGTGCTCTTCTACATCAACGAGCCGTCTATCATCATTGGGCGCAATCAGAACACCCTCGAAGAAATCAACGCCGAGTATGTCGAAGAGAACGGCATCCACGTGGTACGACGCGTATCGGGCGGAGGGGCTGTGTATCACGACACCGGCAATCTGAACTTCAGCTTCATCACCGATTACGCCCCGGACCGACTGAACAACTTTACGCACTTCACCAAGCCTGTCATCCACGCGCTGAACGACCTGGGCGTACCTGCTGAGCTGAAAGGTCGAAACGACATTGTGGTTGATGGACGCAAGGTGTCGGGCAACGCGCAATATTCCACCGGGAAGCGCATGTTTAGTCACGGCACGCTTTTGTTTGACAGTGACTTAAGCGAGGTCAGCCGTGCCCTCGATGTAAAGCAGAGCAAGATCGAATCGAAGGGGCACAAGTCCGCGCGCAGTCGTGTGGCCAACATTGCGGAGTTCTTGGATGACGATTTCAGGGTGGATGACCTGCGCACGCATCTGCTCAACACGTTCAAGGCAGAGCAGGATGTGACCGTCTACGATCCTACCGATGCGGATTGGGAGGCCGCCAAAACGCTTGCGGAGACGAAGTATCGCACGTGGGATTGGAATTACGGCGCCTCGCCCGCCTTTGATGTGCAGCGCACGCGCCGCTTCGATGATGTGGGCGAAGTTGACGTGCGGCTCTCTGTTGATGACGGACGCATCACGGAAGCCACCATTTACGGCGACTTCCTGGGTCACCGCGATGTCACTGATCTAGAGACCCAACTCGAAGGGGTGCCGTACCGTCCTGAGGCATTAGACGATGCCCTACACGATGTGGATGTAGCATCCTTCTTCGGCGGCCTCGACCGCGATCGTTTTGTGGCGCTGGTCTATGCCAGCGACGAGGCATAAGCGTACGGCCATGTATCCACGGCGTGCGCGAATCCCTGCACAACCGGCATGATCGGTTTTGGGGACGATCGGCACGATACGAGAATGCAGCAGATCGGAGGAAAAGGTTCAAGCCGATAGCTCCATCTTGATACACTGCTGGTGCGTGCTATCGCACCACCGTGAACCGTCTCGTTTCTACAGCCGCTCCGACACGCATGCGCAGAAAGTAGGAGCCGGGGGCGAGATGTGAGGTTGACACCTGCATCTCGCTTGCTCCTTTCCGAACGGATCCTGGATCGAGTCGCTCAATCTGGCGCCCCAGCAGGTCGTAAATCCGGAGTTCGACTTCAGCGTCTTCGGGCAGCTCATAGCGCAGCGTAATATGATGCTGTGCCGGATTGGGGAAAGGCGTGTGCAGGTGCACGACATCGGGGGTGGGCATCTCGATAACGCGTTCGTCGCTGTAGGTGGCTGTTCCATCTACGTCCACCTGCTTTAAGCGGTAGGAGAGCGTCTCTGCCCCAAACGGCACATCGGCATCGCGGAAGCTGTATGCCTGCGGGCTGTCGGTGGTGCCACTGCCCTCCACAAAATCAACCGTGTCCCACGGCTTTGGCGACTCCGCATTGGATTCGTCGGCCTCTGAAACCAACCGCTCGATGTGAAAGCCTGCGTTGTTCGTCTCCGAAGCGGTTTCCCAGACCAGATGCACGCCGTCTTCTGCGATTGCGGTGTTAAAGGCAGTGAGTTCCACGGGAAGCGGGGCTGGTGTATCCGAAAGCATCAGGGGGAAGGTCGGATCGCCCGTGAGCGTGCCGCCGCTGAATGTGATGTCACCGGTGTTATCCACAAAAGCTTGCAGATCGCCCACGGCCCCCGATTCCAGATCCACAGTCATAAACACATACGTAGCCGACGTGCCGACAGCCGGACTGTTGAAGTCGTATGTGATCACGTCGGGCGTTGTGGTTGACGGGTCCTGCGAGCTGGTCTTCACCTGAGTGGCTTCCCCGTCGTCAAACGTATCACTGCTTGATACCCAGAGGTCGATGCTCTCAACGCCTTGGTTGGCCCCGTCAAGCGTAAATGTAAGGGCAGCCAGTGCGGCGCCGGGGGCATCGGCTTCAAAGGCAATGCGGCCGACCGGATTGTCGTTGGTTCCAGGCGTCATGGGCGGCGGCGTGTAGGTGCTGCCATCGGATACCGTGATGTTCGCCGCTTCCGTCGTGAAGGACTCCTCGTTGCCCTGCGTCGTCCCGTTTTCATTGGTGGCCACCACGCGGACGGTGTACTCGGTGCCTGCCAGCAGATCGCTAAGGGAGGCGCTTATCGCCTGATCGGTGTCGCCCGTGAGCGGACTTTCAACGGCGTTCACCGTTTCGGCGGTGCCTTCGCCATCATCCGTCACGAAGTACTCAAACGTCACGTCGGTAGAGAACCCACTGGGGTTGACCGAGCCGCTCACATCGGCGGTCGTGGAGGTTACATCCGACGCCGGATCCGTCGTAACGACGGGCGAGGCGGTGCTGAACGTGACGCTAAGCTCGTTCGAGGCTTCGTTGCTGTTGCCCGCGAGATCTTCGGTTACGTCCGCGGCCAGTTGGATCGTAAACACATCGTCATCATCGGGGAGGAGGTTGAAGGTGAACACCTCCTCATCGTCGGTAGACAGGTCGTTGATGTTGAAGGACGTACCGTCTTCAGGACTCACAGCTGCTTCGGCCATCGTGCCGGTGAACTCAGCTACTGGCTCCCCAAAGTCAATCTCAACGGGAATCGGACTGGTACTGGTCGGCGACGACGCCGTGGTGCTTACAACCGGCTCCGGAGCGGTCTGGTCAAACACAATGCTGAACTGATCGGCGGCTTCATTGCCATTACCGGCTTCATCCTCCGCCACGCCAGTCGGCACATCCACGGTGACCAGTCCATCGTCGTCTGGAGTCACCATCACACTGTAATCGAAATCACCGTCATTGCCAGCAAAATCGGAAAGCGTCGCGTTGTCCACAATTATGTCACCGCTCTCGAACCCGAAGACCGGCTGGTCGAAGGTGAACTCAACTTCGAACTGGTCTGCATTGGTCGGGTCCGATTCATCCGAACTGATCACGACCTCTGGGGTGGTGTTGTCGTAAGTGATCGTGAACTCATTCGAGGCCTCGTTCTGATTACCGGCTGCATCAGAGAGCACATTTTCATTCAGCTGAACGGAAAGCTCGCCATCTTCCAGCGGCTCGACCGTCAGCACGAATTCCGGATTGGTGGTGGCATCGATATCGGTGATCTGAGCCCGATCCAGTGCAAAGTCCGAGGCATCAATGCTGCTGACCGCCTGACCAAAGATCTCGGTGACCGTCAGCGTCACCTCAAAATCATCGGCGTTGGTCGGGTCGCTCTCGTTGCTCGTCAGCTCCGCTGTCGGACGCGTATCGCCGAATTCGATGGTGAAGCTCTCACTGTCGGCCTCGTTCTCATTACCTGCCAGGTCGGTGAACACACCAGCCGGAATGCCGATTTCCAGCGTGCTGGATGACGTGGTTACATCGTCAGGCGTGATTTCGACGGTGAAGGTGGTATTGTCCGAGGTGGAAAAGCCTGTGGCCAAGCCGTTGGTGACACTTAGCTCACTCTCATCAAAATCCGCAATTTCCTGGTTGAAGGTGATCTCGATGTCGAAGGGCGACTGGTTGGTCGGGTCATTAACACCGTCTGCTCGCTCGATAGACGAAACGGTTGGCGCGCCGCGGTCAGACGTGATCTGAAACTGGCCTTCCTCATTGTCATTGCCCGCTACATCCTGCACTGCTCCCTCGGCAACGGTTATGGTAATTTCTCCGTCTGCATCCGGCTCAACTCTTACCTCATATATGCCCTCAGATAAGTTAACCGTAGCGAAATTATCGAGGCTCGCGTTATCGGCTCCGATATCAGATTGATTGAAGCTCTGCAGCTCTTCGCCAAAATCCATGAACAGCGTGAAGAAATCGGCACTGGTGGGACTTTCGAGTTCATCATCAGTTATCTGTCCACCCTCTTCCACGGCGCGGAAGGTGATTTCCGGACGGCTGGTATTATACGTTACCACTATTTCATTCGATACCAGATTCTCATTTCCTGCGCGATCGGTAACAACATCTGCCGCCAGTTCAATGGTGAAGGTGTCATCCGCATCAGGGATAAGATTGAACGTGAATACTTCATCTTCCGCGTCGGAATCAAAATCTTCGATGGAAAAACCGGTGCCGCTTGCAGCGGAGATCGCATCCTCCGCCAGTGATTGGGTGAAGTCTATCACCGGCTCCCCAAAATCGATTTCCACAGGAATAGGACTGGTGTTGGTATTGGATGATGCTGTAGTGGAGACAACCGGAGTTGGTGCGGTCTCGTCAAAAATAATACTGAATTGCTGAGCAGCTTCATTATTATTTCCGGCGGCGTCCTGAGTTACATCAGCGGCAACATCCAGCGTAACTTCGCCTTCAGAATCCGGGCTCACGGTAACGGTGAACTCATCTTCTTCGGCATTCGCGGAGAAGTTGCTCAGCGTGGCATTGGATTCCGTAATATCGCCAATCGCAAAGTCAGGAGCCGGTTTGTTGAAGCTGATGGTGGCATCAAAAGAGGATTCGTTGGTAAACTCCTCCTCATCCGAAGCAATTTCTACAGTTAAAGGAGTAGTATCATAGTCGATCACCAGATCATCACTGGCAAGGTTGCCATTGCCTGCCAAGTCAAAAGTTGCATTTTCCGGTATATCTATAATGATATCATAATTTTGTCCGGCTGATGTATTCTGAGGGATAATATTTACCTCGAATACGCCCGTACTCACCTCATCAAATGAACCGCTGTCCACCGAACCACCATCTACATTGAGGTGATTGTGGGTGAAATCATCCATCTCTTCGGAAAACGTAATGGTGATGGGGATAACCGGCAGGTTTGTGGTTTCATTATCGGTAGAAACTGTTACCGTGGGTTGTGAGGTGTTGGATACAATATTGAACTGTGAAGCCGCCTCATTATCATTTCCTGCCTCATCCTGTGCTACTCCTGCGTCAACATCCACGGTGATCGTGCCGTCGTCATCGGGCGTGATATCCACCGAGTAGCTGGAACCCGATCCCGCGAAATCAGAGGCAGCACCGCCATCAACCACGATATCGCCTTCCTCAAAACCGGTCACATCCTCACTGAAGTCGATCTCTACAGGAATCGGATCCGCATTGGTCGGGCTGGTCTCATTGCTTGATAGGGCTACGGTTGGCGGCACACCGTCATAATCCACCGTTTCGGTTGCAGAATTACCAAGTGCATTCCCTGCCAGATCCTCCACACCGTTTTCCAGCACGTCTACGGTAATGGTTGCTTCGCTATCGGTATCATCCGGATTGACGATCAGCGTCCAGGTATCGCCGCTGCCACTGATGGAAGAGAACGAGCCGTTGGTGATGTCAAAATCCCCAGCCTCCGGTTCCTGTACGTCCTCACTGAACACCAACTCAAACTCCAGATCGGTTTCGTTGGTGGGCGATGTTTGCTGAGCGGTGATGGAGGTGATTTCCGGTGCTGTTTTGTCAATGGTGTACGATTGTCCGGCAGTGTATGGAAGACTTGTAATTGATGGGCTGACTCCGGTAGTATTGTCCAAATCCAATCTGAGGCTGCCATCACCGGAGCCGGTATCGACAGTTACCTGATATGTGGAGCCACTGCCTGACACCTCGGACACGGATGCCCCTGAAACCCCTCCTGATTCGTTTACACTAAAGTTGGACGTGCCAAGCCCACTTACTGGACCGGTCAGGTTCACCTCATATACCACCGAGCTGCTGTTGGTGAGCTGCTCAGATGGTGATTGGCGATTAATGGACGCCACGTTGACCTGCGTGGTAAACGATTGCTGGGTACCAAATGCCGTATCTTCGGAATTGGTGGCGTAGGCCCTGACGTAATACGTGGTTCCGGGACTAAGACCTGTAATATTTTGAGAAAAGCTACCTGTACCCGAACCTATTTGCACTACATTATCCCCGGTATCCGGATCCGGGTCGGTGCTGTACACGACCCCTCTTTCTGTAACGGCAGCCCCGCCATCATCGGTAACATTACCGCCCAGGGTGGCAGAGTTCGTGGTGATGGATGTGGGGGTGGCGGTGCTTACGGTGGGTGAGTCTGCAAGCGTTTCTACCGTTCCGGAAACGATTACGTCAGACCCGCTGCCATCGAAGCTGACCGTTGAGGTTTCTCCGCCACTATCCGTGATCTCGTATTCCGAGGTGATATTGGATAGACCGCCCCCCGGGAGAGCATTGGTGTCTGATCCCAAATCAATACCGGAATAGCCGTAGACCCGGAAGGTGACGGGATCTTCCAACCCTTCGTACTGTGAGTCCAGCAAGACACTCATAACACGCTGGGCAACCAGCCGATTTTCGACCTCCGGCAGTTCCAACTCGGCGATGTAATCGCCCTGGCTAAAGCCATCGATGCTGGAATACAGGCGAAATGTAGCCGGACCGGTACCACCAAAATCGCTGGATTCTCTTCCCAGCCCAATGGTGATATTCGTAAGATTCATGACATTCCCGTCTTCAGGGTCTACCTGAAACTCAAAGTAGGAATTGTTCTGGTTCCAGCTTTCCTCCCAGTCCACCAGCATGATACCGCTTTCTGCACCTTCCCAGAAATCCGCATCAATGCTCAAATTGGTGGCGTAGGTTAGATCGGAGGAGATGATATCTGGATGGGTTGACGCCGGAGACAGTGAAGAAGCAGAAAACCCGTCGATATTCTCAATATCGAAGCGGGCCAGTTCCGGCGCGAGGGTAGCGAAGGGCACTGTATCGGAATACTCGGTGCCTTCTTCAGAGGTGTTCACGTAGGCGCGCACGGTGTATTCGGTGATTTCATTCAGCCCCGTGATATCCTCGCTGAAGGCACCATCGCCGGAACCGGAGGGAACCTGCGTGACACCGGCTTGCCCGATCTGTGGATTGCTGTTAACGGCTGTTTCGGCATACACAAAACCTCGTTCGGTAATATTCAGACCGCCGTCAGAAGGGATCGAAGCACCAAAGGTAACCGAGGTTTGCCCGAGATTAGACACGCCCGCATTCGTGAGCGTGAGTTCAGCAGGATCGAATACGGTACCGGTAAGAATGACATTGGAGCCAGTACCCTCAACATCCCCAAAGAAATTTTCGATATCGGCACTGCCGGAAGCCCCGTTGGGATCAATGTGGGCGAGACCGCCGCCGGGAGGGAAAGTCCCGATTTCTACATCTTCATGCCCGTGAATGCGAAAGGTGACGTCCTCGATGCCGTCAAATTCGGGCCCTAAATCGATATCCAGAATGTCCTGCGTCAGGTCTCCAGCACCCGTGCGCTCAGGAAGAGTCACTTCACCAACAGGCGTACTGTAGCCGTCTAAGCTGGAATAGACCCGGAATACCTGCGGACCGGCTATCGTACTTGTTGACTCCCGCCCTACTCCCAACGTCAGGTTATCCAGTACCAGCTCCTTACCGCCAGTAGCCTCCACCGTAAACTCCATGTAGTTGTTGTTGATATCAAACCCGCCGTCATCCCAGTTGACCAGAAACAAACCTTCATTCAAATCCTCCCAGAAGCCGTTGTCCACTTCAAGATTACTCGGAAAGCTTATCCCTGTAGCCGACACATCGGCGGCAGTGGTTGAGGGAGAAAGCTGTGTACCCGTAAATCCGGTAATGCCCTGAATATCGTATTCTAACAGAGTTTGCTGTGCATGCGCATCCGAATCCACATACGCACCCATAAGGAGCACAAGGATTGCTGCACTCACACCACGCATCAATGTCGATGTTGTCTGTATCAATCTATCCACCATAACACGTTTCTCTATAATTGTATCAGTAGTGTGCAGTGCACTCCAAGGACTCGGTTTTAGATGTCTTGCGTCACCGCGTCATTCAGGACGGAGACGACGAGTTCGTACCGCGGGCGGCCGGTATGTCCGTGTAATGGGACCAAAAAAACGGGTCCGGTTTCTGCCTTTGGGTGATCCACCTGATAGGTTCCTTGTTCGAGGACAGGATCGGCGGGCCCCTCAAAGACAACAGAAAAACTATCGACGTGCTCGGTACTGTTGTCTGTAAAGCGAATCTGGGTAAGTTCAACGGTGCGCCCGTCTTTCAGGTGAACGGAGCATGTTATACCATCGCTTTCCTGGTGGCAAGACGGGTCGTGTATTGTAGCCATTTTATTTCGCTGAATCGGGTGAATGTGGACGTAGCCATTCGAGATTACTTGTGCTGGGGATAGATGCCCCACAGTGCAATTATGAAATTAATAGTCAGATACGGTTGCATATTGGAATGAGGCAAGCTCATGCCTGCCCGGCTGGTTGTGTAGGACGTGCCCCCCATTTGCGTATCGTGGTCTTCATGGTATCCATCGACGGTTTCCCGTCCTTCAGCTTCCACCGCCGGATAATGATTAGTTGGATCAGACTGATCGGCTGTTTTGGTGGATGCTTTGGGTTGTAGCACCCCGCTATGCTGATGAGAAGGCATCTCTTGTTCAGTGAGAGTGATCTGCTCTGCACCGCCGCTTTCTCCTACAGACCGTGCTGTGCGTCCAGGTCCCTGTCCTTGATTGATAGGCACACATCCCCGTAAATCTGGAAGCCCAAACGTGGTCTGGCCATTGCCGCCATATTGGGTTCCAATCACAGTAAAGAGTGCCTGATTCTGACTGATGGGAAGAAGCTGGCCATCGCAAAGCGCCCACCCTTTAGGAGCAAAGTCGAATCCGACCATGATGATCTGTCCAATGTAGTATTCGCCCATTGCACTCGATACTTTTAGTACTTTTAAGACCGAGTAACAAACATACTCGAAATTATCTTTAATATCAAAGTGTAATGATTATTATTTTGGGGGATCTGTTGTGGGAGAAATGAAGAGTTCCGGGTAGACACATTTGGAAGCTCTTACTGATTGGGGGGCGGAGCAGGCTAGGCCCAGTGCCAATCCCCTCTGCTCCTAATCCTGGGCTCTAAGAAATGGTGCGATGTGAGCAAAATCCATAGCCGGGGACCGCTTGCGTCCCCGGCGATCAGGAAGCACGCCGCTAACCATGTACACAGCGTTCGGTGACGCTTGCAAAGCCCGGAGCAGGCAGAGTGGAGATGTGTTTCTTACTCCCAAAACTCCATCCAGAAAAGCACAGTCACAATCAGCATGACGATGCTTAAGAACATGTTGGTGGCGGTAATCCACCCCTGCTGGATGGTGGCAAGCTTGTCCTGACACAGTTGATAGGCTCGGTCGTACGTCTGATTGGCGCTGTCGAGCACGATCATCGTGAAGTTGTCCGCGTCGGTGTTGGGCGTGTCAGGGTCGGCAGCGATAACCAGAGCCAGCTCCTTCACATCACGCTCCAAATTGCGCAACTGCGGTTGTAGGCGTCCCAGCTCCATCATCAGTTGCTGTAAACGGCGCCGACTGCGCAAGTTATAGAAAGACGTAGAGCACTCATACGCCTCATGCAACACCTCGTTAAGACGCTCATCCAGAGCCCGTCCGGCCCGAATAAGATGGGCAACCCAGTTCCAATACTCCTCGCGGCTTAAGTCCCAGCCATCCGGATCGTCGAGCACATCGGCCAGCGAGAGCTCCGCCGCACGATCATCCCGGTCTTCGAATGCACTGCGCAAAGCATCGCCTTGCTCGTAGCCATCATCAGAGGAGGAAGGATTCGAATTGGGAGGGCGTAGATCCGTCATATTGCTGCATATTGTTGGAAAACAACCAAGAGGTGTTCTCCTTTACGGCGTATCGCATAGTGCGTTGAAACGACAAGCGACTTTCATGCGACTCTGATCTGAATGCCGGATGTGTGGACTCCTCCTATCGATCGCGCTGAAACAACCCATAGAGATGCTCTGGAGAGGCGTCGTCGTTGATTTGAGGGGCGGTACTGCTAAGAAGGTCGTGCGCTTCACACCGTGCAACCAGTGTGTCGGAGGTTGTGGGCCACGCGTTGGTGCTGGAGGCATTCGCCGAAGTTGCAGGGGTAATGCCGAGCAGGGCCCATCCGCCGGGCTTGAGTATGCGCTGTACAGCGTCGAAAGCCGGATCGGCAGAGGCCGAGGTGTACACCGCGTCGAGATGAGGCGCCACCACCCAGTCAAAGGCCGAGTCGGGATAATCGTCGAGTGCAGGCGGCGTACACGGCTGCACACATTCCGCCGTATCAGCGGGGTCAGCCATCAGATCGGCGATGGCGGTGCGGGTTGTGCGTACAGCATCTTTGGAAGGGCTGCATGCGTGCACCGGAAACCCCAGCCGTAAGAGCGGAGCTGTGTAGGTGCCATCGGTGCACCCCAGCACCAACACATATCGGTTTGTAGGTATCGAGGCAAGCGTGCGCAGCAGCGCGTCGCGACAAGTCATAAGGCGTTATGCGTCGTTAGCAGCTGCATCTTTGGCTGGCTCCACCTGGTCAACCACGCTCAGGTCCTCGGCCCAGCAGCGTGATTCAGTGACACAGTCACAGTTGGGGCACCGCACATTGCGTTCTTCTACCGAGTAGCGAGGCAGTTCGTCGAGCGGACGCAGCGGGTACTGTCCACTGGGAGCGCCGTCGCCGCCGTGCCGCAGCCTGTTCACATCTACCGGATAATCGAGTTGTGCCATGGTGGACTCGGCCAGCGCCTCAATAAACAGCGGATGGCTGTTGAGCCCAGCGGTCACTTCGTACCGTTCAATGCCAAACTCTTCGGCCTCCTCGCGCACCTCAATGTCGAGTTCGAAGCTGGTTTCTACATGGTCGGTGACGAACGCTACGGGAACGACAAGCACGTTTCTGACACCGTCTTCAGCCAGTTCTTCCAGCTTGTCGGGGGTAGCGGGGGTGAGCCACTTGGCCGGGCCCACCTTGCTCTGGAAAGCTGAATGGAAGGGGTAATCGTGCTCCCGATACTTCATGAGTTTGTCTACGGTGGAGTGCACCAGGCAGCAGTAGGGATCCCGACGCTCTTTCATTTCGCGGAGCGGCGTGCCGTGGGCGCTAAAGAGCAGATGCACCGACTCGCGCTCCTCGGCTGAAAAGCGCTGCAACCCCTCATCAATGCGCTCGGAAAGAGCACGAATGTACTTTGGATTGGTGGCATACTCAAAGACCGTCGTAGTGGGATACTCTGGCAGGGTCCCCTCCTCTTCGAGCGCTTTCCAATAGACAAGCGACGACCCCGTTGTGGTCTTAGAGTACTGCGGATAGAGCGGCAGCAGCACGACTTTGTCAACGCCATCTTCTTTCATCTCGCGGATGGCGTCTTCGCTAAACGGCTTCCAGTACCGCATCGCGATGTACGTCTTGAAATCCACTCCGGCGGCCTGGCCGTAGTGCCGATTCAGATGCGTACGTAGGGCTTTCGACTGCTCGCGCGTAAGACGATTGATCGGTGAACCGCCCCCAATCATCTCGTAGTCTTCCTCTACAAACTCCGACCGGCGCGATGCGATGAGTTTACACAACCAATCGCGAACGAAGGTCTGCCCAATCAACGGAATGTCGATGATAGCCGGGTCCATGAACAGGTTGTAGAGAAAGGGCTCTACATCTTCCAGGGTGTCTGGACCGCCCAAGTTCATGAGCACAACTCCAACCGTGTCGCCTTTTTCGATGGGCAGCGGACGGCTTGGGAAGTATGTGCCGCGGATGATCCGTTTGTCGTACTCGTAGACGCTAAGAAATTCGCGGGGCGTCATAAAAATCAGGGATCTGTACGCAGAGGGAAATTCAGGAATGCCGCTCTATTTATGCGCCGATTCTGGTTTTTCAGTTCCTTTCAGGCGTTGAACTTTCGCCTAATCAATGCATGCCGCTGCCTGTTCGCCTTCCGAATTGCAGCACCTTCACGCCTTCTCCCTAGATCATTCACATATCTTCCGTCAACCGGCTATGTGGTGTGTCACAGGTCAATGGTGTGAGTGGCAACCTGCTTCTTGCAAGCGGTGTCATCTTGAGCGTAGCGAAGTCCTGATACGAGCGAATGGCGATCCGGATCAGGTCCGGGACCGGTGAACGCCGTGAATAACGATCTCCCCCGAAATGAGCCTAGTCCTTGCACATAACTTTTTCTTCGCTATGTTGTTTATTTAACGTTGGTTGCCTCCACCGCCTGTTCAATGAGAGGCTGTTAGATCCTACAACAAGAACCCATCTGGGCGTCTGCTCGGGGGAATAGTCGGGGGAATGGATCCTGAATCAAGTTCAGGATGACGTGTCGGGGGGACGGTGCTGGGAGACGAAAGCTCCCTTTCAACCCCAATGCCTCCCTGCCGAACGTCATCCAGATCCTGAATCGAGTTCAGGACAGGCAAGCGAGCCTGCGAGCGCGATCCAGGATCCAGAAAAGGCATCGGCCGCACGAGGTCCCGCGGGCGCCGTCCCTCGTTCTGGCCAATACGTTGATGACCCCGTCAACAACAAGTCCAGTCAACAACAAGTCCAGATTGCAACCCGTGATCAACGATTATCACCATCTCGAGTTGTGTGCATAGACTAGCCGAAATGAGCAGGGCCGCTCGATCGCCCGGCGCCTGCTGAACATTGAGGAGATGGCGGCTACATGGGCTTTGGAGGCGTCACAACACGCTGTGACGGTACGAGCCCTTGCACGCTGAAAGCACGTCTTCTCTGAATGTGGTGACATGAAAGCCCCCAGGCTGCATCCAGTCGGGGGCTGCTTCTTGCACACTACGGATTCAGCACATCGCGCATGGTAAGCGCGGGCGCATTGCGCTGCTGACGGTAGATAAGCGGCTCCGTGAACGCATCCGACTCACGCGCTACCTGGGTAGGCACATCGGTTTCGTTCACAATGGCGTAAACCAACTCGGTAGTGCGACGATATGCCTGGTTCACCATCCGCTGCTCGGTGATGATCTGGTGGTAGCGCATGTGCAGAGTGCGATACGCCGTAGTCTCATCCACCATGTCTACGATAGCTGCATGCTCGTCAATGCGCTCACGGTGAGTTTCCACAAACCCCTCAAACCGCTCAGCCAACCGCTCCAGCGCCTCATTGGTGGCAGCCGCTTCTTGCAGGGCCTCCAAATCGCGCTCGGCACTGCGCAAATCATCGGCAAAACGATCCGTCGCCTGCTGCATCTGTGCATAGGTGCGGGCTTCGGTATCGTGGCCGCCATAGGTGCGGCATCCAGTTAGCACGATCAGCACCGCAAGGGCACTAAGCAGAACAATCCGTGGAGTAGACGTCATGGTACACAAGGGTCGAAGCATTGGGCGGGAAGACGATAGGTTATAGATAGCCAACACAGAGGGAGGTTGTCGATACGTCGTCACGATTTCAGCATGTTTTTCACCTTTATCTATCCCCTGCCGTGTCTAATTTAGCAGAAACACCCTTGTAACTATAGAGGTACCACACGGTCCTATCCTCTTCACTCTTTCCGCACGAGAGCGGGTTGGCAGTATGGAGTCTTCGGCGGTTTCAGTGGCTTCGTTGCGGCAGCGCTTGCGACGCATGTATCGGCGCGATGCTCGCATGCAGGCGGCTGCAGCATTTTTCTGGGGACTCGTAGGCAGTGGGGCGCTATGTGCGCTCATTGTGGCGCTGGAAGCCTGGCTCTGGATGCCGCCCCCGGTTCGTATCGTGGTGCTATCTTCCGGAGCCGCAGGCGCTGGCCTCTACTTGGGACACACCGTGTTCCCCCCGTTACTGCAGAGCCTGGGCATATGGCCGTTGCCCAGCGATGAGCGTCTGGCCCGCACGGTAGGAGCATCCACCCCCGCCATTGCCGATCGCCTCGTGGCGCTGTTTCAGCTAGAGGAGGGGCGCGCCAGTGCGTCACCTCCAGCCGTACGCCATGCCGCGGTACAACAACTTGCTGCCCAACTCGATCCTGAACCCTTCGACGCCCTTGTCGACACCGACCGCGTGCGCCGGGCCGCCCCCTGGCTGGCCGTGCCCGTACTGGCAACCGCGCTCATCGTGGCTGGTCCGGTGGCGCTCTTTTCGGATGCCTCGGCGCGCCTCTTTTCGCCCGGCACAGCCTTTGAGCGGCCCGCCCCGTACGTGTTGCAGGTCGCCCCTGGATCCGCGGAACTGGTGGAGGGCGATGACTTCACGGTGGAAGCACACATTACCGATCAGATGGGCGAACCACCGTCGGAGGTCGTTGTCGAGATGGATACGCCCGACGGGGTGCGCGAACACCGGATGAGCCAAGACGACTCGCATACGTGGACGGCTGCGCTCTCGAACATACGGTCGTCGTTTTCTTATCGCGTACGCACGGCTGAGGTGCAGTCCACCACGTACGATGTCGATGTAGCGGCCCGTCCGCAGGTGCGCCGCCTGAACGTGACCGTGCATCCCCCTGCGTACACCAATCAGACTCCCGAGTCGCTCCCAGCCAACACAGGCGATGTGACCGCCCTGCCGGGGAGCGAAGTGCACGTACAGGCCACGCTTGGCGGAGGCCCCATCACCGAAGCTGCGCTGCAATTCGAAGGCACCGCCGACCGCCCCATGACGGTGGCTGCCGATAGCGCATCGGCCCGCTTCACTGTAGAGCAACCCACCACATACCAGATCCACATCCAAAATGAAGAGGGGATCCCCAACCCCGCCCCAATTCAACATCGGGTAGAGGTGCGTCCGGACGAGCCTCCACGCATTTCGTTTGAGGCCCCCGACCCCATGACGACGCTCGAAAGCGACCGCACCACTGAACTGGATCTGCGCATCCGCGACGACTTCGGGTTCTCTCAACTGCGCATCCACTATCGGCCTCACTACGGGGGGGAATCGGATGAGGACGTCTCCTTCGAGTCGTTCGACATCCCCATCGACGCTCCCTACGATACCGACCAGCGTGTTGAACACACCTGGCTGCTTCTGCAAGACACCGGGCTCGACCTGCTTCCGGGCGACGAAGTCGAATACTACGCCGAGGTGTGGGATAACGACGCAGTCGCCGGCTTTAAGTCCGCCGAAACCAATCGGCAGCGCCTGCGCATGCCCACCGCCGCGGACCGCTACGCCGACCTCGACCGCTCCCAGGACGATACGCAGTCGGCTCTCGATGCCGTAAACGAGCGGTCGTCTGCCCTGCAACAACAGTTTGAGCAACTTCGCGACGAGGTCCGCCGCACGCAAGACGCTTCGTGGGAAGACCGCGAAGAGGCGCAGCGGCTGCGCGAACAGCAAGAAGAAATGAGCCAACAAATCGACGAGGCAGCGCAGCGTCTGGAGGAGTCCACCCGGCAGATGGAGCGCGACGGTCTGGCGCGCGAGGAGACGCAGCAGATGTATCAGGAGCTGCAAGACGTGATTCAGGAGATCGACAATCCCGATCTACAGGATGCGCTGCGGCAACTGCAAGAGGCCATGGAGGAGCTCGACTTTGGCGATATGCAGCAGTCCATGGGGGATGTGGAAGATGAACTCGCCGACTACCAGGAACGCCTGGAGCGTGCCATGGAGCTCTTCAAGCGTCTGCGCACCCAGCAGAAGCTGGATGAGATGACCGATCGTGCCGACCAGTTGGGCGAGCAGCAAGGCGATCTCCAATCCGATACCGAAGCCGCCGCCCAAGACGCCGACGAGGCGCCCGATTCTGAGGCGCTGCAGCGCCGCCAAGAAGATGCCCGTGCCGAGATGGAGGCACTGCAGGAAGCGCTCGACGACTTTGCTGAGGACCTGGCCGACACACCCAACGCCCCCACCGATTCCTACGACGACCTGCAAGAGCAGCTTGAACAGGGCGACATTCAAGAACAGATGGAGGCTGCCGCCGAGGCGCTTCAGCAGCAAGATTGGTCGTCTGCACAGGATGCTCAGCAACAAGCAGGCGATCAGCTTGCCGATATGTCTGAATCGCTCGGGCAGATGCAAGCAGAGATGGACCAGGCCCAATCCCAGATGAACGTGAACGCCATCTGGTACGCCCTCGAAAACACGCTTTGGCTTTCAAAAGAGCAAGAAGCCCTGCGCAATGAAGTCAGCCAGTTTGCCGATGATGCCGCTGAACTGCGCACCCTTATGCGCACCCAAAACAATCTACGCACCGGATTAGAATCGGTGGGCGACTCGCTTTCGGCAGCTGCACGCAACACGCCTCAACTGCGGCAGGTGGTGCGCGAACGGCTGGGAGCGGGTCTCAACGCCATGCAGCAAGCCGTGCAACACCTTGACGATCGCGAAGGCGACCAGGCGCGCCCGCAGCAAACCGACGCCATGACGGTCCTCAACGAGTTGGCCTTGCTGCTGTCGCAGCTACTCGACCAGATGGAAGGTGAAGGCGGCGGTGAGGGCGGCGGCATGTCGATGGATCAGATGATTCAGCAGATGCAAGAAATGTCGGGCGACCAGCAGGCGCTTAACCGTGAACTGCAAGAACACCTCGAGAACGTGGCTGGCGAGCGCTTGAGCGTAGACGAAGAGGCGCGCCGCGAGCAAATTGCTGCCGAGCAAGAGCGGTTGCAGGAAGCGATGCGTGCGATGAGCGAAGAGGACGCCGCCGACCAGATGCTGGGCGACCTAGACGACATTGCTGATGCGATGGAGGAATCGCTCCGCGACCTCGAAAACCCACGAAACGAACGCGACCTACTCGACCGGCAACAGCGCATCCTCTCTCGTATGTTGGATGCGCAACGGGCCCTGCAAGCGCAAGGCCAAAGCGACGACCGCCAGGGCGACCGGCCCGGCGACATTGAGCGTCGCCCCTCGCCGGATGAACTCCCCCCGCATGAAGCCACAGAAGCCCTACGCCAGGCCCTGATTGACGCACTGGAAGGTGGCTACAGCGCCGAGTACGAAACGCTCATCCGCCGCTACTTTGAGGCCCTCGAAAATGATTGATTTCCAGGGTGTTGCGACGACACACCTGAATGGTATCGGTACTTTGAGCAGTGGTGCATGACAAAAAATTACAGTAGTGGATAGAGGCTAAGTGATAAGGTGATTGGACACCGCAACTTCGTCTTCTTCGAACCCCCTCTCCCTTATTCCGCTTCGCTCCATCAGTCGCTCTCCGGGCTCGTGTCGGGTTTCTCCTCCTTGGCCCTAGTCCTTACACATAACTTTCTCTCTGATATTTCGTTGATGGAAAATTTGACTTCCCCACCGTCTGTTCAATGAGAGACTGTTGGCCTCCACAAAAAGAACCCACAAAAAGAACCCATCTGGACGTCTTCTCGGGGGAATAGTCGGGGGAATGGATCCTGAATCAAGTTCAGGATGACGTGTCGGGGAGACGGTGCTGGGAGACGAAAGCTCCCTTTCACCTCAAATGCCACCCCCTCGAATGTCATCCAGATCCTAAATCGAGTTCAGAACAGGCAAGCGATCGTCAACGATTATCACCATCTCAGGTTGTGTGCATAGACTAGCCTTAGCCAAGGGGGAGATGTCCACAGGATCACACCTGCGGCGAAGCTCGAAGACAGGGGGTTGAACGGACTGCGATGACATAACCCATATGACAGTCATTTACCATTGAACCGCTACCGCAGCTACTGCTTTGACACAGACCACATGTTGAAGCAGCTGTAAACTTCAGAAAGATAGCTACTTGCGCACGACACACGTGTCCGCATACAGGGTACGTCTTGCGCATGTACCATTGAGCAACTCGTCATCATACATACCGTGCGCCGACATTTTGCTAAGCGCACAGCATTTTAGCAGCGCAGTCTGAATAACCAAGCCATGCCTCGCGCTGTGGCCTATTTGCGCGTTACTCTTTTTTGTAGTTACTAAGCCGTTATGTTGTATGCCAATCTCTCCTCGTTTCTATCCGTTCGAACGTTTCTGCTACCTGCAGCGCTTGCCTGTGCGCTTGTGCTTGTAGGATGCGACGACGACCCTGTCAGTCCCGAACCGGAACCTGACCCTGACCCCGAGGTGACCGCCTCGTTTACGATTGCACCTGCAAGTCCAGAGGTGGGTGAAGAGGTGACCCTTGACGGAAGCAGTTCGTCGGGTGAGAATACCGGTGCGCTGTCCTTTGACTGGACGCTCACCCCCCCCGACGGTAGCAACGCCGTTGTCGACGATCCTTCAGCAGAGACAACGACCTTCGAGGCAGATGTCGAAGGAACGTACGACGTGGCCCTCGAAGTCTCCGCCGATGGAGCCATCGACACAGCTACCGAGGCGATTGATGCAGAGACCTCCCTGTCCATCGTAGAGATTTCCGACGACATCACCGCGGACCGGACGCTCTACTCCGACACGCTGTACGTGGTTACCGACGAGGTGGACTTGCGGGCGCTTCTCACCGTGGAGCCCGGCACCACTATCGAGTTTGAGAACGATACCGGATTCGAACTCCGATCCAGCGGCGGATTGGTTGCCGATGGCACCGAATCCGACCCAATTCTCATGACCGGAACCGAAGAAACGCCTGGATCGTGGAACGGCATTTTTGTCCGCTCCTCTGAGAATGATGATAATCTGCTGAACTGGGTGACGGTTGAGTATGGCGGGGGAGAAGACTTCACGGGCGCCGCTCCCGGAAACGTAGTCGTAGGGCATGGAACGAACAGCGCGTCCATCAGCATCACCAACAGTACGATGCGGCAGAGCGGAAGCGATGGACTGTGGGTGCGCAGCAACGGAGACCTGCCGAACTTCGAAGGAAACACCCTTACGCAAAATGAGCAAGCCCCTGCTGCCGTGGGATACAACAACGTCCATCTCTTAGGCGATGGCTCCACCTACACCGGCAACAGCGAGGAATACGTCTATGCCCGGTCGGGAGACACCATTGAAGATACCGATGTGCAGTGGGACAACCTGGACGTGCCGTATCGGGTTGGGACCAGCGAGATCGAAGTGCGCGATGTGGATTTTGTGATCGCACCCGGCACAACACTTGAGTTTGAGGAAGATAGTCACGTTGAGCTCCGCTCAAACAGCGCGCTCATTGCCGACGGCAACGAAGCGGCTCCCATTCTCTTCACTGGTACCGAAGAAACACCGGGCTGGTGGAATGGCATCTACGTACGGTCCTCACAAAACCCGGATAACGTGCTCAACCACGTCACTGTTGAGTACGGCGGGGGCGATGACTTCGTCGGCGCTGAATCGGGGAATGTTGTTGTGGCCACCGGAGGGAGCGATGGCGCCTCCGTCAGCATCACCAATAGCGTGCTGCGTCATAGCGCCACCGACGGACTCTGGGTACGGCGCAACGGAGATCTGTCCAGCTTTCAGAATAACATCCTGACGAGCAATGGGGCAGCGCCAGTTGGGATCGGATACAACAAGGTGCATCAGCTAGACAGCGGGTCGAACTACACGGGTAACACCAACGACTACGTTGTCGCGCGCGACCGCATTGCACAGCTCGACAGCGAAAATGTGACCTGGGAACGCCTGAACGTCCCGTACCGAATCGAAACCAGAACGGTTGAGATCCAGGACATCACACTCACAATTGCGCCTGGCACAACGCTTGAGTTTGAAGAGGACACCGGCATTGAACTCGGCACCGATGGCGGCCTCGTCGCCGATGGCACCGAAGAGGAACCGATTCTCTTTACGGGGACCACGGAAACGGTGGGCTGGTGGAACGGCATTTTTGTGGAGTCGAGAAATTCCGATAATCTGCTCGACTGGGTAACCGTTGAATACGGTGGTGGTGACGACTTCGTGGGCGCGCCTGCTGGGGATGTCATCATCGGCAGCGGAGCCAACGAGGGCGAGATGAATGTTACCAACAGCGTGCTACGTACCAGCGCCGAATATGGCGTGTGGGTCCACGGCGACAGCGATGCCAACACGGATATCTGCGGTGTGAATAGTTTCGAAAACAACGCAGAAGCCGACTGTGAGGTGAACTGACGTCGCGCCTCCCTGCGCAAAGCATATCGCCCCGGTCAGCAGAAGCAAGCTGGTCGGGGCTTTGCTATGAGTTACCGTCTGTCTTGCTCGCCCGATGCGTGGGGCCCCGCGCTTTTTTCAGGTGCGACATGCTTACAATGAGTGCCCATAACCGACCAGTAGGCCACGACAATCCCCAGCGTCAGCAAGGCTGTTCCTCCCAGCATGGCGAGGGGAGGCGCATCGACCGTCAGTTCGCCCACCACGTTGCCCAGGCCGTGGAAGAGGAGCGGAGCAAAAATTGCGCGGTCGGTCATGGTGTACAGCCAGGCATACAGGGGCGAGCTTATGAGGATAGCCAGGTGGAAGCTCCAAAAGGCCGGTGTACCTATGCCCAACTGATTCTGGTAAGTGTGCTCAATCATAAAGAGCGGCAGGTGCCAGATCGCCCAGAAGAATCCAATGACCAGGCTGGCTGCCACCACGGACATCTGGCGTTGTAGGCCTTCCTGGGCGTATCCTCGCCACCCGGGCTCTTCGAGAGCCCCGAAGACGAAGCCGATGAGCAGAAAAAGAAGAGGCCCCATCGACAGGACGCCATCGAGTTGAAACGTAGCAGGATGCAGCAGCAACGGGATGGCGTTCATGGCCAACAGCAAGACGCCTATCCATCCATACCAGCGCCAGGGCACCGTGCGTGGGTCGAAAGCACGACGAAAAAAGTCGCCAGCTGTTCGGTCCAGCGAGGAATCCCAGTATCCGGCTGTAATGAGCAGCCCCGGTACGATAATCGGCCCCACTCCGCCCAGCAACGTACAGAGGACCATCGGAAAAGAGAGCCACGGCTGGCCGCTGATAGCAACAATGCCGAGGAACGTCCAGGTCCACCCAACAACGCCAAGCAGGTAAAGCCAGGGCCGAGGGCGGTTCGCGTGTTTTGCCGTCACGGATTTCGATGACTGGATTCAGGAGATACGACCGGTGAGAAGCGACCTCCTCCGACAATATAGTCGGCCCGTTGACTCCTGGCAACTCAAGGGGACTCTTTCTCTGCGGTCGGGGTGCTGCGCTTCCGCTCTTTCTGGTGAGCGATTGCATCACGGAAGCCCGGAAAGTCGCTGAAATACGCCTCAGCGTTATACGGCAGCTCCCTGCACGTCCACTCCCCGGCTAACCTCTTCGTCTCTTGCATTAGGCCCTCTCGTAGGCGACAGCAGCGTGGCATACTCTGCTGGATTGAAGTCGGTGACGCGGCGGTGGAAGGCGGCGACGGAGCGGGGCCACAGCACGGCGTTGCGGCCCGAGGCGTCGAGGTACCAGCTGCGGCACCCACCGTCGGTCCAGACGGTGCCCTCCGACCAGCGGTCGACCTGGCGCACGAAGCGGGCCTGTGCGGCGGCGCGCGGCTCCACGGTGGCGGTCTCCGTTGTATTCATGTACCGCAACGCACCCAGGATGTGCTCGATCTGCGCCTCGATCATCGGCAAAATGGAGTTGTGTCCGAGCCCGGTGTTCGGGCCGCGCAGCAGGAACAGGTTCGGATACCCCGCCACGGTCGTGCCCAGGTGCGCCCGCGGCGAATCGCCCCAGGTCGCCGCCAGCGCCTGCCCCTCCCGTCCGTAGATGCTGCGGCTAAACGGCATCGTCGTTGACTGAAACCCCGTGCAGTAGACGATCACGTCGACATCGTGCGGCTCCACCGGCCCGGACACGCCTCTGGAATGCACCTCGCGCGCTGCGCCGTCGACGACGGTGACGTTCGGTTCGGACAGGGCGGTGAGGTAGGTGTCGGAGTGCAGGATGCGCTTGCAGCCGAGCCGGTAGTCGGGAATGAGCGCCTCGCGCAGGTCGGAATCCGAAATCTGGCTCCGCATCCAGTACCGCACGAACGGCTCGGCCAGGCGGGCGACGCGCTGGTCCCAGAAGAGCCATCCGGAGGCTTCGCGGAGAAGATGCAGCACCGCACGCCACATCTGCATCAGCACCGGCACGCGCCGAAACAGGTCGTGGACCGCTCCCGAAATCTCTCGGTCGCCGTGCGGGACCACCCACGCCGGCGTGCGCTGAAAGAGCGTCAACTGCTCAACGTGGGGCTGCAGCGCCGGTACGAGCTGCACGGCCGAAGCGCCCGTTCCAACGACGGCGACACGGCGCCCGGACGGGTCGAAGCCTTCGGGCCAGTTGGCTGAGTGAAACGCCTCGCCTTCGAAGCGCTCCTGCCCCGGCAGGTCGGGAATGCGGGGCTGTGAATGGGCGCCCAGACCGCAGATGAGCGTCCGCGCCGTGTAGGCACCCTCCGACGTCTCGATGCGCCAGCGGAGCACCTCTTCGTCCCACGCCGCGCTGCGCACCGCATGCCCGAACCGGATGTGCGGGCGCACGCCGAACTGCGTTGCGCACGCTTTCAGGTAGTCGAAGATCTCGTCGCGCCCGGCGAAGCGCCGGCTCCAGTCGGCCTTTGGTGCAAAAGAGAACGAGTAGAGATGCGAAGCGGTGTCGCAGGCGCAGCCCGGATAGTGATTCTCGCGCCAGACGCCGCCCACCTCGTCTGCGCGCTCAAACACGACAAGGTCGGTCATGCCTTCCTGCATGAGCCGAATGGCCGCGCCGAGTCCAGCAAAGCCCGTTCCAATGATGGCAACGTCGACCTCGGGTGCTCTGTCGTCATGGTGCGCAGCGGGTTCAGGCGGGTGTATGGATGGCATCTGCATAGGCAGCATCTGTACGGAAATAAACTGCGTGTAGATGTTAATGCATGGAGCGGGCATGCGATCTGTCTGCACTCAAAATCAAACTGCTGTCTGCACGATCGTCTTGTCTAATTCGTCGGGCTCGATCTCCCAGCGCATGCCACCGCCACACGCCCTCACACGGGAAAACGCCCCGACCCGGCATGGATCGAGGCGTGTGGTCTTGTTCAGTTGTGCCATTGAGGGCGAAACCGAGACGCATCACGCGGCGGCTTCCTGCTCCTCGGCTTCCTCCAGCGTGGGGTAGTCGATGTAGCCTTCGGCATCGCCGCCGTAGAAGGTACTCTGGTCCCACTCGTTGAGGGGCGCGTTCTGGGCGAAACGTTCCGGCAGATCCGGGTTCGACAGAAAGAGCTTGGCGTAGGCCACGAGGTCGGCGCGCTCTTCCTGCAGGGCCTCCTCGCCAGATGCGCGGTCGTAGCCGCCGCAGACGATGTGGGTGCCGTCGTAGGCCTGGCGCATGAGCGACGAAGCGGTCTCGCCGGTGGCGAACTCGTTCTCGACGGTGTGCAGGTACGTCAGACCGTACTCGCTCAAGACCTCACCGGCGCGCCCAAACGTCTGGATCGGGGCGTCGTCGTGCATGTCGTTGAAGCTGCCGCCGGGCGACAGGCGCACGCCCACGCGGTCGGCCTCCCATTCCTGCAGCACCGCCTCTACCACCTCACGCAGGAAGCGCAGGCGGTCGTCGAGCGCGCCGCCGTAGCGATCGGTGCGCTTGTTGGTGCCGCTCTGGATGAACTGGTCGATCAGGTAGCCATTGGCAGCGTGAATCTCGACTCCGTCGAAGCCGGCTTCGCGGGCCGAGGCGGCGCCGTGGCGGTACTGCTGTACCACCTCACGCACCTCATCGGTCGAGAGCGCATGTGGCGTCGGAAACGGCTCCATCTCGAACGAGGCGGTCATCGCATCGCCATCGGCGGCAATGGCCGAGGGCGCCACCGGCTTGGCGCCATCGTGGTACGACCCGTGCGAGATACGCCCCACATGCCACAGCTGGTTGAAGATGCGTCCGTCGGATTCGTGCACCGCGTCGGTGATGCGCCGCCAGGCTGCAATCTGCTCCTCGCTATGAATGCCCGGCGTGTTCGGGTAGCCCTGTCCACGCGGCGTGACCTGCGTGGCTTCGGTGACGATGAGCCCCGCCGAGGCGCGCTGCGTGTAGTAGGTCGCCATCATATCGGTCGGCACCGTACCCGAGTCACCGGCGGCACGGTTGCGCGTCATGGGCGCCATGATCACGCGGTTCGGCAGCGTAAGCGGCCCGAGGTCGTAAGTCGAGAGCAGTGTCATGGGCGATGGGTGTTGGTCAAGAAGATCAGTATGCGAACCACGGCACCCTACCCCGCATGGCCTGAGAAGTGCCCTGTTCGTATCGCTGTTTCAACAATCTTACAGCGCTCTGCATCCCCCTGAAACCAGAACGAAGATTGCGCTATGCGTGTGTTAACACATGTTTTTTGAGGGGTGCGTACGGATGTGCCAGGCTCGCAACGCCTCAGGCGGCCTTGAAACTGCATGCTCACCCTGCGCCTTCAATCTCGTAGATGCACATGTACTCCCTCGCAAACCAACCAGCCCACCTCGTTATGCACGACGTCATCATCATTGGAGCGGGTCCGGTTGGACTCGCGTGTGGCATTGCGGCCCAGCGCCGCGGGCTTTCGGCGCGCATCATCGACAAGGGGGCGCTCTGCAACTCGTTTATTGGCTATCCCACGCGCATGGAGTTCTTCTCGACGCCGCGTCCGCTGGAGATTGGCGGCTATCCGTTCGCAACGCGCGACTACAAGCCCCGCCGCGAGGATGCGCTGGACTACTATCGCCGTGTGGCGGTGGCCGAGGAGCTGGACATCCACCTCTACGAGCGGGTTACCGATCTGGAGGGGACGCCGCAGAACTACACGGTCGTCACCGAACAGGGCACGCACCGCACCCGCAATGTGGTGGTGGCTACGGGCTTCTACGATATTCCGAACCGGCTGGGCGTGCCGGGCGAGGAGATGGACAAGGTAAGTCACTACTTCAAGGAGCCGTACCCGTACGCGCTGCAAGACGTGGCGATTGTGGGCGGGGGCAACTCTGCCGCCAAAGCCGCGCTGGCCTGCCACCGCACCGACGCGAACGTGACGATGATCATCCGCGACGCGGCGCTCGACGAGGGCGTGAAGTACTGGATCAAGCCCGACCTGCAAAACCGCATCAAGGAGGGCTCGATCACGGCGCACTTTGAGAGTGAGGTAACGGCGATCACCGACGACACGGTGGAGATGGATACGCCCGAGGGGCCCAAGGCTATCGCGAACGACTTCGTGCTGCCACTGATTGGCTACAAGCCGAACTACGCGCTTTTGGAGGCGATGGGCGTGGCGATCCGCAACGACGACGCCCGCACGCCGGTGCACGACGAAGAGGGCGAGACGTTCGAGACGAATCGCGAGGGGCTCTACCTGGCGGGCACCATCTGCGGCGGCTGCGACACGAGCCGCTGGTTCATCGAGAACGGCCGCTTCCACGCCGAAAAGATCATGGACCACATCGCCGATCGGGATGTGGTGGCGGCGTGAGACAGCCAGCGGAGTGGTGGTACCTACCACAACAACACCTCCAGCCCAATTCCGGGGCGGACGGTGGTGCGTAGGTCGCCCGCCACGGCAACAGCAATAGTCAGGTGCAAGCCCATCGTCGATGGGCCTTGCAACACCGCTACGCCGGGCGCGGCTTCAATCCAGAGTTGATCGCGCGTGCTGCCACTGTGCAGCCATTGGGCTTCGGCCTTGACGTGCAGCCGCTCGACCCATGTGGGCGCTTCAGGATGCCATGTATCCAGGTTGGTACGGAGTCCAACGGCACTCTCAAAAAATACCGTCTCTGCCTCAAACCCAAATGGACTGGGTGTATCGTGCTGCTGGACGTGCATCCCTGCATACCAAAAGCCTGTGCTCGGGCAGCACAGGCTTTTTCTGGTATTCGACAATGTCGTCGTAACGGATTGCGCCTTCCAAAACGGAGAGGCGAGAGTTACGCCACAGAGCCTGTGCGATCGAAGTGTTTTTCCTTGTACTGTTCAAGGCTATGTAACACGGCCTCCTTCGCAGAGTCGGCATTGGAAAAGTCTTGCACCAGCACCTCTTTGTCTTCCAGCTTTTTGTAATCCTGAAAGAAGCGCTTCAACTCGCGCAGTCGGTGCTCGGGCAAATCGTCGATGTCGTAGTAATCGTTAAAGGCAGGGTCATCCACATGGATGCAGATGATCTTCTCATCATTCTGTCCATCATCGACCATTCCCATCATCCCAATGGGACGAGCGCGCAGGATGCAGAGCGGGTCAACAGCCTCTTGCGCAAGCACCAACACATCGAGAGGATCATCGTCGTCGGCAAACGACTGGGGGATAAACCCATAGTTGGCCGGATAAACAACAGAGGAGTACAGCATGCGGTCTACACGAAGCATCCCACTCTGTTTATCCATCTCATATTTGACTTTCCCGCCTTGCGGGATTTCAATGATGACTTGAATAATGTCGGGAGCGTCGGGACCGACGGAAATGTCGTGCCAGGGATGATGCATAACGCGGCAGGCTAAAAGTGAACAAATAGTCGTGAACCGGACTCGATAGTGTACAGAACGGCGACGCTGAAAACCAGCGTCGCCGCTCCATACTGTATGGAATACCGGTGAGTTTGCCGTTGAAACAACGGCCAACGGTTTAGTTATATCGCTTGCTCGGTGCCCGGGAGGTCGGCGCGGAGCCGTTCAGTGGGGTCTGTTACCTGTTCAGTAACCCACCAGTGCGCAAGCAATGCGCTGATGCCCTGAACCTGCAGATCGTCGGCTTTAACCTGCGGTTGGCCATCATCGGTGTCGTCAACCATCAGGCTCAGACGCCGTGCCAGGTTGGCCGTGCCTTCGGTGCTGCGGTGGTCAAAGCGCAGCGTTCCTGTGCGGTGCGCCTCGCTGAGCGCAACAGCCTCTTCACGAGCATCCAGCACCGCCTCTCCTTCGGCGCCCGGAGTAGCGCCCTGGGCATCTGTACGAACGCGCACGCGCACCGGGCGCAGTCCAAGATCGTTCAATGCATCGGCAAGGGCTTCTCCGGCCTCATGGTCTACGCGAACGATGACCGACGAGCGAGCCGTGAATGGGTCTTCGGCAATTTGCTTTTGTACGTTCGCCGCCGCGTCTTCGGGCGTGCCGTTAAGCGGTTCTTCTTTGGTTCGGTGTACGACAAACGAGGCCCGTTCTTGCTCCTCCGTACGCTCAATGATCGTCAACCCCCAGCGGGGCGTGTCGTCTTGATTGTCGATCTCGATACCGACTGCAAATACGGTGGCCATAAGCTATAATGGGTCTGTGGAAAAATGTGTACGAGTCGAAAGAATGCTGGCATCGCGGGTTTCATGCGGCCCGCCCGCCGGCATTTATGAAGCGTGCTATTCCTGCTTCTTAGGATGCGGCACGGCGTATTGCACGCTGAAGAGCCGTTCTGGATCAGTCCATACCGTTTGCACCGATAGACCGGCTTCAGCGGCCAATGTAGCACTTTCTTCGATCGTGTACTTGTGCGAGTACTCGGTACAAATGGATTCGCCGCGCTCAAACGATATCGTCTCCTCGCCAATGTGAACCGAATGCGCTTCGGTGCTCACCAGATGCATCTCAATGCGACCGTGCTCGGGCACCCACCGCCCCTCATGGCGAAAGCGATCCAGCTGAAAGTCGGCTCCTAATTCTCGGTTGATACGACGCAACACGTTTTTGTTGAACGCAGCCGTTACCCCTTCAGGATCGTTGTAGGCATGGCGGAGACGGTCGGGATCTTTTTTGAGGTCTACGCCAATCAGCACCGCGCCATTGGGCCCCACAAGCGTTGCCATGCGTTCTAAAAAAGCGCGGGCATCCTCACGCTGAAAATTCCCAATGGTAGAGCCCGGGTAGTAGGCCAGCACCCGCGTGTAGTGACCTGCTGGAATAGGGATGGGAACGTCCGCGTTGTAATCCGCACACACGGGATACACCGGCAGAGCCGGGAAGGTGTCGGCGATGCGCTCCGCGGCATCTTGCAAGTGTTCGCGTGCAATATCCACCGGCACGTATGCAGCTACATCGTCAAGCGCCTCAAGCAGGATGCGGGTTTTGGTGCTGCTTCCGCTGCCATACTCAACTACGGCTGTCTGCGTGCCCACCTCGGCAGCAATGGCGGCCCGGTGTGTTTGCATGATGCTCATTTCTGTTCGCGTGGGATAGTAGGCATCCAGCTCACAGATTGCATCAAAAAGCTGCGAGCCGCGCTCATCGTATAAATACTTGGAGGGCAGTTGCTTGAGCGACTGCTGCAGCCCATGGAGCACATCAGAACGAAACGAATCGGTACTCGGATGGCAATCGGTAAGCGGGTGAACCCCAGGGGTAAGGGTTTCAGAGGCCATGGACATGTGGAGCGGTATCATACAAGGGGGGGCTATGAGAACGGAGAACATCAGATTCTCAACGCACTGTGCGAGTTAGAGCGATCGCGCCAGGCGTAATCCCATAAACTGCCAGGCCTCATCCGGGTGAAAGAAGTTTCGATAGGTGGGTCGGATGTGTGTTTCAGACGTCGCACACGAACCGCCACGCAACACGAACTGTCCGCACATAAACTTGCCGTTGTATTCTCCGATGGCCCCCGGGAGCGGCTCGTAGCCTGGATACGGCGAATAGTGACTTTGCGTCCACTCCCACACATCGCCATACATCTGATGCAACGTGCCGCCTGTGCCTTGTGTTGGGACATGCCCCTCGGCATCGGCCGACACCGCCTGTGGATGGTAGGCCTCATCCTCAACGAAGGTGCCTTCTATCGGCAGCCCTTCAGCGGCGATTTCCCACTCGGCTTCAGTGGGTAAGCGGGCATCGGCCCAGCGGGCAAACGCCTCCGCCTCAAAGTAGCTGAGGTGACATACGGGCGCATCCAGATTTACAGGGCGCATCCCCCCAAGCGTATACACGTACCACTGCCCGTCGTGCTTCTCCCAATAGTACGGTTCGGTCCAATTTTTCTCTTGTACCGTTGCCCATCCGGCTGAGAGCCACAGCTCGGGGCGTTCATATCCCCCGTCGTCCATAAACTCGAGATATTCGCGGTTGGTAACCAGGCGGTTGGATAGCGCAAAGGGCTGCAGGTAGGTGCGGTGACGGGGCGTTTCGTTGTCGTAGTGAAAGCCCTCGCCGTTGTAGCCGATTTCGTACAAGCCCTCGTCAAACGCGACCCAGTCTAAGGGCAACGCGGTATCAGGCTGTGCGTTGGACAGGTCGTCGCGATATGCCGGACGCAAGGGATTGACCGACAGGACGTGCTTCATGTCCGTCACCATGAGCTCTTGATGCTGCTGCTCGTGGTGAATGCCCAGCTCGACAAGCGGCGCAATGTCTTCCATCTGCTTGGCGCTTGCTTGTGCCAGCAGCACCTGTACCTGCTCGTCGATAAACGTGCGGTAAGCAAAGATCTCTTCTACGGTTGGACGCGAAATGTAGCCGCGTCGGTCGCGGCAGTGGCGCTCGCCTGCCTGGATGTAGTACGAGTTGAACAGATAGGCATACTGCTCATCGAGCGGTTCAAATCCGTCGAGATGCGGCTCTAATACAAACGTTTCAAAAAACCAGCTGGTGTGTGCCAGATGCCACTTTGTGGGGCTTACGTGCTCTACGGTTTGTACCACAAAGTCTTCGGTGTGCAGCGGCTCGCAAAACCGCTCCGTACGAGCCCGCACGGTACGAAAGCGGCGCGGTAGGGTGGCCACATCGGTACATCGAAGGCGGGCAGAGGACGAGTTCGAACGGGTTGTTGTAGCCATAAGTAGGTCGTGTATGGAAGCGGTGATCAGATTGGGGTGTACACAAACGGTAGGATTGTGCACAAATGAAAGCAGTCGGCTCTTTTGTGATCGTGTTTACAGAGAACGTTACACCGCTCGTTTCTTGCACGTTCTGCGCCCCTCCCCCTACGCAGCCAGCGCATCAAGCGCTTCGATAGGGTCGGGATAGGTGAAGGTGTATTCGTGCGTTGTCGTAAGCTTGGTGCTCATGACGCGTTTGCCGGCTCCGCCTTCTGGTTCTGCAAATGTGGGGGGCGCGCCGTCGTACGATGCTGCAGCCGCAATATAAAATGCTTGACGGGTTGGGTGATCTGGAGCCACCACATTGACCGGACCGGTTGCTTGCCGGGTGATGAGATGTTGTACAGCGCCTACCACATCAGTCTGATGCACCATGTTGACCGGCGCATGGGGACGAGCCACATCGGTACGGCCAGCGATAAACCGTCCAGGATGCCGCCCCGGCCCGAACAGTCCGCCCAAACGCACAAGCAACGATGCTGTGGGATATGCAGCGTGTACAATGTGCTCGGCGGCCCGCACGGATTGGGCCGTAGGGCGCTTCGGCGGGGGGTACGCCTCGGGAGTGCGTGGATCGAATGCATCTTCGGTTACGGGGCCATTGGTAGGCGGGTAAACGCCCGTCGAACTCAAATATACGACATAAGGGACGTTGTGCGCCTGCGCAGTGTCTATGAGCGCGCTGACCTGAGCCTGATAGACTTCTTTAGATACATCATCTGTTGCGTTGGATCGCCCCGGTGGAACTGTACACACAAGCACATCACTGGCAAAAAGATCGGCGACCGAAGGAGTAGGGCCCGGAGTGAGTCGGGTGACGAATGGCTCAATACCTGCCTGTTTAAGCACATCTGTACGCTCGGATCGCGTGGTGCTTCCACGCACCGTATGCCCAGCTTGTGCCAGTGCGCGTCCAAGCGGGAGCCCCGCCCATCCGCATCCTACAATACTAACTGACAGGGGCGACGACACATCCATAACACTATGCGTAAATCAAGCATCTGAAAAGGGATGGCCATTTACCTGCAGCTATGATTGCAGTTCGCGCGTTGTGCTCGACGGGATAGAGGATGGTTCGTTTGTTTCATGCTCGGCACAATCTGAGCGTGGCAACACAAGAGTGAAGGTGCTGCCTTCTCCCGGATTCGAGTCTACCTGAACCGTTCCGTTGTGCCGTTCGGCCACCTGCTTTACGATGTAAAGTCCCAACCCCGATGAGGGCTCGCCTCCCGTAGGCTCTGCTGAGAGGCGTTTAAATGGCTGAAAGAGCCCCTGTTGCTCATGGTCGCCGAGCCCAGGCCCCTCATCGCTTACGGCTACCTGTACGTTGGCATCGGTGCAGGTAACGTCCATACGAATGTCGCTACCCAGTGGCGCATACTTTACGGCGTTGCTTACCAGGTTGCTTATCGCCTCACGCAATCGGTTTTTGTCACCATTCACGTAAAGGTCTTGGGGGGGCACAAAGCATGTAACGGTTTGCTCCTTCTGCTCCGCCTGGGCCCAAAAGCTATGCGTGACCATTTCGGCCAACGAGGTGATATTGACGCGTTCGTGCTCATACGTTCCATGCACACTGCTCGCCTCTGACTTGAGCAGGTTATTGATCGTGTCTAGAGCCTCGCTCGCTGAATCATGCATGATGGAAATGCGATGGGTCATGGATTTATCGGTCGAGGTGTCTTCTTCGAGCATCACTGCAGTGAGCGCCTGAATACCAAACAGCGCATTCTTTACGTCGTGCGCTGCCACACCGAGCACTTTAGATTTTTCCTCGGCTGTTTCCTGGAGCTCCTGGTTGCTACGCATCAATTCGGCATTGTACATCGCTAGTTGACGTGCTTGCGTTTGCACACGAGCGGTACGCTGCTCAACAAGATGCTCCAGTCGCTCGTTACGTTTTTTTAGCTGACGCACCATCCACCAAAGCAGGACTCCAACGAGGAGGGCACCTCCACCATAGAGCATAATCCGTCCGATAGTTGCATACGTCTCCATTTGCAGCACGGGGATTAATACGAGAATGAAGAGCGTCCCCGAAAGCATGAGCATGCCACTTCGACTTGATCTCGCGTTCGTTTCACCATCCCTCGACCATACACGACACGCTGACTGTATCTTCTCTTTTGCAATGGCCCCCAGTGACTCCTGTCTTTGGCATTGACATGATGTGCATTCACAGGACGACACGGAGCGTTCTCCCCAATGGAGCGTTTTTGTTTTTGACCACAGATGTAACCCTGACATACGCGTTAGTACCCACTTGTGCGTAAGAGCATGAACCCGTTTTTATGGTTGACTTCTTCAAACCGCGTTCTAATAACACGAATCTCGCTGGGAAACGCTTCTTTATTCGTCCCACTTCTTTCAGGATAGGTCCCAATATCGCTTTAGAACGAAGCATGCTGCGCCTTAAGCGCACCCCGATTTGTGCTTTTGGATATGTACCCTCACAAATCACACGGGGCTTTCAGTTCACCAGCACAGACAGCCTTCACGACCCTCAGTCGAAAAGCATTGGTGAAGCGGCTGATCAAACTATGTTTTATTGCTTGTTTTTGCAAAGTAGCAAATTATACACTCACAGTCAACAATAAAGAGGTTTTACAGTGCGCCCGAAACGAAGTATATGGTATACTGTTTTTAATCTATTTGTTCATTCATCTCCCTTATTGAGTATACGCTTTTGGCGCATCGTGCCCTCTCTGTACCTGGATGGTGCCTCCTACACTTGCTGTTGAACACCTCTTCTAAATCATCCCTTTCTTTCCCGCGTTGTCAAAACCAATATGCGGAGACTGGAAAATACTCTGGCATAAACAATCTGTGGTCGCGCCCGAAACCTACGAGGGTCGAACTGCTATGAGTATCGCTTTTGGTATCGTTCCTAAACGGCTCCCTTATGGCCTCGTCCGCCTCTCTACTTTCATCCCGCCCCTTGCTCCCCACCCGTACGCTTCAGGCGCTTGATCCGTCGGTACAGTCGGTGTGGCGCATCAAGCTTGCATTGGTGGGCGTAATCCTCTTTATGGGGGTTCTCTTTTACGCCTTGACGCAACTATTTTCTGGAGCCAGCTTCCTGTTCATAGGAAGCCTGGTTGGCGGAAGCGCGCTGGTTCTTACCACGTACATCATGGTGTGGCCTCGGCTGCGCTACCGTGCCTGGGGATACGCCCTGCACGACGACGAATTGCTTCTTGAATACGGTGTGCTCACACATGTGCGTACCGTCGTTCCCCTGCGGCGCATCCAACACCTCGATGTATCGCAAAACTTGTTTGAACGAGAGTACGACCTGGGACGCCTGGTTATCCATACGGCAGGTACGCGCTCTAGTGATGTTGTTATTCCCGGGCTTCCGTTGGCCACCGCGGAGCGCATTCGCGACGACGTAAAGCAGTATATTCTTAACGATCCGCTGACCGAAGACGTGTTGTAACCCTGTTTCACTGCTCCTACCTCGCCTTCGTCGTCTGTTCCGATTATGCCTTCCTCTACCCCTCATTCGGATCCCGGCCCTTCATCCGCTACAGCTGGTGCGTCTCCGGAAGAGGCGTCGTCCCCGGAAAACGCCCCGCATGGATTTGTACGCGAACCGCAGAAGCTGCACCCGGGCACGTTGGTGCTGCGATTCATTGCCACGCTTCCTGCGCTGGCAATTCTGCTGTTGCCCACGTTAACGAATCCCGATTCTAGTGCATGGCTGCCGCTCTTCTTTTCCCTTCTCTACGGCGTGATTGCTGTTCCGGCGATTGTGCTTCAGTATTTGCGATTTAGCTACCGCATCACCCCGCAGCAAATTATCATACAGAGCGGCGTGATCAACCGACAGAATCGGAGCATCCCGATTGAGCGCATTCAGAATGTTGAGATTGAGCAGCGGCTCTTGGCACGCCTCATGAACCTGGCTCAGGTGCGCATTGAAACCGCAGGGAGCGCCTCCACCGAAGCCAGCATCGAGTACGTCCAACTCGACCAGGCCCACAAAATTCGCTCCGCCGTGCGCGCCTACCAGCGGGCCGCCACCGGCGCCGAGCAGACCACTGAGGCCACTCCCGAAGACGTCGAGGCCGACCGCGAAACGCTCTTTTCGATGTCTCTCTCGCGCGTGCTCCTGGCTGGCGCCTTTCGGTTCTCGCTTTTCTATCTGGCTATTATCTTCTCGATTCTGCAGTTTGTAGATCCGGAGACGCTCACCAACTGGCTGCTGCGCTCAGAGGGCCGCGTCGACCAGTTTATGGATACGATGTACGATTCGCCGCTCCTTACCGGACTGGTAACTGTTGTTGTAGCGGCGCTGCTGGGGTGGCTCTCGGGCATTCTCATCACGCTTAGTCGCTACTACGGCTTTACCCTCTGGGCCGAAGAAGGCAAACTACGGAAGCGTCATGGCCTCTTTACCCTCACCGAGGGCACCATCCCCATTGCCAAGGTGCAGGTGATGATCGTACAAACCACCCCGTTGATGCGCTACTTCGGATGGTACTCCCTTGAAGTGCAAACGATGGGCCTGAATGCCGACCAGCAAGGCCAGCGCATGGTGGCACCATTTGCTCGCTGGGATACGGTGATGCGATTAGCCGAGCGTGTAAAACCGTTCGACCTCCCCGAAACATTCGACCGCGTTTCGCCCTTAACCATCCGCCGCCACTTTTTTCGCCGCCTGGGTGTGCTCTTGGCTGGACTCGCGCCCACTCTGTACTTCTGGCCCAGTGGATGGTGGCATCCATACGGCGTGGCTCTGCCCTGGTGGGCCCTGCTCACCATCCCACTGATTGGTGTAGCTGCCTACCTGCACTACTACTACCACCGCTACCGCATTGGCCACGACGGTCTGTATGTGCGCCGCGGCGTGCTGCGGCACTACCTGTGGATTATGCCCATCAATCGCTATCAAGTGGTCTACGCTACCGATAGCATATTACAGCGCCGCCTGGGCCTAAAAAGCATGTTTGTGGATACAGCAGGCGCATCCGCCTTTGCCTACCCCGATATTATTGATGTGGAAGCCCCCGTGGCAGATACATCCATCGATACGCTGTACGACCAATTCCATACGCTCTACACGGCCAAGGTCGCAGAAGCCAAACGTACCCCAACGGCCTTCCCCGAAAACGGCTTGCCCCCGCTTACCGCCTCAGACGCTCCGCGTGCGCTGCCCCTGCCTCGATCTACCTCATCGTAATCCATTCGTTTAGCTGTCTCCTCTTGTCCTATGTCTACCCGCCAAAGCGGACTCCTTGCCCATATCACCTCTCTGCCCAGCCCGTACGGGATTGGAGATTTAGGATCTGGCGCGTACGACTTTGCCGACCACCTCGCTGCCACCAATCAGCAACTGTGGCAGATCCTGCCGCTGGGCCCAACCGGTCCCTCAGGGTCTCCCTACAGCAGCCGCTCTACGTTTGCGGGCAACCCCCTGCTGATCAGCCCCGAACCGCTGCTCGAACAGGGGTTGCTTACCCCAAGTGATGTCGCTCCACTGAAGGCCCTTCCTACCGATCAGGTGGATATGCCGGCCGTGCATACCCATAAGCGGGCAGCCCTTACAACCGCCTTTGAACGCTTCGAACAGAACGCCACCCCGACCCAACGCGCCGCCGTAGATCAGTTCAGCCAACGCGCCGCCGACTGGCTCGACGATTACACCCTGTACATGGCCTTGCGCACAGCGCATAACGATGCGCCGTGGACCGAATGGCCTGCTCCGCTGGCCCGCTACGAGGCAGAAGCCATTGCCCAAGCCCGCACAGAGCACGCCACAGCCCGCCGCAAACATACCTTCTGGCAGTTTCTCTTTCACCGCCAATGGCAGGCCCTACACACGTATTGCACGCGACGCAATATTCAACTCTTTGGCGACCTCCCCATCTACGTAGCCCCCGATAGCGCCGATGTCTGGGCCAACCAAGAGCTGTTTCAACTGCATCCCGATGGCTCCCCAAAAGCTGTTGCCGGCGTGCCCCCCGATTACTTTAGCCCAGAAGGCCAAACGTGGGGCAACCCGCTTTACCGGTGGGACGACATGGCCAAGACCGATTATGCATGGTGGCAGCGGCGACTTTCCCACCTGCTCGATCGCGTAGACCTGGCTCGCATCGACCACTTCCGCGCGTTTGATGCGTACTGGGTCGTACCCGCCGACGCCGACACCGCCGTAGACGGCCACTGGGCCGACGGCCCCGGAAAGAACTTCTTCGATACCATTCGCGACGCACTGGGCCCCCTCCCGCTGGTCGCCGAAGACTTGGGCGACATCACCGATTCGGTACTTGAGCTTCGCGATACCGTAGGACTGCCCGGCATGGCGGTGCTGCAATTTGCCTTCGAAACGGATGCGCATAACAACTTTCTGCCACACAACGTGGCCCGAAACATGGTGATGTACACGGGCACACACGATAACAACACCCTACAGGGCTGGTGGAATGACGACACTACACCCGGCGAGCGTGAGCGAGCCCACACGTACCTAGATCTTGAAAGGGCCCCCTCGCTACCGTATGCAGCCCAACGCATGCTGCTGGCCTCGGCCATTGACCGGGTGGTGTTTCCGGTGCAAGACATCGTAGGACTCGGCTCAGAAGCACGCATGAATACCCCCGGTACAGAAACCGGAAACTGGTCCTGGCGCATGTCCAGCGATCTGCTTGACGATCCGGCATTCGAACGCTTGGCCACCTGGACCAAAGCCTACGGACGCACCCCCGCGCCCGAACCCGTCGATGATGCCTCCTCCGATGCCGCTCCCGATTCAGAATCAAAATCGGACGCTGCCCCCGGTTCCGATACCAACTCAACGGCTTAACAATCGATAAACGCCGCAAAAACCGCATGCCAAAAGCACGTCGTCCCTGCGGTCAGGGTACTCACCATTGAACCGATACCCAACCCCGCCAAGCTTTTACGAATGACCTAAAGCACGAGCACGGGGAAAGAGAATGTTGTTTTCCTTGTGGACATGCTGAAACATATCTTTTTGAAGCAGCCGCAACCCGTTGATGGTTGCCCGCATCGTACCACATGCACTTCGGGGAACGGTGAAGTCATTTGACAACCGTTGAAGCGTTCGAAGCGCATCGCCAGCCTCATCATGCTCGTGCTCCATGAGTTCAATCGGATCATCTCCAAAATCGTCGGGGGCAGAAACCGCCTTCCCTGTTTCCAACGCCTCGATGTACGGAAATACTACCTGCTCTTCTTTCTCCATATGAGCATGAAGTTCTGCTTTAAGCGCGTCAAACACCTCTTTGGCTTCATACAGCCACGGTGTATCGGTTCCATGCACATGAACGACTTTTGTCAGCAGTTCGTCAAGCCGGGGCAACTCGCCCCGCAAATAGGCATGATGCGTTTTTTCAATGTGATTGATCAAATCAGCGAGCGAGGCCTTACTCCAATCAGTCTCACTAACAGATTCAGAAGCAGAGGCATGTTGCGCGGCGGAGTGTGCCTTTAACATCCGAGACACAGTCGTTGGCTCCAGTCCTGCCTCGGTACACGCATCCGCAAGAGGCCGATCGCCACCACAACAGTAGTCAATCCCAAGCTCCTCAAAAATACGTGCATAGCGCGGCTGTGCAGTCACCAAATCAGCCACTGGGGTTGCGGGGTCTATCGTAGCCATACGTCTTGAAGCGCTAAATGAATGGAGTCTGTGTGGAGCATGCATACTCTACCGTTGCACATCGGTTCAATGTTTAATAGTATTTAGTCTTAAAATAAGCTGTTTTGATCAAACCTTGACTATCGGTAACCCGTCGAGGGGTATCAGGACCGCTTTGTGAAACATCACATCGTCGATAGTTATCAACGTGCCC
Organism: Natronotalea proteinilytica; assembly: GCF_055379935.1. NCBI lineage: Bacteria > Pseudomonadati > Rhodothermota > Rhodothermia > Rhodothermales > Salisaetaceae > Natronotalea > Natronotalea proteinilytica. The sequence goes on along the minus strand of NZ_AP043947.1, from coordinate 1,169,214 downwards.
CGTTTACATGGAGTCATGCCCCACGCACCGTATCCAGCAACTCGGTTGGGGTGTAGATATCAAGCATTGCGGCGGTGAAGTCGCGTGCATTCCGCGTCACAATACCCTCTGCATCTGCCTGTCGGGCAGCCTCGTGCAGCACGGCGTCTTCGAAGTCGGTAAACGCGAGATCCAACGCCGACTGAAGCACAGGCTCCGGTACAGGTATCGTTGAAAAGAGATCAAGCAAGTCCTGGATCCGGCGACGAATCGTTTGCTCTCCCACGGACTTTCGTCCTACGTAATACACCGTGGTAATCGTTGTACTGGTTATGAATCCTATTAGATGACCTTGTTCGAGATGCTCAAACAATGCCCTTGCCTCTCTCACATAGGGATCACGAGCGAGAAGCACATCAAGCACCACATTGGTATCAAAAAGGATTATCATTTTAGCGGTGCTTACGCTCAAGATAACGTCGATATTCGTCACGTAAATCAGCATCTACGCGCCCTTCTGCGTCGGGATCTCCTGTAAAGCGATTATCTCCTTTGGTTTTCAGAGAACCGGCAAGACGCCGTGTGATGGGCGGCAGTTCGTCATCAGGCTCGTCGTGCGCGGCAGTCGAGGCCAGCGAAGCAAGGTAGCGGATCACCAGGTCATCGAGCGACAGTCCACGCGCTTCTGCATGTGCTGCAGCCTGGTCGATCACTTCTTCATCCACCTGTACAGTCAGTTCTTTTTTCATAGCCAATGCGGTCTGCATATCGAGGGAAGCACTGTGCAATTTGTGTACGAATCGTGAACCCCCGATGTTGCCCGCGTCATATCGGTTGCAGAACGTCTACAGTCCAACGGAATCAACCCCCTCCAACTACCCGTTTTGGAAATGTACCGTTTGTTGAACCATCCTCTACTCCATGACCGACGCCCTGCAGAAAAAGCTCGACCACCTGCCCCGCGAGCCCGGCGTGTATAAGCACCTCGACGACAAGGGCTCTGTGCTGTACGTGGGCAAAGCCAAAAACCTGCGGACCCGCGTGCGCTCGTACTTTCAGCAGGGACGCAAGCGCTCGGGACGCATTGCGGTAATGATCAAGAAAATCGCCGACATCGAGGTGATCGTGACCGATACGGAGGTGGAGGCGCTCATCCTCGAAAACAACCTCATCAAAGAGCTGCAGCCGCGCTACAACGTCAACCTGCGCGATGACAAGACCTATCCGTACATCTGCATCAAGAACGAGCGCTTCCCGCGCGTCTTCAAAACGCGCTCGGTGCACAATGACGGGTCGAAGTACTTCGGTCCGTACACCGACGTGAAGCAGCTCAACCAGATGATGGATGCCATCCGGTCGGTCTTTCAGCTGCGCACCTGCAAGCTCGACCTCTCCAAAGAAAAGATCGAAGCAGGCAAGCACGAAGTCTGCCTGCAGTACCACATCGACAACTGCCAGGGCCCGTGCGTGGGTAAGCAGTCGGAGGCGGACTACCAGGAGACCATCGATCAGGTGGAGCAGCTGCTAAACGGGCACACGAAGGCGCTTACCTCGCATCTCAACGAGCAGATGGAGGCGGCGTCGGCAAACCTCGACTTTGAAGAGGCCGCCCGTCTGCGCGATCAGATTCAGGCGCTTGAGACATATTCCGAACAGCAGAAGATCGTCAGCCAGGACTTCGAGGACCGCGATATCTTCGGTCTCCATGTCGATCGCGACGAGGGCGTGGGCTGCGGGACGCTCTTCCGCGTGCGCGAGGGCAAGATGATTGGCCGGCGCCACACGTACCTGCATCAGATTGAGGGCCGCACGGATGAGGAGCTGATGCTTTCGCTGATTGAGGACTACTACGCATCCGCCCATTTTTACCCGAACGAGGTGCTCCTGGCCGTTGACCCCAACGAGCACCCCACCCAGGACACCGTGCCGTTAGAGGAGCTCCTGCGCCAGAAAAAAGGACGCCAGGTGCCCATTCGCGTGCCGCAGCGCGGAGAAAAAGCCAGTCTGGTGCGCATGGCGTGCTCCAATGCCAAACTGCTCGTGAACGAGTACAAGCTGCAGCGTATGAAGCGCGAGCGCGACCGCATCCCCGAAGCCGTAAAGCAGCTAGGCCAGGCGCTTCAGATGGACGACCTGCCGAAGCGCATCGACGGGATCGACATTTCGCATCTGGGCGGCACCGAAACCGTGGCCTCGTGCGTCGTCTTCCTGAATGGCACGCCACGCAAGAGCGAATACCGTACGTACAAGATCCGCTCTGTGGAAGACGGAACGCCCGACGACTTCAAGTCGATGCGCGAGGTCGTGCACCGCCGCTACAAACGCATGGTCAAGGAGGGCGGCCCCTGGCCCGATCTGCTCGTGGTGGATGGCGGCAAGGGACAGCTCTCGAGTACCGTAAACGTGCTCAAGGAGTTGGATGTCTACGGCATGTTTCCGGTTATCGGCATTGCCAAACGGCTCGAAGAAATCTTTCAACCCGGCGACCCCGACCCGCTCTACCTGGGCAAAGACCACCCGTCGCTGAAGCTATTGCAGAACCTGCGCAACGAAGCCCACCGCTTTGCCGTCACGTACCAGCGCAAGCGGCGTAAGAAAAAGACGCTACGCTCTGAACTTCTGGATATTCACGGCATCGGCGAAAAGACCGCTCAGGCGCTGCTCCGCGAATTTGGATCGCTGAAGCAGGTAAAACAGGCGGATGCGCAGGCCCTGGCCGAGGTGGTCGGGCCTGCCAAAGCTGGGAAGGTGGTGGATTTCTATCGGGAGAAGGCAGAGGCGTAAAGCGAGTCAGTGTGCGGCCGCTAAGTAGTGCTGTGTCACAGGTCAATCTTCGGGTTGCAACACCCCCGTCTTAATGATGTCATCTTGAGCGGAGCAACTGCGTCTAGCAGGTGCGGTGTCCTGACACGAGCGAAGCGACTGACGAACGTAGTGAGTAAAGATCTCCCACGAACTGGGCAGGGCTGTTGGTTTGCCAGTAGCTGCTGAGCGCCGAGGAGATCTTTCGACGCGCTTCGGGCCCTGGGGGCCCTTCGCTTGCTCAACATGACAGAACATTGGGTTTGAGATGCTTCAACGCGAGTCCACTCCATACCATAACATCCAGGTGTGACACACCAGTAGTAAGCCTATTATTCGTTGCCTTGCTGACCGTCCTCCTGCACCTGACATTGCCCCCGACTACGTTGCTCAACGTAATATGCGATGGGTAACAGCAGTGCGAGGCTCAACGCACGCGCAACAGGCAACCGGACTGAATTTCTAATGGCCGCGGGGTGCTGCTACACCAGCGACTGCAGATCTAGCGCGTTAACGGCTTGTTCGGTATGAGGCGTAGGCGGGAGATCCCCATCCAAGTCAGCCAGCATGAGACGAAGCGATGCAGGCGTGTCCACATCATACCAGCGGGGCAGCACGGTGAGGCACGCGTCGGTGCGTCCGGCACGCGTCAGGGTTTGGGTGAGCACTTGCGGGTGACTGTAGCGCATGTTCTCAAACAGCACGGGATAGGCATTATTCATGCCGATGAGGTAATATCCGCCGTCGTAGCTTGGACCGATGGTGATGCTTTTTGGGCGATCAAGAGCCCGAAAGGCTTCGCGGAGAAAGGCGGTGGGCAATGTCGGGTGGTCGCTTCCAACAGCCGCCACGCGCTCGTATCCGGCTGAAAAGGTAGTGTTGAAACCGTGTTTGAGGCGATCCCCAAGGGATACCCCTTGCTGAACGTGTACGGCATCGGCATAATCGGCAAAAGAGGTAGCGACCCCATTTGTGGGCGGCGCATCCCAAAACAGATGTACATCCGCGTCGAGCGACTGCGTTTGCTCAAGCAAATCCAACAGAAAGGCACGGTAGAGCTGTGCTGCCTCCTCATCGGTAAGGACGGGAGTGAGGCGGGTTTTGACGTGGCCCGGCTGTGGACGTTTAGCAAATACGAGGAGAGCGCTGGACATACGAGTGTTTGGGGCGGGGGCAGTAGATAAGGGGGCCGAAGCGGGGCTACCTACAGAGACGACGCAATGTGGTGGATAGGGCATCCACTGCGTGGTCGAGGTCAGACGCTGTGGTGGTGCGCCCCAGCGAGAACCGGACCGCAGCGGCAGCGGTCTCGTCGTCAAGGCCAATGGCCGAGAGCACGTGGCTGGGCGTGAGGGTTCCACTGGTACAGGCCGAGCCCGAAGACGCCAACACGCCTTCCATGTCGAGGTTCAGGATAAGCATTTCGCCATCGACGGGTGTGTCGTTTTGGGGGGGGATTGCTACGTTGACAACATGAGGGGCTCGGTGTGCCCGATCAGGAGGGGTGTTGATGACGAGCGTATCGCCTAAGGCGTCGTTGAGGGTTTCTAGCAGATGCTGTTGAAGCGTGTAGAGACGCTCCCGCTCTTCATCGGCGCGGTCGTATGCATGTTGTAAGGCAGTGGCTAGCCCGACTATACCAGCAATGTGTTCAGTACCTCCTCGCTGATCGCGCTCTTGACTGCCGCCTTCAATAAGCGGCTCCAGGGCGGCTCCGCTACGCACATAGAGTGCGCCAATGCCTTTGGGACCGTAGAACTTATGGGCGGATATCGTTGCGTAGTCTACGCCAAGGTCGTGAACGTCATTGCGAAACAACCCCATCGATTGCACGGTGTCGCTGTGTAGTGCAACATTGTGCGCGCGACACACCTCTGCAATGGCAGGGATGTTGGTACGAGCGCCGGTTTCGTTGTTCACATGCATGAGCGACACCAGCTCGGTCTCTGGCGTAAGCGCGGCCTCCACCTGGCCGGGGGTAATGCGCCCATAGCGCGTGGGCGTAAGGCGTGTGACGCGATACCCCTGCGCCTCCAACGACGCTGCAGGCTCCAGGACGGCCTCGTGCTCTGCTGCACAGGTAATGAGGTGTGCACCCGAGCCCGCATTCGCCAGGCGTTGGCGAAGCACCCAATTGTTCGCCTCGGTGGCTCCGCTTGTAAACACAATCTCGCTGGGTTCAGCTCCTAAGCAGCTTGCCACCTGTTCGCGTGCATCTTCAACGGCAACGCGCGCCTGCCGGCCCCACCGGTGTACCGACGATGGGTTGCCGTGGTGTTGCGTAAGATACGGCCTCATCGCCTCCAGCACGTCTTCGTTGAGGGGCGTGGTTGCGGCATGATCAAGATAAATGACATCAGAATGCATAGCAAGTGTCCGTCAGGTTCGACAAGCCGCCTCCAGATGCAACACCAGGGCGTTTCCTGCACACGTACGCCGTCATTATGTTGCGCATTCGTCGCAGGGCAAACGCAAAAAAGCGAACAAGGGTGTCGACAGATTACGCAGCCTCGGCAAGTGCTTGGGCAACATGTGCATCTAATTGATGATGAACGTCGGCATTGGTAGACCGGTCGGTGCCGACTTCAATGAGAGCGCTCGTCCCTCGGTCGCAAGCGTTTTGGTAGGCATGTGTAAACTCTGACAGCGTGGTAGGGCGTGCGTACGGCAAATCAAAGGCGTCGGCAATGGCGTCGAACGAGCGTCCCTGCGGGGTGGTAAAGTACGGATCGAACACATCGTCATGCTGGGCAATCGGCAGAAAATGGAAGATGCCACCGCCATCGTTGTTTATGACCACTGCGATTACGGGATGCGCCTGTAATAGGGCCAGTGCGTTTACGTCGTGCCACGTAGCCAAGTCGCCAATGAGGAGCGTGGTAGGTGCGTTACGTGCTGCACTGATGCCCGCCGCCGTGGCAAGCGTTCCATCGATGCCGCTAGCGCCTCGATTGGCAACCACTGGCACCGCCGGCCCCGAAGCAACGGCATAGCGCTGAGCATCGCGGATGGGCATGCTGCTGGCTAGCATCCATGCGTGGGTATCGGGGATGTGCTCGCTAATCGCCCACGCAATACCAGGCTCATGCACCGCCGGCATCCCTTCGGGCGGCGCGTCGAAGGCCGACTCGACCGCTTCGTTGTATCGTTGCCACTGGCCATTCCACGAGGCCGGCGTTGCCGTACGCGTAGGAAGCGCATCAATGGCAGCTTCAATTGTCGTCTCAATGTGGTGCGTACAGCGATGGTCAGGGTCTACACGGAGCGGGGCGGGTCGAAGGGTAGCATGCACGGAGGCGTTTGCATCACGAATCAAGTGCCGCATGGGCTTCGACACAAAACGTCCACCAACCTGAAGGATCACATCGGGATGCAGTGCCTCAGGATTCGGCGCGTCCTGTATGATATGATGCGCATAGGGCACAACGGGAGAGTCGGCCGCGAGGCGGAGTTGCGAGGTAATGTCGGGCAGCACCGGCCAGTGCTGTGCCTGCGCCCATTCGAGCAGTTCTTTGGCATCGGCATCGGAAAGCCGCCCCGCTACAATGAGTCCGCGCTCGGCCTGCTGCACGGCGTCTATAAGCGTTTCTGGGACGGTGGCATGCGGAACGGGTACCGGATACGTGGTAAACGGGGTGCGGCGCTGGCTCCAGGCCTCTACAGCTGGATCGGTGATCTCATAGGCCTCTTGTTCTACCGGATGCAGCGGCTTCCGGTACATTACATTCAGATGAACCGGTCCGCCAGGCGGACGCTGCGCATGGTGAAGGGCCTGATCGACGGTGGTAAGCACCGAGGCCAACGGAACCTCGGCATCGGGGGGCGGCACATCGGCACTCCAGCAGACATGGTCGCCAAACAGCTTCACCTGGTCAATGGTCTGGTTGGCACCGGTGTTGCGCCGTTCGGGGGGACGGTCGGCGGTGAGCAGCAGAAGGGGAATGCCTTCTTGGGCGGCCTCTACTACAGCGGGCATACCATTGGCTACGGCAGTGCCCGAGGTGGTAATCCAGCCCGCCGGGCGACCGGTGACACGGGCATATCCGATTGCCGCGAACGCTCCGCCGCGCTCATCAAGATGCAGGATTGCCCGGGCCTTCGGATGCTGTGCTACGGCTGTGGTTAGGGGTGTAGAGCGCGATCCGGGCGAAATAAAGAACATGCTGGTACCCGAACGAACGCATTCGTCGATCATGGCTCGGGCCCACGCATGGGTGCGATTGGGCGCCGTACGAAGCACGTTAGAGGGAGCAGGCGTATCAGAATCAGTCATGCACAGGAAGGACCATCAAAAAGGATGAGAAAGCCGGACGGGTACCATCATGGAAAGAAGACGCCCCGTATCCATCATCAAAATACGCACATCCGGCTCGGTTGTGTGACGTAGCTCCGTGGTTCTCCCGTAAATTCCTGCAATGAGATGGCAAGCGATACGTTTGTGCACCTACTGGTGTGTCACAGATCAATGTTTGGGTGGACAACGACCTCGTTTTTATATTGTCATCTTGAGCGTAGTCGAAAGATCTCCCCCGAATTGAGCAGGGCTTTTGCCAGTAGCTGCTGAACGTCGAACAGCCCCTGAAGGCGTCACAGCACGCTGTGACGGTGCAAGGGCTGTACACCTTCCGTACGTCGGGGGCCTACCTTCGCCGTTTTTTGATCGAGGTGCGACGTGGAGCTCGACACGCCTCTCCCACCCTAACTTTCAGTGTGACACGGTGCTGCACCTGCATTACGAAGGCAGGCGAAGCGGATGGGACTATCGTTCCAGCGCTGCCTTGAAGTCGGCCAGCTTGTTTTCGATTTCGTCCCACTCCGACGTCGGGTCGGAGCCTTCGACGATGCCTGCGCCCGAGTACAGCGTGAGGGTGTTGTCATTCACAAGAGCCGACCGGATTGCAACGAGCACTTCAGCTGCATCGTGACTCATCCAACCAACCGGCCCGGCGTACCATCCGCGGTCAAACGACTCGTATTCGCGGATGAAAGCGCGCGCTTTTTTGGTAGGCGTCCCGCCTACAGCTGGCGTAGGATGCAGCGCATTGAGCACATCAAGCGGAGTGGTACTTGAGCACAGCGTGGCGGTGATTTCAGAGCGCAGGTGGCGCTTGCGCTCCAGCTGGAGCTCTTCCGGGGTATCGGGAACGTGAACTGCATCGGCCAGTGGCGTCAGGGCGTTAGCCAGCGCATCCTGCACGAAGGCGTGCTCGCGACGATCTTTGGCACTGTTCAACAGATCGTGGCGCAGCGCAGCATCCTCCTCGGGGGTGGCCCCGCGTGGACGCGTCCCGGCGATGGCTTCCGTGCGGAGGGTGGAGCCCTCCATTTGAAAGAGCCGCTCTGGGGTGGCCCCTATGAACGCGGGTCCGGATCGGTTGGGCTGCCAACCGAACGCGGTGCAGCGGGGGGTCTCTTCTTGCAAGCGCTGCAACAATGCCCATGGGCTGAGCGCGGTGTCGAACGTAAGGTCTACTGCACGGGCCAACACCACCTTTCGCAAACGGTCATCGGCAATGGCGCTTACGGCGGCGCGGACTTGCTTCATCCAGGCGGTGCGAGAGGGACGGTCGGTGCGGTCGGTGCGAGTGGTGAAAGGCACCGTGGGCCCATCGGACGCAAATCGCAAGGCATCCACCTGGTTGAGCACGGCGTTGGGGTGGTGGGTGTCGTGCGGGGCCACCAGCGTGGCGAAGAGGCGCGTAGTATCGCCTTCGCAATGCAGAGTAAAGCGCGGCAACACCAGATTCCACGGGCCAAAGTTCCCCCATGCATCCTCACGATGGGCCGTGGGGTCGAAGCGAGCCCCTCCCCAGATGCGAACATCCGGCGGGAGCAGCTCAAGCCAGGTCTCCAAATCGCGCACGGTAGCCCGTGGCAGCGTTGCGTTGCGTTGCGAGCGAGGCCCGCCCCACGCATGCGCTGTTCCTACGGCTGCGTATGTGGTTGCAGTGCTGCGGCTGCGCCAGTAGACAAATGGGGCATGCGGCTGAATGGCGCCCCAGGCCAGCGGATTGAGGGTGGCGGGGACCTCAACAGAGACCGAGCGCACCTGTGTAATCCCATTCATGGATTGCATGGCCTGCTGTACGGCCCGGCGTAATGCCGTGCGCACCGCATCGGCATTACGCCGGTCGCCAGAGTGTACAGAAGCCAGAGAAAGAGGAAGCATAACAAAACAAAATCAAGCAGCAGAAAGGCCCGTGGCCGGATGCGTTAAGCAGACAGGTGGGCTACGCTGTTGCGTACCGTAGCACGATAGGTGCCGCCGTTGTAATGGATGACGTACAGACCGGTGTTCGCGTGCGGTACATCGGGCATGCGGGTAAGGTCGTGGTTGTAGAGTGCCGACGCCAACATAATGCGCATGTAGCGTCCGTGGGTAACCACCAGAACATTTTCGCCCGGGTGGCTAGATACGATAATGTCGAGCGCCCGACGAGCACGGGCCTCCACCTGCCGCGGCGACTCTCCGCTTTCAACGGCACGCTCCACATGACCATTGCGCCAAGCCTCCTTGATGGTTTCCATGGCTTGGTCGCGGTGTTCAGAAGGCTCGGTTCCTTCATAAATGCCCCAGTCAATCTCTTTGAGATCATCCAGATACGCAAAGGAGACAGGTTCGTGGGGCGTAGCAACGATGCGAGCGGTTTGCCGGGCTCGTGTGAGGGTGCTCGCATACACGGCATCGAACGATACCTCATTTGCCAGACGGGTTGCTAACGCATTGGCTTGCGCCGTTCCGCGTTCGTTGAGCGGGCAGTCAACACCACTGCCCTGCATAATGTGCTTGCGATTATATTCGGTTTCGCCATGACGTACCACGTATAGCGTAGTTGAGCGAGCATCAGGCATATCAGCAAAAAGGCAGGAAGCAGCAGGCGATACAACGGTTAGCGGGAAGCGTCGGGCCGTTCAGGCGGCGGACGCACATCGTCCATGTCGTCGGCGCGGGCCGTCCAGTTTTCAATGACGGTAAGCAGCATCTCATCAAGTTGCTTGAGGGAGGCTCCGTGCGCGCGAGCCGCCCGAAGGATGACGGCCCTCAGCACTTGGTCGGCAACGGGCATGCGATACAGGCCACGCCACATCCAATGAACAAGAGGATCCGTCGCCCGGCGTACCAGGCCCCAACGAAGAAGCACAAATCCGGCCAGTCCAACGGTCACCCCTATCAGGTTGTCTTGTACGGCCAGATAGCTTAGGGCAAACACGTAGAACAGCCCTTGCAGTACCACCACGTTCAAGACACGCATCACACCCATCGCCTTCCAGCTTACCAGAGCCGGACAGAAGGTTTTCCATCCGAGGTAGGCGCCAAGGGCGCACGCAGCAGCTGGAATGGGCCCGATCAACACGATCAGTATGGGCAAGAGCCATATTGCCAGGGTCTGGGGCGATTGCATCCAGCGCCCGGCATACGCGATGAGCGTTTCGAGGGGCACGTATTTGAGGACATCCGAGGCATAGTCGCGCACATCGTCTTCACGCACATGAAACCAGAACCCGTTGGAGGTGAACATACCGTACGGCGTGTCCATGATGGTCAGCTTCTCCGACGAGAACAGGCCCATGTGTGTATGTAGATCCCCGAGAAAATAATGTAGCAATGCCTACACGCCCGTTTGCCCTGCAGTTTCAGAATTATTTGAAAACGATGGGGAGGGCCTCATCTTAAGACAGTTCTGTTACTCTGTTACGCGATGAGACGCTTGTAGCCGATACGCTCAGGAGCCCATCGTATCAATCGGTTGGCATTTGCAAGACAGGGGTGTCTTCCGCCTCGGAGAACGTGAAAGTAAAACGTGGCTGTATAACACCTGCTGCCTTCAGAGGCGGCGCGAGCATGGCTTCAAGGGCGTCTTCGGTGTTGGCCTGCGCCTGGGCGCGCTCCTGAAGGCGCTGCTCGGCTTGACGGCGCAGCGCTGCTTGCACCCCCGAGAGCGCTTCTGCGCGCGCATCGGCCTCTAAATCGCTCGAAAACAGGCGAAACCACCCACGGGTGCCGGTCTGCACCTCAAGCGTTTCAAGATCGGGAGCTACGCTGTGCACCTGCAGAGGCGGTACCGTAATGTGCACGGTGCCATCGGGCTTCCGTTCGATGTGTGAGGCCTCAAGCTGCGTCACTAAAAAGCCGTATGTCACGTTCCCCGAAACCCGTACGTTCGCTTCGGTCGTCACCAAATCAACATCGGGGGCCAGCCCCGAGCGGCGCAACATCTGGTAGAACTCGGGCGCCACACTTTCGGTGTAGGTTACGCGCTCCTCGGCCTGCATCGACAGCACGCCCGTAACCAGAAAGGCCTCGGGGGTTTCTTTTTGTACGGTAGATACAATGGCGCGCTGGATGTCGGCTTCAGACGGTCCTTGCACCCACCAGGCAAGTCCGGCGCCCAGCCCCAAAAGCAGCAAAGCCAGGGCGCCTCCAACAATGCGTTGCTTCATGGACTTCCTACATCATGAGTAGCGCCAGTGCGAGGGTTGCTAACGTAATGCCCCACAGATTGATGCGTGAAAGGCGTTCGCTAAAGACGAGCACCCCAATGAGGGCTCCGATCAACACAATAGCCAAGTGGTTAATGGGAAAGACCACAGTGCCTGGCAGATACTCCAAGGCGCGCAGCAGAAACTCCAGCGACCCGTAGTTGACCACCCCCAGTACAATGCCCCATCCCCAGGCGTTGCGTTGAGGCCACACCTGCTCGCGCACCCCTTTCGTTACAACGGGTACCAGGCCCACGAGTCCGGCCATTCCAAAAGACAGGAGCAGAAAGAGCGACACCTCGCCCTGCCCGGCGTTGAATGTCTCCTCGAAGGCTTTCAGCGATACATCAATGGCACCACTCGACAGAAAGAGCAACAGCAGCACGCCAAAGGAGGCCACGACGGGTGCTTCGTCGACGAGTTGATCGGTAAGCCCCTCTTCATCGGGCTCCGAATCGTCGGGTAGCGAATCGTCGGGTAGCGAGGCGTCTGCGCCCGATGCGGATCCGGCGGGCTCAACAGCAGGAGTAGGTACCGCTGGTTCGGGCTGCTTGGCAATCATAAAAAAGGCGCCGCCGGCTAACAACATGCCAACCCCTTGCCATACCGAGGGGGCCTCGGCCCAGATCAACCAGGAGGCTAAAAAGGGAAGCACAACCGAAACGCGCCATACGCCCAGCGCCAGCGACATGCCGGCCAGTTCTGTGGCCAAAGAAAGTAAAAAGAACCCTGCAATAAGTAACACGCCGACCACAACGCTTAGCCCAAGCAAACCGGGAGAGAGGGTGATTCCGGCATCCAGCGCGGTTCCTCCAGTAACCAGAAGAGCCAAGGCTACGCCTACAGCCGCAAAATAGTTAATGGTGAGTAAGGCGACACGGTCTACCCCGCGCTGGCCTGTATATTTGAAAATGATGCCAATGGCGACGCTGCAAAGAATGGCCAGCGCTAAGAAAAACATACAGATCTACAAAACTCATAAAACAACATATAACGACTTCGACGGATGTGTAAGCCCAACCGCTTCGAAACGATAGCACACTGAAGCCTCCCCCATGCAGACGACCGACACAGGGGGACAGCACGAACAATTCGCTGCTGCAGAAGCCCGCTCCCCGTTACTCCGAGGACGACATCAGCGTGAAATAGCGCAGTCGTGCTGGCGATGCCTCGGCATCGCGAATGGTGAGATCAGAAGGCGTATGAATACGGGGTTCTACGCGTCCCGTCGTATCCTGCCGGATCTGGTCGTAGCTCACCACCGCCGAGAACTCATCTGAACGTCGTGCCTCAAACATCTCATCGAACAGCACACGGTAACGAACAGTCACCATAGCGGGTTCGAGCGCTACAAGATCTTGACCTGGAGGCACATCAATGACCCGAACGAACAACTCGCGGGTCTCTTCGGCAAACCGGCCTGCGTGCGCGACAAACGTAACCTCATCAATAGAGCGCCTTACCAGCGCATCCAGCGTATCGGCTAGCGGCACCTGAATGCGAGTCGAGTCCCGCACACGGCCAGCCTCGTAGGCTTGGGTATGCCATTCGTCCAGTTCATCAATAATAGATTCGGCGCCCGACACCGTTACCGAGTCGGGGTTGAGCTGCGGGGGATCTAAGAGTTCGTATCCATCATCAAGATCCACGGATACCCGTGATGTGATGGGGACGGAGCGCTCTACGCGCCGCTCAAGAGGCACTGTAATGCGCTCGGGAGATACGCTCTCTAGCTGTACATTACTGCTCGAAAGCCCCAACACCTCTTGCACACGCACCTCGCTGCTGCTCGCGTCGATGGGGGCCGTGGGCGGATTGAAGTACAGATACAACAGTTGAATCACCTCACCGGTAACCTGTACACGAACGTGCGAAGGCGGCTCGGCTACCAGCGCCTGGTCTTCAGGTACGTTGATTAAATTGGTGGGTACGTTAAATGCGACCGTGCGCGTTTCTTGCAGCGTAACCGCGGCCCACACCACCACTGCAATCAGGATACATATCGAAAGGGCTACGCCGCTCGACACGGTTGTCATGCGCCGTAGCTCAAAAAGCGATTTGAGGCGTTTCCAAAAGACCGGTTGGCTGTACAACATAAAAGCGATTTGCAGCAATCAGGAAGCCACGTGCGTGTATACGGTGGCATGCTCGTGGATGATGGTGGAAAGAGCTAGCCGCTCCTGTAGGTTCCGCAGGGCGCTCTGCGCTTCAGGCGTTGCGCCCCGCGACAAATGCCCGTCGATAGCACGGGCCCAGGCTTCGGGCGTATCTTCCAAAACGCGCTCAAACGCGGCTTGCGCCGTTGCCTCGTAGCTATCGAACAGCGGAAGATCTGCCACCACAAGCGGACGCCCTGCAGCAATCCAGGTGGAGAGGGATCCGGAAGCGGTGGCTTCACGAAAAGGGCATACCGCCACATCGGTGACAGCCAAATACTGGTTGAGCGTCGCTTCCTGCACGTATCCTGTACAACGGATGCGTTCGGCCACGCCCCGTTCCCGTGCTTGCTGATGCAAAGCCGTTGCATATCGATCGCCAGGGTCTGATGGCGCTCCTACAAAGGCAGCCCGTACCGAGTTGGGAAGATGCGACAGCGCTTCAACCACACGGTCGTGCCCTTTCTGGCGATGAATAAACCCAAGCACGGTAATAAGTTGGGTAGATTCTGGTATATCAAGCTCGGCCCGCGCAACAGAGCGACGAGGAAGCACCCGAGATTCCACAAAATGGGGAATATGCTTGATTGGGGGGCCCGTTGCCAATGGTTCGAGTCGGGCATGTTCGGTAGATGTGCATACGAGCACTGCAGCGGCAGCATTGAGAATACCACGCGTAGCACGTGCATTGGCCGATTCACGGCGCCAGAATTGCCAGGCGCGCTCGGCTTTTGCGCCCCACTGCATCCACCAAGAGGGCGGCGAGGAGGACGGTGCTTCGTCAACAGTCCGAAAGGAGGGGCTGGAAGACCGTGCTGCCCACAGGTGCTGCACCCGGTTGAGCCAGGTGTATCCTGCACGCGCGTCATGGACCGTCACGACCAGCGGTGCAGGAGTATGATCGATAAGGTGCTCGATCGCTGCAGGAGCCTGCACATCCCCCCAGCTGATGGGCTCGTACTGCACATGGATTACGTCAGCCGCCGCGAGAGCGTCGAGGGCCGCGCGAAGAGCCGTGAAAGGTGAACGGTTAATGATAGCGTGGGCGCGAATGACGTTCGCATCGAGGTGAGCTTGAGCGGCCTCGTCTAAGAGTGCACCGTAGCGGTGCACGCCATGCTCGGGCGGACCTACATGCAAATAGCCGATGGTCATGCGCAGATGCGAATCCGTTCAATTGAATGGGGAGCGAGGAAGCTTGTCGCGAGCAGCCTGGACAAGAAGGCCGACTTTCCACTGCAGGTGATGTCTCCAGCGCCGTCGCCGGGCATGCCGACGAGCAGCGGAATCGGTTTCGGGGGAGTACCCCCAATGCGCCATTTCAGAGGCGGTCATCGCTTCGACCATGGCCCAGTCGGCAGGCGGGAGTGCTGTGCGCCACCGGGTAGCTACGGTTGGATCAATAGGAGCCAGGGCGTTGGCTTTCCAGGGTTCAACTTGAGCATCAACCGCCACCGTATCGGGCGCATGGCTACGCCACCGTGCGTGTACATCCAGCCCCAAAAATGCCGCGACCCGCTGCATCGTAGATTCGGGATGGTGGACAAGCGTCTCGAATGTGATCGTGTGCACCGGGACCGGTGCCGGAACCTTACGAACGGCCTCCACACGCTCACGCCAGAGTTGGGCATCGCGCCAGGCGTAGCCCGAAGACCAGGGCACCGAGCGCCATGAGTTCACCACGGCCCGTGGGTCGCGCACGATATGGATAAATCGCGCATCGGGAAGGGCTCGGTGCAGTTCCTCGATCTGCAAGGCGTGGTCAGGTGTCTTTTCCCCGACGAAGGGCACGCCGTGAGCGTCTGCAGTAGCCTGCATCCAGGCACGCAGTACGCCCGCCCCGGTGCGAGCATGACGCTGGGCCTGACCGTGTAGCGCATCCGGGTCAAGCGACTGCATTCCCCACGCTTCGCTCTGCTGAATGCGTCGAAGAAGGCTCTGGTGCTGAGTTGCAGTCAGTGGATCGGTGAGGGGGCTACGCCGTGGCATCAGCCGACGCACGAAGAACGTTTCGGGAAGCACCGTTGCATCGGGGTGAGCAGAAAGAAGCCGCTGCACCAGCGTAGTGCCAGAACGGGGGCATCCAACAATAAAAAATGGAGCAGCAGCGTGCATGAAAGCGGGCAACCAAGCGAACAAAGGCATTCGTCATATGCACACCTCGTTCCGAAAGATGCATCAGAGCCCCAACCGATCAATCCCAACCATTGACGTGTGCGAGCGCACTATTCTTCGTGCTTTTCGTATGCAGCAATAATGTCGCGCACCAGTCGGTGGCGCACGACATCTTTAGGCGTAAGGTACACAAAGTCAATACCTTGAATGCCGTCTAGGATATGTTGCACCTGAACCAGCCCGGAATTGCGGCGGTTCTTTAGGTCGGTCTGCGTTACATCACCCGTAACGATGGTGCGGCTGTTCGGCCCGAGCCGCGTCAAGAACATTTTCATTTGGCCGGTAGTGGCGTTCTGAGCTTCATCCAGAATCACGAACGCCGACTTCATGGTGCGTCCGCGCATGTAAGCCAGCGGCACAATTTCCACACGATTCGTTTCGACGTATTCGGCCAGCTTTTCGTGGGGCAGCATATCGCCCAATGCATCGTACAGCGGCTGCAGATACGGGTCGATCTTCTCGTAGAAATCGCCCGGTAAAAAACCTAACTGTTCGCCCGCCTCAACCGCCGGACGCGCCAGCACGATTTTTTTGACGCGGTGTTCTTTTAGTGCAGCAACTGCCATAGCCACTGCCATGTATGTTTTGCCGGTGCCTGCAGGCCCAATGGCAAACACCACATCGTTTGCACGGGCGGTTTCGACCAACCGAGCCTGGTTAGGCGTACGCGGCTGAATGGCCTCGCCATCGGGGGTGTGCAGAATGACATCTCCGGTGCCATCGCTAGGCGGTGGGGGGGCGCTATTCGACTGCTCCAGTGCCAGAACGGTGTTCACATCGTCTTCAGTGAGGGTGCCGTTGCGCTTGAGCAGCACCACCAGTTCACTGAACACCGATTCCACCGCATCGATGGTATCGGTAGGCCCTTCGACATGCAGGTCGGTACCACGCGCGGTGATGGTGGCCTCAGAAAAGGCCTCTTCAACCTTGCGCAGGTGCATGTCGTTGAAACCAAACAAGAGCAGCGGATCGGTGCCTTCGATACTGAATCGTTTTTCGGCCAAGGACGAGATCGGTGGTTGATGAAGAGGGCATATCGAGGATGCATCTGCGTTGTAATATGTACCGTGAAAGGGTTTGTTTGATCAATGCCTGATCTGATTGTATCGTTTACGAAAATGGAGGGCGCTGGCAACGATTTTGTCGTGCTTGACAATCGGTTTTTTCGGTTTTCGGAGGAGGAGTTGCAGCGCTTTGCCGCCACATGGTGCCCCCGCCGACGCGGCATTGGGGCCGATGGGCTATTAGCGTTGGATCCGCCTGCTAACGCAGCGCATGACTTTCGGATGCGCTACGTGAATGCCGATGGGTCGCCCGCGACCATGTGCGGCAATGGGGCGCGGTGTCTTGCCCGCTTTGCCGCAGAAGCGGGGATAGGCGGTTCGCGTCTTGTCTTTGGCACGGATGCGGGCCGGTATGCCGCTGACGTACCCGATGCCCCGGAAGCACCCGTACGGCTGTGGATTCCGGCGCCGTCGGGCTACCAGCCTTCCTGCTCTCTCGAACAAGCAGACGGAGCTGGATACGAGTGGCACCAGATCTGGTCGGGCACCGAGCATGTGGTGGCTTTTGCAGACGACATAGATGACATTCCGCTGGATGCATTGGCCCCGCCCATCCGTCACGACGCGGTCTTTGCGCCAGAAGGCACCAATGTGAATATCGCAACGGTTGTAGGTCCCCAGCACATCCGGATGCGCACGTACGAGAAGGGCGTTGAAGCCGAGACGCTGGCCTGCGGCACGGGCGTCGTGGGCACGGCAGCGGTAGCGCTGCGACAGAAACGTGTTGAGGAGCCGGTTACTGTTAGATCGCCCGGCGGCACGTTCACCGTTGGCCGCGCTGCCAATGAGAACGACGCCCCGGCTCCGTGGTACCTCGACGGCCCAGCCCGCACCGTGTACCAGGGCACGTTAGCATGGACGCCATAGTACTGTGTCACACGTGATTGTTAGGGTCCAAACTTGTCATCGCGAGGAGGGAGCCCTGCGACTGGCGCGGCGATCTCATGCCGTTGATTGGGCGGCTACATCCGGTCTGGCAGCAATGAGATTGCTTCGCTCCGCTCGCAATGACAAGGACGTGAGTTAGTTTAGGTACGTCAGAGGGTACATGCGTTACCCGAAGATTGACCTGTGACAGAGCAATAGTACTCTGTTACACCTGAATATTAGGGTAGAGTATGAACTTGCCAACACTCATAGTCATCCCGGCCAAGGCGCCCCAGCGCCGGGATCTCCCCTGACAACGTAGCTAAATCATTGACGCCGCACCGCCCAACCATTGTGTGACACAGCAATAGTACTCTGTCACACGTGGTTGTTAGGGTACGGAGAGGTGCCAAACTCTGTCCCCCCCTTCCAAAAACTTGTCATGGTGAGCACGCGACGGGCCCAGCCCGGAGCATGCCGAACCATCTCCCCGACGCTCAGCAGGCGCTGGACGATTAAACGGCCCTGCCCATTTCGGGGGAGATCTTTATTCGCTACGCTCATCAGTCGCTATGCTCGTGTCAAGACTCCGCGTCTTCTAGACGCAGCCGTTCAGCTTCATTCGACGGCGTTGGATACGACATAGAACGGTAGGAAAAATAGAACGAAGACACGCGGTACTATACAAACAGGGCGCCCTGCATGATGCAAGGCGCCCTGTGGTGGTGCGGGTTGAAAGGAGGCGACGCGCTACATTTGCTCGAACTGTCCGCGGTGATCGTCAATAGACGCTTTGTCGCGCAGCGATTCGATCCACTGCTCAATGACGCGCTGCTGCCGTTGTGCCAGGAGTTCCTGGTGCAGCTCTTCGCGCTCTGACTCGGTCAGTGGCGCGGGCTCATGCCAGCGGGTGAGGACAACCACAAAGGCGGCGTTGGCACCGGCTACCACGTTCGACTGTTCGCCCTCTTCCAGGCCAAACACCGTGCCTGCAAACGAGGGATCGCGCCCAAGGCCCGGAATGACGTCTTCGTCAAAGGTAAGCCCGTCGTGGGTGCGCAGACGGGTGTCGAGGTTTTCAGCCAACTCTTCAAGCGATGCGGCGCCCTGAAATGCGCTCTGCATACGCTCTACCTGATGTTCTTGCTTTTTCTGCTGAATGACGCGCGGCTCAATTTGGCTGCGCACGTCGGCAAAGTCAATATATCCAGACCGTTGGATCGACTCAACTTTTGCCACGACGAAGCGATCGTCAAGCTCAATAACATCACTTACATCGCCTCGGCTAGCGGCGCTCAAGAAGTCGCGCAGTGCACGGCTTTGTCCCAGATCGGGAAAGTCGGCATCGCCATCTTGTGCGGTGAGCGTGCGTACTGGCACGTTTTGGGCTTCGGCTTCTTCTTCGAAGTCGCCCCCATCGTTGGTGTAAAAGGAGATATCATCCATCCGATCTTCGAGCTCACGAATGGTCGCCATGCTCGGTTGTAGCGGAAGCGCCATGATGGCGACCTGCACGGCAGGCTCGTCGGCCTCTGCAGCGTCTTCTACATCCAAGATTTTGGCAATGCGCACCGTACCATCCTCTTCAAAAATAGGGTCGGTTACACGGCCCACGGTCAGGTCATCGTAGATGGCGTTTGCCGTAGCCGGGCCAAGCTCGTCGCGAGTGAGAAAGTCCTCCGTGAACTCTTCCACCGACGCATTGCGCCGCAGGAAGTCTTCATGAGCCTCCGTCCGCTCAAACTCGGCACGCATTTCTTCGAGATCTTGCGCAATTGCTGCGGAGTCCTCAGCCGTCGTTTCTTTCATGAGCATGGCATAGCGCACTTCGTAGGTGCGCTCGCGACGGAAGTCATCGCGGTTCTCGTCATAATAAGCCTCCAGATCAGCATCCGACACCGAAACCTCCTCATCAGACACCGAGGCGTAGTTCAGCGCCACATACTCAACATCTGCTGATGCATTTTGGCGGAAGTGATGTTCTTCAACATCGCGGTTGGAGACATGCACCGTTGATTGCAGCAGCGTATTCATCTTGTTCTCGCGGCGCTCATCACGCAGAAACTGCTCCATCTGCAGCCAACTTTCGCGCATTTCCGGATTTTGCGCCAGATTGGCGATCAGTTCGCGATCCACCTGGCCCGTGTCATCAGCAAATTGCTGTTGAATCATCGGGTGTGGGTTGTCACCATAGACCATATCCATGACCTCTTCGTCGGTCACTTGAATGCCCAGGCGGTCCATCTCCTGCTCAATCAGTTGCATGTTCACAAGCTGCGTGTACGTCTGCTCGCGAATCATGTCTTCCATTTGCGGATTAAGATCGCCGCCCATCTGCTCACGCATCTGGCGCATCTGTTGCTGCACCGCATCACGGTACTCCTGATGCGTAATTTCAGCGCCGTTTACCACCGCAATGTTACCTGTGGGCTGGCCAATGGTGTCGAACACCTCTGAATCTTGCAAGACCCAGATAATGCCGAACGAGAAAACGAGAATCCAAAGAATCACTCCGGTGTTCTCCCGGAGTTTGTTCATGACACCCATACGTAGCAGTTTGGTCGGTGTGGTAGATGTGACGATTTCGTCAACGATTACAAGGCAACGTTCCTGTACCGCGATCGCCTCTTATTGTTCTTGCGTGCGTGCCCCTCATGGGTTCTTCGTGGAGAGACCCCTGAAAGATGATGCCGGAATAATCGGGTAGGGTTACCGTATAAACGATGTTCTCGGTTCTTTTCGTATCCATAGCATGGTGTCGTATGCGTGTTGTTCGCCCCTCTACCTTGTGGACAACTCTGGGCTTGGCTGCTATCTTAGGAGGAGGCGTAGCTATCATTGCAGCACAGGTTCATCCGTGGGCCGCTCTTGTGGGCATCGGGGCCGCCGCTGTAGTGATCTGGGGTGGATTGCGGCGCTCCTACCGACGGTGGCGCATCGCTCGGACGGCATTTCCAGACGACTGGCACCACTGGCTGATGCGCCACCTTCCCCCCTACGCAGCAATGGATGCGGAAGCACAGAATCGTTTTCAGCGGGATGTGCAGTTTCTCATGGAGGAGTTTTCGTTTGAGGGGGTGCAAGGGGTGCGCCTCACAGACGAGCTGTGCCTAAGCGTAGCGGCTGCCGCTGCATTGTTGTTGCATGGGCGCCCCGACTGGGAGTTGCCCGGCACACGGTCCATTCTGTTTTACCCGAGCCGCTTCGACGACTACTACACCGACGACCATTCAGCGAATTACGATGGGATGGCGCATGAGCAGGGGCCGCTCATTATGTCGGCCCCGTCGGTGCGCGCCAGCTGGATGCGCCCGGCGGATGGTGATAACGTCGTGCTGCACGAGTTGGCGCATCTGTTCGACTTTGACAATACCGGCCCCGATGGCGTCCCGTCGTTTGTAGATAGCACGTCGGCGGCGTCGTGGCAGGCACTGGTGCGTACCGAGATGAAGCGCATCGAACAGGGGCACTCGATCCTCGACCCGTATGCAGCAACGGCGCCTTCGGAATTTTTTGCGGTGGCCGTAGAGCATTTCTTTGAAGAGCCCGAGGCGATGCGTGCCAAACACCCTGAACTGTTTGAAGCGATGACGGCGCTGTTCAATTGGACCCCGCAGCATCCGGCGTCCGATGAACCGGACTCAGCGGAACCCCAAGCAGCGGCGTAGTGCATCCCCACAGGCACTGGGCGCAGTCATGCCCCCCGATTGGGCGGGTGCCGCCCAGTTTGAAGGCACAAGATTGCACCCTAAAGGCACTTCCTCGCTGCGCTCACCGCGTCGCTAGCGCTCCTCGCAATGACATAATCAAAGATACTTTGGTGGTCCTTCTTAATTCAACCCCACCATACCCATTGGAGTGACAAACACAGGCATGAACGAGGCGGGCGTCAGAATGGCCTCGTCGGTGGCAGTGTCGGTGTGCACCGAACGGCCTACTTGCTCGGCCTCCATGTCGGTGAGTTCCGGCAGGGGGCGCTCCGTCGGCGTAAATGACCCTTGTGCCTCTGCAATAACCGTTTCGTCATTGCCGATCAACAGCACCGTCACCAGCGAGCGCGGGGGCTGGGTAAGCACGACCTGTGCCATGGCTTGCACCGGGCCCGTGTAGTCGGGCTCGTGGATTTCGATTTCAAACTCATCGGCTGTAACAACATGCTCCTTGTTAAGGGAGCTTGCCGCCAGGCGTGCCGCGTCATTCACCAACTGATCGGCTGTGGTGACACCCGGAAACCGATCTTCCAGATCGCTATTCAGCAGAGCCCGTCCAAAAGACACCGCCACCTGGGTCGAGGCCGCGGCAGAACGACCGTACAAACGCTCCAGTCGTCTAAAGTGGGTATGCATAATCTCGGCTGTTTCTTTTTCGACAGAAAGCAAGGGGTGCGTACAGATACGCATCCACTAACACATCCTCACGAATATGATGCCAAACGCTTATTTGGAAGGAACGTGACAGCTTGCCACCCACGGTTGTGCGCAATTGCAACACAACAGATACGCATGCCTGTCACAACCGCACATCGCGCCAAAACGGCATCTGCCACGCTGTCTATCTCCTACAGTTTACACAGATCGGGGGTGGCCCCACAGTACTAGCAGCCTTCGCTCCACAATCGCCGGAGACGAGAGCGCATCCTCTAAATGTCATTTCCAGAATGTCCGGCCATGGGATGTCATGCTGAACGCAGTGAAGCATCTCAGCGCCTTGTGGCCAGGAAGCCCTGCTGCTCACCCCACGCGCCCTGAACGTGCCGAGTCTGCAGGGATGGCGTTGAGATCTGTCCGCCTGGCGGCGTCAGGATGACCTGCGGACGCTCTATCATCCCTAATCCACCACCTTGTTTCCTTACGTCGGGGGTTACGTCGGACGCAGAGCGTCCATTCGTCCGTCGCGACGCAGAGCATCGCGACGAGGACGCAAGCGGGGGCTGGTCTCCGGTTCCGTTGTGGTAAGCCATAGGTCTATCTCGGCTGTATAACGGCGACTACCGCCCCGTGCTGTAGGGAGCGGGCGCCTCGCTTGCACGGAGCGGCTCTTCAAGCAAACGTCCCCACACCTCATCGTACGGATGCACCTGACGTACCGCCTCTCCTTCGCGCACAACCGGACGTCCCTCATTGGCCCACATGAAAATAGAGCCTCGCACATTCACCACATTCGTAAAGCCCTGTGCTTGCAGGTGGCGAACGACTTCGGCAGACCGATACCCTACCGAGCAGTACACCACAATAGGGGCGTCAACATCAAGGGTATCAACAAGTGAGGAGGCCGGTGATTCGGGGTCGTAGAGACGAGCCCCTTCGATGTGACTGACCGCGTACTCTTCGGGCGCCCGCGCATCCAAAAGCAATGGACGCTCGTGTGCGAGCCGATCCAGGCGCGTAGCCAGTTCAGCTGTACTGATCGTTGGCACCGTACCAACTGAACGCTCTATCAGCCGATCTACCGCTTTCCATCGGTCATCCGCTGCGCCATGCGTCCACCACGCCCAGGCCCCCACCCCAAGTACAACCAACGTTCCGCCCATCGCCAGGGCGCCTTTCCACCAAGGTATACGCATTGTTTGGGCTCTACATTCAACAACATTATGCACTTGTTATGTCAACCCTGGCAGATTCAGAAAGTTCAGCGCAGCTTCGATTCCAGCATGCGGATCTTTTCGGGGTGCGGCTCCTACGAACGTCTTCCATCGTTTCTGTGACCCAATTGCTGTGCCCCGTGAGCAACGACCTGCCCCCTGCTACCAACTTCATCCGCGAAATCATTAACGACGACCTGCGCAATGGCACCTATGGAGATCGGGTCGTAACGCGCTTTCCTCCCGAGCCAAACGGCTACTTGCACCTGGGCCATGCGAAGTCGATCTGCCTCAACTTTGGCATCGCCGAAGACTATGCCGACGTTGCCGACACGCGGTGTCACCTCCGCTTTGACGACACCAACCCCGACACCGAGAGTGTAGAGTATGCCGAGGCCATCAAAGACGCTGTGCGGTGGCTTGGATACGACTGGGGGGCGCATTGCTACCACGCAGCCGACTACTTCGAGCAGTTCTACGACTTTGCTGTCCAGCTTATTCGACAGGGCGATGCCTACGTCGATAGTCAGTCGGAGGAGGAAATTCGCGAACACCGGGGCACAGTCACCGAACCTGGTACCCCCAGTCCGTACCGCGATCGCTCGGTTGAGAAAAACCTCGACCTGTTCGAACGCATGCGAGACGGCGAGTTCGATGATGGGGAGCACGTGCTTCGAGCC
This sequence comes from Natronotalea proteinilytica, assembly GCF_055379935.1. Classification (NCBI taxonomy): domain Bacteria; kingdom Pseudomonadati; phylum Rhodothermota; class Rhodothermia; order Rhodothermales; family Salisaetaceae; genus Natronotalea; species Natronotalea proteinilytica. The sequence continues at coordinate 1,145,429 of NZ_AP043947.1, read as the reverse complement.
AAAATCGATATGGCCTCGCCGCACATGATCATGCGCGACCCGCTGCTCTTTCGCATCAAGCACGCCCACCATTACCGGCGCGATGACGACTGGTGCCTCTATCCCATGTATGACTTTGCACATCCGCTCGAAGACGCCATCGAGGATGTGACGCACTCGCTATGCACGCTGGAGTTCGACAACAACCGCCGGGTGTATGACTGGCTCTTAGAGCGCTGCCTGGATGACGACGAACAAGAGGCGCGTCCGCGCCAGTACGAGTTTTCACGGCTGAACGTGGGCTACACGGTGATGAGCAAACGCAAGCTCTTGCAACTGGTAGAGCGCGGCGATGTGGAGGGGTGGGACGATCCCCGTCTGCCTACGCTGGCCGGGCTCCGACGCCGAGGGGTGCCACCGGCAGCTATCCGGGCGTTCTGTGACGATGTGGGCGTGACGCGAACGGAAAGCCGCGTGGAGATCAGCCGCTTCGAGCATGCCATCCGCGACACGCTCAACGACCACGCCCCGCGCGTGATGGCGGTAACCGACCCACTGAAGGTGGTGCTAACCAACTACGAAGCCGACACCACCGAGTGGATGGACCTCCCATCGTGGCCGCGGGATATCGACCGAGACGGCACCCGCTCGGTGCCTTTCTCGCGGACGCTCTACATCGACCGAAGCGACTTTCGCGAAGATCCGCCCGATGACTTTCGTCGCCTGACGACCGGGGGCGCTGTGCGGCTCCGCAACAGCTACGTGATCACCTGCGAGCGGGTCGTCCGCGACGATGATGGATCCATCATTGAACTGCACTGCACCTACGACCCGGCCACCAAAGGCAACACAGACCCTGCCGATGGCCCTACTCCACAAGGCGTTATTCACTGGGTGGATGCGCAAGCCGGCATCCCGTTCGAGGCGCGCCTCTACGACCGCCTGTTCACAGTGCCCGCTCCCGATGGCGGCCCGGAAGACTTCAAGTCGCACCTGAACCCTCATTCGCTCCAAGTCAAGCAAGGCATCGTCGAGCCCAGTGTGCTTGATGGCCCCGCAGACCAGCGCTACCAGTTCGAGCGGGTAGGCTACTTCTGGCAGGATCCGGAGACGTCTTCGGAGGATGCGCTGGTATTCAACCAGATCGTGCCATTACGCGACCGCTGGGCTGAGGAGGGCGACACGGTGGACCTGGAAGCTGAACGCAAGGCGAAAGAAGCTGCCAAGGAGGCGCAGCGGCAGCGCTCCATTGCTGCGCAGCGCGACCCGGTCGAACAGCTTAGCGAAGCCGAACGCGCTGTGTTCACGCAGTATCACAACGAACTGGGCCTCACACGCGACGGCGCGGCTCTGCTCGCAGGCGATGCCCCACTGCGTACGTTCTTCCGCGACGCCCTCGACCACTACGACGCCCCAAAGCCACTGGCCAACTGGATCGTCAACGAGCTGCAGAGCGCTCGTAAAGACCAAGACGCCCTTGCAGCGCTTCCCTTCGATGCGTCTCAGTTCGCCGCTCTGGTGCGCCTGGTCGACACCGATGTGATAACCAACCGCGCCGCCCGCGACGTTTTCGGACGCATGATGACCGAAGGCGGCGATCCAGAAGCCATTGTTGAAGCAGAGGGACTGCAGCAAATCGATGATGCCGATGCGCTACGCACGGTTGCGGAGCAGGTTGTGGCCGACCATCCTGAAGAAGCCGAACGCTTCCGGGCGGGCGAACAACAACTCATGGGGTTCTTCATGGGGCAGATCATGCGCACGACCAACGGCTCCGCCGACCCCCAAGAAGCCCAGGCGGCCCTGCGTGACGTGCTTTCGGAGTGAGCGCGCACCGGTCCCTCATTGCATGCGCCGGACGGCGCCCCCTTCGTTCTCACGAGGAGGAGGGGGCGTACTCCAATGCCGACCGATTCCAGTTGCCTGCGTCGGCAGCCGCTTCATAGGTGTGCTGCAAAAAGCGCAAGAGCATAGCATCCGGATCGGAGGCGGTTTGCACTTCAGCGTACGGAAGCACGAACTCGCCTAGCTCTTCGTGAAAGTAGGCCGCATCAGGACCCGCGGATTGGGTGCGAAATGTCTCGGGTTCAGGATAGGCATAGGCGTAAAATGCAGCTTCGCCCAGTCCCGTGCCCGGCCAGAAGCCCGCGCTCGACAATTCATGCGAATACGCCTCCTCCATGACCCAGTCCGGACAATTTGGAATACCACCCGGATGAGTCGGTGCTTCGCGTCCCGAAAAGCGAGTTACTGCCAGATCAAACGCTCCCCAGAAAAAATGGACCGGACTGACTTTGCCTAGAAACCGTGCTCGAAATGTAGTGAACACCCGCGCAGCCTGTGTAAGCGCCCGCCAGAAGCGATGAACGGCATCCGCATCGTAGCTCGCGTGCGTTTCATCCTCCGGAAACGGTTGAATAGGGTCCGGAATCTCCACCGGCATCGGATAGATGGACACGTCAAGGTCCAACTCCTCCATGACGGTCATGACCTGTTCGTAAAACCGGGCTACCGACATGGGTTGGAGCGAGACCGTGGGCTGTTCGCCTGTCGAGGTAGAAAAGCGCAACCTGTGGTCGATGAAGTCGAAATTAATCGAAAAGGAGCGCCCATGATGCGGAATTGGGCCGGTTGTGAGTCCACGCGGCGTAACATACAGCGAAGTTCCCCACGAGTGATTGACCCACGGATGGGCTTCCATTCGGATCTTTCCAACAATCTGTGTCCACCGGTGCACGGTATCCAGCGTGTCCTGCCAGTCAGAGACTTTCGGAAGTTCGGGCCACGCTTCGGGAGGCGCCATGGCTGTGGACGGGGTGTGACGCGAAGGGGAAATAGGCATAATGATAATGGATGTTTAGTTACTGAGCACAAACCGAAACGGCCCCTTAACCTACATGCCTAAAACCCAACATGCAATTGAAAACCGTCCAGGAATCGCTTGTGTCTCCTTGATTTCTTCACCTCGGGAGGTACGTCGGACGCAGAGGGCCGAAGGTCATACCGGTTGTACATCGCGACGAGCGTGGTGCTGACGGGAATGTGGTGCCCCAGCAAGCCGGGGACGCAAGCGGTCCCCGGCTATGGGGTTGCTCACATCGCGCCGTTCTGTAGCCCGGGATCAGGAGCAAAGCGGATATCCCGGGCGGCCATTCTAACACGCTAAACACGTACTTAACGCGGTATGCAAGTTTTCCGTTATCTTTGTGGACGCCCATCCCCCTTTGTCGCTACGCGACATTTCCCCCTTCGCGAAGGGGGAAACACCGAACAGCGTAAGAGAATGGGGGAGGTCAGGACGGCGTATTCTGCTACAAGGCCATCAGCAACGAAAAAAAGGTAGTGGATAGACGCTAAATGATAAAGCAATTGAATGCAGCAGCTCTCTCTTCTTCGAACCCCCTCTCCCTACGGGTTTCTCCCCCTTGGCCAAGGGGGAGATGTCGGCAGACAGAGGGGGTTTGAGCAGATTGCGATGATGTAAACCACAGGCAATCATTTAACATTGAACCGCTACCGTAAAAAAGAAACCTGCACATGCCGTTACTTAAGTGAAGTCAAGTGTCAATGTTGGTGTTCAGGGGGGAGTGAAAGCCTGCCCGATGATAATAACAAAACACCTGTCATGGTGAGCGAAGGCCGACGGAGGAGGCCCATGTAGCCCCCGAATGGCATTCGGGGGAACCATCTTCCCGAGGTTCAACGGCTACTGGTGATTCAACGACCCTGCCCATCTCGGGGGAGATCTTTATTCGCTACGCTCATCAGTCGCTTCGCTCGTGTCAGGACTCCGCCCCTGCTAGACGCAGTTGCTCCGCTCAAGATGACAACATAAAAACGGGGCGTGTTGCAACCCATAGACACAACAATAGCTTGCCAACTGCAACGCTGTGTCCAAAACCATCAATCATGGGGACCGGACAGACGAAGCACTCGTTCGAAGTTATTCAGTCCCCTTATTCGTCAACCTTAAGCAGCCGATATGTCTTGGATTTCCAGCACGCTCTCCAGCACAACCACACGCTGGATCGCAGGGGGCCTTCTGGCACTTGGTGGATGGGCGTTGTATGAGGCCACAGCCGCCTCTGCACAAACCGCTCCGTCTTCCCCCGAACTGTCACCTGTGCCGGCGGTCACCGATTCAACCACTGCTGACACGCCCGGCACCGTGCCTCCTTCCCCTGCAGGCGATGGCAGCACAGAGGGGGCCTTCAGCGTGTCGGTGGAGCGGATTGAGACGTTGGTACAGCAGCGGCACACCGCCGAGCGCAATCACCTGTGGCGCGTAGCGGCCTGGGGCGGCTCCAACGTAGCGGGCGGACTGGCGCTGATGGCAACGCACGATCGCGATGCACAATCCGACTGGTGGAGCTTTGGCATGCAATCCGCCGCATGGGGCGCTGTGAACGTGGGCATCGCCACGGTAGGGCTCCTTGGCTCACGAAGTACGCCCGACACTTGGAGCGATGCGCTAAGCACCGAGCGCACGTACCACGACATCTTGCTTGTAAACATGGGCTTGAACGTCGGCTACTCCGCTGTAGGAGGAGCCATGGTCATCGCCAGCTACAACGATGTGAGCGACGCCTCGGCATGGCGAGGGCACGGCACTGCACTCATCGTGCAGGGAGCCGGATTGCTACTGCTAGACACCATCGCGTGGATCGGATCCCGATCTCGAATCGTCGACTTCATCGATATGCCCGGGGACCTGTCGGCCCGAGCCCTGCCAGTGGGCGGATCCCTCACCTGGCGCTTCTGATGGGCCGTCGCTGGGAGCTGGACCGTCGGGCGTGGGCCCATGCGGCGTATCTCCCATAGACATGCCGTCTGGCCCCATCGGACCGCCATAAAATCCACCGTAATGAACCTGCGCCTGACCCTCCGACATCTTCTTTTTGAACCGCTTGATAACATACCGGCGGATCATGCGACGCGTCGGCGGAACCAACCCGAGAAAGCCTACCACATCGGTAAGCACGCCCGGCGTAACCAGCAGCGCACCCGCCACCAAAATGATGACCCCTTCAACCAGTTCATTGCCCGGCAACCCGCCCTGCTGCAACCGCGCATTGACCTTCTTCCACGTAGAGGTCCCCTCCCTACGCGCCAGAATCGTCCCCACAATGCCCGTTACAATAATGAGCGCCATGGTTGGCCAGAAATCAATCAGGTTGTGCACCTGAATCAGAAGCCCCAACTCAATAGCAGGCAGGAGCAGAAAAAGAAGCAGCAGGCGGCCAAGCATGAAGCCTAAGGGACAGGTCGCAAGAAAAATATGTGCGGAGCCGCGTCACGTGCAGTCCACAAACAACAGGTTAATAGACACACCGCTTTAACGGATCCGCTTTCCAACAGAGTTCCAACGCCGCCCTCCAATTGCTAAGAAAACGACGGTTTCATGCGCTTTCTTTTCAGCCAACAGGGGCTCGCGTACTCCAATATGGTAAAACCCGAAGTATCGTCTTCCATTTATCACATATCGTTTCCCACACCGTATGCCTCATATTGCCATTATAGGAGCTGGCCCTGCTGGTCTTACCGCTGCCTGGCGGCTGCAGTCCATTGACGCAGACGTCACCGTGTTCGAAAAAAGCCGGGGCTATGGCGGGCGCGCCGCTACGCGCAGTCACGGCAATCTACGGTACGACTTTGGTGCCAACTACATCCCGCATCCGCCCAAGCGTATTCGCACCCTGATCACACAGCATCTCTCTACCGATCGCCTGGCCACCATCCCGCAACCCGTGTGGACGTTCGACGCCGACGGTACCCGCACGCCGGGCGATCCCAAATCGAATGCCAAACCGCGCTGGACGTACGCACACGGCATCAACACCCTCGGCAAAGTCCTTGCTGAGGCTGCCGATGCTCGGGTCCATCGCAGCACGCGTATCCAGCGGCTTGCCTATGCCGATGCGACCTGGACGCTCTACAGCACCGATGATGCATCGTTTGGCCCCTTCGATGCCGTGCTGCTCACACCGCCCGCCCCCCAACAAGTCGATATTCTTTCTGCCAGCACTGCATCCGGGCCTGCTGCCGATCATATCGACGCGTGCTCCCGCGCGCTGCAGCACACCCCGTACGATCCCCAATTTGCCTACGTGTACGGCCTGCGTCATCGCCTGGAGCGTCCCGAGCCGTTTCATGCCCTGCTCAACACCGATCGTCAGCATCCCATCGCGTGGCTAAGCATCGAAGACGACAAACCCGGACGCGTCCCGCGCGATCAGTCGATCGTGTGCGTGCAGATGAGTCCGTCGTGGACCGCGCCTCGTGTGGATGACGATCCGGCTCAATACACCGAAGCAGTACATCGCCAGGCCGCTGCTCTCCTCGACAACCCGCTCGACGGCGTCGCCTGGACCGATGCCCACCGCTGGCGCTATGCCGCTCCCACCACCGCAACCGACCCTGAACCGTTAGATGCGGCTCACACGGTCGGCTTGTACTTTGCAGGCGACTTCCGCGTGGGTAAAGGCCGCGTAGCACGCGCCATGGACACCGGCTGGACCCAGGCAGATCGCATCGCCGACCAGCTGTAAGCGGGCCCAAGACGCTAACACCGTGGCATGACCACCTGGGTATGATGCCTCTCGATGTTCAGTATCGCGACGAAAATGCAATGTCCTATCGCGTTATCACGTAGCGTCTATCCAGTGTCGAAATCAGAACAGGGGCTGAATCAGAACAGGCCATACGCCACCCATAAGTGCGCCAAACATCCATAGATGAGTGCGCCGCGAACCTATTCGTTTAGTGCGCCGCGGACGGTATATAGGAGCAGAGGTTAATACTCAGTATATCCTACGTTCTTATACCACCAATGGCTACGTATCCGGTAACCTTTTTCTGTCCTGACCCTAGCGAACTGGCACGCGCTGAAGGCCCCCCTGTTGATGAAACAGTGGATCATTGGACGGTACCGCAACCGGTGCGCGTTCGGGCGTGGGTTGTGCAAACGGCCTTACGCTTACGCGAAGCCGGGCACGATGTCGCCATTCAGGCGACGTTGCCTGATACAGGTATTGTGGTACTGTTGCCAGAGCCGCACTTTTGTGCCTCGTTTCACGAGCAGTACACCTCCGCGCATCGCGACCTGCTCATCGTTACGATTCGAGCTGATATCGTAGGATTCCGGTCGCCGTTGGCGGATGCTGAAATTGTACAAAATGGCTGTTTTGCCGATGACGTGCGCACGTTTCACATTCCACACTGGCCACAACCCGGCCTCCGTCCACGGGATCCGAGTCGAGGGGCCCGCGTCCGCACGCTCGCCTTTAAGGGCGACAAAGGCAACTTGCATCCAAATCTGTTCACGGATCGGCTGGATGCATTTCTCGATATGCACGACATTACCGCTCGTCTCGAAGAGACCGTGGATCGCACGGCTCCGCAGCCCTGGCACGACTACCACGACGTGGACGTGCTCTTGGCCGTGCGGCGCCCCTGGCACCGGGGCGATCTGTTTCACGACAAGCCCGCTTCAAAGCTCATCAACGCCTGGCATGCCGGTGTTCCGGCGCTCCTGGGACCCGAATACGCCTTCCGGGAACTGCGCGACGACCCGCTCGACTACGTGGAGGTGACCTCTGATGCCGACGTCATTGCTGCACTCACCCGCTTTATCGACGAGCCCGATCATTACACGGCGATGGTAGAGCACGGACGCCAGCGGGCGCAGGACTTTACCGTAGCACGTACCACCGAACGCTGGGCTGAGGTGCTCTTCGAGCGGATCCCGCGTCTGGCTGAGCGCCCCTCGGTGCGCGCCTCGCGCCGATTGGCACTTCCGCTACGCCAGGTCTGGAACTGGGCCGCCATGCCCCCTACACCGTTAGAGTTGCGAAAACAACTCGGACATGTTTACCGCCACACGAAGCGAACCGTTTTCTCCTCATAGCTCGCCACTCCGCTCCATGTCCGACTCAAATCATCCGGTTGTTCTTGTTCTTGGCGGCGATGATGCGTACACTCGCCCCATGGCCGTTACGCTGCATTCGGCGCTAGTGCACTGCACAACCGATCAGCCCATCATCGTATATATCCTAGACGGTGGCATCTCATCAGCGAGCAAGCAACGGTTGGAAGACGTTGCTACCCATGCTGGTCCTCCTGTCGAGGTGCACTGGAAGGCTGTAACGCCTGAGTCTGTGCCGCACAGCACGCATACTGCGCCCTGGCTCAACGATACCACATTCCTGCGTCTGCATATCCCCGATGTTCTGCCCACCCACCACACGCGGGCCCTGTATCTGGATAGCGACCTCGTTGTGCAGGGCAATCTTGCCGACCTGTGGACCACCTCTTTCGAGGGCGCCGCTATCTTGGCCGTGCAGGATGCAGGGGTTCCGTATGTCTCCGACCGTCGCGGACTGGCTTCGTATCGTTCGCTGGGCCTCTCTCCAACGACACCGTATTTCAATGCGGGCGTGATGGCGATGGATTTAGTGCGTTGGCGCACCGAACGCATCAGCGAGCAGGTCATGAATTACCTGGGTGATCATGCCCACGAAAACCACTTTGGTGATCAAGATGGCCTCAACGCCGTGCTAGCGCACGACTGGAAACCGATTTCGGCAGCGTGGAACATTCCTCACTTCATTCAGGCGCCTTACTGGATGCGCAATGTGGAAGCCTGGGCCGACTCCGGATTTCTGCACGAGATCCGGGCGCTCCGTACGCATTTGCCCGCCGCCGCTCACATCATTCACTATGCCGGTGCTGATAAGCCGTGGCATCGGGCCAGCCACTACCCGCTGCAATGGCCGTGGTACCAGGCGCTGTGGGCCAGCGGGTGGCACTCCCCGACTGAAGAAGCGCACTCCCGCTTTGCCTTTTGCGCGCGCTATGCAACCGAAAGCCTCGTTGTCACCCCCATCCGGTATAGCACGCGTCCGCTACGTCGCGTGCTCGGGAGTTGGCTGCAGCCGCTGCATCAATCAAAGCTGTCCTGACTTTATTTTCCCCTGACCTGTTTCTTTGACTGTTGTGCTATGTCGTTATCTGATTCCTTGCGGGCATCTGCTCAATGGCTCAACTCGTCCACGGCTCACTACTCGTTCGACGTGTTCGATACGGTTCTGGCCCGTGCTGTGCATCCGCCGGAGGCTGTTTTTTGGCAGACCGGCGAGGACGTTCGCGACCTGTTGCCGGCTGCGTGTACGCCACACGACTTTGCGAAGCTGCGCGCAGCTGCCGACCGCCGTGCCGATGAATGGCATGGCCATCACAAAACGCTAAACCGCATTTATGAGGAGCTGCACACCGCGCTTCCGGTTTCAGATGCTGTGCTGCATCGCATTAAAGAAGCCGAACTGGCTGTTGAGCAGGCGGTGCTCTATCCCATCCCCGAAACCCAAGCAGCGATCCAATCGCTTCGCGCAGAGGGGGCTCCGATCTTGTTTACCTCCGATATGTACCTGCCCAGCACCTTCCTACAAGCCTGTCTGCATAAGCATGGACTGTGGCACCCGGGCGATACGCTGCTGGTCTCATGCGAGCACGGGGCCACTAAAAGTACAGGCCTCTTTGCCACCGTACACGACCACGCTCCCTCCCAATCGGTTGTGCATGTGGGCAACTGTCCCCATGCCGATGTGCGCTTCGCACGCGAGGCCGGACTGCAAGCGCATCACTACACCACGGCAAACCCGACCCGCTATGAGCACGCGTTGAGCCGCGCGGAGGGCCGCCGTCCGGCTGGACTCGCCCAACTGGCGGGGGCGGCGCGTTACGCGCGGCTGCATACCGGGGCATCTACCCCGCATGAACAGGCATTGCGCACCGTAGCATCAGGGGTACTGGCGCCTGTACTCGTAGGGTTTGTGGCATGGATACTTCAACAGGCGCAGGCCCGGCAAATCGAACGGCTGTACTTTACCGCTCGCGATGGCTACTTGCTGGTGCCTATTGCGCAGCGCCTGGCCCCTGCTATGGGCATTGCATGCGAGGCCCGCTATATTTACTTGAGCCGGGCGGTGTTACGTGCTGCGCAGGCCCCATCCCCCGCCGTCATGCAGCCAGTGGGCACTGCCGATCTGCCGACGTCAGCACCTACGCCGCGCCGCCTGCTTCTGGACTACCTGCAGCAAGAAGGGCTTACGGATGGTCAATCCAGTGCTCTGGTAGACATCGGGTGGAAAGGCAGCATCCACAGTATGCTCAACGATATGCGTGCGGACACAATCCCCGACGCGCAACCACTGCCCGGTTTTTTCTTCGGTCTTACCAATCAGCAAGGGGCCCACGCCGAGGCACGCCATGCCTACTTTTTTGATGAGCATCGGCAGGCCGGACTCCCCCGCGTGCTCACTCCGCATACAGCCATCTACACGCTGATGGAGACGTTCTGCACCGCCGCGCATGGCACGACCACAGGGCTAACGAGGGCAAACGGACAGGTCGAGCCCGTGCTAGAGCCCTCGTGGACCCGCCGCATGGAGACGTGGGGATTTCCAGTTGTGGAGGCCACGATGCACGCCTTTGTAGACGGCTTGCTCCGCTTCAACAGTTCTTTTGTGCTTGGAGACGTGCGCGAAGCCGTGGCGCAAACGCTTCGTCTCTTCTGGGAAACGCCCTCACGGACCGAAGCCGAAGCATGGGGGGCGTTTCCGCGCGAACTGGGGGAAGGCACCGACCGCACGGCGCGCGGTCTAGCCGAGCCGTATCCGTGGAGCGCCGTGCCTCGATTTGTCTGGAGGGGCACTGCAGCGCACGACGAGTTCAGCCACCGGTTCTCATGGCCGCAAGGGGCCCTGGTGCGATCGCCTGTTGGGGTGCAGCATCTCATTCGGGGCGCTCTACACACACGTACGCTGGCCAAAAAAGTGCTCCGCCGTCTTCCGGGCCGTTAAGGCACACGCTGTTACGTTTCTACTGGAGGGGCACAGCCCCATAACGTCACAGCGCTTCTGTAACGCCTTCCCATGCTCAGCAGCCCCTGACGAACCGACAGACATGCTCGTATTTCGACGTTGGACAAGAAGCCATCGTTTTGAAGGGCCCTCTCGTGTGCTTCAATCCGATTCCGACCGATACGCCGCAATGAGTTGCTGGGCAGCAGCATAGGCGCTTTCGTCTCCCTGGGCAACCTGGTTTTCCAGATCGGGGAGCGCCGCTTGCACATCGGCGTTCGCGTAAAAGTCCTGCTGCAGCGCGTGGTCGATAGTTTCGCACAGCCAGTGACGCGCCTGCTTCGCCCGCTGCGATGCGAACACGTCCGACGCACGCAGATGCGCGATGTACTCGGTGAGGGTGGTCCACACATCGTCTATGCCACGGTGACGTAGCGCTGAGCACGTCAGCACGGGGGGCGTCCACCCCGATGAACGATCGGGCAGCAACTGCAGGGCCTGGCGGAGCGTCCGTCGTGTTTCGGTTACCGCATGCTCTGGACTAGCATCGGCCTTGTTGATGACGATCGCATCAGCCATCTCCATAATGCCGCGCTTGATGCCCTGCAGTTCGTCGCCGGTGTTGGCCAGCGCCAGCAGCAGAAACGCATCCACCATAGAGCGAACCGCGGTTTCGGATTGCCCCACGCCTACCGTCTCAACGAGAACGTGGGTGTACCCGGCGGCCTCACACAAGAGAATGGTTTCGCGCGTGGTGCGGGCCACCCCACCCAGCGACCCGCTGGTGGGCGATGGGCGGATAAACGCATTGTCGTGCGTAGCGAGCTTGGGCATCCGCGTCTTGTCGCCTAAAATGCTGCCTCGGCTCCGTTCACTGGTCGGATCGACTGTGAGCACGGCGACCTTGTGCCCCTGTTCTACGATGTGCAGTCCAAGCGCTTCGATGAAGGTGCTTTTGCCCACGCCGGGAATGCCGGTAATGCCAATGCGTACCGTGTTGGTAGAGGCGGGGGTGCATGCATCGAGCACCGCATGGGCCTGCGCGCGATCTTCCGGACGCGTGCTCTCGATAAGCGTGATGGCGCGGCCCATCATGACGCGGTCGCCTGATTCAATACCGTGCAGGTAGGCATCTGTCGAGAACGACGTAGCGCGTTGCATTTGACGCTTCAGGTTCGGGTTCATTGACGAAACCGGCCCTGAGGCGTGATGCTCAGACAGCGCTGAATCGGACATAAGCAGCCAGGCAGATGGATCGGCAGACGCACAACACGTAACCAAACGGGAAGACTCACGGGTGGGTTCACCCTACCGGGTACAATTTGTGCTCCCCATCAGTCAAATAACGGCCAGTGGATGCTGAACCGGAAGCGTTGATTGGGTAGGGGAAAGGTAGGCACCATGTATGTGCCCGGACTCACATCCGTCCCGCCCAGCGCGTTTTCCACAGAGAGCATTAGCTTGGCGCCGCGCAAATCCATTTCGGCGTGTACATTCATTACCCCGTCCTCGCGCACCGCGAGCGGCGTACCCGGGGTAGCAGCGGCATCAAGCGCGGGCAGCGTGAGCTGACCGGTGGGCGCATGAAACCATCGGCTGCGGAATGTAGACCAGCCGGTGCCCTCCACATACAAATCCACATCCAGATCCTGAAAAAGTACAAACCGCGCTCCTAAGCGTCCGCGCCCAAAAAACTGTGGCAGGCTTTCGGCATACTTGAAGTGTTGCTGCGACGCTGTGCTGTTGAGCACCTCAACCGTGGTGGCCTGCGCCAGCGCGTATAGTCCCCGTTCAGAGGCATAGCGCCAACGGAGTTCGGCAGTGCCCCCCACCATGTTTAGCGCGCCGGGAATAACTACAGCCTGACTTTCAGACGCATTGCTGCCGCGCTCCCATTCCACAGCATCAACGAGTTGATTCGCAAATCCCTCGATACGCGCCTGCCACACTCCGGCTTCTGCTTCAGCCCCCATACGCAGATGGTTCGTGCGTGAGCGTACGGCCTCCTCTATCGGAGTCACAAAGTCCAAGAATCCATCGCGTTCAAGACGCGACGGCAGCCGTACGGTAGACGACGCATGCACATGCAGAGCGATCGGACCGAGGGGACGCGTTACGTGCAGCGCCCCGGTCGGCGACGGCGTCAGGGTGTTCACCTGCTGCAACTGGGCCCGCGCATCCAGCGATGTTTTGCCCACGGTCACCGAATCGCGCAGACCAATGCGCCGGTGTGTAATAGTGGGCTGAGAGGTGTCGGCGGTGTCGCGAAGCGTGGCCGTGCGCTGCTCCACGTATGCGGTTCCCTCGAAATGATGATTCCGCCATGTAAGCGGTTGGCGGAGCGTGGCCGTCCAGACATCCGAAAAGAACGTCGTTTTGTCGGCTTCGGTATAATCGAACGTGTTCGATGTCCACCCGCCGGTAAGACGAAGCGGCGGCTGGTTGCGGCTCCACTGTCCCTGCAGTCGCATTGTGAGGTCATTGCGAATGGTTTGGCGTTGTCCGGCATTACGCACCGAGGCCACGCCGGGCGCAAACAGCGTCGCGGGTACATCGGGAGTTACCGGTTCTACGCCGCCGTGCGTGGCCATGCGATGGCGCACCGAGTAGTTGGAAAGCTCAACGGCCCACCGTGGCTTCTGATACCGCACGCGCATCAGCACCTGACGCTCCAGATCGACTTCGGAGCTGCTGTAGGTGTCAACAGTCGAGCGTCCTCCGTATCCAAACGTTGCATGGATGCGTGCCGGTTGACCGAACCATGCCACATCGTGCCCCTGCGTGTGAGCTACTTCTACAGCTTGCAAATCGCCACCGCCCCGCCGATAGCGCAACTCGGTGAGCGGACGCGTTTCTGTGAATGAGCGCCAGTGCTGATGCAACGCCACAGGGGCTTGCTGGCCATGTGGACCGTGATGCGGGCGCGTGGTGAGCAGCGGCGCGAGCAGGTCGTGGCGCGGCTGCTGCGTGAGGGGGTCGGTGTAGCGCCGGTCGTCGAGCCAGAGTTCGGTGTTGAGCGGCGAGAGTCCGTACGGGCTCCATCCGTGCGGCCATCCTTCGGGCCCCAGATGATACAGAAAGCTGCCCGGATACTCAGCCAGGTTTTCCGCAATGGTTGGATACGGACGCCGTTCGTAGACCGAGTCGGCCAGGGCAGGCCCGGCTGGGTCGGGGGTAAAGTCAATCAGATCGCCTCCAGAGATAGGCGGCGCTTCCTCGGGGGGCTCCGCGACATCCGGCGACGGGGCCTCCGTGGTGTCGGCTTCTGTTGTGTCGGTTTCTGTGGTATCGGCAACGACGAACGCTCCCCCGTGCCCCGATGCACGGGGTCCTATCGACATGCCCATGCTCAGGACAATGCCTACAATGCCCGCTAAAACCAGATTGAGCACCTGTGGCATCACTCGTCCGGGAACAGTCCGTAGAGACGACTCTCGATTTGGCTCACGACCTGGCGCCGATCGGCTTCGTTGTGTACAAAATCGACCTCATCCACGTCGATAATCATCTTGGGGCCTCGGTTGTAATTTTCAATCCACCGGGTGTAGTGTTCTTGCAACCGCTCCAGATAGTCGATGCGGATGGTGGATTCAAACTCGCGCCCCCGGCTCTGAATGTGATTAACCAGCGTAGGCACCGAGGCTTTCAGGTAGACCAACAGGGTAGGCGCCTGCAGGTAGGACGTCATGATTTTGAAGAGTTCCGTGTAGTTCTCATAGTCGCGCTCGCTCATCAAATTCATCTGATAGAGATTGCGCGCAAAGATCTCGGCGTCCTCATAGATCGAGCGGTCTTGGACGACCGATTGCTCCGACTCTTCAATGCGGCGCTGATGGCGAAAGCGGCTCGACAGAAAGAACACCTGCAGGTTGAACGACCAGCGACGCATGTCGTCGTAAAAGTCGTCAAGATAAGGGTTGTCATCGACCCGTTCGTAGAAAGCACGCCAGCCAAAGTAGGTGCTAAGGATGTCGGTTAGCGAGCTTTTGCCGGCTCCGATGTTGCCGGAGATGGTCACGAATTTCTTGTTGTCGGATGAGCCGTCGGCGGCGGGCGCATCGAAAAGGTCGGGCATGGGTTGCAGTGCGTAAGGAAGAGGGTTCGTAGGAATCTACAACGTAGCAGGCACAGTGGACGAACGGAACGGGGCGTCCATCCGTTTTACGCAAAGATCGGAGTTCGGCTGGCTGTAAGTGCCCTCAACAATAGTTTTGGGGATTGCCGGTTGGTTTCTCCTCCATCCTACCCTTTCTCCCCGAGGAGGAAGGAACTGTGGAAGACGTTCAACAAGTCCCCCTCAGAGGAGCTATGGTGTATACACAACGCAACCGGAGGCGAACTCCCGCTTGCGTCCTCGTCGCGATGCTCTGCGTCGCGACGGACGAATGGACGCTCTGCGTCCAACGTAACCCCCCCGAGGTAAAGAAACCAGGTGGTGGATTAGGGATGCTGGAGCGTCCCGACAAGCGTGGCGACGCAGAGGGGCCGTAAGGTCATGCCTGTTGTGCATCGCCACGAGAGGCAGGTGTTTTGTTATTATCATCGTGCAGGCTTCCCCCCTGAACACCAACGTTGACACGTGACCTCACTTAGCGCTGTGTCACACGTGAATCTTAGGGTAGAGTATGAACTTGCCAACACTCATAGTCATCCCGGACAAGGCGCCCCGGCGCCGCAGAGCCGGGATCTCTTCTGACAACGTAGCTAAATCATTGACGCCGCACCACCCAACCATTGACCTGTGACACAGCACTATACTATCCTATCGAAGCGTATCCGCAGACAGAAAAACAGGGTAAGAAACAGTCGCTTTAAGGCCATGTTTACATGGGCCATTTAGAATGAATCACCCACCCCTGCATTAATATGCCTGCTAAGGTTGCGTTCTCCACGATTCCTGAACTGTTTACGCGCCTGGTTGACGAATACCGAGGTCAGTCGCGTACGGTGCTGCGGTACAAATCCAAAACGACGGATCAGTGGGAAGATATTTCGTGGGAAGCGCTTGAGGCAAAGGTCCAGGCGTTTGCCGGATTCTTGCACGCGCAAGGCATTCGTCCGGACGACCGTGTTGCCATCCTGTCCGAAAACCGTCCGGAGTGGGTCATCACCGATCTGGCCACACAGATTTTGGGTGCTGTCAACGTTTCTATTTACAACACCTTGCCTGCCTCCAAGGTCGGCTACATTCTGCGTGATTCGGGGGCGCAGTGGGTAGTGGCTTCGGTACCCGTGCAGCGCAAAAAAGTGGAAGCCATTGCCGGGGAGTGTCCCGATCTGCAGGGTATAACAGTAATGAGCGAACTGCCCGATGATGCGCCTGACTTCATGACGCATTGGGATGAGGCGCAGCACACTGGTGAGACGTACTGGCGTGAGCATAAGAACGTGCTTGAACGCCTCGGACGCGACGTGCGCCCCTCTGATACCAGCGCGCTCATCTACACGAGCGGCACCACTGGCGACCCGAAAGGGGTAGTGCTCAGCCATCGCAACTTCTGCGAAAACGCCAAGGCGGCGCTCGACCGGGTGCCATTCAACGCTAGCGACCATCACCTGTCATTTCTGCCGCTCTGCCACGCATTCGAGCGCACCGCCGGGTACACTGCCGTGCTGGCAGCAGGAGCTACCATCAGCTATGCTGAAAGCATCGAGGCGCTGACTCAGAATCTGCTGGAGGTAAAACCCACCGTTCTCATTTCGGTACCACGCGTCTTTGAAAAGGTCTACAGCAAAATCCGGGATAAGGTCGACAGCGGTTCTGCGTTGAAGGCGCGCATTTTTGAGTGGGCGGTAGACACTGGACAACGGCATGCGGAGGCTGAACAAAATGGAGGAGCCGGATGGGCGCTGCGCACGCAGTACGCGCTGGCTCACAAACTGGTCTTTTCCGAGCTTCACGAAAAGCTGGGCGGCAACCTCCGGTTTGCGGCATCGGGTGGAGCCGCGCTCCCGAAAGAAATCGGGCAGTTCTTTCAGGCAGCAGGGATTACGATCATCGAAGGCTATGGCCTCACTGAAACGGCACCGATTCTTGCCGTGAATCCAATGGATGCGCCGCGCTATGGCACCGTTGGGCATGTATTGCCGGATGTAAAAGTCTGCATCAAGGATCTGGAAACGGATGCCCCCATCGGTACGCTAAACGGCAATGATTATCCGTCGAAGCTAACCACCGAAGAGGGCGAGATTGTCGCAAAAGGACCAAACATCATGGAGAAATACTGGCGATTGCCTGAGGCCACCCGAGGGGCGTTCGATCCCGATGGATGGTACCATACCGGCGATGTGGGGCGCTTTGTGGACGGCTACCTGCAGGTGACCGATCGCATCAAGCACATGCTGGTATCGCAAGGCGGCAAAAACATCTATCCAGGGCCGATTGAGGAGCACTTCAAGACGCAGGGCCTGATCGACCAGATTGTAGTACTGGGCGATGATCGTCCGTTCTTAACCGCGCTCATTGTGCCCGAGTTTGAAGCGCTGCGCATGCACGGTCGTGACAAAAGCGAACCGGTGCATCCTGAGGACAATACAGCGCTTATCGACGAGCGCTGGGTTGACCGGCTGTATAATGGAGCCGTAAGCACGTACAACAAAGAGGCGCCTGCCTATGAGAAAATCCGAGCCTTCCGACTGATTGATGAACCGTTTACCGTTGAAAATGGATTGCTTACGCCGACGCTTAAGGTAAAGCGGCGTATCATTCACGACACCTACGGCGACCTGATTGACGAAATGTATGATGCATTCTCGCGGCGAGGGTAGAATGGATCAGCCTGGGCCTAAACGCATTTCACAAAGCGGTCACCCATCTGGCGGATCTTCTCCTATGCGCCACAGGTACGTCACTTTTGTATCGGGGCGTGGCGCAGCCAGGTAGCGCGCTTCGTTCGGGACGAAGAGGTCCCCGGTTCAAATCCGGGCGCCCCGACACACACGATCTAAACAGAAACGGTCTGCTAGCCCATCGGCCAGCAGACCGTTTTTATGTTGATCGACAGCCCCGGCCCTTGTCCGGTCTTGGGGCACTATCGTTACAAGCATCCCTTACCGCACCACGGTCACGCGCTGCGTTTCGGTGTGGCCGTCGGTTTGCATGCGCAGAAAGTAGGTGCCGCTGGAGAGCCCGCTTACGTCCAACACCTGCTCGGTGCGGCCATCGGCTGGACCGTCGGCGACCAGTTGCACCCGGCGACCGAGCACATCGTACAGCGCAAGCTGCACCACTTGCTGTTCGGGCACCGCAAAGCGCACCGTGGCCTGTCCGCGCACCGGATTCGGGTAGGTCGGCAACAGCTCCGCTTCGGTCACTTGACGGGCGATCACCACCGCGTCGCTGAACGACTCGGTGCCGTCGGTGTCAATCTGACGGAGGCGATAGCTCAGACTGTCGGAAGCGTAGGGCAGTGCGGTGTCGGTGAACCGGTAGGACTGCGGTTCGTCGGTGGTGCCCGCGCCGTCAAGCGTGGTAACGGTCTCCCAAGACATATCCGCCGATGCATCAGCGGTTGATCCTTTGGCGCGCTGCACCTCAAACTCGGCGTTGTTAGTCTCGGAGGCGGTTTCCCACTGCAAGAGGGCGTCGTCGCCGTCGAGCGTGGCTTCGAAGGAGCTAAGTTCGACGGGAAGCGGGTTGTCATCGCTGGCAAGCACCACTTCGCTGAAAGCCGGCGTGTTAACGACGATCTCGTTTTCGTCGGAGTCGAACGAGGTGGGCAGGTCCTCGAATTCGCCTGTCCCTGGCAACGGGCGACTGTACACGGTGACATCGTCGGGATCAGCAATTCCGCCGAATGCATTCACATCGAAGCGGGCTTCGGTGCTATTATCAAAAGCCAGCCCATCTCCAGCTACAATAACCAGGCGGTACGGACTGACCTGTGCTTCGTCAATGCCCTCGATGTTTTCGGCCATATCGTCGAAGCGGGCGGCGGTTACGCGACCGGAACCGACGACGCCATCAAAGTCAACCCGCACATCGGTGGTGCCAAGATCGACGCCGCCGTCGCTGTCCACCTCAGCAAATCCGTCGCCGACGAGGGTTGTCGGGCAGTTATCGGCTTGTCCGGCGTCTTCAATAGTCCAGTTATACTCTTCAACGAGATGGTCCCGGAACGGCTCGCTGTTGCAGAATTCGATGCCGCTGGCACCAAGTCCAATGTCGTCGTTCAGACTCTGCCCGGCCCATCCGATGAGCGTGCGGTCGTAGTTTTCGGTGGACAGCCCAGAGCCATCGAACATCCGTTCCATGGTGTTATCTTGGAATCCTCCGTCTTCAACAACGCCGCTCACATCCCAATGGCTTAGGTCTTGATCAAACGCCTCAGCCTCCCTAAACATGTCGTTCATCTCAGTGACGCTGGAGACGTTCCACTCGCCAATGTCCTGGTTAAACGACAATGTCCTGGTTAAACGACTCAGCGCCCCAGAACATGCCGCGCATATCAGTGACATTAGCGACGTTCCAGTCGCTGATGTCCTGGTTAAACGACTCGGCGCCCCAGAACATGCGGGCCATCTCGGTAACGCTGGAGACCTCCCACTCGCCGATGTCCTGGTTGAACGACTCGGCCTCCCTAAACATAGCGTACATACTGGTTACGTTAGAGACATCCCAGTCACCAATGTCTTGGTTAAACGACTCGGCGCCTCCGAACATGACCCGCATACTAGTGGCGCTAGAGACATCCCATGCACCGATATCTTGGTTGAATGACTCCGCCTCTCGGAACATATCGCCCATATCTGTGACGTTGGAGACATTCCAGGCGCCAATATCCTGGTTAAACGACTCGGCCTCCCTAAACATGAAGCGCATGCTGGTAACACTAGAGACATCCCAGGTGCTGATGTCTTCGTTGAACACGGTTTCCCCCTCAAATAACTCACTCATATCCGTAATGCCGCTGGTGCACGTGGTGGCAGCATTGTCGGTGTCAATGTCTTCGACGTTGCGTTTGGTGTAAAGAACTCCTTCTACCTCACCGACATCGTCGACATCAGCATCCTCACAAAGCACCGTGACGCCGTTAGGCGCAAGTTCAAAATTTATACCGGTAAAGCCCCCATCATTGATCGTCCAATTGTAATCGTCGATGATGGATTGCCGGGCTTCCACGGCGTCAGGGCCATACTGAATACCAGAAGCTCCCAATGTAATGTCGTCTTGTAGATCAAGCTGCGCCCAACCGATGAGGAGTGCATCATAATTGTTGTTGGACAGCCCAGAACCATCAAACATCCCTTCCATGGTGTTATCGAAGCTGCCTCCATCCTCAACCACACCGCTCACATCCCAATTGCTTAGATCCTGATCGAACGACTCGGCATCCCGGAACATATTGCGCATGTCTTCGACATTGCCGGTATCCCAGCTACTGAGATCTTGGTCAAACGACTCGGCTCCGTCGAACATACCTCTCATGTTGGTAACGTTAGAGACATCCCAGTTGCTGAGATCTTGGTTAAACGACTCGGCTCTAAGGAATAGCGAATTAAGACTGGTCGCACTGGAGACATCCCACGTACTAATGTCTTCGTTAAAGGAGTCGTTAAAGCGAAATAGTGTGCCTAAATTTGTTATCCCGCTAGTGCATGTCGTAGCCGCATTTTGATCATTGATCTGGGAGCGAGTACGCTTGGTGTAGACGGTGCCATTCACTTCGCCGGTATCGCCGACCTCGGCATCATCGCAGAGCACCGTGACGCCATTTTCTGCCAGTTCAAAGTCGGGGTTAGACTGTGCCTGCGTTCCTGCAGGAAGAGCCAGGGCCCACAGGAGCAGTGCCCCCCGAACGCAATGAGCGACGCCTCCAATACGGCAGGGTGAATACAACCCCATTGTCGTGATAAAGCAGGTGAGTCTGTCATGGATGGAGTAGATGAGTCTGTCATAAGGCTAAAAGAAGGTGCTTGTTGAAAAGACACAAATCATTATCAAAAAGCGATGGCGGGCATATAGCCCTCTACGCCAGGCTGTTAAATAATAGTGTTTAGGAGACCTACGTGCTTGTTTGAGCGTCCCAAATGTCTGCGTGAGCGTCCCAAACTCGCTTTGCAGGCGGCTACAGCGGATATTGCCCTGCTACTGACTGTCCCGAATGCATCTTCGTGCCTACGGGCCACTGTCATTTGGGAAGTGGTAGGAAACAGCAAAAGGCACGTGGTGGGTGATAGCGCGTGCCCCTGCGCAGTGTAACAAGATGTCTGTATGATGCACTACACCATCCCAGGAGAGCCTATAAGATAAGACCTCCTGCACTCTGCACCTGCCATCCCGTAATTCCCTACCCGGCTATGTTTTCCCTACGCAATCTGCTCATCGGAGTAACCAGTCTTGCCGTAATACTGGGCGGTACGCTACTGCTTCGTGCCGAATCGACTGATGCGATCGATCCACCTCTACCTCTGGCTAATACCTCGTACGTCTTGGGCGATGCCATTGCAGACTACGCCGACTTCATGATGTCGGGTGGGCCACCGCCCGATGGCATTCCCTCCATCGATGAGCCCGACTTCATCGATGCTGACGCTGCCGACCTCGATGATGGCGACATGGTTATCGGATACGAGCATAATGGCGATGCCCGTGCGTATCCGCAACTGATTATGGTGCATCACGAGATCGTAAATGACGAAGTAGGCGGATTCAACGTGGCCATTACGTATTGCCCGTTAACGGCTACTTCGCAAGGGTTTGCCCGAGGAGAAACGACGCTCGGTGTATCCGGACAGCTGCTGAATAGCAACCTGGTTATGTTCGATCGCGACACCGAAAGTTACTTCTCGCAAATTAATGCGACCGGACTGACCGGAGCGCATGCAGGAGAAACGCTTGACGAAGTGAATCTGATTTGGACCACCTGGGGCGAATGGAAGGCGACACACCCCAGCACCCAAGTGTTGAGCGATGATACCGGTCACCTGCGCAATTACAATAACGACCCGTATGGCGACTACAATCCAGCAGGCGGCTACTATACTTCCCAAAATGTCATGTTTCCGCTGATGCACGAGTCCAATGCGCATCATACCAAGGAGATGATTGTAGGCGCCCGCACGGCTGACGAGAGCGTGTACGCCGTCATGGAAACGCTGGCTGAAGAGCGTGTGCAGCAGTCCGACGGGTTCGTTGCCGTGTACGATCAGCAGCTTGACACCGGCTACATCTACGCCACCGAATCGCCCGATGCCGTGTCTGCCAACGACGATGGCAGCTATACGGTAGACGGCGCATCCTACGCTGCCGATGCTCTTCCCTTCGACAAGCTCGTCTCGGTGGAGGCGTTTCACTTTGCCTGGCATGCGTTCTATCCGGACAGCACGGAGATGTAGGTGAAACAGTGCTTTGAGTCGCCGTTCCCACACGCGATACACGCTCGTTGGCTGTCAAATCGAACCCCTTGTAGCTATGTCGTTTTGGAAGAAACTGTCTACCATCCTTCAGAAGCCGTTCTACCGGTGGCTAACCTTTGGGATTGGCGGGGTATACCTTGTCCTCTTCCTGATTGCGCTGCAAGATATTTCGCTGGGTGGACGCGGCGTTCAGTTCCAGACGGTAGACTGGACCCGCATGTTTGATGCGACGGGTACCGTTACCTTTGAGGCCATTGCCCGTCTAACCGTGCCCGATATCACGGTTTTAATCTCGCCCCTCAACATTCTGATTGGCGCCGTGCTTTCATTGCTCGTCGGTCTGAACCTGATGATCACTTACATTGCTTACAAACAGCCACGGGCGTGTAGCTTCAACCGATCTACCGGCGTGCTCGCCAGCATTCCCGGACTGCTGGCTGGAGGTGCTTGCTGCGCACCCGCTATCGTGCTGATTCTTGGATTGCAGGTGTCATCGCTCTTCATCACGGTGTTTCAGGTGATGATCCCAGTAGCCGTGCTGCTGCTTATCATCACGCTCAAGCTAATTCTGGATCGCACTGATCCCCGCCTTGTCCCTGCTTGATGGCTTTTGGTAGATCGACCGGGATATCCGCTTCGCTTCTGATCCAGGGCCAAGAAACCCCATAGCCGGGAATCTGCCCTGACAAAGTCGTCCCACACACATAAAAACGCCCCGCCGTCCATCAGGACAAGCGGGGCGTTTGTGATGTTGCGTGCACAGCAGGTGCTGTGTGTGTTACGCAGCAACCGGCGCGTTGCTCAAGTAATCGCGCAGCACATAGTGCAAGATACCGCCGTGGCGGTAGTACTCCACCTCAACCGGCGTATCGCAGCGGTTCACCGCCGTAAAGCGGATCTCCGTGCCGTCTTCTTTGGTGGCGATCACTTCCACGTCCTGGCCCGCTTCAAGATCATCATCGAGCGGAATGTCGAACGTTTCGGTACCGTCGAGTCCGAGCGACTCAGCGGTGTCGCCCTCTTTGTACTGCAGCGGCAGCACGCCCATGCCGATCAGATTTGAGCGGTGGATACGCTCGTAGCTTTCCACGATCACCGCATCCACGCCAAGGAGAATGGTCCCCTTCGCAGCCCAATCGCGGCTGGAGCCCATGCCGTAATCTTTGCCTCCAAGCACCACGAGCGGGACATCGTTGTCGATGTAGTCCATGGCCGCGTCGAACACCGTGGTGACTTCTCCGTCGTTCAGGAAGTTGCGGGTAAAGCCGCCTTCCACCACGTTGCCCTCTTCATCGCGCACCAGCTCGTTCTTGATGCGAATGTTGGCAAAAGTACCACGCATCATGACCTCGTGGTTCCCCCGACGCGCACCATACGAGTTGAAGGCATACGGCTTCACGCCATGCTCCTTCAAGTATTTGCCCGCGGGGTACTCCTCAGGGATCGACCCTGCTGGGGAGATGTGATCGGTGGTGGTCGAATCGCCGGCTTTCACCAGCACGCGTGCGCTTTCAACCGACTCGATGGGCGGCACTTCGGGCGTCAGGTCCATAAAGAACGGAGGCTCCTGGATGTACGTGGACTCATCGTCCCAGGCATACACCGAACCTTCGGGGATCGAGATGTTATTCCACGTCTCGTTGGACTCCTCGATGCCCTCGTACTCCTGCTTGTAGAACTCAGGCTTCACGACCTCATCGATCATGGTCTTGATCTCGTCGCTTGTCGGCCAGATGTCTTCAAGATAGACCGGATCACCGGCGTTGTCGGTGCCAATCGGATCTTCAGTCAGGTCGATATCGACAGTGCCAGCCAATGCATACGCAACTACGAGGGGCGGTGAAGCCAGATAGTTGGCCTGCACGAGCGAGTGGATGCGGCCTTCGAAGTTGCGGTTACCAGAGAGCACGCCGCTTACAATCAGGTCGCCGTCTTTGATGGCTTCCTCCACGGCGTCGGGGAGGGGACCGGAGTTACCAATGCAGGTGGTGCATCCGTATCCAACTGTGTTAAACCCGAGCTGGTCGAGGTATGGCATCAGGTCGCCTTCCACGAGGTACTCGGTAACGACCTTCGAGCCGGGTGCAAGACTGGTCTTCACGTACGGCGGGACAGTCAGTCCTTTTTCGACTGCCTTCTTGGCGATCAGGCCAGCGCCGAGCATTACCGACGGGTTGCTGGTGTTGGTGCAACTGGTAATCGCTGCAATGACAGTGTCGCCGTGCTTCAGGTCGAGCTCGTAGGTGCCGTCGTTGTAGGCTCCCGTGTTGTCGAGCGCATCTTCCTTGAGTCCAAACCCAATGGGGCCCGCCTCGCGGGTGAGCGACTCGTTGAACTCCTCGGGCAACTCCGGCACCGCAATGCGGTCTTGCGGGCGCTTCGGTCCGGCTACGCTGGGTGTGATGGTGCTCAAGTCCAGCTCCAACACATCAAGGCATTCGGGCGCTGGGGTGTCCGGTGTGTGGAAGAGCCCCTGCTCCTTCGTATAGCGTTCCACGAGCTGCACCTGCTCCTCTGAGCGATTGGTGCGGCGCATGTAGTCGAGTGCCGCATCGTCAATGGGGAAGAAGCCCATTGTAGCGCCGTACTCCGGAGCCATGTTGGCAATGGTAGCACGGTCGGGAATGGTGAGCGTCTGCATGCCTGGACCGAAGAACTCCACAAAACGACCCACAACGCCGTACTCGCGCAGCATCTCGGTTGCTCGAAGCACAAGATCGGTGGCGGTGGCGCCCTCGGCAAGTTCACCGGTCAGGTTTACGCCGATCACCTCAGGCATCAGCATGTAGATGGGCTGGCCCAGCATGGCCGCCTCGGCTTCAATGCCTCCTACGCCCCAGCCGAGCACGCCCAGACCGTTGATCATGGTGGTGTGGCTGTCGGTCCCCACAAGCGAGTCGGGATACGCCAGATCGATTCCCGTATTCGTAGGACGCGTCCATACGCCGCGGGCTACGTATTCGAGATTGACCTGGTGACAGATGCCGCTGGCGGGCGGAACCACCGAGAAGTTTTCAAATGCCTCGCTGCCCCACCGCAGAAACTCGTAACGCTCGCGGTTGCGCTTAAACTCGATCTCGGAGTTCAGCTGGATCGCTTCGGTGGTGCCGAAGTGATCAACCTGCACGGAGTGATCAATGATCAAGTGTACGGGCACCTGAGGGTTGATCTCGTTCGGATCGCCACCCAGGCGTTCCATAGCAGAACGGAGCGCTGCAAGGTCAACCACAGCGGGCACGCCAGTGAAATCCTGCAACAGCACGCGCGACGGCACGAACGGGATTTCTTCTTCGGCAGGCGCACTCGGGTCGTACTGGGCGAAGCGGCGAACGTCGTCTTGGGTGATCATCGTGCCATCGCACTCGCGGAGCATCGACTCCAGCAAAACACGAATGGAGACGGGCAAATGATCGAGCTCGTACCCTTCATCTTCGAGGGCACTAAGCCGGTATAGATAAGCCTCTCCCGACCCCGTGTCAAACGTATCACGGGCGTCGAAAGGGTCATTGGTTAGCGCACGGGGATCAGGCATGACGCATAGCTAATGGTGTAAAGAGTCGGATGAGTCGTGGCTATCGTCTTACGTCACTGTAACGTTTAGTTTCTGCCCGCAGCCGGGTTTGCGCGGTTTTCGTGGAGAGATGCGTGTGGGGGAGTAAAGCACTGGGTAGTGGATAGACGCTAAGTGATGAGGCGACTGGATTCCGCAGCTTCGTCTCGGTCGACCCTCTCTCTATTTCGCTGCGCTCCATCAGTCCATCAATCGGCCTACAGAATCGTGTAGTGCTCCCCCTTGTCGTATCTGTTTAGCGTGGTACAATGACCGCCCGGGATATCCGCACCCCAGGAGTACTCGGTCGCGGTGCTCCCAGCGCTTTGCTCCTGATCCCGGGCTACGGAACGGCGCAATGTGAGCAAAATCCATAGCCGGGGACCGCTTGCGTCCCCGGCGATCTGTGGCATATCGCTAAACACGTACGTCCCACGTGCACTGGACGTGGCAACCCTGTCTCTCGGTCGATCCGTCTCTCGTGTCGGTACAGCAAAGACATGGCCTACTGTACAGCAGCCTCAGACGGATCCATCATGGTGCCCATAAAGAGGGGCAGGCCGGAGTCTTCTTCGTGGATTACGTAGAAAAACGGACGGTCAAGGACGACTTCAACCTGGCGGGGCATGCTTGTTACCCCCACGCCGACGGCCGTGGCTGCAGCAGCTTCGGTGCCGGTTTCATCCACGCGGATGTAGGTATGGTGCCGCGTGGCATCGGCCGCGAGGTACATCGGAGCTTCCGCGATGTTGAACTGGGCGGTGTCGCGCGTAAAGGCGCGTGCCATCCCCAGTGCTTGCATCTGCTCGCCAAAGTCCTCTACCGCATACTCCATCTCAAATGTCGGCATAGTCAGCGTTACCCGTGTGCGATTTTGGAGAGAAGCGGTGAGGTCTTGCCAGGTGGCCCAATCCATCGCATTCAACCAGTCGATAAGTGCAATATCGGCATCGGGTTGCACGAGCGTCATTCGAAAGCTGGCATCGCCGTAGTAAAGGCTCACCGCCTCGTAATCGTCGCCCTGGGCATGGCCGATCACGTCCAGTCCATCGGCTTCGGACTGCTCGTCGAAGCGCATCATAGGAACGGAGACGGTGCTATCGTCGGCGCGCGTAAATCGGCGCGCTTCGGTCTGTGCGTCGTCGAATGGAAGGGTCCAGGCCGCATCCAGGTAAAGTGCGTTCACAAGCATGAGAGCCAGATCGCGCGCAAAAGGCGGCTGCGCAATGTCATCGATGCGGCCTTCCGTTTGCTCGCTGACCCATGCATTGATGGCGTCGGCCAGCGCATCCTGGTCGCTAAAGTCGGCCGCTTCGGGCGTCATGCCAAAATGGGAGGCATTGGTATCCAAAAACGCATCGCGGACGCCCGCCTCAGCATCATACCAGATTTGATTGGCCATGCGCAGTGTTACGTCTTCATCAAGCTCTTCGAGCGCAGCACTCAGACTGCTTAGACTGCCAAGGGCCGCCTCGGTGTCCAGATTCGCAAGTCCCATCACCTCCTCCATCTCGGCACGGGTTTCGTCTTCAGCACCGTGCAGCACCATTGCAAAGGCCAGCTGGATGCTGTACGGCGATATCAAGTGTCCGGCGGCGTGACTAGGGATGTTAGCAATGCGATTCATCAAAGTGAACCCAAGTGTGCCAACGCCATCAACGACCTGCTCGTCGGTTTCCGTGAGCACATAATCCAGTCCGCGCCGCTCAAACGGGGCATCGGAATCAGGAGCAGCCTCGGGAGATTCGATAGCATCCACATCATTCGTTTCGACAGTGTCGGCAGGCATCGCGTCGGTTGTATCAGGATCGGTTGCATCAGGGTCGGCGGGGGCGTCGTTATCACATCCGGCCAGAAGCAGTGCTGCCAACAGGATGAGCGCGATCCAGCGCAGGGAAGCAGTCATGAGCACGAGTAGGTAAAACGAGAGGAGGGCATATTGGCTTCAAACTACGAGCACAGCGCCCGCAAAGTCAACTCGTGGCGGTGTCGTTCGGAAGCGGAAGCGCCGCAAAGTGCCATCCGCGAGCGCATCCCCAGCGAAGAATGGCTTCGACAGCACTGAGCGTGACGGGCTCGGTCATGGGGTTGTCGTGCAGCACAACGATGCTGCCGGCCCGCAGGTGGGCGGTGGTAAAGCGCGTTACAGAGGAGGGCGAGGCCTGCAGCTGAAAGTCGGCGGGCATCACATCCCACATGACAACGCGTCCGCCGCGTGCATCTACCCAGCGGCATAGCGCCGGGGTGAGATGGCCGTACGGCGGGCGCATCAGCCGGACATGCTGGCCTGTAGTGGATGCGATGACTTCGGCTGTGCGCTCAAGCTCGCTGGTTACCACTGCATGATCGTGGCGCCACGGGTCCACATGGGTAAACGTATGATTGCCAAGCCGATGCCCAGCCTCTACAATCCGCCGCGTACGATTCGGATGGGCGGCCACATGGTGTCCGATTACGAAGAAGGTGGCGCGGGCGTTGTACTGGTCGAGGAGCCGAAGCAGCGGATCAGTTGCGATGGCAGTGGGCCCATCATCGAAGGTCAGGTAAGCAGTTGGTGGATGAGTAGGCGGGCTCTTCAGGCGCCACCAGGTAGCGGGAACGAAGGGCCGCAGTGGACGCGTTCCGACGCTGGCCCACCAGGGCAGCCAGCTATGCGATGCGGGCAGAGGGAGCATGTGTGCAGAGGCGGCGTGGAGGAATCGACGGCGTGTTACTCGGAGACGGTACGGCCTTTCCATCGGATGGCGCCAAACACGCCGTGCAGCGCAGCGCCCACAACGTAGACCAGTTGCAGCAGCGAGGCTGGAATGAACGAGCGCATCAGGTTACGGTGGTCTACCGTGTGAGAGGCCGGCAGAATCAGCAGCAGATCGGCGCCCATTTTGGCGAGGAGTCCGGCTACAGCCGGTTGGGAGAGCGCATCGGGATCGGAGAGCCCAACAGCGGCGGCTCCAATCAGTGCGGCATGCACGATAAGGATAGCGGCGGAGAGTAGCCACGGAATGGGGTGGTAGGAGCGGGTCGCGTGGGCCCACCGTTTGCGCTGGTTCCAGAAGGCGCGCCACGATGAGGCAGGGGCTGTTTCCACGCGAGCCTTTTCGTGCCACACGTAGCGTACGCGGTGTTCGGTGCGATAGGCTACGTGCTGCAGCAAGAGTTCGTCGGCAGCGAGTTGGTCGGCGAGTTGATCGGGGGGCAGGGCCTCGACGAGGGAGTGGTGCAGCCCCATATTGCCCCCGTTACAAATGGTTGGCACGCCCAGCCCGGCTGTACCGGCGCCGTACGCATTCAGCCCAAGAAATTCCAGCGCCTGGAAGCGCTCCATCCACAGTTCGTCATCGATGTCGTATCGCACGGGGCCACAGACCAGCGGGGTATCGGCAGTGCAAGCGCGGGCCATGGTCGCGGCCCAGGTGGATTCGGGCACGCAATCGGCATCGACCACCAGCACCACCTCGCCGGTTGCTTGTGTGCTGCCATATGCTACAGCGGCCTCTTTGCCTCGTCCGTGCTCGGCAGGCAGGCAATACACACGATGATCGGCAGCCGTCTCGGAGTGGTCGGCGCCTGCGGGCACGGCTGTGTTGAGGCGGGCTCGTGCTTTCGAGCGAGTAGCATCGCCGGAGTGATCGTCAACAACGATGATCTGCAGCGTGGTGTGCTCGGGGAGCGTTTGATTCTGCAATGCCGAAAGGCAGTCTCCAATGGTGGCGCCTTCATTGCGGGCGGGTACAACCACTGAAATCGAGTCGGGCACCGTAGCGTCGGTAGGAAGCGTTGCGCTACGGCTCCGTCCGTATGCAAGGGCAGCCATACCACACACGTACACTGCAAGAGGAATGGAAACGAGCAGCCACAGGGCAGAAGAAGTCATGCAGCGGGTGGAGGGGAGTCTGAGGATGGTGAGGGCGCGGCCTGCTGTACAGGCACCGTATCGTGGGTGAAGGATAAGCCACGCAAAAACACGGCTCCTACGAGTGAAGGGGCAGCAATGTTGAGCGCGAACACGACCAGGGCGGCATTAAGCGCTGCTGCCGGATCGGCTCCGAAGAATGGCAAGAAAAAAACGGCGGCTCCTTCGCGCATCCCTAAGTCCATCAGGGTAATGGACGGAATGAGATAGCGAATGTAGTAGGCCAGTGCGGCACCGGCCAGCGCAGGTCCCAGAGCTACGCTGGCGTCAAAAGCGATGACGAGCACAGCCATCTGTGCAATGAAAACGCCATATCGCATGGCAGACCAGCCAAAGGCGAGGACGGTGGCTCGTTTGGATAGCCGATTTAGAAAGGACAGATGCGTGCCCCACGCCATCCACCGCGATGGCAATTTTTTGGCGAGACGAAGCATCGTCCGCGGAGCAAGCAGTCCGGCAGTTACGAATGCGGCAAAGCCGATTCCGCCGATGAGTACGACGCCCCATCCAATGCCCCACCCGACCTCACGCGGCAGCCATCCGGTGTGCCACACATAGACCAGCACAACGGTACCCCCCCACAGTCCGATGACCAAATCGATAAGGCGTTGCAGCAATACGGTCGCCGTAACGGACCATTTGTTGGGATATGCCACGCTGAATGCGCGGCCCGCGTATTCGCCGATGCGTGCCGGGGTGAAGAACCCCACGGCAAATCCAGCCAGCACTGCTCGCCACAGTGTACGGCGCTCCATCTGCGGCATAAGGGGCGACATCAGGGCCGCCCAGGCGCGTGCATTGCCCCATAGATTGGGTATCACCATTGCCACAGATAACGCCAACAGCCACGGGTTGGCAGCCCGAATGGTAGCTGCCATGGCCTGGGGGTCTACGTACAGAACAAGCGCCCCCACAACGAGCACAGCAAGCCCGGCTTTAGCCAGCGTCGAAAGCCGAGTGCGGAGCGAGGTGGTCATACGGACAAAAAGACGCTGGCTTGGTACGTGCACGTGGAGAACACCTTACATACAGACTCCGCAGCGCACAGTGCCGTGTCCAGGTCTTCTATCTGCACCCTCTTCGTTACCTTACGGCTTATGCACAACGCAACCGGAGGCGAGCTCCCCTACTTATCCCTACCCTGCGTCCAACGTACCCCCGAGATAAAGAAACCAGGTAGGGTGGATTGGGGATGCTGAAACGTCCCAGCAAGCGTGGCGACGCGGAGGGGCATTGGTCCATCGACACGTGGGGCGGACGGATCTTAGCGCCCTTCCTTTGAACTTGGCACGTCCAATACACGAGGGCCAACCACGATCTGTATACACCGTAGCGCTACGCCACAGGTACGTGTGAGGTGGCATATTGCGCCTGGAAGACGGTTCAGTTCAAGAACCAAGTGCACTCTCGGTAGGTGGTCGTACCATTGGGAGTGTGGACACGTACCACAGCGCGCCCTTCGGCCACATCAACGCGGTACACCCGGGTAGTCGCTGGCACATGGACTACGTCCTCGGCCACAGCCATCCACGAAGCGTCGTCCAGAGTAACTTCGACTGGGGTTTGGGTCGTTTCTGACGGGGTGCGCTGCATCGAGGGGGCGTTGAACACATCCCGAACATACAACCATCCTATCACGGTTAGAGGAAGAAGCCAGCAGAATGCGATAAGAAGAAATGTAGCAGTCATAGAAGGTATAAAAAGCAGATCCATGATAGGAGCCCGGGTAATTACAATTAACAAGTATAATGCCCAATGCGCCAAAAGAGCACTACACCGGTCATCAAAAGGGCATAAATCCACTGTTTAGTGTCGGCTGATACGGTTTTGTTTCGTTTCTTAGCAAGAAGGGCAGTGATGAGGCGCCTGCTTCGGTACGTTGCAGTCACGTTTCTACCCATGCGTACGGTAGAAACGCCTCTATCGGCGTGCTTAGAGGCTGTTAGAACACACGCCCTGTTATAGTATTTCTGAGCCGGTGCCCCCGCACATCAGCTAATGGGCCGTCGCGCACCATGAAAAAAGGACAGGGACGCCTCGAATTGCATTTATGGTCACTCGCTCTGCATCTTTACGTAACCCGTTACGATTGCTCTCTTAATACTTTCCGTGTGCTTATGTCTCTTTCTGTTCCTGGCTTGCACCACGTAACTGCGTATGCAGATGACCCGCAACGCAGCATTGACTTTTACAGCGGCGTGCTGGGGCTGCGCCTGGTGAAGCAAACCGTGCTGTTCAACAATCCCTCGGAAGCGTTTCGCGGGCCCACCATGTATCACTTTTACTTTGCTGATGCGGTGGGCACACCGGGCACAGTCATGACACTCAAGCCGCATAACAGCATCCAGCAAGGCCAAGTTGGACGCGGACAGGCCACCGCGACAGCGTTTGCCATTCCGGAAGATTCCGTGCCCTACTGGCAGAAGCGGCTCGCAGCGCACGAAGTAACAACCTATCCGCTCACCGAACGCTTCGGAGCGCCCGTCATCCGGCTGCATGCGTTCGACGGGCAGCCCCTCGAACTCATTGGCGACACCCGTCACGCGGAAACGGTAACGCCATGGGATGGCTACGATGTGCCCGCTGAGCATGCCCTCCGTGGGTTTCATAGCGTCACGTTGCATCCCAACAATGCACAAGACGCGTTTGACGTGCTTGAGGCTCTGGGGTATGAGGAGGCCGATTACGAACCCACACCGCAGGATGGCGACTGGACGCGTTACGTGGCTCCCGATGCTACACACGCCCGGTACATAGACGTGTACAACGAACCCAATATGCATGAGGGAAGCTGGGGCTATGGCACGGTGCATCACGTGGCCTTTCGGGCGCACGATGACGACCACCAGGAAGAACTGCGTGCTGCGCTTACCGAGGCGGGATATGCGCCCACCACGATGAAAGACCGTAACTACTTCCACTCCATTTATTTCCGCTCGCCAAGCGGTATCAACATCGAGATTGCGACCGATCCGCCTGGGTTCTTGCATGACGAATCAACGGATGCGCTTGGTGAGAAACTGATGCTGCCGCCGTTCCTACAGGATCGCCGTGCAGAAGTCGAAGCCGAACTGGCGGATGTGACGCTGCCTCAATAGCTGCCACGGGTCTGTCACACCTGATTGTTTGGGTGCACAACGCCCCCGTTTTATGTTGTCATCTTGAGCGGAGCGGCTCCGCCTAGGAGACGCGGAGTCCTGACACGAGCGAAGCGACTGATGAGCGTAGCGAATAAAGATCTCCCTCGACATGAGCAGGGCCGCTCGATCGATCAGAGCCTGCTGAGCGTCGGGGAGATGGTTCGGCTGCGCTCACCATGACATATGGTTTGTGGGGCATCATACAGACCTTGTCTCTTTCGTAAAGCCAAACAAACTCCACCGCGATGGGCACCTCGCTGTCCAGGTACACTAGCTTTCAGGTTTGACACGCCACCACATCCAGCCTACAACCAAAAACGGGGTGCTCCACCGATTCGGAGCACCCCGTTCCGTGATTCTTGATCGCAAGCACGCAGAGGAATCGGCTCACGCAAACTGCGCTTCCTCGGTCGAGCCCTTCATGGCAGCCGTTTCCGATTGGCCGCCGGTGATCGTGTTCTTGATGGTATCGAAGTAGCCGGTGCCCACCTCGCGCTGGTGCTTCGTAGCCGTATAGCCGTCGGCCTCGCTTTCGAACTCGGACTGCTGCAACGCAGAATATGCTGTCATGCCGTGCTCGCTGTAGCCTTTCGCAAGCGTGAACATGCTGTGGTTCAGGGCATGAAAGCCTGCCAGCGTGATGAACTGGAACGCATAGCCCATCTTGCCCAGCTCCTGTTGAAAGGCGGCGATGGTGGCGTCGTCGAGGTGCGCCTTCCAGTTGAACGAGGGCGAGCAGTTGTAGGCCAGCATCTTGCCGGGATACTGCTCATGAATGGCATCGGCAAAGGCCTTCGCTTCCGCCAGGTCGGGCTTCGAGGTTTCAAACCAGAGCAAGTCGGCATACGGTGCATACGCCAGGCTGCGCGCGGTGGCCATCTCCAGTCCGCCTGAGATGCGATGAAAGCCTTCGCTGGTGCGCGTCTCGCTCGTGATAAACGGACGGTCGCGCTCGTCGACGTCGCTGGTCAGGAGGGTGGCGCTGTCGGCATCGGTGCGGGCTACAATGAGCGTAGGCACGCCCATCACGTCGGCAGCCAGACGGGCGCTAGTAAGCACCTCCACAAACTGCTGCGTGGGGATGAGCACCTTACCGCCCAGGTGGCCACACTTCTTCTCGGCAGCCAGCTGGTCTTCATAATGCACGCCTGCGGCGCCCGCCTCGATCATGGACTTCATGAGTTCAAAGGCATGCAGCACACCGCCGTGTCCGGCCTCGGCATCAGCCATGATGGGGGCCATCCAGTAGGTGTCGTCGCCCTGGCCTTCGGCGTGATGCAGTTCGTCGGCACGCTTCAGCGTGTTGTTGATGCGGCGCACCACATCGGGCGCACTGTTCGAAGCATAGAGGCTCTGGTCGGGGTACATCTGGCGCGACAGGTTAGCGTCGGCCGCGACCTGCCAGCCGCTCAGATAGATGGCCTTTAGTCCGGCTTTGACCTGCTGCATGGCCTGGTTGCCGGTGAGCGCGCCCAGGGCCGCCACGTAGTCTTCGTTGTGAAGCAAGTCCCACAGGCGGTTGGCGCCTCGCTCGGCGAGGGTGTACGACATATCGAAGGAGCCGCGCAGGCGAATCACATCTTCGGCGGTGTACTCGCGCTTGATGCCCTCCCAGCGGGGGTTGCTGGCCCAGTCTTGCTCCAGCGCCTCAATACGCGCTTCGTTGGATAAGGGGGTTGAGTTTTTCATAATAGTACCTCGTGGTAAGGTGATGTCCGTTTCTGGACAAGTCGATGATTGGTTGGTGGGGTTCGCTACTCGGAACCGGGAGGGCTGACAGGCTCAACCGGGCCGTAGGAATACAGGGCGTCTAAGTAAGTCAACAAGAAGTTTACACCTTGTCATCGCGAGGAGGGAGCCTGCGACCGACGCGGCGCTGGGCGTAGCCCGAGTACTCCTGGGGTGCGATCTCATGCTTTGCGATTGGGCAGTGTCACCCCGTTTGAAGGCACAAGATTGCCGCGTCGCTGGCGCTCCTCGCAATGACATAATCAAAGGTTCTTTTGCTCATCTTACTTAGCCCCTGCGCCTACACACAAGAGTCTTCTTCAAGCAGCGTCTGTTTGTGAGCCTCGTCGCCAAAGCGTTCGGAGGCACACGTCAGAAACGCGCGGAACTGATCTTCAAGGAAGATATCCTCGGCACAGGCTCGTGCCACCCGAAAGGATGCACACATCTCTTCGATGGCTTCGTCGGAGGCGCCCTCCATGGCGTCCTCGACTTCAGATTCGATGACGGCAATCTCTTCGTCGAAGATGCGGGTTACCAGCGCGGGCGTAACCTCGGTGCCATCGTCGAGGGTGACCTCGTGGTGGAGCCACTGCCACACCTGGGCACGCGAAATCTCGAAGGTGGCCAGATCTTCCATCCGGTTGTCCCACGCCACACATCCATAATCATTGCCCCAGCCCTGCATGTATCCAATGGCCACACGCACATTCACACGCACGCCGTCGAGAGTCTTCGGACTGGTGGATTTGGGGAGTAGGTCGGGCTGGTCGGGCAGGTCGGGAATCACATCGAGCTGATTCGTCGCTCCCTTCTCGTTGAGCTTTTCGTCGAACGGCTTCATCGCCGGACCGATGAAGTACGGGTGGGACACCCAGCAGCCATCGTGTCCAATCGACGCCTCAAACTCTTTGTCGGCAACCACTTTCTCGACCTGCTGCTTCCGCATTTCCTCGGTACGTCCGGGCGTTTGCGGCGCCATGCCGCCCATGCCGAATGCGCCGTGGGTATGGCAGACGCGGATGAGCTGCTTCACGTAGTTGGACATCCACGACCGGTTCATGCCGATGGAGTTGCGGTCGGCCATGATGCGATCGTCGTGTGTTTTGAGCACCTTGATGTCGCTAAAAATCTTATCCCAGCGCCCACCGTTCAGCCCCGCCGCATGCGTGCGCATCTCGTAGAGGATCTCTTCCATCTGAAAGGCTGCCCCCAGCGTCTCAATCAGGAGCGTAGTTTTGATGGTGCCGTCGTCAATGCCCAATTCCTTCTCTACAAAAGACAGTACCGTATTCCACCAGCGGGCTTCCTCGTAGTGCTCAACCTTCGGGATGTAGTACTTCGGCGTCTTGCCCTGATCGATGAGCGTCTGCGCCGTATGGTAGGCCGTGAGCACCAGGTCGAGCAGTCCGCCCGATACGGGGATATTGTTTACGAGCAGGTTCGACTCGTACAGGTGCAAGCCGCGCACCCGCACCATCAGGAGTGGCATGTCGCTGGGATTGATGGCGTACTCCTTGAGCGCGTTCCCGTCGGCGTCGGTCTTTGTGAAGCTAAGCGTGCCCTCGGCGGCTTCTTTCACATTCTGCACGCCCTGCATCACGTTGGGCCAGGTGGGCTTCATGGCGTCCTCGAAGTCGAGCATCGCAGCATCGGCCCGGTGCCCGTCGTCGGTGCGGCTCAGCATGTTGATCACCATCTTCGGGTCGTTGACCGGGCCGGTGATCTCCACGCGGCGCTGCAGCAGATCCTCGGGGAGCGGATTCACCTGCCAGTCGGTGTGCGCCTCCGGATGCTCCTCTTCGGGCAGAAATCCGGGCACGGCGCCATCGTCGTAGGAAGCCTGGCGGGTGCGGCGCGCGGCAAGAAGCGTCTGGCGTTCGTGCTCAAAGCGGCGGTGCGCCTTCGCAAGCAAAGCCACCACCTCATCGGTGAGCAGCGCCCTGGCCTGCGATGTAAGCGCCGCCTCATTGATTTCAACGCCGTCGGCGAGTTTGGTCCATGTAGTAGTTGACGGTTGAACGTCGAGCGATGCAGTAGACATAACGTGCTGTATGGTTTGGCCCCTGGGTGTCGATCATGAATGCACTACCATGTATATGAACTGCGAAACTACCTGTCAAGCGAAATTTCGCTACCAGAGGATATTATCAGGTCCACTTTTGGAGCATTCACAGCTGCTTAAAGAAACTTCGCTAGCAGCGAATAATTGGATCCGGCGCTTCTGCCCACCAATCCTGCTGCCTCCATGGCCATTCGTCCTGAAAACCTGCGCTTCATTCTTGGTCTGAA
This sequence comes from Natronotalea proteinilytica, assembly GCF_055379935.1. Taxonomy (NCBI): domain Bacteria; kingdom Pseudomonadati; phylum Rhodothermota; class Rhodothermia; order Rhodothermales; family Salisaetaceae; genus Natronotalea; species Natronotalea proteinilytica. The sequence continues at coordinate 1,108,610 of NZ_AP043947.1, read as the reverse complement.
GCTGCGTACGCTGCGGCAAGAGGAAAACGCCTCGCTGCGAGAAATCTCGGAGCGCTCGGGCCTGTCGATGTCGTATCTAAGCGAGATCGAGAAAGGCAAGAAGTATCCAAACCCAGACAAGCTGCTCGCGCTCGCCGAGGCGTTCGATGTGCCGTACGACGACCTTGTGTCGCTCAACGTAGACGATAAGCTGGACCCGCTCAAAGAGATGTTCAGCTCGTCGTTTATCCAGGAGTTTCCGTTTGAGCTGTTCGGGCTCGCCCCGCACGATGTGTTTTCGCTGGTGTCGGACGCGCCCTCGCGAGCAGGCGCGCTCATCCGTACGTTCTTAGAGGTCGGGCGCACCTACGACATGCAGGTCGAGCACTTCCTGTTTGCTGCGCTGCGCTCCTACCAGCAGTTGCACAACAACTACTTCCCCGACCTGGAAGCTGAAGCCAACGCCCTCCGCGACGCCCACGACTGGGCACCGGGCACGGCTATTTCTCACGATACGCTGCGCGCCGTCCTCGAAAACGACCATGGCTACACCATCAACCTCGACCGGCTGCCCGATCACCCCGATCTGCATCCTTTCCGATCAGTGTACGTGCCCGAGGCGGGCCCCACGCTCTATGTAAACGGCGACCTGATGCCCATTCAGCGTGCGTTTATCTATGCCCGCGAGCTCGGTTACCTGACCCTCGAAGCCGACGAGCGCGCCCGCACCTCCTCGTGGATTCGCGCCGAGTCGTTCGAGCAGGTCCTCAACAACTTCAAAGCCTCCTACGTCGCCGGAGCGCTGCTTATCGATGAACCGTCACTGCTGCACGCCCTGCACGACTGGTTCGACATGCCCGCGTGGGACGAAGGCGCGGCACTGCATGCGCAGATGGAGCGGTTCGAGGCCACGCCCGAAATGTTCTACTACCGTCTTACCCAACTCATCCCGCACCACTTCGACCTCGATGCGTTTTTCTTCCTGCGCTTCCACCACGAACAGGGCTCGCCCGACTACCACCTCACAAAGATTCTGAACCTGTCAGGCATCCCCGTACCCCACGGCATTGGCCTACGCGAACACTACTGTCAGCGGTGGCCCGCCATTCAACTGCTCAAAGACCTTTCCGCCGCGCAGTCCAATGGCGCGCACCCCCACGACCCCGAAGTGGCGCCACCCACGATTCGAGCACAACGGTCGTATTTCCTGAACACCGATGCCGAGTTCTTCACCCTCTCCACCGCCCGCCCGCTGGCCCTGAAGCCCACCACCAACTCCTGCGTATCCATCGGCTTTCTGCTTGACGATACGTTCCGATCGCAGGTCCGCTTTGCGAACGACCCCGCCGTAGAACGCATGACGGTAAATCTTACGTGCGAGCGTTGCCCACTCACCGCCGATCAATGTCAGGAGCGCGTTGCCCCTCCTACCCTCCACAAAAAGGATCAGCGCGAACAGCGACAAATCAAAGCGCTACAGGCCCTCACCGAAGAAACACGCACTGCTCACGAATAATCAGAAGGATGAACCCGACAATTTGTCCTTCGCTACCTAGCCGCTGCGCTCTCCGAAATGAGAATGCCACGGTGACAGGGCATTCTGGCAGCACGCATATCTATCCGAGTCCTTCCGTCCTGCCACCCTGACTGCCGCCGGTCCTCACGCCCCTCTTTGTGTGCAGTTTCTGCAAATCAAAACGGTTCATTTCACATTGGTACTTGGATTGCTTTGCGGGCAATTTGAAGTGCTGCAGGCCGAGTTTGTGTTTTGGCCGCTTTGCACAAACCATGTACCTCTACAAATAATCACCCCGTATCCCTATGTCCAAGTTCAAACCCCTGGGCGACCGCGTCGCGATTCGTCCAATTCCTGCCGATGAACAAACTGCAAGCGGACTGTTTATTCCCGATACCGCCAAAGAAAAGCCGCAGCAAGGCACCGTTATCGCTGTAGGCCCCGGCCGCACTGAAGATGGCAAACACGTTGAAATGAGTGTACACGAAGGCGACCGCGTGCTCTACGGCAAGTACGCCGGCACCGATGTCATGATTGGCGACGACGAGTTGCTCATCATGAAAGAGTCTGACCTCCTGGGTCGTCTCACTGATTAGCGAAGGGTACCACGCGGTCCTCTCCAGAGATTTCCCCAACCCACAACATACCATATATCAAACTCCTATGTCGAAGCAAATCGTTTTTGACACCACGGCCCGCAATGCATTGAAGCGTGGCGTAGATACCCTTGCCAACGCGGTAAAGGTTACCCTTGGCCCAAAAGGCCGCAACGTACTCATTGAGAAGTCCTTTGGTGCTCCGACCGTCACGAAAGACGGCGTCACCGTCGCCAAAGAAATTGAACTTGAAGATCGCCTCGAAAACATCGGCGCGCAGATGCTCAAAGAAGTCGCCTCACAGACTTCTGACATCGCGGGCGATGGGACCACTACAGCCACCGTGCTTGCCCAAGCCATCATGACGCAGGGGCTGCGTAGCGTAACCGCCGGCTCCAACCCGATGGATCTGAAGCGCGGAATTAACCAGGCTGTGCAGGCTGTGGTGGCGGAACTCGGCGCGCTTAGCCGCGAGGTGGACGGCAAGCAAGACATCAGTCAGGTCGCTACGATCTCAGCCAATAACGACACTGCTATTGGCGAACTTATTGCAGATGCGTTTGAGCGCGTCGGCAAAGACGGCGTCATTACGGTAGAGGAAGCAAAGGGCCTCGACACCGAACTGGACGTCGTGGAAGGCATGCAGTTCGACCGCGGCTACCTGTCGCCCTACTTCGTGACCGACTCCGATAACATGGTCGCGAACCTCGAAGACGCGCGGATTCTGATCCACGATAAGAAGATCGCGTCGATGAACGACCTGCTTCCGATTCTGGAGAAGGTCGCGCAGACGAGCAATCCGTTGCTCATCATCGCGGAGAACATCGAAGGCGAAGCCCTCGCCACGCTCGTGGTGAATAAACTGCGTGGCACGCTGAAAGTGGCTGCAGTGAAAGCGCCTGGCTTTGGTGATCGCCGCAAGGCCATGCTCGAAGACCTGGCGGTCCTCACCGGCGGCACCGTTATCAGTGAGGAGAAAGGCTACCGTCTTGAAAACGCCACGCTCAACGATCTCGGCCAAGCCAGCCGTATCACAATTGACAAAGACACGACAACGGTTGTGGATGGCGCGGGTGAAGAGGTCCAGATCAAGGCACGGGTAAACCAAATCCGTCAGCAGGTCGAGAACGCGACCTCAGACTACGACCGCGACAAGCTGCAAGAGCGTCTTGCGAAGCTCTCCGGTGGCGTAGCGGTGCTGAAAGTGGGTGCAGCGACCGAACCGGAGTTGAAAGAGAAGAAAGCCCGCGTTGAGGATGCGCTCCACGCCACGCGTGCGGCCATCGAAGAAGGCGTACTGCCCGGAGGCGGTGTGGCTTACCTCCGTGCCTTGCACGCTCTCGACACTCTCGACGTAGAGAACCAGGATCAGAAGATTGGGATCTCGATCGTGCGCCGCGCCCTCGAAGAGCCGCTCCGCCAGATTGCCTCGAACGCCGGCCTTGAGGGCTCACTCGTCGTGGAGCACGTGAAAGAAGGCGAAGGTGACTTCGGCTACAACGCGCGCACCGACATCTACGGCCCGCTGCTTGAGCAGGGCGTTCTCGACCCGACGAAGGTTGCGCGTAGTGCGCTTGAGAATGCGGCCTCGATTGCCGGATTGCTCCTCACCACCGAATCGGTCATTGCCAGCCGTCCGTCGAAGAACAAAGGCAGCAACGGCATGCCTGACATGAGCGACATGGACTTTTAGGTGCCTGTCGTGGCTGCTTAGGGATTAGATCGTTAACGGGACGCTTCCTTCAGGGGGCGTCCCGTTTTTTTGTGTCCAGGGCAGAGAGAAGTTGAATAGATTATGTGCTCATCTATGCTTGACAGGATCAGAGCGTCACTTGATAGTAGCAAACGTTGAACTCTGGTACCGAGACAAAAATTCTTCAATGCTGTTTTACAAGCGTCAACGTAACGTTTTCATGTTTGAAACGCTATGCTGATAGCGTCATTAGAGGCCTTTCATCAGAAAGCAGCACCCATGAAAGTTCTAATTACGGGCGGTACCGGTACGCTTGGCAGTGCATTTGTGGATGCAGCGAGAGGCAAAGTAGACTCCATACGAATCTTAAGTCGTAGACCTCAGCCGGATGATGCTGGTCGAGGCATAGCGTGGAGCGAAGGCAATATATCAACTGGTGATGGAATCAACGATGCTGTAAACGGAGTGAATGTTGTCGTGCATGCAGCGACAAGCCCTGGACGACGATCAAAAAAGGTAGACGTTGGTGGAACGAAACGTATGCTTAAGGCAGCTGAGAAAGCTGGCGTAGATCTCTTCTTGTACCCCTCAATCGTAGGTATTGAGGATATACCGTTTAGCTATTACCGTCACAAATTGTTGGCGGAGCAGGCGATTAAAGAAGCTGATGTTCCGCATGCTATCCTTCGAGCGACGCAATTTCATTCGCTGGTGTACCAGCTGATTGCAGCCGCCATGCGTTTCCCACTCATTACATTCTTACCGACGGATTTTCAAGCACAGCCTGTCGATTCCCGAGAGGTCGCCAATCAAATCGTAGAACATCTTCAGGCGGGAGATACGGGTCGATTGCCTGAGTTTGGAGGGCCCGAAATTAGCACCCTCCGCTATTTTTCAGATCAGTGGATGGAGCTAAAACAGAAGTCTAAAAGCATCTTTCGGCTTCCATTTCCGGGAGAAGTGGCTCGTGCATTTCGAAATGGGAAGAACATCACCCCCGAAAATCGAAAGGGTATCGTTACTTGGAAGGAGTGGCTACAAAGGAAAGAAGGAGAAACAGTATAGGGCTTCGTCACACTGAATGGTATGAGCCAACCTTTTCATCGCGAGGAGGGCACTTGCGGCTGACGTGGCGCTGTGAGCGGTAGCGAACGAACACTTTCTCGCTGTGGCCAAGGCGTTTTGCTTCGCTCGTAATGACACGGCCCCGAAACTCATCGCGCTACGCATCAGGCGATTGGCGGAGCAGGCGTGAGGAGTTCGCCAGAATGCCCAGGTCGGGAATCGAATGCATGGCAGCTGCCAGAACAGGGGGAAGAGCACCGCCGGCTGCTGCGGACAACGCAACCACGTTGTAAACAGCGGTCAGCATCAGATTGCTTTTAACGACGCCCATGGCACGGTCGGCGGTGGTGCAGAGCATGGGTACGAGAGCCCAGTCTTCACGCATAAGTACGACATCAGCCGCTTCAATGGCTACATCGGTGCCAATGCCGCCCATCGCAATGCCCACATCGGCTTGTGCCAGAGCCGGCGCATCGTTGACGCCGTCGCCAATCATCACGACGGTGTGCCCGGCGGCCTGGTGCGCCCGTACGGCCTCAATCTTATCAGTAGGAAGTAACTCGGCTTGGTACGATACGCCGGTGCGCTCGGCGACAGCGGCAGCGGCGGCAGGGCGGTCGCCTGTGAGGATTTCGATGTGATCAAAACGATCCCGCAATGCTTGCAGAGCCGACACGGCGCCGGCTCGCTCGGCATCGGCGGCGAGGAGCCAGCCGGCCAGGGTGCCATCCACCTGCACATACAGCGGAGTTTGGTCGGTCGGAAGGTCGGGCAGGTCAGCGGTGGCGGCAAGGTTGGCGTTACCCACCACCACTGTGCGCGCCTCCACCTGCGCGCGGATGCCGCGTCCGGGGAGGGCCTCGAAGTCGCTGGGCGTAGATGCGGTGAGGCCGCGTGCATGGGCGGCGTGTCGCACAGCTGCAGCCAGCGGATGCTCGGAGTAGTGCTCGGCTCCAGCAGCCAGGCGCAGCAGTTCGTCCTCAGCGTATCCGTTACGCGGTACCACCTCGGTGATCTGCGGCTCGCCCAGCGTGAGCGTGCCGGTCTTGTCAATCAGAAGCACATCGGCCTGGGCCAGTCGCTCAAGGTATTTGCCGCCCTTGATGAGAAGACCGCGCTGTGCCGAGGTGCCAATGGCGGCCAGCATGGCAACGGGCGTAGCCAGCGCAAATGCACACGAGCACGCCACCACGAGCACAGCCACCGTGGCCATAACGCTCCCGCCAATGAGATACGTACCGGTTGCTACCACCGCGACAAACGGCAAGTAATATCCCGAAAACTGATCGGCCCAGCGTTGCATGCGGCCCTGATGGGCCTCGGCCTCCTCAACCATCTGCACGACGCGTCCGAACGTGGTATCGGTGCCGGTGTCTTCGGCCCGGATGCGCAAATGGCCGCCCTGGGCTACGGTGGCGGCAAACACGGAGGCGCCCTCGGTGGCCTCTACGGGCATACTCTCGCCCGTGATGGCCGCCTGGTTGATGGTGGCATGTCCGCCAATCACGGTGCCATCGACGGGGATCGTTTCGCCGGGGCGTACCACAACGGTATCGCCAGGACGTACGGCCTCAACAGAGATGGTGCGCTCTGCATCTCCCCGAATAACGCGCGCTTCTTGCGGAGCCTGGCGCATGAGCGAACGCAGGGCGCCACGAGCCCGGTTGGTGGTGAACGACTCTACGTAATCGCCCAACCGCATAAAAATGACAATGATGAGTGCTGTGACCCACTCTCCGGTGGCCAATGCGCCGATAACGCCCACGGTCATGAGCGTGTGGGCAATGACGTTTCGATTCCAGGTCGCTGCGGCCACTTTTTTGAACACGGGGTAGCCCAGCGCCAGTGTGCCCAACCAGCCGAGGGGAGCCGGAATGGTGTCTTCGATCCAGTGAAACACGCCGAGTCCGTGGCCAAGCACAGCCAGCGCGAGTACAACAGCCGCCACCCCGGCTAACAGCCCGAACGAGCGACGCGTGTGCGATTGAGTCACTTCAGGCGTATCTGCAGAGGCCACTTCGTACCCCGCGCGTGTAATGGCGGATTCGACATTGGCCCAGGGATCCCGGCCCGTTTCGGCATCGACAACAATTTTGCCGCTCAACAGACGCACCTGGGCCCCTGCAACACCATCAACCTGTTGGACCGCTCCTTCCACGCTCCGTGCACATCCGGCACAATCCATGCCCTGCACGGCTAACTCACGACGTGTCATGAAGATCAGGGTTGTGATTGAGTAATTCGGATTGTAAAATACGAATGTCCTGGCGTGGTAGTTGCGTGTTCGTTTGATTGACTTGGTTGACTCGGACGGGTGCTCAATGTCCAGCCTATGTTCGGCACGCCCTGGCACTTTTTGTTTTTGGTCACCGCTGGTATTGTGTATGCCTGTTTCTATTCGTGTTGTCTTGATGGCCGGTCTGCTGCTTGTTACAACGGCCTGCACCGCACCGCCCTCTGAGGTGGCCGAGACACCTGATGGCATTGCCAGCTTTTACGGCGATGAGTTTGCCGGGCGCACCACGGCCAACGGCGAAACCTATGACCCTGAGGCGTTGACGGCAGCGCATCGCACACTCGACTTTGATACGGAGGTGCGCGTTACACGCGTCGATACAGGGGCTTCGGTAGTTGTGCGCATCAACGACCGGGGGCCGTTTGTGGATGGGCGCGTGATTGACTTGTCGCGTCGTGCAGCCCGCGAGATCAACATGATCGATGATGGCCTTGCCGAGGTGACGCTGGAAATCGTGAACGGTAGCAACGACCAGGACGCATCTTCGACCAACGGCGGCGCTTCTTCGTGGTAGCTACCCACGCGCGCTGTTTCTATCCTTCGTTTCTCTAAACTGGATGTCACGCATGAACCATCTGATTCGCCTCTTTTGGGGGGCTGCACTCGCGCTGGTTGTAACCGCAGGGCTTGGCGCCTCTGCCGTGTATGCCCAAACATCGCCCGATACGCTTCGCACCACTGGACAGGCCAGCTATTATGCGGATGACCTGGCTGGCAACCCCACCGCGAGCGGGCAACCCTACGATCCGGATGCCCTCACGGCGTCGCACCGCACGCTTCCGTTTGGCACCTATGTAAAGGTGACGCGCCCTTTCACAGAAGATACCGTCACCGTCATGATCAACGATCGCGGTCCCCAGAAAGAGGAGCGTATCCTTGACCTCTCGCGCAGCGCTGCCGAAGCGCTGAACATGATCGACGCGGGCGTGGCAGAGATCGAAATCGAAATTGTAGACGGGCCGGATGAGTAGCGGTGGGTAACGCTCTGTTCGTGAAGGGTTACAAACTCTAGAAAGGATTTGTATCGGGTAGAGATCTGATCTGACAGGTCTTGAGTACGTGTTTAGCGTGGTTCAATGGCCGCCCGGGATATCCGCTTCGCTCCTGATCCCGGGCTACAGAACGGCACGAGATGAGTCAAACCCATAGCCGGGGACCGCTTGCGTTCCCGGCGATCTATGGCCCAAACTCACCCGCTACGCGACAGCTTAAACGACTGCCGGTGATACGGGGTCGTGCCATGGGTATCCAGCGCAGCGTAATGGGCTTTGGTGGGATACCCCACATTGCTGTCCCACCCGTACTCGGGATGCTCCTCGTGCAGCGCGTGCATCATCGCATCGCGTTCGGTCTTGGCAATGATGGACGCCGCGGCAATAGAAAGGCTGGTGGCATCTCCCTTTACAACTGCCTCGTGCGGACACGGCGGGTCGTTGAAAGATTTATTGCCGTCAATGAGCAGATAGTCGGGGCGGGGCACGCAGTCGTCGGTGGCGCGCTGCATGGCCCGGAGCGCCGCCTGTAGGATATTCCAACGGTCAATTTCTTCGGGCGAGCAGATACCTACTGCCACGGCAACGGCCTGCTCCTCGATGGCTGCACGGGCGGTTATACGCTTTTTCGCAGAGAGCTTTTTGCTATCGGTTACCGTGGGCAGCGACACATCATGCGGCAAAATCACCGCGGCCGCCACCACCGGACCAGCCAAGCAGCCGCGTCCGGCCTCATCCAACCCGGCGATGCGTGAATATCCAGCGTTCCATAGCGCATGTTCTTTGTCGAGCATTACACAGTAGACAGATTCGGGCAAAAGATGGATATGCAGGGTACGAGTTGAAAAGGGGGCTGTCCAGCACCGCGTCTTAGTTTGCCAGAAAGTTCGAGTGCGGTGCTGGGGGCGTGTCGCACCTGTCGCAAATACCTCCCTTCAAGTCATTCCGATCCAGAACAAGAATTACGTAACCAACACGCAACAGGCTCCACACAAGGAATCCACCCCTCCTTTTGTGTGTTGCAACACAAGAAATCATACGCTCTGCTCGCCCCCGTACTGCTATGTCCACAACCACCGCCTCCAACACGCCCACCATTCGCCTGCGCCGCAGCGACGAGCGCGGGTTTGAGGACATGGGCTGGACCGATAACTGGATGACGTTCTCTTTCGCCAACTACCACGACCCCGAGTGGGTGCACTTTGGCCCGCTGCGCGTCATAGTGGAGAACCACATCCAGCCCCACGAAGGCTTTGGCGCGCATCCACATCGCGATGCCGAGATCCTGACGTACGTATCCTCGGGCACACTCACCCACGGCGACGACCAGGGCCACACCGCCGAGGTGAACGCGGGCGAGATGCAGCTCATCAGCGCCGGAAGCCGCGGCATGATCCACTCCGAAGAAAACCTGCACGACACCGTCGAGCACAACTACCAGATGTGGTTTGTGCCTGATCGCGCGGGGACCGACTTCTACTATGGACAAAAGAAGTATACGCCCGCCGAGCGTCAAGGGCAGTTTCGGTGCTACGTCTCGCCTGATGGACGCGAAGGCACAATGCCGATTAACACGGATGCGTTCGTATATGCCGGGCTCTTTGCTCCGGGCGACACCGCCACGCATCCGCTTGACGCCGGACGCGGCGCCTGGGTGCAGGTGGTTGAGGGCGAACTCACCATAGAAACCAGCCCCGACACCCTCAACACCCTCACCCTTCACTCCGGCGACGGCGTGGGCCTTACCCACATCGACGCGCTCAACCTCGCTGCTACAGCCGACAGCGAAGTGCTTCTGTTTGATGTCCGTATGGACGTACCGCGTCTTTGGACGTAGCGGCCAACCAGCGCTTACGGATGAGAATCGACATGCTCAAGCTGCTCCCAGATGTCTTCTTCCCAGTAGGCGGTACGCAGGGTTTCTACCAGACTCATCTCAAACTCGACATCTTCGCCGCGCACACGTAAAAGCGTGCGATCGTCTGTAGTGCTGCGCCAGTACGTCATTTCAGACACATCCATCGCCGTCACCAGACCGGGGACGGCGTCTTCGAACTCCACAGCGATCCGCTCGCCTTCTTCTTCGAGATGCTCCAGAGATACTGTTTCGGTCGCTTCACGGGTGGCGGTGGCACGGACAAACGAGCCATCGTCTCGCATTACGTGGAAGACATGCTCGTCGTTATCATCGAACGCAAGGGCACGCATCACAACCGGCAGTTGAGCTGGGGTATAGGCGCCCATCTGGTAATTGAAGGTGCGATCGGTGTTGCCATAATCATCACTGCGCATCATAAACGAAGCGCTTCCCGACGCATCCACCGCTAACTCGCGATAGATGTTCGAACACCAATCGTAACTGGTAAATGATTCTTTGAATGGACGCAAATCGGACTGCCGGGCGTTGACCACGAAGTTCTGTTTGCGTTCGTATGACCCCGCGTCGATTTCCTGAAACAGGCTATACTTAAACGCCGCCTCGCCATCCATCTCTCCAACCGCTTTGGTTTGATCGGCCACGCTGTAGTCATGCTTGACCAGGTAGCTTCCCACCATGAAAGACTGCGACACGCCCTCTTCGTATTGCGTGTGGTTGCGTTCGACATGATAAAAGGCCATCTCGGCATTTCCATCATCCCACATCGTTGCCGTTAGAAAGTCCTCATCCACAATCGGATCGCCATCAGGCGACTGCATCGGGCCTAGATCGTCATTTCCGGCACAGCCTGCCACGACGATCGCCGCTGAAAGAAGAAGGAGCAACACGGTTCGGTGTAGCATGGGGCTGAAGGAGATAGATGAGTGCGAGTGCATAGATGACAGTAAACCCCGCTCGACGTATAAGAGGTTCACCAGTTCTATTTCTGTGCAGCGCGGATTGCCGGGTTACATTCTCTCACAGATCAATGTTGAGGCAGTGGTTCTCCCTTTCAAGCGCTATCATCTTTGAGTGGTTTACTCTGTGCCTGGACGGCGTGGGTCAAGCTCAGGTTTGTCACGGTACCATTCACGCAGTAGTTCAACCGGCTGCAGTGTGTCGTTCTCTTCCTTGTGATGGGCACGCCGCTCACGATACAGGTTCAGAATTTCCATGGCCCGATGGTGGATCGTAGAGTCTGGCTCGGCAGGCACGTACCCTTCCGGCACGGCATACGTGAACCGGCTTGTTTCCGCCTCTGCTGTAGGAATGTGGAAGAAGTCACGCTCAACGAATGTGTCTTCCTCTTCCCCAGTTCGTGCCGCTTCCACGAAAAACGTAACGGCATGCTCGGGATATCCAAACAGGTATCCGTATCCGCGGAAGCGGTCGAGCGATGCCTCATGCTCTACGGTTGTGATAATTGTTGCTGGATCTGCATTCGGCGTAAAGGCCCACTGGCCCCAGAAGGGCGACTCATCTTCCAGTGTGCGTCCCAAAGTGCGCTGATCCACAAGAAGCGCCTGCACGGTGCGGTTTCCCTCGCGTGTTGCGTTGAACGGAACGACGACGGTTTGGACTGCCCCGCAGGAGAGCGCATCGGCCACCCGGTGCAGTTGGTCTGCATCGTTATAGGCTGCTTGCGCTGCCTCCCCCTTCATCGCATCTCGCACGCCTGCTACTACCGAGTCGGGACGTGCCAGGGCAAATCGTTTCTGCACCAGCGTACTCATCGGTTTCAAGTCGCCCACAAGCGTGTACAGAGCCTGGTAGTTGACGGCATCCCGCATAAGCGAGTCGGCCAGTGCACGATCGTCATCGTTTAACTGTTCTACAGGAAAGCAAGGCTCCTCTTGCCACGATGCAGTCTCCTCTTGCGCGAGGTCTGGGCTGATGGATGCACAGCCTGTCAGCAGGAACGTCGTAACGATTGCTCCAATGAGCAACGAAACACGAATAGGGCCAGACGAGGTGTGCATAGTAATGATGCGCATGGTAAAAGACGTTTTCATAAAGTAGAAAATTAGATAGATGGTTATCGCCCAAGCACGTGCAGCGTGATGCGGAGTGCACGGCGTGATGCTTCGATGGGGGCTTGTGCCCGGCTGTAGTCGCCCGTCACCGACAGCCGGAGCCGGTCCGAGTCGGCGCCTGAAGAACGCCACCCAATGCCCATGTGCATCCGCGTAGCCCATCGAGCCGTGCTGTAGTAGGCGTAGTCCGGGTAGACAATCTCGGAGGTCAGACGCGTGGGAGACTGTGCTGCATAGCGGTGGGCAACCGGTTGATAGTACCCAACCTGTGGCTGAACACGAGCCACGAATGAAGAGGTTATCTGATGCTGTATCCATCCCCGAACCGTTGTCTGCAGAGCTGTTGCAGCCCACTCCGTCTGGCTCACGACGTCCCGGCGCAGCACCTCATCGCCCCGGATCGCCGCTCCAATGCCCCAGCTGGCCTGCGCGCGCCGTTCGCCAGGCCACAGAGAGGCTTCAAGTTGCAGGTGAGCATCCTCCGATATCACATTGACCGCACGAAACACCGGATCGGTCCCACGCCCTTCCCACCAGCCGGCGTCGGCGCGCAGCTGCACAGATAGTGCCGAGCGGCTGCGTTGTGCCGCTCCGCTGAACTGGAACTCCTGCACGTTGTGACGGCCCCCAAAAGCAGGAGCCCGGATTCCATCCTGCACCTCGTCTTCTCCGGTCGTGTAGGTGATGCCCGCATCCCACTGCCACGCAGACGCAGCGCCTGCATATTGCACGGATCCTCCGTAGCGTGGGCCCGACGTTCTGCGTTCCCCGCGTACGATCTGAGCACGGTCGAACGTGCCATAGCCTCTGAGACGATACACAAACGGGTCGTCGGTCGTAAACAACCCGTACTCATTCTCTTCCATTTGCCAGCGCAGCACGGCTTGCGCTCCAACTTCGTGCTGCGCCCCCAAACCAACGGATACCCCCGGCTGCACGTCTACCGTGCGTGTTCGATACTGCGGGCGGGGGTCGTTACGCCGGGCGCCTTGCCCTACGCTGTACTGGATGCGCACCCCGCCGTAAACGCGATCGAGTAGCTTGGGGGACGCGAATGCAGCCTCCAGGTCGACGTGGTTGCGATACCACGCGCCTCCGATAGAGTCAGCCCACACGTAGGCGCGGCGGTCGTGCGGATCCGAAATGGCCGACCACTCTACCCGCCGGTCGTTGCGACGCGTGTACGCAAACGCGCCGTAGACCTGCCATCCCGAGAGCGTAGCCGTGCCTTCTGATTGCAGTTGTCCCAGTTGCAGGCCCGACGGATGTTGTGGACGATGAAGCGGGCCGTCTATATCGGCAAACGAGAGGCCCGCCCATCCTTGATCCGGGAGCACAGCGGAAGCGAGTCCGGCCGGGTTTTTCGTTGCCCGCCAGAGGCCTACGTCGGCATCCAGGGGCGCGCCGTATCGCTCGAAGTGAGGGACTGATGTTGGGCTATGCCACACTGCATCAGACACCGTCAGAGGCTGCGCACCGACCGGATGGGAAAGTCCAGCCGTCAGTGACAGCCCGCTTATCAGGAGAACGCATGCGAGTCCGATTTGAAAAGCAAAGCGCATGATGAACTACATAAACCACGTACAGAAAACAAGTACGCCCGGCGCATCTGCCTGAACATGCCCTGTAAAGGCGTGTCCGTGTATCAGGCGGGTGCACCGGGCGTGTTTTGCGAAGCGTTTAGTCGAAGCTACGCGGCGTAGGCGTACCAATGATCTCGAAGTCGCTCCCTGTGTTATTGGTGTTCTTCAGGATGCGACGTCCGTCGACTTCACGCTGCACCAGGCGTCGTGCACTCTCCGACGTGTACGTGCCCGATGCAGCAACGAACCCAGCATCTACATCCAACGGGAGGCGCTTGAAGTCGTCGCTTGTTGGGGTCTGCAGCGCTTCGAACCCATCAAGGATCAGCTCATTCGGCACGCGAATTCGCGGATCCAGAAAATCGAGGTCAGGGACGGGTACCTGCTCCAGGCTACCGAAGTCATCGGTTTCGAAAAGCACCCAGGCCGGTCCAAAAACAGGAACGAGCGAGTAGAATCCTCCGGTGAAGTACGTCCGCTCCATGGTAGAAACGCCCGCCACATCAATATCCTGCTCGCGCCCGGTGTACATCTCGAAGTCCGCATCGCCAAGATTAACAGGGCTAGCCGGATTTCCGTCTGGATCATCAGCATGGTCGATAGCATGCTGCGCAATCACGAGGCTCTCGCCCGGCTCAACCGGAACGTCGGTTCCACCTCCTGGCACGCGCCACACGTTGCTGGCGTATGCTGCATCCTGGTCATCTTGAAACGGCGTAGGCTCGGTATTGGGGTTGATCTGGCCCGACGCTCCGTATATGCTGGCTACGTAAAGCCCATCGGCGTAGAGCAGCTCATCGGTGTTGTTGTAGATCTCGATGAACTGGTCCCGAAAATAGGTATCGCCTTCAGGCGTTTCTGAGCCGGTGTAGTAAACCTCCTTGATAACGAACGTGCCCGCTGCGGCTACATTGAGCTGTAGCTCGATTGCTTCCGAGGGCGTGCCCTCCAGGTTCTGAAGCGGAAGATTCGCGTTGAGCGTACGTGGAGCGGGCGACCCCGTCAGGTCGGCTGCGCGCTCCCCTTCTATCGAAAGGGTGGCCGAAAAGGCATATGGGCCAGGCACCAGTTCTTCAAACGTCGCGACTCCTGCAGCGTTGGTTTCCGCCGTCTGTGTCTCTTCGCGCTCGTCGTTCGTAGCAGTAACGGTAACCCCCTCGGCTTCAGACACCGGGTAGTCGTCGGGGAATGTGACACGTACATCTACCTCAAACGGAGCAACCTCGTCCATCCCGCTGTCGCAGGCGGCGAGCCCAACAAGCAGCACGATGGCCAGAGCAAATGTGGAAAGTAGTTTCAGCTTGTGCATAGTGTATCGGGGACAATGTTGAAGAAAGAAAACTACAGACGAGCCACGAGTTCGACGCCGAAGAAAAGAGGCGGATTGCGGCGGCTCAGCCCTGTGGTGCGGTCTCGCTCATAGAGCGGACGATTCGCGAACACGTTGTTCGCAAAGAAAGACAGTTCAAGGTTGGCGGGCAGCGACTTAGAGAGCCGCATATTGAAGAGCCAGAGCGGTGGGGGGTCTTCGGTGCGATAGTACGAGTCGCTCCGCATCCGCTCCAGGTTGTCGTATTTCGGTGCAGCAGCCTCTTCTTGAGACAACGGCACGTAGTCCCCCTCGCGTGTGAGATAAGCGATTGGGCGGTCGTTTGTGTTAATGCGTTGCTCTCGATCCCACCACAGCGTCTGGGCGAGCATAGACACGACCAGCCCCACCTCAGGGACGCGGTGCACGAAGCGCAGGCTCGTCACCAGACGATCGCGTTCGGTGCCGTGGTTTTGGTAGACGCCGATGCGCTCAGGCGGCGGTTGGGTCCGAAACAGCGCATTGGTATCGACATCCTGCGCTCGGTCGTTAAACTGCGTCACCGTCCAGCCCCCGGTAACATGTAGTGAGGTGCGAAGGGTAGACCACTCGGGCAGGTCGGCAGTGAACTCAATGCCCCAGGAGTCAATGTCACGCGTAGCTTGCGGGGCGTGATACGCCCGCACAAGTGTGTCGGGCGGTGCTGAAGACTCGCTCACAACAGGGGGCGCTCCATCACGAAACTCATCGATATCGAAGTGATCAAGCGTGAACGTGATAGGCAGCAGTGTGAGGCCAAAAGCCCCTCCTGTTTGCTCGTTGAAGCCAGTTACCGAGAGATCTGCATTCCCAAGCGTTCCGGAAAGCCCGATTTCTGCTTTATCATTGGTGTAGGCCCGCATAGATGTGTTGTCAGGCTCTATCACACGGGTTGTCAGGATCAGCAGACGCTCTTCAGGTTCTTGCGGGTAGTAGTTGAAGTTAACCAGGTCGAAGTATCGCGGCCCCGGATACAAGAAGTTCATTGACGGCGCCTTGGCCATGCGTCCGTATCCTGCCTGCACGGCCCAGTCATCGACCACTTCGAGTTGTACGTTAAGACGCGGAGAGAGTAGCGCACCAAACCGTCCGCTGTGCAGCGATGTTGGCGAGATGTTGTCGTAGCGCAGCCCGGTATGCAGCGCAAACGGACGCCCAAGAAGCGATCCGTGCGTTGCCAGCTCAGCGTATGTTGACCAGATGGGCAGTCCCGGTACATCGCGGTAACTGCGCGGGCGATCGCCCATGGAGTAGTGCATACGGGGCGGACGTAGTGGGTCGAATTGCCGCCCGCGCCCATAGTTGTTACTGTAGCGCAACTCACTTCCGATCTGCGGCATGAGCACCCAATCCCCCGCGAAGGCAGTGTGTTCGGCTTCGAGGCGCGTATACACATCAAGCGGTTGGCCGTGTACAGTCACTTCGCTGAGATACGACAACGGCCCAAACTCTGCGCGCTGCGTGGTATCCACCCGCGCGTCGGAAAGCGGAAACACCCCTTGCTGCGTAACGCGCTCCTGTAAGTAGCCCTCTTGTTCGCTGTAGTCTACGCTGGCATCCCACGAGATTTCGGTGCGCCGTTGAGCGTCTGGATGCCAGTTTCCAGATAGGTGGGCGCGTATCCCTTGGTCAAGGCTGTACCGGATCCGGTCATATCGGTCATCATCGGGAGCACGGCGCCGCTCATCGAGGGTCCGGTGCCCGGAAAACCGCACGGTAGTTTGCAGACGCTCGTTATCTAACCACGACTGACTCCACGTGCTCTGCAGCGTTAGGCGCTCAAAACTGTCGCGAGTCTGTCGCGGATCGTTCTGAGACGCCGCCAGATTACCGGTTACGCTCAGCCCCGTACGACTTCCCGCCTCCCACCCAGCCGCTGTGCCCAGGTCAAGTGTCGTTGGGTTAGCGCGTAACCGGATCTCCGGGCGCATGGCGCCGGCCCGTGTGTTTACAAGCAGCATACCCGCCGTAAGGTCGCCATGGCGTGCAGATGGGATGCCCCGAATCACCTCGATAGACTCAATCTGATCTGGGGCTACGCGGCGCAGGTCAACGCCTCCTCCCGCTGTTGATGCAAAGGAGGGGCGGTCTGACGTAGCATCGCGCAGAGGCGTTGGTACATCAACCTGAAGGTTTGCGTTGTTAGATACAGGCGACCCATCTAATACAAGCGATGTACCCAGTGCATTGGCACGCGCCGCATCACCAGTGGTCGGCACCTGGCGCAGCAAGCTTTCTTGCGGGGAAGCCAGGCTCGGATTGCTCGCCAACTGGCCAGGCACAAGCTCCAGGAGGTCTGCCAGGCTTGACGCCTGTACATGCTCAATCGCCGAGCGGTCGATGCGCGAAGCCGTGCCTACCGCAGAGGAGCGTCCTATTTCCTGCGCGGTTACCACAACCCCCGCCGTTTGAAGCACTTCGCTGGTCATCTCAACGCGCACCTCTGTCGACTCCCCGGCTTGCACCGTGACGGTTCGGTTCACCGTAGCCATTCCAATGTGCCGGACTTCAAGCTCATAGGTACCTGCAGGAACGCGGGCAATGCAGAAATAGCCGTCCCCATCTACCACAGCGTGTCTGTTTAACGCAGTGAGATGCACCGTGGCGCTAACGAGGGGATCTCCGGTGTCGGCACCTACAACGTGGCCGCACACCTCGCCACGGTCAAGGCTCAGCGCCGAAACAGGAACGGCCTGTAGCAGGATACACAGCGCAAGCAAAATAAGACGGAACGGATGCAACGAGACGGCCACAGCACTACATTACGAGACGTTATCGGTACCACACACATACAATACACACACCGTACGTACACATTGCAAGTACGCACCGTTGAATAAGGAGTGCAGAAACCTTGAGGGTAGTGTGTATGCCGACAATGAAAAGGGGCGGTTTCTATGCCGGCCTTATCTCATATTCAATAACTTGAATAGTATCGACTTATCACAAAATCGAGAGGCGATCCATTAAGGTTAGCTTCCAAAATATAGCTCTGAACTTGCATACAAGACGTCTCGAAGAGATGTCGCCCACACTACATACACACCTTGCTTTTGCTGATTGTGATGTAGAAAAGTTTGCTGGATTATCCAGTGTTAGGCATGCAAATGCAAAGCGGCGAGCGCTTCGTAGAAGCACTCGCCGCCCTGAACTTTTTCAGACGCTCCAACACGTTCATCAGCCTGCTACCTCACCGATACCGCTCAAACCAGGCCAGAATATGATCGACCTTGGTAATCAGCTGACTGGGGCGGTCGGCGATGAAGTGGTAAGTATCGGGCACCTCTACATACAACGTTTCAATATCGCGCAGCTTCAGGGCATGGTACAACTGACGGGCCTCCCAGGTGGGGGTGCGCAGATCCTTCTCGCCAACAATCACCATGGTGGGGGTTTCCACATTGCCCACAAGCGAGATCGGCGACACATCCCAGTAATCCATCGGGTTCTCCCATGCCTGCCCCGGATACCGGTAGTCGGCATAGGCATAGTAATTGTCAGCGGCCAGCGTCTTGCTGATCCAGTTCATGACCGGCTTTTGCACCGCAGCCGCTTGGAACCGGTCGGTCTGTCCCACAATCCAGGCCGTGGCCGTGCCGCCGGCGCTTCCGCCTGTTACGTAGAGACTGTCTTCAGCTGCAATGCCTTCCTCGACGAGATAGTCTACCCCGTCGATGATGTCCTGATACTCGGCACCCGAGAAGGCATCTTGCAGTTCGTTAGCAAACGCTTCGCCGTAGCTGGTGCTGCCCCGAAAGTTGGGATAGAACACCGCGTATCCAGCAGAGGCAAACAGCTGGAGCTCGGGCGCAAAGTGCGGTCCATAGTGACTAATTGGGCCGCCGTGCAACTCCACAATGAGCGGATAGCTCTGTTCGCTGTCATATCCGGGCGGCGTGATCACCCATCCATGCAGGTCGTACTCATCGTCAGAAGAGCGGTACCAGACCTCCTCCACATTGCCCATCGCACGGCGCTCCATCAACTCGCCGTTCAGGTCAGTGAGCTGCTCAACGTCGCCGCTGGTGTGATGCGTGCGAGCCAGTTCGGCAGGTCGATAGAGCGAGCTCTGGTTGAACACGATCGTACCGTCGCTCGACACCGAGTACGCGGCGGATCCCGCATACGGACGCCCAATGTAGGTGCCACCCAGTCCCTCTGCAACCGGGGTGAGCGAGCCATCGAGTGTGGTATAGGCCAGCTTCGCATCGCCCTCGTTGGCGTATTGCAGATACAGGCCGTCTCCTTCTTCATCCCACGTGATATCGCTCACCGAGCGCTCCAGATCGAGCGGAACGGCTGTGCTGTTTTCGCCGTCGCGATCCATGGTGTACAGTTGGGTGTGCTGATACGTTTGCACCTGGTCGTCAAACCCGAGGTAGGCAATCGTTTCTCCATCGGGCGATACGGCGGGCGTATGGTTGGGACCAAAGCGGTCGGTAAGCGGCTCTACGGCACCGCTGTCGGCGGGCACCTGATACAGTTCGGTGTTACGGCGTTCATGCATCCAGTTGTCATGCCGGTTGGCGCTAAAGATGAGATGCTCGCCATCGGGCGTCCACACCGGTTGGCTGTCGTGGTGATATTCGCCCGATGTAACTTGCTGCACCGGACCGCTTTCCGCAGAAACCACAAACACGTGGCTGTACCCGTAATCCAGCGTGCCGGTGCCATCCAGCTCGTGGTCCAGGCGCGTTTCGATGCGCGGGGCATCGGCCCATTCGGCGTCTTCAGGCGCCTCGGGTGGATCAACGACTGTTGGCGCGTCCTCAGACACATGCTTCGTGAACGCGAGGTAGTCGCCATCAGGACTCCAGGCAATATTGCCCGGGCTCCCATCCAACTGCGTGTGCTGGACGGTCCGTTGATGATCTACATAATGCAGAAAGATCTGCGTGCCCTCGTCGTTGGTGGCGGCGGTAAACGCAATGTACGTCCCATCAGGCGACCAGCGCGGACTGGTTTCGTCGGTGCTGCGGTCGGTTAGTTTCACATGATTCGAGCCGTCGGCATCCATCATCCACAGCTCGGCGGTACGGCGGTCTTTCATGATATCCATGCCGCGCCGCACATACACGATCTGTTCGCCATCAGGGGAGATTTGCGGATCCGTAACCCATTCCAGATCAAACACATCCATAGAGCCAAAGGGCGTTTCTTGCGCCTCGGCTCCAAATGGAACGACCAGCAACAAACAAAGGACAGGAACGAGGAGTCGCAGACGATATCGCATGTAACGTCGGGCAGTTTTGGGAAACCAATGACCACTCAAACATACATCCAGACGGCCAGAAATGCCAACGCTCAAGCTAGCCTGTAGTAACAATTATGGATATCCTTCACGGTGCGTAGCGAACCCGCGCATCGTCCTGTCGTTTTGAATATGCCTCGCGGGCTCTCTATTCACGTCGAGTACTCTGCCTATGAACTGCCTTCCTCAGCTTTCTTTTTGGAAAACAACGCGGCCTGTATGGATCGCCGCTTTGCTGCTCCTTGTGGGCAGCCTGCCACTCTTGGCACAACCAACCTCCGAAGAGAGCAATGAAACGAGCCCACACAGCGACGCCACGCTCGTGAGCGAAGTAGAGGCGATGGCTCCCGGCGAATCATTTACGGTCGCTCTCCACCTGGAGATGGACCCCGGCTGGCACAGCTACTGGAAAAACTCGGGCGATTCGGGACTCGCCACATCGATCAGTTGGGATCTGCCCGAAGGATTTACCGCGGGCGACATCCAGTGGCCCTATCCAGACCGTAAGCAGGAAGGGCCGCTCATGACCTACGGATATTCTGATGAGGTCATGCTTCTGGTCGACATCACCCCGCCTGCCGACCTAGAGGCTGGCACGGAAGTCACGATTGAAGGGCGCGCCGACTGGCTGATCTGCGAAGATGTTTGCCTATCCGCCTACGACGAGATCAGCACGACGCTACAGGTGGATGCGGAGGCGCCCGCGCTTAACGACACGTGGGCCGATGCGTTTGCTGAGACCCGAGCACAGCTTCCACAGCGCATAGATCAGGTGGAGGCGGCCGCGTATCACAGCGACGGCAGTTTCGTGCTGGAACTGACAGGCGCCGATCTCCCTCAGGACGACGTGCTGTTTTTTCCTGAGGAGAAGCGCACCATCTCGAATACAGCACCGCAGCCCGTCGTGCGCGATGACGATACCCTCTACCTGGCCCTGCAGGCGTCAGAGTATGCCGACGGCTCCACCGAGGCACTGCGTGGCGTGGTCGTTGCCCCCGAAGGATTTGCCTGGACCGACGACAGCCGCCACCGCGCGCTGGCTGTAGATGCAGCCGTTGAGGGCGAGTTCGAAGGCGACCTTGCGGCATTGCAAGAAGCCACATCATCGGGCGGCATGACGCTGTTCTGGGCGCTGGGCTTTGCCTTCATGGGCGGCCTCCTCTTAAACCTAATGCCCTGCGTCTTTCCGGTTATCTCGCTGAAGATTCTCGGGTTTGCCAAGAAAGCAGGCGAAACGCCCCGCATCATGCGTCGCCATGGCGGACTCTTCGCCCTCGGCGTGGTCGCTTCGTTCTGGGTGTTGGCTGGACTGCTTCTAGCACTGCGTGCAGCCGGCGAGTCGATCGGATGGGGCTTTCAGCTGCAGTCGCCCGGTTTTATTGCGCTCATGGCCCTACTTTTTGTAGGTATCGGACTAAACCTTGCCGGGCTCTTTGACGTGGGGCTCAAGCTCACGTCGGTTGGAAGCGAGGTAAAACAGAAGGCGTCCGGATACAGCGAGTCGTTTCTGACGGGCGTGCTGGCCACGATCGTAGCGACCCCCTGCACAGCGCCGTTCATGGGAGCCGCGCTCGGGTTCGCCATCACGCTCACCGCTCCTGAGGCGATGGGCATCTTCACTGCGCTGGGCCTGGGCATGGCGGCTCCGTACCTTGTGCTGTCTGCCTCGCCCAACATGCTGAAGCGCCTGCCGCGTCCCGGTCCGTGGATGGAGACGTTCAAGCAGGTGCTCGCCTTCCCGATGTTCGCCACCGCGCTGTGGCTCGTCTGGGTCTTCGGACAGCAGGTCAGCATCGACGGCGTCGCGCTGCTACTCGGCGGCTTCCTCTTGTTTGGCATCGCCGGCTGGGTCATTGGTCGCTGGCCCGCCTTTCAGGTGAGCGACCGTGCCTGGGCCATCTCGCGCACTGCTGCCGGACTCGTAGCCGCCGGGGCCATTGGTCTCTCGCTTATGGGCGCAAACGCATCAGCACCTGCCACCTCGGGCGACGCCCCAGATGCAACCTGGCAGTCCTTCTCCACCGAGCAGGTCGATGCCCTGCAGAGCGAGGGGGAACCCGTCTTTATCGACTTCACCGCCGCATGGTGCCTCACATGTCAGGTGAACAAACGTACGACCCTCGATACCCGTGCCGTGCAGGAAGCCTTCCAAGAGAAAGGCGTACACCTTATCCGGGCCGACTGGACCAACCACGATCCGGAAATCACGCAAGCCCTTGAGCAGTTTGACCGCAGCGGCGTACCGCTGTATGTGCTCTACCCCGGCGATGGCAGCGATCCTACGGTACTGCCTGAGGTACTCACCCCGGATATTGTACTGAGCGCCCTCGATGATCTTCCCGATGCCGATTCAGCCTCGCCTTCGTTCGTGATGCAGGAGGAGTAATTGTCTCTCACACGCAAGATCACACAACTAAACCTGACAGGCCTCGAAGACCTGTCAGGTTTTTTTATTGCTTCCATCGCTACACAGGGGCCTGCTGCTTCCGGATGTGGCTCGATAGCCGTTCATGCAGACGAGATTGCACGCGCCTATCCTGTCCCCATAGCGTGGAGTCCCGAAACGTCAGTGGATCTTGCGACGGTGTTTTTCGTGATACGATGTGTTGTTCACTCAGTCCTCAAAGACCTTCCCTGCTCATTATGCTTCATTCGTTTCGCAGTATCGCTGTAGCGCTTTCTGTTTTTGCCGTTGTTGCGCTCGCTTTCCATCCTATGTCGGTAAATGATCCTGAGGTGGGAGCCCCCGCTCCAAGCTTCACACTGACCGATACGAACGGCACGGACCACAGCCTGTCTGACTTTGAAGGCCAGTACGTGGTTCTTGAGTGGTTAAACTTTGACTGCCCGTTTGTTGCCAAGTTCTACAACAGCGGTAAGATGGCTGAGCTGCAGACGACCTATCGTGAACAGGGAGTCGTGTGGCTTTCTGTGGTATCGTCGGCTCCTGGCACGCAAGGCCACTTTCCGCCGGATGAGATGAACGCACGCAACGAGCAGGAGGGCGGCCAGCAAGATGCGATCCTGATGGACCCAGAGGGCACCGTGGGTCAGCAGTATGGCGCACAGACCACGCCTCACATGTACATTATCAACCCAGAAGGCGAGTTGATCTACAAAGGCGGTATCGACGATACCCCCTCTACCAATCCTGCTGATATTGAAGACGCCACCAACTACGTAGAATCGACGCTCGATGCGGCACTGCAGGGCGAAGCAGTCCCCACCCCCACGGCCCCGCCTTACGGATGCTCGGTGAAGTACGCCAGCTAAGAGACGCAACCACTGCCAAATTCTGCAATGCATCCACCTGACAGATCGATGACCTGTCAGGTTTTTGTTTGTCAGATGGGCGGGATGCGTGTCGTAGCAGATGTTACAACAGGTGCTGCGATCGCCCCCCATCCACCGGTAGCGCCGTGCCGGTGATGTAGCCGCCCCACTGGCTCGCGAGAAAGGCGACCGCCGCTGCGAACTCATCCGGGTGGCCCAGGCGGTCGAGAGCGTTGGCATCCGCCCACTCGGCTTCGATGGACTCGCGCGCCTGCCCCGTCTGCGCGGCTTTCGACTCGGCCAGTTCGTCGAGGCGGGCGGTCTTGGTGTAGCCGGGCAGCACGGTGTTGACGGTGATACCGGTCGGACCCAGCTCGGCAGCCAGGCTTTTGGCGTAGCCGAGCACGCCCGCACGGGCGGTATTCGAGAGCGCCAGCGTGGGAATGGGCTGCTTGGCGGATACGGAGGCGACGATCACAACGCGGGCCAGCGTCTCTGCAGCGGCATCTTTCAGGTGCGGCAGCGCGGTCTGGCACATCGAGATGGTGCTCTTTAGATTCAGGTCCAGCGCCTCCTGCCAGTCGTCGAGCGAGAAGCTGCTCGCTGTGCCCGATGGCGGACCGCCGGCGTTGGGCACCAGCACGTGCAGGGCCCCGAATCGCTCCACGGTAGACGTGATGGCTGTATCCACCGCCACCGGGTCGGTTACGTCGCAGACCATCGGATGCAGACGCGCCTCCGCATCCGGCTGCTCCATCCCCTCGGCAATGCAGGCCGCGGCGCCTTCGATGCGCTCCTGACTGCGAGAGCAGAGCGCCACCTGCATCCCTTCGTGGGCCAATCGTTCAGCCACAGCGTAGCCGAGTCCGGCACTGGCGCCGGCCACAAACGCGACGTGATCGGTGAGTCCAAGATTCATGGTGTGGATTCGTATGGTTTGAACAGAGAGACAGCAGGAACAGGAGGGCTTATCGGTCGCTCCAGGGCGGGGTGGGGAAGCGGGGCTCGGCCACGGCAACATCTTCGGGCCAGACCACCACGCGTGCGCCGTCTTGCCACTGGATGAACGTGCCCTCGTTGGCGGTCTGGTAGCCCCGCTCATCAACGGCATACGGACCAAACACGGTGGTTGTCTCCAGCGCAAGCAGGGCGTCGCGAACGGGATCCGCGTCCAGGGTGCCGGCGTTCTCAACGGCTTCGGCAAAGAGCTGGCAGCTGCCGTATCCTCCGGCGGCGTGAAAGCTTGGCGCGCGGTCGAACGCGGCTTCGTACGCATCCACAAATTCGTCTACACCGGGATAGGGAAGGCTGGGCTCCCAGGCGGAGAGGCCGTAGGCGTATTCGGCATCGCTGCCAAGGGCGCCCTGAAACTCATCGACCGCGCCAGAGGTGCCGAACATCTGCACATCCACTTCGGCATCGCGCATCTGCTCGACCATAGCAATGAAGTCGTCAAGGGGAGACGCAGCCATTGCGACCACCTCGGCATTGGCGGCCTCGATCTCGGCCAAGATGTCGGAGAAGTCCTCGGTGCCGGTAGGATAGGTGGCTTCGACGACCACCTCAAGCCCGGCTTCTTCAGCGAGTTGCACGGCCCCCTGTCCGGCTGCTTCCGGAAAGAGTTCGTCTTCGTGCACGACCGCGACACGGGTTAGCTCGCGCTCATCGGCGAGGTCGACGAGTCCGGCCAGAAACAGCTCGGCGGGCGGAAGCACCATGAACAGGTACTCGCGCCCCTGCTCCCAGATCGAGGAGGTCGCGGCCAGGGGCGACACATGCACCATCTGGTGTTCTTCCGTGACCGGCGCCACTGCTTCGGTGAGCGTCGACCCGTAGGGCCCCATGATGGCATCAACGTCGTCTTCGGTGATCAGCTGCTCGTACAGGCGCACTGCCGTATCGCTATCGGATTCATCGTCGTAAATCACGAACTCGACGGGACGTCCGAGCAGTCCGCCGTTGTCGTTGAGGTGGTCGGCGCAGAGCTGGTATCCATTGCGCGCTGCCGTACCCTGCGTGCTATAGGCACCGGACTCCGACATCGTGGCACCGATGCGTATGGGTTCTTCGTTCTCGGGGGCACACGCCGGTAGCAGAACGATAACTAGCAGGCTTAGAAACAGGCTTGGTATTCCGAGCACACCACGGTGAATACGCATAGGCATCTGTATTTGCAACGTGTTAGGAAGGTATTTGCGAATCGGTGTTGTTGTTCGTCCGTCGCGACGCAGAGGGGCCGAAGGTCATGCCGGTTGTACATCGCGACGAGGACACCCCTCTTCAAAAAACCTGTCATGGTGAGCACGCGACGGGCCCAGCCCGGAGC
The DNA here is from genome assembly GCF_055379935.1 of Natronotalea proteinilytica. NCBI lineage: Bacteria > Pseudomonadati > Rhodothermota > Rhodothermia > Rhodothermales > Salisaetaceae > Natronotalea > Natronotalea proteinilytica. Next base: position 1,082,741 of record NZ_AP043947.1, on the reverse strand, counting down.
ACGCCGAACCATCTCCTCGACGTTCAGCAGAGCTCTGGGCGATTGAACGGTCCTGCCCATTTAGAGAGATCTTTACTCACTGCGTTCGCCTGTTCCGGACGTGATCCGGGATCTTGCTGCGCTCGTGTCAGACTCCACGCCTCCTACACGGAGCCGCTCCGCTCAAGATGACAACATTAAAACGAGGCGCGTTGCAACCCGAAGCTTGACACATGACCAAGTACTCGTTATACCTGACTGTATACGTGAAAGTTACCGCTCCACCTGATCGTCGAGGTCGTAGCGCTTGCGCTTGTCCCAGAGCGTTTTTTTCGAGATGCCAAGCGACTCCGCAATGCTGGCGTAGCTGTCGTTGCGCGTTTGCAGCGTGCGTAGAATGTACGTCTTTTCGAGGTCCTCGATGGTACGTCCAAGCGGAAACTGGAAGGATCCAGCCGTGCCATGCACATCGCCAATTTGGCCGGGAGGGGCAAGGGTTAGATCGTCAACGCCGATCGTGTCGCCTTTTGCAAAAATCATAGCGCGCTCCAACACGTTGCGCAACTCGCGAACGTTGCCGGGCCACATGTGGTCGAGCATCTTCTCACGAGCGGCCTCGGTAAAGCCTTGCATGGATTTCTTGAGTTCGTTGTTGAACCGCTCGATGAGAGCATGCGCAATGAGCATCACATCCTCGCCCATGTGGCGCAACGCGGGCATCTTCACGTTCACCACGTTGATGCGGAAGAAAAGGTCTTTCCGAAACTCTTTCTCTTTGACACTGGATTCGAGGTTGGCGTTCGTCGCACACAGCACGCGCGTATTTACGGTTCGGTCTTCCACGCCACCAAGACGCCGAAAGGTGCGGCTCTCCAGAAACGAGAGCAGCTTCGCCTGCAGCGCAAGACTCATCGAGTCGATTTCATCGAGGAAGATCGTACCGCCATCGGCCACTTCAAACATGCCCGGCTTGGCGGTACGCGCATCAGTGAACGCCCCCTTCTCGTATCCAAAAAGCTCCGCCTCCAGCAAATTATCGGGAAGCGCCGCGCAGTTGATCTCGGTAAACGGCTTACGCGACCGTGCTGAATTGTAGTGCAAGGTCTGGGCTGCCAGATTCTTGCCCGTGCCGGTTTCGCCAGAGAACAGCACGGTCGTGTTGGAAGCGCCGGTTAGCGTCTGGATCGTCTCACGCACCTGCACAATCGGGTCGCTCTCGCCGAGGATGCCCGAAATCGGATACTCGGCCTGCTGCTTCTCCTTGATCTGGTCGAGTTCCTGCTGCGCCCCGTACAGCCGGATGGCCTTGTCGATGAGCGCCCGCATCTCTTCGAGGTTGACGGGCTTCTGCAGGTAATGAAAGGCCCCCTGACGCATCGCCTCAACGGCTGTCTGCACCGACGAGTGCGCCGTCATGATAATGACCGGAACGCTGGGCGCCTGATCATTGAGCGCATCCAACAGTTCAACCCCTGTCATCTGCGGCATCATCATGTCGGCCAGAATTACATCGGGCGGTTCCTCTTCATCAAGTACATCCAACATGCTGACCGGATTCACGAAGGCCTCTACTGTGTAGCCGTCGCGTTCCAACACATTGGTGAACAGGTTTCCTATCTTGGGTTCGTCATCAACAACAAAAATGCGTTTCTGCATGAGAAGCCTCCCAGCAAATGATAGATAAGACGTACGAACGATCCCACGGCGTACAGATGCGCGCTCTTCTATAGCGTTGCACGGGCGAAAACATTACCTTTGACTTGACAACTTGTTCATTGCAATGAGGAATTTTTTCCGATTACGCAGCTTTGCTTCGTATCTCCCTGTGCTCTTGCTCCTTACCTTGCCTATAGGGTTGGGTGGATGTGAAACGGAATCGGCAGATTCAACCGCTTTTTCCGATGACCTGGACCGCTCGGTACAGATAACCCCTCCGGCAGACCGGGTCATTCCACTGACCCCGAATCTGACTGAGCTCACCATAGCCGCAAGCGGGGCCGACCGCTTGGTGGCCGCCACCGTATCCGATGACTATCCGCCCGATGTTGTTGAGTCGCTGCCGCGCGTGCAAACACTCCCGATTGACTACGAGCAGATTGTAACTCACGAGCCCGACCTGGTGCTAGCCACCGACCAGGTGAACAGCCCCGACGATGCCGCTCCTCTAAAGGAAATGGGACTGCCCGTGTACTTCTTCTCATTTGCCACCGTAGACGACATCTTTGACGGCATCCGCACGTTGGGCACACTCTTCGAAACAGCTCCCACAGCCAATGCAACCGCCGACTCGCTCCGCACTGCACTCGACACGCTTCAAGCACGCACCGCATCGGAGACCCCCCCACGCGTGCTGGTCTTGGTGGGAGATGACACACTTTATGCATTCGGCGATGGCAGCTACGTCCACACGCTCATAGAAGCGGCCGGAGGCGAGAGCATCACCGATCATTTCGCCTCGGCAGCCCCTACACTGAACGAGGAGTTTGTACTGGAAGCGGCTCCGGATGTGATTATCGGTCTGTTTGGCGAAGACTACGATCCCGAAGAACTGCTTCGCCTTCATCCTACATGGGATGCCGTGCCTGCCGTGGCAAACGATCGCGTGTATTCCATTAACGCAGACCTCATTGCACGTCCCGGACCGCGCGTGGTTGAGGGGGCGTACCGAATAGCAGCGCTGCTTCATCCCTCACTCGACCTTCCTGATTCTTCTGCCGACTAACCGATCTGCATGCGTACCCTGCTGTTTCGTCTGGGCTTATTGGGCGGCACGCTGTTCACCATTGGAGCCGCGCTCTCGGTAGGCACTGCCTCTGTATCGTTTGCCGATGCCTATCACGTTGTGGCTTATCGCAGCGTGAACTGGATCCTGACAGATCCCCCTATGGCGGAGCCTTCGATGGTAGCCGACCGGGTTGTGTGGAGCCTGCGCCTGCCTCGTGTGCTGCTGGCATTGCTTGTCGGAGGTGGACTTAGCATCATCGGCGTAGCCATGCAAGCCCTGGTACGCAATCCGCTGGCTGAACCGTACATCCTGGGCATTTCAAGCGGGGCCTCGGCAGGCGCATCGCTGTTCTATCTTGGGTTCTTGCCGCCGCTCCTTGGACAGGCCCTTTCGATGCCGCTTGCTGCATTTCTGGGGGGGCTCCTCTCCATTACCATTGTGTATCTGGTTGCCTATACAGGAGCCCGGCTGAGCGTGGCGCGGCTGCTGCTGGCGGGCGTAGCTATGTCGGCGCTGATGGCCTCCATCACGTCGTTCATCACGTTCTCTTCGCCCGATCCGGGAAAGTTGCGCGCCGTGCTCTTTTGGCTGCTTGGGTCGTTAAGTGGCACGCAGTGGAGCGATTTGCTTTGGCCGCTGGTCACGACCACATTCGGCACGGTGCTCATGCTGGCGTTAGCACGTCCCCTTGATGCCATGCTTATCGGCGAAGAGTCGGCGTACCATCTCGGCATCCCCATTGAAGCACTGAAGCGACTGCTCATTGTGCTCGCGGCGCTGGTTACCGGTGCACTGGTGGCTGTGGCAGGGGCCATTGGATTTGTCGGGCTCATCATTCCCCATGCCGTTCGTCTTCTTGCAGGGGTGGCCCACCGGCGCGTCGTGCCGCTCTCGCTCATTGGCGGGGCGCTCTTTCTTGCCTGGGCCGACCTGGCCGCACGCACCATGCTCCCCGAACAGGAACTGCCTGTAGGCGTGCTCACTGCCATCTGTGGCGTGCCCTTTTTCCTGCTGTTGCTCCGCCGCGGCTCCTATGGGTTTGGAACGCCGTAGCCCGTTTCGGTTGCCACAACGCACACCTTCTCAAATAGCCGGACTGTAGAAGTACCAGCCGAGGCCGACTGTAAAGGCCAGAAGTCCCCACAACACGTGCTCCACGCTCACGGCAAACGTAGACTCCGAGCGTGCATAGGTGCGTGCAAACCAAAACCCGATGAGCGCTGTCACGATGGGGGCGGTCCAGTTGGCAAAAATAATGTGGGCAAAGCCAAAAGCCGTTCCACTCGCTGCAATTTTAGCACGCACGTGCCGAAATAGCGGGTCGTATCGATGGAACAGAAACGTGCGGAAGATGACTTCCTGCGGGTAGACCGAAAGCAGCGGGTACGTGAGCATCAGCAGCAGCCACGTGCGTGTATGCTCGCGGGGGAATGACCAGAGCAGGTCTGGCTGACGCCACGCAAACACAGCAATCATTCCTACCATGCCAAGGATGAACACCATCAACATCGGCCGGACTGTGCCCCGAATCGATCGGACATTCCACATGCGCTTCCGATCAAACGACGGATCCAGCATGAGTGCAAGTACACATCCCACAGCCAACACTACGAGAATAGGGACAACGCGCCCCCCCAACGCATAACGCTGCGTGTAGATGAGAAGGGGAAGCCCGGCAAATAGAACCACGAACTCCATAGCCAGATACACCCGGTAGCCAATGGAAATGCCTGATTTAGACGCTTGTGCCGTCAGATTTTCCCGAGGAGTAGCGCGTGGTAGCATTTTTTCATCTCACTTTGATTGATGACTAAACGGAAGCGTACAGCGCTTGAATTACTGTTTGACAAGATAGTGAACGAGTGGTCTTTATCCCTGCGTCAAACACGTGTGATCAACGCTCCCAACCCTTCATGCGTTCTCAACTTTTGGCGCATTGGGCCATAAAAAACGGCTCCCAGTGCACGGGCACCGGGAGCCGCTCGCAGCCCAAAGTAAGAAATCAAAGCAGGCTCTTAGGCCGTCACAGACTCGGGCACATCTACAAAGGTGAGCCAGTCATACGGATCGTTCCCCTCTTCAACAATGTCGAAGAATGCGTCTTGCAGTTCTTTCGTAATGGGCCCCCGCGACCCGGACCCTACAGTGTAGTGGTCTACGCTACGGATGGGCGTCACCTCGGCAGCGGTGCCTGTAAAGAAGAGCTCATCGGCAATGTAGAGGGCCTCACGCGGAATGGTTTTTTCTTCGACCGAGTAGCCCCGCTCACGCGCCAACTGAATAATAGCATCGCGGGTGATACCCGGCAAAATCGAAAGGCCAACCGGCGCCGTGTAGAGCTTGCCATCCTTCACAATGAAGAGGTTTTCGCCACTCCCTTCGGCCAAATAGCCGTTGGTGCTTAGCATAATGCCCTCCATCATGCCGTTTTTGATCGCGTCCATCTTGACGAGCGACGCGTTCAGGTAATTTCCTCCTGCTTTGGCCATCGCCGGAAGCGTGTTGGGGGCCATCCGATTCCAGCTTGCGACCTCTACATCAACGCCTTGCTCTAGCGCCTCTTCACCTAAATACTTTCCCCATTCCCACACAGCAACGACTGTTTCCACCGAGTTTTCGAGGGGGTTCACCCCCATGGGCCCCATGCCGCGAAACACAACCGGGCGGATGTAGCACTCAGCCAGTTCGCTTCGCTCGACGGTGTCGATAACCGCCTGATTCAACGTCTCCAAATCGTAAGGCACCTCCATACGATGGATCTTTGCCGAGTTCTGCAGGCGCTTCATGTGCTCTTCCAGACGGAAGATCGCCGACCCTTGCTCGGTCTCGTAGCACCGGATGCCTTCAAACACCGACGAGCCGTAGTGTACGACGTGAGAAAGTACGTGGATTTGCGCGTCTTCGTAAGGTACGAACGACCCGTTGAACCAAATGTCGTAATCCATGGGAATCAAGAGCGTGTATAGCAACAAGAATCGATATTAAAAACGGGACGACAGCGATTAAAGTTCAAGCCGATCCGGCGGATTACCGTTGAAAACTGGAAGCGCTTTTTGCAACATTCGAGGGGACACACGCATAGCGTGCGATCGTCCACAGAATTTTTGCGCTGGCGCGTAGCGTTCCTTGCAGCGTTCCCGTAATTTTGGATACGCCCACCCGGCGCCGATACGACACCGGTACCTCTTGGATCTGCAACCCGGCCTCTGCTGCCTTGATCTGCATTTCGATCGTCCACCCGAACGTACGATCTTGCATCTGCAGATACCGTAGCGCATCGTATCGGATCGCGCGAAACGGTCCCAGATCAGTGTATGAAACATCCCAAATCAGGCGCATCAGTGTACACGCCAGGCGATTGCCTATGCGCGCTTGAGGCAGCAACGCACCGGGCTCGGAATCGCCTCGGATGCGGGATCCGACAACAAAGTCGGCTTCGCCTCTCACAATCGGACGTACCAGCCGTGGCAGTTCATCGGGATGATCGCTGTAGTCGCCATCCAGAAACACGATGATCTCGGGCTGACGAGTCGCAGCATACGCCAGTCCACGCAAGCACGCCGCCCCATAGCCTGGTTCGGGTTCGCGCACAACGGTAGCTCCTGCTGCACGTGCATTGCGTTCGGTGGCATCCGTCGAGGCGTTGTTGACCACCACCACTTCATCCACCCAAGCATCGGGAATGTCGCCAATGACCTGACCAATGGCTTTCGCCTCATTAAACGCGGGAATGATGACAAGCGTGTTCATGCGGAGTAGCCCGTTGGCTTATCGATAACCAGCGCGAAAAACGAATCGTATTGCTCTGTCACACCTGAATGTTTGGGGACCAACATTGTCATCGCGAGGAGGGAGCTTGCGACCGACGTCGCGATCTCATTCTGTTGCTTGGGCGGGCTGCATCCGGTCTGATACCATGAGATTGCACCCCAGGAGCACTTCCTCTCTAGATCGGGGCGCGTCGCTCCGCTCGCAATGACAGGAGTGTGCGGTTTTCTCGGTACGTCAGGGAGCACATGTGTTACCCAAAGATTGACCTGTGACACAGTACTACGCGTTGCAGGTCGGTTTTGGATGGTGGCCGGGTCATCGAACCATACGTTGCGCACCTGTAGTCAACGTTTCACCAGATGCACTATCGGAAGCCCCCCTCATCGAAATCGCCTTCGTCAAAGTCGTCTTCATCGAAGCCATTGCCAAACGACGAAAACATCGAGCCCATCATATCGCTATACGACGACCCGTCGTCGTGCAGTTCTTTGCCCAGTAGCGAATTTTGGTGGAGCGCCTCCAGCACAACCTCCATCATCACAAAACGTTGCGCATCGGTCTGCGGACTCGTATGCGTGCTCACGAGTGCAGCCAATCCATCTACCGAATGCAGACGCTTTTGATAGACACTGTTCGATAGATCTTGGTTCAGAACCACGGTGTTGCCTTGCGTAAACCACTGCAGCACCTCATCGTAGGCATCGCGCCCCTTCTTTTTATTGCCCGGATCAGGGAAGTATTGCGTAAAGATGGTGCGGATGGCACGTCCGATCAGCGTGTATGCGACGTTCTCGGCTCCTTCTTGCTCGCCCTCATACACCAATTCCACCTTGCCCGTAACGGCAGGAGCAACAGAAAGAAGATCGCTTACGCGCACTGTCGTTTGCTCTTCGCCGTTCATCAGGGCGCGCCGTTCGGCGGCAGAAATGAGGATCTCCATAGCCGCTCGCGTTACCCGTACCGAGACGCCCGACTTCTGATCGATGTATTCGCTACCGCGCGCCTCAAAGGCAAGCTGTTCAATGATTTCGCGGAAGAGATACGGAACGTTTACGTCCACGCGATCACCGTGCTGATCTGAACGATCCTGCCAGGCTTCTTGCTCGGTGATCTGCATGCCCACTTCCACGCTTTTCGGATAGTGGGTGATGATCTGACTGTCAATCCGGTCTTTGAGCGGTGTAATCAGATTGCCCCGGCTGGTGTAGTCTTCGGGGTTAGCGGAGAAGACAAGCATCACATCCAGCGGAAACCGCACGTTGAACCCTCGGATCTGGATGTCTTGCTCCTCTAAAATGTTGAGCAGCCCCACCTGAATACGAGGCTGCAAATCCGGCAGTTCGTTGATCGCAAAGATCCCTCGATTTGTGCGAGGAATAATGCCGAAGTGAATCACCTCTTCGTCGGCATAGGTGAGGCGAAGGTTGGCGGCCTTAATCGGATCAATATCGCCAATCAGGTCGGCAATGGTTGTATCGGGGGTGGCCAACTTTTCGCCGTAGCGTGCCGAGCGAGGAAGCCATTCGACCGGCGCTTCGTCGCCATACTCGTCTACCAGCGCGCGCCCTTGCTTGGTGAGCGGCGCATAGGGGTGCTCGTTCAAAGGGGTATCCGCCAGAATTGGACTCCACTCGTTGAGAAGCCGTGGAAGCATACGGATGAGACGGCTCTTGGCTTGCCCACGCAGCCCCAACAGAATGATGTCGTGCTGGCTCAATATAGCGTTCTGCAGCTGCGGAATGACAGTCTGGTCGTATCCTACAACGCCGGGAAACACCGTTTCGCCGGTCTGCAGCTTCTTCATAAGGTTATGCCGCATCTCGGCCTTGACGGTCCGGCGCGTATATCCGGAGGCACGCAGAGCACCCAGTGTGCTGATGTCAGGAGGCGACGAGGAGACGGTTTCCATAGCAATGAGACACCGATGGGAAAAGAAAAGACCGAGGTGTATCACGCCAACTGCCAAGGGCTGTTCCTCTTACAACAGGGGCCTCTATCAACGATACGGTTCTTTTTTCACTCTTCTGTGATGGCCTTCCTACAAAGTTTGTGTAGAGGGCACCAACCTTATCGAACAGGCTGCGTGTGTACGATGGACGAAATCATTCTCTCATCATCGACCATTTATGCCCACACGTGTTATGGTGTTACGTTCTTCTGCTTCCGTCCAGCCATCGTCTGGTTTGGTTTGCTTTATGAGTCGTGTTGCCGCATTTTGTCTCGTAAGCGCCTTTTTGGTCGTCGCTACTGCTGATGCGCAACGCACGTCGGGGGCGCTTGGCATTGGCGGGCAAGTGGGCTCGCCCAGTGGCGTTACATTCAAGCTATATGATGAAGCCGGGCCTTCGTATGACTTTTTAGCGGCCTGGGACCTCGATGAGTTCTTTTTCTTCAACGCCCATGCACAGTTCAATCAGCGCATCCAGACGCAGAATGTATCGGGGCTGGAGTGGTTCTTTGGACCGGGTGCTTTCATCGGTGTACGCGACGATGATGCCGTCATTGGGATTAGCGGGCGCATTGGACTCAACTGGATGGCGAATGATCATGTCGAGTTCTTTGGCCACCTTACGCCCCGCTTGGATCTCATCCCAAGCACGGATGGAGACTTCGGGGGCGGGCTGGGGCTTCGTTATTATTTTTAGCAGGGTGGTGGTTACATTGTACATGATCGTTTCCTGACTTGAAGACGGCTCCACAGGTCATCCTGATGCCGATAAGCAGACGGATCTCAGCGCTAGCTGTTCATACCCAGGGCCGTGCACGTCGTGGTGTTCCCCGTGTGCCTGTACCGCCGTCCTCCGTCGGCTCGTGTTGAGATGCTTCACTGCGTTCAGCATGACCCATGAGAAACGCGAGGACAAACGCCTTTGGGGAGAATACCATTTAACGTTTTGCGACTCCCTTTAGCAGGGTGGTGCTACGTTACTGGGCCAACTGCAATTCGCCGCGCATGGCACCTGAATGGACCATACAGAAGTACTCTCCAAGTTCAGCGGCTAGCTCTTCGGTGAGGGTAAACGAAAAACCGCCCGAGCCATAGGTTTCGAGGTTTACGGCCTCATCATTGGCGAAAGCCCCTTCGCCGTCGTGCGTGAGCAATTCGGTGCCGTCGCCATCATCAATTGCGAAAGGGTGTGCTCCTCCGCTCACAATCGTAAAGGTGTAGCGTGTATCCACGTCGAGGATAATCGGCGCATTGTTTTCGTCAAGCTCCACTATATCGTCAGCGTCGGCTCCTTCGACTTCGGTGGCAAAATATGCGCTTGCCCCGTCATTATCGAGCGTGATGGCTACCTGCTCAGCCTCCTCTTCATCGTCGTCCTCTTCGGTGAAGCTGGGCGGCAGCAATAGGCCCTCAATCACGTGAAGGATGCCATTGGACGCAACGTAGTCAAGATTCTCTACGTCAAGTGTGGCCTGTCCCTCGTTGAACACTATCTCTTCTTCATCTAGAGTGATGGTCAACTCTTCTCCCTGAACGGTTTCAAAAGAGGGAGTGCCTTCTTCCTCAAGCAGCTCGAGCAGTGTTGACGAATTGGTAGGCTGGCCGCCAAGGACGTGGTATTGTAGGATCTGCTGAATCTCTTCTTCAGAGAAATCGCTTAAGTCGGCTTCCTCTAGAGTCGCATTGTTGGGGCCAAAAACCGTCCAGGTTCCAGCCTCTTCGAAAGCATCGCGCAGCTCAAAATCAACAACCGTACCGTACAACTCGGCAGTTTCGCTAACGAACCACGTCACATTCGCCAGGTCTTGGTTGCCAAGCAAGGGGCGGTCGATGACGTGGATGACGCCGTTTACCGCTTCTACATCTGTTTGGATCACTTCTGCTTCCTCGATGAAGACGCCGCTTTCGGTTACCTGCACAGTGAACTCATCGCCCGAGAGGGTCTCGACGGTTGCTTCGCCATTCTCAAGATCGGCAGTTAAAATCGCCTGGCTCGCAATGATGTGATAGCCCACCACAGATGAAAGGGCCTCATCTTGATCCAGAAGAACAGACGGATCAAGAAAAGAGAACGCCGTTTCGTCGGGCGCAAATACCGTAAACGTCTCGGTTGTATCGGACAGCGACGCATCGAACCCGACCTGTTGTAGTGCTTCAAACAAGGTTGCAAAGTTCTCATCTTCGCCAACCATCTCAGCAATCGTCTGCTCCACTTCCGAATCGTTGTCATTGCCCGGGTCTACCGGATCATCGCTGCCTCCATCGCATGCGCTTAACAGTGCAATGAGGATAACGGCAAGCACGAGCGCCAGCAGATGCGTGCCTCGTTGTGTGCAAGTAGGCATAAGGATGAGTTTGTCCCGTGGAAGTACATCACATCAAAAGGGTAGGCGCTGCCTAAAATGCTTTGCGCCTGCATGCAGGTGAGTAGCAGCCTACAGCGGTGTTGTTCTGTCCATCCTCCTTACGTGGCTTTTCTAAGTAGACCCACGAAAGAATCTTTCGATTATGTCATTGCGAGGAGCGTTAGCGACGTGGCAATCTTGTACCTTGCAAATGGGATAAATTCCTGCAAGTGACGCATGAGATCGCACCCCAGGAGTACTCGTTCGCTAGCGCTCACAGCGCCGCGTCGGTCGCAAGCTCCCTCCTCGCGATGACAAGGTGTAAATGTATTTTCGGCGACCTACTTAGTGCGCTACTGCGCTGTCGCCCCCCTGCCAAAACCTGTCATGGTGAGCACGTGACGGGCCCAGCCTGGACCATGCCGAACCATCTCATCGGCGTTCAGCAGGCTCTGGTGGGTAGAAGGTCCTGCCCATTTCGAGAGAGATCTTTAGTCACTGCGTTCACCTGTTCCACCTATCTGCGTGAGGGCCTGATGGCATGTCGCTGGAAAAACAGCGATCTATCCGCTATATAGAGGTGTCGCGTTTTGTTATCATACTGCCTCTTTTGTCTATGTCCACAAACGCCCCGCCCGATCAAACCGAATCCTCGTCGTCCCTGGCCAGCGTGCACTGGCTGTTTGTAGGGGTGGCGGTGCTCCTCATCGGAGGATCGATTGGCTTGAGCGGGCGCCTTCCCGAGATCGATGGCCATTATGGCTTTTGGTCGGTGCTGCCGCCGCTCATCGCTATCTTTCTGGCTTTCTACACGCGCGAGGTGGTGAGCGCGCTCTTCATTGGGGTGGCCGTAGGCGGCGTTATTGCCGGTGAGCTTAACATTGTGCAGGAGTTCCTCATTCCCGCCATTGGCACGGAAGACTTTGCACTTATCCTGCTGGTGTATTTGTGGGCACTGGGTGGCCTCATCGGGCTGTGGACCCGCACAGGCGGGGCCCTCCGCTTTGCACGATGGGCCAGTGGATTCATCGTACGTGGCCCGCGATCGGCTAAGTTTTTTGCCTGGATCATGGGGTTGGTTTTCCACCAGGGTGGCACTGTAAGTACGGTGCTCACCGGCGCCACCGTTCGCCCCGTAGCGGACAAGCACAACGTGTCGCACGAGGAGCTATCGTACATGGTGGACTCCACGGCCTCGCCAGCCGCCACGATCATTCCGTTTAACGTGTGGCCTATTTACGTGGGCGGACTTGTGGCCGGCACCATTCCGCTCATCGAGACCACCCAAGAGGGCGTTGCGTTTTTCTTTTCGTCGATCGGATACAACTTCTATGCGCTCTTCGCCATCCTCATTACGCTCTTGTTTGCGTGGGAGAAGCTGCCGTTTGTCCCGGGTAAGAAGATGCGTGCGGCCATTGATCGCGCACGCTCTACGGGGAAACTCGACCGCGACGACGCGACGCCGCTTGCTGCGGATGACCTGACGAATATGAAGGTGCCCGATTCGTATCGGCCTGGTCTAACGGACTTCTTTGGTCCGATTGGCGTGTTGCTGGGGGTGGCCATCATCCCGTACATGGTCACGTACTTCTATCTGGGCCGCACCGACGACCCCACATTGCTCATTGCAGAGGCCTTTGTGCTAGCCGTGCTGGTGGGCATGATCATCGCACTGGCCAAAGGGATGGAGTTGCAAGAGGCCATCGACGGCTTTGTGGACGGATGTCGGGGCGTTACGATCGGTGCGATTATTCTGGCGCTGGCCGTGACGCTCAAGGAAGTAGCCGATGCGGTGGGCACCGCTGACTATGTGGTAGCCACGGTGGGCGATGCGATCATCCCGGCGGTGCTTCCCGCTCTGCTGATGGGGCTGTGTCTGTTGATTGCGTTTTCGACAGGTACCTCGTGGGGGACCTACGCTGTGGTTTTCCCAGTTGCGATGCCGCTGGCCTGGGCCGTGGCGCCCGAGCCGTTCTTCATCACGCTGTGCTTTGCCGCTGTGGTGGGCGGCAGCGTGTTTGGCGACCAGTGCTCTCCGATTTCGGATACAACGATCCTCTCCTCGCTTGCCACCGGCACCGACCTGATGGATCACGTCTACACGCAATTTCCGCTCGCCATCCTGGCCGGCGGACTCGCCGCGGTGCTGTACACGCTGCTGGCGGTGTTTGCTGTGTGAGGCATCGTGATATGCAGAGGATGGTGTTCGTTGTAGCAAAGTATCGCTACACGCAGAAAGGGCCGCCTCCAACTAGAGGGAGGCGGCCCTTTCATGATACCTTATCAGACAGTGATGACAGATGCATATCACCAGCCATCAAGCGATGTTACGGAAGAATATTGGAAACGCGAGCAATGTAGTGCGTCGCATCGCCCAGATCTCGACTAGCCGGAAAAATATCTCCATCTGCGCTTACAGCAGTTGCTTGTGTAAAGCCACTGACATAGTCGTCTTGTCCAATCTCTCCAGTTAGCTCCGCAGTTGTAAACAGAAGAGTTATGGACTGGTCAGCCAGATTAATAGATGCCCATTCGTCGCCATCGGGAGCTTGGAAGGAGCCATTGTAAACTACCAGATACTCATCTGCTCCGGTGCTTGCGACTCGCAGATCCCGGAGATTATTTCCTTCATCGAAACTCAGGGGCGAATCACCGGCATACGGATCGATGAAGACATCAAGCGTAGCACTTCCAGCAGGATCTTGGACGCGAGCTATGACATCTTCAAAGCTTCCATCTCCAAATCCACCCGAGTAAAGATACAAGTTGCCATTTGAATCCGCCTCAAGTAGTCCATTGGCAAGGTCAAGATCTGGATCCGTCACAACCTCTGTGAGAGACTGGCCTTCTCCGGTATCAGATATCGAGAAAATACCATCACCTGGGGCGCCACGGAAGTCATTCCCATTCAGATACAACGTACCGTTGACAGGAGTAATTCCGGTCAGTCCTTCTTCAAAGGCAAGCACGGAAGTCGATCCGGAGCTATCGAGTTTATACACGGCTGTTGGCCATGAACTCTGCTCCGAAGTTTCATTGGAACGGAAAAGGAAGTAGACATTGTCGTTACCGTCGACCGTTACCCCTTCGCAGCGATCAATCGAATTATCTTCCTGATCAATGTCGGCATTCAGGTCACTAGCAGACCGCTCCTCGATCAGGCTACTCCCCGTCCATGTAAAGATGCCACCATCATTGCCATTGTAGAATGTAACGTCACCAGAGGACTGCGCAACTATGCACTGTACACCAGCACCGCTTCCAGCATCAAGGTCGGCTTCGCTAGCGAACAATTCAAACGAAGCTTCCGGATCTTCCTCAAAGCTCGGCGGAATAAGCACGCCGTCGATCAGGTGAAAGACGTTGGTGTAGTTGTCGGTGAAGCGGTCGGTGCCGCCTCCAACGATTATGGCTTGCCCGCCATTCAGGATGATGTCATCGCCTTCTTGGGTGAAGGTGATGGATTCCCCTTGGGCCGTTGGTACGGTTGCTTCGCCGCCGTTGGCATCGATCCGATCAACAAGGTCAGCCGCACTAATGGGGCCGTCTTCGCCTAGAGCCACGTGGTATTGTACCGCTTCAGCAAGCTCTTCGTCGCTCAAGTCGCCGGTGTCTGCTGCCTCAAACGCTTCGTTGATAGGAGCAAAGAGCGTCCAGTTTTCGGCGTTCTCAAACGCATCCACAAGCCCCGTATCACCAGCGGATCCGACGAGCGCCTGGGTGGAGGCCGTCAGGCTCACACGCTCCAGCAGCGAACGGTTCTCCAGGAGCAGTTCATCGACAACATGCAGCACGCCATTGGCAGCTTCATTGTCAGGGTCAACGACCTGCGCTTCGTTAATGAAGAGATCCCCATTGCGTGATTCTACCTGGAGGTCCTCGCCGAGTGCAGACGTGAGGGTGCCTTCGTCAATTTCCGAACTTAGCAGTCCACCGGGCACAACGTGGTACTGCACAATATCGGCCAGCAACGCTTCGTTCTCGGGAGCGAGCGCAGCACTCAGTTCAATATCGGCAAACGCTCCATTATTGGGAGCAAATACCGTAATGTCGGCATCGGGGTCGGCCGTCAGATCCAGTTGTCCGGACTCTTCAACAGCCGTAAAAAGCGTTTCCAAGTCTGGGTTTTCCTCCAGTAGATCCGCGATCAGAGCAAGCTCATCGCCATTATCATCGTCTCCATTATCGGAAACTGGATCATCGTCGCTATCGCATGCAGCAAGGGAAACCACTAGCGCAAAGGCCAGCAGTAGCGTTCCTGCCCACGATCCGTATCGTTTAGCGTGTAACATAGGTTGGGTCGGGGTTATATCAAAGGATGTAGCGAGTCGCAACACAGATGAGAAGCGTGACGCTGCTCTGCATACCTGCCGAAACGGGCGTGTACGCAGAGCACCGCCGGTCCCCACCTTTGGTTCGAAACGTAGTGCACACAGCAGCGCAATTCAAGCGCCACACAATACCGTAACGCAGTTTTTGCAGGAAATCAGTGCACCCATCAAGAGGGGCTTCACTCGCTGCTGCATGCTCTATATACGCTCTGCCAAGAACAGAGCGGGTTTTTGTTCCACCCGGCCTCTCTCATCACGCCAAAAGTGGATAGTGGCAACACGTTAAGTAGATCAGCAAAAATACATTTACCCCTTTTCATCGCGAGGAGGAAGCCTGCAACTGACGCGGCGCTGTGAGCGCTAGCGAACGAGTACTTCCTCCCTGCAGTCGGGGCGCTTCGCTGCGCTCGCAATGACAAGATTGTGGGTTATTCTCGGTGCGTTAGGGGACCGTTACCCGAAGATTGACCTGTGACAGAGTACTACACATCCCACGTTAAAATATCCTCTTCCGACTTCTCTTTCGTTTCCCACTCCTCCGCATCTTCCGGTGGCGTCTTCTTCTCGGTGATGTTGTATCCCATCTCCCGCCACTGATTGGCCAGATACTCATTCCACTGTAGATAGTGCGCCCACTCTTCGGGCACCTCGTCATCAGGATAAATCGCTTCAGTAGGACAGACCGGCACACACGCATTGCAGTCAATACACTCTTCCGGTTGAATCGCGAGAAAGTTGGGCCCTTCGTAAAAACAATCCACCGGGCACACTTCGACGCAATCGGTGTACTTGCAATTGATGCAGGGTTCGGTAACGACGTATGGCATGGAGAAACGGACGCGATAAGCAAAGCTGATTCGGATCCGTCTTAATCCGTACCATTTGGACAGTTCCACCCCTGCGCTCCCGTTGCTATTCCATTACGTATCGGGATCTCTATCGAATGTCCTGTTGACTTTCTGACTTATGGCTACCTCCTCTCGCACCCTCGCGCTAATCGCCCACGACGGCAAAAAGGCGGACCTAATTTCGTTCGCGCATCGCCATGTAGATCGGCTGCGCAACTTCTCGCTCATCGCAACGGGCACCACCGGCGGCATGCTCGCCAGTGAGTTGGATCTGGAGGTGACCCGCAAAGAGTCGGGTCCTATGGGGGGCGATGTGCAAATTGCTTCAGGCGTCGTGGAGGGGACCGTGGATGCGGTCATCTTCTTCCTCGATCCGCAAGGAAAACATCCTCACGAACCCGATATCCAGACCTTGCAACGGGCCTGCGTGGTACACGACATTCCCCTGGCCACTAACGAACCCACGGCCCGCCTGCTCATGACCCCCGAATTTATAACCCCCTCCACCTCTGAATGAGTCCTCAACACCCCGTTCCTGCGCACCTACTCCTCCCCTTCCTAGTTGTCACCCTGCTGGTAGCAGGATGCGAAACCGAGTCCCCATTTGAGCCGCCCGAACCGCCCGAATTCGCAGCCCATGCCGTGCCGTACCACAGTCTGCCAGGGTGGGCGGATGCACAGGCTATAGATGCCATCGACGCGCTGCAGGCATCCTGTGATGTCTGGGCCAACCACAACGCCGATGCTCCCATGCACGACACATGGCCCTGGTACGGCACCGTGGGCGACTGGCAGCACGCGTGTACCCGTCTCGCAGACGTGGATACGCCCGAAGATGTAGCGCGGCGTCTGCGCGTCCTCTTCCAGCCGATGCACCTTACCGCCCGCGACTCAGCTGATACCGCGCTGCTCACAGGGTACTACGAACCGCTTTTGCACGGCGCTCGTCAGCCAACGGAACGCTATGATGTTCCCCTGCGTCGCCTGCCGCCTGACCTGATTGAAGCCAATCTGGGTGACTTTCGCACCGATGCCGAGGGCACACTCATCGGACGCCTTGACGGCAACCGCCTGGTGCCGTATCCCGACCGTCAATCCATCAACGAAGGGGCCATTGATCACCACAACCTTGCGTTTCTGTGGGTAGACGATCGCATCGACAAGTTCTTCTTACAGATCCAGGGCTCTGGGCGCGTTGAACTGGCCGATGAATCGCTCACCCGCGTGGGCTATGCTGGACAAAACGGACGGGCGTACCGGGCAGTGGGGCGCGATCTGATCGAGGCCGACGAGGTACCTGCCGAAGACATGTCGATGCAACGCATCCGCACGTGGATGGAAGCAGACGATCACCGCGCCGATACGCTGATGCACCGTAACCCGTCGTACATCTTCTTCCAGGAGCGCACCGACCTGGATCCCGAAGAGGGGCCGATCGGGTCGCAGGGCCTTCCGCTGACTGCCGAGCGCTCCCTCGCAGTGGATCCCGAGTACGTGCCGCTAGGCACCCCGGTATGGCTCAACGGTACTGCCCCTCCTGTTGCGCTCGAAGATACGCAGGCCGTTTCATTCCAACAGTTGATGGTCGCCCAAGACACTGGGGGCGCCATCAAAGGCCCGTTACGCGGCGATGTCTACTGGGGCAGCAGCGAGGAGGCCGAGTCACGCGCCGGACGCATGCAGCACCCAGCGAGTTGGTACGTGCTGGTTCCCCGTGCTGTGTTTATGCGAAGCTAACGGCTTGGCGCTACCACGCCAATGTGCACATCCATCACGTTCGTTTGCGTGGGCCCGGGTCGATAAAGGCCGCCTACCTGTTCAAAAAATGCATAGCTGTTGTTATCGGCCAGATACACGTTCGGGGCACACCCGTGCTTCTTGGCCTGACGCTGCGTGCGCGGTGTGACCCACGCTCCTGCCGCATCGGTCGGCCCGTCGATGCCGTCAGTGCCTGCACACAAGAGCACCGCCGGACGCTGCATGGCGGCCAGTGCATGTACCGCCCCCAGGGCCGCCTCCTGGCTGCGTCCCCCGGTACCGCTGCCGGTGACGCGCACCGTGGGCTCGCCGCCCCACACGATGGCTGTATGGGGCGGAGCATCACGCAGAGCGATTGCATGTGCACGTCCCTCCTCACGAGCTGTCCCCGTCATGAAAGCATCGGGACACCGCACCGTGTATCCGCGGGCTTCGAGGTCCTGCGCCGCCGCCCTGCGCGCTGTTTTGTTCGTTGCGATAACGGCTGTGCGCGCACGGCTCATCCGCACATCGTGGGCCGTCGGGGTCTCTGGATGGTGGCCTTCGATGCCTGATTGCAGATGCTGTTGAACCGAAGGAGGCACCTCATCCCACACGTCGGCCTGGTGCAAGACGGATTGAGCCTGCTCGTACGTGGTCGGATCGCCCACGGTGAGCCCACTGGCTATGGTGGCTAAATCGTTGCCGGGCACATCCGAAATCGCATACGCCTCCACCTGAGCCGGATACGCCGCCGCAGCCAGACGCCCACCTCCAACCTGTAACACATGCTTGCGCACCGCATTGATGGCATCGATAGGCAGCCCCGCACGCAGCAGCACTTTGTTGAGCCGTTGCACCGCCGCCATCGAAACGCCCACCGGAGGCAGTGCCGTGCAGGCCGATCCGCCGCCTGAGAGTCCAATCAAAAACAAATCGTTCGGCCCACACGCCCGCGCCATATCCAAAAGATAGGCTCCGGCGATAGCACTTTTCTCGGTGGGATGCGGATGTCCAGCCTGAATGTGGTGCCACGTGGCGGGCAACGGCGTGCCGTCTGGCTCCCCATAGCCTTGAGGCTGCACCATGCATCCGACATCGATGGCATCGCCCAGTGTATCGCTCCACCAACGGGCCCACGACGCAGCGGCTTTGCCAATGGTCGCAACGTAGACGCGACAGGCGCGCTTCACACGTCGCTTGAGCACCGCCATGGGTCCCGCCTGCTCCATGCATCGCGCCGGACGCACTGCGCGCACACCCGCCTGAAATGCCGCCTGGGCATCGGCAACAAGAGACTCTGTCATGGTGTCCATTGTGATAGGAGAGTGCGCTGTGATTGGTGGGCCCTTTGGGGGGATGTGATGAGCGTATCGCTTCGCCCCTATACAGATCCGGCTCTAGTCTGTCACACCTGAATGTTATGGTCCAACATTGTCATCGCGAGGAGGGAGCCCTGCGACTGACGCGGCGCTGTGAGCGCTAGCGAACGAGTACTCCTGGGGTACGATCTCATGCTGTTGATTGCTCATGCTGTTGATTGCTCATGCTGTTGATTGCTCATGCTGTTGCTTGGGCGGCTGCATCCGGTCTGATGGCATGAGATTGCGTCGCTGCGCTCGCAATGACAAGGATGTGCGTTTTTCTCGGTACGTTAGGTGGCCATGTGTTACCCAAAGATTGACCTGTGACACAGCAGTAAGTGACCTCAACAATGGTTTTGGGGATTGCCGGTTGGTTTCCCCTCCATCCTACCCTTCCTCCCCGAGGAGGAAGGAACTGTGGAAGGGATCCCTCAGGTCCCCCTCAGAGGAGGGGGATTTAGGGGGAGGGATTCCACAAAGCCACGTAGATCAATCACTTATGTGAAGCGTGACGCCGTACGAACGAGAGCGTGTATTAAGAATGTTCGGACGTACATGATGCCGCTTTGAAACGCACAAAACCCCAACTTCGTGCCTGACTTTACTTAAGTGAAGTCACGTGTCAATATTGGAGTTCAAGAGGGAGTGACAGCCTGCCCGATGATAATAACAAAACATCTGTCCTCTCGTGGCGATGCACAACAGGCATGACCTTACGGCCCCTCTGCGTCGCCACGCTTGCCGGGACTCGCTCCAGCATCCCTAATCCACCACCTGGTTTCTTTACCTTGGGGGGGTACGTTGGACGCAGAGCGTCCATTCGTCCGTCGCGATGCAGAGCATCGCGACGAGGACGCAAGTGGGAGTTCGCCTCCGGTTGCGTTGTGTATACACCATAGCTCCTCTGAGGGGGACGTGATGAACGCCTTCCACGGTTCCTTCCTCCTCGGGGAGGAAGGGTAGGATGGAGGGGAAACCAACCGGCAATCCCCAAAACCATTGTTGAGCTCACTTACGCACCCGTTGCGACGAGGCAATGACAAAAGGTTGGATGGGTACAGTGGAACCCTGCAAAACGGGATTCGTGGATGGGGCTGAACCGCCATTTTTTGCACACGCATTTGCCACCATGTCCGATCTCGCTTCACTGGGCCGTCTGCATGTCATCACCGACTTTTTTCAGCAGCAGCGCTACGACCACGCCGCGCTGGCCCACCATGCCATTGCCGGAGGGGCCGACACCCTACAGTTCCGCCAGAAGCATGGATCGATTCGCAACCAGTTGCTGGCGGCCCAGGAAACAGCACAGGTGTGTGCCGACGCCCAGGTGCCGCTCATTGTAAACGACCGGCTGGATGTGGCGCTTGGCGTCAACGCAGACGGCGTGCACGTGGGGCAGGATGATCTTCCGGTGCCCATCGCGCGATCGGTGCTTGGCGAGGATCTCATCCTGGGGGCTTCGGCGTCTACCGTCGAACAGGCCCGGGAGGCGGAAGCACAGGGAGCATCGTATATCGGGTTTGGACCGATCTACCCGACGACCTCGAAAGCAAACGCCGGAGCCACACAGGGACTCCGGCGTCTATCCGCGTGTTGCGAGGCGGTGTCGTGCCCGGTCATTGCTATTGGCGGGATCACGTACGACCGCGTGCGCGCTGTGATCGGCGCAGGAGCGCATGGTGTGGCCGTTATTTCGGCGGTGGCACTGGCCGAGGATCCAACCCGCGCCGCCGCTCGCTTCCGCCATGCCATCGATGCTGCGGTGTAGGCGGATTCGAGGACGCAGCGGTGATTTTTCGATGTGCTGATCCCCTCGACGCAGCAGCGCTGCGTCGCTACAGAACGTACTCCCTACCGTGGCGGTACCTCGCCACGTCGCTATGCCGGCGCGTGCTGCACATCGGTGATAATCTGGTCGCGACGCGGACCAATCGAAATCGATCCGATGCGGGCGTCGCTGTGCGCCTCTACAAATTGCAGATAATCTTGCGCGGTAGCGGGCAGCTCGTTCCACGAACGCACGCCCGTGATGTCTTCATCCCACCCCGGCAGCGTTTCATAGACGGGCGTAATGCGCTCCAGCGTGTGGGCTTCGCTCGGAAAGCGTTGCGTCTCCTTGCCATCGTACTGATACGCCACGCACACCTTGATTTCGTCGAGCCCCGAGAGTACATCCAGTTTGGTGATGACCAACTCGGTAAATCCGTTGATCATAGTGGCATAGCGCAGCGCCACCAGGTCGAGCCAACCGCAGCGACGCGGACGCCCCGTGGTTGCCCCAAACTCGGCGCCTACTTTGCGCAGGTGTTCGCCCATTTCGTTATCGAGTTCGGTGGGAAAGGGACCATTGCCTACGCGCGTGGCATAGGCCTTGGCAATCCCGATGATGCGGTTGACGTGCACCGGAGAAACGCCCAATCCGGTTGAGGCGCCTCCAGCGGTCGGGTGGCTCGACGTAACGTACGGATAGCTTCCAAAGTCGATGTCAAGCAGCGACCCTTGCGCGCCCTCGGCCAGCACGTGTTTATCCTGCTTAAGGGCGCGTCCCAATCGTTGCGCCGTGTCGGTCACATACGGATCCAACTGCTGATCCAAGGCCACGTACTCATCAACAATGGCATCGACATCCAACTGGTTGGCCCCGTATACGCGCTCAAGCATCGTGTTCTTGGCTTCGATAGCCCGCGTAAGCTTGGTGCGCAACACATCGCGATCGAGCATATCCACCACGCGGATCCCCGTGCGCGCGAACTTATCGGTATACGCCGGTCCGATGCCACGCCCCGTGGTTCCAATGGCGTCGTTATCGTCATCGGTCTTGCGGCCTTTCTCTTGAGCAGCTTCTATGGCCTTATGATACGGCATGATGACATGGGCATTATGGGAGATGTGCAGCCGCCCCTCAACCGGATAGCCAAGGTCCTTGATTTGCTCAATTTCATCGAGCACGGCCTTCGGGTCAATGACCACCCCGTTGCCAATGACGCACTCCACGCCCTCGTGAAAGATGCCGCTGGGAATGAGATGGAGCACAAACTCCTCATCGTCCCAACAGATGGTATGTCCGGCGTTGGCTCCGCCCTGATAGCGCGCTACGATGTCAATGTCTTCGCTGAGCAGGTCAACGATTTTGCCTTTGCCTTCGTCGCCCCACTGGCTTCCGATTACGATAGAAACTGGCATGAATGTGTAGATCGAGCAGCTGAAAGAAAAATGCGGATGCGGCTGAATCGTATGTGCCAACGTGGTAGTCACACAGCAGCCACACAAAAGCCGGAGGCCGGTGTGCATCCTTTCGGATGCGACCCACGCGACCCCCGGCTTCGTAACGCAGGGTACGATGTACGGTTCAGATGACGCCACGCGTAGCCCTGCTCACGCGTGAGCGGCTATGTTACATTGCTGCAGCACCGGCTTTCTGGTCTTTCCCTTCGGCACGCAAGCGCAGCTCCACCACGATGGGCGAGGCCACGAACACCGATGAGTAGGTTCCAATGATAACGCCCAGTACAAGGGCAAAGGAGAACCCGCGCAGCACATCACCACCGAAGAACAGCAAGATGGACGTTACAATGAGCGTCGTAATCGACGTGACCACTGTACGACTTAACGTGCTGTTAATGGAGCGATTAACGACATCCATGTACTTATCGGTCTTGAACAGATTCACGTACTCGCGGGTGCGATCGAACACCACCACTGTATCGTTAAGCGAGTACCCAACAATGGTCAGGAACGCGGCGATGATGGCCTGATCGACCTGAAGCGAGAACGGAAGCACGTCTTGAAATAACGAGAAGATGCCTAACACGATGATCACATCGTGCATCACTGCGCCTAATGCCCCGAGTCCATACCGCCACTCAAAGCGCAGCATAATGTACACGAAGATGACGAAGAGGGCACCTAAGACCGAATAGATGGCCCCGCGCTGCAAGTCGGCAGCAAAGCGCGGCCCCACCACGTTAGTTTGCACAATTTCAGGATTTGCCTCTGCAAAATCAGCAGCAAAGGCGCCCATCACCATCTCACGCAGGTCTTCGATGTCTTCCTCGGCCGCCGTGCGAATGAGCAGGCCGGTGGTTCCGAAGCTTTTCACTTCTGGCTCCGAGGCAAGCGCCTCAGCCATTGAAGCGCGTACATCGAGCGCATCCAGCTCACCCACATTTTCGACGACAAACTCGGTGCCGCCCAAAAAGTCAATGCCCTGCTCCAGACCGCGCGTGAAGAAGGAGAGGATGCTCAGCAGAATGAGCGTCCCCGAAATGATGTACCCGATCTTTCGATTCGGGATAAACGAGAAGTTAGGGTTTTCAAGTAAACGCATAGAAGAATAAGATTATATCGTGGAACGAACCAACTAACTACAGAAGGATGGAGCACGGCATCAGCCGTACGAGACGCGCATTTTGCGCTCGTCAACCATGTAGTCAAAGATGATTCGCGTAACGATAATCGCGGTAAAGAGCGAGGCCAAGATACCGGCCATCAGCGTAACGGCAAAGCCCTGAATGGGGCCCACACCAAACGAGTACAGAATAACGCCCACAAAGAACGTCGTGATGTTGGCGTCAAGGATGGCGCTTAGCGCGCGATCATAGCCCGCATCGATAGAAGCTTTGAGCGTCTTTCCGGTGTTTTGCTCCTCTCGAATACGGTCAAAGATCAGGACGTTCGCGTCCACCGCCATACCGATAGTCAGTACAATACCTGCGATTCCCGGTAAAGTGAGGGTCGCATTGAATCCGGCCAGGATGCCCAAGATCATAATGATGTTGAGCAGTAGCGCAATGTCGGCGACGACGCCAGCGGTGCGGTAGTACATGATCATAAACAGCGCCACTAAGAGCAGACCGCTAATCACGGAGACAAATCCGGCGCGGATTGATGCCTCTCCAAGGCTTGGTCCGACTGTTCGCTCCTCTACGATGTCAAGCGGAGCGGGTAAAGCTCCGGACTGCAGAATCGTGACGATGTCTTGCGCTTCGGCTCGTGAGTCAAGGCCCGATATTTCGGAGCGTCCGCCCAGAATGCGTTCATTCACACGAGGATACGAGTAGATGACGCCATCCAAAGCAATGGCAAAGGGTTCACCTACATTTGCTCCGGTAAGTCGCGCCCAGGTGCGTGCGCCGTCCGAGTCCATCACCATGAGCACCTTCGGCTCGTTGGTCATTTGATCGAACTCGACTGAGGCGTCGGTAATTGCATCGCCCGAAAGCTCCACCTGGCGATTTACGGCGATGAGCTCAAACACGCCAACGCCATCTTGCCGCTGTCCAATGGGATTGGCGGAGTACATCAACTCAATATCGGCTGGCAGCAAGCGAGCCACCTCTTCGCGATTGAGCAACTCCATGGCACGCGCGGTGTCGGGCAGTGCCACGTGTGCAAGCACAGGCGCTTGCCCCTGGTAGGGAAGCGGCTGCAGGATCTCCAGAATCTGATTCTGGCCGCTTGGCGTGTCTCTGTCATCTGCAAGCGGGTCGTCTTGTGTAAGCGGATCAGCTTCATCGTCCATGGGGTCGGCCCCCTCAGGATCGGCCGCTGCATCGTCGTCATCAGGCACCGGCTGTTCGGCGAGCGGATCCTCTTGCAGGTCCTCGACATCCGGCGCTTCGTCCTCTTCAAGCTCGTCCACCTCTACATCAGCCGCCTCGGCCTCGTAGAAGTCGATGATATCTTGCATGGCTGCAGTAAGGCGGTCGGGGTTCGGCATCAGGCGGAACTCCAGCCGGGCGGTACCGCGCAGCAGGTCACGGATCCGCTCGGGATCGTCTACCCCGGGCAGCTCCACCACAATGCGGCGGCTCCCCTGACGCTGAATGGATGGCTCGGCTACACCGTAGCGGTCCACACGATTACGCACGATCTCCATCGCGCGCTCAACAGCTTCATCGGCTTGATCTTCGAGGTAAGACTGGATCTCCGAATTCTCCGAGCGACGGTCAATTCCGGCCTGTTCGTTACGGAAGTAGCGTGACAGGCGTATATTGGGATCGCGCTCTTCAAACTCTTCGACAAACACCGCGATGACCGAGCGATCTTCCTCAAGGGCGCGCTGTGCAGATGCTTGCAAAACCTCTTGAAACATCTCATCCTGATTGATAGCCAGCTGCCCGAGTAGGTCAGCCACGCGCACTTCGAGCGTCACGTGCATGCCACCAAGCAGGTCTAGCCCCAGGCTTAAGGCGCCTTGACGGATTTCCTGAATTTGGGCGAAGTTTTCCTCTTCATACTGAATGCGCTCCTCTTCTTCCATCCCGCTCAGCCGCTGATCTAGCATGAGGCTTTGAGCGGTGGGCCACAGGTAGTAGCCACATAACCCAACGAAGAAGATGGTTAGCGCAATTTTGAGTCCATTATCTTTCATAGCGTACCAAAAAACGAAATATACAACGGGGTGCAGTGCAAGCCCGACGCAGAGTCACACGTCCGCCCTTCCAACGGGACATTCGTCATGCGGAAGCGGACACGAACGACAGGCTGTGCTGTGGGCCAACGACCGCACAGCACGCCGGCGTATCTGGCCTTCCCCTCATACTCATGAGCCGGGGAGATACGACCAGGGGGCCGGATTTGACAAAGAAAGGACTACGGCGCACGCGGATGGGCGGCCACAAGTCGCCGGAGGAGCCAGCGTGGAGTCGGTTCGTCTAGACCATGGTCGGCTCCGATTAGCACAGACTGTGCACGCAACGCCTGCAGGGAGGCGAACGGCGCGTCGGGGATATCAGCGCGTGTGGTGGAAAGCACCGACACCGCCGCTGCACTCACGCGTGAGAGGAGCGTAGATCGATCCCAGTGCGAAGCCGGGCCATGTAACCAACGGGTAAGGACCGTTATATCGGCGTCGCTGGTCCATCCAAAGAGATCTGCAGCCGTATGGCCATCGGGCGACTCGGCCTCGTAGGCTGCGAGCACCGCTTTCGTAAAGGCTTGCGAAGTGGATGGCGCTTCTTCCATCACCGTATCGACCGCGCGCTCAAACGCTTCGCGGTCGGCTTCAGAAGGCCACGACGCAACCTGTCCCTGCAACCAGGCCGCCCGTGCATCGGGCGAAGACGCTTGGAGGCTCTCCAACCACGCATTCCCCACCCAGGGCAAAAGCCCCATGGTTAACACGGCGACAATAAGACACCGCATGGTATGGGAACGAAAGCGATGCATGGAGCGCTCAGAGACAGAGTGTTACGATGGATATACGACATTCTCAAAATACAGTGCACCGTTGTATTGTTCCGCTGTATGCGCTTTGCCCTGCGGTGCTCCCTGCTAAAGCCATTGGGTACCGCAGCGTCCTCTTGTTCGGAGTGCGGCCCGGCTTTCAGGGACGAAACTGATACACCCTCCGATGTCCACGAATGAGTCCGATGATGCCGCCAAGGGGAAGCCAACGACGCCTCCGGTGAGGCCTCCAAACACGGTTTGTGCTTCTGAACCAAAGAAATCCCCCTCGCTGGCTGCGATGCGTCCGCCAATGGCCTCCACCACAATGCCGCCTACCAGTCCAAGCCCGAGCCCTTCCAACGTACCGCGCCCACGCCGCGTGACCGTAACCGTCTCCACGTCGCGCACAGAAACGGCACGCCGCTGCTGATCCTCGCCCGCGATGAACGACAGGCTATCGCTTGTTAACCGAAGCCCCCGGGCCGACTCCACAAAACGCCCATCCTGCAAACTGATGCGTGCCGTTCGATCTGCCAGGTCATCCTGCACATCGCGCACCGACTGCCCGTTTGCAGGCATACCGTTTGTCTGGCCGTCTGCCTGGTCCTGGAGGGTAGTGTCGGAGGGCGCTTCACCCCGCATATCCACCTGAATATGCTGTGTGGAGGTACAGCCGACCGCAAGAAGAGCGAATGACAGAAGCATGCACAACCCGAACGCGCGTTTGCAAGCCATAACAAAGGCGGACCGATGAACAAGCTTATGGACCAAGCACATCCTTCTACGGCGCAAACGTTTCATTGCGGCAGAGGTGAGGTGCGTTAGCGATGTGCTGTAGCCTTCCCTGGTACATTCTATGATCGCGATTCTATGACCGCCCCTCAATAATCCGAATAGTACCTACGGACACTCAATGTCCGCCTCGTTTTCAGAGGCAGTGTACGCATTGCACTTTTCCGGTCCCAACCCGCAACCTATCCATGACCCCTAACGTGCTGACGACCTATCTACGAACGCTCATCCAGAACGACTTGCGCCTGAGCCAGCTTGCGCCATCGGATCTGCGCGGACTGCCGGTGCCTCAGCCCGACGAGGAGATCGCCATGTGGTATCCGCCCGAGTTTCTTCCACGATCGGGGCGCGGTATCCTCTTTCTGGATGAACTCAACATGGCCGCTCCCGCCGTACAGGGCATTGCCCAGCAGCTCATCCTGGATCGCAAGGTCGGCACCTACACGGTGCCCGAGGGGTGGTTTATCTGGTCCGCCGGTAACCGCAAAGAAGATCGGGCCGCGGTCTACGAAATGCCGGCTCCGCTGGCCAACCGGTTCGTGCACCTGACGGTCGATCCCGACTACGACTCGTTTCAAACCTACGCTGTGCAGAACAACCTGCATGAGCAGATTCAGGCGTTTCTGGCGTTTCGTCCGGAGTTGCTGTTCAAAATGAACAAACACGAACCCGCCTGGCCCTCGCCCCGCTCCTGGGAGATGGCGTCGGCCTTGCATACAGCTGGACTCAATATCGCAGCGGCGGTGGGCGATGGGGCCGCTGGCGAGTTCTATGCCTACCTGGATGTGTATGCCGACCTGCCTGATTTGGAGGCAGTGCTTAGTGGCAGCGGAGCCGACATCGCGTTTCCCGAAGAGGCGTCTCGGCGCTACGCGGCTACAATCGGATTGAGCGTACGGGCGGATACCGCAGCAGCAGCCTATCACGCCAGTCGGTGGCTTTTGGCCCATGCCCCTAACGAGTACACCCAGCTGCTCTTTAGCCACACGGTTGAACGCTTGCGCGATACCGGAGAGCTTGGGGCGTTTGTGCGTCGCATCAGCAACGACGAACGCTTTGATCCCTTCCTTGGTCAGATGGAAGCGGTCGCCATGGCTTGTGTCTAATGGTAGGCCCTGTGCAGCACACATCGGCTCTTCGATATAACTTCCCTCTGCGCTATGTCTACACGTTCCGCTTCTCTTGAAGAGCGCATCAGCAATGCCCGCATTGTCATCCGGAGCCGGTCGCCGTTTTTTGGTACGCTACTACTCGAAGCCCCCATCCGTTGGGATCCGGACATCCCCCTTGCTGCCACCGATGGCACGGCTCTCCTGTTCAATCCCGACACGGTGGCAACGCTTTCTCAAGAGGCGCTCATGGGGCTGCTCGTTCACGAGGTGCTGCATCTGGCGCTGTGCCACCTGCCCCGACGCGAGAAACGCGACCGCCTGCTGTGGAATATCGCTGCCGATATGGTGGTGAACGATATCGTGGAAAAACAGGGCTTTGTTTTGCCTGAAGGAAGGGTGTATCTCCCCGAAGACCGTCCTGCGTGGACATCGTTCAGCGTAGAAGAGATCTACGCATGCCTCCAGCGCGAAGCCGATGCAGCATCTTTGAGTTCCCTGCCATCGCTTCCGGAGCAATGGCACGACCTGGACGCAGACGCCTCGTTCACATCCTCCAATGCCCAGTCTGTGCAAAGCCACTGGCGTCAGGTCGTGCGCCGGGCTGCCGAAATGCAGCGCATGAAAACGCACGGAGATCTACCTGCTGGATTGCAGCGCTGCGTGGAGGCGGCCACCGAGCCATACGTCAGTTGGCGCGATGTGCTGTGGCGGTTTCTGGTGCGTACCCCCGTGGACTTCGAGCACTTCGACCGGCGTCAGATCCACCGGGGGCTTTACCTCAAGACCCTCACCGGACAGTCTCTTCAGATTTACGTAGGCGTGGACACAAGCGCGTCCATTCCGGATAAAGACCTGGCACAGTTTATGGGCGAGGTGCAGCACATTCTACAAAGCTACCCGCACATTCAAGGGCAATTGTTTTATATGGATGTGCAAGCCTACGGTCCCTACGAACTGTCGTCGCAAACCAGTCTGGCGGATCTGCCACCGCCTCACGGTGGGGGTGGTACTTCGTTTGTGCCGCTGTTTGACGCCATAGAAGCTGAGGAAGACATGATGGCCCGTTCGCCGGTGCTGGTCTGCTTCACCGACGGATACGGCACGTTTCCCGACGACCCGCCGCCCTATCCGGTGCTCTGGGTTCACCCGCCCGGACAGCGCGCCGCCGCCGACTTTCCGTTTGACGACACCATTCCCTTCATCAACACAGCTACCTGATCCCCCCACAGACTTGTATCCTCACTTGCTCAGCGAATAGTGCATTCCACCGACACACCTCAAGGTGCACTTGTGCCTCTTGCGATTGACAGGCTCGTGAAGTGATCGACAACCACGGCAAGGTTTTGCAGATTGAGACAGAGCCAGTTGGCAGTCTGGGCGGCGCTGAGTCAGCGTCTGATCATAGTGGGGAAAAGGTTTGAGGGATACGCAACCGTTTGCTTCGTGCTGCACCCTCTCATCCATGCACGCCCTATCGCATCCCCAAGCTCCTGCAGCCCGCGCAAAAGGAGCGATCTGGTATCGGCAGTCCCTCGCATACGTGAGCAGTCGCCAGCGTTGCCCGTCCTTAGCATCAGCATGGGTACCCGCGCCTGAAGGGCGACCTTGTGGTGAACGAGGCCTTTGTGAAAGCAGTGCCTTCCTCTCCGAAGAAGCGAAAAACAGGCCACCGTCCATCGATCCAAGATCACGACGTCTGCCCAAACGGGCTGGGTCCAAACGGCCAATTATCATCTTCTCCTGAATCCGACGACTCCGGCTGTTCGGGGGCGGGCGGCTCCGGCTCGGCCTCCCACCCGCTCAGGTCTTGGTCGAACGACATAGCATCAACGAACATCCGATCTACATTCACCGATTCTGGGATGGCCCAGTCGCCTATGGGCTGATTAAATGACCGGGCGCCTTTGAACATCTCCTCCATCGTGTAGAGATCCTCATAGAACGTCCAATCCCCGATGGGCTGATTGAAGGCCCGAGCGCCCTGAAACATGTGCGACACGTCATACGCGCACATCAAGTCCCACCCGGACATAGAGCCATTGAACGACCGGGCATCTGCAAGAAACCAGCTTAAATACTGTACCAGCCGCACGTTCCACCGGTCCAGATCCTGATTAAACGCTTTTGCTTTTCTAAATACCCCCTCCATGTGCTGGACTTGCGATACATCCCAGTCGTTCACTGGCTGATTGAAGGAGGAGGCCCGGTTGAACATCCCATCCATCCTGTTGACGCGCGACATATCCCACGAACCCACCGCACCATTAAACGCCTCTGCCCCCGAAAACATCGACGTCATATCGCGAACGTCGTGGGTGTCCCACGCGTCCAGGTCCTGGTTGAACGAGCGGGCATCTTTGAACATCGACTCCATGGTCCGGATGCTACTCACATCCCAGTGGTTGAGCGGTGCATTGAAGGCATACGCCTCCTGAAACATCGCTGCGGTGTCAACGGCCAACGAAAGGTCGGGCGCATCCGTCGCAGATAGCTGCATGTTGTGCGCCCCCTGAAACGCACACAGCATACTCCGCCACTTCGTGTGGCCCCACTGCTCGATCTCCAGTAGCTTATCGGCATCGGCATAATTGTCGAGACAGATCTGCTTGATGCCACCCGTGATCGCCAGGCGGTATGCCCCTGGCTCCGGCAAATCAAGGATAAACGGCCCGTCGGCCTCCTGCTGCCCGCGCTGCGCAGGGTCGTCACACCGCATCCAATGCACAGTATAGGAGCTGCCGTACACGGGGAGCGCAATCTGATCAGGGTCAGTTGAGGAATCCAGCATGTTTCTGAGGTACGGCCGCGTTTTGTGGGATTCGCGGATGTTGCGCGTGTCCCACACGGTGATGAACGGATCGGGATGGGTAAATGGGTGCGGCATAACGACTAAAAGCGTGTAGGAAGAGTCAGTGATATGGAGAAAACAGTTGGAGCGCGTGCCTGGACCGCGTGATGGGCCGTCCCGTCTATATTCCTGCCGGACCAACCGGCACGGCAAAGCCGGACGACTGACGGTGCGCCTGATAGATCGCATCGGCGATTTTTTCGCCGCCCTGCGTCGTGGGTTCAATCTGCTGGGTGTAGTCGGCGGCCTCCGTGCACACGCGCCGCAAGTCGATGACCGGGCATGCGTGATCGAGCGCAGCCTGAAGGATGACGTCGTTGTACATCCGAAGCGCCGCATTTATCACGCGCTGCGCCGACGCGTCGTGGAAGTCGCCTGTGTAGATGGTACAGATCGTTGTCGGCAGGCCTGCCCCCATCACAGCAGCAAGAGCAGCTCGGTACGCCTTTTCGAAGCGAGACACCGCTTCTGCCATGGTGGTTAGCCCCTCTTCAACACGATTGGCCGGATTGGAGAGCAGCGAGGCATCGCGGAGCGCATCGTTGCCGCCGACGCTCAGCAACAGGTGCGTCACGGAGGATGGGAGTTCGTCTACCTGCGTCGGTACCATCTCCGCAATGGCGCCGTCTAATGCCAGTAGAGTGGCGCGGTCTTCAGGAGCGAGGTGATTGTTTAGGTGATCCACGACGGACGGTCCGCCATCGGTGTATCGGGCATTGTCAAGCGTCGAATCGCCAAGGAGGGCAATATGCATAGAAGCTGTGTGGCATGCGCGAAAAGAAAAGGATGATTACGCTATACCGCTCCGCTCTTTACGGCGGACGTGCGGCGTCCGACCACATGCGGTATGCTGTTTAGAAGACTCGTAGCTTCCTCCCAACGACTTCCACACTATGCTTCTCCACAGCCCCCTGCACGCATCCCACAGACTGCTACAGCGAACGAAATCGTACGGAGACACCGGCATTGTCTTCTGGCAGCTCCGGGGTGTGCATCCGGTGCCCGAGTTCTACAAGCACTACTCCTACATATTCACGGAAGCAGCCACCGCAGAAGGCGAAGCATTCATCGCGACAGCGAACCGGCACTGCGAGTACACCATGCGCAAGCGCCACGAGGCGCTCAAGGCCGCCGGCGAGGTTGCGATTGGCCTGACCGAGCGCCTGCCCCGCCGCGGCCCCGATACGCCGTTCGACCCGGATCACCCCCGCTGGGCCGATGCCGAGTGGGCGCCGCCCCTGGACGAAGATCCTGATCCCGAGGTGCGTGGTGGATTTCGGTGAGCTCACGTAGGCATATCCTCAGGCAAATCCAGGCGCGGGGGCTCGAACCGCGTAAGCACGTCATGGATGCGGGCAAACAGGTAGTACTCCCGACGGTGCAACTGAATGTCGTCCGGCTCCTTGTGATCAATCCAGAGCTGCAAGAAGGTTTCCTGAGTGATATCCGTGGATACCGGCACATACCGGCACATCCCTGCCATTTCGTCCTCATCTCCCTCACCCCATGTCCAGTAGTAGTCATAGCGCGTGATGACATACACCACGCCCTGCAACACCACTGCATCCGTATCGAGCGTAAGCCCTGTGGCCGGATCCACGATCCAGCCGCCTTTTTCCGGGTGAGGCGATAAATGCGTCTGGTTCAGAAGAAGGGCATCGGTATTGTATTTTGTCATAGCTGATGGGAATGGGTTCCAGATAAACAACGAAATGAGACCGCTTTACTTAATCCAGCTCCTTAAACTCCTGCACTCGCTTCCCCAGATCGCCATTGTCCCACACGAGCACCTGGCTCCCGTGCCCCCCTTTCTCGGGCGAGGGCATGATCGCGAAGTGTTTGCCATCGGGGCGTTCAATAGTGACAACCACATGCAGGAGCCAGTCTGAGTCGTATATGATGCTATAGACGTCGGCTTTCACCGCCTCGCCCGGCTGCACGTCGCGATACACCCAGTCGTCGCTTTCTTGATTGATGACATCGTCATCTGCTGTCAGGAAGCCGCCCGAGTTTAGCCTAACGACCGGCAGTGTCTCATCCGACTCATTCACAAACCAGAGTATGCGCTCCGCCGGATCCGAGGAACCTGCACGCACGAAGCGGTAGCGCGGACGGCGGGTCTCGAGGTCGCGCACCTCAAGCCCCGGTGCAAATTTGCTGGTCGTAGAGGGCGGCGTCCATGAAAAGGCGTCTTGCACACGCTCGGTATTGGAACCAGTGTCAGTCATGGCGTCAGGGAGATTTGGAGTCGTAAAAACGCATGACTCTATACCGCACTTCTTCCATCTTGCGGACATCCCCCGTCCACTCCTCCATACCTACACAACTCCTCTCCTCCATACCTACACAACTCGGACCATTCGAAGATGACATACGTGTGAAGAGAAAACGCATCAACACCCCCTCCAACGGCGCATGTCGCCTTACGCCTCTACCGGACGCTGAATGTCCGCCTGCTCTGGTGTGCATCGTTGGCCTCTTGTAAGTCCTCGCGCTTTCGCTTCCACATATTGCCCTGTTCTGTATGGATTCCTCTGGTGTGTCCGCTCCGCTTCTTCGTCAACTTCAAACTCTGTTGGATACGACAGCTCCAGATCCAACCGTCGTGTTTGTGCCTCGGATGCAAGTGGGAAAAGCGCTCGAAACAGCACTGGCACGAACGCAACCCACGGCCGGACTCACCTGCACCACCGTCCGTAACTACGCTGCGCTTCTCGCCCGCTCCATGCAACGCGAAACCGATATGCGACCGCTCGAAGATCCGGCGCAATGGGCGACCGCCTCCTGCTACATGCTCTCCGAGGAGCAGCGGAAGGAGCTGACTCAGGGCGCCCCTGTTCCGCGGGTAGGCCGCATGCTGGCTCAGATGTTTGCCACACTCCGGATGCACGGCATCTCTCCCGATCTCTATCAGTCCCATATCGAAGAGAATTCCTCCCAACAGGCCAAGGCGGAAGCTTATCGCATCTACACCACCCTGCTCCATGAAAACCACCGTGCCGACGCGGCCACTACGCTTCAGCAGGCCACACGCATTGTGTCGGCTGGGCAGGTGTCGTCCTGTGCGTACACGGCGGTGGGCCTGCTTGACGTAACAGATCTTCCACTACAAGCTGAGCGCTTCGTAAAAGCGCTTGTTGATGCAAGTGCGCACCCATGCTATCGACTGGGCGCAGCCGCTCCGCATCCCGCTAACGCTTCGCCTGCATCTGCAGCCCACTCCGATCGCTACGCCACAGCTCAGCCGGTGCAGGCGTTTGTGCCAGGTCCCACCGGGCGCGCCGTGCACGATGATGTGCGTCCTGATGATGCAGAGCATCTCCGGTTTGCGCGAACCGTCGGGGCCGATGAGGAGGTGCGCACCGTGCTGCGAGATATGCAGGTTCGCGGCTATGCGCACGACACGGTCGAAATTGCCTATACCACGCCCGAGCCGTACCTCGGGCTTATCGAGCAGCAGTTTCAGCGCCACGGCATCGCGGCTACGTTGAGCTCCGGGCAGCGCCTTCGGGATACGCCCTCCGGTCGTGCACTGCGGACCTACCTCGACTGGCTGACGGGGGCGCAGGATATGGCCGGGCTCGTACACCTGCTGCGCGCTGGGCACCTCACGCTCCACCGGGCACGCCCCGACGATACGTTTCAGCACGACCAGTTCGTAGCCACCTGGCTGGCCGAGCAGACGTGTCCCGATGGCGCTGCGTCCATACTTCGTGCGGTGAAGCGCCGTGCTGAAGATCGAACGCATGACAAGGCTAATCGCTACCACGCTACATCTGAGGCGCTGCGCGCGCTGCTGCACGACGCCCCGCATCCGGACGCTGAACATCGCGTAGCGCCCGCCGATCTGGCCGATCACCTGTACCGGTTTGCCGAGACCTTTGGGCCCATGCCATCGAAGGATCTGGGAGAGGCACAGGCCATCGAGAGCGATCTGGCTCGTAAGCCCTATGAGCGTCTCCTCGCTCACCTGAAACGCATACGCGCAGACGAGCATGAAGCCACCGAGCAACCGCTCTCGCTGGCCGCCGACGCCGTACGTGCTGTAATGGACCACGAGTTCGGCGGGGCTCGTGCCCCGCGTCCCGGACGCGTACATGTGGTGCCGCTGGAGTCGGCGGGCTACACTGGGCGCGATCACCTTTACGTGGTGGGTATGGATAGCGAGGCGATGGCCGTCTCCTTGCAAGAAGATCCGCTGTTTACGGATGCCGAACGGAATCGACTGGGTCCCACGGGCGATCGCATCCCGCGCACCGCACAGCGGGTCGCTCATCGGCGGTGGATGCACGCTCAGGCCTTGAACCGCCACGCGGGCGATGCCCTTTTTGTCATGCAGCACCTCGATCCAGCCAAGAGCGAAGAGCGCTTTCCGTCAACGCTCTACCAGCGTTTGCATGCCGCAACGTATCCATACGCAAAGGAGGATTCAGAGGCAACGGAAGAGTCGCCTCCCCACTCGTATGAAACCACGCATACACTCCGCATCCCCGAGCCTGAAGACGCGCTCGACGCCCTTGACTTGCTACAATGCGATTCTGGTGGGGTTGAATCGACAGCGGCCACCGAATGGCTCAAGGGGCAGTATGCGCACATCGACGCCGGACGCGAGGCCACGCGGGCGCGCCGCTCAAAGAAGGTAACGGTTTACGACGGACTGCTCCCCGACCCGCCATACCCAGAACTCGACTTCCTGGCAGTAGAGAATGAGAGGGTCATGTCGCCTTCGCGCCTGGAAATGTTCGCCAAAACGCCCTATCTGTACTTCGTCAAGTACGTGCTGAGGGTGCGCAAACTCGACGAGCCGGTTCTCGAAGAGCGCGGCTGGCTCAACGCCCTAACCCGCGGCACCATTTTGCACGAGGCCTACGAGCAGTTCGTACAGGGACTCGGGCGGATACCAAGAGAAGGTGATGAAGCCGCGCTGCGCCAGGCCCTGGACGACGCCCTACACGCCCAATACGAAAAGCGAGGCCGTCCGCCCTCTGAGCACATCGAAGCGATCATCGAACATCAGCTCTGGGTAGATGCGCAGATTCTCATTCAGGCTGAAGTGGAGCGCGCCGCCCCTGGCATGGCGCCCACACACTTCGAGTGGAGCTTTGGGTTCGATGGCAGCGACGTGCCTCCGGCGGAGCTTTCCATCGGCGACGGCACACTGCACCTCCGTGGCTCCGCAGATCGCATCGACACAGTCAATGGCGCGCTGGAGATATGGGACTACAAAACCGGGAAATCCGAGGACTTTGATCCCCAAGACGGTCTTTCTGACGACCGATGGTCGCTGCAGTGGCTGCTGTATGCCTGGGCGGCTGAGGCGCTGCTGAACAAGACCGTGAGGCGCTCGGGCTACTACTTTGCTACCCGCCGCGAAATGGGCCGCCGTATCGAGTACGAACTAAACGCCGCTTATTCCGCCAAGGGCCGCCGCATCCTCAAGACGCTATCCGCAATGGCAAAAAGCGGCGTGTTTGTGCCCTCGAAAGGATCCATGAAGAAAGACGGGTGGAAGTACCAGTTCAACACGCTTGTGGAAGATCGCAAGGCGCATGAAAAACGCGATAAGGCAAGCGCCTTGTCCGACGACCGTCCGCATCTGCATAAGAGCATACTCAATCCTGATTGACCGGTGCGTCGGGTGACACCCTGCTCGTCGCAGCACGCTACTCCGTTTCTCATCAATGCCCAACTCCCTCTATGCCTGATTACTCTGCTGAATCCGACAGTTCCACCCGTGCCCGCATCGGTCCGTATAGCGACAACGGGCTACCCGATCTTTCCAGCTTCGCTCCAAACACGAACTTCCTGGTGCGCGCTTCGGCAGGTGCCGGGAAGACCACCGCGCTGATTGCTCGCATTGAGGCGCTCGTGCGCGAGGGCGTGTCTATCGGCGACATTGCCGCTATTACGTTCACGCGCAAAGCCGCCGGCGAAATGAAAGCGCGCCTCTTTGAGCGCTTTGAAGCGGTGCAGGAGCACGCGACTGGGGAAGAAGCCAACCGGCTACAGACCGCGCGCGATGAACTCGACCAGTGCTTTGTGGGGACCATCCACAGCTTCTGCGTACAGATCCTGCGGGCCTTTCCGCTGCGTGCAGGGCTGCCGCCCGACTTCACGATGGAGACCGACGCCTTGCCCCTCCAACGGCTGCGCGATGAAGCCTGGCAGGCTCATCTCGAATCCGCTTACGAAGAGCATCCCGAGGACTTTCAGGCGCTTCTAAACACCGGCACCGACCCTGCCGACCTGCGCCCGATGTACAACGAACTCGCGAAGTACCCGGACCTCGACGCGCACATCAGCGCAAACGCTCCCAAGCCGGACCTGACTGAGGCCGTTGAGCAGACGATTGCGTTTGTGGAGACGTGGGCGCCCTATCTCCCCGACGAAATCAAATCAAAGTATAAGTTCACTGCTGCCGTTGAGCAGGCGCGCCGCATTCTGAAGGTCAAGAAGCCAACAACAGTTCGCGAAAAAGGGGAGTTTCTGGAACTGTTCCACAAACTGAATGAAGCAAGATATGTGTTGCGCGTCCGTAGTTGGAAAGACTGGCAGGGCACGATCATGGGGCAAGCCACGACAAACGACCTGCGCGATGAGGGCGTCCCGGAGTTTGCACGTACGGTCATAAACCCTGCCGTGAAGCGCTGGCACGCCTATGTCCACCGTCTCTGCACCCAACTGGCTGTGGGCGGACGGGAGCGACTCATCGCCTTGCGCAAAGAGCACGGCGTGCTGTCATCGAGCGATGTGCTCTACCACACGCGCAATCTGCTCCGCGACCATCCCGATGTGCGTACCCAGTGGCAGACGCAGTATGACGACCGCCCGCGTCTCCTGGTCGACGAGTTTCAGGACACCGATCCGCTGCAGGCCGAAATCCTCTTCTACCTCACCGGCACGCGCCACCACGAAACCGACTGGCGCGCCACCAACCCGAAGGAAGGCTCCCTCTTCGTGGTGGGCGACGACAAGCAGTCCATCTACCGCTTCCGCCGCGCCGACATGGCGATCTTCAACGAGGTGGCCGATCTCATCGACAGCCAGCCCCATGGCGAATTAGTCCGCCTCAAACGCAACTTTCGGTCACTCCGGGCCCTCTGTGGGCGCTTCAACGAAGCGTTTGGTACCCCATTCGAAACAGACCGCGCACAGGCTTCAGACGACCTCCCTTCTGAGACCGTGCAGGCCGAGTACACGCCGTTCGTTCCGCACCGCACTGCTGATCCCCTCGGTCCAGTGCTCTACCAGTCCGCCATTGAGTACAAGAAGTACGACAGCCGGTCCAGCATCACCGGAGACGACGCATCATTTATCGCACGGTACATCCGACGGGCGCACGACTCCACCGAACCCATCATGCGCGATGAAAATGGCGAGGCACTCGTTGACGGCGTGCCCGGTGACTTCATGATCCTGACGCGCAATACCGGTCAGCTTCAAACCTACGCCGAAGCGCTCTCGGAGCAGGGCCTTCCCTACACCATCGTAGGCAGCAAAGATGCCGATGAATCGCCCGCCCTGCGCGGACTGCTTCAGCTTCTTACCTGCGTCTTCCGCACCAACGACGCGCTGGCTCACCTGGCTTACTTGCGGGGCCCCCTCGTGGGCATGAGCGATGCCGATCTCTACACGCTACGCCAAGCCGAGTACCGGTTTGGGTTGTGGTGGAAGGATGCAGAGGCTCTGTTGGATACAGACATTCCGTCCGCGCTCCGTGAGCGACTTGCCCACGCCCACACCATGCTCTCGGACGCGCAGACGCATCTCCAGACCCAACGCCCGGCAGCAGCGCTGGAGCAGATCCTGGACGACACCGGACTCTACGCCCACGCCGCCACCCGTCCGCAGCAAGCTTCGCTGCAGGCTGGGCGCACGCATCAGCTGCTACACACCGCACGCATGCTCGACGCGAAGGGCGAGTCGGCCTACGATATCTGGCAGCATCTACAGCGCATTGCCGACGGCGAGGTGGACGTTGACGGCCTCACCCTCGAAACCGGCATAGGGGCAAAACCCAACACCACTGACTCCGGTCGCGACGGCGCGGTGCGACTGCTGAATGTGCACAAAGCCAAGGGGCTGCAAGCCAACGTCGTTTTCCTCGCCGACCCGTACGGTTCAAAAGACCACGATCCCACCGCGCATGTCCGCCGCGACAAGAATGAAGTGGTGGTGCCAGTGTTTGAGAAGGGGTATTATCGAACCAGTATCGAAGCCACTCCCAAGAGATGGGATGACTTCACCGCGCGCGAGGAGGCGCTTCAAAACGCCGAAGAGCACCGCCTTCAGTACGTGGCTGCTACCCGCGCGAAGCAGATGCTTGTCGTATCCCGCTATCCACACGGCTCCGACGACAAACTCTTTTGGGATGCCGTCGATGCGTACTGCGATACGGCCGATGTACCCGAGCTTGAACTGCCTCCACCCAGCGATCCGTCCGACACACCGATGCACGGCCCGCAGGTGATTTCGGGGATCGAGGCGCGTGTGGACGAACAGCGTCAGCAGCGCGCGTCACAGGCCGCGCCATCATACACGCGTGCCAAACCATCGAATGACCACAGCACAGTAGCCCTGAGTCTGCCCGATGACGTCAATGGCCACGGCTCCCTGTTCGGAAATGCCTTGCATGACGTGCTTGAACAGATCGTGCTGCACCGCCAGTCCATTCTGCCCCTCACCGATGCCGACCTGCAAGCGGTCCTGCACGAATACATCGACGACGTGACGGAGCACCACGCATCCCACCTGCGCCGCATGGTTACGCGCTTTTTGGACAGCCGCATCTGGAGCGACGTGATTGCTGCCGACCGCGTGTACACCGAGCTTCCCGTAGGACGCCCCGTTGCCCACGAAGAAACTCCAACCGTACAGCAGGGACTCATTGATCTGCTCTACCGTCACGAAGACACCTGGCATCTGGTCGATTATAAAAGCAACCGTATCGACACAGGCAACCCAACGGGGGATGCCAAACGCCTACGCGAGTGGGTGACCTACTACGAATCGCCCTTATGTACATACGCCGCTGCCTGGACCGAAGCAACCGGTGCCCCCATCGGCACCTGCGCCCTATGGTTCGCCGATGTACCCGGCACCGCCCCCTACGAGGCCTGGCAGCCGGTAGACGTCTGATACCAAGAGGTTTAGATGTATGGAAGGTTGGACGTATGGAGGATGTCCACCCTTTGTTTTCCCTTCCTAAACGTGTTCAAAGGCCGACTGACGCAAGGCATCCGTTGCCTCCCCAAGAAGCGATCGCCCAGCAGTGCATCCGGATTCGACGTGCCGTCTGCTATCGCGGCTCCCTCTTTAACTCATGTTATCACACTCTTTTTCTACGAATCAGTCTCTTTTTGCACACTCATGCCCAAACCCAACCTGACCACCTACGACATCATTCGACGCCATCTGGCTGAGGGCCACGAGCCAACATCTGGCGATCTGGCCGAACTCACGGGTAAAACCAAACGCACCGTTCGCCGCAACATCCGCAAGATGCGCGAACAAGAAGGCATCGCGGTTCAGGAGAAACTGGACGAGCAGACCAACGAAAAGCGGTTCGCCTTTCCCGAAGAACATCATCTGGTCGACCGAGACAGCGACCTGGACCTGGATGCCGAGGAACTGCGGGCGCTTCAGATCTCCGCG
Source organism: Natronotalea proteinilytica (assembly GCF_055379935.1). NCBI lineage: Bacteria > Pseudomonadati > Rhodothermota > Rhodothermia > Rhodothermales > Salisaetaceae > Natronotalea > Natronotalea proteinilytica. The sequence goes on along the minus strand of NZ_AP043947.1, from coordinate 1,042,117 downwards.
ATGGCAGCCAAAACCATGCTGGCACCGACACCCTTTGCGAATGCCCTAGACGAGGCCGTCCAGAAACTTACTGAACATCTAAGTGGCGTAGAGGCGATCACCTCATTCGACTTCGACCGGCAGGATGAACAGTGGCACTTTGACTCGGGACGTCGGAGCGCGTTTACCCAAGACGTATTCGACGCTATTTTAAAGGCCCTCCGCGATGACCGAAAGCTAAAGATTGATTACTACAGCGCTTCCCGCGGCGCACGCACCTCCGACCGGATTGTGGACCCGCACACCATTGCCGTTCGCAACGACTCCTGGGCGCTGCTTGCGTACTGTGAGATGCACGAGGACGACCGCACATTTGCTCTCGGTGGCATTGAATCAGCAACCCCTGTCGGGTACACCGAACACCGACCGTTCGACGCCGATGACTACTTCAAACATGCGTTTGGGATGATGCGGGATGAAGATGAGCACTATGTAACTCTGGCCGTTCATCCCGATAAGGTAGCCAGCTTCCGGCGGAAGCAGTATCATTCCGAACAGTTTGTACCTGAGGAGCCCCACGACGACGGCTGGTATCGGGTAACGTTCAAGGTCGCTGGGCTCCACGGCATTGCCTCATTTGTACGCTCCTGGGGCCCACACGTCCGCGTCGAAGACCCACCCGAGCTGCGCGAGCAGATCAAGACGGAGGCAGAGGCGATGGCCACTTTGTATAGGGAAGGGGATGCGTAGATGTAGATACGGCATCACCAACGACCCTCCAAACACGTTGCTAAGTAAGGTCACGTGCAAAGTTGGGCATTCGAATTCTCTTCTGGGCCAGCGCCTCCATTTTTTTCGGAGAAGAGAAAGGGCCTGGTGCAAGGTCAACCCGTCTGTTTGGAGTGGTTCAGGGTACAGGCTTCATGCCTCCCTGCGGTCCTCTTCGCGATATGGACCCCGTGTATGAAGCCTTCGGCCTCGAAGAAGTGGGCCGCCCGGACGAAGCCCGGAGGGACGCGCCCCAAAATTGATCCTGTTTGAGCGAGCCTGCGAGTGAGTTTGATCAATTGTAGCGGACCGGAGGGCGCAGTCAGGCCCAGTTCTTCCAGCCTTGATTTTTTTGGTTCGTTTTTGCATCAAGGCAAAAATGAACGTGCCCAGCCACGTTGGACGCGGCCCCTTGTGCTACACACCCAAAAGAATCTCTTGAGAATACACTGGATGGCCGTTTCCACCGAATGCGGGGTGATTTCTCCACTCCGAGTACCTGGTGGCAGGCTTCGGTCGAAATGACCTTATACCACAAAACGCTGCCTGAACGTACTTACTGCTGTATCACACGTGATTCATCGGGTAATATACAAGGCTTCTACGTTATCGTCATCCCGGACAAGGCGCCCCTGGCACTGCTGATCCGGGATCTTTTGTGGCCTTTCATGGGCTCAAGAAAATGAGCGCAGGCCCGTGTGCTGCACGCTGGAGCATACGCATCAATCAGCAGTGGCGCATCAGCTTTGAGTGGCATGACGGTGATGCCTACAACGTCGAAATTATTGATTATCACGACTGATACCCATGGCGCAGAAGATCCCTCCAACCCATCCTGGTGAGGTGCTCAGCGAAGAGTTTCTCAAGCCCATGAGCGTGAGTCAGAGCGCACTGGCGCGCCAGATTCGCGTAGCCCCGCGCCGCATCAACGAAATTGTAAACGCAAAACGCGGCATCAGTGTTGATACCGCGCTCCGACTGTCTGCCTTCTTTGGTAACAGCGCCGAGTTCTGGCTCGGACTCCAGTCCGACTACGACCTCGACCAGGCGCTTGATGCACACGGCGACGACATCCAACGCGACGTGCAACCGTTCGACGCCTGAGCTGTCAGACCTCTAATGACACCGTGAAGTGGCTCCCACAGTCCCTTCCTCCTCGGGGAGGAAGGGTAGGATGGAGGGGAAGCTGACGGACAAGAATCAGGATCCAGGTGTTCAGCAATCCACCCTGCAATAGCTTCAACCACGCGATCCGTATCCTGCAGGACATCTTTCGACGTGAAGCGGAGCACCGTGATACTCAGCGCTTCCAGATCGGCTTGACGCACCCGGTCGTGTTGGGCTACATCAGGGTATTCGTGCGTAAGGCCGTCTACCTCTATTGCGAGGCGCAGCGGGCGGCAATAAAAGTCGACGATGTACCGCTGAATGATGTACTGCCGCCGAAACGTAACGCCGTGTATCTGTTTCCGCCGGATCCGATGCCACAGCCGCCGTTCGCTCTTCGTCATGTTCCTACGAAGCCTGCGCGCTACCGGACGCAGGCTTTTATCTTGAGGCATCTTCCGCATCCTATTGATTTTTATAATGTTTGGGGCTCCCTAACGACGGCTTATCCTAATCCCTCCCCCTAAATCCCCCTCCTCCGAGGGGGACTTCGGAAGTGGCTCCCACAGTCCCTTCCTCCTCGGGGAGGACAGGTAGGATGGAGGGGAAACCACCTTGTCATCTACAAAAAGTAAATTAGGGCAATTACGCGCAAAGTCCAGCGCTGGTATCGGTTTGCCCGAGAAGATCTCCAGGAGGCGGAGCCGTAAATCCAAGTTGACAGTCAAAAAGCACCTCAAAAGCCCCCATTCCTTGAGTTTGCCTCGGAACGCCCGATACAAGTCATCCCGGACAAGGCGCCCCAGCGCCGCAGATCCGGGATCTTCCCGCTGTTCAGGGCGGCTCTGCCATCAAAGCGTCTCGCAACCGTCATCACTCTTTCCATCTCATTTTACCCCCGGACGCCCACTGTCCGCCCTCAAATCCATCTCAATATAAGGCAGCGGTAATCAAGCAACCAGGGTCGGCCCGCTTGCATGGGCTCCTCCCCCCTTTTTCCATTCTCCAACCAACCGCTACCCCATTATGCCTACCGTTACCCTGAAGTCCGACACGTACCACCGCCTCGAAACGCTCGTCACCTCATTCGAGGACACCCCCGAGACCGTCATTCAGCGGCTGCTGGATGCGTGCGCCCCCGGCACCATCGACGAAGCCGACACCGCCCGCGTCCTCACGCTCGATGCCGACGACCCCGACGATCTGCACCACACCAAGATCGCCCACGGTCACTTCGCCGGACACGCGATCGACGGACGCAACTGGTCGGATCTGGCGAAGCTCGCCCACCGCGTGCTGGCGGCCCGGTGCGACACGCCCGAGGCCATCGCCGACGCCTCACCCTTTAACGTGCGGGCCGGACGCTACGAGCAAGACGGCTACCGTCACCTGCCGGCCCTGGGCATCTCCATTCAGTACCAAAGCGCCATACACATGTGGGCGCACACCCACACGCTGGCGCAGCACCTGGGCGTGCCGGTGGTCGTACACTGCACCTGGCACGACAAGCCCGAAGCCGCCCACCCCGGCGCCACCGCCCGCCTCGCCTGGACGCCGCCGGTGGTGTAGAGATACGCCCACACAACCGAAGCACATCAGCCCGTTGGGAATGCGTTACAATTCCTAACGGACTGGTAATTGATTGTGAGAACACAGAACGGTACATTATGAGTTGTACCTATCGAAAAGCGGTTCCCCCCGTGCTCCAGTGCCAGCACCTTTTCTTTCCTTATCCTGACACAGACAATTTCCTATGGCTAACGAACAACAAGCAACTCCTTCTATGGCTTCTGACACTGCAACTCCTAATGAGGAAAATATAGAGGACCAAAGAGAGCGAGAGAAGAAAGAAGCTCTGCAGATTATTTTTAGTGAGCTAAAAAATGATTTCGAAACGAGGGTTCGAGAAGGAGCTTCTTTTTCCATTAAATTCGACTACGATCCTGATCTAAGCACTTCAAAAAACGGGAATTATGAGAACATTGAAGGCTGGGAGATAACTTTCAATTTTACTGAAAGTGATCTAGATAATGCAAACGAGTGTAGGATTAATTTTGAAGTTACATCTACCCCTATTGGAGATAATTCGGAACCCACCCCAGTGAGCCAAAAAGATAAGGGGTATATTGCATTCGTTGTATCAGGCAATTCTATATCTACAAATTTCTACTACAAAAAAGGTTTATTTAAGATATTAGAAATAAATGATGAGCTTGAAATACCTCAAAAAGAGCTTTCTTTAAAACCTTACAAACAAGTTAACCCTGAAATATTGGAGGTATGGTTTCCTCCTAAGTCCGGAAGTATGTCGCTTCAGTGCCCAATTAAGTTGAGTGATGAAAACGATGATTGGATAGGTGCAGAATCACGACATTGGCTTGAGATTGGCGAGAGACTTGTGGTTGAGAGTCCGACAATGAGAGTAGAGGATGGTAAGGTTGTTAGTGATTTTGATAAATGGTGGAGTGTGGTCCGATCAATAATTAGTTATTGGACCGTTGCCGCTGTGTACTCAGAAGAAGAGCGGATTGGATCATTTCTGGCAGATGTTGATGGTGTTGAAAGTAATACGGATAAGAAACAGAAATCAGAGGACTACTGGGACTTGCCTCCCAGGCGTTTATTTGAACCTGTGCGTCCGGTGAATCTGCATCCGAATGATGTGCTTTCAGGACTTAAAGGAAGGGGATTACACTTTCCTTGGCACGTTATAGAATCCGCATGTGCGGCGCTGAACGCAGGGAAAAACGTTATTTTCACTGGACCTCCCGGATGTGGTAAATCAAAACTTGCCTCTTTTCTCGCAAGAGAAGCTACCCAAGAACCCCCTTTAATGGCTACCGCATCTCCAGCCTGGACTTCCGGAGATCTGATCGGGCGTTACATGCCTGCTCGCAATGGCAAAGGATTAGTGTTTCGAGAAGGATTTCTTTTACGAGCTGTTCCACAGAACAGTAGGCCGAAATGGCTTATAATTGATGAGTTTAACCGTGCTGATATTGACAGCTGTTTTGGGGAGCTTTTCTCTTTGCTAGCCGGTGATGCCGTGGAACTTCCTTTTGAAAAGCTAATCGAAAGTGAGGAAGACCAGTCTGAAGTAGAGGAAATGCAATCTACCTCATTCGTGCGCATTGTCCCGGCATCTACAGATGATGTTGAAGAGCAAGCAGGTGATTACAGGGTGCCTCGGCGCTTCCGTTTAATTGGTACTATGAACGATGCAGATCGTTCTGGACTAAACAATCTCTCATTCGCCTTGATGCGTCGCTTTGCTTTCATTCCAGTTGAGGCACCTGATAATAAAACAATCGAAAAAAAGATAATTGAAAAGAAACTGTCTAAAACAAGTTCACAATTAAAGTTAGAACAGTTTTCTTGGCAAGTAAGAAAATCTGAGGAAAGAAGAAGTAGAGGTAAGTCTAGTCTTCTAGATATAGAACCTGAAGTAAAAGCTTTATTTGCTAGTAGCGATAGTGATTTTGGTAATTTAGTTTCTTCTCGAACTGTTGGCGTTTCTTCTATAGGGGACGTTTTACGATTTGTAGGAGAAGGTTTACGCTCTTCTGGAAAGAAGGAACGAGAAGTAGATTACAGACACCTTCAAGATGAGGATGGTATCTTATTACCTAAAAGTAGTGGTGAAACTGTTGACAGAGACAAAGTAGCCGAAATGCTTTCACTTTCTTATCTCGCTTTGGCACTTGTACTTGAGGTTTTTCCCCAACTTGAGTCACTGGAGCAGGGAGCTTACAGTGAAGAAAATAAGTTATTAAAGGCAATCAAACACATATTTACTTCGATTCATAAAGGTGGAAATGACAAATCGCGAACACTGCATATGATTCGCATTGCCAAAAACGATGATGATCAAGACAAGTACGAAGACCGAATTTTAGAATCTGATCGGACAATTGCAGAATTCCTCTTCGAGAACCTGAAAACACGGCTCCCGAATCTCGACGCGAGCCGTTTGCGCAGTGAGTTGGTCAAGGAAGATTGGCTCTCTGAAGAAGCATAGTGTATTTGCACGAGCCTCTCTCCCGACAGTTAGGTTGAGATACTGCCGGAAGAGAGGCTTGCATTCTTGAATAGCCCTTTCTCCTCCACATCGCTACACATGAGCAACTCAAACCGCGTCTCCACGGAGGCTGACCTTGACCTGTTCACGTCACAGATCGCTTGGGCGGGTCAACGGCTCCACGAGAACAGTCTCGTGGAACTGGTACGCTGGGTGTCCTTGCAGGTGCATGGACGTATTGTAGGGGACAAAGATGAACGTGAAGATTCACCGCTGGTGGATGCGCTCCTCCGCATGTTGCAAATGGAGTCGCAGCTCCAGAAAGATGCTGAACGAAAGTTGATAGCACTCATGCAGCACACCCTAAAAACATCTGTGCCCCGCTGGAAGGAAACGGATACGCCAACCCGGAATGTGGACTGGCCTCGGACCTACCAGCGGGCACTTGTACAGCCGCCTACCCGGTACCAGAACCGCGTGACCGAGCGTGTGCCTGATGCGCAACTCATGGGTGCCCTTGTCTATCAGGCGCGACAGTGGCGCGATCTACTCTCACGTGCATCACAGAGCTATCAGCAGCGCTGTGATGCCCTGAACGACGCTGTAGATGCTCTCACAGACCGCCACGCCGTACGTCTGGGCCCGCTAACCCTGCCGCTCATTCACCGACTGGAGCAGCACGGCCCAACAGCACAAGATGCAGCCCGCGCCATTCGACGTGTCTTCGCGCAGCAGCACCGGATCCCCAAGCCGGGACATATCCGCAAGCACCTGCACAGTGTCCTTGAACAGCAGGATGATCTGTACGAGGACGCGATCGATGCAAAAAACAAAGCTTTCAACGACATTCTGGAGGTGAGTGTGATGACGGCTGTTATGCGCGTCGTTGATGGAAACACGGACTGGGAGCTCTCCGAAATCAGTCTTGATGGCAACAAGTTTAAAGCTGTATATCAGCATACAGTCCATCCGATTTCGGTCACGATTGGCAAGTCGCCTCCGAGTTCGGATGCTTACGTACAGATGCGCAAATCGGCGGGTATGGCAAAGAATGTAAACCCGAGTGACAGTGAACCAGACCTCTGTCTCACGTTCACGAACACCAAATCTGACAAGTCTATTTCTGTGATGGGGGATGCAAAGCGTAATGGTAGTACGAAAGATGAAAAAGAGGGCGCAGGCTACTTTCGTGATGGGCTGCGCACGGCGACCTATTACATGTCGGCATATGCCAAAGCGATGGACGTGACCATTTCCAACACCGAAGAATGGGAGCTCAGTAATCCTGATGAGGCGTCGTTACGCGCTCCTACTGGTAAAATCCGCCCCACCGTCACGCTCTTTTGCAGGCAGGGCACCGATACGACTCTTTTCACTGATGCGGAAGATGTGCCCAGTAACGACCAATGTCCCCCCATCTTAGCCTGTGACATGGAGCAGCATTTCGGTATGAACTCGAATTCGAATTTCATGGAGCAGTGGTTTGACCACATCGCAAACCAGGCGGTGGATATCCTTAGCTGACCTCTGCTTGGTAGTCCAAGACAACAGACACCCCCTGTCCGGCGGCTCACCCCGTCCAGTACAACCACGCAGATCCCCCAAGGCATCCCGACATCTTCTTTTCCGTTAACGAATCCACAGCCGACCATGACCCAACGCGAACGCATCAGCCAGATCCTGAGCAGCCTGGAACGCACCAACGAAAACCTGCTCGATCTATCCGACGACATCTGGCTTAGCATCGACCACAACGACCCGGATGAGCTTGAAGCCGGTGTGGCTTTCAAGCAGGAGTACAATGCGGCGATGACCGAGTTTGCACAGGCCGCCGAGCGGATCCAGCAGTTGATCACCGACTACACCAGCGTGGCTGCCGACGACGAGGCCACAGACCCCGATGTGGATGCCGAAGAGCATGACCGCATCATCGAAGAGCTCGACCGCTCCCAGCGTCACACGCTCGATGAGGACTTCCGCTACAAGCGTCCGTATGGGTTCGTGTTTGAGGGACGTGCCACGAAGGACTTGCGAACCTGGCGGGCCGTGTATGAGCGCGTCATTCGGTTGCTATCTCGTCTGGAAGGCGATACCTTTGCCCAGATTGCTACAGACGAGGCGTTCGAGACCAACCGGGGCAACCGCATGTTCGCGTCGTCCGGTGAAGGCATGCGGAAAGCACGCGAGGTTGTGCCCGGACTGTGGGTCGAACTGAACCTGTCGGCCAACAACATCCGCGACCGCATTGCGCACCTCCTGGAGCACTTCGACTACGACCCGTCTACGTTCGTCGTGTACCTCCGCGAAGATCGTGATGCGGAGGGAGAATAAGGCTCTCGCAACCAGAGTAGAAAAAACGTCTCTGCATTCACCCAGAGGGCGAGAGGTGATGATGCCGACAGGGGCGGCATGAGTACCTCGGCTATGGGCCTCTACCAACATCGGACCTCTCCGTAGCCCGGGATCAGAAGTGGCGCGGATATCCCAGACGGGCATTAAACCACTGCGTTACAGGCACACGGAGAACGTCTTGACGTGCGGAGCCATGCTGAGCACGGGCCCTATCGGCGCCAGGATGATCTCCACGTCGCCTTCCTCCATCCCGTGTAAGCCTGGGGGCAGCGCGGAGGCGACCCAACGAACAAAATGCCGTTGATACGGGTGCTATTTCCTCACACGCAAAATCGATTTGCACGTTTGTTGGAGTAGACCCGAAGTAGTCAGGCTGTCGTATGGATTTATCTTCGTATCATGTTCGGCGCGACCTTCTCACGGAGCAGTGGGTGGCCTGTGCGCCCAGTCGGGGCGATCGCCCGAAGCGCACGACCCTGGATCATCCGGAAGAGCAGGAAAGTGGCCCGGTAGAGGGATGTCCGTTTTGTCCGGGCAATGAAGCGATGCTGCCGGGCATTTTGGATGAACTGACAGACGAGTCTGATAACTGGCAGGTGCGGGCTGTTCCGAATAAGTTTCCGGCGTTTCAAATGGATCAGACCCCTGCCGGACAGACTAATCATATCTACGAGGGCAAAGCCGCACGCGGTCACCAAGAGGTGATTGTGGAGACGCCCGGTCATTATTCGCATTGGCCGTATCTTTCGGTGGAGCATCTGGCGGCGGTGTTCCACATGTATCAGCGGCGGATCGAGGCGGTGTATGATGCCGCGCCCGATTTGTATCCGGTGGTGTTTCGCAACCAAGGAGGACGTGCGGGCGCCTCGCTGGCGCATCCGCATAGCCAACTCATTGCGCCTCCATTGCCGCCCCCCGAGCGTGTCGCTGAAGAGCAGCGATGCCACACTTATTTTGAGGAGCACGGTCGGCCGCTGCTTGCTCAGATGCGAAGGCAAGAAATAGAGGCCGAATCTCGCATTGTAGCCACAACCGAGCACTTTGTGGCCTTCGTGCCTTATGCTGCTCCGGCTCCCTACAGCGTATGGGTGGTCCCCCGCCGCAATGAGGCGCATGTTACGCAGTGGACCGATGCTGAGCGCCTGGATTGTGCCAGGATTGCGCGACGCGTGGCCCGGCGCTACGTGCAGTATGCCAACAATCCTGATTACAACGTGACGCTCCACACCGCACTTGATCCCACAGCGGAGGCGCCGCACGTGGTCTGGAGCCTGCGGTTTACGCCACGGGTGTCAGTGCGGGCCGGATTTGAACTGGGTACCAACATGCTCATCAATCCCTCCCTTCCCGAAATCGATGCCGAGATCTTGCGCGGTGACTAAGTAAAGACAGGCATGAAGTTGGGGTTTTGTGCGTTTCAAATCGGTATCATGTGCGCCCCGACGTTGTTAATACACGCTCTCATTCGTACGGTGCTGCGTTTCGCATAAGTGCTTAATATATGTGATTTGGCAGAATCCCTCCCCCTAAATCCCCCTCCTCTGAGGGGGACTTGATGAACGCCTTCCACGGTTCCTTCCTCCTCGGGGAGGAAGGGTAGGATGGAGGGGAAACCACCCGGCAATCCCCAAAACCATTGTTGAGGTCACTTACTGCTGTGTCACACCTGAATGTTAGAGTCCAACATTGTAGGAGGGAGCCCTGCGACTGACGCGGCGCTGTGAGCGCTAGCGAACAAGTACTCCTGGGGTGCGATCTCATGCCGTTGATTGGGCGGCTGCATCCGGTCTGATAGCATGAGATTGCGTCGCTGCGCTCGCAATGACAAGATTGTGAGTTATTCTCGGTACGTTAGAGGGTACATGTGTTACCCGAAGATTGACCTGTGACACAACACTAGAGTCTGTCCTACCTGAAAGTTTGCGGTAGACCACCCATATCCTACCCATCGAACACTCGTTGCGATGCTCCCGCGTCGCGACGGACCATTGGGCGCTCTGCGCCCGTGGCTGTCCGCTGGACTGGTTAACGGGTAATGGGGACGCTGGAAAAACCCAACCGGCGTATCGAGGAAAACCGCACATTGCAACGCGCTACAGGCTGTTGTCGCGTCAGTAGGTCATCCTGACGCTCCTGGCGGAAGGATCTCAACGCTATCCTTGCAGACTCGGCAGGTCCAGGGCGCGTCGAGGCCCATGGAGGCTTTGCAGCAGAGCACGCCGACCGCAGGGCACTGAGATGCGTCACTGCGTTCAGCATGACATGGTTCGTCGGCTTCGATGGGCAATGGATGCGCAATGGATGCCCAATAACCGCCCGGGATATCCGCTTCGCTTCTGATCCCGAGCTACGGGAAGACGTAGTGCCCGTCTAATCCATAGCCGGGGACCGCTTGCGTCCCCGGCGATCTGTCGGGCGAATGCAATCGGCACGGTACGCGGGGCCAACCCCGATCTGTATAAACTGTAGCTCCTCTGAGGGGGCTTGGGAAGTGCTCCCCGACACAGTTCCTTCCTCCTCGGGGAGGACAGCTAGGATGGTGGGGAAAACACGCATCTCAACCCAGTCATTCAGCGGCGGCCCACCAGTAGGACACTAGAGCTCCCCCTCATAACTAAAACAGCGCTGCCCCGCATAATGCACGGCAGCGCTGCAGATCGTCGGGATGTGGCGTTATTTAGAAGTACAGCCCGATGTTGATGTTGAAGGCTGTACGCCACTCATTATCGGCTTGCTGGGCCATGACGCCACCAAACGTATCATCGAAGGGCTGGTTGAACGGATGCCCTTTGCTAATGATGAGATCGGTGTACGCGAAGAGCGGTCCGGCAGCCGTCGTGAAGCCGAGGATGTGCGACACGTTGTCGTTCCAGCCATCCACATCTTTCACGACCTGGCTATAGTCGTAGTGCGGCGCGATCGCCGAGATCGGCCCGATGTCTACTGGGATGGTATACGACAGACTCGTCGAGTAGACGTCAATGTCGCTTGCCACGTTGTACGTGCCCCCATAGGCCCCCATCGTCACGAAGTCAGGGTTCTCAGTTTCCGGCACAGGCGGATTCATGGTCTGCTGTGCAAACTGAAGCTTGGCTTCAAACCCGCCCAGCTGCTGCTGTACATGGGCAGCGTACGCACCGTGCCAGTCGGTATCGCCCGTGCTCTGGTTCAAGAGCTGTCCTGCTTGCCCTGACACGCCTACTTTCGTGGAGGCATCGTCGCCATGTGCAAACGTGTGGGCGATCTTCAAGTTACCCTGGTGCTCTTGCACCGTGTTGCGATCCTCGTTGTTGGGGTTAGGCACTACATCATATGAGTAGCGATCGGCGGTGGAACTGCCAAAGAAATCGACACCCGCCGGATTCATATAATAGGCCGTCTGGATGTCCCAGTTGCCCGGCGAGAAGAGGGCTTTCACGCCTGAGTTGTACTGGTCTTCAAGCCCCACGTAGTAGGTGTTGTTAAAGAACCAACTGCTGGAGGCAAACGGCTGGATGCCAAACGGCGACTGACTCACGCCGATCTGCACTTCAGCAGCGTCGCTGAAGGCGTAGCCGACCCATCCGTGGTGGATAAAGAGTCCACCAAAGGCATCGGGGTAAACGGCGTATTCAGTCGAGAAGGTGAGGTCGCCGTAGCTGCCGCTGGCGTTGATGCGGAAGGTGTCGAACGTAAACGCGCCGTCGCTCAGCACGCGGTCGGCGCCCTCTTCAAAAGCCGTGTCGGCGCCGTAGTTGCGAAAGAGCGTGTTGAAGCTAATGGAGCCGCCCACATTCACGTCGAGGGTGGGCTCATCGTCTTGTTGCGTTGTGGTGGTACTACTGGATGCATCGGCCTCAGCCTCATTGTCGGCGCTATCAGATTGGGCAACTGCGGGGGGCAGGCCCACTAGCGCGAGAATAAGGCACAGGGTGGTTGCTAGTTTAGCCATAGGGAGGGTTTGGTTCTTCACAGAAGAACGAATACAGGCACGGCCGCTGGGCCGCGTGAGATGTAGAATTGCCACGTTTACCCAGCCCCACACCGAAGCCGCATAAGACCTCGGTGTGGGTGGGCAACGTATACAACAGGTTAACGCGAAGCAGTGACGTCACCAGCGTCTTCGGTATCGTCGGTTGTCACGTCATCAGGAATCCAGCTGGATACGGTTTCGGGATGGTTCTGAATCCATTCCCGAGCCGCCTCATACGCGTCGTCGGTGTCCGCATCGGGACGGAAGGGTTGCATGAGTGCGTTCAGTTCCTCATTGTTGACCTTCACGTTGTCGAAGAACTGCACCACCCGTTCAGGGAATTGTTCATCGAAGTCGGTGCGGGCAACCGCGAATATATCTTCGGGCTCTCCAAAGACAGGCGTTTGTCCGGTTTGCGCGCCTTCAAGGTAGCGGAGATCGTAGCGTCCCCACTTCCAGTGCGGCTCCCATCCGGTTACAACAATGGGGGCTTCGTTTTGCGTGGCGCGTTGCAGCTCCGACCAGGTAGCCGGTCCACTTGCCGTCAGCACTTCGAATCCCTCAATATTGTTGTTCTCGAGAATGTCGCGGGTTTGCTGGTTTACTGCAGCCCCAGACTCAATACCATGGATACGCCCGTTCAGCGCATCGCGGTGGTCAGCCAGGTCGTCCACCGAGTGGATGTCGGTATATGCAGGGACCGCAAGTCCTACGGTTGTGCGATCGTACCACTGGCTGATTTTTTTCAGTTCGCCATCGTGTTCTTCCCACGACGCTTGGTGGGTAGTGGGAAGCCAGGCCTCCACGAACACATCGGCCCCGCCGGACGCGACTGAAGTAAAGGCGGTTCCGCCGCCGGTGACCTCACTCATTTGCGTCACGTTCATGTCGAGGCTGTCTTCAAGCAGCTCGTGCATCACATGGGCCATGGCAATGCCTTCGACCCAGTTCACGTACACGAGATCAATGTCACTCTGCTCACCATCAGGATCGGCATCACCGGCGCCACAGCCTGTAACGAGCAGCACGCTTGCACCAACGAGCAACGCCGTTAGGGCTGACGCCAGCCATCCGGCTGATGAAAAAGAACGTGCGTTTGAAGAAGCAGTCATCATAGGTTGTATATACGTTGGTGGGAAAATTACTATTGTATTATCAGGCAGGCGCCTCCGGTAGGAAAAACGGTCCCAGAGCCCCGCCCATCAATTCAGTTCACAATCACGCAATGTATCTCGCGCCGAATAGTTTACGCTATGATGTAAAGTTTGAGTGGTAATGCTGGACTATTGCCATGTCACACCTGAAAGTTAGGGTATGGAGACCGTCCGAAACTCTGTATCCCAGCCCCCTTCCAAAAAACCTGTCATGGTGAGCACGCGACGGGCCCAGCCCGGAGCACGTCGAACCATCTCCCCGACGCTCAGCAGGCTCTGATCGATCGAGGGGCCCTGCCCAGTTCGTGGGAGATCTTTATTCGCTACGCTCATCAGTCGCTACGCTCGTGTCAGGACTCCGCGTCTCCTAGGCGGAGCCGCTCCGCTCAAGATGACATCATTAAAGTGGGGGTGTTGCAATCCGAAGATTGAGCTGTGACAGAGTACTATTGCCATGTCACAGGTCAATCTTCGGGTAGTCCCCTAAGTAGACCCGCAAAAGTATCTTTGATTATGTCATTGCGAGCGCAGCGACGCAATCTTGTGCTATCGAACCAGGCGGCATCGCCCAGGTCGAGGGCATGAGATCGCCGGGGACACAAGCGGTCCCCGGCTATGGGTTTGACTCACATCGTACCGTTCTGTAGCCCGGGATCAGGAGCAAATCGGATATCCCGGGCGGTCATTGTACCGCGCGAAACAGGTACGACGCAGAGCGTCCATTCGTCCGTCGCGACGCAGAGCATCGCGACGAGGACGCAAGTGGGAGTTTGCCTCCGGTTGCGTTGTGTATACACCGTAGCTCCTCTGAGGGGGGCGTGATGAACGCCTTCCACGGTTCCTTCCTCCTCGGGGAGGAAGGGTAGGATGGAGGGGAAACCAACCGGCAACCCCCAAAACCATTGTTGAGCTCACTTACGCAGTGCTCGGGCTCCCTTCGGAGGCCGCCTTTTCACCCACTGATTGGGTGATACGGTCGAGGTAGATGGCCAGAATAACAATGGCGAGCCCGCCGTTGAAGCCATCGGCAATTTGCAACTGCGTGACCCCACGTACTACTGGGCCGCCAAGCCCTTCGGCGCCAATGAGGGCGGCAATGACAACCATCGACAGCGCGAGCATAATCGTTTGGTTCACGCCCGCCATAATGGTAGGCAGGGCTACCGGCAACTCGACCTTCAAGAGGGTTTGCCGTGTAGTGGCCCCAAACGAGCGAGACGCCTCAACCACCTCCTCGGGCACTTCGCGAATCCCCAGATTGGTGAGCCGGACGACAGGCGGAGTTGCAAAGATAAACGTGGCAATAACGCCGGGCACCTTCCCCAGGCCAAAGAGCAATACCGCCGGAATCAGATAGACAAAGGCAGGCATGGTCTGCATAAAGTCAAGGACCGGGCGAATACCTCGGTCCACTGCGCGGCTCTTGGAGGCCCAGATTCCCATGGGAATGCCAACGACCAAGCAGAGCAGTGTAGCGATGAGCGTAAGTGCAACGGTTTGCATCAACAAATCCCAAAAGCCCATGCCAAACACCAACACAGTGTCTACAAAGGGAAGCGGAATGGTTACCTGGTCAATGAGCAGGAGTCCTACAGCACTGAACAGCGCCATGCCACGCGAGCAGGTCCACCACGCCAGCGCGGTGAGCAATGCAATCATGACATAGCTGGGCGGATACAGCAGCAGCGCCTCCAATCCGTCAATCAGCAGCGTAATGAAGTTGGTGACCCCGTCGAAGAACGGCGAAAAGTTGGCAGTGAGCCAGTCTATGAGCGCCTCAAACTCGGCGCCAATGTCAAACTCAAGCATAAGAGAAGGAAGGTCAATGATAAAAGAAGCTACGCACAAAAGCGGGATAAGCGCATCCAGCTAAGCCGCACCAGTAGAGCGACGTAGGCGCGCTTTTTCGGGCGTAGCATCTTTGTTCAGCGCTCCCGACTCGACTAAATTTTCGATGTTGGTAGTCACCTCAGACAGAATAGAGGCCCGATCGACCACGCCGACGAGAACCTCATCATCGTCGAGAATGGCCACGGGCAGGTCCGCTTCAAATACGATAGGGAGCAGCGCGGCCACCGGGGTGTTTTCATGGGCGGTGGGGACCTCTTGCGTGAGCGCCTCGCGCAGCTCAGATCGGTTTTGGGTGCGCAGGTCCACGGCATCATCGAGGTGCACCAAGCCCAGTAGATGATTTTCGGCATCCACCGCGTAGACAAGCGAGGTGCCTTCGTTACGCATCTTGCGAATGGCCACCGCCGGACCGTGCGGATTGTCATCGGTGAGGTGCACGGTGGGGTACGAGCGCATCAGGGTTGATGCTTGGATGACGCGAGTCCGGTCGACGTCTTGGACGAACGAGCGCACGTACTCGTCTGCTGGCTCCGTCAGAATCTCTTCAGGCGTTCCGACCTGCACAACGCGCCCCGCGTTCATAATGGCCACGCGGTCGCCAATTTTGAGCGCTTCGTCGAGGTCGTGCGTTACAAACAGGATAGTTTCTTGCATCTCCTGCTGCAAGTTCAGCAGTTCGTTCTGCATCTCGCTGCGAATGAGCGGGTCGAGCGCGCTGAAGGGTTCGTCCATCAGCAGAATGTCGGGGTCGTTGGCCAGGGCGCGGGCCAGCCCTACGCGTTGCTGCATCCCTCCGGAGAGCGCATCGGGCGTGTGGTTTTCATATCCGGTTAGGCCGACCAAATCGATCGCCTCTTTGGCCCGTGCCTGCCGGGTGGCCTTGTCAACGCCCCGCACCTCGAGCCCAAACTCCACGTTAGATTGGGTTGTGCGATGCGGTAGCAGTCCGAAGTGCTGAAACACCATCGACACCTTTTGGCACAGGGCCCGCAGCTCGGATCCGTCCATTTCTGTAATGTCATCGCCCGCAATGCGCACCGAGCCACGGGTGGGCTCAACCAGGCGGTTCATGCACCGCAGCAACGTTGATTTTCCACTACCTGAAAGGCCCATAAGAACGAAGATCTCGCCCTTACGCACGGTGAACGAGGCATCGTTTACAGCCACGGTACACCCCGTTTGCTCCAAAATCTCCTCGTTCGACTGGCCCTCCTCCAGCAGCGCGAGCGCCTCGTCGGGCGCATCACCAAACACTTTGTACAGATTGCGAACCTCGATGACAGGCGGAGTATCGGATGCAGTCATGTAGGCGATTTGTTATGAGCAGAGTACGACTCCGGCAGGAACCGTTATATACAGCCGATGCGGCAACGAGACGCATCGGCAGGTGTTTTGTCTGGATATGATAACTCTGTAAGTTGTGCGTTATATTTAAGGAGTCTCCTAATGAACGCCGCTTCCCCGTCCCTGCTTTCATGCACACAGTAACAATGCCGTGGGAAATGCGGCGCTCGACTCTATGAACGAAACTTGAAGGAGCTGCCTGCCGTGGGCAGGCTGTTCGGTGATTTCTCCTCTGCCTCGATCTGCCTCATGGTTTCGTTGCAGCGACGCATTGCCCACGTGTACGATCTACTTGAAGCACGCTGGGAGAGCCAGACGACCGAGCGTCATATTGCCACCACGCTCATCGTTAGCTTTTTTCTGTCGCTCGGACTCATTGAATTGAGCCGCCTGGGGCTTTTGCCCGACACCGGGATGCTTGCGCTGATTCCCAGCAATCATTTCTACGCCATTGATGTTGCGTTCTCGCTCTTCCTGATCTTTGAAGTGATCGGGCTCATCTTTGGGCTTGCCACCTCCGTAGCGGATACGGCGGGGAAGCAACTCAAAATTTTCTCTCTCATCTTGTTGCGTCAGTCATTTAAGGAGCTCGTCAACTTTGAAAAGGAGCCGATCGAATGGAGCCTCGATGAGCCCGAAGCTGTTGAGGCTGTGCAACTTGTGGTGGTCGATGCCGTGGGGGCGCTCATCGTTTTTGCCCTCCTTGGCCTGTTTTACGCTATTCAAAAGCACCAAGACATTACGTCCTCAACCAATGAACTCCGCCGGTTTGTGGATGCCAAGAAGACGTTGGCAACCGCCTTATTGCTCATCTTTGGAGTTGTGCTTGCTGTAGGGGGATATCAACTTCTCATCGGAAACACCAGCTACCCGCTGTTTGAGACCATCTTCACCGTCTTTATCTTCAGCGATGTGCTTATTGTGCTGGTATCACTGCGGTACGGAAGTGCCTACTATGTGGTCTTTCGCAACTCCGGATTTGCCGTTGCTACAGTCATGATCCGTCTGGCATTAGCCGGTCCGCGTTACCTGGATGCTCTGCTGGGCATTGGCGCTGCATTGTTCGCGATCGGCGTTACGCTTGCCTACAACTACGCAGTCCCTGTTTTCAAAAACGATGAGCGCGTGCGCGCACGAAGGGCCAAGCAGATCCATAGCGAACCCGAAAACAGAGACGCCCCTAACGCTTCGTAGAGCAGCGGGAAAGCCACTGATCCTATAATGCCAACGGTTCGGTACATCTCCACGGTATTCAGCACGCTACGCCCTCCTTCGACGTGCATCTTACGACCCGAACCCGTATGATATGCACGTGTTATTTCTATCAAGTCGACTGTCCGCCCCATGCGTCTTTTGCTACCCAGTGTGCTCCTTCTTGTGCTTGCGTTAGGCTGCGATGCCCCCGACGATGAACCCTTCGAAGAAGCATCCAATGATCCATGGGAGGCCATCGAGGTACCCGCCTACCCTGACACGCGTCAGGGTGATGTCGTGGATACCTACTTTGGCACGGAGGTCGCCGACCCGTACCGCTGGCTTGAAGACGACACCTCCGACGAAACCGCGGCCTGGGTGGAGGCACAGAACGAAGTCACGTTTGGCGTGCTGGAAGAAATCCCGTTTCGCGATCAGATCCGCGAGGAGCTCACCGAGGCCTGGAACTACGAGCGCGTAACGGCGCCGCGTGCCGAGGGCGACTACCACTACTTTTCGATGAACGACGGACTGCAAGATCAGTCCGTGCTCTACCGCACAGCCAACATTGAAGGGCTGCGTGGCGATGACCTGCGCGAGGAGGCCGAGGTCTTTTTGGATCCGAATACGTTCTCTGAAGACGGTACCACATCACTCGCCACCACCAGCTTTACCGACGACGGGAGCCTGGCAGCCTATGCGATCTCTGAAGGCGGCTCCGACTGGCGCAAGGTGATCGTGCGAGATACGGAGTCGCTGGAGCAGGTGGGCGATACGCTCGTCAACGTAAAGTTCTCGGGCCTCTCGTGGCGCGGCAACGACGGGTTCTACTACAGCAGCTACGAGGCGCCCGAAGGCAGTGAGCTCTCGGCCATGACCGACCAGCATAAGCTCTACTTCCACGAGATCGGCACGCCGCAGTCCGAGGACATGCTGGTGTTTGGCGGCGAAGAGACCCCTCGACGCTACGTATCGGGGCGCGTCTCCGAAGACGGACGCTTTCTGATCGTGAGTGCTGCGGAGAGCACCACCGGAAACGAGCTCTATGTGCAAGATTTGGAGGATCCCAATGGCGCGCTCGAACCAGTCGTCGACAACTTCGACAACGATCACAGCGTCATCGATACCGACGGCGATCGGCTGCTCATCCGCACCAACTTGAACGCCCCCAACTATCGCCTCGTGGCAGCTAATGTCAACGATCCGGCTCCCGAGCAGTGGACCGATGTCATCCCCGAAACGGAGCATGTGCTCAGTATAAGCAGCGCAGGCGGATCCCTCTTTGCCAGCTACTTGGTCGATGTGCAGACTGAGGTGCAGCAATACGACTACGACGGCACGCTCATTCGCGATGTGGAACTGCCCGGCATTGGCACCGCAGGCGGGTTCTCTGCCGATCGCGACGCCGACACGCTCTACTACACATTCACCTCGTTTACGTACCCCTCGACCATCTTTGCGTACGACATCGAACAGGGCACGTCGGAGCAGTTCTGGATGCCCGGTATCGAGATGGATCCCGACGCCTATGTCACCGAGCAAGTCTTCTACGAAAGCAAGGATGGCACCGAGATCCCGATGTTCATCACGTACAAGGAGGGCACCGAACTCGACGGCACGAATCCCACGTATCTGTATGGATACGGAGGCTTTAACGTAAGCCTCCGTCCATCTTTCGGCATCCAGCGCATGCTGTGGCTCGATAACGGCGGCATCTACGCGCAGCCCAACATTCGGGGGGGCGGCGAGTACGGCGAGTCGTGGCACGAGGCGGGCATCCGCACCAACAAGCAGAACGTGTTTGACGACTTCATCGCAGCCGGGGAGTACCTGATCGATAACGGCTACACGTCGAGCGAGCGCCTGGCTCTTGCCGGCGGATCGAACGGCGGGCTCCTCGTGGGAGCAGTGATGACACAGCGTCCGGACCTGGCTGAGGTGGCCTTTCCGGCTGTGGGCGTACTCGACATGCTGCGCTATCATACCTTTACGGCGGGAGCCGGATGGGCTTACGACTACGGTACCGCCGAAGAGAGCGAGGAGATGTTCGAGTATCTGCTTGGCTATTCGCCGTTGCATAACGTAGAGGCCGGCACGCGCTACCCGTCAACCCTCATCACGACTGCCGACCACGACGACCGGGTCGTGCCTGCCCACTCGTTCAAGTTCGCGGCGGAGCTGCAGGATAAGCACAGTGGCGAGAATCCAGTCCTGATTCGCGTGGAGACCCGCGCCGGGCATGGAGCAGGCCGGTCTACGGAATCCCGTATCCAGGAGTGGGCCGACCGGTATGCGTTTGCCTGGCATGCCATGGGTGTAAACCCGTTCTGACAGGCACAAGCCCCATCGCTGCAGTAGGTAATATAGATAAACCTGTTTTGATTTCTTAATTTGGGCTCCGAGCGGCGGCGCTGGACTGGAGCCAAAGGTCATGCCCCTGGTGCAAATTGCCCCCGATGTCGGCCCGTAGCCCCGGCTACGAACCTCCATCGTGGTTCAATTTTCGCCTCAGCGGCGCTCGCTCTCGCCTGCAAACCAAAACCCAAACAGGCTCTGAGATTTCTTTTTCGTGGCGAAATAGAGAGATTTGCTTTCGTCGCAGGATTCAACCTCGGAGCGCTCCTCGAAATGTACGGGAAACTATGGTACATGACAAAAAAATTGCGAGTCGTCCCCTTTCCGGTCAACAGCGTCCTCCAACAGCGTCCTCCAACAGCGTCCTCCAACAGCGTCCCCCGATCAGAATCGTTTATTCCGGACTAGTGCTCTGTCACGCAGGATTGTTTAGCTCGTTTGATTAGCTCGTTTGAGTGCACAGTATCCCTCCCCCTACATCCCCCTCCTCCGAGCTACAGTTTATACAGATCGGGGGATGACCCCGCGTACCGTACCGATTGCATTCGCCCGACAGATCGCCGGGGACGCAAGCGGTCCCCGGCTATGGATTAGACGAGCACTGCACCTTCCCGTAGCCCGGGATCAGAAGCGAAGCGGATATCCCGGGCGGTTCTTGAGGATCCATTGCGCATCCATTGCGCATCGAAGCCGACTACCCATGTCATGCTGAACGCAGTGAAGCATCTCAGCACCCTGGAGTCGAGGAGTCCTGCTGCTCAGTGTCCATGGGCCTCCCTCGCGGCTCCCCGCGCCCTGGACGTGCCGAGTCTGCAGGGATGGCGCCCAGATCCGTCCGCCTAGCGGCGTCAGGATGACCTGCGGACGCGGCAGCATCCCGCCTCTTCTGGCGATGCACCAGTTGTGTATACACCGTAGCTCCTCCGAGGGGGGGCGTCATAAGAGCGGCGCTCTGGTTCCGTCCTCTCCGGGGAGGACAGCTAGGATGGAGGGGAAAACACGCCTCTGAACCGAATCCTTTAGGATTGACACGCTACTATGAAGCGTCGTCTGACTTTTGTCGTGTACTGTGACGGGAAACCCTGTTGAGCAATACAGGAAGAAAACATCACGACCCATCAGCACAGTAACAGAGGTGCTCGTTATGTGAGCCTTATGTAAAGATAGCTATCAACAATATCTCGATGTCCTGATAGCTGCAGCCTTCACGCTTGCGTACATGAGACAAGTCAGGAGACTCTTCTACTTCCTTTTCTTTTTTTGCCATTCATTCTTAAGTAGGCCCACAAAAGAATCTTTGATTATGTCATTGCGAGGAGCGCCAGCGACGTGGCAATCTTGTGCCTTATAAGCAGGATAAACCGCTTCAACTGACGCATGAGATCGCCGCGTCGGTCGCAGGCTCCCTCCTCGCGATGACAAGGTGTAAAGGTATTTTCGCCGACTTACTTAATTAGGGAAGTTCAGGTAGAGAAGAGGACTCATGATTGTCTACCTATCGTTTACTTTTCAATAACTTCAACAGGTGGTGAGTACTGGTTAAGCGACTCATATCCATAAGACGCAAACACGGTTCGTTCAAATACGGTTCGTTGGGGCAGATACAGCACATTCTAATAGCCCTTCTGGTATTGAGCACCGGTCGATTTGATTGAACCTCAGTTTCTGCAGAGTTGCCTATCCTTGAATCGCCACTTGGTGTTATGACACCACGTTTTTCAACACCTACTTCTTTACTTCGTTTTTTTGTTTTACCTGCACTGCTTGCTTTTGCGCTCGTCCTTGCCGGATGTGACGACGATCCGGTGAGTGAAAATGGAGATCCCGGAGACCCCGGTGATCCCGATCCCACGGTTACGGCGTCTTTCACTATTGATCCTGAAAACCCGGAAGTCGGCGAGGAAGTGACCCTCGACGGCGGCAACTCGACCGTTCAAAATGCTGGTAGTCTGTCGTTTGAGTGGGACCTGTCTACACCCGCTGGCAGCGAAGCAACTCTTGCCGATCCAACTGATGAAATTACAACCTTCGAAGTCGATGCTGAGGGTGAATATGAAGTAACCCTTGAAGTGTCTGCTGAAGGTGTCACGGATAGTACGAGCGATAGCTTTGAGATTGAACAGGACTCACAGGTAGAAGAGATTTCCGACAATATAATGGGGGATCGAACCCTGAGTTCGGATGTTCGCTACGTCGTGACCAGCTTGATCGATATAGAAGCTAACCTTACGATTGAACCAGGAACTACTATCGAGTTCGAAGAAGGTGCTGGATTCGAACTCACCAAGATCGCAGGGTCCTTAATTAACGACGCGGCACTGATAGCCGACGGGACCGAGGACGAACCGATTCTCTTCACCGGTACAGAAGAGGAACCGGGCTGGTGGGACGGTATCCACATCCGAGATTCCGAGAATCCGAATAATCAACTCAACTGGGTCACCGTTGAATATGGGGGAGGCGACAACTTCAGATTCACCGAATCCGGCAATGTCGTTCTTGGACGCTCAGACGCCGCCATCGACATCACTAATAGTACTATTCGTCACAGCGAAAGCAATGGCATCTGGTTACAACATGACAGCGATCTCCCAGAGTTTGAAGGAAATACCATCATAGATAATGGGGATAATCCGGTGAACCTCTCTGTTGTTAACACGCACCGACTTGATGCTACATCGAGCTTCACGGGCAATGACTCAGACTATATCCACGTTCGTAGTAGTGCGTCCAATCCGATCGAAGATGGTGACGTTACGTGGGAGAACCTCGATGTGGACTATCGCATCAACGGTGTGTCCAATCCTGATGCGGGCAATAACATCCGTATCAACGGGTCTACCTTAACCATCAACCCCGGTACCACACTCAAATTCACATCCGACGCACGCGTTGAGTTAAGGGATGAAGGTGGCCTCGTAGCCGACGGTACGGAGGACGAGCCGATCCTATTCACGGGCACCAATGAGCAAGCCGGATGGTGGGAAGGCATCTATGTCAGAGAATCCACTAATCCAGAAAATAAACTTAACTGGGTAACCGTGGAATACGGTGGTGGAGAAAATATCTTCGAACCCGAATCCGGTAATGTTCTCGTTGGTGGAGATGGTTCCTCTATCGACATTACTAATAGCACCCTCCGGCAAAGTGAGAGTTTTGGTCTCTGGGTGAATAGTGATAGTACGGTAAACGATGATGCCTGTGAGGTAAACACGTTTGAAGACAATGGCGATGACGATTGCATGATCAATTAGAGCAGAGCAACTCCCACAGTTGGCTCATGTGGCCAACACAATGATCGTTCTGTAATCCCGCCCCGATTGGCCGTGTGCCGGTCGGGGCGGTTTTTGGTTTAGGCAGTGTTGTAAAAAGACCCAGATCGAAAGGAATACCACCTCCGCATGCTCCGTTGATGTCTGGAGGTTGCGCGGAAAGCTTCGTTTATTGACACAGCCTTCCAGACCTTGTCATCCTGAGCGAAGCCGAAGGATCTCCTTCAAAGTTAGCAGCAGCCCACGACCGAAAGGCTCCCGCTGCACTCCGTTGGAGATGCTTCGACGCGCCTCCGGGCAGGGCCCGTCACTCGCTCAGCATGACATTGGGGGGTGGGTCGTTTCCCTATTGCCGATTGCTGTTAAACACGACATCTCACCCCCAAAACTGAATTTACATCCTCAAAGCAGGTCGTTGACATAACCCCCCCTTTATGAAGAAAAGCGCTTTCAGTAAGCTGGTAGCGCTTCCAGCCAAAGATGGATGTATAATGAGGTAAACTTCTAATACTCTACACGGTAGCTTCACTTCCCTGTAACTTCATTTATACTTCGTTTCCAGCGGGCCCCACCCCTTTTCGTATGTCTATCCGTACGTCTCCCCATGCCGATGCGCTCTCTGTAGATCGTGAACGTGACGCCTGTGGTATTGGGTTTGTCGCGCATCTTTCCGGAGCCCCCTCGCATGTGGCGATTGACGAAGGGCTTGGCGTGCTGGAGCAGTTGGAGCATCGCGGCGCGTGTGGATGCGACGGCACTACGGGCGATGGGGCGGGACTGCTGCTGCAGATCCCGGACACGTTTTTCCGGCACTGGGCGGAGGCGCAGGCGATAGACCTGCCCGCACCGGGGGCGTATGGTGTAGGAACGCTGTTTCTACCCCGCGATGAGGTGCTCCGTAACGCCTGTATGCAGTTGATAGAAGCTACGCTGCAGTCGGATGGCCTGTCGATACGGGGATGGCGCACGGTGCCCACGGAATCGCATGTGCTCGGCAATGTGGCTACGGAAAACGAGCCGGCAATCATGCAATGTGTGGTCGTGCCTACCGGGGCGGTGCCCGATAGTCGAACGTTTGAGCAGACGCTGTACGTGGCCCGCCGCAGCATTGAGCGTCAGATTCAGACGCGCCTGCCCGAGGCTGCAAACACCATCCACGTGGCCAGTCTATCGGCGCAGACGGTCGTGTACAAGGGGATGCTGACGGCTGGCCAGCTGCGCGGGTATTTCCCGGATCTGTCCAATACGGCACTGATGAGCCAGTTTGCGCTAGTGCACGCACGCTTCAGCACCAACACGCTGCCGCGCTGGTCGCTCGCGCAGCCGTTTCGTCGCATCTGCCACAACGGCGAGATCAACACCCTGCGTGGCAACGTCAACCGGATGCGGGCTCGTGAGGCACAGTTTGGCGCTCATCCTTTTGGGGATGCGATAGACCGCGTGCGTCCGGTGCTCGACCTGAACGCCAGTGACTCGTGCATCCTGGACAGTGCCGTGGAGGTCCTCTTGCACAGCGGCCGCTCCCTGCCCCACGCCTTGCGCATGCTCATTCCGCCCGCGTGGGAGCACAACGATGAGCTTTCGCCGCAAGAGCGCGCCTTCTTCCAGTATCATGCGTGCCTCACCGAGCCGTGGGACGGCCCCGCTGCCATCTCGTTTGCCGACGGCACGCACATCGGCACCGTGCTCGACCGAAGCGGACTGCGTCCGGCGCGCTACCTCGTGACCGACGACGACCGCGTTGTGATGGCGTCGGAGGCGGGCGCATTCGATGTGCCGCAATCGCAGATCGTGCAGCAGCAGCGGCTTGGGCCGGGCGACATGACGGTGGTCGACCTGGAGGCGGGCGCGCTTATCACGAATAGCCAGCTCATCAAGCGCCTTGCTGCGAAAAAGCCGTACCATACCTGGGTGGAGACACACCTGCAACTCTGCGATGACGCTGCACATCCCCCTGAACCCGATTTTGCATCGAACGGCGTTGCAACCAACGGACAAGCACCCACCGCTGCTTCCGAAGAAAGCCCCAACGCGTTGCACCGCATGCTGCGCACGTTTGGATACACGCAAGAAGACCTCGACATGCTGATCGGTCCGATGGGCGAAACGGGCAGCAGTCCGATCGGCTCGATGGGCGACGACACCCCGATTGCCGCCCTCAGCGAGCGTCCGCGCCTGCTCTACGACTCCTTTCGACAGCTCTTTGCGCAGGTCACCAACCCGCCGCTCGACGCCATCCGCGAGGAGCTGGTGACCAGCCTGTACACGTACCTGGGCCCCGAAAAAAGTCTGCTCGAAGAGACCCCGGAGCATGCACAGGCGCTGCGCCTGAACGCTCCCATCCTTACGCCGGATGGCCTGGAGCGCGTCTGCTCGAACGGCCTGTTCGACGCCGTCACGCTGGATGCTACCGTAGCACGCTCAAACACGCTACAGGCGGCGCTGACTCGGTTTTTTGCGGATGCCGATGCCGCGCTACAAGAGGGAGCCGGGCTGCTCATTGTATCGGACCGGGCCATCTCCGCCGATCGTTTTCCCATGCCGATGTTGCTGGCTGTGGCCGGGCTGCACCACCACCTGATTCGCGCCGGAAGCCGAACGCAAGCCAGCATTATCGTCGACGGACTGGAGCCGCGTGAGGTGCATCATATGTGCTGCCTGCTGGGATACGGCGCCGAGGCGATCTGTCCACGCGGTGCACTCGCCACGGTGCGGCATCTGGCCCAGGATACAGCCATCAATGGCACGCCCAGCGAGGCTGCCACCCGCTACCGGAAGGCGCTCAACAAAGGCATTCTCAAGGTGATGTCGAAGATGGGCATTTCGACCTTGCAGAGCTACCAGGGTGCGCAGATCTTTGAGGCGCTCGGCCTGCACACCGAGGTAATCGACGCGTACTTTACCAACACGCCGAGTCGCATTGGCGGAGCCCGACTCGATGCCATCGAGGCTGCTGCTCGCGAGCGCCATGCCATGGGGTATCCCCCGGACAGCACAACAGGGGCAGCGAGCACATCCGACCTGGACGTCGGTGGGCGTTATCGCTGGCGTCGCACGGGCGAGGAGCACGCGCTCTCGCCCAAGGCCATCGCGGCATTGCAGCACGCCACCCGCAGCAGCGACGCCGACAAAGCACGCTATGAAGCGTTTGCCGCCTCCGTAAACCAGACCGGCCCCGACGCACGCGACCTGCGAGGCCTGCTTCAGATCGTAGACGCCAACGGCAGCGCGTGTCCCATCGACGAGGTAGAGCCGTGGACGGACATTGTGCAGCGCTTTAAGACCGGGGCCATGTCGTATGGTTCGATTGGCGATGAGACGCATCGCACGCTCGCCGAAGCGATGAACCGCATGAACGGGCGCAGCAACACCGGCGAGGGGGGCGAGCATCCCGAGCGGTATCCCGACGACCACCCCGCCCGCAGTGCCATCAAGCAAGTAGCCTCGGGGCGGTTTGGCGTAACGCTGCCGTATCTGACGAGCGCCGACGAGATCCAGATCAAGATGGCACAGGGCGCCAAGCCGGGCGAAGGCGGACAGCTGCCGGGCGAGAAGGTCTATCCGTGGATTGCAGAGGTGCGCTTTTCAACACCGGGCGTACCGCTGATCTCCCCACCGCCTCACCACGACATCTACTCGATTGAAGACCTGGCCCAGCTGATCTACGACCTCAAGAACGCCAATCCCGAAGCGCGTATCAGCGTGAAGCTGGTCAGCGAGGCGGGGGTGGGCACGGTGGCTGCGGGGGTGGCCAAGGCCAAGGCCGATCACATTCTCATTAGCGGACACAGTGGCGGTACGGGCGCGTCGCCGCAGACGTCGATCATGCACGCGGGCCTGCCGTGGGAAATGGGCCTGGCGGATGCGCATCAGATGCTCACGAAGCAGGGCCTGCGCAACCGCGTGAGCCTCGAAACCGATGGCGGACTGCGCACGGGTCGTGATGTGGTGGTTGGGGCGCTGCTGGGCGCGCAGGAGTTTGGGTTCTCCACCGCTCCGCTCATCTCGCTGGGATGCATCATGATGCGCAAGTGCCACCTGAACACGTGTCCGGTGGGCATCGCGACGCAAGACCCCGAGCTGCGCGAGAAGTTCAACGGCACGCCCGAGCAGGTCATCAACTACTTCTACCTGATTGCCGAGGAAGTTCGTGCACACATGGCGCGGCTGGGCGTGCGTACCTTCGATGAGCTTGTGGGACGCACCGACCGGCTGCTGCCGCATCCCGAGGCGCGCAGGCGCGGACTGGAGGTGGGATCGCTGCTCACGCAGGTGCATGTGCCCGCAGCCCTACGCGAGGATGCCGCAGCTACCGCACAAGATCACGGCCTCGACGACGCGCTCGACCATGCGCTCATCGAACAGGCCACGCCCGCCCTCAACAACGGAGCTCCGGTCACGCTCAACGTCGACATCTCCAACCGCAACCGCACAGTCGGCACGCTCCTCAGCCGCGCAGTAGTGCAGAACCACGGCTCCGACGGCCTGCCCGATGATACCATCATGCTTCGCTGTACCGGCACGGTCGGACAGAGCTTTGCGGCGTTTGGGATGCAGGGCATCACGTTCGATGTGCGGGGCATCGCCAACGACTACCTGGGCAAGGGGCTTTCCGGTGCCCGCATCGTGCTGCGCCCACCTGAAGATGCGGGCTACCAGCCCGAGGACGCGACTGTGGCCGGTAACGTGGCGCTCTACGGGGCCACGAGCGGGCGGCTGCTCTGTCGCGGACAGGCCGGCGAGCGCTTCGCGGTGCGCAATAGCGGCGCCGAGGCGGTGGTCGAGGGCGTGGGCGATCATGGCTGTGAGTACATGACCGGCGGATGCGTGGTCGTGCTCGGCTCCACCGGACGCAACTTTGCGGCAGGGATGAGCGGGGGGCTTGCCTACGTGTGGGATCGTGCGGGTACGTTTGCACAGCGTTGCAACACCGGCATGGTGGACCTACACGACGTAGCGCCCCACACAGATGATGCTGAGCGCATCCGCACATTGCTTGAGGCTCATCAAGTAGCTACCGAGAGTCCGATAGCTGCTGAGGTACTTGCTAACTGGCCAGAAGCGTTGGAGGCGTTTGTAAAGGTCTTCCCGAAAGCGTTCAAAGACGCCTTGCAAAATGGCACCCCGTTCGACGATCTCGACACCGCACCCACGGAAACTGAGGCGGCGGCGGTGAAGCTGTAGGAGAGTCGGTCAAGCTGAATCATAAATCATGAACTGGCAACACGCATAGTCATCCCAGCCAAGGCGCCGCAGAGCCGCTGGATCGTCCAGAACCTGCTGAGCGCCGAACAGACCTTGGAGGCGTCACAGCGCGCTGTGACGTTACGGGTCTTGTACGGAAGAGCGCGTTTTCACTGCGGTCAGGGTGCTCAAACTGACAGGGCATGTGGGCTGGAGTACTTCGGCATAAGTCCCCTCCATCCTACCCTTCCTCCCCGGGGAGGAAGGAACCAGAGGGCGTCCTCATGAAGTCCCCCTCGGAGGAGGGGGATTTAGGGGGAGGGATTCCGTGCTCCCAAACCGCCCAAACAATTACATGCGACGCACCGCTCCTGCTCTTCCACACCTGAATGTTAGGGTAGAGCATGAGTTGCCAACACGCATAGTCATCCCGGCCAAGGCGCCCCCAGCGCCGCAGAGCCGGGATCTCCCCTGACAACGTGGCTGGATTGCTGACCTCGCAGAACCCAAACTTCGACCTGCGACACGGCACTTTACTAATAAACCTCGACATCCCTGGTCTCAACCGGTCTGCACTCGCCACGACATAACCAGCCATCCCCCACACCATGCCCGACCCCAAAGCCTTTATCCACCAGCCGCGCGAGGATCTGCACAAGCGCTCAGTCAAAGAGCGGGTGCAGGACAATGAACCCGTCTACCTGCCGGTTGTCGATGAGCAGGCCCGCACGCAAGCGCACCGCTGCATGGACTGCGGGGTGCCGTTCTGCCAGTCCGGCTGCCCGCTTGGCAACCGCATTCCCGACTGGAACATGCTGGTTAGCGAGGGCGACTGGAAAGCCGCCTATGAGCAACTTGCCGCCACGAACAACTTTCCCGAGTTTACCGGACGCATCTGTCCGGCGCCGTGTGAGTCGGCGTGTGTGGCCGGACTCGTATCGGATCCGGTTGCGATCGAACAGATCGAGCAAGCGATCGTCGAGCATGCGTTTCGAGAGGGATGGGTGCAGCCGGATCCACCGGACACGCGCACGGATTACCAGGTTGCGGTCGTGGGCTCGGGTCCTGCCGGACTTGCCTGCGCGCAGCAGCTGAACCGGGCGGGCCACACCGTTACCGTCTACGAGCGCGACGACCGTCCGGGCGGACTCCTGCACTCGGGCGTGCCCAACTTCAAGCTGCCGCAGTCGATCATTGACCGGCGCATTGACCTGCTGCGTGCCGAAGGCATTCGGTTTGAGTGTGGGGTGGAGGTGGGCGTCGACCGCTCGATCGACACGCTGCACGCCAATGCCGACGCGGTGGTGCTCTGCATCGGTTCCTTGCGTCCACGCGACCTGAACGTAACAGGGCGCGACCTGGACGGCATCCACTTTGCGTGGCCGTATCTGCACCGCCACAGCCACATTGCCTCCGACGGCGATGCGCCCGACCTGGACTACCTGCCCGAAATCGATGCCGCGGGCAAGCACGTGGTGGTGCTGGGCGGGGGCGATACCGCGAGCGACTGCATCGGAACGGCCCACCGTCAGGGCGCGGCCTCCATCACCAATATCACGCACGGCCCGCAACCGCCCACAGAGCGCCCAAAAGAAAACCCGTGGCCGTTCGACCCCGGCACGCTCACCGTTAGCATCTCGCACGAGGAGGGCGTAGAGCGCGTCTGGAATACGGATGTCATCGCGTTTGAGGGCACCGATCAGGTCGAACAGATTCGTTGCGCCGATGTGCGCTGGCACCACGACAACGGGCAGCGCCGCAAAGAGCAGATTGCCGGTACCAAGCGCACGCGCCCGGCGGATCTGGTACTGCTTGCCATCGGCTACGAGGGGCCCGAGCGCGCGGCCCTGCTCGATCCGCTTGATGTGGCGCTCGACGACCGGGGCCGCGTTGCTACCGATGCCGACTACACGACCGATACGCCCGGTATCTTCTCGGCGGGCGACGCCACGCGGGGCGCCTCGCTCGTGGTCTGGGCCATCGCCGATGGGCGCGAATGTGCTCGCACCGTCGACTGCTACCTCACCGGCAGCACGTCCCTGCCCACGCGCGGCCCCGGCGACCTGCAGTGACCCACGTCCAGCGTGCCATCAATCGTCAAAGAGCGACCCGGAAGACGCCGGCTGGTCGCGTTCGAAATGCTCATACGCACGCTCCAGCGCCACGCGTCCACGGGGCGTGCGCTCCATGAAGCCCTCCTGGATCAGATACGGCTCGTATACCTCTTCGATCGTGCCGGACTCTTCACCCACCGACACCGACAAGTTTTTGAGTCCGGTTGGTCCTCCATTGAAGTTATCGATGAGCGTAAGCAAAATACGGGAGTCCATGTCGTCAAGCCCGGCCTCGTCCACGTCGAGGGCATTGAGCGCGTGGTCGGCTATGGACTGCGTGATCTCCCCATCGCCATCTACCTCTGCAAAGTCGCGCGTGCGGCGCAGCAAGCGGTTGGATACGCGCGGCGTACCGCGGCTTCGGCGGGCAATTTCGTGAGCGCCGTCTGGAGTGATTGGCACATCCAGAATGCGTGCCGATCGTTCGGTGATCGACTGAAGCAGATCTGCTGTGTAGTAGTCATACCGAAAGTCAATGCCAAAGCGGGCGCGTAGCGGAGCCGTAAGAAGCCCCTTGCGCGTGGTCGCCCCAACGAGTGTAAACGGCGGCAGAGAGATTTGCACCGTCCGCGCGTTCGGCCCCGAATCGATGACGATGTCGATGCGATAATCCTCCATCGCCGAGTACAGGTACTCCTCTACAACGGAACTGAGCCGATGAATCTCGTCGATGAAGAGCACATCGCCCTCCTCCAAGTTGGTAAGGATGCCCGCCACATCCGCCGGTTTTTCGAGTACGGGTCCGCTTGTTGTGCGGATGCGGGCGCCCATTTCGTTGGCAATGATGTGGGCCAGCGTTGTTTTGCCCAGCCCAGGCGGCCCTGAAAGCAGCACATGGTCCAGGGTTTCCCCACGCTGCAGTGCCGCTGTCATGAACACCTGCAGGTTTTTCTTGATCTTTTCCTGGCCGATAAAGTCGTCGAGGCGCTGCGGACGCAGCATCGCTTCCAGATCAGACTCGGAAGCATTGGTGTCAGGACGCAACGCGGAGGAGCGCGAATCGGTCATGAAGAACGGGGCGTACAAGGAAAGGAAAACTGTGAACCGGAGGCACCGGCATATGGGGTGCTTCAAGCCGATGCAGTGGGCCATGGTTTCTACTGGAAGGAGCGACCCGTGTTAAGCAATGCGGAGAGAAAGCACGGCAGTGGGCGCGCGTTCTCTACTTCACAAATCGATTCTTGCGGGGCGTGTGTTTCCGTTTGTACCAGCGTAGCGCAGCAATACCGCCAAACACGATGGCCAGCCCAACGAGAATACCGATCAGTATACGCTGCAGGATAGAGAGCAGTGTGCGTCCCCATCCAACCTGTTCCTCGAACGCGGGAGCTAATGTTGCGGCAGCGCTATCGGGCAGTGCGGTAAGGGTGTGCGGACTGGTTTCGATAGTCACAAATGTTTGCTGTCCATCGGATTGACTTGTCAGGATGCGTGGCGGATCGTCGTTGCCCGGCGGCTGCGCGGCCACAAACGCGTGAGCCTGCGCATACCAACTACGAAGGGCTCGATCTATCGTGCGCCCGTCGGCATTGAGTGTCGTTTTTAGATCGGGCGGATACTCGGCCAGTGCCGATAGGTCAATGGCATCATCGGGATTCTCATGGTACCACAGGCGTACTGCGGTACCTTCAGGCAGGGATTCATCTTCGTCGCGCAGGGTGATCTGGGCCGTGGTGGCCACCCGCTCGGCGTCGGCCAACGCTTCGCGGAGAAGAGCTTGCTCACCGGGACGTACGCGCTCTACGGTTATGGACCCCGACACCACCAGGTCAAACCCGGGGCCATCGGATACGCGGCTTCCTCCCACGCGGCTGTGGTAAAGCGTGGAGTCGGGTGTTTGTGCGATAACGTATGCCAGTGTTTGGCTGGTCGGGCCGCCGGGCAGACGCAGCGTACGGGTGGTACCTTCACTGTCGAGATATCCGAAACGCGCTTCAGGGGATGTGAACGCCTGTTCGAGGAGGGCATCGGCCCGTTGTTGGGGCGCTGGCATGCGCATATCCATAAGGGACTGCGCCCGGGATCCCTCTTCCACAATGACGGCGACCACTGTGCTGTCAGGAAGCGGTGCGCCATCGGTATCTTGCAGCGTGAGCGCAACGGATGGTTGGGCGTGCACGGGCTCAAGACCTATACAGGCCAGTATCGCCACAAGCGCAAATACCCCAATGCGCAGCTGCAATGTCTGTTGTTCAGAAGAAAGCATAAAAGAGGGGATCATGGAGCCAGATACAGCCTTCAATGAGAGATGGAGGCCGCCGCTTTGCAGCAACGCGCAATGGGAATGCAGCTATTGCAGGGACGCGTAGTCAGCGCCAAGCACCAGCGTCATATCAAGATGGGCCGCATCAGCGGGCGGTCCGGGAAGCACGCGGCGTCGATCCAGTCCGATTTCGTCGGCCACCTGTTCGGCCAAATCAAAGGCATTACGATGGACATACAGCCGCGTTTCGGTGGCCTGCCCTGCGGGCAAATTGTCGGTATTGGGCACTTGTACGCCGAACGCTTCGAGACGCTCCTGAAACCGCGAGGCGAGTCCGCCCACGCCGACTCCGTTCAACACCTGCATGCGCACGTCGCTGAGCGACTCAACGGGCGCGTGGTGTGGGTAGAGCGCCGGAGCCATGGCTCCAGGTTCGGGGGCAGGCGCTGATATCGCCTCCGGATCGAACTCGGCAAGCTCATCAGGAACCGTTACATCGGTGGTTTGCCATTGCACAACGAGCAGCACAATGATAAAGACGAGCCCGGTTAGCATGCTAACGGTGGCCGCGTTCCACACGCTGCCTCCGCTGCGACGGCGCGTGCGTCCGTTGGCGTTTTGCATGGCATTCAGCTCGTCCATCACATCTTGCAGGCTCGTGTTGATGGACCGCACCGATTCGTGCAGGGCCGCTACGGATTGGGCGACGCTCGCGTTGATGTCGGACGGAGCTTCGGTTTGCTCGGCCAGCCGCTGCTGAGCTTGGGCCAACTCCTGCGACGATTGGGCAAGCGCAGACCCACTTTCAGCCACCTCGTTCAACGTGTCGTTGAGGGCCTCAAAGTGTTTGAGTTGCTTCTGCAGCGTAATCAGCGTTTCGGCTGCCTCTGCAAAATCAAACTGATCCGGTGGAACGCTCGGTGGAGGCTCGGGAGAGTCGTTGGAGGAAGGCATGGTTGGCATCCGCGATGTGATGTAAAAGGTGGGCGGTGGCGGCCTCAATGGCTTCTGGGCGGGCGGTGGAGGATTTTAGTACTCGGAGCCAATGCCGAACAGGCTTCGATACAGAGGCAGACGCGGCAGGATCCGTCTCCAGCGCCTCTAACTCTAGAGTGGGAGGCACAGTGTCGTACACCTCAACCAGCCACCGAAGCAACTTATTGAGTGCATCTAGCACCTCGTCGGTTGGGCCCGAGGGAGACGGTTCGGCAAT
The DNA here is from genome assembly GCF_055379935.1 of Natronotalea proteinilytica. NCBI lineage: Bacteria > Pseudomonadati > Rhodothermota > Rhodothermia > Rhodothermales > Salisaetaceae > Natronotalea > Natronotalea proteinilytica. Next base: position 1,008,057 of record NZ_AP043947.1, on the reverse strand, counting down.
GGTATCTACACGCCCGGCCTGACGAATGCGGTGCATCCACATTTTTACCGGAGCCGGGTGCGAGCGTAGCCACGCGCCAAGTTGTTCGTTGGTGAGGCGCTCATGCAGCGGCTCGGCCTGCACCGTTCCCCACTCGGTTTGCTCTATAACATCTAGCACCAGTTCAAGGGCTCGGTACGCCCGCCAGCGTCGCGTATCGACGTTGGGTGCCGATGCAGCAGCCTGCGCTTCTTCACGAAGCGGGGTCCACCGGTCGGGAATGAAACTAAAGTCGTACGATGCGGCCATGCCAAAGAAGTCCGATAAAACAGATGATCGCCCTCTTGCAACGTAAGTCGCGCCCCCCTACGATGTCAATATGTGCCGGGAAGCGCTCTTTTTGTGCCTAGCCTACTCATTGATACGCTCCTCTCAGGCAGCACCCAATCAAAAAAGCCCAGCCCCAAGGGGCCAGGCTCTTTTGATACTGCAATTCAGGTGTCACCACGTGAATTACCGTACGCCATGGAGACGCTGCACGTTAACCGCGCTCAGTCCTTTCGGAGTTTCCTCCACTTCAAATTCGACCTGCTCGCCATCACGGAGGTCTTCTCCGGAGACTTCGCTATGGTGCACAAATACATCTTCGCTTCCGTCGTGGCGCTCGATAAAGCCGTAGCCTTTTTCGCTACTGAACCACTTAACTGTTCCGTCTTGCATATAGGTGTGTTGGTTGTCTCACTATCTGCGCGCCGTTGGGCGTAGCGCGGCACAGGGCCCACGCACTGCCATCGGCATCGTGCGAGATAGCGACGTAATTAAAAATGTTGTTGCGATCCCCATACCTTTGCCCATCGTAAATGGTTCGCGACAAATCGACCTTCGTCCTCCTTTCTTCATTCCTCGGCCTAATGTCCACGGCATTCCGCTACTTTGACACGAATTGACTACGTTACAGCATCCGATGCTTTACCTATCAATATACCACAAATGGCACATCTACGCCGACAACCCCATCTTTGACCGCGCACGCATCGGGATCGAAGCTGGTAATTTCTTTCGTGCACACGCACTTCATTCAGTCGAACCCCCTAATATGAAAAAAGGGCAAACTAATATTTACAAAGCTGTTTGTGTCTGATTGGACATCCACGTGTCCATTCGCTATGCTACGAATGCGTTTTTGTATCATGCGGCCGCATTCTATATGGATTGGAGCCTCCTTCTCACATTTGGCGGATTTGTGGGTCTGCTCGTCGGCATCGGCCTCTATTTTTACCGCACGGACGCATCGCACACGCTCACCGATTACATGCTGGCCGGGCGCCGCGTAGCTCCGTTCCCCATGGCAATGTCAGAGGTCGCCTCGGTAGCTAGTGGGTGGACGTTCTTTGCGTGGGTGGGGGTCGGGTTTTCCACCGGACTGCATGGGCTCTGGTTTTCGCTGTTCATGCTCCTGGTCGTTGCGTTTGTGTATTACGCCGTAGCGCCTCCTTTTCGCGCAGCCTCCGAGCAGCTCCAGAGCCACACCGTCGTGGATCACCTTGCCCGCAGCGTCACACCACGTCGCCCTCGCATCCTCATACGCACCGTGGGCACTCTTGCCATTCTCGTGTTCATGGGCGCCTACGTGGGTGCGCAACTGATTGCCGTTGGCGAGGCGATGGACACCGGTCTCAACCTTTCATATACCGCATCAGTGCTTATCGGAGGCAGTGCGGTTGCCGCATACACTGTACTGGGCGGCTTCAACGCATCGGTATGGACGGATGTGGTGCAGGGGCTTTTGGTAATAGCGACTGTGATTGTGCTTCCACTTGTTGCCATTCAGGCCATTGGCGGCTGGTCGGCATTCATAACTGAGGTGCGCGCCATTGACCCAACATTGCTTGCGCTTGACGGCGGTCTCTCGGGGACGGCCCTGCTGATGAGTTTGCTTGCGTGGGCTACCTTTGCCCTGGGCGCCATCGGACAACCCCACAGCCTGATGCGTTTTCAGTCCATTGAATCCGCACGCCTTATGCCCCGTGCGGCCCTGTGGGGCATCAGCCTGCAAGCGATTCGCCTCACTATTCCGCTGCTTATTGGCATGGCGGGCCGTGTGCTCTATACAGCAACGCAAGATCCCGAAGCTGTAGCCATGATTGCGCTTACGGATCTGATGCCCGGCTGGCTGGCCGGGGTGATGCTCGCGGGCATCATTGGCGCTATCCTGTCCACCTCCGACTCGATGATGCTCGTAGCGGCTGCCGACCTGACGCGGGGATACGAAGCCTGGCGCCCCAACACCAGTCAGGCAACGCTTATTCGGATGAGTCGGAGCATCGTGGGAGTGTTGGCTGTGGGCGGCATCATAATGGCCCTGGTGCGTCCGGGCACCATTTTCGACATTATCGAGTTCGCATTTGTCGGATTGGGCGCTACGTTGGGATTGCCACTTTGCCTTGCGCTGCTGTGGCGCGGCACCACCGCCGCCGGAGTGCTTGCTGGCGTTGTAGGCGGACTGGTCTGTACGGTGCTCAATCTACTTCTCTTTCCCGATCTATTTCCGGTTCTAGTCTGGCCCGTAGCAATCGCACTCATCGTTGGCGTTAGCTGGGCCACCCCATCGCAAACGCTTCACGCTGATGCGCGCGCTACATCCTCCCCCCCTCACGCCACGCGCTAACTTGCATAGCTTCCGTTTACAACCTACCTTTATTTTACCTTTGTCAGCAAACGCCCCACCAGTATCGTCTTTCCGCCTTGCATCCTTCCCCATGCTTATGCGTGTCGTTTCGTTTTTAAGTCGTATCCTGATGGGCTGTCTCGTATTGAGTATTGTTGGGCTGTTTAGTGTAACCCCCGCGCTCGCTCAGGAGCAGTCCTACACCATTACAGGCACCGTTTTTGATGACGAGGCCGACACCCCGCTTCCCGGTGCCAGTGTGCAAATTGTCAACACAACAGCCGGCGCCTCCACCGATACTGACGGGGCATTTACCATACAAGCAACCCTTGAGCCGGGTACGTACACGCTACGCTATACATTTGTAGGCTACCAGCGCGTTGAGCAAACCATCGAGCTCGATCGTGATGATACCACGGTAGCGGTAGATCCCGTGCGCATGGCGGTAGATGTGGTGGGCAGCGAAGAGATTGTCGTCACTGGCACTGGAGTGCCCACCGAACGGCGCCAGCTTGGCAATTCCATCTCCACCATTGATGCCGCCGACCTGCAAGACGGTGCAGCGACTTCGGTAGACCGAGCGCTCCAAGGCCAGATTCCAGGCGCCCTGGTCCAACAAAACTCTGGGAACCCGGCGGGCGGACTCTCGGTGCGACTGCGCGGCACCAGCACCGTGCTGGGGAGTGCCGATCCGCTGTACATTGTAGATGGCGTAATTATTAACAACGATTCGCCCGAGCTCATTGACTTAGGCGGTGGAGCTCAAAACCGCCTGGTCGATCTCAACCCCAACGATATTGAACGGATCGAGGTCGTAAAAGGCGCCGCAGCCGCTGCTCTCTATGGCTCACGCGCGAACAACGGCGTGGTACAAATCTTTACCCGCCGAGGGGAGCTCGGGGCGCCGCGTGTCAGCTTCAGCACGCGCGTCCAAACGGAGGCTGTGCGCACCACCTTGCCCGTCAACATGGCGCGCAACGAGGACGGCGACTTCATTGACAACCAGGGCAACCCGCTTCCGGATGGCGAACAGCGGTGGGATTTTCAGGACTTCCTGTTTAATCGCGCATATGGATCCGAACAGTCGCTCTCCATTTCGGGTGGCAACGAAACCACACGCTACGCCGCCTCGGGCTCGCACTTTGCCAACCAGGGCATTATTGAAGGCAATCACTTTCGCCGCATTAACGGACGCCTACGCCTGCAACAGACCCTCACCGACTGGGCCTCGGCAACAGTGAGTGCGTCCTACGCCCGCAGCACCAGCACCGATATTCCCAACGGCGGACTTGACGCCAACTACGGCGCTCTGACCGGCTTTATTTTTGGCCCCAACACCTTCGACCCACGGGCCAACGAGCTCGGGCAGTTTTCGGATGCAGGAACGCTTGCCAATCCGGTAGAGGTTATTGAACGCTTCGACTTTGAGCAGGAAACCGACCGTTTTATCGGAAGCGCCACGGTGAACCTGACGCCTACCGAGGCGCTCAATATCGACTACACGTTTGGGCTCGACACGCACGACCAGCGCGCTACAGCGTTTATCCCGCGTGGCACCTCGACCCCAGCTTTGGGAGAGGGCTTTACGCGTCGTGGCACGCGCACGCAGACGCAACTCAACAACGACCTGAACATCCGCTACCAAACCGACCTCAGCTCCACCGTTGAGGCAACGAGTCTGATCGGGGGCACCTTGCAGTATGAGACAGGCACGATATTTAACGCCCAGTCTGAAAACCTAACGCCGGTGTCGCGTGTCGTGCAAAGCGGGACAGAGGGCCGTGACTTCGGAGAGACCCGTACCGAGCGCGTCATCTACGGGGCCTTTGCGCAGCAAACCATCGGATGGGCCGATCGCCTCTTCCTCACCGGCGCCGCCCGCATGGATGCCTCGTCCTCATTCGCCGAAGAGGAACGGTGGCAGTTCTACCCCAAAGGCAGCCTCTCGTATACGATCTCCGACGAACGCTTTTGGAGCAGTGCCGGCATCGACCGCCTGCTCCCGCGGCTTAAGCTGCGATCGTCGCTTGGATTTTCTGGCGGACTCACGTCCATTGGGGCGTTCGACCGCTTCACCACGTTTAGCCTGGCGCCCTACCAGGAGCAGCCGGGCCTGCAAGTAAGCAGCCAACTGGGAGCCATCGACGTGCAGCCCGAGCGCCAACGTGAGATCGAACTGGGGGCCGACTTCAGTCTGCTGAGCGATCGCATTGCGGTTGAGGCTACCTACTACACCCAGCGCACCGAAGACCTGCTCCTCAGCCGCTCGCTCAATCCGACCAGTGGCTTCCTCAACCGACTCGAAAATGTAGGTACGCTCACAAACCAAGGCTTCGAGATTCAGCTCCGAGCGCTGCCGATCAACCAGAACGACCTGCGCTGGACCACCACGCTCACCTACAGCCAGAATCGCAACGAAGTCAACGGCCTCGAAGAGGATGTGCTCATCTTCAGCGACTCGTTTCAGTTGGTCGGCGCGATTAACGGCGAGCCGCTCGGCATCTTCTACGGATCGTCGTTTGATCGCGATGACGATGGCAACGTGATCGACCTAAATGGCAATGTGCTCGAAGAAGATGGCAACGGACTCTGGCGCATGCGCGATGGATCGCCCGAATCACCGGGCGATGGTCTTCCCGCTGCCTCCGGCGAAAATGATATTATCGGAGACCCCAATCCCGACTTCGTCGCCTCCTGGATCAACGAGGTCCAAATCAACAACGCGCTCACCCTGCGCATGCAATGGGATGCCGTCTATGGCCAAGATGTGTTCAACTTCACGCGGCGTCTTGGTGCCCTGAGCGCCTTTGGCACACTCGATGACTACCAGCGCGAGCTAGAGGGCGACTTGCCCGACGGGTACACAGCAAGTACGTTCAACATCTTTGAACACTGGGTCGAAGACGGCTCGTTTCTCAAACTCCGCGAGATCAGCGCATCGTATACCATACGTCCGACCTACATGGGACTCGAAAGCGTGCGCCTTAACGTAGCGGCGCGCAACGTGCTCTCAATCGATACTTACAGCGGGTACGACCCCGAAATCAATGTGGCCGGGCAACGCACCGTAGTACGCAACTTCGATTTTGTAGAGGTGCCCATCCCGCGCACCTTCTCGCTTGGCATTACCGCTACATTTTAAGCTACTCTCTGCTGTTCTCCCCCTACCGCTTTGTTTCAGTATCCTATGCACACCATGCGTTCTACACTGATTGCCGGTTTTGTCGTCCTCCTCCTTGTGCTTGGGGGATGCGACTTAGACATCGTAAACCCCAATGAGCCTTCTGAAGAAGAGGTACTCACCACCACCGAGGGCATCGAAGCGCTGGCCGTGGGGATGCAGGAGTTCTACGCTACAACTGCCTTGGAGCCGGCGCTTCTTACCACCGGTGTAACCACGCGCGAGGTGGCCGTAACCACCACCTTTGCCAACCTGCTGAATCTGGAAGCTGGCGGCGCCAATCTGCCGCCGAGCAATGCCAACGTGCTGCAGCTATGGTCGCGCAACTACCGGGTGGTCAACATGGCCGAAGACATCATCGACAACACGCCCGACCTGCCCTTCGAAGAGGACACCGAAAGCGGATTGGTAGCTACTGCTCACCTGTTCAAAGCCATGGCTTTGGGCAACATCGCGCAAAACTTTGAGCAGGGGGTTCTTTTCACGAGCCGCACCGAGCCCCCTCCATTTGTAGACCGCACCGAGGTGTTTGAAGAAGCCATCCGGTTGTTGGAGAATGCCGAAGCGATACTCAATGAGACCCCGGTCTCTGACGACTTCACAACGTCGATCTTGGCGGAAGGCATCGACCTCGAAAACACCATTGCGGCCTACCAGGCCCGCTACCACCTCTTCGCCGGCAACTACAACGAGGCGCTCACAGCCGCCGACGCCGTTGATCCAGCAGCCACCTCCACCCTCCCCCACGACGATGACAGCCGCAACCCCGTTGCACAAGCGGTGCAAAATGCTGAAAGCTACGCCCCGCGTGAAAATCTCGGGCTTGAAAACCCCAACCCCGATGACGCCCGCCTCGATTTTTTCACCACGCTACCGGAAGATGAGGACGGTCCCATCGAAAGCGAAAACGGATTGCCTGTGCTTGCACTGACGGGCTTTTTCGCCAGCCCCTCAGACGAAATCCCGCTGTACGTGCCCGGCGAACTCGATCTGATTCGGGCCGAAGCCCTCGTGCGCACCGGTAACCTCAGCGAAGCCGTAACGGCCATCGACGCGGTGCGCACCAAATCACCTGCCGAAGACCCATTCGGCCTGGGCGCTGACCTCGATCCATACGAGGGCGAGGAGACAGAAGCCGCGCTGCTCAACGAGATCCTGCAGCAGCGCCAGATTGAGTTGTATCTGCAGGGCCTTCGCCTGGAGGATCGCCGCCGCCTGGGGGCAGATGCTCCAGATCCAGACGACATCTTTGCGCGCTCCCGCAATTTCTATCCATACCCCAATCAAGAACGCCAGAACAACCCCAACACCCCCGCCAATCCCGCTATCTAATCGGAGCACTGACCATACAGCACGCATAGAAGCCGTCCGCTGCCTGTTGTGTCCCGACCCGCCTTGCTGCTGTGCCGTCCTCGTTCTGCTCCCTTCAAGCTCGCACCCATACCATCAACCCGGCAGGCACCGCTACCGAAGCGGCCCACTGGCTCCTCATTGAAGACCCTACGCCCTGGGGCGAACAAGCCGTCGAAGAGGCCGACTGGTATGCACACCTGCACGAGCCCCTTCAGCACTGGAGAACGAAACTTCCCGATCTGCGCGTCCAGCTGATTCGGCGCGGACTGACACAGTGGGAGGACGAGGAGCACATCCGCTGCTTTATAGCGCGTACGGGGCCCAATGCGACCCTGCACACCCACGCGCTTTCGTCCTACGCCGACCTCGCTCAACTCGATGTCCCTGACTGGATGGATACGCCATCCACCTCTGATGCCCTGCTTGTGCTTACGTGCACCAACGGGCGCCGCGATGCCTGCTGCGCCAAGTGGGGACGCCCCGTAGCCCAGGCCGCCGCTGAATGTCACCCGAAAGGAGCGTGGCAGACTTCGCATCTGGGCGGTCATCGATTTGCCCCAACGGTGCTCGTGCTGCCCGCCGGTGCGCACTACGCCTGGATGGATCCGCAGGAGGTGCCCGATCTTGTACGCGCTCATCAGTCTGAACACCTGTTCGACCTGTCGCACTATCGCGGGCCCGTCCACTCGCCGCGTCCCGTGCAAGCCGCCTGCATTGCCTTGCGAATCCGATTGGATGTGCATACGGTTCAGGATGTGCACGGTCAGATCCTCACCGAGATGGCCAACGCTTGGACTGTTGCTGTTCATCTTCGCAACAAGGTACATACCGCGCGCGTCACTTCGACTCACGGCGCCCCGCTGCTGCACAGCTGCCACGACGATGCCCCCAAGCCCCACAGAGAGTGGACGGTGGAATGGGTTGAATGATGTAAGTGACCTCAGCAATGGTTTTGGAGATTGCCGGGTGGATTTCTCTCCATCCTACCTGTCCTCCCCGAGGAGGAAGGAACCGTGGAAAGCGTTCATCACGCCCCCCTCAGAGGAGCTATGGTGTATACACAACGCAACCGGAGGCGAACTCCCGCTTGCGTCCTCGTCGCGATGCTCTGCGTCGCGACGGACGAATGGACGCTCTGCGTCCAACGTACCCCTCCGAGGTAAAGGATCAAGTCCCGATCGTTGTGTAATTGGCGTTCTGCCAGATCTTCATATTAGGCGGCAACAGCCGCTGGTTGTTGCTTCGACGTCGTCGAGGCCTCCGGAGCGACCGGCTCCATGTCCAGCCGACGCTTCCACTCGAAGAACTCGTCCATGATGAGGTAGCGTCGGCCGGTGGACCATTCCTCATGCTGTTCCGCACACAGAGCGCCGATCAGACGCTGGGCTGATGCGAGGTTCGGAAAGATGCGAATGACGGTTTCTCGCCGCCGAATCTCCTCGATAAACCGCTCCACCATGTTTGTTGTCCGAAGGCGACGGCGGTACTTCGCGGGAAGCCTCAAAACCGCGGTCGCGTCCTCGAAGCCAGCCTCTAAAACCTTCAGGGCTTGGTCGGCCTCGCCTTGCAGTTCGTCACAGGCGGCTCTAACGGCTTCTCGGGCTCGTTCTGGGGAGCAGGCCCCGAGCACCTGGTCAAGTATCTCGTGCATCCGCTCACGTAGCGTCGCGGGCGTCTGGTCGATCACATTGCGCCGAAAATGTACACCGAGGAATTCCTCGGTATGACAGCGTTGCCAGATCAAATCGGGAAAGGCCGATGCCAGAGCGCTTCGCAATCCTTCGTGAGCATCACTGGTGGCCACTTCAACGCCAGAAAGGCCGCGGCGCTTCAGGCCCTCGATAAACCGGCGCCAACCTTCCCCAGTCTCTCCAAACGCCGTCTCAAGCCCCAGGATCTCACGATGACCGGCCTCATTGATGCCCACCGCCAGCATCACCGTTGTCGATCGGACCGCCCCTTGACGGCGAACCTTCACTTGCATCGCGTCGAGGACCAAAAACGGGTAGCTCTTCTCCAGCGGCCTTTTGGCCCAGGCCTCGACCTGTCCGTCAAGTTCAGTGGTGAGCCGGGAGACGGTGGACTTGCTAAACTTGCGTCCGCACAGCTTGGTCGTGATCTTCTTCACGCGACGCGTGCTCACGCCCTGCACGACCATCTGCATCAGCGCCAGCACCAAGGCCTTCTCTGACCGTTGGTATCGCTGGAAGAGTCGGGTTTGAAACGTCCCATCCCGATCGCGAGGGACCTCCAGGTTGATCGTTCCGACTCGCGTGGTGAGCTGCCGCTTGTACGACCCGTTGCGGTAGCCCTGCCGCGTGTCGGTCCGCTGGTCCGATTCGGCGCCCAGGTGTTCGGTCATCTCCGCTTGCAGCATCTGGTTCAGGATCGGCTCCAGCAGCGCTGCCATGCCACAGTCGCTGCGAAGATCGCCGCGAAGCAGGTGTTGGATCTTTTCGTCGTCGATTGTAATCTCAAAAGTAGCCATCGTTAGTATGTTGGTTGGTTTTGGTTGGTCTCGCTTCCAACCTGGCAAAACGCGATGGCTTTTTCTACTCGCTCGCCTCAATTACACAAGATTACGGACTCAACCAGGTAAAGAAACCGGGTGGTGGATTGGGAATGCTGGAGCGTAGAGCGTCCCGGCAAGCGTGGCGACGCAGAGGGGCCGTAAGGTCATGCCTGTTGTGCATCGCCACGAGAGGACAGGTGTTTTGTTATTATCATCGGGCAGGCTGCCACTCCCTCTTGAACTCCAATATTGACACGTGACTTCACTTAGTGCTGTGTCACACCTGAATGTTAGGGGCCAACATTGTCATCGCGAGGAGGGAGCCCTGCGACTGACGCGGCGCTGTGAGCGGCAGCGAACGAGTACTCCTGGGGTGCGATCTCATGCCGTTGATTGGGCGGCTGAATTCGGTCTGATAGCATGAGATTGCGTCGCTCCGCTCGCAATGACAAGATTGTGAGTTATTCCGGTACGTTAGGGGACCATGTGTTACCCAAAGATTGATCTGTGACAGAGTAGTGGGCCTGTCTTTCAGAGCGGGACGCACCTCACCCCACGCAACGTTCACGGACAGAAGCCGTTTTCATGACAAGCGAGGTTTCACCCTATGTCTGACATCCAGAGGTCCTTCTATGCCCAAACAAAACGGCCATTCCGATTCCAAACGCGAGCCCGTGCAGGGCGAGCGCTTCCACGGCACGCAACTCGAAGTCGATGGCAGGCACTTTGAGGATTGCGAGTTCGATACCTGCACGTTCGTCTATCGCGGCGGCGTGGCGCCCAACTTTGTGCGCTGCGAGTTTGCCTCGCCCCATTTCGTGTTCGAGGAGGCGGCCCAGCGCACCATACAGTTTATGAGCGCCATTTACAACGGCATCGACTCCCGCATCATCGAACTGACCTTCGACGAGATCCGCAAGGAGCCGGGGTCGTGAAAGGGCCAGATTTCTGTCCAGAACACACCACGCTTTTCCCATTCACCCGGAACCGTGCTTCGGGTAATTTCTGTTGTGATCGTGTTGTTTTCTATGCATGAACAGCCACAACCCGATGCTTGAGTTTGGAACCGCGCAGGCTGCGCCTGGAGAGATAGACACCGGCCTCCTGCACGCTGGCGAAACGCGCGATGGCGCGGCCTTTGGACTGCCAGTGGCCGCCGTAAACGGTGTCGACGACGGCCCCACGCTGTATATCCAGGCCGGGAGCGATGGCGATGAATTGAACGGACTGGCGGTCGTGCGCGAGGTGATGAAGCAGCTGTCGCCCAACGAAATGGCGGGACAGATCCTCGTTGTAGGCATTCTCAACTACCACGGCTTTCAGCGCGCTCAGCACCGCAATCCACTCGACGACACCAAGCTCAACCGTGCGTTTCCGGGCGACCCGAACGGCTCCAGCAGCGAGCGGCTAGCTCACCTCGTCTACGAACACGGCGTGCAGCGCGCCGACCTGGGCATCGACTTGCATCAGGGGGGCACCAGGCGCATGCTCAATGAGGTGCGTGTGCGATGCGGACCCGGCCATCGCTTGCATGCGAAATGCTTCGAACTGGGCCGCGTATTCGGTACGGAGCATATCCTCGACGAAAAGGGGCCTGACGGACAACTCGCACGCGCCGCGCCCGATGATGGCATCCCGCTAATCGATCCCGAGCTTGGCGGTACTGTCGGCTGGAACGCAACCTCTATCGACGTGGGCGTGCAGGGCGTGCGCAACGTCCTTGCCCACTACGGCTTCACCAACGGCCAGCCCACCGTTCCGTATGCGCAGATCCGTGCTACCGGATTTGAAGAAGTGTACGCCTCTCGGGGCGGCCTGATTGACCTCGCGGTCGACCTCGGCGATCGCGTAGAGCCCGGCGACCGTCTCTTTTCCGTCACAGATGTGTTCGGCGCTACCAAAGAAGTCGTCGAGGCTCCCGCGGGCGGCATCGTCTGGCGCACGCGCCGCCTGCCCATGGTAGCCACCGGCGAGCAGGTCCTGAAGATCGGCACCGGCGTCGAGTTGCTCTAATGCCTACCCGCGCCCGCCCTCCTTACGAATCAGGTGGCCCACCAAAAACCGCTGTACGGTGCGGGCCCTCGCGGCTGAAGGTGTTCTCCCCCTCGACTGTTGATTCAAGATCAATGTAGAAGGCACAACAGCACCTCTCTTTTTCTTGGGCACCAGGCGTTCAAGCAACGTGTTCACCTCCTGCACGGTCATGTTTGCCCAGCGCCCCGTTACAAAGCCCTCCATGCAGCATGCGTTGCATCCACAAAGGCGGGAGCATCGCCGGTCCACGGCACGACGTGGATGGCATCGCGGTGGCGGTAGAGCCAGTGCATGGTGAGCCGGATGGCGTCCACCTCTTGCCGGGAAAATTCAGGCGTGCTGCCGTTGGCATGCAGGTGATTGGTGGCCAACTCCTGCACGGCGTCGTCAGAAAGCGGGGCGTCGAGGTCAACTCGGTCGGTTTGCGGCTGGGTGGTGGTGTGCTGCAACAGACCACGGCGCATCCATAGACCGTGGACCTGCTGCGTTACATCGTCGCGGTACCAGATGGTGCCGTGCCGCTGCCGCACCGGACGCTGCCACAGTCGCTGCCGCCGCACAAAGCGCTCTACGGCCTTGCGTCCATCGCGAAACAGAGCCGCGCGCTCAAAATCGAGGCGCTCCGAGGCCGATTCCATGCGCTCTTGCAGGTAATCGAGCAGCGCTGCAGAGCGTCCCTCCAGAAAAGCGGTGGCGTCCTCAACAGCCTCGGCATACGCGTCATCTACATCCGTATCGCAGGGCGCCAGGCACCGGTCCATATCGGCGTACAGGCAGCGGCGCCCCAGACGGAGCGTGTCATCATCGCACTCGCGCAACGGATACAGCCGGGCGGCCATGTCGATGATCGCCTCGGCCTGGTCGGCATTGCGCACGGGACCGTAATAGCGCGCGTCATCCTGTTCTATACGATACGACCATCCGAGTTGGGGATAGGCGGCAGTGGGGTCGAGCATCAGAAACGGACGCCGCCGATACCGCCGCTGGGCCCGGTTGTAGGTAGGCTTTTTCTCTTTGATGAGCCGCGACTCTAAGAGCAGGGCTTCAAGGTCTGTATCGGTTTGCCGCCACGTAATGCGCCGCACTTTCTTTATCAGCTTGCGCTTACGGTTGGGGTGGGCTTCAATCGATGTAAAGTAGCTGCGTACGCGATTCGAGAGCCGCTTGGCTTTGCCGATGTACAGCACCGATCCGTTGCCTGCTTTGAAGAAGTAGACGCCCGGCGCATCCGGTAACTCGGGCAGCACCTGCTGTCGTAAGCGTTCGAGATGGCGCGGCGGATTGCGAACCGACCGGTACGAGCGGTTCTGAAAGGCCATGAGCTCATCGAGCGTATCGATCTGATGCTCAAACGCGCACTGGCTCAAGAAGCGCTTGAAGATGATCCCGGTTGCCTCGGCATCGCCCAGCGCCCGGTGTCGCCCGTTGACGTTCACGTTGTAGAACGAGGAAAGGGCCGACAGTCCGCGGGATTTGAGTCCGGGCAAAAGCCGCCGAGCCAGCTTCAGGGAGCACAGCATGCGATTCGCAAGCGGATCGTGGTCGAGCGCCGCCAGCTCCGCATTCAAAAACCGCTTGTCGAACGACAGGTTATGCGCCACCAGTACGCCATCGCCCAGAAAGTCGAGATACGCAGGCATCACCTCGTTCATGAGCGGCGCCTCCATCACCATGGGCGTGTTGATGCCCGTAAGCCGCTGAATGTTTTTGGGAACGGTACGCTCGGGGTTGACGAGCGACTGGAACCGGTCGAGGATTTCGCCATCCTGAACCTTCACGGCGCCAATCTCGATAACGCGGTCGCGGCCTTCTTTCGGTCCGGTGGTTTCGGTATCGGTGATGACAAACGAGGTGGCGTCGAGCGAGGGCATGATGCGTAGTGTGGGCAACGATGACGAATCGGAGGGATGCAGTCGGAAGCGGTTCCCCTTTTTGCGAAATATTGGCTTCCAACCTGGGCAATGTACCGCTATGTTGTAGTGTACGTATCCCCTTTTCTTTCCAGAGATTCCCTAACCGTTATGAAGGTTACCGTTATAGGCGCAGGTGGCAATGTAGGAGCAACTGTTGCCGAATGCGTAGCGCGCAAAGACATGGTTCACGAGGTCGTGATGGTTGACATCAAAGACGGCGTGCCACAAGGCAAAGCCCTCGACCTGCTAGAGTCCGGGCCGATCCATGGTTTCGATACGGTGCTTACCGGCACCACGGACTACGAGGCTACCGCCGATTCGGAGGTATGCATCATTACGGCTGGGCTCCCCCGTAAACCCGGCATGAGCCGCGATGATCTGCTTGCCAAAAACGCGGCGATTGTAAAGAGCGTGACGGAGCAGTTTGCTCCACACAGCCCCGACGCCAAAATCATTGTGGTGTCTAATCCGCTGGACTTGATGACCTACGTAGCGCATCAGGCCAGTGGCTTTCCGGCCGAGCGCGTGATGGGCATGGCCGGCGTGCTCGACACAGCCCGCTATCGCGCCTTCATCGCTGACGAGCTCGACGTGTCGGTGCGCGACATTCAGGCTCTGCTCATGGGTGGACACGGCGACACCATGGTTCCACTCCCGCGCTACACCACCATTGGCGGCATTCCGCTTCCGCAGTTTCTCGACGACGAGACCATCGACGCCATTGTGGAGCGCACCAAAGGCGGAGGCGGCGAAATTGTGGACCTGATGGGCACATCGGCATGGTACGCGCCCGGCGCAGCTGCGGCTGAAATGACCGAAGCCATCATTAAGGATAACAAGCGCGTACTGCCTGTCGCTGCGCACGTTGACGGCGAGTATGGCCTCGAAGGTTTCTTCATTGGCGTGCCTGTAGTGCTGGGCGCCGATGGCATTGAGGAGATCATCGAGGTGGAGCTTACCGACGACGAAGCGGCCTTGCTCGACACCTCTGCCGAGCACGTCCAAGCCAACCTCGACACCCTGCATCGCCTGGAAGAAGAAGGCGAAATTGCATAGCGTTCTCGCACAGTTCATCTGTGTGACTATTTCGCATTGGCACGCGGCTTGTACTCATACCAGCCCCCGTCGGCATGGCTGCACGGCGGGGGTTGTGTCGTTCTCCCCTCTGAACGACATGAGCTGTTCTTCTCACCAACCCTTAGCAGCTTGCCATGCGCTCTGTATCGGTCTCCATTACGGTAGGACTGTTTGCAGTGCTCTTTGGCACATCGTTTGGCATGGGATGCACCGCCGGATACACCCTGGCCGACACGCAGAACGACATCCGCACCTATCACGAGCACGGCCTTGATGACCTCGACGAGCTCGCCGAACGACTGGCACGTGGGTACCGCAAAGACGGCGAAGACGCGGTGCTCTATCATCTCGAAAAGGGCATGCTCTACCATCACCACGGCCAGTGGGATGCCAGTGCCCAACACTTTCAGCAGGCCGAACGAACCATTGAGGCCAACTTTACGCGCAGCATCTCGAAAAACGTACAAGCCCTGTTGGTTAACGACTTGCAACTCGATTATGTGGGCGAGGCATATGAAGACTTTTATTTGAACACACTCAACATTATCAACTACCTGCAGAAAGACGATCTGGAAGGGGCTGCGGTTGAGGCGCGCCGCGTAACCCACAAACTGGAGACCTTTAGCGATCGCCATCAGGGATTGACGGCATCGCTCGTGAATCCTCCTGACAATGAGGAGGTCATCTCGGCGGATACAACGCAGATGATCTTAGAGCAAGCGGATGCCGAACTTGGCGAGGTCAACCTTCATCCCGACCGTATCACGCCCCGCGAAATGACGCAACACACAGCGCTGGGGCGCTTTCTTTCGACCGTGGTGCATGCCAAACAAGGCGATGCGGACGGCGCGCGCATTGAGTATCAGAACCTGCGGAGCGCCCTCGAAGATCAAAGCCAAACGTCGTTTCTCAATCAACTCACTGCTCGCTCGGCCCCCACGCTGAGTCTCTCCAGTTCAGATGCGCTCAAAGATCCCAGCCAGTACAACACACTCATCACCGCCTTCAGTGGGCGCATGCCGGCAAAGGAAGAACGCTCCTTTCGCATCCCGCTTGACCTGGGTGCCGATCCCGTTTCGCTCTATCTAGCGGTTCCCGTGTTGAGCGAATTTGCGTCGCGCGTGAGCGAGGTGCAGGTAACCGTAGCCGGGGAAACGCGCACAATGCCCATGATAGAAGACATGCAGGCGGTAGCCCGCGACATGTTCGACGCCACAAAGCATGTGATCTATATCCGGGCGGTACTGCGTGCCTTCCTGCAAACCGCCGCCACCGAGGGGCTGGCCGCGCTGGCTAGAGAAGAGGTGGGCGAGGACCTGGGTTGGCTCACCCAGCAACTCGGACGCGCCATGAGCAGCTATTCGGCGCAGGCAGATGTACGGGGCTGGCAAAGCATGCCGGGGCGTGCGCACGCCATGGTGGCTCAACTCCCCGTGGGCACGCACGAGGTGGTGTTCGAGTTTTTGGATCGCTCTGGCAACGTACTTGAGCGCCGCACCGACACCCTTACGGTACAAAGCGGCTCGCGCGCGCTGTCGGCAACCACTGCTTCCTTTTTGAACTAAGATGCCTTGTGCTATGACTGCTATGCTACGCCTTAGCTTACTCACCGCATGTGCTGTGCTGGTGGCTATCCTTATGGGATGTGCAAGCTCTGAATCCACCTCGACCGATACCACCGGGCCCGACGGTGTGCCACGCTGGGTGGAAGATCCGGCTCAGACCCACGATACGCGGCGCTACCTCTTAGCCAGCGGATCAGGCACGAATACGCAGCAGGCCCAAGAGCAAGCCCTTTCCAATCTAGCCCGCATGTTCGAAGCCACCATCGATGCAAGCCGCCGCACGGTAGACAACTACGAGGAGATCACGCGCGATGGCGGCATCGCCGAGACCGAAGGCACCGTGCGCATGCTTGATCTAACGAACATTCGGTCGGAGCAAGACCTGCTGAATACCGAGGTGCTGGCCCAGCAGCAAGCCGATGACGGCACGCATTACGCCCTCGTAGGCATGCACCGCACGCGTACACTCGCCATCTACACCGAACGGATTGAAACCAACCGCGCCCAGATCGAAACCTATGTAGAGGCCGGGGAAACCCGAACCGATCCCATTGAAAAGCTGGCTGCCTACCGACGCGCACTTGTGCTTAGCCAGGTCAACGAAACCCTGCAGGAGCAACGTTCCATCATTGCCGGAGGCGGTGGCGTGCCAAACCTTGGCGATGGCACCACCCCCGAACGCACCGAATTAGAAGAGGCCTTCACCGAAGCGCAGCGCGCCTGTCCCATTTTAGTGGAGGGCTCCACCGTTCCAGACGCAATCCACACGCAGGCGGCCCAAAGCATCGAAGCGGCAGGCTTTCCGACCACCCGCAGTCCCGACGATGCCATACTCCGGGCGGAGGTGAAGTACCACCAGGAGCCGACACTTGAAACGCGCGACGATGCTTCGTTTTTGTACTGGACACTGGACATTACCGTGGTGGATGTGCAACGTAACCAAACACGCGGCACCTTCTCGGCCGACAACCGCAGTGGCGGGTTATCTGCTACCCAAGCCCAGCAAGCGGCTCACCGCGATGCCCGCCATGCCCTCGACACAGACCTGGAGCAGTTCTTGACCGACACGTTACTCCGCATTGACCTCGACTAATGCTATGCCTGTTGCCCTGCCTACTATGCTACGCAACTGCCTGATTGGCTTTCTGATTGCGGCCTTCCTGGTGGGATGTGGATCGTCCAGCCCCACTGTGCAACGCGTCGATGCCGACACCGAAACCGATCTTTCCGGCCGGTGGAATGACACCGATGCCCGCCTCGTAGCCGATGCCATGATTGACGATGTGCTACAAAGCAATTGGTTAGCCCGCCATCGACAAAATAATGACGATCGGCCCACCGTAATCGTAGGCCCTATCGAAAACCGGACCCAGCAACACATCGATCCAAATGTGTTTATTAGCGATTTGGAGCGTGAGCTTATCAATGCAGGACAGGTCGGGTTTGTAGCGGGCGGAGATGCGCGGGAAGCCATCCGTGATGAGCGTCGCGGACAGCAAGAACACGCAACGCTCGAATCAGCCGCCCGTCTGGCGCAGGAAACCGGGGCCGAGTATATGCTGATGGGAACCATCAACGACGAGGTGGATGAATCGTCCGACGGACGCCAAATTTCGCTGTTCTATGTGGTTAACTTAGAACTCGTTAATATCGAAACCACGGAAAAAGACTGGATCGGCACCAAACGCATCAAGAAGCTGGTCGAGCGATCCCGATATAGCCTGTAAACCACGTTACGTTTGACCGTTTTTATGCGGCTTCATAAGCGCCCTACACAGTTTGGCGCGTTCATCAACTTTCTTCCAAAGCAACCCACAAACCCATGAGAGCACAATCAGACTCCACTACTGTTCTCGCACTTGTTCATAAAGCCATGGCCCTTGGGGCCGTTGTTGTGCTCGCCGTCGCCCTTACTGCGTGCGGCAGCTCGGGAAGCGCCACGGGCCCCGATATGGAGGAGATTCCGTCATGGTACCTGGATACGCCTGAGTCGCCCGACCATCTGTACGCTTCGGCCTCGGCGCAATCGCAGCGCATGCAAGTTGCTATCGATCGCGCCGAAACCGATGCGCGCCAAAGCATTGCGGCCACCATTGAAGCCGAAATTCGGAGCATGACGCGCATCTTTGAGGAAGAACTCGAAGATGAGTTTCGGGAGCAGTTTGTCCAAACCACGCAAGAGCTTGTCAACCAGACGTTGACGGGCACCTCGGCGCGTGAACGGGACGTCCAACAGCAAAACGATGGCCTCTACCGCGCTTACGTGCTCATGGAAATGCCGGTGGGCGAAGCGGCTGCCGACTTCTTGGCGCTGCTCGAAAACCGCGATGAGTCCATGTATACACGCTTCCGTGCCTCCGAGGCCTTTGAAGAGATGCAAGAAGAAATTGAGCGCTACGAAGAAGAGCAGCGCGAACGCGGTAATCGACGGTAACTCCTAACTTGGATGCGTATTTTGGCCTACTACATCGGTTTGGTTGCGCTGATGGGCTGCACAGGCCTATCAGAAAGCAGCGATCCACCTGCAAGTGCCTCGCCGTCGTATCCACAATGGTTTGTGACGACACCGCCCGCTACCGACTCGCTGGTGTGGGCGGTGGGGCAGGCCCAAAGCTATATTAATCCCGATGATGGCATGGCGGGCGCCCGCGACTCAGCCTATGTAGCCCTGCGGCGCGCTGTTCATCACGTGTTGGAGGGCGAACGACTCTATGAAGCACCGCCTCGCTTTGAGATTACCTCACGTGGACAACGCTTCACCGAACGCGAACTGCCCGATACGCTGACGGCCGTTTCCTATGTCGATTCGGTGCAGGTGGAAGGCATGAGCCTCATGCTCGCTGCGTGGCATCCCGAGCGCGACACCGCCCCGTCGGTGCCCGATATGCGGATTTCATTTGCCGAGAAACGCCCGTCGTGGGTCGACGCCTCCCAAACGAATTCAGAATCGGGCGTGCGAGCAGTGGGGCGAGCGCCGGTCTACTACCGCCGAGCACATACCTGGCACGCGGCCGAGCAGAATGCACGAGAGCAGTTGGCCCTTGAAACCGCAGCCGGCATCCAATCGATGGACCGATCAGAGGCCGACCGACGCCATGTCATCTACCGACTGTACACGGCCATCCGGTTCAGCACCACGCAGGTAGAACAACGGTGGTCTGATGGGAAATATGCATACGTGCTGCTCCGCGCCAACATTGATGAGGTTCTGGTAGAGTAGTCCACTGCATCCTTCACGGTGTAATACACGATCTTTTGCAGGTCTTTTTGCATAATCCCATATGTTACTATGCTTTATGTGCGCACTTTCTGCTACATTTTGGCGCTTGTTCTGCTGATTGGGCCCACTGCCGTTCATGCTCAGAATGGCGACTACGAGGAGTGGCTCCGTGATCAGGAAGAACGCTACCAAAACTTCCTGGATGAGCAGGACGAGGCGTTCATGGAGTTTCTGGAAGAACAGTGGAGCGCGTATGACATCGACCGTGGGCCCGCCAGCCAGATAGATACGAAGCCGATCACCCTGCCAGAGGCCGAGCCGGCAGAGTCCCAACCCACGCCGGCTGAACCTGACGCCGAGACACAGCCCGATCGGGAGGCACCTGAAGAAGCAACTGAACTGGACGCTCCCGAAGAAACTCCGGACCCGGATCCAACCCCCGAAGCCCCTGCGCCCGATGCTGGTGAACCCGATGCTGGTGAACCCGATGCTGGTGAACCCGATGCTGGTGAGCGAGCTGATGCCCTTCCGCGTTCGGCGCGCCTTTCATTTCATGGCACCCCCACCCTGCTTCCGTACGATGCCAGTTTCACCCCATCCCTTCGCGAGGCCCCGTCTAAGTCGTCCATCGCCACCTTTTGGGGCAACTTGGCGGAAACCGATTACGAGGCCCTGATTGAAACTCTCCACGAACAGCGCCGCGACCTTAACCTGAGCGACTGGGGCTACTACCAGTATGTACGCACAGCGGCGGCGACGTTGTATGACGACTCCGACACGTCCCTTTCTAACAGCGCAACCCTCTGGACCTGGTTCGTGATGATGCAGTCGGGATATGACGCACGCGTGGGGTATGCCAACGAATCGGTCTTGCTGCTCCTGCCTGCCGAGCAAAGGCTGTACGGACACCCGTTCATGGAAACGGAAGGGCAGCGCTACTACGTGCTAAATAAAGACGCGCACCGAATCGAGGCGTTTACCACGTACGAGGGCAGCCACGAAGCAGCCACCCAGAAGCTGTCTTTTGCATCGCCCCAACTGCCTCATTTGGGGGCCAGCACCTCCTCGCGCACTATTTCCTTTTCATATCAGGGATCCGACTACGAGTTTGAGATCGACTATAACTCGGCCTTGGTGAACTACCTGCAGTCGTACCCCACTGTTGAGCTTGGGATGACGTTCGAGGCCCCCATGTCAGATACGGCTCGCAACAGCCTTCAGGATGCACTTATGCCGCATCTTGAAGAGCGTAGCCCGCGCGAAGCGCTCAATTTCTTGCTGCGCTTTGTGCAGTACGCCACCGAGTACGAAACCGATGAGGAGCAGTTTGGCGAGACGCGTTTCATGTTTCCTGAGGAAGCACTCGCGGCTACCGCTACCGATTGCGACGACCGGGCGCCGCTGTTTGCGTACTTAGCGCGCACGCTGCTGGGCTACGAAACCATCGGGCTGCTCTGGGAAGGCGAGCCCGGACACGCGGCGGTGGCCATAGGCACAACCGACGATCTGCAAGCAACGGCGTCAGATCGGACCTACACCGTTGACGGACATACATATATCCTGGCGGATCCTACATTCATCGGAGCCAACCTGGGGATGGAAATGCCGTTCATCGAAAACCGCAAGCCGCAGATCGTGGCCTCCTCGCGGTAGGACTGTGTCACAGGTCAAAGTTTGAGCTATCAACGCTTCTAGTCATCCCGGCCAAGGCGCCCTGGCGCCGCAGAGCCGGGATCTTCCCCGAGACTAGCAGGACCGTTGATTCGTCAGAACCTGCTGAGCGCCGCGGAGATGGTTCCACCGAATGCCATTCGGCGGCTACATGGGCCTCCTCCGTCGGCCTTCGCTCACCATGACAGGTGTTTTGTTATTATCATCGGACAGGCTTTCACTCCCCCCTGAACACCAACATTGACACTTGACTTCACTTACACGCCGTTATAGAAAAGAGCCCATCAAGAGGCCGCCGGCTTCACGTCTTTCTTGCCATGCGTGAGCGAAGCCTGAATCAACGGATCGAGGTTGCCCTCAAGCACCTCCTCGACGTTGGAAAACTTATTCTCCGTACGGTGATCGTTGACCATCGTGTATGGATGCAGCACATACGAACGAATTTGGCTGCCCCACTCGATGCTTTTCTTGGTCGCCTCGACCTCTTCACGCGCCTGCTCTTGAAGCTCTTGCTCCGCCTGATAGATGCGGCTCTTGAGCATCTTCTCGGCGCGTTTGCGATTTTGCAACTGGCTCCGCTCCTCGGTGCATTCGGCCACGACCTCGACTTCCTCATCGTTCGAAAGCCTGCCGGTCCACGTAAGACGCACGCCGGTCGATACTTTGTTGACGTGCTGGCCTCCCTTTCCGCCAGAACGGAACGTCTGAAACTCCATCGATCCCGCGCTTAGATCGACTTCAATTGTGTCGTCAACCTCGGGATACACAAACACGCTGGCAAACGAGGTGTGGCGGCGGCTGTCGGAATCGAATGGGGAGATGCGCACCAGGCGGTGCACCCCGCGCTCGCCTTTCAGATAGCCATAGGCATGGTCGCCCGACACCTGGAGGGTTGCACTTTTGAGACCCGCTGCTTCGGCGGGTTGATACTCCAGCACCTCCACATCGAAATCTTCTTTCTCAGCCCAGCGCGTGTACATGCGGAACAGCATACTGGCCCAGTCCTGGCTTTCGGTACCCCCGGCGCCCGGATTAATCGTAATGATGGCGTTGCGGTGGTCATCAGGTCCGTCGAGGAGACTGGCCAGTTCAAGGCGATCGAGTTCTTTCTCCAGCGCCTGAGCTTCCGCCTCAATTTCGTCGCTGAGGTCGGCGTCTTCTTCATCGGCCAGCAGTTGAAGCGTCTGCAGCGTCTCCACACGATCCTGCAGATCCTCCCACACATCGATCCACTTTTGCTCGCGGGCAACCTGTTGCTCCACCTCGCGGGCACGATCCGGGTTGTCCCAGAACGACGGGTCGAGTCGCTCCTGGTTTAGCTCACCAATGCGGGCACGGCGTTCCTCTACGTCAAAGATAGCCCCCGAGCGCGTCGGTGCGCTCGTAGAGGTCTGTCAGGTCGTCGTCCGTGTATGCGGCCATAGTAGCAGTTCAGGTTGATGAAGAGAAGCTCTGTCAGTTGTTGGTATCAAACGCCCATCCGAAGACAATCGTTCGGAGAAGCCGTGTTTAAGAAAGCGTTTTGCGCTGATGCCAGGCATCGCGTGCTGCGCTAAAAATGAGGGTGGCTCCAGTTCCCCACAGCGCTCCAACCAGACCCGGGATAAAAGCCAGCACAGCAGGGGGGAGATCGCCAGTAGCGGCAGATAGAAACTGCAGCAGTTCCACGGTGGCTGCTTCATAAAAGAGAAGCGAATAGGCTACCCACAAGAGCCATCCCAGTCCAACGCCTACAGCACCAACCAGCACGCGACGAGGAGCCCATACCGCAACAATGGCAGCCAGTCCAGTGGCCGCCCATCCCAACAATAGATGCAGCACGGTGGCACATCCAGCCACAGCCAATATGTAGAGTGTGGTGCGCATGGTTCGGCGAGGCAGCTTTATGCAGACTGATGGCGCGCGGCAAATCGTTGGATACGGACTACCGCCTCTTTGATGTCGTCGAGTCCGGTCGCGTACGAACAACGCACGTATCCCGCCCCGCTCGGCCCAAACGCATCGCCGGGCACGCAGGCTACGTGCTCTTCTTCGAGCAGTTGCTGGGCGAAGTCTTCGGAGCTCAATCCAGTTGAACGGATGTCGGGGAAGCAGTAGAAAGCGCCTTCAGGTTCAAACGTGCTGAGCCCGGCCTCGTTGAGCCCATCTACCAGCACGCGGCGACGTTCGTCGTAGGCCTGGCGCATGGTTTCGACCTCATCCTGGCACTGCGTCATGGCTGTATGAGCAGCGATCTGCGATACGGTGGGCGCGCTCATAATCATGTACTGATGCACCTTGTAGAGGCCCCGCAGCAGCGGCTTCGGTGCACACGCATAGCCAATGCGCCAGCCGGTCATCGCATAGCTTTTGGAGAACCCGCCCAGCAAGATGGTGCGATCACGCAGGCGGCCCACCGACGGCACGCAAACGTGCCCTCGCTCGTATGCTTCGCCGTAGACCAGCCGATCATAGATCTCGTCGGAGATCACAAGCAGGTCGTGTTTCTCAACCAGCGTGGCGATGTCTTCAAGCGTCTCACGTCGCAGCACCGCGCCCGTTGGGTTGTTCGGATAGCCCAGAAAAAGCGCCTTCGTGTTGGGCGTAATGTAGGATTCGAGAGCTTCGGCAGTCACCTGAAAGTTGTTCTCAACGCTTGTGGGCACGTTTACGACGGTGCCCTCTGCAAAGCGCGCTGTGGGCGCATACGACACAAAGCAGGGCTCTGGAATGAGGATTTCGTCGCCGGGATCCAGAATGGAGAGCATGGTTGCCTGCATCGCCTCGCTCACGCCCACGGTTGCAAGCACCTCCGACTCCACGTCGTACGTCACGCCATATCGATCCTCCAGATCGGATACGATCGCCTGGCGAAGGTCCTCGCGTCCGGCGTTGGAGGTGTAACTTGTGGCGCCGTCGTTGAGCGCGTCGATACCGGCTTGCACAGCGGGCTGCGGCGTCACGAAGTCGGGCTCACCAATGCCCAGCGAGATCACATCATCCATGGTGGCGGCAATCTCAAAGAAGCGCCGGATTCCGCTGGGCGGCGTGGTGCGAACACGTTCGGAGAGATAGGTTTCCAAGTCGGCGGTAACGGCAGCATCAGACATAAACGGGCGGCAGCGAGATTCGGAAAAGCACAAAGCATGTGATGTACCGCTGGTTGGATCGGTAGATCCGCACGGGCAATAGCGAGCACTCTTCGTATATAATGCGAACATGCGCATTGAGAACGCCCGATCTGCCTCCTATACTTACATGATTGATGACGTATCGTAAGCGCTTTCCGTATCCACCAACACGTGACTCCTATGTCTACCCTCTCCCAAAACTACATTGATGGCTCCTGGCAGCCCGCTGAAACCGATGCCACCTTTGCCAGCCGAAATCCGGCTGCGTTCCAGGATGTGGTGGGCCACTTTCCCGCCTCAGGCCCTGCCGATGTCGACGATGCGGTCGCCGCGGCCCAGCGTGCGTTCGACGGCTGGTCGAGCACGCCTGCTCCCGAACGCGGACGCATACTGAAGCGCATTGGCGATCTGCTGCTGGAGCGCAAAAACGACCTGGCCGATGCCATGACGCGCGAGATGGGCAAACCGCTTAGCGAAACACGGGGCGATGTGCAAGAGGCCATCGACACCGCCTACTACGCCGCCTCCGAAACGCGTCGGCTGTTCGGAAATACCGTTCCGAGCGAGCTGCCCGACAAGTTCAACATGACCATTCGCCGTCCAGTAGGCGTGTGTGGACTGATCACAGCCTGGAACTTCCCGGTGGCTGTGCCCACATGGAAGATCTTTCCGGCCCTTGCAGCGGGCAACACCATCGTGTTCAAGCCCAGCGAAGAATCGCCGCACTGTGGCGCGCTGCTTGTAAAGGTTCTTGAAGATGCCGGGCTTCCTGCAGGCGTTCTGAACCTGGTGCAAGGCGATGGCACGGTTGGTGGCGCCCTGGTCGAGCACCCGTCTGTTGATGCGGTCTCCTTCACCGGCTCCACCGAAGTCGGCAAACAGATTGGCGAAACGTGTGGCCGACTCAACAAACCGCTCTCCCTCGAAATGGGCGGTAAGAACCCGATGATTGTAATGGAGGATGCCGACCTCGACCTTGCGCTCGAAGGGGTGCTATGGGGCGCATACGGCACAACCGGACAACGCTGCACCGCCACCAGCCGCCTCATTGTGCATGAGGATGTGCACGACGAACTGGTCGATCGCATCCAGGAAGCAGCCGAAGAGCTTACACTCGGCGACGGACGCGAAGAGGGCGTCGATGTGGGGCCGCTCATCAACGAGGCCGCGCTCCACAAAGTGCAGTCCTACATGGAGATTGGCCAGAACGAGGGTGCTACGCTTGTCTTTGGAGGCGACACGCCCAGCGACGCTGCTCTGCAAGATGGCTACTTCTTTGAGCCTACGCTCTTCACCGATGTAACGCCAAACATGCGTCTCGCACAGGAAGAAATCTTCGGACCCGTGCTGAGCGTGCTCACGGTGTCGTCGTACGAGGAGGCCGTGGACGTTGCCAATAACTGCGACTTCGGTCTGTCGTCCAGCATCTACACTGAGAACGTGCGCAATGCCTTCCGAGCGATGCACGACCTGGAGGCGGGCATCACGTATGTCAACGGGCCAACGATTGGTGCCGAAGCCCATATGCCATTTGGCGGCGTAAAAGACACCGGCAACGGCCATCGCGACGGCGGCTGGGAGGTCTTCGACTTTTACACCGAAACCAAGACCGTGTATGTCGACTACTCGGGCCAACTCCAAAAAGCGCAGATGGATAACGCGCCCGATGCGTAATGCGAAGTGTGATTGAGGTCCTTTGCCTGTAGCATTGTGGTGTTCGTAGAGGCGTCTGCAAAGGCGCCTCTACGCATTTTTGGTCGAACGGCCGAGCCTCCTCCGGATCATCTGCCAAGACAGATCAATTCATGGCGGTGCGCTTGTTTTGTCTTTCTGATACCCAATAACTTTCATGCCACATGACCCTCCGCGTCTCACATCTAAACAACGTGCTTTCCTGCGTGGCGAAGCGCATGACCTGGATCCAGTAGTTCGCATCGGAGACGATGGGCTAAGCGACGGGGTCGTTGCTGCTGTTGAGGAAGCCTTTAACACCCGCGAACTGCTGAAGGTGAAGACTCTAGGCGGCTCACCCGACGAAGTGCACACGCTAAGCAACGAACTCCTTGACCGGCTTTCGATGGACAATCCAGTTCACGTGGTGCAGGTGATTGGCAGTATCATGGTGCTCTACCACCCATTCCCGGATACGCCAGAGATTGAACTTCCGTAGCGCAAAATCAACCTGTGCGTAGTGCCCGTCCCAGCGTATCTGCTACTGCTCGTTGGGATAGCGGCGCTCGGGCCAACCGGTTTCGTCGATTTCCGCCATGATCGGGAAAAGCTGATCGAGTCCCTCATCGACTTTGGTCTGCGCCACATGATTGATATAATTGCTCATCACCTTTAGACTGATTAGCGCGTTGATTTCATAGAGGTGCATCTCTTCAATACCATCATTGCGCAGGCGTTCGCGGTCTTCCTCGTCGAGCCAGCCATCTTTGTCGAGCATGAGGCGGGTAGCCTGCACGATTGCACGGATGTTGGCCCGCTCCGGTAGGCGTCCCTGGTTGAGCATCTCGATCTCATCACGAGACAGCCCGGCTGCATGCCCAAGTGCAGCGTGCGTACGTGTGCAGTAGTGGCAGTCATTATACCGCGAGATGGCCAAGATAACGGCTTCGCGCTCATCATCGTCGAGCTCTCCTTCTTCCATAAGCTCCATGGCAGCAATGTAGATTTGTGCCACCGCAGGATTATGTTTGTTTACCGTCTTGATAATTTCAGGGACCAGGCCATAGTACGCCGTAGCCATCTCACGAGAACGCTCAAACTCATCGGTAGAAAAAGTTGGCATACAGGCGGCACATTATAAAAAGTAATATTTATACAGCCTCGAATGCCGAAGAACGCGGAGCCTCGGGCCATTCGGTCTTGTTGAACTCGTCCATGATCGGAAAGAGGTCCGACACTTCGGGGTCTACTTCCGTTTGCGACACATGATTAATATAGTTGCTCATGGTTTTAAGTGCAATGAGTGCACTCAGTTCGTACAGATGAGTAGGCGTGATTCCAGCCTTGGTAAGCACCTCGTAATCCTCGGTAGTCAATTCGCCTTCTCGTTCCATGAGCAATCGTGCGGCCTGCACCACCGAGCGCAGCGACTCAGACCCCGGCAGTCCGCCTTGGTTTACCGCTTCAATGTCGGAGGGATGGAGGCCAGCGTCATGCGCAAACCCGGCATGTATGCGTACACAATAATGGCAGTTGTTATACTCGGAAATAGCGAGCAAGGCAATATTGCGTTCCGCCTCGGAAAGCACGCCCTCTTCGAGTACTTCCATGCCTGCAATGTAAATTTGAGCTACAGCAGGATTGTGTTCATTAACCACCTTGATGAGGTTAGGGACCATGCCAAAACTCTCTTTGGCCATGCTGCGCACACGGCGTGAAGGCGTGTCGAAATGTGTTGAAGGTTTCTCGGATGTGGATACAGCCATAAGCAAAAACTACAAAGTAGAGCAGATGGGCAGAGTGCATGAGCGTGCTGCGCATTGTGTGGAGCCGATTAGCCCATAAACAGACGCTGACGACGTGACGTATCAGGCGGTTCGGGCAGGGTCTCTATCTCTGCCTCTAGTGGCTTCAGCGGAGCCTCCACATCAAAGTCGGCAATGTGATGGGTGTAGCTCGTCATCTTTTTCATGCCAATGAAGGCAAAGATTTCGTAGAGCTCCCCGCGCGAGACCCCATTTTTTTCCAACGCACGTAGTTCTTTCGGCGTAAGCCATCCGCGCTGATTGCAGGAGCGGCGCGTAGTTTCGACAAGTGCCTGAAGCCGTGCATCGTCCACGGGCTCATCCGACAAAAGCTGATTCACTACACGATACCCAAGCCCCGCATCTAACGCCATACGTGCATGCACAATAGCGTCGTATCGGCTGTTATGATAGCGTGCCAACTCCAATAGCACCGCCTGTTGTTCGCGTCGCGACAACACTCCATTAACAAGCGCTTCGTCGGCAATCATATATACAGCAGAAGGAGCTGCGGTATATGTATTGGTTTCTTTGAAAAAGTTAGGGATGACACCGTACGTCTGCTTAGCTTCGTCTATAACAGAGTTCATAGTACTGATGGGCTACTGATATTTTGCGAGCGTACTTTGCGGCATTTAGAGTACTTCATTGACAATACATACTTTAAAAGAAGAGGTGTGGGGGATGCCCCCACATGTCAGTGATAGAGTATAGGATCTGGCATATGAGAAGAGCAAGTTTGCCTCGCTCATTGCTCTTTCTTTGTGGATGTCGTTACATCTGATTGGTTGAACGCCGTGAGGCTGTTTCGAGCTGTTCTAGATCTGTCGGCCTTTGGCTCCTACGAATAGACTGCGTGCAGGACCGTGCACACCTGTTCTACATCTACTTCAGATATGTCGCGATGCGTGGTGATACGTACGGTATGAGGGCCAAAGGGCGTAACCATCACATTGTGGGCAGCCAATGTTTCTGAAACCGACTCCGCCGTGTGCGTGTCGGTATGAACCATTATAATGTTGGTCTCTACTCGGTCCATATCCACATGAAACCCGGCACACTGAGTGGCGGCTTCGGCAATTTGGCGCGCGTGGTCGTGATCGCTAGCCAGTTGGGAACGGTGGTGGGCCAGAGCATGGAGCCCGGCAGCAGCAAGAATACCAGACTGCCGCATGCCTCCGCCCAATCGTTTGCGGGTGCGTCGGGCCTGGGCAATGGTAGATTCGGCTCCGGCAAGCACCGACCCCACTGGAGCGCCAAGCCCTTTGGATAATGCCACCCACACCATGTCGAACGGAGCAGCATATTCGGCTTCCGAGATGCCCGTGGCGGCGCTTGCATTCCACAGACGCGCCCCATCAAGCAACGTGTTCAACCCATGCTCGTGTGCGGTTTTTGCAACCGCATGCAATTGCTCGACCGGATAGATGCGTCCGCCTGCTTTATTGGCTGTTTGCTCTATGGCCACCAAACGGGATGGGGCAAATACCGCTCCTGTTGGACGCACCGCAGCCGTCACTGCGTCCGACGTTAACAGCCCCTCGTCGGTCGTTACCGGATGCAGCTGCACGCCCGAGAGCATGCCTGCTGCGCCGGTCTCATAGTTATAAAGGTGACTGCTGGCGTCGAGAATAACTTCACTACCGGGCTCGGTAAGCACATGCACGGCAATTTGATTCGCCATAGTACCCGAAGGAACAAACAGTGCGGCCTCTTTCCCGAGGAGCATCGCTATTTTGTCCTGCAACCGGTTTACCGTTGGGTCTTCGCCGTATACATCATCGCCCACCTCAGCATCCATCATAGCCTGGCGCATGGCTGGGGTTGGACGTGTGACGGTGTCGCTGCGTAAGTCGATCATACCGAGCCGAAAAGTGAGAATAACGAGTTGGAGCGTGCGTATGCTATGCACTGCTGCTATGGTGCTGCTGCTATGGCACTGCAAATCTGTTACCAGCCATGCTGTGCCATCCGCTGCTCAATGGTGCGGGTGTAACGCGTCATGTAGTGAGGGCTACGCGAACGGGGAGCGGGTAAGCAGGCCGCCAACCCAGCCGCTTGATGACGTGAAAGGTCGTTGGCCGTAATACCGAAGTGGTGATGTGATGCCGCTTCTACGCCATAAATACCAGGGCCCCATTCCACCACATTTACATACAGGTGCAAGATCCGCTCTTTCGACAGAATGAGTTCTGCAAGGTATGCCAGCGGTAATTCAAACGCCTTACGCACATACGACCGGTGAGTCGTCAAAAACAGGTTTTTAACCAACTGCTGGGTAATCGTTGAACCGCCTCGACGTGGCGGGCCCGCAGACTCCTCAAACACGTCCTGAATGGCCGCCCAATCAATGCCTCGGTGCTCGTAGAAGCGGCCATCTTCGGCAGCCACAACGGCCCGAGGCATATGGATCGAGATCGCATCAGACGACACCGGATGATACACTCGCGTATAGGTGGTATCGCCAGCCCACCATGCCTCCACCGCTCGTTGTGCCTGAATGCCAGTCAGCGGCGGCCAGAACGTGGTATACGCGATAAGCAAGAGCGTACATCCTACAAGGTAAGCCGCCGCCACCAGTAGAATCCCGCGCAGGCCCCGACCCACAAGCCGAAGAAGCCTGCGGGCTGGCCCGGACGATTGCGACGACATGACGGTTCACCTCTAATGGATTAGCGGGTGATATCCAGAATCTTCAGCGTGATGGTTCCCGCTGGCACCTTAATGTCTACCTCGTCTCCCTCTTCTTTGCCAAGCAACCCCTTGCCCACCGGACTGTCTACACTGATTTTGCCTTCCGACACATCAGCCTCTTGTTCGGCAACAAGCGTGTACGTTTGTTCAGCCCCCGTCGTCAGGTTTTCGACGGTAACGTTCGATAGAATGTAGGCTTTGCTATCGTCAACCTCATTTTCATTCACCACCCGAGCCCGAGAGATGGTGTCTTCAAGTTTTGAAATGCGGGCTTCGAGTTTGCCCTGCTCTTCTTTGGCCGCGTCGTATTCCGCATTCTCCGATAGATCGCCCTTGGCCCGCGCTTCCGCAATCGCATCAGCGATCCGTGAACGCTCTTTTGTTTTCAAGAATTGCAGTTCATCTTTGAGTTCTTGAAGGCCCTCTTCTGTGAGGTATACCGTTTTCTTCGTCATAAAGGGTGCGTACATCTCATGAGCAATACATCTTGACTTCTCCCCCGACTAAAGAGAGCGGGGATTCACTCTCGCGAGTATGACTTCCTGTTTCTCAGAACCGTGCTTGGTTTTGCTCAACAGCGTACAAGCCTTACCGTTTTCTCCACAGGCACTAGCACGTTGCAGTGCTCCCGCCAGCCCGACGGTACGATGTTTTTGGCAGCGTGTATGTCGCCCTTGGGTATCGGTGCGACGGCATAACGAACCTGAAAACAGGACGTTTTTTCGTTGACGGCTGTATGCCACGACAAATGCGAAGCTTTCACGTCCGTAAAAGATCGTAAAGTTTAGCCGCTTTCATTCCACAAGGGATTCATCATAAAGACAGACCGCCACACCCGTGCGTGCACAGCGTGGACGTGCACAGGGGCGGCGGTCTGTCGTATGTTGCAAATTCTATCCTGTTATTCGAGAATGGAAGTCAAATGTTCCTTCTCGTTGCGGTCCCATTACATATCACACGATGCATGTCACGAAAGAACAGAAGGCTTCTGAAAAGTACGTATCAACAGCCGGTGGAAACGGCGCCCCCGCGTGTTTCCATAATCAGCATTACCATCCTCCACGACTTTGGGAGGACGACGGAGGCTGGCTCTCTGACGCGGCGGTGGCAACGCTATCATCAACGCGACGGGCCGTCCAGTACCGGTTTTGCCAGTAGCTTTCGTTGAGATTCGACACCATCACCCCTCGGCTAGACGACGCGTGCACGAAGCGACCGTTTTCAATGTGCACGCCTACGTGCTGGCCTTTATCGTAGTGAAAAAACACCAGATCGCCTGGTGCCAGATCACGCTGCCGCACCCGGTCGCCCACTTGTACCTGCTCGCTGGTTGTGCGGGGCATATCAACATTGGCGACGTCACGATAGAGCACCTGCACAAGCCCTGAACAATCAATACCGCGCGTGGTGGTACCGCCCCATTGATGTGGCACACCGTCCCACGCATCTGCTGCTTGCTCCCACCGATCTACCACGTCACGATGTTCGCCCGATGTGTTGTCAATGGTTGATGCCGAACTGGAACACCCCACGATCAAAATTGCCAAACTGCCCCAAACAAGCAGGTGCCGAACCGAAAACAGTACACGTTGCATAGGACAAGAGACACGTTGAGATACAAACAACGAAGCAATACGTAACTTTCAAGGCCCATCTCCATAATGCGTTCATACCTGCAACAACAGGTTGAATCAGCAGGTTGAGGAGGATCACCTCATCTATAAATAGGTTTGCTTAGTGTGTATACACCCCGCTTACCTGTTACTGATCCTTCCGATTATGCCTTATCCTGAAGCAATGGTTGCCCCCATGCGCGAAGAGCTTACGCGCATTGGTGTTGAAGAGCTTACTGATGCCGATGCAGTGGATGCTGCTTTTGCAGATGCTGCTGACAAAACCATGTTACTCGTTATCAACTCGGTATGTGGATGCGCCGCAGGAAACGCGCGTCCTGCCGTTGCTATGGCCTCGCAACTAGATGTGCAACCTGATGAGTATGTGACGGTCTTTGCCGGCCAAGATTTGGAGGCTACCGAGCATGTGCGTGAAAATCACCTGGCGGGTATCCCTCCATCATCACCGTTTATTGCACTGTTTAAAGACGGACAGCCGGTGTACATCATTGAGCGGAAACACATTGAAGGGCGCAGCGCCAATGCGATAGCAAACGATCTAAAAACAGCCTTCGAAGCCTATTGCAATGGCGATGTCCCCTCGGATGCTCCCAGCAGTCCAACCCCACAGCAGTCGGCCTCTTCCGGGCTTCCGTCTAGCTTTCAGTCGTTCTCTTGATCAGATGCACAAACGCATCTTTAAAGATGGTTTGGTGAGTAACGGTAGCAACGACGCACTTTGGA
Source organism: Natronotalea proteinilytica (assembly GCF_055379935.1). Taxonomy (NCBI): domain Bacteria; kingdom Pseudomonadati; phylum Rhodothermota; class Rhodothermia; order Rhodothermales; family Salisaetaceae; genus Natronotalea; species Natronotalea proteinilytica. Next base: position 975,247 of record NZ_AP043947.1, on the reverse strand, counting down.
AGAACAGACACTCCCAGCGTGCAATCTCGGGCCGTTCGATAGGTCCACACCGATCAAACGGTAGAATGAGATTTCTACATCCGGTGCCGGCTCCCTCTTCGTGATGAACAAGTGAAACGCGTATTTGTGTTGACACCTGTTTGCTTGTCTGAGAGCAAGGAAACGCAAAACGGCCCGCCTGCCTGTGAGGGCAGCGGGCCGTTGCTGTCTGTATCTAGGTGGCACAATGGTAGAAGCACATTGACGCTGTACCGCATGCCACACAGCTTGCTACAGAATGTACTGACTCAGGTCGCGGTCGGTCGCAATAGAGCTGAGACGTTCCTTAACGCGTTCAGCATCAATCACAACCTCCGTGTCATCCATCTGGTCGGGCACATCATATAGGATGTCTTCCAGCAATGTCGTAAGGATCGTGTGTAGACGACGGGCTCCGATATTTTCCACATCAGCGTTTACCTGCGCCGCTACACGTGCAATCTCGCGAACTCCTTCATCTTCAAACGTAATCTCTACGCCTTCAGAAGCCAGCAATGCTCGGTACTGCTTCAGCAATGCATTGCGCGGCTCTTTAAGAATCCGATAGAAGTCTTCTTCGTCGAGATTGTTAAGCTCAACACGAATTGGAAACCGGCCTTGCAATTCTGGAATGAGGTCGCTGGGCTTTGACACATGAAACGCCCCGCTGGCCACAAACAGGATGTGATCGGTCTTCACCATTCCGTGCTTGGTCTGCACGTTCGAGCCTTCCACAATAGGAAGCAGATCGCGCTGAACACCCTGGCGCGACACGCCCTGGCCAGCACCGCTCTGATCGCGTTTATTGGTCCCCGAAGCGACCTTATCGATCTCATCAATGAAGACCATACCCGTTTGCTGCACCCGCTCTAGCGCATCTTCTTTTACCTGATCCATGTCGATCAGTTTTTGCGCTTCTTCTTGAGTAAGCAGCTCGCGCGCCTCCTCAACGGTAACACGGCGCTTCTTGCGGTTTTGACTACCCAGGTTGCCGAACAGCTCTTGCAGGTTTACCCCCATCTCTTCCATGCCCATAGGGCCAAAGACCTGCATCATGGGCGACGAGGAGTCCGATGACACTTCGATTTCAATTTCACGCTCGTCGAGATCGCCCCGGGCCAGCTTCTCCCGAAATTTCTCGCGCGTGCGTTCACGCAGGTTCGCCTCGGTGGGCGGGGCGTCTTCTGCAGACTCGGGATCGCCGTTGGACTCATCGCGCTGCAGCACGAAGCCCGGCCCGGTAATACTCGAAGCACCACTGCTGCCGGTACTGCTTTTTTGGGAGTCGGTGGGTGGAATCAGAATGTCGAGGATACGGTCTTCAGCCCGCTGCGCGGCTCGTTCTTGCACCGCCTCTTTGTGCTCTTCCTGCACCAGGTTCACGGCAATATCGGCTAAGTCGCGAATCATACTTTCTACATCGCGCCCTACGTATCCGACCTCGGTGAACTTCGAAGCTTCCACCTTAATGAACGGTGCACGAGCAAGTCTGGCGAGCCGGCGGGCAATTTCTGTCTTCCCGACTCCGGTAGGCCCAATCATGATGATGTTGTTGGGCATAATCTCCTCGCGCATGTCCTCTGGCGCATTTCGGCGACGCCAGCGGTTGCGCAATGCAATAGCTACATTCTTTTTTGCTTTGTCTTGTCCAATGATGTAATTGTCGAGCTCCTCGACAATTTGACGGGGCGTAAGTTCGTCGAGCGAAGGATGCGTTCCCATAAAAGCAAGTTATCAATGGATGCAAAAAATCGTGCGTGGTTCATTTGGAGCTATTCGAAGGCCCTTTCATCAGCGTAGAGGGGTCGTAAGGCTCCGAACTCACCACGCACGTGCACAACGTGCATTCGACCGATTTAATACGATGAGGTAGACGTCGGCTCATCGGATTCAGCCTCTGGGGCTTCATCGGGATCTTCAGGATCTTCAGCGTAGTCGTCGAGGCTCGACCGCGTGGGAGCGTCGAACTCATCATAAGACACGGGCTCTTCTTCAGCCGGCACTTCGTCAGCAGCTGAAACAGGCTCTTCTTCAGACGCTCCGTTATAGCCACTTCCAAACGTACGGTCGCGGTAGTAATCGTCGAGGATCTCTTGCACATCTTCGTGCTCCTCATTTACGATCAACACCGTGTAATCGTACGGATAGCCGTCGCGTTTTTCGAGCCATACGGCTCCTGCTGACTCAAGATCGCTAACGAGTGCCTTTGGATCGTAGCCTTCGCCCAGTTCTTCCGAGATTTTGCGAAGGAGTGGGGTCAGGTACACCTCGTCGTACTGCCCGAAGAACTCTTCAGTCACTTCGATCGTGGCCCGCAGGATTGGATCTTCGAGCGGCTTTTGTTGCACAGGGGGCTTCGATGCCCGTGTACGGCGGCGACTGGGGCGTTTGGCTTGTTCACGCGAGGTGAGCGTGGTACGTGCCGACGAGCCGAGCAGGTTGCGGGCATCGAGGTAGGCTTCGTCTTCTAGATACGGGGAGATATCCTCGTTCTGTGGAGGATGCACCGATGCAACGAGCGGACGCACCCCTCGCTCACGGATCGCACGGATCAGCGGCAGGTAAGGCCGGTCTCCCGTTACGATAACCACTGAAGTGATATCCGGACGCGTGTTCAGCAGTTCGGTGACATCAACCGTCAGGTGTTGTTCAGACGCGTTCAGTTGCACGGCCGTAGGGGTTACCTGCGGTGCAAATCCTCGTTCGTAAAGCTCTGTTTCGGCACTGCCAGGAACAGCATCGGGGAGCGTAGCAAAATCGGCATATGCGCGTGCATATACGGTGGGGGTGTCGTCTCCTTCTTCAAGATAACGACGGACTTCATCTATGATACGTATGGCCAGTGCCTTGGGAGCGCGCTCAGTATCCTGCGCGTGCAGCACGGTATAGAGGTTATCATAGTCAACAAACAACGCCGCGCGGGGAGCGGCGGATGCAGTGTGATCTCCTGATACGGTGGGCATAATAGGCTTAGGGTCAGGTTCATTTAGTTCAATGAAACCGGCATTTGTATGTGTATATCACGGCCGGTGCCCCCTGAGATACGCAGATCCCTCGGGTGTACAGCGTTGGTGTAATGTGTACATCGTTACAGAGAAGCACGTATCGAGAGGAAGCAGAGCGGAAATACCTGGAGAATACGTGTGGTATCCCGTTGCTTTGTTGCGCTGCTACGTGGCGTCAGAATCCACCTTCAGATCAAGGATCGTCCGGTTGTGGTTGGTGTAAATGCAGATGTCTGCCGCCTGCCGCAGGCCTTCTTCCACTATCGTGTGCGCATCCATGTTGGGGGCATGTTTTTGCATGGCGCGCACGGCAGCCAGCGCATATGAGCCACCCGATCCGATTGCGATGATATCGTCATCGGGTTCGATCACATCGCCGCTGCCGCTAATAACGAGCAGTCGATCGCTCGAGGCTACAGCCAACAGCGCTTCCAAACGCCGCAGGTAACGGTCGGTGCGCCAATCTTTGGCAAGCTCTACAGCTGAACGCGTTACGTTACCACCATATTCATTTAGTTTTTCTTCAAAGCGTTCAAACAGGGTAAACGCATCAGCGGTGGAGCCGGCAAATCCTGCTAAGATCCCATCGTTGTAGAGCGTGCGCACCTTTTCCGCTTTGTGCTTCATAACCGTTTCGCCCATCGTTGCCTGGCCATCGGATCCCATCGCAATTTGACCATTGTGGCGAACGCCAAGTACAGTAGTTCCATGCAGGGGCGAATCGGTAGGCATATACGTATGTAGTCGCGTGTGTGGAAGAGTACTATAAACCGTAGCATGGGTATTACATCCAACACGCCGTGCAGTTCGCCAACTTAGCGCGGATATTGTGCCAGTATGTTAACGATGTGGTCTTGTGCTGCACGAAGCGGACGGGTGCTGCCAACGTGGTTGTTAATTATGATTGCAAAGGCCAAGGGGGTACCATCTAACGACGTGACATACCCAGCTAGCGCGCTTGTATTTGAAAGCGTTCCTGTTTTTGCACGCACATTGCCCCGCGCAATAGTGGCTCGTTGGAATCGATTGCGGAGCGTGCCGCTCTGTCCACCAACGGGCAGCGAAGCCCAAAATGCTTGGCGCACTTCAGGGTCAGGGTGGTTCCACATGTACACCAACAAGTCAACAACTGCTCCGGTGGAAATCAGATTGTAGCGCGACAGACCGGAGCCGTCTACAAGACGGATGTTGGAAGGTGACACGCCCGCACGCTGCAGCACCCCTTCGGTGAGCCGAATCCCACGTGCCCGAGTTCCAGAGACAGCACGTAACGAATCGCCATGCGCGTAGGCGCCAAGCGTGTGCATAATCTGTTCAGCGTAAAGGTTATTGCTGTCTTGATTCATCGTTTTGACAAGCTCATAAAGCGGCGGGGAATACACCGTGGTGAGTGTATCCTGAGTTGCAGGCGGCGGTACATCGCGCATCAGCGCGGGAAAGTCGCCAGTGGTAATGCCGTTTCGCTGTAATGCTTCATCAAAAAGAGTAGCTGTAAATAGAGTAGGATTGTCTACGGTAACCGAAAACTCCGTGGAACGCCCAGCAGGAATACGTCCTCGTACTTCGATCACATTCTGACCCGGGCGACGGGTGAACGAGCGCCATATGGAATGGCCGGCAGACACGCGCTCCAGATTGGAGCTTACCGTAATGTATGACGTGTTTTCGGGGCGCCAGGTCACGCGGGGACGAGCAAGGTGAGACGGGGCCTCAACTTCCACATCCACAACATTTTGGCGATACGAGAGAGCACTGCTTTGAGCAGCGTAGGCATAGGGGCGATCATCCCAACTCCACCCCGGCGCCATGGCGGGCTCATCAAACCGAGTGTCGTCTCCGATAACACGCCCTTCGACATGCCGAACGCCGGCGTGATACAACCCGTTCGCCCAGTTCGCAAGTACATCCTCCGATGACGCTACCGACCCCAACGAGGGGTCACCGCTCCCGTGCAGAATTAGATCCCCGGGCACGGTGTCTCCACTGCGCGGAGCCGTTGCGGTAAGCGCTGTTTCATACTGAAAGTCTGGCCCAAGCAGCTCTAGCGCTGCTGCAGAGGTCAGCACTTTAACAACCGACGCTGGAATAGCCGCACGGTGGCTGTGCTGCTCAACGAGGAGTTCATTGGTCTCTAGATTTTTGACGGTAAGATGCCACGTGCCCGTCGAAGCATCGTGCTCCTCGAGTACTTCGTAAATCGCATTGCGCATCTCGTCGTCCCACGAGAGTTGCGCAGCGGCCGGATCCGGAGAACCAGCAAAAGCTCCTACAAGAACTGCACTTGCAATCCATACGATTTGATAGGCGCGCATCATAATGGTCAGGGTAGAGCAGATATAAAAAGAGTGGCAGGCACATCCCGTCTTCATGAATGCACTTAACGGGAGTCCGGTTCGGTATCAGGAAGAGGATCGTCCGGAACGTCGGGCGGTACTTCTTCAGGATCTGCAGGCACAACATTGGGCGGCAGTCCAGGTGCAGCCTGGGATGGCTCAGGCGCATACCCAGGCGCCTCGAACTGATCGTCTAGTGCCTCTAGTCGATCTGGACGCAGCGCTACGAACACATGGCTTGTCGCATGCAGCGAAACAGCCGGGCGTAGCGTAATGGCCAGATCATTACGCCCGGTTTGTGTTTCTACATAATCTATCGTTCCAATGGGCCATCCAGCAGGAAAAACGCCACTGTAGGTGCTAGCCACCACCTGCTGCCCGGCCTCTACGGGCTCAGTTTGCACCACATGATGCATGCTAAGTGCGTCAAGGCGGTCGCCCTCCCACTGCACCATGCCCTCGGCTCCAATTGCACTGATGACACCCGGCACCCGAAAGTCTGTGTTTAGAAAGGGCATAACCTGACTGAAGCGCTCGCTGGTCAGCAAAACGGTACCCACAATGCCATCGGGTGTGAGTACAGCCATGCCCGTCTCTACACTATCGCGTCGCCCTACATCGAGCGTGAGTAAATTATGCTGTTGGGTAATGTCTTTCTGTAAGATGCGTGCTGCTACGAGTTCGCGCTCTGCAAACACGGTATCGGCATGGGTTTGCAACGACAACATAGCTTCGAGTTCATCGTTGCGCTGGCGCGCATCGCGAGAGCGTGCTACCTCACCAGCCAGCTCAATGTTGCGAGCTCGCAACACCTCGTTTTCTTGAAGAGCCCGGGTGTACCGTTCGACCCACGCCAGTTGATTGTCAATACGGGCAGTAAGCTCCAGTCCATATGCGCGCAGCGACTGATTCATGCTGCGATTTCCCGTGAACAACACCACAAGCGATAGTGCCATGAGCGCCAAAAAAAGGGCCCAATCTTGAAGCCGATCGTATTGTGAAGGCTGTTGCATGCGTACAGGATCGGAGGCTGTGTACCTCTTTAAAGCAGTGCTTGGGGCACCTTGGTGATTCCACCAGAACAACGGTTATACAAGTACACGCTTATATTCCTCAAGGTTTTCGAGTACGGTGCCTGTGCCACGCACAACAGCCGTGAGTGGGTTTTCGGCCACATACACGGGCAACTCTACGCGATCGCGCAGCATGTCGTCAAGGCCGTGGAGCATGGCGCCTCCTCCTGTAAGCATAATGCCACGCTCCAGCACATCAGCCCCTAGCTCGGGAGGCGTGCGCTCCAAACAACGGAGCACTCCTGCTACAATCTGGTCAAGATTATCACGTAGCGCCTCGCGCACATTGACCGAAGAAATGGAACGATCTTTAGGGATCCCGCTGACGAGGTCGCGCCCCCGAACGGACAACTCCATTTCGGTTTCCATTTCAATCGCACTCCCAATCTCGCACTTGATGCGCTCGGCGGTCCGCGATCCTATCAACAGGTTGTGGTTGCGCTTAAAGTACTGCACAACGGCCTTGTCAAACTCAGTGCCCCCCACACGAATCGACTCGTCGATTACAATGCCCGACAATGCAATGACAGCAATCTCGGTGGTGCCTCCACCAATATCCACCACCATATTGCCTACAGCCTCGCTTACGTCAAGGCCAATGCCAATCGCTGCAGCCATGGGCTCGGAGATCAAATGCACGCGCTTCGCACCGGCATGCTCAGCCGAATCGCGCACAGCCCGCTTTTCAACCTCGGTGATGCCGCTGGGAACGCACACAACCATCGACCGGATGGACGTAAACCAGTTGCGCCGCACCTTTTGCATGAGGCCCCGGATCATCTGTTCGGCCACCTTAAAGTCAGCAATCACGCCGTCTTTCAAGGGCCAAATCGTTTCGATGTCGTTGTGGGTACGCTCATGCATTTGTAGCGCCTCATGCCCAATCTCGCGGACCTCGCGGGTACTATGATCCACGGCAACGATACTGGGCTCATTCAAGACAATGTCTTCGCCTCGGATGTAGATAAGCGTATTCGCTGTACCGAGGTCAATGGCAACGTCTTGTGTGAAGTTGAAAAACATAGATCAGGACAAGGGGATTGGTAAAGTCCAAAAAGACGGTGCGTACGCAGTGCACCGCGTAATACGTAGTAAGGTGCTATGCTACAATAGGGTCATAGGACGTCCATTTATAGGACGCACAAACAGCATGTGGGGAAGCACCATGCGCTACAAGGGAGAGAACGCACACCGTGTTCGCATGCATAGACAACTAAAAAGATTCCATCCCGACAACTTTTCGTTACATGCCGCCGACGCCTAGTGGACCCACAAAAGAATCTTTGAGCATGTCATTGCGAGGAGCGCCAGCGAGGGAGTGCCTTTAAGGGTGCAATCTTGTGCCTTCAAATCTTGTGCCTTCAAATCTTGTGCCTTCAAATCTTGTGCCTTCAAACTGGGCGGCACTGCCCAGCCGGGAGGCATGAGATCGCACCCCAGGAGTACTCGTTCGCTACGCTCACAGCGCCATGTCGGTCGCAGGCTCCCTCCTCGCGATGACCTAGTCCTTGCACATAACTTTTTCTTCGCTATGTTGTCTACTTAAAGTTGGTTTCCTCCACCGCCCGTTCAATGAGAGACTGTTGGATCCTATAACAAGAACCCATCTGGGCGTCTTCTCGGGGGAATAGTCGGGGGATTGGATCCTGAATCAAGTTCAGGATGACGTGTCGGGGGACGGTGCTGGGAGACGAAAGCTCCCTTTCAACCCAAATGCCACCCCCTCGAATGTCATCCAGACCCTGAATCGAGTTCAGAACAGGCAAGCAAGCCGGCGAGCGCGATCCAGGATCCAGAAAAGGCACCGGCCGCACGAGGTCCCGCGGGCGCCGTCCCTCGTTCTGGCCAATACGTTGATGATCCCGTCAACAACAAGTCCAGATTGCAACCCGTGATTAACGATTATCACCATCTCGAGTTGTGTGCATAGACTAGCGCGATGACAAGGTGTAAACGTATTTCTGCCGCTTAGTACCAACTTAGTGGCAAAAGTGACGTTGCCCGGTGCAGACCATGGCAATGTCGTGAGCGTTGGCAGCAGCAATCACTTCATCATCACGAATGGATCCGCCGGGCTGAATGGCCGCGGTAATCCCTTCAGCAATGGCTGCTTCGAGTCCATCAGCAAATGGAAAGAACGCGTCAGAAGCAATCACTGCATCCTGCAATGAAAGGTCTTCGTTCTGGGCTTTGCGCACGGCAAGCTCCGAGGCGTCAATGCGACTCATTTGTCCGGCTCCAATGCCCAGTGTGCGTCCGTTGCGCGCGTACACAATCGCATTGCTCTTCACGTGCTTTACCACGCGCCAGGCAAAGTAGAGGTCGGCCCACTGTGCATCGGTGGGTGCCGTATCGGTGGCTACGTCCCACGCTTGCTGGCTTGCAGCGCGTCCGGGGGTTACGGGATCTCGATCTTGTACGAGCATTCCGCCAATCACCGATCGCACCTGCAGACGTGGGTCGCTACGCAAGGAGCCCGTTTGTTTCAAGATACGGCGCCGCTTTTTCTGCGTCAGAAAGTCCATAACGCCCGGCTCGAACTCGGGAGCGATAATCACCTCGGTAAACACCTCGTTGATCGCTTCTGCTGTGGTCCGATCAAGCGGTTGATTTACAATTACAATGCCTCCAAACGGCGATTTGGTATCGGTGGCAAAGGCGCGCTCATAGGCCGTAGGTAGCGTATCGGCGGTAGCAATACCACACGGGTTGGTGTGCTTGAGAATCGCGCATGTTGGGCCGTCGTCTTGAAACTCGTCGATAAGCGCAAGCGCGGCGTGCACATCCAGCATGTTGTTGTAGGACAACGCCTTGCCGTGAAGCGGATCGACAAAAGAAAATGGAGTGCCGTATAGCGCTCCCCGTTGATGCGGGTTTTCGCCGTAGCGCAGCGTTTGGGCTTGAGGTTCTACAGCAATGTAAGGGGCATCCAGTGCATCATCGTCCTGGTTACTGCCAAGGTGATTAGCAATGGCTGTATCGTAGGAAGCCGTGGTGGCGAACGCGTGTCCGGCTAGCTCCCGGCGCGTCGCAGCGGTAAGCGCTCCATCGTTCTCCTCTAGCTCCTGAACGACCTGATCGTACTGCTGCGTGCTGGAGACCACCCCGACCCGCTGATGGTTTTTGGCCGCCGCACGAAGCATCGTTGGGCCGCCAATGTCAATAAACTCCATCAGCGCGGTTTCGTCGAGATCAGAGCGGTGGCGGGCCTGCCGAAACGGGTAGAGGGAGCACACCACCAGGTCAATCGGTGCGATGCCTTCGGCCGCTAGCTCCTGCGCGTCGCTTGGAGTCTTACGACGCGCCAGAATGCCTGCATGAATGACGGGATGCAGCGTTTTAACGCGTCCGTCCATCATTTCGGGGGCACCGGTTATGTCGCTCACCTCAGTCACCGGAAGGTCGGCCTCGCGCAATGCAGCCGCTGTACCACCTGTTGAAATAAGCTCGATACCATGCTCATACAGCGTACGGGCAAACGGCACCAGATCCGTTTTATCGTACACTGAAAGCAGTGCGCGGCGAATACGGGGAGTAGACAAATCGTCAGTTGGGGTTGGCATGGGACGTTGGGGGGCGATGCGATGCAGAGGATCCGTTGAGAGTTACGTGGCGACCATTCACGGATACGGTGCCGCGTGCAAAGTGACGAATTACGGTCGGATACAAATCGTGCTCAACCGCAAGCACGCGCTGTTGCAATGAAGCAGGGGTGTCATCGGGCAATACAGGCACCGGCTGCTGGGCGACAATGGGTCCTTCATCGTACGCCTCGTTGACCAGATGCACCGTAACGCCGGTCCAGTGCGCTCCGTAGTCGAGCACAGCCTCATGCACGCGCATTCCGTACATACCGGATCCACCAAATGCGGGAAGCAGCGACGGGTGGATATTGGTAATGCGGTTGGGGTATGCTTGTAGAACTACTGGCGGAATTTTCTTGAGATACCCTGCCAACGCAACAAACGAGGTATCCCACGCTGCGAGTACGTCGCAGAGAGCCGCCCCAAATGCGGCAGGCGAGTCATAGTCAGAGGGTGCGACGACAGCAGTGGGAATATCGTGGGCAGCGGCTCGATCAAGAGCACCAGCGGTGGGGCGATCTGTGAGGCATCCGACCACCGTACCGGGCACCGCCCCCGATTCGGTTGCATCGATCAGCGCCTGCATGTTTGTGCCGCCGCCTGAGGCGCACACCGCCAACCGAAAATCGCTCATGCAAGAGGAAGCTCTGAAGGACCAATCAGTGAATAGCACATCTGTAACATCAGAGGCGACAGGCACAAGTGCCACCGCTCTGGCTCAATTTGCCTAATATTGCGATTCCTGGACTGGGTAGCACGTCATTGAAGTGGTTTTCGGGGTAAGGTGCAGCCGAAACGGTACGCCCATCGGCAAGCACAGACGAGGCAGACAATGTCCGTATGCCACATTCATGAGTACCGGATACGGACGGTCGGCAAAATAGTCGGCCAGTACGGTGTCCATCGACAACGTAGGCTCCGAAACAGAGGCCGGCAGGCGAAACTGCCCGAGGACCGCCCCACCCAACCGATCGAGTACGCCTGCCAGTTCCATATGCATAAGCATGCGATCCACCGCGTAGGGCGGCTCTTGTACATCTTCTAAGAGCAGAATCGCCCCTGTAAGGTCGGGCATATATGGCGTACCGAGCAAGCGAGTAAGCACTGAAAGCGTCCCTCCTAAAAGCGGACCGGTTGCCGTACCGTGCGTCAATGAGACGGGGGCGCTCGTGTTTGGAGGAAGCGAGGGAGTCCAAGGGGTGGGTTGGGTGCTGCGAAAAACCGCATTACGCATAGTCCGTGAGAGCTTCGGCCACTCGGTGGCCACAGGTCCCGTAATGCTAGGCCATCCGAGCTTGTGCCAGCAGGCCATTTGCAGCGCGGTGATGTCGCTATACCCGACGATCCAACGGGGCGTAGCGCGCTGCAACGCGTTCCAGTTCAGATGAGGCAACAGACGCAGGCATCCGTATCCGCCCCGCACGCAGAGCACGGCCTGGGCCTCGGGATCAGTCAGCGCTCGCTCCAGAGCAGAGGTCCGCTCGGCATCGGGGGCAGCCAGGTAGCCTCGTGGGGCGCCGGGCGCGTAGGCCGTGCGTATCGACCAGTCGCGTTGGATGGCCATTAGCACGGCGGGGTAGTCGGTGTCTTCACGCGGTGGACTCGCGGGCGCGATCAGATGTGCGGAGGTCCTCGGCTCCAATACGGGCATGGACGGTGAGGCCAAGGGACTATTCATCAGATGCTGTAGACGATTGGGAGCCAGCCAGTTCCTGGATCTCACTCCGGAGTTGCTTGATGCGCTTGCGGTCACGCATCCGCGTGGGCACCATTACGAGCAAACCCACCCCAATGCCAATCATAAATGTGAGAAGCAACACCAACGCTGCCGATCCTTCTGTGCTAAAAAAGATCAGGTTGACACGGATAGGCTCTGTGTTTTGAAGCGCGAAGATCACAGTCAAAAGTACGAGGAGCAACGAACCGCCCAGCGCAAGCTGAACGCGTGGGGTTGAGAGGTCGGGCATAGCAAGAACGCTTTAACGAAGACAGCACACGAATACATGCTTCAAGATAGGGGAATGTGCAGCCTGTTTGCAAGCCATTGTTCCTATTGCAGGCTCCTTATCCCCAACGGATGGACATGGTGTACCCACGCAGCGTCTAAAAGCACGTCGCCTCTACGGCTTCAAACGCATCGCTATCCTCAGAATGGCGATGCGAAGGTACTACTGTGCTGTTACACGTCAATGGTTGGTGGACAACGCACCCCGTTTTAATGTTGGGCACTGGATAGACACTAAATGATAAGGTGATTGGAGATCGCAGTTCTCTCTTGTTCGAACCCCCTCTCCTTTATTCGGCTTCGCTCCATCAGTCGCCCTCCGGGCTCGTGTCGGGTTTCTCCCCCTTAGCCAAGGCTAATCCTTGTACATAACTTTGTCTCTGGTATTTCGTTGGTGGGAAATTTGACTCCTCCACCGCCTGTTCAATGAGGGACTGTTGGACCCCACAAAAAGAACCCTCCTGGGCGTCTGCTCGGGCGAGTGGATCCTGAATCAAGTTCAGGATGACGTGTCGGGGGGACGGTGCTGGAGACGAAAGCTTCCTTTCAACTCGAACGCCACCTCCTCGAATGTCATCCAGATCCTGAATCGAGTTCAGGACAGGCAAGCGATCATCAGCGATTATCACCATCTCAGGTTGTGTGCATAGACTAGCTTAGCCAAGGGGGGATATGTCCATAGGATCACGCCTGCGGCGAAGCTCGAAGACAGAGGGGGTTTGAGCGGGTTGCGATGATGTAACCCACATGTCAATCACTTAACATCTTACCGCTACCTAATGTTGTCATCTTGAGCGGAGCGGCTCTGCCTAAGTAGATCAGCAAAAATACACTTACACCTTTGTCATCGCGAGGAGGGAGCCTGCGACCGACGCGGCGCTGTGAGCGCTAGCGAACGAGTACTTCCTCCCTGCGGTCGGGGCGCTTCGCTCCGACCGCAATGACAAGGACGTGAGTTAGTTTAGGTACGTTAGAGGGTACATGCGTTACCCGAAGATTGACCTGTGACACAGCACTAAAGCACTAAAGCAGAATCACGCGCGACACATATCAGCGCGTACGCAGGTCTTGTACGCGTCGTACCAGCGCTACCACAAACCCAATCGAGAGCATGATGAAGCCAATCCAGACCAGACTGATAAGAGGTTTGACACTAGCCTGCACCACTACCCAATCATCAGGCATCACCTCGACCCCGTCAATTGCGAAGTTTGCTTTGCCAGAGTCCACATCCATTTGAGTGAAGGCCAGACGGATGTCCCAGTCCTCTATCTGGGCTTCCACATAGCGTTCGGTTCGGTCTTCAGCCACCATGTACACCGGATCGAGCGAGCGAGTCTCGCCAGTCTCCAGATCCGTCATCTCGATGAGCGCCGCTACCGCCAAGCGCGTATCGTCGGGCACCTCATGCTCGGGCAGATCCAGATTAAAGCCGCGGAAAGCAATTGCGTACTGTTCGTTTCCGATAACCGTAGAATCGCCTTGTGCCAACTGGAACTCGCCGCCAGTAACATCGGGGTCGTCGTCAATACCCGTGGCGGCACGTGGAGTAACGGCCACAAACAGGTCCTGCTCAAAGAACTTCTTCACGCCGGGGTGCATGAACCACTGCCCATCGTCATCTTCGTAGGCTTCGGGGCGCAAGGTATAACTACGGTCTTGTCGATCGGTGATGTCAAGGATGAATTCATCGCGTCCGTAGTCATTCACATCACGCTCTCGGTACGTGACCTGGTATCCGCTTACCACACGCGTTTCGCCTTTAGCGAGCACAAAATTCTCACGTGCATTATTTTCGACGTCTTCCGTGGTCCGGATCTGATCGAGCATCGGCAGCGCGCGGTCGAACGAGCTTGACGCCACGATACCTAACATCATAATGGCAAATCCGATGTGTGTAATGGCTCCTCCAGCCATACGCGGATTTCCTTTGCCAATGCGCCATAGCACCATGCCGTTGCCAAAGAGGGAAAAGAAGGCCCCAAAGACAAGCATAAGCAGCATGAGGGCGTATCCATACGTATCCCAGAACACGCCAAGGCCTTCGGTGAAGCCCGCCTGGGCGAATTCTTGCACTGGCATATCAGCGGGCAGGATGACGGTTTGCTGCGCAAACGGCGTGAGCACGAGAATAGCAATCGTGGCCACTGCTGCCGCGGCTAGCGGCTTAATCACAATGCGGTTCAGATCATTTACGCCCATCTTATTCCACCACATAAGCTGGCCAATGCCCGCCAGGAAGACCAGCCCGATACTTAGCGGCAGCGTCCACCGGTTGTAGAACTCAATAGGCACGGTGGAGGGGGCATCCTGGAAAATACGACCAAAGATGGGCGAGCTGGTGCCCAAAATCACTACGGCGCTAATGGTACACAGAATCATTGCCCCTGAGAAGATCATGAACTCGCGCGAAATGATACGCGGTTCTTTCTTCGGCGTGGGCAACTCCGGATACCGCCACGCAAAGAGGCCAAGCCCCAGCACCGCCATCGACACGATCCAGAGCAGTAGTTGGTTGTACAGCCCCAGGTCTACGAAGGAGTGAACTGACACATCCCCCAAGATGCCACTACGTGTTAGAAAGGTGGAGTACACCACAAAGATGTACGCCAGAATACTTAGGATGAGTGCCGCTTTGTGGCTAGAACCGCTCTTCTTTTGCACGAGCATGGTGTGGAGCGCCGCCACCCCCAGCAGCCACGGCACCAGCGAGGAGTTTTCCACGGGATCCCACGCCCAGTATCCGCCAAACGAAAGCGTGATGTATGCCCAGTAGCCTCCCAGTGCAATGCCCAGTCCAAGTGTGAGCACAGCAAAGATGGTCCACGGCAGTGCCGGGCGCACCCACTGCGTGTACTTTCGTTTCCAGAGGGCTGCACAAGCAAAGGCGAAAGGCACCACCATCGACGAAAAGCCCAAAAAGAGCACCGGAGGGTGAATGGTCATCCATGGGTTTTGAAGCAGGTCGTTCAGCCCTTGCCCGTTGGCTGGAATGAAGTGCGGGTTATCCTGAAAAATAGGCGCTTCCGGAAATTTCTCGCCCAGCGTCATGAACGGGGATGCGCCAATCGGAAACGACCCAAACTGCAGCCCAACGACCATGGCAAGGAGTGCAAACTGGCAGAACGCCACAACGGCCATGACCGGCGCCTCGTAGCGGCGCTTTACGTAGCTAATGAGAAGCCCACCGGTGACACACATCGTAAGGATCCAGAACAGAAAGGACCCTTCTTGCCCGGCCCAAAATGCCGAGATGAGATAACGCAGCGGCAGGTCGTTTGAGGTTTGCTGGTACACATACGCATACTGGTATTGATGCGTGAGCAGCAGAAACCACAAGATGCCCGAGGCAATGAGCACCGCCGCCGACATCGCGCCCCACGACCAGCGTCCGGTGCGCGTCCAAAAGCGTTTTTCGTTCGAATTGGAAGACTGGGCTGCCCAGAAAAAGGTTAGCCCGGATAAAGCGCACGTAACGAACGCGGTGATAATGAAGAGCTCCCCGATCGTACCGATCATAATACAGCAGGCAGGTGTCGTAAGAGAGTGGGGCTGTTGGTATTTTGGAAACTGCACGATGAGGTGCAGTTCCTGTCTTTACAGGCGCCTAACGCCTTCCAGCGCCGTATTCATGTTAATTTGCGGCTGCCTCGATCACCCGAAAGGAGAGGAGCGTATCGCCTCATTGCGTGTTCTTGCGCATGCGCAGTCGGTACGCTGTGGCCATCAGATACACGGTATAGATGCTAAGCGCAACCCAGGCCCAGAGCCCCAACTGATGCCAATCGGCGTGCGGATGCAGTAGTTCAGCGTATGCCTGCGGCGGTCCATACCACGCCTGGCACGCGGGGGCTGCGTCGCTTCCAAAGGCACATGGAAGAAGTGGAATCATGGAGAGCAGCCCAGCTACCGAGTAGATCACAGCAAAGTACCACCAGACCCGGTACAGGCGCGCCAGTCGGGTCGTGGCTTGAGGAAGTGGGCGCTTCCACACGGCCCCAATATCGCCTCGCCATAGCACCAGTGGAACGACCGCGCGGGCCACAAAACTGGTTGCAAAGCCCATCGTCATTTCGGCAATCCACAGGTATACGGTGATACCCAAAAGCGCAGCCGCTCGCCAGTATGCAAGGAGCCGTTTACGCACCGGCGGTTGGTTCCACGATGCCAGCAGCATAACGAGCGGCACTACAATGAGCATTACCGTCGCAAAGGCAAACTCAGCGTAGGCTACGCGATACCATGCATCAGCATCCATAAGACAGGGAACCAGAATCGAAAAAACGGGCGTCTGTGACATTCCTGCTCGGTCTGTCGGGTTCCGCCCCCTTAAATCAGCCCCGTATGCATTCGTCCATCTTGTGTTGTACCTTACGGTTCCGATCCCATTAGCTTCAAACCAATCACCGGTTTTACTATGCTACGAACGGTCCTTGTATCGTGTGCTGGCCTTCTTTTTGGAGCCTTTGTCTTTGCCGGATGCGCTCCTGATTCCGACGAGTCGCCTGAGGATATAGAAACTGATCCGCAAGCCGCATTCTGGAGTAACATGCAGGAGCAGTGCGGCAATGCCTATGAAGGGGCTCTAGAGCGGGAGCCCGAGGGCGACGAGATGCTCGACGGCGATGAGTTGCTGATTGCCCACTGGCGCGTGTGCGAAGACAATCGCATGGAGATCCCGTTCCACATCGAAACCGAGGACGGTTGGGATCGCTCGCGCACCTGGATCTTAACACGCCACGACGATAGCATCGAAATTCGCCACGACCATCGCACCGAAGATGGCGAAGACGATGACGTTACCATGTACGGCGGGTTTACCGAAGCCGCGGGCACTGAAATGCGGCAAGAGTTTCTCTCGGAAGAGCGCACCGAAGAAACCGGCATCTGGCGGGGCTGGCGACTGGAGATTGAGCCGGGCGCCCGCTATAGCTATGGTACGGTTCGCGGCGACGAGTGGAGTTGGCGCGTTGACTTTGACCTCTCTGAAGCCGTCGATACGCCTCCCGCTCCGTGGGGCCATGAAGACACCAACGCAAACGAAGACGACGCGTAACGACGTACACTGCACATTTTGCGTTTTCCCTCATCTTGAATTCAATATAGCACAATGCGCATCCAATCAATTTTTGTTGGCGGAGTGGTAGTGGGCGTGCTCAGTACGTCGTACCTCTCGCTTATTAATCTTCTGTGCTGTGCAGGCGTGATCGCGGGCGGGTTTGTTGCTTCGTGGCATTACATCACGACAAGCAACACATCCATTGACCCGGTTGAAGGGGCTACCCTGGGTGCTGGTGCCGGTGTAGTTGGATCACTGCTTAGCGCAGGATTCGACTGGATCTTGCGTCCCTTAGGCCTTGACGGCGAATCCATCATGGAAAATTTTGCCGAAAGCATGTCGGGCATGAGCATGGAAGATTTTATGCAGGGCCAAGAGCAAGCAGCAATGCAAGAGCCCGGCATGGGGGCCCTCTTGGTGGGGCTCATTATGGGAGCCATTCTCTGGGCTGTGTTTGGGGCTATTGGTGGCGCCCTGGGGGGCT
Source organism: Natronotalea proteinilytica (assembly GCF_055379935.1). Lineage (NCBI taxonomy): Bacteria > Pseudomonadati > Rhodothermota > Rhodothermia > Rhodothermales > Salisaetaceae > Natronotalea > Natronotalea proteinilytica. The sequence goes on along the minus strand of NZ_AP043947.1, from coordinate 957,686 downwards.
CGCTGCTCAGCGGTGACGACGACGCTGACGCCGACGTAGATACCCGCGAAATGCCCGATGACGATCGGTCTTGGTAACTACCGTCGCTGTCTACCTCTCCCCCTACCCGCTGACGATCCCATTGCATGCTTTACCTCGTTCCCACTCCCATCGGCAACTTGGCCGATATAACCTATCGCGCCGTAGACACGCTCAAATCGGTCGATTTAATTGCGTGCGAGGATACGCGCACCTCGGGCGTGCTCCTGAACCACTACGGCATCAACACGCCCACAACCAGCTTTCACGCCCACAATGAACACGACAAAACGCGCCACCTGGTCAAACGCATGCGGGCGGGACATGACATTGCTCTCATCAGTGATGCCGGCACGCCGGGCATCTCTGATCCGGGGTTTTACCTGACGCGTGCCTGCCACGAACGAAGCATCCCGGTCTCGGCCTTGCCGGGCGCTACTGCTTTTGTGCCCGCCCTAACTGCCAGTGGACTGCCCAGCGATCGCTTTGTGTTTGAGGGGTTCTTGCCTCGCAAAAAAGGGCGCCAAACCCGCCTGAAAGAGCTGTCAACCGAGCCGCGCACGCTCGTTTTTTACGAGTCGCCGTATCGGCTCATTCGCACACTGCGCGACCTGTCGAACGCCCTCTCGCCTGGTCGCCTGGCCGCCGTGGCACGCGAAATCAGCAAGATGCACGAAGAACTGCGGCGCGGCACGCTCGACGAACTACGCAAGTATTTTGCGGGTCAGTCGAAGGTGCGCGGTGAGTGCGTTATTGTGGTGGATGGGGCATAGTGCTGTGTCACAGGTCAATGTTTGGGTAACACATGGCCCCCTAACGTACCGAGAATAACTCACGATCTTGTCATTGCGAGCGCAGCGACGCAATCTCATGCCATCAGGTCGGGTGCAACTGTCCAATCAACGGCATGAGATCGCCCCCCAGGAGTACTCGGGCTACGCCCAGCGCCGCGTCAGTCGCAGGGAAGAAGTGCTTTTAGAGTGCACGCGACGGGCCCCACCCGGAGCACGCCGAGCCATCTCCCCGGCGTTCAGCAGACGCTGGGCGATTCAGCGGCCCTGCTAGACGGAGCCGCTCCGCTCAGGATGACATCATTAAAGCGGGTTGCGCCCAGGCGTCTAAACATACCGGACAATCGGGGACTCGGAGGCACAGGGAGGAAGAACACGAAGCCCCCCACCTTCACAGTCTCCTCATCGTACATGCGGTCTGATGTGCTTTTCTCGGGCGGGCACCATGGATCCGTCGGCTGTGCACTGCATTGATGTGTACGGCGCGCTCTTGCCTTCAGCTACCGGCACAGCGTTTCCCACCGTCTGACCCACTTACTGTTCGTACTCCTGTCTCTGTAGCTTTTGCCATCTGCATGAATTGGTCGCGTCTTGATCGGGTTCTTCCCGGGGTCGTCTTCACATTTGCATTGGTGCTGTATGCACTGACTGTAGCCCCCACCGTCTCGTTCTGGGACCCGGGCGAACGCATCGCGGTATCGAACACCCTGCAAATCCCGCACCCGCCTGGAGCTCCGTTCTACATGCTGATCGGGCGGTTCTTTTCGATGTTCGTGCCCACCGAGTACGTGGCTCTATCGATCAACCTGATCTCCGTGCTCTCCAGCGCCTTTGCGGTGCTGTTCACCTATCTCATCATTCTTCAACTGATCCGGGAATGGCGCGGCCCAAAATCCGACTGGAGCCCGGATGTACGCATCGGAGCCTATGTTGGAGCGGTAGTGGGAGCACTCACCCTGGCGGTGTCTGACTCGTTCTGGTTCAACGCCGTGGAGGCCGAAACCTACGCCCTCTCGACGTTCTTCACCACGCTCTGTGTGTGGCTCGCGCTAAAATGGAGCGAGTACGCTCGTGCTGAAGACCGGGCACTGGCCCGAGGCGTACGCCACGTGCTAGGCACCAAATCCGAACGGTGGCTGCTCGTAATTGCATATCTGTACGGGCTGGCCATTGGAATCCACCTGTTGAGCTTGCTCTCGCTGTTCTTCGTCGCGCTTATCGTGTTCTTTCAGCGCTACGACCAACCCGACTGGAGCACAGCAACACGGCTGCAGTACCTGGCGCTAACGGGCGGTGTGGCCTCCGGAATCTTCTTGCTGCTCTACCCCGGCATCATTCAGGGCCTGCCCTCACTGCTGGGGGCCACAAACACGCCCCTGCTGGTGCTAACCATCATCTTGGGCGGCGTGGCCTATGGCGTGTACATCACGCACACCAAGCGCATGCGCATCGCAAACTTGCTCTTCCTGTACATCGCCCTGGCGCTTATTGGCTACTCCTCGTACGCGCTCATTCCCATCCGGAGCGATATCGACCCGCCGATTGACCAGAACGACCCGTCCTCCATTGAGGCGTTTATCTCGTACATGGGACGCGAGCAATATGGCGATCGGCCTCTCTTCCGAGGCCCCACCTACGATGATCGCCTCGGCCAGGTAGACCGCGACTCCGATGCGCTCTTCCCCCGCCGCTGGTCGCCCGACCCGCGTCATGGACAGGTGTACGATCAGTATAACTCCGATCTGTCGTTCTTCCTGCACCACCAACTCGGGAAGATGTACACCCGCTACTTCCTGTGGAACTTTGCAGGGCGCGCCTCGGACGTGCAAGATGCCCCCGCGGCCACCGGCATATCGTGGATCGATCCGCCCGAAGCAAGCGCCGAACTGGTAGGGCAAACGCCCAGCGAACAAGCCGGACGCAGCGTCTACTTTGCGCTGCCGCTGCTCCTTGGGCTGTTTGGCATCTTCTATCACTTTACGTGGGACTGGCGCCGGGCCTCCGCTGTGGCGGTGCTGTTCTTTATGACCGGCGTTGCGATCATTCTGTATCTCAACCAAACGCCGTTTCAACCCCGCGAGCGCGACTATTCCTATGCCGGAAGTTTCTTTGCCTTCAGCTTATGGGTGGGCCTTGGCGCTACGGGACTTTTGCATCTGCTCAAGGATAGCCTCAACGACAAGCTACCCGATCTTAAGCGACAGGCCAGCCTGTGGGCTGCCGGAGCCGCCATCTTACTGGCCGTACCCGGCTGGATGCTCACCCAAAACTACGACAACCACGACCGCTCGGGGCGCTACCTGGCGCACGACTACGCCTACAACATGCTGAACAGCGTAGACGAAAACGCCATTCTCTTCACCAACGGCGACAACGATACCTTTCCGCTGTGGTACTTGCAAGAAGTAGAAGGCGTACGTCGTGATGTGCGTGTGGTGAATCTCTCGCTCCTGAACACCTCCTGGTATCTGCGACAACTGAAGCACAACCAGGCGCGCGATTCAGCACCGCTCCCCATGTCGCTAAGTGATGAACAGATCGAAAACATCCGCCCGCGCCCGTGGGATGCCCAAGACGTGGCCGTTTCCGTGGATACCGAAACGGTACTCCACAACAACGTAGTACACCCCTCCGATTCAGCCAATGTCAGCTCGCCCATGCGATGGCACCTGGAGGGCCGCCCGTTTGACCAGCAAAGCAATATGCTGCAGATCGCGGATATCGCCGCATTTGACATTGTACGTAGCAATGCGGAAGAAGGCTGGGAGCGCCCCATCTACTTTGCCGTGACCGTGGCCGGAAGCGGGCGCATCGGTCTCGACGACTACCTGCAGCTTGAGGGCCAAGCCTACCGGGTTGTACCGGTAGAGCACGACATCCGATTTGGACGTGTAATCCCCGAAATCATTGAAGAACGGATGCGCGACTTCCGCTATCGGGGGCTCGACGATCCAACGGTTTATCATGACGAAAACGCCCGTCGCATGGCCGACGGATATCGCCTGTTCACCACCCACATGGCCGAACAATGGGCGCAGGATGATCCCGAAGCAGCCCGCGAGTTCCTAGATGCGTTCGTAGCGCGCGTGCCGTTCGAAACGATCGCCGGAAACGTGCAAAGCTATGTGCTCACAGCACAAGCCTATGAAGCAATGGGAGCCACCGATCGTGTAGCCGACATTATGGTGGATCTGGAGCCGCTCGTCTTCGATGAGCTGCGCATGGCACGCGACACGCAAGAGTTTCTCTTTGCACTTCAGTTTGCCGGATCCGTACGGATGAGCTACCTCGACGCCAACCGCCCCGAGAAGGTCGATGCCTTCGATGAGGCGTTCGATGCGCTCCGTCCGCAGCTTCCGTATGACATCCCACAGGAGATCATGCGCGACTATGGACTTGCTGATGACATAGGCCCCGAAGACGTGCCCGATGATTTGCCCGAAGGTCTTCCCCAAGAGACGCCACAGCAGATGCCTCCAGCTGCCCCCACCCCGTAACCGTGCATCTATCACTGCAAAAGAAGGGGGACGAACCCTGCGTTCAGAGTTGCCAATTTTGTGCGCACGAATCGACGATCGGGGGTGTTGGAGAAAGGGTCGACGCCAACCGCCCTCTACGCTCAGTCGGTCCACACATAATCGAAAAGAAGCACAGCGGCGGTGATGGTCGTGCCCGCAAACCCAACGAGCGTAAGCAGTTCATCCTGCGCCGCCACCCAGGTGCCGCCCTGCAAGGCGATGCGTGTGGCTTCCACCACCGACAGAAGCAGCGGCATCAGCACAGGGAGCAGCAACACGGGCAACAGCGGCCCGCGCTGTGTGGCTCGCGCAATGAGCGCGCCCAGCAGCGTGGTGGCTCCGGAGAGCCCGAGCGCGCCCAATACCAGCGTGACAAGCAGCAATCCCGGAGCAGCAACCTGCACATCCAACATCAGCACAAAAAGCGCCACCGCCACCGCGTTGAGCCCGAACACCAACAACAGCGTAAACAGGAGCTTTCCGGCAAACACCATGCTACCCTGCACATGCAACTGAAGCAACAACAGCGTCCCCGTTTCCGCCTCGCTCATGAACGTGCGCCCAAGGCCAATGGACGCTGAAAAGAGAATCACGATCCACAGCAACGCCGATTCCACAGCGGGATCAAGGGTTTCCTGGCCTACGGCAAAGAGCACCAGCGCCAGGGTAGCCAGCACAAACAGCCCCAGCATGTTCAGCGCCACGCGCTTCCGTAGTTCAATCTGTACATCCTTTCGAAAGACCGCGTAGGTACCGGCCAGCCAATCCATCATGCCAAAGGAAAATAAACCAGTCAACATCCAGCGTTGAGGCTGCGTATAGGAACGCATCTCGCTGTTGCTCGGTGCGTAGTACCCGTGTTTGTACAGCACGTTGCGCCTAATCACCTTCTTCGTTTGCTTATCGCTAAGTGCTTATGACCGCCGATACCTGCCTGGGTACGCTGCTTGGAACTGCCGTTGGAGATGCCCTTGGCATGCCTGTTGAGGGCCTCAGCCATCAAAACATCCGGACTTACTACAAAGGCATCAAAGAGTACCGCGACGATGAAAAGCGCGGCGACCTGCAGGCCGGACAATGGACGGATGATACGCAGTTCACGTTTGCTACAGCCCGCGTCGTGTGGACGGCCGCTCCTGCCGACTGGCCCGCCGAGGTTGCCATGGAGTATGTGTCAATGCAGGATAAAGCACGCCGCTGGGGCCCTACCACGACCTCCGCGATTGAGCACCTGGCCCAAGGTACACCGCCCAGCCGATCGGGCAATGCCGAGCGCGCTACCAACGGCGCCGCCATGCGCGCAGCTCCGCTTGGCCTCTGGTGGGCCGCCACCCAGGCTACGCGTGATGAAGCGTTCCCACCAATTCGCAACCTCCTGCGCGTAACCCATGCCCACCCCGCGGCGCTGGCTGCCGGATGGGGACAAGCCGCTGCCACACGCTACTGCGCCATCACCGGCCTCGATGACTTTGATCCCGATGACTTCTGGGTCACCATCACCGATGCCACTGCCTGGGCAGAAGCGCAACTGGGCGACGACACCCGCGTGTCCGATCGCCTCCGCAGCCTTTCCGACCAGCTCAACGAGTTTCCACTCGACTTGCGCGATCTGTGCAACGGCGCTGGACTGGCTGCCGATGAGGCCTGGCCGTTTGCTGCTGCTATGGTCGCCCGCGCACCCGATCTGCTCGAAAACACGCTGCTTTCGGGCATCAACGTAGGCGGCGATGCCGACACCACCGGCGCTATGATGGGTGCCCTGCTGGGCACGTTGCATGGTTGGGAGGCTTTTCCCACCGAATGGAAAGAAGGGCTCGAAGGCGCCGATCATCTGCGCGTGCAGGCCGAGGGGCTCGCCGAATCGCTCGACCTGCCCGCATCCTAAGTAGCTCAGCAAAAATACGTTTACACCTTGTCATCGCGAGGAGGGAGCCTGCGACCGACGTGGCGATCTCATGCCTTGCGATTGGGCAGTGCCGCCAGTTTGAAAGTACAAGATTGCCACGTCGCTGGCGTTCCTCGCAATGACATACTCAAAGGTTCTTTTGTGTGTCTACCTAAACCGTTGGCTCTATCCCCAAACCCATCTCCACTCCCCATGGCTAACTTTGCAACCGGCGACCTCGTCCGACTGAAATCTGGAGGGCCCACCATGACTGTTACCCGGGTGGTTGGCGACCCCACCGGCAACCCGCAGATGGACAATCTCCTGCAGAATCAGGGCTTGAAGGAAGGCGATGTCATCTGCACGTGGTTCAATACCGACGATGAAAAGCAAGATTCGGGCTTTGCGGCTGAGGCGCTAACGCGTGTGGATGCAGACGGATAAGGGATGCTCACACGTCTCCCTGCGAGTCGGCTATCTGCTGCTGGGTTTTGATTTCACGGGGTAGCTTCAGAAAAAGGAAGTGGACGGCCAGTGCCAACTCTACAAAGTGCCCCACAAGGACCAGCAGAACAATCGCCAGCAGCGCCGGGATGAAGGCGACAGTGAGTACGACAGCTAGCCAGAGCGTGGCACTGACATACAAAAAGGGCTGAAGCGTCTCCGCGATAATTGTACGCTTCGCGGCTGTAGACAGTGCATCGTACGCCTCCTGATTCGGCACATTCATTGACGAGGGCACCGCCCAGACGGTCCACGCCGCGCCGTAGCAGATGCTCGCTACCACCAGCACTCCTGCAATTGAGATGTCTGCCCCAGCAAGAATCTCGACTCCCTGTATCCGACCCGATGCCCAGTGCGCCAGGGTCAGTCCCACCAGTCCGGCATTCACGATGTGCAGCCAACGGTAGATCATGGGGTTCTGTTACGTGTCAAGGTCTGGATTGCACCGCGCCACTGATCGCCCGGGATATCCGCTCCGCTTCTGATCCCGAGCTAAGGAATCCCATAGCCGGGGACCGCTTGCGTCCCCGGCGATTTGTACGGCGCATGTGATAGGCACTGCAGAGTTTTAGAAGCCAGGCCGACCGACGCAGCGCATCGCTATGAGGGATCATCTCCGACACGAGCGTAGCGAATAAAGATCTACCCCGAAATGGGCGGGACAGTTGTTTTAAAAGTAGCTGCTGAGCGCCGAGGAGATGTTTCGACGCGCTCCGGGCCTGGGGGCCCTCCGCTTGCTCAACATGACAAACATGTGGATCGGGATACGTTGGTGCGAATTCCGCATTCTCTCATTCTCGTGGCGATGCTCCAGCGTCGCCACGTTTTTTGGGATGCTCCAGCGTCCCCAGCGTCGGACGCAGAGCGTCCAGTTTTTCGTCGCGACGCAGAGGGGCCGAAGGTCATGCCGGTTGTACATCGCGACGAGGGTAAACTTTGCTTCCTGATTACACATCAAGAGCGCGCCATCTTTGCGCGTTCGGCGGCGGTGACAACACCTTCGGGCTTGGGCATGAAGCGCGGCTCTGTGGTAGACGGCGGGTCGAAGACGCCCACAAAGCCGATTTCGGTATCCAGAAAGTAGCCCGTCTCGGCCTCCACCGTGCGCTGCACCCGGTCGATGAGCGCGCACACATCAGCCGCCGTCGCCCCACCGCGATTCACGAAAATGTTGGCATGGCGGTGCGTCACCTCAGCGCCTCCTATGCGCATGCCCTTCAGCCCACACTCATCGATGAGCCGTCCGGCACCGACGCCCTCAATCTTTTTGAAGATGGACCCGACGCTGGGCTCGGTATCGAGCGGCGGGTGGCGCAGCGAACGCCATTCCAGGTTCTCGTCCATGATACGCCGCATGCGCGATTTATCGCCCGGCTCCAGCTGAAACGTAGCGCTAAGCACGATGTCGTCACAGTCGTGCAGAATCGAATAGTCGTAGTCGAAATTGAAGTAGTCCAGGCCGACCGTGCGGCGCGTGCCCGCTTCGGTCAGGATTTCGGCCTCGGAGACCACCTCCTCGATGAACATCGTCCGCTCGCGCTCGGGGGCTGGCGATAGAAAGTGCAGGTTTTGCCACAGCGCGCCACCCACGGTAGAGGGGATGCCCACGTAGTGCTCCAACCCCGAAAGCCCCGCCTCTACCGCCGCATGAATCACATCCGGATACATGATGGCACCGCTCTCCGTCCAGAGTTGCTGCGTCTCGGGATCGATGCGTATCGCATCTGCCGCATTGCGAATGACGAGTCCGCGCACACCGAGATCTCCGATGATCAGGTTGGCTCCGGTGCCAAGGACGTGGTGCGGGATCTGCAGCGAGCGGGCCACAGAGAGAGCGGTGGCGAGTTCATCGGCAGACTGCACCTCCCAGAACAAATCGGCAGGGCCGCCAATCTTGAATGTCGTGTACGGGGCAAGGGGGACATCCCGTTGCAGCGCCGCTCCGGCATGGGGCTTCAACGCATCAATAGCACGGGCAAGCGTCGCATCCGAAAGCGTAGGGGCGGTGCCGTTTTGGTGATACGGAGGGGGAAATGAGGGCATGAAGGTAACAACACGATAGACAGCAGAATGCAAAGACGTCTCTGCAACGAGCCAACCCGTTCAGTTGTGCCACGCTGCTTGGTGCTGAACTCTGAATCGCCATACGCATTACATCAATGCTATACGCCATGTACTTGTCACCGAACAAACGAACGCGCTATGAAATTTTTCATCGATACCGCCAACCTTAACGAAATTCGAGAAGCCAACGACCTGGGCGTGCTTGATGGGGTAACAACCAACCCCTCACTCGTCAAGAAGGAAGGCAATATCGACTTCCACCAGCGCGTGCGCGAAATCTGTGACATCGTGGACGGCGATGTGTCGGCGGAAGTGACGGCTACCGACTTTGCGGGCATCATGACGGAGGCGCATGAACTGGCGCAACTCCATGACAACGTGGTGGTGAAGGTGCCGCTTATCCGCGAAGGCATCAAAGCCATCCGGGCGCTCTCTGACGAAGGCATTCCCACCAACTGCACGCTCTGCTTCTCGCCCATGCAGGCGCTACTCGCCGCCAAAGCCGGAGCCACGTACATCAGTCCGTTCATCGGACGCATCGATGACATTTCGTCCAACGGGATGCAACTCATTGAGGAGATCGTGGACATCTACGACAACTACGGCTTCGAAACCGAAATTCTGGCGGCCTCCATTCGGCACCCTATGCACGTTAAAGAAGCAGCGCTGGCCGGAGCCGATGTGGCGACGATTCCATTCGGCACCATTCAGAAGCTGCTGGAGCACCCGCTTACCGATCGCGGCCTGGAGCGCTTCCTCGACGACTGGAACGCGTATCAGGAAGAGCTGGCTGCCGAGGCGGCGTAACCGCTGATTTGCTGGGGGGCTTCGTATACTTTACTGTTGCTTGTTGTGTGCCTTATGGAATTTCTTGCCCTTGGCGAAACCGACGATATCGCCGCTAGCTGTCATTACTTAGACCTGCAGGGCACTGGAATCTTGCTGGATGCGGGGGTGGATCCGCGCACCGACGGGTCCGACTCGCTCCCCAGCTTTGACCTTGTGCACCGCTCCGACGATCGGTTTGTAGACCATGCGTTTGTCACCCACGCGCATCACGATCACATGGGGTCGGTGCCGGTGCTGTACCGCGAGTTTCCGCACGTCATCACGCACATGACGGATGCCACGCGGCGCCTGCTGGAGTTTCTGTTGCCGGCCTCGGCCCGCCTGCAGGCCCGCCGCGTGCGCGAGGGCAGCAGCAAAGCCGATCCGCTCTTCACCGAGAAGGAGGTCGAGCCCCTCAGCGATCTGTACCTGACGCACGCCCTGCAGAAGCCGTTCGACGTCACCGGCCTCAAGGGGGATGTGCCGGTTAAAGCCCAGTTCTACACGGCCGGACACATCCTCGGCGGGGTGGGCGTTGAGCTGACGGTGGATCCGGATAACGACGCCACGCGCATCTTCTACACCAGCGACACCAAGCTGAGCGCGCAGTCGATCTTGCCCGGTGCGCAGTACCCCGACGAAACGGATGTGCTGATCCTCGAATCCACGCTCGGCAACGACGAAGAGGCCGCGCAGACCAGCCGGGGCGAGGAGATGAAGAAGTTCACCGAGGCGCTGCAGCGCACGCTTAACCGGGGCGGCACCGCGCTCATCCCAGTCTTCGTGATGGGTCGTGCCCAGGAAACGCTGGCTGTGCTCGACCGCCTGAAGCGCCAGAACAAGATCGACGAGGATGTGCCCATCTACACCGCGGGGTCGATGCGTGCGATTGCCGATCTGTACGATCAGACGCGCACCAGCACCCCCCGCGTGGATAGCAACTTTCGCGTGTTTGGCGTCGATCAGAAGCGACTGCCGCGCAGCACCTCTCGCAAGGAGGAAGCCCTGCAGGGCCCCAGCATTCATGTGCTTAGCAGCGGCATGATGTTCGAGCCGACCCTTTCCAACCGGATTGGGCGGCGCATCATCGACGATCCCAAGAACGCCGTTCTGCTGGTGGGCTACTCCAAAGAAGGCTCGCCCGCGGCCCGTCTGTTTGATGCCGCCCAGAACGGTAGCGAATCGTCCGAAGTGGTACTCAACCCCGAAACGGGCGCCCAGCCCGTGCGCTGCACGGTGGAGCGCTTCCGCTTCTCCGGACACAGCAACCGTCACGAGCTGCTGCAGGTGGTCGAGCACATGGCGCCGCGCGAAGTGATTCTCGTCCACGGCGAACCCGATGCCCGCGACTGGATGGAGGAGCACATCCGCGCCATCGACGACTCGATTACCGTCCACCAGCCCAAGGGTGGTGTGCCCATCGACCTGCTAAACGAGCGGTCGGATGTGTCGGCGTAAGGCCTCCCTGAACTTTTTCTACGTAGTGCTTCAACGCCCTTGTCATCGCGGCAGGGGCGTTTTTGGTTTGGGGGGATGGTTTTTCTCTGCAGCTTTGCGTGAAGTTGCATGTGTGTGAGAGGTTGCGTAATCTTTATAAAATCGCCACTATCATTTACACGCGCTGCACATAGCGTGGCATGTCCGGATACGGGCTGCTGTCATAGAATAGATTTGGCTGTATGCTGGCGTTTTTTCTAAATGCGTGCTATGTCATGTGGTACGATGTGTATAAGTTCTATGGCTAATAAAAACTTCGCGACTCTAACATGGGTATTTTCAGTTGGTTTGCAAGAAAAAGTGTTTCTATTAATTCTCGTAAAGCACTTCAAAGACAGTATTTTGAAATGAGAGGTGAAATTGGAGATGAAGACACTCTGGCTAGTTGTCTAGATTCACCTTCAGTTTCCGGTTATGTGTTTGGGTTCGTAGCTCAAATTATACGTATGCAGAAGATAGGATCACGCAATGCCAATAAGGCAATGATTGCAGCACTTAAGGAGGTGTTTGGTGAACGTGATGCTGCACGCTTGTATGAGTCAATTGACTATTATGGCCACAGTAATTTAAAACGGGAATTTAATTTGCATGCGGACATGGGCGAGCAAGATGCCGAAGCTTTTGTCCTGCGAGGCATCGAGACAGACATGATGAAAAGCCTGATTCGTGATTGTTTAGACGGCAAAGAATAAATTACTTGCAGAATAAGACCCCAAATATGAAGTGTCTTGAATTAGCAAAGCAGTTTTCTCGCAAAGTGCACGATAAAAGTCAGACGATCCTTTACAGTCCGGTTTAAATAAACTGTTCTAAGCGGTGTCTCTTAGATAAAACGTATTGGCTTTCACGATCAGCAGACCCCGAATCGTGTCGTTGATACGCCTGTGTTTGAGTACGTGAAGTAGTTCGCCTGGATATGACCGCTACTCAAACTCTGCCGGAGACCCTATAGATAGAGTATTCTCGTGCCTGATTCATATCTATCTTCTGATGCCTGACATTTTTCTACACATTCCTAAAACTGGTGGCATGAGCGCCCAGACAGCTCTAAAGTGGGTGTACGGGCCTGGATCTGTTCATCATCTGCCTGATATGGGGGATAAGCTCAATCATTGGAAAGCGACCGAGGCACCGAAGCGTGTTCAAATGCAGGATCTCGTTACGGGACATGCACGGTACGGGCTCCACCGACATCTTGTGGGCAAATGCCGGTACTTCACCATCCTAAGGCATCCAATCGAGCGAGTCGTGTCGCACTACTTTTACAACCGTGCCCGAAATCCAAACTCTCTTTTAGCCTCTCTTCCATTGCAGGAGTTTTTGCAGAGTGATCACCCCATCACCGACTCAAACCGACAGGTGCAATTTCTCTCTGCCATGGATCCAGAGACTGATTCTGAAGCTGCTCTCGCCACAGCGAAGAATCGGCTCCAGAACGAATTCGCTGCTTTTGGACTTACCGAACGCTTTGATGAAAGCCTTCTTCTATTCCGAAGGCGCCTGGGGTGGTCGCGCATGCCCTTCTATGTCTACCGAAAAGTAAATACCGACCGCCCCTCAACTGACGAACTGTCTCAGAAGACTATTGAGGCTGTTCGTACCCATAATGAGCTTGACTTGGCCTTATATCGCTTTGCCCAAGAGCGATTTGAGACGCTCTGGGAGACCATATCCAAGGAAGTTGATGAGGAACTGCACCGTTTTAGACGGTGGAACAAAGTCGTTAAAGTTATCGCTCCACCTTTTCTATGGCTTTACCGAAACGGAAGAAAGCTTCTTAACTAAATCACTGTATAGCAGGATACAACACACCATGAACCAACTCCCCCGCCACCTCACCGCTGTCGTCCTTGCGGCCCTGCTCATGGCAGGCTGTGATCTCTTTGGAGAGTCTAAATTAGGGACGTGCGACGTCATCAAGGAAACACCGCTTATTGAGATCACGAGCGCGACCGCCGTCTCGTCCAACGAGTCCATCTCCACCATTTCGCTGACTGATTTCGTTGTCGAGGAGGATTCCGTTAGGGTGCAGTTTCCAGGCCTCCGTGAAGGAGAAAACGTCGAGGTAGAGGGGGATTCGCTCGTATGCACCGTTCCCTGCTCGTTTGCTCGCCAACAAGCAACGTACGCGTTCACTGCTTCTGCTCCCACCTACAAAAGCAAGCGCGTGGATCTTGGCGATGTAGAGTATGCCAATCGCGAGGAGCAGGGGCCGTGCCCGCGTCTCATTTTCAGTGGCAGTGAAGAAGTCAGCATCAGCCTTACCCAGACGCAAGAGGCTCCATAATTCATCCTGACGCCGATAGGCAGACGGATCTCAGCGCCAACCGCCCATGCCCAGCAAGACCATGCGCGGTATGGGGCTCCTCGTATGTCTGTAACCCAGCCCCTCTCACGAAGCAAACCGCACCTCGATGAATCGAACAGACGCTCTTTCTGTTCTCGTACTTGCCTTCGTTGTTGTCCTCCTTGGATGCCAGAACGAGCGTGCCGATACGACGGCCTGGCTCGAAGACCTCCCACGCCTGTCTCTGGAGGAGGTGGATCGCTTCGATGAACCTCTGTTCGGATCGATTTCAGCCATCGCGACGGATGCAGAGGGACGCGTCTACGTCGCAGACGGACAGGCCCTTCAGATTTCTGCCTTCGATGCTGATGGCTCGTTTCTCTACACCGTTGGGGAATCCGGTGACGGACCCGGCGAGTTTTCTTTTCTTTCTGACCTTGCCGTCTTCAATGACACGCTTTATGCCTACGATTCCATGGCACGCCGCATGAACCTGTGGCCAACAGGGAGTCCGGAGTTGGGCCGGATGTGAACGCCAAAGGAACCGCTCTCTGACCGCACGCTCATAGCGCGCGACACACATGGGGCTCTCTGGGTCGAAGATGGCCCCACGGTCATTCGGAGCATGGACGATCGGGATCTGCAGAACAAAGCCATTCTAAGCCAGACAAAACCCGATGGAAGCTTGCAGGACTCCGTACATGCTGTAGAAGGCACCGACAACTTTATTGTCCAGAATGAGGACGGGGCCATTTTTCATGCACTGCCTTACTACCGTGAATCCCATTTTGCGTTTGCCCGCGATCGGCTGTATCACCACTGGTCGGGACACGCTGTCGTGGATGTGTATAACACAGAACTGAATCATCGCAACCAGATTACGATGCCTCACGATGGGGCTGCCCTCACGTCTTCTGATCGGCGAGACATGATCGATAGCGATTGGCAACCCGCACACATGGCATCTGACTTCCGGCAGGTGCTCCGCGCCCGCATCCCCGACCGCTGGCCAGCCACTCGCGGTTTTTTCGCCGATGACCGGGGCCGTGTTTGGCTTGGTCTGCGCGACATTGCCGAGGACACAACCGTATGGGTCGTCACCGATGCAGAAGAAAACCTACATGGGTGGGTCGATATGCCACAATCCATTCAGCTTGAAGCCGCACAGGGGGATATCGTTTATGCCGTTGACCATGAGGATGCATCAGGCGGACCGGTAGTGGTCAAATATGAGTTGCAACAATAACACGCACAAGTGGTCGCGCTGATAGAACGCCTGCTTGAGGAGAGGAGCGAGAAGTGATTTGTGCGGTGATCGCATTCCTCCAAAGCCCCTCCCAACAAAAAACAGGGCGAGCGAACAAAACGAAAGAGAGTACTCTCCCCGTTTTGCCGCTCACCCGTCTTGCAGTCGTCCAGAGGCGCGTGTTGGAGCCTCGGAACGTTATGACGTGGTTATCTACTTCAGATCGAACCGATCCAGCGTCATGACCTTCGTCCAGGCGTCCACGAAGTCATGCACGAACTTCTCCTCGGCGGGATCAGCCCCGTAGACATCCGCAACAGCGCGGAGGCGGGCATCCGATCCAAAGATGAGATCGAAGCGGGTGGCTTCCCATTCGACATCGCCAGTGTCGCGGTCGCAGATCTCGAACACCTGCTTGTCCTCATCGACCGGCTCCCACGTGTAGTCCATTGAGAGCAGGTTCTTGAAGAAGTCGTTGGTCAGCGTGCCCGGCTGATCGGTGAGGATGCCGCGGTCGGAGTCTCCGTAGGTCGCACCCAGCGCACGCATACCGCCGACCAGTACCGTCATTTCCGGCACGGTCAGGTTCAGCAGCTCGGCTCGGTCGACCATCCGCTCTTCGAGCGTGTCGTAGAGGTCGTCATAGTCGCCACCGAGGTAGTTGCGGAAGCCGTCGGTTTTGGGCTCCAGCACCTCAAACGACGTGACGTCGGTCTGCTCCTGCGTGGCATCGGTGCGACCGGGTTCAAACGGCACCTCTACGTCGTATCCAGCCTTGGCAGCAGCTTGCTCAACAGCTGTGTGTCCGCCTAGCACGATCAGATCGGCAAGCGAAACGCGCACATCATCAGAACGGGCGCTGTTGAAGGCCTCCTGGATCGCTTCATACGTCTCCAGTACAGTCTTCAGTGCGTCCGGCTCGTTCACCTCCCAATTGCGCTGTGGCGCGAGGCGAATCCGGGCTCCGTTCGCTCCGCCGCGCTTGTCACTATCGCGGTAGGTACAGGCGGACGCCCAGGCCGTTTTCGCACGCTGCGCGATCGAAAGATCCGTGTCCAGGATTTGCGCTTTGAGCTCAGCGATCTCCTCGTCCCCAATCATGTCGTAGTCGGCACGGGGAAGCGGATCCTGCCAGATCATCGTTTCATCGGGCACTTCGGGACCCAGGTACCGCTCGGGCGGCCCCATGTCGCGGTGCAGAAGTTTGAACCACGCTTTGGCGAACGCCTCTTGGAACAGGTCGGGATCCTCCTGAAAGCGTTCCAGCACCTCGCGGTAATCGGGGTCGTGCTTCAGCGCCAGATCCGTTGTCAGCATCATGGGCTGCTCGGTTGTGGACGGATCTTGTGCACCGGGGGCGTGCTCGATTTCGTCTTGATTGACCGGCTTCCACTGCCATGCCCCTCCAGGACCTTTGACAGAGACCCAGTCGTGGTCCAGCAGGTTATCGACATAGCTGGTATCCCATTGCGTGGGAGTGGCGTTCCACGGCCCTTCGATGCCGCTGGTAATCATCCCACCAATATCGCCAAACTCATGCTGCCAGCCCAGGCCCTGCTCTTCGATGGGAGCGGCCTCGGGCTCCGGACCAAGATGCTCCTCAGGGTTGTCGGCGCCGTGCACTTTTCCAAAGGTGTGTCCGCCGGCAATGAGCGCAACGGTTTCCTCGTCGCTCATGGCCATCCGCGTAAACGTCTCGCGGATGTTCTTAGCAGATCCCTCCACATCCGGCTCGCCGTACGGCCCTTCGGGATTCACGTAGATGAGCCCCATCACGGTATTTGAGAGCGGATCTTTGAGTTGCCCGACCTTTCCTTCGCGGAAGCGATGGGGCGAGGTGGTTTCCCATTCCTCTTCGGGCCCCCACAGAACCGCCTCGTTGGATTTGAACGCGTCTTCGCGACCACCTGCGAATCCGAACGTCTCGAAGCCCATCGACTCCAGCGCGACGTTGCCCGCAAGAACCATCAGGTCGCTCCACGAGAGGCTCCGCCCATACTTCTGCTTGACCGGCTGCAGCAGGCGGCGCGACTTGTCGAGATTGATATTGTCGGGCCAGCTGCTTTCCGGAGGAAGACGCTGGAGACCGCCTGAGGCGCCCGCGCGGCCATCCGCTGTGCGGTACGTGCCGGCGCTGTGCCAGGCCATGCGAATGAAGAACGGTCCGTAGTGTCCATAGTCAGCGGGCCACCAATCCTGAGGCGTGGTCATCACCTCGTAGATGTCCTCCTTGACCTCCTCAAAGTCCAGTGATAGGAAGGCCTCTGCGTAGTCGAAATCTGCGTCGTACGGATTCCCACCGTAGGCATTGTCGTCAAGGATGTTCAGAGGCAGCAGGTCGGGCCACCAGTCATGATCGCTAAACCGATTGCCGGTGACCTTGTCCGCCCCTCCGCCATGGACCGGGCATCCGCTTGCCCCATTCCCCGAGTTGCTTGATGGAGACTGCTTTTGAGAATGCTCCATAATGTACCTCACTGATTGTTTTAAGTACGGCCACATGAAATGTAAGAGCCCATCCGGAGAATGCGTAGCGAAGTTGATATATACTCGCTAAAAATCCGATCCAGATTGGATGTGGAAAGCGCACGCGGGGAGCAGGCCCGCCCCCCATGCGCGCCTCCCATAATGCTTGCACCCGGTGCGCTGCTGTACTATACTAAATCAGCATCCAGATCCCATAAACCCGGCATATTGCGTTTAGTCCAACCTCTTGACATAAGACCGAGCCGACATCGCCCATCGCATAGTCATGCCAGGGTGTTGCGCGGACTTTCTTGATGTGTGATATGTGACGTGGGTTGGTTTGAGGATAGGTTATGCGACAACTCACAGACAGACCATATCGATGAGAAAATTCGCCCTCGCTTTTTTGATCAACGCGATTCCGATCCTGGTTTTGGGGCAGGATCTCCCTGATGCCTATCCACCTCCGATTGATCGAGGCACCTATTACCTGCAGGTCGCCCAGACCGATTCACTTGAGTATCCTGACCCTCCGTCTCTTCCCGATTCGGTTTCGCCAACCGATTACTCCTTTCTGAAACCGCCGAGCGAGGATAAGAAAGTTGGAGGAGTGTGGAAGATCGCCTTAACAGATAACAACCCCGATCTTGCAGGTACCGATACCGTCTACGTTGACCCAAAGGCTCACAGTTCAACCCCCTACGCCTCGTTTTCGCTGGCAGATTACTATCCCGAGCATGAACTTGTCCTATTTGAGTCCCGGGAGAATAAGTACAGGCGGTACGTGGTCGTAGCGCGTGGGACGGGGGAAGTCGCTGTTGCGTTTGGTCCCCCTATCTTCTCACCAAACGGGAAGTGGTTCATTACGATGGGGGGCGATACGGTTTCGGGATGGTCACCAAAGGGATTGCAGTTGTTCGCTGTGAGAGAAGGCTGGTTCAATGAAGTGATCCATTTCAGAACAGGAAGTATAAAATTCAGAACCGGACGGAGGGCTCGATCTAGAGAGATGGGAGGGCCCGTGCGCTCCCTGTGGGTTGATGAAGATACATTTCAGTTGGAGATGCTACAGAAGCGGCTAGAACCGGGACGGTCCGATTCCTACACACATTATCGCGTCAATATTCAGAAAGGAGAAGACCAGGCAGATTAGGCAGCGTCTGAAAACTCTCCGCGGGCTGCGCGCCGTCGGATAGCCCGTCTCGGCTGAATGTCCACGTTATGGTGCGTGGCAACATCCGCGAGCGGCAGCTGTTTTCTAATTGTTATGGCTATAGTTCAAACCAAACAAGAAACGCGCCTCATTTTTGAAGGACTCATTAATCACTGAGGCGCAGCTATGGACCGTGATCAGATCTTCCATCGCGACCCCGATATTCTCGGCGGGACACCGGTCTTTACCGGCACGCGCGTTCCAGTGGATTCGCTTATTCAGCACCTTAAGCATGGAAAGCGGCTGGAGGAATTCCTCGACGACTTCCCCTCTGTGCAGCGTGAGCAAGCCAAGGCATTTTTAGATCTTGCTCAGGAAGAGTTGGTACGCGCAAACACCTCTGAAGAAAAAAATCTCGCAGACGATTTTAGCTTTTCATATCCCGAGGAAGATGAGTAACCAAGCGCCTTTAGACCACGCGTTACACAATGAAAGAGTCTGTAAATGTGTCGATGAAGGCGGTTTTAATGACTGGGTTGTGACTACCGCCTTCTATTCCGCCATACATTTCGTTGAGCACGAAATTTTTCCTATTGAGAATCTGGATGGATCCATAAAGCATAAACTAAGGTCTGATCTAGTCTACAGACATCTAATTTCAGTTGCAGGCGAATACAACTGGTTGAAGAATACGTCTTGGACGGCCCGGTATAATAAATATCAGATAAGCGACAAGATGAAGAAGAAGGCAAAGGATTGCTTGCAGTCGATCAAGGGAGTGTGTACATAAAGCTTTTCCCTTCTAAATCGAGCTAATCCATATAAGCACGTCGCTACAGGTGACAAGGGGCTGAAGCGTGGGCTATGCGAGCAAGGTATTCGACCGTTTCTACGAACCAAAGTAGCGATACCAACGCAAAGCTCCACAAAATCCAACGCTGCAGGCGACGAGCCCGCGCTTCACAAAGTCACCCCTCCTCTAAAACGGCACCTCCGTTGTTGCCTCGCTGTCCTCTTCGGACTCATGTACTTTGGTCACCAGTTCGATGCCCTCTGCTGAAAAGCCAAACAGATCTTCGGGCGAGAAGACCAGGTCGAAGTCTTCCTCGCGAAAGAACGGGGTGAACTTGCGGGCGAATTCGTCGAGACGCTTCAGGTAGTAAGCGGTGTTCTCGTTGGGTGCTTCGGAGTCGTCTGGGTCCCACTGCTCGGCGCGAGCGCAGTGCTTGAACGCCGTCACGTTGGCCGACTCGCCGGTGATGTAGTACGAAATCCGGTCGCCCACGCGCACGGGCTGCCCGGTCTCCTCTTCGCGCTGAATCGCCAACTCATAAGTGGCTGCACGCGGACGATCCCCGGCTTCCACCGCGGCTTCGTACTCTTCGACGCTGGTCTTCAGGGTTTCGGTGCAGGCAAAGCTGTCCACGCCCTGCTCCCAGGTGCGGTCGATGATGCGCTGCCGCGTATCCAGATAAAGTTGATGCAACCCCTCGATGTCGTGGTCAAGCAAGCGACGGATGGCGCGCCGCACGAAGGTGCGCCCGAACGGCTCGTTCGAGCGTGAGATGAGCGAAGAGCCTTTGAACTTGAGGTCGCCCTCGTAGGTGAGGAGCGCGTAGTTCTTTTTCTTGTACGACAGCATCTTCTTGTAGCGCCCGTCGAATCCGATGCGAATCCCCTCCGGCATTGCGTCGGTGAGGCCGACCGTGAAGTCCCGCTCCGCCTCTGCGCCGCGGACGCCCTCGGGCGGCACGAAGAAGACGCCGTCGGTATCCACCTCCACGACCGTGCCGCCGCGCTCGCGAATCACATCGATGATCTGTTGTACCAGGTCCTGCCCGATGCGAGCGACGCGGTCGGCCTCGGCAAAGTCGTTGAAGGCAGCCAGGCTGAATCCAAGCATACCGTAGAAGCTCTGCCCGATCCAGTTGAATGTGCCGTTGCGCCCTGCAAGCACGGTGTGGTTGTCGGCAACGGTGACGCAGTGGATGGAGCCTTCGTAATCGACCGTGGAGTGATGAGCGGGTTCAACACACGGGGTAATACGTCCGAGGGTGTCATCGCGAGGAGGGAGCGCAGCGACAGACGCGGCGATCTTGTGCTGTTGCCCGTGGAGCAGTTCCAGTTCATCAGGCATGAGATTGCTTCGGCGCCCAGGGCGCCTCGCAATGACATCCTCGTGGTTAAGGACTGCCTGTGGTGGAAGATAGTGGCAGCACGTTGTCCGAAAAAGATCACCCGCCTCGACCCACTGATAGCCCGTCTCTCGGTAGCCATTCACGCGGTTGGTGAGGAGGCGGTGATTGGGCGTCACCAGAAAGTCGACGTGATAATTCTTCAGGCGGACCATTTCGCCCCGGTACATCGGCTGGTGGTGCACATGCGTTACGGGCTTGATTTCGGCTTCGAGCGTGTCAGGGTTGAACGAATAGACCCGATCGCCAACCGACACGTCGCGCACATTCTTCGGACCCTGCACGGTCATGATCTCCGTTTCGGGGTCGAAGCAGTTTATCAAAATCTTGTACGAGGACTGCCGCGCATCCAGCTCGCTCTGCACCTCCTCGTCCTCGGCGGAGCGCATGGCGGATTTGGTGTCGAGGCGCAGCGTGGTGAGGCGATCCAGCAGACGCGGAAAGAGATCGAGCGCGTCGCCGGCGGGCTGGATGTCGTAGTTTAGCATAATGGAGGGGTACAGGCTCTCCACATCGGCGTACACCACCGGGCCGATGACACCCGTGCGGAAGATGTCGGTGTAGCCGCCCATCGACTGACTGCCCCAGTTGCTCTGTGGCAAGGCGTAGCGCTGGCGCAGGTACTCGCGCACAAAGAGCGATTCGATCTTCGCCGCGGGGCCGCGCCGTGCCGCCCGTCCGTAAGTCATGGGTAGCATCTGCGTTAGATAGAAGGTAGATCCGGAGAGGTGCCGGGCCAGCCGTCCGGTTTCAATCACGTCGTCGAGTGCGTAATCCAGAAGCCGCGCGCGGTCGGTGTGCCACGCCTCGGTCAGGTCTTCGCCCGCGATGTATGTGCGGTCCTCAGGCGCAAAGCCAAAGTAGCGAGCAGCGGTCTTGAGACTGTAGTCCGGGAGGTCGCGTTTGAACACATCGAAGGCCATCACCTGAAAATAGGCGTCTATGACATGGCGTCCGGCAATATCCATCGCCGGAAAGTCGACCGTGCGCTCCGCAAACCGCATGCTGCTGTCAAACGTGCGCGGCACCGACCCATCGCGTCCGATCGCGAACTCGACGTTGTGCAGGGTGCACCGATCCAGCAGATACGCCAGATCGAAGGCAAATATGTTGTATCCCTCGATAACATCCGGGTCGCGCTCGTTGATCGTGTGCACCACCTCGCGCAGCAGCATCGCCTCCGACACCCCGGAGCGCTGATGCAGCACCTCCGACCAGCCCCGGTTGTCGGTGAGCGCTACAATCACCACCTCGTCGCTCGCACGGTCGGCGTTGGGAAACGAACCGTCGCTGATCACCTCAATGTCGAGCTGCAGACGATGCAGGTCGTCGAGCGTCATGTCCTTAAAGCAGGTACGTCCGCTCTGCGTGAGGTACTGCTGCACCGGATCGGTGATGAGATACAGCTCCTCAGGCTGCCGCTGGTCGCTGTCGGTCTGGCGCTTCACGTGGCGGATGGCCTCGTAGTAGTCCTGCCAGCACGAGAACACAACGACGTGCTCGAAAAATCCGCCGCCCTGCAGGCGTGAGGCGCGAAAGGTGTCGCGGCGGTGGCGGAGCAGCCCGATATCCGAGATAAAGAAGAACGGATACAGCGGCGCATCGTCGGTGAGCACCTCCGCGCCGTGTTCGCTACGCTGATAGATTCGCACCAGAGCCTGCTCACGCGAGGAACGGTTCAGCAGCGGCTGCACATCCACAATGCGGGGCGTATCGTCATGGCCGTAGAGCGTGGCATCGGAGGTATCTGGAGCAGGCGTGGCCATGTAATCTATGAACCAGATTCAGGGGGATGCGCACAGGATAAACCGCTGGACGGGCAGGAGGTGCCGGCTGCTCCGTTTAAGCTACATGGTAGCGAGACCCTACATCAGCGGTCGAGTACTAAGGATGCTGCCTCGAGCACCTGCTGCACAGCCCGCTCGCCTGCCTCGATGGCTCCATCAAGATAGCCGGGGTGCTCGGTGGCCGTTTCGGCACTGGCCCACACCAGGCGTCCGTTCCAGTGCGGCTGGGTGAGGACAGCTGGCGGTGCAGGAGGATGCTCAACATAGAGTGGATCAGCACCAGGCGGCGTGGTTGCAGGATCAGTGCGCCAGTTGCTTGTGGCGATAGCCGTCGGCGTGGGGGCATCGTCCCCGAAGCAGTGCGCAAGCTGCTTGCGAATGGCGTTGTGCAGCGCCTCGCGTTCGTTGGTAGCAAGGGTTTGCAGCCCGGTGGGATGCAAAAAGCCCGCGAGTGCGGCACGTCCATTGGGCGCCACAGCATCGTGCCAGTGGGCTACCGGACCCGCATGGCTCACAACCCTCCCATCGATGCCCTGCCGCCGCCAGAACGCATCCCCAAACGTAGCTACGGCTTTTCCTGAGGCGGCCATCCATGTGGGCGTTTTGCGCTGGGCCGAAGTAAGCGTGTCGGGAAGAGCCGGGTCGAAGTCAATCGTGTGCGCTACAAGTCGGGGCGGCACGGCTACAATCAGACGCGCAACGGTTGCAGATGACGAGCCGTCGGAGCTATCAATCTGCACCTGCACGCCTGTATCGGTCTGACACCCAGCGGTGACGTGATGGCCGAGCTTCACCGTGCCACTGGGGAGTTGTGCGGCGAGTTCTCGGACCAGTGCGTGGGTGCCCCCCTGCAGGCGCCATGAGTGCGGCGGGGTTTCGGGCCACGGAAAGCGCTGCACCGGCTGCTCGGCATGAGGCTCATAAAGCGCGGTGCCAGGCTCGTGCTGCACGATACGCTCTATGTCCAGTTCCTCCGCCAGGCCCTGCACCCGGGTGTGCTCAGCCCAGTGCCAGGCGGCCCCCAGATCCAGTTGCATTGAATTGGGACCGATAGCTGGACTCCATGTGCGCCCCCCAATCCGGTCGCGGGTCTCCCATACGATAACCTCATGTCCAGCACTGTGCAGCCGCATGGCGGCAATGAGTCCGCTGAGTCCGGCACCGACGACGCCAATAGGAGCAGCACTGTGCATAAATGATCGATAGGATTCGTTTGCAGTCTGGAGTATGAGAATATTGGGGCTCTACACCCGGCGGCTCTCTTGATGTTCGAATCACCATCCTGGTGGTAACACGAACATCAATAAGATGGACTGGGGGCACATGGTATGCATATCCAAACCCATCATGTTTGACGATGCCATGAACACCCTGGTTGCGTAGCTTCAACCCGATCTCACTTACAGACCTATTCTATCCTCCTATCCTAAAGACATGTTCACCCAAACAAAAAACGCGCAGCCCTTCCCGTCCCCCGTGGAAGGCACTGCGCGTGTTGCGTCATACTGTGCACCGCACAGCAAGACGCAAAGGGTACAAAGTGACAAACTGGACTAGACAGAGTACGTCCAGCAGAGCCTCACCTAACCGCGCAATCAGTTAGCCAATGATTGCGCCCTCATGCAACGACCCTGATGAGCCAAGACCTGTAGGAATAAAACCGTTCGGTCCGTGCTCGTTACCCCCATGCGCATTTTCTGTGTTTATCCGGACACAAACATAAACGAAGGATTGATAAAGAAAAAAAAGAAAGACAAAAGCCATGCGCTACCACACAAAAACTGCCCCCAACGGAAGGTATCCATCGGGGGCAGCTATATGATACCAGGCATGTAGGCTCTCGTTAGAAAGCATACTGCAGCCGCACAAAGAGACTGCGGCCGGGTTCAGGAACAAAGTCCCGATCTTGTTCAACAGCTAACGCATCGAAACCAAAGGCGCGAGCGTTCAAATGCTCACGGTACGTCGTATCGAACAGGTTGGTCACGCCTGCTTGTAGATCGACATTGCCCGGAAGACGAAGTCCAGCAGTTGCATCCACCGTCGTGAACCCGTCGGTTTCGCCTTCATTGCGGATGGTGGCCACCCGCGTTTGCTCGGCTACGGCCCGGAGCGATCCGTCGAGGAAGAACGTGTCACCCACAGGCATCCAGCGAGCGCCCATGCGCAATTGAGCAGGAGCCACCCCGTATGCAGGCTCATCCTCTACAAACGACGCGTCGCGGCCCCACAGGTACTCCCCGCTGGTGCGTAGCTGAAGCGTTTCATGCACTTGAGCGGATACGGTCGCTTCGAGGCCCCAGAATGTCGCCTCGCCATTGGCATAGCCGAACACCATATCTGGCGTGAGAGGAAGCGCCGAATCAACACCCGGCGCCTCTACGATGGTGATGTAATCATCGTGATGGCGCACAAATCCGGTGATTGACCCATTGAAGCGAAGCGTAGTGGCCTCCAGGCTCAGGTCAGCCTGGTAGGTCCGCTCGGGGTTGAGCGTGGGATTGCCCATAAACTCGTTGCCCCGCTGCGTGCGCGTGGCTCCCATACGATCGCCGTAGCGCTCTAGTGCTTCAGGCGCACGGGCTGAGGAGCCTACGCCTGCTGTAATCGAAAGCGGATCGATGAGGGGTAGCGTTCCGCTGGCGGCGATGCTCCAGAGCACGTCAGTTTCGGCGAGGTCATCCGAAAGCGTGATTCCGCGTGCGGCCTCTGCACGATCAAGAAAGCCGTCCCCGATGTTTTGGGGGTCGCTGTTCACCACATCAAGGCGTCCGGTAACAGTGGCCTGCGCATCGCCAAACAACCGTTCCAGTTTGGCAAAGCCGCCTATTTCCGTAGTGCGCACATCGGGCCAGACGATGTCGGTGTGCATAACCATGCCTTGCTCTCCTTCTTCCGTTCGGGGGCCGCGCTCGCGTGTGGCAGTGCGAAACGCACTATATCCGCTGGTGCCAAAATCGAGCGTGAAGTCAGGCGCCAACTGCACCCCAGCGTTGACCTGTCCACCAATCGTCGCGATTTCGGTGTCGTTTGTTATGTACAGCCCCGTCTCTTGCGGTCCCATCGGCGGCTGGGCCGTTCGCTTGTTATCGTTGTTCATGCGGTGCAGCGTCTGATAGCCGTAACCTTGCGCTTCCACGCGCTTCAACGCACCAGTGCCGGCCCACGCGTAGGTCAGTGAACCACGTAGGGTTTCAAAGTAGACCGCATCGAGCGGGCGCCCGGGGTAGGAAATTTCACCCTGGTCTTGAAAGCTGAACTGACCACTTAGCCGGGATGCATCATTGAGGTCTACGCCTAGCCGTGCACGTACTTCTGCAGAGTCAAACTCGCCACGAACGTTTGTGCCATCTCCAGCTGTGTAGTCACTTCCTTCCCGGTAGGCAGCAGTCACATCGTAGAACACGGGTCCGGAGCGGCCTAACACACGTCCGCTCGTGTCAAACGCATTCCGGTTGCTGGCAAAACCAGTGCGGAGTGTCCCCGTGAGTGGCGTGTCGGGGATAGCAGCTTGCGTGTGAACACGGATGCTGCTCAAGCTGGGCCCCTGGGCAAGCGCGTAGGGACCACGCACCACATCCATGCGCTCCACACTGCCCGGATCTACATGGCTTAACGGCGTATCCATGCGGGCGGGCCCGCCGCCGAAGCTGCGCATGCCATCCACAAAAGTAGAAACTTGCGTGCCCGTGAGTCCACGCACATTCGGGTCGAGTCCGAGTCCACCGCGCCGCTGCAAGTTGATACCGGGCACGGTCTGGAGCCCTTCGGCTAGATCCTGGATGGAAGCCCCCTCCAACTCGCCAATGCCTATGCTCGTGGTGAGGCGTTCTTCCAGCGGCGTAGCCATCACTTGAACCTCGTCAAGTGCAACACGATCGGAGCGCAGCTCAAACGAGACGCTGACCGAGGCATCTGCCTCAATGGTAATGTCGCGCTCTTCCGCCACAAAGCCTATGGCACTGGCGCGCACCGTGTACGTAGCCGGAGCCAGATTGCGTAGTTCAAATTGCCCCTCCGCGTTTGTAGCGACTCCACGATCCGTGTCGATGATCGTAATATTGGCGTTGGGAATGGGGGTGTTGGTTTCGGCATCTACGACTTCGCCTGTCAGCATGCCGGTTGCTTGTGCATGAAGGGCCCCTGGCGAAAAACTACCCATCAGGGCGCTTCCAAGAAGCAGGTAAAAGATAAACGAGAGGCGTGCAAACGCACGGGTATGTTGCGTATCCATAATGATATACAGGGATAACGGATCAAAACAAAGAGATCGGATCAGTATGCTCTGTGCGAGCCACGACGCGCTGAGATGGCTTCCGCTGGACACCCGTGAATGGTTGTCCAAAACGGTCTGCAATGACATTCCTCTGCCAGGACGCTGCGCGGCAGCGATCTGTGCTGTTGATATAGCTCACCCATTAAATGGATGTGCAGGGGCATGCCCAACCCAGTGCGTCGTCGTTATCCCCGGGGTGGATGGAAAATGTCGTCGGCCCACACGGTGGGTCCGAGTGTATTTGAAGTGCGATACAGAGCGTAGGTGTACAGGGCACGCGTCGGCTCGGCAAGGGCCGTCAGCACGAACTTATCGAGCACAATAACTGCGCTATTCGGGCCTTCACCGTCATGGTCACACGTGCATCGAATTTGGTGCCCATCCTCGGAAATAGCCTCGGTCTGTTCCGGCGGATGATCGGGGCAGTAGACCGCCCCATCAGGCATCGGCGGCATGTCGTCATTCGCCTGTGCCGCTGCCATGGCCGCGTGGTGCGGACACACATGGGCACCGTCGTGATGATGAGGACACGTTACAGGCGCTCCAACCGTCAGGTAGCCCGCCAGATGGGTCCAATTGCCCAGCGGCCCACTCATCATGAGCGCACATACCAAAACCACGACACCCAGAGCGGGCAGCGTTGGACCATCGGTATGGGGGCGAAGCCAGCGCATAGGCTTAATTTCGGACTATAAACTACGCTACGCATAGATATACACACCGTCCTTCCAGGATTCCAAGAGGGCGTAAAGACTTAAGGGAGACGAGATTAGTGCGTTTTGGTCGGTTTCCTAAGGTCTGTTTCGTACATCACACGCTCAAGCACCAATCCTTCGGACGGCATTGCAGGTCCTGCTTCGCGCCGATCCTGGGTTTCGAGGATACGCGGCAGATCGTCTACCGGACGGCGCCCCTGGCCGATGTCGATCAGCGTACCTACGATGGCCCGTACCATGCCGTGTAGAAAGCGCGAGCCTTCCACTTCAAAGCGCCAGTCGCCGTGCGGCGTTTCCTGCACCCACTGCACATGGCGAAGCGTGCACACGCGGTTCTGTGTGTCAGACTGCACCCGGCAGAAGGCACCAAAGTGCTGTTCGCCCAGCAAATCAGACGCAGCCTGGCGCATCGCGTCGAAGTTGGGCACGGGGCGTACGTGCGTGCGCGTGTGTCGGTCAAGGGCACGCGGCTGTGTGCACAGATAGTAGTGATACCGTCGCCATCGAGCATCGTACCGCGCGTGGAAATCCGCATGGGTGCGTTCCACCCGGCGCACCGCAATGCCACTGGGCGTAAGTCCGTTCAGACTCCGGCGCAAGCGATGGGGGTCGGTATCGGACGGAACGTCTACATGCGCCACCTGTCCCCGGGCGTGCACGCCTGCATCGGTGCGGCCCGAGCCGGTAAGGCGCGGACTTGTGGCCAGCACCGTATCGAGCGCCTCCTCCAAAGCGCCTTGCACCGTATCGACCTCCGGCTGCACCTGCCAGCCGTGAAAATTGGTACCGTCGTATTCGATACAGAGACGCAAGCGGGGCATAAACGAACCGGTGTTCAGTACATACAAGAATGCTATTTCGCGGATGGGGCGCTATGCAATCAACGCCTATACGTTCCTGTAGACCCGTCTGAACGGTGGACGTCAGAAAGCATATATGTATCACGCCGCCCCAGATCACATATCTCAAAAATACAAACAGATGCGCACCTATATCACTGGATTTATGGGCAGCGGAAAAAGCACGGTAGGACGCCTGCTCGCAGAACAGCAGAGCTGCTCATTTATCGATACCGACACGTGGATTGAGGAGCACATCGGGATGTCCATCCCTGCATACTTTGCGTCTGAAGGCGAAGCGGCCTTTCGGCAACGCGAAACCGATGCGCTGGAGGCCACAGCCACGCACGACCATGCCGTGGTTGCTACCGGCGGCGGAATGCTGGTGAACCCCACCAACATGCAGCGTGCCAAAACGCTGGGCACGGTTGTCTACCTACGCGTGGATGTGGATGTCTTGCACACCCGCCTGACCCCCGATGCTGCCGACCGTCCGCTTCTCTGTGATGCCACCGGCACACCGCGCACCGGAGATGATTTGCATGCACGCATCAGCGATTTGCTGAACACCCGTGCCCCGTTCTACGAAGCCGCTCACGTGACGGTGGATGCCAATGCGTCTCCTCCTACGGTAGCGACACGCATAGCCAACACCCTTCTCCACCGATAAATGCCCGAGCGCTTGTTGGCATGCACAGCCCCTGCCTCTTCAACGTCAAACCATACGGATGTGGTAATACATCGGCAGACACTGGATATTCTGCTGACTTCCTTGTATCCATAGGTTTAAAGGCTTCCCCACCAATAGCGCTGTGCTGTGTCCCTCCTTCAGCGACTCCCCCTTTCTGCCATCCTGATGAGCCTGTTCGGGATCGCCGGAATGGTAACGGCTCCTGTCCATGCCCAAATGCCCGATTCCAGGCTCTTGACGCCAGACAGCGAGGCCGGCCATGTGCTGCAGCACACGGTTGAGCCTGCCGACTACGAGAGTTCGCCGCAGAATTGGGCGGCCACGCGCGACAGCCTCAACCAACTCTACGTGGCCAACTCGGGCGGCCTGCTTGCCTACAACGGCACAGCGTGGACCCGCATGGAAGCGCCGGGCAGTGCGTTGGTGCGATCAGTAGATGGTGGTGTTGACGGCCCGCTATACATCGGGATGAATGACGACATCGGACAGGTGGTGCGCCAGCCCGATGGCTCGCTGGAGGTGATCTCTCTATTAGAGCACGTTCCCGATGCGTTTCGTCCCCTGGGCGATGTGGATGGGACTATTGCCGTCGATGGCGGTGTGTACTTCCGTTCGTTCGATCACTTGCTGTATTGGGAAGAGGCCACCCAAACCATGTACGGCTGGGCGCCCGATACGCCCATTGCCCGAGAGGCGCTCGTGCGCGACACCCTCTTCACCCATGCTTCCGGCGAGGGCATCGTAGCCGTTACCACTCATGCCCACTCCTCCGAGCGGCGCTCCGAAGCTATAGCAGCGCATGACGACACCCTCGCGCTGCCGCCGCTCGACACGCTGCAAATAGCCACCTCCAGCGCGCTTCGGGATGCCCACTACGCCGCGTTCCTCGACGGATACGACGATGACGGACTCGTCATGGCGTCGTACAACGGCGAGATATTCGTGCGATCCAACGGTACGTTTGAGGAAATTACGTCTCCCATCCAAGAGCGCCTCAACGACGCGTGGACGTACAATGGCATCGCACTGCCCAACGGCCAACTTGCGCTGGGCACCATTCACGACGGGGTGTTCATCCTGAACGCCGATGGCAGCCTCGCAACCCACTACTCCACCGACGCCCCGGTGCTAAACCTCCACCTCGACCAGCATGGCGGACTGTGGGGGCTGCTCGATGGCTCTATTGTGCGGTGGCACCTCGATATGCCGGTGACCACGCAGCCACTCGTCGATGTCAACGAGAACACAAGCGGACGCATCAATACGTTTGCTCGGCATCAGGGCGAACTCCACATTGGAACCATGACGAGCCTGCTCCGCCTGGTTCCCAACGACGCCCCCGCCTCTCCTCCAATGCTGGAACCCGTCACCCAAAGTCAAACCTGGGACCTTCTCTCCGTCGGCGAAACGCTGCTCGTGGCCGAAATCAACGGGCTGGATGTACATCGCGCAGAAGCCGACCCACGCCGTTTATGGGAGGCCACCACGTATGCGCTCCATCCAGCAACCCACGACACTACACGAATCTACGCTACAACCAGCGCAGGGCTGGGCATCGCACAGTTTGACGATAACCAGTGGACAGCGCTCGATCTGGTCGAAGACGTCGGCGTTGCGTCGCAGCATCTCGTTGAGGCGCCCGATGGCTCGCTCTGGGTGCAACATCCTGAAGAGGGCATCCAGCAGGTATGGACAAACGCACAGGGGGTCGATTCATTGCGCACCTTCACCACCGAGCATGAACTTCCCGAAGGACGTCCCTCTCTCGTGCGCGCAAACGACCGGGTCCTCGCCTACTACGACAGTACCGCCTATACGCTGCGCTCCCCCGAAAACGATACAGAAACACCCTTTGCACGCGACACCACCGTCGTGCGCACCACCAGCACAGCACTTACCCAACTTACCGCGCTTCCACCGAGCATCGCCACCTCCGATGCCCCGATATGGTGGGGCAAAACGACCGAAGGCCCCGCGCTTTTCCGAGCCACCGATACCGGCTATGCCGAACAAGCGCTCCCGTACCGCCGATTTCAACACTTCGCCTCACATAGCGGCATGCACCTGGAAACCACCACAGCAGGCGATACGCTGCTCTGGTTTGGAGCCGACGATACGCTCTATCGCCACCACTTTAGCGCCACCGACACCACCACCTCCCACACGCCCCACGTACACACTACCCACCTGACAGCAGGCGACCGCGTCGTTTCTCCATCGGCATGGTCGTCTGAATCTCCACTCGATGTGGCCTATGCGAACAACACCATCACCGCACAGGTGGCAGCCCCCTCGTATCGCACCCCCGGAGAAACACGCTTTCGCTACCGCACCAATGACGACACCTGGAGCGATTGGACGCAAAACTCAACCTACACCATGCCCAACCTGCGCGAGGGGGCATACACGCTTCATGTACAAGCCGAAACGGGCGAGGGCGTTCGTAGCGCTGTGCACACCATTCCCTTTCGCATCCAGCCCCCCTGGTACCGCACCCTGTGGGCCTACCTGATGTACGGCCTCCTGGCCACAGGCGGCATTATTGCACTGGTACAGTGGCGCTCGCGACACCTGCGCGCTCGCCAGCAAACGCTAGAAGCCACCGTCGCCGCCCGCACCGCTGAGGTCGAGGCCCAGAAAGAACAACTCCGCCAGCAAGCCCACGACCTAAAACAACTCGACGAGGCGAAGTCGCGCTTCTTCGCCAACCTTAGTCATGAGTTTCGCACGCCGCTCACGCTCATTTTAGGCCCCGTGCGCCGCCTCAAGGAAACGCTCAACCGCCGTGCTTCGCTTCCCCCCAAAGCTGCCACCGACCAGCTCGACCTCGTCGAACGCAATGCATACCGCCTGCTCCGCATGGTGCAGCAAATCCTCGACCTGGCCCGCCACGACGCCGGAGTGCTGCAACTGCGCGCCCACCCCACCGACCTGGGAACCGAAGCGGAACGCATCACCCAGTCGTTTGCCCCCCTGGCCGAACAGCAGCAGCTCACCCTCACCTGCACCGACCACCGCGACACTGCCGAACCGGTCTATTTGGATCCAGACGGCCTGGAACAGATCCTCGGCAATCTGCTCTCCAACGCGATTAAGTTCACCCCGAAAGGCGGACACGTCGACGTGCATATTAACGCCACGCCCACCACCGTACAACTCGCCGTCGCGGATACAGGAATCGGCATCCCTGAAGCACAGCAGACCCAAATTTTTGAGCGGTTTACGCAGGTTGACGATGCCTCCACCCGCACCCAAGAAGGCACCGGCATCGGGCTGGCGCTTACGCACACCCTTGTGTCGCTGCACGGCGGCACCCTGACCGTAGACAGCACCGAGGGCGAAGGCACAACATTTAGCGTCACGTTTCAACGCGGACACGCCCACCTCCCCGAAGAGCACATCGTGCAATCTCCGGATGCCTCGGCTTCTCCCTCCCCAGCCTCCGATGCCTCTCCCACTGAGCCGGACCCCGCTACGCCTCCCGCCAACACAATGCCTCAGGGGACTGAAGAAGGACCCGCCACAACGCCCTCCGACGCCGCTTCTCCTCCTTCCGACGAAGACCGCCCGCTGGTGCTCATTGTCGACGATAACGACGATGTGCGTACGTACGTGCGTACTGTGCTACATCCTACCTTTCGCATTGCCGAAGCTGCTACCGGTGTTGCCGGACTCGAACAGGCCCGCACGTTGCTCCCCGATGTGATTCTTGCCGACATCATGATGCCCAAAATGGACGGGCTGGCAATGACAAATCAGCTGCGCACCGAGCCGGAAACGGCAGCCATTCCAATTGTAATGCTCACCGCCCGCGCCGGTATCGACGACGAACTCGAAGGCCTGCAAGCGGGCGCCCTCGACTACATTCGCAAACCATTTGATGCACGTGTGCTCGAAACACGGATACGGGGCACCCTGGCCTACCAACACCGCTTGCGCCGTAAGCTCGAAGAAGCCGCCGCCCAATCGTCTGATACCGATTCGGCACCGGATCCGACGACTGAAGACGAATCTCGCTCTGACATTGAAAACAAACTGCGACGCGTGATTCAAGACCATATCACGAACCCCAACCTCGATGCGCAGTGGCTGGCCAATGCCGCGAACGTAAGTCGTAGCACGCTCTACCGTCGCCTCAATAACGCAGACGCCCCCAGCCCTGCCGCTCTTATCCGTACTGTACGCCTTGAGCAAGGCTACACACTACTCAACAACAACGAAGGCACCGTCTCTGAAGTCGCATACGCCGTAGGCTTTCAGAGCCTCTCCCACTTTTCGCGCCAGTTCTCCGACCACTTCGGACACGCCCCTACCAGCGTAATGCGTGACTGAACACGCAATTTACCCCTGTGTCTCCTTGTGTCGATGCTCTGCGTCGACACGGTCTTCAGAACGCTCCTGCGTCCCCCGATGGAGGGATCCAAGCGGCATCACAACGACGTATCCAGAAGCAATCCACGTCCCCTATTGATCGATTCTGCCCAATATCCCTCATTTTGACACGTATAGTCAAACATTTGGCACGCTGACACAAGCGAAGAAACAATCAGCTTCCTATTATAGAGATCAGCTTAGGACGAAGCCGCTTGCCTGAGCCCCGAAATCGTGCGAGTTCGAATCGAAACGCTACCCCGCTATGTCCACCCCTGCTCCAACGAAGCGCTCCAACCGTGCCCCTCCGACCTCCACAAAAAAGGAGTCATCAGAGCACGACACCATCGACATGCTTCAGGCCGAACTAGAAGCCCTGGCCGCTACACTTCGCGCCCCCTCTGCCGATGCCTCCAAAGACAACCCAAACGAAAGCAAACAATGAACGGCTTGTTTCGTACGTTTTTCTGTATTGATTAAGCGTAGCTACAAAGCATTTATTGAAGGCAGCTTGCCTGTTTGAGTTGAGATAAGATTGCTTTTCCACATGCTCGTGTAGACGCGATGCATGCAGTCCCCCCCTCTTTTGCACCGTATCTTCCTTGCTCCCCGACTGCTATGTTTGCCCCGGTTCTACTGGTCGGTACAAGTACAACGTATCATACGCTTGTTCGCTATCGGCTTGCACACAATCCGTCAATCCAGTTAGAGGCCGTCTCTTCAGGTCCCGAGGCGCTTCGCACGCTTGATGATACCACTGCGCTCGTGGTGGTGGATGCAAACCTGCCCGACAGCACGGGTCTTGCACTCATTCGTCAGATGCGAGCCGGGTGGCCCTCTGTGCCCATCTTGCTCCTGGTACGCCCAGATGAAGCGCCTGACCCTGCCGAGGCGATGGCACAAGGGGCAACCGATTTGCTCATGACAGGGCGTTCCGACCTGGATCGTATCGAGTGGTGGATCGACCAGGTCAGCACGCGCACCTCGTCTACGCTCACCCTCCCCGCATCCGAAAGCCCTCTGCTTATTGGCGACAGCCCCGCTATGCGAAAGACGTTGTGCTGGATCGAGCGGGCCCGCACAACGGATGACCCTATCTTCATTTCGGGCGAGGCCGGAACCGAGCTTGAGCGCGTTGCCCGGCTCATCCATGAACAGTCGGAGCAGGCCGGCGCCCCCTTTATTGAGCTGGATGCGCGAACGCTTGTCCCCGATACCGCAGCAGAAACGCTTTTTGGCACCGTCCCCTCTGAACCAACCTCAAACACCATAGAAGGGGCATTTGCACAAGCCGGAAACGGCACGTTATTTTTGCACCATTTGGACCAGATGGATCCTGACGTGCAAGCATTGCTTCCAGAGGTGCTCTGCCACCACGCCTATACACCAGTAGGGAGTGACACACCCACCTTCTACCAGGGCCGCGTTATGGGAGCCGCCTACACTGACCCCGAACAGGCCGTTACCGAGGGCACGCTCCGGTCTGACCTGTACCATGTGATAAGCCAGTGTCCCGTCCCGATTCCCCCTCTACGGAAGCGCGAGCAAGACATTTTACTGCTGGCTAAACGTCTCCTTCGAGAAGAAACCTCGGAGACGGACACCGACGCGCTTTCGTTTTCTGTTTCTGCGATGCGCCGCCTGATGCAGCACGACTGGCCTCGCAACCTCAAAGAACTACGAGACACCATTAAGCGCGGAGTAGAAGCTGCCTCTGGCGTTGAAATCGGCGCTACAGATCTTTTCCCCGGCCAACAGCAGACAACACAGCCCGACGCTTCTGAAAACAACGAAAAGAGGGCAGACTCTATCCCTCAGAAGGAGATCAACGAGACCGAGTCTCCTCCTACACGCTCTATGTTCAATATGGAGCCCGAGCCTGACGATGAACCGCCGGTCTCCGCTTCCTCAACTGATGCCAACGACTCGGCACCGCCGTCTCCGTTAGAGGCCATGCAGGCAGCCCAGTCGCCCCATGACATTGTCCCGCTAAGCAAACTACAGGAGATGGCCGTTGCGCATGCGCTGCATGTGTGCAATGACGACATGAAACAGGTAGCGGATGCACTGGGTGTGCCACGGGCTACGGTGGCTCACTTTTCTAACAACACAGTACAAGAACCACCTGTCAAGGCAGATTAGCCGCTCCCCCTTCGGTTATGTCCAACGCGCTCCGCACAACGCTTGCCCCGGCAATCGACCCCCGGTTTGACGTGCCCCTGCGAGGGGTGTCAGTAGATCACGCCACACGCTGTGCGCACTACAACGATTCACACGACATCATCGCGATCCGGTTTGCATGCTGTGATGTGTTCTACCCCTGCCATGCATGCCACGACGCCGTAGCCGACCACAAAGCCCAGCGGTGGGATGCCCGAACTGACCTGGATGAAGAGGCCATTCTCTGTGGCACATGCCGCACTGTTCTCACATGGCGACAGTATCTCAACAGCGACCACGCCTGTCCGTCGTGCGGGGCAGCGTTCAATCCGGGCTGCCATACCCATCTTCACCTCTACATGAAGCACGCGTCATCGATACAGTCCGGACCCTGAAGAGGGAGTCTCTCAAGACGGGTTGTGCTATAGGCTGAGGTCCAGTGTCCTCGTCGCGATGTACAACAGGTATGACCTTACGGCCCCTCTGCGTCGCCACGCTTGCCGAGACGCTCCAGCGTCGCCAAGTCGCTCTCCCGGTTTCTTTACTTCGGGGGGGTACGTTGGACGCAGAGCGTCCATTCGTCCGTCGCGACGCAGAGCATCGCGACGAGGACGCAAACGGGAGTTCGCCTCCGGTTGCGTTGTGTATACACCATAGCTCCTCTGAGGGGGACGTGATGAACGCCTTCCACGGTTCCTTCCTCCTCGGGGAGAAAGGGTAGGATGGAGGGGAATCCATCCGGCAATCTCCAAAACCATTGTTGAGGTCACCTAAGTGAAGTCACGTGTCAATATTGGAGTTCAAAAGGGAGGGACAGCCTGCCCGATGATAACAACAAAACACCTGCCTCTCGTGGCGATGCACAACAGGCATGACCTTACGGCCCCTCTGCGTCGCCACGCTTGCCGGGACGCTCCAGCGTCCCCAAGTCGCTCTCCCGTTCTTTTCCGCTCCCGACGGTGGGCGCAATCCCTCCCCCTAAATCCCCCTCCTCTGAGGGGGACGTGATGAACGCTTTCCACGGTTCCTTCCTCCTCGGGGAGGAAGGGTAGGATGGAGGGGAAACCAACCGGCAATCCCCAAAACCATTGTTGAGGTTACTTAGTCTATGCACACAACTCGAGATGGTGATAATCGTTGATCACGGGTTACAATCTGGGCTTGTTGTTGACTGTTGTTGACGGGATCATCAACGGATTGGCCAGAACGAGGGACGGCGCCCGCGGGACCTCGTGCGGCCGATGCCTGTTCTGGATCCTGGATCGCGCTCGCAGGCTCGCTTGCCTGTCCTGAACTCGATTCAGGATCTGGATGACATTCGAGGGGGGCGTTGAAGGGAGGCATTTGGGTTGAAAGCGGGCTTTCGTCTTCCAGCACCGTCCCCCCCGACACGTCATCCTGAACTTGATTCAGGATCCATTCCCCCGGCTGTTTCCCCGAGAAGACGCCCAGATGGGTTCTTGTTGTAGGATCCAACAGTCTCTCATTGAACAGGCGGTGGAGGAAACCAACGTTAAATAACCAACATAGCGAAGAAAAAGTTATGTGCAAGGACTAGCCTCGACACTTGAGATCATTTCTTACTCATCCCATGCGTCAAACCAGCGCATAATCTGATTGAGACGCTCGACGAGGTTAACGGGCGTACCGCCGCGAGAGAGGCCATGGCCTTCGCCCTCAAACATGATCATTTCGGTGGGTACATCCACATTCTTCAGCGCATAAAACCACTCCTGGCCCTGGCCAATGGGCGTAATGTGGTCATCTTTGCTGTGAATGATGAGCGTGGGCGTGGTAACCTGATCGGCGTGCTTGAGCGGCGAGCGGTCCCAGTAGTAATCGAAGTTCTCCCAGAGCGAACCGCCAAACTCGGCGTTCATCTGGCGTGGCGGATAGGCCTGCGTCCCAGCCTCGGAAATCCAATTGCTCACGCTGCGCTGGGTGACCGCTGCCCGAAACATGTCGGTCTGCGTGGTAATCCAGTTGGTAAGAAAGCCGCCATGGCTGCCCCCTGTCACGAACAGACGCTCATCGTCGATCCAGTCAAACCGCTCAAGCGTCTCATCCATCAGCGTCATGTTGTCGCGGAAGTCCACGCCGCCATAGTCAAGGCGCACTTCATTCGAGAACTCATAGCCATAGCCCGTGCTGCCGCGGTAGTTGGTGAACACCACCCCGTACCCCGCTGCGGCCAGCATCTGCATCTCGTGAAACCACTGGTGTCCCCACATCCCACCGGGACCGCCCTTGATGTTCAGCACAAGCGGATACGTCTCGCCGTCCTCGTAACCTACTGGTTTCAAATAGAAGGCATCGGCTTCACCGCCACCATCATGCGTGAAGGAAAAGCGCTCGTACGGCTGCACGATGAGCGAATCGAGGAGCGGTTCGTTAAATGAGGAAAGCTGCTGGGCCTCAGAGCCATCGGCATGGGCGGTCCACACCTCAGAAGGGGTGGTTTCATCGTGCCGAGTGTACGCAATGCGCGAACCGTCGGCGGAGAAGGAAGGCTGGCTAAAGCTCGCATCCTTGTCCGTCAGCGCCGTGTACTCGCCATCATCTGTCAGTTGAAAGATGGGTCGAGAGCCGCGGTAATCTGTCCCAAAGAACGGCTGCTCGTGCCCCTCTGGCCACTGCACGCCGGAGGTGGTGAGGGCCATCCCGTCATGTACGACTTCCGGCTCGCCGCCCTCAACAGAAATACGGTGTAGCTCCGTGGGCTCGTATCGATCAGCCTCGTGGTGATAGAGCAGGTGCTGTCCATCGGGCGACCACACGGGCCGCTGCGCACGCCGCTCGGGGGTCTCCAGCGTGCGTACCTCGCCATCGTCCAACCGAAGTACATGGATATCCTGGTTATAGCCCGCGTCGAACTCCTCGCCCGTCTTGTCGGCGTTGAAGGCTACGTGCGCGCCATCCGGCGAGACCGTGGCGTTGTGCACGTGGTAGGCCGAATCTCCTGCGAGCATCTCAAGCGAGCCATCTTCCAGCGACAGCAGCCAGAGCGTGCGGCGGTTTTCGTCGAGATAGCTGCCGGGTCCGGTGCGATACAGCGCCTCGCGCACCATAATGGTGTCCGGCTGCGGTCCTTCCGGCTCCTCGGCTTCCACCGTTGGGTCCTCCACCGCCGGGTCGATGGAAAGCGTCAGCAGAAGATGGTCGCCATCTGGCAACCACTCGTAGGCGCTGATGCTCCCCTGCTTGAGATCGGTGACGGCCTTGGCCTCGCCACCATCGGTGCGGATGGTGTAGAGCTGCGGCTGGTCGTCGCGGGCGGAGAGGAACGCGATCGTGGAGCCATCCGGCGCCCAGCGCGGCGCACGGTCGGAGGTTGCACTCGTAAAGCGGCGCGGTGCCTCGGAGCCATCGGAGGGCACCATCCACAGGTTCGTATCCCGACTGCGGCGATCATCAGCCACGGTTGTGCGCACAAACACCACGCGCTCGCCATCGGGCGACACCTGTGCATCCCCCGTCATTTGAAAGTGATAGTAATCAGCAGGCTCCAGCCCGCGCTCTTGCGCCTGCGTCAGCGGAGCAAGCAGAACAAGAAGACACAGCGCGGCCAGCAATGACCCAGCAGATCGAACCAATAAGCGCATAGCAGAGAAAGCGTATTCAACGGGAATATAGGCTGATATCTAAGATAGGAGCTAGCAAGCGGGAATGCATATGCAATTTTGGGGGAGGCGTACCGGGGTAGCCCTATACCATGAGACGGGCTTTCCCAGCGCCTCTATCGGAATCCATGTCGCCTCCCCCTGTACTCATAACAGCGCGTTGCATGTGCAGACGACTGCTCGTATCTTGCTCTTGTTGTCTTTTCTCATAAGAGGTTATGTGTATGCGTACCGCTACGACATTATTGAGTGTGCTGATTGCGAGCTGCGTGGTGATGCTGCCTGTCTATGCGCAAGAGGCTCCCAAAGACCCGTATGAGGCGACCGACCATAAGAGAGCGCTTCCGATTGACACAACGATTACGAGCAGTGCCTCCGTGGAGATTGACGGTGAGACGGTGCCCTACGATGTGACCACCGGCACACAGCCAGTGTATCATCCTGAGGAAGGGCATGCCATGGCGTCGTTGCATTACACGTACTATGAACGCACCGACGTAGACGACTCCGAAGAGCGTCCGCTCGCTATTTCGTTTAACGGAGGACCGGGCTCAGGATCGCTGTGGATGCACCTGGGCTACACCAGTCCGAAGCTGCTAAAGATTGATGCAGAAGGCTACCCGATTCAGCCGTACGGCATTGAGGATAATCCGGAGTCGATCATTGACGTGGCCGACATATTGTACGTGAACCCGGTAAACACGGGCTTCTCACGCATTGTGGATGAGGATGCTGAAGACAGTCAGTTCTTTGGCACCATGGAGGACATCACGTATCTGGCCGATTGGATCGATGTGTTTGTTTCGCGCGAAGGGCGGTGGACGTCTCCGAAATATCTGATCGGTGAAAGCTACGGCAGTACGCGCGTGGCCGGACTGGCGGGTGCACTTCAAAACCGCCACTGGATGTATCTGAACGGCGTGATTCTGGTATCTCCTACCGGACTTGGCATGCAACCGCCGGGTCCTTCTCCGCGCTCACAGGCGCTGAAGCTACCGTACTACACCGCGGCTGCGTGGTATCATGAAAAGCTGGACGCCGATTTGCAAGAACGCGAGTTATTGGATCTTCTAGATGAGGTGGAAGACTATACGCTTGACGTGTTTGTGCCTGCCCTTTCGCGTGGGGGGATGCTGGATGAAGAGCGCCGCGAGACCATTGCTGATGAGGTAGCACGCTATGCGGGTGTCTCTAAGCAAACCATCTTGAACCATAATCTGGCCATGCCGGCTTCCTACTTTTGGAAAGAGCTGCTGCGTGACGAGGGGTACACCATTGGACGACTCGACTCGCGGTACAAAGGCATCGACCGGCAGGATGCAGGCGAGCGCTACGACTATCCGCCCGAACTTACGGCGTGGAATCATGCCTTTACGCCTGCCATCAACACCTACCTCCGCGACGACCTGGGTTTCGACACCGATCTGCAGTATAACGTGTTTGGATCTGTACACCCATGGGCCGGACGCGGAGACTATGACGTAGCGGAAGATCTGCGTCAGGCTATGGCCCAGAATCCATTCCTGCATGTGATGGTGCAGTCGGGCTATTACGACGGAGCAACCGACTACTTTTCGGCCAAGTATGTGCTGTGGAATATGGATCCGAGTGGCCGGCTGGCCGAGCGGATGCGATTTGAGGGCTATGAGAGTGGCCACATGATGTACTTGCGCGATGAGGACTTGGTCACCTCCAACGAACACATCCGCGAGTTTATCGAAGCCTCTATTCCTGAAGAAGGCCAGCCTGCGCAGTACTGAGCGTCTTGCACTGCACTCTTCAGTGGGATACGCCAGGGCAACAGAAAATAGCCAAAGCCCGGCCTCGCAAGAGACTGGGCTTTGGCAGGGTGACTCAACAAGCGTTGGAACCTACTCTTGTTAGGCCGTGGCCGATGCCGTAGCGGGTGCTGACGTAACCGATTCAGGCTCTTTCTTCACGTACAGCACAAGCAGAATCGTGAAGATGTACTTCGCAACGATATCCAGGAAGCTATATGCCCAGGACGTCGTTCCGACTTCGAGTATGGCCAGCCCTTCATTGCCAAGGGCCCATACAATGGGATAGCCGATCCACATGAAGACTGTGAGCAGCTTCAATGTATTGAAGATGTCGCCAGTGCCTTGCTTCTCGGCTTCACGAGGCCATTCGACCAGGAGGTAATAGAGCACACCGAGAAAGAAGGCGGTACTCAGCGCATACCAGAACCAGCGCATGGCAAGGCTGCTCGTAGTGAGCGCGGCAGCCAGCCCCGTCAGACACATGAACACATCGAGCACGATGGCCGAGAAGATTTTATCGGTGGTGCTTCCAGCCAATAAGCCGAGAGCCAGCAAAATGAAGGGGGTCGAGAAGGCCCAGGTTAGGTACCGTCCCCAAAGTGAGATAACCTCCTCACCAGCTAGCGGATGTCCTTCTGGCATCACCAGCGTGTCAATGGTGAGCCCCGAGGCCAGCCCCATGTAACTGGAGATGGACACCACGGAGATCATGAGGGTGGCCATCGTGATTAGATTGGCCCTCGAATCTGTGATACTCCGCGACATAAACGCGATCACGAGAATCGTAAGCCCAGCTAGTGCGATGTTTACGTATATCGAAGATGCTAATGCGGCATTATCAAGTACGGCTTGGTACATATCCATAGTTGGTGCAGGGCGTCAGTCAGGAGATCATCGAACGAAACGTTCTCGCTTTTACTTTTGCATGCAAATTGCAAGCAAAACAAAAGATTGACCGTATTCAATGTTGACAAAACTTTACAATGAAAACGTTACACCTTGATGGTGATGTCCTTATCTCGAAACGGGTTTGTGGCAAAGGTAGCCACGTGATTCCGACAAACAGGAAAGCCCAACACACAAACAGCATCACGCTATACTAAACAATCTCTTACCCTCCTATGCCTACCGCGGATGATTGGATTGAGCATCTGAACTTGAAGCCGTTACCTGAGGAAGGCGGCATGTACCACGAGGTGTATCGCTCTGACGAGTCCATTTCGGCGGAGGCGCTTCCCCGACGCTTCGAAAGCAAGCGATCGTTTAGCACCTCCATTTACTATCTGCTAGAGCATCCCGACTTTTCGGCCTTCCACCGTATCCAGCAGGAGGAAATCTGGCACTTTTACGCTGGATCCCCCTGCACGCTACACATCATTGACCCGGATTCGGGCACGCTCTCGCAGCCTACGTTGGGGCGCGACCTGGCGGCGGGGCAGTCGCTGCAGGTCGTTGTGCCGCGTGAACATCTGTTTGCCGCTACCGTGGACACGCCAGACAGCTACACCCTGGTGGGATGCACTGTAGCCCCCGGATTCGAGTTTGCCGATTTTGCGGCGCCCGATCGTGCTACACTGGTGGACGCATATCCGCAGCACCAAGATCTCATTGAACGCCTCAC
Source organism: Natronotalea proteinilytica (assembly GCF_055379935.1). Taxonomy (NCBI): domain Bacteria; kingdom Pseudomonadati; phylum Rhodothermota; class Rhodothermia; order Rhodothermales; family Salisaetaceae; genus Natronotalea; species Natronotalea proteinilytica. The sequence continues at coordinate 915,372 of NZ_AP043947.1, read as the reverse complement.
GCGTGGATAAGTGAGGTCACGTGTCAATTTTGGAAGGTCCCCGGGGACGCAAGCGGTCTCCGGCTATGGGTTAGACTCACCTCGTCTCGTTCCGTAGCCCGGGATCAGAAGCGAAGCGGATATCCCGGGCGGTCATTGAACCGCACTAAATACGTACCCCAGACAAGCTTCTGAGATCGTGGTTTACGTATCGGCCTGTTGATCCGCGCCGTCGAACTGATCAGCCGCTTCGGGGCGCCCCCACGCCTGGTAAAGGTCGACCAATCTTGAGTGCGTAATGGAGAGATTCTCCTGATCATTGAGCACCTCCTGCGCATCGGCTGCTTCGCTCAAAAGCGTTTCTGCCTGTTCGTAATTTCCGAGTTCGGTGTGTACCGCGCCAAGATGGCTCTGCGCATAAGCAACACGATTATGCGGAGCGTCCTCGCCATATATAGATTTGAACTGGTTGAGTGCTTCTTGCGCATACGCCAAGGCCACCGAAGACGCTCCCATATCGTGATGCATCTCCCCCAAGATACCATACACGATAGCCGTAACGGGATGCGAACTGCCGAACGCTTGTTCATATATAGCAAGCGCTTCTTCAGCAAGAGAAATCCCTTCTTCAAGTCGCTCCTGGCTACGCAATACGTCTACCCGTACAAAAAGCGCAGAACCGATTTGTGGATGCGTGTCTCCAAACAGTTCACGGTGTAACGCTAGTGACGCCCTACTTTTTTCGTCGGCTTCGTTGAGCGTAGCCTCCGCTTCCTGAAGGGCAGGCGCATTCTCGCCTTCCTGCGCCCTCAAATATTCGCTTTTGCTGCGCAGCGTAGACGCGAGGTTATACATAACGCGGGCACTCACACTGGTTTCGCGTCCGTACAGGGAAATAGACAGATCGAGTGAGCGACGATACATTTCTACAGCACGGGTGTAGTTCTCCTGATCCCGGTACACCAACGCCAGATTATTTAATACCGTGGGTTCTACGCGACGCTGTTCCGGATGCTCACGCGCTTCTGATATGGACAATGCATAGCGATACATTTCTTCTGCTTCGTCCAGGCGGTTTTCTTGCCGATACAAAGTGCCCAACGCTGAAAGTGTGCCTGCCATTTCCAGCGTGTCTCGTTGCCGAGCACGTTCATATCCATCCAGAGCCGTTTTGAGCATAGATTCTGCACGATCAGACTCTGATTTTTCAGCCAAGACCTCTCCATAGCGCGACTTCATACGGAATCGGAGATCCGTTGGGATGTTTTCAGAATCAAGAACTGGAAGCAAAGATGAGAACAAACTATCTGCTTCTGATAGTTGGTTGTTTTGAAAAAGTGCATGCCCGTAGTTAGCAGCAGCGCTCAATGTTTCAGGGTGGTCATCTCCGTATTCGTTTTGACTGATTTCGAATGCCTCTTGTGTCTGGGCTACCCCTTCTTCAAAACGATCGAGCAAGAGATACATCCGTCCTAACGTCTGCCGCACCTCCATACCCACCTCGGGCTGCTCCTGAAGCGTCGGGGTGGCTAGCTCCGCATCGGCCTCGCCCAGCACCTCGCGCACCGTAAGCTCTTCCCCCCCAGTCACCGCCGGCGCCGCACGCCCAATCATGTCCACCAAGAACGTCTGCACTGCTTCCGCCCGCTCGGCCTGCTGCTGAGCCCGGTCGCGCTCCGTCGCCGCCACCTGGCCCTGCCAGATCGCTACGCCTAACCCCAGTATCAGTGCAACAACCGCCGCGCTTGCTCCCATCACTGCCGGACGATTACGCGCGATAAACCGACGCAGCCGGTACCCCGTCGTCGCCGGGCGCGCCTCCACCGGCAAGCCGTTCAGATGCCGGTTGATGTCTTGCCCAAACTCGGCTGCCGAGGTGTAGCGCCGCTCCGGCTCCTTGCGCAGCGCCTTGCGGACCATCACCTCCAGGTCGCCTTGCAAGCGCGTTTTGAGCGCTTCTGCCGACATATCGCACGCGGTGAGCACCGCTTCAGTGGACTCACTGCCTAATGAATCTGTGTCAACCAGCATGCTTAACCGTTCGGGCGTGTCGTCGGCAATCACCTGCACCGCCTCCACCATCGGGCGCCCGCGTACGTCGTAGGGCAACGCGCCGGTCAATAGCTCGCACAGCACCACGCCAAGCGCGTACACGTCCGTCGCTGTCGTGATCGCCTCCCCCTGCACCTGCTCCGGGGCCGCGTACGACGGCGTCATCGGGCCGCCCTCGCCCGTGCGGGTGTACGATTGCACCGCCTCGGCCCCCTCCAGCGCCTTGGCAATCCCAAAGTCCAACAGCTTCACCTGCGGGCCACCGCCTGCCGAGGAGGCGGTACCTGCCGAGGGATCGGTCCCCGCCGCTACATGTGTACCCGGATCGGTCACCAAGATGTTGCCCGGCTTCAGGTCGCGGTGGACAATCAGATTCCGGTGCGCAAACTGGACCGCATCGCAGATCTGTTGAAACAGCCGCAGCCGCGCTTCCACTCCCAGATTGTTCTCGTTGCAGTACGTATTCAGCGGCGTGCCGTCTACGTACTCCATCGCAAAGTAGGGCCGCCCGTCCTCCGTTACGCCCCCGTCGAGCAGATGCGCAATGTTCGGGTGCTGCAGCTGCGCCAGAATCTGCCGCTCGCCCAGAAAGCGCTGCTGGGCCGAGGGGCCAAGGTCATGGCGAATGAGCTTCAGCGCGGCCCGCTGCTGAAACTGCCCGTCGGCGCGCTCGGCCAGGTAGACCGCCCCCATGCCGCCGCGCCCAATTGGGCGTTCCAAGCGCCACGGCCCAATGCGCTCCGGATGCGAACTCCCCGGCGCAGGCGGCGTGATGGAGGCCCCCAACGTGTCGAAGGAGGGCAATCCATCGTCTGATCCCCCACCGTCCGATCCTCCATCGCCTGGTGCATCGGTGCCGGACATCTGCGACCCCGAGACGCTCGACGGAGGCGGAGCCGTGCGAGTGCGAGTGGGCTCATGGGGCGACGACCCGTCCGATGGTTCGTCTTCCGATGGTTCGTCGCGCCGAGAGGCATCCGCAGAAGGCGGCGGGTCGGTGCGGGTACGCGTGGCCTCGAACGCTTCGGGGGCAGAGGAACCAGGCTCTTCTGCAGGGGGCTTCTCCGCAAGGCCTTTGCCCCGTGCATCCGCTAACTCATCATCTGAACGATCGTCTTCTGCATCATCACGGTCGGCCTCCATGAGCTTTGTATCTGCCCCTGTGTACGGCACCGTGGGCGCTTGCGCGTCGGGCATCGGCTCAGTGGAGTCGGTGCCTTCCATCTGAGCGATATGGGCACGCACCGCCTCCTTAATCATCTGCGTGGGGCAGACCTTATCCAAAAAGGCCTCCCGCTCCTCAGGCGGACGCGTGAGGGCGTCGTGAGCCAACGCTTCAATACGTCGATACAAACTGGAGTCATCCATACGGCTGATACGCAATCAGTAGCCAAAGGCGCGCTGTGCTTTGTGGAAAACAGCTACATGACAGCTGTATATTAAGAAAAGAGTACACCCTACAATTGACTTGTGGAGGTGATGTTAAGCAAGGAAATAAAGCAGACAATAGCAACGGCGTACAGTCGCACCGAAATTTACGTCTGCACAACTATATACCAGTATATATCGGGATGATCCATTACCTTATATGGACCTACCCGTTCGCTGCGCTCGCAATGATACGTCCGTCAAGACACGGTTTTTTAAGCCCCTTACTCTTCGGCCTGTTGATCCTCGCCGTCGAACTGATCAGCCGCTCCGGGGCGTCCCCACGCCTCGTAGAGATTCCCCAACCGTGCCCGGGTGTCGGCAGCGCGTGATGGGTTTTCGTGGATATTGGTCTGGATATCAAGGGCCTGAAGCAAGTGCTCTTCCGCCTCGTTGTAGCGTCCTTGTTCGGTGTACACCCGCCCAAGCCGGCTCTGCATAACCGCGACATTGGCATCCGTACTGTCAGCGAGAGCATAGTAAGCGTCGAGGGCCTCAGTGCCGTGCTGCTCTGCCCGGTCGAACATACCCATGTTGATATAGATGCGAGTCAACATACCATTTAGTGTGGCCGTATGCGGATGCACAGCTCCAAACTCCTCCTGAAACAGATTAAGCGCCTCCTCTGCCGTGGTACTTGCCGCGTCGAGTTGATCTTGATCGCGCTGCACACGCGCTCTAGAAAACAGCGCAAAGCCCGTCCGATAGTCTTCGTCTCCATAGATGGCACGGTGCAAACGCACGGCACGAGCACTTAACTCATCGGCCTCCTCCAATTGGCCTCGATCATGCAAGAGCCGACTAAGGTTTGTCACCGCGCGTGCCGTTACGCCAGATTCTTCGCCATACAACGTGGTTGAAAGATCCAGCGCTTCTCGATACATCTGTTCAGCTTCGTCGTAGTTGCCTCGTTGCCGATGCACAATAGCCAGGCTGTTTAGCAAGTCATCTTGTAGAGGACCTCGGCTTCCGGTAACCTCATCCCCCATAAGAGCCAAGGCCTGTTGATACATTTCTTCGGCTTCATCAAGACGCTCTTGGTCTCGATAAACGCTTCCCAGACTGTTCAACACCCCAGCTTTCCCAAGCGTATCGACAGACGCCATCTGATCGTGCCAATCAAGCGCTTGCTGCAGCGTGACCTCGGCACTGTCGAGATGGGCCTGCGTGCGCAACACGTCGCCGTGGGATGCAAGCACCGTAAAGCGGGTCTCCGGATCAACCTGCGCGGACGCAAGACGTGGCACTGTTTCGCTGAACAAACGCTCTGCCTCCTCCGTCTCCCCACCGCTTAGCAACGCCCCTCCATACAGCCCGGCTGCCTGAAGCGTGCGAGGGGCGTCGGGGCCAAATGCCTCTCTGCTCGTTTCGTAGGCCTCGTGCGCCTGCGCCACCGACGCATCATGACGATCAAGCAGGCGATACATGTCAGAGATCGTCTGTCGCACTTCGATGCTGACTTGAGGCTGTTCCTGCAGCGTCGGAGTGGCCAACTCCGCATCGGCCTCATCCAGCACCTCGCGGACCGTAAGTTCTTCTCCACCCGTCACTGCTGGCGCCGCCCGGCCAATCATGTCCACCAAGAACGTCTGCACCGCCTCCGCCCGTTCAGCCTGCTGCTGCGCCCGGTCGCGCTCCGTCGCCGCCACCTGGCCCTGCCAGATCGCTACGCCCAGTCCCAGGATCAGCGCAACAACCGCCGCGCTTGCCCCCATCACTGCCGGACGATTGCGCGCGATAAATCGACGCAGCCGGTACCCCGTCGTCGCCGGGCGCGCCTCCACCGGCAAGCCGTTCAAGTGCCGATTGATATCCTGACCGAACTCGGCTGCCGAGGTGTAGCGCCGCTCCGGCTCCTTGCGCAGCGCCTTGCGGACCATCACCTCCAAATCGCCCTGCAGCCGCGTTTTGAGCGCTTCCGCTGAAAGATCAGACGCGCTAAGGACCTGCTCGGAATGTTCAGCGTCAATCAGCGCGCTTAGCCGCTCTGGCTCCTCCTCGGCAATCACTTGCACCGCCTCCACCATCGGACGCCCACGCACATCGTAGGGCAACACGCCGGTCAATAGCTCGCACAGCACCACGCCAAGCGCGTACACGTCCGTGGCTGTCGTGATCGCCTCGCCCTGCACCTGCTCCGGGGCCGCGTACGACGGCGTCATCGGGCCGCCTTCACCTGTGCGGGTATACGATTGCACCGCCTCCGCCCCCTCTAACGCCTTAGCAATCCCGAAGTCTAACAGCTTCACCTGTGGGCCGCTTCCGCCCGAGGGGTCGGTCCCCGCCGCTACATGCGTCCCCGGATCCGTCACCAGAATGTTGCCTGGCTTCAGGTCGCGGTGTACAATCAGATTCCGGTGCGCAAACTGAACCGCCTCGCAGATCTGCTGAAACAGCTGCAGCCGCGCTTCGACTCCCAGGTTGTTCTCGTTGCAGTACGTATTCAGCGGCGTACCGTCTACGTACTCCATCGCAAAGTAGGGCCGCCCGTCCTCCGTTACGCCCCCATCGAGCAGATGCGCAATGTTCGGGTGCTGTAATTGCGCCAGAATCTGCCGTTCGCCCAGAAAGCGCTGCTGCGCGGAGGCCCCCAGGTCGTGGCGAATGAGCTTCAGCGCGGCCCGCTGCTGAAACTGCCCGTCGGCGCGCTCGGCCAGGTAGACCGCCCCCATGCCGCCGCGGCCAATTTGGCGCTCCAGGCGCCACGGCCCAATGCGCTCCGGATGCGAACTCCCCGGCGCAGGCGGCGTGATTGACGCCCCCAACGTGTCGAAGGAGGGCAATCCATCGTCTGATCCCCCACCGTCCGATCCTCCATCGCCTGGTGCATCGGTGCCGGACATCTGCGACCCCGAGACGCTCGACGGAGGCGGAGCCGTGCGAGTGCGAGTGGGCTCATGGGGCGACGACCCGTCCGATGGTTCATCGTCCGATGGTTCGTCGTCCGATGGTTCGTCGTCCGATGGTTCGTCGCGCCGAGAGGCATCCGCAGAAGGCGGCGGGTCGGTGCGGGTACGCGTGGCCTCGAACGCTTCGGGGGCAGAGGAACCAGGCTCTTCTGCAGGGGGCTTCTCCGCAAGGCCTTTGCCCCGTGCATCCGCTAACTCATCATCTGAACGATCGTCTTCTGCATCATCACGGTCGGCCTCCATGAGCTTTGTATCTGCCCCTGTGTACGGCACCGTGGGCGCTTGCGCGTCGGGCATCGGCTCAGTGGAGTCGGTGCCTTCCATCTGAGCGATATGGGCACGCACCGCCTCCTTAATCATCTGCGTGGGGCAGACCTTATCCAAAAAGGCCTCCCGCTCCTCAGGCGGACGCGTGAGGGCGTCGTGGGCTAACGCTTCAATACGTCGATGCAGACTCGAATCATCCATGAGGCTGGTACACAATCATTAGACATGGGCGCACTGTTTCTTTGTACACAAACAGCCGCATGACAGCTGCTTGCAGAAAAAGAGAACCTCCACAATGACCGCATGGAGACATCGTTAAGTAACGAATCAAGACAACCAATATCAACGAAGCATGGAAACGGGATCGCATCCCCAGAACCCCGTTTCTAAGTGACCTTCCTTCCGATCAAGAGAACAGCGTCTGACCACATCTGAGGACGTGCCTACTGCTCTGTCACACGTCTATCTTCGGCCCTAACGCACCGAGAAAAACCCGCACCCTTGTCATTGCGAGCGCAGCGACACAACACTACACCCGAGTGCGAGACCTTGGGCTGGGCTGCCCCCCTGATTCAGAAGAGACCTCTTCCGTGTCAGATGTTGGCTGTGTTTGCTTGCTGGCTACCGTGGTACGGGCGGATCCCGACGGTGCTTCGCTACCAACCACCGCATCACACACCTGATCGGCTAAGGTCTCAAGCGACTCCTGTTTGGACCGCTTGTACATGGTCAGCCCTGCATAGATGGCAGGTGACGCCACCAAGAAAATGAGTGCACAGATCGTGACAATCCATACGGGGGCTACTGACACCGCCATGAGGATGGGCACGGAAACGCCTGCTGCTGCCGCACTGAACGCCATGGACTCAAGTACCGGATAGCCTCCCACTGAATACTTCTCCGCCAAACGCACGTGGGTCTGATCGCCATGGGGCCGCACCGATACACGCAGCTTCGTATCCATAAACTCCCGATGGGTCAACTCCCACGTGTCTCCAATCTGTTTGGTGGAGCACCACTCAAAGGGGCTCTCAATCGACCAATTCACCGGTACCCCAAGCCGGTGGCTTAGCTCGGCCTGAATCGTTTCGGTCATGTCATCGGTCATCGGACGGCTGACCCAGCGCTCTACGAAGATGTGCGAGCGATTGGTTTCAGTCTTGCCGCCAGTCACACGGGCGGCATCCATCTCCCGAACAGCCTGACGCACATGCCCTGGATCGACTCCTGCGCTTTCAGCAGCCTCTTCCAGTTCCTGCAGCGTTAGTTGCGATGCCCCTTCGCGCGAGGATGAGGCGGCCTGAATCTCTGCCGCCCGCTTAATTACATCCCGGATTTGCTCTTCGTTGAACGTCCGCTCGTTTACCATCGCCCCACCTTGTTTTGTCGGAGTGCCTGCTTCAAGATGTGACTATCTTGCAATAAGGCAGACGTTCCCTTTTCCTTTACATACACAGCTCATCTGGCGTTGCCTTTTGTTTCACTGAGCGTGCGACACACAGACCGGGCAGATCCTGCGGACTGTTGACCACCATGAACCCTACAAGTCGCGTATCGAGTATGAAGCAAAAACGAACATGTTATCTTCAGTGCCATGACGACCCTCGCAGACCTAAAGCAAGCCCTTCACGACGAGATTCCGTACCTGCGGGAGCGTTACCACGTTGACCTGGGGATGCCTTCAGCTCTCAAGGACGGACCCGCTGCAGATAACATCCGACGAGAGGTGCAGTATTTTGGCGAGACTTGGACCCATCTATCTGCCTAATTGCCATATCCCCGGCTGCGGTTTATGCTGATGGTCCGCGTACCGAACCACTAGACTTCGCTGGACATCATGCCATGTTTGTCATGCTGAACATAGTGAAGCATCTCAGCGCTGTGTGGCCAGGGGGCTCTGCTGCTCAGTGTGCGCGAGGTGTACCCTACGCGCCCCGGACGTGGCGAGCCCGTAGGCAGGGCGTTGAGATCCTTCCGCCTGGTGGCGTCAGGATGACTGGCAGCCCGACAATATTCTGCATCTCGTGGCGATGCACCACAGGCATGACCTTGCGGCCCCTCCGCGTCGCCACGCGAGCTCGGACGCTCCAGCGTCCCTAACAAATCGCCCCCCTACACATCCAGCTCATCCGCTTCCGTCGCGTGCTGCATGATGAAGTTGAAGCGCGCCGACGTGTCGCGGCCCATCAGGTCGGTGATGGTCTGCTCGGTGTGCAGGCGCTCCGTGTCCGGAATCGTAACCTCCAACAGGCGACGCTTGTCACGGTCGAGCGTGGTCTCGTTGAGCGTCTTCGGCATCATCTCGCCCAGGCCCTTGAAGCGCTGAATGTCCACGTTCAGGTTGCGGCCGTCGCTCTTAATCTCATCGATAATCGCGTCGCGCTGAGCGTCATCAAGCGCCCAGTGAGTCTCCTTGCCGGCGTCGATGCGGTAGAGCGGCGGCTGGGCAATGTACACGTAGCCGCCCTCAATCAGCGGCGTCAGGTAGCGATAAAAGAACGTCAGGAGCAGCGTTGAGATGTGGTGGCCGTCCGAATCCGCATCCATCAAGAGGATGATCTTGTGGTAGCGCAGGTGATTCAGGTTGAAGCCCTCGCCGAGCCCGCACCCCAGCGCCTGCACGATGTTGGATAGCTCCTTGTTGTTCTGCACCCGCTTCAGCGAGGCCTGCTCGGCGTTCAGCACCTTCCCGCGCAGCGGAAGCACCGCCTGCGTGGCACGGTCGCGGGCCTGCTTGGCGGATCCGCCTGCCGAATCCCCCTCCACGATAAATAGCTCGCACTCGCTCGGCACATCCGACGAGCAGTCGGCCAGCTTACCGGGCAGGTTCAGGCGACGCGATTTGCTGCTGCTCTTGCGGGCCCGCGAGGCGGCACTGCGGCTGGCCTTGCGGGCTTTGGCGGCCTGAATTACACGGGTGGCAATGGCCTCACCCGTGGTCGGATGGTCGTTCAGGTACTGCTCCAGCTCCACGCGTACCGAGCCGCTCACCTGCGAGCGCACCTCGGGGTTGTTGAGCTTGTCCTTTGTCTGCCCCTGAAACTGCGGGTCCACATGAAACAGGTTCACAATCGCCACGAGCCCCTCGCGGGTGTCGTCGCTGGCAATGTCGAGCCGGTGCGGCACCAGGTCGTGCGTATCCATGTACGCCCGCAGCGTAGTGCGCACCGCGCGGCGCAGCCCCTGCTCGTGGGTGCCGCCATCCTGCGTGGGGATGCCGTTCACGTACGACAGAATCTTCGGCTTCGGCGCATCGGTCCACTGCAAGGCCACCTCCAGCCGCCCGTCGCCCTCAAAGTCGTCATCCACCAGCGAAAACACATCGTCGTGGATCGGCGCCACCTGCAGATCCTCCAGGATGTGCTCAAGATACTCCACGATGCCGCCCTCATGCTGAAAGACATGGCGCTCGTCGTTCACCTCGTCCTTGAACACGATCTTGAGCGACCGATTCAGGAAGGTCTTCACCTCCAGCGTCTCCTTGATCCAGGCCGGGTCGAACGTGGTCGATTCGAAGATGCTCGCATCCGGACGAAAAAAGATCTCGGTGCCGGTCCCGTGCGGGTCATCCTCAATCTGCTCCACATCACCCAGTGGCGTGCCCGCCCGGTACTGCTGCCGGTGGGCCCCGCCATCGCGTTTCACGGTCGCAATCATCTCCTCCGAGAGCGCATTTACCACCGAGGCGCCCACCCCGTGCAGTCCGCCCGAGGTGATGTAGTTGCTGCCGTCAAACTTGCCGCCGGAGTGCAGCGTGGTCAGGATCAGCTGCAGCGTTGAAGTGCCCTTCTCCGGGTGTACATCCACCGGGATGCCGCGCCCGTTGTCGCGCACGGTCATGCTCTGCCCATCCTCATGCAGCACCACATCAATGTACGAGGCATAGCCGTTGGTGGCCTCGTCAACGGCGTTATCCACCACCTCCCACAGCATATGGTGCAGCCCGGGCTTCCCCGTACCGCCAATATACATGCCGGGCCGCTTGCGCACCGGCTCCAGCCCTTCGAGCACTTGAATGTCTTTGCCGGTGTACGTCGTGGTATCTGGCATAGATAAAGGGTTGTATTTCGAGATATATGTGTAGAGGGATGCGACGCAGCGTGGTGTCTCCCCATACCGGCTCCAACCTCAACAGGCTCCGTGGCCTTGACGCCCTCATATCGCTTAGGTGCACACTCTCGGCGTCCACCCTACAGTGGATCTCCAAAAGCGCAAGGAAAGCTGTATCGGTACGGTACTACACGCGACCTAGGCAGGCGCCGCAGGCAGGTGCTAAAATGTGTGGACGAGCATTCCGCTGATGAGTTTGGGCTCGAACCAGGTCGACTTGGGCGGCATGAGGTCGCCCTCGTCAGACACGGTGACTAGCTCTTCAATAGCCGTCGGATACATCGCAAGGCCAACGGCTGCGGCACCGGTGTCAACACGATCCGAGAGCGCCTCGGGTCCGCGTATGCCGCCCACGTAGTCGATTCGGTCATCGCGGCGCGGGTCGGTCAGGTTCAGTAAGGGGCGTAGCACACCGTCGGTAAGGCGCGCGGCATCGAGGTGATCAACGGTGCGGGGGCCCTGCGCAGGAGGCAAGGTCAGGTCGTGCCAGGCGCTCTCGGCATACACACAGACGTGCCCCTTCTGGCGGGGCGTGCGGTAGTCCACGTTACGCTTCAGTGTGTACCGCGCCTCGAACTGATCGAGGAGTTCGGCGGCGCTGCATTCCAGGTTGTGCAGCACCCGGTGGTAGGCCATAATGTGCATCTGTCCCATCGGAAACAAGACCGCGGGAAAATACGCCGCTTCAGGCGTGCCCGTCCCGTTAGACTGGCGTCCACGCGCCACTTGATGGGCTGCTTTGCAGCGGTGATGGCCGTCGGCCACGTACAGGTGCGACACATCTGCAAACGCCTCAACCCACGGTGCCGGGTCGGTGATGCGCCACAGCCGATGCCGCGACGTACCATCTTCGAAATCGAACAGCGGCGCGGTTTCTGTCACAGCCGTGGTAAGCCGGTTCAACACCGGACGGTCTCGGTAGGTGAGCATAACTGGTTCGGCATGGGCCTGTTGCGCCTCAATGTGACGCGCCCGGTCGGCCACCTTGTCGGGGCGCGTGGCTTCGTGTTTAAGGATTACGCCCTGGGCATAATCGCGCACGGATACGCATCCAAACACGCCGGTCTGGGAGTGGTCTCCCGTGTCCACCTGATACACATACAGGCTGGGTTCGTCTTCGCGCACGGTGTAGGAGGCATCAATGAAGGCGCGCATATTCTCGGCCCCTTTGTCATACACCGCATCGGCGTGTGGATCAGTGGTTCCCGGCAAATCGACTTCGGGACGTATAACGCGAAGAAAGGAACGCGAGCGCCCTTGTGCCAATGCATGGGCCTCTTCCATGCTTACCACGTCGTACGGCACGCAGCATACATCAGCAACGACTTCGGAGGAGGGACGAACAGCGCGAAACGGGTGGAGGTCTGCCATTGCGGTATGGGAAGCACGCAAAGATATTTTAGGGAGCGTTGCATGCAGAGTAGCAAATGGACATCCCAATTGCAGGAGGATGACCAAAATTTCGCGTTAGGCCACAACTATGCAAAAGAGCAGTGAAACGCGCGGTTCCATAGAACAAAAAGGTGTTGGAGAGGTCTATTACTATGCTGCAGCGCAAGATGACGCGCGGACGATCCGCAGCATTCCTAAGATGGTATATCGCGGGGTAGAGCAGCTGGTAGCTCATCGGGCTCATAACCCGAAGGTCGCGGGTTCGAATCCCGCCCCCGCTACAGCAACCGAGCTACAAAAAACCCGATTGGCGTTCTCCCGCCGATCGGGTTTTTTGTGTTGGGGGGTGTCGAGAAGCAGTGTCTTCTAATAGCGTCCACACCGATCCGAACCGTTTGTTCTGGACTAAGTGTCCTCACACGTCCGTCCTGGGCATGCACCGCTCTGCCCTTGCATTCACTGCTCTTGCCAGCATACTGGTTTTCGATTGGTTCCCCCCTCACCCTTGTTCCCTCTCTCCCAGGGAGACTAGTCCTTGCACATAACTTTTTCTTCGCTATGTTGTTTATTTAACGTTAGTTGCCTCCACCGCCTGTTTAATGAGAGACTGTTGGATCCTACAACAAGAACCCATCTGGGCGTCTTCTCGGGGGAATAGTCGGGGGAATGGATCCTGAATCGAGTTCAGGACAGGCAAGCGAGCCTGCGAGCGCGATCCAGGATCCAGAACAGGCATGCATCCTCGTCGCGATGCTCTGCGTCGCGACGGACGAATGGACGCTCTGCGTCCGACGTACCCCCCCCCCGAGGTAAAGAAAACAGGTGGTGGATTAGGGACGCTAGGTACGTGTTTAGCGGCGTGCTTCTTGATAGCCGGGGACGCAAGCGGTCCCCGGCTATGGGTTTCCTTAGCCCGGGATCAGGAGCGATAGCGGATATCCCGGGCGGTTCTGTACAGAGCGCAGTCTCCAAGTCTCCCTCGGAGGAGGGGGATTTAGGGGGGAGGGATTGCGCCCACCGTCGGGAGCGGGAACGAACTGGAGAGCGACTCGGGGACGCTGGAGCATCCCAGCCCGCGTGGCGACGCAGAGCATCGCCACGAGAGCAAGGTTGGTGCAAAGAATAGAAATGACAGACATCGGTTCGGAAGCCTACGTACATCTGTAGCGACGCAACGCGCTGCGCCGAACATCGATGGGGCGCTTTCTGCACGCCCCCAAGATGCACGTTTACGGCGTCTGCGCCATCGCATCAACCGTAAAGAGCGTCTCGGTCAGTCCGGTTACGCCGCCGAAGAACACGCCCAGCACCAGCAACAGCACCGCGCAAGTAGCCACCGCAATAGTGGATATGCCTGACAAGCGCATGAATGCCCCCTGTGGAACCGCTGAAGCAGCCTCCACCTCGTCAGGGGATTGCATGTAGAAGACGTAGATCACACGCAGGTAGTAGTAGGCCGACAATGCGCTAAAGAGCAAGGCAATGATAACCAGCCAGGTGAGCCCGGCATCTACGGCTGGAGCAAAGAGAAAATACTTGCCGATGAACCCACCGAACGGCGGAAACCCAATCAGGCTAAACATAAACACAGCCATTGAGGCCCCAAGGATGGGCCGTTCGAGTCCGGCCCCCGCGAGCGAGTCGAGCGTCTGTTCGCGTCCGGCGTGGCCATCCCATTCCAGCATAGCCATAACGCCAAACGCCCCGAGGTTCATGAGGGTGTAGACCAACAAGTAGAAGAGGGCTCCGCTGTATCCAGCAGGGATCCCGCTTGCCAGCCCCACAAACATGTACCCGGCGTGGGCGATGGACGAGTATGCCAGCATCCGTTTCACGTTAGCCTGGCGCAGTGCCATGATATTGCCTACAGCCATCGTAATGATGGACAGCACAACCAGTACCATGCTCCACCGCTCTGGAGGCAGCGCAAAGTAGAGCACCAGAATAAGCGCTGCAAAGGCTGCTGTTTTGGAAGCGGTAGACATGTATCCGGTGATGGTCGTGGGCGTGCCCTGATACACATCGGGGGTCCACATATGGAAGGGGGCTGCGCTCACCTTAAAGCCAAAGCCGACGAGCAGAAGCCCAACGCCTGCCCAAAAGAGCATTGGTACGCCATCGGTGAATGCTCCAGCCATTTCGGGGAGAATCATCGTCCCCGTGGTGCCATACATCAGCGCAATGCCGTAGAGGAAGAACCCAGTCGAAAACGCCCCAAGCAGGAAATACTTAAACGCACTTTCAATCCCGCCGCGGTCGTTACGCAGCAGGCCGGCTAGGATATAGAGGCAAATCGACATCGCCTCTAGCCCCACAAAGATGGAGATCAGCGAGTTGCCAGTGCCCAGCAAGATCATGCCTACGGTAGCAAAGAGCAGCAAGCCATACACCTCGCCGTAATTGCGCCCGATGCGCGTTAGGTAGGCGGGCGAGACCGCAACGGTAAACAGGGCCGCCCCCAGGATGAGGATATTCACGTACGCAGCGAAGCCGCCCGTACGCACATGGTCAAAGAAGGCGGTGCCAGGCTCGGCGCCAAGGTGCGTCACTTCCCAGGCGATCGCCAGGCCAAGCGCGCCCGCGGTCATCCAGGGAATGCTGGCGTGTTTATTCCGAAAAGCCTCCACCAGCACAACAACGAGGCCGACCAAACCTACAATCAGCATCGAAAAGATAGCGGGCAGGTCTGCCCACATCGTGGAGAATGCGTGCGCGAGGTCCATACTGTTGATTCGCTAAGGGGTGAAATCGGTGTCGGAAGGAGGCCACACCACGCACGGGTTACGCGGTGGATGGCATACAGTCGTTGATGCGGCGAGCCATCTCCACATCGAGCGCAGTCACGGTATTGCCTGCGTCGTGTGTGGTTAGCGTAATGTCTACGGTGTTGTAGACATTGAACAGCTCGGGGTGGTGGTTCAGCGCTTCGGCATGAAAGCCAATGCGCACGATAAACGCTACAGCTTCCTGAAAGTCGGCCAGTTCGAACGAGGCCGTAAGGGCATCGTCTTCGAACGACCAACCGGGCAGATCATCCAGCGCATCGTGAATCGCATCGGAATCGAGGGGGGTACGGTCAGCCATAGGAGGAAGGCAGCGTGTTATTCAGAAGCAAGTGAAGTCATCTCGTTGAGGTTCACATCGCGGTAGGTACCATCGAAGAGCGGCTCGGCTTCGGATGCTGCCGCTGCCGTTTGATCCGCTTCATCGGCTTCGATAGCTGCTACACGCTTTTCTTCAATGGTGTCGAGCAGGAAGTCGGTCGTTTCCGCCGTCTGGTTCAAGAACGGCTGTGGGAAGAAGCCCATCACGACCATCAGCACAGCGAGCGGCGCCATCAGCGCAAACTCGCGGGGCGTCATGTCCTGCATATCGGCGTTGGCCTCGTGCGTTAGCTCGCCAAAGAAGGTGCGGTACACCATGTGGAGCAAATACACGGCAGCCAGGATCACGCCGGTAGTGGCCAGTGCGACCAGCATCGGACTATCCAGCACGGTGCTCTTGAAGGCGCCCAGTAGGATCAGGAACTCACCTACGAATCCGTTCAGTCCCGGCAGTCCGGCAGACGCGAGCACCGACAGAATCATGAACGTGGTGAGGATGGGCACCGAGGTCGCCAGGCCGCCGTAGTCCTCCATTAGGCGCGAGTGGCGGCGCTCGTAGAGCATGCCTACCAGCAGGAAGAGCGCGCCGGTTGAGATGCCGTGATTAATCATTTGGATGACGGCGCCCTGCATCGCTTCGGTGGTAAAGGCGAAGATGCCCAGCACCACAAAGCCCAGGTGACTCACCGAGGAGTAGGCGACCAGCTTTTTGGCATCGGGCTGTACTCGGGCCAGGAGCGCGCCGTAGATGATGCCAATCACAGCGAGGGCTCCAATCAGCACGGCGGCGCTTTGCGCGGCATTCGGGAAGAACGGCAGGCAGAAGCGAATGAGTCCGTAGGTACCCATCTTCAGCAGCACGCCGGCCAGAATGACCGAGCCGCCGGTGGGGGCTTGCACGTGTGCATCCGGCAGCCACGTGTGCAGCGGAAAGAGCGGCACCTTAATGGCAAACGCCAGCGCGAACACAAAGAAGAGCCAGGTTTGCGTACCCAGCGGAATGGTATAGTCAAGCAGCAGGTACCAGTCGGTTGTAAAGCCAACGCCGTGAGCGGCCCCAGCGGCAAACCCAAGATAGAGCACGCCGCCCAGCATCAGCAGCGAACCGACCAGCGTATACAGCACAAACTTGATGGCCGCGTAAATCCGGTCTTTGCCGCCCCATATCCCGATGATAAAGTACATGGGGATGAGCGTGAGCTCAAAGAAAATGTAGAAGAGCACCAGATCAAACGACGTAAACACGCCGGTGATACCGGTTTGCAGAACCAAGAGCAGAGCGTAGTAGCCCTTTTCATAGCGATCGATGTAGAACCAGGAGGCCAGCACCACGATGGGACCCAGCAGTGTGGTGAGGAGCACGAGCAGGATGTTCAGCCCGTCGATGCCCACAAAGTACTTGATGTCGATGCCCTCCGGGAACCACGCCATCGCATCGACCAGTTGGGGCGCGGCGCTCGTATCGGCAGCCGGGTCGTACCCCATGAACAGGCCGATGGACAGCACAAACGTAACCACGGTCGTTCCAAGGGCGGTCATTTTGATCGCCCGGGCGGATGGAAGCGCCAGCAGCACCAGCGCGCCCAACAGCGGCAGAAAGATGACCAGCGATGTGATAAAGTCCATGTATTCCGCGACGTTAAGCAGTGAAGGAGAGCAATAGAAGCAGACGGCCCGACCGGCGGAAAAACCGCCTGCAAGACCAGTTGGCGATCATCCGCCAAAGAGGACGAGCCCAAGCACGAGCACCACGCCCACAACAAGCATCAGCGCGTAATTTTGCACGATGCCGGTTTGCATGCGGCTCACGGCATCGCTTAGCGTCTGCGAGAGGGAGGCCAGCCCGTTCACAATGCCGTCGATGCCTTTCGCATCCAACGGGTTGAGCACCTTCTCAGAGATCGACATAAGCCCATCTACGATCACTTCGTTGTAGAAGTCGTCGATGTGGTATTTCGCATCCCAGAACGAGTAGACGCCACCCAATCGATCTTGGAGCGTGGCATCGAACGCATTAGCGGGTTCGCGCGATGGGGCATACGCTTTGTAGCCCCAATACGCCCCGCCAATCGCCACGAGCGACCCGAGTCCGACCAACGCCCACTTCAGCGCAAGCGGCACCGCCGCAAGGTCGGTCGGCTCGGCCACCGGACCGCCGTAGGGCGTGCCCAGGAACTGGTGAATCCAGTTCAGATCGCCGCCCTGGATGACAGCCGGGAGGCCGATGTATCCGCCCACAACGGAGAGCCCCGCCAAAATCCACAGCGGCCCGGTCATTGACACAGGCGATTCGTGGGCATGCACCGATTCGGCCTCGGGCCAACGCGGGGTGCCCTCAAAGGTGAGCATGTAGGAGCGTAGCATGTAGAACGCGGTGAGCAGAGCCGTAACAATCGCAATGGCCCACACCACATATCCGTAGAACGCCCCGCTGTAGCCCATCTCGAAGGTCTTGAACAGGATCTCATCTTTGGAGAAAAACCCGGCCAGCAGCGGAATCCCTGCAATGGCCAAGGTGGATATGAGGTAGGTCCAGCGCGTGGAGGGCATGTACTCTTTGAGCCCGCCCATCGTGCGCATGTCTTGCGGATCGAAGTCGCTCATGTCGCGCCCCTCATCCTCCAGGTCATGTTTAACGTGCTCCATCGAGTGGATCACACTACCGGAGGCGAGGAAGAGGCATCCTTTGAAGAAGGCGTGGGTAACGACGTGAAAGATGGCGACAAAGAACGCGCCTACGCCGGCTGCCATGAACATAAACCCGAGCTGCGACACGGTGGAGTACGCCAGCACCTTCTTGATGTCGTTCTGGGTGATGGCAATGGTGGCGGCCACAATCGCAGTGAGGGCTCCCACCACAGCAATGATAGCCATGATGTGGGGCACTTCAAGCACCATCGGCGAGAGACGCGCCAGCAGGTAGAGGCCACTGGTCACCATGGTCGCCGCGTGAATGAGCGCCGACACGGGCGTGGGCCCGGCCATCGCGTCGGGGAGCCACACGAAGAGCGGAATCTGCGCGCTTTTGCCGGTGGCTCCAATGAAGAGCAGCAGTACAATGAATCCCAGCACACCTGTCTCGATGCCTGGTCCTTCAGCGAGGAGCGTCCCGAAGTCGAGCGCGCCCACTTCGCGGAAGAGGAAGAACATGGCGAGCAGGAAAGCAAAGTCGCCAATGCGGTTTACGATAAACGCCTTGTTGGCGGCTTCGCTATTTTTGAGATCGGTGTACCAGAACCCGATGAGCAGGTACGAGCACAGCCCCACGCCTTCCCATCCAAGAAACAGCACGACGAGGTTGTCGGCCAGGATGAGGTTCAGCATGGCGAAGATGAACAGGTTCAGATAGGCAAAAAAGCGCCAGAACCCAGGATCGCCATGCATATAGCCGGTGGAGTACCAGTGGATGACGCTTCCTACGCCGGTCACCACCAGAAGCATGATGAGCGAGAGCTCGTCAATGCGATACGCAAAGTCAACGGTAAGCCCCCCGGCCTCCATCCACGTGAAGAAGTTAACAACGATCGCCTCGCCCGGATACGTAGCAAACAGGTAGACGGCCATTGCAAAAGGCACTGCTACGGCTGCTGTGCCAACAGCGCCAAGCAGCCGCTCGTTGGTGCGCAACGACGCCTGGAAGAGGGGGAGCACTCCACACAGCAGCGCACCGGCCAGCGGGAGCAGAAGGATAAGTCGTACCAGCAGTTCAGGATCCATGCTCGGAAGCGTGAGGCAACATCAAAGGGGTGAGGGCAAGCTGCTCTGCCAACGGGCACAGCAGCCATACAAGACAAAGGAGCAACGCGCCAACACGACGCGGTGGCGCTTAGTGCTTGAACAGGTGAATATCGTTGATATTGACCGTGTTCTTGTTGCGAAACATCGCAATGATAATCGCCAGCCCGATAGCCGCTTCGGCAGCAGCCACCGAAATTGAAAAGAAGACCAGCATCTGTCCGGTCGGGTCGGCCAGCGATTGACTAAAGCCGACGAGAGCAACGTTGACCGCATTCAGCATGAGTTCAACGCACATCAGCAGGACAATGGCATTACTTTTAATCAGCACCCCCAACACGCCAACAGTAAACATAACGGCGCTAAGGGCTAGATACCAGTCAAGAGCGACTTCCATGAGTAAAGCAGCAGAGGCTGATCAAAAACGGAAACAGGGCGGAGTACGCGAGCCGCAGTGGACTCTGTGGGGTTACTCGAAGTGGCGTTTTGCTAACATCACGGCTCCAATAGCAGCGGCCAGCAGCAAGAGGGCAGCCACCTGCAGGTGCAGGGCGTACTCGGTGAAGAGCATCAATCCCAGCGTTTCTGCAGAGCCGGTTTGAGCCGCCACTTCAGCGGATACCGCTGACTCAATCGGCACATCAAAGCCCGTCAGTATGGTATATAGCAATTGAGCCAATACGATAACCCCCAAGAAAAACCCGGCGATGGGCGCCCATCCCACGTCGCCCAACTCTTTCATGCTGGACGCCTCCAGGTTCAATAGCATAATCACAAAAAGCACCAGCACCATAATCGCCCCTGCATACACCAGAATCTGGAGTACGCCAATAAAGGAGGCGCTCATGGTCAGATAAATCCCCGCCACACATAGCAGGTTCATTACGAGCGAAAGCGCACTGTAAATGGGGCTACGCGCAACCAGCACCCCAACTGCCGAGGCAATGGCGATGATGGCAAGCACGAAAAAAACAACGGGGGCAAGAGCCATGAATGCAGTGCGGGCGGGTGGATAGAACACAAATGACTGTGTGGAGAGCAGTCAACCTGCATCGCAAAGTAGGGAAGCCCGTTCGTAGGGGCAAGCAGGGGGGTGGTTAATCCCGGATGAATATGCACGATTTGAAGCCGACTGCACCGTCCGTTAACCCCTCATTCACAGCATCCGATTTCAAAAACAGGCTGTGGTGTGCCGCGCCCGGTCTTATTGCAACAAATCGAACAGAACGAGCGACTGTGTCGTGCCCCCGCCTCTCCAGGCCCGCAACGTCCCACCGGTGCTATCACGCTCACGCGCCCAACAGCTCCTGGCGAGCGGGCGGCCCTGCCCCCTCCCAAGAACTTGCTCATGATACGCACGCGAAGGGCCTCAAGGCGCCCCGATGCTTCACTTCGTTCAGCATGACACGTATAGAACGGCCTCGCGGTACTCCGTATCTGTTTAGCACGGTTCAATGGCGGCCCGGGATATCCCCTGACAACGTAGCTGAATCATTGACTCCGCGTCACCCAAACATTGACCGGTGACACAGCACGACCGTCTCCCCCTCAGCGCAGGGTTTCGTCTTCCATCACCTCAAGCGCTTCGGTGGCAGTGCGGCCACGGGTTTCGGGCTGATACATCATCTCAGCATCGGCAGCCGGATGCGTAAAGGTGCCTGCGGTGGTGGCCCGCGCCACATACCGATAAGTATGCGTGCCCCGGCGCATCATATCGCCGAACAGCAGCACGCGCTCATCCTGCATTTCGGTATGGTTGAAGGACCCCCACCAGCGATCTTGTCCGGTGTCGGCGGCATCGAGCACGCCTGTATCCACCGTATCGAAAGCCCCGCTTACCGTCTCCAACCCAGCCGGAAGCGGATCATCTACCACCACGTAATTGCGGTCGGTGGGCGCTTCCACGCGCAGCGTAACACGCACCAGATCGCCTTCCTGCAGTTGGCGTGCCCCATCGGCATTGGTGGGTACAGATCCTACCACCTCGCCATCCGGATCCAACACATCCATGGTGCGCTCCACGCGCAATCCCTGCTCGCGCGCCTCTACCGGTGCCATTGTCTCTGCACGCAAGCGCGCGCTGTAGTACAGACGTCCAGGGCCCTCGTCTTTGTGGATGTGTAGCGGAGTCACTTCGTTGGGCAGGTCGGCATCGGGTACAGTAGCGGTGGGCGATTCCAGACTCCATTCGCGGAATGACGCCTCCAGCAGCGTTTGGCCGGCCCACTCCACACGTGCGGCAAAGTCCGGCGCATCGGCCTCGTACGCATCCACGTAGGCGCGAAAGGCTTCAAGCACCGCTGCATTGTCCTGGGTCGAGGTCCAGTGCCCCTGTGTCCGTTCATCCATCAGATACTGCACCATGCGCTGCGCCAGCGGCTGGAAGTCGGAGGAGGCATCGTGCGTAAGCAACGCCGAAAGGCCAAACGCCGTAGCGCGCGCATCGCTGGCAAAAATCCAACCGTACTGATCGTCATCGGGGGCGGTCAGATAGGCTTGTGTGGCCTCCACCCGAATCCGCTCTTCGAGGCGCTCGGCAATGGCGGCGCGACGGGTACGCAAGACCGATGCATCGCTCTCATGCAGCGCACGCAGCAGGTAGCTCAGCCCATCGGGCGAGTCCGGTGGGTTGTCGGCCAGCACGGACAGCTCCGACTCCAGCACGCGACCATGACGGGCCAGCGCGTACAGCATCAGCGCCCGCGTGTCGGACCACATGGCATCGCTGTAGTAGTCGGGTTGCGCATCCGAGTCGCGGACGGCTTCGTCGAGCGCATCCAGCGCGTTGCGCGTCAGCGGCTGCGGCAGGTCGTGGCCCGCCTCGTCCAGTTCGGCCAGCGCCAGCGTGACGTATCCGGTCAGATAGGGCTGATCATGCCGGCTGCCGGGCCACATAGCAAAGCCGGTGCCGGTCCAGAACGCCTGCAGGTCGCCCTTCCATTCGTCTACAAGCCCTTCGGGGTCCTCAAGCGGGAGGTCCAGCGCAAAGGCGTCGAGCAAGTCGGAGGCCAGCAGCAGGGGACGGATACGTGAGGTTTGTTGCTCGACGCATCCGTAGGGGTACGTGAGCAGGTGCTCTAGTGCCCCGTCGAGGCCGGTCAGCGCGGTGCTCGCCAGACGGATATCGAGGCGTCCACTCCCGGGCACGCGATCGGGCTTCGGACGGATTTCCTCGGTCGCGGTGTCGGTGGTGGCGGCCACAGTGGCTTGCACGTCGGTAACGGTGCTTCGCTCGATGGGGACGGATACCTCCATGGCATCGCGGTCGTCGCCCATTTCGGCGTGAAACGCAACGAAAGCGGTGTCGGCCTCGGTGTCGGCGTGGGCGGGGAAGGATACGGCTTGCGTCGCACCGGCGGCCACCTCCACAGACTGCGGGGTGTCGTCCTCAAGTGAGAGGCCGTCAGTCTGCGCGCTCACCTCGATGGTGCCATCCTCGTCGGTGCGATTGGTCACGAGCATCCGCGCTGCAAATCGGTCGCCATCGTGAATAAACCGCGGCAGCGCCGACTGCACCACAAGCGGCTTCGTGACGGTGATGTCTTCGCTTCCGCGTCCAAACGTGTGGTCATCGGTGTGGGCGGCGGCCATCAGGCGCATGGTGGTGAGCTGGTCGGGCAGGTCGAACGTCACCTGGGCGCGGCCCCGCCGGTCGGTTTCAACGGTGGCATCCCAGTGAGCCAGGGGCGAAAAGTCGGTGCGCATCTCCTCCTCGCCACCTCCACCGCCAACATCCAGACTGGCTTTGAAGGCCACCTCTTCCGATCGCTGCTTCACGATGGCTGAGCGCGTTTCGGTGGTGGTCACGCTTAGCGATCGCGATCCGTAGAACGCTTCAAACGGATCGGGTAGCTGGTAGCCGATCAGGTTGAGCACCCCCGCATCCGCCGCGCTAAAGGTAATTTCGCCGGGCACGCCGCGTCCGGCATGGTCGGTAAGCTGCATATCAACCGTAACCGGATCGCCGGGCCCATAGGTGTCGGATTCGGGCGTCACATCGACATTGAGCCGCCGCTCGCCCGCATCCACGGGAAGCTCTACATATCCCACCCGAAAACCGGGCGCGCCGGGGTCGGAGGTGTCTTGCGGCGGGGCGGTGCGCTCGTTCAGCAAGATAACACTGATGAACACGTTGGGCAGGTGCGTTTCATCGATCGGCAGTTCGATTTGCGGAGCGCTCTCGGTAAAGTGCTCCACGCGGCTCTCCAAAATACCATCGCGCTCGACGGTGATCAGGGCGGTGGTTTCCTCGAAGGGCGAGGGCACCATAATGCGCGCCGTTTCACCGGGGGCGTACGTGTCTTGATCGGCGACCAGTTCGATGGTGTCGCTATCTTCGCGCTGCCAGGCCACGTAGCCCGATCCGGCGGCATACACGCGGGTATCAGTTTTGATGGGATTGCCCCGCAGATCTTCGGAGGCGGCGCGGATATGGTACATGCCGCCTTGCGGAATGGTGAACCGCATGCGCTGTGCTGCATCAGCGGTGGAGGTGACGGTGCGCTCATCAATCACCGTTTCGGTTTCCTCGCTGCGCCACGTCATGCGTCCATCGGAGCCGACCTCGCGCACGCTCTCCCATTCGGTGCGTACCAGCTCCACCTCAACCTCATGATCGCCCTGCGGTTGTCCGCCGGGGTCTACTGTGATGAGGTCTACCGCCAGCTCGTCGGTTTCGGTAAGATCAAGGTAAGAGGTCGACGGCTGCAGGCCGATGTAGAACTGCCCCGGATGCAGCACTGCGGAGGCGCGCCCGGCAATTTGCTGTTGCGAGCGGTCGGTCACACGCCCGACCCATTCAAGGCTCGTGGGGTGCCCCTCGGAATTCCCCTCGGTAGCCACGCGGGCTTCGGCCATTGATTCGTCGTCGAGGGTGGTGTCGTCCGAAAGGAGCGTGTTGGATACGCGGCCTTGCGTGGGTCCAAACTGGTAGTCGTCGTATCCGAGTGGACGGTGACTGGTGGTGCTTTGCCGCAGCCGCAACTCCACGGGAGCCCCCGGCATGCCAGCGCCAAACAGGTAGCGCGCAGAGACGCGCCCCTCGAAGAAGTCGCCTGCTATGTATTCATCAGCGGCAGGCGTGGCATCCACTGTAAATGCAGCGGTACGAAACGCATCGACGCGGAAGTTGCCTGTTGCAAACCCCTCTCGCCGCCAGCTTCGGTCGGCGGTCAAGGTGGTGTCGGAGGCCAGCCCCACACGCATCTCGTACTCGCCCTGCGCTGCGCCTTTTGGAGCGCGCCACGACGTGTCGAAGCCGCCGGATGCAGAGGGAGCCAGCGTGTTATCGTACACCACTTCGTCGCGCGGATCGTGAATGACCAGGCGCACCGAGTCGGTCAGCGCCTGCCAGTCCAGGTCGGTGCGGCTGCGGGCAATACCCTTCACGTGCACGCGCTCCCCTTCACGATACAGCCCCCGATCGCTAAAGAGCGATGCACTGCGCGTTACGGTTTGCGGACGCCAGTTGGTGCTAATGCCAAATCGGTAGGGTTGAATGCCGGATCCGTACTGGCTGCTGGTAAACGCCAGATCGTCTCCATGCTCAACAATAGCATAAAGCTCGGGCACGCGGTCGTCTTCGCGGTCAGGCAACAGTTCGCTCCAGCCCGAGATCTCTGCGCGTCCATCGGGTCCTGTCGTTTGCGTTTCGACCACCTCGTTCTCGGCGGTGCGGATCTCAACAGTAGCGCCCTCAACCGGATCGGCGCTGTGCAGATGGGTCACGAAGATGAGGCTCTGGTGCGGACTGAACTTGGCGGTGAGGCCCAGGTCGGTGTACTGCACCAGTCCAAACCGGCGCTGGGTTGATTCATTGAGATCGGAATAGGCCAGATGCCATCCCACCACGCCCCGTGTATCGGTCAGCAGCGAATCGAAATGCATCGGCGCCATCCGCCGCTCGGTGCGCGCCTCCTGCAGGTCCCACGAGCGCTGCAATGGGACGAGGTCCTCGCCATCGCTGCGGAACTGGTCGTATCGATTCACCGCCGGTACGATGTCGTCGGGCGCAATGCGTTCAGCGCCAACCTGCACATCCGATACGTTGACGTAGCGCACCGGCAGCATGCGGGCCTCGCGCGACTCGACGAGCATCAGTCGGGTGGGCACCGACAGCGACGGACGATGCGCGGCGGTGGCGATTTGACGCTCAACGGTTCCCAATGATTGCCCGAACGTATCGGTAAGCCCCTCGATGCGCAATGTATAGTTGGTCTCGGCAGCCAGGGGGAGCGGAAGTGTATGGGCGGTTGACACCTGCCCATCGCGGGCCTCGGCGCCCGCGTACCACTCCACCTCGGGCTCCAGCACCAGCGCTTCGCGCAGGTCGCCGCGTCGCACCGGCGTGCTGAACGTGAGCGTAAACGGCTCACCGGGCTCCAGACGCCCTTCATCATCCGGATATTGCCAGCTCGACTGCTCGATGTCGCCCAATGCAAGCGGCGGATAGGTGCGGAACGAAATGCTTTCCTCTTCAGCCAGCCCAAGCGGCCCTTCGGTGGTGGGCAGGCCCTCGGCAAGCGTCAGCGTGTACTCCTGGTCGGGCGCCAACTCGGTGCTGAGCGGCATCACGAGGGTGCTGTCGCCATCGTTCTCGGCCAGCCCAATGGGCAACCGGTCGGAGTCGATATACGGGTTGGCGTCGGTGGCATCTACTGCCATGTTGAACGTGAGGCGCAGGTCGGTATCACGCTCGGCGAACCGCTCTCCATCTGCTGGAACCGACGAAAGGAGACGGGGGCGCACCGTTTCGAACGTCCACGTGTAATCCTCTTCGATCTGTTCATCTTCAATGGATGTGAGGGCATCGCGGTGTACGGTGACGGTAAACGCCGTAGCAGGCGGCAGGTCGTCCTCAGGCGTAAACACGAGCGTTTGTGTGCCCTCCCAGCGAAACGTGCCCTCGATCTCGGGTTCAACTGTGAGCGCCGATTCGGGGGGCGGCTCTTCGGTACCCAGCGCAACCATGGGGCGACTAAACGTGACCGTGATGGCCTGCCGGGGGCGATGGGTCGTACGGGTGCCACGCGGACTCACGCTGATGAGGCGAAGCGGACCGTCAAGGGTAGGGGTGTAGCGCTCGGTGGTCTCGCGCTCTTCAAGCGGAACGGACTCCACCTCGTCGGCTGCAGGGGTGCCCCCTCCACATCCTACCAGCATCAGAAATCCTCCAAGCAACAGAGCAAGCGAAGCAACGACGGTGTATCGAGTAGGCATAGCCAAAGCGCGGGGTGCGTGAGACAAGCATACCGATAACGTACAAAAGACACGAAGAAGATGCGAAGGGATGCAGACGCTTTCTTCGGAACGCCCCCGTGCGTCTGGGGTCCAAGCGGCACAGGCCATGTTCTCGATCTGACTGCCCATCCCGTGCACCGTTATGCCAACCCAATTTGCAACCACCGCCACCCGTCTGGATCCTGAAAGCCGTCCGATGCAGCTCTGGCGCAAAGCCAAGAAGCTGGGCACGTGGGATCCGGCTGACATCGACTTCTCTGACGATCATGCCGACTGGGCGAGCTGCTCCGACCGTGAGCAAGATCTTCTGCTCCGCCTGACGGCTCAGTTTGAGGCCGGCGAGGAATCGGTGACGCGCGACCTGCTGCCGTTGCTGCAGTACATGAGCCGACACGCTCGCATTGAAGACGAAATGTTTTTGACCGCCTATCTGTGGGAGGAGGCCAAGCATGTGGAGGGCTTCCATCGCTTTCTTGCGGAGGTGATCGGCACGGAGGCCGACCTGGACGGCTATCTCACCGATGCGTACCGTACGCTATTTACCGAACGCTTGCCCACCGCCATGGAGGCCCTCCACACCGACGACGACCCGGCGACACTGGCGCGGGCGTGTTCTACGTACCAGATTGTGGTGGAGGGCACGCTGGCCGAAACGGGATATGGCGCCTACCGAAGGGTGCTAGAAGAGCGCGATTTGTGTCCGGGCATTCGCGAGTTGGTGACGTACGTGCAGCGCGATGAGGCACGTCATGTGGCGTACGGCTTGCATCTCCTCACCACGCTTATCGAGACGCACGGCGATACAGTGTGGCCAGTGATCGAAGAGACGCTTAGCGAGGGCCTGGCGCTGATCACCACGCACATCCACGACACCCTGGCGCCGTACGATCCGCCCTATCCGTTTGGCGTGACACCGGATTTCTTCGTGGAGATGGGCATGGCGCAGTTCGAAAAACGCGTAGCGGTCTTGGAGGCGGCGCGGTAACAAATTGCCGGACACGTGACAACGCCCTACCTCTGTCACAGGTCCGTGTTTGGGTAACACATGCAGGGCAATCGCATTAAAATCTTTGATGGCTTAGCTTCATTACACAAGATAAGTGGTGTTATGGACAAGTAGACCTGAATCAATGGTGTCTGACGAAGATTCTGCAGCCTCTGACCCGACTGTGTTGGACCTTACTGCTCACTTTGCCGAGGTCACGGACCCGCGCATCGACCGGTGCAAACAGCATACGTTGCTCGATATCATCGGGTTGACGATCTGTGCGGTCATCGCAGGAGCGGACACGTTCACCGCCATCGAGCGGTTTGGCCGAGCGCGTCGAGCGTGGCTGGAGCAGTTTTTGGAATTGGAGGGCGGCATCCCCTCGCATGACACGCTGGGCCGGGTATGGAGCCGGATCAACCCGACCGAATTTGAAGCGGGGTTTCGGCGATGGATGGCCGATTTGACAGAGGGAATCGAGGAGGTCATTGCCATCGATGGAAAGACGCTTCGCAGCAGCTATGACCGCGAGTCAAGCAAGGCCGCGCTCCAGATGGTCAATGCCTGGTCGTGTGAGCAAGAAGTGGTTTTAGGACAGGAAGCGGTGCCTGCGACCACCAACGAAACCAAGACGCTTCCACCGCTGCTCCACCTGCTGGAACTGGAAGGAGCGATCGTGACAATTGATGCAGCGGGATGTTATGCGGAGGTTGCTGAGGAGATTCTACGCGCAGGAGCCGACTACGTGATCACGCTGAAAGCTAACCAGAAGCATCTATATCGGGAGGCAAAGGCCCTTTTTGACCAGTTAGAGGCCATTGGGCGTCTTCCCGAGCCGCATAAGTCGGTTGACGGCGGGCATGATCGCGTCGAAGTACGTCGCTGCTGGGCCCTTGCTGTCAATAATACAGATGTCAATAATACAGAATTGAATAGAGAATCGAATACGGGAGAATCGAATACGGGAGAATCGAATACGGAAGGCTGGCCCGGACTGTCAACGATCTGCCGAATTCAGTCGGAGCGCCACCACCCTGATGGGTCCATTGAGACAAAAGAACGGCTGTTCATCTCCAGCTTAGAAGCGGACCCCGATCAACTTTTGAAAGCCGTACGTCACCATTGGCATGTGGAGAACAAGCTGCATTGGTCGTTGGATGTAGCGTTTGGGGAAGATGAGAGCCGAGTGCGAACCGGGCACGCAGCGCAGAATTTGGGCGTGGTCCGTCGGCTCGCGCTTAGCCTGTTGAAGCAAGAGACGAGCCGAAGCCAAGGAATCGCAATCAAGCGCAAAGAAGCCGCCTGGAATCCCGATTACTTATTGAAGGTCCTCACCGGTGGAAATTAAATGCGATTGCCCTGGTAACACATGGCCACCTAACGTACCGAGAATAACTCACAATCTTGTCATTGCGAGCGCAGCGACGCAATCTCATGCTATCAGGCCGGATGCAGCCGCCCAATCAACAGCATGAGATCGCACCCCAAGAGTACTCGTTCGCTACGCTCACAGCGCCGCGTCGGTCGCAAGCTCCCTCCTCGCGATGACAATGTTGGACCCTAACAATCACGTGTGACACGGTACTACCAGCCGGGATGACTCTCTGTATCGGTAGAACGATCGCTGGGGAGTTCGGGCAGCTCTTCAGGAACGTTCACATTGGGCATCCCATCAGGTAAACCATCAGGCCCGTCCCCAGGATCGGTAGTGTCTGGAAGGAACGCCTCCCAGTCAGCAGCCCCCGGGAAAAAGTCGTACAGGTCGTCGGTATCGCCCACGTAGGCGGCGGTGTGGTCCCAGGCGGTGGGAAGCGCCTCACGCACCGGCTCATAAAACGCCGACTCGTCCTGCACATCGGGGTTAGGCCACCCGGCATGCGCCAACAGCACAAAAATACCACTCAGCACCAGCACCATCTTGATCGCTGCCAGCGCACTCCCCAGTGCTTTGTTCAAAATGCCAAGCCGGAACGCCTTGATGAGGTGTTCTAAGAAGCGCGTTGCCAAGATCAACAGCACATGCACCGCCACAAAGATCCCGGCGAACGCAATCAACTCGCCCACCGAGGCGCTAATCTCAAACGCCGAGGCCACCTGCGCGCCCAGCGGACGCATATAGAGCACGGCCAACACAAAGGCCAGAATCAGCCCCACTAAGCTGGTTACCTGCCGGATGCCGCCCACCATAAACCCGCGTACCAGCGCGGCAGCCAGGGCCAGCAAAATAATGCCATCAAGAAACGTCATGGCGCCACCATTTGGATGTATACCTGGATGTTACTCCATCAGCTTTGACTTAACCACCTGCTGCACGCGTCCGCCATCTACGCGTCCGCGCAGCTTGCCCATCGCCTTTCCCATCACTGGCCCCATATCGGCCATGGAGGAGGCGCCGACCTCTTCGATGATCGCATCGATGGTGGCCTCCAGCTCGTCGTCGGTAAGTGGATCGGGGAGGTAGGACTGTAGAATCTCCAGCTCTTCTTGCTCCTTCTGCACCAGATCGTCGCGCCCCCCGGCCTCAAACTGTTCGATCGAGTCTTTGCGCTGCTTGGCTTCTTTACGGATCACGGATAGCACCGCTTGCTCAGACAACGCCGTTTCGTCGTCGGCGCTTTCACGACTGTCAATCTGCTTGTTCTGCAGCGCCGCTCGTAGCGACCGCAACGTGCGAAGGCGCACTTTGTCGCGAGCGCGCATGGCGTCTTTGATGTCGTCGGTGATTTGGTCGAGCATAGAAGAGGAGATCCAGTATGTGCATGAGAATCGACAGTCTGTACGTGCATAATTGCACGGATATATTGGATGCGCAACCCCATCCGTTGTTCACGCCCCCGCCTCAATATCGCGTGCATTAAGCCACGCGCCCACTTCCGACCGTACTGCCGACGCATCTGACTCGTGAAGCACAGCGTGGGCCATCTCTTCAGCCTCGGCCCGCTCGATCTGAGAAACCACGCGCCGTACGGTGGCAAAGAAGGGCGGTGCCATACTCAACGCACGCACACCGAGTCCGATGAGCACGGGAACAGCGGTTGGGTCCGCCGCCATTTCGCCGCACACGCTCACCGGGCACCCTTCTGCCTGCCCCGCCTGCACTGTGCGGCGAATCAGGTCGAGCACCACCGGGTGCATCGCATCGGCGTGGTGGGCTACACGAGCGTTGCTCCGGTCAGCGGCCAGCGTGTACTGTGTCAGGTCGTTGGTGCCAAGCGCTAAAAAGTCGGAGATGCGGGCAAAGCGCTCGGCCTGCCAGGCCACAGCGGGCACCTCCACCATGACCCCAACCTGCAGCCTATCGGTCCCATGGGGCAGCTCCATCGAGGCCGCAGTCGTCGCAATCATACGCCGCATGGCCTTAACCTCAGCCATCGTTGTTACCATGGGCAGAAGCAAACGCACCGAACGCGTTTGTGCTACGCGCAATACCGCCCGCAATTGCGGACGTACCAGATCGGGCCGGTCGAGCAGCACTCGAATCCCTCGCCATCCCAGAAATGGATTGCTTTCGTGGACTTGCAGCGGTTGCATTTTATCGCCGCCCACATCGAGGAGGCGAATGGTGAGCGGCTGGGTGGCCTGCAGCGCCTGGGCGGCTGCGGTGTATTGTTCGTACTGGGCCGCCTCTTTCACGCGCATCCGCGACTGCATCAGAAACAGCATTTCGGTGCGCATGAGCCCAATACCGTCTGCGTTGTGGGCAGACAGCATCTCATACTGATCGGGAAACTCAACGTTAGCCAGCATCTGGATGCGTGTGCCATCGGCGGTGCGCATCGGGACGGCGTCCACCTCGGACGGCGGTTCCTCCGTTTGCTGCTGCGCAGCCTGATAGGCAGCACGGGTATCAGCATTGGGGCGTACGACAACATCGCCGGTATCGCCATTCACAAGCAGCCAATCGCGCGGTTTTACGTGAGCCATCAGATTGCGAGCGCCAACCACGGTGGGCAACTCCAGCGCCCGTGCGATGAGCGCCGCATGCGAGGTGGGGCCGCCTGTGCTGCATACACAGCCTAACACGTTGCGCTGGCTAAAGCGAACCACATCGGCAGCGGTAAGCATGGAGGCCACCACAATGCCCCGCTCGCCCTCGGCAGCGGGAAGCGGCGTGTGGTTGAGGGCGCGAAGCAGGCGCTGCTCGGTGTCGCGCAAGTCAGCGGCACGGTCTTGTAGATACGCCGTGTCGCTCGATTCGAGGCGCGTGCGGTATTGCTCCAACACAGCATGCACGGCAGCCGTGGCATCCATCTGCTCCTGCTCGATGCGCTTCATAACAGCCTGGAGCAGTGCATCGTCTCGCAAGATCATCGCCTGCGCATCAAAGATCGCGGCACTTTCCGATCCGATCTTGGCGTTGGCCAGATCCACCACAGCCTGCACATCGCGCAGCGCACTCTGCACCGCCTTCTTGAAGCGCTGTTGCTCGGCCTCAACCTGATCGTCGGCAATCATTGCTTCGTTGATAGCAGCCGTACGCGGCTCTAACATCCAGGCGGGTCCTAAGACCGTGCCCGGCGCCGCTGCATACCCCGATACGTGTACCTCGCCCAACGGTGCGTCGTGCTCTGAAGTGCTCATGATGACTCGCTGGCCGATTCGTCAGTGGGCTGCTCTCCAAACCCGCGATCGAATAACGCTTTGAGCGCGGCAAGGGCGTCCTCTTCATCGGGGCCGTCGGCACGCAGCGTAAGCTCTGCCCCTTGCTCGGCGGCCAGCGTCATTACGCCGATCACGCTTTTGCCGTTGATCTCGTAGGCCCCTCGCTGGATGTGAATCTCCGACTCGAACTTCGACGCGGTTCGCACAATGATTGACGCCGGACGTGTGTGGATGCCTGCGCGATTTTGGACGGTCACTGTGGCTTCAGTCATGGGCAAGTCGGCGGGGCTACATGAAATCGATGAGGGGGCGTCGGAGCAGAGGCTGCAGCACGCCACGCGCTGGAGGTGTACGCGGGCTCCCCTAGCGCCACACCGGTCGAACGCGCTTTCTCTGGAGTGGCACCGTGGGCGCGTGTTTCTGCTGGGCTATTTAGTACGCCCGCTGCTGCAGCCGATCAAGCAGATCAAAGAGCGCGGCACGGGCGGGCGTCTCGGGAAGGAGCCTTAGCTGCTCATGAGCCGACGCGGTGTGTTGCGCCACCGCCTCACGGGCCGCCTCAAACACGCCCAGGTCGCGCATCGTTTTCTGCACAGCCGTAATCTGATCAGGCGGACAACCGCCGTTTTCGAAGAGGGTGTCGCGCAGCCACGTCTGGGTCGATCCGGAAGCCCGTTGTAGGGCTGTAAGCGTAATAAACGTGCGCTTGCCTACCTGCAGATCCCCGCCGATGGCCTTGCCCCAGTCGTCATGATCAGCAATTACATCGAGCAAGTCGTCTTGAATCTGGAAGGCGCGCCCGAGTGCCATGCCTGCATCGTGCAGTTGAGTGCGGCTGGCTTCTGGCACCTCCGCAAGCACGCCCCCCCACGCCATGCAGGCAGCAAGCAACGCGCCCGTCTTACCATCAATCATATCGATGTACGCCTGTACCGTCACATCGGTGCGCGTCTCGAAATCGGTATCGTGCGCCTGGCCTATGCAAAGCGCATCTACCATGGGTTGATAGACGTCTAGCAGAGCTTCGGTAGAGGCATCGGCTTTGCGAAGCAGTTGGGTGGCGTATCCCATAAGCCAATCGCCCGCCAGGATGGCCGTTGGCGTATCCCACTTCTCATGCACGGTAGGACGCCCTCGCCGTTCGGGCGCTGCATCCATGATGTCGTCGTGCACCAGCGTAAAGTTATGAAACACCTCGGCAGCCAGTGCTACCGGATCGGCCTGCTTCAGTGGCACATCGTATGCCTGCGCAACCAGATACACCAGAACCGGACGCACACGCTTTCCGCCGCCCTGCAGCACGTAGCGCACGGGCGCAAACAGCGCATCGGGGGTTCGATTGGCGGCAACGGCTGCCAACGCGTCGTTACAGCGGATACGCAGCGCATCCACCGATACAGAAGGGGGGACCGACATGGGCACTTACGCAAGCGATTCGAGCGTGTCAACGATACGTGCGTGGACGTCATCGGGGCTGCCGGTACCGTCTACCGCAATAAGCAGGCTGCGGTCGCGATAGTAGTTCTTCAGCGGCTCGGTTTGTTCGTGGTACACCGATAGGCGATTGCGCACCGTTTCGGGCTTGTCATCGGGACGCTGAATGATGAGATCGTCGTCGACATCCTCGGGGGGCGGGTTTACGTCGAGATGGTAGTTTTCGCCCGTTTCGGCATGGACGCGCCGCTTCGAAAGGCGATCGACAATTTCCTCATCAGCTACATCTAGACTGAGCACGGCATCGAGCGGAGCATTTTGCGCCGCCAAAAACGACGTGAGCCAGGTGGCTTGCTGCAGCGTACGCGGGTATCCGTCGAGGATAAAGTCGCGCGCGCCGGCATCTTCGATGGCATCTTCGGCCAGTTTGCGCACTACGTCGTCGGGCACGAGTTCGCCCTTTTCGACGTATGCCTTGGCTTCGAGCCCAACCGGCGTTTCGTTTTTCATAGCAGCCCGGATGATATTGCCGGTCGCAATTTGGGTCAGGTCATAGCGGTTTACCAGTTTGCGAGCCTGGGTACCTTTGCCCGCACCGGGCGGACCAAAGAGGAGTAAGCGCATAGGAGCAGATAGTAACGTAGGATAACACAAACAGAAGAAGAGCCGCGCGGGTCGCGCTACGCGGCTTCATCAGACGGATCGTCGAGGGCGCGCTGCGCCAACCGATTCGACAGCTGGTAGAGCGCCACATGCAGCGCGGCCTGTGTGACCGTGCCGGCAGCGCGCCGCAGCAGGCTGGACTTAGGGGACGGTGGAGCGGCCTCCACAACAATGGGCACGCGGTCGCGCAGCACCTCATCGACGATGGTATCGGCATCGGCGCCCGATTCGAGAGCAGCACGCAGATCGTCTTCCACCGCAGTGGCATACCGCGAGGCCCACTGCGAGCGCGTGGGACGTCCACTAAAGAGCCAGCCCACAACCAATCCGGCACCAAGCGCACCGGCGGCACTGGCCAGCGGGTGCTCGCGCAGCGTAGTGCGCACCGTTTCTTTTACGTCGTCCACCTCATCCTTGAGCGCATCAAAGCGACTGGTGAGCGACGCCTTGGTGGCGTCAAGCTGATCGGATACGTCGTCGCGCGAGGGCGTGGAATCGTTAGGCATAGCAGAAAAAGCAGAAGGCGGTACGATAAACGGTTACGAGGACGCAGGGCTAAGTAGGCCCGCATAAGAATATTCGAGTATGTCATTGCGAGGAGCGTCAGCGACGCGGCAATCTTGTGCCTTCTAAGCAGGGTAAATCGCTCTAACGGGTGCATGAGATCGCCGCGTCGGTCGCAGGCTCCCTCCTCGCGATGACAAGGTGTAAATGTATTTTTGTTGATCTACTTAGGTGCTGAGGCAGGCGTTGAAACGGAGGGCGGTGTCTCGTCCGCCTCTTCGTCGGCCGAATCGTCTACGGAGCCATTCTCCTCAGCGGCCTCGGCCTGTTCGCGTTTGGCCTGGGCTTGCTTCCACTGTCGATACAAGCCGGTTTGCACCAGCGTAGGCTGTGTGCGCTTCACGACCAGCGCAACGGTGCCCAGCCCCAGCGTTACGATAAGAAACCCCCAGAACGGATGGCCCAGCAGCCATCCCAATCCGATGGCTACAGTGGTAAGCAGAAAGAACGCAGCCAGCCCGCCAAACACGGCCATGATGATGCCAATGGCCACTCGGTTGAGCCGTTCGTCGAGGGTGCTCTCTAAATCCATGACCGCCAGGTCAAGGCGCAGATCGACCCACTGGCGCACGTCGTCAACCACGCCTTGGGCGTGGGTGGCAATGCGCTCGAAGCGGCTTTCCGGCGGAGGGGGCGAGGATGGCGTACGCGTAGGCTCCATAAGAGGCGAATCGGGACAAGTCTACAGGTGCGTTCAATATAGCAGTTGTGCAGCATATCGCAAATGAATACCCCGTTCACTCTGCCGCACAAGGGCACATTGCGGGGGCACATTTGCGCATCCGCCCAATATACCGCTTTACCTCCCCCGGTTGTTCATTGTTTGCCTGACTGTTACACACATTGCCCCCTTTTCTATGACGATCCAAACTGATACTACCCCGAATCCTAATAGCGTGAAGCTTACGCCTTCAGAGGGGGCCCTTACCGATGCTAAGCTGCTGGCGATCAAAACGCCGGAGGATGCGCAGGGCGATCCGTTGGGCGAAGCACTTATTGAGCTTGACGGTGTCGTTGATGTGTTCTTGATGCCGGCGTTCGTAACGCTCACCAAGGCCGATGATGCAGCCTGGGGCACGACTATCGAGGATGCAAAAGCGCTCATCAAAGAGCACTGTGCGGAGGGGTAGTGCACTGTCGCAGCTGATTGTTAGGGGACGGAGACCGTACCAAACTGTGTGTTCCATCCCCTCCAAAAAAACCTGCCATAGTGAGCACG
This sequence comes from Natronotalea proteinilytica, assembly GCF_055379935.1. NCBI lineage: Bacteria > Pseudomonadati > Rhodothermota > Rhodothermia > Rhodothermales > Salisaetaceae > Natronotalea > Natronotalea proteinilytica. The sequence continues at coordinate 879,687 of NZ_AP043947.1, read as the reverse complement.
CGACGGGCCCAGCCCGGAGCACGCCGAACCATCTCCCCGACGCTCAGCAGGCTCTGATCGATCGAGTGGCCCTGCCCAGTTCGTGGGAGATCTTTCGACTCCGCACCTGCTAGACGCAGTTGCTCCGCTCAAGATGACAACATTAAAACGGGGGTGTTATCCTCTAACGTGCCGAGAATAACTCACAATCATGTCATTGCGAGCGCAGCGAAGCGCCCCGACCGCAGGGCTCCCTCCTCGCGATGACAATTTCGGACCTTAACTTTCAGGTGTGACACAGCAGTAGGCTCTGGTTTATACACAACGCACCCAAAGATAGAGCCGGTGTTGATGTGGGGTTCTTGGTTTGAGGACGCCGGAGCGTCCTTCCCGGCGTGGCGACGCGGAGCATCGCCACGAGAGGTGGGTTTTGTTGCGTCCGCAGGTGATCCTAACGCCGCTATGCGGAAGATGACTGCCCGGGGACCGCTTGCGTCCCCGGCGATCTTTAGAGCGAATGCGACTGGGATTGCAACCGAGAATCTCTATTCGGTCTCCCACCAGGCGGCCCACTGCTGCACAACCGGCGGCCACCAGTCAAGGCGGTGGAGCGTACCCAGATGGCGGGTTGAGGCGGCAGAGGGAAGCAGCTTCTCAGGCAAGTCCGTTCGATGCAGTACCGAGCCTACCGCATCGGCATGCGCATCGTACCAGGTGGCTATATCGCGAGGCGTGTCGTACGGGGTCCATCGCACATGCGCGCCGTCCTGAATCTGGGGAGCGCCTTTGCTGAACAGAAACGTCATGTCTTCGGCGTAGGCATGCGGCTGGTCCTGAGCCTCCAGAAACGCCTGTTGCATCTGCAACGCGCCGGGGAGGCTGTCGTGCGCAGGAATAGCGGCACGCAGATGAGCCATTGCTTCCAGGTAGGCGTCGGGCATGAGGTCGTCGGGGGCCCAGATGAGTCCGACATGCTGCGGCGCGCGTCCGTCGTACACAAGGATGTCCTCGGCCAGCGCCTCCCGCTCATCAGCCGATTCGTGTCCATCGAGCACCACGACAGCCGGACGCTCCGTGCTCTGCCAATCGGCAGGAATCGCCTCATCAGCAGGCCCCAGCACGTAGGTGGGTCGCTCGCTCTTGTCTTTTTGATCGGCCTCTTCGTGGGTTTTCCATCGGATGGGCGCTTCCGGCACAGCCTCCCACACGGCATGCAACAGCGGACGCTCATCGGGGGTGTTGTGGAGGTGCACGGTGGTGCCGCGCAGCAGTAGATATGCAATGAACGCGTGTCCGTACAGCGGAGCGGTGCCAGTCAGGTGGAGATCTACTGCATGTGGCCCTGCGGCGGAATGAGCGGCCTCCTGCAGATCGGCATGCACGCACGCATCCATCTGCTGATTGACCGCGTAGGTGGCGTGGTCTTCGGTAAACAGATCGCTCTGGTCGCAGGCATCGGCAATGGCTTGCACGCGGGGCGGATGATCGGGGTCAGTCCAGGCATGTGCGGTAGCATGCAACGCATCGGCAAGCGCAGAACGGTCGGCCATAGCTGGTAAAGGTGGCGATAGAGAAGCGGGTGGATTAGCGCGGCAGCTTGATGAGGCACCCAAACGCGCGGGTCTCAGACTCGGAGATGGATCGATTCTCGACAAGGGCATTCAGCGCATTGCGCAGATAGGCCGCGTTTACGTCATCGGCCTCGGCGGGACTGTCGTCGATTGCTCCTACGTACACGAGCGTACGGTTGGCATTGAACACAAACGCATGCGGCGTGCGCTGCGCTCCAAAAGCGGTGGCCAGTGCGGCGGTGTCATCGCGCAGGTAATGCATCCTATCGTAGTTGTTGCTACGTGCGTGCTCGCGGCTGGCGGTGCGTCCTTCGTTGCGAAAAGCGTCGGCGTCGTTGGCATTCACGAGCACGAACGAGACCCCGTCATCGACAAACGTGTCGCGCAGGTCGTGCAATCGGCTTTGGTAGCGTTCGATCCAGGGGCACTGGTTGCTCCAGAAGATGACCACCGTGGCGCGTTCGCCTGTAAGGTCGCCAAGCGCGACCTCGGCTTCAGCCTGCACATCGTATAGACTCACACCGGGAGTGGGCATGTTGGCCCCTGGGCGTAAGGGCTCGTTTGACTGTGCCAGCGCCACCGATCCACACAGTAAGGTTGCAATCAATACAAGTGAGAGCGTACGCATAGTAGCAGCCATCAAGTTCGAAAAAGCGGCGCGGTGCAGGTCGTGCTTCACGATGCATTGCGGACCACGCTTTGCATGGGTCGGCTACAACGCGTCGGAGCGTGCGGCCATCCGATCTACGTACCGATCGTTAAGCGCCCACAGTATCACCGCGGCAAGCCCCCACTGCACCAGGCAGGTCATAATGCTGAATGGATCCAGCGGATTGAACCAGGTTGTTGGCGCAAACTCGAAAATGGATTGGTAGATCCACCAGCCCAGCACAATAACGGCCTGCAACGGAATAAAGAGCCCAATGAGGCGATCCCATGTGCGTCCGGGGTTTCGCTCACCGCCTTGTCCCATCGTTTCTGTTCGGAACGCACGCGGCCCGTATGTGATGATAGCCAGCGCCATGAGCGCTCCCGAAATGAGCAGCCCCACGCCCCACACAAAGTCCTGATTTGCAAACACATCCAGACTTACCGCGGAGGGAATGCCCAGCACAAAGCCAAGCCCCACCACCCACTGTACAGCCTGCTGACGCTCAACTCCTGCATCCACAAACGAGCGCGTGGCCAACTCGATCATGGAGATGAGCGAACTGAACGCGGCAAACGCCAGCCCAAGAAAGAACAGCATGGCAAGCGGGCGCCCAAACGCCATTTGTTCGAACAGTTGCGGCATCCAAATAAATGTGAGCCCGGTGCCGGCTGGGCCGCTGGTTTGCATCACCTCTAGCACCTCGCCTTGCGACATCTGTGCACCCAGCACAGCGAAGACGGTGCCGAAAATGATTACAGCGGCAACCAGCGACACAATGTTGTTGCCGATGCCGGTGATGAAGGCGTTCGACACCACCCCATGTTTGGCCTGCATGTAGGCACCGTATGTTAGAATAAGCCCCCACCCGGCTCCGGTGTCCCAGGCATTTTGGGTGAGTGCCTGCAGCCACAGCTCCGGATCACTGAGGCGGCTCCACTCCGGCGTAAACAGAAAGGCGATGCCCTCCCAGGCGCCATCGAGCATAAACGTACGGATGAGCGCCACGACGAGAATGACCAGCAGCGTGGGGATGAGCACGCGGTTCACGCGCTCAATAGAGGAGACCCCCTTCCACACGGCCAGCCCGCCAACGCCAATCGCCAGCGCGTGAAACAGCATCGGAAGATTTCCGGCTTGAAATCGATCCCATCCGGCCTGGGCGGCTTCGTTGGAGAGCGGCAGCGGATTCACCACCGTCTCCCAGAAGTAGAACAAGCACCACCCGGCCACCACAGCATAGTAAAACATGATGGCGGTGGTCACCACCCCAATGAATCCGCCCATCCAGCCCCGGTGCTTGCCGGCTACCTGCGCATACGACCCCACGATGCCCATGCGGCCTTTGCGGCCCATCGCGTACTCGGCGATGATAAGGGGAATGCTCCACACGAACAAAAACAGCACCCATGCCACCAAAAACGCCCCGGCGCCCGTTTCGCCGCTCGTCTCTGCGGCAATGCGTGGAAAACGCCAGATGTTGCCTGTGCCCACCGCAATGCCCAATACGCTAAGAATGAGCGCCCATCGGGTCGAAAAACGTGCGTTCGAAGAAGCCATCAGCAGCAATTAGGGGATGTGTGAACAGGTTAACCAGTGTGCAGCCTACAGGTCCGCGGAAGCTGTCGTTACATGCGTGGAATTACACAGCGACGTGAAGCAGTACTCCGCAAACACAGCCCCCAACATAAGAAAAGACATTCACATCCGCACATGGGCACAGGCGGCGTGTTACGAGTTAAGGCTGTAGCGTCATGCGATTGGTGACACGTGCTGCCTCGATTTCATCGGGGGCCTGTGGGCGAGCCTGCACGTAGTAGGCGCCTGCCAGAAAGGGCTCCATGAACAGGTCGTAGTGGGTGGGATGCAGCGGGTGGCCGCTCTGTCCGCCAGGATACACCACATGAGCCTCGGGGCGTTCGCCCGAGAAGTCCATCACTGCCCGCTGACTGGCTGTGCCCGTTACGCGCAGTCCAGGGGCCTGAAACAGCGCGGTGCCGAAGCTCGGAATGGCGTGCGGACCGCGCCCCAGTGCAGCGAAGGGCCCCTCGCCCAGCAGATGATCGACCACGAGCTGGTGATGCTGCCCCCAGGCCCAGTCGTCCGGCGAGTCGCCATATTCTTCAGCCAGCGTATCGGCGGTGTCTTCCAGTGCGGCCTGAATCATCTCCGGGCCGGTTTCCAGTTCGTCGGTGTCGGCGCGGCTGAACCAGGGGGCAGCGGGCTCCTCCTCAAGCAACTGTAGCAACACGGCATCTTGCGGTGTGGGCATACCGTCAAAGGCCGGGTCGTCCCATACGTGAGCACGTAGGGTACGTAAAAAGATTTGCATGGGCAGCGCCGCTGGAGTCTCGGTGGTGGCGGCCCCATCCCATTCGAGCAAGGTGGACTGTACAGACTGAGCCGCCTCGCTAAGCGACTCGGAATCAACAGCCTGGATATGCGGGGCAAACAGCGCCTGGTCGATGGCAACCACATCCTGCTGATAGGCTTTCATATCGTTCAGCGTGTGCATCTCCTGCGCATCCAGCAACGTATCGAGGCGCACCGAGCGGTGGCCGTCGCGCCAGTCGTGCCCCATGTAGTGCGGATATGACGTCTCTACCGGCACCTGATTGGCCGACCCAAGAACGCCTCGCTCTGGATTGTGGACATGCGGCATTTCATCGTGCGGCACCCAGCCCGTCCACTCATGCATGTCCGTATCGCCCGGCAGCAGTCCGCGCCCGGTGCCCGAGGCCCGCACGGGAAGCCGCCCCGCCGTACGCATCCCGATATTTCCGTCCGTATCCGCCATAGCGATGTTTTGCATTGGCGCGCTCCAGTCCGTCAGCGCCTCGTCAATCTCGGCGGTGGATGTCGCCCGGTTGATCGCCCAGAGCGCCTTCAGCGTAGTATTGGGATGGTGGGCCACCCACTGCAGCGCCACGGCTTCGTTCGACGCCAGCTCAAGCGCATCGGACGGTGCATGCAGCAGCGGCCCCCATCGGCTGATGCGCAGCGTATCGGTGATGGGGGTGCTGCCGTCCATGTACAGGGTATCGACCTGCATATCCAGATCGTGCCACTCGTCGTTGTAGCGATACTGGGTGCGGTCGTCATTCAGCTCCAGCGCGTAATGATCGACCACGTCGGCGCCGGTATTGGTAAGCGCCCAGCCCACATGATCGTTCATACCTTGTACGATGATGGGCGCCCCCGGAATGGTGAGTCCAGATACGTGTGTGGTGGGCGTGTGCAGATGCACCTCGTACCAGATCGCGGGCAGGTTCAACCCCAGGTGCATATCGTTAGCCAGCAACGCGCCCCCGGTGTCGCTGCGCTCGGGCGCAATCGCCCAGTTGTTTGAGCCTTTGCCGAAACGGTATCCCTCCAGCAGCGTGTGTTGCAAGCTCTGATGGACATCGTGGTGGGCCTGTAGGAGATGCAGTGCGCCTTCAGACGGAGAAGCGGGGGCGGCCTTGTTGGCGGTAGCGCCTTCAATCGCATCGCGGTGCGACGCCTCGGCCTGGCCTTCTGGATACATGGAAGCATACAGCCCAGGCGGATGGTCGGGGTAGAGAGAGGCATAGTCGTCCGCCACCAGCCGTTCCTGCAGCGTGGCATAGAGCGGCGAATCGCTGTTGTACGTTAGATCATAGGCCATGAACTGCACCAACCGCGGTCCATCGATTGGGGCGCGTGGGGTGGGAGCGGTATCGAGCACGCGGTATTCGAGCGGATAGTCGCGCTCGTGCAGTCCCTCGATATACGCATTGGCCCCGTCTGCATACCATTGCATGGCATCGTACTCGATGTCGGCTTCCTCCTCCATCCGGTCGATGTTTTGCTGTGCGCCCCACTCCATTCCCGTGGAACGCAAGAAACGATCGGCTTCGGCCATGTCGGCACCGACCAGCCCCGAAAGCCCTCCCTGGGCCACGCGCGAGATAAACTCCATCTGGAAGAGACGGTCTTGGGCCACCGTGTAGCCCATAGCAATGACGGCATCGCGGTCGCTCTCAGCGTAGATGTGCGGAACGCCGCGTTCATCGCGCACCACCGTGACGGGCGCCTCCAACGCGTCCAACGCCAACCGTTTTTCAGAAGACGGTAATTCAGCGGTTCGGGCGGTATACCAGAGACCATCGCCCGGATCGACAAAGCGTTCTACGGGCGGAAGTCCGCCCCACGACATGGTAAGCCCCAGATACAGCCCAACAAGAATGAGCGCGCCGACGCCAGCCTTCAGGCTTTGCTGTACCGCGTTGGTCATGACACCGATGGGGCTTGCGTGGAAGAGGGAGGGGCCATGATCTCGGTATCGGGAAGAGCGTCTTCGTCTTCGAGATCATCCATCCGTTCGAGCAGTTCATCGGTCGCGTTGGCGTAACTCTTTGCGCCTCTCGAATACGGATCCACGTCGAACACCGTCTCGCCATCATCGCAGGGCTCCGTCAGCGATGTGCTTGTGCCGATGTACGTGTTCAGTACACGATGGCTATACTTTTTGCGGATGTAATGACGGTAGGCCCGATGCACGCGCTTTTGCTTGTGCACCTGAGTGAATAAAAAGATGGGAGGATACAGGGCCGGGTTCAGACTCTTGCGAATCATCGACACCGTTTGGAAGGTCTGCTCGGCACCCACCACTGCTTGCGGCTCGGGCAGCACCGGAATAACGGAATGATCGCTGGCGACGAGTGCGTTGAGGCTGAACACGGTTACAGCCGCAGCCGTATCGAACAGCACCATATCATAGGGCGCCTCATCGCGGGCCCCCATCGCCTCACGGAGCCAAAGCGCATCGGTGGGCTTATTTAAATCGCGCATCCGGCGCGTCATCCGAGCAGACGATGGAATCAGGTCGAACCCACTCATCGAGCGCACGGGGCATTCCCACAAGCTGGCATCAGGCTCGAAGAGCGAGAGTACGGTGTCGGGACGATTGTCCGGATCCACGCCCATCGTTTGGCTCAAAAACCCTTGCGGGTCCAGATCCACAACAAGCGTCCGATACCCCGATAACCCAAGCGCTGCAGCCACGTGAATGGTGCTTGTGGTCTTACCGGTGCCTCCTTTATGGTTACAAAACGTAATTACACGCATGAACAAAGCTTCCTGTCGAGAACACTCTCTCTAAAGTAGGCGTGCACGCCTCGTCTGTCAAATGATTTTCTGGAGTTGTTGATGCGTTCCTTTTCAATCCCGCTGCGTCCGGCCTCAAAGTCGTTACCTGCCGCCCCGTGGCTGCGCTATGCGTATGGCGCGGCGGTGATAAGCGCTATGGCGTGGGGGGCAGCGCTGGGATATGGCATCTGGCCGCTTGGATGGGGCGCGTTTCTCCCGCTCTGGATGGTATGGATGTACGCACCGCCCTCTCCAAGCACCGCGCTTCGCCTGGTTGTAGGTCCAGGACTTGTAGTGCATGCTGGTGCTTTTCTTTTGGCATTTCCGTGGATCATCCACCATGCGTCAACCACGGGCATACAGGCCGGGCTGGCTGCCTTTGGCGTGCTCACGCTGCTGTACAGCCTTCCGCTATGGGCGGGCGGCCTCCTGGCACGCCGGCACCGCCGCTTCGCCGGGCTGGCCGTATGGGTGGGCGGATGGCTCTTGATTGATGCCGCCATGCAGTACGGCCCCTGGGCCTTTCCGTGGGGAACCGCAGCCCATGCCCTTGTCGATAGCCCCGGAACGCCAACGCTCGTTCGCCTGGGCGGACCGCTTGCCGTAACCGCTGCCCTGGGTACGGCCCACGCCACCGGATGGGCCTTGTTACGGGCCTCAACATCCGTCCGCATTGGGGGAGGCACCCTCGTAGTTGTGCTCCTTGGCGTAGGCCTTGCCGAGCCCGCGCCGGCTCCGTCTGCTAGCAGCGACCATACGGTGTGGACCGTTCAGCCCGCGCTTTCCCCAACAACCTGGGCCGAAGCCGATCGTCCAGACCGCCGCCGTCACTTGGAGGCACTGACCCGCACGGCGCTTGATACCACTGCACAGCGCCCTGACCTGATCGTATGGCCCGAAACCGCTCTGCATCCGGCTGACACAACCGGTCTCCAGTCCTTTGTTACCGATGTTCACATTCCTCTATTGAGCGGAGCCGTGGCGGCTACCGATTCTCCTGGCCAGGTAACGAATGCGACCCTGCTGTGGCGCCCCAACTCCCACGCAGTGCATCGCTACGACAAGCACCACCTGGTTCCGATGGTGGAGTATGTACCGGGCATGACGCAGTGGGAACGGCTTCGATTGCTTCAGTTTGCGGAGGATCCAGAACGGCGCTATGTGCGCGGACCGGGGCCGACCACTCTCACCACCGAAACGCTACGCATTGGTCCGCTTGTGTGCTTTGAAAGTCTGTTTGGGGGATATGTTGCCCGCTTGCCGGCCCTAACCGATATGGATGTGCTTGTTACCGTTGCCCAAACGGGGTGGTGGCAGCAGGCTCAACCGGCGCGCCAGCACATCCGGTACAGCCGGCTTCGCGCTTTTGAGACCGGGCGGCCCTTGCTGATTGCCTCGGTGAGTGGCCCCAGCACGCTCATTCACCCCTCAGGCGTCCTGGAGCAACTGGCTTCCTATAACGACGCTGCTGTTGCATCGGCCCGGCTTCCTACTCTCGAGCCGCCCGGACTGTACACCCACCGGTCTATCTCCATCGACATCGCATGGACCGCTGTTGGGCTGCTGCTCGTATTGGGTACGATACGCCGCCAGTTCTAAACTCCTGTCCCCAACATCGACACCGTATGTCCGACGCCCCCCCGCCGCTATTTCATCTTCAGGTGCCGCTCATCCTGGCTTCGCAGTCACCGCGGCGGCGTGCGTTGCTTACCCAGGCCGAGCTTCCATTTGAAGCCACCGTATCGCCTGCCGACGAGACATGGCCTGCTAACACACGCCCGACCTCGGCGGTTCAGCAGGTAGCGGCCCAGAAAGCTACCCCCGTAGCCGAGGCCCATCCCGATGCCCTCACGCTGGCGGCTGACACCATTGTCGTGTTTGAGGGCGACATCCTTGGCAAGCCTGATACCTCCGAGGCCGCCCACGCTATGCTGAAACGCCTGCAAGGGCACCGCCATCATGTGCTTACCGGTATGGCGCTGCAGCATCCTGCAACCAGGCGGCGCACCACCACCGTAACGCGCACCACCGTTTACATGGCTTCCCTCTCAGATGCTGAGATTAGCACCTATGTAGACAGCGGCTCTCCGCTTGACAAAGCCGGAAGCTACGGCATCCAAGACGCCATTGCCCCGTTTTTTGTAGAACGCCTCCATGGTGACTATTATAATGTGATGGGCTTGCCACTGCGCACCCTGTACTCCACCCTCCGCACTGTTTTCTCTGACCTAACCACTGCTCCATGAATCCAGCCACCTACACCCCCGACCCCGACCTACATCATGTGCAGGTGTTGCTGTTGCAAGCGCGCACCTCAGCGCAAATGGAGCGACAGGAACAGACATGCTTTCTAGAGCGCACGCGCCTTCGTCCCGATCAACTTACGGCACGGAGTGTTCTGCGCGACCCGCTTCCCCGCGAGTTGCTCGCTGACGTAGATGCGGTGTTTATTGGCGGCGCTGGAGAGTACTCGGCCAAAGACGATCACCCGTGGATCGGCACGCTCATCGACTTTATACACAGCATCGCCGACCGCACCATTCCGCTCTTTGGATCGTGCTGGGGACACCAAGTCATGGCCCGTGCATTTGGCGGACGCGTCATTCACGATGCCGACTATGCCGAACTCGGATGTCGCTCGGTTTCACTGACTGAGGCAGGCCATCAAGACCCGCTTTTCGGCACCCTCCCCGAATCATTTCACGCCAACATGGGACATCACGACCGGGTTGTAGAGTTGCCTGACAACGCAGTATCGCTAGCGGCCAATGAGCAGCCCAACCAGGCGTTTCGTATGAAAGCGTTGCCGTTCTATGGCACGCAGTTTCACAGCGAACTGGATGCGAAGCGGGAGCGGGAGCGCCTCATCGAATATCGCGAGTACTACCGCGCCGACATGCCCGACGAAAAGGAGTTCCAGGAAGTGCTCGACAACCTCCGCGACACCCCAGAGGTGGACGACCTGCTGCACCGCTTCTTGCATGAGTATGCCGCATAATCGATTACGCCTTTACATCGGACGCAGAGCGTCCATCTGATCCGTCGCGACGCAGAGGGGCCGAAGGTCATGCCGGTTGTACATCGCGACGAGGGTAAACCTGAATCTTCGGGTAGAGCATGAACTGCCAACACGCATAGTCATCCCGGCCAAGGCGCCCCAGCGCCGGGATCTCCCTTGGCAATATAGCCGGATCGTTGGCCTCGTACAACCCAAACATTGATCTGTGACACAGCACTACTGCTCTGTCACATCTGAATGTTTGGGTATGGAGACCGTCCGAAACTCTGTATCCCAGCCCCCTTCCAAAAAACCTGTCATGGTGAGCGCCCTGACCGCAGGGAAGAAGTGCTTTTAGAGTGCACGCGACGGGCCCAGCCCGGAGCACGTCGAACCATGACGCTCAGCAGGCTCTGATCAATCGAGTGGCCCTGCTCATTTCGAGGGAGATCTTTACTCACTGCGTTCGTCAGTCGCTACGCTCGTGTCAGGACTCCGCGTCTCCTAGGCGGAGCCGCTTCGCTCAAGATGACATCATTAAAGTAGGGGTGTTGCAACCCGAAGATTGACCTGTGACACACCACTACGGCTCATGACGCAACGTAACCTCCGCTCGATCGGCCAGCCCGCCTACGGGAGGGCCGCATTTGCGCACCGTAACCTCCACCGCGTCTACCTTGGGATACTGAGCCCCCACCTCCTGGGCAATGAGCCCAGCAAGTCGCTCAATCAACGCGTATTCGTGCTGCGTAACCTGTGCTTTGACCAGGTCGTAGATCGCTTCGTAGTTTACCGTGTCGTGCAAGCTATCCGACGCCACAGCATCCGACACATCCATCTCAGCAGACACATCAACTTCATACCGGCCGCCCAGACGGTGCTCCTCCTCCATCACACCATGATGGCCATAAAACACCGCATTGACGAGCCGTACCGTTCCTTGCATGTCTTGCGAGAACCTGACTGTATGATAGTTTGCTACGACGAGTAGCCCTACGCGACCTGCAGAGGGCTGAGCTTAGGAATGGCGGAGAGCTCCCGAAAGGCACGGGCACGCTCCACAATGAGCTCCGAATTGAGGGCAAGCAAGCGCTTGGGCCCAAAACGCTCCACCACAAAAGACGCCATAGCACTTCCGTAGATAATACCACGGCGTAGATCAGCCGACGTGTAGCTGCCAGCCTGCACCAGATGGCCCGCGAGTCCGCCAGCAAAAGTGTCGCCTGCGCCGGTAGGGTCTTCGATGTCCTCAAGCGGATAGGCGGGAGCGCTAAAGACCGTCTCGCCGTTGAACAGCAGCGCCCCGTGTTCGCCTTTCTTAATGATAACTGTTGCGGGTCCCATCTTTTGAATGCGCGCCGCCGCCTTCACCAGATTCGGCTCCTCGGCCAATTCGCGCGCTTCAGAATCGTTGACAACCAGGCAATCTACCTGCGTGAGGGTTTCGCGCAAGCTGTCGGGCGTGTTTTCGATCCAGTAGTTCATGGTGTCGCACAGCACGTACTCCGGATCGTTCACCTGACTGAGTACATGACGTTGCACTGCCGGGTCGAGATTCCCCAAACACACGATGCGGCTGTTCCGATACGTTTCGGGCAGGGTGGGCTTAAAGTCAACCAATACGTTGAGTTGCGTGTCGAGCGTGTCGCGCTCATTCAGATCGTAGTGGTAGCGGCCCTTCCACAAAAAGGTTTTGCCGTCCTCATCCACCTCAAGGCCTTGCAAGTCGATGTTGCTATCCCGAAACAGTTGCAGATACTCCGCTGGAAAATCGCCCCCCACAATACCCACCAGGCGTACGTCGTTGGTGAAATACTGCGCGGCAAGCGATAGATACGAGGCGCTGCCCCCCAACACGCGGGGCGCGTTGCCAAACGGGGTTTCTATGCAATCGAACGCAACCGTTCCTACAGCAAGTATACTCACAGATCAGCAGATGGCAATGATAAGCGACGAACAGAACACGTACCCATACCCCTTCCAAACGTTGGGCATCGAGTTCGAATTCTACACAAATGAAAACCGGACTTAACGGGAAAGCACTCCGACAAACACGCCTACCGCAAACGCGCCAAGCATCGTTGCGGTTTGGCGCTCACGAACCCAGTCGCGCGCCACATCAACCGCAATGGATGCGGGAATGGCCATGGTGCGCCAGTCGTCAGCTACTGAGGACGGAGGCGCTTGCCCGCCAAATGGATCGTTAGCAAACGGATCGTTGCCCCCTGCCTCGGCCTGAAACGGATCGCCGCCGCCGAACGGATTGTCGCCGCCCGGCTGCGGTCCCTGGAAGGATTCGGACGATGATGTGTTAAATGGGGAGTCCGGGGCCGGTCCTTCGGAAGGCCCATTGGCTGATGGATCGTTGGCAGTCGGATCGTTGCCGCTGTCTGGATCGTTCGAAGTAGGAGCGTTCGAAGTAGGAGCGTTCATAGCCAATTTTTTGTGGGTGGATGTGGTGAATGTGTGCTGCGCATTGTAGGTTATGGGATGCGCACCGTTTTCTCAACTTCGCACCCACGGTGTTTGGTTCCTCGCGGCTTGTGTATGAGATGTGTTGCATCTGCCCGCTCCGCGTTACCGTCTCGATTTCTTGCCATTCGACAGTTGTGCCATGCGTCGATGTGTACCTCTTCTCGTTGTTGCGCTTGCCTTTGGGATGTGGATGGGCGCCCCCGCTTCCGCGTTCAGCCAGTCGTCGGGCTCGCCAGCCTCTGCCTTTGATCGGGCCCAAACGTTGTACGATCGCGGACTGTACGCCTCGGCGGCAACCGCGCTAAGCGACTTTCGGCGGGCTCATCCCCGACACAGCGCGGCCCCCGAAGCGCTGTATCTGGAGATCCGCTCCATGCAAGCGCTCGACCGTACCGAAGAGGCCTTTCGCCTCACGGAAGAGCTGCAGCGCCGCTACCCGCGTCATCCCGAGGCGGGGCGCCTCCTGCTTGCCATCAGTGAGGATGCACTTGAGCGCGGCGATGGAGACACCGCGCGGGCCTATCTCGAACGGCTACGCGAAGACGGCGACAGTGAGGTAGCCGCCCCGGCTACGGCGCTCCTCGCTCAACACGCCCACCGCGAAGGCCGTTCGCAAGAAGCCCTTTCGCTGTATATCGATCTGGTGCAATCGCACCCCGACCATGCCGAGGCGCCCGAGGCTGCATTTCGAGCCGGCCAGCTCTATCTACAGCGCGATCGCCCTGAAGACGCGACCCGTGCGTTCCAGACCGTGATCAACCGGTACAGCGACTCTCCTTTTGCTGAAGAGTCCCGTGACCCCCTCGCCGAAGCGCATGCCCGGCTTGAGCAGTACGAGGAGGCCATCGACGTACTCGAAGCCGCCTCGCACCGGTCGGCACGCGCCAATCAACTGCTTGGCTATGCATACCTGGAGGTGGGCAACTGGCACAGCGCCGAGCGCGCCCTCACCGATGCCACCGAAGGCGGCTCCCCCGACGCATCCATCGCATATGGACTCGGCTGGGCGGCGTATCACCAGGGCAACCATGAGCAGGCCGCCGAATACTTTGCCCAGGTGGGCAACTCCGATCATCCAGCAGCCCAAACTGCCCGGTTTGAGGCGGCCCGCAACCTTCAACAAGTTAGCCGAACCCACGAAGCCCGTGATGCCTACGCTGCCTACATCGATGTAAACCCTTCGGACGAACGTGCCGATGAGGCCATGTTCGAGGTCGGACGCCTCTACTATCAAGACGGCGACTACGACCAGGCCGGGCAAACCATGCAGCGCCTGCTGCGATCCTATGCGGGCTCTGAAAAGCGCGGCCAGGCTCACCTTATGCTCGGCAACGTAGCCCTGCAACGCGAGGACCTGCCTGGCGCCATGGATGCGTTTGATGAGGCCATCGACCGTGGCGCAGCGCCCGACTCTATCCGCGATGCCGTTGAGTTTCAGCAGGCCTGGTCGCTTTACGAAAGTCGGCAATATCGTGACGCCGCCGACGCGTTCTTGAATGTCCATGAGCGAGGCCAGGTGGAACAACGGCAGGAGGCTCTTTTCTGGGCCGGGGAAAGCCTCTTTCAAGAAGGCGCCCACGCTCAATCACGCACGCATTTGCAACGCTATGTAAGCGAGGCGCCCCGGGGCGAGTCGGCAGCGGCTGCACGATACACCATTGCCTGGTCGTATTTTAAAGAGGAAGACTACGAATCGGCAGCGAGCGCCTTTCAGCAGTTTCTGGACGCCTATGACGGCGACACGCGCATCCCTTACCGCGCCGATGCGCAACTCCGCCTGGGCGACAGCTACTTTGCACTCCGCCGCTACGAAGGTGCCATTGCCGCATACCAGAACGTAGAGGATACCGGACGCGATTATGCTCTCTTCCAAATAGGCGAAGCCTATAACCTGCTCAACGATCCAGAGTCGGCCACCGAAGCATTTGACGAACTCGTTGCCAGCTATGACGACGACAGCCGCTGGCATGCTGAAGCTCTCTACCGCCGTGGACGCGTCTATTTCCAGATGCAGGACTACGAGGCGGCTCGTTCCTCGTATGCCGAGTTGCTCGCTTCATACCCCGACCACCCTCTCACAGCGCGAGCCCAGTACGGCATTGGTGACGCCTACTTTAACCGAGGCGACATGGACGATGCCATTGCTGCATATCGGCAGGTGCTGGAAAATCATCCCGAAAGCGACTTATTCTCCGACGCGGCAGCTGGCATCCAATCTATCTTTGTCGTCCGCGATGATGTCGAAGGAGGCAGCGAACTGATTGAAGAAATTGCCGACCAGATCGACGACCCCAACCGCCGCGACGCGTTGCGCTTTCGTGCGGCTGAGACTGTCTACCAGAGTGGCGATACCGACCAGGCGCTGCGTCAACTGCGTCAGTTTGTGCGTACCGCCCACACCGATGCGTACCTGCCAGAAGCCTACTTCCTTCTTGGACGGGGCCACGCCAGTCAGCAAGAACCTGATGAAGCGCGCACTTACTTCGAGCAACTCATCGGCGAATATGAAGACCATCGACGCGTCCCCGATGCATCGCTTCGTCTCGGCGAGCTGCTTGCTCAATCTGAACGCTACGACGAAGCGCTTATCGCGTACCAGCGCGCCGCCGATCACGAAGCAGCCCCAACCGACATCATTGCCCGGGCTCGCTACGGCGAAGCAGTAGCACTGCTGAACCTCGATCGCCGCAACGACGCAGAAACGCTGCTGCGTGCCCTGGCCGAGACGAGTGACTCAGACCGCATAGCAACCTCTGCTCAACTTGGACTCGGGCGCCTGGCAGAGGATCGCAACGAACTTGAAGCAGCCGAACGGTTGTACCGTGAGGTCGCAGACGCCGCCTCGAACGAAACCGGAGCCGAAGCCCAGTACCGCCTCGGACGCTTGCTACGGCTTACCGAACGCCACAACGAAGCCCTCACCGAACTCGACCGCATTCCCACCCTGTATTCTGGCTATCCAGACTGGGTTGCGCAAAGTTATCTGGAGCAGGCCCGCACGTACAATCAAATGGGCCAAACCGGTGAAGCACAGCGCCTCTACGACCGCGTCATTAGTTCGTATGGAGGCACTCCCTTTGCCGAAGAAGCCCAGGAAGAACGCGTAGACCTGTAATTGTCCCCCCCGGTCTCCCTCCATGTTTTGTGCTCTAACGCCTTTTCGCCCTATGCGCTTTGCCGTTCTCATCTGCAGCCTACTTCTTGCCACCCCGTTAGCCAGTCTGGCTCAAACACAAGACGATGAGCCCGTTCTTCCCGAAATCACACCTCGTGAAATTGAGATCCGAGGCGAGTACAGCGTCGTATTTCCCTCGCTAGAACGCCCCATGTTGGATGAGTTGCAGCCCCGCACCAACGTGCAGGCCCTGCCATTAGATGGCCTTCCCCCAGCCACCCCCTTTACGTTTCAAATCGATGCCCTGCCTCCGCTCGATTTGGACCCGCCGGACTTTAGCAGAGATCTTGCTGGCATGCCCGAGTCTCCACTCGATGGCATAAACGGCTTCCTCGAAGCATCCGGCGGCCGCTTCACCGAACGGCTTGCTCACGCGCACTTTCAACTGCCTGTAAGCAGGACTACCCACATCAACCTGGATGCCGAATATGAAGGCATGCGGGGTAGCTCTCCTTTCGAGGAAAGCGCGCTGCGTACCACGTATAACGTGTTCGATGGCGCACTAGACCTGGAGCATCGCGGAGGATCATGGGGATGGCGCTCTGCCATTGATGGCGCCTATACCGACCGATCGCTCTACGGTCTCGCCAACGTATCGGCCTTTGAATCGCCAGCCCGAACGAGCACCCAAGTTGGCACCCATCACACCCTCGATATTTATGGCAACGTGCCCGTTACCTTCTCGGCCGGATATGAAGCGCACACCGCCACCTTCGACGCCGACAACGATACGGCGCCCGGAACGGGCTTACCAACACCTGGGGAAAGCCGTACGACTCAGCAGTTCACCAGTCAGCTCAACGTAACGTTCCCCCTCAACATCTTCGATCTACGACTCGATGGACGCACAACACTGGCCGGCCTCAATGGTGAACCAGCCTTTGCTGCCGATGCAAGAAGCGGACTTCTCCACACCACCGCCCATTTAGTCGACAGTCCTGATGTTCACGTAGAGGCTGGTTTTACCTTCATGAATGTTGCTGTTGATGCACCCTATGCGTTTTCCGCTTCCTCAAGCCTTTCGAACACATACGGGGCTCCCTACGCCCATGTCAAGTGGCACCCTACCCCTGGTTGGACAGTCTACGCCGACCAGACTCCAACACTTACGCTCCACACGCCCTCGACTCTATTTGATACGAACCCCTACACGATTACCGATCCTGGGGCGGGAGCCACCGTGCACACCCTCAACACAACTGCCGGACTTATATGGACGCCAGGACCTTTAACCCTCGATCTACATGCTGGTATCCAACGGAGTCCACAACGCATGTTTTTCGCGTTTGACAACGGCCTCTACACGCCAAACTCATTCGAATCGGACACCCGCCACATCGGGATTGATGCTACGCTACAAGCGCTGTCACCCTGGTTTGGAACGCTCCATCTCCAATATACAGATGGATCTATTGAGCAAGCAGATGGACTTCCTCTTGTTGCGCGTGCTCGCGGCGAAGCTACCGTAGGCTATCAGTTTGCTGATCGTCAAGCTCGTATCCAACTGCACATGCATGGACAAGGCCCGCGCGACCTGGATAATGACGGAACCACAACTGTTCCTGGCTTTGTTGCGCTTGGGCTTTCCGGAGACGTGCAGATCACGCCTAACTTAGAAGTAACCGGATATGTTAAAGACCTCGGTTCAAACGAGGTGCAAGAATGGCCTGGATACCCACAACCCACTGCTCGTATCGGCGGCGGCGTTCGGCTTCTCTGGTAAAAACACTCATTATACCATCAAAAACAGGTTTTCTGGACATTTGGCTCGGTTATGCATTGACGATGGACTAGAAATGTGGTAGTCTATAGTGCAGCCATTCACTATAACTCCAATTTTTCCTGTATGGCTATGGCCCAACCTTCCCCAAAAGCCATCATCGAGGCATTTGCCACCGCAGTTCAAGACGAGCTCGCCGAGGGGCGTAGCGTTGAACTGCCAGGCCTTGGTGTCTTAAAAGTGGAGCACAAACCCAGCTCCAAGACGGATGCTGCACAGTCCAACGATGCTGCATGGGTGCCGCCTCAACGCACGGTCGTCTTCGTGCCTAAAAACTCGTCTGCTGCTGACTGAATAGCGCTACCTCCTTATGTCTGACCGACTGCTCTCCCGACTGGCTGACTACCTTGATCTGTCCGAGTCCGAGGCAGGTCCCCTTATGGAAGCACTCCTCAATCAGGTGCGTAGCCGCGCCCAGTCTAGCGATTCTGGTGTGCGCATTCCTGACCTCGGTACATTTGCTACTGACGAAGATGGTACGCTCAGGTTTGAACCTGCCGATGCGCTCAAAGAAGCCGCGAACCGTCCTTACGAAGGGCTCCACGAAGAACCTGCGGCAGGTTCAGCCTCCCCGGCCTCTACCGATGCCCCCTCAACCACTACAGAGACGAAGCCTTCTGATGTAGAGGAAGACGCTGCTGCGTCGCCTTCGGAGGCTCCTGATTCGGGAAGCCTTTGGGGGGCTGCCATGCAGTCATCACCACCTTCGTCCGCGTCTACTTCGTCAAGCACAGATGCGGCAAACGCCGACACGGCACAGTTTAATGTTCCTGGTTCTGCATCATCCTCTGCGTCCGACAAAGACATGGACAGTGACCTGGACGAGGAAATCGACGATGACTTCTGGAGTCGCGACCGTGAATGGGATCTGTCTACTGTTGCGTTTAACGATATCGATCATGATGCTCCTATTGAAGAGCAGCTATCTGACCACACAGAGAGTAGCAGCGCGCCGCGTCCTGAAGAATCGCGCACGGCGCCTTCTAGTTCTTCGGCAGATCAACCCTCTCGCTCAGAGCCAGCCTCAGCGTCACCCTCTTCCTCTGCCCAAAGCCCTTCAAAGTCCCCTCCACCACCCGACGAACCGCCGGGAAGCTCCTCCAGTAACCGCTCTAGACTCCTTGTAGGCTTGCTTGCTGTTTTTCTTGTAGCGGCCGCAACGTGGATCGTGCTCGGAGAGCGAGGCACCGTTCCAGGTCCGCTCGATGTCGTCGAACGCATGACGGCCGCTTCCGAGCCTGAGCCTACCAATGGCGAAACCCCTTCGCCTGCTGAAGATCCAGGTACCAATGCAGATCCAGATACCGATCCGGATGCTGATCCCCCTCCTGCCATTGATCTGACAGCTGGCGGGTGGACGCTCGTTGTTGCATCTCGCCCTGATGAGGAAGAGGCTCGCTCCATTCGAGATGAGTTCGCCGGAGCTCTTCAGGAAACAAACCTGCCTGTCGATATTTTTCCCAGTCCAGCAGGAGATGGAACCATGCGGTATCGCGTTGTCGTAGGTCAATTTGAATCTCGTACGGCAGCTCAAGAGATTCGCGAAACGTATGAAGATCGTCTCCCTGAAGACGCCTGGAGCCTTCAACTAGAGCCCTAATTCACACCCTGAACTGATTTGTTGTACCCTGTGCTTATGAAGTTCGCCCTGCAGTCTACCCCCGAAGACGCTTCTGTTGCTGAAGACACATTGGCAGCAGCTTCAGAAGAAGGGGCCATGTCCGTCCTTGACATTTTGATTCAGGGCGGATGGGTGATGATTCCTATCTTATTGCTTTCGTTTATTGCCATCTACTTATTTATTGAGCGGCTTATTACCATTCGTCAAGCTGCGAGCAACCCGGATGCAATTACGAATCAAGTGCGCGACTACATCCGAGCCAATGACATTGACGGGGCGCTCTCTTACTGTAGCCGCAAAGACGTGCCCATTACTCGTATCTTAAGGCAGGGGTTGGAACGGCTGGGACGCCCTATTTCCGAGATTCAAGACGCGGTCCAGGCCGCTGGCAAACACGAAACCTTTCTCCTAGAGAAGCGGACCAATATGCTTGCCAGCATTGCAAGTGTAGCGCCAATGCTTGGCTTTTTTGGAACCGTGTTGGGTATGATTCGGGCCTTTCAAGATATTCAGTCTTTGCAGGGCAATGTAAACCCAAGCGTGCTGGCTGGCGGAATTTGGGAAGCACTTATTACAACAGCTGCAGGGCTCTTCGTGGGTATACTGGCTTCGCTGGCCTACAACTACCTGCTTGACCGTATCAAGCGTCTTACCAACGATATGGAGCGCTCAGCGACTGACTTTATTGACTTGCTTCAAGAACCAGTTTCGTGACTGGCTTCCAGATCATGACTGCTTCTACTTAAGCTTCAGTTGCTATGGCCTTTGACTTTGCTCCTTCACGCCCCCCCGTTTCTTCAATCAGTTTAGCCGGTATGACAGATGTCGTACTGCTGCTTCTGATTTTTTTCCTCCTCACTTCCAGCTTCGTTCCACAACTTGGTATTCAAGTCACCTTACCCGAGGTGGATTCATCTGCCCCTGTCGAACAGCAGTATATCACCGTCTCTCTCACCGACGACGGAACCTACTTCGTTGATGGCAACCCCGTTGAAGAAGCCCAACTTGTAGATCGTATTCGAGAAGCACGTACGCCTGAGACCACAACGGTCGTCCTACGTGCCGACCAGGGCGCTACCATTGCTCAATTCGCAAATGTCGCTTCTGCGGCTCAGGCACTTGAACTTCGGGTCCTAATGGCAACCGAACGAAGATCAAGCTGATATCGCCTTCACGGATGCGGTTTGATAATAGGAAAAGGAGGTAATGGACATCGCTGCAGTGCTTACAGAGGCGGTTTCATATCGGATAAACTGCTGCACCTCATAAACGCCCGTGGTTTGTATTGCTTTTTTCTCACCTCACCCGAGAACCTATTCTTGGTGGCGGTTCAGTTGATACGTGATTAAGTAGATACACAAACGTATCGTTTAACTAACATCTCATTGCAATGAACACTACCCACGACGCGCTCTGGACACAGCGGACGAGTGCTTCTAGAGCATCTATTGAGATGTCCTAAAAGTAATCACGACGTCGGTTGTAGGCTCTCTTCTCGCGATGACAAGCGGTTCGACCAAAACGAAGATACAATGTCTCTTGACGTCTATCCACTACTCTATCGCTTAGACATAGAAAGACCCCTTCCAGCAAAGAGCGAGACTGCTGGAAGGGGTCTTTCTGCGATCGGATGCAATCGCCGTACTAGCTTTTAAGAGTGAGCGAGATCCGCTCTTTTCAAAGTCTGCGACACGAAAGTATCATCAGAAACAGCACGTAGAAAGAGGTTTAGCCCTGACGTTGTCTCCATTGGTCAAGGACGGCCTCAAGCACAGCTCGTTCTGCAGAACGTCCTTGACTTTCGCCAAACTCATCTTCGCCTTCATCAAATCCGTCAGAGGCGTTCTGGTCTACGTCAACAGCACCGCTAGCGATGACTTCATCAACTCCAAACCCGTTTACTTCTTGGGCGAATATTTCACGTCGCGGATCCATCGAGATAACCTCGAAAGCTAGAATATCTTGGTATGGAACGGTGCTTTCAAGATTGAAAACATCATCTTGTACCGTTCCCGTATTGAGGATTGACTCGATAAGGTCTCCGTCGGTTATTTTAGCTACTTCGACAGGAACTCCATCTCTTTCCTCAATAACGATGAGCAACTCTTCTATTTGTTGGCGGGCCCCACGCCGCGTCATTCGAAGATCATAGGTCATGTAATATGTGATGGATGGGTCTTCCTCATACAAGGCAAAAACATTGAAATCGCCATCCATCGCCATCGCATCCTCGATCTCCGACACCGTCATGGAGACCTCATCGTCTCTCAGAAGATAGGTAAGTTCTATATCTTCATTGCGGATGATATTGTACATCCCTTCAAGAGCTGCTCCAACGTGGTCACGATGTTGAAAATTAACTCCAGAAAAGACCAGTTCTTGATCCTCATCTTGATTGACGCTTTGGGTTGGTGCAGCAGGTACACCAATTTGCACATTAGAAGACCACTGCGCTTGCGCCGTTTGCAACTGAGCCTGAAAAAGGAACAGTCCAAGTAGAAGGGCAAAGCTGCTGTAAATTGTATTTCGTAGAAGCATGTCAGTATAACGGATTGGGATCGAGGTTAACAAAAGGGGTCGTCCACTACTCAGTAGAACCTACAAAGCTAGGCACTTAGCATTCGTATCAAAAAGCGGTCCAGGTTGCTTTTTTCGACATACCCAGGGAATCTCATGTCATGCCCTTTCTTTATTGTACATTCCTATATACACCCATGCGCTCTAAAATAGAGACGCATTAAAGCACATTATACATTATAGAAGAACCCGTCGTGCCTTTTTCAACGAAAGGAGAGCCCCACCTGTATGAGACTCTCCTTTTTCATGGTTTTCAAGACGACAACCTAAGAGCCAAGTCTAAAACTCTACAGGCTCGCGTTGAATGAGGATGTCATTTGTTCAATGGGGACAGGAATGCGAGTACCAGCATGGTTGATCCGATTAACTGAGTTCACACGGAACGCTAAATTGACCCCTCCGGAGAGAGCTCCTTGTCGCTGAAGATCGTTTCGAAGATTGAGTTGGCCGTTTGCATCAGGCTGAAAGGTGCCCAGACGACTAAAGCCAATACCATCCTGATAAAGAACCTCTACTTCACCGACTTCGTAGTTGGCATCGGCACTGTACCGGCTCGCAAATTCTGCATCTGGCTCGACATTGAAGGTTACCGTTGCAGACGTTCCGATTCGATCTCCTGCATCAATACGCTGACCATCCTGATCGGCAAGATTTAACGACGGATTGGGGGGATCGATGATTCCAAACTCTTGACTTCCAAGCGGTACATCATCACCGTCCTCTTGAATCAGATAGGCCATGACCTCAATGGATTCGCCCGATGAAGGACTTAACTGCAAGGTTGTGCCTTCTGCTGACTGTCCTGCAGCTTCAAGACGAAGCCGTTCGCCTTCAAGCCCGGGTACTTGAATACGCACCTCATTACGCACTTGTCGGTAAATTGCATCGGCAGCAACGGTTTGCCCGATTACCTCAGGACGCCGCACGGTAAAGCCGCCTTCAATCTCTTCAGTGGCTTGCTCTCCATCCACAGTAGTGTAAGTTAGCAAAGCTTGATAGGTTACGTCTCGCTCGTTTTGTCCTTCTTCCAAAAGGTTGCCAGTATCCATTCTAAGAACAGAACGGGTACGGCCATCTTCATCCTCGATCTCTTCGACACGCAATAATTCGTCAAGCGACTCGATTTCGTACTCAGTAGGAGCAGCAGCAAGGTATGCCCCAGCTTGATGGGTCTGCCCCAACACCATGTTGTCTTGACCGACCACAATAGACTCAATACTACGAAAATATGCTGTATCTTCCTCAATATCGAATGTGCTCATCGCATAGAGCAGGATGGGAAGATACAAGGCCAGCATAATCTGGTACCTTAGCGTCTTTACTCGTATTGTTGCGTCTCCCATGGGATTCTCTACCTTGGCTTTAAGATGTACGTATTGAGCACTACTGGTGGGTGCGGCCTGACACTATTGCTGCCAGCCTCATTGTAAAGCAGCTACTTACTGCCGTTACTTCCCGACTCATTGAAAGTACGAAAGCGCTCAAGCATATCGTCCAGATCATTGCGCATGGTTTCAACCGTTTCACCGGCCCCTTCCATTTCACTACCCAGCGTACGCATACCTTCGCCCAGTCGGCTCGCATCTTCGGCAAGTTCACCGCTAGCAACCTCCGAAAGCTTGGTACGCATATCTTTGACAGCGACGCGAGCACGCTTCATTTCACCTGCCATGTCATGGATTTCACCCCCGAACTGCTTAATTTCTTTGCCAAGCGCGCTCATCATGACATTTAGGTCATCGTTGACCTTCTTTTCCATCATTTTGCGAGCGGATGCACTCGGTGCAGGCCCTTGAGCGGCCTGTACAACGGCAGCGCCTCCACCTGCTGCTGCACCTGCCCCTGCTTTCTGGCCTTCTTCAGTTTCTTCAAAGGGTTCCATCACAAATGCTTGAGCAAGCTCTAGTATACCCATGATAATAAAGGCACCAGCCTCGCCAAGAAACCCTACAACCATGAAGGTGTCTGCGTAGGGCTCGCCAGCAGGGTTATCCCAGATCTTGAAAAAGACCCCAAGAATAGCAGCAGAGCCAAATATTCCAATAAAGAATCCGAGCACTTTTGTTACGAGCTCGAAAATGTATTCCTTTCTATTACTGGCCATGAGATCAAGGTATGTTTCGGTAAATCGGTTACAGCGGGTGATTAAAGCATACTGAAGACAACTTCAGTAGCAAAAAAGGGGTTACCCTAGTTACTAAGATTACAGAGAAGGCTTCTGGATTGTTTTACATGGCTATGCAACGTCTAATTGGTAACACCGTCGGTAAGGGATAGCAGGGTTAGAAAACGCACCGATCTCTTTATCTCACTTGTTAGTCGTCGAAAAGATCATCGGGCTCTTCGTCGTCCTCCTCCTCGTCGGGATCATCAGCGGCAGGAGGAAGAGCAAGGTCAGTGCCTGTATCACCTTCTACTACCGTGAGATCAGCCGCACATCTAAAGCCAATTTCTCGACTTCCTCTATCTTTGTGATGCGAATCTCGAACACCTACACCGATATCGAATGAGTTTGATGACCAAGACCCACCCCGAACAACGCGATCTTCTTGAGATTCGTCGTGGAAAGCGGTAGGCTCTGCCTCATTATCGTAGTGATCATAGGTTGAACTGTATGCATCTTCAACCCACTCGGCAGCATTTCCAGCCATGTCATGTATTCCCCATCGATTAGGAGGAAATGCACCGACTGGAGCTACGTTTGAGTACCCTGTAGCAGCTGGATTTCCTTCAGGGCTAAAGTTAGCAAGGTAGCGCCCTCGTTCATCAGTGGCTCTAAACCCACGCCATGGATATACAGCTCCAACCTGGCCGGCCCGTGCGGCATATTCCCACTCGGCTTCAGTAGGAAGGCGACGGTTTCCATTCCATTCACAGAATGCACGTGCATTCTCCCATGTTACACCAATGACAGGATAATCTTCAAACTGAGACTGGGTTATATAGCTATTTCGAGCATCCTCATCTCCTCCCCAAGCATCAGCATCAGGAAGCAAGTTTCGATCGTTTCGATCTAGAACAAACTCTAGATATTCCCGATTTGTGACTTCAAATCGGTCAATGTAGTACTGACTCATTGCAAGCACCACACGTCCAGCTTCCTCACGATCATGTACATCTTCATCCGTTAAGCCCATAATGAAGGTGCCCGTGGGCATACGGACCATATCGCCGTACGTATGTGGGTCATCAGGATTTAGGCTCGGAAGCATAGCATCTGCGACCATGGGCTGCAGTTCATTATCCACCTCTCCATCTCCATCGAAAGTGGCGTTAGACACCATACCGAGCGTTGCGACCAGCAAAAATAGGCTTGTACCAGCAACGAGTGCGGAAGATAAAAGCCAATGTACCGATTTATCGTTTGGGGTCTTCATACCTGTAAATTAGTCAGCAATGTGCAAATTATACGATACAGGCGTGTTATAACAACGACAACAACGAACGTATCGCAGTGAGATCAATCTACCACCTCATGGATCAAGGCTCCGGAAACGACGGATCCAACTCCTGAGGTTCTTCTTCAACATCTTCTTCCACTTCCACGTCAGGGGCATCTGCTTCCGGTGGAGCTTCTACTTCTTCTTCTACGGCATCAATATCAACCTGACTTAGGGTCGCTGCGCACCGGAAGCTGACCTCATCTCCGCCAATCGACTCCCCATCTCGTACACGATCTACGGGAATGTCACGCGGTGCACGCTCCCGAACACCAACACCAATTTCGAACTCTCCTGAACGCCACGATCCCCCACGGATGGTGCGCTGGTTTTCACGGGGATTGGTATGCCGCGGATTTCGCTCGGCATGACGTCCGTAATCACGTGTCCAGGCATCAGCGGTCCACTCATAGGCGTTTCCAGCCATATCGAAAAGCCCCCAACGATTTGGTTCATACGAACCAACGGGGTCGGGGTTTGAGGAATTAAAGTTTGCTAACGGGCTGCCACGACGCTCGGCGCTAAGTCCTGGCCATGGGTAGGCAGACCCAATCACACCTCCACGAGCAGCGTATTCCCATTGTGCCTCGGTTGGCAAGCTGTGTCCACGCCATTGACAGTAGGCCTGGGCTTGATCCCAAGTAGCATAAAGAACAGGAGACTGGCCTTCACTTTCAAAATAACGCTCCGCTTCTGCATCAGGAAGCTCCAATTCATTTTCTTGAAGCTCATCGCCCGAAAGATCTTCAAGGAAGCGTTTATAATCGTCGTTAGTCACCATGTACTGGTCCATGAAGAATCCACTCATAGAGATCCGAAGGCGTCCTGGATCTTGATCAAGATCGCTACGAGGGTCGGTCGGCCCCATAAGGAATGTCCCGCTGGGAAGGCGAATCATGTCACTGTGATCAGCAAACTCAAACAGGTCTTCTTCCGGATCTATTTCGCGATCATAGGGAAGACGGCCGGGATCACCAAACTCCCCATAGAAGCGGGCAACCTCTACCGTACGTGGAAGCATAAGTGGCGACCCTCCAACCAAATCCCATTTGGTATACGGTATGTTAAATTCCAGGTCACCATCGGCAAATTCGTCATCACTCGGGCAGTACCCGAACGGTCCACACTCGGCATCGGAGTCAGCAAACGAATCTGGTTGGTCAGTAACACCACGTGCGGGAAGCTCTCGGTCAACACGCTGTAATTGATACGACACACCAAGAGAAGGCATGAAGCTCGCAACTAAGTTTGGCTGCACAACCCCGCCATCAATTTCCTCGTTCCAGGCCCATCGGCCGGCCAATTCAGCTTTTAGGCGGACGTTTTGCCCAACATCGTAGTCAAGTCCGATACCAGCAGGAAAGAGACCGCGCTCTTCTTCCTGCCCAAATATGAACCGCCCATACCCGACATGCAGATAGGGACTAACTTGACTGTCTGACCCAAGGACATGGAACTCAACGCCAAGATCCGCGGAAGTTAGTTCTTGATACGTTAGCCCCCCTCGAACGCGAGCTACGCGATTCAGGTCAAACATCACCCCCCCTGAAATGGCAGGGTTCGTACCTGCGAGGTTAGAAGGAGTCGCATCTTCGGAAAGAAGCGCACCACCAGTAACAAACAGGCGCTGTGCGTCTGCGTCTTGTGGCAAGCTAACTAACCCAACCAGCAACAGGGCACAAAGAATCGTAAGCGTACGCCGCATAATCATGTGTATTACAACAGTCAAACAAGCAATGTGTGAGTGCACAGAAACCTTGCCCCAACCTGTGCACTTATGATGAATATCGAGACATATAAAATCAAGCCCGGTTCTTAGTTCCGCTGTTAAGGGGCAGAGCGATTATCATCGAAAGTCAAACCGATACGTGATTTCTACAAAACCCATGTAATCAGGACGCTCTACCCCGTCGATTCCTGTATGTCCGTCAAGCCACCCAGTAGTTGGAACACGAACTCCCATCCGGAAGGTGTCGAAAAAAGAAACCCCTCCAACAAACGACCCTGTAACACGGCTACCGAGCTCCTCAAACCGGCTGTCCCCTTCTGGAAAGTTTTCGTAGGTTGGTGCAATAAGAAAGAGAGGACCTCCACCAACAAAAACCCGGAATAGCCCTTGTCTAACATAGGGAAGATCGTAATCAGCTGTGACATCTAAACCGAGCAAGTTGTTTGTGAACTCAATCGGGGCATTTTGACCTGTAGTACGCCCGTCAATGCGGTGATATTGCAAACCAACATTCAATCCATACTGGTCGAACTCACCTAAACGACGATCTAACGCAACACCAATAGATGGATTAGCTGAACTAACATACTTTAGGATGTTGTTGCCAGGGTTGCGACTCAAGTCACCTTGATAGGTGTTGATACCCACCCCAATTTTGATGCCATGGATAAACGACTCTCCTGAGACCTCCTCTTGCGCTTCGCCTTGCCCCAACCCTTGCAGGCCTTGTGCCTGCATTGTCTGCACAGGCATAAGTAGCAGAGACACAACAAAGACAAACGCAAACGTAACCGTATGTAGTGCTTTGGTAGGCATGTACCCAACGCCGTTATAGTTCTTTTAGAATCGAAGACTGCCCGCTGCACCTAAGGTACAACATTAGCAGTTGTCACTACGCTGCATTACATAATACATCGTAGCTGGACAAGTAACAAACCGAGTGTAAAAGGATAACCAGAACTTCCTAAACTGGCTGCATCAACTGCTTAAACCGTCGCGCAAGCTATTACAAACCTGGCTTGCCTTCGCATAAGCAGCCTTTTACCTGTGTTGCTTAAACACAATAGGGAATACATTGCTTGCATGCAAAGTGCGGCACCACTTTAACGCAAAAACAAGACCAAGCAGCACAGAAAGGGGAATTATAGAGATACCTTCGACTAATCTGTTGAGGCTACTACGATACCCCCACCATGCATTGATCCTCCATCTTTATGAAAAGCCTTGCTTAGCCATGCCACCAACTACGATCTAATGAACGATACTGAATCGCTTCGGAAACATGAGTAGCTTGAATTGCTGCAGTTCCTGCAAGATCTGCAATGGTACGAGATACTTTTAATACACGCGTATATGCTCGTGCACTAAGCCCCATTTGGTCAATGGCCGTTTTTAGCAACGTCGTTCCGGGTTCATCTAAATTGCAGTACGACTGAACAGCAGCGGCGTTCATCTGCGCATTCGCGTGCACACCATCGCTCGACTTAAATCGGTGCGCCTGCTGATTCCGCGCTGCTACAACACGAGATCGCACTTGTTCTGACGATTCCGTTCCCTGCTCAGAGGCTTGGAGTTCGTCAAAGTCAACAGGTGCCACCTCAATGTGCAGGTCGATGCGGTCCATGAGTGGGCCGCTAATTTTGCTGAGGTAGCGCTGCACTTGAGCAGGCCGACACACGCACTCTCGCTTAGGGTCATTCAAATAACCACAGGGACATGGGTTCATGCTTGCCATGAGCATAAACCGAGCTGGGTACGTAACTGTGGAGCGCGCTCGGCTAATAGTGATACGCCCTTCTTCAATGGGTTGACGCATCACCTCCAGCACGCGGCGCTGAAACTCAGGAAGCTCATCTAAAAACAGTACGCCATTGTGTGCTAACGAAATCTCACCCGGTGACGGGTGCGCTCCCCCTCCACACAGACCAGCATCAGAAATTGTATGGTGCGGTGACCGAAACGGACGCTGCGTCACGAGCCCTTTTCCGGGGTCGAGCGTACCGTTTACCGAGTATATCTTGGTCGTCTCTAGCGCTTCAGATGTCGAAAGCGGCGGCAAAATGCCCGGCATCCGCCGGGCCAACATGGTCTTTCCTGCTCCAGGAGGCCCAACAAGCAACACATTGTGTCCCCCCGCAGCAGCAACTTCCAATGCCCGCTTCACGTTATCTTGTCCTTTCACATCTGAAAAATCAGTTGGCGCCTCTGTTCCGTTCTGTAACGCTTGCTTTACGTTAGGCAGCGGTTCTGCAGGGCGCACTCCTTCAGACAAGAAATGCACAGCTTCTTTAATTGTCTGTACAGGCACCACGGAAAGACCATCTACCACCGCCGCCTCGCGGGCATTTTCTTTCGGGACAATTACATAATCACACCCTTTGGATGCAGCTTTAATAGCCATGGGCAAAACCCCTCGAACGGGACGCACCGTTCCGTCTAGCGCCAACTCCCCCATAACCCATGCCCGAGCCAACCGGTCTTTCGGCATGTGATCTGTGTAGGCTGCCAACAACCCAATCGCCAGAGGTAGGTCGAAGGCAGATCCTTCTTTGGGCACATCCGCCGGAGCCAGGTTTACCGTGATACGTCCACGCGGTATAGGCAGCCCGCTGGTCTTGAGCGCCGACATAACGCGGTCACGACTCTCGCGTACTGCTCCGTGAGGAAGCCCGACAACCGTGTACTTCCGAAGCCCAGAGTCGATATGGGTTTCGATCTCGATGGGCAACGCGTCTACCCCAATTGTTGTGCTACTCCAAACACGGCTTAGCATATGCCAATGTAAATCAGGTCAGCAACCGGTACATCGCTTACGACCCATCCGCAAGCAATTCGTAACGTCTCCGACGGCCTAATTAACGCCGGCATGCTGCTATGAAGTCGCAAATTTCGCCGTGACGGGCTTGCGCGTCAGCGTATCCAATCTCCATAACGCGATCAATGTATCCGCGAGCAAACAGCAGTACACTTAACCAATCGGCATTGCGCACCTCGCTGGCTCCTACCCCGTTCGTTAAATACCGAAGTGTAGTAGGTAACTCGCTAGTGTACTCATGTGCAAAGCTGCTCAGGTTTACAGAGGGGCGTAACTGAAAGAGATCGATGACTCGCTCTGAGGAGCCCCCTTCGTGTTGTCCATTGCGACGCTGCTTTTCTTTCACGAGCCGGTTGATCCGTTGCAAGTTATCAATATCTTGCTCCAATGCATCGGTAAACACAGCATTTACTAGCAACCCCATGATTTGCGCCAAGGGCGGATGGCCATAAACCGAGGGCGTTCCAGCCTCGCGTTGCGTTGGTTTATGACGCGTACCGATGACCATAATGTGCGTTGCTCCTAAATGCACTGCCGGTGCCAACGGAGCCATGAGACGTACACCTCCATCTCCATACCACGCATCATTGATGCGAACGGGAGGGAAAACCAACGGAAGGGCTGTGGATGCCATGATATGATCGACGCACAATCGGGTGTGGCGGCCCACGCGATCTGGGCGCTCCCATTCGTCAAAGTCGCATCCCTGCACCCAGGTTACCGTCTGGCCCGTTGTGTAACTTGTTGTTACTACGGCAGCGCTCTTTAGCCATCCGGTGCGTAAGTTTTGCTGGATTCCCGTCAACTCGCCCTCTGTTGTGCCCATCTTAGAATGCAAGAACGTCCGAAGCGGACTTGGATCCAGCAATCCGCGCTGTTGCGGATCGCCCTGAGCCCGTTTTTCGGGAGTACGATCGGCCACTAACCTACGCACAATGTCAATCCCCGAGTTAATGTCAAACACCTGATCGGCAGACAAATTGCGCCAGTTACGTGCTAAACTGGCTGTGGCCTGTGCAAACGTGCCAGAATGGTTTGCCAACTGTGTGGTATTGATAGCTCCTGCAGACACACCGGTAAGCACTGAAAACCGAAATGAGGGAAAGGTCTCGGCCATGTACCGAAGCACCCCCACCTGATATGCCGACCGCGCCCCACCGCCGCCTAACACAAGCGCAATGGTAGGCGTATCGGCCTGCTGCTTGCGCGAGTCTGCCTCCGGTGTCTGAAACAAACGATCAGGGAGAAAGCGCCGATACCAGTTGCTCATCCTTCGTAATAGTTAGCTACAAAAGCACCTACTTGCATCAATATAGCGGGCACGCCGTCCAATTACAGCCCGCCTTTTGCTGCTTACCGTTTTGCGCGATATGCCTCCTCGTCATGTCCTTTTTCTATTTCTGGATGGTGTAGGTCTGGGGCCTAATCAACCGGCGAATCCGTTAACCACTGTAGGCCCTCATTTTGCCCTGCTCAGTCAATGCACCCAATGGACCCTTCAGACTCCCACCGTACACACCCCGTCTCACGTCTTTCGACCGGTGGACGCAACCCTTCAAACCTCCGGGCTGCCCCAAAGCGGAACAGGACAGGCATCGCTTTTTAGCGGGGTGAACTGCGCCGCACGAGCTGGGCGCCACTTCGGCCCGTTTCCGCACTCCACCTCCAAGCCCATCCTGAAAGCTCAAAACATATTTCAGCGCCTCCAACCCGAAGTTGCTGAGCACGGCTGTGCATTTGCGAACGCCTATCCACCCGTATTTTTTGAAAAGCGCGCTCAAAGCAACCGGTGGACCGTCACCACGCTGTGTAGTCGCCAAGCAGGCGTACGCTTGCGCTCTACAGAAGACGTACGTACGGGGCGTGCCCTTACGGCTGACATTGTTGGAGCGGCGTGGCAAAACCACCTTAACATATCCATTCCACACCTTTCCCCATTTGAGGCTGGCCAGCAACTGTACCGCCTCATGCAAGCCCATCGGTTTACATTGTTTGAATACTACGAAACCGACAAGGCTGGCCATGGACGTTCTGCACTCAGCATTTCCACCATTCTGCACCGGCTGGATGCGCTACTTAAAGGCATTCTGGACGCTTTTTCGCCCGCACACGATCTTTTGCTTCTCTGTAGCGATCATGGCAACCTCGAAGCCCCCGACCAAAAGCCCCACACCCGTCACCCCGTTCCCCTGGTTGCTTATGGATGTGGAGCCGGCGCCTTTTCGGATGCGACATCCATCACGGATGTTGTTCCTACGCTTGTCGATCTTGTGACCAACGAGATGCCGCAATCTTGATTACTGCTGAGCAGCCATCTCTTGATCGGGCAGACGCCCCTGCACTAGTTCGTCGACAAGGGCATCGGCATTGTAGATCCGTTCCAAAGCAGCAATGATACCACGGCTGTCTACTGAAATCGCACGGGCTTGCTCATCGCGATACAAAAAGCGATTGGGGAGGGCCTCGTAGTTGCTATCGAACGCCACACCGACAAGCTCTAAGTCGCTATTTACGAGGGGCGACCCTGAGTTTCCGCCTGCAATGTCATTGGTAGACACTTTGTTAAGGGGGACGTTAAGAAACGTGCTATCGGATGCGGCTTCCATCCAGCGGCTAGGCAACGTCCACGACTCCCCGTCTTTCTCATCTGCTCGTGTGTAAAGTCCCTCAAAGGTAGTGTACGGCGCTACATGAGTTGTATCGTCTACCGTGTACCCTTGCACCCGTCCGTCACTAATGCGAGGTGTTGACGTAGCATCCGAGGCGATGCGACGCTCGTCAAACACAGCCAGTCGAGCCCGGTTGAGGCGGGCATTAATCGAAACCTCTGAAGCACGTAGGTCTTGCTGCTGCTCTACAATGCTAAAGTAAAGCGGAGCCAGCCCTTCAATCAGGCGAAGCGATGGATCATTGCTATCGCGGTAGCCACGGTCAAACAGGCGGTCTGCGCCTTCTTTTGTAAAGAGCCGACTCTCCTCAACTAGATACTCTGCCCACTCACGTGGCGTACGGTCCTCAAAAAGTTGGCGCATGGTAGGGTCAGAGGCCCCATACGCATCCTGCAGGTCTTCGAGGCGGCGTGCAAGAAGCTGTTCCTCCACTTCAGCAGGCCAGTCTTTAATTTGATCGGCTTCGGTGATGGCCTGTTCAAGCTGTGCATCGCGCTGTGCCCCCCGGCTCCGACGCAGTTGACTCATATAATAGCCGTACATGCCACGCGTAAGAATGCGTGATCCGATGTTTGTGTTTGCAAATCCATTAAAGGCCTTTCCACGACGATTGACGGAGGCTTTGGATTGCTGCAGCTGCTCCATATCTCGCGTCAGCCCTCCATATCTCTGGCGCAGCGTATCTACAGACCGGATCGAGTCTTGCAGTGCACGTTCATTGGCGGTGCGCCGTGCAATAAAGTGGGGGTCGTCAAGTCCCACCTGTTGCCCCTCCAGGTTCTTGCGCGAGTTCATAAGCGAAAACAGCGTATTGCGCAAATCAGGCGCCTCTTCTTCCGGATTGGCTTCGAGGAACGCTTTCATCACATCAATCCGGTTCGACAGAAACGTCAACTGATTGGGGATACCGTGGTCGCGCTCATACTCCATTTGGCTAACGGTGGAAAGACGATCTGTGCTTCCAGGTGTCCCAACGGTAAAGACGGGCATGCCCGCTTCGCTTCCCCTCTCGTGGCTCCATGTAAAGTGGTTGGTTGGGCGCACAGGCTCATCATCTTCGTAAACCCGGTAAAATGCAACATCGAGATTATACCGAGGATAGGTAAAGTTGTCTGTATCGCCCCCAAAGAAACCGATACGCTGCTCGGGGGCCATGACCAGACGGACATCGGTGTAGCGACGGTAGGTATATGCTTTATAACGAGCCCCGCGATATGTGGGGACGACTGATACGCGCAGGTTAGCGTCTCGCTCGCGAGCTTGCGCATTTAGCTCGCGCTCCAGGCTATTAACACGCTCAGTACGCACATGCGACCGTAATGTGCGGGCTCCTCGATAGATGCGATTGGTTACGTCTCGAGTATCCACCAGCTTATCAACGTGCAGGTCGGGCGTGGCGCGTTCTTCATCCGGGGTAGAGGCCAGAAAACCGTCCTGATCCAACCGCTCGCCCTGTTCTTGAACGGCCGTAATGTGCGTTCGTGCACAGTGATGATTCGTTACCATAAGCCCATCCTCAGATACGAAGCCTGCTGAACAGGTCGTTCCAAATCGAAGCGCCGCCTGCTGCATGTGCGTCTTCCAATCCTCATCAGGATGTATGTCGTACGTATCGGCAAAGTGATCAGCGGGGATATTATCGAGCATCCACATCTTGCCGAGGTCAAACGGACGCACTGCAACGGTATCGTAGCCCGCGGGCATATCGGTAAGCGGGAGCGTGGGAAGTCGCGCCTCCGTTTCAGCTCCCCCTTCGGTAGACTCCGGTCGGTCTACGACCGAGACCATGTCACGCGGTGCTGAGCAAGCCACGGCAAGAATGGCAACCATTGCCAAAAGCGCAACAGTGCGCACAGCAGATCCCGATCGCAATTTCGATAAGTAGCGCATACAAATAGGAATGGATATAAGACAGTACATCGGCGCACGCGGAAAGGATCTATCTGCTATGTGCTGTTTCCAAAAGCTCTTACCCAGCAACAGACCCGTCTTAGGCGCACCCGTTTGGTGAAGCTACATGGACGCTGAATACCTTTTTATGCTTGGCATTCATTACGTAGACGCACAGCACCCCAATGGGTTACATAACCATGTATTTTGCGTCAAGCACAGAGTGCAACCAAGATGCAACTGTGAAGACAGCACAACAGGGTTTCATTCGTCTCTTTCTTTTTTCTATTCTGAGTTGCCGGAACGAGGAGGAACCGTCAATTTGTACCGGATAGGGAACTCCTCTTTTCCATAATCAATATGGACTTTCCCATTGCGAAAGTGGCGGAATTGGTAGACGCGCGAGGTTTAGGACCTCGTGCCCAATAGGGCGTGGGGGTTCGAGTCCCTCCTTTCGCACCTTATCTGAGTAGTTTACCCCCGTTGTGCACATGCACATCGGGGTGTTTTTTTGACGCCAGATATACCTGGCAGACTGTATAGCGCACGATCTCATCTGAAGGCAGCGGGACCTTGCGGAGAGAAGTGTGTACCCCATGCGGTGCTGTGAACGATAGCGAACGAGTCCTCCTGAGGTGCGATCTCATGCCGTTAATTGGGCAGATGCATCCGACGTGACAGCATGAGATTGCGTCGCTGCGCTCGCGATGACAGGTGAGTTATTCTCGATACGTTAGGGAGCACATGCGTTACCCGACGTTTGACGTGTGATAGAACAGGTAGCATACGCCATATCTATTTTGCCCACAGAAAAGTGGCACCCCCGGTAGTGGGAGTGCCACTTTGTTGTACGCTGTCTGCACGTAGTGCGTTTGAATGCTGCCCCGACTAAAAATTCTGAGGGGTGGCCTTTATGCCACAAGCGGGACAGTCATGAGATTTAGCGCACACAAGCTGTACATACGTACCGTATGAACGATTGCTCTGTTGACTCGTCTACCGACCAATGCGAAGCTTTCACGCTCGCAAAAAGATCGGGGAGTCGCTTTCACTCCACAAAAGAGTCGTCTTGACTACGACCCATTCATTCGGTGCATACACGTCGCAGATTTTGCGCTATCGCATTGTGGTGATGCGAAGCCAACTTTAGCACCTCTGATCTTTTAGTCGCAACCACTGGCTTTACTCCAGTTCGCGCAACTCGTCAACACCGAGCTTTTCTTTGATCTTTTTGTACGTTTCCCAATCAATGAGTACGGCGTAAGGGTCATTGTTCTTTTGAATGAGTACGCCGTTTTTGGTTTTGCGTACGTGCTCAATCAGTTCGGACGTTTCAGACCGCAATTCTGTGATCGTTGCGATCGCGTCAACTCCTTCGGTATTGTACATAACAGAACGTATCTTATTTAGGAAAAATCGGCCCGACGCATGTGTTCAAACAGTCTCAATACCTACTCCGGTATTGTGGCAAAACCGTCGGGTATATATTGACGGAACCACATGCAGACCGATACAGCATTCATTGTTCTATCCTTTACGACGTAATACCGACTCTCTAGTTACCACCTATACAGTTTTTTTATAATTAGAAAGGGGTATATGCATACTGCTTATTTTTTACAGAATGGCAACACTTCAAGTGCCTCATATCATCTATACGAAATCATAGATCAGCGTAGCTAAGGAAACCTTCATGTATCTAACGTGGAGCCATTCAGCGACATCTCCACTTCACCGTTATCCACAACGCCATTAATGCCGCTAACGGCAAAGGATCGTTTGTTTTTTGTCCTCAAAAGCGCAAAAATAGAGATCAGTCCTATTTTTACGTGCTATAACGCCGTCTTCTAGTTGAGCGTGTTGTTATATGTTGAAGCATGCGAAGGGTCAACCTGTGTCAACAGTGCATGCGCTTCTTGCGCCATATTGCTTTGCTCAAAAGCCACAGCAAACTCCTGATATTTAACCCCAAAAAAGTGATCAAGTGCCTCGGTTCGACCTCTGCTGTTTTCAAACTCTTCTATATCGCGGAGCACCTCTATGAGCTCTTCACGAGCAGCATCAGTGTCCTCTACGAAGCGATCAAGTCCCCGATAATGGTAACGAAACACGAGCGAGCGGAATTCTTGATGTCGGCTACCCAAGAGCGTTTCGACCAGATCGGTCCGGCCTCGACTCGTACCAAACGAGTCCCATCCAGAGCTTCCCGGCGCCGAACGAGCCCGGTCAGCAATGTCGCGGCTTTGCTCTAAGTAAGGCGTTCCCCCATGCTCGTCAAAGGTATCGAAGTCCATTCCAATAATCAGATATGCATAGAAGTCAAGCACCGACGTGAGCGGATCATGTCGGTTCAGGTTATACTCTAGACTCTCGCCCCGTCCATACGAAAAACTCCATTCGGTGTCGTTAACGCGAAGCACGGTAGACGACTGTGCCGTGCCGTAAATAGGACGCCGCGCCGACACAACAATCTGCGCTTCGTATTCCCCTCGACTAGGCTCATCTTCAATAACAATTTGCATGGAACAAGAAATACGCT
Organism: Natronotalea proteinilytica; assembly: GCF_055379935.1. Taxonomy (NCBI): domain Bacteria; kingdom Pseudomonadati; phylum Rhodothermota; class Rhodothermia; order Rhodothermales; family Salisaetaceae; genus Natronotalea; species Natronotalea proteinilytica. Next base: position 842,671 of record NZ_AP043947.1, on the reverse strand, counting down.
CATTGCGACGCACCTCGTGTTTGGTCCATGAACGCTCATTCACGTACCGATCAATACGATTTTCAAGATCATCTAAGGTCGAAGTGTCTGTCCCCGAAACCTGCGAGTAATCCAATCGAATGCCACAGTCTAGCTCTTGAGCGTGTACCTGAACACCGCATAGCCCACACACCACGAGCAGAGCAAGCACCTTTCTGCACACAAAGTAACCTGGTTTGCAACTGCCCACAACCGATTTTGTATTTTCAATGAATAGGGGCTACACTCACGCTACGTTAATGCATTCTTCCGTGTCGTCCATGTGAGCAGATTACACGCTACTACGCATCGCCGACTTTGGTTACAATGACCTGCACACGACGACTCGGGTCGATAGGGGGATTCATCATTTTGATGTGGGGATTTGTTCTTCCAAATGCAGCGGCCCAATCTCTTTTTGATCTACGCGGTGCTACGCATAGCACAGCCCTAGGCCATGCTACCACTGCACGCACGGAACTGCCCGGTATTCATGGCAATCCAGCTGGGTGGGCTCCAATGGAAAACCCATCAATAACGCTGTACGCAGGCCAATCGTATGGGTTGCCCGAGCTGCAGCATGGCACGATAAGTATCCATTGGCCCTCTTCATTGGGTCATGCAGCAGCCGGTGTGGGCACATTTGGTACCGAGGCCTATCGTGAAACCTACCTCTCGGTAGGCGCTGCCCGTACGCTGCATCTAGGCAGCAGTCGTCCTCTTCACCTCGGCACAACGGTTCGATACTACCATGTCGCTATGTCTCGATTCGGAAACGCCGCTGCCGTGGGTATTCACGCAGGCATGGTGATGCAAATCATGCCGCTGGTAGATGTAGGCGTACATGCCACGAATATCAACCAACCACAGTGGACGGATGAAACGCCGCTTCCGCGGACGCTGAGTGTGGGGTTGGCCTATCGACTTACAGATCGCGTAACAATGAGCGCTGACTTGTTCAACGATGTCGAGTTTCCCATGCGGTTTCGTAGCGGCATCGAAGCTACAGTCATTGCGCCGCTCACCGTCTATGGAGGCGTCCAAACCACGCCGTCTGAGTTCGCACTTGGGGGACGTATCGGATGGAAAGGAATCTATGTAGGCGTAGCTGCCGAGCAACATTGGGAGTTGGGCTGGTCTCCAGCCGCTGACCTTCGCATTACCTGGTAACATTCTCGGTATGTACCAATGCGCCTCGTCAACGTTGTCATAGCGTGCTTCCTGTTGATTGGAATGGGCATGGGTAGCCCCTTGCCTACCCATGCTTACTCGCTGTCTCCCGCCGACACCACGGATTTGCGCACACATCTGCTTCCGTATCTCGATGAACAGATTGATGAAGCATTGTGGGAGCAGTGGAGCGACTGGTGGGAGGCTCCGCTTTTTCTCAACCAGGCGGGATCTGCCGAATTACACCAGCTGCCTGGCCTGGATGTGTCACAAGCCATCCGCCTTCTCACGCATCGCCGCACCCATGGACCGTTTCAATCTGTTGAGGACCTCCATGACGTGTTGGATGCCTCCACAGTAGCGCTCATCCGCCCATTTGTACGGGTAGCGTCCAACGCCGACCAACACGACCCCTCTTCTTCCCAACCGTCCTGGTGGAAACACGGCTGGAATGTACGCGGCCTTCTTCGAACTGGAAGGCGACTTGAGCGCGCTCGCGGTTATACCGATGCCACCGCTGTTCCCTACCTGGGTTCTCCCTACCGTATGGTAATCCGACAACGCGCATGGAATCGTCATATCGACCTCGGCCTCACAGCCGACAAGCGGCCGGGGGAGCCAATCGAATGGAATCCTGACGCCGGCCAGTACGGCCCCGATCATCTCATTGGATACGCCATGCTGCGCAATCAGGGGCCGGTTAACCAGCTAATCGTGGGTAGCTATCAGGTGGCATTCGGGCAAGGGTTGGCGCTATGGACCGGCCCACGCTTTTCGTCGGTCTACGGAGGACCGCGTAACCTGAACCAGCAAGGGAGCGGGTTGCGTCCGTACCGAGGTACAAGCCCGCACACCTATCTACGCGGAGCAGGCATTACGCTCAATTTATTTCGCTCGCTGCAGGCTACCGCTTTTGCATCACACCGCAACCTCGATGCAACACTCGACACGCTTCACACTGGTGCCGTAGTAGCCCGATCGATACGGTCCTCGTCATTACGACGCACAGAAACGGAACGCTCACACCGCCGTCAGCTCCCTACAACGCACATCGGAAGCCACATGCAATGGCAATCTGCAAGAATTCATGTGGGTGTGCTTGGTCTCTACACACAATTTGGGCATCCTATTCGTCCTGCATTGCGCCCAGACACCCAGCCGGCCTTTGCAGGAGAATGGACCACCCATTGGAGTGTTCATGCTCAGTACGTTGCCTCCGCGAACACGCACCTATTTGCAGAAGGCGCCCAAACCGGTCCACGCGGGCAAGCCGCCGCTGCGGGCCTGCACACAGCCATAGGACGGCATGCCACCCTCGCGGTGCGTGGTTATTACACGAATGCATCCTATGACCCACTGGACTGGGGAGGCATAGACGGTCGAGCGCATGGCGGAATGCGTGGTCTCACGACACGAATAGCCCTCGATGTACACCCGTCATGGACACTGAAAGGTACGCTACAGCAAGAGCATATCCGTATCCCTCAATTTCAAACTACACGACCTGAGACATCCCTTCGTGGTGCTTTAGCCATCCATTATCGGCCCCATAAAGCGCTGCACGTGTATGCGCAGGGACAGATGCGGCGCCACGATGTGCGCACGCAAACAACAGCGCCTCATGGTTCCACCTTCCCCGTTCATGCCTTCCGCGATCAAGCGAACCTGCGCGTGCATGTTACCCATACATTTAGTTCGCAGTGGCAATGGAGTGCCCGCACTGCGTACACACACGTGCATCATAGTGCCAACACGGAGTCTGGCACCTTGCTGTGGACGGAAGTCCAGTACACGCCAACCACACGAGTGCATCTGAATACGCGCTGGACGCTCTTCGATACCGACAGCTTTGACAGCCGACTCTTTGCCTACGAACCCGATGTGTTGTATGGATTTTCGGTGCCTGCCCTGTTCGACCAAGGACAGCGGGCCCATTTGTTAGCACGCGTGCAACTTACGGATGCTCTATTGCTTGAAAGTCGGTACAGTGTAACGGCGTACACCCACCGCGCCGTTATAGGATCTGGCCAAGGGCGCATTGATGACTCGCGGGTGCGCGATTGGCGCATTCAACTACGGTGGGCTTTTTAGCATTTTATCCTGTACCTTGAATACGAAGGCGCTCCCACCACACGTTATTTGCCCAAATGACCCCGCTGTGAATGCCCCCCGCTGTGTACATGGGTAGTAGACGCTTAGGGCCTGTCTTTAACTCTGAACCCACCCTGCTATATTTGCACTTTTGAGTGAATCGATGCCCATGAATAGTCCAACCCCTCGCGTTTTAGTTGTAGAGGACAACGCCGAAACCCAGTTGTTGCTTCAGCACATTTTGCGAAATGACTACGACGCAACAATTGTGGACTCGGTCGACGCAGCACTTTCAGCCTGCCGTGAAGAGACGTTCGCCCTCTTAATGCTCGACATTAATCTCGGGGAGCACCGCACCGGTACCGATCTGTTGCATCTGCTAAGGAAGCCCCCATACAACATCGCGGCTCCGGCCTTGGCCCTTACCGCGTATGCGATGCCCGGCGATCAGCAACGCCTTGAGAGGGAGGGGTTCGATGCATATGTAAGCAAACCGTTTTCTCAAAAGGACTTGCTTTCAGTGATGGAGGCGTGCATCAAAACCGGAAACGCGTCTTCTTAGCACGTGTTGTGCTATACACGTATCTGCCGTTGAACGTGCAGAAGCATGTTTATGCCCCTACACGGTCATCCCAGACGGAGCGTAGCGACGATCTGGGATCCATCCCCCAATAGCCCAACAGATGGGTGCGTGCCGGACGTAAAGGCAGCCTTCAACCGGCGGAATGGATTACTTTGTGCGTCGCTTCGCTCGGCTCCGGATCAGCGGCGCCAGGGGCGCCTTGTCCGGGATGACAGGACGATGGGGAGCTCTGCGCCTTCTGAACCCATAGCACAATTCGTTCTTAGCGCACGGTGCCGACCCAACTGTCATCAAAGTGGCGATAGGTAGCACCAATCCGCACATCCACCGGAAGATTATAAAACAATCGTAGTCGTGCCCCCACGCCAATGGTGCTGCTAGACAGTGTGGGCACCCGGTCTGCCCATTCGTAAAGTCCCTGTACCACACCGTATAGATAGAACGCTCGCATGTACACAGGCAACACCGTACCGCCGCGATCCGGGTATCCAATCGGCTGTACCACCTCTAAATCGGCTCGTGTATATGTGCCGCGCGGCAAGGCCGTGTCGCTGTAACCGCGCGGCATAAACTGCTCCAGGTTGAAAATAGCACCCTGATTCTGACTCAACGCCTGCATCCCCACGCGCACCCCCGTGTTGAACCGGTCGAACCATGGTAGATACGCGCTAAGCCCTCCCTGCACGGCTCGTCCGGCATCTATTCCATCCGTCCAGGCATCCACAAACGGGGTTACTCCTACGACCACCCCATGACGGGGAATCAGATCGCGTGTGTTCTGTTGGAGCCGCCAGATGTATTGCACGCTGGGACGCAACGTAATCCGACCCTGAAACGGCGTATCTTGAATCGCATCGGCAAAGAGGCGGGTTTGGCGAAATTCGCTGCGCCACTGCACCTGCCACAACGAACGATATACGTTTGACCGACGCGTGATAGACTGCTGCACCGTCAGGTCAGCGCCCCGTTCATCGACCCCAATCCGAAGGGGTCTAGACGTGCCCTCCTCATCGGTCACCGTAGCGCTGGTCGTAAACGGACGTCGATAGAGTCCCAGGCTCGGTTGCCCCCACAGACGACTTGTTTGTACCCGACCTTCGCCCCAGATTTGTCCTGCCTGGTAGTACCCTTCCATCCGATAGGCCCACTGTTGCAGCGGGTCGGCCCCGGCAAGCCCCAGACCCACGCCCAGCCCGAGCGTTTCGTCCAGTGCGCTCCCTGTTTCCAACTCATCAGCATCCAGCCGAATCGTAGGATACACCATGCGCGGGCTCAGGTACGAACTCGCCCGGTAGGTGCGCTCCCCCTGAACCAGATCATCCGGCACCTCCAGATCTTCGGGACCGGTCTCGGTCTGCTCACGAATCGGAGCATGCCACACCACGTCTTCGGTACGGGTTTCCCACGTCTCCGGCTCAAACGGCACCGTAACCAGATCGTGGCGCTCGTGTTGATGCTCAACATACGCCACCATGCTACGATCGGGCGAAAGCGTAGGCTCCAGCGCTCCATACGCAACGTTGGTTGCCTGATACACCGTTTCAGTTTCCAGATCTACAGCGAACACATTCGGCACGCCCGTAGGATCGGCGCTCATAAGCAAGTACCGTCCATCGGGCCCCCACTGTACGTCGTAAATGACGCTTTCCTCGAAGCCAACCAGCGGCTCCACGCGCAGATCGTCCGCATCGTCGTGCACCGCAAACAGAAACTGGTCGCCATTCATGTTCAACAGCGCCACTGCACGCTCGTCATCGGTAGGGTGTGCCCCAATTTGTTGGATGCGCGTACGCGGCGGCAAGGCATGAGCACGGCGTACGGCCTCCTCGTCGCGGCTGTCGTATCGCACCAGCCGATGTTCAGATGCATCGTTTTCAGCAGCCCAGAAGCCTCCAGCTTCATGAGGGGCAGGCGCCAGCAACCGGTTTGCGTCAGTGGGCGATGTGCGCGTGCCGGTCTGCAGGTCCACCGCTTCCACCTCGGCAACAAACTGCGAGGGGACCGTGGCGGCCTGATCAAAGCGACTCACCCACACCGACAGGCTATCGGCGCTAAGGTGCATGTGGTAGTCGCCCGTAACCTGCTGAGCCGCAAGACGCTCAGCATCACCAGTTGAGGTGTCAACGCGGTAGATGCCCGGCACATCACGATACCCAAACCGATAGGCAACAAGCGTATCGTCATCCTTCCAGAGCGGACGCCGGTGGTTGAGCCCGCGGCGCGTCTCCACGACCAAGTCTGGCTCCGTAAGCGTGCCCAGTGCCTCTATGCGTTTGGCCTCCTGCGCTTGCTCATGGTCCATAAACTCGCGGGAAAGGGAGCCCGGCGCGCGTCCGGTGCCATACCACAGCGGAATGCCATAGCCCAAAAGCGGAAAGCGGTGATATGCGCCCAGCGTCCGCTGAAAGAAATCGTAGGGCTCGCGGGCCTCGTCTTCGGTGTCGCGCTCGACCAGATACCGAAAAAACTGACCGCCCCCAATGTAATGGCGGTCGAAGGGCTGGGTGTGGGCCGGGGCGTGCAGCACGCGAGCATGTCCCCACGGGCTATCGCTGCCAAGCGCCGCTCGATACGACATTAGGGCGGCGGGCAGCTTCATGCGTCCGGCCCCCTCGCGCACCTGGCTTTCACGATACACCGCCACGCCCTCGGTCCATCCGCGTGGGGCCGACAAGTTAAGCGATCGCTCGGCATCTGGAGCAAACGTGCCCATGATGGTTCCCACCCCAAACCCCGGATTGTACTCAGCATGAAGCGCGTGGGTGAGTTCGTGCGGCACCACCACATCAAACCATGAGGCAAACCGAGGCGTAAGCGTATTGCTACGAATCGACGGGATTTCAATCTCCTGCTTAAACGGCAACGAGCGCACGAACCCATTGGACCGGTCGTTGTACGCGTTAAGCACGACGGGCATAGCCCGTTGCGGTTGCGCAGACCCGATGATGACATCGGTACCCGCCTCGCTCTGTATCATCTTGTGTGCTGCCCGCTTGGCCGATGCACGGTAACCCGCCTGATAGATAATGTCGTAGCCATCCACCTCCAGCACGCGGTAGGACACCGAATCGGGACGGTTCTCGACGTTGTATATGGCATCTACCCGGTTGACTTGCCCCTCTGCATCTACAACACCAACCGCCAAAACGATGAGGAAAACGGTAGCCAGGCGTAGTAATCGGAAGAGAGAAACCATGATCAACACATAATCAGAAAGAGGGACCTCGGTGCGCGGTATACCGCTTCACCTACGTATCCAAGTAACGCATCCTGAATCGCAAAGTAAACCGATTCGCCCAATATGACCGACCCTGCTGCTACCGGACGCACCTTTCCGCCCTCGGTCGAAGCCCGCCCGGTGCCTGCCGATGCATCGCTGGATGATCCGCGCCTGTACTTTAACCGGGAGCTGAGCACGCTCGACTTTAACCAGCGCGTATTGCATCAGGCGCTGGATCCACGTATTCCCTTGTTAGAGCGGGTCTTTTTCTGCGCCATCACCGGCAGCAACCTCGACGAGTTTTTCCGCAAGCGTGTGGGGGGCCTCAAACGGCAGCAGGCGGCAGGCGTCTCTTCGCTCTCACCCGATGGTCGCACCCCCGCCGAGCAGCTTGAACTCATCAACACTGCCGTTGAAGAACTCTACAGCACCCTTACCACTTGCTGGGCCGATACGCTGCGCCCGCTCCTTCGCACAGAAGCAGGCATACACCTTCGCGACTACGATACCCTGTCCGAACGCGAGCGCGACTATGCCGATACGCACTTCGAGGAGCACATCTTTCCCGTGCTTACCCCCTTGGCCGTAGACCCCAGCCGTCCATTCCCCTTTCTCTCTAACCTTAGCCTCTCTCTTGCCATTGGGCTGCACAACCCCGAATCCGACACCGACCACTTTGCACGGCTGAAGGTGCCCGACAATCAGGAACGCTGGGTGGCACTTCCCACCGAGGGGCACTACGTCCCACTGGAACAAATCATCGCCCACAACGCCCCGTCCTTGTTCGAGGGCATGCAAGTCACGTCCGTACACGCCTTTCGCGTGACCCGTAACGCCGACATTCGTCGCGATGAGGAAGAGGCTAACGACCTGATCGAACTGATCTCAGAAGAGCTCCGCGAGCGGCGCTTCGCCCCGGTCGTGCGGCTGGAGGTGCAGGCCAGCATGCCCCCCGACGTACGCCGCTTCTTGGTCGAGGAACTCAACCTGCGTCTCGAAGACGTGTATACCGCTCCGGCGCTTCTCGGCCACGCCGACCTCATGCCGCTAAGCCGGCTTGACCGCCCCGACCACCGCTACCCGTCGTGGACGCCCGTCACCCCGCCCCGACTGCAACAAGAAAACGTACGCCCCTCCCTCCTGAACACCGATCAGGACGCCCCGAAAGACATCTTCAGCATCATCCGCTCGGCTGATGTGCTGGTCCACCATCCGTACGAATCGTTCGATGCCAGCGTGCAGCGCTTTGTCGAAGCCGCTGCCAACGACCCGCAGGTGCTCGCCATCAAGCAGACGCTGTATCGCACCTCCGACGATTCGCCCATCGTTGCCGCTCTGGTGCGCGCCGCTGAACAGGGCAAACAGGTGGCTGTGCTCGTGGAGGTGAAGGCCCGCTTTGACGAAGCCAACAACATTGAGTGGGGACGCAAACTGGAAGAATCGGGCGTACACGTTGCGTACGGGCTTGTTGGCCTAAAAACCCACACCAAGGTTACGCTTGTCGTGCGTGAGGAGGACGGTAATCCGCGCCTGTATTGCCACATCGGCACCGGCAACTACAACGCCAAAACCGCGCGCCTCTACACCGATCTGGGCCTGTTTACCAGCAACCCGGCCATCGGCGAGGACGTGATGAATCTGTTCCATTATCTTACCGGATACGCCCCGGAGCAGACATACAACGAACTGTTGGTAGCTCCCCACACCATGCGTCAGCGTTTCGAGCAGCTTATTGATCAAGAGATCAGCCATCAACAAGACCATGGCACCGGACGCATCATTGCTAAGATGAATGCGCTCAACGATGCCCGCATGATCCGTAAACTCTACGCTGCCTCGCAGGCCGGCGTCTCGATTGACTTGATTGTACGCGGCCACTCGCGGTTACGTCCCGGCTTGGAAGGCTACAGCGAAAACATCCGCGTGCGAAGCATTCTGGATCGTTTTCTTGAACACGACCGCATCTACTATTTCGAGAATCATGAGGCGCCTGCCCGCGTGTTTATGGGCAGTGCCGACTGGATGAGCCGCAACCTAAACCGCCGCGTGGAAGCCGCCGTAGAGATCCACGACTCGGCGTTGCGCGAACGCATTGTGCGCCTTCTCAACTACGCATGCAACGACACCTACAGCGGATGGGATTTGCACGCAGACGGACACTACGTCCAAGACGCGTCCGGCGACACCCCTGATGCGCGTCGCACCCAGGCCCTACAATGGCGCCTTATGGAAGATGCACGCACCGCCGCTACTTCCGACTGACTTTTGCAACGAATCCCCTGATTTGCCTATGGACCGCACGCTTGAAATCCGTTGGTTTGTTGACGACAAAACTGATGTAGAAGCCCTCCACGACTGGTTCGATACGCTTGGCAATGCTTCTTCGAAAGAACGCGATGACGTTTACGTGCTCACCGACTCGCCCGCCTGCAATGTAAAGTGGCGCAGCGGCAAGATCCAGACCAAGCGCCGTATGCGCACCCCCACCCCTACCACCACGCCCTCCGGACATACCGGCTGGGAAGAATGCTGGCACAAGTGGAGTTTTGGCACTGATGACAATGCCCCAACCGACAGCGCCTTATGGATTGATGTGTATAAGGCACGCCAACAGGTAACAAAATCGCTTCCCAGCGGCATCGAAATCAAAATTGAACTGACGCAAATCAAAGCGTGTGGCGAGACGGCCTGGAGCGTCTGCATCGAAGCCGAGACCACGGACCCCGCACAGCCACTTGCTGATGCATTGGGGCACGCCAAGTACCTGTGGCTCACCGACCTACCTGATGTAGCGTTTACGCAGGAGACCTCTATGGGATACGCCCGCTGGCTCCACCACGTAGCGGGGCGTCCGCTTCCCCCATTGCCAAACGGCGAAAACGGTTAGGGTTTGGAGGTATGGATGTGTGGAAGGTTGGATGTGTGCAAGTATGGAGGGGTGGATGCTAAGCGTCTGTTTTAGCAATGAGCCCCAGGAACACACCCACAAAGAGTGCAAAACTCGTCCATACCACCACACTAAGTACAGCTTCGTAGCCTTCTTGCACGACCTCTTCAGTGCCCGAAAGCAAGTACCAGAAACCGCTGGTGTAGGCGGTCGCCACACACAGGGCCACCCCCAGAAAGATCAACAGGCGTCCCGTGCGTTGCAGCCACGCCCACCCGCTGTACGCAGCCTCATCAGTCACCTTACCCCGCAAATCCGCAAACAGATATCCCAGCGTAGCTACCACGCCCAACCCAAACGTAAGCGCGATACCTGCCTGGTCGCCCTCTTCGGCCATGGCAAACCAGGCATCGCCAAAGTCGAGCATGAGCAAGGCCCCCACCAGCAACGCAAACCACACGTACATAAAATGGCCTAAATAGGCCATCATTGTGCCGCCGACCCACGCTCCCCAATGGGACTGTGGCATGCGGAGCCGACGTGCCTGAAAGGCGCCAATCAGATGGTAGCGATCTAAGAGCCAATCTTCCATCTCTTCGGAAATCTGCTTCATGGACGGACGATCAGTCCCTTTCTGCGTTGCATACGCCTGCATCAACGCCGTGACTTCTGTTTCGCGCCCATCTTCCATGGCCCGACGCTCCTGCTGCTCCCATCCCTCGTGCATAGCACGCTGCCAGCTACGACGCTCCCCCGGGGTGGCCTGCTCAAGTGCTTTTGGGTGGCGAACAGTACGATATAACGCCGCATCGAATGCCGACGCGGAGGGGGTGCTGCGCATCGCGCTGCGCGCTGTAGCCGCTACGAGCATGTGACGCAGTGGACCAGGCTCTTGCTGCAAAATAGCGTTAAGCAGAGGGGATACAGGAATATCTTTTTCTTTTCGACTCTGCTCGTACCGAATCGATGCCGCTTCACTCCATCGGTGGAGCAAGGCAACAAGGTGATCCCGTGCCCGCCGAAGCGACTCTGCCTCTGATGGCGCCAGCCAAGGCAATAGCGCCGTACAAAACGCCTCAACCTCCTGTTGCACGGTTTGCGCAGCGTCCTGCAGAGCCGGTGCATCCGATAATGTTTGTAGTGTGAGATGTGAGCGCTGCGCTTGCAACTCGGCCACCGTCTGGGCCGCCTGTACACGTAACGACGCATCCGCAGAGGCCCCGTACACACGCCGCACAAACGCATAGACAGAGGCGGACGCTCCATCGCTCTGGTCTTGGCGAACCATCAGTGCAACCCAGCCTGCAACAGCCGCTGTGGGTGTTTCCACTTCCTGTACGTTCTGTAGAGCGCGTCGAACACCTTGCAGCGCGTCTCCAAAGGAGGAATCAGCAGCGTGGACGGCGCTCTCCCGAGTAGCGGCTTCTTGCGTCAACGATTGTGGGGCAAACGCACGAATTAGCGCTTCGAGTGCAACAGGGTCCCCCTCGGCCGTCAGGTATTCGCGTCCGTGGCACACATCAGCAATTTCTTCGAAGAGCAACGCATACGGTGCACGAGCTGCCAGGGCATACACCTTGTGTTCAGGTCGCGGATCCGACGCCGTCGCGATGTATGAACGCAACTGATTCTCAATCGCATCAGCGAAAATCGCAGCAGACTCATCGCTAACGTCGTTCGGCACTAGATCGATAAGGACCTCGAATGCCCCTACCTGATGAACAAGGCGGGGATCGAGCACGCCCTCATCGCCAGATGCTTCCCACTTACGCAGGTGCAAGAGCAAACGCACGGTGGCGCCACGCATGGCACCCGGAAGAGCAGACGAGTCATTAAGGATGGAGGCGGGACCGATATCTAAGGCATCCAAAAGATGGGTGAATGCCTCATACTCATCGCTTGGTAGAAAACGGCTCGCATCCAATAGAGTGAAGGCGGCCTCAGCCCGCTCCTCCGGATCGGCCAACGTCCATTGTACGGGACTTACCATACGCTTGGCCGCAGCCCGCCACGCAAGCCGGGCCGTCCCGTGCTCCAAACGATCCCGAGCTACCATGTAGCGCCGATGGGCAAATTCGTTATGCCGAAGTTTCACCCCGTTTAGCAACGCTCTCACCGCCTCGGCACTGGTTTCTGCACGCCGGGCAAGTCCTTTCATAGCCTCATCGATAAGGCGAAGATGGCGCGCAGCCGTGCTAAAGGAGGGCACGGAATCTGCTTGCGCCTCAGCTACACGTTGTAGAAAAGCAGGCCATGGAGAAGCGGCAAGCGCCTGCCCTTCTGTATGACTCGATGTTTCGACCAACGCCCATGGTCTGACCAGCAATGGGTCGAGGGGCGGACCGTCGCCCGCGGCTATGTCTTGGACAAATGTTCGGGCGGCCTTTCTCCAACCTGAATGGGGAGCCGCACGCAGAATATGCATTGCCTGCAGCAACACCCGCACATCGGCAGCCTCGTGTTTTACGTACCCGTGCGGAGAATCTAACTCCACAGGGTAAGCGATGTCCTCCATTGGCGGAGTGGCTCGCGCATGATGGGCTGCAGCCATAACAAGAACGCGACGCCGAGCTCGGCGTCCGTTCAACTGCACGGGTTGATCCAGTGCAATGCTCTGTGCTTGTGCGTAGTGCTGCACACGCTGCCACCGCTCTGTATCTGCATGCAGGTGGCGCCCAATCACACGGGCTGCTGCCTGATACAAGACCGGATCTGACGACCGGAAAAAGAAGAACAACAGATCGTTGAGCGAAGCAGAGACGGTTTCAACGTGTTGCAGACATTCCAATCGCAGCCGAAGCTCTTCCCGATCGGTTTCGTGACTCCACGTGCTCCAGGCTTGCTGTACTGTGTCGTTTCCACACAGCGGAGCAATTGCCTGCAATCCTGCATCCTGCATATGCTCAGAGAGAGCCCCTAGAATCTTCAGGGCTTCGATGAGCGATGGCCCCCCAGCCCGAGTCTTCGCCTCCCGATTGATGTACGCCTTGCATGCTTCAATACGATCTGACGTGAATGGGCTTTTGCTCGTCATAAGTTCTCTGTCACACGTGATTGTTAGGGGCCAAACTTGTCATCGCGAGGAGGGAGCCCTACGACTGACGCGGCGCTGTGAGCGCTAGCGAACGAGTACTCTTGGGGTGCGATCTCATGCCGTTGATTGGGCGGCTACATCCGGCCTAATAGCATGAGATTGCTTCGCTGCGCTCGCAATGACATGACTATGAGTTATTCTCGGTACGTTAGAGGGTACATGTGTTACCCGAAGATTGACCTGTGACAGAGCACTAAGTGACCTCAACAATAGTTGTGGGGATTGCCGGTTGGTTTCCCCTCCATCCTACCCTTCCTCCCCGAGGAGGAAGGAACCGTGGAAGGCGTTCATCACGTCCCCCTCGGAGGAGCTATGGTGTATACACAACGCAACCGGAGGCGAACTCCCGCTTGCGTCCTCGTCGCGATGCTCTGCGTCGCGACGGACGAATAGACGCTCTGCGTCCAACGTACCCCCCGAGGTAAAGAAACCAGGTGGTGGATTAGGGATGCTGGAGCGTCCCGGCAAGCGTGGCGACGCAGAGGGATCATAGGTCATGCCTGTTGTGCATCGCCACGAGAGGACAGATGTTTTGTTATTATCATCGGGCAGGCTGTCACTCCCTCTTGAACTCCAATATTGACACGTGACTTCACTTAGTCCGTTTTACTTGGGCAGAAAAATGCTGATACGCGTTCCATACCCCTGGGTCGACTCAACTTCAAGGCGCCCACCCAGCTGATGCACTAACTTTTGCACGATGGTAAGCCCCAGTCCGCTGCCTTCGTACGAACGAGCAAACCCCTCCGACTCTTGCGTAAATGCATCGAACATTCGCTCTTGAAACGACTCACTCATGCCAATACCTGTGTCTGTGACCTCAATGAGAGCTCCCGAAGGGCCTTCAGTCACACACACATTTACCTGCCCAGACTCTGGTGTAAACTTGATTGCGTTGCTGAGTGTGTTGTACAAAACCCGTTGGAGCGCTCCAGGATCACTTTCGAGGTGCACAGACGAGACCCTCATGTTAGCTGTAAGTGACACCGAAGCGCGTTCGGCCTGGGGGGCCATTTCGTCTACAATCTCGCCGACAAGCTGAACGGCATCCATGGGCACGGTCTCTACCGCCTCTGTTCCCGCCTCAAGCTTCGACAGTCGAAGAACCGAGTTGAGGGTTGTAAGAAGCCGGTTGGCACTTCGTACGATATGCCGCGCAAAGTTAGACTGACGGCCATGGGTTTCATCTTGCAACACCTCTGCAAACCCAATAATCGATGTGAGCGGGGTACGCACTTCGTGACTCATGTTGGCGAGCATAGCCGACTTAAGGCGGGCGGCTGATTCGGCACTCTGCTTTGCTTTACGCAATGCCTGTTCGGCGGCCACGCGATCTGTGATATCGGCGATGGTGATTACTTTGTACGGCTCCCCGTCTAAGATAACGCGTTCTGCCGTTACAAGGGCATCACGCTTGGATCCATCTTTGTGAAGCACCTTCCACTCGCCTGGTTCTTCATCAATCCCTTCGTGGATGACTCGGTCGTGAACTTTCAACGCTTGAGCACGCTGCTCGGGCGCTACTATTTTTCCTACAGATGCTCCGATAAGGTCTTTCTCAGTCCACCCAAACAACTCGCTAAACGCCGGGTTAATCTGCACAAATTTCCGATCGGCATTCGTTACGCAAATACCTATCCCTGCGTTATCTATAATCGCATCAAGCATGCGCTGGGTACGCCGCAACATGCGATCTTGCTCGTGTCTCTCTGTAATGTCATGCACAGTAAAGACAGCTCCCACCACTTCCTCGTTAGCATTACGAAGAGGGGCGCCGTTAATCGACACAACTTTACGCGTTCCATCTGGCCACCGGATTGCATGTTCGATATCGTACACCGGTGCCTGGGTCGCCATAACTTGGGAAAACGGCAACTCGTCTTCGGGCAAGGAAGTCCCATCAATGCGTTCAATTCCCCAGTCGGGGTCGTTATAGGTACGCTCTGACGCTTCGTTGGCCGAAATCCCCAGCACCTCCTCCGCCCGTGAGTTGGCCTCTGTAATACGTCCCTCCGTATCTAAGATGGTAATGGCTGCTGCACTGGTGTTGAAAATGCGTTCGAGCAGATCCCGCTCTTGGCGAAGCGCCTGCTCGGCTTCAATGCGCTCGGTTATGTCCACCGCCATGCCAACACATCCACTGACCTGCCTATCTACATCTTGAATCGGAGCAAACCATACATCAAACGTAGCTTCGTTGACCTCAACTACGGTGTCGACTGGCGTGCCAGATAGCGCCTGGTCTACACAGTCTGTAAATGCCGTAGCATCGGCATAACGCGCATGGAAAGAATCTCCTGCCAGCGTACCGGGAGCATCGACCAGCCGCGACAAGTGTTTGCCCTCAGCCACCAGAATATTGGCGTCATCGTCGAGCAAAAAGATCGCAGGTTGGGCATACTTGAGCAACGTTTGAAATCGATCGTTGCGTACGCGCAACTGCTGCTCCAGGGTGCGCTCTGCCGTAATATCACGTACGATGGTTTGTGCAGCCCGCTGCCCATTGTATATGATAGGCACCGAGCGTGCTTCTACCACCCGCGATACACCATCGCGCCCCCGTACGGTATATTCCTGCGGCATGGTGATGCGCCGCTCATTGTAGACACGACGCAAGTTGTTCGCCGCCTTTTCTTTGTCATCTTCGTCTACAAAGCTAGACAGTGAGCACTCTGTGAGCGAAGACGAATCGTCTACACCCAAGACCCGTGCTCCCGCCGGATTGATATACTTAATCCGATCATCTATTGAAACGACGATGGGGTCGGGATGCACCTCAACAAGTCGCTCCCAGCGCTCGGCACTTCGCCGGTGCGCACGCTCCTTTTCTTTATGCTCTGTGATATCTTGGGCTACACCTACGCAGCCTACAAAGGACCCACTTTCACTATACACCGGCGAGTATCGGGTATCGAATACACGACCCTCCATTTCAAAGGTGCCCTGTACAGCCTCTCCTTGCAGCGCTCGTTGAAGGCGCTGAATAATCGCAGGATAATCAACATATAACTCGAAGGCCGACTTTCCTACCACCTCCCCCGACTCTAAGCCCAACGCGGCGAGATCGCGTCCTCCCGACACCAAAAAACGGCCGTTTTCATCAAGCAAAAAGACAATAGACTGTACGTTTTCGACAACCGTCTGCAGAATCTTTTTTTGGCGACGGACCTCACGCTGCGCCCGGTATGATTCGGTGATATCGGTAACAACTCCATCATAATACACTACGTTGCCTTCGTCATCGCGCAGTACTGTGCTGCTAATGCGCCCAATGAACGTCGATCCGTCTTTGCGTCGCAGTTCAACAGCCTTGCCTTCGAGACCATCGGTTTCGTGCTCTTCTTCCAACAACGCATCGCGCTGCATTGCATTGCGATAGAAGCGTATAGATGGAAGATGAAGCATTTCTTCGGGACTATCGTAGCCAAACAGGTCGGCAAAGGCCTGATTGACGTACATGAGTCCATCATTCGGCGTGCTACGGTATATGCCTTCCGATACGTTATCGGCCACATGCTGCAGGTGTACCCTCGTTTGCTCACGGGTGGCAGCCTCTCGACGGCGTTCGAGTTCATTCATCACCATCGCCCCCATGTCGGCAAGCCGGCGCACAATCCATCCTCGCTCTTCGCCATCTATATGCCGTGGAGCCGTATCCATGATAGACAGCGCTCCGATCACCTCGTCGGTATGAGGAGGGCCCAACGGAATGCCCGCATAGAACTGCACGGATTCGCCATCAATTTGTACAAATTCGCTCGTTCCATCGCGCAAAACCTCAACATCTGAAACGACGAGGGGCGTGCCTTGCTCTACAATACGGGTAGACGGACCATCGTTAAACGGAAGTGTCTTATCTGGAAACCCCACCTGCGCCTTAACCCATTGTTGATCAGGGTCAACAAAACTAATAACTGCCGTGGGAACCGAAAATAAGTCGGCTGTGATACGCGCAATGCGATCAAAAGCCGCCTCAGGAGCAGCATCAAGCAAACCGTACTGCTTCAACAGTGCAGGGCGAAGCGAAGACGACGAGGGGGCAACTTCGACATCGGACATACGCGCCATGAAGTCAGAAAAATGAGGCAGGCAACCTGCTCTGGAAACGATCTATGCTTTTACACAACGAAAGAGCACCTACAAACGACGAAGTGCTCTATCCAAGCAGTAGACGGGCAACTTTTTATTTCGTTCACTTCTTCCAAATAAACATAAAGGTATTCAGGGGGATGGCCCCCGCTAACAAAGATATAAAAAAAACATCACACAACATGGTCTATTAACGTGGTCATGAGTGATCGACTCGAATCTGCATCTCGAGCATCAACACGATGTACGGCTTTGGCCTGTTGTGCAAATACGGCCTCTTTAATACGCGCCGGGTCAGCTGCGGGACGGTCGGTATGGGTTAGCCCCACAACAAACGGTACGTCTTGCTGGCCCTCCTGAATGATGTCAAGAAGTTCGGTGGTATAGGAAATCACATCTGGCTGTGCTGTGTGTACGAGCACAACGATACCATCGATACCCTCACAAAGCACCTCCCACATGTAGTCAAACCGCTTTTGACCCGGAGTGCCAAACAAGCGGACTGGCGTGCCATCTATTGTTAATTGGCCGTAATCAAACGCGACTGTTGTGGTTTGCTTTTCGGGGTCTGAAGACGCATGGCGTACCGCATCGGTGTGTACTCCCTCTTTTTCTGAAAGGGCAGACACCAGTGTTGTTTTTCCTGCTCCGACTCCTCCTGTAACAAGTACTTTAAGTGGCACCATAACACATCATAGAAATAAAAAAACCAATCGTATAGCCCCGCCCCAGCTATGGGTTAGCCTTGTTCATTAGATCAGCAACCTCACGCACAGCCTCACGCGCTGATAGATTAATGAGAGCGGTGTTCGAGTCGGCTTTTGCAATTACAGCAAGTACCCCTCGATCATCAACGAGGTACAAGCGAATGTGCCGATCTACGCCAACAATCGCTGTTTCGTTAAGAGATCCGGCGTTGAGTATGTGGGTCATACGCCGACTTACCCCTACCGTTGTAGCCACCATTGCCGCTACTCGCTCCGCGTCTTCTTCGCCGAGTGTGCTCGCAATCAAAAACCCGTCAGGAGATGCAATCAAGCTGCCTTCAATGTGCTCCGGCACCGCATCATTGAGCGCGTGCAGTATGGACCTGAGGGTTTCAACGTCGTCCATAAAGGATTTCAATGGTTTGAGGAATGAACTGTGTAGGTTACAAACAAAATCCATTGGATACAACCGTTCGTGTTTCCGATTCTGGTAATGGATCTAAGGTAAGTCGGCAAAAATACGTTTACACTTTGTCATCGCGAGGAGAAAGCTTGCGACCGATGTGGCGCTGTGAGCGCAGCAACCAAGTACTCTGGGAGGCTGCGATCTCATGCCGTTGACTGGGCGGCTACATCCAGCTTGACAACAATGGGATTGCACCCCAGGAGCACTTCCTCCCTGCGGTCGGGGCGCTTCGCTCCGCTCGCAATGACAAGGGGGTGTTTTTTCGATGCGTACTTGTCGCGATGCTCCGCGTCGCAACGAAGCCGTAGACGCTCTGCGTTCTTCTATTGCGGCACGTCGCGAAATCGCATCTCCTTTTCAGAACGCTGAACATCTTTATCGAAAGGCCGGATCGTCCCAACAGACCGTGTCGCCCCAAAAGGACCGGAGGTTATGCCGCTGGTGCATCGACACAAGAGAACCCCTCCGTGCCATAATTCAGGTGTGACACCGCACTTAGGCAATAAGCAAGCCCTTTCGATTCCCCCGTAACTGGTGTTTGACCGGTGTTTTGAGAGCATCAGAAAATGGATACGCTGTTTTGTACATTAGAACGCTTCGTGTTCTATGTACAACCTGCTGCCCCGCTGTATGCCTACCATCGAGGAATCCGACGCAGATCGCCTCACGTGGCGCGAGTTTGTTGTTGATGTGGTGATGCTCGTGCTCATCATCGCCAACCTCGCATTCATCATTTTCGATTGGACGTTCGCCAACTCCTACGTCCAGGATGTACTGGCCGCAACGGTCCCTACTTTCCACGACTTCTACGCCAGCGAAGTCCACCCTCACTTTCTCTTCTACGACCTCATCTTCGTCGCTATCTTTCTGACGGAGATCATCATCCGATGGGGGCTAGCCATTTACCGTCAAACATATCGGCGGTGGTACTTCTACCCAATTGTTCACTGGTACGACGTGCTCGGCTGCATCCCCGTCGGCACCTTCCGCTCGTTGCGCGTACTGCGCATCTTCTCGATGATCCCTAAGATGCAGCGCTTGGGCATCATCGACCTGCGACAAACGGCGCTATACGATACGCTTGTCAGATACCGCGACTGGATTGTACAAGAGCTTACCGACCGCGTCACGCTGCGCATCCTCGACGGCGTGCAACACGAAATTGAACGCAACCATCCTGTTGTTGACCGCATTGCCGAAGAGGTCATTCGACCACAACACGAAGCCCTTGTCGAAGCGCTCACCCATCGGCTCCAGGAAGCTACCGCCAAAGCCTACGGCTCGTACCGCACCGACTTTCAACAGTACATGGATGGCGTCATCCAACAGGCCGTAAATAACAACCGCGAAATCAAAACGATTGGGATGATTCCCGGTGTGGGACCCACAATTGCCCATCTCCTCCAAAGCGCCATTAGCGACATCGTCTACAGCGTCATCAATCAGATGATGGATGATGTCGGCTCGCGCGAAAATGACAAGGTGATGGCGCAAATTACAACGATCTCGGTTGACGCTGCATTCTCGGATGAGTTCGAGCAAACACTCAATGAACTAGTCCGGTCACTTATTGTTGATTCACTAGATGTTATTAAAGACCAGATTGACCTATCGAGATGGGATCCTAAACACACTCCGGCCCGCGACGCTTCACCGGTTTCGTAACCAGAGCCTATACAGATCCTTAGGAGATGATTTTTTATAAAGACACGGCATACTCCTTGCCACTCTTCCTATACA
Source organism: Natronotalea proteinilytica (assembly GCF_055379935.1). Lineage (NCBI taxonomy): Bacteria > Pseudomonadati > Rhodothermota > Rhodothermia > Rhodothermales > Salisaetaceae > Natronotalea > Natronotalea proteinilytica. The sequence goes on along the minus strand of NZ_AP043947.1, from coordinate 822,606 downwards.
GATGTCTTTTCTGTACGGATATCTTTTCCTAAGCGTATACCTCCCTCCTAACGCTTCTCCTGTCTTGTGGCTGGCCTCTACTTCCATACCCCATTTCGCACCAAAGATCGTCCATTTGACGAAGCATTTGTGGTTCCAACACCACAGCCCGATTACGCGCGGCTTGCCCGTGCAATAAAATGCGAATTGAGCGATCATTTAATCCCCTATGCTGATACATTCCCAATCAAGTCGGTTTATGTAGGCGGAGGACGCCCCTCTATGATGCCTCTTGCCTACTTAAAGCCATTGGTTAAGCATACCATGGCCGTATTTAACATCGACTCCTCTGCAGAAGTCACCATCGAGCTATGTCCGGGAGATGCTTCTACAGAGTATTTGGAAGGGCTTCGTGAAGCCGGTTTCAATCGACTGAGCGTTACGATGCTCTCATTCTTCGAAGAAGACCTCGGTATTCTCTCGGCTCCCCATTCCGAGTATGGGGGGCGGGAGGCTCTCAAACGGGCTCGTGAAATTGGATTCGACAATATATCGATCGATCTTGTGTTCGGGTGGCCAGAGTTGCCTATGCAACGCTGGAAACGAAGCATCCACGAAGCGGTGGACCTTCAAATCGAACATATTAGCCTGCAAGAGTGGCCCGCCCCCCCTGCCGATGAACAGGGCGTAATGCAACGCACCAAGCAGTATCGGTATGCTCTGAACCACCTGGAATCAAACGGCTATACCGCTTACGAAATTTCGCATTTTGCACGCCCCTCCTACGCGTCGGTGCATAATGCCACGTACTGGAATCACGACAGCTTTCTGGGCATCGGTCCCGCAGCGCATAGTTTCTGGTGGCCGCCCGCTGCCAACTTCCCGCAACGATGGGCCAATGTTGCAGATCTTGACGAATATCTAGATGTAATCAAAAGAGGGGGCCGCCCCCTTTCTTTTCAACATTGCGTTGACCAAATCACACTGGCCCAAGAATATCTGGCCTTGCGTCTACGCACCCGAGAGGGCCTCGACCTGAACCGGTATCACGAACGATACGGCATTGACCTGCGTGCAACGCATTCCGAATTACTCGATCGCCTCAGCGAACACCGTCTTGTGCACCCGCTTGATGACAACATCCTGCGCCTCACCCATGACGGCTGGCTCGTATCTGATTCTATCGTACATCGTCTACTGCCCGACTCGTCCTGACGATTAGTTGCTTGCTTCCATGCCTATCCGCACTGCCACCACCGAAGCAGACCTCGACACCATCCGAGTGCTGTTTCGCAACTATGCTGAAGAACTGGGGATTGACCTCTGCTTTCAAGATTTTCAGGAGGAGCTCGATACACTTCCTGGCTCTTATGCTCCGCCACAAGGCACCATCTTGCTGGCAGAAAATGAGCAGGGCACCGCAACCGGGTGTGTCGCCCTAAAGCCGTTAGAGCCGCCCGCTATCTGCGAAATGAAACGTCTGTACGTCATTCCCAAGTACCGAGGCCATGGACTTGGGCGCCGTCTCGCGATACGCATCCTCGAAGCAGGCCGATCACGCAATTACACCACCATGCGCCTCGACACCCTCGACTCGTTGCATGCAGCCCTTGCACTGTATCGCGACCTTGGTTTTGTGGAAATTACCGCGTACTATACCAATCCGCTACCCAATGTCATTTACATGGAAAAAGAACTTACATGAACCGTTTTGATTCGGCAACTTGGCCTGCGACATCCCCTGTTCTCCTTCTCGTTGCCCTGCTGCTCACGTCGTCTGTGCTTGGCGGATGTGCCAGTGACGAGAGCGATGACGATGCGCTGCCCTCCACCACGTTTCGCCACGACGGCACACTCACCTTTGAAACCGCCGAGGGCGACTCCATCACAACCATCCAGATCGAAATTGCCGATACGGATGAGGCCCGTCGACAGGGACTGATGCATCGCACCTCCATGCGAGCAGATCGCGGCATGCTCTTTATTTTTGACACCGTCGACACCGGGGGCATGTGGATGCGCAACACACCGATGCCCCTCGATATGATCTTCGTGGATGATGATGAGCAGGTGATTAACATCGCCAAAAACACCCGTCCGTTCTCGGAAGACTCCGTTGAACCCGAAGCCCCGCGCCGATACGTGGTCGAAGTACGTGCTGGATTTGCAGATCGACACAACCTGGATGCTAACACCCGCATCCACTGGGAACGGCTTGACGACTAAGCAGTGCTTTTTGACTCCGCTACCCTGTGCATCTTCCGTCTACTCGCTATGCTACCTGCTTCGTACCGTTTCGCCTGGGTGCCTGCTGCACTCGTCGTTCTTCTTTGCAGCGCCGTCTTATTGGGCTGCGGTGAGGACGACGACGGCGCCACGGCCCCAGATGTAGAAGCAGCCGAGGATATCGAAGATCCTATCCCATTTGAAAAGCATGGTACGTTGCACGTGCTGCAAGATGATGACACCCTAAGCACCTTCGACATCGAAATTGCGGATACCGACTCGGCCCGCGCCCGGGGCTTGATGGACCGCGCCTCGTTGCCCGACGATTCGGGTATGCTGTTCCTGTTCGACGAGGAAGCCCCCCAAAGCTTTTGGATGGCCAACACGCCCCTTTCTCTCGACATCCTGTTTGCCGATGCGGATAGCACGATTGTATCGATCGCCAAATACACGACCCCGTTTTCGCAAGACCAGGTCGAGTCGGGCGATCCGGCGAAGTACGTGCTTGAACTTCCCGCTGGCGAAGCCGACCGCCGTGGCATCCTCGAAGGCGACCGCTTTACCTGGACCCGTGACGAGTAATACCCACTCCGCATACGTCATTGAGGGTTGGAGGTGTTGAGGTATGGACGGTTGGAGGAGTACTCTGCCGTCCATTCATCCGTCGCGACGCAGAGGGGCCGAAGATCATGCCGGTTGTACATCGCGACGAGGACGCAAGCGGGAGTTCGCCTCCCGTTCTGTTGTGTATAAGCCACAGCTCAAAGCACGGTATCTAGCACATCTTGCAGTGTAGTTGCCCCAATCACATCTAAATCGTCGGGGGCCGTGGTGTGCTCCAGATTGTTGGCAGGTACCACAGCGCGCTCGAATCCGAGCTTGGATGCCTCTTTGAGACGCGGTCCGAGCTGGCTCACGGTGCGAATTTCGCCCCCTAGACCGACCTCGCCAATCAGCACCGCCCCGGTGTCGGTCGGCACATCACGAAACGACGACACTGCTGCCACGGCAATCCCCAGATCTACAGCCGGTTCGTTCAGCTTCACCCCGCCTGCAATGTTGATAAACACATCGTGGTCAGAAAAGGCCAGGCCCACCCGCTTTTCCAGCACAGCCAGCAGCATTTGAAGCCGGCTGTACTCGAAGCCGGTGGCCGTCCGCTGCGGGGTACCGTACGAACTGGGGGAGACGAGCGCCTGTACCTCCACAAGAATAGGACGTGTGCCCTCCAGCGAGCACACCACCGCCGACCCGCTCACCCCATAGCCGCGCTCCGACAGAAAAATCTCGCTCGGGTTGGGCACCTCGTGCAGCCCAGTTTCGCGCATTTCGAACACGCCAATCTCATTGGCCGCGCCAAAGCGGTTTTTTACGCTCCGTAGAATCCGAAAGGCATGGTGGCGGTCGCCCTCAAAGTAAAGCACCGTATCCACCATGTGCTCCAGCACACGCGGCCCGGCGATGGTGCCCTTTTTGGTGACGTGTCCTACCAGAAAGGTGGAGAACTCGTCTTCCTTCGTCATCTTGAGAAGCGATGCCGTGCTCTCGCGTACTTGACTGACGGACCCCGGCGCACTCGACAGGTCGGGGCGAAAGATCGTCTGAATGGAGTCTACAATGAGTAGATCCGGATCGCACGACTGCACCGCCTGGCCAATAGCTTCGACGTTAGTTTCGGAGAGCAACAAGAGCCTGTCGGTATCGACCCCAAGGCGTTGCGCCCGTAGCTTGACCTGTCGCTTCGACTCCTCGCCGGTTACGTACAAGATGGTGCGGTCGGGCACAAAGCGGGCTAACTCGGTCATGAGCGTGCTCTTTCCAATGCCCGGATCCCCCGCAATAAGGCTGAACGAGCCTTGCATAATCCCTCCGCCCATCACCCGGTCGAACTCGGCCATACCGATTTCCAGGCGCGTTTCGGGGCCCAGGCTTACATCGGTAATGGGCTCGGGCCGATTTGAAGACGAGGTGCCATTGCTACTCTTCGATGCCGATTTCGGAACGCGCGCCTTGACATCAGAGGCAGGCTGCTCTTCAACCAGCGTATTCCACGCGCCACAACCTGGGCATTTGCCCATCCACTTGTGCGCAGCATGTCCACATTCTTGACAAACAAAACGGGGCGAAGAACCCATGAGACGTTGAACGTGACTTGAGGAGGGTGACGTGAATGTAACTCGAAGCTATGTAACGAAACACAGCCGGGGGCAATACAACGTGCAGATGCTCTACAGGAGTGTGTGACAACCGTCGGAATAGCACCTCCCGCGGATCGATATAGGAACCATTCTGCCGTGCATGGCATGCACCTACTGTTATCGGAACGACTTGTGCCGAATCGGCTTTTCGCGTACCCTTACGCGATGCCGATGCTAAAGACGGTGCGCCTTCCTCAATTCGTATCCTGCTTGGTAACGACCCTTTTCGCTTCGTGACGGATCGCCTTCTTGCTCCTTTGCAGGCTCTCGGGCAGTACTTTATTTTGCTCGGACGGGCGTTTTCGTCGATTGGCGAAGTGCGCACCTACTGGAAAAACTTCGTGACGCAAATGGTGCGCATCGGAGTCGATTCGATTCCGATTGTGGCCTTAGCCGCCGCATTTACGGGCGCAGTGCTCACCGTACAAACGGCCTACCAACTGCAAGAATCGTTTGTCCCCAACACGATTATTGGCTCCATTGTGGTGCCGTCGATGATGTTGGAGCTGGCAGCGGTCATTACGGCGTTCATTCTGGCAGGTCGTGTAGGCGCGCGCATCGCTGCCGAACTGGGCACCATGCGCGTATCTGAACAGATTGATGCGCTAGAGGTGATGGGGCTCAACTCCATCAGTTTCTTGATCTTGCCCCGCGTGCTGGCTGGTATCGTAATGTTTCCGGTACTGTACGTGTTCGCGTGCCTGATTGGTATTGGCGGCGGCATTCTCATTGCCGAAGCCGGCGGCTTGCTTAGCACCGCCGAATTCATCGAAGGGGCCCGCCAGTTCTATCAGCCGTTTGACCCGTACTTTGGCTTGATTAAGTCGGTCACGTTTGGCTTTATCATCACCTCCATCGCTTGCTACAAAGGCTATTACACCAGGGGAGGTGCCGAAGGCGTAGGACAAAGCACGACCGAAGCGGCAGTACAAAGCTGCGTATTTGTGCTTCTGGCTGACCTGGGGCTGGCCATCCTGCTGCTCTGAACCTGCTCCCTAAAAACCTCGTTGCGCCTCACCAGCGTACGTTTACGGATCCGTTGTTTGTATGTCTTGGCTTCGCTACCTGAATGATTCGTATTGAAAACTTATACAAGAGCTTCGGCACCTTGTCGGTGCTCGAAGACGTGTCGCTCGACATCCAAGACGGCGAAACGCTGGCGATCATCGGGCACTCCGGCTCCGGCAAAAGTGTGCTCATGAAGCACATTGTAGGACTGCTCGATCCCGACCAAGGACGCGTGTTCGTTGACGACATCGATATTTGTAGTGTCCCGTATCAAAAGCTACGGGAGGTCCGCAAACGCTTCGGCGTTCTCTTTCAAGGCGGAGCGCTATTCGACTCGATGACGTCATTCGAAAATGTATCCTTTCCCCTCCGCTTCTTTTCGGATTTAGACGAGCCAGCTATCCACGACCGGGTGGCCGAGTGCCTTACGCTGGTACGCATGCCCGATGTGGGTCCCAAAAAGCCTGCAGAACTGTCTGGCGGGATGCGCAAACGCGTCGCCCTGGCCCGTGCTATCGCACTTGAACCGCGCTACATCCTGTACGATGAGCCCACCAGCGGCCTCGATCCCGAAACCTCAAACACCATTGACGAGCTGATCGAGCACCTGGCCGAAGAAATGAACATTACCAGTGTTGTAATCACCCACGACATGCACTCGGTGCTCACCGTAGCTGATCGTGTAGCATTCCTGTACGGCAAAACCCTGCACTGGGTTGGATCCGTAGAAGCCATTCACGACCGCGACGATGAGGTGCTCGACGCGTTTGTAACCGCCAACGAGTACCATGTGGGCCGCTCAGTGGCATCTTCAACTTCGTAACCCCTCCTGTTTAACGCTCCATGCCTGCGTAATGAAGTACAGCAATGAAGTAAAAGTAGGCCTTTCGGTCATCCTGGCCGCTATCGTTCTGATTGTAGGTGTGCGCTACTTTCAAGATCTGCCCATCCTACGCGGCAGCTATATGCTGACTGCCGACTTTGAGAACGTCGGGGGCATGGCGTCTGGCAATCCCGTACGGTTAAGCGGCGTTAACATAGGGACGGTTGAATCGGTCCGCCTTATGCAAGACGAAGGCATTGTGCGCGTGCGGTTCCGCGTTAACAACGATGTGCTCATCCCCGAAGGCTCTGAGGCTCGCGTGGAAGGCTTTTCAGCACTCGGAGGCGTACGGCTAAGCATCCGCCCCGGCCCGGCCTCCAACCCGCCCCTGCAGCCCAACTCGAGCATTGACACCCCCGACGGCCCCGGCCTGCTTGAACAACTAACCGGACAGGCGCCTGAGCTCGCCAACAAAACCGAGGGCGTACTTACCAATACCGAACAATTTACCGAATCGCTTGCCCAACAGCTCGACGAAGAGGGCAACATGACTGCGATGATTGCCTCGCTGCGCCGCACCGCCGAATCACTCGAAAATATATCAGGAGGCGCGGAAGAAGAGTCCCTGCGTGCTACCATCCGCAACCTCGAGGCGCTAACTGACGACCTTAGCGCCTTCACCGACGAAAACGTAGACACGCTCGGCGTAACCGTGCAACGCGTCAATCGCAATCTCGACCGCCTGGAGCAAAACCTGGCCAACCTTGAACGCACCACCAGTGCCCTCGGCTCGTTCTCCGAAAAAATCGACGAGGGCGAAGGCACCTTAGGACGCCTGGCCAACGACCCAAGCCTCTACGAGAATCTCGACTCCGCCAGCGAACAACTCGATCATCTGCTTCGCGATCTTCAGGAAAATCCCGAACGCTACCTCGAAGACATGACCCTGATGCGCGTGTTTTAGACACAGTCTCCTCCGCAGGTTGAGCCCCGCATGGGGAATAGTTATTGGCATCACAAAATATGGCGGATACACAGTCCTCTTCATCCACCAACACATCGGCGGCCCTGTGGCGGCACCTGCTTCGGCACGCCCCGTCATCACGTCCCACGCATGATTCGTCTCCGCCGCCCCGTAACGACAGCGCGCATGCACGGTGGCTTCCCGTGCTTCGCCTCGTACCGTACCTGCTGGCCCTCGGGTTTGGGTTCTCGTTTGTGTGGGACTTCCCCGACACAGTTTGGACGGTGGGCCCGGTTACGTTGCCTGCCGAGGGGCTGTTGCGCATTCTGTGCGTGAGCGGCCTCATCGGGTTTGGCACCAACTGGCTGGCGATCACAATGCTCTTTCAGCCTCGCGAAAAGCGCCCCCTCATCGGACAAGGGCTGGTCCCGGCACAGCGCGAGTATGTAGCACATCGGCTCGCACAGGCGGTCTCCGATGAACTCATCAACGCCTCCATTCTGCAAGCCACGCTCCGCGAAAAACGCTGGCCCCGCCGCCTAAGAGAAGGGGTTACCGATATGACCGATGCGCTGGTGCACGACCCAGCCTTCCGCGCTGATGCGACCGAGTGGCTCCAAAACGCCCTGCACGACGTGCTGGCTGCCCCGGCGACCCAAGACCGCCTGCGCACCGCAATCCACGAAATGCTGGAGCGCGAAGAGACGCCCGGAATGTCCGGCTGGATGCTTCGCACCGTGCGTCGCATCCGGCCCGACTTGGTGGAAGAGCATGTTAACGCGTTGCTCGCTGAACTGCCCGAGGCGGCCCCTCGGCTTGCTCGCGAACTGGTGTCTACCGCCGACCAGGTGCCGTACTACCTACGCACCCAGCGACACGACATCGACGCGTCGATTACGCTGCTGCTTTCTCGACTCATCAAGCGCATTCCCATCGACCGCATCATTTTAGAAAAGGTACGTGCCTACGATGAGCGGCAACTCGAACGACTGCTGAAGCGAACCACCAACACGCAACTGAACTACATCAAGTATCTGGGCGCCGTGCTCGGGGTACTGGGCGGATGGATCATCTGGGCCCCGGGTCCGGCACTGGTGGTGCTGGGCTCGCTCGTAGGCACTGTACTGGCGCTTGACGAAATCCTGTATCGCTGGCAAAACCACAAAGCAAACGAGGAGCCCGAGTCGTAAACAGCCGGCCATTACCGTTTCTTGTGGGTAGCGGTTCAATGGTAAGTGATTGTCGTATAGCCGACACTATCGAATCCGGCTCACCCTCCTGTCTACCGAGCTTCGCCGAAGGCGTGATCCTGTGGACATCTCCCACTTGGACAAGCTAGTCTATGCCATAACCTGAGATGGTGATAATCGTTGATGATCGCTTGCCTGTCCTGAACTCGATTCAGGATCTGGATGACGTTCGGCAGGGAGGCATTTGGGTTGAAAGGGAGCTTTCGTCTCCAGCACCGTCCCCCCGACACGTCATCCTGAACTTGATTCAGGATCCATTCCCCCGACTATTCCCCCGAGAAGACGCCCAGATGGGTTCTTGTTGTAGGATCCAACAGTCTCTCATTGAACAGACGGTGGGGAAGTCAAATTTCCCACGAACGAAATACTAGAGAGAAAGTTATGTGTAAGGACTAGAGCTAAGGGGGAGAAACCCGACACGAGCCCGGAGGGCGACTGATGGAGCGAAGCGGAATAAGGGAGAGGGGGTTCGAACAAGACAAACCTGCAGTATCTGATGGCTTTATCACTTAGCGTCTACCCACCGCCTTCTTTTGCTTTTGCGTACGGCCCCTTCTGAACGTGCCCTGCGCGCCTGCCGTACACCCAACGTCTAGCCTGACTCCCTCAACCGTTCCCCAGCGCCATGATTCAGAACGATGTACTAATGCGCCAGATCAAGCAGATGACCGAAGCGCTGGCGGAGGCGCTGGCGCTGGTCAGCGACGGACGCATTGACGCGGCCCACGAAGAAATCCGCGAGGCGCTCGATACGCTCACCGAGCCCGGCACCCGTCCGCTGCACGCACGTCCGGTTGCCGATACCATTGCGCACTGCACCCTCGATCATGGCTTCTCACACGACCTGGGCCTGCAGGTGGCTGATATGCTGCGGCATCAGGGCGATCTGTTTCGGCGGCAAGATCAGTTCGATACGGCCCAACGTTGCCATGTGCGTGCTCTGGCGCTATACCGCCACCTGCTCGATGCATCAACCCCGACGACCCCGCTTCCACTCGACATCCAAGACCGCATTTCGCATCTAACGTCCCACATCGACCCAAGCCGCTTGACAGACGACGAACGCGCCGCGGTGGGTTGACGTTAGAGATGGAGTTACCGCATCAGTAGTCATCCTGACGCCGCCAGGCGGAAGGATCTGGGCGCCATGCCTACGGGCTCACCACGTCCGGTACGCACAGGGTGCACCTTGCGGACATGAGCAGCAGAGCCCCTCGGCCACATAGCGCTGCGATGCTTCACTTCCGTTCAGCATGACATGCATGGGACGGATGCGATACGTCCAACTTTGGCTGGGGGCGGCTTGGGTATGGCGAGCGTGGGGCGGATGTGTCAAGAACGGAAGTCCGACGCCCCTCATCCTGTCCTTCTCCCCGGGGAGAAGGAACTTGGGGGTGATGCTGAATGGGTTGTTCGCAGCTGGTATCGCCCCTGCAAAATATCCCATCGCCCCTCGAATCAAGTCTCCCTCTCCCCGCCCTAGTCCTTACACATAACTTTTTCTTCGCTACTGTTGTTTATTTAACGTTGGTTTCCTCCACCGCCTGTTCAATGAGAGGCTGTTGGATCCTACAATTGGATCCTACAACAAGAACCCATCTGGGCGTCTTCTCAGGGGAATAGTCGGGGGAATGGATCCTGAATCGAGTTCAGAACAGGCAAGCGAGCCTGCGAGCGCGATCCAGGATCCAGAACAGGCATCGGCCGCGCGAGGTCCCGCGGGCGCCGTCCCTCGTTCTGGCCAATACGTTGATGATCCCGTCAACAACAGTCAACAACAAGTCCAGATTGCAAGAAGTCCAGATTGCAACCCGTGATCAACGATTATCACCATCTCGAGTTGTGTGCATAGACTAGGTAGCTCAAAAGAAATATATTTACACCTTGTCATCGCGAGGAAGGAGCCTGCGACTGACGCGGCGATCTCATGCCCCCGACCTGGACGGTGCTGCCCGGCTTGATGGCACAAGATTGCCGCGTCGCTAGCGCTCCTCGCAATGACATAATCAAAGATACTTTTGTGGGTCTACTTAGCTCCCCGCCGGCAGAGGAAACAAGGGTGAGGGAGTTAACCATCGAGCTACCGCATCGACTCGATTTCTTCCGAGAGTTGCTGTTTGCGGCAAAGCGTCGCGTACAAGCCCTCTTCGTCGATCAGCTCATCGTGAGTGCCTTTTTGCACGATGCGGCCCTCGTCCATCACCAGGATCAGATCAGCGTCTTGTACGGCAGACATCCGGTGGGTCACGATCACGAGGGTCTGGTCACCCTGGCGCTCACGCAGCCGCTTCAGGATGCGCTGCTCCGTGCGCGTATCCACCGCCGAAAGGGCATCATCAAAGATAAGGATTTGCGGGTTGCGAATGAGGGCCCGGGCAATGGATGTGCGTTGCTTTTGTCCACCCGAAAGTGTGATGCCCCGCTCGCCAACGTACGTGTCAAAGCCATCCGAGAAATCCTTCACATTCTCCAGCAAATCAGCCTCGCGGGCCGCCTCGCGAATGGCTGTTCGGCTGGCCTCCGGGTCGCCAAACGCAATGTTGTTGGCGACCGTGTCGCTAAACAGAAACACATCTTGAGGCACGTAGCCAATGTGCTGTCGAAGTGTTTGCAGCGGAATGGTACGGACGTCATATCCATCGATCGCCACTGTGCCCGTATCTGGATCCAGAAAGCGCGGGATCATCTCTGATAGCGTTGTTTTTCCTGCACCGGTGCGGCCCACAATAGCCAGGGTGCCGTTGGCGGGCAGGTCAAAGCTGATGTTTTCAATCGCGGGCGTCTCTTCGTCGTCATACTGGAACGACACGTTGGTGAACGTGATGCGTCCGTCGATTTTCTGAATCGCCTCGTTGGTTTGCGGCCCATCGGCGATGACGGGCTCTGTATCCAGAATCTTGTTCAGCCGGATGACCGATGCGGAGGCGCGCTGAATCATGGTAATAACGAACCCGAGCGACGCCACGGGCCACGTCATCAGGTTCACGTAGATGATATACTCCGCAATGTTGCCAATGGTAACAAGCCCTTCGGCCACCATGTGTCCCCCCATCCACACCACAATAATGGTGGAGAGCCCCACAATGAGCAGAAACACCGGACGCCAGGCGGCTTCCACAAGTGCCAGATCCAGATTGCGCCACTTGTAGGCATCGCTCTCTTTATTGAGCGCCTTGGATTCAGCAGGCTCTCGCGTGTACGCCTTGAGCACCCGCATGCCAGCCAGAGCTTCTTGGATACGGCTGGTAAGCGTGGAATACTGTCGCTGCAGACGGTCGCTGCGGGTGTGCACCATGTGCGCCATAAAAAAGACCGCGATAGCCAAGAGCGGCATGGGAGCAAGCACATACAGCGTAAGACGCGGCGAAATGACGAACATCACCGATACGGCCACGATTACCATTACAAGCGACCGCGTGATGTACATGATGGCGGGCCCAATGTAGCGCCGTACCTTCTCAATGTCATCCGTTGAGCGCGTAATAACATCGCCGGTCGAGTAGGTCTGGTAGAACGCTGGGGAGAGTTTCTGCAGGTGGTCGTAGAGCGTGTTGCGCAGGTCGTACTCGATGTGCCGCGACGCCACTACCACCGTCTGGCGCATCAAAAACTTAAAGAGGCCACTGATGACGGTGAGTGCCACAATGACAAGCGCAAACATGAGCAGTCCACTGAAGAAGTAGACGTACAGACTGCTCTGTAGCGTGCCGCCCTCAAACACGTTGTAGAGCCGCACAAAGCGCGGGATGCTGTCGATGGCCTGGCGCACCACCATGGGCACTGTAATCTGGAAGCCCGCTGAGATCATGGTACACAGCAAGCCTGGAATAAACAGATACTTGTACCGCCAAAAGTAATGGTTAAGGGTGGAGAGCGGACCCATGACATGCGGAGTGCGAGACAGAATAATACAGCCTAACTCAACCACCACAACGCATGTGAGATCCATGCCCTGATGCTTGCACGGACGAATGTATCAGGATTGCAGCATGTGGGGCCGGATGGCTGCCGTAACAACAGAAGGCGAGGTGCTTTTCGAAGTGGAAGACACGCCACGCTTGCTGGCGGTTGACCCCGAGACGGGCGAGCTCTTTTTCGCACATCCCGACCATGACTTCGAATCGCACTGGCGGGTGGGACAAATCAACGAGCAACTGTTGCCCTAATGCAACACCGCCAGAAGCTTTTGGGGTCGCTTTTCAATCGTCAGCCGGGCGATTGGTTTGAGCGGTTACCTGAGCATAGCTTTGCAGGGCGATGTCTTCGCCGTCTCGATCGGCAATGATGTCGATGAGCTCGATGTATTGCGTCGCCAGGAGTTGTGTGAGGACCTGCAGGATTTCGATGGATGCTTGCGGACGGCGCTGCGTGAGGCTCTCCAGATCAGGTTGAAAGAGACCAAGCACACGCACTTCGGTGGTGGCCTCAGCGGTTTCCATACGGCGAAAGTCACCGACCAGCGAGAGGGCGCCGAACAAATCGTTGGGACCCGCCACCCGCATATCCATTCGTTCCTGCTCCCAATCAGCAGAAAGGCGCACCTGTCCATGCTCAATTACGTAGAGCCCCAGACCAGGATCGCGCTCGTAATAAAGCACCTCGCCCGGCTGGTACGTGCGGCGATGCATAGAGGCCGCCAAAGCGCCAAGCGTGCGGTACGAGCACGACTGAAACACCGGCGTGTTCGTAAGAACGGCCCGCACCTCGTCTACATAATCTGTATCTGACGTTTGCTGAAACTGGTGGTAGAGGCGCTCGACCGAGCGGCGAAGAAAACCGAAGGTTGACATAGGGGCCAGACAGTCAGGTCAGCAGTCAGATGAAAGTGGTGCCGTGTCGCCGTATCTCTTAAAATGCATGGCCGATGCCAAAATGCAAGCGCGGGTTGCGTAGTCCGTTTCGAAAGAGGTCATCTTGCAGGGGTGAGGGGTCGTGTACGCGGTACGCAACATCCAGACGCATCACAAAAAACTCCCAGGCCAGCCGGAGTCCAACCCCGGAGCCCACCCCGATCTCGGTCGCGGCTTCAGGAAAGCGAAAGCGCCCAGTTGCGCGGGCAGGGAGGGGCTCTTCGGACTGCGACCCAAAGCCGGGGTTACGCGGTCCAAACCACACATTGCCCGCATCCACAAAGCCTGTTAGAAGCCAATCGGCAGCCAGCAATCGGCGGATGATGCGGGTGCGCAGTTCGATGTTGGCTTCCAGTTTTACATCCCCTCCCAAGAGATTCGCCACTTCGGCATCGGTTGGTGCTGCATTCATGGTCGAGGCGTCGGGTTGGGCGGCAACAGACGCCCCCCCCGGCCCCAGTTCGCGAAGGGCCCAGCCGCGTACGCTGGTACCGCCGCCACTGAAGTAGCGTCGATCGAACGGAACGACATTCGGAATGCCAATCGGATGCGCCATGCCGCCAAATGCACGCATGGCCAGCGTGGTGCTGGAACTAAGCGGAAGGTAGCGGCGCGCATCTGCCTGAACGCGCACGTATGGCCGATAGATCAGTTCCTGGTCGCCAAACCCCGGCAAGGTACTGCTTACCGTGCTCGGCGAAAAGACAAACCGGTCGAGGGCCAGCGGAACCAGGTTGCCGACCTCAGCGGTACCTTCGTACACATGCCCCTGGTTGCGCCGAAGCGGGTTGGCTGTCATGGACTGCAGGGTGTACCGAATGGCGCTGTTGAATTGCGGCTCGGTGTAGTCTTCGAGAATCTGATTTCGCTGCACCGGATCCGTGAGCCCTCCGTCCTCTCCTGTTCCAAACACGCGATCGAGAAAACGCTCGCTGAACTGGTCAAGGGTATCCGGGTTGCTGATACTGAGGTCGGTCACGTCGATCAGCGAGCGGAGGGATTCGGTGTGGTCGAGCTCCAGGCGTACCTGCGCACCAATGCGAGCCCGGATGCGCAGGCGCAGGTCGTCGCGGCGGGCAGTAAGTGCGCTAAGGGAGACCCGCGTTCGCGTATCCACCAGACGAAACCACTGGTCGAGTCCGGAAAACGGACCGATAAGGTAGGGGAGCGTGACTGAGGGAGCCACCTCTAGCTGCATGGATGTGAGGGAGTCGAGGTTGGTGGCGATAGAGGCGGCGGTGCGCATCTGAAAGCGTTCGCCCCCGCCCAACAGGTTCGCATTCTCGTAGGTGAGCCCAAGCCCAAGCCCGAGTTCATTCTCGACATCGGTAACGACTTCGCGCTGTAGTGCAAATGTTTCGGCGCGCAACTGATGACGCTCGCGCGTGCGGCCAGAGACCTGAATCGGTACAAACACTTCTCCGCTGCTGTTAACGCGCAGGGTGTCTTCAAGCTGTGGGGAGAGATTCGTGAAGGTGAAGGTGCCTGTGCCTTCAAGACGCCGCTTGGTGGCCAGCACGCGCTCTTGACTGTAGTACGTGCCGGGTGTAAACTGGAGGGCGCGGCGGAGTAGACTCGGGCTCATACGGCGCTCGTTAGAGAAGGTGGCCGTAACGGTGGGCGTATGCCCTGCACGTGGATCCACAGGTACGTCGAGCGTGTCGTTGCGCTGGGAGGCTGTGCGGCTGGGGCCCTCGATATCAAACTGCACATCTCCAAATCGATAGCGTGGACCGGTGCGCATTTGCAGTTGAACATCGAACGAGTCGGGGCGCGGCGTGAAAACGAATGCGCGCAGCGAGTCGCGTGAAACCCCTGCATATCCGCCGTTGCGTAATGCTTGGAGCACCCGCTGGCGCTCCTCCAACAGCTTAGGCGTCTCATACCGTTGGTCGTCTAAGTACAGCTTAAAGGGGTTGCTCGGATCGGGCGTCCCCTCTTCAAAAATCGATTCGTTCACGACCTCACGCTGTACGGATTCCGGGGCGCCCGCAAGTCCGCTGTACTCAATGGAACGCAAGTAGGTGGCGGGGCCTTCATCGATTTGAAAAGCTACGGTGACGCGGTCTTCATATCGAGAGGCGCGCACCTCGGCATCGATGGTAGCTTCGCGAAAGCCTTGCTGTTCGTAGAAGGCGCGCAGGCGTTCAAGGTCGCCGTCGATGAGGGTGGAGTCGAGGTGAGCCGGCGGTTCTCCGCTCGATCGCATGGCTGTGCCGATGCGTCCGCCGATGGCGTCACCGGTCTTGTACACCCAGCGCCACCAGGTGAATCCGGGGATGCCCAGAATGCGCCGATTGGCTTGGGTTTGCAAGCGCCCGCGTAGGCGCGAGGTGCGAATTTCGTCGTTTCCCTCAATGACAACGCTACGTACAATGGGTTGGTCTTCCAGGTCTGCCGTGTCGAGCATGGGTTGTTGTTGCGCCGACACCGAGACGGGTAGCACAACTCCCCAGAGGATGGCCAAGAGCGCCAGGCCGCGTATCCGGGAAACAAGGGAAACAGACACGAACAACAAACAGCGAGTCAGCAAAAGTGGGTGCGGCTACAATGGAGGTCTACCCTGTGACCGGGCGCATTGGTTCGTGCACAATGCCTTTTGGCATAGGCAACGCGATACCACCTACATGGTCAGAGCCAATCTGACGCACAGGTGGCCTGCCCATCTCGGAAAGGGCCTTTTCGTGTTGCGTGAGCGTACGAAATCCCTCCTCCTGAATCTCTCTGACGCGAACTACTGGTGTGTCATAGGTCAAACTTCGGATAACGCATGTGCCCCCTAACGTACCAAAAATAACTCACGTCGTTGTCATTGCGAGCACAGCGACGCAATCTCATGCTATCAGGCCGGATGTAGCCGCCGGATCAACAGCATGAGATCGCACCCCAGGAGTACTCGTTCGCTGCCGCTCACAGCGCCGCGTCGGTCGCAGGGCTCCCTCCTCGCGATGACAATGTTAGGATACGGAGACCGTGGCAAACTCTGTGTCCCAATCTCCTTCAAAAAGCCTGTCATGGTGAGCACGCGACGGGCCCAGCCCGGAGCACGTCGAACCATCTCCCCGACGCTCAGCAGGCTCTGATCGATCGAGTGGCCCTGCTCATTTCGAGGGAGATCTTTCGACGCAGCTAGACGGAAAGATCGCAGCGCCATCTCCGCAGACTCGGCACGTCCGGGCGCGTGAGCCCCCATGGACAATGAGGAGCAAAGCGCCCCGGCCACAGGGCGTTGAGATGCTTCACTCCGTTCAGCATGACATTCAGGAAACACGCTCGCCCACTCCCAAACGCTAATACGTCGGTACGCTGTTATCGATCTCCTCGCTCCACGCCAGAATGCCGCCTTTCAGGTTCGAGGCGTCGTAACCATGCTGACGCAGAAACTCGGTGGCGCGTTCGGAGCGTGCGCCCGAGCGGCAGTGTATCACGACGGGCTTATCTTTCGGGGCGTTGAGTTCGTCGAGGCGGCTCGCAAGCTCATCAACTGGAATCAGCTGGTCGGCATCGATCGAGGCGATGTCGGCTTCGTGAGGCTTGCGCACGTCGAGCAGGAACGGAGCATCGCCATTGTCGCGGGCGGCTTTTAGCTCTTGAACAGTCGTTTCGGGAACGGCCATATCGTCGTCGGTTGATTCGTCAGGATCGGGAATGCCGCAAAACGCTTCGTAGTCAATCAGTTCCGTCTGCGTGGCGTTATCGCTGCAGATCACACAATCCGGATTTTTCTGTACGGTGAGCGTGCGGAAGTTCATGCGCAGTGCATCCACCATGAGCAGGCGCCCAATGAGCGGCTCGCCAATGCCCGTAATCAGCTTGATAACTTCGGTCGCCTGCAGCGTGCCGACCAGTCCGGGGAGTACACCCAGCACACCGCCTTCGGCGCACGACGGCACGAGTCCGGGGGGCGGCGGCTCTTCATAGAGGCAGCGGTAGCACGGGCCATCTTCGGTAGCAAAGACCGAGACCTGCCCTTCAAACCGAAAGATGGAGGCGTACACGTTGGGGGTGCCGGTAAGCACACAGGCATCGTTTACCAGGTAGCGCGTGGGGAAGTTGTCGGTTCCGTCGGCCACTACGTCGTACTGATCCACGATGTCGAGCGCATTCTTGCTGCTCAACCGCACCTCATGGCGCGTGATGTCGACATGAGGATTCAAGTCGCGCAGGCGTTCTTCGGCAGCGTCGAGCTTGGGGCGGCCAATGTCGCTGGTGCCGTACAAGATCTGTCGCTGGAGGTTCGAGGCTTCGACCGTGTCAAAATCGACCAGGCCGATGTGCCCGATACCGGCGGCAGCCAGATAGGTAGCCGCTGGCGAGCCCAGTCCGCCTGCACCCACGAGCAAGACCGAAGCGTTTTTGAGCTTCTCCTGGCCTGCGCGTCCAAACTCGGGCAGTGTTAAATGGCGATTGTAGCGGCGCAGCTCATCGGTCGAGAGCACCGGTTCGGCAGTTGTAGTAGACATAGGAGCGTCGGTTTACTGAGACAGGTAGCGGTAAGATGTTAAGTGATTGACATGTGGGTTACATCATCGCAACTCGCTCAAACCCCCTCTGTCTTCGAGCTTCGCCGCAGGCGTGATCCTGTGGACATCTCCCCCTTGGCTAAGGGGGAGAAACCCGTAGGGAGTGGGGGTTCGAACAAGACAAAACTGCGATCTTCAATCACCTTATCATTTGGTGTTTAACCAGTGCCGCTGTGACAAATGATGCGTGTGGACAGTGAGGGTCATCCGCCTGCAATGGATGGCACAATGGAGAGCGCGGTGCCGTCTTCAAGAGCAGTGTCGGGGCCGTTGAGATAGCGAATGTCGTCGTCGCCCGCGTAGATGTTCACGAACTGGCGCAGTTCGCCCGCGTCGGTGTACAGATTGCTTTCAAGATCGGGATATTGAGCCACGAGGTTCTTTAGCGCCTCGCGCACCGTTGCGCCCTCCACCTCTACCGTGGCCTGGTCGTCGGTAAAGCTGCGCAGCGGGGTGGGTATTTCGATGGTGATGGTTGGTGTGCTCATAAACGGAATAAAGGTAGAGGGATAGAAGGTGAGTTAGCGAGAGGATTCAGCCTCTGTGTGAATGGGTTCTTCGTTAAAGCGAGAACGATCGCGGATCAGTTGCCACGCGGTCAGATCTTGGGGCGTCCCCTCGTACACGGAGACAATCACATAGGTGTAGCCTGGAAAGGTAGCCTGATCTAGATCCGTCTCGGAGGGCTCAGCAGGGTGGTCGGGATGCGAATGGTAAACCCCTACGATATCGCGTCCTTCGCTACGAGCCGATTGCTGGGCCTCCCGGAAGGCATCGGGCGGAATGAGATAGTTCCGCTCGCGATTGGCGTCCTCTTCATTGTCGACACGGTGGATGGCCGTTACCACATTTGTGCCATCGTGCACGTTACCCAGCAAAAGGCCGCAGACCTCTTCCGGATAGCCTTCGGCTCCGTGGGTGCGAATGGCGTCTAATACATCAGGTGTGGTCTGCATGATTGCATTGCGGGTAAGGGAAAGCAGAAAGCGGGATACGAAGCGTTAGTCATCGCTCAGTCAGTCATCGCTCAGATAGCGCGTGCCGGTATCGCAGAGGATGGTGACGACGTGTCCGGCGTCGAGCGTTTCGGCGATGCGAAGGGCGGTCGCTACATTTGCGCCCGCTGATGGACCAACGAGGAGCCCTTCTTCCTGGGCCAGCCGTTTCGTCATCGCGAGCGCGTCTTCGGTCGAGCAGGTAGCGTGCGTATCCACCAGGGTATCGTCGTAGATGCCCGGCACCTCGGCGGTTGGCAGGTGCTTGAGTCCTTCGAGTCCGTGTAGCGGGGTGTCGGGCTGCATGGCGATGCAGGTGACGGATGCGTTGTGCTCTTTGAGGCGCCGCGACACGCCGGTGAATGTGCCGGTGGTGCCGAGCCCGGCCACAAAGTGGGTAACGGCTCCGCCCGTCTGGTCGATAATTTCAGGGGCGGTGTGTACATAATGTGCCTGCCAGTTGGCGTCGTTGTTGTACTGATCCGGATAGAAGTAACGATCGGGGTGGGCCTCGACCTCGTGGCGTACGTACGCCTGCGCGCCGTCGGTGCCTTCCATCGGATCGGTCAGAATCAGCTCGGCACCGTAGGCGCGAAGAATAGCCTTGCGTTCAGCAGAGGCGTTTTCTGGAAGCGCGAGCGTCACGTCGCGGTTTAGAGCGGCGGCGATCATAGCATACGCAATGCCCGTGTTGCCGCTGGTCGCATCAATCAGCGTGTGATGGGGCTGGTACGCCCCGCTAGCGAGTCCGGCTTCGATCATCTGGCGGGCCGGACGATCTTTTACGGAGCCGCCGGGGTTGAAGTGTTCGGCTTTCGCCCACAGCGTTACGGTATCGGACAGATGCGCTCCGATGCGGCGAAGCGGCAGCAGCGGAGTCGCGCCGATCTGGTTGAGCAACGCCGGACGCGAATCGGTTTCCGGAGCCTCAGGCACGGGAGATAGGGTGTCAGGGTAAGACATCAGAACAGGGGGCATCAACGAAAAAAGCCTCTCGCGGCAATCCGGAGAGGCTGAAGCAGAAGGAAACACACGATGTACATGCACGCCCTACCTCCAACAGCCTCTCGGCTTACAGCAACAGCAGCAAGGACAGCAGGGGATGTTCTGCATCGGAGACAGGGGGAGAGATATTAGGGGGGCACGTACATTTGTGTAGTGGTAAGCCGACTGATAGACTCCGTTCCAGCATTGGGGGTAACGTTGCGGGGTCTTCCAATCTGCGTGAGCGCAGTGAACGAGTCTTCCTGGGATACAGATCTCATCCAGTAGGTTGAGCGTGTCTGCTTAGTCTTTACGGTAGCGCTCTACCAACCCTGAGTGCATTGAGCTCAGATGAGTGTTTTCCCCTCCATCCTGGCCTTCCTCCTCGGGGAAGGTACATGTTTAGCGTGTTTCAAAGGCCGCTCGGGATATCCGCTCCTGATCCCGGGCTACAGGACGGCGCGATGTGAGCACCCCCATAGCGGGGGACCGTTTGCGTCTCCGGCGATCTGTGGCACGTCGCTAAACACATACATGCTCTAGATCATATCGTGCTGCAGGTCATCCTGACGCCGCTAGGCGGAACGATCTCAACGCCATGCTTACGGGCTCGCTACGTCCGGGGCGCGCAGGGTGCCCATCGTGGACACTGAGCAGCAGGCCCCCCGCCCCCATAGCGCTGAGATGCTTCACTTCGTTCAGCATGACATGTATAGAACGGCCTCGCGGTACGCTGTCTCTGTTTGGCGCGGTTCAATGGCCGCTCGGGATCTACTCTGCCAACGTAGCCGCTGCCTCAACGTAGTGCGCGGATAGCCCAATCCGTTACCGGGCCTGGAGGAGCGGCCAGACTTTTTTTGCACAGGCGAGCGTGGCCATCACGTCTTTCTCACAGTAGCGGGCCACCTGTTCGATCTGACCGTCAGCTACAAGGTCGGCCACGCGGCTGCCGTCGCCTTCGTCTTTGGGAGAATCCACGCCCACCAGTTCACAGAGCTCGTGCAGCCGAAGCGGCATGGGCCACAGCTTCATGAGGTCGAGGTGCGGAGCGTCGTTGAAGGGATACGTATCGAGCAGCTGTTTTCCAAAGGGCGTAACGCCATGGTGTACGCTGCGCGCTTCGACAAAGGGCACATCGAACTGCTTGCCGTTGAACGTGACCCACCGAATGGACGATGCGTTGGACGTGATGTGCTTAATATCGTCCCAAAAACGATCTAACAGTTCGGCTTCGTCGTCAGGCGTAGCGGCGGTCCAGCTTTTGGGGCGGTTGGGGGCATCGCCGAGTGGGCTGCGCACCGCGCTGATGCAGCAGATCCAGCTTAAGAACGGATGCAGGCTCCGCACCAGGCGCGAGGCATCGTCGGGATCCTCATCGGGATGCTTGGCGCGCCGTTTGGCCAGCCGCTCTTCATAGCGCGACTGCTGCGCCTCTGAATAGCTGTCTTCGGGAAACGGGCATGTTTCGATGTCCCAGGCAATTAGTTGCATAGCAGGGCAGTGTTGGAGCGCAGAGTAGCGTACAGGAAGACAATCTGTTACAAGATAGGTAATGCGCGCGGGAATCGCTACCGGACAATATGCTTCCGGGGAAAGCAGGGAGAGGTGGGGAGAGGGATGCGCATAACGCACATCCAACAAAAAAGCCCGACAGCCGGGGGAAGCTATCGGGCGGAAGGTGTGGAGCCACGGGGATTCGAACCCCGGACCTCTTGCATGCCATGCAAGCGCTCTACCAACTGAGCTATGGCCCCGCCTGTGGGTTACAGTCGTGTGGTATTGTAGCGAATGGGTATTGGTTCCAGCTCATTACGGCTGTGCCCCCCTTTCATCTACATTCCATAGATGTAAGAGCGGGGCGATCAACTTCAGAGAGTGGACACGATATTCTCAGGCTGGTTTTCAAGAAACCGCTGCTGCTTATCGCGAAGTGCCTCAGGCGTCAAGTTTCCATGTATCAGTGCCTGCACGTACTGCACCAGTTGTTCACCAGCCAACAGGTCAGTTACTGTAACGTACAGGGCGCCTCGATCAAGGAGGGCGAGCGCTTCATTTACATCGTCTGCACTCAGAATAACGTCGGTTCCAGAAATCAGGTCGAGAATCCGTTGTGAGAGCGTACCGATGGGGATTGTTGAGATAACAAGCCGGGCCGCTGCAGGATTGGCCTTTTTCCAGGTGTACCGTTCCATCGCATCGCCAAAGACAAACTCTTCGCACTCCAGGCGTACCGTGTCGCGTAGTACAGGATCATTCTCGATTACGATATACCGTTGACCGAGCGCCTCGCAAGTTTTGACAAGCTGCTGACCCTGGCGAC
Source organism: Natronotalea proteinilytica (assembly GCF_055379935.1). NCBI lineage: Bacteria > Pseudomonadati > Rhodothermota > Rhodothermia > Rhodothermales > Salisaetaceae > Natronotalea > Natronotalea proteinilytica. Next base: position 800,486 of record NZ_AP043947.1, on the reverse strand, counting down.
CATAACCGACGATGATTACATGGTCGGTAACATCATCTGCGCAGCTGCTCCAGGCATCGATTTTGTCGTGTCGTCCAACAATCAGCCCACGATCAGCGAGGGCCCGGTAGATCTGTTCGTCATAGCGTTGACTGAGGCTGGAAGTGATCATCGTCACCGCAGTCGCCAAAATGATGGCACTAAACACCGACTGCGTCAGAAAGCCAAGAATCAGCGCTTCAATGGCAATGATAAGAGCAAACTCACTCACCTGGTCGGTGCTTAGGCTCGTCAGCGTTGCCGAGCGTGCTTCGTAGCCCTGATAGATCAGAATCGAGGTGGTTACGATCGGTTTTACGACAGCCGTTAGGAGCACAAGGACTGCAACAACGAGCACTTCTTCGAGCGTGGGGAGCGCTACAAGTGCACCAATTGTTACAAAGAAAATGGCAACGAAGAAGTCCTTAATCGACTCAATGCCATTAAACAACCCCATATAGCGGTCTTGATCGTGCCGAACGGCAAGTCCCGCAGCAAATGCTCCTACAACGATTGAAACGTCAATGGCTTCCGCTGCACTCATGAACAAAACAAGAAGCGATACCGCACCAATAATCATCAGCTCTGATGATCCACCAGCCAGCCGCCCGAGCAGGTCGAACACGTACCGGTTGACGAAGACGGCCCCCACGAGCAACATCAATCCGTACCCGATTTGCGTAGCGATCGGGTCCATCGCGAATGCCTCAGCGCTCAATATGAGCAGCAGAACGAGCGCAATCAGATCTTGAACAAACTGGATCGACTGGGCCAGTCGTCCCCGTACGAGGTTGCGTCGAATTTCTTTTCGGAGAAGGGATGTTCCTACAATAGTCGACGACAGAGCAGCGGCAATCCCGAGATAGATCGACTCCTGCAGGGGAATGCCAAAGGCCAGTCCAGACCCGATCCCAAGCGAACCCACTATGAGAATCTGCCCGAGGGTGGCGATCTCGCTATCGAGCAGCACAGTACGCACGGTATCGAACTGGACCCCCACGCCAAAGGAAAAGACGAGCAGCGCAATACCATACCGCGCAAGCTCCAGAGTGAGCCCTTCTTCAATAAACATTCCTGCCACAAGTCCTGCTACGATAAGTAGCGGGACGGTAGGTATCTCAAACTTGTTGGCAACAAGCAGGAACGGACCGGCAACAATAAAAATGATGGAGAGGGTCGTAAGAAGATCAACCATCAAGGCCACCTACCATTTTTTTATGCATAGCGGGAAGGGGATCGGGGCTACGGAGCAACTCGGCATCGGCTTCAGCAATTCGTTTGAACGCGTCTTCATCCTCAAGATACGCCTTGAGGTAGGACGAAAGCCGGTCGCCTGCCAATCGTGTGCTCATAATGACGCAGTGTGCGCCTCGCTCGTACAGTTCACGGGCATCCTCGATTTCTCTTGCTTCCACAAAGACGATCGCATCATCAGGCGCCTCGCGAAGAAGTGCACTGTTTACATCCAGCTCGACAGACGAAGAGATCACAAATGCGGCTCGTTTGATCGCGGTGTCTTTGCGAATAGTCGCGTTACGGAAGTCGCCATAGAGGGTGGTGTACCCTTCCTCTGTAAGAGTCTGGATATGATCGACGCGACGGTCCACCACGACGATATCGTCATATCGCTCGGCGAGTAATGGCAAGATATTTCGGGTGACCGCATCGTAGCCGATTACAATTGCGTGGTTCTGATATTCTTTCTTCCCGCCTTCGAACGTGTTTTCTGTCTCCCAGCGTTTGAGATATGGCCTAAGACGCGTGTAAAGCGCATGATTGTATTCGATGAAGTAGACCGACACCGCCATGGTGATAAGGGCGAGCAGCGTCAGATAGCCCAGCACTTCTTGCCCAACAAAATCACCGGCAAACGCCGCCACGCCCAGTATGATGCCAAACTCGCTGACCTGGATCATATTGATGCTGCCGAGAAAGGTCGTTTCCAGGTCAAACTTCTGCCAGTTAATGAGCGCGAAGAAGATGAAGAACTTCACGGGCATGAGGACAAGCGCAGTAATCACCGCTTCCTGCCAGTAGAAAAGCAGGGCGCTGGCCTCAAGATCGAGCGCAACCGTCACAAAGAAGACCATCACGAAGAGGTCTGTGAGCGGATTGATGCGGTCCTTTAGTTCTTTGCTGTACGGCAGCTGCGCGATAGCCAGTCCGGCAAGGAACGCCCCCATCTCGATCGAGAGATACGCCTCAATGCCGAGCGGGGAAAGGATCACATTGATCTCCTTAGAGATGAGCACGAAAAGGAAAGCCCACGAGATGGCGATCAGGAAAAACACCTGCTTGTTGTCGGCAATGCGCCGAAACAGCGGGGGCAGTGCATAGCGGGAGGCGGCGAGCGCTGCAACGCTGATAATAGCCACCAGCGTGAGCACAACAGCCAGCGTGGCCCCCACTTCAGCGAGACTCTCGGGGCGTCCGGCGGCCATCACAGCCAGCAGAATCACTACCACGACATCCTGCACGAGTAGTATACCGACATCGATCTTTCCGTGCAGCGAGGTGGCCTCGTCTTTATCCGTGAGCATCTTAATCACCACAGCGGTCGAGCTGTACATTACCGCCAGAGCGATGATGAGTGCCTCCATACTGGTGAACCCCAAGGATAGCGCGATGCCCCCTCCAGCAAGAGCTACAAGCGCCATCTGCGGCCCCGAAATTTTGACAACCGGAGCAAGCACATGCTGGATCTCATCGAGCCGCATCTTGATGCCAAGAAGGAAGAGAAGAAAGGCCAGCCCCAGTTCAGAGAGCGTTTCGGTAAGCTCGCCCACCTCTACGATGCCCAGCACCGCGGGACCGATGAGAACCCCCGCAAGAATGTATCCCACAATAGTAGGCTGACGCGTCTGCTTCGCCACAAATCCCATCACCGCCGCACTAAGCAGGATAATGGCAAGATCAACGGTTAAGTCCATGGCACGAATAGGTATGATCGAGAAGCATCAACAGCCTGTGCGCTGTCAAGACAAACCGGGCAGAAGATAGAAAGCGGTTGAATGTGAGCCCAGCCAGACGCCGTTCGCAAGACCGAGGAAACAACGCGACAAACAAGTCAAGCGTTCAACATCGCCTTCCGACTACATATTCTTGCTTGCAGCTTTCTCGTTGAACAGCGTGAGCCTGAAAACAGTTTAGCTGTACCGAGAGCAAGGAAGCGGTGTTCAGTGGAGTACATGAATCTAACATGCACGAATAACCAAGGCCAACACAAAAGCGCCCCTGCAAGGCCTCCATGCTGAACTTTGACCGACAGCGGCAACTCATCCTGTACTTGTCAACAATGGGGCACATTCGTTTCTTGTAGCGAAACAGCTTTCCGTATCCCCCTACCGTTATGACCCCTCTGGCACGCCGAGCGTTATACTACATCGTTGCTCTTGCAGGAGCAACACTCGGGTTCACCCTCCTCTACAGCATAGGCATGGCTGTGCTCGAAGACCGTCCCCGCCCCTGGTACCATGCCCTTGAGGTGGTTGTACAGTCGTTCACGACCACCGGATACGGACAGGATGCCCCGTGGGAGACCCTGAAGATGTCGCTGCTCATGATCGCCATGCAGCTCACAGGGATCGGGTTTATCCTTAGCGCGGTTGACATTTTTATCGTGCCCTGGCTTCGCGACACCTTGCGCCCTACGGCTCCCCGTACGCATCCTGACGTTCAAGGACACGTAGTGGTATGTGGATTTACTGAGCGCACATCAGTGCTTATTGATGATCTTGAAGAGGCCGGACATTCATACATCGTCCTGGAGTCGGAAAAAGAATGCGCCAACACCCTTCATGACGAGGGATATACAACGATCCATGGCTCCGGAGAATCGGTAGCTGCCCTACACCGGACGCACATTGCAACAGCACGAGCGCTCGTTGTTGATGTGGCCGACGACGTGAACGCGAGCATCGTGTTGGCTGCCCGTGAAGCCCATTCCGAATGCACGGTCATTACATTCATCAAAGACCTGTCGCTGGCGCGCTACCATCGTGCAGCCGGCGCGACTACCATCTTATCGCCACGCCAACTGGTAGGAAATGAGTTAGGGACGCTCATTCGTTCTGAAAGCGCTCCAACTGCAACCGTTGTCATCGCTGGATTTGGAGAAGCCGGTCAATCAGCCCACGAAGCGCTTCGTGATCACGTTGAATCAGTTGTGGTGCTCGATAGCGTTAAAGGTCCCAACGTTGACTATGTGGGAGATGCGCGAAAGCCCGAGGTTCTGCAGGAAACCGGACTTCAGCAGGCCGAGGCGTTTATCATCACGGTGGGCGATGACACGACAGCTACGTTTGCGGCATTGGTCGCCCGCAACTTGAATCCAAGCATTACGATTGCAGCACGGGTCGATAGCTCTGATATGGTCGAAAACCTACGGCGCGCCGGAGCCGACCACATCCGTGCCCTTGCTGAGGTCTCAGGACACATGCTTACCGAAGCCATCTTTGACGATAATTTCGCGCCACCCAGCCCACACAAAGAAGCGCAGTCGTAGCGCATCCGTATCCTTGCAGCGTATTCTCTTTTAACACATCCCACCTTATGATGACCATTGCCCTTGTGGGAACTGGACAGACGGGATCTATCGTTGCCGACCAGGCGCGCGCCGCCGGACACACACTCATTGCGACGTACGATGCCGACCACCCGCTGCTCGATGCCAATCCGGAACCGCTTACGAATGCCGATGTCGTGATCGACTTCTCGCTGCCCTCGCTTGCCCTTGATCACATTGAGCGATACTGCACGGTAGGCGTGCCAGCTGTCGTGGGCACGACTGGTTGGTACGATGCGTTGGCCGAGGTGCAGGCCCTGGTTGATACACACGACGCAGCCCTCCTGTATGCGCCCAACTTTTCAGTTGGCGTAGCCGTGCTGCGGCGGGCTGTGCAAAAAGCCGCTACGCTGATGGATGCGCTGCCCGATTACGATGCCTTCGTGCATGAGGTGCATCATCGCAAGAAAGTGGACAGCCCCAGCGGCACCGCGCAGATGCTGGGCGAGGTGGTGCGCGATGCGTTGCAACGAAAAACCCACATTGACGCCGAAACGCAACACGACCGGATCGATCCCGAGGCGCTGCACGTCTCATCCACACGCGCCGGGTCGGTGTTTGGGGAGCATACCGTTGCCTTCGACAGTCCGCATGATCAGCTGCGCCTCTCGCACGAAGCCAAGGGGCGCACCGGATTCGCCGCCGGCGCCCTTGCTGCTGCCGAATGGTTGCCTGGACGCACCGGACTTTTCACGCTCGACGACATGCTCGACCACCTGCTAAACGACTAACGTTTTAAGAGCCTGTTTGGGTTTTGGTTTGCAGGCGAGAGCGAGCGCCGCTGAGGCGAAAATTGGACCACGATGGAGGTTCGTAGCCGGGGCTACGGGCCGACATCGGGGGCAATTTGCAGTCCAGCGCCGCCGCTCGGAGCCCAAATTAAGAAATCAAAGCAGGTTCTAAGTAGGCCCAGAAAAAATCTTCGAGTATGTCATTGCGAGGAGCGCCAGCGACGCGGCAATCTTGTACCTTCCAAGCAGAATAAACCGCTCTAACGGGCGCATGAGATCGCACCCCAGGAGTACTTGTTCGCTAGTGCTCACAGCGCCGCGTCGGTCGCAAGCTCCCTCCTCGCGATGACAAGGTGCAAATGTATTTTTGCTGATTTACTTAATGGATGCACAGCATGCCGCGTAAAAGCGACTGCTCTGCTCGTTTGTCCTCACTTTTTCTGCTCATCAACGCTCCTGCTCCCTATGTCAACCTCTATGCTCTTTCGCGGATCGGCGCCTGCTCTCGTTACCCCCTTCACGCCCGACAACGACCTCGACGAATCGGCTTTTCGTGCGCTCATCGAAGCACAGATTGACGGAGGTGTAGCGGCCCTGGTGGTCTTAGGCACCACCGGAGAGAATCCCACCGTCACCGACAACGAACGCCGCCAGCTAGTTGATTGGGCTGTAGACACTACCGACGGGCGCGTGCCGATTATCGTAGGCACCGGCACAAACAACACCGCACAGAGCATTCGCTTCTCAAAAGAAGCCGAGCAGGCGGGTGCCGACGGTCTACTGGTCGTGGGGCCTTACTACAATAAGCCATCGCAAGATAACTTCGTGGCCCACACCGCCGCCATTGCCGACGCGTCGGACCTGCCCATTGTGCTCTACAACGTGCCGGGGCGTACCAGCTTTAACATCACAGCCGAAACGACACTCCGCCTGGCGGCTGAAGTCCCGCAGGTGGTGGGCATGAAAGAGGCCTCTGGCGATCTTGCGCAAATCACAGACATTTTGGCGCATCGCCCCGATAAGTTTGCCGTGTACGCAGGCGACGACGAGATGACACTGCCGGTGACTCTACTTGGCGGAGATGGCGTGGTATCGGTCATTAGCAACGTGCTGCCTGCTGCCTTCAGTGCCCTCACACGGGCGGCGCTGGTAGGCGACATTGCCACAGCGCAAAAAAAGCATTTTGAACTGTTGGATGCGATGCGTGCGTGCTTCCACGCTACGAATCCGGTACCTGTAAAAACGGTGCTGGCAGCTACCACTCAGATGCATGAGCATGTGCGTCTTCCGATGGAGCCGCTGCCGCCCGAATCGGCCACGCGCCGCCGCGTGCTGGATGCCTTTGCCCCGCATCTGCCGCTGCTGTAGAGAGACACGATGGAACACACAGGCTACCGCGAAATCGCCTCGTTGTAAAGCCGAGCAGCAAGAACAGCCAGAGCGGCTGTGTACACAGCACTACCCAGCCAAACGCTGGTTACCAGAAAGGTGTTGGTCGTCTGAGCCTGGAGAGCAAGAAGAAGTACAAGAACGCCATTGTGGAGGAGCGCCAGTACAAGTCCACCTAGAAAGGCTTGGAGAGGTTCAATCAGAAGGGCGCCGCGGTCGTCGCTGATGGTGACGGATCCCAACACAAACCCGATCAATGTTTTGACGAACATGTGCAGTCCCCAGGTGCCATAGACGATGTCAAGGGCCAGCCCCAGCCCAACCCCAATGAGACTGCCCATGCGCCGGTCTACCTGAAGCGCAATCCAGGCCAGAGCAAGCAGTACGGCATCGGGCGCAGCGCCCCACAACGTAAGGTGCTGCAGCAGAAGCCACTGCACGAGCACAGCGCCTCCGCCAAGAAGAGCGTAACGGACAGGCGTAGACATGACGTGGAGGCTATTCAGTGAACAGGATTACGGAGACGAACTGCCGGTAATGAGGCGGACAATGTCGTCCATCGTTTCCCGCACACGGTACGCGTTTCCGGAATAGTTGTTGGCAATAAGTGCGAACGCGACCCGTGAGCCATCGGGACGTTCGGCATATCCTGCAAGCGAGCGAACGTTGCGAAGCGATCCGGTCTTGGCACGCACCGGTTCACGAGAGAGCCGGTACTCCAACGTCGTGTTGCGTTCGCCAGCATGCGGAAGCGAAGCATGAAACGCCTCGGCTTCGCTGTGGCTATCCATATACCGGAGCAGCTCTGTTAAGGCCCGTGGAGATACCAGGTTACGCCGCGAAAGGCCCGATCCGTCGTACACATCTACCGTCCCCGAAATGTTAGCTCGCCGAACAAACTGTTCGATGCGCTCGGTGCCTCCTCGAATCGATCCGCCCCAGCCGATGGTGCGCATCACTTGCTCGGCGTAAAAGTTGTTGGAGCGTTTGTTGATGATCGACAGGATCTCTTGCAATGGCGGCGACAACGCTACAAAAAGCAGATCGCCGCGATCGGGGACGGTGTCAAGCGTATCGGCTTGCACGCGGGTTAGATCAAGTTCGATGCCAGCGTCTTCAAGGGCAAGCTCAAAACTCCGAGTCGTAAAATCGGTGGGTGCAGTAACGGGTACATTTACTGTGCCATTGTACGATCGGGCCACGGACCCGTGCAGTCGAAGGTCGTTCGCGTTAAAAGAGCGATCCATTTGAAGCGCGTTTCCGCGCCACCGGCTACTCGTCGTGGCGTTGTTTTTGATACGCAGCGCATCCGTAGGGTACGGGCGGATCGTGGGGGGCTGTCCCGGTTGGGTGGCGTTGATGCGTAGCGCCACCACATTATCGCCATACGAAAGCGCCCCACTCGCTGTGCCAATATAGCGACTGGCTTGCCGTGTGATATAGCCTACGTCCCAGCTATCAGGGTAGTTGACCCCGTCGAAGCGACGCCCATCGCCGATAAGGCGCCCTTCGATACGCTCTACCCCCTGCTCGGCCAACTGCTCGGCCCAGGCCTTAAGCGGATCGGCCTGACGGACTTCGGTACTTCCAAACGTAGGGTCGCCTGAACCGCGTAGCGTAAGATCACCACGCATCACACCGCCTTCTGTTGTGCCGTTGAAGTGCAGTTCGGTTTCATAGCGATACGAACTGCCCAGTTGGTCAAGCGCAACGCTGGTCGTGAACAGTTTCTGATTGGAGGCCGGAATAAACGCATGGTCGGCCTGGTAGCTGTAGAGCGATTCGCCGCTTTCCACATCCAGCACATGTACCCCCCAAAACGCAGGCTGACTAGACCATCGATCCGAAAGGAGCGCATCAATGTCGCGTTGTAGCGATTCTGCGTCTTTGGAAACCGACTGGGCCGAGGCGAACGGTACAGCAATTAGTGAACTCGCCAGCAAAAAGAACAGAGCTAGTAGGCGTCGAATCAAAACCCGAGATGACATGAACGTACAGAATGACGAATAAAAAAGACCCGCAGACACAACGCACCATGCCAAGCGTGCTGTGTGGAACTGTACAGCAGGTGCAAAGGTTGGGCCGATGTACTCGCTGTTCACTCGGATTGCCAAACGTTTCGTATGGCTCGCCGCTCCACGCGCTCTCGCCGCCGCACATCCTCCTCACGTCGCCGCGGATCTCAAACTCCTGTGCTGCGGCGCACCAACTACGTGCTGTTGCTGGTTGGGATTGCCTGCATCGTTCTTGGATTTACGCTAATGTATATGGAAGGTGCCCTTGAAGGGGTTCTTTCATTGTACGTTGGCCCTCTCTTGCTTGTCGGGGGCTATGTCGAAATCATCTATGCCCTGCTTTGGGAGCCCAGCACCAATCACGATGCCTCCGAGCCTACCTCGCCCCAATCGTAGTGCAGTGTCACAGATCAATCTTCGAACGTACCCAAACTAACTCACGTCCTTGTCATTGCGAGCGGAGCGAAGCGCCCCGACCGCAGGGAGGAAGTGCTCCTGGGGTGCAATCTCATTGCTGCCAGACCGGATGTAGCCGCCCAATCAACGGCATGAGATCGCCACGTCAGTCGCAGGGCTCCCTCCTCGCGATGACAGCTTCGGACGATACCATTCAAGGTTGACACCGTACTACTTCTCTGTCACACGTGATCGTTTGGGTACGGGAACCGTGCTAAACTCTGTGCCCCACCCCCCTCCAAAAAACCTGTCATGGTGAGCGCAGCCGAACCATCTCCCCGACGCTCAGCAGGCTCTGATCGATCGAGCGGCCCTACTCATTTCGGGGGAGATCTTTATTCGCTACGCTCATCAGTCGCTTCGCTCGTGTCAGGACTCTGCGTCTCCTAGGCGGATCCGCTCCGCTCAAGATGACAACATTTAAATGGGGGGTGCAACCCGAAGATTGACCTGTGACGGAGTACTACGCACCCTGGTTGGCCACAATCTCATGCTCCGGGAAAAAGTAGGAGGCCTCTTTCAATCCGTTCTCTACCGAATCGGAGCCGTGCACGATGTTTTGCGAGATGGAATCTGCAAAGTCGGCACGAATGGTTCCCTCGTCAGCCTCATCCGGATTGGTTGCGCCGATGAGTGCACGAAAGTCAGCGATTGCATTTTCTTTCTCCAGCACGACAGGTACGCACGGACCGCTTGACATGAAGTCGGTCAGGTCATCAAAAAACGGCTTGCCTTTGTGTACGGCGTAAAAGCCTTCGGCCTCGGACTTGCTCAACGTGACCATTTTTAGGGCCTGCACAGCAAACCCAGCCTCTTGAATGCGGGCTAGCACGGTGCCAATGAGTTCTTTACGGACGCAGTCGGGTTTGAGAATTGCAAGGGTGCGTTCGGTAGCCATAAGGAATATCGGGAAACGTTAGGATAACGATAAAAAAGCTGTTTCAATCATTGCAACAGCCATGAAGAATACGTTTCCGATACGGACGTGCCAAGTGGACCGGTGTTGATTCAAGATGAATCAACCGGCGATGTTTGGTGAAGGACGGCAGCACAGCGCTTAAGCTCCCAGAATCGCTGCTACAGGGAGCGGCGGAGCGTCAACACTATTGGGTAGAGATACGGTCTCTTCGTGCGTGTACGTGTGTTGGCTCATGTAGGCCCCTCCATCCGGATCACGATATGTATGTACGCAATCCTCATCAAGCGCTACGACCCATACCTGAGGGATGCTCGCGTGTGCATACATTGGTACCTTCACCTCCTGATCGAATGTGAGCGACGAGTCGGCTACCTCTACGACAAGGAGCACATCTTTCGCACGTGGATGGCGGGATGCATATCCGTCATCGCGCGGTCGAAGCAGAGCGACATCCGGCTCCGGTTCTGAGTTGGGCGGTAGTATAATCGGATTTTGCACACGAACGATGGCGTGGTCATCAACAGCACGCACAAAAAGACGCGTGAGGCGGTCTACGCACGCCGCGTGCTGGCTTCCAATCGGCGACATTTCGTAAAGGTGGCCGTCTATGAGTTCGATATGTCGATCTGCGCCAAGCACCCCCGCCTCCGCCATCCGGTGATAGTCACTCACCGTAAAGCGGAGCGGCGTCGGTTTTGAGACCGGTGGGGCCGTTGCAGGCATGACAAGACGGCCAGTTAGAAAAGGTTACACGTGCTTTTCAGCGTGATACGACGACCGGGTGAGTGGGCTGCTTTCAACGTGCTCAATGCCTTTCGCCTCGCCCACCTCTTTGTACCAGGCAAAAGTTTCAGGCTCAACCCAGTCCTCAACCGGAAGGTGCATCTTGGTAGGCTGCATGTACTGCCCAATGGTCATCACATCGAGCCCGATCTCGACGAAGTCGTCCATGAGTTCGAGCACCTCTTCGGGCTTCTCGCCCAGGCCAACCATAATGCCACTTTTGGTACGCAGCCCATCTTCTTTAGCCCATTCGAGCACGTCAAGCGAGCGCTGGTAGTCGGCTTGCGGACGGACACGCCGGTACAGCCGGGGCACCGTCTCCATGTTATGATTGAAGATGTCAGGACGTGCATCAAACACAGTCTGGCAGGCTTCGCGAATACCGCGGAAGTCGGGCGTAAGCACCTCTACCGTGCAACCCAGATCGTGCAGTCGCTCGATGGTGGCCGCAAAGATAGGTGCACCGCCGTCTTCGCGCTCGTCACGGTTTACGCTGGTTACTACCGCATGCTGCACCCCCATGAGGTCAGCGGCCTCCGCCACGCGGCGCGGCTCATCCCAGTCGAGTCCGTCTTGCGGACGCCCCGTTTTGATGGCGCAAAAGCCGCATGAGCGCGTGCAAATGTTGCCCAGAATCATGAATGTGGCGGTGCCAGCACTCCAGCACTCACCCATGTTAGGGCAATTGGCACTTTCGCACACCGTGTGCAGGTCATGCTCATCGATAATGCTGCGCACCTTTTTGAACGTCTCTCCCTGCGGCAGCTTCACACGCAGCCACTCCGGACGTTTGCCTTGTTTGTTCTTATTTGTATCTTCGACCACAGGAAGCTCGAAAAAACCCGGATCGCCATCGCCTGAGGCGGAAAGCGGTTCCTTTTCGACGGTACCCAGATTGAGGTTGCCCGGCGTTTTAGGGGACGTTTTGTTGCTGGAGTCAGACATGCGTTGGGGCCGTTGTACGTAGCTCTCGATAAGCGGCGTCTTGTACACCGCACAGCAAAGCAGCGGAAAGAATTGCTGCTTCACACGTAACGATACATCCGATGGGGCGTTCCTCTATAACATGTCCCCTGCTGCCCCTGTGGGCCAGCATCCTTCTTGTTTTTATTGACCAAGTATCTTCTCACATGACACAAGCAGACGCAGCAACGGCAGCTGATTCAATGCGTGCCGAAAATGTACGCGAGGTGCTTTCAAAGCATATGCTTACCAAAGGCATGATGCCCATGGTGCTTGACATGGACGAAAGCCAGGGCGTGCGCCTCCACGACGAAACCACAGGCCGCACCTACATCGACCTGTTTGGCTTTTATGCGTCCAGCCCGCTCGGAATGAACCATCCGAAGCTTGCCAACGACGAGGCGTTCCGGTCACGCATCATGGATGCCGCGCTCAACAAGATTACTAACTCCGACGTCATGACCGCCCACATGGGGCGTTTTGTGGATACGTTCAGCCGCGTGGGCATTCCGCCGTATCTTCCGTACACTTTTTTCATCTCGGGTGGAGCCCTTGCGGTTGAGAATGCGCTCAAGGCCGCCTTCGACTGGAAGGTGCGCAAAAACTTCCAGAAAGGGTACCGGCGTGAGGTTGGGCACAAAGTCTTGCACATGGATCAAGCCTTTCACGGACGCAGCGGCTACACGCTCTCACTCACGAACACGTCGGATCCGCGGAAAACGATGTACTTTCCGAAATTCGACTGGCCCCGCATCAGCAACCCGAACATTCACTTCCCTATCGACGAAGCGGAAGAGGAACGTCTCCACAAAAGAGAGCAGCAGGCCCTGCAGCAAGCCAAGCGGGCGTTTCATGAGCACCCCGATGAAATTGCGGCATTTATCATGGAGCCGATTCAGGGCGAGGGCGGCGATAACCACTTCCGAACGTCCTTCCTGCGGGATCTAAAAGCGCTGGTTCACGAAAACGATGCCCTGCTTATCTTTGACGAGGTGCAGAGCGGGGTGGGCATTACCGGTAAGTTCTGGGCTCACCAGGCGCTGGGCGTAGCCCCTGATATCATGGCGTTCGGCAAGAAAACGCAGGTCTGCGGCATCTTGGCCGGACGCAAGCTCGACGAGGTCGATGGCCATGTCTTCGAAACAACCAGCCGCATCAACTCCACCTGGGGCGGTAACCTCGTTGACATGGTGCGCTTCGACCGCATCCTCGAAATCATTGAAGAGGACAACCTCGTAGCGCATGCTGCCGACGCTGGCACGCACCTACAAAACCGGCTCCACGAGTTAGCCGATACGCACGATGCCGTGACCAACGTACGTGGCAAAGGGCTGATGTGCGCATTTGACCTGCCCACGAAAGCACATCGCGACGCGGTGCTAGAGGCGTGCTTCGAAAACGGCGTTATCATTTTGGGCTGTGGAGATGCAGCAATCCGCTTCCGCTCGCCACTCACCATCACCCCCAAAGAGATTGACGAGGGGATCGAGAAGATGGATGCTGCGCTTTATGAAGCCGCCAGTTGACCGCAATCGTTGACATCCGGTTCAGCAAAACCTGCGCCCTGACCCAATTGGGGGTCGGGGCGTTTTTCTGTTTCTGGAGATGCACGCGGTTCTCTGCTACAACACAGAGGATAGCTATGGAATCACGTAACTTGTATCTCATCACAAATGGCAAGTCGCATCTCGTTTTGTTCGAGCCCTTTCTCTCCACATCTTTTTTTCTAATGCACTTGCATGTGGCACTAAGGTTTTGTCTATTTTGAGTAGGGTGTTTAGGTGGTTTGATTTGCAGGGGGAAACCCATGAACAAGTGGATGGCACATAACCACGCGATAGGGCGATGGATGGGCTGCATTGGTGTGCTTGTGTACACTCTGGCCTATTTGGCAAGTGCAGGCTGTACGAGCACAGAATCTCCTGCGTCTGAGGTGACCTCCACACATTCAGATTCCTCGCAAATCGCTGCTCCCGACACTATGGAAGCGCTTTCTATGTCGAAGGAGGATGCGCGTAAGCTAACCAACTCGCTACAGCGATTGCTTGCTGGCGAACCAGTGCCCGCAGGTACCTTCCAAACACACCTTCGTGACGACACCCTGACCGTCTATGCGGTGCTCGTGCACACCTCCGACCCCGATGCCCTACGTGCCGCCGATCTTACGCTTGGATCTGTACAAGGAGGTATTGCCACGGCACGATGGACGCGTGAAGAAATCCACACTGCCGTGCAAATGGAAGCGGTGAAGCGCATCACGCATGCACGTCCCCACGAGCCGCACTAAGCTATAAAGACCACAACGAACTAGACTGCTATGCTATATCGTGTTACGATTCTTTTGCTTGCCGGGCTTTTTATGTGGGGAAGTGCTGTGCTTCCTGCGCACGCTCAGCAAGTGCTCGACCAACAATTTGAATATCTGCTCCAGCAAGATCCTCAAGCACTGCAAACCGGCACGGTTTCAGTTCCACCCATGCTGCAGCGTGCCCAGGTATCCTTAGCTGATGGTACCATTGCCTATCGCGCCTTTGTACAAACCGATGATCCAGAGCGTCTGCGCCGCGAAGGCATTGCCGTGCAGTCGCATCAAGGAGAAATCGCTACGGTGCGAGCCCGTCTTGGTGATCTGCAAACGCTTTCTTCGATGGAAGGCGTAACGCGGGTTACCGTGCCTGCTGTTCTTGAACCCCACAACGATGAGGCCGCGGGCGACATGGGTGCAGTTCCGCTTCACGAGGGGGCCATTAACAACACCGAATATCAAGGCCAAGGGATGCTTTCATGTGTCATTGACTCCGGTATTGATGTCAATCATGACGACTTTAAGGACGCAAATGGAGATACGCGCATCCAGTACTTGTGGGATCAAACCGACAACACCGGGCCCAGTCCGGAAGACCGCGACGCCGCGTTCAGTGGGCTTGACCACGGAACGGAATACACCGCATCAGACATTGATGGCGGAGGCGTTAATCAGGAAGATATCGATGGTCATGGCACGCACGTAGCTGGCACCATGGCCGGAAACGGACGCGCCCTGTTGGAGGCTGGGGAAACCAATGCTCCCCGTCATGTTGGCATTGCCCCACAGTCGGACCTGATCGTCGTAAAAGCGGGAGACGGAGGCTTCTCAGGTGCCAATGTAGCCGACGCACTTTCCTATTGCGGCATCTTGTCTGATGAGGAAAGTCAGCCCGTTGTAGCCAATATGAGCCTGGGCACTAGCTTTGGGCCCCACGACGGCACAAGCGCCCTTGCACAAATCACCGACGCGTTTACGTCGAATGGAACGGACATGGGCCGGTTAGCGGTGACATCCGCTGGAAATTCCGGTAGTCCCGCACAACGCCAGCATGTGTCTGGCACGATCAATGGAAACAGCACCGCTTCTGAAGATTGGGAGGTTGACGAAGCCCCCTCTGGAAGCAGCTTCGGAATCAACGCCTGGCTCGATGGTGAACCAGCGGTGGAGGTGACTGTCACCACCCCTGGAAATGAAACGGCAACGCTCGACCTGGATGCCAACGACGGCGATAGCGATATGACAGACACCCCAGATGGGCGCATCTGGCTGATCTCTGAAGTCAACAATCCAAATGACGATCGCTCCATTATCATCCAGCTCAGCAATGATGGCGGCGATGATGTAGCCGAAGGCATGTGGTCGATTGATATCACCAACAATGAGGGCGCAAGTCTTGATTATCATGCCTGGACCTTCGACGTATCAACAGGCGCCTCCGCGGCTTTTGTAAATGGCGACAACGCCTACACCATTGGATCGCCGGGTACAGCCGCCAGTGCGCTCACCGTGGGGGCGCATGTACACCGCTGGCGCTGGACAGATACCGACGGCTCTGCACGAGCGGTAAGTGGTAACTTTGATGATAGCGATGCCATCGCTGCGTTCAGCAGTCGTGGTCCACTACGCGATGGCTCCATAAAGCCCGATGTAACAGGGCCCGGTCAAATGATGGCATCGGCCTATTCACAAGACATGAATCCTCAGCCCCCGAACACAGTCGTCATGGAAGGGGATTTACACCGTCTCACGCAAGGAACCAGCATGTCGGCTCCTGCAGTGGCCGGAGCAGCAGTGTTGCTATTTCAAGAAGCTCCAACACTCACCGGCAACGAGGTCAAGGATCTCTTGATGGATCATACCACGGTCGATACTGCAGTAGAAAATTGGGGCACGCCGCCAAACACCTCATTCGGATCGGGCAAGGCCAATGTTCTTGAAGCCATGTCTGCGCTCTTGGGGGGCAGCGGCGAGCGCGAGATGCTCTGGTACGAAGCGCCATGGGATTTCAACGCCTACGCTCCAACGACGGTCGGAGGAGGTACAAGTGATGCCGCCGCGCTTCGGTTCACGCCCTCGTTTGACGGATTCGCCACAGGTACTTACATCACACCTGGAGCCAATGGCACGGACAACCTCAACGACCCCTTGGAGGTGGAGATTTGGACCGATGATGGTGGTTCGCCCGACCAGCAGATTGGCCAGACGGTCACAGTAGATGCCGATATGCTTTCGCCGTTTGGGCCGAATTACATCAGCCTCATGGATGCGGAAGCGGCAGTCAACGAAGGCACCGACTACCACATCGTTGTGCAGCCGCAAACAGCCTCTGATGAAATAGTGCTCGCTGCCGAAAATGGAAGCACCGCTTCGGGGCGTTCGCAAGTGCTCGACGGAGACAATTGGTCGGGAACCGGCACCAACCTGATTATCCGTGCCGAGGTGGCATCCACTGATGGCGTAAGCGGAGCGTTGCCTGTTGAGCTGGCGTCCTTCAACGCCACGGTGCAAGGCGAATCCGTTGCATTGAACTGGCATACGCTCTCCGAAACCGACAACAGCGGATTCATGGTAGAGCATCGCCCTGTACAGGAGGAAGCCACAACGTTTAGCGAGCTCGGCTTTGTAGAAGGCTATGGCACGACCGATGAGCCGCAGTCGTACAGCTTCACGACAGACGAGCTATCGGTCGGCGAGCACGAGTTTCGCCTCCGTCAGATTGATGTGGATGGCACGGAAACGCTCGAATCGCCGCTTACCGTTCACATCGGCATGCAAGAGGCGTATCAACTGTCGTCTCCGTATCCGAACCCCAGCACCTCCGTCACGCGGTTTGACCTTGCCGTACGCGAGGCTCAAGACGTAACGGCCACGGTGTACAACGTACTGGGGCAACGCGTGGCCACCGTACACGATGGCGCTGTTGCCGCGGAAACCCCGCTCTCGCTCTCGGTCGACGACCTGGGGCTCTCCAGTGGCACCTATTTCCTGCGCGTAACGGGCGACTCTTTTAGCACGCATCGCCAGTTTGTGCGTGTGCGGTAATACCAACTCTGCATGCTCCATCAAGCGAGGTCAAGACCTCAAGAGAGACTTAGACAGCCCCGCGCTCCTCACTATGCAGAGGCGGGGCTGTTTGATGATACCAACCTGATACCAGCAAAACAAGAAAAAAGAAGCTGTTGCCGTGTCAAACGTCGGGTCACGCACGGGCACCTTAACGTACCGAGAATAATCCACAATCATGTCATTGCGAGCGCAGCGACGCAATCTCATGCTATCAGACCGAATGCAGCCGCCCAATCAACAGCATGAGATCGCACCCCAGGAGTACTCGTTCGCTAGCGCTCACAGCGCAGCGTCAGTCGCAGGGCTCCCTCCTCGCGATGCCAATGTTGAACCGGCTGACACGGCACTACCGTCGGTCTTGAATGCTACGCGTGCCTGTGTAGACAGTCAGGTCGGGAAAACCTCTCTTTGCAGTTTGTGTATCCGGAAGCTATACTTAAGATGTGATGCAGTAAGAGATCTCGCTGCACCGCTGTATGTGACGCATGTAGTGTGACACATGTATATGACGCAGCGACAGACGCTCGATGTAGTTTATGCCCATCATAACGGTTTTTAATCTATGCAGTTGACGCCCCCCCACCCCCTGTTTCGCTACGGGGTCATTGGCATTGTACTCATGGCCGTGTTTGTATTTGGTCGGCCTACGGTTCAGGCTCAGCAAGCCCCCTTCCCTGCGCCTGATGACTTCGTGATCAAAGAGCGGGTCCCATTCGAGGAAGTTATGTCGTACGATGACGTGTGCGACCTCGACAACAACCCGGTTAATATGAACACGTTTGTTGAGTCGAAGGCTGCAGTCCCGAAGTCACAACAAACCGAAATCAATGTCGATTACGGTTCGGGGTTTACCAACGAAGCGCAAGAAGCCTTTCAGCGGGCGGCTGATATCTGGGCTACCTACATCGATTCATCCGTACCGATTACGATTGATGCTTCGTTTCAGGATCTAGGGCAGGGCGTCCTTGCATCCGCTGGGCCTCGCTTCCTTTACACGGTAGAGCTGGAAGATGGCCAGGAGGTTGCTTTTGGCGATGCGCTCATCAATGCACTGACCGGGCAAAATCAATCGCCCACCGAACCGGAGATTATCGTGAATGTGAACAGCAACCGCACAGATTGGCACTTTGGAGAAGGACCGCCCGGCCCAGCGGAAATTGACTTTACAACGGTGATCATGCACGAGATTGGACACGGGCTTAACTTCATCAATCTTACGGGCGTAGCGTCTGGCGGACAAGGGCACTGGGGACTTGGACAAGGACCAAACCGCCCAGAGGACGACAAAATACCGGGCGTCCTTGAAGTGCTGCTCCAACACGAGGCAACCCCCGGCACGTTCAACCAGCTCATTGATCGCGATACGTATCCGAATCCCTCAATCAATCTTGGAAATGCGCTAACCAGTGATGCGCTGTTCGCGCAAGGACCCAACACTGATTTGGCTGCTGAAAATAGCACCGGCCCGGTCCCCGCAAAAATCTATGCGCCATCCAGCTATCAACCCGGATCGAGCATTGCTCACTTCGACCAAGACACTTACACCACGCCCGGCGGCGACCCAAATGCGCTCATGCGTCCGCAAATCGGATTCAATGAGGTGACTCGTACCCCCGGCCCTATCTTTTGCGGACTGCTAGCCGACATGGGCTGGCCACTCACCCAGGCTTGTGATGAACTCATTGGCGCCGAGGTGCTTGACTTTGCTGCGGTAACCACCAGCACACGCGATGAGGTAACCGTTCAGTGGACTCAATCTTCGCAGGCCGATGACATTGACTCGTACACCCTGGAACGCTGCACCTACTATGACGATGTGGCTGAAAATGGCGGCGAGATTAAGGACCGAGATCGTTGTTTTGCGGAAAACGCCAACGGTGAAGATGGGTTCGACGACACAGGACGAACTATTCAGCCCCAGCCTGGACGCGCTTATAATGAGACGTTCAGTGACTTGGAGTTAGGGAACCATGTGTTTCGGTTGAGTTGGGAGCGTGACGGTGAAACACGAGGCGGGTTTACAGCCGATGGGGAAGTAAATGTATTTGTTGCCGAAGAGGACATTGAAATCGATCTCCGCGAGAACCAGGGGCGCGGTGATGTGACGCTGAGCTGGCAGCTTCCTGCACATCTGCAAAGCGAAAGTGGATTTACATTCGAGCTGGAGCGTGCGGTACAACCCCGTGAAGACGAAGAGCCGGTCTTTAGCATCGAGAACGTCAAGCCGGATATGGATGGGCCTGTCAGTGCGACCACCCTACGTTCGCGTCTACAGCCTGCAGGCGATTACCAGTATCGGGTGCGTTCCATCACTGAGGATGACGATGTGCTGTTTAGCGATGCGGTTGACGTTGAGATTCCGCTGGATGACACCGCAGCCCTTACCGGAGCGTATCCCAATCCAACAAGCGGTCCCATCCGTTTAGACCTAACCACACAGAATACACAGAACGTACTGGTTGAGGTGTATGATACCATTGGCCGCCGCGTATACCGCGACCAACGGCGCGCCGACGGCAACCAGGCCCAGGTGATCGAGATTGGAGCCGCAGAACAGTGGGCTAGTGGCATGTACTTCGTGCGGGTTACCGGCGACGACTTCAGCGAAACGCGCAAGGTATCGCTGGTCCGATAAGTCAGTAGCCTCCCTTACCAGATCATCTACTGAAACGAATTCCCGTTACAAAAAACGCCCCGCGCCTTCATTGTGAAGGGCGGGGCGTTTGCATATAGGGATCGGAATGAAGCGTTGACCTGGAAAAAGTCAGTCAAACCATCAGGCCTGTCCGTTCGATTGGGCCGGGGGCAGGGCCTTGTCATCGCTGGCTTCTTCTTCATCAGAGGCATCCGCATCGGCTTCTTCCTCTTCAGCAGCATCGGCCAGATCATCAAGGGCCACACGCGTTACGTCGGCAATGGTATCATCATCCTTTAAGTTGATGACACGAACGCCCTGCGTGTTACGGCCCATCGTGCTAATCTCGTCCACGCTGGTGCGAATCATAATGCCGTTCTCCGTGATGACCATCAGATCTTGGGCATCGCTCACCCCTTTGATTGTCGATAGCGGCCCGGTCTTGTCGGTTTTGTTGAGGGTGATGAGGCCCTTGCCGCCTCGCCCCTGTACACGGTACCGATCGAGTTCGGAGCGTTTGCCGTAGCCGTTGGCAGAGAGCGTGAAGACATCGGGCGACTGGCCAGGATCCACTGAAACCATGCCTACGAGCGTTTCCCCCTCGTCCAGCGTCATGCCCCGCACGCCCTGCGTGTTGCGTCCGGTGGGACGCACATCGTCTTCGTGGAAATGCACGGCGCGTCCCCCCGAAGAGGCGACCACCACGGTGTTGTCTCCCGCGGTAAGGGCGGCCTCCAGCAGCACATCGTCCTCATCAGTTGAAATGGCGATGATGCCGTTGGAGCGTGGACGACTAAACGCCTCCAACACGGTTTTCTTGACCTGCCCCTTGCGGGTGGCCATCAGCACATAGTGGTTGTTCAGAAAGTCCTCGTCCTCGAAGTCTTCCTTGCTAACAGAGAGCACGGCGCGAATCCGATCGTCGGGGGCAATCTCGATAAGATTGCGGATTGAGCGGCCCTTGGCGGTGCGACTGCCTTCAGGGATTTCAAAGACGCGGAGCCAGTAGCACTGGCCATGATCGGTAAAGAAGAGGAGCATGTCGTGGGAGTGCGTCACGAACAGATGCTCGATGTAATCGTCTTCGCGGGTGCCACTGGCGCGCAGTCCCACGCCACCGCGTCCCTGCGACCGATACGTATCTACACTGGTGCGCTTGGTGAGTCCCTGATGGGTTACGGTCACCACCACGTGTTCGCGTTCGATCAGGTCTTCGATGATGATGTCGCCGCCTCCGGTGTAATCGATTTCGGTGCGGCGCTCATCGTCAAAAGCTTCTTTGACCTCCAGCAACTCTTCGCGGATCAGGGCCATCCGCTCGCTGCGGTCATCGAGGATGGTGTACAGTTCTTTGATCTTGGCCATGATGTCGCGGTACTCGTTCACGATCTTCTCGCGTTCGAGTCCGGTAAGGCGGCTCAAGCGCAGGCGCAAGATGGCATTGGCCTGGTCTTCGGTGAGCCAGGCGTGGGGCGCATCCTGACGGGCGCGCTCGTCGAACGTGTCGTCGTCGAGCAGGCGCTCTGCCATGGGTGTATCGGATTCGCGCTCAGCCGGATGGGCTGCCGGAAGGCCCAGCGCGTCGAGATCGGCTTCGGTGAGCGTATCCGGATAGCGTCCTGCAATCAGATTTTCGCGGGCTTCGGAGGTGTCGGGCGAGTGGCGGATGATGGCAATCACTGAATCCAGCTGGTCCATCGCACGCGTCAACCCTTCGAGCACATGGGCTCGGGCCTGCGCCTTCTTTAGGTCGTAGCGGGTGCGGCGCTCTACGATGGTGTGGCGGTGCTCCACATAATGATGCACCGCGTCTTTCAGGTTCACCACGCGGGGACGCCCGTTGACAAGCGCCACCATGTTCACGCCAAACGTCTCCTGCAGGCGCGAGTGCTTGTAGAGCTGGTTTTTTACCACCAGTGGTACCGCATCCTGCTTCAGTTCCACCACAATGCGCATCCCGTCGCGGTCGCTTTCGTCGCGCAGATCCGAGATGCCCTCGATGCGGTCGTTGCGTACGCGCTTGGCAATGCGTTCAATGAGGGTGCTCTTGTTGACCTGGTACGGAATTTCGGTAATCACCAGCGCCGTACGGCCTTTACGGATCTCCTCCTCGTGCATCTTGGCCCGCATAATAACGCGGCCCCGGCCCGTATGATAGGCTTCGTGCACCCCCGCATATCCGTAGATGATGCCGCCCGTGGGAAAATCGGGCGCAGGCAGGTGCTGCATAAGCCCGCTGATGTCAATCTCGGGGTCGTCGATGTAGGCCACCACCGCATCGATGGCTTCGCCTAAGTTGTGGGGCGGAATCTTTGTGGCCATTCCTACCGCAATACCATCGGCCCCGTTTACGAGCATGTTTGGGAACGCGGCAGGTAGTACGGTCGGCTCTTCGAGCGTGCCGTCGAAGTTTTCGCGCGTATCAACCGTTTCCTTGTTGAGATCGTCGAGCATGCGCTCGGCAATCTTCACCATGCGGGCTTCGGTATAACGCATGGCTGCGGCTGAGTCGCCATCAACCGAGCCAAAGTTGCCCTGGCCATCCACCAGCGGATAGCGCATTGAAAAGTGCTGTGCCATACGCACCAGCGTATCGTACACTGAGGAGTCGCCGTGCGGGTGGTACTTACCCAGCACCTCTCCCACAATACGGGCGCTCTTCTTGTAATTCGATCCTTGCGTAAGGCCCAGCTCGTGCATGCCGTAAAGCACACGGCGGTGCACGGGCTTAAGCCCATCGCGCACATCGGGGAGCGCCCGGCTTACAATCACCGACATCGAATAATCGATGTAGGCGGACTTCATCTCCTCCTCGATCTGGATAGGGATGACGCGAGAGTCGTCTGCTTCCATGCTGCCAGGGGTATGATACTCGTTGTAACAATGAAAAACCCCCTGCAACGCACAATCAGAGGCAGAGGGCTGTTAGTTGCCTAACAAACCAATGTACGCAAAAGTGCCCCCAAAAACCACTCTGAGGCGGACAATCATTCCCCAACAAGGGGTCTTAGCGGTTCTTCACGGAGTGCTGTCGCGGCCCTCTCAAACAGGCTCCAAAAGTGGATTTGTAGATCTCGGTCCCCTATCTTGATGCTGCCATTGCCGTTGCTGCAATGACAGCCTGTCTCATCCGCTCCCCCATTTACCGATCCATCCATGACTGCTTCAGCGACATTCCCTCCTGTTCGCGTTCCGGCTCAGTTTGATGTGCAGGGCCATCGTGGAGCCCGCGGCGTGCGTCCGGAGAACACCTGGCCGGCGTTTGCCTGTGCCCTTGCACTGGGAGTGCCTACGCTGGAACTCGACATTGTGGTGAGTACGGATGGCGAAGTGGTCGTATCACACGAGCCCTGGATGGATCCCGCCATTTGCACTGCACCCGATGGGAGTTCCCTCCCAGAAGACAACCCGCCCAGCATCTACCAGATGACGTACGCCGAGGTGGCTGCCTACGACTGTGGATGCAAAACGCCGCCCCATTTCCCCGAGCAGGCATCGATGCAGGCGATAAAGCCGCGTCTCTACGATGTGCTCACCCGCTCTGAAGCGCTCGCGGCCACTATCGGACGAGCACCGGTATTCTACAACATCGAAACGAAAAGCCGTCCGGAGTGGGAAGGCACGCACCAGCCTCCGCCCGATGAGTTTGCACAACGGTTTCTGGATGTGGTGCATGCCGCGGGGGTCTCCGACCGCGTTACGCTGCAATCATTCGATGTGCGTACCCTGCAGTATACGCGCACCGCAGCCTCATCGATACGTCAGTCGATACTGGTAGCAGGCGACCACGAGGGCGGCGTTGAGGCAGCTTGCCAGGCTCTCGGCTACACGCCGCACATCTACAGTCCCGATTACCGTCTGGTGGATAGCACCGTGGTTCAGGCCGCACATGCGCGCAACATGCAGGTGCTGCCCTGGACGGTCAATGCACCTGCAGCTATGAAGCAGCTCATAACGTATGGTGTAGACGGGTTTATCACAGACTACCCGGCGTGCGGGCTGGCGGTTGCTGCTGCCTACGGGCACGAAGAGCGTGCTGCACGACACGCCCGCCTTTATCAAAACGAAACAATATGGTTGCCCAGTGGGTGATTTCTTGTGCGCTTTTTATACTGTATAGGCGCGTTCTACACTGCAGATTAGCCCATTCCCATGCCGGTTACCCGTCGTCTTTTACAAATCGGAATTGCCGTCGGCTTGGTATGTGTCGGGCTATTGGCTGGCATTCTGTTCATGCTGTGGACATCGCCCTCGGCGTCCGAACTTGCCGATGAGGACGACGCCCCCCGCCCACGCATTGAGCTTGGTGACAATTCAGCCCCCTCCTACGGGCACACGCCCTCTGAGGCCGACACCGGCGCCACCCCGGCGTCGATGCCCGAACTGGCAACGCTCAACGAAGCGTTTCGGACGGTAGCCGAACGCGTAACACCGGCGGTTGTGTTCATCCAAATCGAGACAGGACGCTCTGGGAATGAACGCTCCTTCCAGTTTGATGGAAACGAAATGGATCGCTTTATGCCGCGTCCGCAGCGCAGTGTGGGCAGTGGGGTCATCCTCAACAGCGAAGGATATATCGTAACCAACGAACATGTGGTTGCAGGGGCGCGCACCATTAACGTAACCCTGCACGACAAGCGGCAGTACGAGGCAACGATTGTAGGCAGCGATCCCTCTACCGACCTGGCGGTGCTGAAAGTGGAAGAAGAGGGCGCCCCATTTCCCACCGTTTCGCTAGGTAACTCAGACGCACTACGCGTGGGCGACTGGGTGGTGGCCGTGGGTAACCCGTTTCGACTCACCTCCACCGTTACAGCAGGCATTGTCAGCGCGCTGGGGCGCCAAGTCGACATCATTGACGACACGTTTAGCATCGAGGACTTCATTCAGACCGATGCCGCTATTAACCCGGGCAACTCGGGCGGCGCCCTGGTCAACCTGGAGGGCGATCTGGTTGGCATCAATACGGCCATTGCCACCGAAAGCGGCGCGAGCGAGGGGTACGGATTTGCCGTCCCCGTTCAGCTTATGCAGCGCGTTGTCACCGATCTGATTGAATATGGCGAAGTTCAACGCGGGTATCTGGGCGTGAGCATTGAAGAGGTCGACGCCCCGCGTGCCCGCCGCCTCAATATGGACGATATTCGCGGTGTGTACATCGGTACCGTACGCCCGGGTGGCGCCGCCGCACGCGGCGGAATCGAGGATGGCGATGTGGTGCTCTCCATTGACGGACGCGAGATCAACGCTCCAAACACCCTGCAAAGCGCCGTTGCGCAACGGCGTCCGGGCGATACCATGCAAATACGCGTGTGGCGTTCTGGGCATATCGAAACCAAAGAGATCGAGCTTATGGGCCGCGAGACACTTGCGTATCAAGAATGGGTTGACGAACTGGAAGGCGGGGATCCGCAAGATACGCTGCCCGCCCCCCCTAACGGGCCCGACGCCGATCCGCCCGAGGATGACGAGGCGCCCACGCTCGATCTGCCCGATTGGGGATTGGGGCTGCGTCCGCTTGTTGAGTCGCACAAACGCGCGTTCGGCATTGATCGAGGCGCATATGTTGCTTTTGTTGAGAACGGCGGCCCCGCCGATCGGGCTGGGATGCCCCGCGATGTCGTCCTCACGCACATCGAAGATCAATCTGTTACCGATGCCGAAGACGTAGTGCAACAGTTGAACGACACCACCGCTGACCGCGTCCTTGTGCGCGTTCATCGGCGCGATGGAACGGGAGCCTTCTACGACATTTCGACGCCCTAACGCCCAAGGTCTCCTATCTGCTCAACCATTGTGGCACCAGAGAGTTAGACGTGTTTCCATGTAGTTCTTGCCAGCATACTGGCATCTGGTTTTTCTTCTGCAGTCCCCCCTGTTTATGATCCGTTACCTAACCGCAGGCGAGTCCCACGGCGAAGCGCTTATTGGCATCGTAGAAGGCATGCCCGCGCATGTCCCTCTGCGCCCCGCCGACATCAACGAACATCTGGCGCGGCGCTGGCTGGGCTATGGACGAGGTGGACGCTCCAAAATTGAAAACGATAAAGTCCACATCTACTCGGGCGTGCGCTTTGAAAAGACGCTGGGGAGTCCCATTTCCATGCGCATCGACAACGGGGCCTACAAAAAAGACAAAGCAGGCTGGCCCGAAAAAATGGCTATAGAGGGAGATGGTGAAGGCATCGAGCCAGTGACACTGCCCCGCCCCGGCCATGCGGATCTGGCAGGCATGCAAAAGTACAACTTCGATGATATGCGCCCCGTCATCGACCGCAGCAGTGCACGCGAAACGGCCATGCGCGTGGCGTGCTGCTCGGTGGCGCGCACCCTGCTTCGTCACTTTGGCATAGAGGTAGGCAGCCATGTAACGCGGATTGGAGAAGTGGGCTACGACAGCCCTGACGAATGGTACGACCGCGTACAGACCCTAATCGAATCCGACGGGGGGGCGCGCAACGTGTACGAGCAGGCCGATGCCAGTGAAACCCGTATGCTCGATGACGACATGACAACGCGGTGCATTGAACACATCGAAGAAGCAAAGTCCAACCGCGACTCCCTCGGCGGCGCGTATGAGGTGATTGCCACCGGCGTACCCCCCGGACTCGGCTCCTACGTGCACTGGGATCGTCGCCTCGACGGACGCCTTGTGCAGGCCATTTGCTCAATCCAAGCCCAAAAGGCTGCCGAAATTGGCGATGGCGTGCGCAACGCCCGGCGCCCCGGCTCAAAAGTGCACGACCCTATTTTGCCTGCCGAGGGCGAGCGCTACCCGCGCCGCACCAACCGGGCCGGCGGACTCGAAGGGGGCACAACGAACGGAATGCCCATTGTCGTGCGCGGCTATATGAAGCCCATTCCCACACTTATCAAGCCGCTCGACTCGGTCGATGTAGCGACAGGCGAGGCGCAGCCAACGCGCTACGAACGTAGCGATATCACCAGTGTACCGGCGGCCTCCACAGTGGCCGAGGCCACGGTAGCCTGGACACTGGCCGAAGCGTTCCTCAAAAAGTACGGTGGCGATTCATTTGAGGCGCTCCAGGCCCATGTAGAGGCCACACGCAACGTCCACGACGCATAGCACCAATCCAGCGTGGCGTGTGCCTGCTTGGCGCCTTTGCGTATGAAACGCCCCCTTGTGGGAAACGCTGCGTAACGAACTGGTTGATTATAACAGGACCGTTACGTACGTTACATAAAGTTATGATTGGTGCAATGTCTTTTTTCGCCTCATACGGGTGCCCCCAACTCCCGTCTGTACGTCCCAGCACGCCAACATTGGGTTGGTTTGCATTTTCAGGGCGCGGTTTGTGAGGAGCGCTTCTCATTCGTACGCTGCTCGTTTCCATTATAGATGCTGCTGTAACTTGTCATGGCTACCCTTTCGTCACTGTCCAACTGTGTGGCCGCAATGCCAGGGTCCATCGCCCTGGTTGATGCATCTGGTACTATTGTGGCCGAAAGCGACCGGTGGGCGCGCGAGCTGCGTGCATTTGCAGTGGAAGCGCCGGATACAGAATCGCTTTTTGAAATCATCGACGACCCCGAGGGGGCCTGGCATGAAGCGATAGAGCGTGCCCTTAGCGAGGCACGCACACTCACCGGACGGCGGCGGCCGATGACCTTTCCGGAATCGGGAATGCGATGGTTTGACTGGGAGATGCAACCTGTTACGCTCAACGAGGCCGAGCGTCCCACCCACGTCTTACTTCACCTAACCGATCGAACAAGCGAACACGAAACCGATCGCCTGCGCCAGCAAGTGGAGGCCCGCTTCGATACGCTGCTCGAAACGATCCAAGGCGGCGCCCTTCTTATGGACAGCGACGGCGTGTTTCGCGACTGCAACGACGCCGTCCCCCGTATTTTTGGGCGTCCCCGGTCCGAGATCATTGGATCTCACTTTAACGACGACAAGTGGCGCGGCCTACGTCCAGATGGCACACCGCTGGCCAACACCGAATTTCCGTTCTGGGTGGCGTGCTACGAGCGCACCCCTGTAACCGATGAAGTCATGGGCATCTATCCGCCCGATTCGCCGCCGCGCTGGATCCGCGTGAACGCCCGTCCGCTGTTCCAGCTCGACACCGAAGAGCCGTACGGCGTGTTCATCTGCTTTGAGGATATCACCAACGAGCAACTGAAAGACGAGGCCCTGCAAACCTCGCGCGATGTGCTGTCGAGTGTGCTCACCAGCTCGCTGGACGGCATCATCGTATACTCCGCCATCCGCGACAAGCGCGGCACCATTGTTGACTTTGAGTGCGTGCTTATCAACCCTCGCGCCGAAGAGTTGATGAGCGTATCGGCCAAGAAGATGACCGGTGCGCGCATGCTTAACGTATTGCCCGAACACGCCGATTACGGACTGTTTGATGAATATGTCCGGGTGATACGCACCGAGGAGCCGTACCAAGATGAACTGCGCCTCCCTAACTTAGACGGCACAAGCACCTGGTACCAGGTGATGGCCGTGAAGATTGAAGACGGCGTGGCGGTTACCTTTCGGGATGTGTCGGAGCGACGCGAGGCGGCCCAGGCTATGTCGGTGGCGAATAAAAAGCTTGAACAGCGTAACCGCGCGCTCCGCGACTTTGCGTACATTGCCTCACACGACCTACAAGAGCCGCTCCGCAAAATAAGCGCGTTTTCGAGCCTTATGCTCGAAGATTACGGGGATGCTGTGGATGACACCGGCCAGCACTACCTGGAGCGCATGGAAGACGCCGCGCGCCGCATGTCGCAGCTTATCTCCGACTTGCTTGTTTATTCGCGCATCACCACGCGGGCTCGCCCTTTTGAGCCGGTAAATCTTAACGAGTTGGTGCAGAACGTGCTCAACGACTTGAGCATGCAAATTGATGATGTGAACGGCACGGTGGATGTGGACGATCTGCCTACCCTCGAGGCCGATGCTACGCAAATGCGACAGTTGCTGCAAAACCTGATTGGCAACGCCCTCAAGTTTCACCGCTCTGATGTGCCCCCCCACGTAGAAGTGCGCGCCCACACCTTTGATGATGCAGACGCTTCGGCGGTGCCCACGTCGATGCAAGACACCGAAGGCCCGTTGTGCCGCCTCGACGTTAGCGACAACGGCATTGGCTTTGAAGACAAGTACGTAGACCGTATCTTTACCCCGTTTCAACGACTGCACGGACGCAGTGACTACGACGGCACCGGTATGGGATTGGCCATTTGTCGCCGCATTGTAGAACGGCACAACGGCAGCATCGGCGTAACCAGTGTGCCCGAAGAAGGCACCACCTTCACCGTATGGCTGCCCATTCGTCATACCTCTTCCAACGACGCGCCTACGGCGCCTACCCAGCATGACCAACCAACGACAGAGACGATCCTGGATGAGTGACGAAAGCATTCGCATCCTCCTTGCCGAAGACGACCCTGATGACCGCTTACTAACCCGACAAGCCCTAAAACGAAGTCGGCTTGCCAACACCATCTCTATGGTCGAAGATGGCGAGGAACTGATGCAATACTTGCGGCATGAAGGGCCGTATAGTGATCCCGAAGAGGCCCCCCGGCCTGGCCTCATTTTGCTTGACCTGAATATGCCTCGCATGGACGGGCGAGAAGCGCTTAAGCTAATCAAGTCTGACCCCAGCCTGCGGCGCATTCCCATTATCGTGCTGACCACCTCAGAAGCAGAGCAGGATATTTTGCAAAGCTACGATCTGGGGGTGAACGCCTTTGTCACAAAACCCGTAACCTTTGACGGACTGGCCGATGCGATCCAAACGCTTGGTGACTTCTGGTTCGAAATCGTGAAGCTTCCTCCGCAGCATGAAGAGATGGAATGATGGCTACCACTGAAGTGCTCGACATCCTACTTGTAGAGGATGACGAGGACGACTATATCATTACCAAGGCGTTGCTCTCAAAAGCGCAGAGCATCGACTGTAACCTGGATTGGACCACCAGCTATCAGGAGGGGCTGCAGGCCATTCTTTCAGGCACCTACGACGCGTGCCTGGTTGATTATCGACTCGGTACGCATACCGGTCTCGACCTACTCAATGCTGTCAATGAGCGCGGGGGGCGCACCCCCATCATTCTGCTCACCGGCCAAGGCGACCTCGAAATTGACCTCACGGCTATGGCCGCCGGAGCGGCCGACTATCTCTCCAAAGAGCAAATCGATGCTCCGCTGTTAGAGCGTACCATCCGTTACGCCGTTGAGCGCGCCCAGGCCGACCAGCGCATCCGCGAGCAAGCCGCCTTGCTCGACAAAGCGCGCGATGCGATTATTGCCTACGACATGGATGGCACCGTCGTGTACTGGAATAAAAGCGCAGAACGCCTCACCGGCTGGACCGCCGATGAAATGCTTGGCGAAAAGGCGCGCCACCATCTCTATACAGACAGCCAGCGCGAAAAACTCAAAGAGGAATGCTTCTCCACCATCTACGAGGAGGGCGAATGGACGGGTGAACTACGCCAGCAAACCAAAGAGGGCGACGAACTGGTCGTTGAAAGCCGCTGGACGCTGGTGCGAGATAACACCAACTCCCCGTCTTCCGTACTGGTTATCAACACCGATATTACCGAACGCAAGGAGCTAGAGCGGCAGTTCTTGCGCTCGCAACGCATGGAAAGCATTGGCCGACTCGTAGGCGGTATTGCACATGATCTAGGGAACCTGCTTGTACCTATCTTGCTGGGCGTTAAAGTGCTGCAACAACGCTTCGACGACGAGCAGGCCAAGCGCACCCTCTCCATGATTCAAAAAAGCGCTGAGCGGGGCTCCGACATGGTCGAGCAGGTGCTGGCGTTTGCACGGGGCGTGGAAGGCGAACGCGTGGCTCTAGACCCCACGGCTGTGATCGACGAAGTAGAGAACATCATCCAAGAAACCTTCCCCGACCACGTAACGGTCAACACGGAGGTGGGCGATCTAAACACCATTGTGGGCGATGCCACCCAGATCCAACAAGTGCTCATGAACCTGAGCGTCAATGCCCGCGACGCCATGCCCGACGGCGGCACGCTTTCGATTGAAGCCGAAAATGTCGAATTGTCGGAAACGGACGCCCGCCGCAACATCGACGCCAAGCCGGGGCCGTATGTCTGCATCACAGTAGCAGATACGGGAACGGGGATCCCTGAGGACGACCTCGACAAAATCTTTGAGCCGTTCTTTTCAACAAAGCCCGAAGGAGAAGGCACCGGCTTAGGGCTCTCCAGTGCGTACAGCATCGTGAAAAGTCACGATGGCTTTATCGACGTACGCAGCGATAAAGGAGAGGGCACCACCTTTCGGGTCTACCTGCCCGTTGCGCTGTCCGGAAATGAAACCGAGAACAACGACACGCCCTCCTCGGAGACGCATGGACAAGGCGAAGTTATTCTGGTTGTAGATGATGAAGAGTTTATCCGAGACACCGCGCAGCAAACGCTTGAAAGCGCAGGCTATCGTGCCATCGTAGCCGCTGATGGCCAGGAGGCCCTTTCTATGGTTGAGGATTATCATGAGGCGCTGGATGCTGTAATCACCGACTTGCGCATGCCCAACATGGATGGCCATGCCCTCATCCG
Source organism: Natronotalea proteinilytica (assembly GCF_055379935.1). Taxonomy (NCBI): domain Bacteria; kingdom Pseudomonadati; phylum Rhodothermota; class Rhodothermia; order Rhodothermales; family Salisaetaceae; genus Natronotalea; species Natronotalea proteinilytica. The sequence continues at coordinate 769,077 of NZ_AP043947.1, read as the reverse complement.
TGCGCTCAACGAATCGTACCCAGCACTGCCCATTATTGCTGCAAGTGGCGTAGCCGACGGGCAAACCGATGCGGCTATGGAGGCGGGGGCCCGCCAGTTTTTACCCAAACCCTTTACCGCTGAAAAATTGTATACGGCCTTGCATGAAGTGCTGAACACAACCGAAAGCGGTGTAGACGACGCTGCGTGACCCCGCACGCAGAATACACATCTCTGTCTCTCACCGTCTGAGAACCTGGTATGTTGATTTCTTATTGGGGGCTGTGAGCGAGCGTCGCCAGACCAATCCTCAAACAGGTTTTGAGTTGTTGCAAGTTTTGGACGCCTCCCCCCGAACCGGCCAAAACGGTGGCTCGTTGATTTATCTGGCCTGTGCCCTGCTGCACAGCTCGCGTTTATGCTCCTTTCGATTGCTTCCCCCCGCTCATGTCCTGGATGAACCGCCTCGTGCATCGCGACGATGCCTCACTCAACACCTCCACTCAGCCCGTATCCCCTGGCCCAGACGCTCCGCACGCCATCGTTATCGGCGCCGGCCTGGGCGGACTCGCTTCGGCCATTCGGCTGAGCGTGCGGGGCTACCGCGTCACGCTTCTGGATCGCCTCGACCAGCCCGGCGGACGCGCCCGCGTCTTCAAGCAAGATGGCTTCACCTTCGACGCCGGTCCTACTGTAGTTACCGCACCCTTCCTGTTTGAGGAACTGTGGTCGCTCTGTGGGAAATCGCTCGAAGACGACGTGGAGCTGGTGCCCGTCGACCCGTTCTACCGCATCCGCTTTCACGACGGCACGCACTTCGACTACTCGGGCGACTCCGACGTTATGGAGCGCGAGATCCGTAAGTTCAACCCGTCAGATGTCGAGGGCTACCGGCGCTTCCTCGAAAAGAGCGAAGAGATCTTCGAGATCGGCTTTGAGGAACTGGGACACGTGCCGTTTCACAACTTGAGCGATATGCTCAAGATCGTGCCCGCGATGATGAAGCTGGAAAGCCATCGTACCGTCTACAGCCTCGTCTCCAAGTACGTCAAGCACCCGAAAGTCCGCAAGGTACTCTCCTTCCATCCGCTGCTGGTAGGCGGCAATCCGTTCAGCACCACCTCCATCTACACGCTCATCGCGTTTCTGGAGCGCAAGTGGGGGGTGTGGTATGCCATGGGCGGCACCGGCTCGCTCGTGAGCGGCCTGTCGAACCTGATCAGCGAGCTCGATGGCACCACGCAGCGCTACAGCACCGATGTGGAGCAGATTCTGGTCGACGGCGGACGCGCCAGCGGCGTGCGACTCACTGACGGCGAGGTCATCGATGCCGACATCGTGGTGTCGAATGCCGATGTGGGGTACACCTATCGCCACATGATCCACCCGTCGGATCGCAAAACGTGGACCGACGAGCGCGTGGAGAACATGAAGTACTCCATGAGCCTCTTTGTCTGGTACTTCGGCACGGATCGGACGTACGAAGACATCGAGCACCACACCATTCTGATGGGCGAGCGCTACAAGAGCCTGCTCGACGACATCTTCAACAAGCAGGAGCTGGCCGATGACTTCAGCCTCTACCTGCACCGTCCCACCAAAACCGACCCGTCGATGGCGCCCGAAGGGCACGACGCCTTCTACGTGCTGAGTCCGGTACCGCATCTCGATAGCGGTGTAGACTGGCGCGTGCAGGCCGAGCCGTACCGTCAGTCGGTCGAAGACTACCTGGCCGAAACGGTCATGCCCGACCTGGGCGAGCACCTCGTGACTTCCCGCATGCTTACGCCGCGCGAGTTCCAGATGGAGTACAAGAGCCTGAAGGGTGCCGCCTTTAGCGTAGAACCGGTGCTGCAGCAGAGCGCCTGGTTCCGTCCGCACAACGAGAGCGAAGATATCGACCACCTGTACTTTGCAGGCGCCGGTACGCATCCCGGAGCCGGCATGCCCGGCGTGCTCTCCACCGCCCGCGTCCTCGACAGCATCGTGCCCGATCCCCACGCGCTGCGCCCTGTCCATCCGAAGAAAACGTCGATGACGGCGTAGCAAGAGCAAAAAACTACCGACAAGATCTTTTCCCGTACCGCCGCGGCGTTGCTGCGGCGGTACAGGTCCGTGGATGACGCTCACTTCCCCCGAAGAATGTTACGCATCAGTAAAAGACGTTAGGTTTAAGAGAACGATTGTGTGTACATGACACATGATTCCCAAAAGAAATGCGCGTCGGTATGCCCCCTCCCTCGAATCCATCCAAGAACAGTGCAAGGCATACAAGAAGACCCTTCCCTCCTCGGACTCTGCATGGCCTCCAGACGTGCGTACGTTCTACGACGAAATTCAGCACTGTCTGTTTGATTCGGACTTACGTGTCGGTGAAGTGCGACGAGCCTGTGGTATTGGAGGTCACAACATCTCGTGTCGTTTCAAACATCACGTTGGAATGAGTCCGGAGGCGTACATCCTGCACCATCGCATTGCACTTGCAAAACGTTTGCTGGTGGAGTATAACAACGTGGCCATCTCGCACATCGGATACAGCATAGGATACAGCAGCGCGAGTGCGTTAACGAAAGCGTTCAAGCGCCGTGTAGACATGACGCCTGCTCAATTCAGAAAGAAGTCAAGAGAGTTGGAAAGATAAAAGGACGTGTATCTATCACAAACGTTCATAATCATGGAGAGTGAATGCACTGCTAACAGCACATAACCGAACGCGATGATTACGTCTACAACACGCAACTTGAGTGTATTGCTCATCCTCCTCGTTATCTGTGCCGGATGTGATTCCGCAAATGTTGACTCAGCAATGGAAGATGAGGAGACGATTAATGGTAAACCCGGTGAGGTGAAAGTTGGAGATGAGGCGATGCAGAGTTTCATTCGAGACCTTGAACGATTTGAGACAGGAGAGCCCAATGGGGCCATCACCATCAATAATACGGACGGAGAAAATCTCACTCCTGAAGAACTTCTCACTTTACTGAGGTCTCGCGATACGACCGAACACGAACACAATGAAACTGATGTGGAGCCTCTATTTGGAACAGGACAAATACGAGGTGTATCCAGCATTGTTGTCGGTGATGAGCCACCTTCATATCGCATTGTAGGGTTTACGGCTCTCGGCTGGGTCCTTCCGGATGACCCGAATACCTATAATCAAATGAGCAATAGAAAGAGAGTTACTGTAGGAGCATTTAATGGCACCAGTACAGGAACTTGCAGATCCTGGGAAATCACACAGTGCTCCACGTCTTTCACCTATCATCTTTCTGGCGAACAAGTGAGTTGTAATCTCAGGAGTACGCACAGTGCCTTTTTCAGATGGGGATCCGGAAGTAATACTGCCTTTTCTGCTGCGTACGGGCAGTGTTAGCGCGACATGTAGCAAAAATTATTGTTCTTCACGCACTCCTATCCATCACATGTATTCCGTGAAGTGGTCAACGCTGTTCGCATTGGTTCTGGCTCACATCACTGTTCTACAGGTCTGTGCTCAAGAGCGCAACTGCTCCTGTCTGCTGAATTGGTCAGAGCCCGAAGAGCTTCCAGATCAAGATAGTAGGCCGATTCATAACTTTGCGGCAGCCAGCAATGCTGAAGAGTTAATCCTTGCCGGAAATACGGTACCGCTCCCGTGGTTTGTAAATGAACCGCACTACGTTGAACGTGCTCCGTACTTTTCACAGGCGTCTGCCGCGGGATTCACTTCGCTGTATGAAGGTCCAATGGCACCACCTCCTGGAAGAGATACACTCACCTACTCGTTTCCGCAGGTTGCCCTGAGCGACAGTGGAACGCTGCACATGGTGTGGATGGAACCTGACCCTGAAGCTCTCGAAAAGGCTATTGAAGAGAGTCAAGAGGGGGTTCATGCCCGTCCTGGTGAGTATGACGGGATCTATTACGCTCAGCGTGCCGACGCAGGCTGGTCACAACCTCGCCTTATATTTGAGGGGACCGTTGAAATGATCGCGCAGAAACCGCCTGCCTTTTTTGTGGACGAGCACGAGGTGCTTCATCTCCAGTTTGACAACATGCTTTCGCGGAAGGAGACGGATGTCACGTATCTACGCTACGATGGTGAAAGCTGGGTCGATCGATCTCCCGTTGTTGAACATGCGGTCTACTCTACTCTTAAACGCGATGGAGACGACCGTCTCTATCTGGTGTATACTGCGCCTGTAATGGATGGGCCCCAAGGTCGGCTGTTTATCAAGTGGTCAGATGACGAAGGCAAAACGTGGTCAGAATCGCAGGCCATCCACGCTGACCAAGTTGATAATGCTAATCGACCACGACTTCATATTGATGTGTCTTCGGGTACATTACACTTGCTCTGGGGCCAACAGATGGGACGCAGTGTCTTTCGAGCCCATGTGTTTCATTCTACATCCTCGGATGGAGGCCGAACTTGGACCGAGCCTGCCCAAGTGGGAGCGTCTGAAGAGGGTGGGTTTCGTCATTTACGCACAGCACTGGACCCATGCGGTGGATTACATGCAGCATACCACACAATGAACCATGATGAAAAGCGCGGCATGGTCCATTACACCCAATGGCAAGACGGCACGTGGTCCGATCCAGAGGAGTGGATGCCTGACATGCATCATTATCTCCCCGCGCTTCATGTTGGGCCTACGGGCGCATTGCACTTGTTCTTGAGCGTTCGGGAAACGCACGATTGGACCACGCCCCCAACGCCTTTCCACACTATGCGTAAGCCCTGCCTCAACGAAGAGTAGCGGTGCCTTCTATCCCGTCCAGCATGAGCGGACTGAGCGAGACACCCCTATCTTGCTGAGGCAAACAGCCCTCCGTTCCTCTATAATCGCTCTTCTCTCTACGTCTGGCAAAGATGCAAACTTAGTTGAAACGTTGGGAGAAGAAGCTCTCCCCAGTGATCTCATTCTTGGTCAGGGAGTGCGTTCTTTAGCGCTTCCTGAAGTTTCGGTAAGTGCTCGTAGCCGGTGAACCGTCGCATGCGCGTTTAGCAATGGACTACAGATCGCCGGAGACGCAAGCGGTCCCCGGCTACGGGTTTGCTTACGTCGTTCCGCTCTGTAGCCCGGGATCAGAAGCAAAGCGAATATCCCGGGCGGATCGTCAGTTGCAGAATCATTACGGTATCTGGATATGCCTAAACGTAAACAGAAGACAACGAGGCGCAATCGGAGTAGGAAATACTCAAGAGAAGGAGCCAAGCCACGACAACCTCAAAAGCGCCCTACGGTGAAAGTCACGCCGCGCCCCCGACTTCTTCTACAGCAAAAAAGGCTAGGCTAAGTCATCATCGGAATAGACGGCCTTCTGCTGATTTAGTAACGACTTGCCCTCCCTTCACCTCGTCCACCCGGCAGCGTGCCCAACTCGATGCCCAGTACGAGTGGGCTGAGTGTGTAGATAACGAGCGTGATCAGCCCCCTCTCCCCCCTCAGAGCCGCACTTGCAGGGCGATCGAAGGAAAGCGGCCGGGTAGATGGTAGGGGTCGCGGATCCAGTTGTCGTTTTCGTCCTGGATGAGTCGCCATTCGGCCACGTTGGCACGCCCGGTCGCGTTGTGCAGATCAATGCGGGCCTGCAGCATGGCATTGCGTACGGAGCGCGTGTATGCGATGCTGAGGTCAAGCTGGTAGAGCGGAGGAAGGCGGTGCGCATCCGGCTGACTTAGGTCAAATGCGCCCTGGGTAGGGGCATCAGCGGAGGCACCGAAGTAGTCGTAGTAGGCCTGCCGAAACCCCCAGGTGCGTCCCCACACGCCGTGCCCGCGCAGGCTGGCGGTCAGGTGCGTGTTGAGGTGCCAGTCGAGGCCGGCCTCTACGCGATGCGGCTCGCGGTCGGGGGCCGAGGTCCAGCGCCCATCGAAGCGGACGTTGCTCTGTGTCATGGCCTGGGCATGCGTGTATCGAAGTTGCGTCTGCAACTGGCTGCTGCGCCATTCGGCGGCCACGGTACCCCCATAGCGATAACCCTGCGCTGGAGCCAGAAAGTCGTGTTGCTGGCTCACCCGCTCAGCCGTAGATTCATCACCGGGTGTTGCGTAGCGCACCGCAAGGTCATGCATCTGAAGCGCTCCGTATCCCTCGGCTCGAAACGTCCAGCGGTCGTGCGGACGGATGACCCACTCTTGCGTGAGGTGCGCCGTTTTTGGGGGACGCACGGTGGCATCCAATGGCAACCAGATGCGGGTGGACGATTGCAGGGCACCGGTGTTCAGCACGCTGGCATCGGTCTGATACGTAAATTGGCGATGCAGGGCCAGCGCTGTTTGCATCGACCAGGGGCGTTCGGATGGGGCAAGGTGGAGCGTCAGGCGGGGCTCGGCATACACGGTGCCAGACTGCGGACGATACGTAAGCCGCGTGCCTCCTGTTAGGTCGAGTGTTGCAGTGGGCGACCAGGTGGTGCTGGCAAACACCGTCGCCTGCACCGATTCGTTGCGGTGAGCTACCCGTTGGGGCGCATCACTGGCTCCGAAGGATATGCTTACAAAGTTTGGAATGTCAGTGGAGGTTGGTCTGGAGAAGCGGAGGCCATAGAGTCCAAATTCACTTTGCATCCACTCCGCCTCGGCGCCCAGCTGCAGATGAAAGTTGCCGCGGGCGTGCTCCACATCCGCTTCGAGGGCGGCGGTGTGTACGCTGTTGCCATCGCTAAGGCCAACCTGTGTAAAGCCGCGGTCGATCGTAGAGTCGGCGGCCAGCACATCGTACTGGTGGCGTAGCACATACCGGCTGGCTCGGGCCTGTGTGGTGAGGAGGGTCCGGTTGCCCACAACGGCGTGGTAGCTTGCCTGCCCCAGCGTGTTCGTCCACGTATACGCGTCGTTGAGTGTAATCAGCGGCGGATCCGGAGCTGAATCTGGCCCCAATGCATCGTGCTGGCCAGAGAGTCCGCGCTGCCCGTGGTACCCCGATACGTGCAGGGTGCGCAGGGGCGAAAGGTGCAGCCGGGCCGAGGTGTGTATATCGGTAAGTTGCTGGTCGGGGCGGATAGCACTATCATCGCGCAGCGGCACCTCTACCGACGATACCGTGCGGAACGGAAACAGGTCGGGGGTGCTCCACGACTGCAGGCGCTGGTCCAGGGCCGAAGGAGCATGCACATCCCAGAGCCCTACGCGGGCGGTCGTCATGGCCGTGAGCGTGCGGTCTTCTCCAAACGTGTGGGTGCCGTGGACAGTGGCTTTCAGGCTGAGCGGATCGGCCTGCGCTTCCACCCCACGCTCATCGGGCTGGCGGTGGGTGGCCTCGATCACCCCAGCGGTGGCGCCCCCATGCTGGGCGTCAAATCCGGGCTGACGTACCGTGATGCGATCAATAGCGAGCGGGTTGAAGGGGCCGATGTATCCAAACGTTGTGCTGCGTGGCAGATGCACGGGAACGCCATCCAGGCGGAGCAGCGTGCTGCCGGGGGCGCCTCCTTGCACGTGTAAGTCGGAGGTGACGTTGTTCACCCGAACCCCGCTCAGGGCATCAAGCGCCAGAAAGGCATCCGGTTCGGCAGCAGCGTATCCGATGGGCGGGTCTTCGGCATCCACGTGCGTTGCCGACGGGTCGGACTCTGATGAGTGGGTGGCGGGACGCTGCAAGCCTTCCACAATCAGCGGCGTGATGCGCGTGGGTTCGTGCTCCAACTCGGCTGCCACCCGCGTCCGCTCCTCCGACGCAACCTGCACAGTATCTCGGTATGTGCCGTATCCCACATGACTGATGTACACCGTGTACGTACCGGGAAGCAGATCGCTCAGGGCAAAGTGTCCACTCCGGTTGGTTGCCGTTCCACGCCCCAGTTCGGGCACCCAGACATGCGCCTGCACCAGCGGGACATCCGCTTTTTTATCGGATACGGTGCCTACCAGATGTCCATAAGCCACTTCGTGTTCAGGCACTTCGGTTAGCACGTACGTCCCGGACGCCAGTCGGTGATACGTCAGTCCGCTGCCATCGAGCAGGCAAGCCAGCGCCGATTCGACAGGCGCGTCCTCCTCCACACAGTACACGTCGTGCCCATCCACCAGGTCGGGGGTGTACGAGAGGGCTATGCCTGTAGCCGTGGCAAACCGCTCTAGCGCTTCATCCAGCGGGACGCCCTGCATGGATACCGTATGGGTATCGGCGGGGGCCTGAGCGGCAACAGGCTGTAACGCGCCCATAAGCAGTGCCACAGCAGCACATCCAATAAAAAACCGAGGAAGCAACCAATCCACAACGAGGCGGGGGCTGGCCGGGAAGAACGGGGCGGGCGCGGTGTTATGGGTGGATACGGTACCCCTGCGCGGTGCGGTGATACTGCAGGTCGAGCGTGTGGCAGATGTCGTCAATAACCGAACCGGGCGATTCTGGATCAGGATTCAGGTACGTGAGGGTGCGTTCGCCGAGAGTGGGGTCTTCGATTTCGACCTCAACACCAAACCGGTGGTACAGTGCCTGTGCCACCGATGCAAGCGACTGATCGACAAACGCCAATCCGCCCGATCGCCAGGCCGTAACCTGGTCGATTTCAGCCGATACGGCGTGCGTGCTATCGCCGTGTGTTACGGTCGTTTCGCCGGGCGAAAGGGCGTGTGCCACCGCGGATTCGCCAAGCGATTGCACCTCTACCTGTCCGGTTTGCAGCGACACTCTGGTTTCGTTGTCCATCGCTTCGGGCCACGCGCGGACGTTGAAGGTCGTGCCCTGGACGCGAATTTGGGCATTGTGTGTGTTTACGCGAAACGGGCGGTCGTTCGTGGCAACATCGAAAAAGGCTTCGCCAAGCAATGTGGCGCGGCGTTCGCGGTGGAACCAGGAGTCGGTGTAGTGCAACGATGAACCGCCGCTCATTTCAACGGTGGTGCCATCGCTCAGGGTAACCTGTTCGGGCGGGCCCGGCGGCACCTCGACGGTTGTGGTCCAGGGGCGCATCAGCAGCACCGCAATGGCCAGGGTAGCCACCACGGCCAGGCCCGCTGCAGTATATCTTCTCCATCCGGGCGTGCGAGAGACGGCGGGGCGACGAGGCGGTCTCTGGTTTCGCGAGGCATGCGCAGGGGCCTGCGGGGTGTCGTCGGGAAGCGCCGCCATGACCCGATCTGCAAACCCCTCGCGAAACGATGAGGGACCTTGCTCAGCCACAGCGTCGGCTACGGCCTGGTGCTCAGCCATAGACGTGCGCGCTTGGGGCGACTCCGACAGCCACTCGTCGAGCGCCTCGCGGTCTTCGTCGGGCAGGTCGGTATCGAGCGACCGGATCAAAAGATCGTGTTGCTTATCGGTAGGCATGGGTATCCACGTGCGGAGCCAAAAGGGTTTGAAGCTGTTTGCGGGCACGGTGCAGCCGTGAAAGAACGGTACCGTCCGGTACATCAAGGATCTCAGCCGTTTCGCGGGTCGAGTACCCCTGAATCAGCCGGAGCACAACCACCGAGCGATGCTTGGGGGAGAGCGTTTGCAAGGCCTCCTCGGTTATCTCTTTCAAGCTAAATGTTTGCATAGAGGCCCTGCTATCGGGGTCAGGCAGCGGCGTGTGCTCTTCTTGATCCCGAGAGACCCTCTGCTGGGTGCGGCGTTTCTGCTTCTTGAGCGCGTTCAAGGCGGTGTTTACGGCAATCCGGTTCAGGTAAGGCGCCACGCCCCCGTCGCCCCGGTACTGGTCCAGTTTTTTGTAGAACGTGATGAACACGCGTTGGCCTACATCGTCGGCTTCAGGGCCCGCGCCCAGCATACCCGTTACCGTAGCCGCCACCATGTCTTCGTAGCGCTCCACAAGGGAACGAAACGCTTCCTGATCGCCTTCACGGGCACGATCTACAAGCGCCTGCTCAGCCGCCATCTCGTCTGTAAGAGAATCATCGGAGGCATCAGCAGGCATATTCTACAAGCAAAAACCGGTGGGGGAAGCATGCATCGGGCGTACATTTGTGTTAAAGACAACAACGATGCACACAGCATTCCATCCGAGAGCCCTCATCTTCGGAGATTCCCGTGATGTTTTCGTGAAACAGGCGATCTCTTGGGATTGCGGGCTTTGGCTGGGATTCCGTCTGCACCTCTGCTCCCATTTTCCTATATTCGGATGTCCCCATTGTCTTTTCCCTGATGCGCTCTCAAGATCATGATTCGTTTGCTGTCTCGCACATTGGGCTGTGCGTTGCTTGTGCTTTTTGGATGGATCCACATGGCCTCTGCACAGACCGTGGATGCCGTGGAGCCTGAAAACTGGTGGGTCGGCATGGAATGGAATGAGGTGCAACTGATGGTGTATGGCGACGACCTAAGCGAAGTATCCGCCACGGTGCCTGAATCGGGCGTAGAGGTGACCGAGGTCAAAACGCTTCCTAACGATAGCTATGCCTTCGTTACCATTCGCATTGCCGACGACGCTCTCGCCCAGACGTACACGCTTACGCTTCAGCATGCCAATACCGAGGTGACCGTGGACTATCCGGTGAAGGAGCGTGCCGATACGGAGGGGCGCCACCAGGGCTTTGATGCTGACGATGTGGTGTATCTCATTACGCCCGACCGCTTCGCCGACAGCGAGTCGGTCCCCTACGAGACCGACGACACACTCGACGAGTATGATCCCGATGACGTCGGGATGCGCCACGGTGGCGACCTGCCGGGGCTGATCGAGCGGCTCGACTACCTGGAGGATCTGGGCGTAACGACGCTCTGGCTCAACCCGGTTCTCGAAAACCGGGGCATCGACAGCTACCACGGCTACAAGGCCACCGATCTGTATCGCATTGACCCGCGCTTTGGCACGAACGATGACTACCGCACGCTGGTCAGCGAAGCGCATGCACGTGATATGAAGGTGATTTACGACCATGTGAGCAATCACATTGGGCTGCGCCACCCGTGGATGGATAATCTGCCCCGCGACAGTTGGGTGCATGGCAGCGAGGATGACCATGTCTTGGATGCGCACTACATGATGTCAATCAGCGACCCCTACGCGGATCCACAAACCGAGGAGCTGTTGCGCACCTTCTGGTTTGTCGAAACCATGCCCGACCTCGACCAGCGCGATCCGCTCGTAGCCACGTATCTCATTCAGAACTCCATCTGGTGGATCGAAACGACCGGCCTCGACGGCATCCGTGAGGACACCTATCCCTATGCCTATCAGGAGTTTTTGGCCGACTGGGCCGAGGCCATCAAGACAGAATATCCGAACTTCAGCCTTGTGGGCGAGATCTGGAATAACAATCCGGCGTTTCTGGCGCAATTTCAAACAGGAAGCCCGCTTCAAACCGACTTCGAGACTAACATGTCGTCGGTCATGGACTTTGCCCTCTCTGAAGCCATGCGCGACTATTTGGCTGGTACCGGTGGGTTGGGCGAAATCTACGAAGTGATCGCCCAGGACTTCGTTTACGACGATCCCACGCGCCTCATGACGTTCATCGACAACCACGATATGACGCGGGGCATTTTCGAGGCCGAGGGCGATACGCAAAAGGTAAAGCAGATGCTTACGCTCTTGCTCACCACGCGCGGGATTCCTCAACTGCTGTACGGCACCGAAATCAACATGGTGGGCGGCGAAAGCCATGTCGAGCTGCGCGAACCGTTTCCCGGCGGCTTCCCCTGGCACACACGCGATGCCTTTACTGAGGAAGGCCGCACCGACGAAGAGCAGGCCGTCTTTCAGTTTCTGCGCGACCTGCTGCATCTGCGCCAGGACACCCCTGCGCTGCGCCGTGGCGAGCTGACTCACTACCAGCCGACCTATTTTGTGGATGTGTACCGTTATCTGCGCACCCACAACGACGAGACCGTACTCGTGCTCATCAACGGTCACGACGAAGCGCATCAGGCCCCACTGGACGACATGTTTGACGATCCCGAATCGCTTCGCCTCACCGATATGATGACAGACGAAGAGGTGCCTGTTGTAGAGGGCGAGGACGGTCCGGCTGTAGACCTGGAGGCTCGGGGTGCGTATGTGCTGGAGGTGCAGCCCTAAGTGACTGCCCGGGATATCCGCTCCGCTCCTGATCCCGGGCTACAGAACGGCGCGATGCGAGTCAAATACATAGCCGGAGACCGCTTGCGTCCCCGCCGCTGCCTTCAACCTGTAACACTGTCTCCTGTCGTTTCGTGATAGAAGCGGCGTTTTTGCTCACCATGCCCCCCCTGTTATGTTGCGTTTACGTTCGCTTGTTGGCGGCCTCCTTATCCTGGGCTTGCTCACCGCTTGCACCCCCGACCCGCCCGACGTTCCAGCCGACACCTGGTCGATGCTGGGCACCTTCCCTGAATCCACCCAGAGCATATCACAGGTGGATCTGCAACAACTCAAAACGGAAGCGGGAATTTCCTTTTTTGGAGCCCGTGGCATCCAGCTTACGCTGCTGGATAGCGACATGACGTTCGACCCGCTCACTCGCGAGCAGCGCGCCGAACTGAACGCCTTCATCGAGGCGTCGGGCTTTGACCCGGATACCGATCTTAACGCCGTGCTCATTGGCGCCACCCCACTGCTGGATGATACCGATCCGGAGGCGCTTGAACGTCCGCTGGCCGTGTTCAGCGCCACCTTTACGCGCGATGCCCTGGCCGAAGCGCTCCTTGATGCCTCCGACCTCATCCGGCCTGTTGACGAAGCGACCCACCGCTTTGCATTCGACCGAGCCGAGGATGCCGACCTCGAAGACTCGTCGACCCACATCGCTCTGCTGGATGATAACCGCATTGCTGTCGGGCACGCGAACGACATCGACGCGCTGCTTGCACGCCATACCGAAGGCCGCGATGGGCTATCCGTTGATGCCACCACACGCGGACTCATTGGCTATGCGGCGCAAGGCGGTTCGGCGTGGTCGGTCCTGCTCGATATGCCGCGCGAAATCGAGCAGACCGTTGATGAGATTGACGACGCCGACGATGCCGAAGAATGGCAGCGCCGCCTAGCACGCGTGGCCCAAGTTACTGACCAAGGGGGGCTTTCATTTACACTCGATCAGCAAAACGTGCAGAGTCGTCTCACACTCGTCGCACACGACAATGCGCGGGATGTACGTCGTCTGTTGAACGGCGTTCTCTCTGGAGCGCAATCCCAAGATCGTTGGACCGAGGATCAGCAAGCAATGCTTGAGAATATAGAGATACGCGACGAAGGTGCTTTCGTGCACATCGACATGAGCACCACCCAGCGCTTTCTTGCTGAACTTGCGCTCAACGCATCCTCCTAACGCTTAATCTGGCTGTCCCCATGGTGTATACAACCCTTAACGCTGCAGTCCCCTCACCTACCGAAGCCCCCTCGCTTCCTCGCCCTACCCGAGCCATACTTACCACGCCTGCCCATTTCGATGTGGAGTATGTCATCAACCCTCATATGGAGGCGAACGTGGGGTCGGTGAACCGCGAGGTGGCCTGGCAGCAATGGAAGGCCATACGGGCGGCATACACCGCACTCGACATGGATGTGCACGTGGTAGAGGGCGCCCCAGGACTGCCCGATATGGTGTTCTGTGCCAACCAAACCCTGCCGTACTGCACGTCCGGATCACACGACACAGGCGTCGTGCTCAGTCGCATGCATGCCCCCGAGCGCCGCGACGAGGTGCCGCACTACCGTACGTTCTTCAGTGAACTTGGATACCAGGTGCACACCCTTCCCGAGTCCGCCTCGGGCTCGTTTGAGGGGATGGGCGATGCCATCTGGCACCCCGATCATGCCGCGCTATGGGGCGGATACGGCTTTCGCACCGACCTGAGTGTGTATGAGGCCCTGCACGAACTGCTGGATGTACCCGTCTATGCGCTTGGTCTGCACGATCCTGACTTCTACCATCTGGATACCTGCCTGAGTGTACTGGATCCACACACGGCGCTGTACTACCCGGGCGCCTTCACGGAGGAAGGTCGTGAACTACTGCGCCACGGATTCGAAACGCTCATCGAAGCCCCCGAAGACGAAGCCCGCGACCTGTTTGCCTGCAATGCCCATTGTCCGGATGCGCACCATGTCCTCATTCAGGAGGGCTGCACCACCACCGAGGCGCGTCTGCATGAAGCAGGCTTTGTATCCGTTCCGCTCGACACCAGCGAATTTCTGAAGGCAGGCGGCTCCGTCTTCTGCATGAAAGTCATGGCCTGGTAGTGCCGTGCCAATCCTGTCAAAAGGGAAGCGTATCCTGAATGCGTCGGTGGATTGTTTTCTCATTGCGTTGCCACCATACCCCCAACGCAATGATGCCAAGCCCGATAAACGTAAGCACAAACGGGAACCAGATGCTATCGCGGAAGATGTCGCGCGCTAGGTAAAAGAGGTAGCCTGCAAGTCCCAGTGCGCCTACAATCGTAAAGATGCGGCGCCGCACCATCACGCCAATGCCCATAAGCACAACGCAGATACCCGCGTACCAAATCGAGGGCCAGGTGCTCACAATGGCTATGGTCGTTAGGCTCCCCCATACCGAAAGGGTGCCCAGCGTGTAGGGCCAGAACGCAAAGTCATGCGTGTATCGTTGCCTATCAATCCATATGGCACCTCCAATGAGAATGGCACCGGCCCCCAGCGCAACGGTACGGTACAGCACATCGGGGGGCGGTTCTGTCGTTGTGAGGTACGGAGTTGTGTTCATCATCATGTACCAGGCTACAACGACGAGCGGCATCAGCAGGAAAGGGAGCCGGTAGCGGACCAACAGCGCGCTCCCAAGGAGCAGCGTTACCACCTGCAGCACGAGCCCCCGCCCATCAAATCCGGTAAGCCAGGCCCGATAGGTCTCATCGTCGGGCCACAGCCCCAACTCCAGCTGAATGCCATAGACGGCCATAGGGGCCAGTACCACCACGAACGCCGCTGTAAGTCCAGCAGGAATGCGCAGCGCGTTTTGATAGAGCCGTTCTGTGATGGCCATCCCTCCGGCGGCATAGAGCACCGCGATTCCAAACACCGCCCATCCACCAAACTGCTCCCATCCCAACGTCATGAACACCGTCATAGCCCCGATGGCAATCAGACCGCCCATGTAATAGAGCAGGTGGGCCCCTTCAAATTGGGCTGTGCCTGCATCGACAGACGATGAAACGGGGCCGTTCTTTTCTGCAAATGCCTGCAGTTCCTGCGCCTGGGCATCGCTGATGATGCCTTGGCGTGCTGCCTCGGTAAGCCAGTCGTAAGAGCGATCCATAAACAGTTACTTGTGCGTAGACCAATGCAAAACAGCCCAACGTCCTGTAGTGGGTCGTTGGGCTGCTCAACGCATAAATCTGTATGGAGATGCACGCTTACTACGCATCGGGCGCTTCGATGCGCGCGTACCGACGCTTGCCGACCTGCAGCACAAACGGCAGATCGTTCTGCATATCTACCGAGTGGCGCCAGTTGTCCACCGTTTCGTCGTCGATGGTCACGGCTCCCTGCTTAATCAGACGGCGCGCTTCGCTGTTTGACTCGGTGAGTCCGGCATTAGTCATTAGGTTCAGCAGGCCCATTTCGCCGTTGGCCGACTCCGCCGTAAAGACGGGAATGTCGTCGGGGGTGTCGCCCTGCACCACGGTTTTCTCGAAGTGATCGCGGGCCGCCTCGGCAGCCTCTTTGTCGTGGTACATGCGCACGATGGTGTACGCAAGGTCGTGCTTGGCATCACGCGGATTTTCTTCAGCGTGGGCCTTCACGTTCGGCAAGTCATCGAGCGGCGTATCCGTAACGAGCTCGGTGTAGCGGTAGATCAACTCATCAGGCACCGACATCACCTTGCCGTACATCGCTTCGGGGGCTTCGGTGATACCAATGGCATTGTCGAGCGATTTCGACATTTTCTCGTGGCCATCGGTGCCTTCAAGCAGGGGCACCATCAGGCAGACCTGCGGATCCTGGTCCTGTGCCTGCTGGATGTGCCGCCCTACCAGCAGATTGAAGCGCTGATCGGTACCTCCCAGCTCCACATCCGACTGTATTTCGACCGAGTCCTGGGCCTGGGCCAGCGGATACAGAAACTCGTGCACGCTGATGGGCTTGCCCGCTTCGTAGCGCGTCTTGAAATCGTCGCGCTCCAGCATGCGCGCGACTGTAAACTGCGCCGAGAGCTCAATCACCTCGCTGAACGACATCTCGTCGAGCCACTCTGAGTTGTAGCGGATCTCGGTGCGCTCCGGGTCCAGCACCTTCGCGGCTTGCTCGAAGTACGACTGACCGTGTTCACGCGTCTCTTCGAGCGTGAGCGCTGGGCGCGTCTTCGAACGGCCTGAGGGGTCGCCAATCATTCCGGTAAAGTCACCCACGATAAGCACCGCCTGGTGGCCCAGATCCTGAAACTGGCGCAGCTTCCGCAGGACCACAGTGTGCCCCAGGTGCAGGTCGGGACGACTGGGGTCGCATCCCAACTTGACTCGCAAGGGCGTGTCGGTGGTGCGTGAGTGCTCTAGCTTCTTGCGCAGTTCGTCTTCGGGTACCAGATCGGCTACACCACGCATGAGCACAGCTAGCTGATCATCTACAGGGGGAAAAGGCATGGTGGAAACAGATCAAACGAAGGGGGATGAACAACAGGGGGCCACAAACAGACGGCTATCGGTTAAAGTCGTGCTTGACGTCGCGCAGCTTGCGCTGGGTCTCGCGCTTCTTCACGGTCTGACGCTTGTCGCGCACATCTTTGCCTTTTGTCAGACCAATTTTAACTTTGATCCAGCCGTCACGCACGTACATTTCCAAAGGGACAATGGTGTAGCCTTTTTTCGAAGAGGCACCGGCCCACTTCTCAAGCTGCCCTTGCTTCAACAACAGCTTTCGAGAACGCCTCGGCTCGTGGTTGAAGTGGCTGGCTTGCTTGTACGGTTTGATGTATGCGTTGTGCATGAGCAACTCGCCCTTGTTATCGAACGAGCAGTAGGTGCCATCAAGACTGGCTTTACCGTCTTTAGCAGACTTCACTTCGGATCCCGCAAGCACAATGCCGGCTTCGAGCGTGTCTTCAATAAAGTACTCGTAGCGCGCTTTCTTATTGCGCTCAATCGTTTTGACACCGCTGCTCATATAGACAAAGGGGAAAGCGAAAAAAGGAAGGCGCGCGGAGGTAGAGTGTGCACCCAACGTAGCCAGGGTACGCTTGACGGTCTGTTCTCGTGCCGCTGTTGAATCAGCTTGGCCTGTGCATCAGCCAAACGATCGCGACAACCCGGCCCGAGCAGAGAAAGGAAGTACTACAGGGAATTTCGTCCAGCGTTAGACCAGAGCTACGATTCGGCAGCCTCTTCGGACTCTGATTCACTATCCGGGTCTTCCGACACGAACGGCATGTCGGGGATTTCGTCGGTCACGTTGTAATAGAACAAATACGTGCGTAGATCGGTGAGGCTGGCCCGCTCCAGGCGTCCGATACCGGTACGCAAATCATCTTCGTAGAAGGTGTGCAACGCGTCGGAGGGCAGATGAGCCTGTATCCAGTCGGCGCGGTGCTCGGTGGCTGCCTTTCCGATTTCCATGAACTGCTCAACCAGTGCAGTGGTTGGGCGTCCGCGTTTCATCACGAACACGCCCCACACCATCGGATAGTTGGTGAGTTCGTACCACTCTCGGCCGAGATCCATCGCGAAGGCGGATCCAGCATCGTAATGGGCACCGGCTTCACCAACGAGCAGCGCAGCGTCGGCGGAGTGCGCTTGCAGTTCGGCGGGGTCTTCGGTGTCTACCGCCACGAACGACGGATCCGCGCCGTAGTGCTCGTGCAAAATTACACGGGCGGTGAAGCGCTCCTGAACAGCGGTGCGGGGGTAGGCTACGGTTTCCGGAAAGTCGTGCAGCCCCTGATCCCACAAAAGCCGTGCAAACGGATATTGCCATGCCGACACCCCCACTCCGGGCAGCGCATCGAAGCCATCGGCAGCTTGCAGCGCCATGTATGTGGGTACGAGCGCAATGTCTACCTCATCTTGCAACACCTGCGCCGTGCACTGGGCAGGTGCATGATGCTCTACCGCAAACGCGTTTGTCTTCGCGATTTCTGTAGTTAGCACATCAGCAGGAGGGCGGTCCCACAGCGCAACGCGTAGCGACATAACTCAGCAACGTATCAGGCAAAAGCCAATGATGGCAAGGCGTTATCCTTCGCCGTTGGTACGCCGCTCACGAATACGAGCCGACTTCCCGGAACGTTCGCGCAGGTAGTTCAAGCGGGACCGGCGCACGCGTCCGCGACGTTTTACATCAATTTGGGCGATGCGTGGGGAGTGCAGTGGAAAGACACGCTCCACCCCAATGCCGCCCGAGATCTTACGGACGCAAAAGGTGGTGCTGGGGCCACTGCCTCGTTTCTTGAGCACAACGCCCTCATACTTTTGGATGCGCTCTTTATCGCCTTCCACGACGCGCAGGTGCACCGTGACCGTGTCGCCCGCTCCAAACTCGGGCCGGTCGTCTTTCAGTTGCGTCGCTTCGATTACGTCGATCAGATTGGTTGCCATGGTTTTGGTGTATTAAAAGGTTCAACATCAAATGGAATGCAGCCCTGCTTCTACGATGGATACATGCTTTAGCAGTACGGGCTGTAGTACAACGGTTACGCGGAAGGCGATTCGTTGTCGCAGTCGTCTAATAAGTCAGGACGCCGATTGCGTGTCTTTTCAAGTCGCTTAGCATCGCGCCATTCGTCAATACGCTGATGGTTGCCGGAGCGAAGCACTGTGGGCACCTCGTGTCCGCGGAACGAGGCGGGTCGTGTATAGGCGGGCGCATCGAGTAGGCCGTCTTGGAACGAGTCGGTGAGTGCCGACGACGCGTCGCCCAGCACACCGGGTAGCAGTCGTACCACCGCATCCGCCAGAACAAGCGCGGGCAGTTCGCCGCCTGACAACACGTAGTCACCAATCGAAATTTCGTGGGTCACAAAATGATCGCGCACGCGCTGATCGATGCCTTTGTAGTGTCCAGCAACAAGCACCAGGTGATCGGCCATCGCAAATCGGTTGACACGCGGCTGGCGAAGTCGTTCGCCATCGGGGGTGAGGTACACCACCGCATCGGCCTCGCCCTCCGCCTGACACGCTTCGATACAGCGGACCAGCGGCTCGGGTTTGAGCACCATGCCGGCCCCGCCACCAAACGGATAGTCGTCAATCTGGCGGTGTTTGTCGGTCGCATAGTCGCGCACATCGTGCACGTCAATGCGAACGTGGCCGGCCTCCTGTGCGCGTTTTACGATGCTGTGCTGCAGCGGCTCCCGAACCAGGTCGGGAATGGCAGCGATGATGTCTATGTGCATAGCAGGTTACGCAGCAGGCGGTGCAGGAGCATCCGACTCGTTTGCATCGAGCAATCCCTCAATGGGTTGCACATACAGGCGTTCGGCCTCGTCGTCGATGTGCGGGACCAGGTCTTCCACAAACGGGACCAGCGCCTCGTGGCCCGATTCAGTCTGGATGACCAGGGCATCGGGACCTGGAAGCGGCATGATGGCGGTAAGGGTGCCCAACGGTGCCTCGGTATCGGCATCGTACACGGCCCATCCAATCAGGTCGTGCATGTGGTACATCCCTTCCGGAATGTGGAGCGCAGACTCGGGCACGTACACCTGGGTTCGGCGCAGCGCCTCGGCAGCGGTGCGGTCCGTCGTTGATGCGACGGTAAGCAGCACGGTAGTGCCCCGCTTGTGTGGCTGAAACCGTACCTGTGTGACCGTGTGGGCGGTAGCGTGGTCAGCATCACGCCCGATATAGACCGTCTCGAAGGTACTGAAACGCTCCGGATCGTCTGTTTCGGGAATGACTTTGACGGTGCCATCAAGCCCATGCGGCTTGCCTACGCGTCCAACTTGCACAAGCGTACCCGGTGGGGGCGATGCAGGACCGGTATCAGCCGCAGAGTTAGGCATCGCCTTTTGCTTTTTGCTCATCGGCGGCTTCATCATCAGCGCTCTCGTCTTGGGCATCATCGGATGCCTCGGCAGATGCGTCCGCTTCAGCAGCGTCTGCCTCGTCCGCGCTGGTCTCTTCTGCCTGTGCTTCTTCCGCTTTTGCTTCTTCCGCTTTTGCTTCTTCGGCCTCAGCCGCTTCTTGGGCAGCCTTCTCTTCTTCGGCTTTTTTCTTGGCTGCTTCGGCTTCTGCTTTGCGGCGCTCTTCTTCCTTACGACGCTTCTCTTCGAGCTCGGCAGCACGCTTACGCTCCTCTTCGAGCGCTTGCTGGCGACGCATTTCTGCGGTCATTTTCACATCTTGCCCCTTCTCTTCCAGGCGCTCAATGTGTTCATCCACGGCCTCGGCAATCTGCTCGGGCGACTTGCCTTGCTTCTTGAGGTGATGATGCAGCATCACACCAAGCTTGCTAAGGATGCTGCGCACCGTATCGCTGGGTTGTGCGCCGTTGTCCAACCAGTAGAGCACACGCTCCTCGTCAACTTTGACGGTAGCGGGTTGCTCCAATGGGTAGTAGCGGCCCAAGTCCTCAATGTACCGCCCGTCTCGCGCGTTGCGCGAATCGGTTGCGACAATGGAGAACACCGGAATCTTTTTGCGCCCTAACCGACGCATGCGAAGTTTAACTGACACAGGTATGTTGGGTGGTTGGTCGTAAAAGAATAACGTATCAATGCAAGTTGCTGTGCAAAGCGGGAGTACAGCACCCGCCTGCTCAGGTACGGGGGTGTTGGGGAAGGCGGCGTTATCCGTGGAACTTGCCGCCTCCACTTCCGCCTCCAAAACGGCTCATAAGTTTCTGCATGTTCATCGACCGGCCTTTGCCGGTGAGCTTCGACATGCTCTTCATCATCTTCTTCATGTCGCGGAACTGTTTGATCAACTGGTTCACATCGCGGACATCCATGCCGCTGCCACGGGCAATACGGCGCCGGCGCGTGCCGTTTAGAATTTGCGGGTTGGAGCGTTCCTCGGGGGTCATCGACAAAATCATGGCCTCGATGTGTTTGAACGCATCCTCGTCTACATCGAGGTCTTTCATCTGAGATCCCACACCGGGAATCATTCCAATAAGGTCTTTGATCGACCCCATGTTTTGAATGCGCTGCAGCTGGTCGTAAAAGTCTTGCAGATCGAAGTCTTCCGACTTGATCTTTTTCTTCAGCTTTTGCGCTTGCTCTTCGTCGTACTCTTCTTGTGCACGCTCCACAAACGAAACCACGTCGCCCATGCCCAGAATACGCTGGGCCATGCGGTCGGGATAGAATTCAGTGAGCGCGTCCAGCTTTTCACCGGTCGAAGCAAACTTAATGGGCTTTTCGACCACGGTACGAATCGAAAGGGCCGCGCCCCCACGTGTGTCGCCATCAAGCTTGGTGAGCACCACGCCGTCAAAGTCGAGTTGCTCGTTGAACTCTTTGGCTGTGTTGACGGCATCCTGCCCGGTCATGCTATCGACCACAAACAGAATTTCATTGGGATCAACAGCCCCTTTGATGTTAGAGACCTCCTCCATCATAGCCTCATCCACATGCATGCGGCCTGCTGTGTCGATAATTACGACATCGCGGGCCTTTTCACGGGCATGGGCAACGGCTTCATCCGCCACGCGCACGGCGTCTTGCACAATGGTGCCGTTCTCTTCAACCGAATACACCGGCACATTGACCTGGTCGGCCAGCGTGCGCAGCTGGTCTACGGCTGCCGGACGGTACACGTCGGCGGCGGCAAGCAGCGGGGCATGGCCTTTCGAGCGCAGATGCCGGGCAAGTTTGGCTACAAACGTGGTCTTGCCCGAGCCTTGCAGACCGGCAATCAGTATCACCGTGGGAGGGTGGTCGGCCATTTCAATGCCAACATGCTCACCACCAAGCACACGCGTGAGTTCATCGTACACGATTTTGGTAAGCTGCTCGCCGGGGGTTACCGACTGCAGCACCTCTTCACCGGTGGCTTTCTCTTTCACCCGGTTGGTGATGTCGCGCGCCACCTTGTAGTTTACGTCGGCATTGAGCAATGCACGACGGATCTCGCGCATGGTCTCTGCCACGTTCAACTCGTTAATGCGCCCTTGTCCGGTTACGGACTTCAAGGCGCTGTCTAGCTTATCGGAAAGACTCTCAAACATAAGGGAGGCGCGGTCTGGGATACATTCGCAGGCCGATACAAGCAGCGGTGCTGTGCGATACAGCGGGCCGCTTCAGTATTGCAAGCATCGCATAAGAATGCGTTATTCGCCGGGTTGTTCGCGGCTACGCAGTAAATCAATCGTTTCGACGGCATGGCGGAGGTGAGGAATCACGATCGAGCCCCCTACCACCAGTGCAACGTTCAACGCATCCATAATTTCGTCATCGCTCCACCCGGCCTCTATGCACTGTTGCAGATGATAGTCGATGCAATCGTTGCAGCGCAGCACCGCCGAGGCCACGAGCCCGAGCAGCTCTTTGGTTGAGCCGTCGAGCGCACCGTCTCGGTAGGCCGCGTCATCCAGGTTGAAAAACCGTTTGACCCCCAGATGATCGCCCTCCTCAAGAATGCGCGCATTCATGCGCTCACGGTGCGCGTTGAACGCATCCAGACGATTCGAAGACTCATCAGGCGCATCAGCCATACAAAAATACGTAGTTGATGAAGCGACTATACACAACACCCACGTAACAAAGTGAATGGCAAAAGCGTTTAGATACTGTCGTGAAATTGTTATTCGGATCGCACGCCTGTGACCTCGAAAGATACGTTACGCCAACAGTTTAATGCATATCGGCGGGCTTTATCGCCTACCGACCACAATGCACGTAGCCGCCTCGTGTGCAAGCGTGCGCAAGCACATGATGCCGTGCAGCATGCGAAGGTGGTGCACGCATACTGGCCGGCTCTAGACCGGGGCGAGTTAGATACGCGTCCGCTCATCGGATGGTGTGCCGCAGCAGGCAAAACGGTGGTGCTGCCTGTCGTTACGTCGTTTGACCCGGCATCTCCAGCCATGGAGGCGCGCACCTTTACCGATGCCGACGCGCTGGAGCGTAACCGCTGGGGCCTGTTAGAGCCCGTTACCGGAACCCCCGTTCCCAATGATGCCATTGACCTTGTGATTGTCCCCGCCTTTGGCGCCGACCGCCGCGGCCACCGCATCGGGCATGGCGCTGGCTTCTACGACCGCTTTCTGCCTACGCTGTCGGCAGCCTCTATGGTGCTTACCTTCGACGCCTGCTTGGTAGACTGCTTGCCGACCGCCTCCCACGACGTGCCCGCCGACTATGTCATCAGCGAAACCGAGAGGGTAGGTCCGCTGGCTACCACTGCCCCCCAAAATAATTCCTGTTGCACTACCTCGTAGCCCTACAGTCTTATGTCCACACGAAAGCGTCCGCCTCGTCCGCCTTCCTCCGAAGAATCCTCACGCGAGTCGTCAAACTTTGACTTTTCGCCGTTGGAAGAGGACGAGCTCAACAGCATTTCCGACGAAGACCTTGATCGCCTGCTCGACGACACCTCCGACCCGTCGTCGGGGCGCTTCGGCCGTATTGCCACGTACACTGGGCTGGCCATGCTCGTGATCGTTGGCGTGCTGATCTTGGCGGAGCTGCCCATGCTCTCACTAAGCGTGGCGGCCGTTGACCCGAGCATTGGGCTTGGCATTTTGGGGGTGTTACTGGCTTTCATCGGCTATGGGCTGTTCGCAGGGCGCCGCACAAAAAAGAAAAGTACGTCAACGGAATCTGATACAAAGGAATCTGACACAGAGGAAGCCGAAGAAGAGGAAGACAACACGTTACGACGGTCAAGCGAGAAGAAGCTCATGGGCGTGTGCGGGGGATTGGCTGAATACTTTGGGCTAGACCCCTCTATGGTGCGCGTTGCTTTTGTGCTCGCGCTGGTGTTTTCTGGCGGCCCCATGTTTCTGGTTTACTTTGGAATGGCTTACGTGATGCCGCCCCCACTTGATGAGTAGAGAGGCTCTACCCTGCCTGTCCGTCCACTTCGCTTACGCCATTCTCCTGCACGCCATGCGCTCTTCCATTCTTTACGCGACCACACGCATCACTCTTCTCGTATTGCTTGTATGGGGAGGCGCCCTGCTGACGCCGTCCGTAGCACCGGCGGCTCCCATGCCAACGTCGCTCGCTACGCTGGAGTACGGCACCGAGGGCATGGTCGTGGCCGCACATCCCGCAGCGGCTGAAGCCGGACGCCAGATGTTGGAGCAGGGCGGTAACGCTGTGGATGCTTCTGTAGCTGTCGGGTTTGCGCTCGCGGTCGTCTTTCCACGGGCCGGCAACCTCGGTGGGGGCGGCTTTCTGGTGCTGCGCCAGCCTGACGGCACCGCGCTTACCATCGACCACCGAGAAACTGCTCCCGCCGCCGCTACACCCGATGTCTACCTGGATGCGCAAGGCAACGCGGTTCCAGAACGGAGCCGCCGCGGCCACCTCGCCTCGGGTGTGCCCGGCACGGTCGATGGGCTGTTGCACGCCCTGGAGAAGTACGGCACCCTCTCCCGCGAGGCCGTGCTGGCGCCCGCCATCGATCTGGCCGTCAACGGATTCGAGGTCCTCCCAACGCAAGCGCAGGCCCTCAACCGCGCCCAAGATGACTTCAATGCCTTCGATAGCACGCGCCGCTATTTTGGAGACGATTCCGACCATGGCGGACGCTACGAACCAGGGCAGATCCTGCACCAGCCTGATCTGGCGAACGTGCTCATTCGCATCCGAGAGAACGGACGCAGCGGCTTTTACGAGGGGCCAACTGCCGATCTGATCGTCGCTGAGATGCAGCGCGGCGATGGGCTCATCACGCATGACGATCTGGCCTCGTACACCTCAGTTGAGCGCGAACCGGTCGTATCCACCTACCACAACCACCGCGTCCTGTCGATGGGCCCGCCGTCTTCCGGTGGCGTCGCCCTGGCGCAACTGCTAAACGCAGCCGAAGACCACGACGTGGCCGAATACGGACTCAACGCCAGCGCCACCATCCATGCAATGGGCGAGGCCATGCGCCGCGTGTATGCCGACCGCGCCGAGTGGATGGGCGATCCTGACTTTGTGGAGATGCCCATTGACGGACTTTTAGACCCGGCGTTTATGCACACCCGGATGTCAGATGTCGATCCCAACCGCATCACTCCGAGCGATTCGGTGTCGCATGGCGTGCCCGCGGGCGCTGAGTCGATGGAGACCACCCACTACTCGGTCGTGGATGCCGACGGACAGGCCGTGAGCATAACGACGACGATTAACAGCGCGTACGGCTCGAAGGTCGTGGTGGATGGCGCCGGGTTTTTCCTGAACAACGAGATGGATGACTTCAGCCTGAAGCCAGGCGTGCCCAACCAGTTTGGCCTGCTCGGATCCAAACGCAATGCGGTGGCCCCGAACAAGCGGATGCTCTCCTCGATGACGCCCACGATCGTGGAAGATCCCGACGGGCGCTTGCAGCTTGTGATTGGCTCGCCGGGCGGGTCCACGATCATCACGACGGTGTTTCAGGTAATCATGAATGTGATTGACCACGAGATGGATATCGAACAAGCCATTACGGCCCCGCGGTTTCACCACCAGTGGCGTCCCGAAACCGTCTGGCTGGAGCGCCACGGCTTTCCGCAGGACGTGCAAGAGAACCTGGAAGCCCGCGGCTGGCCGCTCAACGTGCGCAGCCGGTGGGGCCGCGCGCACGGCGTGCACATCCAGTATGATGATGACGGCACGGCGACCTATCATGGCAGCGCCGATCCCCGCTTGGACGGGGTGGCGGTGGGGCTGTGAGAAAATGGTTTTGATTTAGGGGTGCCTGGAGACCGTTTGGTCAAAGTGAATCGCAGGCTGTTTCCCTACAACGACAATCTCGAACCGCAACGTTCAGATGAGCCCTACACTGCCGCACTGTCATACGTCAAAGTTTGGGTGAGGCGGAGTCAATAATCCGACTGCGTTGTCAGGGGGAATCTCGTCTCTGCGGCGCTGGGGCGTCTTGGCCGGGATGACTATAAGCGTTGATAGCTCAAGCTTTAACCTAAGATTCAGGCGTAACACAGCAGTAGTACTCTGTCACAGCCCAATCTTCGGGTTGCAACACCCCCGTCTTAATGATGTCATCTTGAGCGGAGCAACTGCGTCTAGCAGGTGCGGAGTCCTGACACGAGCGAAGCGACTGATGAACGCAGTGAGTAAAGATCTCCCTCGAAATGAGCAGGGCCACTCGATCGATCAGAGCCTGCTGAGCGTCGGGGAGATGGTTCGACGTGCTCCGGGCTGGGCCCGTCGCGTGCACTCTAAAAGCACTTCTTCCCTGCGGTCAGGGCGCTCACCATGACAGGTTTTTTGGAAGGGGGTTGGGATACAGAGTTTCGGACGGTCTCCATACCCTAACAATCAGGTGTGACAGAGCAGTAGGTGCCTCCTCTGAATGTTAGGGACCAACATTGTCATCACGAGAAGGGAGCCTGCAACCGACGGCGGCTTCGCGTCTACAGAGCGTTCATGCAACGGCTTCAGTGGTCGGTGCGTACTGCATGCTGCGCGCTTATTGGCCATCTATCCACCTTGTATGACTGAGTCCTGCTGGTCCCTTCTGGATACGCATCTGTTCGACATTCCCTCAACGAAAGAAGCGTTCAACCCGTACCACGATCGCCATCCGGAACTGGATCAGCCGGGGGCGCCAGCGGTGCGACGGGCCAACCTGCGTGGCTACCTTGACGCGCTGCAAGACCCACGCCTGTTCATGATGGCCGAGGCTCCCGGACCATGGGGATGCCGCTTCACAGGCATCCCAATTACGAGCGAAGACCAACTGCTTGATGATGCCTTTCCGCTATCGGGGCAGCGCACCAGCACCGCTGATGAGCCGCACACCGAGTACAGCGGCTCTATCTTCTGGCGCGTGATGACACCGGCGTTTCCGCACTTTTTTATCTGGAACAGCATGCCGCTGCATCCGCATGACACGGACGATCCCCTCACCATTCGCACACCCCGTCGCACTGAGGTGCGCGCCTGGCACGACCTCACGAACGGTTTGCTCGACATCATGCAACCCGAGCGCATTGTAGCCATCGGACGCAAAGCCGAGCGGGCGTTCAACGAGATCGGGGTGGAATCGGTGTACGTGCGACACCCCTCCCATGGCGGATCCAAAAAGTTTGCGGCGGGCATGGAACGCATTCTGCAGGATATGAAACTGCCCACCGCTGCTACCGCCTAAGCCTCCTCTTAACCGCTCAAGCACTATCGGTCTGACCCATGAACCTCTACACGGTGCTCCTGCTGGCCTTAATTGCCTACTTCGTGCGCGACATGATGCGCACCTGGGTTGCTAAACGGGCTGAAATGCAAGGCACCACCGACCCGGTCAGCCACACCGAAGTGGAGCATCTAAAGGATACCGTAAACCAGTTGGAGAGCGACCTGGCCGATGCACACGTGACGCATGAGCGCCTTACCGAACGTATCCAGCACCTCGAAACCATCGTAACCCACGAAGCTTGGGACCGCTTCTCGGACGACGCGGCTCCCCTCGATCCACCTTCAGCAGATCGCACGCCCGATGCTTCGGACGCCTCCGACATCGCGGCCCAGTGGGCCCGTCGACTGCGAGGATAGGCACCTCTGTTTTCGGATTGCGTGAAGCAGTGGACTCTTTGCCCGGAGGCGTGCTATACTATTAGATGCAAGCGTGGATGCTTTACCGCATGCCGCCTTGCCGCATCACAGGTTCGCTGCATGATGGCAGTGATGAAAAGGGAATTTCGTGAGGGCCGCATGCCTGAATCGAGAGCTGTACCCGCAACTGTGAATCGAACGGCGTAGTCAAGATGCATATCCACTGCAGGTCTGTTGCCTGTGGGAAGGATCATGCCTTATTGACGGCGCCTATGGGAACTCCCTGTTCGTTCGATAAGCCAGGAGACCTGCCTGCGATGCCGACTCGTCACCTTCCTCCGGGACTAGAGGGAGCGGCGTTGAGCCCATTTGCGTGGTATGCCATAGGTAAGGCATACCTCTGTTGATATATCGCACCGGCCGGCATCGGCGGCCCAGCATGTGTGCATCCGCTGGATGTCATGCATGGTGCGTGGGGACAGCGACCCTCCCATCATGCGGCATGGCGATATATCAATGGATCGTTGCGCTACTTGTATGGGGCATGCTTACCGTGGGCAGCCATGCGACCGCTGCAACTCCCTCCCACTCATTTCCCCCCGATGCCTCGTCGGATACCAACGCACCGCCCGACACCACAGCGTGGCATGTGGACCTGCCCGGTCTTACCGTCACCGCCACACGCATTCCCACCGCGCTGCACGACCTTCCCGCTCCTGTCACACGTTTTGACTCCACCGCACTCGCACGCACGGGCGGATACAGCGTAGCCGATCTATTAGAACGGCGCGCCGGCGTGCATGTGCGTAGGGCAAGTGCGTATGGCAGCGCTACTGCCTCGGTGCGGGGGGCCGGCGCCTCGCAAACCCTCTTGCTCTTAGATGGCCACCGCATCGCGAATCCGCAACTCGGCCAGACCGACCTGTCGATATTGCCCACATCATTGCTAGAAACCGTAGAGGTGATGCATGGCCCTGCGGCTCCCCTGTACGGCAGCGACGGCATGGGCGGAGCCGTGCAACTGCGTACGCGCACCCCTTCGGAGCCTACGGTAGGGCTTACAACCGAAGCCGGTGCCTATGGCCACCGGCAGGCGCGGTTGCATGCAGGTACGCGAGGCACAACCTGGGCTGGAACCGCCGCGGTAACCTATCAGCAGCACGAAGGCGACTTTCCGTTCGATGACCGCCGCCGAGCCAATGCCGACCGGGCTCACGTGAGCGCCTATGCCACGCTGCATACCGCCGACACCGACCGGACGCGCTTCGCGGGACTCTACACCGAAACCGACCGTGGGCTGCCTGGCGGGCGCGGAGTGGTGCAGAATGATGAACGGCAGCACGACCGCACCCTGCGTGTATGGGGCCACCATCGGTGGCGCCTGGCCAGCGGTACGCTCACCACACGGGCCTTCGGACAGTATGATGCTATTCGCTACCAGAATCCCTCTCAAAACATCGACGACACCGGGCATACGTACAGCGCGCAGGCCGAGGCTGAATGGGAGGGAGCTATGAGTTCGCGATGGGCACTCAACCAGGGACTGCGTGTGCAGTCTGATTGGGCCGAGCACCCAAGCCTGCGCACTGCGGCCACGCAGCAACACATGAGCGCATTTGCTAGCACCGTAGGCTCGTGGGACCATATCCGGCTGTTCCCTGCCCTCCGAGCCGATGCGTATCGCGTATCAGACGGCACCAACCGCATGGCGCTTACGCCACGGTTGGGCCTCAACGCAACACCGTGGCCCACGTACGATGCCCTTCGCCTGCATGCGCATGCCGGGCGTTCGTTTCGCATGTCCACCCTCAACGACCGCTACTGGCAGCCCGGCGGCCAACCCGACCTACGCCCCGAACGCGGGTGGAGCCTGGATGTGGGACTGCGTTGGCACCACCAGACCACACGCGTAGAGGCTACTGTTTTTCAGCAACACCATACCGACCGCATTGTGTGGCAGGCTGGCCAAAACGGCGTGTGGAGTCCCCGTAACATAGAGCGTGTACGTACGCACGGCGTGGAAGCAACAGCCAGCACGCAATGGCGCGTTGCCTCCTTCATCCACCTGGACACCGGCCTAAACGCCACCTACACCCAAACTCGGAATCGCTCTACTCCCGACGCCTCTTCGTATAACCAACCGCTGCGCTACGTACCCACAGCCATGGTCAAGCCCCATGCAACAATTACCATGGGTCCTGTCGAAGCAGGCGCCACCACACGCTATGTAGGACGCCGCTACACCACCAGCGACGGGTCGCAGTCGCAGCCCCCCTATCTAACAACTGATGCTCAACTGCGCATCCGCCATACGTACGACAACATGACGCTCGCTATCCAACTGGAAATCAATAACCTGTTTGATGTCGAATACACCGTGCTGAACAACCAGCCGGTGCCTCCACAGCATGCGCACCTTGCGCTACACATAACGCTATAGTTGAACCGTTTACGCTTTACACCTATGCTACGCACCCGACTGATCCATCCTCTGATTCTGCTTTCTGCCATCCTGCTCGTGCTGGCCGGATGCGACTTTGCAGACACTGACGACGGCTTTCCCGCGCTTCAATCCTCTGATGTCATTGTAGCGAATGCGGGCGCCTTTGGCGGTGCAAACAGCAGTCTTACATTCATTGACCCCACAGGCGAACAAGATCCGACTACCACAGACACATTCGATTCGTACATTCAGAGTCACACCGTTTTACAAGACCAGTTCTTAGTGGCGTTTGGCGAAACGGCCACCGTTGGCATCTTTGATCTGGAAGAGGCCGCCGAGCTTGGCTCCATCACCGACATCGAAAATCCCCGCACCATTATATCAGACGGTACGGTTGCATATATAACCCGACAAGACTTTAGCGGCGAATCCGCGCCTGAAGTTGTCGAGGCGAACGTGCCTGAGCGTACGGTAGAAGCACGCATCGAACTCGATGAAAACCCCGAAGGCCTCATGGTGATTGACGACCGTGTGTATGTGGCGATGGGTAACGAAGACGGCTCCATTGTGGTAATTGACCGCAACGAACGCGAGGTCGTTGAGACGTTCGATCCAGAGTGCGATGCTCCGCGTGCGCTGTTTCCCGACACGCAAAATCGAATTGTTGTGGCATGTACTGGAGCCACCATCTTCAACGACGACTTCGAGGTCATCGACGAAACCGACGGCGCTATTCGCTTAATGGACACCGATGGCTCAATTATTGATGAGCAAGACCTCGACGGCCAGCTCACCTCGGCCAGTGCACAACAACGCGTAGCCTTTGATTTTGTGAACAACGCTATGTTTGCTGTCATCAACGGTACGACCGTGCTACGCTACGATCCCGCCACAAACGATCTGGAGACGATTGACGTCGAAGGGGACCCGATTGGAGCGATTGCGTATGACGGGGTGGAAGACCAACTGTACTTGGGGCGCCCCGCCCCCAATGATCCGTTTGGAGCAGCCGGAACGGTAACCGTACATGAACCCGGCGGCGCCGAAATCGAGTCGTTCAACGCTGGCATTGCTCCCGGACACATTGAAGTCCGTGTCGCCCAAGAGTAATCACACGTACTGCGGACCGCAGGCAAGCAGGCTGGTGATGGGTCTCTGGTGATAGGTCTCTCTTGACTTTAGGCTCTAAGCGAACAGTATCGCTCTCGTCGCGATGCTCTGCGTCGCGACGCCTGCGGAGACGCTCCCGCGTCGTATCTGTTTAGCAACGTGCTGCTGTTGGCGCATCGACACAAGGGCATATTCTATGATTGATTTGTGACAGCTGACTTGTGACAGCGCTCCCCTCCATACACGAACGGGATATGCGGAGTAGATATCGCCGGAGCTTCTGCACAGCGAATCGAAATCCACCATCAGCGGTATAGCAAGTGATGCACCATTACGTTGGATAACTTCGCCAATGGAAGATGTGCCCACGCTCAGCCTGCTTTTGCCTGATTGGTCCATGAGGTCGCTAATATGAACGGTATTCCGATATTTGCACGGTCTACGATGCCTATAGTCGTAGGCAGTGTCTTAATTGTTCTGTTGATTGGGTGCGATAACCTGACAGACGTAGAGACAGGTGAACAGAGCACCTTCCGCCTTGCAGAAGTGATCAGCGCAAATGCGGGGGCTTTTGGAGAAGGCACAAGTAGCCTTACATCGATTGACCCTGAAGAAGGAACCGCTAGCACAACACCCTCTTTTTCGTCCTCTATCCAAAGCCACGTTGTCACCGACACCCAGCTTTTTGTGGCTTTTGAGGAGGAATCGGCTATTGGAATTTTTGACCTGGAGACCAAAGAAGAAGTAGGCCGCATCGAGGACATTGAACACCCTCGGCACATAATTACTGACGGATTTAGACTGTATGCCACCAGCTACAATGCTGACGCAGAGCCCCCCAATCCTGAAGTGGTTGTGGTGAATGTAAATGAACGCACGGTTGAAGAACGCCTCGAACTGGACTTACCGCCTGAAGGGCTAACCGTCATAGGAAGCAGCCTGTTCATTGCAACGAGCGGAATAAACGAGGATGGAGAACAGGCGACACAGATTCCCATCTTTCAACGGGGGACATACTCTTTAGAAGGGGCTATCAACCCCGATTGCGATGGGGGGCGTGCCCTGTTCACAAGCCGACAAGAAAGACTGGTGCTAGCCTGCAGCGGAGCCACGATCCACAATGAGGAGGGAGAGGTTGTCGAAGAAACCAACGGTACGTTGCTTACCATCAATCCACTGACAGCTGTGGCTGAAGATGTAGTCGACTTGCCTGGCCAACTTACCTCTGCCGCCGACCGGCAGCGTGCCTTTTTTGACGGGTTTAACCAGGAGCTGTACGTTACCCTCGAAGGAAACACCGTAGTGCGATACATTCTGCCCCGCTCTGAAAATGGCCAGGACGTTCCCTCCGAAACCACACAAATTCCCATTGATGGCCCACCGATTGGAGCGCTTGCCTACGCCCCCATCAATGACCAACTGTATCTAGGACGCCCCGACCCCGACAACCCATTTGCTGACCCTGGTACGATTACAGTGCACGATCGCGAGGGCGCGCAGCTCCAAAGCTATGACGCAGGCATCGCACCTGCGCATCTTGTACTATCCGCCGAAGAAGAGTAAACGATTCGGTAAGCAGCACCTATGTGTAATAGAGGATACGGTATGGTGGCTCCGGCTCTAAGTAGACCCACAAAAGTATCTTTGATTATGTCATTGCGAGGAGCGCTAGCGACGCGGCAATCTTGTGCCATCAAGCCGGACAGCACCGTCCAGGTCGGGGGCATGAGATCGCACCCCAGGAGTACTCGTTCGCTGCCGCTCACAGCGCCACGTCAGTCGCAGGCTCCTTCCTCGCGATGACAAGGTGTAAATATATTTCTTTTGAGCTACCTAGTATCGTATCAAGCCTGATTCGATGGCGAATAAACAGTACGTACTATCAAGTTGTGGGGCTTGCGCTTGAATCGCCCGTTTTCCATTACTCTACTTTGCTCCACCTGTCAATCCAGCGCGTTATGTCTGTAACAATTGACCGTTGCTATTGCTACAGCGTGCCATTTGAACGGCTGCACATCATTGCACAAGATACAGGAGCATCTACCGTAGCTGAATTGCAGGAGATCGCATGCTTTGGCCATAACTGTCAACTGTGCCATCCGTACGTACGGCGGATGCTGCGCACCGGGCGCACCACCTTTCGCCAAGTCATTGAAGACGCCGATGAGCCCGCCCCAGCACAACAGCAGGACTCCTAGCATCTTGCACTGACCTCCTCACGTATTCATTCTGTAGGTAGCAGAACGTCTTTAACAGATAGCCTTCTTCTCATACTTCCATCCCTGTATGGCCACACTGCTTTACGTATTTCCGCATCCCGATGACGAATGCTTCGGCCCCGCGCCTGCCCTTGCACGTCAGCGGGCCGCGGGACACGATGTGCACCTTCTTACGCTCACACGGGGCGAGGCAACCAAGCAACGGCACCGTCTGGAGTACTCAAAAGACGAAATGGGAGCCGTTCGATTCCGAGAAATGCAGCACGTGGCAGAGGCGCTCGACTTAAGCTCGCTCAACGTACTCAACTTACCCGACGGCGAACTCGCTGACCTGTCGCCGCTGAATATAGAAACCGTCGTGCGGCAGCATATGGTGCGCCTCCAACCGGATGTCGTCGTTACCTACGCCGTTCACGGCATCAGTGGGCACCCCGACCACCTTGTAACGCATGCCATCGTAAAGCGTGTTGTGTGCGCTGCCCTACGCGACGGCGTTGTCGATGTAAAGCGCCTGGCTTTTTTCACGTTACAAGCCGAAGACAGCGACCGTCCTGAACATCTTACCGGCTCGCCCGACGAAGCCATCGACTGCATCGTACCGGTTTCTGACAACGACCTGGAAACGGCACGCACCGCCCTGCATTGCTACGAAACGTACCTGCCCGTGATCGAAAAACATCGTCCGCTCGATAGCGTGCGAGACGGCGTGCGGTTTGAGTGCTTTCAAGAAGCCCCAACTCCGCCTCTTACCGACCTTACAGCGCATCTGCCTGATCGTCTTGAGCCTACGGGTTTATCCAACCAGCGATAGCCTATGTTAAGCTGGCCGCACCATCCGTATTGGCTTGCTTGTAAAGTTGCCCTCCCGGTTGCCCTTGTCGGAGCACTCGGGGCTTTGATGCTTCAGGCATCGTGGCCCGTGGTTGGGTTGAGCGCCGCCGGACTTGGTGGCGTGGCCTATGGATTTGTGTGGTGGATCGTGGCCCGCCGTTTACGGCAGTTCCGAACAACCCTCAAACACTTGCGCGCCCATCAATTTGAGGCGCTCAGCGACAGCCCCTCGCCCCGTGGCGACGAACTCGACGCCTTGCTATGGGAGCTGTATCAAACAGGACAGATGATTAGCCGCGAGATTGATGATATGCGGCGCATGGAAACGTATCGACGAGAGTTTATCGGCAACGTGTCGCACGAACTCAAAACACCCATTTTCTCAATTCAGGGGTTTACCGAGACTTTACTCGATGGGGCGCTTGAAGATGAGACGGTGAACCGTTCCTTTCTGGAAAAGATCATGCGTAACACGCAGCGCCTCGACCAGTTGGCAAGCGACCTTTCGCAGATCGCACGCATCGAAACCGAACAGTTGGCACTTGAAATCGAAGCGGTTGACATTGAATCGTTGATGCATGAAGTGATTGAGATGCTGGGTCCCAAAGCTGAAAAACATGGCATCACATTACGTTCTACCGTACCGTCTGCTTTGCCTCCCGCCCATGCCGATCGCGAGCGCATCCGACAAGTGCTCGCTAACCTAACTGAGAACGCCATTAAGTACAACACAGCGAGCGGATACGTTCACCTGCGTGCAGAACACGTTGGAGAGGGCGTTCGAGTTGCTGTAGAAGATGACGGAATTGGCATTGCTTCCGAGCACCTAAATCGACTGACCGAGCGGTTTTATCGCGTTGACAAAAGCCGGGCCCGTCACCGTGGAGGATCGGGACTGGGGCTTTCTATCGTCAAGCACCTGTTGGGAGCACACAACACCCAGCTCCAGATAGAAAGCGTAGAGGGCCAAGGATCGACATTCGCCTTCGAACTGCCCGTATCTGCTGATGCCGCTGGGCGAGTGTCTCACGCACCTAACTAGTGCTCTGTCACAGGTCAATCTTCAGGTAACGCTGCACCCTAACGTACCGAGCAAAACGCCCCCCCTTGCCCCCTCGTCGCGATGTACAACCGGCATGACCTTCGGCCCCTCCGCGTCGCGACGAAATGCGGACGCTCTGCGTCCTTCTGTTTCCGCGTGTTCTCGTTGCAGGAGAGCGGGGGGCTTGTGCGCGGTGTCAGATGGGTGGACGGCGAACGTTGAGATCCCTCCGCCGGGGGCGTCGGGATGACAGCAAGAGAAGGAAGGCTGCCCACTCGACCCTAAGATGATGAACGCAGAGGAGAGGGTACGGCTTCGCTCACCATGACAGGTTTTTTTGGTGGGGGTTGGGACACAAAATTTGTCACGGTCTCCGTACTCTAACATTCAGGGGTGACAGAGCACTAGCGTGCTTAGCGGTTGCGCAGATGGCGAGCCACTCGTTCTGCTTTCTCTTGCTGTGATGGCTCCTCGTGCTGATCCGTAAGCGGCACCGTGGCGTCGTCGTGGAGCGCATCCCAGGTTTCGCTCGTGACAATTGTTTCCAGATGCTCAATGCGCTGCTTAAGCTGGGCCCGCTCAGCATCCCACTCCCGTTGCATCGCATCTAATCGGTCTTCTAAGTCGTCTGCTGACGCTCCCAATTCGCGCTGCTTTGATTTAAACGACAGCCACTCTTCAAACGCGCTGTACACGAATACAATCAGAATGACAAGCACCCACCAGTACGAGGTTGAGTCCTTATTCTTGTGTAAAGCAGTCGAGCCGATAGAAAAAAGCCACCGTCTTCTGTTAGGTTATAGAAAGATCCACCAATCACAAACCTAACATACCAACGATGGCCGACTTACAGTTTACGATATCAGAAGAGAAAATCCAAGCGATGCTTTTTGGCGAGCGCGGCATGGAGGTGTTGACCGAGGCGCTGTTCAATCAGTTGCTTCAGGCAGAGATGACTGCGCACCTCGGTGCCGGACCCAGTGAACAAACCGAGCAGCGCCGGGGGTACCGCAATGGGTCCTACACACGCAAGCTCACTACGCGTGTTGGAACGCTCGAACTG
Organism: Natronotalea proteinilytica; assembly: GCF_055379935.1. NCBI lineage: Bacteria > Pseudomonadati > Rhodothermota > Rhodothermia > Rhodothermales > Salisaetaceae > Natronotalea > Natronotalea proteinilytica. Next base: position 732,933 of record NZ_AP043947.1, on the reverse strand, counting down.
GAGGTGCCCCGTGATCGCAAAGGCACCTTCAAAACGGAACTCTTTGAGCGCTATCAACGCAACGAGAAAGCCCTCGTGCTGGCCTTGATGGAGATGGTGGTCCAGGGCGTCTCGACCCGCAAGGTGAAGAAGATTACCAATGAGCTGTGCGGGCGACGCTTTAGCCGACAGACCGTCTCGCGCCTGGCGCAGACCCTTGATGAGCAGGTAGCAGCCTGGGCCGAACGTGAGTTAGAGCATGAATACCCCTTCCTCATTGTCGATGCGATGCAGGTGAAGGTGCGGCGTCAGCAGGCCGTGCGATCCACTACGGTGATTAGGGGTTACATGATGATTGCCATAGGAATCAGTGAAGAGGGCTACCGGGAGATTCTCGGGATCAACGTCGGCTTTCGTGAGACGGGCGAAGGCTGGAGAACCTTCCTCTCGAACCTGAAGGCGCGTGGGCTCTCGGGCGTGGAGGTGATCACCTCAGATGCTCATGAAGGGCTACGCGGAGCGATACAGCGTTGCTTCCCGGGTTCGATATGGCAACGCTGCCAGGCCCACTTTCGGCGCAACGTAGTCGACCGCGTGCCGGCCTCCCGCAAAGAGCGCGTACATGAGATGCTTGACAAGATCCTGGAGGCCCCAAGCCCAGAGGATGCGCGCAAAGCGCTGGAGCGAGTCACGCCCGAGCTTCAGGAGAAGGCCCCGACTGCTCTCAAAGTACTGGAAGCGGGCTTCGAAGACGCCACCGCTGTCCTGGCCCTTCCCGCGAAGTACCGGCGCCGCCTCCGGACGAGCAACATGATCGAACGGTTCATTGAGGAGATCCGTAGGCGCGAGAAGGTCGTGCGTATCTTTCCAAATATGCAATCGGCCTGGCGGTTGATCGGAGCGCTCTGTGCTGAACAGCACGAAGAGTGGGGCCATGGCCGGAGATACCTCACCATGGACGCGTACGTCCAATGGAGAGCGCAGCTCGAATACGCTGATAGGCAGCCCAACAATCCCGTACCCAAAGCCGCTTAACTTTGAAGCCTGACAGAAGACCTCTTTACACAACGATCGGGACTTGATCCAGTACGACCCCAATACATCGAGTATTTCCGCCATAACATATGGAAGGGTTTATTGGAGGCTCTGTTGATACGCCGGCTTTGGGACTACGCGCCGTACACCTCGTCAGGATCAAAGACTTGTGTACCGTCACGTACGAGAGAGCCATCATCTACGCGGCGATAGAAGCACGAGCGATGGCCCGTATGGCACGCTGCATCGCCGACCTGTTCCACTTGAAAGAGCAATACATCGCCATCGCAGTCGATGCGAACCTCGCGGACATGCTGCACATTGCCGCTCGTTTCGCCCTTACGCCACACAGCTTGGCGCGACCGACTCCAGTACACCATGCGTCCGGTGTCGAGCGTTTCTTGCAGAGTTGCAGCATTCATATACGCCATCATGAGTACGTCGCCGGTGGCATGGTCTTGCACAATTGCTGCTATAAGACCATCATCATCGAACTGAACGTGAGAAAGCAAGTCGGTAGCCACAGATAGAAGCCGTTGAATACATAAACCGTACGTGGTTTTCTGCTACGTGCACATGCTGCGTTCGTTGCCTGCACCATGATTTGATCGCCGCTTCATGCTTTTGTAGGTTGGCATCCCATCAACCTACTGACAAATACCCGCTACCTTGTATGGCTAACGTCGAGATTTCATTGCGTCCTGCTTGGCGCAACTACTGGCCTACCCTTTTTCTGGCCAACGGACTTATCATTGCTGCTATTATCATTGGAATCACAGGCATCGGACTCCCTGTGGCGTTGGTCTGCGCAGGGGCGGCGGTCTTGTTCTATGGATATATCTTGATGCAGCGCTATTCGTGGCGGTTCACCATCGACGAAAACCGTATATCGCGCCATCAAGGAATCATCTCGCGCAATCAGCAAAGCATTCGGCTGGCCGACCTGCGCAGCGTAGAGCTGAACCAGAGCCTGGGACAACGCCTCCTGGGTCTGGGCGATCTATCGTTCTATTCATCGGGCTCCGACGACGCAGAGGTCCGATTTTTTGGAATCCGTAACCCAGCCACCCATCGCGATAATGTGTATGACGCGATGGATCAATTGGGAGCCAATAATTGAAGGGCATCTACGGCTGCGCTGTTACAGGTCAAAGTTGGAATTGTGTGGGATACGGTTTATAACGCAACCGGAGGCGAGTCCCCGCTTGCGTCCCCGACGCCCTGTAAGGCGAATGCTGTCGAGACGGCACGCGTCTCGGATGGCACGTTGTTAAACACGTACCACAACACGCTGTCACGTTGCGCACTGACGTATGGTACACAAATCCCCATAGTGTTCGCACGAAGCAAACGCGCTGTGCACATCCTTCGCTCGGCAGCATCGTGTACAGGGACATAGTTTCCGCACCCTGGGTCGTCCGACTCGTTTGAGGAGCCGACGCCCCACTGCTCATGTGCGGTTTTCCGGCTCATTGCTGGACAGGACGAAGTGGCGGATTGTTTTTCGCAGGCTATCGCTGAGGCCCATCTCGCGAAGGCCCGTTCTGAATATGCACAGTGTTATGTCAACCTCTTTTACAGCCCTCGGGCTGAATGCCTCGCTCGCCGAAACCGTGAGCGAACGCGGCTACACCACTCCTACCCCCATTCAAGAAGCCCTCATCCCCGCACAACTGGCGGGACGCGATGTCGTCGGGCAGGCGCAGACCGGCATGGGTAAAACCGCAGCTTTTGCGCTTCCGATGCTCCATACCCTTGGAGAAGGCACCGGCACGCTCCGTGGCATCGTCGTGACCCCCACGCGCGAACTCGCCAAACAAGTCGCCGAGGCGGTCTATACCTATGGCAACCGACTAAACATTCGGGTCCTGCCGATCTACGGTGGACAGCCGTACCAGCGCCAAATTCGCCGTCTTAAGAAGGGCGTAGATGTGGTTGTGGGCACGCCCGGACGCATGCTCGATCTTATCCGGAAGAAGGCCCTCGACCTGAGCACCGTTCAGGTTGCCGTGCTCGATGAAGCCGATGAGATGCTCAGCATGGGCTTTATCGACGACATCAAGGCGATCCTCAGCGCCACTCCCGATGAGCGGCAGACAGCTTTCTTTTCGGCGACGATGTCGAATGACTTTCAGCGTCTCGCCAAGCAGCAACTGAACAATCCCGAGTCATGCCGCCTGGAGCCGAAGGAGCGCACCGTATCCAGCATTGAACAGCGCTACTATCCCGTGTCGAAGCGCGACCGCACACCAGCGCTCATGCGTCTGCTGGAGACGGAAGACATCACCAGCGCCATTGTGTTTGCACGCACCCGCAACGACACCTTCCGGCTCGCCGATACGCTGCAGTCGAAGGGATACAACGCCGGGGCGCTCAACGGCGAGATGGACCAGCCCGAGCGGCAGCGCATGCTGGATCGCTTTCGGAGCGGTGCCATTACCATTCTGGTCGGCACCAACGTGGCCGCTCGCGGACTCGATATCGACCATGTGTCGCATGTCTTCAATTACAACCTGCCGCGTGACCCGCAGGTGTATGTGCACCGCGTGGGCCGCACCGGACGCGCCGGACGCTCAGGCACGGCGCTTACGCTCGTTACGCCGAACCGCCACAAGCGCCTGAAGCACACCGAGCGCCACATCAAGCGAACCATTGTTCGTACCGACGTACCGAGCGAATCGGATGTGCAGACGCATCGAGATGCAAAGCTGCGTTCTGAGGTGTCCGAGTGGATTGCATCCAACAACACCTCACGCGAGCGCGCTATCGTAGATGCGCTGGCCGACGAAGGCCATGACCCGCTCGACGTAGCCGCTGCCGCCCTTCAGGTGGCTCGCAAGCAGCGCGCGAAGGCGAACCGCCCTGCATCCCCCAAGAAAGCAGACCAGCCCGTTGCCTCGCACGAAGACGGCATGGTGCGCCTGCGCCTGAACACCGGCAAACGCAACAACACGCGGCCCGGGCAGGTCGTGGGTACGCTGGCCAGCGCCACCAAAATGCCTGGAAGCGCCATCGGGCGTATCGACATCCACGCAGGCCACACCACGGTGGATGTGCCCAGCGAATATGTCAAGCAGATCCGTGCCAAGAGCGGTAGCTACAAGATCGGACGGCAGCGCGTACGGGTTGAATAGCTCACTCGCCGCGTAGCCGACTCTGACCAACAACGTCTATAGCTCCGCCTGTTCTCTTTGCCTTGAGGACAGGCGGTTTTTTTTGTTGGGTAGGTCAGCGAATCTCTTCGAATCAGATGGGCGTATGGGGTAACGCTATGCACACGCTACGAGACATTACTTATCGAATAGCGCGCACGATCTGGCGAATGCCGCGTTACGTGCTGTTGGGGCTCCTGTGGCTGTACCGAAATGCGATTTCGCCATTTACGCCGCCTACGTGCCGCTTTCATCCTACATGCTCATCGTACGCTGAACAGGCGCTTCGTGAGTATGGCGCTGTAAAAGGGTTGATTCTGACGATCTACCGTGTGAGTCGGTGCCACCCCTTTGGAGGATCGGGATACGACCCGCCCCGTTGGTTTGGAGAGCCTCCACCCCCACCTCTGCAGGATGACCAAGCATCCGGCGAGGCAGATACGGCAGAGCAGGAGACATGCCGGCACGCGACGAGGAGCAATTGGGAGTGACCGCCTATCCTTTGCTGGGGAGATAGCGGCGTAGATAAGCAACCACAGCCTCCACATCTGCAAGCCGATACTGAGCGGCTGTGTCTTCAGGACCCACCTTAATGGTGCACGCTGCGTCGTAATCGGCCAGCACGCGAAAGGCATCTTCGTCGGTTACGTCATCACCGATGTAAACGGGCGTGTGGTTGGGATGGTCGCGGGTAACGTCTTGCACGGCGCGCCCTTTGTTGTGGTCGGTGTGGCGCAGCTCGACCACTTTCTTTCCCCAAATGGCATCGAGAAACGAGGGCGCGGTGTCAACCCATGCGCGCAGCCGTTTGCGAGCATCGTTTGGGTTGTGGGCATGGCGATAGTGGACGGCAAACGTAGGTGGTTTCGACTCCACGTTGATTCCCTCTTCGTCGGGTACACGCTGTTGTAGGTCAGAGAGCGCTTCAACGGCATCGTCGGGAAGACGCGGCTCGCTAGACTGTCCGATGACGCCTTGCTGAGCACCGTGCAGTCCTATTGCAGGAATAGCGATGGAAAGCAAGTTCGATAGGCTCTCTAAGTCACGTCCCGTTACAATCCAGAGCGGATGTTGCGTGCGCAGCTGGCGCAGCACCGGGGGCACCTGCGGGTGAGGCACGGCCTGGGCGGGGTCGTCTACGATTGGCGCAAGCGTGCCATCGTAGTCAAGAAAGAAGAGGGGGTCAGAAACGACAGGAGGTTCAGACATGGGGGCTTAAGCATTGCGAGAAAGAAACGGCGAGTAGGGATTTTCCTACAGTGTTTGTCTGAAAAGGGATTGCATGTACGCTATGGGGTAGCGGTTCAATGGTAAGTAGGCCCACAAAAGAACCTTCGAGTATGTGGCAGCGAGGAGCGCTAGCAACGCTCCGCTGAACGCTACCAAGTGGGGAGCCTGCGGAGCACACGATGGAGTGCAGCGGCATGCAAGAAGAGGGACGAACACGATGAAGCTGGTGTGTCCACTAGTCTTATCTCGTAAGGTCCATCGATTACCGTCTACTTAAGGTAGATAATGCCACGACAAACGTTACTGCGTGAGGGTATTTAAAAACCTACGGGCCCACCGATGAACATCGAGGGCTTCGACGTGGGTTTTTAGGGCCTTAAGACGAGAGCGTCGTTCGGACTCAGGCATTTCTAGTGCCAAGCGAATCGAGTCGGCCAGCCCATCACGGTCGTACGGATTTACATGAATAGCTTCGGGCAAAAGGTATGCCGCCCCGGTCAGCTCGCTTAAAATGAGGGCTCCGTTCTGCGTAGAGGTAATAAATTCCTGTGTGACCACATTCATGCCATCGCGTAGCGGGGTGATAAGTGCGGCATCAGCGGCGCGATAGAAGGCACACAGTTCGAATTGCGTATACGTACGATAACGATAATTGACCGGCACCCAGTTATCCCGGGCAAACTGTCCGTTGATGCGCCCCACCGCTTCATCGACCTCGCGCTTGAGTTGTTGGTAGGAGTCGACGCGGGTGCGGCTGGGTGTGGCAATCTGGTAGAAGCTGACGCGTCCATGATACGACGGGTTGCGCTCCAGGAACCGCTCGAAGGCGTGGAGCCGAGAAAGCACGCCTTTCGTGTAATCGAGCCGATCGATGCCGATCACGATAAACTCGGTGTTGAGCCGGTCACGCAATCGGGCGGCCTTTTCTTTGACCTCGGCGCTCTCGGCCATTTGCTTGAAGCGATCGACTTCAATGCCAATGGGATGCGCCTCAACGGTGGTTGAGCGTCCGTTGTAATGGATTGTTTGCCCGTCAATATCGGCTCCCAGGAGTACCTCGGCACTTTCAAGGAAGTTATCGACGTATTCGTCAACATGCACACCAATTAGGTCGCAGTGCAAGAGGCCACGCAGCAGTTCGCGGGCCCACGGTAGGATGCGAAAGACCTCCATGGCAGGCCACGGGATGTGCCAAAAGTGGCCGATTGTGGCATCAGGACGTTCTTCGCGAATCCATTGGGGGGCAAGCATCAAGTGGTAGTCTTGCACCCAAATGTCATCGGCCCCGGTGGTTTCATCGAGCACCGCATCCGCAAAGCGCTTGTTGACGCTGCGATAGACCTCCATGAAGTCGGGGTTGGGCTCGAAGTGCTGAACCATATAGTGCGAGAGCGGCCACAGCGCCCGATTTGACATGCCGTAGTAATACCCGTCGAGTTCCTCGGAGCTTAGCGGAACGCGGCGGACGGTAAATTCGGGATTGTCGGCAGGGTACGGCTGGCGCTCGGGAAGGCTGGGATCTTCTCCCATGCCGACCCAACTTCCGCCTCGATCTCGAAGGACGGGCAAGAGGGCCGTAGAAAGCCCGCCTACCGAGGGCGTCCATTGGCCGTCTTCGGACTTTCGTATCGGGACGCGATTCGCAACGACGGTAAGACTCAAGGGCTTGCTCGTTCAATCCAACAGATACGAAGGGGAAGGTCCTAAGCTGCTTCAGAAACGCGTGTGGTATCGTTCGGTTGCGCCGCCTTGTCCGCCTCATGCAAACGCTCGTAATGCATGCGGTGCTTGGTGGCATCTGCAAAGAGACATAGCCCCGCGTTAAACAAGATAAGCGCTCCCGTACCATGAAGCACCCACGCGGTTGCAGACGTGTTTGAGTCTGCCTTTTTAAGGGTGGCATGTCCTATCCAACTGGCCCCAGCCCCTACGGCAAGAAGTCCGAGTGGAGCCTGCCACTGCCATTGGGTATAATGCGTGTTGACATCCATAAAAGTATGGGATAAGGAAAAGCACCATAAATACCATGTGCTCTACTTCAACAATCCCGGAGACGTTCGATGTTCGTGCTTGGTCTTTGTAAATGTACCGTAACGGGCTATGGAATGGATAGAGAGTAGACAATGCAACGTGCCCTCAATCGGGTGCTGCGCCACAGATTTGCACAACATTCCGAATCAAGGGCGATACCGTATCGTTTTCGTAATCCGTGTTAGTTGCATACGCTAGCATGTTGTTTTTTTCCATCGACCTGTTCTTGATCAGATGGCTTCTACAATCCCTTGCCCCTCGTGTGGAGCCCAGATTGCTGCGGATGCCGCCGCCTGTGATTTGTGTGGCTATGTACTTGTTGAGTCGACCGAGGCATCCGACGAAGACGAGGAGGCATCTCCCGCACCGGAGGAGCCGCCGCAGGAGACTCCACCGGTGCCACAAGGCGATGGCGCTTCTCCTGCACATGGTGCCGCGTACTGTACTGAATGTGGCACGGCATTCGAAGCAGACGACCGATTCTGTAGGCAGTGCGGGGCAGAGCGTCCTCAGCCAACCGAACAAGGCACCCCGGTGCCCGCGTCAGAAGCCGGGCTTCCTACGGGCAAGGAGGCTGCTGCCTCTTCCGAACCGACGCCTTCCGACGCCACCAGCGATGACTTTGACGATGCCGCTATCAACCGCAAGTTGATGTGGGTAGGAGGCGGCGCTGTGTTGTTGATTGCTGTGCTCTTTGGGTCTACGCTCCTTAGCGAGCGTGGAGGCGACCCTCTTGCGCGCACCGCTGCGGAAGAACAGGCCGGCAATGTGATTGGCGCCGATCCAAGCGAGCGCGCCGAAGGGGAAGCGGCTCCCATGGGAAGTGGCCCCGCAACCGAAACACTCACCGTTGATGAGCTCGTGGCGCGCTATGCCGAAGACCTCTCAGGCGATGTCGCTGCAGAAGCCGACTCGTTACAAGCAGCAATAGAACAGGAAGAGGAGTCGCTCATGCAGCAGACGATCCAACAGGAGCTGGTGAATCTGTACATTGGTATAGGCGATTTGGGACGTGCTGCGCAAGAACAACATGCCATGGCCACAGCCACCAACGACCCAGATGCATGGCGTCGTACCGGCGACCTGCTGTATAGCTGGATGGAGCAGCTCGGACAGGGAGGCACGAGCAACGCTATCCCACAGGTGGCTCCACATGTCGTAGATGCGTATCAGGAAGTGCTTGACCAAGAGCCTGACAACCTTGACGTGCGTACAGACATGGCTACTGCGATGCTTCAAACCGATCAGCCTATGCGGGGGGTAGACGAGATCAACCGGGTCATTGAAGATGATCCCGAACATTTTCAGGCGCGCTTCAATAGAGGCATCATGCACCTGTACATTGGGCGCGTGGATGAAGCTGTTGAAGAGTTTGAAGCGGTGAAAGACATCGTAGGCTCAGACTCCCCGTACTATGAACGGGCTGACCAAGCCATTACCCTGGCTCGTCAAGAGGAAGAGCGCGTCCGCGAAGAGGGCGGTACCATGCCTGAAGGAGAAGCACTTCCTTCGCCTGGATCGGCCCCAACCCCCGAGGCTGATGATGACGCTCCAGCCATGCCAACTCCGTAGTTGCGTTGATTACTACGGGAGTTGATTGCGGGCCATGTGCAGGCTGAAGCCCACTCTTACTGACGACTCCCTGCACTATGTCCGCTTCTTCGTACCCTTGGTACATTACCTACACGGCCGTATTGGCCGGCGGGGTGCTTACGGTATATGCCATGATCGTGGCAAAAACCGTGCTGATTCCTCTGCTCTTTGCGCTCTTTCTAGCCATCTTGCTGGCTCCCGTTTCGGGCTGGATGGAGCGGTATAAGGTGCCCCGTATTGCCGCCGGGCTGCTTACCATGGTCTTGGCTACTGCAGCCCTAGTTGGGTTGGGATTTTTCTTCTATACGCAGTTGGCTTCGTTTGCGCAAGATGCAGACCAAATCCAGGGACGCATCGAAGAAATGCTGACTACTGTTGAACCACTCATGAGCGAGTGGTTCGGCATAGAAGGGCTCGTTGAGTTAGGTACGCTTGGGACCACCGCCGTCGAATACCTGGCCGACAACGCCGCCGATCTGGCACGAGGCCTCGCCGGAGCCGCTTCCACTATTACGGCAGCCTTTCTAGTGCCTGTCTTCATTTTCTTTCTAGTCATCTCTCGAAGTCTGCTGAAGGAGTTTGTGCTCCGCGCCTTTGGGCAAGGCGACCCGGAACGCACGAAGCATGTGTCGCGCGTAGCCGAAAACGTGAAGCGGGTGGTTCAGCAATACATCACCGGCATGCTCATCGTCATTGCCATCCTATCGGTGATTAACTCGGTGATGCTCCTTCTGGTTGGAGTGAACCATGCGGTGTTTTTCGGGGTGTTTGCGGCTTTGCTCAATGTGATTCCTTTTATTGGCCCCATCCTCGGATCTATTTTGCCGGTCGTCTATGCGTTTCTCACCATGGACTCGTTGATCTATCCGGCGATCATTTTGGTGAGCTTTTACGTGATCCAGCTTTTTGAAAGCAATCTGTTCACGCCCACCATCGTCGGTAGTCAAGTGAGCATGAATGCGCTTACCACCTTGCTTCTGCTCTTTCTGGGCGCGCAAGTGTGGGGCTTTGCCGGCATGATCTTGTTCATTCCCATGGGGGCTATGTTGAAAGTGGTGTTTGACGAGGTGGATGCACTCAAGCCCTTCGGATTTGTTATGGGTCCGCTGCCATCGCGTCGTGAGCGGGAAAAAGGTCCCCTGGCTCGACGCATCAGCGAAATTCCGTCTAAGATCGAAGCGAAGCGCGAAGAGTTGGAACGTGCCAAATCGAGCCGCACCCCCACATCGAAGCGAAAGCGTCGCTCTAAAACACCGCCCTCGTCATCGGGAGACGCCCCAACGCCAAAAGAGCAGGGGGAGCATGCGACCACGCCTGATGATAGCCCTACAGCTTCACAGCCCCCCCCTGCAGAGTCTGGTGATAAAGCGCAGTAAGTGCTGCGTTACACGCTAAAGTTTGGGTGGTGTGGTGCCAATAATCCGACTGCGTTGCCAGAGAAGATCCCGGCTCTACGGCGCTGGGGCGCCTTGGCTGGGATGACTATGCGTGTTGGCAATTCATGCTCTACCCTAAGATTTCTACCCTAAGATTCAGGTGTGGCAGTAGTACTGTGTCACAGGTCAATCTTCAGGTAACGCATGTGTCTCCTAATGTACCGAGAATAACTCACACTCTTGTCCCCTCGTCGCGATGCTCTGCGTCGCGACGGACGAATGGACGCTCTGCGTCCTTCTGTTTCCGCGTGTTCTCTTTGCAGGAGAGCGGGGTGGTTTCTTTGTGCGCGGTGTCAGATGGGTGGACGGCGGGCGTTGAGATCCCTCCGCCGGGGGCGTCGGGATGACAGCGAGAGAAGAAAGGCTGCCCACTCGACCCTAAGCTGCTGAACGCCGAGGAGATGGTTCGGCGTGCTCCGGGTGGGGCCCGTCGCGTGCTCACCATGACAGGTGTTTTGTTATTATCATCGGACAGGCTTTCACTCCCCCTGAACACCAACATTGACACTTGACTTCACTTACTGCTGTGTCGCAGGTCAAAATGGTTGAAACGTGCCTCTTTCAAACGCCATTATCTTGAACAGAGCGGGGTGTCACTACGTCGTTTCGATTTCCAGAACAAGGCCATCAGCATCGCGGACAAACAGGCGGGGGCCGACTTCCTGATACGGATACTCCTCGGCATCTAACCGGCTGCGTAAGGCGTGCCATTCGTCCTCGGGCAACGCAAACCCCAGGTGATGGATACCGCCGCGCCCCGGTACGGTGGGATGCTCCATATCGGTAACCTCCATAATTTCGATGAGGTCGCACCCTTCCGAGTCGGTAAGCATGGCGCGCCGGCGTCCATCGCGAATAGGATCGTCTTCAACCACGCGCAACGACAGGTCCAGCACATTCTCATAGAATGCAACAGAAGCCTCCAGGTTAGCAGTCATGATCGAGGCATGGTCAAGGCGAATCATAGGTCAGCGTACTACATCAGTAAGATTACGAGGAGGCAACAACCGCCTGAGCATCTATATCGAGACGTTTCATCTTCTTGTATAGTCCCTGTCGGGAAATGCCGAGCGTATCGGCGGAGGCGGAGATATGGCCATCGTGAGCACGCAGCACATGCTCAATAGCGGCTTTTTCGGTTTGAGCCAAGACGCCGTCAAGCGACGCTTCGTTATTCAGAAGTGCGTCGTAGGGGTGTGTAGCAGGGGGTTCTGTTGACTGGCTCTCACGAATGGGTGCCGAAAATACGTCGAGCGTAAGATGGGGGGTCGGTTCGTTTCGGACGGCCATGAAGGCGCGTTCAATTTCGTTGCGGAGCTGGCGCACGTTGCCGGGCCACTCATATTGCATGAGGGCATCGAGGGCTTGCTGAGTAATGGTGGCCAGCGGGGTTTGAGGCGCGCGCAGTGTGTTGAGGAGGTGACGTACCAGCACCGGAATGTCTTCGCGGCGGTGGCGCAATGATGGCATCTGCAAGGTAATGATGCCGAGTCGGTGGGCAAGTTCTGGGCGCATAGCGGTTTCAGGAGGCGCGTCATCGGGCCACGGAGCGGTGGCTAACAGACGCACATCTACATGACGACACGAGTCGCTTCCAACCGGAAACATGCAGCCCGTATTTAGCATCCGCAGCAATTGATCTTGCACGCTGCGAGGAATCCGATGAACGGCCTTAAGCAACACCGAGCCGCCATCTGCCTGATCAAAGACGCCCGGTGTATACATCCCGTTTTCGATCCGTCCAAAAAGGTGAGCGGCCCATTCGTGCTGCTGTAGCGCGCCGCCCTCTACCGTATGAAGCGGGTGGGTTCGGCGTTCACTCACGGCGTGCACTGCCCGTGCGGCAAGGGCTTTGCCTGCACCAGGTTCGCCGGTAACGAGCACTGGGCTATGACTGGCGTGCACGCGCTGGATGTGACGTTTTAACGTTTGCATCGCAGTGCTTTCAGCGATGAACGCATCTGGGAAGCGAACAGACGAAGACGCGACCGAGGAGGCTCCGTGAGAAGATGGTACGCGGTCGAGCGCCATAAGCACCACCGGCAGGCGGATCGTTATAGCACGCGATAGGTCGGGAATCGGAGCCGTTGTGTGGAGCGTCAGTTTCAGGCGCGGCTCTTCTGTGGTGGGATATGAGAGGGTCGTTGTGGTATCGGTATCGGTGTGTCCTATGTCGGCCACGCGGCAGGCAGCACGTGCGTGACGCGGTCGGTACATGAGTTGGAGGCCACGCACGTGGTTATCTGCTTGAAGAAAGTGGCTGCACGCGGTGCCAATACTGGCATGGGTGGGCGCGCTTTCGGCACACGCACGGGCCAAGTGGCCCAGCCGTTGGTAGAGCGGGGTGTGGTCTGCCGCAGGCGTAGAAGCTGCAAAGCGTCGCCGCGCGCGGGCCGCCTGAGCTGCTTCGTCGGGACGCCGCGCATTGGTGAAGGCATCCGCAGCCTCATTCAAGGCATCGGGCAGCTCCAGCGGAGGTGCATTGAGATGGTCGGCCGGAGATATCGACGCAAGCGTCGCCTGGGCGGCAGACAAAGAATCACCCATCAAGAGATAGGTGTCGCGGGCTTGCAGATAGCGCCGCACTGCGTAGGAAGCCGACTCGTTATCGTCGATGCTGTGGGCGGCGAGCGTTGCTTCGGTGTGCATCCACGACGCGGCAAAGGGAAGCACCGACCGATAGCTGTCGTATGATTCGGCACGTTGCATATAAGTTCGCGCCAAATCGCTATCGTCGCAAGCAAGGGCCCGTTGTGCGTGGGCCAGCAGCGCGCGCAGCTGATTGCCCTGATGTCCTGTTTCACGCGCATTCTGGTAGGCACGTTCGGTCCACTGATTGGCGGTACTACGATCGTGCGCTCGGTGGGCAACCTCAGCGCGCAGGAGAGCCAAGTGCGACCGGTGCAGCCCGTGGGGCAACCGGTCGGCTCGTTCGATGACGGTACGCAATCGTTCGCGGGCGGCATCCAAATTACCCATACGCAGAGCAAGACGCACACGTAACGAGTGAAGGTGCACCTCGCCGAGCGGATAGTCGCGCATTGCATGCAGCGCATCGTCGAGGCAGGCCCGAGCCTCGCTCCACTGACTCGCACGCATGAGGGCTCCGATGTGGGCGTGGTAGGCGGCCAGGAGTGGATACGGGCGGCAGTTTGTGGTGCCTTGAAGCCGCGTTTCGGCAGTGGTGGCGCGCTCTACGATCACATCGGGGGCGGCCCCCTGATCGTACGCCAGCGCCGCCTCTTGCGCCTGCGCGTGCCCCACCCAGCGCGATTGCTCTAGCGAGTGCGCCGTTTCTTTGAGCTGTTCAACATGCTGCGTGGCTTTGTCGTAATGCCCCTGAAACCGAAGCGCTGGAACTTGCAAATCGTGCAGCCAAAGACGTCCCAGAGCATGCTGCTGATGCGTACCCAACGCCTGCGCCTCGTCAAGCGTGTGACGCATCAAGTGATACTCATCCAGCGCAAAGTATGCCTGTGCACGTCCTATCAAAACCCAATAGCGTCCGGGCTGATGCAGCACGCTCTCGAACAACCGTTCGGCAGCGTCGAGGCGCGCCAGGGCGCGGGCAAGCACGTCTTTGCTAGTCCCCTTTAGCACATCCACCCATCCGTTCCACAGAGCGACCTCGGCCCGTGCACGCGTTGGTGCGTGGTTCAACTCGGTGTGCTGAGCAGGAAGATGTGTTTGCGCGGCATTGGGATCAAGACGTGCTGTGCAAAGCACTTGGGCCCACAGTGCATGCAAGCGCAGCGTTCCCGGCTCTGCATCGGAGTCGAACTCTGCACTGGATTGCTCGATTAACGGCTCCACCATGCGCACGACATCCCCAACCCGCCCCTCGGCGAGCAGGTGGGTGGCCATGGCAAGAGTGGAGGCGTATTTCACGGCGAGCAAACAAGGAGGTCATGAACGAGAACACTCACGTTGGAGTCGGAGGGTACGGTGCATTACATAAAGCCCAGTTCAAGCTGCGCCTCTTCCGACATCATTTGGGGCGTAAACGGAGGATGAAAGCTGAGTTCGAGGTACACACTCTTCACGCCATCGACGAAGCGCACAGCGTCTTCCACCTGCCCGGGAAGAATGCCAGCGGCTGGGCAGTTGGGCGCTGTGAGTGTCATCAGCACATCGACATGCTTATCGTCGTGGATGTCGATGTTGTAGATGAGGCCAAGGTCGAACACGTTGACGGGGATCTCCGGATCGTAGATCTCAGAGACCGCATCAACGATCATGCGATAAAGCTGGGTATGCTCCTCCGGATCATCTTGCATGTGTGCAGGAACCACGTCGGGCACTTCCAACGAGCGGTTGTCATCGAGGCGCGGATCCTCTGTCTCGCTGGCCGTTTCGTTGGCGGCTTCGTCGGTTGGTTGGGCGGCAGTGTCAGACATAACGGTATGTAGGATCTTAAGATGAAACAGCGTCGGAGTTAGCAGCCCGCTCTATGGCTTCGGCTCGTTCACGAATCTGCTCGATCATGGCGTGCAGTCCGTTGTTGCGGGTTGAAGACAGGTGCTCGCGCATCCCAATGTCGTTGATAAATGACAGATCGGCGTCGCGTACTGCTTCGGGCGGTTGGTCGTTAAGTACGCGAATGAGCAGGCCCGCAAGGCCCTTAGTAATCATTGCATCGCTGTCGCCATCAAACTGCATGTGGCCATTGTCGAGGTCGGTATGAATCCACACCTTCGACTGGCAGCCGTGAATACGATTAGCATCGTGCTTCAGTGCCTCATCCATCGGCGGCAGGTCCTTGCCAATTTCAATAAGGTACTCGTAACGTCCCATCCAGTCATCAAAGAGGGCAAAGTCGTCTACGATGCGTTGCGCGCGGTCGTCAATTGTATCGGTAGCCATCGGGATCAACAAAATGAGCAAAAGAGTGAAGGCGGGCTATCCGAACATGTGTTGAACGCGATCGAGGCCTTCCACGAGGCGATCTACGTCGTTGCGGGTGTTGTAGAGGGCAAACGAGGCGCGGATGGTGCCGGGAAGGTCGAGTCGCTCCATGAGCGGTTGTGTGCAGTGATGCCCGGTGCGTACAGCAATGCCCAAGCGGTCTAAGATGGTTCCAGCGTCGTACGGATGGGCATGGTCGAGCACAAACGAGCACACGCTGGTCTTGTGGGCAGCTGTACCGACGAGGCGCAGTCCGGGTATCGCCTCCAGCTGTTCGTGGGCGTACTGCAGGACCTCATCTTCATGCGCCTGCATCGCATCGTAATCGATCTGCTGCAAAAACCGAGCAGCAGCGCCCAATCCGATGACGCCAGCAATGTGCGGCGTGCCCGCTTCCAGACGGTGCGGCAGATCAGCGTACGTTGTGCCATCGAACGACACCTCGTCGATCATGTCGCCTCCGCCGTGATAGGGCGGCAACTCCTCGAGCAGTTCACGCTTGCCGTACAGCACACCGATCCCAGTGGGACCAAACATTTTGTGGCCCGAAAAGGCATAGAAGTCGGCATCGAGCGCTTGCACATCCACTTCAAGGTGCGCAATGGATTGCGCGCCATCCACTACGACCGGTACGCCGTGTGCGTGAGCCGTATCTATGATAGCTTCAATCGGATGGATGGTGCCGAGCGCGTTGGAAACGTGTCCGATGGCAAGCAAGAATGGCTCTTCGGCCAGAAGCTGTTCACCGGCCTCCATGTTGAGCGAGCCATCGTCGTTTATCGGCCACACCTTGAGCGTGGCTCCGGTTGCTTCGCAGGCCATCTGCCACGGCACAATGTTGGAGTGGTGCTCCATGTGCGTGACGACCACGGTATCGTCGGGACCAAGCTGGGGCCGTGCAAACGTCTGGGCCACCAGGTTGAGCGATTCGGTGCAACCGCGTGTGAAGATGATCTGCTCGGTAGCGGGTGCATTGATGAGGCGAGCCACCTCGGCACGGGCCTCCTCGAACGAGTCGGTGGCATCTTGACTTAGCTTGTGCACGCCCCGGTGGACGTTGCTATTCTCGCGGGCGTAGTAGCGCTGCAGGCGATCGAGCACCGGCTGCGGCTTCTGCGTGGTAGCCGCGTTATCCAGATATACGAGAGGCGTATCGTCGTCATACACCGACTGCTTGAGCGCGGGAAATTGATCGCGCATAGCAGCTACGTCAAACCGAGGAGCAGTAGATACAGACATGAGCAAAAGAGGGTTTAACGTCGGGAAAACAAGTCGGTGCGTAAACCGCAAACCGGAACGCGTGCCCTGCAGGCCCACGCTCCGGTATAACGGATGACATCAGACCGGGTTACGCAAAAGAGCGCAGGCGGTCTTGTACGCGGGTTTCGATGAGCGCTTTGAGCGGCTCAATCTCTACCACATCGATAACGTCTTGGGCAAACGCCTGCATCATGAGGATGCGGGCGCGGTCCTCATTCAGTCCGCGCGAGCGGAGGTAGAACAACCCTTCTTCGTCGATCTGACCGGCGGTGGCGCCGTGGCTGCATACCACATCATCGGCATAGATCTCCAGCTCCGGCTTGGTGTAGATGTCGGCATCATCGCTCAGCACCAGGCTATCGTTTGACTGGTATGCGTCGATGCGTTGCGAGTCGCGATGGACAAACACCTTGCCGTTGAAGACCGTGGTAGACCGATCATTCAGAATGTGCTTGTACAGCTCGTTGCTTTCGCAATCAGCGTGGACGTGATCGACGAGGGTGTTGTTGTCCACATGCATATCGCCATACCCCAGAACCAGCCCGTACAGGTTCGTTTCGCAATGGGCTCCAGCGGGGGTAAGCGTAAGGTTGTTACGGACCACCTCGCCATCGAAGACGAACGTATCGGTTGAAAGCACGCTCTCTTCTTCGTGGTAGCCGAAGCGGTTCGTAACCTGTGAGGCCGCGTTGTGCTCTTCTTGCAGCACGTAGTGATCGAGGTAGCCGCGCGCGCCCACGTACATTTCGGTGACGCTGTTGGTGAAGGTACGGGCCTCCGAGAGGCTCACCTGCCGCCCAATAATGTGGGCTTTGGCATCGTCTTCAACGACAAACAGATGACGTGGCTGCATCAGCAGGTCTTGCTGCGCTGCATTCACGTGCAGAATCAAAAGCGGCTGCTCTACGGTGGTACCGGAAGGTACATGCACAAATGCGCCGTCTTGAGCAAACGCTGTGTTGAGCGCGGTGAGGGCCTGCTCCTCCACGTTGGCATATTCGCCATAGTGCGCTTCAAACGCCGGATGGTCGCCCGACTCAGCGAGCGGAGCCACCGTAACATCGGCAGGCAAATCGTCGAGACGCGAGAGCGACAGGTCGGGGCGCCCGTTCACCAGAACGAGTAGGTGCACGTCCAGGTCATCAATCAGAAACGGCGCAAGGTCATCGGCCGATACGTCGGGACGAGCAGGCGCCAGGGGAAGCGCGTACGAACGGTCGAGCACCGTGGCGATGTTGGTGTACTTCCACGCTTCTTGTTTGCGTGTGGGAACGCCCAGCTCTTTGAATCGGGCGATGGCGTCCTCACGATGGCGTGCCACCGAGGTGTTTGCGCCATTGAGCGCCTGCCCGTGGTTCACCTGAAAAGCCGAGACGAACCGGTCGATGGGTTGGGCGCTGGTATCGAGGGTAGTGGTAGACATAGGAATGCGGGATACGTTGCGAATCAGCGAGACAAAAGGGCGGCGGCCCACCGTGCATGGAAAGCAACCGTGGGCCGCACAGGATTACACCGCTGCCGGTTCGCGACGGAAGCGCTCGTAGCCCTCTTCTTCGAGGCGGAGCGCCAAGTCCTTGTCGCCCGACTCTGCAATGCGGCCATCCACCATGACGTGTACGTGGTCTGGCTCGATGTAGTCGAGCAGACGCTGGTAGTGCGTGATGAGGATGAACGCTCGGTCGTCAGAGCGCAGCTTGTTTACCCCGTCGGACACTGTGCGCAGCGCATCGATGTCGAGGCCCGAATCCGTTTCGTCGAGCACTGCGAGGGTTGGCTCCAGCATAGCGAGCTGGAAAATCTCGTTGCGCTTCTTCTCGCCACCGGAAAAGCCTTCGTTGACCGACCGCTTGGTGAGGCTGGGATCCAGATCTACCAGCTTGGCGCGTTCGCGCACCAGCTTCAGAAAGTCGGCAGCACCCAACTCCTCTTCACCACGCGCTTCGCGCACAGAGTTGACCGCCTCGCGCAGGAAGTTCGTCATGCTCACGCCCGGCAGCTCAACCGGGTATTGAAACGCGAGGAAAACGCCTTCTTCGGCGCGCTCTTCAGCTTCAAGGTCCAGCAGGTCTTCGCCTTTGTACGTGACGGATCCGCTGGTTACCTCATACTCTTCGCGGCCAGCCAAGATGGCAGCCAGCGTGCTCTTGCCCGATCCGTTCGGACCCATTACAGCGTGAACTTCACCGGCGTTCACGGTGAGATCTACGCCTTTCAGAATTTCGATGTCTTCGCCTTCAACGCCAACGTGAAGGTCTTTAATTTCAAGCAGTGCCATGTGGTATTTGTGGTTTCAATGATACGAAAAAACAGGGGGTACACAGATGCATGGCCGGGAGGAGCCAGGGGGACGCCGGGGTGCGACTCCTCCCGTTAGGCCATGCAAGGGGGTATTAGGTCGAAGGGGAAGCTATCCGACGCTGCCTTCAAGTTCGATAGCAAGCAGCTCTTTCGCCTCTACCGCAAACTCCATAGGCAACTCTGCCAGGATCTCTTGGCAGAAGCCATTCACGATCAGCTTGAGCGCTTCTTCTTCGCCCAGACCGCGCTGGTGACAGTAGAACATCTGATCCTCGCCGACCTTCGAAGTGGTCGCTTCGTGCTCCACCTTGGCCGAAGGGTGGCCGATCTCGATATACGGGAAGGTGTGTGCGCCACACTGGTCGCCCAGCAGCAGCGAATCGCACTGCGAGAAGTTGCGAGCGCCCTCCGCATTCTTGCCAACCTTCACCAGTCCGCGATAGCTGTTGTTGCTCACACCCGCGGAGATCCCTTTCGAGATAATGGTGCTCTTCGTGTTTTTGCCGATGTGGTGCATCTTCGTGCCGGTGTCGGCCTGCTGATGCCCCTTGGTGAATGCCACCGAGTAGAACTCCCCGACGGACTCGTCGCCCTTCAGGATAACAGACGGATACTTCTGCGTGACGGCTGAGCCGGTTTCGAGCTGGGTCCAGCTGATCTTCGAGCGGTCGCCTTCGCAAATACCCCGCTTCGTCACGAGGTTGTACACGCCGCCCTCACCATCTTTGGTGCCTGGGTACCAGTTCTGAATGGTAGAGTACTTGATCTCGGCATCTTCGTGGGCGATAAGCTCTACCACTGCGGCGTGCAGCTGATGCTCCTGATTCATGGGTGCTGTGCAACCCTCCAGGTAGCTTACGTAGCTGTCTGGCTCGGCAATGATGAGCGTGCGCTCAAACTGCCCGGTGTTCTGTTCGTTGATGCGGAAGTAGGTTGACAGCTCCATAGGGCAGGTAACACCCTCGGGAACGTAGACGAACGAACCGTCGCTGAAGACCGCCGAGTTGAGAGCAGCGAACAGATTGTCGGTGTACGGCACCACACGCCCGAGGTACTGCTTCACAATCTCGGGATGCTCACGGGCAGCTTCACCGAACGACATAAAGATGACGCCGGCCTCCTTCAGCTTCTCTTTGAAGGTGGTGGCCACCGACACGCTATCCATGACGGCATCCACCGCGACGCCGGTGAGCGCTTTTTGCTCTTGAAGCGGAATGCCCAGACGCTCAAACGTCTCGAGAATCTCGTCAGGCACCTCGTCAAGGCTCTCATAGTTGGCCTTTTCCTTTGGCGCCGAGAAGTAGCGCATATCCTGAAAATCAGGCTTCACGTAGTCGAGATGGGCCCAATCCGGATAGTTGCCCGCCTCTACCTGGCTTTCAAAGTACCGGAATGCTTTCAGACGCCACTCAAGCAACCATTCCGGTTCTTTCTTGCGCTCAGAGATGTAGCGGACGATATCCTCGTCCAGCCCTTTGGGAAGCGTCTCGCTCTCGATATCGGTGCGCCAACCATGCTCATACTCCTGGTTGGCCACACTTTCGAGATATTCGGTTTCGGAAGTACTCATGGGGCGTTGGGGTCCGTAATCGTACAGGGCGCGAAGGGAGAACAACAGCGTAAACCCAGGTTTACACTTGTTGCTTGTCATGTAAACTCGCGATTACAACCTCTACAATAGGAGGGCGTTCCGGCTTTTCCGCGGCGCGTTGCCATTTTATTGCAGTTTGACAGGGCGGCGCAGCTCGCCCGACAAGAAACCTGCAAACAGCGAGACAGGTACATGCATCATGCCCGTATTTTGCAAACCAAACTGCTGTGTTGGCTATGCAGATCGATATCACGGAACGTGCTCAAAACCAACTTCGCACCGTTGCGCAAGAGGAATCGGTGGATGTTAGCGATACGTATTTGCGCATCGCGGTAGTCCCCGGAGGCTGTTCTGGCTTGACCTATGACTTGGGGTGGGATACGACGCTGCAAGACGAAGACACACAGCACCAGGTCAATGACATTGCGGTCATCGCTGATGCACGCAGTGCACTTTATCTTGACGGCTCGGAGTTGGATTTCACCGATGGGCTAGATGGCGACGGCTTTCATTTCGCGAATCCGCAAGCCTCACGTACCTGCGCCTGCGGCGAGTCGTTCGGGGTGTAGAGACGTGATAAGAGGCTCTTCCAACTGCGCTTCTTTCAAGGTGACAACGTCTGAAAGGAAGAACAGAATCAAGAACCCTCACTCACCGAATACCCGTCGCGGTGTACAACCGGCATGATCTTTGGCCCCTCCACATCGCCGCGAAGCCATGGACACGTTGTGCTCTTTAGCTGTTGCTCGTGTTCACAACATCGCTGGCGCATACGCCTTTTCCAGAAAACGTGTGTCCTTGATAGCGACGTAGAGGAGCTGTAGATCACACCTCTGGTGTGCTTACTCAATCGGACAAAAAAAAGCGGCGACGCCCCGAATGTGGAGCGTCGCCGCTTGGCGTTCAGCGTTGTGTTACGCGCAGTGTGCGCGAAACGGGGTGCGTTACATCATGCCACCCATTCCGCCCATTCCGCCCATTCCGGCAGGCATTCCACCGCCGCCAGCGGGGGCACCGCCGCCACCGCCGTTGTCGTCATCTTCAGACTGACGATCCGCGATCACGGATTCGGTGGTTAGCAGCAGTCCGGCAACCGACGCGGCGTTCTCAAGCGCGCTACGCGAGACCTTCGTCGGATCCAGCACGCCTTGCTCCAGCAGCTGTCCGTACTCTTCGGTGCGGGCGTTGAAGCCGAAGTCGCCTTCGCCCTCTTTCACACGCTGCACCACAATCGAGCCTTCCATGCCTGCATTCGAGGCAATCTGGCGGAGCGGATCTTCGAGTGCGCGGCGCACAATCGAGATACCGATCTCCTGATCTTGATTCTCGACATCAAGGTTATCGAGCGTATGGAGCGCACGCA
Organism: Natronotalea proteinilytica; assembly: GCF_055379935.1. Taxonomy (NCBI): domain Bacteria; kingdom Pseudomonadati; phylum Rhodothermota; class Rhodothermia; order Rhodothermales; family Salisaetaceae; genus Natronotalea; species Natronotalea proteinilytica. The sequence goes on along the minus strand of NZ_AP043947.1, from coordinate 711,060 downwards.
GGTAGGCTACGCCGCCACCAGGCAGCACGCCTTCTTCAACGGCAGCGCGTGTGGCGTGCAGCGCATCTTCTACGCGGGCTTTCTTCTCTTTCATCTCCGGCTCGGTCGCAGCACCAACTTTCAGTACCGCTACACCGCCCGAGAGCTTCGCGAGACGCTCCTGCAGCTTGTCGCGGTCGTAGTCGGAGGAAGAGTTATCGATCTGCTGGCGGATCTGGTTGGCGCGCGCATTGATCTGCTCCTCAGCACCGGCACCGTCCACGATCGTCGTGGTATCTTTATCGATCGTGATGCGGTTGGCCTGCCCGAGGTAGTCGAGCGTGGCGTTTTCGAGGCGATAGCCTTTCTCCTCACTGATGACGGTGCCACCGGTGAGTACGCCAATGTCTTCGAGCATGGCCTTGCGGCGATCGCCAAAGCCAGGCGCTTTCACGGCTGCAACCTTCAGCGTGCCGCGCAGCTTGTTCACCACGAGCGTGGCAAGCGCTTCGCCTTCGATGTTCTCCGCAATGATGAGCAGCGGCTTGCCGGCCTGCGATGCCTTCTCGAGGATCGGCAGCAGGTCCTTCATGTTGCTGATCTTGTCGTCGTGGATCAGCACATAGGCGTCTTCGAGGACCGCCTCCATTTCGTCGGAGTCGGTGACGAAGTACGGCGACAGGTAGCCACGGTCGAACTGCATGCCTTCCACGACTTCGAGGTACGTCTCGATGCCGCTGGCTTCTTCAACCGTGATGACTCCATCAGTGCCTACGCGGTCAAACGCATCGGCAATGAGCTTTCCAATCGCATCGTCATTGTTGGCCGAGATCGTGGCGACCTGGCTGATGCGATCTTTGCCTTCAACCGGGTTGCTCTGCGTGTGCAGATCTGCCACGATGGCTTGCGCTGCCGCTTCAATGCCGCGCTTCAGATCCATCGGGTTCGACCCAGCCGTCACGCTCTTCAGACCTTGCGTCATGATGGCCTGGGCGAGCACGGTCGCGGTGGTGGTACCGTCGCCGGCTACGTCAGAGGTCTTCGAGGCGACCTCTTTAACCATTTGCGCACCTACGTTCTCGAGCTTCTTCTCCAGCTCGATTTCCTTCGCTACCGAAACACCGTCTTTCGTAACGGTGGGCGCACCAAAGGATTTTTCGATGACGACGTTGCGGCCTTTCGGGCCAAGCGTCACTTTAACAGCACGAGCAAGTTTGTCAACGCCTTCTTTCAGCGCGTTGCGCGCCTCTGCGTCAAATACAATTTGTTTAGCCATAATTGGATGGTTGGTTTAATAGTATGGTGGAGTGCGAGACACGAACTGCAAACCTCCACGATGAGGCTGCAGCAACGAAGGGAAGTTAGTCTTCCACGACGCCGAAGATGTCGCTCTCACGCATGATCAGAAAGTCTTTTCCGTCGAGCGTCACCTCGGTGCCCGAGTATTTACCGTACAGCACTTGGTCGCCTTCATTAACGGTCAAATCAATCTTGTTGCCGTTTTCTACGCGACCGGGGCCGATGGCCACAACAGTGCCTTTTTGCGGCTTCTCTTGGGCCGAATCGGGAATGTACAGACCGCTATCGGTCTTCTCTTCTGCAGGTTTGGGCTCGACCACAACGCGGTCGCCCAGAGGTTGGATACTTGCCATAATCAATCCCTCCGTGATAGTGAATAGTAAGGCGTTCAGTACAAATCAAATTGTTATTAGCACTCGGGCGTGCCGGGTGCTAACAATTCCATAAGGCTGAACCTGACGCCTCCTTGGGTGTTCCGTTTTCCCCTCCCTTTAAACGTAAGATCACATGGCACGCTACCTGTAACATGCCTCCATCATTTGACACTAGATCACGTGCCTATTGGGGGTGGATGGGGCTGCAAGGCGCGGCGTTTATCCTGCTGCTTTTCGCCTTGGCTCCCCCTTGGCTACCCACCCACCTGCAGGCCGTGTTCATGCAGGCATTCGCCCCATTTTGCCACCAACTGCCCGCTCGTATGCCGCACATCGACGGAGCAGCCCTGGCGGTGTGCGACCGCTGCATCGGGATCTACAGCGGGGCCGTCATTGGGGTGGCGATAGGAGGATGGTGGGGATTGGTCCGACGCACCCTTCGTCCGCTTTCCGCTGGATGGCTCGCAGTGGGCGTCCTTCCCGCACTGATCGACTGGATCGGGCCGTGGCTTGGACTCTGGACAAACATCCCGCTCTCGCGTGCGCTCACCGGGGTGGTGCTGGGCACAGCGGTCGGACTGTTTCTCGTGGCTGCGCTCATGCCTCTGCACTCCTCTCAGCAGCACACCAATTCCTGATTTTTGCTTGACATTTAGTTATTGATTCCTTAACAATGTCAATGTAAGCGCTTACATCCACCGTGTAGCTGCTCCGTAGGCGCTGACATCCACCAATGAACGATTGAAGCAGGGTACTAATGAAGCACACAATACAAATGTCAAAAATAATGACCGTGCTAAGTAAAGCGGCGATACTGTTTCTGCTTGTAGGTATTTGGACTGTGCCGGTGCAGGGGCAAGACTTTATTCTGGGAGAAGACGATGCAAGCGATGACACGTATGATTCCAGTTGGGATAACAGCGACAATGGCGGATTCGGCTTTGGCGACTGGGGTCTACAAGACGACGGCGACAATTCAGGCCACTTCATCGGCGATTCGCGCAGTTTGGCTCCAAACGACAACGGCGGCGATATAAACACCGCTGGCGAGGCCTTCGGCATGTTTGGACATAGCAATCAGCTTTCACAAGCCTTTCGAGACCTGCCCCGCGCTCTTGAGGAGGGCGATGTGCTAACGTTCGATATTGCGGTCAACTTTCGAAATGGAAACAAAGGGTTCAACCTGCGAGACTCCAACGGAGACTTTATCGCTAACTTTAATGTCGGGAACGACGCCTATACCTTGTTCGGAAATGACCTGTTTAATAATGACTACAGCGAAGAAACGGTCTTTTCCTTCACTTTTGAACGTGACGAGAACAACGACCTCGCGTGGCAAGTCGACCGTAGCGGAGGTCTGGGCGGGACTGAATCGGGCACGAACACAACCATCGACGCTGGCGGCATTGCCCAAATCGAGTTCTTTGTGGATGACACCACCAACGATGATGAAAGCAACCTCTTCTTCAACAGCCTACAGATGACCAATACCGAGGTCATTCGCAGTGTTAACGATGGCGATTGGAATACGCCCAGCACCTGGAGCACAAACGAAGTACCTGGCGCAGGCGATGAAGTGATTATCTCCAATGGTGACGTTGTCACACTGGACACCGACGCCACCATTCGCGCGATAGAAATTGAAAGCGGGGCCACGTTCACGGGCAGCGATGGCACCACTCGCACCCTCACCCTCACCGATGATGACACGGGGGCACTCGCTACGCGCAGCGAGGCCACCTTCACCAACAACGGCACCTTCGATGCCAGCACAGGTACCCTCACGTTTCAGGAGACGGCGACCCTCACCAACAACGGCCCCTTCAATGCGGGAACCGGCACCCTCATGTTTGATGCAGATGGTACGCTCACCAACGAGCTCACGCTGTATGACATCGAGATCGCCGGAGCCGTAAATCTCGGGGGATCTACCATCGAAAACAGTCTGCAAATCAATCCTGGCGGCTTCGCGAGCAGTTCCCCGGTGTATGGCAGCGGCACAACGCTTATTTACGATGTCAGTGCACCGTATGACCAAACAAACGAATGGCCATCCGCTGACGAACCCATAACGGTTCGCGTTGAGGGCGGCACCACGCTGAACCTGCAGGATAACCGCGGCACCACCACGCTCAACGTGGAGTCCGGGGCCGAAATCAACCTTGGTGCCCAGGAACTTACCATTCGCGACAGCGGCACGCTTGATGTCGCCGGAGACGGCACGTTCACCGCTGAAACCTCCACCGTCATTCTTGCAGATGATGCTGGGCTCTCTACTTCAGAACTTACGTTCTACAACCTGCAAATCAACACCGCACAAGACCTCAGCGACCAGACGATCACAAACACCCTCACGCTGAACGGCAACAATGCAGCAATTGCCGATAACGGCACGCCCACCTACGAGACTGCCACGCTGGCATATGCTCAAAACAATACTATCACGGTTAGTGCGGATGAGTGGCCCGAAAACGACGGCCTCCTCCGCGTACAGGTACTCGGCACGACCGATGTTACACTCAATGATTCGCGTACACTCGCTGGAACCGGAGATCGTGCTCTCAACATTGACGAGAACGCAACGCTCACCGTGTCTGAAGACCATACCCTCGCTGTGGGAAACGGCGTTGGTGGTACCGCCGCTGGTGATGGCACATTCGACGTAGAGGGTACTTTTCAGATTAACGAAAATGGATTTACATTGCTGGAGCCCAACTATGGGAATAATGCTACATTGCGGTACAACACCGGCAATGTATTTGAACGTGCCGATGAGTGGTCCAATAACTCCGGACCCGGGTATCCCACCAATGTGCAGATCGCAGGCGGCACAACTCTGGACCTGGGCGCCAACGACGGGGAAGACACAGAACGCGAAATGGCCGGATCTCTCACCATCGAGGCGGGCGGTACGCTCACGATGAACGAGACAGGGAACGAAATGACCGAAGCGCTTGTCATTCTCGGCGATCTTGATATCAAATCCAATGCAACGCTCGAACTCTCCAGCGAAATCGGGGGCGACCTCCGCCTCTTAGGCGACTGGACCAATGCGGGCACCTTCGCAGCTAACGATCGGGCGGTCTTCTTCGCAGGAGCAGGCAACCAGAACATTGTCAACACCTCATCCAGCGAACTGCTTGAAATCCCGTTTGTCATTCTTGATAAAGCGAACGCTACCGACCGCGTCATTCTTGATTCGGATATGGAGATCGCCGGGCTTCTCACGCTAACCCGCGGCGTACTTGATGTGGACGCGACCAACCGCACCCTAACCCTGCCCTCCACCGAAACCCAGTCGGCCTTTATCACAGGAAGCGCAGATGGCAGCGTCGACGGCGATGTGACGATGGAGCGCTTCATTGGAAAAAGCGACAACGAGTCCCACTTCCGCTTTCTGACGACGCCGTTCGAAACAAAAATTGACGACGCGGGCGCTTCGGACAACGATCGGAATCTACTCTCGAATGTGTGGACCCAGTCGGCTGGCAGTGGTGGCAACGCCACGAACGTCAATGACAATCAGATCTCGGTGTATGACTACAACGAAAGCGTCAATGTCGATGAAACCCGTCAAGAGGGATGGGAACCGATCGCTGATCTCGATAACCCCGTATCGCCCGGCACGGGCATTCTGACCTTCCTTTTCCAGAACAACTTAGGAGCCGGTCCCAGTGGATTTCCGGTTACGCTGTCGGTAACCGGACCGGTGTCGACGAGTGAAACAGACGGTAGCGATGCCGGTCCCACTGTCACGTTTACTGGTAACAACACCGACTCAAATGAGAACGGATGGAACCTGGTTGGGAATCCATTCGCCGCGCCCATCGACTGGGAAAGCATCTCACCCAACACGACCAACATCGACGCCACGGTCTACGTGTGGGATGCTAACTCCAATGGCGGCGATGGTGGCTATGTGACGTATACGGAAGGTGAAGCCGACACCGATGCTCGCGTCATCGCCCCCTTCCAAACCTTCTTTGTGAAGGCCAACGAAGATGATCCAAACCTTCCAATTACATCCAACGACAAGGAGATTAATGTAGACGATCCGCCTGCTCTCCAACAAACGGTTACGCGTCCCGGCCTCACGCTCGAACTGCGCGCCACCGACGGCAGCCGCGCCGAAACGGCCAGCGTCCGGTTCTCGCCCGACGCCAATTCCGGCAAAGATCGCTTCGATGCCTACCAGCTTGGCTCGTTCGCTACTGAATACGCCCAGGTGGCCTTCACCATAGAAGAGACCGATGCGCTGTTTACCCACCGTCACTTGCCCCTTCCTGATACACAAGTTGAGTTGAACCTCGATCTTGACATCACCGCGGAAGCTGACTACGAACTGGCTGCTAAACGCCTTGAAGACATCCCGGCAGACTGGAACGTGACCCTCGAAGATAAAGACACAGGTGCCTTCTACAACCTGCGTGAAGGGGAATACCCCACGTTCACGAGTCCAACAACTGATGCATCGAACACAGTCGCTGACTCCAATCAAGAAGCGGCAGATCCATCCACTGCGCATCATCCGACGCCCACCGTGGCAAGTGCCGCAGAAACAAATAGCGGAGACCTGCCCAACCTCCGCCTGCATGTGGGCCCCGAGGCCCCGCTGCCAGTGGAACTGTCGGAGTTTACCGCTTCAGTCGATCAGGAAACAGCAACCCTTGCATGGGAGACGGCCTCCGAATCCAACAATGCAGGCTTTTATGTGGAGCACCGTGCTTCGGATGCGGATGACTACAGCGACTACACCTTTGTGGAAGGCGCTGGCACCACCGATGAACCGCAGACGTATCAGATAGCCATCGACGATCTGGAGTTGGGTGTGCACACCTTTCGCCTCCGTCAGGTGGACACCGATGGCACGACCACGCACCACGACCCGGTGGAGGCCGAGGTGACCCTCGCTGAGCCATATCGTGTGGATGCGCCCTATCCCAATCCGGCACACGCCCAGGCGACGCTCGGCTTTGCTGTGCAGGAGGCGCAGTCGGTTACCGTTACGCTGTATGACGTGGTGGGGCGCCGCGTGCAGACACTCTACGAAGACACTCCCACCCCCGACCGCCTCGAAACGCTGCAGGTACCTGTAAGCACGCTCTCCAGCGGTGCCTACTTCGTACGTGTGCAGGGCGAGAACTTCACCGAAACCCGGCGCCTAACGGTGGTGCGATAACCATACGATTGCGAAACTGTGTGGAAAGCCTTATCCTTCATCGCATTAAGGGCCCGCTTTCTTCCCCGTTCCACCAGCTACTGCTGTGTCATACATGAATGTTATGGTATGGACGGGGGCTCGCACCGAATCGCCCCAGTCCATATTTCCTGTCATGTTGAGCAAGCGAAGGCCCCCCCAGGGCCCGGAGCGCGTCGAAACATCTCGTCGGCGCTCAGCAGCTACTGGCAAACCAACAGCCTTGCCCATTTCGGAGGAGATCTTTATTCGCTGCGCTCGCCTGTCCCGGACCTGATCCGGGATCTCGCTGCGCTTGTGTCAGACTCCGCCCCTGCTAAACGCAGCTGCTCCGCTCAAGATGAAAACATAAAGCGGGGGGCGTTGTCCACCCAAACTTTGACCTGCTACACAACACTACTTCATGCTTCGCAACCTCCTCGAACGCGTTTCGGTGCCGCACACGCTGGTGCTCCTTCTCGGCTTTCTGCTTATCGCATGGACGGCCACGCACATAATTCCGGCGGGCGCCTTCGAGATGACTACCGACGAGGAGGGCCGCGAGGTGGTCGTGCCTGGCACCTTCGAGACGCTCGATGAACAAAACGGGGCTTCTATCACCGAGCTGTTTACCGTCATCCCCCGAGCGCTGGCCGATGCGCAGGGCATCATCTTCTTTGTGCTTATCGTAGGCGGTGCGCTGGCCGTGGTGCGCGAAACCGGCACCATCGACGCAATGCTCGGACGCGTGCTCGACCGCTTCGGACAGTCGCCCCTCCTGCTCATCACGGGCGGTATGGCGATGTTCGCCGGCGCTTCGGCGACCTTCGGCATGGCGGAGGAGTACATTCCGTTCGCCATCATTCTCGTGGCGCTGTGTCTGGCTATGAAGCTGGATGCCATCGTGGCTATCGGCACGATGGTGGTAGGCTATGGCATCGGATACGGGGTAGCGCTGCTCAATCCGTTTACGTTGCTGGTGGCGCAAGACGTGGCGGATGTCGCCCCCGGTTCGGGGATGGGATACCGCGCTGCGCTCATCGTTCCATTTCTCGCGGTAGGCGTTCACCACGTATGGCGCTATGCCCGTCGCATCCAACAGGACCCGATGCAGAGCCTGGTGCACGATGTGCCCGCCGCGCAGGAGCACGACCTGGGCGATATCCCCGCACTGCAGAATCACCACTGGGGCGTCTTCGCCATTACAGTGGGTGCGCTTGGCGTGCTGGTGTGGGGCATCATTCAGTACGGGTGGTACCTCACAGAGCTCAGCGGGCTGTTCATCGTGCTCGCGCTGGTGGCGGCTCCGGTCGGGCGGCTCGGGGCAGATGCAGCCGCAAAGGCATTTTCAAAAGGCGCGGCTCAACTTGCCGGCACCGCCCTGCTCATCGGAGTGGCCCGAGCGATTGCACTTATCATGGAGGATGCGGAGGTCCTGCACACGGTTGTGTACGCCGGCGCCTCGCTGCTGGAGTGGGGCACCGCCGAGGTGGCCGCCGTGGGCATGCTCTTCGTGCAAAGCGTGCTGAACCTGGTCATCCCCTCGGGCAGCGGACAGGCGTTCGTGACGATGCCGCTCATGGCGCCGATTGGCGATCTGCTCGGCGTATCCCGCCAGATTAGTGTGCTTGCCTTTCAGCTGGGCGATGGCCTCATGAATATGATCGTGCCCACAAATCCGGTGCTCATGGGCATCCTCGGACTGGCTGGCATCCCGTACGATCGCTGGCTGCGTTTTATCGGACCGCTCATTCTGAAGCTGCTCGCCCTGAGCGCTCTGGCCCTGGTGGGAGCGGTGTGGATTGGCTACGCGTAGTCCATCCTCCGGGCCCCTATTTCTGCTTCCCACCTGCCCATGGTCACACTCCGCAACGTCACCAAAACATTCGACACAACCCGTGCCGTCGACGATGTCTCGCTCGACATAACGGAGGGGAAGACGACCGTGCTCATCGGACCCAGCGGATGCGGCAAGTCAACGCTGCTGCGACTGATCATCGGCCTCATTCAGCCGGATACGGGCACGGTTTCCGTTCAAGATACGCCCCTTGCCGCCTCCGACATGCGTGCGCTGCGTCACCGTATGGGATACGTCATTCAGAAAGGCGGGCTCTTCCCGCATCTGAGTGCCCGCGAGAACGTGGCGCTCCTGCCCCGACACCTCGGCTGGTCGAGCGACCGCATCGAGGAGCGCATCCGCACGCTGGTGGATCTGGTGCAGCTTCCCGCCGAGCGCCTTTCGGTGCATCCTCCGCAGCTGTCGGGCGGGCAACGGCAGCGCGTGAGTCTGATGCGTGCGCTCATGCTCGACCCGCCGCTTCTGCTGCTCGACGAACCGCTGGGGGCGCTCGACCCGCTCATCCGTGCCGACCTGCAGACCGACCTGCGGCGCATCTTCCAAACACTCAACAAGACCGTGGTGCTCGTGACCCACAACCTGCACGAGGCCGCCTACTTTGGCGACCAGATTGTGCTGCTACGAGAGGGCAGCGTAGCACAGCACGCCCCCTTCCGTGCGCTTCTCAACGATCCCGCATCCCGTTTCGTGTCTGACTTTGTGCAGGCGCAGCGATCGCTCGCCTCCGCACTCGATACGTAGAGCCTTTCTGCTATGCTTCGCTTCTTCTGCTTTGCCCTGCTCCTGTGCTGCCTTAGCGCGGGGCCTGCCGCCGCGCAAGATTCGACGCTCACCGTGGGTTCAAAAGCGTTCACCGAGAGCGTGGTGCTGGGCTGGGTGGCTACCCACGCGCTAAACGATACCGGCCTGCAGGTGCAGCATCGCGAACAGCTGGGCGGCTCTCGCTTTCTGTGGGAGGCACTCGTGCGCGGCGACATCGATGCGTATCCCGAATACACCGGCACACTCATCGAAGAGATTCTGGCGGATGCCGACGTGACGCCCGACACCCTGCCCGATGTGCTGGCCCGCCATGGCATCCGCATGACCGGCGAGCTCGGCTTCAACAACACCTATGCGCTGGGGATGCGTCCGGAGCACGCCGAAGCGCGTGGCATCACCCGCATCTCGGACCTGCGCGAGCATCCTGACCTGCGGGTCGGGTTCACCAACGAGTTTATGGATCGCGGCGACGGCTGGCCCGCGCTGCGACAGGCGTACGATCTCCCATTCGATCCGCAAGGGCTCGATCACGATCTGGCGTACCGTGCCATCGCCAACGAAGCGCTCGATGTGATAGACCTCTACTCGACCGACGCTGAAATTGAACGCTACGGCCTGCGCGTCTTGCACGATGACAGAGACCACTTTCCCGACTATCAGGCGGTGCTGCTCTATCGCGCCGATCTGCAAGAACGTGCGCCGTCGGCAGTCGATGCGCTGAAAGCCCTGGAGGGACGTTTTCCTGCTGACACCATACGCGCCCTAAACGCCGAAGCCGCCGTGCAAGATCGTCCCGAACGCGAGGTTGCCGCCGCGTTTGTCGAGCGCGCACTGGGCATTGCGCCATCCGCCGCGATGACCTCCGACACGCGTGCCAATCGCGTGTGGACGCGCACGCAAGAGCATCTGGCCCTCACCGGGGTGTCGCTTGTGCTGGCCGTGCTGCTGAGCATTCCGCTTGGCATCGTCGCCGCGAAAACAGCGTGGGTAGGACCTGGGATTCTGCTGGCGGTTGGACTTACCTACACCGTGCCGTCGCTGGCGCTGCTCGCGCTGATGGTGCCGCCGCTGGGCGTGGGGTACGTGCCCGCGGTAACGGCGCTGGTCATCTACAGCCTGCTCCCCATTGTGTGGAATACATACACCGGCCTGCGCGACATCGACCCGCCGCTGCTTGAGTCGGCCCGTGCACTTGGTCTGACGGCGTGGGCCATGCTTCGTCGCGTGGAGCTTCCGCTGGCGGCCGCATCGGTCTTTGCCGGAATCAAGATTGCTGTGGTCATCAACGTGGGCACGGCCACGCTGGGAGCGCTGATTGGGGCCGGGGGATACGGACAGCCGATCCTCACCGGCATTCGTCGCGCCGATCTCGGACTCATCCTCGAAGGCACCCTACCCGCGGCGGTGCTTACGGTGTTTCTGCTTGGACTGGTCGAAATCACTGAGCGCGGACGGAAAGGGCATGTCCCTTCGTAGCAACTGCTTCTGGAACCTTGTCGTATCAAGTTCTATCGTAATGGTCCTGTTTTTCTCCTTGATTCTACTTTTCCTATGGATACGGCTTCGTCTCGCATCGCCCCACTTGTTCTGGTTTTCGTTATGGGCGCGCTTGTAGCCACGCCGCTGTCTGCCCTTGCCCAGTCGAGTCCAGACGGCACCTTTCAGGAGGCAGACATGCCTATAAGTTCCATGGAGGAGGCCTTTACAACGGCGGAAGCCGAGGGCAAGTCCGTCTTTATTGATGTGTACGCTCCGTGGTGTCCCCACTGTCAGCGGCTTGAAGAAGAGGTCTACGCCGATGCCGAGGTGCAAGAACTCATGCACGAGCACTTTGTGATGGTTCGCTTGAACGCCGACGACCCGGAGGAGGAGCATGTCTTTGAGGGAGAAACGTACACGGGCCCCGAACTGGCCAGTGCATTTGGGGCGCACGGCTTTCCAACGCTCATTTTCATGGACGACCAGGCTGAGCACATCGGCACGCTACCCGGCGCGGTCGATCGCGAGGACTTCCTGCTCCTGGTTCGCTATGTAGGTACCGGCGCCTACCAAGAGCAGGCCCTCGACGACTATGCCGACGAGTAAACCGCCTGCCGTCTTCCCATCGTTTTCGAGTTGATTGCATGCGCGCCAGCTATTGCGATGCGTACTACGTTCCGTTGCCCGACGGGCATCCGTTTCCGATGGGCAAGTTTCCTGCATTGCACGCACTTCTGCTTAACGAGGGGCTGCTGTCCCCCCAGGATGTCGTAGCACCGCGCCAGGCTGACTGGTCGGATCTGCTGCAGGTGCATACCGCGTCCTACCTGAACGCCCTGGCCGAGGGCACGCTCTCGCGCAAGGAAGAACGGCGCATGGGCCTGCCGTGGTCGCCGCGCCTCGTGCACCGCTCGCGCGTGGCTGTGCAGGGAACCCTCAACGCGGCCTACATGGCGCTCGAAGACGGCGTAGCGGCCAACTTAGCCGGCGGGACGCACCACGCGATGCCCGGTCATGGAGAGGGCTTCTGTGTGTTGAATGATGTGGCTGTGGCCATTCAGGTGTTGCGGCGCGCGTGCTGGGTAAACCGCGTCTGCATCGTCGATCTGGATGTGCATCAGGGCAATGGCAATGCGGCCTTTTTTGCGGATACGCCTACCGTGTACACCTTCTCGATGCATGGCGCCAAAAACTACCCCTTCCAAAAACCGCCATCCTCCCACGATGTGCCCCTTCCCGATGGCTGCTCAGACGACGCCTATCTCGATACGCTAACCACGCATTTGCCCGCCGTGCTCGACGTAGCGCGCCCCGATCTCGTGTTCTACCTGGCAGGTATCGATGTGCTGGCGGACGACCGATTCGGACGCCTCGCTCTGACTCGCGATGGGCTGCATGCGCGCGACCGCTTCGTGCTGCGCACGCTCCACCAGCAGGATGTGCCTGCTGTGCTCTTGCTTTCCGGCGGATATGCTGACACCCCCGAAGAAACCGCCGATCGACACGCCGTGATGCACCGCGAAGTTGCTGCCGTGTATGGCCGCTCTTCTGCCGTGCATTGATAAAGACGCTATTGGTCTGTCACACCTGACAGCTGGAAGATTCCCCTTGGGTTCATCAGCGGGATAACCGTGGTCGATACGGTCTGTTGGGACGCAGAGCGTCCACCGCTTCGTCGCGACGCGGAGCATCGCGACGAGTATCATGGTGTTGGGGAAGTGATTATCACGCAGACGACTCCGCAGGCGGCTGCCCCCATACCATGCGGGGCCGGTCAGCCAAGTCGCGCGCCCAGTCCACATTGGTCCAGCCGTGTGCGCGAAACAACTCGGCCACCGCGGTCGCGCCCTCGTCGTGCGTTTCCACGAGCAGGTATCCGCCGGGCTTCACAGCGTGGCGTCCCCAATCGGCGAGCGCCCGGTAGAAATGCAGCGCATCATCGCCGGCAAACAGCGCCTCGGGCGGATCGTAATTGCGCACCACCGGGTCGAGCGTATCGGCTTCGCTATCGGGGATGTAGGGCGGGTTTGAGATGAGCAGATCCAGGTCGGTGGGGGCATTCGCCCTGGCGTCATAGGCGGCCATATCGAAGTGCATCCAGTCGATGTGCAGGTCCAGTGCCGCTGCATTGCGCTGTGCCACGCGGAGTGCCGCCTCCGATACATCGCCCGCCGCCACCTCCGCCGACGGACGCTCGTGTTTTATGGCACAAGCGATGCACCCGCTTCCTGTGCCTGCGTCGAATACGCGAGGCGTCGTGCATCCGGCGATAAGCTGTAGCCCTTTCTCGACAACGATCTCCGTTTCCGGGCGCGGCACCAGCACATCATCATTTACAGCCAAGCGCAGTCCGTAAAACTCGGTATGACCCAGCACATGCTGCAGCGGCTCACCCGACCTGCGGCGCGCGATGAGTGTGGCAAATGCCGTTCGGTTGGCCTCTGAAAGCGTCGTATCCCCCTGAACCAAGAGCGACGTTGTGGACTGGCCGCATACCTCGGCCAGGAGCCAGCGCGCCTGTTGATCGGGGCGCTGGCCGGTATTGGCAAGCTGCTGCGCCCCCCACTGCAGAGCGGCATGAATACGCTTAGGAGGACGGCTCATGTGTACGCGACCTCAAAATGCTCGAACTCTCCTTGGGCAGCGTCCCACGTCACATCAACCTCTTCAACGCGTGCCGAGGGCGGTCCGTCATGCACCGCATCCAGCAACGTATTGAGGGCCTCCTGGCGACCTTCCGCCTCAAGACGAACGGTACCGTCGGGTTCGTTACGTACCCAGCCCACAACGCCCAACTGTTGGGCCGTGGTGCGGGTGAAATATCGGAAGCCGACACCCTGTACGCGTCCGCTGATTTGGGCCGACAAACGTTGTGCCTCCGCAGGAGTATTCATAATGTGCAAAACAGCTTGATGATGACGACATTGGACTGATACATACACCTTGCACCGTACGCGTTTCCGTTTTCTTTCGCGTTGCACGACCTGTTTGGAATGATTGAGGGTTACTTGCTTTCGTTTTCACGATGATTAAACCCACATAGTTGAGCCATGATGACTACGCTGAAGCCGTCTCTCTGGATTGTCCTGCTTCTTGTGGGGAGCCTCTGCGTTGCATGCAGCGCTTCGGAACCGCCGCTATCAAATGGGCAGGGTGGGGCCGCTCCATCTCCGGGAGAGGACGAAGGCCCTGACCCGGATAATGTGGTGAATACCACGGGGACAGTAGTATTCAAAGAAATGGAAGGAGGATTCTGGGGCATCATTGCGAGAGATAGCACGCAGTACGACCCCGGAGATACGCTTCCCGATTCGCTTCGAACCGAAGGGCTGGAAATCCGCTTTGAGGGGGAAGCCAACCCCGGTGCTCCCTCAATGCGCATGTGGGGCACCCCCATCGATATTATCGAAGCGATGCCACTCGACCATGCTGAGTAGTTCAGGCTGCGTAGTCAGAGAGGGCCTTGCGCACCAACGGATGCGTATTCCTGCAATGATTTAGCGTGAGGGCGCCGCATCTGCGGTGACGGGCGCTTCAGTTACATGCTCTACGGTACACATAGCATGCAACCGCGACACAGTGCGCGTGAACTTTTCAGCGATGGCCTGTGCAAGCCCGGCAAACTGGTCGGGGGCAAACCAGTCATCGGGAGGGGTGGAGGAGGTCATATACAGCGTGGGAGGAGATGGCGCTGTGTACAGCGCATCCACCACGCGCAGAAGGCGCAGCGCGTCGTCGGTGTCTTGAATGGAGACGTCGTACAGCCCCAGCTTCTTGTGCGCGATAAGGGATTCGACCAGCTGCTCGTGCGCTGTCGTCTGGCTGCGTGTGCGAAAGGCATCGAACGAAAGACACCATCCGTCGGCTACGGCCTGCTGCAGCCGTGGGCGCGTCGTTTCGGGCGAGCCCACCCAGATGGTGCCCGGCCGGGCCTCGGGATGCTCACGCCGATGATCGGGGCCCTGCACGGGATGCAGCGTGTACCGATCGCCAAACGCGTTGCGTAGAAATTGCGGAAATCGGCTGGCTCCTACGTTTGTGCGCTCAAAGGCCTCTGGACGCACGTTGCTGGTGGCGAGCAGAAAGACGCCGGCATCGTTCAGCGCCTGAAGCGTATGAACAAGACGTGCCTCATTGGCCGGATCGTCGATCTCCACTTCGTCTAAGCAAAGCACGGTGCACTGGCGTGCAATAAAGGCGGCTACCTCTTGAGGGGGAGCCGTTTGCTGAAACAAGGTGCGGCTATGTGCGAATCCGCACGGGGTATCGGGCTCTAAAGCATGATAGGCGGCCGCCAGCAAATGCGTTTTCCCCGTTCCTACAGGACCAACCAGATACAACCCGCGGGGGACACGGCCGGAGGTCCACAAGCGCTGCAGACGATCCGACCACGAAACGTTCCACGGAGCCGATTCGACGAACGCTTGCACGGCGTTGGCCCCCTTTTTCTGAGTAGGATGTGCGGGGACATAGTTGCTAAACGACGCCGTGGCAAATCGATCGGGAAGAGCAAGCGAAAACACAGGCACGTCTATCAGCAACCAGCAACTTACGAACAGTGAATGCTCTATACTTCTTGGCTGCACGCCCTGTTCGCCACCCGAAACGGAACACGTAAAATGTTACGGTGATTAAACTACTCTACGTTTATTTTTGCCCACAACAAAATAGATGAGCTAGCTTAGGTGCACTTGCACGCTAAGTGGCTCCTCCCCCGGTGTATATGGATCGTTCCGATGTAGCGCAACTCAACGACTTCACCTGGGAATTGCCTGCGTCTGCGCATGCTGACATGCGCGTTCCCGTGCGATTCTTAGCCAATGAGGCGCTGCTTGAACGCATTTTACGCGGCCCCATGGTCCAACAAATTATTGACACGGCCTCTCTACCGGGCCTTGTCGGCCACCTTGTTGTGATGCCCGACGTATCCCCTGGCAAGGGGGCACCGGTTGGCATTGTAGCGGTGTCGAAGTATCCGGTGGGTGCAATTGCCCCCGCCGCGGTGGGGCGCGACATCAACACCGGTGTGCGGCTGCTCGGGTCGTCGATCCGTCTCTCGGATATTGAAGACAACCTCGACGGCTTTTACGATGCGCTTTGTGATACGATTCCTTGTGGCAATGACGCCGAAGGATCGCTGCATCTCAACAAAAGTGAAGTAGACCATGTGGCCCAATCGGGCGCGCAATGGGCGCTTCGTAATGACATGGCCCGCCAGGATGATTTGGTACGCGCCGAAGAAGGCGGGCGGCTCAATGAGGCAAAGCCCGACAAGGTGAGCGCCGCTGCCCGCGATGCCGGTGCACGTCAACTGGGTACGCTGGGCAGTGGAGCCCATTTCATTGAGGTGGGCGTGGTTGAGGAGGTCTACAATCGCGCTGCTGGGCTTACGATGGGGCTTCGCAAGGGGCGCCTTACCGTGCTCATTCACTGCGGATCGCGTGGCTATGGACGCCAGGTCTGTGATGACTATATCGCACGGTTTCAAGAAGCCGGTCCGTCGTACGATGCAACGCCCCCCTCGCCGGATCTCGCATTTGTCCCATTAGACGCCCCTGAGGCCGAAGACTACATCGGTGCCATGCGCGCTGCTGCCAACTACGCGTATGCCAACCGACAGGTGCTGGCCCACCGCGTTCGTGAAGCAGCCGATGATGCACTCGGCGGGCTCGGCGATCGGCTCCGCACGGTGTACGATGTAGCTCATACACTGGGCCATGTGGAGATGCATCAGATCGAAGACCGTCATGTGCGCTGCTACGTACACCGCAAGGGAGCCGCACGTGCCTTTGGGCCGGGCACACCTGGCATTTCGCTTCCATACCGCGCGCTCGGGCAGCCCGTGATTGTACCGGGCGAACGCAACGATACCTCATACGTCATGCTCGCCACACGCGATAGCATGAAGAAGAGCTACGGCTCAGCGTGCCATGGCGCAGGGCGCACCATCAGCGAGCAGGAGGTCCCTTCCGAACTGCCCCTCACTGACAACGACGGCGGTGTGCAAACAAAAGAAGCCGTTGGCCAAGTGGTAGATACGGTGGTAGGTGCTGGCCTCGCATCAAAAGTCGCTCGCATCCGCCCCCTTTCTGTGGTCAACAGCTAATGTCATATCACACCTGAACGCTGTGGAGGGCAGGGGCAATATTGTACAGGTGCGTAGACGCCCATTTGGCCAAACCGTATCGTTTATAAGACGGTATGTACGCGTTCATCCACCTTTTACACTTGCTCCGGATAGGCAATACCTCCTGGTTTAACGCCGTGCCTCCCACTTCAAAGGTACCGGTGTGGGTCGCGTGGATCAATAGGACAGCTTCTCTGGGAAGAACAGGATGCTACCACAGATACGGCAATCAACGCCGCCCACAGAACTCTTGAAAGATGCCAATCTAACGGAGCAGTAGGATGGGTATGGTCCTTGCGTCCATCTATAATCGAGGCGCTCTGTATCGTATGCTGTTCGGAGAGCCTTGTAGTTTGTGACGTGTGTCGCCTCCCTCTCGCGTCGTGCTCTGCCTGGTTCTATGGTACCGTTCATGCTTGCCCCGCCGTTGCAACTTATAGCGCGCCCCCTGCGCATCCTACTCGCTTTCTGCCTAATCAGCGGATTTTTCGTACCCGCTGCGTCCTGGGCCCAATCGTCATTACCCGACTCGGTAGACACCGCCCCTGCTGTAGACCGTGTGACTACCGCGTTTCAACATGGCGACCCGGAGGCCCTATTCGCTACAGCCGCCGACCGTGTAGAGCTTAGCCTGCTCGGTTCACGGTCGTTCTACAGCGCTTCGCAGGGCTTCTACGTAATGCGTAATTTTCTGCGCCAGCATCCGCCCAAACAGTTTGCCGTGCAGCGTACTGCATGGGCCGATGATAGTTTTTTTGTGATGGGGCACTTCCAGCACACACGAGCCGACGGCCCCGTCCGTGTAATTGTTCGTTTTGATTCAGATCCCCCCCATTGGATCCTCCATGAGTTGCGTGTTGAGGCCGAGCGTCGTTAACATGTACAGTACTTGAGGCTCTCATGGATGGATCGTCTACGAATGAGCATACGCTCGGCACGCTTCCGCACGTACTGGATTATTACTGGGCTGCTTGTAGTATGCCTCCTTGCTCTATGGGGGTGGCGCAGCTTCATGACCGAATCCAGTGTAGAAGCCCGTACGAGCGACCAAGTCGAGCGCGTACAGAACCAGATCATTGATCGATACAAATCCCTACGCACGCGCCTGGTGCGCCAGGCCCAAACATTTGCAACCGACTCAACCATCGTGCGCGGCTTGCGCACGGCCTCTGGCCCGGTGCGTCCTACGCCACTCACCAATTACCTCGCTACGCTCAATCTAGACGACCGGACTGCCGTCGAGGTCTACTCCCCGACACCACGTCTGCTGGCCTGGGCAGGCTTTAGCATGCCACTTGACCGTGCCCCCGACCACGAAGCCTTTCTCTCTGAAACACAGGTGTCCATCGTCTCCCAAAATGGCGTACGCACCGCACTGGTCGTCTGGGTTCCGGTACGTGACAATGACCGCGTTGTAGGGGCTGTACGACTGATGCGCCTCGTTGACGTATCTCCGCCCGTGCAAAACCGCTTCCTGGAAGCGTATCGTATTAGCGATGACTGGTCGCACCGCGTCCGTCTTCCAATTGATGTGTCGTGGGGATATGACCTACCCGACCCCTCATCGCCCTCAGCAGTATCGCTGTACCTGTACGACTTACACCAGCGCATCGTAGGACACGTCCAGGTTATCCTTCCCTCGGTAAGCCAACGCCTCATCTTACAGCAAGAACGCATCGACCGGCTCCTTAGCGGTGTAGGAGCGTTCCTTCTGATTTGGCTCCTCATGGGCGGCACATGGTGGCATCATAACAAATGGAAGCACGCCGATCGCGAACACCTGTCGACCCTCGTGGCGCCCGCATTACGCATGGGCGGACTCTTGGCCGCACTGGGGGCTGCACGATATCTGTTGATCTATTTCGACATTCCGGCGCAATGGCTGGAGGGTATGGGAGTAGGACGTGCTCTTTTTGACCCCACCAACCTGGCTTCGGGAATTGGACGAGGCCTCATGCAATCGGTTGGAGATCTCCTGATTACGGGATGTGTAGCTCTTTTCATCGGGGGCGGGCTCTTCCACCTTGCAACCAAGTTTCGGCTTCCGTCCTCGCTTTCGGACCCCCCCTTTTCCGGATTTACCTCAATAGCTCCGCATCAACGCTCTTGGATCGCCAGCCTTGGACTGATTGCTGGCTACGTTGTCATTGTTCTGGGAGGCGGGTTGCTGCTCGGGTACATTGTGGAACGGACCGTACTCGATAGTACCATCGACTTCTTCTCTCGAACAGGCATCCTTCCCGAACCGCTTACGCTGACCGTGTTCAGCGGACTCACCTTGCTTGCCATTGGAGGGCTGCTGGGGGCCATTGCCTTCTCGTGGATTACCATTCGCCTCCTGGCTCATGTATGGCCCCGATCGGCCTCACGAACGATCTATGCCGGTCTCTTCACCTGGGCCATCCTGGTGGCTGGTGCCGTGCTGTTTTGGGGCGAGCCGTCTAGCTTCATCACCATTGTCGTTGCGTTCGTCATTGCTGCAGGAACCGGCATCTTGGCATGGCAAGGCATGCGGTGGCCTCACTATGGACTCAACCAGCTCACCCTTCAACGCTTGCTGCCTGCGCTTATCATCCTGGCCACGCTGGTCTATGCCCTGCTATACGTTGGGCTAGACGAGCAACGCAAAAGCCGCATGGTCGAAGCCGGGCAATCATTTGCCGAGGGACGCAACCCGCACCTTCTGTTTGCCTTACAGCAAATTGTTGAAGGCGTAAGCACCGACCTCCAACGCTGGGAGACAGCCCCTGTCTTTGCCGATAGCTTGGATGCCGTAGCTACCGATGCACTGCGTAGCTCTCTGCTTACTTCCATGAGCCCCTACGAATCGCGGCTCATTCTTTTCGACTCTACCGGCACCCCACAAGCACAATATGCGGCCCCCGATGCCCAACCCCGCCGTGTGCGCATCACAAGCGAGGACGAGCGCATCTTTCAACGGATGCGAGTGCTTTACACCATGCAGGGCGGCACCGACCCCATTGCAACGCCACTCCCCGATGACCTGCGTCCAAGTCATCGACCAGGAACAGCAGCCGTGCAGTATGCCGGCTTACAACGCCTGGGCGGCCCCTCCCCCCTCCACTGGGTGCTCGTACGTGTAGAACCACGTGATGGCCTTCTGGGCACCAGCGGCAACATTCCCCGTGTGCTCCTTCCCGATGGCTCATACAGCGACCTCTATGCCGAACTCTCGTTAGCCGTTTTCGAGGACGGCATTCTGCAACGCAGCCAGGGCCCCCACGTAGGCGAAGGTCGGCTTGCAGCTCCCCTGCTTCAGCGGCTGCAGAACGAAACGTCGTTCTGGGTCCGCAACCACGACCATCACCCTAGCCATATCACGCACTATCGCACGGTCGATGCCGATGCGAATACCGTGGTGGCCGTTCGCCTTCCCACCCTGATGGCATTCGACCACCTGTACTACCTCTTTCGCATGACAATTGCCGCCTTTGGAATTGGCGGCCTCCTCTATCTGCTTGGCCTTGGGGCGCGTTACCTGATGGGGCTGGTTCCGGCCTCCCGCACTCGGTTTCGTGATAAAGTGCTAAATGCATTTTTAGGTGTGGGCGTGGCCGCCGCTGTGGCAGTTGGCATTGTAGGCGTGCAGGTCGTCAAAGATGAAACCGAACGCACAGCCGACCGACGCCTCAGCGACGCTCTCACACGCGTTGAAGAAACGCTCGCCCTGGAAGCACAGAGCGATGAACGCATCTTCCGCGCCGTGGAACGTACGGACATGAACACCCTGGCTATCCGCGTAGGCACCGATCTGGATGTGTACGAGAACGGATTGCTCACCGACACAAGCCGGCCCCGCCTGGTCCGCGATGGCTTGGTTGAGCCGCGGCTGCCCATCTCGGTGTATCATGCCCTGCACACCGAAGGACGCCGCTTTGCCACCGCCGAAACAACGATCGGGACGTTCAGCTACCGCGTGGGCTACCAGGCGTTGACTGATGAACAGGGACGCACCCGCTTTGTCATCGCTGTGCCGACGTTGGCTCAACAAGACCAGCTAGAAGAGGAACAGTCGCGCACCCTTGCCTATCTGTTTGGAGCGCTCCTCATGCTGGTTATTGTGGTCATGATCACCGCTTCGCTACTGGCCAACGCCATTGCTAAGCCCATTGGACAGTTGCGCGAAGGACTCGAAGCTGTGGGCGAGGGTCGTTTTGCACGCATTCTCCCGGTAGACACGCGCGACGAGATTGGAGAATTGGTGCACACATTCAATGAAATGCGCGACCAGCTTGCCGAGCAGCGCCGCAAGCTGGCCCAGCAAGAACGAGAGCTTGCCTGGCGTGAAATGGCACGCCAGGTGGCCCACGAAATCAAAAATCCGCTCACCCCCATGAAGCTCTCTATTCAGCACCTGCAGCGTGCATTTCAACGACACCAGTCTACCATCAGCGAACAGGATACCGCCTTTACCGATCTCTTCGAGCGCATCACAAGCACGCTCATCGACCAGATCAACACACTCTCGCGCATTGCCAATGAGTTTTCCTCATTCGCCCGGCTTCCGACCCGCGTTCTTGAACCGCTTGACCTGAACGAGGTCACTCGCGAGGGCGTCGAATTGATGCGTGAAGAGGCGCCTCCCGACTCCGTAACCGCAGCCTGGCACCCGCAATCTCTAGTGGTTGAGGCTGACCGCGAAGAACTACGACGCGTGATCATCAATCTGCTCAAGAACGCCTTGCAGGCCATCCCCGAAGAGCGCGCCCCCGACATTCGAGTGATTACAGCACAGCATCCCTCCAATGAGAGCCACCCGCATGGCACCGCCGAGGTGATTGTGCGCGACAACGGTGTGGGCATCCCTCCAGAGATGCATGAGAAGATCTTCCAGCCTAACTTCTCTACCAAAACCAGTGGCACCGGTCTAGGGCTGGCCATCGCCTACAAAACGATCAAGGAGTTAGACGGCACTATTACGTTTACCACCACCGAAGACGAAGGCACTACCTTCCGCGTTCGACTTCCGCTATCTGAGCCCGTAAACGCATAACCCTACCGCTCTTGTTGGAACGCCACGCCAGGTATAGGGTGCAAGCGATGCTACCTTCACGGTGCTCCGTGCCGGCTGCTCTATTCCTGTTGATCTACGACGCCCATTGCTATGCCCCCCACTATCAACCGTCTTGACGTAGGCACCACAGCCCCCGACTTTACCGCTCCTACCCAGACCGGCGAAACGATCCAGCTTTCCGACTACCGCGGGCAGTGGGTGGCCCTCTACTTCTACCCCAAGGACAACACCCCCGGCTGCACCAAGCAAGCCTGCTCACTCAGAGACGGGTACACCACGCTTCAAGATAAGGGAATTGCCGTGATTGGCGTGTCGGAAGATGGCGTGGATTCGCATGCCGATTTCGCCGATGAGTACAACCTGCCGTTCCCCCTCGTGGCTGATCCCGACCACAATATCTTGCTGGAATATGGCGTCTATGGCGAACGCAACCTCTACGGCAATACCGTTGTGGGCACAAAGCGCACCACGTACCTCATTGACCCCGAGGGCATCGTCCGACACGTATTTAAGCGCCCAAAAACCGATGCGCACGTTGACGAGATCCTTTCCAAGTGGGAGCCCCTGCAAGCGTAGGCACATGGCCTTCCACGCACCGACTGCTACGACCTCGGCTTGAACAATTTGCCCCTTTGGAAAGTAAATAGCCGAGTACGACCGCATCGGGCCCTGCCGCCTACACGCGGTTTCTTTTTTGCTGACTTCGTTATCTCCACGCCCTGTCTATTTCTATGCTGCACGAGTTGTACGAGCCTGTCATTGGGTTAGAAGTGCATTGCCAACTCCAAACGCACTCTAAAGCGTTTAGCCCCGAGGCCGCTACATACGGGCAGTCCCCCAATACCCAAGTTGATCCCGTAAGTCTGGGGCACCCTGGCACCTTGCCCGTACTCAACGAAGCGGCCATTGCTCACACCGTACGTATGGGGCTGGCTACGCATTGCAACATTGCCCCGCGTTCGGTGCTCGCTCGCAAGCATTACTTCTACCCGGACTTGCCGAAAGGCTACCAAATCTCGCAATACGACACCCCGCTGTGCTACGGCGGGTACCTCGAAATTGAAACAGAAGCACCCGACGATAAAGATGCCGAGGCGCCTCCCCGCAAGCGCATTGGCATTACGCGCATCCACCTGGAGGAAGACGCAGGCAAGTCAATTCATGACCGGGAGAGCACCCACACACTGCTCGATTACAACCGTTGTGGCACCCCGCTGATTGAAATGGTTTCCGAGCCCGACCTGCGCTCACCCCACGAGGCCTACCAGTACCTGCGCAAGGTGCGCCAGATTGTACGCTGGCTGGGCATCAGTGACGGCAACATGGAAGAAGGCTCGCTCCGCTGCGATGCCAACGTATCCATTCGTCCGCGCGGCCAGACCGGGTTTGGCACCCGTACCGAACTGAAGAACCTCAATTCCATCCGCAATGTCGAGCGGGCTCTGGAGTACGAGATCAACCGCCAGATGGTAGCTCGCGAACGCGGCGACTCCATCAGCCAATCGACCCTGCTGTGGGATGCCGATGCGCAGAAAACGCGCCCAATGCGCACCAAAGAGGCCGCCCACGATTATCGCTACATGCCTGACCCCGACCTGCCGCCCATCGTCGTAAAGCCCGAGCAGGTGGAGGCGTGGCGCAAGAGCCTTCCCGAAATGCCAGATACACGGTGCAAGCGTTTCATGAGCAGTCTGGGCCTTCCAGCATACGACGCTGAGGTCCTTACCGAAGAACGCGGGGTGTCGGACTATTTTGAAGAAACGCTCTCGGCGCTCTTCAAACGCACCAAAGGAGGCGATACCAACGCACAGGCCAAGGAAGTCGCCAACTTCGTAATGAGCGACGTGATGCGCACCCTCAACGAAACCGACTATACCCCCGAAACGCTTCCGGTTACACCACGCCGGTTGGCGCAACTGGTGTACCTGCGCATTGAGGACAAAGTAAGCTCCAGCGGCGCTCAAGAGGTGTTCGAACTGATGCTGGAGCACACCAACGCGTCCGCTGGCAAAGTGGCCGACGACCACAACCTCATTCAAGTGTCCGACCGCGGCGCCATTGAACCGCTTGCCGAGGCTGTGCTCGACGAGAATCCGGATAACGTCGAAACGTACCTCGATGGCAAAGATGGGCTCCTGGGCTTCTTTATTGGCCAGGTCATGCAACGCGCCGACGGATCGCCGAACCCCCAGATGGTACGCGATATCCTGAAAGAAAAACTTGAGGCACGCAAAGAAGCCACCTAACGTGGCCCGCGCCCGTTGTTGACTCTGCAGACAGCGCGTTGCCCTCCCCGTTTCTGTTATTCCACCACCTGCACCTTACCTTCCGTGACTGCTTGTTTTCACGCATCGACCCGCTCGGCGTTGCTCTTTAGCATGCTTGGAGCCTTCTTGCTCATTAGCGCCTGCGGCTCCAGCCAAGCGCAAGACCCCCCTCCTGTACAAAGCTTCTTCGAAGGCGTCATTACGGTAAACCCCGAGATTGACCCGACCCAGGACTACAGCGGTATCGACGTGCTTGTTATTCAGTCTACCGGACGTGAGGTGGATACGCTAGGCATTGCTACAACAGACACGTCAGGCGCCTTTTCTATGATGGTACGTGCCCCCGAACGGGCCGCGTATCCGTACGTTGTGCAGCGTCGTGGCAACACCCTTCACCAGGGCGAACTCGTGGTGGCCGAGGGCGACTCGGCATCGCTGCAGATGGAACTGCCTGTGCGCGGCATGGCTCGCATCCGATCCCCCGAGAACGATGCACTGATCGCCTACCGCAACACTATGGCCCTGCACCGCGAGGCGATGATCGAAAGCCTCCAAAACGACTTCGATGAGAACCGAATGGGCCAAACGATTCGCCAAACCAGTAGCATCTTGTGGGATCTGCGCGACAGTTTTCCCGGATCCTACGTCGGCGACCTGGCCGCTGTTGAGTCTATTACCATGTTGCAAGGCTGGAACGACTCGCTGGCGGTAGACCGCGCTACCACCATTCGTCCCACCAACCCCCGCTACGCCGACGCTGTACGCATTGCGCGCGAAGCCAAAGTAAACACGGAAGGGGTAGATGCGGCCCTCGACTTTGTTCACACTGCCCTTGACCGTGCGGTGGAGGCCCAAATCGACACCGAGGTGCAGGCCAGTCTCTTCGCCGAGATCGTGCAGACCTACCTTGACGATCTCGACTCTGAGAAGGCCCTCGCTGCTGCCAACGACCTGCAAAGCCGCTACCCCGACAGCCCCTGGGCCGACTGGGCCGCTCGCGCAGAGTACGAAGCGGAAAATCTTCTTCCCGGAAATGAAGCCCCTGACTTTGACGTGGTCACCACCGAAGGGCAGTCGCTCTCACTTGCTAACTTTGCTGATCAGCCGGTGCTCATCGAGTTTTACACGCCGCAGAGCGATCTCTACCGTGAGCAGGTGCCTACGCGCAATGCGATTTACAATGCAACCGAGGAGCAAGACCTCCAGATTGTGTCAATTTCGCTCGAACCCGACACCCTGCTCAATGAAGCCTTTCGTGATGGGCGCACCCTCCCCGGCTACCACGTCATTGCTTCCGAAGGCGATGAAAGCCCTCTGCTTGATACGTACAACATTGCATCGCTCCCCACACGTGTGTTAATTGATGCAGAAGGACGGATTGTCAACAAATACATTGGAACGGCCATCGTTGCCCTGCAAGACGACATTGCGGCACTGGACCCATCCGACGATCCGACCGAGGAATAAAGGAGCGTCTGCTTCCTTCGTTGAATCATTTTTTGCTCACTAACTGCTTGCTTTTGCATGGGTACGCTCTCCTATATCAAGAACTTCATCAAAGACCGTGATGTAGCCTCCATTACCCCCTCGTCTTCGCATCTGGTCAAACGAGTATGCCGGTGGATTGACTTTGACACCCCCGGCACCATCATCGAATATGGACCCGGTGACGGCGTTTTCAGTCGCTACATTGTGGAACACATGCATCCCGAATCGTCACTCGTGCTGGTGGAAAGCAACGATGGATTTGTAAACGATCTGCGTTCGCTAGAGCAACGCCACGACCAGGTCACCGTGGTGCATGACCGCGCCGAAAATGTGGCGTCGATTATGGAGGCCCAAGATATCGAGGAGGCAGACTACATCATTTCAGGCATCCCGTTCTCGTTTCTCGACGATGACGTGCGCACCGAACTAATCGAAACAACGTTTGCCGCACTCCACGATGATGGCAAGTTCTTGGTCTACCAGAATTATAACCACATGGAAGACCCGCTGCGCCATCACTTCCCGCATGTTGAGAAGGAATACATCCTCCTTAACATTCCGCCCATGTATGCCTACGAAGCGCGCAAGCAATAACGCGGCTTTTTGACTCGCTCTTTCCCCATTATCAACGGCCCCCTTTATGCTGATCGCTGGAAACTGGAAAATGAACACCACGGTGCCCGAAGCCCACGCACTGGCTGAAGGCATTGCCTCCGGCTACACCGATGCGCTCGACTCCATCGACATGTTGGTGTGTCCCCCTGCTATTAACATTCCGACTGTCGTGCAGGCGCTTGCGAATAGCCCTGTGGCGGTAGGCGGCCAACACATGCACGAGGCCGAAAATGGAGCGTTTACGGGAGAAACGGCAGCGCCCATGCTTACTGCAGCCGGCTGCACCTACGTCATTCTGGGCCACTCCGAGCGCCGTAAGCTCTTTGGCCTGACAGACGATGCCCTCAATGCCCAGGTAAAGCAAGCCCAAGCGCATGACCTGATTCCGGTGGTGTGCATTGGCGAAACCAAAGCACAACGTGATGCCGGAGATGCCAAATCCGTCGTTCGCAACCAACTGCATGCGGCCTTAGATGGCACCTCTGTGACCGCTGACACGCTGGTTGTGGCATACGAACCCGTGTGGGCCATCGGAACCGGTGACTCGGCCACTCCTGAGCAAGCCCAAGCGATGCACGCCTTTGTGCGGAGTGAGCTTGCCGAGTTGAGCACCCCCGATGCGGCTGCAGGCATCCCTATTCTGTACGGTGGCAGCATGAAGCCTCATAACGCAGAATCGCTACTCGGCCAACCCGACGTAGATGGCGGTTTGATTGGCGGCGCAAGCCTTCAGGCCGACTCGTTCCTCGAAATCGCTCGTATTGGAGCTGCAAAAGGTACGTCCTAAGCGCACAAGCAGCCCGCTGCTTCCAACATACCTGCTCCCCCCCATGCCTGGCTCCAAGCCGGGCATGGGTACACGACCGCGTTGGAAGCGATTCCAATAATCTCTCCTCCCTCGAATTAGTTTTTGGATCTCATGCCAAGCGGAAGCATCACGGGCTGGGGGCACTACGCCCCCAAGCGCGTCGTTACCAACCACGAACTCGAAACGTACATGGACACCAGCGACGAGTGGATTCGCTCACGCAGCGGGATCCGTGAACGTCGCTTTGCGGCTGACGACGAAACGACAGCCACCATGTCTGTTGAAAGTGGACGCCGCGCGCTGCACTCCGCCGGGGTAGCTCCCAGCGAGGTCGATCTACTGCTTGTCGCATCCTCCTCGCCCGACCACATTACGCCCCCGGTATCGAGTCAGGTGCAAGAGGGGCTGGGGCTTCCTTCTGTAGGAGCGATGCAACTTACGGTCGGATGCACCGGCTTTTTGTATGCGGTTGTTACTGCCGACCAGTTCATTCAGGCCGGCACCTGCCGCACTGTGCTCGTTATTGGGACGGAGCTTACCAGTCGATGGTTGAGCTGGAATAACCGGAGCACGGCTGTTCTCTTCGGAGATGGATCAGGAGCTGTTGTAATGCAAGCTACTGACGACCCCTCTGCCGGAATGCGAGGCCACATTTTGGGATCCGATGGCGCAGGAGCCGAGCACATTATTGTGCCCACAGGCGGTGTGGCTGAACCCGTTACCCACGAGGGCATCGAGCGCGGTGAGCCCACGCTTGAGATGAATGGGCGAGAGGTCTTCAAATTCGCAACGCGCATCATGCATCAGGCCGTCACCGAAGCCTTAGATGCCGCCGACTGCACCGTATCCGACATTGATCTGCTCGTACCGCATCAGGCTAACGCGCGCATCATTCAGTACGCCGCCGATGCACTGGGACTTGCAGATGATCAGGTCGTCATGAACCTGGATCGCTACGGCAATACGTCTGCAGCAAGCATTCCATTGGCCCTCTCGGAAGCGCTCAACGAAGGCCGTGCTGAACCCGGCGACACCCTGGCGTTTGTCGCGTTTGGTGCCGGGCTTACCTGGGGTGCTACCGTAATGGACTTGCCCGACCCGCTCCCCGCTCTGCAGAATACTTCAGACACTGACGCTGCACGCGTGCCTGCCTGAGCAGTACCAGACTTGGAGACGCAGACGACATCGCGGACGTGCTCGATGGGTCGTAGGCTTCCTCCTCGTGATGGCGATTCCGGACTATCTCCCTCGACGTTCAACAGCTACGATCGAGTGGGCAACCTTCCCTATCTCGCTGTCATCCCGACGTCCCCGGCGGAGGGATCTCAACGCCCGCCGTCAGCCCACCTGACACCGCGCACAAGAAACCACTCCGCCCTCCTACAAAGCGAACACGCGGAAACAGAAAGACGCAGAGCATCGCGACCAGGGTTCAAGGGCAGGCGTTTTTCTCGGTACGTTAGCGGGCACATGCGTTACCCGAAGATTGACCTGTGACACAGCACTACGCTGAACTATTTTCTGTGCTAGTGTCTTTCGATGTGCTACTCGCGGAGGCGCTGTCACTTTCAGATCCATTACTGGTAGATCCATTATTGCCGTTGTTGGCGCCGCTTCGCTTATAATCGGTCTCGTAGAAGCCACTCCCCTTAAAGATGAGCCCGGCCGATCCGCTAATGATGCGAGTTACCGGCTGTCCCGTTTCAGGGCACTCCGTAAGCGGATCATCTTTAATCGATTGCTTGATCTCGAACTTGGTTCCGTCTTCACGACGGTACACGTAAGTGGGCATAACAGGCAGAACGTGGATTAGATCGAACACACTAACTAAGCGGCTGTAAGCGACAAAGCGTCTGAGCACAGGGATTCGCCGCTCATCTCCCCACCCATACCCGCGTAGGCTTGTTCCATCGTTACAGCTAAGCCTGCGCCTCAACTACGCAATTCTACGCTCTTTTTAGACACGTTCCTCTTGCACTACTTGGATTGGCGTAGCCGTAGAAAGAGGGGGGTCTGTAGCATCTTCATGGAGCAGATGGGCGTCTGGATATACCGTGCCCGCATGCTCCAGCACACGATCCAGTACAATTTTGAACCATGCTGTGTACTGCTCAGGATGCGCATGCACATCCTGACGCAGCGCTGCAGGAGCAACCCACGTCCAGTCTTGCACCTCATCTGGATTGGGCACAACCGTGGGCGCCGCCTGTCCAATGAGCACGTGGTCGTACTCATGCTCGGTCATCGTATCAGAAAGCACGGCGCGATACGTAAATCGAAAGGCCGGGTCTAAAGGACATTGAAACCCCATCTCCTCACGCAACCGGCGCTGCGCTGCCTCGGCCACTGGCTCTTCAGGAAAAGGATGGCTGCAACACGTGTTTGACCACAGTCCCCCGGAATGGTATTTCTCTGAATTGCGCTGTTGCAGTAACAAGCGTCCATCGGCATCAAACACAAACACAGAAAACGCTCGATGGAGCCAGCCTTCCTGATGGGCTTCGAGTTTATCGGCGACTCCGACCGGCGCATCGTGCGTGTCGACCAGTACAACTTGATTGGACATAGCAGGGAACGGTGTGTGATAGTAAGCACAACATACACGCAGGCAGTATGCCATGTGTTGCCCCACAACGGCCTCCTTCCATCAAGCAATTACGCATTTATTTCAACTTGAACGACGAGCACACTGCACATTGCGTCTCCGTTTTGTATGCTGTGAATGTTCGTACTTCTGTTTTATTATTCCCGTACCGCGTATGCCGACTCTCACAATTCAAGGCGAAGGCTCTGTCGAAGTGCCCAGTGGAACCCGTCTTGTTAATGCCATCCGTGACGCCGGTGTTGACATTGGCCATCGGTGCGGCGGTCATGCCCAGTGCACCACCTGCCGCGTCGAGATCCACGAAGGCGAGCCCAGTACCATGACCAAAGCTGAGCACGAAAAGCTCGATACGATTCGGCAACTCGGCACACTGCGCCTGGCATGCCAGATCCGCGTTGAAAACGACATGACGGTTACCCCGCTGATGCGTCTTGAAGATCAAGAAGCATGGGACGATACCGGTCCTGCTCCTGCCGATACCATCGAACCCGACGACACCCATTACCCGATCGATTCGTTATCGGATACCCCCGCATAGCGTATTCTAAGTGCGTTCAACGATGCTTTTGAGGGCGAGAATGTCGGCTGGTTTTGCATCCCTCTGCGATTGGGCTTGAGAGCGTCCATCTCCACAAAGACGGTAGCGGTTAACTTCTACGTGATCGTTTCCGGTCTTGCGGACGATGGCTCCGCAGGTCATCCTGACGCCGATAGACGGACGAATCTCAGCGCAGCCTGCTCATGCCCTGCATAGTTCCGCGCGTTGTGGCGTTCCCATGTGCCTCTACCGTAGAGTCCTCTGCAGACACGTAAGGGCCGGGCCGGCGGGGCCTGCGGTCACTTAGCCCTCCAGTAACCGACTGCCCGCGTGCGAAGTCCCCGCATAATTGCTTCGATATGTCGGATTCTCATTGATGGGTAGCGAACCGCACCGGCTCGGTATGCATTTTATACGGTGCCGTTCATATACCGAACGGTCCCCACCCCCTTGTTTCCGCCTTCGGAGATCGGGGATAGGGTCATTCTACTGCTGATTGCTTCCGTTTCCTTATGTCTTTGATACGATCCAATCGGTGGGTGCAAGGCCTTCTGTTACTTATAGGTCTTGTATTTACATTCATTCTTGTTGCCCCTGGCATGATTGTCGAATACCTGTGGCTGGGGGAGTTGGGTTATGCCAGCGTGTTCTGGACAAAGCTTGGGTTTCAGGTCTCCATGTTTGTCTTTGTCTTCATGGTGGCTGGCTTATACTTCGGGGGTAACATTCTTGCCTTCATCAAACGCTTGCCGCCGTATTGGGCCACCCAGCTTAGTCAGGGCGAAGAGGGGCCTCAACTGGGCGGTAAGCCGCTTACCCGAGGCCGCTTGCGCTCGCTTGGCTTGGGCCTTGCCGGATTGCTTACATTGCTGTTTGCAACCGGATTTGCAGGCCGGTGGAATGAGTTGCTGCAATGGTGGCATGCCGAACCCCATGGCCGAACAGACCCTTTGTTTAACCACGATCTAGGCTTTTACATGCTTGAACTGCCGTTCATCCAGTCGCTGCAAAGCGGTTTGGTTGGACTGGTCTTCCTCGGGCTGCTTATCATCGTTACGGGGTACGTGCTTGTTGGCGCTATCGGCGTACGAAACGGACGCCTGGAGTTGCGTCCATCGGCGATTCAACACATCGGCATCAATGTCATCATTTTGCTTCTGGGATGGGCCTGGGGCTTCTACCTCGACCGGTACGAGTTGCTCCTGGAGCGTAATGGCGTGGTCCACGGCGCTAACTATACTGATGTCAACGTCTTCCTGCCCGCCCTCTGGGTGATGATAGGCACCACATTTTTGCTTATCACACTCGTAGCCCTGAACCTCAAACGCTTCCGCTTCCGCCTCGTATCGTACGGAGCCGGGTTTTACGTGCTCGTGCTTATCTTGAGCATGGTGATCGCCCCACGCGTGGTCGATCAGCTCATCGTTGAACCGAACGAACTGCAGGTCGAACAGCAATACATTGAGCACAACATTGACTTCACCCGCGAGGCGTACAACGTGCAGAACGTAACGCACCGCCGCCATGCTGCCACAACCGAGTTGCAGCCCGAAGAGGTAAGCGCGAACGAAGACGTTATCCGAAATGTACGTCTGTGGGATCCACGCCTGTTGGTGGATACCTACGTACAGTTGCAGCAAATCCGCCTCTACTATCAGTTTTATGACGTAGATGTAGACCGCTACATTGTAGATGGTGAATATCGTCAGGTCATGCTTGCTCCGCGCGAGCTCACCCAAACGCTACCTGACGGGGCCGATACCTGGTTCAACCGCCACTTGCAGTACACGCATGGGTATGGAGCCGTCATGAACCTGGTTGCGCGCGAGGGCGTGGAGGGGTCTCCAGCCTTTACCATTCGCGACCTCCCCCCGCAAGCTGCCGACTCAACCCTCGATGTCGATGAGCCCGGAATCTACTACGGCAGTCACACCCCCACGTATCGTATTGCTCCTTCGGATGCCCGCGAACTGGCCTACCCCTCGGGCGATGGCAACGTGTTTACGTCGTACCGAGGCGAGGGCGGCATCTTGCTCGATTCGTTCTGGAAGCAACTCCTCATGGCCTATTTCATGGCCGACTACAACATCGTGCTCTCGGGCTATGTGAACGAAGAGAGCCGCATCCAGATCTGGAATCGTGTGCAAGAGCGTGTGCAGCGCGTCGTTCCCTTCCTGAAGCTCGACCAAGATCCGTATTTTGTCATTAGCAATCGCCGCCAGTTCTGGATTCAGGACGCCTACACCACAAGTAACTCGTTTCCGTACAGCGAGCCCACAAGCGGACATGGCAAATACAACGGCATTCAGTATATTCGAAACTCGGTGAAAGCTGTCGTGGATGCCTACGAGGGCAGCGTTGGGCTTTTCGTGATGGAGGACGACGACCCGATCATCAATACCTATCGATCGGCATTTCCCGATCTGTTTCAAGACTTTAGCGATATGGGGCGGGGCCTCCAAAATCACGTCCGTTACCCGCAAGACCTCTTTGATGTACAGGTGGATGTGTACAACCGGTATCATATGACCGAGCCCCAGACCTTCTACCAGAACGAAGACCTGTGGGCGCGTCCTATTGAAAATTACGATGGACGCCAAGTGGAAATGGAGCCGTACTACATTATGACGCGGCTGCCAGGTGAGGACCAGATGCAGTTCATGCTCATGACGCCGGTTACGCCCAACAATCGTGACAACATGATTGCGTGGATTGCCGCCCGTTCGGATCCGCCGAATTACGGCGAAATTGTAACCTACAACCTGCCTCCCGATCGCCTGATTTACGGTCCAAACCAAATTGAGTCACGCATTGATCAGGATCCTGAAATATCGCAACAGATTGCACTCTGGGATCAGCGGGGATCTCGCGTATTGCGAGGCAATCTGATTGTGGTGCCCATCGAGGACTCGTTCCTCTATGTGGAACCCATTTTCCTAATCGCCGACAACATTCGCATTCCCCAACTGCAACGCGTTATTGTTTCGTACGACGAGTTTGTCGTCATGGAGCGAACACTTGCGCAGGGCATCAACACGATCTTCGGGGAAGATGTGATTGAGCCGGAAGCGTCGGTTGTAGCCCAGTTGCAAGACACCCCCGACCAGCCGCTGGATCTGGGCGAAGCCCCCGGCGTCACAGATGAGAACATTGGTGAGGCCCGTCGCCTCGTTCGCCAGGCGCGACAGGCTCTGCAAGATGGAGACTTTGCCTCTTTCGGAGCGCGCTTCGATGAGCTTGAAGAGCTGCTCGATGTGGAGTTGCAGCCCGACACAACGGACGTTCCTGCCGTACCGACCGGCATGGAAGGACAGCCTGCTCCGGAACCGGTCCCCGAGCAACCCCAGCCCGATCCACAACCCGAACCGGAGCCGATGCCCGATCCCTGATGCATAGGCAATGCGTGCACACTGGTCGTAGCCAATAACAAAAGCGGGATGCCTTTTCGAGAGGCATCCCGCTTCTTTGTTTGGTAAGATCAAGCGAGTGGTGTGTCACACGTCAATTTTCGGATTGCAATGCGTCCCGTTTTAATGTTGTCATCTTGAGCAGAGCGGCTCCGTCTAGAAGACGCGGAGTCTGACACGAGCGAAGCAAGATCCCGTCCGGGACAGGTGAACGCAGTGAGTAAAGATCTCCGCCGAAATGAGCAGGGCCGTTCAATCGTCCAGCGTCTGCTGAACGCCGAACAAGCTCTGGAGGCGTCACAGCACGTACAAGTTTAGCGATATGCCACAGATCGCCGGGGACGCAAGCGGTCCCCGGCTATGGGTTTGCTTACATTGCGCCGTTCTATAGCCCAGGATCAGGAGCGGAGCGGATATCCCGGGCGGCATTGAGCCACGCTAAACAGGTACCGGGGAGGAAGGGTAGGATGGAGGGGAAACCAACCGGCAATCCCCAAAACCATTGTTGAGGTCACTTACGCCGGCTCCTCATTGGCCAACTGTCCACAGGCCGCATCGATGTCCTGGCCGCGACTTTGACGCACGGTTACCGTAACGCCTTCTTCGACCAATGCCTGGACAAAGCGGTCAAGCTGTGCTTCGGACGTTCGCTCAAACGACAGCCCGGGCACCGGATTGTACATGAGGATGTTAACCTTCGAGGGTGCCCAGCGCGTAATTGCGGCAAGGTGCTTGGCGTCTTCGACCGAATCATTCATGCCTGCAAACAAGCAGTACTCATACGTGAGCGGGCGCCCCGTGGTGTGTGCGTAGTACTGAATGGCTTCCTTGAGCGCCTCCAGACTTGTTTTTTCCGACTGGTTAATCGGCATGATGGCGCTCCGTTGTTCGTCGGTGGGTGCATGCAGCGACACAGCCAGATTTGTGCGCAACGCGTCATCGGCCAGCGTACGGATGCGCCGGGCCAGTCCTACGGTTGAAATGGTGATGCGCCGTGGCGACAGGTTAAGCGTATCCTCATCCGTCATGAGCGCTACGCTTTGCTTCACCGCGTCGTAGTTGAGTAGCGGCTCGCCCATGCCCATGAACACGACGTTGCTTACGCCCCGCCCGAAGCGTTGCTGCGCCTCTTCATTCATCAGCCAGACCTGATCATAGATGGCCCCCGGCGTCAGATTCTCCTGAAACCCCATGCGTCCGGTTGCACAGAAGCGGCATCCCATGGCACAGCCAACCTGGCTGGAGACGCAGACGGTGAGCCGCTGCGCATTGCCCAACGCATCAAAGCTGGGGATGAGTACCGTTTCGGCCTCACGTCCTGAAGGCAGAGCAAACAGCGCCTTGACCGTGCCATCGCTGCTTTGCTGCACGCGCTTCACATTGAGTGTAGCCACCTCAGCCACTTCGGGCAACCGGCTGCGCAGTGCTTTCGGCAAACTGGTCATCTCCGCAAAGTCGGATGCGCCCCGGGCATACATCCAGTTGTACAGTTGCCGCCCCCGATATGCAGGCTCGTCGAGGGTCTCGACAAAGGATTCGAGGTCGGCACGTCCCATAGTTTTCAGATCGACGGGCGTGGCCATAAGATACCGTAGGGGGTTGGGAGCAAAAGCAAGAGCGTATATGAACGGCTGGCTACACAGATACGTTTCAAGCGGTATCGTACGAACTATCACCGATGCGTCTTGGGGTAGCAACGTATCCACTCGCCAGATATCAAGCACTCGTCACGATGTTCGGCGTCCTCAGAGGGGCAGTCATCCCCGATGCATTCGTACGAAAGCAACGGAGTTGGGGGCGGAGTTTCCGGTTTATTGGAACGCTGGAGCGTCCCAGCAGCCGTGGCGACGCAGAGGGGCCGTAAGGTCATGCCTGTTGTGCATCGCCACGAGAGAGTGTGTGGTGGCTTCCGTCTGGTTGTAGAGACGCAGCGCGCCGCGTCCCTACACGGAATGCTAAACACGTACGTACTAGGCCGTGTCCGTCCGGAAAATCGACTGGCGGACGCTCCACACAGCGGCAGCAATCATAACAAGCGCAAAGCCCCAGGTGACGACCAAGCACGTGATCGGGTCGGCAAGCGTTGCAGGCGCATCCACATAGAGGCCGTGCCGCAACCCACTCACGGCGTACGACACCGGATTAACCAGCATCAGTTCGCGTAGGCCGGTAGCAGCACTATCGAGCGGAAACATAGCGCTCGACAAAAACCAGAGCGGCAGCAGAAACAGGTTCATGATGGCATGAAAGCCGCGTGTTGTGTCGGTGCGCCACGCAATGGCGCATCCCAGTGCCGTAAACCCAATGCCCATGCCTAAGCAGATGAGCACCACGTATGCCAGTCCGCTTAGTGTGAGTCCCGGTCCCACCCATGGCCAAACGACGACAAACAGCAGCGCTTGCACTGTGGCGATGAGCGTACCGCCGAGCGCATTTCCGAACACGATGGCGGAGCGGGGGGTGGGCGCAATAAGCACGGTTTGCAGAAAGCCCGAGCCACGTTCTTCGACAATAGAGATGGTCGAAAAGATGGCGGTAAAGAGCAGCACCAGTGCCAGGATGCCGGGAAACAGAAACTCAACGTATCCTACGGAGCCGAGCGGGGCATCAGGCATTTGAAAGGCTCCCTGAAAGCCGAGTCCGAGGAGCAACCAGAACGCCAGCGGCTGCACGAGCGCCCCCGCTACACGGCTCCGATCGCGGACAAACTTCAGGATTTCGCGACGACACAGCGCCGCAACAGTGAGTACAGCAGTGGGCATTGCAGATTAGGTGCGGTTTGGCCGCACGTTACGCAGAGTAAGCGGGTGAAAGGGTGGATTGGTTAGCATCGAGCTGCATGCCAGCGTGGGCCATGAATACGTCTTCTAGAGTGGGCGGACGCACGGTGGCGCTTTGCACCACGTCGCCAAACGAATCGTAGATAGGCGCCACCAGTTGCGCGGCGTTATCGTGCAGGATTTGCACGCCCTTATCAAAAGCGTGCACGGTGCATCCAAACTGGGTTTTGATGTTGCGCGCCAGCTCCGAAGGGCGTTCGGCGACGAGCCACAGCATTTCATCGCCCAGGGCAGCGCGCAATGCGGCAGGCTCGCCTTCGACCACGAGTTCGCCATCGGCCAGAATGCCGATCGCATCGCAGCGTTCGGCTTCATCCATCAGATGGGTGGCCACGATCATGGTGGTGCCTTCGGCGTCTTGCAGTGCCGAGATCGTTTCCCAGAAAGAGCGGCGTGCCATGGGATCCAGACCGGCGGTAGGCTCATCGAGCAGCAGCAAGTCGGGTTGATGCAGCAGCCCTCGTGCCAGATCGGCCCGGCGGGTGAGTCCGCCCGAGAGGGTATCCACGCGGTCGTTTGCGCGATCGAGCAGGTCAACGTGCTGCAGCACCGTGGTAATGCGGTCACGCAAGCGCGCCCCGTGCAGACCGTACAGAGCGCCTTGAAACGCCAGGTTTTCGCGAACAGAGAGCGCTTCGTCTAAGGCAGGCGACTGAAACACGACGCCGAGGCGTTGCCGCACGGACGCAGGATCGGTTTGCGTGTCGGCCCCGAATACTGTGGCGTGTCCTTCGGTGGGCGTCACCAGGGTAGCCAGCACGCGAAAGAGCGACGTCTTTCCGCTTCCATTCGGCCCTAAAAGACCAAATAGCGCCCCGGTGGGCACATCTATAGACACGCCGCGAAGCGCCTGCTGCGTAGCGTAGCGCAGCGATACATCATGAAGTTGAACAGCAGGAGCGGTCATCGGGTGGGGACAGCAGGAGACTTAGAATAACCAATCGACCGTGAGCAGTACCACGAGGGCGGGGACGTACACAATGGATGCTTTGAGCACCCGCCGCGCACGAATTCCCGTGCGCTCAAGGTGAAACTGCAGAGCCGTCAGCAAAAACCAGAGTCCGAGCGGAATAACGCCTACAAGGTAGATCCAGCCCATCGGACCGGTGACGGTCGGGAGTACGCTGATGCCCAGCAAAAGCACCGTAAACGCAATGATTTGATACGCTGTGGAATCGCCGGAAGGTTCAAGCACCGGAAGCATAGCGTAATTGCCGCGCGCATAGTCGTTGCGGTACATCCAGGCGAGCGAAAGAAAGTGGGGCATCTGCCAGCACACCAGAATGGCGAAGATGACCCATCCACTCAGGCCAAACGTGCCGGTGGCGGCCACATATCCACCCAGGGCAGGAAGCGCTCCGGGGATGGTGCCGATGAGGGTGTTGTACTTGGTGTGTCGCTTCAGCGGCGTGTACACGTACAGGTACAGAATGGCCGTGAGCGCCGCCAGTACAGCCGTGGGCGGATTCACGAGCGGACACAAAACCCCGACCCCTGCACACACCATGCCAGTGCCGGTCCACTCGGCATGCTTTAGGGGGATGCGTCCGGTGGGAATAGGACGAGCGGCGGTGCGTTTCATTTGCGCATCCAGGGCGTGCTCGCGGCAGTGGTTGAGCATCCCGACGCCGCCTGCACAGAGCCCGGTGCCAATCAGCGTAAAGAGCAGGATGGTTCCGTCCAGTCCGGCAGGGCTTCCCAGTAGAAAGCCGGCAAACGCCGAAACGGTGACGAGGAACGAGATCTCCGGCTTGGTGAGCGTCAGATAGTCGCGCAGGACATCGGTCCAGCTGTCGTTCGACTGGGCTGCTGCCGCTCGCACCGAGGCGGTGGCAGCACGGGCCGATGCAGCTGACGATGTTGGAGAACGCTCAGGCGGTTCGGGCATGGAGTACGAGGAAAAGTCGAAGCAGTATGATGCGGGGGCACGTGTTACACAACCGATGAAGGGGCCGTGGGCTCTGCAAGCACCGGTTCGTTTTCGGTATTCGTAGCATCGCCATGCAATTCAGACGCTGGGGCTGCCTCTTTATTGTGCAGGCGGTGCACCCACAGGGCCAGCACAACGGTGGAAGTAAACAACGCCGCGCCAACCACTAAGTGGCTTACCGTAAGTACCACCTGGGCGGTACTCCGTATTTGTAGCGTGGATTCGTGAATCAACACCAGGTATGCGGCCAGGCCCAACGCAAACTGCACCCCCACAGTGGCTAACACCACCCATGCTGTGCGGCGCACCGGACGGTAGTGGGTCCAGTGCTTTTGCACATACACAAACACAGCGAAAATAAGGCCGGTTACAATGAACGCGCCGGCAATATGCAAGAGCGCAAAACTCCCCGAGAGCGTTTGGGTAGAGTGACGCAGCATAGCCCCTACCACGATTTGCAGATACACCCCGAGCGCCGCGGCCCATGCGAGCGTGCGCATCGTACGGCTTTTGGAGTGATCCGGCAACAGCGTATCGCGATCGCGCCAGGTATCCGTTGTAAACACGGCCATACCCACCAACAGCGCAAAGAAAATCTGCGCGGTGCAAGCATGCACGGCAGCAAGCACCGTGGAGAGCTCCGTAACGCGGAGGCCTCCTAAGATGCCCTGCAGCGTGATGAGAGCTAGGGCTGCGAGGCCCAGCTTGCGCATCCACGCACGCGGATCGGCCCACCAGGTCCAGGCAGCCAAAACGATCATACAGAGGCCCGCGAACGCCCCAATCAAGCGATGGCCATGCTCGGCCAATACCGGCACGTTGAGCCACCAGGCGTCCATGCCCGTTCGAAAGGGATCGTACGACCCAAACGTTGCTGGCCAGTCGGGCACAGCCAACCCGGCTTCAATGCTTGTCACCCAGCCGCCCCACGAGATCAAGACCGCTGTAATACAAATGGTTAAATACGTAAAGCGGCGGCGCCACGTCCAGCGCCAATCCACCGCAGATGAACTCATAACACGTTCTCAAAGCGGACCCGAAGGACACGGAGAAATTGGTGGTTCGCGTACCTTATAAACGGTCTAGGCGTTCCGTTAAGAGCGGTCGAACGCCCTGTTTGAACGGGCTGCCACCCACTTTTTCACCGCTAAACCTGTCGCCCCATGCAGCTTTCACAGAGCAGCCACAATTGCGGTGAACAAGTCCTCGGTTTGCGCCTACGTTGTGACAGATCCCGTATGCACGCTGCAAACGGCTTCGTATTTTCACGCACTGCTAAGTTTCTATACCATATGGCTTCTCCCACATCCAACGAGCGCGTTCTCATCGAATCAGTTTCCGGCATTCGGGGCATTATCGGCAACGGGTTTGATCCGGGCGTGGTCGTGCGCTATGCCACCGCCTACGGCGCCTGGTGCCGTGAGCAAGCCAAGACCCTCAACCGCTCTGCTCTTGTAGTCGTTGGGCGCGATGCGCGTCCGAGTGGCCCGGCCTTTCAGCGCATCCTCATGGGCACGCTGCAAAGTATGGGCTGCGACGTGTTGGATACCGGACTGGCTCCCACGCCCACCATAGCGATGAGTGTGCTGCAAGAAAACGCAGTCGGTGGAGTGGTGCTGTCGGCTTCTCATAACCCGCTGGAATGGAACGCCCTAAAGCTGCTGGACCATAACGGGGAGTTTTTAGATGGAGATGCGGGTACGTCTCTCAAAGCACGGGCACAGGCCCAAAACGACACCCCGGTGCCCCATCATACCATGGGTCGTTACACGAAGACCGATCGGGTGCCTGCCCACATCGAAGCCCTTTGTGCGCTTCCGTACATCGACCCCGAGGTGATTTCCGCGCAGGACTTCACTGTTGTGGTGGACGGCTGCAACTCGGTCGGAGGCCAGGCACTGCCGTTGCTGCTGAACGAGTTGGGCGTACACGATGCGAATATTGTACGCATCCATTGCGATCCGACCGGCCAGTTTGGGCGCCCCCCAGAGCCGCGCCCTGATCACCTCACCGACTTGGCCGAGGCCGTTGCCAACCACAATGCGGATCTTGGTCTAGCCGTAGATCCGGATGCCGACCGTTTGGCGCTGGTGGACAACGAAGGACGCATCATCCTCGAAGAACTTACGCAGGTGCTAGCGGCCGACTTTATGTGGCGCCATCGTAGCGGACCGTTTGTCACGAATCTCTCGTCCTCGCGTGCTATCGACGATGTGGCTGCACGCTATGACGAGCCGGTGTACCGCTCTGCCGTGGGCGAGATCAACGTGGTGCACGAGATGAAAGCCCGCGATGCGGTGCTCGGTGGTGAGGGCAACGGCGGGGTCATCCTTCCGGACTTGCACTACGGGCGCGATGCGTTGGTGGGCACCGCACTGATTTTGCAGCATCTGGCCGAGACGGGCGCCTCGCTCGCAGATCTGCACGACGATATGCCGCAGTACGCGATGGCCAAAGACAGCCTGCCACTCGGCACCCTCGACGTGGATGCGCTCCTCGACAGCTTGCAGCACGAATACGCCGACACGCCCCACTCCACCATCGACGGCCTCAAGATCGATTTGCCCGAGGGCTGGGTGCACTTGCGCGCTTCCAACACCGAGCCCATCTTGCGGGTCTACACCGAAGCCCCTACCCCCGCCGAGGCACAGGCGCTCGCCGATCGGTTCAAAAACGAACTGCAGGTCCTGGCGGGGTAGTGGTTTCCCGCTCTTGAATCTTAGGGCAGAGCAAGAGCTGTCAAGGCTCACAGTCATCCCGGCCAAGGCGCCCTAGTGCCGCAGAGCCGGGATCTCCCCGCTGGCCATAGAGCCCGCTAAAAAGATACGGCGTACCGCCGGGCCGTTCTATACATGTCATGCTGAACGCAGTGAAGCATCTCAGCGCTATGTGGCCAAGGGGCCTGCTGCTCGGTGTCCAGAAGGTGCACCCTGCGCGCACCGGACGTGGCGAGCCTTTAGGCATGGCGTTGAGATCCTTCCGCCTGGCGGCGTCAGGATGACTTGCAGTACGATATGATCTCGTGGCGACGCAGAGCATCGCCACGAGGGGAAAACGGTGGGGCTGAAACCATTAACGATTTGCCTTTAGGCCGCCGGGGATGCAAGCGGTCCCCGGCTATGGGATTCCTTAGCCCGGAGTCAGATACAGAGCGTTCCCATGAGCGATTGCCTCTTACATGCCCAGGCCAACTCATCCCTCTGTCTCCCCCATGTACACACTTCCTGCTTCGATGCGCAACAAATGATGATCGGTAGGTACCCATCGTGCCCCTCCTTCTGCTTTTTCCTCCTCCGTACCGATGTGCGAAACACACCCCGATTCGACTCCCATCAAATAATGGTCATAGACATATTCGGTTAGCTCAGCGGAGGTGTTAGATCGGGTGGTAACCGTAAGAAACGCGAGATTCCCTTCAAGCGCATTGAGTTGTGTAACTCGGCTGTAGTTCTCTTCTTGTAAGATTGAGCGGCGCCCATCCTCGTATTCGAATGTAGGCTGTTCAAAATTGTCAATCTCTAAAACCTTCCGGAGTGTATGATCAGCGCCATACACATACAACCGTGGAATGATATCGTAGTGCACCGCATATGACCCGTCATCGAAAGACACCAGACTGCTGTTTCGCGTAAAGAACTCATTCACGAGCCAGGCTTCAGTCTGATACGCTTCGCCAAACGAGTCGATGTGGTCACCAGACATATCTACGCGATGGATAGCTCCAGAGAGTGAACTGATCTCGGTCTCACCACGCAAGGGCAACATGCCTGTTGTGACGAAGTGATCGTCTGCCATCGCCAAAGCCGTCGGTTGAAACTCAACCCGAATGTCTTCCTCGTGGTCACAGACACCCGACGCACAGAAAAACGACGCGATTCGTTGTGTGCCCATTGCTATGTAAGCCCTGCGGGCATCTACAGCCACATCCGTTGGAAAATTGATTTCGCCGGGCCCCTCTCCAGCTTTGGCTATGAGC
Source organism: Natronotalea proteinilytica (assembly GCF_055379935.1). Taxonomy (NCBI): domain Bacteria; kingdom Pseudomonadati; phylum Rhodothermota; class Rhodothermia; order Rhodothermales; family Salisaetaceae; genus Natronotalea; species Natronotalea proteinilytica. The sequence goes on along the minus strand of NZ_AP043947.1, from coordinate 668,497 downwards.
GAAGCCGTATCCGTTGCGCGATGATAGACGAAGGCCTGAACTGTTGGAGGCTTTGTATCCATCACTAGTATGTGGTCCGCATCGATAGAGACAACACGAGCCATTTGGTGTTCGCTCACATCGATAGGTATGCGCTTCAGATCGGTCTGCTCTTCGTGGATATGCTGCTGTAAAGCGCGCAGCGATTCTGGAATATCTGCCAGGTCACAGGCATCGGCTTCTTTGGCCTGAAGAGGGGAAGTATCTGCATGAGGGATTTGATCAGGGATGGGATGCGTTTCTTCGTTCACCGATTGAGCGCCCTCAGATTGGTTTTCCGAGTCTGTACTGCATCCCGTCCACATCGCTATAAGTCCGCAAAAAACTGCACACCAGAAGAAACGACTCATATCAATTGGAGAATATGAAAGCACATGAGGTACGAGTAAAGGTACTTGCACTGGTATCTAAGTGCAACTTTAGAGTAGACGATTACGACAAAGGAGAGCAGAAGGCCATCCGGTTGTAACTGGCATCTTGAATCCCACTTTTCCTGTTTCCATGACATGCAATCAGCCATTCACACCCCATCAATCCACGTAATGTTGTGTTGACGTCAGAGCCAACCGCTGCAGGCGACCGACAAACGGGGATCTTCCCGAGACATTGTCACTTTTCAATACCGTGTCGTACTGCCACCCTGGCCTTGCCATCTTTCTTTTCCTGACTGTGTCTTGCTCATATGCCAACCTCTGATCCGTCGTACAACGTGTTTGCCGCGCGAAGCCAACCACTCGACGCGGTATTTAACCCCACCAACGTAGCGGTGATTGGCGCCAGCGAAACGCCCGGAAGCGTGGGGCGCACCCTGCTGTGGAATCTCATCAGCAATCCGTTTGGCGGCACCGTCTTTCCCGTCAACCCGAAGCGCAGCAGCGTTTTGGGCATTCAAGCCTACGATGACATTGCCGATATCCCCAAGCAGGTAGACCTTGCCGTCATTGCCACTCCGGCCCGCACCGTACCCGGCATCGTGCGCGACTGCGGCGAAGCAGGCGTTGATGGCATCATCGTCATCTCAGCTGGCTTTCGTGAGGTGGGCGAAGAAGGAGCAGCCCTTGAACACGAAATAGCCGCACACGCCTCCAACTACGATATGCGCATCGTAGGCCCCAACTGCCTGGGCGTGATGCGTCCGAAAACGGGGCTTAACGCGACTTTCGCCGGTGCAATGGCCAACGAAGGCAACGTCGCCTTCGTGAGTCAGAGCGGCGCGCTGCTCACCTCTATTCTGGATTGGAGCTTTAGCGCCAACGTCGGCTTCAGCGCGTTCGTATCCATTGGCTCTATGCTGGATGTGGACTGGGGCGACATCCTCTACTACCTGGGCGACGATGCCGCCACCGAAAGCATTGTGCTGTACATGGAGTCGATTGGAGATGCGCGGTCGTTCCTCTCGGCTGCACGCGACGTGGCCCAACGCAAGCCCATCATCGTTATCAAAGCCGGACGCACCGACGAGGCCGCCGAAGCCGCGGCGTCGCACACCGGCACCCTTGCGGGTAGCGATGCTGTGCTCGATGCGGCCTTTCGGCGCACCGGCGTCCTGCGCGTCGACGACATCAACAACCTGTTCTACATGGCCGAAGTGCTGGCTAAACAGCCCCGTCCTGATGGTCCCAACCTGAGCATCGTAACCAACGCGGGCGGTCCCGGTGTGCTCGCTACCGACGCCCTCATTGATGGAGGCGGGCAGCTCACTCCGCTCTCCGACGACACCCGCGACGCCTTCGACGACCGCCTTCCCCCCGCCTGGAGCGGCAACAACCCCATCGACATCCTTGGCGATGCCAGCCCGCAACGCTACGCCGATGCGCTCGAAATCGCCGCCAACGACGATAACAGCGACGGCTTGCTCGTGGTGCTGACCCCGCAAGCCATGACCGAACCCACTAAAACCGCCGAGATGCTGCGTCCGTATGCGCGAGGCAACACCAAGCCGATTCTGGCCAGTTGGATGGGCGGCGACGCGGTAGCGCGCGGCAACAACATCCTGAATCAAGCGGGCCTGCCCACCTTCTCCTATCCCGACACCGCCGCCCGCGTGTTTAACAACATGTGGCGGTACAGCTACAACCTGCGCGCGCTTTACGAAACGCCTCGACTGCCCACCAACGGCACCGACGGCCCGGATCGCGAAACCGCATCGGCTCTGGTGGAAGCGGCTCATGACGAAGGCCGCACACTGATGACCGAGTATGCATCCAAAAAGCTGCTGGATGCCTACCAGATCCCAACCGTAGAAACACACGTTGCCACCACGCCTGACGAAGCCGTCGAGGCCGCCGAGCAGATTGGCTATCCGGTGGTGCTGAAGCTGCACTCGCACACCATCACCCACAAAACCGATGTGGGCGGTGTGCGCCTCAACCTGCACACCCCCGATGCCGTGCGCCAAGCCTTCGACGCCATCAAATCCGGCGTGCCCGCTGATGGATTCGACGGCGTAACCGTACAAGACATGGTGGATACCGACGGGTATGAGCTCATCATTGGCAGCAGCGTAGACCACCAGTTTGGCCCCGTACTGCTGTTTGGTACCGGTGGATCGCTCGTGGAGGTATTCGAAGATCGCGCACTGGGGTTGCCCCCCCTGAACACGACCCTGGCCCGCCGCATGATGGAGCAAACTCGCATCTACGAAGCCCTGCAAGGCGTGCGTGGACGCGATCCGGTAGACCTCGATCAACTTGCTGCACTCTTAGTACGCTTCAGCCAGCTTGTGGTAGAACAGCCCCGCATCAAGGAAATCGACATCAACCCACTGCTGGCCGATGGCGACCGCCTCGTCGCACTAGATGCACGCGTGGTACTGCATCCCGCCGATACCAAAAACGACGATTTGCCCCACCCGGCGATTCGCCCGTATCCACACCAATACGAATACACCTGGACGACAAAAAACGATACGGATGTCAAAATTCGCCCCATTCGTCCGGAAGACGAACCCAAACTGGTCGATTTTCACAAGGCGCTTTCAGAGCGTAGTGTGTACCTGCGCTACGCCAACCTCATGAAAATCGACCAGCGGGTGGCCCACGAGCGGCTCTCGCGGCTGTGCTTTATCGACTACGACCGCGAGATGGCGCTGGTCGCCGAACGGCCCGATGCCGACGGCACCCCCGAGATTGTAGGGGTTGGACGCATCACCAAACGCCCCGGCCACAACGAAGCCGAGTTTGGGATGTTGGTGATCGACTCGGTGCAGCGTGAAGGCATTGGCACCGAATTGTTGCGCCGCCTGGTGCAAGTCGGGCGCGACGAGGGCCTCGACCGTATCACGGCCGATATCTTGCGCCAAAACACAGCTATGCAGCGCGTCTGTGAAAAGCTGGACTTTGAGATCGTCTACCCCGACGACTTTGACGATGAGATGGTGAAAGCCGTGCTGGAACTGGAGTAGTAACGCAGTGCCAACGCCATTCGCCTCAAAGATGGCCGGGGATGCAAACAGTCCCCGGCTATGGATTTGACTGACATTGCACCGTTCTCTAGCCCGAGATCAAAAGCGTAGCGGATATCCCGGGCGGTTATCGAACCACGCTAAACAGATATTAGACCGAGCCCCCATAGTTATTTAGGGGGCTCTTTCCCATTGAAGCCGGACCTGGGCTACTGACCTCCATGTAACTTCTCCCCTCAAACTATTGACTGGAAGCGCTTTTGTTAGTATACTGTAAATCATTGTGTGAACACTGTAAAGCTAGTGGCAAAAGAAAGCGTATACTAACCACCAAATATCATACGACATGAAACGCATTGTTACAACAGCGTGTGCGCTCGTACTCGTATTACTGATCGGCTGGAGCTCCCATGTCCAGGCTCAAAACGTACAGGGAACGGTTTTTGACTCAGCGGATGAGCCGCTTCCAGGCGTGAACGTGTCCATTGTAGGCACCTATCGTGGCACGACGACCGACGCACAGGGACGCTTCGCCCTCAACGTATCATTTGACGACGGGCCGGTTACCCTCAGGTTTACGTTTGTTGGATACGAAACTACCCAGCAAACCCTTGAGGCCCCCACAACAGACCTTCAGGTCAACATGCGGGAAAGTGTGTTTCGAGGCGACGAAATCATCGTATCCGCCTCACGTGTAGATGAGCGCATTTTAGAAACGCCTGTCACGGTAGACCGACTTTCGGCCCAGGACCTGGCCACTCGCCCCTCCATCGAACTCATGTCGAGCATGGAAACGCTCAAAGGCATTGACGTAAGCCGGTCGAGCATGCTCATCAGCAGCCTGTCCACACGCGGGTTCAACAGTGCCAAATCCGAGCGACTCATTCAACTGGTCGATTACACCGACTACCTGTCGCCCTCGCTGTCGATATACCCCGGTAACATATCAGGCCCGCCCGAAATCGACATTGCGAGTGTGGATGTGATTCACGGGGCGAACTCGGCCCTCTATGGGGCCAATGCGTTTAACGGCGTGGTTATCATGAACACCCGCGACCCGTTCGAAGATCAGGGCATTGAACTGGATGTGCGCGGGGGCACCCGCGATATGTACGACATATCAGGACGCTACGCCGAAACGTTTGGCGATCGGTTCGCCGTAAAGCTGGTTGGACGGTTCATGCGCGCCGATGAGTTCATCAGCAGCAACTTCGACCCCCACCCCACAACGGTCATCCCCTCGAACAACGACCCCGATGCGGCCCCTGGACGCGGATTCGATGCGGTGAACCGATATGGCGTGGTTCACTTAAACAGCCCGTTTAACAACGTGTGGCAGCAAACGCAAAATGCCCTACCTGGCAGCTTCAACACCGATTACGGCGTCGATCTCTCGGAAAACAACATCTTCACTCCGGGCTTCACCGAGGCCTCGCTCGTGCCCAACAACTTCCGTGCAGGCATGTGGCAGGTCAGCCCCACCGTCAGCGTGCTGCTTAGCGACGACATCAAAGCCACCTACTGGTATCGATATGCCGAAGGGCGCGGCATCTACCAGAGCTCGAACCGTTTTCTCTTCGACGACATCGGCATCAACACGCACTCGCTGTCGCTGGAAAGCAATGACTGGACCGTGCGCGCCTATCGTACCGCAGACAAACCGGGCGATACCTTCGACATGAACCTGCTGGGCACGTTCATGAATCAGCAGCCGTACCGCATGTCCAGCAATCCGACCGCAACCGAGGCCGAGTTTGCGTCTCAACTGCAGGGCCTTGCTATTCCGTACGCCGCCGCGTATGTGCACATCTATGGAACGGCCTACCGACGCGCCACTGAAGACATGGGACTTTCTGGCGATGAGGCGTTCCTTTATGCGCAAGAGCAAGCCGCCTCGGTATTGCCCCAGGCTGGGGAAGAGCGGTTTGATATCGCCCGTGAGCGTGCCTTCCAGCCCACCGCAACAGGTGTAAGTCCGGTGTTCGACATCGACTCGCAGGTGTATCATGTAGAGGGGCAATACACGCTCGAATCCGACATTGCGGATGTGACGGTGGGCGCGAACTACCGGCAGTTTCGGCTCACCTCCAACGGCACGCTCTTTACCGATGGACCCAACGCTTCGCCACTGCAGGGCAATGAAGGAGACACGCGGGCTGTACGCGATGGCATCGATAACTACGAATACGGCGGGTTTTTGCGCCTACAGCGTCGGCTCATCAACGACCGCCTGAGCCTCTCAGCTGTCGGACGCGTTGACGAGTTTAGAAACTTCGACACGCAGTTTTCGCCCCGCATTTCGGGCGTATATTCGGTGGATGAGCAGCGCCGTCATAACATCCGTGCCAGCTATGCCCAGGCGTTCCGTGCTCCGGCTCAACTCGACCAGTACATCTACCTCGATATTGGTCCGATTCTGTTGCGGGGCAACTCCGAAAACGGATACGTGGCTGCCGATCCATTCAGTGGAACGCCAGTCCAGGATCAGGTTGCCAATGACGACCTCTTCCAGATCGATGCGCTTGGCGTAGAGCAAATGAATAGCATTGAGCTGGGCTACAAAGGAGCCTTTAGCGGGTTCTTCGCCGATGTCAGCTACTACCGCAGCAACTACACCGACTTCATCGGTACGCGGCGCTTCATCGGGAAAGAGGACGGCACCGACATCACTCTAGCCGATCTGGCACGCGCCGGAGACGACCCCCGCCGGGCACGCCTGATGCAGGTGTGGCTCAACGCCGATCAAGAAGTCACCACGCAGGGGTTGCAAGTCGGACTGGAGTACCGGTTCAACCGGGAGCTTACGCTTAGCAGCAATTACACCTGGTCCTCAATTAACGATGACGATGGCCTGCGCGGTGCGGTAAATCTGGGCTTCAACACGCCCGAGCATAAGTTCAATGTGGGAGCACGCGGCGAGTTGTTTGGCCGCCTGACCTACAACACCAATGTGCGCTGGCACGACGACTACATCTACCAGATGCCGTTTGCGGAAGGGACCATTGAGAGCTCTGCGGTCATCAATGCGCAGGTCGGATACAACTTCCCCGAGCTACGCACCACCGTCAACCTGGGCGGCACGAACCTCACCGACGCCAACAACATCACGGCTTACGGATCCGCCCCCATGGGACGCATGCTGTACCTGGGTGTGACCGTCTCGTATTGATTGGACGCTGAAAGTCCCTTTCGAGTATGGCCATCAGTAGAGTGAGGACGGAACGAGGAAAGTAGTACGCTGGTAGGTTATTGTCAGTCACTCAAAATTATTTGATCTTGAAAAGTGACTCATAGTACCATGAAGTCGTCTGAAAATGCTTTTGCATCTGCCAAAAAAAAGCGCAGAGCCTTTCTGAAAGGTGCTGGCAGCGTTCTTGGCATTAAGTCGCATTTGCCCGTTAAGAAATATACGCTACAGGAGGCTATCCAACACGATTCCGAAATGTTTTGGCATGACTTTGCAAGAGCAACTGTAGCTTTGCGGGAAGAACTGTCTCCAGACCAGAAAGCTGTCTTGGAGGATAAAATCATTGAGTCAGGCGCGACAGTCCATCGCTCTAATGTAATGTAATTGGCCCTTCCTCTTTGCAATGGAAAAAGCAAAACCATCCAGCGAAAAGAGTGAAAACAAAGGCTCTTCCTCAGATGCTGATAAGGGGAAGCCTGAAAATAGCGGTGAAAGACAAGAAGGAAAGGTTCCTGCAGAGTTGTTGGCAGAGGCGCTAGATGTAGATGATCCAGAAAAGCAGCGACAGATCGAAGCTACTTTCAAGCGGGTTTCGATGTCGGGTCCTTTTCCGCCTCCGAGTATCCTGGACGCGTACAACAGCACAGTTGAAAATGGAGCAGAGCGCGTGATGGGATATACCGAACGCGAACAGTCGCATCGGTTCGAAGTGGACAACGCGACGATCAAGTACTACTCGCGTGGACAAACGTTTGGTTTTGTACTCGGACTGGTGGGAGTAGTTGGTGGATTGATACTTGCATTGCTAGGGCAAGGACTCGTTGGCTTCGCCGCGTTTTTCAGTAGCCTGGCTGCATTAGTGGGGGTTTTTGTGTACGATAAAGCCACATCTGAGGAATCGGTTTAGCGTGTGATACATACCCATCCATACCCTTACGCCGGGCTGGGCAACTCGGCTTTTTTGACGTTTACCGGCTTTGCGGCGGCGGGCTCTTCAGCGGAGGCCTCGGCAATGGTTTGCGTGGGAAGAGACGCTGAGGGCAACTGAATATCCGACGCGTCGGGGTTGAAGTTGAGCATCACCTCTAGCACGCCCTCCTTCGTCTCCTCCTGCATAAGCAAATGGCGCAGCTTGCTGGCGTTGCGAAAGCCTTTGAAGTAACCGCTGTAGTTCTTGCGCATCTCCAGGACCCCGGTGCGCTCGCCCAGCCATTCGCATTTGAGCGATAGGTGTTCGGCCACGACCTGCACGCGCTCCTCCCACGACGGACGCGGCGGCACCTCACCGGTCTCCATGTAGATCTTGGCGTCGCGGAAAATCCAGGGGTTGCCGATCGCACCGCGCCCAATCATCACCGCATCCACCCCGGTTTCGGTGAACATGGCGTCGATGGCTTCAGGATCGAGGGCATCGCCGTTGCCGATCAGGGGAATATCGCGCACACCCTCTTCTTTGATTCGCCGCAGCCAGGACCAGCGCGCTTCGCCGCTGTACTGCTGCGAGCGGGTGCGGGCGTGCACCGCCAGCGCGGCAATACCAACCGCCTCTAGCCGCTGGGCGACCTCGATGATACGGATGGAGTCGTCGTCCCACCCCAGCCGCGTTTTGACAGTAACCGGACGCGTGCTTTCTTCGATGACGGCTTTGGTGATGCGCTCCATCTTGTCGAGATCACGCAAGATGCCTGCTCCACCGTCTTTGCGAACGATCTTGCGGACGGGGCACCCGAAGTTGATGTCGATGAGGTCTGGCTCGGCGGCGTCAACGCGTGGTGTAGCACGGCGCACTTCGTCGATATCGCCGCCCCACACCTGAATGCCAATGGGGCGCTCTTCGGGAAAGATGTCTAGCTTCTGAATGGCATCATCCACATCGCGAATGAGCCCGGACGAAGACACAAACTCACTGTAGAGCATATCGGCCCCCAGGCGTTTGCACAGAATCCGAAACGGCGGGTCGCTCACGTCTTCCATGGGAGCCAGAAAGAGGGGGCGATCACCAAACGAAAGCGGACCAATGGTCATGGAGAAATCAGGGCATATCGTAGAACAAAAACACGAAGGGAGGCCTCAGGCTTACGCATCCAGCGCCTGAAGGACGGCCTCAGCAAACGGCTCGGGCGCATCGGCGTGCACCCAGTGTCCGGCATCGGGAATCGTAACGCGGCGCGCTGCGGGAAAGCGATCTCGAATGGTGGGCCAGTCGCCATTGCTAATGTAGTTCGACCGGGCCCCTCCAATAAACGTAGCAGGCCCCTCGTAAGTGCCCTCTGCGGGCAATGCTCCAACAAGCGCCTCGTAGTCGCGCGCAATCACGTCTAAATTGGGCTGCCAGGTGTACGCGTCGTCCTCGTAGCGCAGGTTCGTAAGCAGGAACTGCCGGATGGGCCACGACGGCACCGTTTCGGCCAGCGCGTCATCGATTTGGCTACGGCGGTCGTACTCTGTCGGGTCGATATTACGCAGCGCCTCAATAAGTCCACGGTGGTTGGGGGTGTAGGCACGCGGCGCCATATCCACCACAATGAGACGCTCGATGAGGTCGGGATGCGTAAGCGCGGCCTGCATCGCCGTTTTGCCGCCCATGGAGTGCCCCATCACCGTCACCTCCGACAGCCCCTGCTCCTTGATAAACGTCAGCAGATCCTGGGCCATGCTCGGGTAATCGATCCGGTCGGTATGGGGCGAGCGTCCATGATTGCGCTGATCAACCGCATACACAGTGGCCACCTCACTAAATACGTTGCGGCTTAGCGTGTGCCAGTTGCCATGCGCGCCCAACAGTCCGTGAAGAATGATGAGTGGCGGCTTATTTTCGCCATATTGCTTGTAAAAAAGCTGCATACGTGGTTGCTTGTTGCGGTATAGGGGTGTGGAAATGCACATGCCTCTAACGATTCGAAAATGGGGCGCGGCTTCACACCCTGCACTGCGCCTTGGTGTTTCGTGTCTTCTTGGTTGGACTTCATTCCTTACTTTGTGCTTATGCGTTTCGCTGCTTTCTTCTTTGCGCTGCTGCTTGCCGTGCCTCCTGTACAGGCGCAGCCCGACAACGACCCCGTTCCCATTCAAGCCTCTGACCTGCTTCAAATTCGCGAACTGGGCGATGTAACCCTCTCGCCGGATGGCCGCGAGATGGTGTACACGGTAAATCGCATCGTGGAAGACAACGAAGGCGAATACACCTATCGCTCACAACTGTATGTCGCTCGTCCCGATGGGCGCATCGACCCAGAGCCGCTCACCCGCACCGCTCCGGCTGCCCAGCCCGACTGGCACCCCAGCAGCGATATTCTCGCGTTTGTGCGTCCGGTAGACGGCGTGCCCCAGATCTTTGTGATGACACGCACCGGGGGCGAGCCCTACCAGCTTACCGATGCCCCGCACGGCGCCACCCAGCCGCAGTGGATTGGCAACGGCGACCGGCTGATCTATGCGTCCTCCATTCCAGGCACAGAACTGGCCGAGGCGGGCGATCCGATCCCTGACTGGTTTGGCGATCGCCCCGGCGCCGACAACCGCTCTACCGACTACACCCCCGACACAAGATCGCTCTTGGTGCTGCGTGACACGGTACGCCACATGGCCGTCGATACATTGGATGCTGACACCCTCACCCTGGCCGATGCCGAACTCGACACCGACCGCCTGGCGGCTATTGACGATCCGACCTACGCCGACTCGCTCCGCGCCTTTGGCAGCGCCCGGCAGGCCATCGTAGACACCGTTGCCGTAGAAATCCCCGCGTCGCCCTCGCCCGATGGGCCGCTCCCCCTGCAGCGCCAATGGCTCGACGAGCAGGCCGAACAGCGCAACCCCGACGTGATAACGCGGCTCGACTTTCAGGATGAGCAGGCCCTGAGCGCCCCCATCTCATTCCAGCACTATTTTATGGTGGATGTGCCAAGCACCATCTTGACCGGCGACCCAGAGCGCCCCGAACCGCGCCGCATCACCGAAGGGTTTCGCAGCTACAGCGGCGCCCAATGGATGGATGGCACCGGCCAACTGCTCGTCAGCGCCCCTCCGCTGCGTCCACACGACCACCCCGATACCATTCGGGCGCGCCACCTCATGCTCGTTGACGCCGACACCCGCGCCACCGAACGCTTCCTGGAGTTGCATCCGTACGCGCTCTCCAGTCCCCAACTGTCTCCCGATGGCAACGATGTCGCATTCATCGCTACCGACACAACCGACACCGGCTACGCCCAGCCGCAGATCGGCCTTTTTGGAATGGATGGCCGCACCAAGCCCGAACTGATTACCACCGACTTCGACCGCTCGGTGGGGCCGCCCACATGGTCGCCCGATGGATGGTACCTGTACACCACCGCCCCCGCCGATGGTGGGTTTCCGCTCTACCGGTTTGCACCGTTCGCTCAACCCCAAATCGACGAGGAGGACGATGAAGACGCAGATGTCGCCGACGTGCCCGAGGGCCCACCTCCGGTAACCGACTCGGCAGTTGAGTTTGAAATCGATGATGACTTGCTCATTCCGGTGGAGCCCGAGCGCCTCACCTCGTTTGAGCGCGGCGTTCGTTCATTTGACGTGAGCGACGCCACCGCGGTGTACGTCATCACCGAAATCGAGAACCCCTACGAGCTGTATGCCTCCACCGCCGACTTTGCGCAGGAGCGACGGTTGTCATCGCACAATGCTTCCTGGCTACAAAACCGCCTCATTAGCGAGCCCGAGCCCTACACGGTTACGGTAGAAGACCCCGATCGGTATACGCTCTCGGCCGAGGGCGACACCCTCAGCACCACGCCCGGCGACACGCTAGAGGTAGAAGCCTGGCTGATGCCCCCTACCGAGTTCGATGCAGATGCACAGTATCCCCTGCTTGTAGAAATGCACGGCGGTCCGTCGGCCATGTGGGGCCCTGGCGAAGCCACGATGTGGCATGAGTTTCAGTTCATGGCCGGGCAAGGATTTGGCGTGATGTACAGCAATCCACGCGGCTCGGGCGGATACGGATACGATTTTCAGCGCGCCAACTACCAGGACTGGGGCAGCGGTCCGATGCGCGATGTGCTGGCCGCCACCGACGCTGCGCTTGAGACCTATCCCTGGCTCGATGCCAACCGACAGGTGCTCACCGGTGGATCCTACGCGGGCTACCTTACCGCCTGGATGGTCAGCCAAACCGATCGATTTCAGGCCGCTGTGGCCCAGCGCGGCGTGTATGACCTCCCCACGTTCCTAGGAGAAGGCAATGCATGGCGACTGGTGCCCTCACACTTCGGTGGCTTTCCCTGGGAAGGCGAGGCCCCCCCACCTGTCGACGCGCCAGAAGACACGCTAGCCGTGTATAGCGATTCGCTCAACTCCCCCCGCAGCACCCTGATTCGCAACTCGCCGCTCACCTACGTGGATCAGATCACCACCCCGCTACTCATTATGCACGCTAGTGAGGATTTGCGTACGGGCGTCATTCAGAGCGAAATGCTATATCGCAGTCTAAAGCTGCTAGACCGTCCGGTTGAATACGTGCGCTACCCCGGAGCCGGGCACGACCTCTCCCGCACTGGCGATCCGTTGCAACGCCTCGACCGCACCCTGCGCATCTATGAGTTCATGACGCGGTTTACGAATATGGAATAGTGCTGTGTCACAGGTCAATGTTCGGGTAACGCATGTGCGCCTAACGTACCGAGAACAACTCACCCCCTTGTCATTGCGAGCGGAGCGAAGCGCCCCGACCGCAGGGAGGAAGTACTGGGGTGCAATCTCATTGCTGTCAGACCGGATGCAGCCGCTCAATCAACGGCATGAGATCGCCGCGTCAGTCGCAGGGCTCCCTCCTCGCGATGACAATTTTGGACCCTAACATTCAGGTGTGACACAGTACTACTACTCTGTCACAGGTCAATCTTCGGGTTGCAACGCGCCCCGTTTTAATGTTGTCATCTTGAGCAGAGCAACTGCGTCTAGCAGGTGCGGAGTCCTGACACGAGCGAAGCGACTGACGAACGCAGTGAGTAAAGATCTCCCTCGAAATGAGCAGGGCCGTTGAATCACCAGTAGCCGCTGAACCTCGGGGAGATGGTTCGGCTGCGCTCACCATGACAGGTTTTTTGGAGGGGGGACACAGAGTTTGTTAGGGTCCAAACTTGTCATTGAGGGAGCGACACGACCCTATGCAAACTCCGGATGTCCGGACAGACACGCTCTGTGCGCTTGGTATGATGCGTCCAACATGAGACGTTTTGTGTTTCTTGCTCACAGAACAACCTTACACCCATGCGTCGCAATTTTGCCTCCTCTCTCTTTACAATTTTTCTGCTAGCGTTTTTTGTTGCTCTCCCCCTGACCGGGTGCGACAGCGATGACGATGCTGACTTAAGTGGCGATCTGAGTTGGGAGGTCGAAGCCACTGCTGGAACGTCTGTCTTTGTGTTTCCCTCAACCTGGGATGGTAACACCTTTTCGGGAGACGGCAACACGCAGTCGATTCCTGAGTCGGGCGAACTCACCGGAAACATTCCCAGTGGCGACTATGAGGGCATTTCCTTGCAGGTCAGCGTCATGGGCGGCAACCCAGAGTTTCTTGTGGCCCGCTTGTATAGCGATGGCCAATTGCTCGGTGAGACCGACTCTCCTAATGAAGATGGCGTCTACGTCGTAGAAGTCGGCGACATGCCCGGTGAAGATGACTTCGATTTCCTGCGCGAGGAGATGGAGCGAAATGCGGAATAACCGTTTTCGATCTCCGGTACATTTTGGGCTCGTCCCTACTTAATCTTCAGCGCTCCTTTCCGTTTTTGACAAGATGCCTCCATACACGACGTATGGGGGCATTTTGCCATCATGTCCACCAACCCAGTTTTATTGAGTGCCGGTCGATCCAAATCCCCCTTCTCCGCGCTTGGTCTCATCCAACGTGTCTGTTTCCGTCCAGGTTAGGCGCTGATAACGTGCGACCACTAACTGGGCGATGCGCATGCCGTGCTCAACATCCACCGGCTCTGAACCCAGGTTCACGAGCGCCACCTTCACTTCGCCGCGGTAATCGGCATCAATGGTGCCGGGAGCGTTGAGTACTGTTACGCCCGTGCGTACAGCCCATCCGCTACGAGGGCGCACTTGCCCTTCACATCCTGCTGGGAGCGCCAATTGAAGACCGGTGGGAATCAGCTTGCGTGCGCCGGGTGCAAGCGTAATCGATTCGTCATCGGGAAGCGCAGCACGCAGGTCGACCCCGGCGCTGTGGAGGGTGGCGTGTTCGGGCAGCGGCAGATCGTTAGCATGCGGCAGTCGGCGGACGGGGATCTCGATTGACATAAGGGAGCTTTATAGATGCAGGTCAACGACTATGTATCAGATGGAACGGTACGGCCTTGGCTTTCTAGTACCACGCCGGCTTCAAGCGGACGAATGTATACGGGGTCGCCAGGTTCAAACGAAAATCGGTTTGAGGTGTGCACTAAATACTCGCTTTCGTCACATTCGACGCGGTATGTGATATCGTGGCCCTTGAAGGCACGCGCCACCACGGTACCCGGCGTGGTGCGATCGTCGTTCGTCGCGTCTACCTCATCAGGATGCACCAGTGAGAGGTGCTCCGGACGCAGTGATACCAACACGCGGCCCCGTGCCGGACGATTCAGCGGAAGGCGCCCGATGGGGGTGTCCGCTTCAGTGCCTTCGGCGGTAGACATCAGCAGGTTGGTGCGCCCTAAAAACTGCGCAACGAAGAGTGTGCGTGGCTGATAGTACACCTCCTCGGGGGTCCCCATCTGCTCGATACGCCCTTGACGCATAACAGCCACACGGTCAGCAAACGAGAGCGCCTCCTCCTGGTCGTGGGTAACGAGCACCGCGCTCATCCCATTGTCTTTCAGAAGCGCCCGCACTTCTTGTCGCGTGCCTTGGCGCAAAAGGGCATCGAGGTTGGAAAACGGCTCATCGAGTAGGATGAGTTCCGGTTTAGGAGCTAGCGTGCGTGCCAGCGCCACCCGCTGCTGTTGCCCACCCGAAAGCTGGTGGGGGTTGCGGTCGGCGAAGGCTTGCAACCCTACCATTTTGAGCGCTTTACGGGCGCGTCCTTCCTTGTCTTCTAAGTCATGATAACGGAGCCCAAACATCACGTTTTTGAGCACATTCAGATGTGGAAACAGGGCATAATCTTGAAAGACGAGCCCAATCTCGCGTTGCTCGGCGGGTACGTGGGTGTGGGTATCGGTGAGAACGCGGTCCTTCATCTGAACACGGCCTGCAGAGCAGCGCTCAAAGCCAGCAATGCAGCGGAGCATTGTTGTCTTGCCACATCCGCTCGGCCCCAAAATCGCCACAATCTCGCCTGGGCGAACAGCAAACGACACATCGTTAACGGCAGGAGGGGCCCCTGGATTGTAGTGCTTCGTAAGACCATTCACCGTAAGGATGGGGGTAGGCATGGCAAGGACGCCAAGGCGCCAACCAATTCAGGAGCGTGTAGAAAAATCGCACATGATGTTACGCCATTGACTCGGCATGCGTTTGGTTACGTTTCGATTTTTCGCGAACGAGCAACAATCCAACGAAGGCGCCGGAAAAGATCATGATAGCCAGCGCATAGGGAGCGGCGGTGGCAAGCATGGCTTCGTTGGCGTAGCCCCACACCCGTACCGCCAATGTGTTGAATCCCATTGGTGAGATCAAAAACGTAATGGGCAGTTCTTTCATCGCCGAGAGAAAGACAAACGCAATGCTCACCACAATGCCGTTTTTAAGCAGAGGGAGCGTTACACTAACAAATGCCTGCAGCGGGGTGCGCCCCAGCGAGCGAGCGGCCTCTTCGAGGTTTGGAGGAGCCTGATACAACGAACTTCGAATGGGACCAATAGCCTCGGCCATAAAGTGAAGCGCGTATGCCACAATGAGTAGCCCCAGAGTCTGGTACGCGAACGGCATAATTTGGAGCGAAAACACGATGAGCGCCAGTGCAAAAGCGAGTGGCGGAGTTGCATATCCCAGGTACGCGATGCGCTCCAGTCCGCTCGTAATGCGTGACGGCAAACGTACGCCCAGATAGGCTACGGGAAGAGCCAACATTGCTGCCAGTACAGCAGCAGGCGCCGAGGCCGACACCGAGTCCCACAACGCCGATCCGAGCCCGCTCCAGGGCACCCCTACCTGTGTGGCCGTGCCCATCCAGTACGCAATGGTGGCTACCGGCAGCACGACCGAGGCCAGCCCTACGCTTCCCACAAACAAATACGAAGGGAGCCGCCACGGACCAAGCCGTACCGCAGCAGCCTGCCTGCGTGCCCCGGTACCGGTGCGGTGATACAGCAAGCCTTTTAGCAGCCGTGCCTCTAGAAACAAGATCGCAATGGTAAGAATCAGCAGCATGATGGCGAGCCATGCAGCGTAGATGCGATCATACGAGGCCGTATATTGCAAATATAGCGCATAGCTGAACGTCTCGAAACGCATCAGCGAGACAACCCCAAAGTCGCCAATTACATGCAAGCCCACCAGCAGACCACCTGCTAAGAAAGCGGGCCGTAGTTGGGGCAGCACCACCTCCCAGAAGATGCGCCAGCGCGGATAGCCCAACGCCTGGGCCGACTCTTCGAGCGCAGGATCCAGATCCAGGAGGGTGGTACGCAGGTTCAAGAACAGATATGGAAAGGTCCCGAGGCTAAGCGCAACCCAGGCCCCGGTATAGCCACTCAACCGATCCGGCGCAATGCCGATGACTTCGGCCAGTACCCCTTGACTTCCCGTGGCCCCGAGGAGAGCATAGGCCATCACGTACCCAGGAATAGCTAGCGGAAGTACGCCAAGCCATGTCAGCCAGCGTCGTCCGGGCAGATCGGTACGGGTTGTTAGCCAGGCAAGCGGAAACGCCAACATTGCAGTGCCACCGAGCACACCCACGGTAAGCGTAAGCGTGTTCCAGAGCAACTCCAGGTTACGCATCCGCAAGACCAGGCGCGCAAGCTCATCGGGGTCGGCCTGAAAGGCACGAATGAGCAGATAGACGAGTGGAATAACCACACCTATAACAACCAGCGCGACCGGTAGCAGCAAGTACCACCGGTCGCGCAGTTGGTCGCGCCAAACCGTAAGCCAGCGGGGTGTGTTCACAAATATCTAAGGATGCATACACAAGAGACGGCTGTTACAGCAATCCCTGATCGCGGAGCAGGTCGAGGCTAGCATCGATGTCATGCAACCGCTCCATATCGAAGTCGGGACTGTTGCGCAATGCTTCGCTTACGGGAAGCATATAGTCAGGCACCTCAATGCCTTCAATGACGGGGTATTCGTTCAGCGTTTCAGCAGCGAAGGACTGTGCTTCTTCATTGAGCAGAAGACGAAGGAAGTCCTCTGCTGCCTCGGGCTGCGTTCCGGTATTCAAGAGGCCTGCTCCGGTAACGAGGGCAAGGTTTCCAACATCCCCTTCCTCAAACTGATAGATATCGACGGGAGCGTCGGGCTCGACTTCGTCATCATCTACACGATGGTCGCCATAACGCAACCGCAATACGTAATAATGGTTGGTGAGGCCCACATCAATTTCTTCGGCATCGAGCGCCTGAATGATAGGCGTGTTGGAGCTGTAGTTGTTGGGCGACAAGTTGGCTCGCATGTCGCGAATCCAGTCGGCGGCGGCGTCATCGCTTTGCGTATGACGCAACGCGGTAATGAAGTCTTGGAAACTGGAATACGTGGGCGTCCACCCGATACGGCTCTCTAGTTCGGTGTGCTCGGGCAGATCCAGAATAGAATCTGGAAGGTCATCGGGGTCAACCTGGTCGGTGTTGTATGCGAGCACGCGGAAACGAGCGGTGAGCGGCACCCATTGGGCGCTGCTGGGCACAAAGAAGTCGGGCCGGTCGAGGATATCATCAGGAAGCGTGCGCAGTCGGTTGTCTTGCGCAGCATTGCCGAGCGCGCCGGTCGTGTTGGCCCAGAACACATCAGCAGGGCTGCGATCGCCCTCTTCAGCCAATGCTGCAAGCATTTGCGCATCCGATCCGTAACGCACCTCAATGGGTACGTCGTGCTCGGCACGGAACTGCTCAACGAGCGGTTCAACCAGCGCTTGGCTGCGTCCGGTATAGATAACAAGTTCTTCGTCGGTATCGCTGCTGCAGCCGGTTAGAGCAAGCAGGCCCATGAGGCCTACTGCTAATACCAGGAGCAGAGTAAGGCGTGCACGCATAAAGGTAACGGGTATTCTGGGAATATGCCTTAGTTTAGACTCATTCTAAAGAGTGAGGTGCCAGAATACCAGTTTGATCGATGCTGAGGGGGCAATTTGGAGGAATTTCCATACGCCAACGTTAAGCGGCGTCGTTTGGATCGACAAAGCCAACGGCGAAGAAGGCACTTACTGCTGCCAGCGCGGCCCCTCCAAACACGTCAAACAGGATATTGAAAGTATAGTAGTTGTATCCCCACTCCTGTTCGAAAGCGTACAACTCTTCGTGCGAGGTGGGCTCCATAGCGCCCACGATAATCAGTACAAGAAGCAAAAATTGTCGCGCTACGCCAAAGACAAGCCCGGCAATGATGCCCAGC
The DNA here is from genome assembly GCF_055379935.1 of Natronotalea proteinilytica. NCBI lineage: Bacteria > Pseudomonadati > Rhodothermota > Rhodothermia > Rhodothermales > Salisaetaceae > Natronotalea > Natronotalea proteinilytica. The sequence continues at coordinate 650,345 of NZ_AP043947.1, read as the reverse complement.
CGGGCCACATTTTCGCCTCGGCGTTCTTTTTCTGTGCTTGGTTGCCAGAGCCACACAAAAAACGCTCCTACAAGCAGGGCGCCAAGAACGCGTGTGGAGAGAGGCTCAACAAAGACAAGAAGGGCTCCAATGCTGACTCCAGATACGAAAGCGGCTTTGCGTGCGCTGACCATGATCGGTAAGGTTCGTGAGGGATATACACACCCATAACAACGCAAGGATTGGCTCCAATTGCGAATGGATATGCAGGCGCTAACGTAACCGATCCGCGATTCTTGACCCGTTCGCTCCCGTTCGAAGATGGCTGGACAGATTGGACCTGACAGGTTTCAAAAGACCTGCCAGGTCTTCTGCCATTAGATCTTGGCTACTACTGTGCCACACCTGATTGTTAGGGTACGGAGACCGTCCGAAACTCTGTATCCCAGCCCCCTCCCAAAAAACCTGTCATGGTGAGCGCCCTGACCGCAGGGAAGAAGTGCTTTTAGAGTGCACGCGACGGGCCCAGCCCGGAGCACGTCGAACCATCTCCTCGACGCTCAGCAGGCTCTGATCGATCGAGTGGCCCTGCCCAGTTCGTGGGAGATCTTTACTCACTGCGTTCGTCAGTCGCTTCGCTCGTGTCAGGACTCCGCACCTGCTAGACGCAGTTGCTCCGCTCAAGATGACAACATTAAGACGGAGGTGTTGCAACCCGAAGATTGAGCTGTGACACAGTACTACAACGCCTTATCGATGCGCTCCAGGGCATCTTCGAGGTGGATGCGCGTCATGCGATCGGCCACTCCGTCGTCGAGGGCGTTGGTGATGTCTTCGCGCAGCAGGCGCAACTGATCACGCACGAGCGGACGCATGTCCGACTGGCTGATGTGCAAATCGGCGTTCAACGGCGGATCGTCGTTCGAGCCGACGCGCAGGTTACCAGAAGCCGGGGGCTCCCAGTGCTCCGATTCGGCTTCGTGCAACAGGTAATGCGCCTGCTCCAGGAACGCCCGCTGCAGGTTACGACGGTACGTGTCGATCGACTCACCTTGTTGCACCTCGTTCCACACCGCTATGCGGGCATCGTCGAGCATGTCGGCGGGGCGGTACGTGTCGTCGCCCAGAAACGCCTCGTGCTCAATCAGACGAGCCAGGCGCGCATGATTCAGGAGGCGCTGCACCGCCAGCTCCTGATAGGCGCGGATGCGCTCTACGGCTCCGGCATGCTCAATACGACGCAGCAGATCCATGTCGAGCGCCCACTCGGGGGTGCTCAGCACGTGTTCGTCCAGGAAATTCATGGCCTGCTCCTGGTAGTCGCGCTCGATGGGCGTGTACACCCAGCCTTCTTCACCGTAGCGCTTGTGGTGCGTCCACGATCCGCCGATTGCAGAGGCCGCGTGTTCGGCGTACCGGTTCCACTGTGTCAGATTTTGCAGGTAGTGTGTTTCGAGTTCGTGGTAATCATCACCTTCCTCCAGCACCCAATCCATCAGGCTTTCGGTAGCGGTGCGTAGGTTGCGCATGCCGTACTCGGCAGCCCGGATGGGATCGTTGGAGATGCCTTCGGTCATGCGATATGGATCCCATTCCACATCCATTCCGAACTGGGCTGTGGCCGAGCGATACCAGGGCTCGTCGGCGCGCTCCACAATCCACTCGTTAAGCGTGTCGAACTCTTCTTCGGGCGTAGTGGCCTCGGGAATAGGCCGATAGCCCCACATGATGGCAAACTCATCCCACAGGCCAATCTCGCGCTCGGGCGGTACGTTGTCGCCCGGCTGGGCTACGTAATTGTAGCGCGTACGTCCAACCGACGAGGCCGAGTGCCCCATGCGCTCCACAAACTCGGGGGTGCGGAGCGAATCCACCGGAAAGACGAAGTTGGCGCGTTGGTTGTGCGGTAACCCCATGGCATGGGCCATTTCATGCGAAATCACATAGCGCAAGGCCTCGCCCAGGTCTTCTTCAGAGAGCTCATTCGTTTGAAAGTCGGGATTGGCGGTGGCCACTTGACTGATGAGCCACCACCGCAGCCGCTCATCCAACCCGTGGTACATGTTCATATGCCCGCGCAGCACCTCGCCGGAACGCGGGTCTACCACATCACCGCCCGCATTGGCCGAGCGCACGGGTGTGGCCACGTATCGGATGACGTTATACCGCGCATCCAGCAGGCTAAACTCCGGATCCTCCTCTTCGGTGGGGGCTACTTTCACATCCAGCGCGTTTTTGAACCCGGCTTTTTCGAAGGCATCTTCCCACTCCATAATGCCTTCTTTGTAGTATGGAATCCATTCCTCGGGGGTCGCGGGGTCGATGTACCAGACGATCGGGTCTTTGGGCTCCACGAGCTCGCCACGCTCAAACGCCTCCATGTCTTTGGGCTCCAGGCGATACCGGCGCAGGTACTGATAGGGCCGCACGCCCTGGAAATCGCGGGAGTAGTCGGTTTGCGTGACCGTGATATACGTGACGCGCTCATCGGCGAGGCGCGGCATCATAGGCTCCTCGGGCAGCAGAATCATCGAGTGGTTGATCTCAAACGAGATTGTGCCACCGCGCGTATTGGAGGGCGGATTGGTGGCGTCGTATGACCGCACAGTGCGAATCTCGATGTTCTCGGGAAAGCTGCGCGTCCACTCCAGCCAGCTGCGGTCGGGAGCGTATCCGCGTACGCCCAGGTTCGAGCGCCGCTGTTCGGGGAACGAAAACGAGGGATGATCGCCCATGTAGAGCTCCGTGACATCAATCACCGATGTGCCCTCTTGCGTAAACTCGACGGGGAAGCTGGCAATGACTGGCGCGAAGTTGGAGTTTTGCACGGCTAGATGCACATTGTCGTCTTCATCGGCGGTGTTGCTGTACGACTGCGTGCGCAGGTAGATGTGTCCGTTGCGCTCCTCCCACTGCACCACCATATTTTGATTGAGCCGTGCCCCGCCGTTGGACACCCCTTCTTGTACTTGCGCATAGCGGCTCATGACAGCCATGTCGCGCCCGAGCATATCGTCGGGGATCTCGAAGAGGATGCGATCGTCAAGCTCATGAACGGTAAACAGGCCGTCATCGGACGATGCAGCGTCGAGGTCGGAAGGCGTGAGGTCTTGCGCTGTGCCCAGCAAGGGAGTGCCGAGCATGAACGCCGTTAGCGCGAGCAAGATGGAGAGCGTACGTATCCGTGCAGCCATAAAAGCGTGGGGGTGGGAAGATGCCTGGATGTAGCGGGTCTCTTAACTACGCCTTCGCAGACACAAAACGCAATCGATTGATAACGCGGGGAAGCAATTCGTAGCACAACCGCGTGTAACGGTTTGACTTTGTATCCGACTGTAACAAAACCGTGCAGACGGTATTTAACGAATGTGCATATTGTCTACCGTTGTCTAAGGGGTCTACTGTGAAGCGAATTATCGCACTTCTCTGTTGCGTATGTGTGGGATGGGGCCCGGTGCAAGTCGCCGATGCGCAGCGCATTGCCAAGTACGGGGCCGACTTTTTAGCGGGGGGCGTGGATGCGCGTGCCCTCGGTATGGGCGGCGCGTATGTAGCCCATGCCGATGAGGTGAGCGCAGGATACTGGAACCCGGCTGGATTAAGCCATCTGACGCATCCGGAAATTTCGTATATGCATGTAGAGCGGTTTGCCGGGGCTGTGTCGTTTGACTATGGCGCCGGGGCCATGCCGATTAGCGATCGCTCATCGCTGGGGATTTCGGTGTTTCGCAGCGGGGTCAACGACATTGTAAACACGCTGAATGCGTGGGATCCGGTGCTAAACCAGCCCAAGCCCAACTACGAAAGTCTCATCACCACCTTTTCAGCGGCAGACTGGGCCTTGTTTGCCAGCTATAGCCGCACGCTTAATGAGTCGTGGGCGGTGGGCATCAACTTCAAAGGTATCCGTCGTACCATTGGTGATTTTGCGGATGCGTGGGGCTACAGTGTGGATGTGGGCGCACAGTGGCGATCTGACCGCTACCGACTCGGCGTAACGGTGCAAGACCTATCGACGATGCTGCAGAGCTGGAGCATCAATGAGGCGGCGTTTCAACTGGACGACCGCGACGATGACTTGTCGTTCGGTGAGGTATTCGATCAGGATCTGCCTACCGGAGGCACGGCACTTGTGCTTCCGGTGGTACGCCTGGGATCGGGCGCGGTGTGGCCAGTAGGGAGGCACGCCATCACGCTGGGAGCCGACGTGGATGTCGCGTTTGACGGACAGCAAGCCTTCGCGCCCAACATCGGCGATGTGTCGTTTCATCCACGGATGGGTGGGGCCTTCTCGTACGCCGGGGTAGCCGAATTGCGGGCCGGTATCAGTCGCGTTCAGACCGGCGAAGACATTGGCCTCGACATTACGCCGTCGGTTGGGGCGGGGCTTACGCTCAACCAGGTGGCTATCGACTTCAGCTTCGGTGACTTCGCCGGTCTCACCGCGCAAGACCTGGGCTACTCTTACCGCATCTCCGCCCGTGTCCGGTTCGAGCCGCCGGGGGAGTAGAAGAAATGGGGACATGCCTGTGGGAGACGCAAGCGGGCCCCGACGATGGGTTTCCATAGCCCGGGATCAGTAGCGGAGCGCTGGGAGCACCGCGACCGAGTACTCCTGGGGTGCCGATATCCCAGACGGCCATTGAACTGCGCTAAACAGATACCCGAGGCGTCTCTACATCGGGTGCCGCGTCCCGGGTGAATCCGAACGTGCCCCATGCATCCAACACCCACGTCTCTCGTGGCGATGCTCGGCGTCGCCACGCAGGGCAGGACGCTCCAGCGTCCTCAAACCGAGATATCCACAGGTTTATTGCTGTCTGCTAAACAAGTCATGCTGAACGAAGTGAAGCATCTCACCGCTGCTCGGCATGCAGGCGGGTGATGGTGCGGTGCAGGAGCCAGACGACCACCGGGCCCAGGGCAATCAGCAGGGGGAGGCTGCTCCACAGCACCACGCGAGCGTAGGTGGGCAACGTCTCGGCGCCGGTGAGGGCGACCTCGTAAGTGCCCCATTGCAAGACCAAAAACAGCACCAAGAGCAGTGCGGCGATGCCATACAGAATATGCTGCATTGTCTGCAACACGATGCGCTGGCGCTGCTTCGTGAGGGCTTTGTACGCCTTGGGATTCGGCACCACCACCCACGATGGGAAATGCGGAATGAGCACCCCCACAAGGTACATCAGCGCTGCGATGCTCGTGCCCACTGTCGGAAGCAAAAACCACTGGCTCCAGGTGGGCTCCCCCCAACTCGACACCGTGCCCAGCAGGTTAAAGTGAAGGGGCATGTCATCCGTGAGAGTCACATACATCCAGCCGCTGCAAGTCCACAGCAGCACTAGCAGCGCAGTGTTCTTAACATGAAACAGCGTGGAGGAAAGCGTCATGGCTCCAACAATACACGGCTACGCGACAGAGGCGGTGGATTCGTGCAGGCAACGCTTCACCAGATCGGCCACGGCAGCCATTCCACTAAGACCGTGCTTCTCCTCCACATCCGGCGAATAGTTAGAGGTGCCGTTCACGTCGTACGTCCAGCAGCGGCCCTCGGCATCCTCAATAAACTCAATGCCCGCAATGTCAATCTGCTCACGCGCCAGGAACGTTTTGTACTGCTCGATAAGCGCAGGTGGCACCGTTTCGCGCAGCGCAAAAAGCAAATCGGAAGCGGCCTCTGGGTCCGGCTCGGTGCGGCACGCATCGGCGGGGCAGAGCTCAAAACCTTCAGAGGTGTCGGAGGTGATGGCATACAGCAGCTCGCCATCTACAAACTCGCAGCGCGTGATGAACGGCCGGGCGGCCTGAATGTACTGCTGCAGCAAGATAATACCATCGGGCGGAAAGGTGACGCGTCCGGTGTCCAGGGCCGTATCCAGTTCAGCGTGCGATTCAAAGAGTTGTACGCCCAACCCTTTCCCTCCCCGGTTATGCTTGGTGATAAACGGCGTAGGGAAGTCCGCCGCGGCAGCGCGTAACGCATCAGGGCCCCCGGCCACAGCACGGGTAGCAGGCGTGCGGATACCGGCCTGTTCGAGCGCCGCATGCTGCTGCACCTTGCTGATCTCCAGTTCAAACGGATGCAGCCCGTTGATCACGCGGCGACCGTGGCGCTCCAGCCAGGCCAGCATCTGACGGGTATGCTCTACGCCCAGCGTGTGATCGCGTGTGTGGGACGAAGCGCTCATCCGGTTGATGAACACCCCCTCCGGCGGCGCACTGGTCACGTCGAAGTGGCCTTCGTTGATGAACCACTCCTCGTAGGAGATGCCCGCCTCATCGAGCGCGGTGCGCAGTGGGGGCATCCAATCTTCGTTTTCGTAAATGACGTAGGCCCGCATAGCAAAATCAAAAAGTTGAACATACGCAAGATATACGCCGATACGCAGTAGCTGACGTGGAAGTTGAATAGCACCCTTCACTTCACCAAAAACGTTTCAATGGGAAGCGACTCGCAACCGAGTTGGTCGCTCCTTTTTTGGAAGGCCACCCTTTTCTGTAACAAACCTGTCGGGGCTCTCGTCTTTGAGGAGAATCGGTATATTCACCCGACCTACGCACGCTATGGCTGGCTCATCCAAAGTTCGCTCCCTTGTCACGCGCATTCTGGCTATCATCGGCGCCCTGACGCTATTGGTCGTTTGCATTTCAGCCATTGTAGCCCTTTTCTGGCTCCGACCTGAAGGCGTATCGGACAACACGATCGTGGAGGTCGATCTTGAACGTCAGATTGTCGAGTACGTACCGAGCGACCCGGGGGCGCAGGCTGTGCTAGGCAGCGAACTCACGTTGTTGGAGATTGTCGATGCCATCGAAAAGGCCAAGACCGATGATCAGGTGAGTGGGCTCTTCGTGCGTGTTGGCAATGAAACGCTTGGCACGGCTACCGCTGAAGAGTTGCGGGCGGCCGTGAAGTCATTTCGGGAAGCAGACAAGCCCGCTGTGCTTTTCAGCGAAACGTTTGGCGAAGTAAGCCCGGGCCGTACCAGCTACTATCTGGCAACGGCCTTCGACGAGATTTACATGCAACCCTCCGGCGATCTCGGGCTTGTCGGCTTCAGCACTCAGTCGTTCTTTTTGCAAAACGCTCTGGAAAAGTGGGGCATTGAGCCGGAATACGATCATCGCCACGAGTACAAAAGCGCGAAGTATATCTTCACCGAAGACGGCTACACGGAGCCGCACCGAGAAGCCGATGCGCGTGTGATGGAATCGACCCAGGAGGCGATCATTCAAGGGATCGCCGATGGGCGCAATATGGAGCCTGATGCGGTGCAGGCGCTCATTGAGGAGGGGCCGTTCTATGGACAAGAGGCGGTAGATGCCGGGCTTGTCGATGATCTCCGCTACCGCGACGAAGTGTTTGCACAAATGCGAGAGGACCTGGGCGACGACGCCGATTTGCTGTACCTGAGCAAATATCGGGAGCGGGCCGGCAGTGCTTTTGATGATGGCGACGACATGGCGCTTATCTATGGCAGTGGTCTGGTCGTGCGTGGCGAAAGCGGGTTCAGTCCGCTAACCATGGGAAGCAGTATGGGCGCGGAGACTGTAACGCGCGCCTTCCGGTCAGCGATTGAGGATGAGGTGGAGGCCATCATCTTCCGCATCGATAGCCCCGGCGGGTCGTACGTCGCCTCCGATGCCATCTGGCGTGAAGTGCAGCGAGCCCGTGATGCGGACATTCCGGTAATCGCTACCATGGGGGATGTCGCCGGATCGGGGGGCTACTACGTTGCGATGGGAGCAGACCAGATTGTAGCGCAGCCCTCCACCGTGACGGGCTCGATTGGCGTGGTTGGTGGCAAGTTTCTCACAGACGATTTCTGGGACGAACTCGGCATTAATTGGAGGGAGCTAACAACAACTGAGAGCGCTACGATGTGGTCGAGCCGAGAGGGTTATACCGATCATACGGGCGAGCGCCTTGATGCATGGCTCGATCGGGTGTACGACGACTTCACAGCCAAAGCCGCCGAGGGTCGAGGCATGTCGCAGGACGAGCTCGATGAAGTGGCACGCGGGCGGATCTGGAGCGGACGCGATGCCCGAGAGTTGGGACTGGTTGACAAATTAGGCGGCTTCCATACGGCGATTGAACTGGCCCGCAACGCCGCCGGAATGGACGAGGACGCGCCAGTTAATCTGCAGTTGTACCCCGCTAAGAAATCATTCTTCGAGCAACTTATAGACGAAGGGCTGGAAAGCAGCGAGCGCACCGCGACTGTTCGCGCCGTGTACAATGCTACCGAACCGATTCATCCTATGCTACGAACCTTGCACCAGATGAACTTGTCGCCCGGAGCGCGCGCCCTTCACATGCCAGCGCATCGCAGCACATGGAGCCAATAACGGGGGTACGCCGACACAGTTTAGGCAGCGTCTGCACCCCTCTTCGTGAACTTGCGCCGGGAAATAGCGGACTCCAACAGCGTTGGTTTCCATCGCCGTAGTCTGCTACTGCACCGTCAATCCTGAATGGTCGGGGTTAGGCGAGTGGCTCCCCTTCATCCTACCTGCCCTCCCCGAGGAAGAAATTATAGGCCGCCCTCATGCTCCGTTGGGGGATGGACGTATGGGTAGCAGACGCCGCAAATGCAGGTAGAGCAAACCACTCGCCAACAAAGGCTGTAATAAGCATCGAAGCGGCCATTGTAAGCGACACGACGCGTAGAATCTGGCCAAGATCGCGTGCAATAGTCGGGAAAGAAGACATGGTACAATCACGTAGGGAAGCATGCGGAACGGAGTAGGATCGTGCCCAAAAGCACTATCCTCCGTTTTCCCCGGTATGTCCAAATGCCCTTAGTACAGCATCTGCCGATGTCTTGGTAACCAGCACCGTAACCAGGTCGCCTTCTTGAATGGCGGTTGTGCCCGCGGGAGCAACGACACGATCGCCTCGCTTGATTGCTGCAACAATTGCTGTTTCTGGAAGGACGCCACTCGACTTGGCGGATTCGAGCGAACGGCCAATGATCGGAGCATCGGATCCCGGTTCAATCTCAATAAACTCCGATTCATCATCGAGCCGCATGAAGTTGAGCACCCCCGGATAGCGCACCGAGTGGTACAGGTGGTCGGCAATGAGCTGCTGCGGATTGCCCATAATATGGACTCCGATCTTTTTGAAGATCGGTATGTGATTGACATCGTGCACAACACTGACCAGCGAGGATACCTCGTGCTCGCGCGCGAGCAGCATCACCATGATGTTGACCGCATCCAGGTTGGTCGTGCTGATAATCGCATCGGCACGGTCGATACGGGCCTCGTGCAATACATCAGTCTGGATAGCATCGGCGTTAAGTACCATGCAGTCATGTTCAGCCGATATGTGCTCGGCAACCTCCCGCTTTTGCTCAATAACGACAACGTCGTTGCCATCGTTGACGGCACGACGGATCAGGTTAGATCCAATTTTGCCTGCACCTACGATAATGATGTACATACGCTACTAAAAACAGGTGATGAGAAGTATGGGAAATACAGAGAGTAGAGGAAATACAGGGCAGTGCCTTGGGACTCTTGTGTCAGGCTCCCAAAAAGTGGGGCTCTGTTGAAAAGCATGCTCCGTTAAGCAGACAGGCGCTCGACGATAGCCTCCGAGACCGTACGTGGGCGGTACTGCGGTCCGCTGACAATCGCAACCGTGCCCTCCGATTCGGCACCAATCTTTTCAGGAATGGAACCAAAAAGAGCTTGGGTTACTGAGGTGCTCCGTGTCGAACCAATACAGATGGTATCGTACGGAGCGACGGCTTCAAACAGCGCAGTCCGCACATCGTCTGCAACGATCACCTCTGACTCGTACGTTTCGATGCCTGTCTGCTGGGCCACCCGGTCGATAAGCTGCTGGCCGACGGTCTCAGGGTCAGGGGCGTTTTCGTTGTCTTCCTTCACCGGCGGTTGCACGTTAAGGAGCGTGAGCGAATCACCGTCGGCATAGGTCACAAAATCATGGGCGCGTCGTGCGCCGAGCGGGGCGTTGGGGCCTTCCCCGACCAGAGCAACCGCGTTCCCCACGGCATCATCGCCTGTTTTCACCAGCGTAACCTCGCAGCTTGCCTTGCGGACAATCTGGTCGATGTTGGACCCGAGCACGGCGCCGAGGCGCTTGCGCTGTCCGGTCCAGCCCAGAATCACCTCTTGCGCACGCTCGTCTTCAATCACATTGAGCACCACGCGCCACACGTCACGGCCTACAATTGCACGGGTGCGGACGCCCACGTCCAGCTCTTCGGCAAAGTCGCGCACATTGGCCAGCAGCTCTTGCTGACGTTTGAGCCGCTCTTCCTCATACTGCACTCCCTGGGCAAGAGCCGTTTGCTGCGGGACTTCAATAACATTGACGGCTACAATTTCCGCGTTGTCGTGTCCGGCAGCGGTGGCAGCAGCCAGGCGCAGCAGGTAGCGCTGTGTGTTCGGATTAGAGACCGGCACCACGACCCGGTAGCGTCCGTTCGTGGAAGAGAGACTCGCAGGGCCGCCTGCAATGGCTTCGCCCACCAGGCTCTTATCAGGGGCGTGCGAACGGGCATAGAGCAGATACCAGACAATGCCCACACCGATGACTCCTGTGCCAATCATCAGCACAACGGGACGCATGAAGGCAACAACCGCCAGGCACGACACGGCTCCGATGATGGGTATAGCGGGATACGCCCAGTTGGGGAGCTTGAAGTCCGGATCATACTCGGCGGGACCGGCGCGGCGCATCACGATAACGGCCACGTGTACCAGCGCGTAGGTGATGAGGTAGGAAAAGCTGGCGACATCAGCCAGTGTTTCGATCCCCACGCCCACGGCAATGAGCACGAGAATGACGCCCCCCGTCACCACGATAGCACGTCCGGGCGTGCGAAATTTAGGATGCACCACGTTCAGCCAGTCCGATAGAATCTTATCGCGGCCCATGGCAAAGTTCACGCGCGCCGCCGACAGAATCGACGCATTGGCGCTGGACACCGTGGCCAATACGGCACCGAGCACCATCATGATGGCACCAATAGTGCCCAGATATTCGCGCGCCACGTCAGCGACCGGCACGAAGGAGGCCGTCAACTCATCGACGGGTAGGACGCCGGTGCTTACAAGCATCACCAGCACGTAGAACAGCATAGGCGTAAGCACCGAAGCGATCATCGCCAGGGGCAAATTGCGCCCCGGGTTTTTGATCTCTTCAGCGCTCGTGGCAATTACTTCGAATCCGATATACGTGACGTACACCGTGGCCGCCGTGCTCGCTACCGCGCCCCAGCCCTGCGGATTGAAGGGGCGCAGCACATCCCACTGCACGTTAAATACGCCGAACGTCACAAACACCAGGATAAACCCGATGAGCACGATCACGATGACGTTTTGGAAGTTGCCTGTTTCTTTCGTTCCCCGGTAGTTCAGGGCGACCAGGAGCGCTGCCATAACGAGGGCGGTTCCTGATACAAAGAGTCGTCCACCTTCGCCATAGAAAAATGTGAGGTACTGCCCAAAGCCCAGCATGTAGAATGCGGTGGCAAACATAAGCCCTGACCACATCGCCCAGCCCACGATAGAGCCGAAGAATGTGCCCATGGCACGGTTCACGTAGTAGTAGCTACCGCCTGCTTTTGGCATCCCCGTAGCCAGTTCAGAGAGCGAGAGCGCGGTTAGCAAAGACACGACTCCTGCAATAGCAAACGAGATCATGCTTGCAGGCCCTGCCGATCCCGCAACAATGCCGGGCAAGACAAAGATACCAGCCCCGATCATGGTGCCTACCCCAATGGTGTAGGCTTCCAGAAAGCCGAGGTCGCGTGCCAGTTCTTGCGATTCGTTGGCCATGCTTTAAAGGGGGATCATCCAATTTGATAGAAACAGAACGAGCAAGCGGACCCGGCTAATGAAGTCGGGCTCGATCGTGCTTGCCACCCGTCTGAATATGCAACTTCAATTCCAGTACGAGGCGTCCTATCAACGTAAACGAAGACATGGGCCTGCATCGCCGATATGCGCCATTCAGCGCCACTCATCCGTGATGGTTGGATAGATGACCAATACCGGCATCATGCATAATGCACGATTGCGATGCGTCACGTATTGTAAAATGCAAGATGGAGAAGAGAGGGCCTGACCTGGTTTGAGATCTGGATGTGGGTTTTGCTGGCGGTCAGGTGGCATAAAAGGTACTATGCTACAAGTGGAAGAGTGCGTGGTATGATTTTTCCGATTATGTAGGGGGCCTACCTCTTGTCAGAGGCCGATTTTTAATAACGCACCATACCCTGTGCTATGGAGGATGATAAAAAGGGGCCCCTTTCTGGGCACTCCGTGCTGATCGTCGACGACGAGCCGAATATTCGCCGTACGCTCAAGCAGGCACTGGCGCGCACCGACGCGATTCCACTGCTTGCAGAAGATGGAACGGATGCCCTGCGCTATCTTGACGATCATGCGTTCGATGCCGTCCTGCTGGATCTCCGCCTTCCTGACGTGGATGGCATCGACCTGATCGAGGTGATGCAGGAGGCGCATCCCGAGGTGCCCATCATTGCGTTTTCGGCCCATGCTTCTGCTGAAACCGCCGCCGAAGCGGTGCGACGGGGCGCTGTTGCATTTCTTGAAAAGCCATTTCGTCCGGAACAGATACGACATGCTGTGGCGCAGGCCTGCTCGCAGAAGCACGACATGCAGCCACTGGGCGGGCGTCCACCGCGCCGTGACGATCAGGTGTGGCCGATTGTGGTCGCACTCACGCAGCCTGACGCAGTTGACGCGCTGCTACAGATCGCCACCGCGCTGGCTATGGAGTACGATCGCGCTCCCATCATAGGGGTATGCACCATTGAGGTGCCCATGCAAACAGCACTCAAGCAGGCCGCTGCATCTGAAAGCATGCCGCGTACCCAGCGTGACCAGATTATGAAGCGGGCCCAGGATTCTGCGGATAGAATGGGACTGGACCTCGCGATCAAAACGCTGTGGACGCGCACAGCACACGAGGCCATGCAGTCATTTCTCGAAGAACAGCAGGCCGAGCATCTCGTGATTGAATGGCCACGGGCGAGCGACAGGGAGCAGACCCAGTATGCAGGCTTCTCGCCGACTGATGTACAACGCATTGCGCGGCACACCCAGAGCGAGGTGAGTCTGGTAAAACGGGGTGCCACATATTCACCAGAGCATGTGGGCGTCGTGGTGCGAGAAACACCCGATGCAGCGTCTGCGGTGCGGCGGGGCTGGTCGCTTGTGCGACATGCTGGTGTAGCTGATCTTACCGTGGTGCATGTGCGTGCCACAGAAGATGATATTTCGCCTCCCAAGGCCCACGCCGCCGGGGAGCGTCTCGTAGCCCGCGTTTTGCGTGAGGCCGGTATTCCAACCGAGCAGGTGCACACTGTGATAGAGGTGGCAGAGGACCCTGATGCGGCATTGGCAGAGGCTGTACAAATGTTCGATACGCTATGCGTAGACGCTGTGCGCCGTCCGCACCTGGCACGCTTTCTGTTTGGGGCTACACTGGACCCGGTTGAGACGTATTTCGATGGCACCGTGGTGGCCGTGTATCCTCCGCGCTACGAGGAGCCATCGTTGATCGATGCGTTGGTCGATTTGATCTGACCGTGCGGATTTATTGCTCAGAAGTGGCACAGGGCAGGGTGAAGGTGAACGTGCTCCCCACGTCGGGCGTCGAATCCACCCAGATGCTGCCCCCATGGGCACGCACCACCTCACGTCCAATAGCCAGCCCTAATCCGCTCCCACCGGTCTGGGGGTCGTTAGGAACCTGCGTAAACTTCTCGAAGATACGTGCCTGGTATTCATACGGGATCCCGGCGCCGTTGTCGGCCACCGACAGGTGCACTTTGTCGCCGATCTGCTCTGCACGCAGTCGAACCGTACCGCCTTCTTCGGTGTAGCGCAGGGCGTTTGAGACCAGGTTGGTGAGCACCCATGCAATTTTAGTCGGGTCAGCTTGTACAGCAGGTAGCGCATCGGGCACGGCATCGACCAGTTCAATAGAGGCCTCGCGGGCCTGAGGATGCATCACCTGAACGGTCTTGTCGATGAGCCGCCGAACAGGCACCGGCTGCCGATCGACCTGCAGCGCGCCGCCGGCCTCCAACGTGGACAGGTTGAGCAGGTCCTGAGTTAGCGTGCGCAGCCGCTCGGTATCATCGCGGGCGGCCTCCAACAGCTCCAGATCGTCTTCGCTAAACGCGCTTTCCGTGCTTTCAAGCAACAGGTTGATACTCATCGCGATGGAGGTTAGCGGAGTCTTGAGTTCGTGCGAGGCCGTTGCGACAAACTCGCTTTTGAGTCGATCCACCTCCTTGAAATGGGTAACGTCGCGCAATAGCACCATCGCCTGTGTGTCGGGGCCTTCAATGGGCGTAATCACGTACTCATAGTACCGTGTTTTATCATCAACAGTACGAGTGAGTACATGCTCATCGTTGGCTTCGGCTCCGGTTTTGTCGTTGGGGGGCGGATACGGAGGGGTAAGCGCTTCACAAAGCGAGGGGGCATCTATGAGGTTGGCAAGCGGCTTTCCGTGAGCGTTTCGGTCCCGGCACCCCAGCGCCTTCTCGGCCACCGGATTGATATGCGTGATACGTGCCTCCGCATCCACAATAACGAGCCCGTCGGCCATGTGCTGCAGAATGGCTTCGTTTTTGCGCGTCTCAGCAATCAAGCGCTCTACGTTCATATCCTGGAACGCCTGCAGATGGTCGGCCATCGCGTTGAACTGTTTGGCCAGCGCGCCCAGTTCATCACCGCGCTTTTCGGATACGCGCGCTTCGTAGTCCCCCTCTGCCAGCGATTGAGAGGCTTGCTGCAGGGCCTGAACAGGACGCACGATGCGTTTGGAGAGAAGCAGACTAAACACCAGTCCAATCCCCAGCGCGGCCAGCCCGATACCACCCACCGACCAGATGGCCTGCTGCGCCACCGTCTGTGTGCGCTCGCTGGCCGCTTCCATGGTGTCCTGGTTAAGGGTGCGTAACGATTCGCAGGCGGCACGCACCTCCACAAAAGCAGCCTGAAGTTCCTCACGCGCAGTAGGCGGTGGGTTTTCTGCACGCATAGTGGCCGTAAAGGCGGCGACGTACGCCTCGTACGCCTGTCCGATCTGGTTAAGGATGTCGGCTTCGCCTTCAATCGTGATGTTGTCTTCGGCACGAGCCAGCCAGCGTTCGAAGGGAGCCCGGTTGGTCTGAAACTGCGCAATGCCTTCTGCCTCATCGCCCAGCAAGTAGATCAACACGCCACTGTCTTGGCGCTCCAGCGCACCAAGCATGGTGTTGGCAGCCAGAATACTGCGGTAGTTTTCGCTTAGGATGTCATCAGACGCCTGCCCTAACTGCGTAAGATTAAGCAGTGCCCAGCCCAGCACCACCATAAGCAGCATCAGCACCAGGCCGTATCCCGATAGAATTTTGCGGCGGAGCGTCCAACGCATGCGACGATGATCCAAAATTTGGTAACACGGCGATGAATGCGGTGTACGACATAATCGGTTCTACGTTGCGCCTTGCCCCTACTCGGTCAACGCACACAACTTCCGTACACCGCCTGCCCCCTGCCTATGTCCACCAATCCGACCGCAATCGATTCCGCGCTCCGCATCCTGGCTGTGGATGACGAGGCGCGCATCCGCAAGGCCTTGCAGCGTTGCCTGGAGCGCGACAGCCACACGGTAACCCCCGTTGCCGACGCCGATGCAGCCCGCCAAGCAATTCGTGAAGGCGCCTACCACGTTGCGTTTCTCGACCTGCGGTTGGGCGAGGAATCGGGGATGGAGCTGATCCCGGATCTGCTCGAAGCACATCCCGACTTGAAAATCATTGTGATCACGGCGCATGCGTCGATTGGCACCGCCGTAGAAGCAATGCGGCGTGGAGCATCCGATTATCTGCCGAAGCCGTTTACCCCCGAGCAGGTGCGTCTGGCCCTGCGGAAAGTGGTGGATTTGCAGGCGTTGCATCATCGGGTAGCGCTGCTCGAATCAGATCTAAAGCGTTCGGCCCCAGCGCGTCTTACCAGCAGCGAGAGTCCGGCCATGCAGGCCGTGCTCGACGAAGCCCGCCAGGTGGCCGATAGTGATGCTACCGTGCTCATTCAAGGCGAAAGCGGAACCGGAAAAGGTGTGCTGGCCCGCGCAATCCACGCGTGGAGTCCTCGTGCAGAAGCCCCGTTCGGGGTGGTGCACAGCCCCTCGCTCTCGCACGATCTGTTCGAAAGCGAGTTGTTTGGCCACGTGAAGGGGGCCTTCACGGGAGCCACGCAGTCCAAGCCGGGCCGGATTACGCAGTCGGACGGCGGCACGCTGTTTCTTGATGAGATCGCCGAGCTTCCATTGCAGTTGCAGCCGAAGCTGCTCCGATTTGTGCAGCATCAGGCGTATGAGCGTGTGGGCGCCCCGGAGACACTGTACGCCGATGTACGGTTGATTACGGCAACCAATGCTGACCTTCAGGCACAAATGGATGCGGGGAATTTCCGCGAGGACCTTTACTACCGACTCAATGTGATGCCGCTTACGGTGCCCCCATTACGTGAACGCCGGGCCGATATTGTACCGCTGGCCCAGCGCTTCCTCCACTTTTATGCTGATAAATACAACCGGGCTATCGAAGCGCTATCGGAGCCCGTCGAAAATACGTTGCATGCCCATGCATGGCCGGGCAACGTGCGCGAACTGGAGAATGCGATTGAGCGCGCGGTTATTCTATGCAGCGGTTCGACGCTTTCGGTGAGACACCTGCCTTTTGCGAATCCTGATGTGGAAAAGCCGTCGGGGTTGCGTACGTTAGCGGAGGCCGAGGCCACTCATATTGAGCACGTCCTTCAGCATACGGATACGCTGCAAGAGGCTGCGCAGGTGCTCGACATCGACCCCGCTACGCTCTATCGGAAGCGTAAAACGTACGGAATTGCGCAGCCTTCTTAGAGCCTGGTATGTTGATTTTCCCTCGTGAGAGGGATACTTTCCCGACCCTGTCTACAACGAGATGAGTCGGGAATGATCCGAGGACGCTCGGATGGGAGGCGGGTCGCCTGATTAGAGCCTTTGGCCCCAATGCTTGAAGCATGTGCTTTGAGCCTCGGTGAGCCCGTAAAACAGATCAGTTCCCGCTTTCCTTTTCGGTGCATTTGACTCCGAACAGCATCATAGAGCACTGCGCTTACCTGACCACTGCGCTTACTTGAGGACATAGATCCTGTATTTACCAGCATGAGAGAGTCACCGAGACATTCGAGCACTGATCGCTTTACGTTTTCCCTGGGTATCGACGTTGGCAAGTCGACCCTCGAACTGGTCTTGCGCGAGAGCGACCACGTCGTTGCGCGAACGACCGTTTCCAACGACCCGGAGGGCCACCACACCTTGGTCGAATGGCTCGACGATCGAGGAGCCGGTCCCGAGAAGGCGTGTGCGTGCATGGAGGCAAGTGGCGACTTTGAAAAGGCCATTGCCCATCGTTTGTATGAGGAAGGCTACCGGGTTAGTGTCGTCAATCCGAGACGAATCAAGGGATACGCGTCGACCCAACTGCAGCGCACGAAGACCGATGCAGCCGATGCAGCCTTGATCGCGCGTTTTGGGCAGCGGGAGGATCCGCGGCCCTGGGAACCGCCTTCAGCGGCGGAGAGCCGCCTTCGAGAGCTTACGCGAGCCCGACAAGCCCTCAAGAAAGAGAAAACTCGAACGAAAAACCGGTTGGATGCAGCTGATGACGAGGCCGTGCGCGATGCACACCGCAGCCTCCTCGACGAAATCGAGCGCCAGATTGAGGACCTAGAGGAAGAGATTGCAACGCATATCGAGGAGGACCCGAAGTTGACGGATCGATGCTCCCTGTTGGACACGATACCGGGCATCGGTCTTCAAACTGCTGCAATCGTGGTAAGTGAGCTTGGGCCCCCCGAGCGATTCGAGAGTGCGCGCCAAGCAGCGGCGTACGCCGGTCTGGTGCCAAGCCATCATGAGTCCGGCACCTCCGTGCGAGGCCAGCCTCGAATGTCGAAAGTCGGCAACGGGCGGCTGCGCCGAGCTATGTACTTTCCAGCAATGACAGCGCTGCGCTTTAACGCAGCAGTGGAGGCGCTCGGGGACCGTCTCCAAGAGCGAGGAAAGGAACAGATGGTCATTATCGGAGCCGCCATGCGGAAACTCCTACATATTTGCTACGGCGTACTCAAATCAGGTCGTCCGTTCGATGCTTCGCTGCATCCGACGACCTGATTTCCACCCCGAAACCACTTGACAATCACCACAGCATCTGTTTTGATTTCTTAATTTGGGCTCCGAGCGATCCTGCTGCCCAATCAAAACCCACATATCCTCAAATACGGTCTAGTACGCCAGCAACCGCTCAATGGCATCGCGTAAGTCGCGTTTGGCGGAGAAGGTCGTCTCCTCGAGCTCTTTTGTGGCCGGGATGGGCGTATCGGCGCCGGTTACGCGAATCGGAGGCGCATCCAACAGTTCGAAATGATCCTCGGTGATTTCCGCGGCCAGCTCTGCGCCAAACCCAGCCGTGCGGGTGGCCTCGTGCAGCACCAGCACGCGACTGGTCTCTTCAAGAGAGGCGCGCACGGTTTCCTTGTCCCACGGCACCAGCGTGCGCAGATCGATTACCGCAATCGAGCAGTCGTGGGCCTTGGCCCAGTGCGCGGCTTCGTCAAGCGCCCACTGCACGCCCAGACCATACGTTACGATGGTGGCGTCGGTGCCGTCGCGGGCGAGCCGGGCGTCGCCAAGGGGGATGCGATACGGCTCGGGTGGCACCTCGCCACGAATCGACCGATACAACTTTTTCTGCTCAAAGAATAGCGTCGGATTGGGGTCGTGCAAGGCGCTGTGTAGCAAGCCTTTTGCATCAGACGGGGTGGAGGGCATAACCACCTTGAGACCTGGCACATGGGCAAACCAGGCTTCCGGCGATTGCGAGTGAAACGGACCAGCTCCAATACCGCCTCCATACGGTGCCCGGATGGTCACATTCACCGGCTGCTCCCAGCGGTAGTGGGTTTTCGCCAGATTGTTTACAATCTGATTGAACCCACACGAAATGAAGTCGGCGTACTGGATCTCGACCACCGGACGCAGCCCCTCAATGGCGAGCCCTAACCCGGCACCAACGGCTCCGCTTTCAATGATGGGCGTGTTGCGGATGCGCTGCGGGCCATATTTGTCGAGAAACCCTTCGGTGACTTTGAAGACGCCGCCGTATTCGGCAATGTCCTGGCCCATGAGCACCACGTCGCCAGCGGTGTCGAGCGCTTCATCGAGTGCCTCTTGGATCGCATCGATAAAGCGCTGCTCCTGGGTCGGGGTGTCGTTGGGACGGTCGGTTGCAAGTGGGGGGGGAGCCGGATGGTCGATGGGGCCGGGCGCGTACACGGCATCGCGCTCGCGCTCGGGAGTGCTTTCAATGGAAGGTTGGTCGAGCGCCCATTCCACATCGGCTTCGACCTGTTCCATGATGGTGTCACGAACAGCGATGCACTCGTCCTCCGACCAGCCGCCAGCGGTGCGTAGGTACTCTTCGAAGCGTTCAATGGGATCGCGCTCGGCCCAGCGTTGGATGAGTTCATCGGGCACGTAAGCGGTACCCGACGCTTCTTCGTGGCCACGCCGTCGGAAGGTGCGCATCTCTAGCAGCACAGGGCCCTGGCGCTGGGCGGTGCGTCGGGCATTCGATACGGCTTCAAGCACCGCAAAAATGTCATTGCCATCAATCGATCGTCCTGGCATGCCGTATCCTGCTGCAAGAGACGCGATCTCTGTTTCAGCGAGGGCTTCGTGGGTGGGGGTAGATAGGCCGTAGCCGTTGTTCTCCACCAGAAAAATAACGGGGAGCTCCCACACTGCAGCCAGATTGAGTGCTTCGTGGAAGTCGCCTTCGCGGGTCCCCCCATCGCCGCAAAACGCCACAGCAACAGCGTCTTCGTCTTTGTAGGCAAGGGCCTGGCCGAGTCCACAGGCCACCGGCAGCATGGCGGCCATATGCGAAATCATGCCGATGATGCGATGGCTGGGCAGCCCGAAGTGAAACGTGCGGTCGCGCCCCTGCGTGAAGGCGCCTTCGCGCCCAAACAGCTGGCAGAGTAGTGGGCGCATCGGCACGTTGCGGGTCGTCCACACGCCCAGGTTGCGATGCATTGGCAAGATGTAGTCGCGATCGCTTAGGGCCCAGGCCGTGCCTACAGCAATGGCCTCCTGGCCGTATCCACTAAACCATTTTGAAATGCGTCCTTGCCGGATGAGGCGAAGCATTTTGTCTTCCACGGCACGCGGCGTGGCGAGGGCACGGTAAAGCGCTTCAACATTAATCGACGTAGAGGTGGTAGGGGCAATCATAGACACAAAAAGAGCTGGTTTAACTCATTACTCAAGACGGAATGTAAAGGTGATAATACCCGTTTGGTTCTCTTGCGGGGCTCCGGGTGGAAGCGCATTGAAACGCCAGCGGTCTAGCGCTTCCATCACGGCGCTATCAAGCTCGGGCGATCCGCGCTGCAGCGGGATGCGCCGAATGATGTTGCCTTGTGGGTCAACTGTGATTTGAACGCGCACGGTAGCATTTACTTGCTCGTCATACACCGGCATGGGCGCAAACTGCGGATCACGGTCGAGCCCTTCAATGTCGTAGGGCGCCGTACGTTCATCCGTTTCGTCATCGCCGGGATCGGCATCGGTCGTGCCTTCTTCGGTGGTTTCATCTTCTTCTGCACCGTCTTCAGGATCGGGCTGCGGATCAGCATCCTCTTCGCCCTCTTCCGGCTCGCTTTCGGGATCCGACTCGGTTTCGGGGTCTTCCTCCTCATCGGTAGGCGGCACCGTTTCGTCGGGGGTGTCTACCTCGGGCGGATCTGTAGGCTCTGGTTCAGGCTCCGGCTCAGGCTCCTCCACGGGTTCCTCAGGCGGTTGCTCTTCAGGCGGTGCCTCGGTAGGGGCGGGTTCGGTAGCCTCAATAGGCTCGCCCTCTGAAAATGGCCCAAACTCTACTTCCATGTACCCAATCCGCGGCGCATCAGGGCTTGACGCGGTCAAAAACGCAAACAACAGCAGTAGAATGAGGTGCAGCGCTGCGGTTACGCTAAGGCTGATCCAGTCATTGCGATGCATAAGCTGCCCACGCGTCCATGAGAAGGGCGGTGAAAAATGATGTACGTTCCACCTGGCAGGGAAGATTCGACGGCACCGCACGGCACATTTGGGCGATGCACAGGTACAGCCGATGTCGGTTTTTGCTCTTTGTTACCAACGCCCTGTTTTGTATGTCCACTGCGCCCGACGGAACGGCTCGCCTCTATAACTTCTCAGCCGGACCCGGAACGCTTCCTGAACCGGTACTGCACGAAATTCGCAATGAGCTTCCCGTGTACGACACGGTAGGGGCTTCGATCATGGAGATCAGTCATCGTTCAGACGCTTACGATGCGGTCGAAGAGCAAGCGCGAGCCCATCTGCGGGCGCTGCTCGACCTGGATGACAACTGGCACATCCTCTTTCTGCAGGGCGGTGCCTCGATGCAGTTTCACCAGGTGCCCCTCAACTTCTTGCCGCCCGATGGCCATGCCGATTACGTGATTACCGGACGCTGGTCGGTTAAGGCACAGCACGAGGCGGAGCGTATTGGTGCTGTGCGAGTGGCTGCGACCAGTGCCGATACGCACTTCGCGCACATCCCCGACCGCGACACGTGGGACCTCTCGCCGAATGCGGCGTACCTGCATATCACATCGAACAACACGGTGCATGGCACCCAGTTTCCGTACGACCCGCAGGCAGATGTGCCCATCGTAACCGACGCCTCCAGCGAGATCTTGAGCCGCCCGATGAACGTGGATCCGTACGGACTTATCTACGCAGGGGCTCAGAAAAATATCGGTCCGGCTGGCGTGACGCTCGTCCTGGTGCACGATGATTTCCTGCAGCAGCGCAAGCCCGATCTGCCCACCATGCTTGACTACGGCACCCACGCGGAGCGCCGGTTTAACACGCCTCCTACGTTTCCTATCTACGTGGTCGAGAAAGTCTGCCGGTGGGTGCGCAACGAGGGCGGCATTCCAGAGATGCACGCGCGCAACCAAAAGAAGGAGACACTGCTCTACGACCGCATCGACCGCACGGCGTTTTACGAGGGGATGGTGGAGCCGGACGCCCGATCCACGATGAACGCGATCTTTCGCCTCCACGACGATGCGCTCCAGCCGAAGTTTCTGTCTGCTGCGCGTGAGGCGGGCCTGATCAATTTGAAGGGGCATCGCTCCGTAGGCGGCCTGCGGGCGTCGATGTATAACGCGCTGCCGGTTGTGGCGGTAGAAGCGCTGGTCGACTTCATGGACGAGTTTGAGCGTACCCATGGATAAGCCGATTCACCGCGTTGACATCCTGGCGTTCCCGGAGGTGGAAGAACTCGACTTGGTTGGACCCTACGAGTGCTTTGCCGCCTGGCATGTCCACGCCCAAGGGCCGCCCTGTCAGATTGTAGCCTCAACGCGCGGTCCGTTTCGCGCGCGTCATGGGTTGCGAATGCTTCCACAAGCACTTTTGTCGGATGAGAGGCCGCCCCCTAGGCTGCTGATTCTACCAGGAGGCGATGGAAGTCGGCGTGCAGCGCAAAATCCAGCCGTGCAAACAGCCGTACAGCGCTGTGTGGAGGCAGGAGGCTGGGTCGCTTCGGTGTGCACTGGCGTGCGTATTTTGCACGCAGCGGGTATGCTTCAGGGGCGACGCGTTACCACGCATCAGTTGGCGCATGCCGAGGTGCAGGGATGGCCCGGCGTCACGCTTGCTGCCCAGCGCGTTGTGCGCGACGGCCCCGTGTGGACAGCTGCAGGCGTGTCGTCGGGTCTCGACCTTTCGCTGAAGCTCATCCGTGAGATGGGTGATGCCGAGGCGGCTTCCACGGTGCGACGGTACGTGGAGTATCCAGAGCAGTCGGCATAACAGCATCTCGCAAAGCCACTTTCCCGTGGCTCCAGACCACCGGTGGAAGGCTTATCGTACCTCTTCAAATCCTCCAAGTGCGCTCTCACACCTGAATGAGTAGGGAAAGGGGATCCTTTGCATCTGCCTCCCCAAAAAAACCTGTCATGGATAAGTCTCCTGATCGCAAGGAAGGCGTACGTTCATAGATCGACGGGGACCCAAGCGGTCCCCGGCTATGGGTTATACTCACATCGCACCGTTCCGTAGCCCGGGGTCAGGGAGCGCAGCGCTGGGAGCACCGCGACCGAGTACTCCTGGGGTGCGGATATCCCGGGCGGTTATTGACCAGCGACCTACAATTCCCTGCCCAACACCGCTTAGATGGTACGCAGTTGTAAAGAAGCAATGCCTTCGCAGCCTCTTAGACGTTCCTTTGTGCAATCTTCTGAACGACACGCACACGAAATGACTACCAGTTCACGATCTGACTCGACAGTCACATGGTGAACAGATAGTCAATGGCATCCTCTGAAGATTCGTCCTTATCTCGGCGCGAGCGTGAGCGCCAGGCACGGCGCGCTACCATGTTGCGTGCTGCCGAGACCGTATTTGCCCAAAAAGGCTATACCCACGCGACCCTCGACGAAATTGCTGAACGCGCCGAGTTTGGAAAAGGCACGCTCTACAACTACTTCGAGGGGGGCAAGGAAGAAATCTTGTTTGCCGTGCTCGACACCGTCTACGATGAGGTACACGATCTAGTCACCTCCAGCTTTGCCGAGGCGTGCCATGGGCGCACGCTGCGTGCATGCTATCGCGACATGGTGAAACGAGCCATTACATTCTACCAGGAGCGCGAAGACCTTTTCGTAATCCTGATCAAGGAAGCCTATCGGATGTGCTTTAGCCACGACGAGACCAAAGTCGCCTACTTCCAACGGCAGCGAGCCCGTATTGTCAATACGCTGATGCCCGCCCTCGAGCACGCCGTATCTGAAGGCACCATTCGCGATTTACCGCTCCATTCGGTAGCTCACATGCTTATAGAAAATGTGGATGGGCTCATTGTGCACCGAATCATGGTGAACCACAACACGCAAACGACTATGTGCGAGCACGGCTTTATGTTAGATGAGCCCGAAGAGGCTGCCGATTTCCTTACCGCCATGCTGTTTGATGGACTGGGGACATCGGCACTGTAACGTGTAGCGGTCCACTCCCGTCGTTATGACAACCCGTATCCCCGGCGCTTTTATACTTTTTCTTCTCTGCACCCCATGATGCGTTTTTCATTGTTGCTTTCTCTGTGCCTTGTAGGTTGCATGTTGGCTGAAAGCGCGTGGACCGATGCGGCTCATGCGCAAGCGTTGCCTGCTGATTTTGAAGAGGTCGATCCTGACGATCCGGTGCCACTCTCGCTCGACGAAGCGGTTCAGATTGCGCTAATACGCAACTATGAGCTACGTAGCACACGCCTCGACCAAGAGGATGCTAACTTGCAGGTAAGCGAAGCCTGGGGCCAGCTCTACCCCAGCCTTTCGTTTGAAAGCAACTATACACGAAATGTCCGCTCCCCCAATCCGTTCGCAGGAAGCGAAGCGGGCGGACTGTTCCAGACGCTCGACTTTCTGGAGTGGTTGTCGTTCAACGAACAAGCACGCACCGACGACGACCCGACCACCCAGCCCATTCCGCTTCCCGAGTTTCAGGAACTGCAGCAAGAAGGATTACGCGAAGCGGGTGTATCGCCTGGTGGATCCGACAACCCATTTGCGGTCCCCAATCAGTTTGACCTGGGGCTGACGCTTACACAAACGCTCTACAGTGCCTCGGCATTTGCAGCCGTGCGTGGTGCCGAGCGACTACGCGAGATTAACCAGCGTGGCGTAGATCGTCGCGAGCAGGTGCTCATCGACGAGGTGCGCGAGGCGTACTATCAGGCCGTGCTTGCGCAAGAGCAGGCCCGCGTAACACGTCAGAGCGTCGAACGCACCAAACGAACCGTTGAAGAGGCCACGCGCGCTGTAGAACAAGGCACCGCCCCGAAGTTTGACCGGCTGAGTGCCGAGGTGCAACTGGCCAACCTAGAAACGGAACTCACCGACGTTGAGAACCAGGCCGAACTCGCCGTCAATGCGCTCAAAAACGAGCTGGGACTTCCCGTTGACACCCCGCTGCGCCTGGTTGATGCACTGGATCCGCCCGGGGTGCCCGAGTTCGTAGCCACCATAGACATCGACACCGCTACCGATGAAGCGCTGCGTCATCGCCCCGATTTGGATCAGGCCGATCTCGCGGTTGAACTGCGCGAGATCGACCGTTCCATCACACGGGGCCAGCTCTTGCCAACGGTAAGTGCGTTTGCTAGTGCAAACTATACCGGGTCGGTCCCCGACGACCGCACGGTAACCCTGTCAGATCCGGACAACCCCTTCGCGTTTGATACCGAAGAGCGCAGCTTTTTCGACACCAGCTACTGGGATCCGGCGGTGAACGTAGGCATCAGCCTAACCTGGAATATCTTCGACGGCAACCAAACACGTCGTCAAGTACAGCAGCGTACCATCGCGGTAGAGCAGGCCAAGGTAGAGCGTGAGCAAGCCTTTGAGGGAGTCAAGCTGGAGGTAGAGCAAGCCCTTCGTTCGCTGCGTGCCGCTCAGCAGCGCCTGGAGACGCAGGAACGAAATGTAGAACAGGCCGAGCTCAACTACGAGTACGCACGCCAGCGGCTGGATGAAGGCGTAGCCCGCCCTATTGAAGAGCGCGAAGCCTCTCAGCAACTTGATCAGGCGCGCCTGAACCGGTTGCAGGCAGCGTTTGATTACGTGAATGCGCTTAGCGCACTCGAAACCGCTATCGGGCGCCCCCTCCGCGATGACCCCGATGCTACGTTTCAATTCGGACCGTAACGCGCTCCGATACTAAACCTGCCCCTGTTGTTTCTCCCCCTCGCCTCATTTTTGTACGCCATGCTTCCTACTGTTTCTCCTACTATGTATCATCGTGTTGCGCTCGGAGTGGTATTGAGCTTCCTGTTGGTTTGGGCCGGCTGCGAATCCGAAGAGATCGACGACGAGCGCCCCAGTGGCGTCCCCGTAGACATTTTGCCGATTACGCTGCAAGACTTTCAAGACCGGTTAGAACTGACCGGTATTTTGGAGGCCGATGACGATGCCATTGTCTCAGCTGAGGCGTCGGGACGGCTGCAGCGCCGCGCTTCGCTGGGCACGCTGGCGCAAGAAGGCGAGTCGGTCGCATCGATAGACCAACGACAACCCCGAGCCGCCCTGCGCCAAGCCGAGGCCCAGTTGCGCGCGGCACGAGCGGCCTACGAATTGGCGCAAGATAGCTATGATCGACAAGAGCCGCTCTACCGCGATTCCGTAATTAGCGCTATTGAGTTTGAGTCGGTACGGGCCGAACTTGAACAGGCCGAGGCGAATGTTGAACAAGCCGAAGCCGGCCTTGAGCAGGCCCAAGACCAGCTCGACAATACGAGTGTACCCGCCCCTTTTTCGGGGACCGTCGAAGAGCACTTTGTGCGGCGCGGGGAGCAAGTGAACCCAGGCGAGCCCGTGCTGCGCATGACCAACACCGAAACGATGCTGCTCAATGTAGGCGTGCCTGAGCGGTACATCAACGATATCGACCCCGACACGCCCGTCGAGGTCCGGTTCCGCGCGCTCGGCAATGAGGTCGTTGAAGGAACCATTAACTTTGTTGGAGGCACCGTGAGTCCACGAAGTCGCACGTTTCGGGTCGAGGTGGAGGTGCCCAACGAAGACGGACGCCTCAAACCCGATATGGTAGGCCGTGTATTGATGCCCCGCCAGATCATTTCTGATGTAGTGGTGGTGCCCCGCCGGGCCATTGAGCGCGATGAAGATGGCTATCGGGTCTATATAATCCCCAACCCGGAAAGCGACGAACCGCGTATTGAAAGCCGCCTTGTGTCTCTCGGCCCCACCTCGCAGGGACGTACCGCTATTCTCGATGGCCTCCCGTCGGAAGGCGCCGTGGTGGTCAATGGGCAAAACACGGCTGCCGACGGCGATGCTGCACGCATCATTGAGCGCTTTGCTACGCTCGACGATGCAATGATCGACCCCGCCTCTACGCAACGTCCGGTTAACAACAACCGGTAGCCCGCTCTGCGTGCCGCTTGGTGCGGCGTTTTTTCTTGTGCTTAACCTTCTGCTCTCATGCGTATTAGCGATATTTCCGTTTCCTTTCGCACGGCTGTGATGGTGCTCGTGGCGATTATCGTAGCCGGGGGCCTAACGAGTTACCTCACCATCCCCAAAGAGGCCAACCCGGATATCGAGATCCCCATCATCACGGTGCAAACCATCTACCCGGGTGCCAGTCCAGCCGATGTTGAGCCGCTGGTAACGCAAACCATTGAGCGCGAACTGCAGGGCATTGAGGGGATCGACGAAATCCGGTCGATCTCTACCGAGGGCGTCTCCATCATCATTGTCGAGTTCTTGCCCGGCACCTCCACCAATGAAGCGTACCAACGCGTGCGCGACGATGTCGATCGTGCAGAGGCCGACCTGCCTACCGATGCCGAAGAGCCAATAGTGAACGAGGTGGACCTGTCGGACTTCCCCATTATGACGATCAACCTGGCTGCCGATTATCCGCTGGCCCGGCTGCAGCAGGTGGCCGAAAACCTCGAAGATGTGCTCGAAACGGTTCCGGGCGTGCTCGAAGTGGACCTCATCGGGGATATCGAGCGCGAGGTGCGCACCAACGTCAATCTAAATGCGCTGCACGGCTATAACCTGACCTACAACGACATCGTCAGTGCCATTCAGCGTGAAAACATTAATGTGCCTGGGGGCTCCATCGACGTGGATCGGCTAAACTACCTCATCCGAGCCGATGGCGAGGTCGACGTACCTACCGATATCGAAGACTTCGTCGTGGCTGTACCCGATGGCAATCCGGTTTACATCCGTGACGTGGCCGACGTCGAGTTTAGCTTCAAAGACCGATCGTCGTTTGCCCGGCTGCGGCAGTTGCAGACCGAACAGCCGGATGGGACCTACGAAACCCAAGCCAACTGGCAAGACAGCGACCAGGTCATCAGTCTGGAGGTCAAGCAGCAAACCGGTGAAAACATCCTCGAAACGGTGGATGGGGTCGTTGAAGAGCTAGAGGCGTTTCCATTTCCCAGTGGAACCACCTGGATCATTACCGGCGACGAAAGCGAGAACGTACGCGATCTCATTTCTGACCTTGAAAACAACATCATCAGCGGACTGATCTTTGTGGTGTTGGTGCTGCTCTTTTTCCTGGGTGTGCGCAACGCAGCACTGGTTGCCATTGCGGTGCCGCTGTCGATGTTCGTGTCGTTTATGGTGCTTCAGGCGATGGGCATCACCCTCAACTTTATTGTGCTCTTTACGCTGATCGTAGCGCTGGGCATTCTGGTTGATAATGCCATCGTTATCGTGGAAAACATCTATCGATTGATGGATGAGGAAGGAATGGACCGACTGGAAGCGGCTAAAGAAGGGGCCGCTGACTTTGCCGGATCCATTACGGTGGCCACCCTCACCACCTCGCTCACCTTCGCACCGATGCTGTTTTGGCCAGGCATCATTGGCGAGTTTATGGGATTCTTGCCTCTCACACTCATCATCTCGCTGCTGGCCTCGCTCTTTGTAGCGGTGTTTATCAATCCAGCAACCATGGCCATCTTTGGCCGCACGCCGAACGACCCGAAAGACGAAGGCGGGCTTTCGCGGGTGGGATGGTATCTGGTGCTTGCTGGATTGGCGCTTGTAGCTATTGTGTTAGCACTGGCCAATTGGGAAACCCTCGCTGTGTTTGCCGTAGCCGTGCCGGTTGCATACGCCATCTTTAAGTATGCTTTTCAGCCAGTATCAGAGCTGTTCATGCAGCGCCTGCTCCCCCGCCTACTTGGCTACCACCGCGATCTGCTCACATGGGTGCTAGAACGCGACTACTCAGACGACCGAGCCCACCTTCGTAACATGTGGAGCCTGGGAAGCTTTACCGTAGGATTATTTCTGGGCGTGATTGGAGGGATCATTGCACTTGTAAATACTACCGCAGCCACAGTACTGCTTGCCCCTGCAGGACTGCTGCTGGGAATTGGCGTGCTGGGGATTGTCCTGCACTCCGTGGTTGGCCTCCTGCGAGGCGGATGGCTTACGGTGCGCACTGGGCTTGTGGCTACGGTGCTCATGGCCGCTGTTCTTGGGCTCACAACACTGGTGTTGCGGGATGTCTCAACATCGGTCTATCCCGTGGTTCTGGGTGCGCCTCTCGTCGTCGCACTTGTAGGACTCATCGGCACTGTGGTGAAACCGCCTGCGCTGCTCACCGACAACCGAGCGGTGCTGCTCAATGGCATGCTGGGGGCCACGTTTGGCATCTTTGGCTTGTTTGTGCTCGCCAATCCGGGCGTTGAGTTCTTCCCCGAAACGGATCCGAACCAGGTGCGCGTAAACATAGAAGCCCCACTGGGCACCAATGTGTACGCCAGTGATGCCACCATGCGTAATGCGGAAGCAACGCTCGTTGCGTTGCTCGAAGACGACGAGCGCGTCTTTACCAACACCGAAAATATGCTCAGCAACGTGGGCGTGGCAGGCACCGGCGACTTTGGCGGCGGACAGCCACGTTCAGAGCTTTCACGTGTCACCTTCAACCTGCGCGATTATGCCGACCGCGTGGAGCCCAGCACGACCACCCTGTCGCGCATCCGCGAGGCCATCTCGGGAACGCTCCCGGATATGATTCTCGACATTCAGCGCGATGAAATCGGCCCTCCCACCGGCCCACCGGTAAACATTGAGATTTCAGGTCCCGAGTTTGACGTCATTGCAGACTTGTCAGAGGACGTTCAGCGCCTGCTACGGCAAGGCGTAAACGAGGGCGAACTGGAGGGGCTCGTAGACTTGCAGGACAACCTCGAACTGGCACGCCCCGAACGAAGCATCAATATCGACCGGCAAGAGGCTGCCCAGTATGGGCTTAGCACCGCACAGATTGGTGAAACAGTGCGCACGGCCATCAACGGCATAGAAGCCAGCACCTACCGCGATGGCGACGATGATTATGACATTACCGTGCGGTTAGCGCCGGAAGATCGGTCGAGCCTCGAGAGCCTTGAAAACCTGCGCATTGCTTCTCCCACGGGTGAACAGGTGCCGCTGGTTAATGTCGCCGACTTTGAGGATGGCGAAGGACTTGGCTCCATCACACGACTTAACCTCAACCAGGTAGCCGTCATTGAGGGACAAAACGCGCCAGGCTTTTCGGGCCCCGAGGTGCTTGGACGTGTTCAAGATTACCTGGCCGATTACGTCGAAACCGAGATTCCCGACGGGTACACGCTAGAGTACACCGGCGAGCAGCAAGACCAGGACGAAGCGTTTGGCTTCCTGCTTTTTGCTCTGGGAGCGGGCATCATGCTCATCTTCCTCGTAACCGTGGCCAAGTTCAACTCGCTATCAGCCCCGATCATTGTGCTGCTAGCGATTGGGCTCAGCCAGGTCGGCGTAGTACTTACGCTGGTGCTCAGCCAGACTCCTTTTGGACTCATGGTGTTCATTGGCATCATCAGTCTGTTTGGGATTCTGGTAAACAACAACATTGTGTTGCTCGATTATATTCAGCAACTACGCAATCGCGGAGCGTCTGATCGCGAATCCATTATTACTGGAGGCGTAGATCGTTTGCGTCCGGTGTTGCTTACCGCCATGACTACCATCTTGGCGCTTATTCCGCTAACGTTCGGGCTGAATGTGGACTTTATCGGGCTGATTACCTCACTTGAACCCGCCTTCCAGTTCGGATCCGAGAACACGCAGTTTTGGAGCCCAATGGGTACGTCCATCATTGGCGGCCTGCTCTTTGCGCTGTTCCTTACCCTCGTGATTGTGCCGACCATTTACTCGACATTCGAGTCCCTAAGCCGCTGGATGGGCCGCACGTTGAAGAGCTCTAAGACCTCATAGCGGGTAGAGGCGTCCACCACCAGCCGATGATGGGAGTGTGGGCAGGTATCTATTTAACAGGGTTGATTGCCGGGGACACAAGCCGTCCCCGGCAATCTGTGTGCAGGTGCATCATCGCCCCCCAAACTTTTGCACCCAACGCCCCTCGTAGTGCCCTACTCCCAGATAATAGACTTCCTCACGCAAGACATTATCGCGGTGGCCGGGGCTATCCATCCACTGTTGTACAACATTTTCGGCGGTGCGTGAATTGCGAACGGCCACATTTTCGCCGACGCTGCTCGTAATGCGAAATGCACGGGCACGCTGCACCATAGTGATGATCGGTTGCAACTCGCCCTCTTCGTTTGGAAGCTGCGTATCGTGGCCAATGTATCCATAGATGGCCATATGGGCCGCATGGTAGCGGGCAGCGTGAGCCAGCGTCGTATCCCACTCCAGAGCGTGTAAACCGTGTTCGCGCCGCACTTCGTTTGTCACCTCGAAGATTTCGCGCTCCAGATGAGCATCCTCAGACGGAATGCGCTCGCTGCCATCCGGCAGTCCTTCCACAATAGCAGCTACCTCCGTGGAGTCCCCCTCGATGAAAGATGAAGAGGCGTTGCTTGAAAGCGAGGAGGTATGGGCCACGCCGTAGGTCCATCCGACCCAAATACCGGCAAGTATGGCGATAGATAGAGGAATCGATAATCGCTGCATAGCATCTTTGGTGGTTAGGCAAAAAACATCCAGAGGAAGGCGGATGGTTGCAGGGTGCTCCCGGCGATACGAGCCCGCCCGTGCAACCAGGTTACCCTTACAGGTGGAAGCCTTATGGATTAACGGCGCCCTGTTCAACCATATACTCGGCCAAGTCGTGGCGTCCGCGCTCTTTAGCCCATCGATACTCAGAAAACCCGGTGGCGCAGCCTTGCATCTGCTCATTGTCGGCACGGGCCCCCAGGTCGATGAGTGTACGTGCTTCCTCTTCTTTGCCATAGATAGCGGCTTCAGCCAGTGGAGTACGCCCAGAAAAGTCGCCAACATTGGGGTCAGCCCCGGCCTCCATTAGGATTTCGACGGCTTCCATGCCGCCTCCAAACTGGTCGTTACCTACGGCATAATGGAGCGGCGTAAGCTTGGACAGATACTCTTTTTCATTCACGTCTGCCCCAGACCGAATGAGGCTGCGCATCTGCTCTGTGTCGCCATGTTTCGCGGCATAGTGAAGGGTGTTGCGATAAATGGGTGGGGGCTCGCCATCCAGGTACAGAGCAAGCTCCACAAATCCATACAGCCGGGCCCAATCAGCAGCAGTGCACAAGGTGGCAGGTGTGTCGCTAATGCACCACCCGGGACTTGTTTCTGGAGAGCGGGGGGCGCCATGCTGCAAGAGGAGGTCTACCAGTTCTTGTTCACCCGTCATGGCAGCATACATAAGTGGGGTACGTCCCGTCGTCACATTCTGATAGCTCACATCCGCGCCACGGTTAACCATCATGCGAACGACATTGTGGTAGTCATCATGTCTGAAGGAGCCCTCAGCAGGCACATTGTCAAGCGTGTACATCAGCGGAGAGTTGCGTCCTTCCCGATGCAAATTAGGGTCTGCTCCTCGTTCTAAAAGGTATTCGGAAATATGCACAGTGCCTCCGTAGCAGTACGATGAAAGCTCTAAAATGTATATCTTCCGCTCCCCTTGATCGTGCGGATCGAACGGCTCGTTTACATCGATATTGTACCGGTCGAGCATAGCCGAGAAGTCCTCGACGCTGGTGGCCGAGGTGCAAACAGCATCTCCAACTTCATCAGCCCATGATTGAGCGTACAAAGCATGGAAAGGAATAGTAAGCAGGAAAGCTATCAGGAGCGTAGCTGGTAGGATCACTTTTCGCATGACGACTTCCTCATTGGTTGATTAACATCGGGCGTGTTCGGGGAAACACCTTGACCGTGCATCGGGCCCTGGTGGCAGGTCTTTAATTATCTTAGGTATATCGGCCTCTGGTTCTATCAGCCGCCCTCAATCTTATTGAAGGTTCGGTGACGGCCCTAATTATACAGCTTCTTCATTAAATTAACAAGAAGTGCACGGATTTCACGCATCTGTTTAGCGCGGCTCAGTGACCGCCCGGGATATCCGCTTCGCTCCTGATCCCGGGCTAAGGAACGATGCGATGTGAGTAAAACCCATAGCCGTCCTCGTCGCGATGCTCTGCGTCGCGACGTCCCCCCCCGTGGTAGAGAAACCAGGGTAGTGCATTAGAGATGCTGGAGCGTCCCAGCAAGCGTGGCGAGGCGGTGCGGCCCATGGACACTGAGCAGCAGCACCCCGGCCACATTGCGTTGAGATGCTTCCTTCGTTCAGCATGACAAGAATGGCTCCGCGGTGCTCTGCATCTGTTTAGCACGGCTCAATAACCACCCTATCACACTGGCATAGAAGTTCAGGCAAAAGCTTGTAGCACATAAATTCGTGGGTTTCGCTTTTAAGGACCAACCGCTATCTTGACGATCTGTGCGTACAGACCCGTCATTTGAGATGCGATGCCGCCTATGAACTTCAAAATGCCCCATACGCTAGCGCTGCTGTTTTTCTTGATGGCAGGCGCCCTTGTCCTTACGTGGGTGATTCCGCAAGGGGCGTTTGACACCGACATGGTAGACGGACGCGAAGTAGTGGTGCCGGGCACGTTTGAGGTCGCCGACGATGCGGACACGCTCAACCCGGTGGATCTCTTTACTGCCATTCCACAAGCGTTTGCCGATTCGCAGAACATCATTTTCTTCCTGTTTATTATCGGAGGCGTGCTGGCGGTTATCCGTAAAACAGGAACGATTGATGCACTTCTAGGACGCCTGCTCGATGCACTTGGTGGCAGTCCTGGTACGTTGATCTTCGTTACGATCTTCGTGTTTGCCCTCACCTCCAGCATTATGGGCGCGTCGGCAGAGTACATTCCGTTTGTGCTCATTCTGGCCGCCCTCTGTCGTACCATGAAGATGGATACGATGACCGCTGTGGGCATCATTGTGGCCGGATACGGCATTGGGTATGGCGCTGCGGCGTTCAACCAGTACACGGTGGTGGTGGCCCAAGGAGTAGCCGACCTCGAAACGTACTCCGGATGGCAGGTGCGTATGGCGCTGCTGCTTCCCTTTGTCTTGGTAGGTACCCATCACGTGTACCGCTATGCGCGTCAGGTACAACGCGACCCATCACGTAGCCTGGTCGCCGACCTTGACATGCCGGTAGAGTCCGAAACAACCACCGATTACCCTGCGCTTACCTGGGTACATATTAGCATTATGGTGGCCTTTTTTGCTGCATTGGGGACAGCAGTGTGGGGCATTGCAACGCGCGGATGGTACTTAACTGAACTGGGGGCTGCCTTTTTGATTCTGGGCGTGGCTACCGCTGCGATTGGTCGGATTGGGCCAAGCGTAATGGCGAAAGAGTTTGTCGTAGGCGCCAAAGAGCTTACCGAGACGGCTTTGCTTGTTGGGGTTGCACGGGGTATTGCACTCATCATGGAAGAGGGAGAAATCCTCCACACGATTGTTTATGCCCTGTCGGTTCCGCTTGATGTGGTGGGCCCCGAGGTTGCAGGCGTCGGCATGATGCTCATGCAAACAGTGCTGAATCTGTTTGTCCCATCAGGAAGTGGACAGGCGTTCGTCACCATGCCGTTATTAGCGCCACTGAGCGACATTCTGGGTATGTCACGCCAGATTGCGGTGCAGGCGTTTCTATATGGCGATGGCTTTGCGAATATGATCGTCCCCACCAATGCTGTCTTGATGGGCATCTTGGGCATGGCGGGCGTTCCTTATGACCGGTGGTTTCGGTTCTGCTGGCCGCTTGTGCTGAAGCTGTTGGCGCTCGCTGCCGTCTGCATGGTGGGCATGGTCATGCTGGGCTTTGCGTGACAGGTTTTTTAGGTAGCGGTAAGGTATTAAGTGATTGACATGTGGTTTACATCATCGCAACACGCTCAAACCCCCTGTCTTCGAGCTTCGCCGCAGGCGTGATCCTGTGGACATCTCCCCCTTGACCAAGGGCTAGTCCTTGCACATAACTTTTTCTTCGCTATGTTGTTTATTTAAAGTTGGTTGTCTCCACCGCCCGTTCAATGAGAGACTGTTGGATCCTACAACAAGAACCCATCTGGGCGTCTGCTCGGGGGAATAGTCGGGGGAATGGATCCTGAATCAAGTTCAGGATGACGTATCGGGGGGCGGTGCCGAAGACGAAGGCCCCCTTTCAACTCCAACGCCACACCCTCGCCCCCCCCTCGAATGTCATCCAGATCCTGAATCGAGTTCAGGACAGGCAAACGAGCCTGCGAGCGCGATCCAGGATCCAGAAAAGGCACCGGCCGCACGAGGCTCCGCGGGCGCCGTCCCGCGTTCTGGCCAATACGTTGATGATCCCGTCAACAACAGTCAACAACAAGTCCAGATTGCAACCCGTGATCAACGATTATCACCATCTCGAGTTGTGTGCATAGACTAGGGCCAAGGGGGAGAAACCCGACACGAGCCCGGAGGGCGACTGATGGAGCGAAGCGGAATAAGGGAGAGGGGGTTCGAACAAGACAAAACTGCGGTCTCCAACCACCTTATCATTTAGTGTCTATCCACTACCGTTTTTTTGTAGGGGGTTGGGACACAGAGTTTGGCACGATCCCCGTCCCCAAACAATCACGTGTACAGCACTACCGCTATGGCAACCATCCATCTTACGGCATCGGCAGAGACCTGGTGGCAACATGCACGCCAGGATCTTGCTGCCGCCAATCATTTGCTTCAGGGAGACTTTGCTCGCCACGCTGTGGTGCTGGCACATCTAGCGGTAGAAAAGGCTCTGAAAGCCACCTATCGGCATCAGCATACGAGAACGCCGCCGGCGAGTCACGATGTGACATATTTAGCCGAACAGATCGACTGGCCTGACGGACCGGACTCCCATGATCGGGCTGTCATGCTTGATGCGCTCAATGTGCGAGGGGTGGTGGCGCTGTATCCTGACCAACCTTTTGGGCCCGGCGTACCAAACAATATCGCAGAGGCACGTGCTCGCGTATCTGATGCCCATACCCTGCTTCGTATTCTGGAGGCGGCATAACCACCGGCGACTCACACCAGCATAGCTAACCGCCGGGAGGGACGCGTGACGGCCACATAGAGAAGGGCCTGCTGCTCCGGCCCCCGACATGCCTGCAAATCCCGATAGTCTACAAACACAGTGTCGAAGGTTGAGCCCTGCGCCTTGTGCACAGTAGAAGCGTACGCATAATCCACATTGGCAAACTGTTCGCGCAAGCTGTAGTAGCGATCCCACGCATCCTCTTCTTTCGCCTTCTTGCGACGGCGACGGAGCGTATCGTCGTAGCGTTCTTGTTCTTCTTCATGCAGCACGGTAAGCGATCGTCGCATCCCATCGTACGCACCGCGCACCTTTAGCTCCCATACCTTCCATGTGCTCATGTCATCGCCCTCCATGCGCGTTTCGGTGATGCCCTCGATGCGCACCTCCTCGCTGTTTTTGATCATAGGGCGCTGATCATGAAACCACGTTTCGCGTGCCACAATCCACTCTCCCACCTCGTACCGGGGCGCTTCTTCTCCAAAGCGAGCAGCCCGGATGCGCTGGTTGTACGCCTGCACTGTTTTGTTGCGATACGCGAGCACCCGGGCATGTTCTGGATTCGACCGAAAGGTGTCATCGGTGAAGGCGCGCACTAAGCTATCGAAAAACCCGTCGTCGTTGTGCGTAATGGCAACACCTTCGCCGCCTTCGTAGCGGCTGCGAAAGCCATGCCAGTTGTTGTTGCGCACTTTCGTGGCCAGATCAAGCACCGGATTGCCCTTCGCCTGGCGGTGCACCGTGTCGAGCGTAGGGCCAGGCACTGCAAGAGCGGGCGACTCCTCTTCGTTGACCGGAGGCAGCTGAGCGGGATCGCCCACAAACAGCCACTGTACGCGATCGGGGGTGGCCTGGATGTACTGCCACTCATCACGTCCAATCATCGACGCCTCGTCAACGACGACCACGCCCGCTTCCATCTCGCGCTCTTTGTCGTCGGGTACGAGCATGTAGTCGCCTTTGCCATCGGGGCGGAGACGAAGCCCCAGGTACGAGTGCACCGTTTGTGTCGGCACCGCCACGGTA
The DNA here is from genome assembly GCF_055379935.1 of Natronotalea proteinilytica. Classification (NCBI taxonomy): domain Bacteria; kingdom Pseudomonadati; phylum Rhodothermota; class Rhodothermia; order Rhodothermales; family Salisaetaceae; genus Natronotalea; species Natronotalea proteinilytica. Next base: position 613,291 of record NZ_AP043947.1, on the reverse strand, counting down.
AGATGATTCCGCAGCACCTGAACCGCCTTGTGTGTGGGCGCACACACATGCACCACGCATTCCTCCTGATCGAGTTGCTCGACCAGTTTACTCACCAGCACCGTCTTGCCTGTGCCTGCGTAGCCGCGAAGTCCGGTAAATCGCTCGCCCTGCGCCAGGCGCTCATAGACAGCGTCGTACGCAGCTTGTTGATCATCGGTCAGCGTCATGGACGTAAGAAACGAACGTACTAGGAAGGAGAATGAAGACGAGGCGAGGCGGCGTTGGATTGCTGACGGCGCTTGGCGATGTACTGCAAGTGCCGTCCAAATCCATTCATAACCAACAAATGGGCAATGGCCTGCGTGGCGTTGTACACCGCCCAGGGCAGCATAGGCGAAAAGTCGTGAATCGCTGCCAGTACATACTGCCTGTCCGCGGTCACCCGAAACTCCAGCCGTCCGGCATCCGCTGTTTCCGGAGCGAGGTTAGCTAGCAAGCCGCCCGTTACGTAAAACAGCTGACGCCCGTTGGGGCTCCGGTCAGGGGCGTAGCTCAGCTCAAGCAGCGGAATGCCCAGCGGCTGTAGCACAAACCGGCAGATCCGTCCTTGACGCACGGTGCACTGCAGAAACGGACCGCCAATACGCGGCAGCCAGCGCATGTATTGATTGGCCACATCGCGCGCCGTATACCCTGGCGGCAGCGGCAGACGCTGCACCGAACGCACAACGCTCCGATCTCGCATCACGGCCTGGTCTTCATGGCGCAACGCCGATCGCGGATTGGGCAACGGACGGCCCGCAGAATCGACCGACGCACGCAAGGCATCTTCAAAGGATTGCAGTCCCGGAGCGAGGGCGTCTTGTAAGGCATTCGGATGCGCAGCAGCCTCGTAGCGTAGGCTATCTATGAACGGGCTTACCAGCGCCCAGGGGGCTCCACTAAACAGCCACACCCATAACTTGGACAGCCGAGGCGACGTCACCGGCACGGTACCCATAGGCCGGTGCAATCCCAACACATGGGCTGTGCGCTTCAGCATCTGCCGGTACGACATCACATCGGGGCCGCCCAGATCGTAGGTTTTGTCGTAATGCGCAGGCGCTGCCAGCACATGCTTAATTCCCCGTACCACATCACGCAGAGCAATAGGTTGCGTGGTTGCGCTTGTCCAGGCGGGCAACACCATTACAGGCACCCGCCGCACCAGATTGACAAGCATGCTAAGCCATGTACCGCCCGGTCCTACAATAAGCCCGGCGCGGAGGGCGGTGAGCGATGGGTTGCAGGCAGCCAGCGTGTCTTCGATTTCTTGGCGGCTCTGCAACCGTAAGGGCATGGGCGCCTGTGGAGGAATGAGCCCCCCCAGCGTGATGATTTGTTTGACGCCTTGTGCCTCAGCAGCCCGAGCGACGTTATCAGCCAGCAGCACATCTAAGTCCGGCGCACGCGCCTGCGTGAGTCGTGCCGATGCGTTAAGCGAGTGAACGAGGTATACCACATAGTCGGCATCGCGGAGGGCATAACGCACCGCGTACGGATCGAAAAGATCGCAGTGGCGCCAGTGGACCCCTTCGGGCGCAGTGGCTGCCTGGGTTTGTGCTCGAACGGGAGACCGCGTAAGGGCAACAACGGTGTAGCGGCCCACAAGCGCCTTCTGTAACGCTGTACCAACGAATCCCGTAGCCCCTACTAGAGCAACCACCGGACGATCTGAAGAAGGGCCTCCCATGATCTATGTGCAGCGTAAAGACAAACAAAGAAAAGCCGACCCCGGAAACCCGAGACCGGCTTTTTGTGGCGGAGAGGGAGGGATTCGAACCCTCGAAACGGCTATAAACCGTTTACTCCCTTAGCAGGGGAGCGCCTTCAGCCACTCGGCCACCTCTCCGTAATCCATGATGGTGCATATAGCATCCTACCATACGAGCCGACCATCCCCGTTGGTTCCCGCTGAGGTCGTTGAACAATTGTTGGAGATGCCAAGCGTTGCCTATGATTCGAGCGCTTCGGCTCCGCTTGAGATGTCGAGGATCTCCATCGTAATGGCGTTTTGGCGTGCCCGGTTGTACTTCAGTTGCAACTCATCGCGCAGCTCCTCGGCATTGCTCGTAGCGTTATCCATGGCCACCATGCGCGCCCCTTGCTCGGCGGCATTTGACTCCAAAAGCGCGCGCCACACCTGATAATTCAGAAAGCGCGGTACAATCACCTCCATAATGGATGATGCGCTGGGCTCAAAGATATAGTCCACTTCAAGGCTACTGTTGCGCTCCGCAGGCGCCTCGTCTTCCGCCATCACTGGCGTGAGGAACTGATCTTTCGGAAGCGGAAGCAGCGGCTCCGCAATTCGATTCTGGCTGATCGTGTTTTTGAACTCGTTATAGACGAGTTGCACTTCGCCCCATATTTCGCGATCGAAGCCTTCAACCGCAGCATCGACTACGTCTTGTGCCAGCGTAAAGCTAAGCCCGTCGAACACGTTGCGGAAGTCGCCAACCAGTTGGTAGTTGCGACGTTCAAAGTGTTCATGTCCTTTGCGGCCCACACAAAGCAAGTACAATTCGCCGTTCGCCTGTTCGTCAGCGTACTGCTTTTCAATGACCGACTCGGCCTTCTTGATAATGTTGCTGTTGAACGCCCCGGCCAATCCACGGTCGGCGGTTACCACAACAAGCAGCACCCCGGTCGCGTCTTCGGGCGCATTAAACAATGGATGCGCTGTATCGTCAAGCTCATCGGTTAGGTGGTCGATCAACTCGCGCAGCTTGTACGAATACGGGCGGGCCGTAAAAATGCGCTCTTGCGCACGCCGCAGCTTGGCCGCAGCTACCATTTTCATGGCACGCGTTACCTGCTTTGTGTTTTCAATCGAGTCAATCCGATTGCGAATGTCGCGAAGGTTTGCCATAGGGCGTTCACAGGGTTAAGGGCAGACGGATACGAAGAACGGTGCATCAACACCGCGCATGTTACACCGCATCACCAAGCACGTCTTCCGTCTCGTCTTCCTCATCATCTACGATGTACGTAGCGGCTACGTCTTCGACGATCTCGCGGATGGTTTCAGCCGCCTCATCGCTTAGACGTCCCGACTCGCGAATGCTGTCGAGCACCTCGCTGTGTTGCACGCGCACGCGCTCAAGCAGGGTCTCCTCAAACGCTTTCACGTCTTCCACGGGCACCTCATCAATCAGGCCTTCAACCGCTGCGTAAATGATAACGACCTGCTCTTCGGCAGGTAGCGGCTCAAACTCGTTCTGCTTCAGGATCTCCACCATGCGCTCGCCGCGATTAAGCTGGCGCTGGGTGGAGGCGTCTAGATCCGAGCCAAACTTGGCAAAAGCCTCCAGCTCACGATACTGCGACAGGTCGATGCGTAGTGTACCGGCCACGCTCTTCATCGCCTTGATCTGCGCGCTACCGCCCACACGACTCACCGACGTTCCCACGTCAATGGCCGGACGCACGCCCGAGTTGAAGAGGTCGGTTTCGAGGTAAATCTGGCCATCCGTAATCGAAATGACGTTCGTCGGGATGTAAGCAGATACGTCACCAGCCTGTGTTTCGATGACTGGCAGAGCCGTAAGCGACCCGCCGCCCTCGACCTGGTCTTTGAGCCCCTCGGGAAGGTTATTCATGTCGGAGGCCACTTTATCGTTGTCGATGATCTTGGCGCCTCGCTCCAGAAGGCGGCTGTGGAGGTAGAACACATCGCCGGGGTAGGCTTCGCGCCCGGGTGGACGGCGCAGCAACAGCGAGAGTTCGCGGTAGGCTACCGCTTGCTTTGAAAGATCGTCGTAGGCGACCAGCGCGTGGCGCCCGGTGTCGCGGAAAAACTCACCGATGCAGGCGCCTGCAAACGGGGCAATGTACTGCAGTGGCGTAGGCATCGACGCCGAAGCGTTTACGATGACGGTGTACTCCATGGCATCGTTACGCTCCAGCGCACGCTGCACCTGAGCTACCGTCGAGTCTTTTTGCCCAACAGCTACATAGATGCAGTAGACCGGCTTATCGGTATCGTGCGTCTGTTGCTGGTTGATGATGGTATCCACAATCACCGCCGTTTTACCGGTCTGGCGATCTCCAATCACCAACTCTCGCTGTCCCCGTCCAATCGGCACCATCGAGTCGATGGCCTTCAGGCCGGTTTGCAGCGGCTCGGAGACGGGTTCGCGGTAAATGACACCGGGCGCCTTCCGTTCGAGCGGCATGTCGATGCGGTCGCCCTCAATGGGCCCTCCACCGTCGAGCGGACGGCCAAGCGGGTCGATCACACGACCCAGCACATTTTCATTGACGGCTACCGACGCAATGCGGCCGGTCCGGCGTGCTTCGTCACCTTCTCTGACGGCATTGGCCTCTCCAAAAAGGACAACGCCAACGCTGTCTTCTTCAAGGTTCAAGACCATGCCTTGCACGCCCGAGTGGGGAAACGTGACCAGCTCCCCAGCTTGAACGTTGGAAAGGCCGTATAGCGTGGCAATGCCGTCTCCGGCTTGAAGCACCGTGCCAACCTCATAGACGTCGGCATCGGCTTCAAAGCCACCCAGTTCACGCTTTAGGACAGACGTGACTTCGTCTGGTCGAATGGCGGTAGACATAGCGGGTTGGTGTTAGCGGATAAGTACGTGGAAAAGGGGGCACGAGAGGACCATCAGGTGTTAAGCAGCCGCCGTGCGCGACTGTGTCCGGAAGCGATCGCGCAGCGCCTCCAGCTTATGATGTACACTGCCATCGTACACGCGGTCGCCGATGCGGATGACCGCACCGCCCAGCAGCGATTCATCGCGTGTCGTATGGAGTTCGACCGTGGCTTCGGTCAGCGATTCAAGCGCTTGAACCAGGGCCGTGCGTTCGGCATCGTCCAATGCATGTGCCGTGCGCACCTGAACAGGCACAATGCCTTCTTGCTCGCGACGGATGGTTTGGTATGCCTCTACAATCTGCTCAATCAGCGTGGCGCGTCGTTTCGACGTTAGCAGTTGAACGAACTTCAGCGTGAGCGCATCTACCTGGCCATCGAGCAGCGCACGGGCAACACGGCTTTTCTGATCCGCAGAGAGGACCGGGCTCTTAAAGAACCGAGCCAATTCGTCGTTCTCAGCAAGGGTGTCGCGAAGCATCGCGATGTCCGCATCAATGGTTTCGACGCGGCCGGTATCGTGGGCTTCATCCACGAGCGCCGAGGCATATCGAGTTGCAACCGTGCGTTGACTCATAGCATCAAAGTAAGGCTGGGCGATGAAGAGGCCGGCTTCGCACAGGTTCGTGTCGCGTGGCAGAGGCTCTGCCGGACAAGAACGCACTGTGCGAAGGGACGGCTTGGGCGCTTAGTTTTTAGGGAGCTCGTCGATAAAGTCATCTACAAGCTGACGATGCCGGTCGGCATCGAGATCTGCTTGGATGACTTTCCGCGACACATCGATGACCAGATCGGCCACCTCGTCGCGCAGGTCGTCGAGCGCGCCCTGTTTTTCGCGTTGGATTTCGGCCTGTGCTTGCTCACGCATGCGCTGAATTTTCTCGCGTGTCTCTTCGAGCTCCTCTTCGCGCAAACGCTCGGCTGATTCGCGAGCTTCGCGGATGATGCGCTGGGCTTCACGCTCGGCTTCGCGGCGCTGTCTCTGATTTTCAGCCTGCATCTCTTTTGCTTGTTGGAGGGCCTTTTCGGCACGCTCCATCGAACTTTCGATGCGCGTTTCGCGCTCTTCTAACGCCTCCGTGATGGGTCCCCATCCGAAGCGGTACATGATAAACAGAAAGATAGCAAACGCAAGCGCTTTCCAGAAGAAGAGGCCTGCAGAGGGCTCAATCAGGCTTTGGGCAAGGTAGAACGCCATAGCACTCAGAAAAGGAACGAAGCATGAAGAAGGAGACACGAGGGTCCCGCGCGGCACCCGAAAAGCCTCTTAGGTGCACCCTAACAGGATGCACGGCGGGGCTACGGTGCCGCGTGGGTAGCGCGTACTGCTGCGTAGAAAGACACAAGGGCCTTCCTGTTGAAGGCAAACTGAGCCCTACGCGAGGAAAATAAGCAGCAGGCAGATAACAAGACCGAAGAGCGCCACACCCTCGATGAGGGCAGCGGAAACAATCATCAGACCGCGGATGTCGCCAGCAGCTTCTGGCTGACGGGCAGCGCCATCCATCGCAGAGTCAGCAAGACGGCCAATCCCGTAGGCGGCACCAATTGTAGCAAGACCGGCTCCAAAACCGGCGGCGAGGTAAGCAAGAGCAGCAGCTTCCATGATAATGTGTAGCGTTGTCGTGAATCAAAAAGCGAAACGTCATGCAACGAGTACGTGGGTAGGTGGGGGCATGACAACCCCACAAAGTGGTGTAACAGTTCGGCGCGTCCGCCGCAACATACAACGGTTAGGCTGCAGGGGTGGCGGCTACCGAGTCAGGACCTACCGTGTCGGCCTCATGCTCTGATGAGGCATGTGCCTCACCGTGGTCGTCATGCTCTTCAACAGCCATGCCGATAAAGAGCGCCGACAAGATGGTAAATACGTATGCCTGAATAAAGGCAATTAAGAACTTCAGCAGCAAGATGAAGACCGTGAATCCTGTACTAATGATGCCCGATCCCCAAGCTGCAGCAGCCCCTTCGAACAGAGCGTTCATGATAAACACGACTCCGATGAGGCTGAAGATGATCAGAGCGCCCCCCATCATATTCGCAAACAAACGAATAGCCAATGCAATGTGGCGCGTAAACAGACCGGCAATCTCAATGGGAACCAGAATCATCCGAATCGGCAACGGAGCGTCTGATGGACCTAAGAATAGGTGTTTCCAGTGGTGACTTGTAGCGTGCACCTGGCCAATGATGAATGTGGAAAGGGCCAAAACGCCTGTTACCGCGATATTTCCGGTAGCCGACCCTGAGAAGGGGACTAGCCCTAAAATATTGGCGGCCAGAATAAAGAAGAAGGCGCTAAGTAGGAAGGGAAGAAAGGTTTTGTAGCGCGGCCCGACATTGGGCTTTGCAATCTCATCGCGAATAAACACTACAAGCACCTCCATCATGTTTTGAAAGATGCCCCGAGGCGCCTCTTCGCGCCCAGCTCCACGCTTGTACTTACCCGCGAGCATGGCAAATATGACAAACACCACAGCCATGGCGGCAAGCGAGAACATAAAGTGTCGCGTAATGGATAAGTCGGCTGCAATGGTGCCCTGGTTAGGTGCAGGCACCACAGCTCCGTAAAAGTGGTCTTTGCTTGCAAACGCGTCGTTCAGGTCGCTTTCAGAAGTGATGCGCCGCTCCTCATCACCATCGGTCATCAGCAAGTCATACCGGTCTGACTGCAGCAACCGTTTTGTAGAAAGTGCAGCATCGAGCCCAAGCCCTCCTTCAGCATCGCGCACCAACAAAAGTCGGGGGAGCTCGATAACTCCAATCGGCTCAAAATCAAGATAGAAGCCGTCGGCTGCGTGGCCGATAATGGCACGATCTACAACATAATCGAGGGTTACACCACCTTCGTTTTCTGCATCCGTATGGGCTGCAGCAGGCAATGCCCAAAAGACCGAACACGCAAATAGCAGAGCAACGCCAAGCAGAAAAGCGGTGCGAAATGGGAAACGGACGTATCGATCCACCAAAACGATTGCGGTTAGGAGAAAAAAGTTAGGAGGAAGATTTATCCCCGAGGGTGTTCCATATTGTGGCCACCTCCGAGATAATGCTAACAATCAGCACGGCAATTACAGTAGCGGATACAGCTACTTTATGCACAGGGGCCAACCCTAATATGAGTGCAAGGCCACCTAGCACAACAACGGCTCGCAACAAAATACCATGCACCGTTGCGAGCAGCGAAACGGACACTTCCGTGGCGCGGAGTGCATACACATGTGTTACAGCGCGCACGAGGCTACTCACTCCAGCAAGGAGCAGGCCCAGCAACACCCCAACCCACCAACTCGATATCATGCGCACTTACAACCAGTAGGCCGTTTCATATCCATCCGGGATAACGCAATGCAACTAAAGCACAATGGGTAGTTGAACGCCACCACAGAACGTAAAACAAGAGGCAGTGTAGGACCTGTGAATCGCAGTGAATAATAAATGAAAGCCCTTTTATTGGGGCTTACATCTACGGTTTTCATCCCTCCTGAAAGGGATTCATACGTTCTCATTGCTAAAAGCAGAGGTATGTTGCCGTACGACTTCTCCAGACTACACCTGCCCGACAGAGTGTTTACACCCTATCCTTTTTCAGTATCCCCTATTTGCGAGGTTTTGATGCGGAAAAGGTGGAAAGAATTGCATGATATGCTCTGAAGGCTTCACGGAGCGGTATGGTATAGATTGATAAGGATACGTACGGCTCCAGCCAGCCCCAATGCACTTCCAATCAATACGCCCCATGGCAAGACGTCAAATGATAGATCCACAGCCCAACCAATGAGCGGAGGGACGACTACAGCCCCCATAAGTCGCCACCCTAAGTCCAGATACGGAGCCATATCACGCAGGGCGCTCAGCCATGGGTTGCCTTTCGAAGGCTCTTTGCCAGAAGAGGACTCCTCCGTTTGAGTAGGTTCGTCAGGCATTGTTTTGTACGGGTGATGATACAGCCGTATCACATGTCAACCTTGAGGGACACGGGCGAATGCTTTTCCCGGTTACCATAAAAGGGCCCAGATCTGGGGGAGCAATCCGGATACCTCCAACTGCTACTGAACGGCCCCGGATGAATGGTGCCGTTCGGAGTTGGGACCGCAAGGAAGGGGGGTATGACCAGGCGTAGCGCTGGAGACGGCTCTTCCCGGCGACCGAGCCGCGTGGTGCTCTGCTTGCAATGACACACTTGGAAGAACGCTGTAAGGGGTCACGAAATCGCGCGGATTACTGAAAGCCGTCCCCGAAGGTTGACGCATGAAAATACGCCTCCCTTTTCTCACTTTGCTGATTTGGAACGACTGGCCTGCTCTTCTTTTTTCGACGGTTTACCCGCACCCGTCTTCCCTTCTTTTTTAGCCGTGTCCTTGGTTATTGCTTTATTGGCATCATGCTCGTCCATAATGCACTGCCCTGTAAACACAGCTCCCTCCTCAACAACCAACCGTTTGGTATGAATCGTCCCATCAATACGAGCGGCACTCTTGAGGATAAGGCGCTCGGCGACATGCACCTCCCCCTTCACCTCACCTGCAATGTCTGCATTTGTGGCAATCACTTCGCCTTCGACGTGTCCACTTTCGGCCACAATAGCACGGCCGTTCACCTCCAAGGTACCTACAATGCGCCCGCTGGCCCGCACATCGCTTTGTGCACGCAGCGTGCCCTCAAAGGTCGTGCCTTCGCCTACAAGATTGATCTGATCAGACATTGTACGTTTACTGTTTTTCTTTTTTTGTTGTGTTGTGTCTTTTGAGGATCCAAAAATACCCATACTACATGGTTAGTCGGCTTATTCGAGGGATATCTTCGCGCAAAAAGGAATGTCCTGAGCACAGTCACCATTCAGGAATGAAGGAGCGTGGATCTTGAGCCAGGCCATGATGCCAAATCTCAAAGTGAAGGTGGGGTCCTGTAGTGAGTTCACCGGAATCGCCGCTGGTAGCAATAATTTCCTGTGCACGAACCCGATCACCCACTTGCTTTACAAGCTGCTTGTTATGCTTATAAATTGAAAGGTAACCGCCAGCATGTTGGACCGCAACGGTGTACCCGCCTTCCTGGGTCCAATCTGCAAAAACTACGTACCCGTCTCCTACGGTACGTACTGATGTACCTTCTTGAACAGCAATATCTAGCGCATAATGACGTGCGCGTGGATCGAACCCTCGTGTAGGGTACCCTGACTCCACAGGCGCGACCATAGGCATCGGTAGAGCAGGAAGTACATCCTCCTCAGCCAACGCTGGGCGAACATGTGTAGAAGAGGTGGTACTAGATGCTTGTATAGGAAGTGCAGGTTGACGGTGGTCGCTTGCACTTCCGGTACCAGGACTCATATCGTACGACTGCGGAGTTGGCGAAGGGGCCGAACTTGGAATATCTGGATCTGCACCGTCGATATCTCCTGTTAGCAACTGCTGGAGCTGCTCTATGTACTGACGCTGCGCCTCTAAAGAATCTTGCATGGCAGCCACACGAACAGCATTAAGCTGGGCCTCTTCTTGCAACGAGGGGGACGTATACCCAGGAATTAGTTGCCGGACGGGTGTGAATGCAATGACGCAAATGGTTAGTGCTACCACAAAGACCAAAGACCCTCCCCATGCTACAAGCAAATGTTGCGGGACGATACGGTGCTGCCGTGGCGCCTCTATCTCGGCATCTTCGACCAAGACAACCGTGTATGTGGTTCGTAGGTCACGAAACAGATCTGCTAAAAAAGCCCACATAAAACAGCTTAGTCAATAGTTTGAGTGACAACGAACAGGGAAGGCAGTTGCAATAATTTGCACAAGACTGGAAACATCATTACCATCATACCGGTGCAGCATCGCTGCAGTTGTCCCACTTTGTAGTTGGTGGTTTGCTGCAACCCAATCCTTAACCACTATTGATGAACCTCTTTTGCTATGCCTCAGAACCCGTCTGCTCAAAAACGACTTCGACAAGACCAAAAGAAGCGTGTGCGAAACCGCGCAAAGAAGCGGAAGGTTCGCAGCCTGATTCAAAAAATCAAATCTACCGAAGATAAGGAGGCAGCACGCGACCTGCTTCCAAAGGTGAAGTCAGGCCTTGACCGCCTTGTTTCTAAGAATCTTATACACAAAAACAAAGCCGCGAACAAGAAAAGCAAGCTGGAAAAGTATGTGAACAGCTTGTAGATTTCAACCAAACCTGCAAGGCTTTTCCCACTGTACGTTTCTTCTGGACACAAAACCAATCCGTATGTTGGGTAACAAAATGTCTGTGATCGGTAAAAAATGACGCATGTTTGTAAAATCTGATGCATAAGTTGTAACGCTCTGCATTCGACTTTGATTTTACGATACATCTTCATACATTAGGCATTGCGTTCCCTTGCTCCTTAGCGCCTGAATCCAAATACTTAAGGGGTGCAAGCATTCACTCTTTACCGATTAACTGCTTGCGTGTATGTTGTAATTTGTACAGAACAGCCTTGTAAAACGGGTTTGCCTTGAAGGACTGTCTGTTTCAGAGTTACGTTTCTGGATCAGCAGTTTCGCTTCGACGCATACGCGAAGTCAACGAAAAGTTTTTTGCTTCCGGGCATTTGCCGGAAACGATTGTCCTACATGTTGCTATAGCTTCAGGCTTGTGTACATGAAGGGCGTCGTTGAATATGATGTCTTCACTCCATACGTTCTGTAGCACTCCCCGCTCCCAAAAAAGTAGCGGGATCGGCGCTGACTTAACCCTTGTCCAAACCTGCCTCTTAACGTCTTTAGAGCTATGACCAGAACAATTACCTCATTACTCTTATCTTTCGCCTTGCTGTTTGCCTTTACGGTAGACACGTCCGACGCGCAAACCAAGCGCGCCGGTGACACCTTTTACTTCAAAGCAGGAGTTGGTATAGCCGACTATGCCGGTGAAGCAAGTCCAACCTCCGGCTTTGGCGACCTCTTCGATAGCGAGAAGTTTGACGAAGATGGATTCCCCTTTGCCTTCAACGGAGAGCTTGGGTACCAATTCAACCCCAACTTTGCTCTCGGACTTGGCTACCAGTACGGTAATTATGCCTTTGCCGCTGGGCAAGCCCGTCCCGGCATTGATAGCGAAGGCATTAGCACCGTCTCACTCGTCACTCGTCTAACGATGGGGGCTAAGAGTTGGACGATCGCCCCGTACATGGACCTCGGAGGAAATGTGTCCTTTGGCGGGCAAGATACGGCATTTGGGCCTACTGCTGCTGGTGGATTTGACATTGTTGTCAGCAACCACCTTTCGCTCTACTTGGAAGCCCGTACCCATCTAACTTCGGCTAACGAAGACGTTGATGGATTCGATACAAGCACAGGAACTATTGGAGGTTCGTTTGATGCCTTGAGCATGATTCCTGGCTTGGGAATTAAGTACAACTTCCGTGCGGCCACCACAGCCCCAACTATCTTTGCCATCGATGTGCCTGCCGAACTCGACACGGGTGAAACCGGCACTTTCTCGGCCACCGTTAACGAAGACGAGGTTACACGCCCCGTCTCTTACCAGTGGGACTTTGGTGATGGCAACACAGGCTCTGGCCTGATGACCAACCACTCGTACAACCAGAGTGGCACCTACGAGGTCACCTTCACCGCGAGCAACGAAGCAGGTGAAGTCTCCGAAACCGCAACCGTAGAGGTTACGGACCCGCCGGAGCCGGCCCGCATCGCTACCATCAACGCCGACCCAAGCCCCTCAGTTGAAGGGCAAGAAGTAACCTTCACGAGCAACGTACGTGGCGACTCACCAATTTCTTACGAGTGGGACTTTGGCGATGGCAATACGGGTGAAGGCGAAACGGTAACTCACACCTACGATGAGGTGGGCGATTACACGGTCACACTCAACGTCTCGAATGAGTTTGGCGACGACTCTAGCACCCTCACGCATACTGTGGATCCGGATCTGCCTGAGATCTGCCAGACCATCACCGAGATGAACCCGGCCTTCTTCGGCGTCAACTCCAGCACGTTGACAGACGAAGCACGTAGCGCCCTCGAAGAGAATGCTGAAATTCTCGCCGAGTGCTCGAACATCACAGCGCGTGTTGAAGGCTTTGCTGCTCCGGGCGAGCGGAATCCGGATGAACTCTCCGCCGACCGTGCACAGGCTGTTGCCGACTTCTACATCGAAGCTGGCGTACCTGAAGATCGGATCAATGCCCAAGGACGTGGTGTCCTCGATGACGATACCACAACGAAGAAAGCGGGCACCGAGCAGCAGCGTCGTGTGGATACCATCCCACAGCGCTAAACCGCTGCCCAACATAACACCGGATGCCTAATCAGCATCCGCACCATTCTGCGGGCTTGCTCTCTTCACGAGGGCAAGCCCGTTTTTTTGTGCTATCACACGTCTCTACGTATCAAAACCTACTCTCCTCTTTTTTTCCATACCATCGCATCCTTATGTTAAAGAGAGTGTGCGGTCGTAATCTCAAACGAAAGCGCTCTTCGCAATAGCCAACAATGACCATGAAGAACGACCTCATTCTAGACCACTCTTGACTTTAACTTTTCGAGCCCGATGTTATGCTGCCTTTTACTTGCATGTGGTCCTATTTGAACTCATTCGGATGCCGACTTTTCATGCTCCTCATGATTGGAGGCGGCATCGCTGGGTGTGGCAGTACTCCACCTTCGGTGATGCTTGAAGATGCCCCTGAAGAATTGACTGTCGGGGAGCTTGGTATCTTTGAGTTTAGCTATAATCGAGATGCTACCGAACCCGTCACGGTGACCTGGGATCTAGGAGACGGCACAACGTACTCAAGCGTGCTCACAACCCACCGCTTCCAAGAACCAGGCGAGTACACCGTCACGTTTGAAGCCCGCAATGACGCAGGCACCGCACGCGACGCATTGCGCGTCTACGTATCCGCTGCAAATCCACTGCGTATTGCAGAAGTCGCTCCCCGTCCACTTCCAGTTGCTCCCGGTGAATCCATCACCTTTGACAACACCGTCGAAGGCCCTTCTTCCATTCAGTATCAATGGGACTTTGGAGATGGAAACACCTCTGAAAAACGCATCCCCACCCATATCTATACTGCCGAAGGCACTTACGAGGTCATACTCACAGTACACGATGATACAAGCAGCGACACGTACACAACCTCTGTCTCGGTTTATCACGATGAGCCGGCTATGTGTGCTGATATTGTGGATCTGAACCCGGCTTTTTTTGAGCCCAACTCTAGCACGCTTGCCGACGAGGCCCGCGACGTGTTAAGTGAAAACGCCCGTCTTCTCATCGAATGTCCGCGACTCACAGTGCGTCTAACCGGTCAACCTACAGCCACCGAACAAGAAAGCGTTGCTCTCCTTCAAGGTCGTCTACAAGCCGTTGCCGATTTCTACGCAGCGGATGGCGTTGACACTCATCGCATTGAGCAGGATCCTCAATCGCAGCCTGACCAAGACGCGCGTAAAGGAGATGCCGACCTTCGTCGCATCGACACAATTCCTATCCAACCCTAACCGTCATGTCCCGCTTTGGACGCCACGACCAACGCCGCACGGCACGGGCTTTGAAAAAAGAAGCCGCTCGCTTAGGCTTTGATGCATGCGGCATTTCAACTGCTGAACCACTGGATGAGGAAGCAGCCCGTTTGGAGCAGTGGCTCCTTGAAGGTCGCCATGGCACCATGCACTGGATGGAACGTCACTTCGACAAGCGTATCGACCCTACCCGGCTCGTGCCCGGATCAGAAAGCGTGATCTCAGTGCTGCACAATTACTATCAGCCAGAAACCCAGCATGATGAATCCGCCACCACCGGAAAAATTAGCCGCTACGCATGGGGCGACGATTACCACGAGGTGCTCAAAGAACGCCTCTATCTGCTTTTGCACTGGCTCGAAACCAATGTCGGCCAGTCGGTGCACGGACGCGCGTTTGTGGATTCGGCGCCCGTACTCGACAAAGCATGGGCTGCACGTAGTGGACTCGGATGGCAAGGAAAGCACTCCAATCTGCTGACTCGGGAGATGGGGTCGTTCTTCTTCATCGGCGAAATCATTGTGGATGTGCCACTGCCTGCCGATAATCCGGTCGAGGACTTCTGCGGTTCGTGCACCCGCTGCGTAGACGCCTGCCCGACCGACGCTATTTACCAACCATACGCCGTCGATGCCACACGCTGTATCTCCTATCTGACCATTGAGCACGGTGGAGACGATTTGCCCAAAGCGCTCTCCGGCGATATGCAAAACTGGATTTTTGGCTGCGACATTTGCCAGGATGTATGTCCGTGGAATAAGTTTAAGCAGCCCACCACAGAGCCCCGCTACCAGCCGCGCGACGGGATGTCGGACACCGACTTACGCGACTGGGTGGAGCTTGAATTGGAAGAGTTTCGCGAGCGCTTTTCTGGCAGTCCCGTTACGCGTGCTACGTACGAAGGCTTCCAGCGAAACGTCCGCGCTGCCCTCGACAACGTAACTACTGACGCCTAAGGCAACGGCTACTGCATCACCAGCCCGCCGTCTACGATCAGGTTTTGCCCCGTTACCGCACGGGCCCACGGCGACGCAAAAAAGAGCACCGCATCGGCCATCTCTCTGGGCGTAGTGACAGCGCGCAACGGCGTCGAGTTGCGGATGAGATCGAACACTTCGTCGGAGGTGGCGTCACTGGCATCTGTGCGGTCAAGTAATCCACCCGACACCATGTTGACTGTAATCCCGTCGGGGCCAAGCTCTTGTGCCATGTTGCGCACAAAACCAAGTAGTGCCGCTTTGCCCGTTGTGTAGTCGTGATACGGCACAACCGGATTCTGCACGAGGTTTGATCCGATGGCCACGAAGCGCCCAAATCCAGCGGCTTTCATTGCCGGACGACAGGCCTGCACAAGATGGAGTGCTGCCTGCACGCTCCCTTCGAGTTGGGCCTGATAGTCGTTCCACGACACGGCATCGGCGGTGGCACGCGCCTCGGCATCAAACTGAAAGTCGATCAGGGCATTGCTGATGGCGGTGGTTACGGGTGCACCGAAGTGATCGGCAGCGGCATGGACCATGGATTGCACGGCCTGGCCATCGCGCACATCAGCCTGGTAGGGCAAGGCACGGTCGCCAATCGAAGCGGCCACCTCATGGGCCGCCTCTTTGCTCTGGTGGTAGTTCACAACGACGCGGCTGCCCTCCCGAGCAAAGGCCTGCGCAAGGGCAGCACCGAGTCCGCGACTGGCACCGGTGATAAGAACAACTTGGTTGGATAGCGAAACCGTATCAGACATAACAATCAGAGGGTAGCTAGGCAAGAAATGCGAAGCCAGCAGCACCCAAACACATCCGTACTGGGACCAGCAGAAAGCTTTCCTTCGCCGGCATCATCCGGATCAGGTTCGAAGGGTGTATCTCTCAGCCCCATGCACGTTTTGTGCTGCGGCACCCCTAGCTTCGCTATTGAAAACAAAATTGGGGGATGCAACCACCCGTTCTTTCAAACGACGGATAGATGCATCCCCTAATACGATAGTTAACGTAGTGCGTAGCACCCCCAACCGCAACCCTTTCTACATCTCTTTGCGGGCCGAGGCCGCTCTGTCAGTCCGCTGCTCTGAAGCATCATCACGACGCTCACGAGGGGCCACAACCAGAAGCCAAACCAACCCGGAAAGAACTTGCAATCCAGCAAAGACCAGTACTGCACCGCGCAGGTCGAGCCAGCCGATTTCTAGCAGCAAGCTGGCAAGCGCAATCGAAAGGGTTTCGGCAATCATAACGAGCAGCCACTCCGTCGCAAAGACCCGTCCCCGATATGCGTCCTCGGTTCGCTTTTGTAGCAGAACAGTAGCTAGCACCCAGTTGGCTCCGCTGGATGCATGTGCAGCAACAACTAGTGCAATGACCGTGGCGAGGACGACTCCCTCAGGCGCCCAAGGCACCCACCCTACGACCGCGTAGGCGACGCCACTGACCGCAATGCAACTGCCCAGCACCAGCGGCCATGTAGACTGATCCGTAAACACACCACGGGCAATAATCGGCCCGATGCCGGTGCCAATGCCGCGTGCCATAAACAAGACCCCGATACCAGCTGCAATGGCTCCCGGAGACACCTGCTCGCCAATAAGAGTGAGCATATACACCAGGGCCCCCCCAGCTACCGCCCAGGTTGCTTTTGCTGTGGCGATGCGTGCAACACGCGGATGGGCCCGCATGTGGGTCCAGCCATCCCAGATCTTATACGCAGCTGTGCGAATCAGCGGATCCGTATCTTTTTCTGTATTCTGCGGAATTGTTGTCCGGTAGATAAACCAGGCCGACCACAGATACGTGATGCTATCGATAATAAAGACCGCCTCTACCCCGGCCCATTCCACCACAAACCCACCAAGCGCAGCACCCACCGCCAGCATAGTAGACCACGTAGCCGAGGAGAGCGCATTGGCCGTGAGCAACTCGCGCGGCGCCGTGATATTAGGGATGGAGGCGCTCTTTGCGGGCACATAGACCGACCCAACCACGACTTGCGCAGCAATGAGCACGTAGATGAGCGGAACGTGCGCGGCCTCCTGCACAAACAAAAACCCCAGGACAATCACGGCCCGTGTTAGATCAGCCCCGATCATGAGGCGACGTCGATTGTAGCGGTCTACAATCAGTCCAGCGATAGGCGCCGCCAGCGCCCATGGAAGCATCTTCGCAATAAAGATAACCCCGATGGCCAGCGGTGAACCGGTGAGGGTAGAAACGAGCGTGTACAGCGCAATCAGGTTAAACCAATCGCCCAAGAGCGAGAGGCTGCTGCCGAACCAGAGACGGCGGTAGTTGCTGTTGGTACGCAGCAGTTCCAGATAGCCAGCGCGGCCTTCAACGTCGATGTCATGCTTTCGGGGTGATATAGCCATAGGCTGTGTAACATGAGCGAAGTATCCCCCAGGTTTCTGAAGAAGCAACGCACCGCCATTCCTCGCAGTAATGTTGCGTTCCGCCCTGAATGCAACTGGGCCCAACGACGAAAGTCATTGGACCCAGTACCGGGCGCTTTTCTCTTTGTATGTGGATGGTTCACACCGGTGGTGCAAACGTCCTCATGACCGCTCAGGACGCATCAACGGAAAGAGAATGACATCGCGAATAGACTCCTGATTGGTCATCATCATCGTGAGACGGTCGATGCCAATGCCAAGCCCAGCAGCAGGCGGCATGCCGTATTCGAGCGCGCGCAGGTAGTCTTCGTCAACGGGTGTGGCCTCATCGTCGCCGGCATCAAGCAGACGCACCTGCTCCTCAAACCGCTCGCGCTGATCGTCGGGGTCGTTCAGTTCGCTGAAGGCATTGCAGATCTCGCGCCCCGCTACAAACCCCTCAAAGCGTTCCACGAGTCCTTCTGTGTCTCGATGCTTTTTGGCCAGCGGACTCAACTCAATGGGGTGGTCCATCACGAACGTGGGTTCAATGAGCGTAGGCTCGACTGTTGCGCCAAAGATCTTATCGTAAAGCTTGCCTACGCCAAGGCTGGGATCCACGTCGATATCGAGCGCTTCGGTCACCTCCAGCAGGTCCGCATGCGATGCCCCATGCAAGTCGTATCCCGTTTCATCCGCGATAGCCCCCAGGAACGTAACCCGATTCCACGGACGCTCAAATGACACGGTGTGCTCACCGATCGTCACTTCGGTGCTCTCATGCAGGGTGGTGGCAATTTCTTCAACCAGCGATTCGGTGAAACCCATCATCCATTGATAATCCTTGTACGCCACGTACAGCTCTACCATGGTGAACTCAGGGTTGTGGAAGCGACTCAACCCCTCATTCCGAAAGTCTTTGCCAATCTCATACACGCCGTCGAATCCACCAACCAGCAGCCGCTTCAGATACAACTCATTGGCAATGCGCAGGTAGAGCTCCATATCGAGCGCATTGTGATGGGTAGTGAAAGGCCGGGCCGTTGCCCCGCCATACAGAGGCTGGAGAATGGGCGTTTCAACCTCAAGGTAGCCTTGCGCATCCAAAAACTCACGCAGCGTACGAATGAGGGTGGCCCGCTTCCGGAAAACATCACGCACTTCCGGATTTACCGTAAGGTCTACATACCGTTGGCGATATCGGAATTCTTTGTCGGTAACCTGGTTGTACGTCTCGCCCTCATCGGTTTCTTTAGTTACGGGTAGCGGACGCAGTGCTTTGGCCAGCAGTTGCATCTCATCAACGCGCACCGTGACCTCGCCCATGCCTGTGCGAAACAGGTAACCGTCGATCCCAACGATGTCGCCAATGTCGAGCAACTCGGTAAACACCTCGTTGTAAAACTCGGCGCCCACATCGTTTTTTCGGATGTATGCCTGTATTGTCCCTGAGGCATCGCGAACGTCGAAGAATGCTGAACCGCCCATTACACGAATGCTTGTGATGCGCCCTGCAATAGACGTTTCGAGACGTGTCCCCTCTTCGGGGTCGTGGACTTCGTCATCGAAGGTATCGAGCAGATGGCTGGCATGATCGTCTACCTCCCACGCGTAAGGATACGGATCAATACCGCGCTGTTCGAGCGCATGCCGCTCTTCACGACGACGCTGTTCTTGTTCAGATCGCGATGGGGTAGAATCAGACGAATGGGCCATGGGCAGGGAAACGACAGTAAGTCAGAATGTAAACGTCGGAGGTGCTTATCAACAAGCTGCTTATCAAAAAGCAAAACGCCACCCTATGAGTGGCGTCTTTTAGGCAAGATAGCACCGACATAGATGTACACGCTGTTCAGCGCAGTGATTCTCGAACAGCGCTTGAACGGCGTTCGGCAGACTTTGACGCACAACGGATTTCTCGTGCTCACGTTGGCGCGTGACCTTTGGGCTCTGCTTCTGCCTGGGTCACAGCTGCTCTTCAAAATAGCCGGGTTTGAAAGAGCAGTCGCACTACTACTGTGTCACAGCTCAATCTTCGGGTTGCAACACCCCCACTTTAATGTTGTCATCTTGAGCGGAGCGGCTCCGCCTAGGAGACGCGGAGTCCTGACACGAGCGAAGCGACTGACGAACGCAGTGAGTAACAATCTCCCACGAACTGGGCAGGGCCGTTGAATCACCAGTAGCCGCTGAACCTCGCGGAGATGGTTCGACGTGCTCCGGGCTGGGCCCGTCGCGTGCTCACCATGACAGGTTTTTTGGAGGGGATTTTGGGACGCAGAGGTTGGCACGGTTTCCGTACCCTAACAATCAGGTGTGACAGGGCACTACGCGACCATTGACGTATGATCGAAGTCTAAGCCGGCATCCACTGCTGGGCTTCAACGAGAAGCTCGTTGTGGTGGCGGCGAAGAATCTGGGCAACGCAGTCGCTCAGGGATCGAGCTTGGCTATCTTTCGACTGAGCATGCGAAAGCGAGACAAGCTGCTCAACGCTGTCGTCAAGAACTTCAACCGCTTCAGCAAGCGCATACCACCACGATGTGTTTTCAACACGATCAACAGCAGGGCGCTCTCCACATAGTTGGTTGAGACTTGGACCGCCAGCGTTGAGTGTGTTTCGGAGTAGCTCAGCGGCTTCCTCCGTTGTATTGACCATCTCGGTCACTTTTTCGCGCTGACCAAGCGACAGAGCCGCCTGCGCCACACGATGTTCTACACAAAGCGCACGCTCCACAATTTGTACGGCCGCTATAACAACAGACTGGAAGGAAACCCCAGCCGAGCTATGCGACAAAATGGTTTGCAACTCGGACAGTGGCGACGTAGACGTCGTGGTTGTGTTAGACACTGATTCGACCGAGTTGGATCGCAGCAACGGCTTTTTCTTCAAGCGCTCGCGATACGTACGCGTGGGGGTACTCATACAGGGTAAGATGTTATTTTACAAACGCGAACGCGGACACAGATCACACATGGGTGCCGACATCGTTGCAAAACTAATGCCGTTCTGAGCAAGCAACGCAGCAGATCAACAAAAATAGCCGCGTTAACCTATGATCTGCCCGCAAACACACAAATAAACTGACAGCGAAGGGGGTGGGGACCCGTCCGATCAGTCTTTGATAATGCCACGAAGTGTCTTTCACGACACTGCATGCCACACAAAGGACTTTGTGCTGTGGGGCGGAACGCTCCATAGTATCGGAAGCATCTTGGATTTTGTCAAGTTTCTTGGGCATCTTTTTGTTCCTCCTGCCTCCAATCATGCGCCTGAAGCATTGTTTCTATGGGTGTTGCAGAGCGACGGCTGATATCTACCTCATCTTGTTGTAGACGCACCATGACTGTTGTTAACGCCTTGTACACGTCAAAGTGAAGAGCCGCCTGTTCAGTGTGTGACAAGGCGTGCAGGTGAGTCTCAATGGTTGCTGTATCGCCTCGAGCCGCAGGCCCGGTTAGGGCTGCTGTTCCTTGCTCTTGAACGTTGGCCCAGGTCGTATCCACAAGGGGCTGAAGCGCTTCAAATACCGTGCTGGGGTCTAATCCCGCTTCCTGCCAAATGTGCTGTGCCACTGCCAAAAGAGCAACCAATCCATTTGATGCCAATACGGCAGTCAAGTGGTAGAGCGGCTTCGCCTCTGTGGTAATGCGTACTGGACGAGCCCCTAGATGCTGGGCTAGCGCTTCACCATAGGCGCATGCCTTTGTGTCGCCCTCAAGCGTGATCTGGATGCCGTGGAGGGCTTGGGGAGACGTTTGTGGGGTAAACGTTTGAAGGGGGTGCATACTAAGAAGCTGTGCCCCCACCTCTTTTAGAGGCTGCATCACCTGGGCCGGATGCGCACCCGATGTATGTGCTACGATGCAGGATGGCTGCTCCTTGACAAATGGAACAAATGCACGAGCAACCGCCGCTATTTCATCATCGGGAACGCAAATCAGCATCCGCTCTGTGGCAGTTGGTACATCGGCACACGTAGCGCTGTAGTGCTGCACCCCCACCTTACGAGCCAAGGCCTCGGCCTTTGGTTCTGTGCGGCTTATGATTGATGTCAGCGGCACGTTGTGTGAAGCCAGGGCGCAAGCCAATGCTTGCCCTACGGCTCCCGCCCCAATGATAGCCGTAGGCCGACGTACGAGAGAATGTGACATAAAAACAGCTAAGCCTACGAGAACAACGAAAGCGGTGTAGAACTCCCCAACACATCCAAAAGCGCATTCTGGTATCGCTTTTCCATGGCCTGTGCGGCATCGGGATCATTGGAATGAACAAACTCGGCCCACCGTCCTCCCATGTGCATCATATCGTGGATGGCTGCTTCCACGGTGGGCTCGGTGCATGCCCACGCGGCCAACAACTGAGCCGCTGCGGGGTCTTGTGCTGGAAGTCCAACCGTTGTGGCCCAAAGTGCCTTCTCCTGATACGTCTCACGGACAGAGCGCAGAGGAGTGTCCGTTTCATGGGCCGTTGCCTGCTCACGTCCTGCCTCCCATAAGGCAATGCACGACTCGGGAAACGGGGAGCTGTGCCACGTCTGTTTGGCTCCCCAACAAGCAAACGCCCGGCCTACCTTCTCGCCTTTTTTATCGATAACGTAGCGCACCAACGCCTTTTGGGCACGATCAGACCGTGTCGTGGATGCAGCTCGTTCTGTGATGCACGGACGCCCGGTCCGACTATCGAAGATGTAGTAGTAGGTTGAAAAGCGATGCATCGTAGAGGGACAGAATCACGTTTATGATGCTTTGTTACAGGTACGTCTACAAAATTGGGGCGTTCACTGTAGTA
The DNA here is from genome assembly GCF_055379935.1 of Natronotalea proteinilytica. Lineage (NCBI taxonomy): Bacteria > Pseudomonadati > Rhodothermota > Rhodothermia > Rhodothermales > Salisaetaceae > Natronotalea > Natronotalea proteinilytica. Next base: position 591,014 of record NZ_AP043947.1, on the reverse strand, counting down.
TGTGGATGTGTGGCGCAACAACCTATCGGCTAGAGCTTACAACAAGGCAGTAAAGGGTCTATTCTTCCATATTTAGCCCGCAGCACCTGGCGTGTTGCCGCTCTGCCATGGACAATAGACCTCTTTTCCAAACCGTGTTGGGTTCGTTTCCTCTTGCCGTGTAAGGGTTGTATCTTCTATGAAACGCATAACATACTACGTTCTTCCTGCCATTGGCCTCCTCCTTCTGGGGCTGGTCTTAGGGGTTCAGGTCAATTCATTCAGTTCCGATGAGAGCGCTTATGAACAGCTTGAAAAGCTACAAAATGCGTTTGTCATCATCACGCGGCAGTACGTAGACCCGGTGGAATCTAAAAACCTGGTCGAAGATGGCATTGAAGGCATGCTGGAAGCCCTCGATCCTCACTCAATCTACATTCCTGCCGAGGATGTACAAAGTGTGCAAGACAGCTATGAAGGCTCATTCGGCGGCATTGGCATTCAGTTTGAAGTGGTTGAGGACACCGCACGTGTTATCTCACCAATCGCTGATGGACCGAGTGATCAACTAGGCATCTTGCCCGGAGACCGAATCGTTGGTATTGAGGGAGAGAGTGCCGTTGGCATCGGCTCGAATGGCATCCAAGATCGCTTGAAGGGAGATGTAGACACCGAGGTCACAATCACGATTTATCGTCCTCCCACCAATCAAGAGGAAGAGTACACCATCACGCGTGACGAAATTCCCATGCACTCGGTTAACACGTCGTACATGGTTGACGACCACACCGGATACATCAAGGTGGATCGCTTTGCCATGACGACGTACGACGAGTTCATGGAGCATGCGACCGACTTGTCAGAGCAGGGCATGAATCGTATGATTTTGGACTTGCGGGGCAACCCTGGCGGAGTGATGCGTGCCGCCGTTGAAATGGTCGATGAAATGCTTAGTGACGGCCTAGCTATTGTTGAGACGAAGGGTCGTGAGCGTACCATGAACAATACATTCCGTGCCAGTGGTGGTGGTGCGTTTGAAGATAAACCCATCATTGTATTGGTTGACCGCGGCTCGGCCTCCGCTAGCGAAATCGTTGCGGGTGCTCTGCAAGATCACGATCGTGCCCTCGTTGTGGGAAGCCGCACCTTTGGAAAAGCCCTTGTACAACAGCAGTTTGAACTCGACGACGGGAGCCTCATGCAAATGACCGTTGGGCGATACTACACGCCGGTAGGCCGTCTCATTCAGACTCCGTACGAAGGAGGCACACCTGAAGACTACATCCAAACAAAAATCGAGGAGTATCAAGACTCCGAACTCGACCCGACCGAGTATGCCGAAAGTATGCCCGATTCACTCACCTTCACCACCGAGCAAGGACGCACGGTATTTGGTGGGGGCGGCATTACACCTGATATTGTCATGCAACCCGATACATCGAGCGTCACAACGTTCGTATCCGCGGTGAACATGGACTTCGCGTTCATGCGCGATTGGTTCGTTGAGAACGAACAGCATGTACGCAGTGAATGGGGCGATGACGCTGAGTACTTCGTGCGTAACTTTAGCACGCCCGACTCGCTCATTACTTCATTCTGGGACTTCACCGAAGAGCAAGGCATGTCGTACACCACCGATCCATCGGAGGTCGCAGCCAGTCAGGGCGTCTTCTTGCATGCTGACCGTGACGACAGCGACGAGGTCATTCGAACGCGGCTGAAGGGTACGCTCGCCCGCCAGTTGTATGGGCTTGCCGAAGCGCAGCCCATCCTCAACGAGTCCGACCCGGTGTACCAACGAGCACTTTCGCTCTGGGAGGATGCTGAACATCTTTCGTCATACCACCGCACGAACTAACGTACCATACATACGGCCTTACACGGAACGGCCTCCACTTGTGCAAGCAGGTGGAGGCCGTACGTGTTAAGACCGCCACCCTCTACTAAACATCCCTGCAACATCCCCCCTAACAAAACACCGCCCGCTCTCCTGAAAGAGAACGGGCGGCACTGTTTTGTACATCGTGAACCGATCTAAAGCGTGGCTACACAGACTACGCTGTTTCGCCTTCTTCGTAGCTCACTGTTTCTTGAGGCTCTCCATCTTGTTTATGGATAGTGAGCCTGCTGGGCGCGTGGGCCTTTGCTGCATCGCGCGCAGCGTCAACAGCCTCTTTCTTTGTATCGAAAGTCTTGAGAGGAGCCTCTACGCCTTCTTGCTTAAGAGCCCACGTCTCCTCTTCATACACCACATGGAGTGCGGTTAGTCCATCTGCAGCCTGCTTGTCGAGCATTTGAGACAGCGCATCGAGCTTTTGCGATAGCTGCCCCACCTTGTCGGAAAGGCCTTGTACCTCCTCGCGTGTGGGAACCCCAAGGCGACCAAGCGTATCGTTCAGCGTAGACGTAACCGTCTCTTCTACCGTATGGGCGGCATCCGAAACGCGTCGTGACACATCTTCAAAACGCCGATTTACCTCGTCGGTAATCGATTCTTGACGCTTGGTAAACTCAGAGGTTGCGTCCCCAAACTGCTTACGACGCTTGGATTCGTACTTCTCACCGCGCTCTACAAGACGTTCAAACACCTTGTCGCCTTCTTCTTCCACTTGCGACAGAGCGCCTAATCCGGCCAGCCACACTTCGCGGCCTCGCTTCACAAGCTCGTCTGGCAATGCGCTAAAATCGATAGGCGGTTTTTCTTTGGTGGTTTTTTTCTTGGATTCGTTCGTTTCTTGAGCCTCTTTGGCCTGCTTCTTCTCATCGGTGCTCATAGGAATCACCTCGTGCAGTAAGTAAAATACGTTCAAGTTGGTGACAGCGAACACTACATCTGTTCACTCTATGGTATAACGCACCGCGTCATTGGTTTCCCACACTGATGACACAAAGCGTCATTCATGCTCATTTCGATTCATCGATTGAAGGCTGGAGCTACCCTGCCTCGTCGGAACGGCTTTTGTCTCCTCTTTGTAGCGTTGCATCTGCTGTGTAATCCACAGTTTGTATCGACCCGTTTTCTGACCTCTATCTACTGCTTGTATATGGCTTGTTTTGCGACGATTGTACTCGATGGTGTTGGCGTAGGCGCCCAACCCGATGCCAAACAATATGGCGACCGGGGCAGCCATACATTAGGCCATGTATGTGCTATGGCCCAGCCCCACCTTCCCAACCTTTCCGCACTCGGACTCGGATGCATTACTGACCTGCAGGGGGTTCCTCCCACAAATACCCCTCGGGCTGATTATGGTCGCATGCAGGAGGTCTCGGCTGGGAAAGACAGTACAACAGGTCATTGGGAACTCGCAGGGTTGCAGCTGGATGATCCGTTTCCCACGTATCCAGATGGCTTTCCCGACGATGTGGTGGAAGCATTTCAAACATATGCTGGTGTGGAAGGCATCCTCGGAAATCGTCCCGAATCGGGCACTGTGATTATTGAACAGCTCGGCTCGAAGCATGAGGAAACAGGTTACCCCATCGTGTACACCTCGGCAGATAGCGTCTTCCAGATTGCAGCCCACAAAGACGTGATTCCGCTAGAAAAGCTCTACGAAATGTGTCGCATCGCGCGCAACAAGGTGTGTGTAGGTCCACATGGCGTGGGTCGTGTGATTGCCCGCCCGTTCGTAGGTACCCCGGGCAACTACACGCGCATCTCAGAGGAACGAAAGGATTTCGCGCGGCGCCCTGAAACACCACCACTTCAAGATGTGCTGCAGCAACATGGCGTGCGCACCGTATCGATTGGAAAAATTGCCGATCTGTTTGCGCGAACGGGCTTCGACACCATGACTAAAACCCCAACGAACGAAGCCGGGATTGACGCGACGATCGAGGCCCTGCAGACTCAATCGGCAGATGATCCACCTACGTTCATGTGGACCAACCTGGTTGATTTTGACCAGGAGTACGGTCACCGGAACGATCCAGAAGGATTTGCGAAGGCGTTGGAAGTCTTTGACGCTGCTCTGCCGGATCTACTTGATGCGTTGCCCGACGATGGCGTTCTCGTCATCACCGCCGATCATGGCAATGACCCCACCACGCCGAGCACCGACCACAGTCGTGAGTTTGTGCCTCTGCTCGTTGTACGCCCCAATGCAAATGGTCGATCTCTCGGACTCCGTGACACATTTGCCGACCATGCTGCGACGGTAGCCCGGTACTTCGATGTCCCGTTTGATACGTCTGGAACAGCGTTTTAAAGCCTATCATGTCACCGCGCTACAGTAAAGGCCGAGCTATTAGCTTTGCTACCACACACATAGAAAAGCCGCCGTCCTCATGCGATGAGAGCGGCGGCTTTTGCCATTCAGATCAGCGTGTGTCGTGTGCTTATAGATTTGCCTCTCGTGGCGATGCACAACAGGCATGACCTTACGGCTCCTCTGCGTCGCCACGCTTGCCGGGACGCTCCAGCGTTCCCAAGTCGCTTTCCAGAACCGCCCGGGATATCCGCACCCCAGGAGTACTCGGTCGCGGTGCTCCCAGCGCTTCGCTCCTGATCCCGGGCTACGGAACGGCGTGATGTGAGCAAACCCATAGCCGGGGACCGCTTGCGTCCCCGACGATCTGTGGCACTGCACTTACGACGATTGTTGAGACGAAGCTGGAGCATCTGCATCGGATGCAGAGGGGTCGTCGCTGTGTTGGTTCGGCTGATCGGGCAGTGCACTGGCCCCATCGCCCTGGGCTTCGGAAATCGCATCTACCTTGAAATCGTCAAGAGCAAGCCCATCGATGATTCGATCGTAGCGGGTGAGATCAGTAGGCAGCAGAACCTGATTCTCGCGGCGTCCAAGCTTAGCCAGCGAATGCAGATACTGCTCGGCAAGCTGCAGCTTCACGGCTTCCTCGCCGCCCGGTGCATTGACAGCCTGGGCCACGCGTTCAATGGCCTCGGCGGTTGCATCAGCAATAGCCTTAATCTCTTCGGCGCGCCCTTCCGCTTCGTTGATGCGTTTCTCGCGCTCTCCTTCGGACTCATTGATCAGCTCTTGCTTTTCCCCTTTGGCATCGTTCACCGTGGCCTCTTGCTGGCCCTCGGAGCGGGCAACCACAGCACGACGCTCACGCTCAGCAGTCATCTGGCGCTCCATAGCCTGCTGCACGGTGCGGGGCGTGTCGATGTTACGAATCTCGTAGCGGTGCACCTTAATCCCCCAGGCTTGCTCCACCTCACCAAGCACCTCTACCACTTTTGAACTGATAACAGCACGCTCCTGAAAGGTCGTATCCAGTTCCATGCGGCCAATGACCGAACGCGTTGTGGTTTGTGCAAGCTGAATAGCTGCCAAGCGATAATCGGTAACCCCATAGCTGGCATTCACCGGATCTATAACGCTTAGGTAAATGACGCCATCCACCCGGACGCGTACATTATCTTCGGTAAAGCAGTCTTGCGGCTCGACCTGAATAGCTTGCTCACGCAGATCTTGCTTGTACTGCACCCGATCGATAAACGGAATGAGCGCGTGAAAGCCTGCTTCGAGCGTTTTGTGGTAGTTTCCCAGCCGTTCCACAACATAGGCACTTTGCTGTGGCACCAGCCGAATGGCTTTCAGAAAGTTAAAAAGAACATACAAGGCCAGCAGACCCAACAAGGTCATGCTGAAGACTTCAATAGAGTCAAACATAGGTCGTAGAAAGCTTCGCGTTTAAAGGGATGCCGAGGCAGGAGCTACGATGAAGGGTTCGTCGTATTGCTGATTTGAGCTGCTCCTTCAAAGAAGGTTTTGAGGTTCGCCGCTTCTACCGGAAGGACAGAGACATTCGAACCTTCAATAATGCCCTCAAACTCTTCGATATACTGCTCGGTGAGGCGCATTTTCACCGCGAGCGATCCGCCCGGCTGAGCAATGGCCTCAGCAATGCGTTCGATGCCATAGGCTGTAGCTTCGGCCAACAACTCCATTTCGCGGGCCTCCCCTTTGGCTTCGTTGATGCGCTTCTCACGCTCGCCTTCTGACAGCAGAATAGCTCCTTGACGGTTTCCAGCCGACACGTTAATACGCGCATCGCGCGTACCGGTCGATTCGGTGATTTCGGCCCGCTTTTCGCGCTCGGCCTCCATCTGCTTCTCCATCGTCAGCACGATTTCTTCTGACGGCTGAATGTCTTCAATCTCGTAGCGCATCACCTTCACGCCCCACGGGTTCGACGCCTTATCGAGCTCTTCTACAATGGCTTCGTTCATCTTGTCGCGCTCGCTGAACGTGTCGTCGAGTGTGATCTTACCCACCTCGCTACGCATTGTGGTTTGCGCCAAGTTGACCGATGCCATTTTGTAATCGTTGATACCGTAGCTGGCCTTGTGGGAGTCCATCACCTTCAAATAGATGATGCCATCCACATCCACCTCGATATTATCGCGGGTGATGCATTTTTGCGGCGGCACGTCAATGACCTGCTCACGCATCTCTTGCCGGTAGGCCACACGATCGACAAACGGAATCAGAAAATGAAAGCCCGGCTTGAGCGTTTTACGGTACTTGCCAAACCGTTCAAGGATAGCCTCTTCGCGCATCTCTACCACGATAAACATGTTGTAGAGCACGAAAATAACAAGCCCGATCAGGATAAGAAAGACTGTCCACATAGCAGTAATTCGTTAACAAAGAGAAATTAAACAATGGTTTTCGGACCGTCTACGACGCATTGCGTGAGGCATCGCGGTTTGGAGGACGCGGGGACTCATCTTGGTTTGACGCGTCAGACGCTTTCGCATCAGCATCAATAGCATCGGAGAGCTCTTCATCAATCGCCGCATGATCTACCGGCTCAACGATCCAGGTCAAGTTGTCGCGATACAGAATGCGCGCCTCTGATCCTTTGGGCAAACGGCCCTCGGTGGTGCGTGCATCCCACGTAGCCCCTCGGAAGCGGATTCGCCCCGAGTCATCTTCGGTGAGCGGCTCTACCACCGTGACGACTTGTCCCATAGCCTCTGCATCTTCATTGGTCATGGCCAGCGAGAAGTCGCCCCCTAAGTAGCGCATGGCGATCGGTCGTAGCGCAATAGTGAGCGCCGTAGAGGTGAGCATCCACACAAGCACGGCGATATACGGGTCGGTAAACAACCCTACCAGACGCATCGCACCGGTGATGATGCCCCCAACGCCGAGGAAGAAGGCCACGCCGCCCGGGATCACCGTTTCAAGAAGCATAAGAAGAATGCCTCCAAGGAAAAATCCCCACGTCAACAGTTCAGGGTCCATAGCAGTTATCAGCAGTCGGTGACAGGAGACAATGCAAGGAGGTAGTGCAAGAGAGCACTACGCTTGCGAATCACCCTGCAGTATATGTATTGCAGGGTACAACATAGAACAGACAACTACCAGCAGCGATTCAAAAAGATGCAACCGTTCCGTGTAGTTTATTGCCTTGAGATGTGAATTACACCCAGCACGGCCGCTGGTGGAGTGGTCTCGTGGTGGTGAAGTGCTCTTTTAGCGGCTTCTGTTGCAGCACGCTGGCATTGCAGCACACTGGGGCTGTGCCGTTACGATGCAGGGGCTGTGGCCAGAGAGAGGTGCTCATCACAGCGCTGCAGTAGATCGCTGGTGAGGTGACTCGCCACAATAGAAAGGCCGCCTTTTTCGCGAAACGTATCGAGGGCTTGTAGGGTGGCCTGTCGTGCCGTGTCGTCGAGGCTACGAAGCGGTTCATCCATCAGCAGAACCTGCGGATCGGCCACCAGGGCGGCGGCAATCTGTGTCTTCTTGACCATGCCACTGGAATACGTAGCGATGCGCTGTTCACGTCGCTCATCAAGATCGAGCCGGTCGAGCCACTGTGCAATGACACGAGGCCCTTCATCGCTCCACACCTTGCGCGAACGCATGATCCACTCCAGCAACTCAACTGCCGTAAGCTGCGTGGGCAACATGGCCTCTGCGTGCACAATGCCCACATGCTGTAGATATTGATGTGGCGCATCGTGAATGTGTACGTCTCCATACTCAATGGTGCCTGCCGACGGCGTAGCCAACACCGAGAAGAGACGCATCAGTGTTGTTTTTCCAGATCCATTGGGTCCAGTAAGCACCGTTAGCGTGGCAGGCGCAAACCGGTGAGAGAAGTTCTGAATAACAGGATCTTGACTCCCGTACTGCTTTGATACATTGCGTGCTACAAGCGAGTTAGCCATTGTGAGCAAGCGAATTAGTTGGTTAAGCAAGACGGTTTCGATACGAATACTCGACGCGGGCCGTCGCAAAGAGCGCGGCCCCTAGCGCAACCCCGGCATACAGTGCCGTCCAGAGCAGCACGTCGGTCATGGTATACGACGTGCTGACCCACGCGACCGCTCCCAAGCTCATCGCAAACGGTCCGCCCCATCGCAGCGCCACAAACCAGCGTGTCATGAGCCAATCTACGGGCCCCTGTAGCGAAAGATGAAGCGCGGCGGGGGCCAATTCAGGGCGTGCAAGAATGAGCACCACAGCATTCTGGGCCAACACAAAGAGTCCGAGGTAGCCTGCAACAATCATAGGATCGACGCCCTGATACACCAGCCCCCAAAAGAGTAGATGGCCGAGTGCCACAAAGCGCCCCAGCGGCAGGCGCCGATCAAGCTGACGTAGAGACGCCCATACGGCAGGGCGCCAACGGGGCACCACCCAGTACAAACTGGCATACGGCACCGGCTCTCGATCAGAGATGCCCACGCTACCGCCCATTACCTCTTGAAAGAAGGAATGCGTGCGGTAGTACATCCGGTCGAACAGCGGAATGAGCGGACGCATCCGCCAGAGTGCCCATCCCAATACCCCTCCTCCTGCAGCAACGCTTCCCCAGCCGGCTCCCAAGGCCGTAAGAATGCCTCCCCCCAGCACACCCACGGTGCCCAAAAGAAAACACCGCGTGGTGCTAAACATATATGGAACGAGCCCCCGGGGTACGCTGAACCCAACATTACTGGTGGTGCGCATGCGCGTATACCACTGTCCGGCTTGCCCCGTGCTCCACGCATGAGATACCGGTCCAAGGGCCACGGTGTCGGCAAAGCCATACAACGCCACGCCCAACACCACAAGAATCCCGTTGACCTGCGGGGCCTGTGAGCCTTCTGCCAGAACGGCTAACAGCACTGCCGGTATGATTAGCACCCCTGCCGTTGCACTCCACCGTTGCAACGTGTACCGCATCAGCACGGTGGCGGGCGGATTCAGAAGCTGCACACTGGGCGCATTGCGATCTGGAAACAGCATGTTCGATGCCGCGACCGACACCACTGCTGCACTCAAAAGGGCCCAATAACGCATCAACGACGCGTGGCCTTCGGCGGGGGTAGATACCACAGATTGCGCCACAATGAGACTGACCACCCCTACCACGACTACGTAAAGCCCCATAGCCAATGGAGAACGCGCACGGAGTTGAGCGTACAACGACACAGATACGGTTTGTAGGTGAAAAGCAACAACGGATGCGGCTCATGCACGCAGCCACACAATACCACGTTCCGTACAGCATCTAAGATGCGTTGCAAAAACCACACGGCCCGTTATCCTGCTCACCGGTTCACGCCTTTTCCTATAGCGTGTTGTTTTCATGCCCAATGCCACGGCCAAAGCCCTTGAACAGCGTCTCTTAAGCGCGCTTCCGCCCAACCAAGACTATCGTCCCAGCGACTGGCGCACTGCAGTGGTGCCGCGCGTCGTGCAGTCTTTTCTGCGTCATCGCTTGCTTGAAAAGCTCGACGGCGTGGTGCATCAGATGCGCCAACACGAAACCGAATGGGTACATACCACAGCCCCTGAGCTAGAAACCGCACGGGCCGCTTTTGAAGATGCGCTACGCGACAACGGACAGATCCCCGAATCGGCCTGGGCCTCTATGATTCGCCAGGCCAGTCATGTCGGCATGGCCTACCTGGTGCGCCCCATCCCCACAGCCGCTGCGTATCTCTTTGAGGGCGAAGACAAAACGCTCTCCGTCGCCTACATCGCGTACCGCATGCAGGCCCTGGCTCCGTACGAGTACCTACGCCAGGGACTCGACGCCTTCGCGCGGCACCGGGATGTGCAACGCCTTGATCCCAAAACATTTCGGACGGCCCTTACACGCATCGACCGGATGCTCACCGAAGACTACACGGTAGACCGCTGGCTGGATACGCTGCAACCGCTCTTCGAAGCCACAGAAACAGCCTATGGCAACGCCGGATGCCCCGCCCGTGTGCTCCACCGGTTCTTTGCACACAAGCAGCAACAAGCCTACGCCGACCGGCTAAGCGATCTGCCCGACGACCAGTCGCTCTCGCTGGAAGACCTGCAGCACCTGATGGAGGCCGACGACACGCCCGATACCTTTTCAGATGAAGACTTTGGAGCGGTATTGCAGGCGCTCAACCAAGAAACCGAAGCCAAAGACACCCCTAACAAAACGGCTCCTGAATCCACCAGCGAGCCCACCATAGACGATAACGAAGAACCAACATCTCCCTTTGCACCCGGTGCACGCGATCAGCCTTTTGCGTCTTCATCTTCGCCCGACACCGATTCGACCGCTCCCCCCGAACCGTCCTCCAATTCGGAGACGTCTCCTGACCAATCTTCCCCCGAGCCCGCTACCGAGGACGAGCCCTCAGAGCCGACGTGGGATGTCCCCGGTCAGGCGCGCCCGATAGACGAGAACGGATCCTCATCCAACGACCCCCGCGAGCCTACCCCTCGCTGGAAACAGTTTCACAAGGGCAACGCCTCCCCTGCTGAAACACAAGAAGAAGCCGCATCCAATGCGCGATGGAAACAGTTCAACCCCAAAGCTACCCCCGGAGGCAATGAATCGATTTCAGTATCAGATCGGGTTGAAGAACTTGAGTCTGATGTCTTTGGCGAATCGCCGCCTACACAGCGCGACATCTTTCTACGGCAACTGTTCAACGACTCGACCGATCAGTATGCACAGGTGCTTCAGCGCCTACGTGAGGCCGGTTCATGGAACGAAGCCTCTCAAATCATCGCACAGGATGTCTTCCGCAAAAACAAAATCAACATCTACAGCGATGCAGCCGTGAGCTTTACAAATGCAGTGGAGCGTCGCTATCGGTAACCGCCTGCTTTCTCTTCTCATCGGCCTCACGCTACTCGCCGTTCCGGCTGTTGCCCAGCCGCTTCCCGACAGCCTCTGGCATCTGCCCAGTGCAGAACGCACCGCGCAAGGGGCTCCCGGCCCCGGCTACTGGCAGCAAGACATTTCGTATGCCATCGAGGCCACGCTCGACCCGGATGCCAAACGCCTGTCGGGCTCCGTGCAGCTCACCTACACCAACAACGCCCCAGACACGCTGCACACCCTCTGGATGCAGTTGGAGCAGAACGCGTTTCGGCCCGATAGCCGGGCAGCCACCCAGCGCGATGCCGATGAACGCTTCGGCGGCGCCTTCGATGAAGGCGGCTACACGCTGTATGAGCAACGTCTTACGCACGGCGACACCACCTACACGCCCGCGGCCACCGTAGACGGCACACGCATGCGTATCGATCTGACATCGCCCCTGGCCTCTGGGGATTCGCTGCATCTCACTATCCCTTATACGTATACCCTGCCCGAGCGCGGTGCCGACCGCACAGGATACACCGCCGTAGACGATGGGCATGTCTTTCAAATCGCCCAGTGGTATCCGCGTCCGTATGTGTACGACGACATCCGAGGATGGGACCCAATGCCGTACCTGGGCCAGGGCGAGTTCTATCTGCATTATGGGTCGTTTGATGTGCAGATTACCGTGCCCAAGTCATACGTGGTTGCCTCCACCGGCACGTTGCAAAACCCCGACTCCGTACTCACCGACACGCAGCGCCGTCGCTTGGTTGACGCTGAGACGGCCCGCAGTCCTGTTTCCATCATCACCGCAAACGAAGCCGGTACGCCTGAAACCCGCCCGGCAGCCCCCGACTCGCTCACCTGGCACTTTACCGCTCATGATGTGCGCGACGTCGTCTTTGCCGCCTCCGATGTGTTTATCTGGGACGCCACCTACGCCGATGCCACCACCCACAATGTGCTTGTCTCCTCGTTCTATCCGCCCTCGGCCCAGGGCGAGCGCGTGGAGGGATGGGAGGCCGCCACGCGATATCTGCAACACGCGGTTGAACATTACTCTGCCACATGGCACCCCTATCCCTACGACCAGGCCCAACACGTCGCCGGTCCGGTACGTGGCATGGAGTACCCCCAGCTATCGTTTGCCAGCATGACAGCACGCGGACGCGGACTTTTTGGCATTGTCGATCATGAACTGGCCCATACGTACTTTCCCATGCTGGTTGGCTCAAACGAACGCCGCCACGCATGGCTCGATGAAGGCCTCACCACCTTCCTCACGCTGTATTCAGCCGCGGCCTTCTACGGCGAACCACCCCGCCGTCGGCTGCAGTCCCTAATGCGCACTGTAGCCCGTGGGATGCAAGATCCTCCCTCAACATCCATGCTTACCCCACCGGATGCGATGTCGCGACGCGAACTGGGATTTCTGGCGTATCGCAAACCGGCTGCCGCGCTGCATATCCTACGCGAGCACATCTTGGGTCCCGATCGCTTCGACGAAGCCTTGCACACCTACATCGACCGATGGGCCTATAAACACCCCACACCTGCCGACTTCCTGCGCACCCTCGACGACGTAGCCGACGCTGACCTCTCGACCTTCTGGCAGCAGTGGTTTACCAGCGACGCTACCCTCGATCAAGCCATTGCAGATGTATCTCTCGACGGGCGGTCGCCCTCGTTTACGCTTGAGCATCGTGGCACCATACGGCTCCCCATGACCGTGCGCCTTACGTTTGCCGATGGCCAAACCGGCACGCTTCAGATTCCCAGAGATGCGTTTGCCAACACCTCCACGCATCGGGTACGCCTGCCTTCCACGCGGCAGCTGGTTCGCATCGAAATTGACCCCGATGGCGTCCTGCCCGATCTTGATCGCACCTCTCTCACCTGGGATGCTCCGTGAAGAACCTGCATAGCCCCGCGTTAGGTCTGTTCTATTCGATGAAATAGCGTGGCTGCATTTGGCATCTTCGTTTCATTGTGTATCTTGTGTCACTTCGTATTGTATGACTTAGTGTCCCACCATATGTCTTTTTTCGAAGCGCTAGCGCGTGGTGCCTTTGGCATTGCGGTGTTCCTTTTTATTGCATACCTGTTTTCCACCAACCGCAAAGCCATCGACTGGAAGTTGGTAGCCTCGGGGGTGGCCCTCCAAATTGTGTTTGCCCTGCTGGTCTTGAAAACAGGCCCTGGCGAAGTTCTTTTTGACACCCTCGCCAGTTTATTCAACACGGTGCTGTCCTTTACTTACGAAGGCTCTACCTTTATCTTCGGCGAATCGTTGGGAAGTCCCGCCGAAGGCCCGTTTGCGTTTCATGTGCTTCCAACCATCGTATTTTTCGCCTCGTTGATGGCGGTGCTCTACTACCTGCGCATCGTGCAACCACTCGTGCAGGGAGCTGGATGGCTGATGCAGAAGACGCTTGGCATTTCTGGCTCGGAGTCACTCGCTACCGCCTCAAACGTTTTTATCGGACAAACAGAAGCACCATTGGCGGTAAAACCTTATGTACAGGGCATGACGCGCAGCGAGTTGTTTGTGCTCATGTCTGGCGGGATGGCGACCATCGCGGGCGGCGTGCTGGCGGCTTATATCGGTTTCTTGGGCGGCGAGTCGGAAGCCGACCGGATCCTTTTTGCCAAGCACTTGCTGTCTGCTTCGGTGATGAGTGCTCCGGCGGCGATTGTCGTTGCCAAGATCTTGATTCCGGAAACGGAGGAGTCAGAAACGAAAGGCTCGGAAACCATCGACTACGAGCAGCCCAGCGATAACATTCTGGATGCCGCCGCCGATGGCGCTTCCGAAGGACTCAAGCTGGCTTTGAATGTCGGCGCTATGCTGCTCGCCTTCATCGCGCTGATTGGCGTCATCAATGCCGGGTTTAACTGGCTGGGCAATCCTTCCATCTTTGGTGTGCAGCCGTATGACCTGAACACACTGGTGGCCGAGTGGTCAAACGAGCGCTTTGAGGGCCTTTCGCTGGAAGCGATTTTTGGCTTCGTGTTTGCCCCGTTGGCCTGGGCCATGGGGGTAGAGGCTGCTGATATTCTTAGCTTTGGCACACTCCTTGGCGAGAAGGTGGCCGTCAACGAGTTCATTGCGTTTGCTTCGCTAAGCGACCTGCGCGGCGTAATGAGCGAGCGCTCGATCATCATTGGCACCTACGCGCTGTGTGGATTCGCTAACTTCTCGTCAATCGCCATTCAGATTGGCGGTATTGGCGGCATTGCCCCCGACCGCCGCAGCGAAATCGCGGCGCTGGGGCTCCGGGCCGTCCTTGGCGGCGCCCTGGCCTCGTGGATGACGGCCACGATTGCTGGCGTGCTGGTAGCTTAGCGCTCTGGGGATCCTCCCTCGCACCGTGTACAGATCACGTAGGGACACGGCGCGCCGTGTCCCTACACACAGACGTGGTATCTACCCGCGCACAGCACGCCAGCCCAGCCGCAGCCAGCGTACCGGCAGGAGAGCCGCATCTGGCAGGGCCGGAGCGATAGCGCGATCCTGCTCGTTGACCGTGCAGAGCGGACTCACAACCCCTTTGCGAATAAGCTGCCACCGATCCCGAGAGGCCTCCAACAGCATCAAGTGGACGAGCGTGCACTTTCCTTTTTCATGATGAAACGCCCGCGATGCGTTGGCTTCGGGCGGCGGATCGGCCAGTAGGTGGCGCGTTGGAAGCAACCGACGCTCCCACGCCCGTCGGGGCCATCTGTCTATCGAAAGGGCATCCGGAAACAGCGAGTTGGCCTCGGCCCCCAAGACATGCGTCCACAGGTACTGGATTGGGCCCAGTACGGATGCCCGTCCGAGGGTGCGGGCGCGTTCGGCAACCGCTTCCCACCGTAGATGGGGAAGCGACTGCACCCGCCGGGCGAGGTCTTCGACCATGGACAGGCGCGCGGTGAGCCCGCGTGTGTGCTGGGCCAGGTGGCGCACGGCATGGAGCATGAGGTGCAACACATCGTCTTCGGGGGCGAGCTCGCGTATGGGGGCTCCCAGTAGCGTGCTGGAAACCGAACGCGCCCAGAAGTCCGCTGTCACCTGCTCTGGATCGTGCCAGTGGAGCCCTTCGGTATCGGGCAGCACATCCCAGTGCAACTCGACCCACGACGGCATCGGCCCGGCGTGCTTGATCAGCGGAGGGCCATGGTGAATGGGGACGCTGTGCCACGTCTCAACGGGCATAGAAGGCTTGCTGTATCGATAGCCGAGTTCTTGCAATACCCGAACGGCATCGGACAACTGGTCAGGACGAACAAGCAGGTCGTGATCGCCGTCTTTGCGCTGCCCGGGCCCATCGTAGGCACGCACATCCAGGTGGATGCCTTTGATTGGAATCACCTGAATGCCGTGGGTGGCGAACGCCTCCAAAATTTCGTGCAGCGCCTGCGCCTGCAGAAGTCCGGCGGCGGCGATAGCTCGCGACTGTGGCGCAAGGGCCTGCTGTAGGGCCTGCGCGGCTGGGTGCGGATGCGCACTCAACACGCGATACAGCGAAGGAATGACGTTGTGATACTGACACCAGGCCGTCCACCGAGATAGGTCGCAGCGCTTCCCATGGGTGTCGAGAACATGGGTGAGGGCGTCTTTGGGAGCAACGTCCAGTGCTGTTTGCAACGCCACGCGTCCCACACGCACCGATGGCGACAGGGTACCGGGATCAAGCATGGCGCGTAGAGACGATGGGAGCGGTGTCAGACAAAGCGTGCGCGGGATCGGGATATGTGTAGAGCAGGCGATGGCTATCGCGGGGGTTGGTGCCCTCACCGAAGGGATAGCCGTCGGTTTCCACCCAGGCATGGGCGAACCGGCTGCGAGGAGTCACGGGGGGGCGTACTCCGAGGCAAAACTGCACATCTGAACACGAACTGTGTTGCAGCACGGCGAAGAGCACGAGCGCGCGGGGCAGGCATCGATGTTTGCGAGAGCGTGTTACGATGCGGTGCACAACGGACTGACAGGCGTGTGGATTAAGCGACCCGTGGGCCGAACGCTCTACGGATGCGAGCCAGTCGGGAAGGGCTGTTCCGGGCGCATCTACCCGATACAGATACCACCATACGCGCATAGCGTACCAGCACACCCACGGTAGGGTACGCAAGCAGTGTAGCATGCGCCGCCAGCGGGGTTGGTGGTGGTATGGTAGGGCAGAGCAACGCGACATCAATCCGTCGGGGGGACCGGTTCTACAAGATCGGCGTCTTTCATCGACTGTACAAAGGCCTGCACATCTGATTGCGCTTGCGCATTGGTAAGCGTCTCGTTCGTTGCGTCCACGTGCGTTTGCAGCGCGTCGGCGAGTTCGGCAAGCGTTGCGCTATCGTGCTCGCCAAGGTAGCGCCACACGACCTGACCGGTGACATTCAGTTCGTAGTACGTTTGGGTGCCGACGTGCAGCACCACCGTGGAGTCGGCATCCAGTTGAGTAGACACCGCCTCGTCGGTACGTCGAATTGCATGCTGTTCGGACGCTGAAGATGTGTTGGTGTTGGACATGGTTAGGGGTGGGGTACTGGTGCGGAAGCAACGTCTTGGAGCAGCGAAGCCAGGCGGCTGGGGTCCTGGTAGAGGTCGCGCCCGGCGTGTAGGCGGTATGTTGTGCACTGACGCAGCAGCGCGCCGATGCGTTGCAACTGGCCCTGTGCTGCCTCGGGGGGAAGGATCGTCGTGGGAATGCTTTCGGCCATAAGTGCAGGCAGTGCCTGCACACGTGACAAAGGGACCAGGGCACTGGTGGGGCGCTCTACAATTTCGGGCAGGAGGATGCAGGTGGGTGCGCCGTGTGGGCAACGAATGGCGCGATTTGAATGCATGCCTGACCGATCTGGTAACGCTGATGCGGTAAGGGTATGCTTGGCAGCCGAGGCATAGCGTCCGAACGTGTCGAGCGGTTTTTTGTGGGCGTCGTTCAATCCGAGACGCGTCCATGCATCGTCGCAGATGCGGATGGCTTTCATCATGGAGTACGCGAAGACCCGTTCGTGTTCAGGAGGCGGCAGCACCAGCAGGTCGTCGCTTATGCATTGCCAGCCTGCCAGTAGGAGGCCCGTCGTTAGCGTGGACTTTCCGGATCCCGATGGCCCTGCAATGAGCACCGTGGGGCGGTTTGTGTTCGGATCATCAGGCTGTACGCAAGCAGCGTGTATGGGGACCCACCCTGTTCGGGGCAGCAACATCGTCATCAGATCGCGAAAGGCGTACATCGCTGTTGGAGCCGTTGAAGCGTAGAGGGTTGCCTTCGGGGTGGAGGCCGCAACGGTTGCGGTGTACCCTGCACGCTTCAGGAGCCAACCGTTGGAGGTGCGCCACACGGCTCCCTGTTTGTCATTGGCGACCTGCTTCGCCCCGGACGGCACCGGTATGCGACCTGCAGAAGACACATGCACGACCACATCCGGCGACATGGGAGCATCAGATTTGGCTACAGGGCGCAACGCAAGCGCATCAGCTATTGCGCCCCAACGCCCCTTCTCTCCGGATTCATTGGTGTCGCGGAAGACCTGTCTGTCAGCAGGCCATGTGACCTGGATGCGCGGACTCCGAATCGCATGAGACGCAGCAGCACCAATTACAAAGGTAGATTCATCTGTGCGAACCATCTGGATTCGTCATACAGGGTACATGCATGATCCAAGCCCCCTTACTTGCTGGTCGATTGAAGCCATCAAGGCGTAGGCGTAGGCGGAAAGGTTTGCGCCGACGTGGGCATCCCTGTTGATTCAGGGAGTGTGCCCAGTGGGCGCACGCTTGGCGGCTCGTAGATTTCAGTATGGGAATCACGTGCGGGTTTCTGATCTGACGTGTGGTTTTTGTGCCCACCGTCCTGATCGTGCGTATGTTTTGCGTGTTGGTTGCTCATTGAATCAGACTATTGCTAAAATATCAACACTACGTGACATGGAAGATTCTCAGTTACCGCACGACCACAAAGCGTTCGGTCTGTGTGCCGGCGCTGCTGCGCATCCGGACAAAGTACATTCCGCTTGAGAGCCTCTGCGCATCCACCTGCACCTGATGCGACTGTCCGCCTTCCAGCGTGCCGTCATGCAGCGTCTGCACTCGACGTCCGATGGCATCGTACAGCTCAATCGTCACGTCTTGCGTCTCGCGCACAGCCACTTCCAGTTGACCCTGCTGCGACACCGGATTCGGTGCCATCCGCGTCATCGCAAACGCTTCCTCGAGCTGCACCTCCACCGTCACCGGCTCCGACGGCGTGGCGGTGCCGTCCAGGTCTACCTGCTCCAGGCGGAAGGTATGCGCGCCGTACGAAAGGTCTTCTACACGGAATTGATAGCTGGTCTCGTCATCGGTCGTGCCCGCGCCGTCAACAAACTGCAGCGTTTCGTACGTGCCCTCATCGGTTTGCTGCTGGATGCGGAAGCCCGCGTTGTCGGTCTCCGACGCGGTTGTCCAAGCCAGCACTGCATCCGTGCCATCGGTCTGACCGCTGAAGTCAGTGAGTTCGACCGGCAGGGCACCGCCTGGTCCGGCAGTGACGATGAAGCGGGGGTCCTCTACTTCGTCGGAGGCGAGTCCGCCGAGCCCGTCGCCGGATGCCGTCGATCCGCTAAGGTCGAACGCGTACTCGAGGCCGGGCTCCAGTTGCGTGATTTCACCGGTGTGAGTATCCGTAACCGCGAGCGTCCACGTGGCCGGAATGTCGCGCCAGTCATCCGTAGAAAGCACCGCCGTGCCCTCCATGTTGACTGCTTCCACGTGCAGCGGAATCTCGACGTAGTCATTCAGATCGTACGGCACGCTGTGCTGCGCCTGACGGGCGCCATCCTCGCGCACAAACGATGCCAACGCATACGACGACGTCGGGGGCATGATACGGGACGCATTGTATGCATCACTACCCAGGGTTGCATCTTCGTGCGCGTATAGCGAGGTACGACTTGTGGACTGCACTTCGCCGCTTGCATCCTGCAATTCAAGGGTCACGAATAGGCGTCCGTTCTGTGGAGCCACCATTGACTTGGATGGAATGAACGGGGCCCCTGTGCTGAGACCGCCCGACTGGAACGTGAGCGTTTCTGCTTGCAGGTCCACCGGATTCTCTTGTCGCAGCACCCAGAAGCCCTGCCAGGGGGCGAATTCTCCATCTGAAGGATTCGTGTTGATTACTTCAAACTCGCCGGTCAGCGGATTCCAGGCTTGCACATTCGCGACAAACTTACCGCCGCCTCCCAATGGGTCTCCGGTCGATTCGACGATGATTTCGCCCGGATCGAACGACTGCGCGAACGGATTGCCAAGCACATAGCCCGCTTCTGTAGAGGTCGGATTGTCTTCGCCTGCCACATCGACGCTGACATCTTGCACGCCAAATCCGTTGGTAGGACTGCCTGCCTCGACAGGGCCAACGACGTTAATGCACGCATCTTCGATCTCACACGAGGTGCTTGGGTCTTGGCCGATGCGGTCGCGATTATCAAGGTCAAACAGGTAGAGGAAAAAGCCCTCGCCCGATGGAAGCGCCGAGCCTGTCTCCAGTTCTTCTTCCACAAACGTTTGGCCTTCGCCATCCCACGTATAGAGAATACTTCCGTCTGAAGCCTGCGTCAGATTATTGCTAAAGTCGTCGCCCGTCACGCCGGCACGCGGGGCGCCCAGGATACGCCATCCCGCATTTTCGCCCTCGGGTCCATCGGCCCCCACAAAGCGATTTTGGATATCGAAGTCATGGTCCGCAGAGACGCCATCTTCAACGACCAACTCATTGTTTACAACACTGACCGGACCGCTTGCTCCGTCAAAGTCGAGGTCATCAGCCACCCTGAGGCGTCCGGGCACTTCCACACCTCCAGCAGGCACATTGTACTCGCCCGCGGTTGATTGCAAGATGATTTCCTCGGTTCCACCTAACGCAACGGCCTCTTCAAGTTTGGTATTGGCCTGTTGGTCGGGACTGTTACTGTCAAGGATGAGTGTGGAGAAGTCGCCTTCAAAACCGGTGGTGGCTGCGTTGGCATCGCTGGCGAGAAATGGAGAGTAGTCGATGACTCCAGCCTCATCATCAATTGCAAAGGTAGCCGCATCCGTGTCGCCCCACCAGTTGCCCGAGGCATCCAACGCAGCGCCATCTCCAGACTCTGAAGCGGCGGCATTGCCAACGGGCGCCAGAATCTGCGAATCAAAAACACGCATCACGCCTCCATCGGCTCCAGCCCCTCCTTGTCCTTCTGCTTTCACCGACACCGCATCAGCCTCGGGGGCCGATCGATTCGCTGACTCATTGTTTACGATGCTGTTTTCCACCGTGATTTCTGCACCACGCTGCGCGATGATGCCATTTGCATTTTCATTTGCATTCGGATCATACCCATTGCCTTCAATAACAGAACGAAGGACGGTTACCGACACCGCATCGTCATCGCCCCCGCGGGCGTTGATGCCTCGCTTCTGATTGTCGCTGATCGTGCTCTCTTCAATGGTGGTTGTTAACAGGCCGTCGCCATCGAACGCATTGGTAGCAATGCCTGAGGCATCACCCTCAATGTTTCCTGTCCCTCTTATTTCGACATTACGAATGGTCGTTTCAATATCGCTATTTCCATTGCCGAGTCCCTCCGCAGATCCGTCAAACCGGAACGACACAATGCCAAACTCATCGGCTTGGTTGATCGATACGTCTTCAACGACATATTCCGCGTCACGATCACCTGGATAGAATACAATGCCACGATGCACATCCGAAATGCTTCCTCCTGAGATGGTCTGAGACGGAGAGGCAGGAGCAATTCCGAACATGAGAATGCCAAACGCCACATTGTTCATGACGTTGTCAGATACGTCCGCGTAGAAATTGTCTGCCAGGCCAATTCCTACACTTGCTTTTTCGGGATCGCTCCCTGACGGGAACTCATACCCTTCAAAGTTACGGAAAAGGTTGCGGCTAATTTCGTTGCCGGTCGATGGATTGCCATCTGAAGCTAACCCTGCAATTCCTGCTCCAAAAGCGAGCCCCGGGCTACTCGATTCGTTCGGGAAATTCTCAAATACACTGTTGGTAATTGTCAGATTACCTGCTCCTGTGACGTTGGAAGGGATAAGTACCCCGCCACTTCCATTGCGATCTCCCGTCAAGTTTGGATTGTCGCTGTCGAATGCTAACCCATCCAGCGTAACATCGGACGCCTGTACCGTCACGAGCGCATCCTGACCATCCGAGGCGGGCACGATACGCGACTCCGCAGAACGGGTGTCGTTACCCGGCGTGCCGGCATTCGCCCCCTCAATAGTAAGCGGCACGGTTACAGCAATCTCCTCTGCATACGTCCCCTCAGCCACTTCAATTACGTCCCCGGCGTTAGCGTCATTTATGGCCTCCTGGATGGTGTTATAATCGGTACCCTGGGTCACGTTAACGACTGGGGGATCGGCGGTAATTTGGAGGTTGTCAATTCCAAAGTTTTCGCCTCCACCTTGGTCCTCGTTAAAAAATCCAACCTCATCAATTGCAGAAATGTCGGACGAGGCTGTAAAGTTGTCTCCTGAGGCATTGCCAAAGGTGAAGGAATATTCACTCCCGCCTTCATAGGTGAAGGTGAATGTCAGCCGTGTGTCTGCCTCGAAACCCTGGCCACCAATATCAAAGTCATTTCCTCCATCATTGAGTTGCCACTCTGAAACTTCATCAACAAGCTTTAAGGTGAAAACGACATCACCATCATTAAAAAGATTGAGCCCTATCTCTCCAAAGTTTCTCTCGGAATGCCCGATGTCAACGCTGAATGTGTCTCCAGGCTCAAGGGACTCCTCAAATCCCCGGAACGCGCTTGAAAAAGCATCCGGGTCGTTTCCGCTAAACAGTCCAAACCCTGGATCAATCGCACCGCCAGCTGTGCCCCCTAAATAACGACCAGCATCACCACCCGCCTCATCTTGATCAAATGTCCAGGCGTTGAATCCATTTCCTTCATTGAAAGAAGGATCGCCATCCCAGTCGTTGTAATTGCTGGCCTCGTCAAACGCGACAGTTTGAGCATGGGCCGAGAAGCCCCACCCACCAACAAGAAGAATGCTAAACAGCAAGCATGAAAGGAAGCGAACAGTTGCGTATCGGATAGCCATAACCATTTGTTTGGGGTTCGGTAGAGCCGGATTGGGATTCACCGTTGGAGGGTTACCTGAGGGGCAATCGCAACGTCAGGCGGACGAACACCGAAGAAGCGCTGGACGCTGTCACGCACCGAGATAAAGCACATTATTACGAGTTGGCTTCTTGCAATACGCTCATCCTGTTGAACTCTGCCACGTTATGTAGCAGAATATTTTTACGAAGCGCCCCTTTAATTTCATATCTACACCTTATAGGTACATATCTCCACTACAAGATGCAACCGCTTCCAGCAATTTATAGGCTAACGTCTTGCTCTTAATTGGTTTGGGGGAGATAGTGGATGATACGAGACCTAATACCATCTGCGTTGAATCATCATACAGGTGTTTGCAGTCGGCGGACGACGAAACGTGCCTCAATGTTGCCGGAGACGCAAACTGTCCCCGGCTATGGGGTTGCTCACCTCGTTCCGTTCTTCCGTCTATAGCCCGGGATCAGGAGCGCAGCGGATATCCCGGGCCTCTACAAACGTGTACATCGAAGTCCCGCATCTCGTATAATTAGCGCTGCGTGAACAGCTATTCTGCGTCGATCCGACGGGCACCGCGAGGCTGTAGCACGGCTATTTCCATAGGCCCCCTAAAACAAAAACGCCGCCTGTGCTCCAAGATGGAACAATCCATCTGAAGCACAGGCGGCGCACGCATCTGTACGCTATGCTACAATGTAATTAAGGATTAGACATGGAACGGCAGATCGAAGTGAATCCACCCTTCGATGTCTTCCCACTCATCATCTTCGCTGTAGCGCACGCGGGCCGGAGTCGCTTCCATCGTAGCTACTGCACGCATGGCGATTGCATCCAGTTCAGGGTGCACCGATTCAAGAACTCGTACCGCTACAGGCTCGCCGCTGCTGTTCACACGCACTTGCAACACAACCGTACCGCTTACACCTTCCTCATGAAGCGCACGGGGGTACGTCACGCTCGGACTCCCTTCAAGCTGGGGGCGCTGATAATACGTATCGAGCAGATTACGTACATCTTGTACCGCTTCCTGCACCAGGTCTTCCACATCGCCAGAGCGCGCTTCCTCACCCAGTTCGGGACGAGCGTACTCTTCAAACAGTTCATCTATGACCTGCGGATTGCTCTGATAGAAGTCGTTGAGTCCTTGCTTGACGCCTCGGATAAACTGTTCACCGCTTACCTGGTCGTCTTCGATGGCCAGGTCTTCAGCCTCTTCTTCATCAAAGACCCCCATGGCTTGCAGGTCACTCAAGTCTCGGAATGCTTCAGCCGTATCTGCATCCGCTGTCCACCAACGATCATCATTGGTTTCCCAGTCGGAAGGGGGGGCTGACGGATCGCTCTCGCCGCATCCTGCCAGAACCAAAGCACTTACTAGTAGAGCGACAACCGTTGATAACGATAAAGTACGCATAGGGGGGGATAGCAATTCAAAGTAGAGATCGACACATCGTTTAGTCTGGAGCGAAAGGCCAGAAGCCCAAAGCAGGCCACTCGCTCGTTCGCATGAATCGAAGATCGCGCAGGCAGTTCCGGAAATCCACACAGGAATACGATCTCCTGCGTCTTCATTCAATGAGCACGGGCGTGCCCACTTCAGCATACTTCCAAATATGATCCATGTCGCTATTGTGGAGCGCCACACAGCCGCGCGTCCAAGTGGTAGCCGCTCCGGTGCCATCGCCATGGATCTCAATCCACCCACCGAGTTGCGTAGACATCGGCGGCATGCGGCGCTCATCATGCGCTTGGATGATAGACGCATACTCAGCCTCCGAAATCAAGCCCTGCTCCAGCCCACGCTCGGCATCATCGCGTCCGGGATAGTCGAGCACGAGCGCTTTGTAGTACATGCTGTTTGAATTTCTATTCACAACATGAAAAAGGCCTTCGGGCGTACGCCAGTGATCGCTTTCTTGCTGACTGCCCCGCCGCTCTTTGTCCAAAAACACATTCGGACCAAAGTCGGCTTTGTATGTGGATACGTGTTCTGGACCTGCATACACATGCACACGGCGGCGGTCTTTATCGACATGGATCCATACATTGGAGAGTGCTTCTTCGCGCACGTACCCTTGATCACCATCTTCCAACTGCACCCGACACCATTCGTCTTCACATCCTAACTCATGAAGCGGTGTGCGAACGGGCATGCGCTGCAGGGGCGCATTATCATTGGCATACCGATACAACCGCGTCCCTTGGTGGCCGGTTATGTAATGCAGAGCCGCATCAGAAATCTCTTCAGCAGCATGCTCCACACGGTCGGAAGCGGGCTGCCCATGGGCAATAGGACCCACCAGCAGACCGATGCCCAAGACCAGGCAGGTAGCGAATAGGAAGCGAAACGTGTACATGGGGGATATAAAGGAATCCATACAAACGGAGACTTAAGCCGAATCCATTTCGGCGTTGGTGGTCATGCAGTGCCGATACGCCTCCAGCGTGCCCTCAGCCACGGCACTCTCAGTTACGTAATCGGCTTCGGCTTTCACAATATCGTGGGCGTTGGCGGGGGCAAAGCCATAAGCGGTCGCCTGAATCGCCTCAATGTCGCCATCGGTGTCGCCGATGAACGCCATTTCGCTGAGGTCTACATCCAGGTGCTCGCCCAGCCACTGCAATCCAACTTCTTTGGTGATGGTGGGAGAAATCACATCGATGGATACATCGGTGGTGCACACCTTTAAGTCAGGCAGATGCTTGTCGGCAAACGCAATGGCACGAGGCCGCACGGCTTTAATCTCGTCGGGGTCGGGCGTGACGATGCCCGCCTGGGCCCGCTTGCCATGGTCGATTGATATTTTGGTGCCGGGCACAGCCTCGCGCGCAAACCAGTCGCGCATGGTGGCTATCTGCTCCTGTAACTCGGTTGTGAAGGCGGGGTGCCATGTCGTTTGCGCCGCCACCGGATCGAACATCCCGGCGCCGCTCTCAAAAAGCACGGGCGTAGTCAGTCCCAGCACCTGCGACATGGCTTCAACGTATGAATACGGGCGCCCCGAGCAGAGGGAAAGCACCGGAAGAACGGCATCGCCGCGCGTGTCCATAGACCCTGCTTCACGAGTGTACGTGGCCAGTGTATGTAGCGTATCTAAGTTGTACGGCGTATACGGCGCCGCAAGACAGCCGTCGATGTCCGACACAAATAAGCGAATGCGGGGCATGGTGGTGTGTGACAGATCAGTGTTTGGGTTGTACGCGGCCAATGATCTGGCTACGTTGTCAGGGAAGATCCCGGCTCTACGTCTCATCACCTTCAAAACACCTGTCATGGTGAGCGAAGGCCGACGGAGGAGGCCGCAGCCGAACCATCTCCGCGATGTTCAGCAGGCTCTGGACGATTCAGCGGCCCTGCCCAGGGTCATAGTTCTTACACATAACTTTCTCTCTGATATTTCGTTGATGGGAAATTTGACTTCCCCACCGTCTGCTCAATGAGAGACTGTTGGCCCCACAAAAAGAACCCACCTGGGCGTCTGCTCGGGCGAGTGGATCCTGAATCAAGTTCAGGATGACGTGTCGGGGGGCGGTGCTGGGAGACGAAAGCACCCTTTCACCCCAAATGCCACCCCTAGAATGTCATCCAGATCCTGAATCGAGTTCAGGACAGGAAAGCGACCATCAACGATTATCACCATCTCAGGTTGTGTGCATAGACTAGACCCAAGTCGGGGGAGATCTTTACTTACTGCGTTCGCCTGTCCCGGACCTGATCCGGGATCTCGCTCCGCTCGTGTCAGGCTACGCTCAAGATGACATCATTTAAAGGGTTGTACGAGACCAACGCTCCGGCTATATTGCCAGGGAAGATCCCGGCGCTGGGGCGCTGGGGCGCCTTGGCCGCGATGACAATGTTGAACCCTCATCATTCAGGCGGGACAGAGCAACAGGGGCTGTGGTTAGGCATCGTCGGCGTTCTCGAAGGCGTCGCGCATGGCCTCAACCAGTTCATCGGAGATGCCCATGGTGCTGAATCCGCCGTCGTGGTAGAGGGTCTGCATCGTGACCATGCGTGTGAGGTCGCTCAAGAGCGTAACGGTGTAATCGGCACAGCTGGCAGCATCGGCATTACCCATGGGCGAAACGCGCTCGGCGAATTCATACATGGCGTCGAATCCTTCAATGCCCGAACCGGCTGTGGTGCGGGTGGGGCTCTGGGACACGGCATTGATGCGGATATCGCGCTTACCAAGTCGGTAGCCAAAGGAGCGCACAATGCTTTCAAGCAGCGCCTTGGCATCGCCCATCTCGGAGTACTTCGAGAAGATGCGCTGCGCGCCGATATAGCTCATGGCCACCACCGATCCGCCATCGTTCAGCGCACCGGTTTCAAGCGCGTGGTGCACAATGCGGTGCAAGCTCACCGACGAAATATCGAGGGTCTTTTGATACCAGTTGTAGTTCAGGTCTTCGTACGGCTTATCTTTGCGCACATTCACGCCCATCCCGATGGAGTGAACGATAAAGTCGATACCGCCCTCGTAGGTCTCGTTGAGCTCGTTGAAGAGCGCTTCGAGGTCATCGTCGCTGGTGGCGTCGGCCCAGATGACGGGGCTATCGGTGGCGTTGGCCAGTTCGTCCATGCTGCCCAGGCGGCGTGCAACCGGAGCGTTCGAGAGCGCAAACTGTGCGCCCTCGCGGTGGGCGGCCTCGGCCACGTGCCAGGCGATGCTGTCTTCTGTCAGTGCGCCAAAAATGATGCCAGTTTTGCCTTCGAGAAGTCCATATCCAGAATCAGACATACAATCAGGGGTTGAGGAAAAAGTCAGTGTAGTAAGAGCCCAACGAGTTCATTTCGGATAGCGTGTTCGTCAGGCATGGGTGTCAATGAGCGGAGCAAGCAGGGGTTGCAGGGCATCGTGTAGGCGCCCGTTGGTGGCCATAACCTGTCGTTCAAAGATCGGCGTGAGCGCCCCTTGGCCTTCAAAGTCAGTGAGCATGCCGCCCGCTTCGCGCAGAATGAGCGCGCCAGCCGCCACATCCCAGGGACGCAAACCGGTTTCGTAGAACGCGCCTACGTGTCCGGCAGCCACACGCACCAGGTCGATCGAGGCGGCCCCGTGTCTGCGCACTCCGCGTGTGGTGAGGAGCACCTCACGCAGCACCTGCAGATACGTATCTATATGCTCAACACGCCGGTACGGAAACCCGGTAGCAACAAGCGCCTCCTGCAGTTCAGCCGACTGGTTGACACGAATGGGCTCACCGTTGCAGATGGCACCTTCGCCAAGAACGGCGGCATAGAGCTTATCGTGAGCTACATCGTACACTACCGCAGCCACAATCTCGGAGCCTTCCTGCAGCGCAATGCTCACCGCATACGGAGGCAGGCCGTGCATAAAGTTGGTAGTGCCATCGATCGGATCGATGATCCAACGTCGCCCGTCATAGTCGGGCGCGGCCAACTCCGCATCGTCTTGCTCCTCGGCCAGTATCGCATCATCCGGAAACGCGTCCTGAAGCACTTGCACAACCGCCTCCTGCGCTGCCGTATCGGCCTCGGTCACAAAATCATTGGTGCCTTTAGCCTGCACCGACGGATCGTTCCCCACGTACCGACGAATCACGGTGCCAGCAGCACGCGCCGCCGTCTCAGCAACCGAACGTGCATGTCGATGCGAAGCAGAAGTATCCATAGAGCGTAGGTACAACGGGTTGATACAAATACCCACCGCCTGAAACTTTTCGGCGCGTATGGGTGTGGGGTACGCTCCAACATAGGCATCGGAGGCGACCCATGCAGGCGTACGGGAGGAGCCCCGATCAATTTTTCATCGAATTGCCTATGCTCGTTTTTCTCGCTCGATGTATGTGTTGTATGTCCCCTGCTTCGTTTCGGATGCCGCTTCCTTTCTTCGCCCCTGTGCTTGCACTGCTCCTAACAGTGGGATGCCAATCGGAGCTCGACCCGCCGCCCCGGTTTCTTCCCGAGGCCGACACCACAGCATGGAGCGAAACCGGCGACACGGTGGTAGAGCAGCTGGAGAATCTGGACTTCGCGCTTATAGATTCGGCATTTGCCGCCCTGCCGCGCCATCCGCTTGAGCGCATCCGCCGTACCGATGTGTTCACCCCCAACGGGGCCCTGCGCGGCCAACAGACGGAGACCTGGCACCACCCGCTGGATGCGTCCCCAACGCGCGTCAACCATGAGGAGTGGGGGACACTGCCCGATCGCCGCTTAGGGGGATTTGCGCCGGAGGGAGATCCCTCACAATTGCCTCAAAACCGACTGCGCGACGCCTACCCCGAAGATCCACCGTTTCTGGAAGCCCGTAAGCGATCCGCCTATCACTACGGCGTGCACCGCGATACGATTGGACGTGGACTTGCAGTGGATCGCATCGAAATTGTAGCACGCGACACAGAAGACGGACGAGGCCTTACGCTACCCTATGCGCGTGTGGATGTCTTGCCCGGCACGAACACAGTGATTGGCACGTATGTAGTTCGGGCCGAGCGCGCGCTCCTCTATGAAGAAGATAGTTTCTTCGTGATTACCCTGCAGCCTAGCCCAACCGATGCCTGGCTACCCCACACCATGCGCTTTCGCACCCGGCTTACCGTCCCCCTGCGCAGTCCCGAGTCCGTGCAAAGCGTGACCACGCTGCGTGTGTTGGAGGAGATGTAGTTAGTGGTGCCAAACGCCGAAGTCCACCAACATTCTGGTGCGTCGAGCCTCCTCTCGGCGTTCAGCAGCTACTGACAACTCAGATCTAAGTAGGCACACATAAGAACCTTCGAGTATGTCATTGCGAGGAGCGTCAGCGAAGGAGTGCCTTTAGGGTGCAATCTTGTGCCTTCAAACTGGTCGACACCGCCCAATCGAAAGGCATGAGATCGCCACGTCGGTCGCAAGCTCCCTCCTCGCGATGACAAGATGTAAACGTATTTTTGTTGATCTACTTAAGTCTTACATATTTGGCCTGGCTCATCCATATCCAGGTTGCTCTTGAGGGCGCGCCGGGCCGCTAAAGACGGAATAGAGGAACCCGAAGTAAACAATTACAACCGGAAAGAAAATGACGGCCATCACAAAAGTTGTATTCATCGGCAGGGGAGATACAACTGCATCCCGTATGGTGAGTGCGTCAGCGGGATACACAAACGGATACATGAGATAGGCCACCAACATCACAAGCAAAGCTGCTGCACTGCCCGCCCCGCCCAATGCTGCCATGTGTTTGCCTTGCTGTTGCAGACGCATGACAAGTACAACGCTCATCACCGATCCGACGACGATAAGTGCAGCCGGTATGGAGAATAGCGCTTCGCGAACACCGGGATGTGCCACATAGAGCACGACAGCTGTAAGTACGACAACGGCAAGGTAAGCCAGGCTATTCCAGCGAGCGCGCCTGGCCATTCGCTGCTGTAATGGGCCTTCGGTTTTTGTGGCTAAAAACGAAGCACCCAGCATCAGGGAGAGGGCGACCAGTGTGAAGCCAATCATCAGCGGGCCCAGTTCGAACGGTGATGCAGCCCCCAGCACCCAACTTCCGGCGAGCATCCCCAGTAAGAACGGAGAGAACACACTACCCGCAACGAACGCACGGTCCCAGAACTGCACCCATCTATCTCCAGCCGACTCTTCGCGCAGTTTCGAGCCAAGGCCACGCATCGAAAGGGCAAAGAGCAGTGCAAAAACGAGCAGGTAATGATCGCTCAGGAGCGTTCCATAGACACGCGGAAAGCCGGCAAAGAGCACGGTGCCAAAGAGAACGAGCCACACCTCATTGGCCTTCCAAACGGGTCCAAACGCAGCGAGCAGGGTCTGACGCTCGCTTTCATTCGCTTCGCCGTACAACATGCCCAGCCCGAAGTCGAAGCCATCGAGCAGCAGATACCCGCCTATGGATACCATTACAAAGCCAAACCAGATCTCAGGCAGAGCGGGGAGCAGATACTCCGATGTTGAGAAAATCCTATCCATGGTCACGTGCAGGCGATGATTCGTGAGAAACGGATTCAGTCATCTCAGCGCGTTCTTTGCCAATCAACCGCTTGAACACGTACATGAAGATGCCAAAGAGCACGATATAGCCCACCACAAAGGCAAGCAACGTGAAGGTGGCCTCGGCTGAGGACAGCGTG
Source organism: Natronotalea proteinilytica (assembly GCF_055379935.1). Classification (NCBI taxonomy): domain Bacteria; kingdom Pseudomonadati; phylum Rhodothermota; class Rhodothermia; order Rhodothermales; family Salisaetaceae; genus Natronotalea; species Natronotalea proteinilytica. The sequence continues at coordinate 560,771 of NZ_AP043947.1, read as the reverse complement.
GTCGACACCCCATCCTCCGTACGAAGAACATCCTGGATGATCCAGGGCTGCCGACCAATTTCCGTGACGTACCATCCGGTGATAAGCGCTACGAATCCAAGCGGAGCAGACGCCATCATGGTCTTCAGATACAGTGTATCCTGATAGAGCCCTCCTCGCCAGAGGCGATAACCGCCCCAAAGCCCAAGTGCTACAAACAAGAACCCTAGGCCAACCATGATGCGAAAGGACCAAAAGACCCAGGCTACCGGAGGAGCCTCGTAGTCAAAGTCGTTCAGCCCGGTCACCTCGTGGTCCGGATCTCCTCCGCTGGCAAGGAATGATGCCAGATACGGAATGCTGATGGTGTACAGATTTTCAGCTCGTGGGTCCGTGAAAGCTTCCAGTTCTGTTGGAAAGGCAATGAGGTGAAGATCGGCAGATCCCGTTTCGTAGTGGGCCTCCATCGCAGCAAACTTCTGAGGCTGCGTCTGCTCAACATGTCGGCCGTACATGTCGCCCTGCACAACTTGGATAATGGATGTGACCAGAATCACCAGCACTGAGGCCTTTAAAGCAGTGCGCCACACGACATTGTCGCGGTTCTTCCAGACAAAGTAGGCCGCTACCCCTGCGATAACAAGAGCTACCGAGATAACAGAGGCTGTCTGCATGTGTGCGTACATCCATGGCATACGCGGACTCAAAAACGCGGCAAGCGGATCTGTCAGCTGTGCCACCTCAATGCCTCCTTTCTCAACCAATTCAAAGCCTTGCGGCGTTTGCATCCAGGCATTAACCACGATGATCCAGAATGCAGACAACCAGGCGCCTACAGCCACCATTACCGACGAAAAGACGTAGAACCAACCGGGCACGCGATGACGCCCGAAGAGCATGATCCCCAGAAAGACCGCCTCGGTAAAGAACGCCATTTTGGTTTCGAAGGAGAGCGGTCCGCCAATCATTTCGCCCGCCACCTCAGAGAACACGCTAAAGTTCGTTCCAAACATAAACCCCATGGGAATGCCCGTCACCGTTCCCATGATAAAACCAACCGCAAAGATCTTTGTCCAGAACGCCCTGAGACGAGCATACTTTTCGCTATCGTTCCGAACTTCTTGCACCGTAAAGTACACCAGGAAAGGCGCAAGGCCAATCGAGGTAGCGGCAAAAATGATGTGGATGGTAATCGTCCACCCGAACTGAAGACGGCTCGCCAGTTCGGGACTTAGAAACGAGAGGGTAGATATTAACTCCATGCAAGCAGCCCTCGGAGTATGCAGGTACAACGTCTCAGCCTGATGGCATCTCCGTTTCCAGCACCTCCTAACTTGTTGTTACAAGTAAATGCATGTTTGTCTACCAGTCTGCGTTAAGCGAGTTCTACACCTGTATGAAGTTCGCCTCAAAGCACTAATAGACTCATGTGAACGCGTTATTTTTAGGAATTACGGTCCAGAGGTCGAAACGCTCGATACGTATGCCACTCACTCTGTTTGCTTTTTTATCGGCGGCAGATGGCCCATTTCTAGTTTCCCGCATTTTACCCAAAAGAGAGGCATAGTAACATGGCCCCCCTCCTGATGTATTAGGGTTGAGCCGATACCATCTTATCGTTATTCCACGGATTACGCTGCTCCTCATGCCAAACACCGCCCTTGACACCGCCATCGCTGAGGCGCTCCACACCGACCGCCTGGGCCGCCCCATGCAGTATCACGACAGCGTGCCTTCTACCAATGCCGTCGCCGCCGACTGGGCCCGCCGTGGAGCCCCAGAGGGCGCAGTGGTGCTTGCAGAGCACCAAACGAAAGGCCGAGGCCGCCATGGACGCTCCTGGATCGCTCCGCCGCATCAAGCCCTCACCGGATCGGTTATCCTACGCCCGGCACTGGAGGCCCGCTGGCTCACGCTGATTCCACTGGCCGCCAGCCTCGCCGTAGCCGATGCGATTGCTGGGCAAACGCCTATCGCACCATCCATCAAATGGCCCAACGATGTGCTCATTGACGGACGCAAGTGCTGTGGCATGCTGCTTGAAACCACGCTTCGCGGCACGCCGTCCGATGCCGGGGCCGCCACGTTTGTTGTGCTCGGCATTGGATGCAATGTGAACCAGACCGCGTTTCCGGAGGCGGTGTCTGCTACCTCCATTCGGCTAGCCACCGGCCAACCCCACCCGCGTGCTGCGCTCTGGGCTGCCATCATGATGCAGCTTGAAACGCACTACGATGCCCTCCATACAGCCTCTGGGCGCCGCACGATACGCCACGATTACGAAGCGTGCATGCTTCACCGCGGCACGTCCCGCACCGTTCGTCGTCCCGATGCCTCCGGAGAGTGCACGGGCACAGTGGTCGGTATCACCCCTGAGGGGGCTCTGCGGATGGAAACACCCTACGGCGAACGCATTTTCAGCGCGGGCGAAATCACCACGCGTCCAGCGTAACGGCTCGTCTCGCTATGTCCTCGCCTACCTTTCATCATCGTTGCGAAGCCGCTGCTCCCATGGCTCATTCTTGGCTCATTTTCGACATTGGCAATACAGCAGTGAAGTGGGGCCGCTTTGAAGGGGCGCACCTCCGGTCTACGGGCCGCCTGTCCCTCGATGCAAGCGCGCTCGCCTCAGTGTCGGCCTGGAGAACCGTACTGGCACCGCTGTGCCACGAATCGTCGGCTCAGGCGGGCATCGTTTCGGTGGTCCCCGATGCTACGTCCGCGGCTGAGGACGCACTGCGGGCCCACGGTATTCCTGTTTCTGTGCTCGATGTGGAGGGGCCGCTTCCATTTGCCCTTGCCTACGAAACGCCCGACACGCTGGGCGCCGACCGATTGGCCGCTGCCGCGGGAGCCTGGCTACAACACGGGCGCGACGCCTCCCGCAGCGTGCTGGTGCTGGACGCAGGCACAGCACTTACCTGCGAGGTGATGCACCGCAACGGCACGTATCTCGGCGGCGTCATTGCACCGGGCCCCGAGTTGCTTCGCGACAGCCTAGCTGGCGGTACCGCCCAGTTGCCGATCGTTTCGCTGGAGCAGCCCCCTCACCCGATCGGCACATCTACGGAAACAGCCTTGCAGAGCGGCATCATGAACGGATTTATAAGCATGGCCTCGGGGCTCACCGAAACGCTGGCCGACACCCTCCCCGACACGCCCCGTGTTGTACTCACCGGTGGGGCCGCCCCTCTGCTAGCTGACGCCATCTCACTGCCGTCCTTCCACGAGCCCCACCTGGTGCTGCACGGCACCCGCCAGCTGCTTGCGTACCGCATGGCGCGATAACCTGAACCTGGTGGTATATTCTGCCCCACCTCGATCAAAAAAACTGCCAGGATAGGCCCCTGACCGTACGGAAGGTGTACAGCCCTTGTACCGTCACAGCGTGCTGTGATACGTGCTGTGACGCCTCCAGGGGCTGTTCGACGTTCAGCAGCTACTTGGCAAACCAAAAGCCCTGCTCATTTCGGAGGAGATCTTTACTCACTGCGTTCGCCTGTCCCGGACATGATCCGGGATCTCGCTGCGCTCGTGTCGGACTACGCTCAAGATGACAACATGAAATGGGGGCGTTGGGACCCGAAGATTGACCTGCCACAGCCCACTACTGCTGTGTCACACCCACTACTGCTGTGTCACACCTGAATGTTATGGTATGGGGACCGTGCCAACTTCTGTGTGTCAATCCCCTCCAAAAAAACTGTCATGGTGAGCACGCGACGGGCCCCGCCCGGAGCACGTCGAACCATCTCCTCGGCGCTCAGCAGGCTCTGATCGATCGAGTGGCCCTGCTCATTTCGAGGGAGATCTTTCGACTCCGCGTCTCCTAGACGGAGCCACTCCGCTCAAGATGACAATGCATGAACGGAGCAGTACATACCCAAAACGGACGTGTGAAGACACTTACCGCAACTCCTGCGGACGCCGTTCCAGCCAGCCCAGGTTCAGGACACTCCAGAGTCCGATGCAAATAGCCTCGGCAGCGTCGTGGCGCAGCGAAGTCGGGCGCGGCGCCCCCGACCATTCAATGACCTTGCGAGCCAGCGTGTCTGAAGCGGCCTTGGCATCGCTACCAGTGCGGCGTTCACTCGGATTCAGGAGCTTCTTGCGCCAGGTCGATGCCTGAATCCACCCGGTAGATAGCCCATTGCGGTCGGCATGACTTTGCCACGCCTCGGCCATGGCACGATCGCCCTCTAGCACCACCCAGGTAAGCTCCGGATGCTCCTGGAGCGTACGATATGCCCCGCGCTTTAGCCGCGACGGCGCACCAAAGTTTTTGGATCGGTAGGACTGCAACTGGCCCTTGGTATTATACACCGCAAACCCAGCTTTCAGTCCCAAGTCAACAGCAAGCAACATAGCAACAGGGAGATATACGTAGAAAACGATCAGAAAGAAACCGTGACAAAGCAGCACGAAGTATCTCAGTCAACCTCAGGGCCATACGCCTCTGCCAGCGTGTAGAAGCGCTGTGCAATGCCCGTTCGCTCCGACTGCAAGAACGCCCGGTCGGACTCATTCCACAAAAAGGTACGTACCAGAATGCGGTCGCGGTAGAGCAAGATGGTGCGCCGGTATGTAAGCACCGCAAATCCAGTTGGCGGCAACAGCGCCACATACGCCAGACTTTGCGCCCAGCTCAGCTCGGTATAGCGCCAAAGTCCCACCCCGATTGCGGTGTACGCAAGACCAAACGCAACAATGCCTAGCGTAAAGTAGGCAAACCCGCGAATGGCCTCATCGTCAATTTGGCGGGCGGTAAGCTTCGTGAAGAGATAAGGGACTGCGTTATGCACGAACCCAAACGCTGCAATGGGGGCCATTCCCACGGCATACAGCGTCATGCGCAACCGCAGCAGCCGCTCACGCACCGGACCCTCAAACGAATCGGAAAGCGCAGCGCGCAGTTGATTCTGGCGCAGGTGATCCTTGTATCGCTCCACGCGGTTGCGAAGAGCAGTTACCGCTTCAGGGGCGGCTTGCGAGGCGCGGTGCAACACGTCGTAGATGTACTTACGGCGCAGCATGCGAAGCTCAAACGCATAGCTATCGGCAGAGGTGGTTCGCTGATACAACCCAAGCACCCAATCCACCACGCGCTGCCCCCATGAAGAGGAGCGCGCATCTTCATCGGGGGCACCTGCCATGGCGGCGGCCACCTTATCGCCAAGCACCGAGGCCAGGTCGTCAGCCAGCGCCTGGGCCTTTTCGTCTTCGATGTGCATAGCCTGCCGCTGAAGCGCAGCCTGCACATCTGCCGTGAGCTGCTGCACCGCCTGATCGGGCTGCGAACGATGCATCTCGGCATAGTCGGATACGCGAATCGGCGTGCCAAAACGAAGCAGCACCGCTGCCGTGAGCAAATCGCGACTTTCAAAGTTGATGCCCACAGGCACAATCACCAATCCCAGTTCATAGTCGTTGCGCGCTTCGGCCCCCAGCGCCATCCGAGCGGTGCCGGTGCGGATTGGCGTTACCTGCGTGCGAGGCGCATTTTTTCCTTCGGGGAAGATCCCCACACATCCCCCTTCCTCAAAGAGCTCATATACCTTCTCGAACACCTCGCGATTGCGGTGCCCAGCCCCTTTCGTTTCGCTTGACCGATAAATAGGAATCGCCCCCATCTGTCGGAAGAACGTAGCCAGCACCGGAATGCGAAACAGCCCACTGCGTGCCAGAAACCGAATCGGACGCGGGATTTGGGTGGTCATGAGAACTGAATCTAGAATCGACCCCGGATGATTGGCAGCCAGCAGCACAGGCCCCGACTCCGGCACATGCTCCCGCCCCGATGACCGCACATCCACAAAATATAGATGATTGATCAACCGCAGGAGCCGAACCAAAATGGTATACAGGGTCATGATGATACGGTGCGAGACGCTTCAAATCGAATCACGGGGTCGCCTATACCGATCCCCTCGCTGCATGTGCCTACCCTGTCTGCGGCCTCAGTGTATCATTTCTCCAGCCCGATGCGTAGGTTGGATACCATAACGCTCGTTACCTTCTACTCCAACACCGTTTTGATGCTATGTTAGACCGTCTGTTTGCACGCGCCACCCCACTGCTGCTCTTGCCACTGCTGCTCGTGTTGACCGGCTGTGGACGCAACCTAACCGACCACCTTGTGTCATTCCCTGGCAACCTCTTCTCAATTTTTGTCGTAGTGGTTGCTGTAGTGGCACTCATTGACTTGCTTGGCGACCGGGGCCGCGGGCCGCTCAACAAAGTCATCTGGGCGCTCATCATTATTATCTTTCCCTTGGTAGGCGCCATCATTTACTACCTGATTGGCCGCTAACTACACAATGAACAGGTTCTTAATGCTTGTAGGGATCGTGCTGAGTGGTGTGCTGATTGGATGCAGCGCAGCCTCCCACACAGCACCCGCTCCGCACGAACACCTGCCTTCAGACTCAACGGCGCTGGCCGCCATCTACAACACAGCCATTGAAGAAGCTGCCACGCTTGACGCCGCCGCGGTAGCGCCTCTCACGCCTGTTACACCTCACAACGACACGCTACGTCAGAAAACCGACACCACAGGCACCCGATGGATCCAAGTCGTTACCTGGACAGATAGCCCTCATCTCGCTGAAGCCCACCACAACGCCGCTCCCGGTGATACCCTCCGCGTAGCGAGCGACGTATGGACGACCCTCGTTCCGGCAGTACAGCAGTTTTGCAACGCCCTTCCCGATGACGCGCGTGACCGGCGCCTGGAGCAACGTTTAGGGCTGCCCCCATACGCCGGATACACCCACTTTATCACGTTCTGGGTAGACGTGCAGTCTCTGTTCCGCCCGTGTCCCAACCCGTCCACAACGAATGCCCACTGCTGGCCGCAGGACCCGCAGCCGAACGCCCGCCTGCGCGCAACCAACGCTCACCGCACCTGGTTGGCCGACCAGTTTGCGTTTGCCCACCAACCGGGGGGCTACCCCTTTACCGGGCTCGGCTACACATACGACTGGGGGCATCCCACCGACCCCGTCGGTTTTAGCGAGTTTGTCGTTCCGGCTGATGCTACGATACGGCTTGTTGCGGTAGAAAGCACCACATCTTACTGCGCAGGCAATCCATAACGCGAACTGTTGACGTGGAGGCCCTGAATGCAACCTTGAAAGAGTGCAACGTATACATTACGTATCCGTCGGCCTTACTAAACCGCGCCCCTTGTTCATGTCCACATTGCGTCTATTTGCCAGCGTTCTTCTCATCGCTCTTCTCGGAGTGGGATGTGCAGAACCGCCCGAGTTTAACGACACCGTCAACCCGCCGTCTGAGGAGGAAACCGAAGCCGCCGATTATGAGCCGCTCATCCTCATCTCCATTGACGGGGTTCGCCACGACTACTTTGACCTGTACGATGCGCCTTACCTGGAAGCGCTTATGGAGGAAAGTGCATTCGTTGAACGGTTCGTGCCCGTCTTTCCAACGAAAACCTTTCCAAATCACTATTCGCTCGTTACCGGCCTGTATCCGTCGAACCACGGCATCCTCTCCAATAACATGTACGATGATGAATTGGGCCGCTTCACAATGAGCAATGACGACGCCGTTACCGATGGACGCTGGTGGGACGACGGCGAGCCGATCTGGGTAACGGCCGAGCAGCAAGGCCAAACCGCAGCCACCTACTTCTGGCCCGGCTCCGAGGCCGAGATCGACGGCACACGCCCCAGCTACTGGACCGAATACGACGGGCGCATCCCCGGCGAAGACCGAGTCGATCAGGTGCTCGAATGGATTGACCTGCCCGACGCCGAACGACCTGACTTCATCACGCTCTACTTTAGCAAGGTGGACTCGCGCGGCCACCGGTATGGGCCCGAGCATGAAGAGGTAGGTCAGGCCCTGTACGAGGTCGATGGGTACATCGAACGCCTCTTTGATGGCCTTGATGAACGCGGCTTGCATGGATCGGCCAACGTGATCATCACCTCCGATCATGGCATGAGCCCCATCTCCCCCGACCGCACCATCCTGCTGGATGAACACTTTGACACCGACGATGTCCACATCACGGACTTTACCCCGGTGGCGATGATCTCTCCGCGCGACGGCGTTGACCCGCAACCGATCATTGACACGCTGGATGCCCTGGCTCCCATCGACGCCTACCATCGCGACGATGTACCCGAAGAGCTGCACTTTCAGGGTCACCACCGCATCCCCGAAATCATTGCCATTGCAGAAGACACCTGGTCAATCTCTACAACGCCGTACTTTGAAAATAATCGCGACCGCCTGGAGGGCGGAACGCACGGCTACGACCCCAAACTCGATAATATGCAGACTATCCTTATGGCGCATGGGCCCGCATTTGACGGTCAAGCCCGCCTCGATAGCCTGAACTTTGTAGACTTGTATCCGCTTATGACGGAAATCATGGGGCTGGAGCCTGCGCCGCATGATGGATCACTCGAAGCTGCCCAACCTTTGCTCACCACCCCGTAACTAGAGTGGGCCCTCTCCACTATTTGTTGCTATTTGCACCTGCGCGTTTGCGTGCAACGCATGTTCTAGAGCCCCACTAGCGGGATCTATTGCATCGTGGTTGCATTTCGCAACGAAAGCGCATACTTTTGGGCGTGCTGGGTAGCGAGAAAAATATGTCTACTCAGCACATCCCCCCACACCCTCGTGCTCTTGTTTTGACTCACCGTTGCATTCATGGCGCTACACAGCGATCGTACTCGGACCATCCTGCAAGTCGTGCTGGCTATTGTCATCATCGGGCTTGCGTACTTTCTGTACTATTCTATCACCGCCCCGTATGCGGAAATTGAACGGGAGGAGCGTATCACGGAGGAGGTCCGTGATCGCATGACCGACATCCGAACCAGCCTCAACCGCTACGAGCGAGACAGCACCACCTTTCCCGACTCGCTTGACCAGCTCATGGCGCACATTGAACGCGACGAAGAACTATTGAACGCGCGCGACAGTCTCTTCCGTACCTCGTTTGAGCTGGACTCGATGTTCTACTCGCCCCGCTCGGGCGAAATGTTCATCTACACGCTCAGCGATACGGGCCAGGTGCCCACCTACCTGCTCGAATCACCCGACTCGGATGACGAAATCGGGACGCTTACAGGCGACCCCACCCGTACCAACGTGGCCAGTTGGGAGTAGCCCGCTCGCCTAGTAGCCTGATCGAACACCCACACAGGCTTATCCACCCCGTTTCAACGTCCCAGCGTTCCCGCCCGCCGCATCAACAACGCTTCGCTAACAGAAGCGTAACGGCGGGGGCGGGCAGGCGTGCATCCGCAAACGGCATGAGCACAGCGCTCTGCTACTTGTGCCGAAAGTAAAAGTCCCCCCTATGCCTACAGGATATGATGCTGTTATCGATGTTTCGGATACGACGTGCCGCATAGCGGTTGGAGCGTATCCGCCCGTAACATGGCATACGCATAGAGACATCACACTCGATCGCCCCGGTATGCAGGCGTTGTTTGAGACGCCTCCCCGATCGGCTCCGCATCAGCAAACCTTGAATGTGATTCAGCGCCACCTGAAAGAAGCCGTGGCCCGTGTTGGGGCCAAGCCTCGCGTTGACCACCTCCATGTGGCGCTCCCCCCAGCCTATGGACTGACGGTGCAGGCGCCGCTGCCTGCAACGATGAACCCCTCGCAAACCCGCCACGCGCTTCGGCAAGAGGCGGCCTTGCTAACCGGCACCGAGACAGAAACCGACACGCACATAACGGTTCACTCTGTTCCCACGCCCCTACCCGGACGCACAAGCCACCAATGGTATCGTGCCGTACGTTTGCCTTCGCATGTTCAAGCTCGCTTGCAACAGTGGGCCGATGTGTTAGAGGCCGATCTAACAGTGCATGTGCGCCCGGCTGTCGTTTTGGATGCCCATGCCTCCACCGAAACCGGCTGGCACCTGGGCATCGGATGCTATGGCGACGATACGGAATACGCACTATGGCACGACACCCACTGCGCCTATGTGCACTACACCCCGCACGCCCCCACGCCGCCCGACCGTGCGTACTTTGCCACCAGCCTACTGAACCGACTTCACGTACCCCCAGCCGACCTTCACGCCGTATGGACGTATGGTGAAAGCGTGCAGGCCGCACTCGCAATTCCACCTATTGGTACCGTATCGCCGCGTCGCATCGTGCTGCCCCCGCACAGCAGCACAGAAACCCACACCCAACCGACCCCGCCCCACGGATGGGCCGCGGCATACGGCATGCTCCAACACGGGCGCTAACTCCTATCTTGCTACCCACCTGTCGGGGTGGAGCCGCTTCAACATGATTGGCCCTTCATGCTCGGCAAGACTGTATGTGCGTCCCCCTTCGGCAGGGCACCGAACCTGATTCACCGCCACAGGTAAAAGTAAAAGTAGAATGTTTCAGACCGTTTTTCATCAGGGTTCTTCTACAGCGTCATGCACATCATTGCAGGGCAATTTCGTGGCCATACGCTAACCTCGCCCGACGGCCATCGCACACGCCCTTCCACTGCTCGAACGCGCGAATCGCTCTTCAGCCTGGTGGATAGCCGCATCTACCTGCAAGATGCTGAGGTGCTTGACCTGTTCGCTGGCACCGGCGCCCTCGGACTCGAAGCCATCAGCCGGGGGGCATCGCTTGTCACATTTGTTGAAAGCGATGGGCGCGTGCTTGACTCAGCCCGCCAAAACGCGGAACGCCTTGGCGTAGAAGAGCAATGCCTGTTTGTACAGGGTGATGCCGTTACGTATCTGCGGCGCTACAATGGGCTCTCGCTCGACCTCATCATGGCCGACCCGCCCTACAAGCTGGAGGCGATGCGCGAACTCCCCGACCTGGCGCTGCCCCACCTCAAACCCGATGGCGTGTTCACGCTTGAACACAGCAGCCATCACTTTTTTGATGAGCACCCCGACCTGATGACCCATCGGGCCTACGGGCGCACCATCGTCAGCCTCTTTCGACCGCCCCTGCCTGCCCCCAATGACCCTGACACCTCATCTGAGGAAGCGGAAGAAGCTGTAACCTAACTGTCTCCACATCGTCTTTTCCTTTGCCTGTGCTTGCCCTCTACCCCGGCACGTTCGACCCGTTCACGTATGGCCACCTGGATGTGCTAGAGCGTGCGCTCCACCTGTTCGACACCGTAGAAGTTACAGTCGGCGTAAACGCCACAAAGAAAACACTCTTTTCGACCGAAGAACGCATCGCGCTCATTGAAGCCTGCACCCCCTCGCTCGATGGTGTTCGGGTGGCAGCGCACGAAGGCTTGATTGTCGACCGCGCCAAAGAAACCGGAGCCGATGTGCTTGTCCGTGGCCTGCGTCAGGTCAGCGACTTCGATTATGAGTTCCGAATGGCCTTCGCCAACCGCAAGCTCGCCCCTGATGTCGAAACGATCTTCCTTATGACCTCGGAGGAGCACGCCTTTGTGAGCGCCTCGATCGTGCGCGATGTGAACCGATGGGAAGGCGATGTGTCGAAATTCGTGCCGCCCCCTGTCGTGGAAGCCCTTAACGCTAAGCGGAACGCTAAGTCTACCGCCTCCTGATACCTTCGTCTCCACTCTTTATCGCTTACCTCCCGCCTTCGCATGGCTGATTCTGCTCCCCCCCGATTCAACGCCCGTGTTGCTCAAATGCAACCCTCGGCCACTCTTGCAATGAAAGCAAAGGCTTCGGCCTTACGTCGCGCCGGCCACCCGGTTGTTGCCTTAAGCGCCGGCGAACCCGACTTTGACACTCCCCAGCCCATCGCCGATGCCGGGGTCCAGGCCATTGCCGACGGGTTCACCAACTACACGGAAAACCCCGGCATGCCGTCGCTACGCGAGGCGCTCTGCGAGAAGCTACAACGCGATAACGGGCTCTCCTACACCCCAGAACAGATCCTGTGCTCCAACGGAGCCAAGCAATCGGTGGCCCTGGGCATGCATGTCTTGTGCGATGCCGGAGACGAGGTGCTGATTCCCGCTCCATACTGGGTGAGCTACCCCGAAATGGCCCGATTTGCCGGCGCCACCCCGCGCGTCGTGTCCACGACCCCTGAACAACACTACCGGCTGACGCCCGAACAACTCGACGACGCCATCACCGAAGACACACGCATGCTGGTGATGTGCTCCCCCTCAAATCCCACCGGATCGGTATATACCGAAGACGAACTCCACGCCCTGGCAGAGGTCCTCCAGACCCACGACCATGTGTATGTGCTGTCCGATGAGATCTACGAGCATGTCGTGTTCGACGCCGAACACATCGCGTTTGCCAGCCTGCCCGGCATGTACGACCGCACGCTCACGGTGAACGGCTTCTCGAAAGCCTACGCCATGACGGGCTGGCGCCTGGGCTACCTGGCAGCGCCTACGGCCATCACCAAAGCCGCCGCCAAGGTGCAGGGACAACTCACGTCGGCCCCCAGCAGTATCTCGCAAAAAGCCGGTGCCGCCGCGCTAGCGATGGATATGGAGCCGGTACGCCATATGGTGCGCGCCTTCCGTCAACGCCGCGACTACGTCATCGAGCGCTTGCGTCAAATGGACGGCCTGCAATGCCCTACGCCCCAGGGCGCCTTCTACCTGTTTCCGGATGTGTCAGCACTGTTTGGAACCACCACGCCCAACGGCACCGCCATTGACAGCAGCGAAGCGCTCTGCATGTACCTGCTCGAAACGCACCACGTAGCGCTCGTCCCTGGCGAAGCCTTCGGCGCCCCTGGTGGACTGCGCATCTCGTACGCATCCTCGATGGACGATCTGGAAACAGCGATGGACCGCATGGCCACCGGACTCGCCGACCTCACATGAGTACGATCACGTGTCAATGTTGGAGTTCAGGGCGAGTGACAGCCTGCACGATGATACCAACAAACCACCTTTCATGGTACGTGCCCTGACCGTGAGAAAAGTATGCGCTTAGTGTGGAGGCCCCCGTACCGTCACAGCGTGCTGTGACGCCTCCACAGCCTGTTCGATGCTCAGCAGCTACTGACGCATACAGCGGCCCTGTCCAGTTCGCGGGAGAGCTTGCGACCGACGTGGCGATCTCATGCCGTTGATTGGGCGGCTGCATCCGACCTGAAAGCAATGAGATTGCGTCGCTGCGCTCGCAATGACAAGATTGTGAGTTATTCTCGGTACGTTAGGTGGTTGGCCATGCGTTACCCAAAGATTGACCTGTGACACAGCACTAAGTGACCTCAACAATGGTTTTGGGGATTGCCGAGTGGTTTCCCCTCCATCCTACCCTTCCTCCCCGAAGAGGAAGGAACTGTGGAAGGGATCCCTCAGGTCCCCCTCAGAGGAGGGGGATTTAGGGGGAGGGATTCCGCAAAGCCACGTAGATCAATCACTTATGTGAAGCGTGACGCCGTACGAATGAGAGCGTGTATTAAGAATGTTCGGACGTACATGATGCCGCTTTGAAACGCACAAAACCCCAACTTCGTGCCTGACTTTACTTAGCCCCCAGGGAAAAACATGAACTGCTAAAACCGCCACACACCGTCCGTTCAAGCGCCCCAGCTCAACATCCTTCCTGATTCCTCCCTTTCATGTCTACCCCTCCGTCGCCGCCCCGCTCATCACGCACAGCTAGCGCCTCCGAGGATCGGGTGTGGTTACACATTCTGCTTTTTATGCTCACGCTCGGATCCACCGTGTACGCGGGCGCGATCTGGGTGAACCGCGTTCTGTACTATGAAGTGGCAGGCGAGTACCACTTCTGGCTGGATGGCTTCCGCTATGCCATTCCGCTGCTCACGTTCTTGACGGTGCACGAGTTTGGGCACTACTTTGCCGCCCGCTACCACAACGTGCGCACCTCGCTGCCGTACTACATTCCCTTTCCGTTCAACGGCATCGGCAATTTTGGAGCCGTTATTCGGATTCGGGAGCCCATTCCGTCGATGCGTAAGCTGTTCGACATTGGCGCCGCCGGACCCGTCGCGGGGTTTGTCGTGGCCTTTGGCATCTTGCTGTATGCATTTGCCACGCTGCCGCCCCCCGAGTATCTGCTCGACCAACCCGGACACGAACCGCTCAAGGAGCACATCGAGCAGTACGGCACCTTCCCCGACGAGCCCCCTGAGGTGGACGACGAGGAAACCGCTCTTATCGTCGTGGGCCAAACCCCGCTGTTTTGGACGCTCTCGCAATTCTTTGACAACGTGCCACCTATGTGGGAGATTTACCACTATCCGGTGCTCTTTGCCGGATGGCTGGCTCTCTTTTTCACGGCGCTGAACCTACTCCCCGTAGGCCAACTCGACGGCGGACACATTCTGTATGCCCTGGTGGGAGCCCGCTGGCATCGACGCCTTGCCCGGCTGTTTGTGTGGATCCTGCTGCTTTCGGGCAGCATCGGGTTCATGGAAACGGCCCTCCCTGCACTACTCGACTACAGCGACTGGGGACTGTGGATGGCCTGGGGGATCTTAACCGGCATTCTGTACTTGTATGGACGCAGCATCTTCAGCAACAATCCGTTGATGCAAGCTCTTAGCCTGGGCGGGCTGCTGCTGGGTACCGCCCTGGCGCAACTGCAATGGCTTGGCTTGCATACCATTGGGTATACCGGCTGGCTGGTGTGGACCCTCCTCATCGTGTGGCTCATTCAGGTTGAGCATCCCCCGGTGCGAAAACGCGAACCGCTCTCGCGCGGTCGCCGCTGGGTGGGGTATTTGTGCATCGCCATCTTTATCTCGTGCTTTAGCTTAAAACCGCTCACCATCGTATAACGCCATGCTGCGCTTTACCCTGGCCGTTTTGGCCGCCCTGTTGCTTGCGATGAGCGGATGTGATGACCCACCCGGTGCCCCCGAGGTCGACCCAACTCCTCCACGCATCGAAAACCTGCAGTATGCGCCCCAAGAGGTCATCGTTAGTGATACCGCCGATACCGTCCCCGTTGATCTGGTGATGCTCGCCGACGCTCTCCCCGGGGATGCGCCCATCGAACGCGTATCGTTCTCCATTCTGGCCAGTGGCGCGAACATAGGCGCGGTGGGCGAACTCCCGGCTCTCCCCGAGGATAACCAGTACGGCATCAACGCACGCATCGACCTGCCTGCCGACTTCAATCAGTACACCGTGCGCGTCTTTGCCACCGCCACCGATAGCCTGCAGAGCAACGTTGCCCTTGGCCAGTTTCGCATTGTGCCCGATACCACCACCGCCTCATGAACACCCACTTCACCCCTTCCGTGCTGGGTTCTGCCATGGCGATGTTATGGGGATGTGTAGCCCTACTCATGCCAGCCACCGCACCCGCCCAAACCCCAGCCGCCGGATTCACCGACGTACCGGGCCCCGGAAGCAACTTCGTGCAGGTCCTGGGTGCACAGGGCGACTCGCTATGGGCCGGCCCCAACCTGACGCTCACCACCGATGGCGGCGCTACCTTTCGCGATCCAGAGGTGCCCGCTTTGCAGGATAATGTCCTCTTTGCCATCGACCTGCACACCGATCCCACAGACACTCGACGAGTTACGGCAGGACTTGCCTTCGATTCGGATGGCGTTCCCGCAGCCGGCGGATTCTTAGTATCGTCGGATGGCGGCGACTCGTTCGAGCAAGCTCCAGCAGCGCTCGATACCATTGGCGACACACTCATCACGTATGGCAACAACACCCTCTCGGCCCGCCCCATCGTACAAGAAGCAGGAAGCGCTCCGCAAGACCTGGCGCGCTCCCCCTCGGGCGACACGCTCTGGGTAGCTAGCGGCAATGCCGGTCTGCGCTACAGCACCGATGAAGCCGAAAGCTGGACCCGCGTTGTACTCCCCCCCGACACCCTTGATGCCATTACCCCCGAGGCCACCTACGACTTTGAGGTCGCCCCGTTTGATAATGGACAAGGCTGGCTTAATCATGTTGGGGCTACGGTACTCGTTGACGAAACGGGCACCGTGTGGGCTGGCACCGCAGGCGGCGTGAACCGCTCGGCCCCCAACGATGTGGCAGCTGGCGGCAACCATGCCTGGACGCGCGACACGCATACCGGCACGCCCGATGCTCTCACCGGCGACAATGTCGTGGTGTTGGCCGAACAACCACGCACCACCAACCGAAGCGCCATCTGGATGGTCACCTGGCCCATAAATCGCCCGGGGGCACCCGCCCAGCGCTTCGGCGTAACCCGCACCCTCGATGGCGGCGCCACCTACGAGCAAACTCTGGTCGACGAACGCATCTTCGACCTGGCCTTCGACGACAACCACATCTACGCGGGCGGCGACAACGGCCTCTTTATCTCGGATGACGATGGTGCTTCTTGGACCGCCGTGCGCCGCTTTGAACTGGCCGACGAGCGTCAGTTCCATCGCCCCGACGCGGGCGTACGATCCGTTACCACCACCCGCAATGCCGTATGGGCTGGCACCACCGATGGCCTCTTGCGCAGCACCGACAACGGACGCACCTGGACGCTCTTCCGCACCAACTTCCCGCTCGACCCCGACGAGCCCGGCACCGACGGTGTGGAGACCTACGCGTATCCCAATCCCTTTACCCCTTCGTCAGATCGCGTGGTGCGCATCCGCTATGAGCGGGCCGAGGCCGGGTCTACCCGTATCCGTCTGTACGACTTTAACATGCGGCCTGTGCGCACGCTTCGTGCTCAGGGCGATGGGCCCGGCGAACAAGAAATCGCATGGGATGGCACCGACGACGGCGGTCTGCGCCTCCCCAACGGGACGTACTTCTATGAAGTGGAGACCGATCAGGACGAAGCCCGTGGCAAAATTTTGTTGATTGACTGATTTCGAGGCGTCATGGATGTATTGCACAAGCCATTTAGTCCATCTGTGTGGCATGCCCTGCTGGCTCTGCTTGTAGGCCCCCTCCTACTTGCAAGTAGCATAGGACATACCGTGCAGGCCCAAGACGCCGGGGCTGGGGCATTTGCCCGCGTTGGGTTCGGAGCGCATGGAATGGCGCTGGGCAATGCGGTAAGCGCCGCCCCCGGAACGCAGTCGGCAGCGTTTTACAACCCAGCCCTGGCTCCAGGTATTGAAGCGCAAAACATCTCGCTCTCGGCGGCCCTCATGACGTTCGATCGCGATATGCAGCACATCACCTTTGACGCTCCACTTGGCCCCACCGCCGGCCTGAGCACAGGCGTGATGCGAGCGGGCGTGAGCGACATTGATGGGCGTGACAGCGACGGACGCCCCACCGAAACGCTCTCCACCGACGAGTATGCACTGTTTCTGGCTTTTGGTAATCAGTTCTGGGACCGCCTGGCCGGAGGCGCTACGCTCAAGCTCTACTTCGCCGATCTGGTCGATGACGTCGGGACGGTGCAAACACTGGCCGTAGATCTGGGACTGATTTACACCGTCCAATCAGGCACGCACATTGGGCTCTCGGTGAGCGATCTGCTGGCAAAATACGAGTGGGATACGGGCGGCGTGGGCGGGCGCTCGGCCACCGACTTCTTTCCTGTGCGCGTCCGCGTGAGCGCCTCGCACCGCCTGCTTGACGACCGTCTGCGTCTGCTGGCCGAGTACGAATCGCGCTTCACCGACCGCGAACAACGCGTGCGCCTCCCCCGCGAGGGCTCGGCCCAGCCCAGCGAACGATTTGAAACGCGCGACTTTCGCCTCCACGAATCCATGGGACGCATCGGAGTGAGCTATGCATTCGTCGAAACGTTTACCGTTCGGGGCGGCATCGACCGGCTGGGCGAAGACGGCATCAACGGATGGCAGCCCAGCCTTGGATTTGGCCTCAGTCAGTCGCTTGGCACCCTCGACGTGGATGTTAACTACGCCGCTGTAGTTGAACCGTACGTCACCGACTTGATGAACGTGCTGAGCGTACGCATCTATCTGTAAGTGCGCTGTCACACGTCAATCTTTGGGTAACGCATGTGTACCCTGACGTACCGAGAAACACTCACACCCTTGGCATTGCGAGCGGAGCGACGCAATCTCCTGCCATCAGGCCGGATGTGCCAGACCTGCAAGGATGGCGTTGAGACCCTTCCGTCTCACGGCGGCAGGATGACTGGCGGACGCGCAAAATTCCAACTCTCGTGGCGATGCTCCGCGTCGCCACGCCTGCTGGGATGCTCCCGCGTCCCCCAATCCACCACCTGGTTTCTTTACCTTGGGGGTACGTTGGACGCAGAGCGTCTATTCGTCCGTCGCGACGCAGAGGGGCCGAAGGTCATGCCGGTTGTACATCGCGACGAGGAGGCATTCAGTTGTGACACAGCAGTAGGTAGTGGCAAAACGTTACATGAGGGCCTCTCCAAAGGCATTCGTCCCCGCATTTTCTCATGAGTCATGCTGAACTCAGTGAAGCATCTCAACACGAGCCGACGGAGGACTACGGTATAAGGCACACAGGGAATGCTACAACGCGCGGCCTTGCTGGGGATAGCAGACGGCGGCCCCGATCCGTTCGCCTATCGGCGTCAGGATAACCTGCAGATCCATCCTCAAGCCGTAAAACGATCACGTACAATCAACCACTACCCGGGAGCAGCCCTGCGACGCGCCACCGGTAGAACCTGCCTCCATCATGCCCCGCGAGACGGCATATACGCTCACTCTGCAACCGCGCTGCGATCCCACACGACGAAGGTGGTGTCCTGCCCACCAATGATATGATCACGCGAAACGGCAAGGCTCCGCAAAGGCTTGGGCGGTTCGTAGCTGTACAGATAGGTGCCTCTTCTCAAGTTATACACATCTACGATATGCGAATTTTCATCTGACTCAAAAAACGTTAACAGCACATGGACTTCATCATCCTGAATCGACACATCGTTTACTCGAAAGCGAATTTGGCTCTGCACTGCGCGTTTTGTAGCGCCTGCCGGTTCAGTAGGCGTAGGGGGGTAATCACCGATCATTTCGCGGATATAATCGATGCTACCGTTGCCATGCCACCGAATCAGGTAGCCATAGTAGAATGAGAACTGGATGGCGCCGCCTTGAGAGTCGCCCCGTAGACCGCCATCTAACACGCCAATCCACTTGTATGGATCGCGCACAACGTCCTCCCCTTCTCGATGGCCGCCTCCCATCAGAGATCGAAACCGTACGGCAGTAGGTGCCGCCAACGTGACGATTTGGTCATCGCTCGTAACTCCCAGTCGCATGAGGTCAAAGTCGGGGCGCTCCGTGCGCTCCACAGTCCCATCTTCGTTAAACACCGAGATTTTTCGGCCCTGTACATCACCTACAACCACCTGGCCATTTGATGCAATGCCATATCCCTTTACGTTCATGTGTTGGCCCGGCCCAACGCCGCGCCCTTCTCCATACGTGCGCACATGTTCGCCATCGGGCGTGTACCGATACACCTTGTGCTCGGACTCATTGCGGAAAAAGACATCGCCCCGATAGGCGCGAAGCGCACGGGGATTGATGAGCGCCGGACGCTCGGCACCGACCTCCCTCCACGAGCCCGACCGAACGGTGCGCTCACTGGCTGGCTGTGGGCGGGGGCGTTGGGTGAACTGCGGGGGCGCGCTCTTGGCCAGTGTTTGGTAAGGTGTTGCCGTCTGTGTTATTGGTAGGCTTTCCTCCGAACTTGAGGACTCCTGCTGAGGGGGCTGCGCCAGTTATCCACACGGCTGCCAGCATGGCACATCCGCTGATGATGATGGAAAGAGTCCGTAGTATGGACATTGGACTGGAGATGATTTGAGAAGAGCCGAGTTTGGCTGTATATGCAGCATCTGCTACTCACCTTCATCCTTCGAATCCGACGGAAAACATTTCAGAACAATAATATCACCCAACTGATCTTCAGGCTTCCGGTCCAACGAAATGCGGAGGTAAACACCGTTTTCGGTGAGATCGACTGACGTCTCAGCAGTGTGGTAGCCCAAAAACTTGGCAACAAGGTGGTGCGCGCCCTGAGGCACATCCTCGATGCGAAACGTGCCGCTTCCATCTGCAGCTGTTCCCTGCTCATGCTCGGGAAAACTTACGGTTGTTCCAGGAAGCTTGTCCCCCGTTTTCGCATCAACGACATGCCCCTTTACCGTGCCTGTCGGCGCACCGTCAACCAACTCGATTGTGCTATCTCCAATCGAGGCTGATTCGTGTCCAACCGCATTGATCATACGATCATTACAACCCAAAAGAGCAACACAGAGGGCCAGTCCACAAATGAGAAAAGAGCGCTGCATATCGTTATTAACTTTGTGAAAGTCGTATGCATCGCAATGTATATATTATTTGAACCGACTACAAGGGTTGTTTGCCATTAGATACCTACAGCTTATAAGATGGGTCGTATCAGTATCCAACAAAAGCAAGACAGAATATACAAAGCATAAGATCATTAAATGACATGCATGTTAGCATACAAAATGACACGCTGGTGACAGCGTACTGGTACAGTTTTGAATAATGGCACCCAATATCAATCTGCGATCAGACAGGCCGCTTGTACACTCCCTTTGCACCAATCGTATTTCTGATGGCTCCGTAGCGAATTCGGATTCACGACACGCCCCCACCGCCTCCGCCGACACCACCGGTAGCACCTGCGCCGACGGATACACTACTGGCAGACGAACCGCTCCCAGAAGCCGATACCGATGTGCTGCTCATCATCACGATGTAGAGCGGCAGGAAGGTGGTGAAGACCTCCTTGCTTTCCCCTTTTCCCACGCGGTCTTCGATCCACGGCGGCAGCGTGACCGCATTGGGACGTTTCTCCAACGCGTCGTTGATGGCTTTCACATACGTGCTATTCACCGACGTGTCGAGCGTCAGCCACGGTAGCACCTCTACAAACCGGTGCGCCGCCGCCACAGGATTGGCATCGAGTGTAGATTCGACCGCGGTGCGCTCCCGATCCAGATACGCCTGCACCTCGGCCCGCTCGCGGACGCCCGTTTCGCTGAGCGTACGATACTGCGTGGCGATGAGCACACCACCGACACCTGCTCCCATCCCAAGTCCAGCAGCTACAGCGGCCATCCATCCCGAAAGCGTAAACAGCCCTGCAAGTCCCCCCGCGAAAAGTGCAACGCCGCCCAGCGCACTCCCCCACGAACGCGCCGGGTGCTCTATGATCCAGCCGCGTGCGACCAGGTCGTTGCGGATCTGCTTCACCTGTCTATGCTGCCATGTCCCCTTCTTCTGAAAGAAGTCGGTTAGCGTATCGTGCGAGCGCAACGCCTCGATGAGCGCTTCTTCACGATCAGAGAGCGTGTGCGACTGCGCGTGCACCTCTACTTCGATTGTCTCCGTAGATGGTTCAGTCCACGACGCCTCCTTCTCTGCGCGTCGCAACGTAAGGTGCCCACGCTCGGCGAGATCAAACATCATCGCGCTAAACAGGCGGTGCCAGCCGTACATCTGCTCGCGCAGCACCAGGTAGCCGGCCTCACTGATCGGCAGCCGGGGCTCACGCGGACGCCGGACCGACGGCGCAGGGGGGCGTCCGAGCCACCACGCGGCTGCTCCACCCCCGATCATCCCAAAGAGTCCCAGCCCGATCCCGGTAAATACCTTTGTCCACTCTGGGCTGCTTGACGTGCGCTCGGGCGCATCAATCACGCGGGGCAGGTGGATGCGCAGGCGATAGCCTTCGTTCGGAGCCAACTCGCCGTAAGCGAATGTAGCCTGCCATCCCGCCTCCATAGAGTCGAGTGAGGCGTCAGCAGCAGGTTCCAGTCGAATAGAATCGCGCTCCACCTCGGGAAACGGAAGCTGCACGGTCGCCTGCATCGCGCGGATGGGCACATTCCACGCATCCCCCACCGCCTGCCAGTCGATCACCGTGCGTCCGTTTTCGGTGTAGGGCGCACCCTCCACGGTGTACGTTAGCGTAAACGTCGTGAGGGTGTCGCGCTCGGGGTACTGCCACTGAATGACCCGCTCGCCGCTTTGCGTACGGGTGGATACGTCGGTGATTGCCACCTCGGAACTGGTCACCTCAACATCGCGCAGCGCGTCCATCTGCCGGGTGGGAATGCGCCGCTCGCCCCGGGTGAACGTGCCCTGGCGCAAGTCAAACGCAATCTGCTCGGTGACGGCGTACGTGCCGCTGGTATCCACCGCCACGTCTACATCATAGCGGGCGATGTCCCAGTCGGCATCCTGCGCATGACTCGGTGCTGTTTGCAGCAGCATTAGAAGCAACACACCAACGGAACACCATGTCGCTGGAATCTGAAGATATAGCATGGCTGGCGGACTATATAACGGAACGCTGCAGATATCGTGACACTCCATCCACGATCAGAGCCCTGAAAAGGTTACGAGTAGAAGAGAAACGATGCTACAGGTGATGTAACAACGCCGGATCTCCGCACACTCAAACTACGGATGCACTTTCCTACCAACTGGTGTGCATATGTGGCGCTCGTTTTTCGCTTCGGGTCTGATTGTGCTCACCTGCAGCATGGAACTCGCGCTGCCCCTCGGCTCCACCGACTATGGCGATGGACATTTCACTTGCTTTCAGTTCGATTACGACTGGCGGCGCGACAACGTCGAAGACGCGAAACGGCTGAACCGCATAACGCCCGTTGCGTAAAGCATCGACGCATATAGTTTGACTCTACCTATCGGATATCGCGCTATGGAGCCGATTCAAGACATCAACATTCTGGATACCGAACTGCGTCGTGAGCGCGCCCAGGAAAACGACGACATCGACACCGACGATCTTGACCGTCCGAAGATGGCCGGGCACGAGGTGCAGGGGGCGCGGCAGGTGTATCTGGAGACGTATGGCTGTCAGATGAACGTGTCGGATTCAGAGATCGTGGCGTCGGTCCTCAAGAGCAACGGCTACGGCCTGACCCACGACGTTGACGAGGCCGATGTGGCGCTCATCAACACCTGTGCGATACGCGAGAATGCCGAACAAAAGGTGCGGCGCCGCCTCGACATGCTTCGGGCCAAGAAGCGCAAGCGCGATGCGCCTATGATGATCGGCGTGCTCGGCTGCATGGCCGAACGCCTGCGCGAAAAGCTGCTGGAGCAGGAAAAGCGCGTTGACCTGGTGGTGGGCCCCGACGCCTACCGCGATCTGCCGCGTCTGCTTGCCGAAGCCGACTCGACCGGCCAAGCCGCAGTGAACGTGCAGCTCTCCAAAGAAGAAACCTACGCCGACCTCTCGCCCGTCCGATACGACTCGAACGGGATTTCGGCGTTCGTCTCTATCATGCGTGGCTGCGACAACATGTGTGCCTTTTGTGTGGTGCCGTTCACCCGCGGACGTGAGCGCAGCCGCCCTGTATCCACTATTCTGCGCGAGTGCCAGGAGCTGGTTGACCAGGGCTACAAGGAGGTGACGGTGCTCGGTCAAAACGTGAACTCGTACCACTACACCGACGACGACGGCACCGACGTGTCGTTTGCGGAGCTGCTCGACCGCATCAGCCAGGTGTCGCCCGAGCTTCGGATTCGCTACTCCACGAGTCACCCGAAAGACTGCTCCGACGAGCTGCTGCAGGTGCATGCCCGGCGGCACAACGTGTGCAACTACATCCACCTGCCGGTGCAGCACGGCAACACCGAAGTGCTCGACCGCATGCGCCGCACGTACAGCCGCGAGCAGTACCTGGACCTGGTGGATCGCGCCAAAGCGCTGTGTCCGGGCATCTCGCTATCGACGGATATCATTGCCGGGTTCTGCGGCGAGACGGAGGCACAGCATCAGGACACGCTCTCCCTCATGCGCGAGGTGGAGTACGACCACGCCTACATGTTCAAGTACAGCGAGCGTCCGGATACGTACGCGGCCCGCAAGCTCGACGACGATGTGCCAGACGACGTAAAGCAACGCCGTCTGGAGGAGATCATCACACTGCAGCGCAGCATCTCGGAGGTGCGCAACGCCAACGAGATCGGACGCAAACATACCGTCCTCGTGGAAGGCCCCAGCAAGAAGAGCGACGCCCAGCTCTGCGGACGCACCGACACGAACAAGATGGTGGTGTTCGACCGCGAGGACTACGAGAAGGGCGATTACGTGAACGTCCGCATCGTCGACGCCACCTCGGCGACCCTCATCGGCGAGGCGCTGGGCCGCACCACGCTGCAGGAAGAAGCCGAGCGGCTGGTGGTGGGGTAGTTTGGACGCTGACACCCAATCACAACAGGGGGTATTTATGGTGCAAAGCATCTACATCGACAATTACAAATGCTTTGATAACACGGAGATCAATCTCAACTCCCTCAATCTTCTGATTGGGGACAATGGTGCTGGAAAGACAGCATTTTTCGAAGTGCTTTCTGCCATCAAGAAACTGGTCATTGACGAAAAAAAGATTGGAGACGTATTTTCATCGCGAACATTGACCCGCTGGCAACACCGTAATACGCAAACCATCGAGCTGGTTGTTGAGGACGATGGGAGAGTGTACACCTACCGACTGGAGGTAGAGCACGACCTTGAGAATGTACAACAACGCATCCAGAAAGAATGTCTTCATCTGGATGGTCGTCCTCTTTTCTCATTCGAGTTGGGGGAAGTCCAGTTGTACCGAGACGACTTCTCAAAAGGCCCTACGTATCCGTTTGATTGGAGCCGATCTGCACTGGCTACAATCATGCCACGGAATGACAACAAGCGGCTGACGCATTTTAAGCGCCGGCTTGCAAATACCCACATCTTGCGAATCGCGCCGTTTTCGATGACGGCCGAGAGCAAAAAGGAAGCTACACAACCTGATGTTGGATTTACGAACTTTGCGTCGTGGTACCGGCATGTCTCTCAAGAGCGTCCCAACCAGCAGTTAGAGTTCTTTGACGATCTCCGCGAAGTGATTGATGGGTTTCAAACGCTTCGTATGCTCTCCGATGGAGGAGAGCGACGGATCATGGAAATGCAAATTGATCATAATACAGACGCGTCGCATGATGAACTCACATCATATCGTTTCGACGAGCTTTCTGACGGGCAGCGTGCATTGATCGTGCTCTATGCGATCATGCGCTTCACCTTGCACAAAGGAACCATTCTATGCATTGATGAGCCTGAAAACTATCTTGCTCTGCCTGAAATTCAGCCCTGGCTCTTAGAATTAGAAATGGCATGTCAGGAATCCGATGCCCAAGCAATTTTAATCTCCCATCACCCCGAACTTATCGATCTATTGGCTTTAGAGAAGGGGCTTCTCTTCTCTCGATCTAGCGCAGGACCTGTGCGAACTCAACCTATCGATGTCGATGAGTTGGGCCGCATCACGGTTTCTGATTTCGTTGCCCGCGGATGGATCAATGAATGAATACGCAGATGGGACATCGTAACGCACGAATTATCATTGTATGTGAGGACATTCAACATCGCACCTTTTTGTATCGGCTTCTGAAGGAGTTGGGCTTTTCAACCCGCCGCTTTCGCATCGAGCAAGCTCCAAGCGGGAAAGGGTCAGCTGAGCAGTGGGTGCGTGAGTCGTACGCTGACGAAGTAGCTGTGTATCGCAGAAAAAGCTCCCACATGGATATCGGCTTGATCGTGATGATGGATGCTGATGCGTATTCGGTTCAGGAACGACAGCGAGAGCTTCAGCAACAACTTAGTTCTTGCGATCTTGCACGGCGCAAGTCTGCAGAGCTCATTAGCCTTCTCATCCCCAAGCGCAACATTGAAACATGGATCTATGCGTTGCAAGGACGCGACGTAAACGAAAGGGACGCATATCCGAAGCTGGATCGTGAGCGTGATTGCCAGCCCGCCGTTGATGCACTTGTTCGTCACATTGGCTCCGCATGCGCCGAACTGAACCTCCCGTCACTACAACAGGGCTGCCAGGAATTACAAGAGCGACTTCCAAAGTAGCGAAGCCCTGGACCGCCCAATCTGGCAAAATCTCTACCGCCCAACAGTCCACGGGGCCGCACGGTCCCTCCTGCACGAGTGGCGTCTGCACACACTCATGTAAATCCAGTATAATCCGCCTTTTCCGGAATCACGCCCCGCACGCCGCCGGTGGGATTCGCGACATCGCCTTCGTAGCGGGGGATGATGTGGATGTGGGCGTGGGACACGGTCTGCCCGGCTGCTGCACCGGTGTTGATTCCCACGTTGAAGCCGTCTGGCCCGTAGCGCTCAGTCAGCAGCTCCTGTACGCGCTGCGCAAGCATCCAGCAGGCGGTTTGTTCGGCGGGATGCAGATCGAAGTATGATTCTACGTGGCGTTTCGGCAGAATCAGGACGTGTCCGTCGGATACGGGATATTTGTCGCGGATGGCGTAGGCCTGAGCGGATTCGGTGATCAGTTCGCGCTCCGCATCGGGATGGCAAAACGGGCAGTCTCCCGTCGTATCCCGCTGGTTGTAATGCCGATAGCGATATATTTCGCAGAACTCCGTGCGTAGTGCGCTTTCGTAGGGAAGCACCACGTTGCACTGATACGTGGGTTTGCGATGCACGTAATGCATGCGGAATCCGGGCCGTTTTACATCGCGCCGTACGGTGAAGTATGCGCTGCCAGACGGATCCAGTAACTCAGCCACCTCCATGAGCACACGGGCCTGAGCGCGCCGCATCAGCACATTCAGCACGTAGTGACACAGAATCGTGTCGAAGCGTCCTTCTGGCTTCTCCGGTGCGTAGTGTGGATCGTAGCCCGTCACGTCGTATCCCTTCTTACGCAAAAAGGTGACGTCGGCACCGTGTCCGCATCCAAAATCGAGCACGCGCCCCTCAATCCGGTTCATGGAGAGCAGGCGACGTGTGGGATACGAAGGGCGATCGCGCTCTTTTGCGGTGAGGTGTGCGTTGGGATTGGGCTGATTGGACATAGCAGAATGGTGATCTATGGCGTTAGAAACGGGACCAGTTGCGGGCGTTTGCCACCTGTCTGATGAACTGCATGGTAGCGTGCGTGACCGATTCGGGGAATGAGGTCCCCTGAAGGTCTACCTCTGTAAACCGATGCGCTACGTCGCTGCGGAGTGCGGTCTCCAGATCCGCCTGTTGTACGTAGTGCTGGTATGCATTAACGAGGTGCGGGCGTGCCGTTTGGAGGCGCTCTTCGGTAGGAAGACGATCGCGCTTTTTGTGGCTGTTGAAGTTGGGATCCGTGGGTACCAGATTCCACAACTCGTTGATCGGATAGACCGCCAGCGGAATGAGGTGATCAACGGCGTAATCGCTGCCGGAGCGAAGTTGCTTTTCTGACCACGGACAGGTGAACACGTGGCCTTCCATCATGAGCACATCGATGTGGTTGCGCTCCCACGTAAGCGCTGTACGGCTGTCGGGACGAGCTGTGAGGAGCCTGTAGACCGTGCCGCGGTCTACCTCTGAACTGGGCTGTTCGACTGTCTCCGTAAACAAACACCATTCGTGGATGCAGAGCGCTTCGACCCACAACGAAAGCTCGCGAAACGTATCCCACAGATCGGCAGGGACCACGAGACAGGAGTAGTTGCCCGGCGTGCTGGGAAGCGCACGAACTGACGCATCCAGTTGGTACAGCGGTTTAGGCTTTTGAAAAACTGTCCACTGACCTGGTCCCGCGTATTTAATTGGATACCGAATGGATCTGGACACCTTTTTCCGGGCAGTACGGTAGCGGTCATTCAAAGAGGCGGGAAGAGATTCGCGCTTGCGCTCCACGCGCATCTCGTCGAAGAGTAAAAATCCGTCTGCGGGACGCGATGAGCCGTGAAGATCAGACCAGGCGCGATAGAGTGCGGAAAGCTGCGGACGAAATGCTATGTCGTTACGTAACTCCCCGTTATGATCCGAACGTATGCCCTGCCAGATCGGCGCCTCCGTATCCACAAATGGCCAGTAATAAGCTATCCAGTGCTCGGCCAGCGTGAGCAATGGAATTGCGATATCGGTGCCGCGTGCGTTAAGCGTCGGATAATTGAGCACCACGTCATTGATGCTACGAAGCAGCGCGATCTTGTAACTCGTCTGCTTAGCATCGTGCCGCAGAATGGTGCTAATGACCGATCCCGCCGAGGAGATGTTCATGAGGAGCCTTGCGTAAATTGAGAAGACGGTAGCTCTAATATACAGTCAGCCACGACGGTATGTCAAGAACACGTTATCCCACCCCACCACCGCTACCGCCTCCACAAGCGCCTTTTCCAGATCCACGGGCGGTTTGCGATTGCAGCATAACAAGGCCGTGCGTGCGGGCTCAAATGAAGTGTTCACCTGTATGTCCCAACAATGTCTTAAGCGGTTCAAATACGTACAGCGCGGGTTTCCGCCCGCTATGTGTCCGCATACAGGTAATTACGTCTCCCTTTAATTCGCGCAGTATCCGGTACGCGGGAAGCCTTGGACATAACGCGTTCATGGAGCTAATTTACGGTTTGTGTATCACTTTTGCGTATTTATGGTGTACAAATGAGCTTGTCTTCAGGACGTGATACACAAAGACGGATTTGAGTTTCGTGTGTCCCATAACAACAAGGGCTCCCCCACCAAAAACGGTTGGCGACTGTCATACGAAACACACTAAGCAACGAGCAGGCAAGCAATCAGTTGTAACGCTTTGCCGGGCCAAAAAGCAATGCAACAAGCCTGTGGTGATTATTTGCTGTATACACGAGAGGTGGAAACGATAGGTGCATCGCCAAGCAAAAGCGTTACATTGAACTGTTGCCCGTCAGGGTTCTACGAGCGCCTCCATTCATTCCATCCAGATCCATACTCAGATCCATACTCAGGGTGCAGACCAATCGTCGAGCCCATGCGCACCGTTCACTTTTCACGGGTGTTTGGTGTGCCATCCGCCCAATACGTCGTAGAGACGTGATCTTTTGAGCACGCAATGCATTTATATCTCTTGCCGTCATGCCATTCGCCCTGCGCCCGCCGCGCATGGTTGTGGCCTTGTCTTGATCACGTTATGCTCCATCATCTATGGAAACGACACTCACCGAGATATCGCCCGTCGAATACGAGCTAGAGGTTACCGCCTCTGCTGACGAACTCAAAGACCGCGTTCGCGAAGCCGTGCGCGAGCAGCGATCTCACATGAATATCAAGGGCTTCCGAAAGGGCAAGGTCCCAGCCAAAATGGTCAAACAGATGCACGGCCCCCGCTTGAGCATGCGCGTAGCGGAGCAAGTCACGCAGACCGCGTTTGAGGAGCTTCTCAACGAGCGGGACGACATCGAAATGATGGGACGTCCGCAACTCTCTGAAGTCGATTACCAAATCGACCAGGACCTACGCACGGTGCTCCGCTTTGGCGTACGCCCTGAAATCGAACTGGCCGACATGTCCGAGGAAGAGATCCCCATGCTCATTCATGAGGTGACCGACGACGATGTAGACAAAGAGATCGAAAACATGCGTCAGCAAGAGGCCGATCTCGTTCCGGTCAGTGAACCTGCTGGCGAATCCGACTACGTTAGTGTGGATCTGCAGCGCATCGATCTGGCCTCGGAAACACCGATTATTGGCGAGGGAGATGAAGACGTCACGTTCTTTCTTGACGATGAGCGGCTGCACAGCGCCATGCGTGAGGCCATCATTGGCGCGGAAGCGGGCGACACCGTACGAGCCGAATTGCCCCCGCCGCCGTCTGATGAGCAGGGGGAAGCGCGTGTGTTTGACATTACCGTAAACGACGTGAAGCGCCGCGACCTGCCGCCCTTCGACGAGGAATTGGTGCGCCGCATCACGGATGGTCAGATGGAAGACCCGATGGAGCTTCGTGCTGAAATGTTCAAACGCATTGCCGACTCGTACGAGCGCCAGGCCCGCGAGATGGTGCAGGGCGAAATCGTAGACCGCATGATCGAATTGCACACCGTACCGGTGCCGCCCTCTGTGGTTGAGTCGTTCCTCGATTCGTTTGAGGAAGAGCTCGCCGAAGAAGAGTACGACGGTGAGCTACCCGACGACTTTGACCATACGCACTTTCGCGATCAATACCGGGGCGATGCCGAACGCCAAGCCCGCTGGATGCTCATTCGCGACGCGGTGGTCGAAGACGCCAACATCGAAGTGTCGGATGAGGACTTCCAGGAGTTCTTTGGCGAGCAAATGCAAGGGCAAGACGAAATCAGCGCCCAACAGATCCAGCAATTCTACCAGTCCATGCCTCGCATGATGGACCAGGTAGAACAGCAAATCTTAAGCCGCAAGGTGTACGATGAACTGATTGCCCGCTTTGATACGCGCGAGTTGACCCTGGACGAGTTCCGCGAAGAGATGGAGGCCCAGCACGACCACGACCACGATCATGCGCCTGACCACGACCATGATCACAACGACGATGAAGACGAGCCCTCCATCATTACGGCTCCGTAGCAACGTGATGGCTTGCCATAGCCCGCGTTGCAAACGTCGAACGTAACGAAGTCCTCTAAATCCCCCGTGGTCGGTGTGTTAAGCACACTCGGTGCGGGGGACAGAGGAACCATACAAAACACGACAAGGTTTGCTTGTCCCCCATCATTCGCTTCCCGCAACTGCATTGCCCTCATGGTTGACGACTTTATAAAGTTCAGCAAAAGCCTAACCTCCCTCCCCTCAAGCATTTACAGCGGCGGCATGGGCGATCAGCCTATGTCCGGGCTCGTGCCCATGGTTGTGGAGCAAACTACGCGTGGTGAGCGCGCCTACGACATCTTTAGCCGCTTGCTGAAAGAACGCATCGTCTTTATTGGTACGCCGATTAACGACCAGGTGGCCAACCTTACGGTGGCCCAACTGCTTTACCTGGCCAGTGATGACTCCGAGCGCGACATTAACCTGTACATCAACTCGCCAGGGGGTGTCATCTACAGCGGACTCGGTGTGTATGACACCATGCAGTATGTGGATGCGCCGGTCGCCACCATTTGTGTAGGCCTGGCGGCGTCAATGGGATCGGTACTGCTGGCTGCAGGCGAAGACGGACGACGCGCCTGCCTGCCTAACTCCCGCGTGATGATCCACCAGCCGCTTGGTGGTGCAGAAGGCCAGGCTTCTGATATCGAGATCCAAGCACGCGAAATTCTCTGGCTCAAACAACGCCTGTTCGAGATTCTGGCTAAGCACACCGGACAAGATTACGACCGCGTTGAGGATGACTCGGATCGCAACTACTGGATGAGCGCACAAGAGGCGGCTAAATATGGGGTTGTCGATAACGTGCTGAATAAAGACAACCTTAGCGAGATCAAAGACCAAACCAGCGACGAAGAAAAGCCCGATGAGGAGGCGTAACACGCGCAACCTCAAGGGACTTACACCTGGCCCCTTTGGCCCATCATCCCGCCTCGTCATTTATTGGTGAGGCGGGTTTTTGTATGTAGGGCTAGTGGGTAGTGGATAAACATTAAATGATAGGGCGGTGGGCGACCGTAGTTTTGTCTTGTTCAAACCCCCTCTGTCTTCGAGCTTCGCCGCAGGCGTGATCCTGTAGACATCTCCCCCTTGGCTAAGGGGGAGAAACCCGTAGGGAGAGGGGGTTCCGAACAGGTTGCGATAATGTAAACCACATCTCAACCACTTAACATCTTACCGCCACCAGATAGTGTTCTGTCACAGGTCAATCTTCGGGTAACACATGGCCACCTAACGTACCGAGAATAACTCACAATCTTGTCATTGCGAGCGCGGCGAAGCGCCCCGACCGCGGGGAGGAAGGAACCGTGGAAGGCGTTCATCACGTCCCCCTCAGAGGCTAGTCTATGCACACAACTCGAGATGGTGATAATCGTTGATCACGGGTTGCAATCTGGACTTGGTGTTGACTGGACTTGTTGTTGACGGGATCATCAACGGATTGGCCAGAACGAGGGACGGCGCCCGCGGGACCTCGTGCGACCGATGCCTTTTCTGAATCCTGGATCGCGCTCGCAGGCTCGCTTGCCTGTCCTGAACTCGATTCAGGATCTGGATGACGTTCGGGGGGGGGCATTTGGGTTGAAAGGGAGCTTTCGTCTTCCAGCACCGTCCCCCCGACATGTCATCCTGAACTTGATTCAGGATCCATTCCCCCGACTATTCCCCCGAGAAGACGCCCAGATGGGTTCTTTTTGTAGGATCCAACAGTCTTTCATTGAACAGGCGGTGGAGGCAACCAACGTTAAATAAACAACATAGTGAAGAAAAAGTTATGTGCAAGGACTAGCCTCAGAGGAGGGGGATTTGGGGGGGAGGGATTGCGCCCACTGTCGGGAGCGGAAAAGAACGGGAGAGCGACCTGGGGACGCTGGAGCGTCCCGGCAAGCGTGGCGACGCAGAGCATCGCCACGAGAGAACATACCGTCTCGTCATTTATTGGTGAGGCGGGTTTTTGTATGTAGGGCTAGAGCCCCCGGAATATCCGCTTCGCTCCTAATCCCGGGCTATGGAACGGCACGAGGTGAGTCAAGCCCGTAGACGGGGACCGCTTGCGTCTCCGGCGATCTGTGGCATGTCGCGTCTCTCCACTACCTAACATTAGCAAGCTTTCAAGATCCAAACAGATTTCAGTCTCGGTAGCCATACTCACGCAAGAACGAATCACGGTCGCGCCAGTCCTTGCGCACTTTTACGTGGAGTTGCAGGTACACCGATCCGCCAACAAACTCTTCGATACCGCGACGAGCCGCCTTGCCAAGCCGCTTTAATGCTTGCCCGCCCTTGCCAATCAGAATGCCCTTGTGGCTCTCGCGCGTAACGACAATCTCTGCATCGATAAAGTCTTTGCTATCAGCGCGCTCCTTGTACTGCACGATGTTGACCTGGGCTGAGTAGGGCACCTCCTGGTGGAAGTACTCCAGGATCTTCTCGCGGATGATCTCGGCCACAAAGAACCGCTCCGGGTGTTCGCTAACCATGTCCTTCGGATAAAACGGCGGCCCCTCTGGAAGGTGGTTGCGCACCGTATCCAACAGCACATCCAGGTTAAACCCGTTGAGCGCTGAGGTAGGCACCACCTCTTCAAAGGCATGCAGATCCACGTACTTCTCAACCAGCGGCAGCGCCTGATCCTGCGGGATCAAGTCCATTTTGGTGAGCACGAGCACCGCTGGCTTGTCGTGAATATGCTCAAGGCTGAGTGTGTCGGGCGTGTCATACGTTGCATCGGCCAAAAAGAGCAGCAGGTCGGCATCCCGTATGGCCGTTTTCACCTGGCCCATCATCGCTTCGTGCAGCCCATACTCCGGAGTAATGATGCCGGGCGTATCCTGAAAAATAACTTGGTGCTCCGGACCAGAGTGAATGCCCACAATGCGATGCCGCGTCGTTTGCGGCTTGCGGGTTACAATCGAAAGCTTTTGACCAAGCAGCGCGTTCATCAGCGTGCTTTTGCCTACATTCGGTTTTCCAATGAGGGAGACATAGCCGCTTCGGTGCCCGTCGGGGATATCATCAAACATAGTAAAGGGTCGCAGTAAAAGAGATTAAGCCGTCTGTATGAGGCGGTGCATGTCGCGGACCGCCTGCTCAATGCCACTTAGCACGGCGCGGCCTACCACCGCAAACCCGATGGAGACCTCCGCCACATGCGGCACGGTGCGCACAAAGGCCTGGATGTTGGTGTAGTCGAGCCCGTGTCCGGCGTGCACCCGGAGACCTGCTCCGTGAGCGGCCTGCGCAGCTTTCGCAAGACGGCGAAGTTCTTCGTTGCGTGCGTCCTCGGTGGTGGCGTTGGCGTAATCGCCCGTGTGCAATTCAACCGCGTTCGCCCCTGTTACGGCAGCGGCTTCGATCTGATCAGGCTCTGGATCTACAAACAAGGCTACCTGCTCCACGCCGGCACCATACAGCCGGGGTATAACGGTATCCAGGCGATCAGTATTGGCTTGAACGTTGAGCCCGCCTTCGGTGGTCACCTCTTCGCGCCGCTCTGGCACCAGCGTGGCTAATGTCGGCTGGGTAGCGCAGCAAATATCGACGACATCCGGATCGGTAGACAACTCAAAGTCGAGCTTGGCGTGGACGGTTTCGTTTAGCAACCGTACGTCACGCTCGGTGATGTGGCGGCGGTCTTCGCGGAGGTGAAAGACAATGCCATGCGCGCCAGCCTGCATGCACAACGCGGCGGCGTGCACCGGGTCGGGCTCGGCCTCGCGACGGGCATTGCGCAGGGTAGCCACGTGGTCAATGTTTATAAGCAGATGGGGGGCAGTCATACAAGGGTGCTGAATCCTGACAAACAAACGGGGATACGCGGTGGACTCCTGTACACCGGCTGCCGAGCTTTGTTTGTCAGGATGCTGGGAAAGGGAAGCGATTGGTTTCGCTATTCAAAGCCCACATACAAAATTTCTGGAATGGTATCGGTATTATCCACACCATCGGGGCACTGGTGGAGTAGACGCGGCCCACGAGGTAATCGGACTCCAGTTCTTTTGGAATAGGTTGGCAGGAGCCTTCAAGGGAATGCGTGGTGTGCAGCATTTCGCCACGCGTCTCCGTTTCCGGGTCGTAGGCATACCACACGATGCGTTCTACATCCGAGGGGGCGCCAAACTTGAGGGCGTGAATGTCGGATCGTACCCAGCTGCCTCCAAAATGAACCTGGCGTTCCGACCCTTCAACCTGTTCACATTCTCCATAGGGCGTCCGAAGGCGGCGCTGCTGGCGGCTTTGTGAACGAATCTGAAGTTGCTGGCGGATTTACTCACGTAATTGTCGGTCTTGCTGTCTGGCCGAGTCCCAATCGGTTGTGTCAGCGTCCCATGATTCTTGCGACTCCTTAATTTGCTGGCGCATCTGCTCACGTAATTGTTGGTGTTGCTGTCGGAGTTGACCCACTTCGGTCGTGTCACTGTACCATGCCCTTTGCAACTCCTGCAGTTCCTGGCGGAGTTGCCCCACTTCGGTCGTGTCACTGTACCATGCCCTTTGCAACTCCTGCAGTTCCTGACGGAGTTGCCCCACTTCGGTCGTGTCGCTGTCCCATGCTTTTTGCCACTCCTGAAGTTCCTGACGGAGTTGACCCACTTCGGTCGTGTCGCTGTCCCATGCTTTTTGCCACTCCTGAAGTTCCTGACGGAGTTGACCCACTTCGGTCGTGTCGCTGTACCATGCCCTTTGCAACTCCTGCAGTTCCTGACGGAGTTGACCCACTTCGGTCGTGTCGCTGCCCCATGCTTTTTGCCACTCCTGAAGTTCCTGGCGGAGTTGCCCCACTTCGGTCGTGTCGCTGTCCCATGCCCTTTGCCACTCCTGAAGTTCCTGACGGAGTTGGCCCAGTTCAGTAGTATCGCTGTCCCATGCCCTTTGCCATTCCTGAGCTCCCTGTCGGAGTCGCCCCAGGTCGGTCGTGTCACTGTCCCATGCCTCGCGCCACTCACGAGCTGCCTGTCGGATCGAGTCCCAGTCAGTCGTGTCACTGTCCCATGCCTCGCGCCACTCACGAGCTGCCTGTCGGATCGAGTCCCAGTCAGTCGTGTCAGCTTCCGCCCACGCCTCGCGCCATTCGCGATGGGCCTGTCGGACTGAATCCCAGTTGGTCGTGTCGGCTTCCGCCCATCGTTGGGAGCGTCCGCTGGAAGGGTTGAACTCGAACGGGGCCGTTTCAGCGGAATCTGCAGGAAGAGAATCCACAGGGAGCGGCTCCGGGGGAGCAGGTGGGACCGTTGGCTCTAATGAGGATAGCGGAGAGGAGGGCATCAGCGGTGTGGGGGCTTCGGCTGTCTCTTCGGTGTTGGATTCCGCCTCATCCGCCAGAAGACCGTTCGATGCGCAAGCGGCCAGCCCCAGAGTTCCCAGAAGCAGAACCGCTGTGAGGCCCAATCCCCAGCGAGGGCGCACCGGTACGGGGGCATCGCCCTGCAAGATGCGTTGCACCCGTGCCAGAAGCGATCCGTCGGCTGCCGCTAGTCCCCACGATTGCTTGGATGCCGCTAACTGGCTCAGCGCCGTGGCATACGTAATGCGATCTGCATCATCTGCGATGGCAAGGTCGTCACAGCACCATTCCCGCTCGCGGGTGATTTGCGCGGAGAGCCACCACACGCCCGGATGGAAGAACAGCAGCGTTTCAGCAAGGCGTTGCAAAGCGTTAACCAGCATATCGTTACGGCGGATGTGCGCCAGTTCGTGTCGCAGCACCATTTCTACGTGGTGGGGAGGCATTCCGCTAAGGAAGCCAAGTGGGACCAGAAGAACCGGCTGCCACCATCCGACAACCATCGGACTCGACACACCGGCTGTCCAGCGCAACGGGACCGACGTTGCAAGACCCATCTCGTTGGCATAACGACGTACCTGCTCTTGCCAGTGCGCAGGGGTTGGTTCGCTTTGCGCACGAAGACGACGCGTCCACCACCATCCACCCGCCAGGCGCAACGCAAACCCTGTTGCACCCAGCGCCCATATTGCCACGGCATAAGGGAGGTACGGGGCCAGCCGCGTCTGATAGGACGCCACAGTGCTTGAAAGCGTACCAGCCTGTGACTCGGAGGCGGATTCCATGTCCATCTCGGTCGCATTCAATTCCAACATAGACTCCACCATAGCAGGGGGAGGCGCAGGAGTCGTAGCTGGCTCTGCCGTTGTGGTAGACGCTTCGCTCTCGGGAGTATGCATCCACCATGTCGTGCCAATGGGAGCGATGAGGCATGCGGCAAGTGCAGCCACGGCCACACCATGACGCACGGTGGCGGCTTGGTTACGAAGCAGCCAAAGAACAACGGCAGCGGTGAGGGCCAGCGCAGCGCCCTGCCACATCGCATGCAGCAGCATCCACCCCAGCATGTTTACAAGGGCGTCAGAAACGAAGTGCGTAGGTAGTAGCGTCATGAGTCGTTTGGGGTGTCATCCAGAGCATCTTGGATCATTGCACGAATGGCCTCCAGTTCGTCCGCATCGATGTGTGAGGCGTCGAGCGCCTGCAGCACAAGCGACTGGGCCGACCCTCCGAAGGCCCGCTCGGCAAGGTCGTCAATGAGACGTCGCTGCGTGGCGTCGGCCTCTACCGCAGCCCGGTACACATGCGCCCGACTCGACTCATCACGATGGACAAGTCCCTTGTCATGCATGATCTGCAGTTGCTTGAGCACGGTGGTGTAGCCGCGATCGAAATGCTGCTGCACCTCGCGCACCGTTGATGGGCCGTGGGTCCACAGCACCTGCAGGAGCGCTAGCTCGGCATCGGTTGGAATGGGCAAAGAGGAAGCCATAGGCATGCGTGACATCTTGGTACTACGAATCGCTTCGTATTATAGTACGAAAATGTTCGTATGTCAAGTTGAGGCACGAGAAAAAGGGTTTTACATTTGTTTTTCAGTGGATTAGGACAGTTACCCGTTACACCAGGGCCAGCGTGCCGATCAGGCCCACAGCCGCTGCAGCCGTGCCTAAGATCGTGCTACCTATGACATAGATTATCATTTTGACCGACTCATCGTCGCACAGATACGCGGCGGCTTCGACCATCCAGGACGAAAACGTGGTGTACGCGCCCAGAAATCCCGTGCCGATGATCACATGCCATGTGGAAGGCAATCCCCAGGCGAGGGAGGCTCCGGCTATGCCTCCCGCCAGCAGCGACCCCAGCACATTTGCAAGCAGGGTGCCAAGCGTGCTACGCCGGGTGAGGCGCGTGGCAAACACTCCGGTGAGATGACGGGCCAGCGCACCAAAGGCAGCGCCCACGCAAACAGCCAGATACATCATGAGTTGGAGAGAGAAGCAGGTTATGCATAGCGACGATCGGCAGCAACGAGGCCCGACAGGGCGGCCAGCAATCCGAGTATCATGCTTCCCGAGGCGTAGCCAAGCGCCACGAGAGAGCGTCCGGCCTCAACCAGGTACACCAGGTCAAGGGCATAGGTCGAGAAAGTAGTAAACGAGCCCAGAAGTCCGGTGGTCAGAAACAGACGGAAGTAGATATGCCTCGGATGCGCATGCATCAGCCAGCGTCCAATCCACCCCAGCAAAAACGCGCCCGCAATGTTTTCGGCAAAGATGATCCAGGGTATGTCGCCGGGTTCGTAGGGAGCCAGAAGAATAAGCGCATATCGGAGACCGCCCCCAAATGCTCCGCCCGCCATCACGGTTAGTCCGACAAAAATATGTTTGCGCACTGTTAGTCTCACTAAACGAATAGAGCAGAAAAAGACGAACGGGTAGTGGATAAACGCTAAATGATAGGGTGATCGAGCACCGCAGTTTTGTCTTGTTCGAACCCTCTCTCTACGGGTTTCTCCCCCTTAGCCACTAGTCCTTGCACATAACTTTTTCTTCGCTATGTTGTTTATTTAAAGTTGGCTTCCTCCACCGTCTGTTCAATGAGAGACTGTTGGACCCCACAAAAAGAACCCACCTGGGCGTCTGCTCGGGCGAGTGGATCCTGAATCAAGTTCAGGATGACGTGTCGGGGGGGACGGTGCTGGGAGACGAAAGCTCCCTTTCAGCCCAAATGCCACCCCCTCGAATGTCATCCAGATCCTAAATCGAGTTCAGGACAGGCAGGCGAGCCTGCGAGCGCGATCCAGGATCCAGAACAAGCAGGCGCCCCACAAGCAGACGCTTCACAAGCACATCAGCAGGCTATCGAAGCAGGCCTTGGTTCGTAAGTTGGTGTCGTAAGTTGGTGCCCAATCCGTACGCTTCAGCACTCCCCCGCACCATGGATCCTGAATCAAGTTCAGGATGACGTGTCGGGGGGACGGTGCTGGAGACGAAGGCCCCTTTCAGCCCAAATGCCCCCTCCTCGAATGTCATCCAGATCCTAAATCGAGTTCAGGACAGGCGAGCGATCATCAACGATTATCACCATCTCAGGTTGTGTTAGCCTTAGCCAAGGGGGAGATGTCCACAGGATCACGCCTGCGGCGAAGCTCGAAGACAGGGGGTTTGAGCGGATTGCGATGATGTAAACCACATGTCAATCACTTAACATCTTATCGCTACCGACGAACGATTCAACATAGGCACGCAGGCGACGAACAACCAAACGAAATGCCCTGGTGGAACCTATACGTTTCAATCAGGTGCGGCACAGACGGATAAATATAGCCTGGATAGCGACCACAAATCAATGGGACAACGTGTTACAGCCTGGCTGGTGGGGGTGCTGATGGCTTTGCTCGCACTGCCGGGATTCGCCCAAGACACAAGCCATCCGTTGCCAACAGACGACCCATCGACGGTGGACACACAATCGTTCTTTTTGGATGGGATCTACGGCGGAGTGGGAATCACCGCATACGGATACCGCGGTGCGCTTCGGCAAAACCCCAATAATAACATACTGAAATATGTGTCTGCCGCCCAGCCGACGCTACATGTGGGCGTAGACCGACGCATGGGACAGTACGAACAGTATAGCGTGGATCTGCGCATCGGGTACAACGGCGTATCGGGACAGGTGTCGGGCACAGCAGATGCGCCGTTTACGTTTGATGCGCATCTTATGTCGATAGAAACTATTGGTGCGTACTCGCTTCCCTACATCCAGCAAGACTTGCTGCGTGTGTTTGCCGGTGGCGGCCTGCTCGTTACAATGGCGCCCTCGTTCTCCGAAAACCCGCCCAGCGGACATGCAATCGATTCCGACGGAGGACGTATAGCAGGCGCTCTCACCGGAGGACTGCTGATTCACGACACCTTTCGCGTTGGCGTGCGGCTGCCCACCTCTTCTACGCTGACGTTCGTATCCCCCGACCAAACCATTCGCCCCACACCCGACATTCTCGGATTTGTGGAGCTTACATATCGATTCGGACTGTAGCCACTCAAGAGACTCCGCATTGCTGAAAAACAAGGGCCCCGCAATCCAGGACGCCCCCCTGTCGAAACCCCTCCTGCATGGCCTGCATTTCGCATGATGGTTTGGCACATGTGTGCCTCCTGCAAACCATCTGCTGGTTCACTCCTTGATGTTGCCCTCAATCTATGCGTCTTGCTTCGTTGGTTGTTGCTTTGCTTCTCCTTTCTATGCCTGCCACCGCTTTGGCATCCGACGACCCGCCTGAGGACGAACGCCACAGCACCGCCTCTCCTGAATCCATTAACCAGGTGCATGTGGAGGTGCAGGATGGCGTGCCTATGTACCAGATCACGCGACTGGGCGAGCCGGTCGTAGAACCGTCCCCGCTCGGATTTTTGCTGGAGGATGCGCCTGATCTCGACGGGCCGTTTGCCATCACCGAGGTCGAAACCAGCACGTTCGACGAGACCTGGGAGCAGGTATGGGGCGAGAAGCAGTTCATCCGCAACCACTACAATGAAATGCGCATCCACCTGACCGAGCAGGAGGCCCCCGAGCGCGATCTGGTGGTGACCTTCCGCGTCTACGACGATGGCGTAGGCTTCCGCTATGAGTTTCCCGAACAGGAGGGCCTGGAGGAGTTTCGCATTGCGGATGAACTGACCGAGTTCCGCCTGACGGGCGACCATGAGTCGTGGTACATCGATGCGTATCAGTGGAATCGGTTCGAGTACTACTTCGAGAATACGCCGCTTAGCAAGGCCGATACGGTGCATACGCCGCTCACCATGCGCACCGAGAACGATCTCTACATCAGCATGCACGAGGCCGCACTGGTCGACTTCTCGACGATGACGCTGGAACGCACGGGCGAGAACACGCTCAAGTCGAATCTGATGCCGTGGAGTGAAGGCGACCGCGTGCGTGTCACCGATACCCGCGTATCCCCCTGGCGCACCTTTCAGCTTGCGGATACGCCGGGCGACCTGATCACGTCGTATCTGATTCTAAACCTGAACGAGCCCAACAAGCTGGAAGATACCTCCTGGATTAAGCCCGCTAAGTACAATGGCATCTGGTGGGAGATGCACCTCGATAAGTCCACCTGGCACCCGGGCGACCGCCTCGGCGCAACCACCGAAAACGCAAAACGGTACATCGATTTCGCCGCCGAGCATGGCCTCGATCATGTGCTGGTGGAAGGCTGGAATGAGGGGTGGGACGAAGCCTGGTACGATAGTGGCGTGGTCTTTAGCTTCACCGAGTCGATCGACGAGTTTGACCTGGAAGAGGTCGCCCAATATGCGCTCGACAACGACGTGCGTCTGATGGGCCACCACGAGACATCGGCCAGCGTCTTGCACTACGAAGACCAGATGCACGATGCGTTTGCGCTCTACGAAGACCTGGGCGTACGCGCTGTGAAAAGCGGCTATGTAGGCCACGGTACTGAAATCGTGCGCTACGACGACGAGGGCAATGAACACAATGAGTGGCACCACGGGCAGTTTATGGTGAACCACCACCTGGACGTTATCGAACTGGCCGCCGAGCACCAGATTGCGCTGAACGTGCATGAAGGCGTGAAAAGCACCGGACTGCGCCGCACGTATCCTAACATGATGACCAGCGAAGTGGCCAAAGGCCGCGAGTATGATGCGTGGGGAGATGCAGGGGGCAATCCGCCCGATCACACAGCAACCCTGCCGTTCACCCGCAACCTGGCCGGACCGTTTGACCACACGCCCGGCATGGTGGATCTGCACTACGACGAATACCGCCCCGATAACCGCATCAAGTCCACGCTCGCCAAGGAGTTGGCACTATACATCACCATCTTCAGTCCGCTGCACATGGTGGCCGACCTCCCCGAAAATTACGAGGAGCAGCCCGAGGCCTTTCAGTTCATCAAAGACGTACCGACCGACTGGTACGACACCAAGGTGCTTAACGCCAGCATCGGCAACTACATCACGATGGTTCGCAAAGAGCGCGGCGGCGACGACTGGTATCTGGGCAGCCTCACCGACGAGAACGGACGGGTGCTCTCGGCGCCCCTTCACTTTCTGGATGCCGACACCAAGTATGTCGCCGAGATCTACCGCGACGGCACCGATGCCCATTGGGACCACGCGCCGTACGATATGGTGACCGAGGAGCGCCTCGTTGACCACACCACCGAACTCACGCTGCGCCTTGCTGCAAGTGGCGGACAGGTCATCCGCTTCCGCCCGGCCACTGACGAGGACATCGAGCGGTTGGAGTAGGAGTTTATGGGTGGAAGTGTGGAGGTACATCCTGTGTGGAGGTGCATTCCAGAATTGAGCGCAGGTGCCTGAATCGAACGGGAAGCCGCTACTCCGCCAGCGGATCCCAGATGCGTTTCATGGGCAGCGTGAATCCGTTGACCACGGTCTCGGCGGCTACAGTATCGGGGCGGTCGAGTGTCGTGCGGAGTGTATCCGGCTGGTAGATGCTAACCGTTTCCGTCAGCGGATCGATGAGCCAGCCGAGCCGCACCCCCGCGCGCATG
Organism: Natronotalea proteinilytica; assembly: GCF_055379935.1. Taxonomy (NCBI): domain Bacteria; kingdom Pseudomonadati; phylum Rhodothermota; class Rhodothermia; order Rhodothermales; family Salisaetaceae; genus Natronotalea; species Natronotalea proteinilytica. The sequence goes on along the minus strand of NZ_AP043947.1, from coordinate 518,721 downwards.
TACTCGTTCATTTTGCTCTTCAGCACGTCCAGCGGATCGGAGGGCGAACGGAGCTCGATGAGGAAGTCGGGGGATAGAGGCAGGATACCTTCTCGCTCGGATTCAGAAAGTGTCATAAAACGTTCGCGCCGTACCCAGGCTGCATCGGGAGCACGGATACTACCCGTCGAGATTTTAAACAAGCCATTGGAGTCAAATGAGACTCCGTCCTTGTTTTCCGCACTCCACTCGTCCAGATAGCGGGTGATGACCGAATTACGAGCAGAAGAGAGACCGCCGATAGGGCTCATAAGCGTGAGGGTGCCGTCAGGGTTTTGCTCGATGGAGAGGCCTTCGTTCTTGGCGCAGAGCGCGCGGAATGCTTCGTCGGAGAGGGGCGTTTCCAACTGGATCCGCATGCGCTGGCAGGGGAGCACGGGGCGCATGACAGCGTCGAGAGCAGAGGTGTCGCGCGGTACATCAACAGTTGTTGCCATAACCATGCCCTGACGGACGTGAAGGGTTCGTGTACATTATGCACGATAAATACCGGATGAGCGCCCTACAGATCCCGCCGCACGCTCACCCCGGTTCACTACGGCGAAGGTAGTGCTTTGTCACAGGTCACTCTTCGGGGAATGCATGTGCTCCCAGAAAAACGCCCCCTTTGTCATTGCGAGCGCAGCGACGCGCCCTGACCCTAAGGAGGAAGTGCTCCTGGGGTGCAATCTCATGCTATCAGGCCGGATGCAGCCCCCCAATCAACGGCATAAGATCGCCACTAGAGACGATCCGGACTTGAACATCCACATCGGTTACTCGCAGACCATGTTGATAATTGGTGACGACCTCTTTAACTTAAGGTAAATTGATAGCTTTTCCTATAAGGCTATTGCTGCTCATAAGGACAGGGACTCAACCTTAAATACGATGTTTGAATCACGCTCTAACTCTCCGACCGGCTCCGACCCGTCCTCTTTTGATGAGGGCACGAGTACTGGATCCTTCTCTCACATCGCTACCCTGACTGGAGTGGTTCTTACGTCAATGCTTATCGGGGCGCTTGCCATGTGGCTGATAATCAGCCCTGATCCGTCCCAAGACGCTGATCAAGCTGTGGATTCGTCCGATGAACAAGTTGAACGTCTGGCCGATCACGACGCTGATGAGCAGCGCTACGAAGAAGACGAAGCCACCGGAGACCGGGTGTACACCGTCACCGAGCAAGATCCTGCTCCCGTAGGAGGCCTGCGCGCCCTTACCGAACAGGTGTCGTACCCATCGCGTGCAGCTAAGAGAGGCGTCGAAGGGCGCGTCTACGTTCAAGCAACCATTAATCCCGATGGCACGGTACGTGAGGCGGAGGTGCTGCGCGGGATTGGCTACGGTGCTGATGAAGAAGCCCTTCGCATTGTGCGTGAGGCCGACTTTGAACCTGCACAGGTTCGTGGAGAACCCGTAGCAGCTCGCTCAACCGTGTGGGTTCAGTTTAGCCTGGACGCAGAATGAACCCATCTGGGCGTCTTCTCGGGGGAATAGTCGGGGGAATGGATCCTGAATCGAGTTCCAGACAGGCAAGCGAGCCTGCGAGCGCGATCCAGGATCCAGAACAGGCATCGGCCGCACGAGGTCCCGCTGGCGCCGTCCCTCGTTCTGGCCAATACGTTAATGATCCCGTCAACAACAAGTCCAGATTGCAACCCGTCAACAACAAGTCCAGATTGCAACCCGTGATCAACGATTATCACCATCTCGAGTTGTGTGCATAGACTAGGTAGCTCAAAAGAAATATATTTACACCTTGTCATCGCGAGGAAGGAGCCTGCGACTGACGCGGCGATCTCATGCCCCCGACCTGGACGGTGCTGCCCGGCTTGATGGCACAAGATTGCACCCTAAAGGCACTCGTTCGCTGCGCTCACAGCGCCGCGTCGCTAGCGCTCCTCGCAATGACATAATCAAAGATACTTTTGTGGGTCTACTTATCCGAAATGAGCAGGGCTTCTGGTTCGCCAGTATCTGCTGAGCGTCGAGGAGATGGTTCCACCGAATGCCATTCGGCGGCTACATGGGCCTCCTCCGTCGGCCCTCGTTCACCATGACAGGTGTTTTGTTATTATCGTGCAGGCTGTCATTTCCCTTGAACTCAAACATTGACACGTGACTGTACTCAGGTAGTCAAGCAGAGAATTTCGCCGATTCAGGAACCTTATGGGGGCATAGTGATGCATCTTATGTGAGAAGCCGTCCCCATCATGGCCGTTTGCGCACTGCAAATACGCATGTGTCACTGGCCCCCTATTTTTCGCATTCCTTTGTTTGTTAGCCCCCTGACCAACCATGTCCACAATTATTATCATCATCGTCATCTTAGCGGTGATATTTATTCCCCTTATTGTGCTTGGGCTGTATGCGGCCAGTCAATACAACAAGCTGGTGAAATTAGACCAGCAGTACGAAAATGCTTTCAAGCAAATTGACGTACAGCTGCAGAATCGCCACGAGATGATCCCGCAGCTTTTGGGTGCTGTAAAAGGCTACCTGGACCATGAGGCGGAGATCTTTGACAAAATCACCAGTGCGCGACAGAAAGCAGAGGATGCCCGCCAGAAAGCAGCTGACAATCCCGGCGACTCGAAGGCAATGAAAGAGCTGGTTGCTGCCGAGCAGCTCCTCGAAAACCAGATGAGTGGGCTGCAGATCCAGGTGGAAGACACCCCGGAGCTGAAAGGAAACGAGAACGTGATGCGCTTCCAGGAAGACCTAAAAACCACTCAGGAGAAGCTCACGTTTGCGCGTCAGTCGTACAACGACTCGGTAATGCGGTACAACACGGCCCGGAACAGCTTCCCCACGGTTATTTTCGCCGGTCTGTTCAACTTTGGCGAAGCCGAATACTTCGAGCTCGAAGACCCCGCCGCTCGCGAGGTCCCCGAAATCTCGTTCGACTAACCGTACCCCTGCTTCTGTGCATGGTCGTACCTGCAATGTTATGGTTCGGTGTTAACATCGCGAAGAGGAAAACTACGCCCGGCGTGGTGCTGTGAGCGTACCGAACAGATGCTCCTGAAGTGCAATCTTCATTGCTGTCAGGTCGGATGTAGCCGCCCAATCACCAGCATGAGATCGCCACGTCGGTCGCAAGCTCCCTCCTCGCGATGACAATTTTGGACCCTAACTTTCAGCTGTGACACAGCAGTAGGTTATAGACCACGGATTGTGCAAAAGCCCCTGTAGTTTCTTTACGCCCCCATGAAGAACTTTTTTGAACGCCAAGATGAGGCCCGCCGCAACACCACGCGGCTCATTTTTCTGTTCATCGCAGCAGTCGCTGGACTCATTGTGGTGGGTTACGTTGTAGGCGTCATCCTTCTTATGTTCATGGCTGAAGGCGCCGTTTCACCGATTCAGCCCGGCCTGTTTGTGCTAATTGCCGGGGGAACAGTGCTCATTGTTGGAGGCGGAAGCGTCTTCAAAGTGAGCCAACTGAAGCAAGGCGGCCATGTGGTAGCCGAAGCCCTGGATGGACGTCCGATTGGCAAACATCCGTCTAACTTCAACGAGAAGCAGCTTCGCAATATCGTTGAAGAGATGGCCATTGCCTCTGGGGTGCCGGCTCCCGAAGTCTATCTACTCGAAGAGGAAGGCATCAACGCCTTCGCGGCTGGATACACGCTCGACGATGCCGTCATTGGAGTAACCCGTGGCTGCATGGAGCAACTAAATCGGGAGGAGCTACAGGGTGTCATTGCGCATGAGTACAGCCACATCCTCAACGGTGATATGCGTCTCAACATCCGCCTGATGGGGGTGTTGCACGGCATTCTGCTCATTGCTATCCTCGGGCGTACGTTGCTGCGCGCCACGTTCTACAGCAGTATGGGCCGCCGCCGTAGCGACGACAACAAATCGCAGTTGGTCATGATTGCTGCCGGAATAGCACTGCTAATCATTGGCAGTGTGGGCCTGCTATGTGGGCGCCTCATCAAAAGTGCGGTGTCGCGCCAGCGCGAGTTTCTGGCTGATGCCTCGGCGGTGCAGTTCACCCGCAACCCGAATGGCATTGGAGGCGCACTCAAAAAAATTGCCGGATACGACGCCGGGTCAACCATCGAGCACACAAAGGCCGAGGAGTCAAGCCACCTGTTTTTCAGCGACGGCGTGTCGAGTAAGCTGTTTGGAAGCGGTGCATTTGCCACACATCCCCCGCTAGACGAACGCATCAAGCGAATCGACTCCGACTTCGATGCCGAACAGCAGCAGCGCAAGCCCGGATCTACGTCGGGTGGTGATAGCTCGCAGGCTGCACAAGCCGCAGGGGTTTCAGGTCTTGCCGCTGGGGCGGCGGGCGCCGCGGCATCAAGCGCATCGAAGGAGCCACCCACGCCGGAAGATGTGGTGAACCAAGCCGGTGAACTGACCGCCGACGCGGTCGATATGGGTGCGAAAATCCGGGCAGCGCTCCCCGATGATCTGCTCGATGCGGCTCACGAACCGCTCGGCGCCACGGCTATCATATACGGCTTCTTGCTCGACCCCGACCCCAATGCGCGTACCGCCCAAGAAACCCTCCTCCAAAAACGCGCCCCCGACGAGGTAGTGAACGAGGTGGAGCGCTTGCTCAACGACCTTCACGACCTGCCGCACCGGCTGCGATTGCCGCTTATCAACGTAGCCGCGCCCGCGTTGCGCGACCTCTCCGACGATCAGCGCACCCAGATTCACGACCTGGTACAGGATCTGGTTCGCGCCGATGACCAACTGACCGTCTTCGAGTATGCACTCGAAACCATCATTCGCCATCGCCTCGACCACCTGGCCAATCCTTCCGATAGCCGAGCACGCTTCAAGCGGTTCAGCCAGATCGAGGACGATGCCATCGCCTTGCTCTCGATGATTGCCCAAGCCGGCGCATCTTCCAATCGAGAAGCCAGCAAGCACTTTCAAGCAGGTCTTGCTGCATTCGACGATGTCACCGACCCGTCGTCGTACAAGCGTGTGAGCGCTCCGCCGCAACGCCTCGACGATGCCCTTGACCGTCTCGCTCAAACGCGCCCGGCCCTCAAAGAGCAAGTCATTGATGCGTGCGCACGGTGCGTGCTCGCCAACGATAAAGTCACCGATGCCGAGGCCGATTTGCTCATGGCTGTAGCCGAAGCGCTGGCCTGCCCACTGCCGCCCTTCCTCTTTGAATCTGACACCCTCTCGGCCTGATGAGATCTCGTGCGTGGCTGTTTGCTCTGGTCTTGCCCTTTCTGATTGGGCTCGGTGCGTGTGCTTCTGATACCGATACGCCCTCCGAAGCCCCCAACACAGATATTCACTTGGCCACGTACAGTATCAACGATGGACGTCTTGTGCTGGATACGCTGGTGAATCGCACTCAGCGGACCGGCTACGACAACCAGCCGCAGTTCACTGCCAATGGCGCATCATTTCTGTATACCTCAGAACGCGCGGGCGCAACCGACATCTACGAATGGCCGCTGGATGACGATACGCCTCAAGCACGTACCGTCACCGAAACCAGCGAATACTCTCCCACGCCACGTACTGATACCACCTTCACCGTTGTACGTGTGGAAGACGACGGAGCCCAACGCCTGTGGGAACTTCCCATGGGCAGCAACTTCGACGAAACGCTGCTTCTGCCAGACGTCGAACCCGTGGGCTACTTTGCCTGGGCCGATCCCGATCGTGTAGCCATGTTTGTGCTCGGGGAGCCTCCCACCCTGCAGTGGGCTGACCTTGACGCCGGTACAGTTGATACCCTGCGTACCGACATTGGCCCATCGCTCCAAGCGCTCCCCCACACCGATCACGCAATCAGTGCAGTCGATCGTACCCAAGACGGCGACTCACTGATCGTAGTGCGTAGCCCCACTGACATTGAGGTCCACGCCCCCGCTCTTGAGGGCGACGCCGACCATGCTTGGACGCCCGATGGCCATCTGCTCATGACGTCGGGCACCGCGCTCTATCAGTGGGAGGCAGAGACGGCCGAATGGTGCGAAGTCTACGACTGGGCCCCCGCCACACCGTCTCGTATTGCGGTATCCCCCACGGAGCAAAAACTGGCCATTGTCGTGGCGCCCCCTGATGATGTGTAGTGCAGGTGCAGAAGGTTATCCCGGCAGCCCCGGCTCCACCATCACCACATCCTCGCGCTGCACGGTCACTGTTTCGTGTCTTGCTCTACTTAACGTTTGGAACGGTTAAACTGCATGTCATAATTCAAGAGGAGCAATTGTGAAATAATGGACAAGCCCCCCCCCCCCCCCCTCCGGCTTTCTTTTCTCATTTCTTCTTACTTCATTTGAAAGTGAAGTAAGTTAGAAAATAACAGCTGACATGTTTAGCTATGAATTTAATTGCCGAGTATTTAAGCTCGCAAAAACTTTTCATCATTCCTCTCATCGTCTTCCCGTTTTGCATAGGAGTTGCTTTGGTGTTTTCTCCAGACGTATTAGCAAGCGCCTACAGTTCCATCGAATTAAGTTCAACACAGTCCGGTAATTGGGCAGAAGTGTGTTGCGGAGATGGCTGTGTTATTGATACTGACTACTGCTTGGGAGATGGTAACTTTAGTTGCTGTAAATAATCATTCTCACTCAGTTTCGTGATATGCAATGCGTGGTAAGAGTCTCAATAATAGGAGTCTCTTACCACGCTTTTTTCTTGATATTCATTTTGTTGTGTATGGACAAAGAAAATAAAATATTGGGTTGGCTCTTCATGCTTATTATGCTTATCTCCGCCTGTGGTGCAGAGCCTGATGCTACCACCGACCTGTCGTGGTCAGACGTGTTCGGCGAGGAAACGCGCATCACCGTTACGGCGCCCGATACGCTCATGCCGCCCAGTTCCACACGCCAAGTGGTGCCTATTGGCGACTCGCTGATCGCAGTGGCCGACAGCGGGAACCGGCGCATCCTGCTGGTTACGCCGGACGGAGACATTCAGGAGACGCTCGGCCAGGCGGGCGACGGCCCGGGCGAGTTTTCGCTGTTGGCATATCTCGACGCGGATGCACAAGGTCGCCTGTACGCGTTTGATGTAGATGGGCGCACGGTAAGCGTCTTTGCGCCGGATGGTTCGGAAGGTGCCTACACCTACACGCGCCAGTTCACCCTTCCAACAAGCATGGTTGACATGAAGGTGATGCAGTCGCATCTCATCACGCTTTCAAGCACGGGTGGCGAGATGCGTCTCGCCAAGCATACGCTGGAGGGCGAACCCGTTCATGAAGCTCAGGTGTCCTCGGGTAGCGAATACGAAGTCTTTGCCAGCCGGTTTAATCTCGGTGGGCTGGCCGGACTGGGCAACGGTCAGGTTGTTGTGGTCTTGCCAAGCGAACCGCCAGTGCAGTGGTATCACGAGGACGACCTTGCACTCATAGACGACACCCCTACACTTCAGGGACTACCAGAAGATTCAACATTCCCCGCTGATCTGAATCCGTACGACTACACCGATGAGCACGCTGCGTGGTGGAGCGAGAGCTGGCGCGTGTCAGATGTGTATGCACTTACGGATAGAACCTATGCGGTGGCAACGTACAAGCCAGATGGTCAGGACGTAGATACGCAGCGCGTGCATGTGTACGAGCATGGACACGCCGAGCCACGGGCTACGGTGTACGTTCCTGATGACTTGTTTCTCATTGGGGGACGCAACGGTCATCTTTATGCTACCGCGGACCCGGACTACGTGAACGGGGAAGAGACACCATTGCAGATTGCCACATTTCAATATCAATTGAACTGATGCAGAGCTTTAGAGATGAAACAACTATTTGCTACCACATGCTGCCTGATTATTCTTCTAAGTGTAACAGGAATAGCATGTCAGGCACAAGATCGTTCGAACTCCGATGAAGAGGTATCGTATCGAGGGCACGAGCAAATCTATCTGGTCTACTACGTGGGGGCCTCGTCATGCGGATTCTCATCGCGCGATGAAGTTGTCGATGCCATTTCGAAGCTTCCACGAGGTTTTGAAAATGTGCATGACATGCCAACAAAGTTTGTGTTCGCTGCAATGGATGAGATGGTAGAAGATGGTCTGGCTTTCATGCAGCGCCATAATGCAGAGCAGTGGGATGAGGTGAGTCTGGGAGCCCGTTACAACAATGAGACTCTGCTGCACAACTTTAACAGCGAAGTGTCGACTGCTGGTACACCTCACATCATTGTATTCGAGGACACCTATCGATTTGACGAATACAACATTCCTCATTTAGAGCAGCGGAAACAGGTGCATAATATATTTGGAGCTGAAGCGGTGGTAGATTGGATCGAAAATGACTACCCGCTTCCGTAGCTGACTTACGGCAGCCCCGGCTCCACCATCATCACATCCTCGCGCTGCACGGTCACCGCACCCGGCGCACTGCCTTTGGGACTCCGCACATACTTGCGGCGCGTGTACATAACGGGCACAGCCCCGCTGCCACGTGCTTTGCTGTAATACGCAGCGATCTGCGCCGCCTGCACCAGGCGCTTGCGTCCGGGATCGGCGTCGCGGTTCGGCAGATGCAGCACCGTATGCGATCCCGGCACCTGGCGCGCATGCATCCAGATATCGTACTTCTGCGCGGTGTGAAACGTAAGCTCGTCGTTCTGGCGCGCATTTTTGCCGACCCACACCTCAAAGCCCCCGCCCAGGTCAAACCGCCGAAACGGAAATGTGTCTAGATCGGCGCTGCCGGAGTCCAGAAACGGAGCCAGCGCATCCGTGCGTTGCTTCCGAAAGCGCTTGATACCGTCGAGCGTATCGATGGCATGCAAATCATCCAACAGCTGTTGGGCCGATTCGGCGCGGGCAATCGCATCATCGAGGCGCGCTTCGGCTTCCTCGCGCGAACGCCGTGTGCGACGCGCCCGGTCGTAGTAGTACTCGGCATTTTCGACCAGAGACTTGGCCGGATCAAGCGGAATCGTGACAGTCTCGTCGTCCTCGCTGAACATATTCGGAAGCATGACCTCCTCAGCACCGGGCTCAACGTCCGGCTGCGTCATGAGCAGGTGCGCCCACTGCTCATACCGATCGGCCCGGCTCTCCGAGGCAAGTTCGTCCATCATCTTGTTGGTGGTGCGCTGTGCACGCTCGGCCGCCCGTGTGAGCGCATCGTCGAGTGGATCATAGAGGCGGTCAAAGTGCTGCTTTGCCAGCATCCGGCGCACCGACACGCGCACGCCTTCATCCACATCGCAGAACCCCTCCCGCTCGTCCGACCGATGCTGCAATGGAATCAACGAGAAAGCATCGGGGAACGGCCCGTGTCCGTACAGCCGAGGCGCAGGCGTTTGCAAATCAGACAACACCGTCTGGGCGGAGGTGTATAGCGCCTCTTTTTCTTGGTCACTCACCGTCTCCGGATCAGCAGTCGGATCAAGATCGGCCCGGTAGACGGTCTCCCGCGCAAGCAGGCGTCCAAACAGCGGCACCGCCGACTGAATGGCCTGTCGCGTTTTGTTGCGATTGGGACGCCACCGCCCCAAGAAGTCGTCGAGCGTGTCGGGCATGGGGGCGGCACGTGGGGTAGGCGCCTCGCTGCCTACAAGACGATCCGCGTTGCGAAACGCGTCTTGAATGAGGCCCTGCGCATCCACCCAGAACACATTCGCCCGTGCCCCGAACAGTTGCCATACCAGCCGAGAGTCGTCGTTCAGGTCGAGCATGACCATGCGGTCGAGATGCGCAATACGCACATCTGTTATCACACGGCCCCGTGCCCCGCGAAAGAGGGTGGCTACATTGCGCTTCTTCTTGCTGATGCCCTCGGTACGAAACAGAAAAAGCAGCGGTCGTTGTACCGACGACCGGAGCATCCAGTCGGATTCGGCACCGGTCAGCGCTAATGAAAACTCATTCTTGACCTGCGAAAAGGCATCGTGCACCCGGCACCCAACCAGATCGTCGTGCCAGTGGTTGACCAGAGCACGTAGCGTAAAGTAACTGTTGATCATGACGCGAGCAGAATGAGGCGTTGAAAATGACGTAGCAGGTGGCGTATATAGACGCAGACCGCCCCTTAATAGCTGATCTGTCGCCTCCATAATACCCACCACATAAAAAGCCCCTGCCTTCATGAAAGCAGGAGCCTGATCGGGGCAATGCGCGTCTCCGCGGCACGTTTATTATGCGAGAGCAATCAATCGCTGGTCGAGGCAGCTGGATCCAGAATCTTGTTAAGCTTAACCTCGAACGTGAGTGTATGGCCCGCCAGGGGATGGTTGGCATCAATGGTGACGGTATCTTCGGTGATGCGCGCAACAAATGCACTTACGCGCTCGCCGTTGTCCATGCGCAACCGCAGCGCCGTTCCCACTTCCGGATCCATATCATCTGGAAACTGAGCACGGTCAATTTCTTTGACCATGTCAGGACGGCGGGCCCCGTAAGCCTTTTCAGGCGGCACTTCAGCTACCTTTGTTTCGCCCGGCTCCATGCCTTCGACCAGGTCCTGCAAGCCTTCAATGACTGCATCGCCCCCCAGCGTGAACGTAATAGCCCCCTGGTCTTCCGATGCGTCGAAGACGGTGCCATCCTCAAACCGTCCGATGTATTCAATTTCTACTTCGTCTCCTTGTTGTGCCGTAGCCACAGCGGTCGAGGGGATTTATGAATGCATCGTTCGAACCATTGCTAACGCTACATGGGCTCGTCTGTTCAGCATCGTTCGCATGATACCATTGTGTCTTTTCCGGAATTGTTAGATCCCATCTGTTTCCAGCGGGCACTTGATGCGGGGCTGTGCATGTATACAGATGATCATTTTTGCACACGTCACCCTCGCTTATGTCTGCCGATGATACCGCCCTGCGCAAGCCTCGCATCTACGGCGTAGTGCTTTTATGCACACTGGCCACTATTCTGCTTTCGGTGTGGGGCGGACTGGCCCTGGGGTCGGTTGCCTTTGTCGTGCTTATGGTGATGGTGGCGCTTACCGGCATTCCGCATGGCGCCGTTGACCACATTGTAGCTGCCGATCTGTACGGGTTGGGGCCGTCGTGGAGCGATCAGGCAAAGTTTTATACCGTATACCTGGCCTTGATGGCAGGCTATGGCGTGCTGTGGCTGATCAGTCCGATCGTGAGCCTAGCGATCTTTCTGCTGCTTACCATCTACCACTTTGGGCAGGCCGATCTGGCGTACTGGGGTCTGCCAGCGCCCGGCCATGCCATGCTCTACACCTCTCGCGGCATCATGCTGATTGGCCTTCCGATTGTGGCCTTTCCGGAGGTGGTCGATCCCATTTTCATCGCGATTGCCGATGTGGCCGTAAGCACATGGCCCGGCGTTGCAACCACGCCTAACGGGCTGCTGGCTGGACTCGTAGCACAGCATCTCATTGGGTTGGGAGCCGCCTACGCATGGTCAAACGCACATCCCGTAGACCTGGGACGCGAAGTGCTCAACACCGGGGTGCTGGCTGCTCTCCTCATCACCGCGCATCCGCTGGTTGGGTTTGCCGTGTACTTCGGACTCTGGCACTCGCTGGGTCACATCCTTGAAGTGCTGCGCTTCTTTCAATCGCACGGACGTAGCGCCACCGTCAGCTATTTCTACCGCAAGGCCGCTCTCTTTACGGTGATCTCGTTTGTGGGCCTTGGGGGACTCTACCTGGTCAATGAGGCGTTTGGTGCGCAAGAGCAAATGATCGCGCTGCTCTTTATTCTGATCAGCGTGCTCACCCTGCCCCACATGCTTATTGTAGAGGCCATGTACCAGCGCCGCCGACGCGAAGCCTCCCCTCAAACGGCATAATCTCTCTACAAGGAAGCACCAAACACGATTTTCAACCGCCGCGTTTGCAACCCCTGTAGACATGCCGTATATACATATCATGATGAATACACGCCCCCAACACATTGCCGCTTGGTGGCGGGGTACCAGGGTTACTGGGCACCCCGCACGTACGTAGCACCTCCTGTGCGTTGATTTGCTGTGCTCGCTAACCCGCTGTCTATTGCAGACAGGGGGTTTTTTATTGATATCGCCTTCCTTTGCTATGACGTTCGATGCGTTTACCCGCCATGTTAACAAGGCCCGCACCACAACAAACGGTCCGCTCGTCGTTCCAGTGCACCGACGCCGCAGTGCCGACCTGCTTACGCCTGTGGCAGCCTTTCTGGCGCTGCGCGAGGACATGGACTATCCGTTTCTCCTCGAAAGCGTGGAGGGCGGCGAAAAGCTGGCGCGGTACTCCTTCCTGGGAGGCGACCCATACCGCCTCGTGCGTGCTACCGACCATGGCGCCTCGGTAAACATCACCACCCGACGCGCCGTCGACGGGCAGCAGGACCTGGACGCCTCGGGCACGATCTTCGACGTGCTTACGCGTCTCACTACCCCCTTTACCGAAGTCGCACCGCCCGAGCTGCCCCGCCTGCGTGGGGGAGCCGTCGGGTTTATGGGATACGACACCGTGCGCCTCATCGAACACCTGCCCGACGCCCCACCCGACACCCTCAACCTGCCCGATGCCGTGTGGGGCTTTTACGACCGCCTCGCCGCCTTTGACCACGTACGCCACCAACTCGTGCTGATGGCCAGCGCGTTCGTGTATCCCGACACGCCGCTCCGTGCGGCATACGATGACGCACAGAAACGGCTCGACGCCCTCGAAACCACACTCAACGCTTCTGCCCCGCATCCTGAACCGCTCGACCTGCCTGACCCCGAAATCGAGTCCAACTTCGAGCGCGATGCGTTCGAGCAAGCCGTTCGTGATGCCAAGCAGCACATTGTCGATGGCGACATCTTCCAGGTGGTTCTGTCGCAGCGCTTCGCCTCCCCCTTTACCGGCGACCGATTCAACCTGTACCGCGCCTTACGGCAGGTCAACCCATCGCCCTACCTGTTTTACCTCGATTTCGATGAGTTTGCGCTGGTCGGATCTTCGCCCGAGGTGCTGGTGCGCGTCGAAGACGGCGAGGCCGAGGTGCTCCCCATCGCGGGAACGCGTCCGCGTGGCGACGATGAAGCCGCCGATCAGGCCCTGGCCGACGAGTTGGCCGCCGATCCAAAAGAGCGTGCCGAACACCTGATGCTCGTCGACCTGGGCCGCAACGACTTGGGCCGCGTGTGCAACTTTAACTCCATTAGCGTAGACCGGTACGCCTTCATCGAACGCTACTCACATGTGATGCACATTGTATCGTCGGTTACCGGCATCGTGCAATCCGACCAAACGCCCATGGATGTGCTGCAGGCTTGCTTTCCTGCCGGCACGGTGAGTGGAGCGCCTAAAGTGCGCGCTATGGAACTCATTGACGCGTTTGAGCCCACGCGTCGTGGCATCTATGCCGGCGCGGTGGGGTACCTCGACTTCTCGGGCAACCTCGACACCTGTATTGCCATTCGTACGATGGTGGTGCAAGACAACACCGTATACGTACAGGCCGGGGCCGGCATCGTGGCCGATAGCGATCCGGCCGCCGAATTTGAGGAGACACGCAGCAAAGCCGCCGCCTTGCACGAAGCCCTGCACATAGCTACCACCGACTTGCTTTGAGGCGCTGTTGAAAACCCAGTGGCCTGGCCGCAGATGCCCGACTCGTTTGCTATGTTAAAACCAAGCATCGGGCCAAAGTGCTGCGCCCGTTTGCTTACCTCCCGCCTTCCCTTTTTGCTCATTTTGTCATAACCGTTTACTATGCCGAATCCAATCGCCGAAGCGCTTCTCGGACGCGGATGGATGGGTCGCACCATCAGCCGCGAAGAGACTGTAGAGCGCATCAATCCGTTTATCAAAGAGCACATTCTGCTCAACCATGCCTACCGTGCCGTCATTCGTGTAGCCGATGATCGGCGCGTTGTGGAGGCCCTTGAAAGCCTGCTCAAAACGGCCCGCGCGGATGTGGGCAAGCTCAGCGAAACGGTATTCAGCGCCGGGGGCACTGCCTACAACGGCACCGACATCGAACCGGGCGATGTTGATTTGGGCAACAATCTGCCCGACGCCCTCGATGAGCTCGTTGAACGCGAGCAAGCCTTTCGCGATCGCCTCCATGACGAACGGCGCAACATCGAACACCAGATGCGCACCCGCGCCATCTTAGAGCTTGTCCGCGACAACAGCGACGAGCGCCTTGATGTCATTAAACGCATGGCCAAACGCCTGTCGTAACTCCCGATCACCTGTTTGCACGCCCCCTCGCATGACCGACTCAGCATCCGATCCATCATCCGCCCCCGATCCTGTCGTTGTGTCTGGCATCCAACCCTCTGGACGCCTGCACCTGGGCAACTACTACGGCGCCCTGCGTCAGCATCTTGACCTGCACACGCAGCACGAAGCGTACTACTTCATCGTCAACTACCACGCGCTCACGTCGCTGCACGATGCCGACAAGATGCGCCAATACACCATGGATGTGGCACTGGACTACCTGGCCCTTGGCTTCGACCCCGATGAAGCTGCGCTGTTTATCCAGAGCGATGTGCCCGAGGTCACCGAACTGGCCTGGATCTTCTACAACCTGATTCCGGTGTCGCGGCTTGAGCGGGGCGTGTCGTACAAGGAGAAAGTCAGCGAAGGGCTCAATCCAAATGCGGGGCTGCTCAACTATCCCGTGCTGCAAGCCGCCGACATTCTTATGTATGGCGGTACGCGCGTGCCCGTTGGAGCCGACCAAAAACAGCATATTGAGATTACACGCGACCTGGCACAGCGCTTCAACAATACGTTCTGCCCCGACGATCCGATTTTCACGCTGCCCGAGCCGTACATCCTCGACGATGTGTCGGTGGTGCCCGGCCTCGACGGACGCAAGATGTCGAAAAGCTATGGCAACACCATTGGCATCTTCGACGAAGGGAAGACGCTCAAGAAAAAGGTGATGAGCATTGTCACCGACTCTACTCCGCTTGATGAGCCGAAAGACCCCGACCAGTGCAATGTGTTTGCGCTCATCAAGCTCATTGCTGACGCCGATACCCGTGCCGACATTGCCGAAAAATATCGAGCCGGTGGATACGGATACGGTCACGCTAAAAACGAACTACTGTCGTTGATTGACGACCGCTTCGCTGAAGCCCGCGAACGCCGCCACGAACTAGAACAGCGCCCCGATTACGTACGCGACGTGCTGCGCGACGGAGCCCAGCGCGCCCGTGCCAAAGCCGAGCCCCTGATGGCCCGCGTCCGCGAAGCCACTGGGATGATGACAACGACGGTGTAAAAGGGTGGAAGGGTGGATGTGTGGAGGTGTGTAAGTAGGAAGGCAGGAAAATAACGAGAGGGCGATGGTTACGGATTACAGGGAGTTACGCGTATACAAGCAGGCGTTTTCGGCGTCGATGGCGATCTTTGAGGTATCGAAGCGCTGGCCGTCTGAGGAAAAGTATGCTCTGACTGATCAGATTCGTCGCTCATCGCGGTCTATCTGTGCCAATATCGGGGAAGCCTGGTTCAAGCGGCGTTACCCGAAGCACTTTGTTAGCAAAATCAGCGATGCCGGAAGCGAAGCTGCAGAGACCTTAGTCTGGATCGAGTTTGCTGAAGCCAGTGGCTACCTTAGCTCAGAAGAAGCCGCCAAACTGGAGAAGACACTACGCATCACCTTGGGCGGATTGGTAAAAATGATGTCCAACCCCGATTCCGGGTGCGGACCGGCCAACCAAGCACGGGAAACCGACGTACCCTACGACCCCGCCATGTAGTCCCTCACACCTACATCCACCCCTACATCCCTCCACCCCTAAACATGATATTCGTCCTCGACAACTACGACAGCTTTACGTACAACCTGGTGCACCTGCTGGGCGAGCATACCGACGACATCGTGGTGGAGCGCAACGACGCCCTGACGGTGGAAGAGGTGCAGGCGCTTAACCCCGATGGTATCGTGATCTCACCGGGCCCAGGGCGCCCTGCCGATGCGGGCATCACCGAGCCGCTCATCGAAGCGATGGGCGCTACCACCCCCATTTTGGGCGTGTGCCTGGGTCATCAGGCGATGGGCGAAGTCT
Organism: Natronotalea proteinilytica; assembly: GCF_055379935.1. NCBI lineage: Bacteria > Pseudomonadati > Rhodothermota > Rhodothermia > Rhodothermales > Salisaetaceae > Natronotalea > Natronotalea proteinilytica. The sequence continues at coordinate 502,761 of NZ_AP043947.1, read as the reverse complement.
TTGGTGCAGATGTGGTGCATGCGCCCTCGCTCATGCACGGCAAAACGAGTGAGGTGACCCACGACGGACAGTCCATCTTCGAAGGCGTTGATGTGCCGTTTACTGCCACGCGCTACCACTCACTCATCCTCGACCGCGACACCATCCCCGATGAACTTACCATCACCGCTGCCACCGATGACGATATCGTAATGGGTATCCGTCATGTGGAGTGGCCTATCGAAGGTATTCAGTTTCACCCGGAAAGCGTCAAAACAGCGGCGGGTCCTGCGCTCATTGCCAACTGGATGCGCCGCCTGCCTGCTGTCACGCCACAACGATAACCCTCTCGTTTTCTCGTCTCACCGCCCTCCAGTCCCCCATGCACGAACACCTTACGACCATCGCCAACGGCCAGGCGCTTACCGAAGACGCCGCAGCCGACGCCATGCAGCACATTATGTCGGGCGAAGCCCAACCTGAACACGTCGCCGCCCTGCTCATCGGCATGCGTGCTCGCGGCGAGCATCTGGATGAACTCGTCGGCTTCACCCGCGTGATGCGTGAGTTTGCGATCTCGGTGGACTGCGATGATCCGCATGCGATTGACCTGTGCGGAACCGGAGGTGATGGCGCCAGCACGTTCAACATCTCTACGACCGCCGCTTTCGTCTGCGCCGGAGCCGGCGTCACCGTTGCCAAACACGGCAACCGATCGGTCTCCTCAAAGTCCGGCTCCGCTGATGTCCTTGAAACGCTGGGCATCGACATCAACCTGAAGAAAGAAGGCGTGGAGTACTGCCTCAACGAAGCCGGGATTGCGTTTCTGTTCGCTCCGCACTTTCACCCGGCCATGCGCCACGTTATGCCGGTGCGCAAATCCCTGGGCGTGCGCACCTGCTTTAACATTCTGGGGCCGCTCTGCAACCCCGCAGGTGTATCTCGGCAGTTGGTCGGTGCATTCGACCTGAACACCGCTCAGCTCATGGTACAGATTCTGCGTCGCCTGGATAGCGAACACGTCATTACCGTCCACTCGAACGATGGAATGGATGAACTCTCGGTAGCAGATGCAACCACGCTATTTGAGTACGACGCCAACGGACGTCACAGCATGCCCATCAGTCGCGAGGTCGGCCCTGAAAAGCATGACATTGAGCGTGCCTCGAACACGATGCTGCAAGGCGACGATGCCGACGAGAACGCCCGTATCCTACGCGGCATCCTTGACGGTTCTGACACCTCCCCGCGCCGCGACGTGGTCGTCCTGAACGCGGGCTATGCCTTGCACACCAGCGACCGTTTCGACACGCTGGATGCAGCCCTCGACGCAGCCCGCGAAAGCATTGACTCGGGCGCCGCCCAGTCTGCATTAGAATCTCTGATCGACGCCTCCAACGACGCGCCGAAGTAACCCCGCCCGCCCTTTGCCTGCTAACCCCGCCTCGTATCCGTGAGTATTCTCGACGACATTGTTGCCGACACCCGCGAGCTCATTGCCAAGCGGAAGCGAACCACACCAGCCGCTGAACTGAAAAAGCGTCCGCTCTTTGACGACCACGAGCCTCTGTCACTGGCTAAGGCGCTAAAGCAGCGCGGCATGTCGTTCATCGCGGAGGTGAAGAAGGCCTCCCCCTCGAAGGGCGTGATCCGGGAATCGTTTCAGCCCGCCCAGATTGCGCAGTCGTATGCCAAACACGGCGCCGCTGCTATCTCTGTGCTGACCGAACCGCTGCACTTTCAGGGGTCGCTGGAGAGCCTAGCGTGGATTCGTGCCCATGTGCCCGATACGCCGCTTTTGCGGAAGGACTTCATCGTAGACCCGTATCAACTCATTGAGGCAAAAGCCGTTGGTGCTGATGCGGTGCTACTGATTGCTACTGCGCTAGACGCCGGAGCGCTCTACGACTTGCATGCGCAGGCTAAAGAACTCGGACTTTCGTGCCTGGTCGAGGTGTACGCCCACGAGGATCTCGACAAAATCGACTTCGACCAGGTAAGCCTGCTTGGCGTCAACAACCGCAACCTGCACACGTTTGAGGTGGATATCGCAAACTCACTCGACATTTTCCAGCACGTACCACGCAACCTGGGCTGGGTATCGGAGAGCGGATTAAGCGACCCCGAAACGCTCGTCCGCCTCCGCCAGAACGGCGTAAACGGTGTGCTCATCGGCGAACACTTTATGCGTGCCGACGACCCCGGCCAGGCGCTGACCGACCTGCGCAACGAAGCGCGCGAAATCGCCATTGCCCAACAGAAGTAAGTGTGGAGGTGTGGACGTATGTAGGTAAGTAAGCGTGCTCCTCCAACCTTCCAACCCATCCATCCCTCCACCCGTCCATCCCTAAACGAGCCATGCCAATAAAGATAAAAGTCTGCGGCATTACCGACCTTGAAGCGGCCCGGTATTTGGCCGGAAAACGCGCGGACTACCTCGGCTTCATCCAGCATGAAGAGAGCCCGCGCTATATCCGTCCGAAGCAGGTAGCCAAGATTCTGGAGTGGGTGCATGGCATCAACTCAGTAGGGGTTTTTGTGAACGACGATGCCGATGCCGTGAACCACGCGGTAGAGACAGCCGGGTTCACCCACGTACAGCTGCATGGCACCGAGCCGCCTGCCGTGTGTGCACAGATCGATCGGCCTGTTATCAAAGCCATTCGCGTACGCCACGATGCGTCGTCTGATCAGCTGCGCGCGCTCATGGCCCCCTACACCGACGTGGTTGAGGCGTTTCTGCTCGATACACACAACAGCAGTGTGTGGGGCGGCACCGGCGAGTCCTTCAACTGGCGGCTAGCGCGCGACCTGGCCGCCGACTACCGCCTCTTCCTGGCGGGCGGACTCAATGCCGACAACATAGAGCGCGCCGTGCATACCATGCGTCCGTATGCAGTTGATCTGTCGAGTGGACTCGAAACCGCCCCGGGCGTGAAAAGCCTCGATAAGATCGACACGTTCTTCGACACGTTTCGCGCCGTACAAGACGAACTCGCTGAAGACACGGCAGACGCCCCGTAGCCCGCTGCATCCCTTGTACATCCTGCCTGCTTTCTCCTACACCCAAAACCCCCTAACCCATGTCCGACGCTCCTGCTGTAGCTACTGACGCCACCTCCTCAGACACACGCTATGCGGCTCCCGACCAAACGGGCCACTTCGGCCCATACGGCGGGGCCTTCGTGCCAGAAATCCTCGTTCCGGTGCTTGAAGAGCTGCGCGCGGCCTACGCCGACGCCCAGGCCGACCCCGAGTTCGATGCCCAGTATCGCACGCTCCTGAGCGAGTACGTAGGGCGCCCGACCCCGCTCACCTTCTGCGACCGTCTGACCGACTATTACGGCGGCGCGAAAATCTACGCCAAGCGCGAAGACCTCTGCCATACCGGTGCCCACAAGATCAACAACACGATCGGGCAGATCCTGCTTGCGCGCCGCATGGGCAAGACGCGCATCATTGCCGAAACGGGCGCCGGACAGCACGGCGTGGCCACGGCCACGGTGTGCGCCAAGTTTGGTATGGACTGCATCGTGTTCATGGGCGAGGAAGACATGGAGCGCCAGCGCCTGAACGTAGAACGCATGGAGCTGATGGGCGCCGAGGTGCGTCCGGCTATGAGCGGCAGCCGCACGCTCAAAGACGCCACGAACGAAGCCATCCGCGACTGGGTCTCCAATCCCAGCGACACGTTCTACATCATCGGCTCGGTGGTGGGCCCCCACCCCTACCCGATGATGGTACGCAACTTCCATCGCGTTATCGGAGACGAGACGCGCGCACAGCTCGACGAACATGAGGGACGCGAATGTCCGGATGCCGTAGTTGCTTGCGTGGGCGGTGGTTCAAACGCAATGGGCATCTTCTATCCGTATATCGACGACGAAGACGTGCGCCTGGTGGGTGTAGAGGCCGCCGGCGAGGGGCTCAACGGACGCCACGCGGCAACGCTCTCGAAGGGCACGCCAGGTGTGCTGCACGGCGCCATGAGCTATCTGCTCCAGGACCAGCGCGGGCAGGTGGAAATCGCGCATTCGATTTCTGCTGGACTCGACTACCCCGGCATCGGCCCCGAGCACTCGCATCTCAAAGACACTGGACGCGTAGAGTACGTGTCGGCTACCGACGCGGAGGCGATGGACGGTGTGCGTGTGATGTCTGAGCAGGAAGGGATCATTCCGGCACTCGAAACCGCCCATGCCATGGCACCCATGGAGCGCCTCGCCCGTGAAGTCGGTCCCGAGGGCATCATTGTATTCAACTGCTCAGGCCGGGGCGACAAAGACATGCAAACCATCGCCAAGCACCGGTAACGCCTCCTCCACCCGTCCAACCCTCCACCCCTAACCCAATGTCTCGACTTTCTGACACCCTTGCCGCCTGCCGTGCCGATGGCACCCCCGCGATGGGCCTCTTCACCACCAACGGCTTCCCGACCCCCGAGGCCACCGTCCCGATCCTGCACGCGATCGACGCGGGCGGGGCCGACTTCATCGAACTGGGCATGCCGTTTAGCGACCCGCTGGCTGAAGGCCTGCCGATCCAGCGCTCCAGCGCCCGCGCGCTCTCGCATGGCGTTACGATGGACGACGCGTTCGACACGGTCGCTACGTTCCGTGAAGAGAGCGATACGCCCGTGCTCCTTATGGGATACATCAATCCGGTGCTGCAGTACGGCATGGATACGTTCTGCACCCGCGCCGCCGAGGCCGGGGTCGACGGACTGATCCTGCCCGATGTGCCGCCCGAGGAAGCCGAAGTGCTCACCGAGCACGCGCAGGCTGCTGGGCTCGACCTGGTCTTCCTGATCGCACCCAACTCCTCCGACGCACGTATCCAGCGCGTCGACGAACTGGCGACCGGCTTTGTGTACGCAGTGTCCGTTACGGGGCTTACCGGCTCGCGTCTTGACGGGCGCGGGGCCGTACAGTCGTATCTGAAACGCGCCCGCTCGCTGGTTACACAGAATCCGCTCCTGGTTGGATTCGGCATCGCCACCCACGACGACGCGATGGAGCTTTCCCAGCACACCGATGGCTTCATCGTCGGATCGGCGCTGATCCAAGAGATCGAGGCCTGCTGGGATGACGACACGCTGTCTGACGAAGAACGCTACAGCCGCATCCGCCAGTTTGCGCGTGCGCTAAAAGAGGGTCCAGTTCTTGCGGGGAGCAATCCAGAAGCATAGAAGTTTACGGCTTTTGCATCCCCTGCATGCTCCCGCCTAACGGAATCCCACTATGATGACGTACACACTTCGCAGTATTGGCATTCTCGCGCTGGCCATTGTGGTGCTAGCCGGATGCGATGGGTTTTTGGATGGCGACTACCGCCCTCGGGCCACCGGTCAGGAAAGCGAAATTATGGTGGTTGTCGATAGCGTACACTGGGATACCGGGTTGGGGCAATCCATTCGCGATAATCTGGCGCCTTATGTAGAAACCCTGCCCGCTCCCGAACGCGAATTTGACCTTCGGCAAGTCCATCTGGACTCTGACCGGGTGTTCGACATGGTGCAGGGTCACAAAAACGTGGTGTTTATCGCGCCGCTGAGCGATCAGTCGAACCTGGCCAACTTTCTGCGGAATCGGCTCTCTGACGATGCGCTCGAAACCGTTCGCGATGGCAACCCCGCGATCGTATCGCGCCCCGACCTGTGGCGGCGCAGCCAGAAAATCTACTACATGACCGCTGCCGATACCGAGCAGCTCATCGATGCGCTGGAGCGCCACGGCGAACGCGTCCGGTCGGACTTCCACGAGATCACGCTCGAACGCATGGAGCGCGATATGTTTAGGCGAGCGCGTCAGTTCGATCTGGAAGACACGCTTATGACACGGCACGACTTTGCCGTCAATGTACAGCATGATTATCAGATTGCGATTGACACGACCACTGAAAACACCGGCTTCATGTGGCTGCGTCGCGTGCTGGCAGACTCACGACGCGAGCTCATGATCCACTACGTGGATGGCATGTCGCCCAGCGAAATGACCCCCGAGTGGATTTACGAACGGCGCGACTCGCTCAACGAAAAGTACATCCGGGGCAATCTGGGCAGCTTTGTTCGCACCGACTATCGCCGTCCGCTTAACACCCACGAGGTCGATCACTTAGGGCGGTATGGCTACCAAACCCGTGGACTTTGGCATATGGTGTACCGCGCAGACGAAGACGCAGAAACCTTGCAGGAACGCGGCGCCGGAGGACCATTTGTCAACTACACCTTCTACGATCAGGATACCGATCGCGTGTATATGATCGATGGCCATGTCTTTGCCCCCGAGCACGACAAGCGCGATTTCCTCCGACAGATGGAGGTCATTGCTCACACCTTCCGAACACGTGTGGAGGCAGAAGGGGCATCGGATGACGAGGATGAAGCTACGCTCGCTGCCGATGATTAACCGTTTGATTTGTTTAGCCCCTCGCTGCTGGATACCGGGAGCGATCGTGCTCATGCTGGCTGTGGGCGGCGTGGCTTCCGGATGTGCCAGCGATCCGGATCCGCCCCTTCCCCCCGACGCCATGACGGCCGTGCTCGTTGATCTTCATCTTGCTGAGATGCGGGGCGAGGTCGACGATGAAGTGAGCCCCATTCCCCGTGACACGGTACTCGCCTGGCATGGCGTTGATGCTGCCACGTTTGAGGCCGCCGAGGCGCATTACACCGAGCATCCCGCCGCCTACCGCGATGTGTACCAAGCCGTTGTCGACTCGCTCCAAAGCGTACGCGCTGACGTAGGAGACTGGGAAATGGCTCAACAGGCGGCCCCCGATACAACAGCCGACGAGACCCACGAACGCAGCGAATAAAGATTGCCCCCGAGAGCAACGCCACGCCCTCGTCGCGATGTACAACCGGCATGACCTTTGGCCCTTCTGCGTCGCGACGGACAAACGGATGTTCTGCTTCCGACGTAATGGACCCGAGGTAACGCACCAGATGTGGATTGAGGACGCTGAAGCGTTCCACTGGAGCGTCCCAGAGGCCTATCGGCGCGGAGAAGCGTAAGTCATACCTGTGGTCCTCGCCAAGAGACACAGCATATTGTCGCGCCCGCAGGTCACCCTGATGCCGCTAAGTAAGATCACGGGCCAACTTGGGGTTTCAAATCTAAACTCCTCCCAGTTTTTTCGGGAGAGAGAAAGAGCCTGAATGGCCGTTTCCAGCGAATGAGTGGCGATTTCCCCCACTCCGAACTCTGTCGGCACGCTTCGGTCGAACCGGCGGTATACCCCAAAACGCTGTCTGACTGTACTTACTACTGCTCTGTCACACGTGATTGTTTAGGTACGGGAACCGTGCTAAACTCTGTGCCCCAACTCCCTCCAAAAAACCTGTCATGGTGAGCGAAGGCCGACTGAGGAGGCCCATGTAGCCGCCGAATGGCATTCGGTGGAACCATCTCCCCGACGCTCAGCAGGCTCTGATCGATCGAGCGGCCCTGCTCATTTCGGGGGAGATCTTTCGACACCGCACTGCCTCCTCAAATATCGCTACTCAAACAGCACGGGCGATCCGCTACGGTGCGCCTCGTGTAGTGCACGGAGCCCATCATCTCGCAAGTCTTGTGCCTTTTCATGTCGGGGCGCTAGCATCACAACCCCAATACTTACGCCGCCCTTAAGCGGGCCGTCCGTACGCAGCATAGCCCGATGCAACGACAATGCCCACTCTCCTATCGCATCGATTGAAGTGTGTAGGAATGCACCATACATAAGCTCTCCAAAGCGCTCTATCCGATACCCCGGGGCACTCTCGCGGAGCACATCATGCAGGGCCTCTTCGGCCTCGTTGATGGCTCCCTGACCATGCTCGGCGATAATCTCATAGCGATTTACCAACACGAGGGCAAAACCCATGGGCCGGTCCTCCATGTCTGCTTTGTCGACCTCCTCGGCAATAATTTCATTGCGCGGTCGCGGGCCGGGCCGTTCTACTTCATCAGAAGGCGGCTCTGACTCGGTTGACGGCGACGGACGTGAACTCGCATCTGACGACTGCTGTGGACGGTCGGGGGCAGGCTGCGCCGATCCCTCTTCCGGTTCGTCTTGGTCTACGTGAGGAGCCGACGCCGACGCGGAATCAGACGAAGCAGTCACGGGCTCACGCAACGCGTCCGGATCGTAATTCAATATCTGTACCAACATATCAGCCCCCGACGCAATCAAAGCCTTGGTACGCCGATGCTCTAACGGAATATCTGCAGGCGCATCAACCACTAGAAAGTACGTCGTAGCCGCATCCGGACGATAGCGAACCGGGGCAAATGCTATTTTGTCTATTGAAACAGGGCCATCGTAATAATTGAGGGCATTGCGCAGTTCAGGATGATTCCCTAACTGCTGCACGGTTACATCATTGCGTGACATGCCAGCCCCCAACAGCGGATAAGGCGTTGAAAAACTGCCGTGATGCTGCACATGATTGCTTGTGCTATCGATGCCAGCAATGTCGTATTCGAGGGTCATCATCTCCTCTTGAACAAATAGCGCTACGGTGTGCGCCTGAAGAGTGTGGCGCAGAGCCTGCACCAGCGCCGTAACGCGTGGATTGTGAGGCGGAAGTTCCGACTGTTCCGCCCCCATACCGTCTGATGCAGAGTGAGATGGCGTCTCCGTTGATGCCACCTCGGCTGGAGGTGCCGACGATGATCCATTCGCCGAGGTTGAAGGGGGAGCACCAGGAGATCTTGATTCCTCTGCCTCTGCAGAACCTGTTGGTGTTGGGTCGGATACGGGAGGCGGCTCCTCGTCCTCAGGAGAAGATGCCGTTGGGTTTAGGTCCTCATCGGTCAGCTCAGCGGCCCCCTTCGGATGTGCACTCGATGAGTTCCAAACCCGATACAAACCAAGCCCTAATGCAATACCTCCAACCCCACCTGCTACAGCGTACAGTTGCGGCATCTCTCCCAGCCAAGCCAGAAGGACCACACATACGGCAAGTCCGATGAGCGCGCGTATAATCATATAAGGAATGTGGCTGGCGTGGGGAGACAGCCTAGCAACCAATGAGAGGCAATGTCAAAATTTATATGGAGACACCGGCAATGTCAATTATCAACTGTTTGCAGATGGCGTTTGCTACCGGCAATTTGGTGAATTTATAGGAGACGCCCGCCTTGTGTCGTCGGTTACGCTGTAGCGCGTGCATCGGGAATTGTTTTCGCTTCAGGAGGGTATGCCACAGAAGGCAAGGCAAAGTTGAGGGCTTCGGGGTTGGGTAAAGGATTCGGCTCGGCCCATGTGGTTCCATCATAGGTATCCATAATCACATAGTCGCCCGCTCGGCCCTCTACCCACGAACGGGTAAGAGGCACCTTTCCATAAGGAGTATCAAGTACATACGTGGGAATAGCAAATCCGGTTGTATGGCCTCGAAGGGCCTGCATAATCTGCATCCCGGTTTCAATGGATGTGCGCAAATGGCTTGTCCCCCCAATAACCTGTGCTTGATAGATATAGTAGGGACGCACGCGGCGCGCTACAAGTCCTTCACAGAGCGCTTTCATGGTGGCCACATCATCGTTGATGCCATTCATAAGCACGGTCTGGTTCCCTACAGGGATCCCGGCGTCCACCAACCGGTGCAGCGCGGCGGTAGCGTCTTCTGTCAACTCTTTAGGATGATTGAAATGCGTGTTCACCCACACTGGCGGATACGACGCCAGCAGCTCGCACAACGCGTCAGTGATACGATACGGCAACTTCACCGGCATGCGCGTGCCAAACCGAATCAGTTCAACGTGGTCAATGGCATGCAGCCGCTCAAGCAACCACTCCAAATGAGCTTCATTGAAGGTAAGCGGATCGCCGCCGGTAAGCAGCACATCGCGGATGGCAGGCGTGTTTGCAATGTAATCGATCGCCTCCTGCAACTCGCCCGTGCGCAAGAAAAAATCGGCATCGCCCACCATGCGCTTGCGCAAGCAGAAGCGGCAGTACACGGCACATTCGGCGGTTACACAAAAGGCTACCCGGTCGGGATAATTGTGCACCAGGTTTTTAACCGGCGAGTGGGCCACCTCTTGCAGCGGATCGAGATCATCAACCAGGGGATCATTCATCTCGTGGATATGCGGCACCACCTGCCGACGCACCGGGCACTGCGGATCATCGGGATCCATGAGCGCGGCATAGTACGGGGTGATGTTCCACCGAAACACCTCTTCGGTTTCGCGAATGCCTGCCTCTTCCTCGGCGGTAGGCGCAATCCATTCCCGCAGCGCCTCTACCGAATCGATGCGATGCTGCATCTGCCAGCGCCAGTCCGTCCACGATTCAGAATCGACATCACGATCTGGCATCACATCAGAAGCGAAGGAAGGCGAAGACATAAGCGGTGCGGGTAAGGGGGTTCAACAGTATGGACAACCGTAGTATGGACAATCGTACGCAGCGACTGAATAAACAGGTTTCTGAAGTGGGTTAGCGACGGGCCGCCGACGCCGGGAGCACATCCAGCCGCCGCAATCCCTGCTCTAGCACCTCCGCTAAAAAGTCGGGATACGACCGGTTCATCAATTCAGCAATAATGGCGAAGGTGCCATCAGGCGCGAATGTGGGAAGCGGATTAATCTCCAGAAACTGTGGTTGTCCTGCTGCATCCACGCGAAAGTCGAGCCGAGCCACATCGCGGCATTCCAGCTTTTGGTAGATGCCCAGGGCGGCTGCCTCTAACCGGGCTTCCAGCGACTCCGACAGCGTGCCACGCAGTTCGTACGTCCAATCACGACCTGGACCGCCGCGACGTTCCAACGCATGAACGCCAATACCCGTGTCGGGCTCAATCGCACGCTGCAAGACAGGCAGTGCTTTGGGAGGCTGGTTGCCCACCACGGCCACGGTAAACTCGCCGCCCTCTACAAATGCCTCCACAATCACATCTTGCTGATACATCGTGGTTTGACGATCGACCTCATCGCGCAACGCGGCCATGGATGTGACTTTGCTGGTAGGCATGATGCCCTTGGAGGTGCCTTCGTAGCGCGGTTTCACGAAAAGTGGAAACGGCGCCGGAAGCTGTTCATCGGTGACCTCCTCAGGCCCAGAGAAGACGGTCCAGGCGGGCGTAGACCACCCGGCACGTACCACCAGATCTTTGGTCCATGCTTTATCGAGCGTAAGCGACAGCGTAAGCGCATCGGAGCCCCACTGCGGAATCTCGGCCAGTTCCAGCAAGATCGGCGCGTGCGCTTCCCGATTGCGGGTGCCGTTCCCCTCGGCAATGGTAAGCGCCGCATCTAACGAGAGCCCCGTGCACAGCGCCTGCTGCAAGTCGCGCGCCGTGCCCACGCGCACCGGATGCGCTCCGCATCGCTCAAGCGCGCTGGCGAGCACGTCAACCGTTTCCATTGGCTCAAACTCGGCATCGGCATCCGGCGGATCATCGTCAGACCACACATACGACGCGAATACGTCATAGATCAAACCAACACGGGGCGGAGCAGCCATGAGAATAGCAACATGAACGGGAGCAGGGCGTGTGGAGAAATAATATTGGTAGATGGACACGGAGTTGCAGCCCGTTCTCTCCTCTGCCGCATATAGATTTCGGCTTTTTCTTTCCTTGACGCCTTTCTATTCAATGCCGCAATCAACCCAGCAGGCGTTTCTCATTCGCGTTTCCGGCGAGACCGTACATGGAATGGCGGCGCTTAACGAAGCGCTGGATAATGGCGCCCGCGTGGTGCACACAACTGCACTGGGCGGCGGGCATGCTACCGATGTAGCAGCACTTGTTGTCGTAGAGCAATCTGCAAACGCAGCGTCTGCGATGCCCGTACAGGCCGAACGTGAGCCTCTGCCCTCTGAACAGAACGACCCCGTGTCGCCCGACAGTCCAGTCGAAGGCGACGGCGCCCCGCCCGATACCGATCCAGATGTGGAGCCCCCACGACGATAGCCAAACGAGCCGGACGCCTTTATCTTGCGAATCAGTCCTCCATTCTGGTTGCATATTACACACCGGCTTTCTACCATGTAAAAGCGCTACCAACGTGCTTACCCGCTCTCCGACCTTTCTCGTTGGTTGTGCATCGGCGTATATTCCCCCATTGTTTTACAAGGCCATATCCAATTATGAACCACCGTGTACTCCCTGATTATGGGCTGATGCTCCGCGCAGGCGGACTGGCTATTCTTTGGGCCGCCCTCCTTTGGATGAACCCGCTCCAGAACGCATCCGCACAGGGCTTTGGCGTCTATGAGCAAGGCACCTGCGCCATGGCCCGTGCCGGCACGGGTGTGGCCGACTCGTGCAACGACGCATCGGGCATTTTCTACAACCCGGCTCTGCTCGCTGGCTCCGAAGGCTGGACCATCAGCGGCGGGGCCACGCTCATTGCTGCGGGCGGCTCTTTCACCGATGACATCATCGGACGAACCACTGACCTGCAGAACAGCCCCATTCCGGTACCGCACCTGTATGCGTCGTACGGCTTTAGTCCGGAGTGGGCGGTTGGTCTGGGCGTGTACGTGCCGTACGGGCTGGCCACAGAGTGGGACCGCAGCTTCGACGGGGCTTTCGAAGGATACGACAATAGCGTCGAATCCATTTATATTCAGCCGACGGTGTCGTATCAGTTTGATGACCGTATCTCCATTGGCGGTGGCCCTATCGTGGTTATTGGTGCCGTAGAGCTGAATCAACTCGTGGATCTCTCTAGTCAGGAGTTGGGGGATTCAGGCATCACCTTTGGCCAACTCGGCGTGCCTTTCCACACTGCGTTTGCCGACTCGCAGCTTGAGGGGTCGGGCACGATTGGGTTTGGCGGTCACTTTGGCATTAAGTATAAAGTGACCGACCGCATTCGCCTGGGGGGACGCATGCTGTTTCCGGTGCAACTCGATTACGAAGGGGATGCGACTTTCGACCAAATTGAGACCGGGTTGCCTCTCACCGAGCAATTCCGCAACATCATTGGACTTCCTGGAGGCGCATTCCCGGGTATCGACAACCCCACACTTGATGACTTCCTGGGCGGGGAGAGTCCGCTGGTGGCCGGTCCGTTTGCTGACGGCGCTGCCCTGAGCGACCAATCCCTCGAAACATCGCTTACGATGCCTGCGCAGGTCGTCTTAGGGGCGAGCGTGGATGTAACCGAGCGCCTTACCGTGCTGGCTGACTATCAGTGGACGCAGTGGTCGAGTTTCGACGAGATCGTGCTTGAGTTTGAAAACCAGGACGAGCCGGTGATCCGTCAGGAGAATTACGACGATACCAACGCGATTCGTTTGGGAGCCGAGTATCAGCTGGCCGATGCCTGGATGCTGCGTGGGGGCTATCTCTTCAACCAAGCCGCTGCCCCCGATGAGGTGGTTACACCGCTGCTCCCCGAAAACGACCGCAACCACATTACGGTGGGCGTAGGCTGGCAAGCCTCCGACATGCTGCGCCTGGATGCCTCCTATCAATACCTCGGCCAAAACGATCGCCGAGGGCGCACGCGTGGACTTGCTGAAGGTCGCCCCGATACCAACGGCCTGTACAGCTTCGACGCGCATCTCGTTGGCCTCACCTTCGCCCTCTCGCTGTAACCTATAGCCTCTGTCTCCCATGATTGATTTTCAACGCGCTTCTTACTCGACGCTGCTTGGCGTGCTGCTCGCCGCTGTTCTGGTTTTTACCGGCTGCGATGACGACAGCCTTACGCCTCCCCCTGTTGAAGACGACCTGTTTGCCCGCTACGTATCGCTGGGCAACAGCATCACCGCCGGCTTTCAATCCAACGGTATCTCCGCCACCACGCAAGGCGAGGCCTACCCCGTGCTCCTCGCCGAAAAAATGGGCACGCCGTTCGACATCCCCACCCTCGCGGGCGATGGCTGTCCGCCACCCATCATTGATCCGATCACCGGCGAGCGCACCGGCGATGTAGAGTGTGCTCTACGTGAAACGCCGCTGCCCACGCGTCTCAACAACGTTGCGGTGCCCGGCTCGGCAGTTATTGACCTCACCAACAATGTTGACGAGGCCAGCAATATCAACGCGCTTACGCAGTTTTTCCTGGGCGGACGCACGCAGGTGGAGGCGGCCCTTGCTGCTGAACCGACATTCGTAAGCATCTGGAGCGGCAACAACGACGTGCTCCCCACAGCACTGTCGGGCATCGTAACCGATGACAACCTCACCTCTACCGCTGACTTCGAGGCCCGCTACACGGAGGCATTGGATGCGCTCGAAGAGAGCGGTGTAGAAGGCGGTATCTTGTACGGCGTAGCGGATGTGACGCTGATCCCCCACTTCTCGGTAGGGGCCGCGTATGCCCAGGCTGAGGATCAAATCAATGCGTTTGGCGACTCTGAAAGCCCAGCCTGGGGCTCGTTTACCGTGGATGCCAGTTGTGAGGCGGGGGCGCAAGGCACCACCACGCTGGTTCCCGCCAACTATGCGTTGCTCGACCTGCTCCCCGCAGCCCTTGAAGGCGAGGATGTAACGCTGAACTGCGCCGACGACGAACGCGTGTTGGATGGCGGCGAAATCACAATGCTACAAGAACGCGTTGCGGCATTCAACAGCTTCATTCAGGCCGAAGCCCAGGATCGCGGATGGGCGTATGCGCCGACCAATGAGGTGCTGCAAGACCTCCGTGATGACGGCGACATTCCGCCGTTTCCGGATGTCACGGATCCAGCCAACTTCTTCGGCCCGGCCTTCTCGCTCGATGGCGTGCATCCCAGCAGCAGCACGCACGAAACGATTGCGACTGTGTCGGCCGAAGCCATTGACGATGTGTACGGCACCACGCTCTCTGCGGGTAACTAAAACGCTGACGGCTACGTCTACTACCACAAATGCACCCTGTCCGAGGGCTCTCGGGTGGGGTGTTGGTATGTCTAACGTGATGTTTCTACAGCCATTCGGATGGAATAGAGTCGCATCAGAGCATTTCGTATCTCTGGTGCGTAGCTGCTGATATTGAAGGCTTTCAACACAGTCGCGTCGAAGATCTTGCGGTCTCTTTGTTCCAGTTCTTTTGGAAGCGGATGGACAGCGCGCTGCTTCAGCGGTCGGAAGGCTTCCCGGATGCGCCTTTTCTGTGCTTTATTCAAACGCCGGGGATCAAGAAGATGAAGTTGTCGCTTTGTTCGGGTCGTACTCAAATCAAGGGCCCCAAGTCCACGCCCAAACCCCAGTGCTTCAATCAGAAATAATCCAACCACGCTGTTCATCAACGCATGACAAAGATTTGTAGATACGTTTGCATCAGTAAGCGAGAAGCGAGTAAACCGCTGATCGACAAAGGAGGCCTCTCTTAGTTTTGGAATAAACAACCGTTTGAATGGATTTACAGGAAGTACCAGATCAGCCATACGGGTCGCCTTCATTTCATACCAATGAAGCCCTGATCGTGCAAGCACGTCAGGAAGCGGAGTACCTTTGGTGTTGGTTTCGTGCTGAAACCGCTGAATCCAAGACAACGCCCCAGAGTGATTCAGTTGTTTTAACTCTTCGATGCTTCGCGTGCAGCTAAACACTTCAATGTCGGGCTCTGCGATAAGCCCTTTTGCTTTTGCGGGCTGCTTTAGTCCGGGTTTGAGATATTGGTCTTCAATATCATGCTCATCCGATGGGTAAAACAGAGCATTCCATCCGCGGCGTTCGCCTCGTCCAATATCAAAAATGTCCGACGCCGCAACCATCTTTTTATGAACGGATGCCAACCATTCCACATCGGCAAAGAGGGCGGTCCACTCAACACCCGTCTGCTTCAGATTGTGGATTTCTGACGTGCTATACGTTTCTACATCTGTCCAATTGTCTTCTGCACGGTCAAGCGTCGCATAACTTGCAACGCGACGTGCCTCTTGGTTTGTAAGCTCAGAAATATCTTTCTTGACGGTAATGAAGGCCGTCTCTTCATCGTCAGGAGGCGCCTGTATCGGTTTGCGCTTGCTCAGTACAAGAAGACTCGTCACAACATCAGCATTCTGAAACCACCGTCCCTCTCCCGATACGATAACCTTTTCGACATGAAAGAACATATGTAGTGCATCACGGAAGGCTTGTCCCCAGTCCGTACCTAACCAAGCATTTGACAAAATGAGCCCTGCTCGCCCCTCGTTCTCTAAAAGTGTCCAGATGTGGAATGGCAGGTATGCGTATAGATCGCTACGCCGGGGTAACTGAACAGTCTCATTTGTCTCGGCTGCGATATGCTCATTAATCCGCTTAATTGTAGAGCTAGACGTTTCGACGTCCTCAAACTGCACGAAAGGCAAATTAGAAACGACGCAATGTGCATCAGGAAGTGGTTTTTCAATATCGGAACCGGTATGGGGATCATGAAAAGTGATAGGCTTTCCGGGGTACAGGTCTAACACATCGCTTTGGAAGATGTGGAGCACATGTCCCATATGCTCTGGATCGGCAAGAGCCAGCGTAGCGGCCTGAAGCGGAAATGCAAACCTATCGCTCGCCCACACTGTTGCTCGGGCATTACTTGAAGACTTCCCAAGCGATCGCTTTTCACTATACGCGGCGGCGGCAATTGTGCCAGTGCCACAGCAGGGATCAAACACCATTTTTGTCTGATCACGCACAGCCACACGTACAAGAAAGCGTGCCAGCGATGGAGGGGTAGTGAACTGTCCAGCGGCTTTTCGTTGGGCGACCGACACAGTACTGTGCAACAAAGCCTGGGAGGCTTTTGTCCCAACGGCTTCAATATCAACTGTTGCAAAGAAGTCGTTCAGCTCTAACAGACGCCTCCATGCATGCTGTGGGATCTGCTCTTCGCCAAGATGCTTGCTAAATACCTGTGCAAAATTACATGACTCTGTTACCTGCTTTAGCAAATTGAATGCATCCTTTATTTCCGTTTCTGCGTGCAGATCGTTTGCAGCATAGGCAGTAGTACAATTTGACTTCAGAACATGCAAGAAGATGATTTTGCCAATCCATCCTGCCAACACGCGATGGGCAAGGACGTCGACTTGGTCACGTGTGGCGTACTCAGACTGAACCTTCGCCCACCACAATTCGACACGAGATCGAAACTGATTATCGCGCCGCATAACTTTTTGCAACTGATGGGCTGTTTCAGAAGCACTAGAAAACAGCGCCTCGATCAATGCATCATCAGAAAACGTTTCGATCAATGTTCGGTCCTGCAGTACCCCTCGCTGAAAAAACCTTCCCACGTCACGCAACATCCGATTGGCGAGTTGCTTCCAATCTGACTCTCGCTGCGCAACATTGCTGCGATTTTTGATGGGTGGTCCTGCAAGCGTCCAGGTTTGCTTGGGAGCATACCCCTCTAGATCATCATCGGAGACGTGTAACACGGCCTGGTTGACGTTCCAAACCACAAAGCTGTTCACCCTCAGCCGTCTTGCCTTTTCACAGGCGTTTTCGATAAGTTTAGAGTCGGTGATGGATGTGTCTGGCATTTTAAGTTCCCACCCCTGCAAGATCGTTTGTCCAGCACGATCTCCAAAAAGGAGCACATCGGGGAATAGAGGGCCTTCTGTATCCTGTACGGTGTGCTCTCCTCCTATACGGCGAATGCCCAACTGCTTCTCTTGAATACGCTGACTCAAATACGAAATCAAGTCAATAGCCCAACTACGCTCGTTGTATACAACGGACATATAACTTTCGAAGCAATGCGAGATTAAAAGACCGGATGGGCTATTCCTCCGTTACTACGACGGGGACCCCTCATCCGCAAATAGATCGAGGGTTGCTTCCGTAGGAGATGCATTTGTCGGATTACGCAAAGTCGCAGGGTCGTTCTCTGCATTTGCAGCGTTGAGACGCTCACGCGCAACGGCCATACAATCAAGATCACGCCCCTTGAAGCGTTTAAGCTCGGCGTTTTTTTCGATCCCGACGTAGTCGCGATTTTCCAGGTGGGCAGCAACAAGAAAGCTACCGCTGCCAAACGCATTATCCATCACCACATCCCCCGGGTTGGTAAACGTGCGCACCAGATAGCGCCCCAGTGCCACGGGCTTTTGAGTCGGGTGCCACACCTCGCCTTCACTTTCTGCGGTTTTGAAATACACAACATCGGTGGGGTAGCGCGCGCCGCTTGATTTGATATGCGCTGGATCAAAGTCGCCATAACTGCCTGTTAACTGGTCTTTACGCACCCCTTTGTCGTACGGATCGCCCTCGCTCATCTGGGGGTTGTACGTCGGTGCTTTCTTGTAGAAGACACAGATATCCTCATGTTTTCGGAGGGGTTGCCGCTTGGCATTCAGAAAATTAGTCGCTTTGGATTTGACCCAGATGATGCGATATTTGAAGTGCTGCTCCTGACTCATAATGAGTTTGGCTGTGAACAAGCCCTGCGCGGTAAGCACAATAGCGCCCCGGTCTTTTATGACACGCAGATACTGCTCCCAGAGCGGCTTCAATGGTATCACACTATCCCAATTATTACGGGTGGTGCCATACGGGAGATCGCACAGAATCATATCCACCGATTTGTCAGGCAGTGTGGGCAACACATCCAGACAGTCGCCCTCAATCAGCGAATTACGAAAGGAGTTCAGCGTTGACATGGTGGTGTGCGCCTCTGATATTGGTTAATGATGTACGCGTCTCCGTACGTATCGTAGAGCTCTTGGTTGGATTGGCCCTGCGGTGTGTTCAGCCCAATAGATGTACAGGCCCTCCTCACAACAGATCAGATACGGCATCCCCCGGCAGGTATATATCAATCGTGAGACCGCGCCCGCCCAACAGCCTGTCTTTGGTCGCGGTCGTACCGGTGGGGTGTTGCACAACAACGACCTGCCAGTCGCCCACCACCTCTGCCTGCTCGTCAGTTACCAAGAGGGCGGTGGATTCGTCAACCCCGACGCCGATAAACGATGGCTTTTCGAGCACGGCAGTGAGCAAGCGGTTGTAGCGGCTACGATAGATGAAGTGCTGATCGATGATCGCATTCGGCCATAGGTCGAGTCCGTCACGCACAATCAGGTTTTCGGATTCGAGGGTGCGGTACGTTGGATGATACTCGTCATAGCGCTGTTCATCGCCAGTAATCACGTGTCCCCCCATCACAGCCGCGCCGGCACTGGTGCCCGCTACGATCGCCCCCTGGTCGTATCCCTCGTGGATGGCATCGGGAATCGCGGTCTCCTCCACCCGGTCCATAAACCGTCGCTGATCGCCCCCCGTCAGGTAGATGAGCTGTGCCGACCGAATGGCATCCAGGTCTTCGTCTGTCGGATGGTTGCCGCCGGCAAGATGCACACCCTGCACCGATTGTGCTCCGGCGGCCTCCAGGCGCGCCTTCACCTCGTCAATGGCATCGAGCGGATCGGCATCAGCCATGGGCAGGATGACGGCTTGCCCGCTTGTATCCACGCCAGCTTCGGCAATCATGCGAGCCACCATGTCATCAGGTTGCGCTCCGCCGCCGATGATAAACAGTCCGCCTTCTCCATTTACCGGGTCGGAGCCATTGGCCGTATCGGAAGGTCCTGACGCAGCATCACATCCAACCATGGCACCGGTACCCCCAGCAACTATGAGCACCAACAGCCAACTCAGAAAAGATCGGGACATAGCAAGGTTCTCAATACAACAGATTGCAGACTAAGTAGACCCACAAAAGTATCTTTGACTATGTCATTGCGAGCGTAGCGACGCAATCTTGTGCTATCGAACCAGGCGGCACCGCCCAGGTCGAGGGCATGAGATCGCACCCCAGGAGTACTCGTTCGCTAGCGCTCACAGCGCCACGTCAGTCGCAGGGCTCCTTCCTCGCGATGACAAGGTGTAAACATAGTTTTATTGAGTTACGTAGCGGCTCTGACTAAGGTAGGCTACCAACGCGTGGCAAGCAAGAACGCCTCGCTCACATCTCTACCTATCGGTGGAGGCCCCTCTGCTGCCAACAAAGCTGATACGTTTGACCGTGGTGCGCTGCAGGTTGAAACGTGTTCGCATCCCACGGGTGGAGAGCATACGTCGCGTTCGTCTCCCGCTGCTATCTCATTACGATGCCTGCTCCCTACGCCCTCGGACTCACGTCCCAGCCCGAACATCCTGAGGCCCAGTCCCTCACTGTAAAAGGCACGCTCCCCCCGTGGCTGCGCGGCACGCTCGTGCGCAATGGTCCCGGACAGTTTGAGGTGGGCGACGACAGCTATAACCACTGGTTTGATGGACTGGCGCTGTTGCACGCCTTTACGCTGACAGGCGACGGTGTGTCGTATCGGAACCGCTTTCTGCGAAGCAGCGCTTATACCGAGGCCGAATCCGAGCATCGCATCACGCAGTCGGCATTTGCCACGGATCCATGTCGATCGCTGTTTGAGCGCGTCATGACGGTGTTTCGTCCGCAGCTTACCGACAACGCCAACGTGAGTATCCACCGGCTGGCAGGCGATTGGGTGGCGCTTACCGAAACGCCGATGCCCGTTCGCTTCGATCCGTACACGCTCGATACGCTGGGCGTGCACTCCTTCGACGACACGCTTAGCGGTCCGCTCACCACGGCGCATCCACATCGCACTGCCGATGGCACGCTCTACAGCTATGTCGTGGACTTCTCGAAGCCAACCAGCACGTATCGCCTTTTCCGCATTGACGCCGCCACCAATACACGCCACGAACTGGGCACCCACACCGTGCGCCGCCCGGCGTATATGCACAGCTTTGCGATGACGCCCCGCTACCTGGCGCTGGTCGCTTTTCCGCTCGTGGTTGATCCGCTGCAGGTGCTGCTTACCGGACGCCCGTTCATCGAGAACTTCGAGTGGCAGCCCGAGCGCGGTACGCAGGTGCATGTGTTTGAACGCGATACCGGACAGCGCCTCACCACCGTTTCTACCGATCCGATGTTTGCGTTTCATCACATCAATGCGTTTGAGGACGACGACACCCTCTGCATCGACATGGCTGCTTACCCGGATGCGCGGATTGTAGATCGGATGTATCTGGATGCGCTACGTAGCGGCTGGACCGATGTGGAGATGGCCCGCCCCGAACGCCTTCGGGTCGATCTCAACGAGCACACCGTTACGCACGAGCGTCTCTGCGATGTGGGGATAGAGGTGCCTCGCATCCATTACGCAAAGCACAACGGACGGGCATATCGCTATGCCTATGGAGCCGGGAACCGCACCCCAGGGCACTTCACCGATGAACTTGTCAAGGTGGATGTGTCGGCCGGCACCGCGCAGCACTGGCACGCTCCGGACTGCTTTCCGGGCGAGCCCGTGTTTGTGGCTGATCCAAACGGAACGAAAGAAGACGACGGGGTGGTACTTTCGGTGGTACTTGATGCAGCTGCCGAGCGTTCTTTTCTGCTCGTGCTTGACGCGACTTCATTCACCGAAATTGCGCGTGCTGAGGCGCCACAGGCTATCCCGCTCAACTTCCACGGCCAGTTTCTGCATGCCGACGATCCGCTGCGTGGACTACATCGGTAGTCTGTTGGGAGCAGCCTCCGGGTACGACGGCTATAGAAGCGACGAGATGGAATCGACAAACGACGTAACTGCCCGTCCATCCAGCGCAATGGTGACGAGGACCCCGGCAATGGCTCCGCCGATGTGGGCCTCATGCGCAATGCCGCCCCGCTGGCCATCGCGACGGTTCTTCTGGAACGCATAGATGGAGCCCACGACGTATCCTACCGCAAACAGAAGGGCAGGAATGGGCAGCACAAAAAAGAGATAGAGCAGCTCCAGCGGAAAAAACAGACAGAAGCCAAACACCACACCGCTTACCGCGCCCGAAGCACCAATCGATGCATACCGGGGGTCGGTGTAGTGGTATGTAAAGACAACCGTATGGGCAAGCGCCTCACTGATGACATACAGCAGGAAAAAGTCGAACGAGCCCAGCAGCCCTTCTAACACCGGGCCAAAGAAGAAGAGCGTGATCATGTTCACCGCCAGGTGGCCTACGCTGCCGTGCACAAACCCGGCTGTCACAAAGCGATAATACTCCCCATTCTCAAACACCCGATATGGCTGAAACGAGAGGGGCTCCATCAACCGAGGATTGACGTACAGCACGTACCAGCTGATGGCAATGTTGGCCAGTAACAGGGCACTGGTTACCGGCACATCGAGCAGCGAAATCGGGTCCTCAAACGGCATACAAACAAGGAGGAGTCAGTTGAGCACAAGCACCGATAGGCCGGGCATGCGTGCACGGCGAGTAGGCAGAACCGCAAGATAACGTTGTGGAGATTCTTACCCCATTGCATGCCCAGGCACTTCGTCGGCGACGGTGTCGAGGAGCGATTGAAAGAGCGGCAGTCCGTCGTCGGAGCCGAGCAGGGCCTCCACATGGCGCTCGGGGTGGGGCATCAGACCCAGCACGTTGCGTTTGGCATTGCAGATGCCAGCAATGTTGCGCGCCGATCCGTTCGGGTTAGCGGTTGGATCGGGGCGGCCTTGTGCATCGGTATATCGGAAGACAACCTGATCGTTGGCTTCAAGCGCATCGAGCGTTTCGTCGTCGGCCACGTAGCGGCCTTCGCCATGAGCTACGGGAAGCGACACCACCTGGCGGGGCGCATACCGACGGGTGAACGGCGTGTCGGTGCGTTCTACGCGTACGGTGGTAGGTTTGCAAACAAACCGCAGCGAATCGTTGCGGGCGAGCGTGCCGGGGAGGAGTCCGGCTTCACATAGCACCTGGAAGCCGTTGCACACGCCGAGCACGTATCCGCCGTCGTGAGCGAATTCAATAACGGCTTCCATGATGGGTGAAAACCGAGCGATGGCTCCCGAGCGCAGGTAGTCGCCATAGGAGAACCCACCCGGCAGCACCACAACATCCACATCAGCCAGGTCGCGGTCTTGATGCCACAAAAAGGAAGCCTTTGCCCCCAGCACATGCTTGGCAGCATGGTAGGCGTCGTGGTCGCAGTTCGATCCGGGAAACGTGACAATGCCAAAGCGGGCCATAGGAAAGCGAAGCCAGTCGGAGAAAACATAGGAGGAGATAGCGATGAGCTTGTCTCCAATGTAGGTAGCATCTAAGCATTCGCGTACCGCATTCCAATGAAAAGCCCGTGAGGCTCCTCCTGTGGGAAAACGAATACCACTACTTTGTCACACCTGAATGTTATGGTCCAAGGTAGTGGATAGACGCTAAATGATAAGGTGGTTGGAGACCGCAGTTTTGTCTTGTTCGAACCCCCTCTCCCTACGGGTTTCTCCCCCTTAGCCAAGGGGGAGATGTCCACAGGATCACGCCTGCGGCGAAGCTCGAAGACAGAGGGGGTTTGAGCGTGTTGCGATGATGTAAACCACATGTCAATCACTTAATACCTTACCGCTACCTGGTCCAACATTGTCATCGCGAGGAGGGAGCCCTGCGACTGACGCGGCGCTGTGAGCGCTAGCGAACGAGTACTCCTGGGGTGCGATCTCATGCCGTGGATTGGGCGGCTGCACCCGGCCTGATGGCATGAGATTGCGTCGCTGCACTCGCAATGACAAGATTGTGAGTTATTCTCGGTACGTTAGGTGGCCATGTGTTACCCGAAGATTGGCCTGTGACACAGCACTACCAGCGCACTACTACGCCTTTACGAAGTTGAGCCAACTGCTCTCTTCATCGTCATAGGCATCAACGGCCAGCGGTTCGGGAGCGCGTTGGTACGAGCAGAGTAGGCGGTGCACCTCTTGCTCCATCACGTGGAGCGCATTCGAGATCAGGTCGCTGCGGAAGCCTCGATCGCCAAGCTCAATGATGTACTCCATGATGGTGATGCGACCAAGGGCGCGCCCGAGTTCTACGCTTTTACGCTGCGAGAGCGTGGAGCTATCCAGCGAAAAGTCGAGGGCTTCGCCAAAGCGGTCAGCCGCACGGTGCATGGCGTCGAGGTCACTTAGGAAGGTGCCCAAGTTCGACTCTTTCGCACGGCGCATCGATTTGAGTACGGTCTCCGTAATTTGCTGGTAGAGCACATCGTTGGAGCCCTCAAAGATTTGAAATGGGCGGCTGTCTACCGTGGCGCGTCCGGCAGGGTGGTCGAGGCGATAGCCTTTGCCGCCCGAGAGCTGCAAGAACGATTGGGCGGCGTCTTGCATCAGATCGGTGACAACAGCTTTGGTCGCGTTGGGAGCCAGGTTGCTACTGGCCATGTTGTTTTCGATCTGCGCGGTTTCGCTGGTGTGTAGGCACATCGCAGAGCATGCCGTAAACGCAGCCTGAATCCACGCCAGACGTTTTTGCACCTGATCGTGGTCAAACAGCGACTTGGTGCCTACGAAGCGCTCTTTGCAGTGAGCCAGCGATTCATCGAGGATGCGCTTCAAAAAGCCCATGCCCATGCCAGGAAACTCGATGCGGCTGCGGTGCAGCGTATCCAGCATCATCTTGATGCCCGTGCTTTCGGGTTCGAGCCGGTGGGTGGTGGGCACGGTAAGGTCAAGCCGGTTCCGCCCATACGGAATGAGATAGAGGCCGAGATTTTCGTACATCTCCTCCACCTCCACCATTTGCGCGGGCTGATTCATGTCGGCGATGAAGAAGTCGATATCGCGGCTAAGTTGGCCACTCGATGATTGGCGCCGTGCAGTGAGCAGCCAGAAGTCGGCCCATCCGGTGAGGCCGGCCCAGTGCTTGATCCCCTCAAGATGGTATCCGTTCTCCGTCTCAACGTACGACGTTTTCATGTTCAACGCATCGGTGCCGTACTCGGGCTCGGTAATCATGAGCCCGCCCATGTTTTTATCCTTCAAGAAGCGCTCAAAGATCGGCCCTTTTACGTCCTCATTTGCATATTTCGTAACGGGTTGCAGAAATAGGGCGCCGTTAATGCCAAAGGTGAGCGAGAGCGCAAGCGACTCGTAGGAGGCTGCCGCCAAAATAGCCTGGCATTCGTGAATGTGCCCTCCGCGTCCGCCGTATTCTTCGGGGATAAACGCAGCCAGCGGCGTAGCCGATTGCACCTCACGCAACATGTACGGAGGCAACCCGCGATTGACGCTCACCGCGTTGAAGTCGCCCCGCTCGCGAAAGACCGTGCGGAGCTTGTGACGAAAGGTGTTGAGAAACGAAGCAAAGTCAACAGACGACCGGATGTCGTCGGAGAGGTAGGGAGCAATACTCATAGGGTAGGGGCCGCTATCATCAAAACATGGTACGCATATGTAACGGTACCCGGCGGAGCGCCGAAAGATCGCTCGTTTTGGGGGATATAGTCTACAATCTCGAAATAATCGTAGATTTATCAAGGAGGATTACAGGTTGCACACAGAATGAGGCATTCCCCCACAACAACCAGTGGGGACGCCCGGACAGGCGCCCCCACCGTTGCAGCATTCACAAAACAGATCTCCGATCAAAAGACGCTAAAACGGCAAGTCATCATCGGGTTCAAACGATTCTTCTTGCTGTTGTTGCTGCTTTTGCTGCTGTTGACGCTGTGGCTGGTTGCCGCCTCCGCCCGGACCACCTTGTTGGCCTTTACGCGGCTGACGGCTCTGGTCGAAGCTACTGGATCCGCGATCTTGATTCATGCGGTCTTGGCCGCCTCTGCCACCGCCGCCGCCACCGGGCGCCTGTCCATCGCCGCTCAGGAAGGTAACTTGGCGTGCACGCACCTCCGTATTATACCGGGTGTTGCCATCGCGGTCGTCCCACGAACGCGTTTCGAGCTTGCCCTCCACATAAATCTGGCGTCCTTTTGAAAGGTATTCGCCACACGTTTCCGCCTGGCGGCCCCACGCCACCACATCGTGCCACTCGGTGGTTTCGACCCGCTCGCCATCACGGTTCGTGTAGCTATCGTTGGTGGCCAGCCGCATGTTGCACACAGCGGTACCACTGTTTGTATAGTTGAGCTCCGGATCTTGCCCGAGCCGTCCAATGAGAATCACTTTATTGACAGACATAATTGCGCGTGTTGGTCATGAAAAACAGAATGACAAAAAGGTAGTCGTGCATCTAAGCCCGTTTATGAATCGACATCCGTGGCGGTGCTCGGGACTGTTGTATACGCGTCGATCGGCGGCTCACTTACCTGTGCAACCGCTTGTGGGGAGTCCGAGGAGCGGCGCCGCGTGCTCGGTCCGCCTAAGAACACAACCCGATCCGCATTGACTTCTGTGCGATACTTCGTATTGCCGTCGTTGTCTTCCCAGGAGCTTGTTCGCAAACGGCCCTCCACATACACCTGACGGCCCTTTTCCAAATACTCGCTGCACGTTTCCGCTTGGCGCCCCCAGGCTACAATGTTGTGCCACTCGGTACGCTCAACGCGTTCCCCGTTGCGATTGGTAAACGACTCGCTTGTAGCCACCGGGAACGTGCACAAAGCCGTACCGCTGTTCGTATGTTTAAGTTCGGGATCGTTTCCTAAATAGCCAATCAGAATCACTTTGTTTATGCCCTGTGCCATAACAGTATGATGGATTGATGGTATGCAATCGATGAATAGGCATCACCACCTGGCTGCCAAACTACATCGCACCCGATGCCTGTATCGCTTCGACCCATTTCTACTGTAAACATAACGTGAAACAGGCACGGACCCCTATGACGGTTCGTCCGGTTGAGACAACTGCAGTGTGTCTGTATCCCAAAAAGGCAAAGCATGGTTGACTCGTACACCGTTCTCGAACTCGCCAGCGTGTTGGCCGGACCT
Source organism: Natronotalea proteinilytica (assembly GCF_055379935.1). Lineage (NCBI taxonomy): Bacteria > Pseudomonadati > Rhodothermota > Rhodothermia > Rhodothermales > Salisaetaceae > Natronotalea > Natronotalea proteinilytica. Next base: position 476,200 of record NZ_AP043947.1, on the reverse strand, counting down.
AGCGTCGGGCAGTTTTTTGCCGAGCTGGGGGCGACCGTCATCAAAATCGAAAATCCGCGTACGCAGGGCGATGTCACGCGGCGGTGGACAGCCCCCGGCGAGACGCCGCCCGACAGCCGATCGGCGTACTTCTGTGCCTGCAACGCCGGCAAGCAGTCGGTTGCGATCGATCTATCGACCGATGCCGGACAGGCGCTGCTCCACGAGCTGGCCGCCGATGCCGATATCGTGATCGCCAACTACCGCCCCGGTCGCGCCGAAGCACTTGGCGCCGATCCCGGCACGCTGCGGGCGCTGAACCCGGCACTGCTGTATGGACACATCACCGGATATGGACCGGACAACCCGCGTCCGGGCTACGATGCCGTCATCCAGGCCGAGAGCGGATTCATGGCGATGAACGGAGCTGCCGACGGTCCACCCACCAAAATGCCCGTTGCGCTTATGGATGTGCTGGCCGCGCATCAGCTCAAGGAGGGGCTGCTCGTCGGACTCCTGCGCCGCACACAGACCGGGCAAGGCGGATACGTGCCGGTATCGCTCATGCAGGCCGCCGTTAGCGGACTCGCCAATCAGGCGACCAATTACCTGGTGGCGAACCACGTGCCGCAGCGGATGGGATCGGCGCACCCAAACATTGCCCCGTACGGCACGGCCTATTCGACCGCCGATGGGTCTGCTATCGTGTTAGCGGTGGGCACCGACCGGCAGTTTGCTGCGCTCTGCGAGGTATTGGAACGTCCCGACTTGGTGACCGACGACCGCTTCGCCACCAACGCGGCCCGTGTGGCGCATCGCGAGGCGCTTGATGCTGCGCTGCGGAGCGCCATCCGGACGCACCCCCGCAACGCGTTACTGGATGCCCTGCAAGCCCGTACCGTACCCGCTGGTGCTGTGCGCCCCCTCCCCGACGTATTTGCCGATCCGCATGCCGAGGATATGGTAATGCGAAGCGACGACGCGGCGCATCCCCCTGGACTCCGCCAATACGCCGCCGACGCCCCCTCGACTTCGATCCTGCCCCCGCCTCGGTACGCTGCCCACACCGCTGACGTGCTGCGTAACCAGCTGGGATGCATACCAGACGACATCGCCACGCTGCAGGCTGATGCTGTTGTTGTGTGTACGTAGTGTGGATCCGTGCGGAGCAGCTCTCGTATTGTTGGGCTGTACCCACCCCGTCTTACTTTGCATCCACCCACCGACTGCTCTATGAATCGCCTTCTCTTGCGCGTGCCCGCCTGGCTGCTGGTGCCGCTGCTCGTGGTGGCCACCGCCTGCGGCACTACCGAACCGGCTGCCGACGAGTCAGACGAGCCCACTAGCCGCGTAGACATTTCGTATACACAGATCTCCGACTCGCTGGAGCAGGACGAAGAGGTCGCAGCCCTCGTGACTCCGTATCGCGACCAGATGGAAGCCGAGGTCGAGACGGTGATCGCCCATGCGCCCGAAGAGCTCACCGAGGGCAATCCAGAAGGGCCGCTCGGCAACCTGGCTGCCGATGCCTTGCTGCACCACGCTCGCGAGCTGTCGGAGGGGCCCGTGCACATGGCGATGACCAACAACGGCGGCCTGCGCATCCCCATTGGTCCCGGCGATATTACCGTGGGCACGGTCTACGAACTGATGCCCTTCGAAAACCGCCTGGTGGTGGTCACGCTCTCGGGGGCCGAGGTCATAACGTTTGCCGAGCAGATCATGGAGATCTACGGCGGCGAACCCATCGCCGGATTCTCCTTCCGCGTACATGCCAACTCGGGCGACATTGAGGACCTCCAGATCGACGGTGCGCCGGTTGACCTCGAAGCCGAGTACCGCGTGGTCACATCCGACTACCTCGCCGATGGCGGCGGTCCACCCGTGCTTGAAGAGGCGCCACGCGAAGAGCTGCCCATGCTGCTGCGCGACGCCTTCATCGAGTACTTCCGCGACCTGGGCACCCTCACCGCCGAAATCGAAGGCCGCATCGAGCGCATCGAGTAGCGCCTGCAGCGTTTCTTAGTGGATGCGCATTGTTTTCTTTCATCCAACTGCCTTGCCCCTACCATGGCTACCACCCGACGCAACTTCCTCCGCACCCTTGCAGCGACTACCGCGGGCGCCGCGCTGTGGCCCGGACTCAGCATGGCGGCGTCCGGCGATCGGACGCACCTCGTCATCCTACACACCAACGACACCCACTCGCGCATCGACCCCTTCCCCGACGACGGCGGACGCTTCGCGGGGCTGGGTGGTGTGGCTCGCCGCGCTGCGCTCATCGACGACATCCGCGCTCGCAACGACAATGTGCTGCTCCTCGACAGCGGCGACATCTTTCAGGGCACGCCCTACTTCAACTTTTTTGAGGGCGAGATCGAGTTCAAAACGATGTCGGCCATGGACTACGACATCGCTACGCTGGGCAACCACGACTTCGACAACGGCGTGGACGGGTTCATGGAGGCGCTGCCTCATGCCGACTTCGAGTTTGTCTCGTCGAACTACGACGTGCACGGCTCTCCAATGGAGCCGCACGTAGCGCCCTACACCACGCGCACCTTTGGCGGGCTGAAGGTCGGGCTCTTTGGGCTCGGCATCGCATTTGACGGACTCGTCTTGCCTTCGCTGCACGAAGGGGTATCGTACGAGGACCCGGTCGGCGTGGCTCGCGAGATGGTGCAGCAGCTCCGCGCGGACGGCTGCGATCTGGTGGTATGCCTCTCGCACCTGGGCTACCAGTACGACAGCGACCGCGTAAGCGATGTACGCGTGGCCGAGCAGGTGGAAGGCATCGACCTGATTCTGGGCGGACACACGCATACCTTTCTGGATGAGCCGCACGTGGTGCCCCACGACCACAGTGCCGAAACGCAGATCGCGCAGGTCGGCTGGGCCGGCATCCGCCTCGGACGCATCGACGTAATCGTAGACACCGACGGACGCGTACAGCAGTGGGCCCACCACCAGTACCCGGTTGATGATCGGGTTCGGGTGGGGTAAGAGAGCCGCGATCAACAAGCGATGGGTAGTGGATAGACGCTAAATGATAAAGCGATTGGACACCGCTGCTTTGTCTTCTTCGAACCCCTTTGTCTTCGAGCTTCGCCGCAGACGTGATCCTGTGGACATCTCCCCCTTGGCTAAGGCTAGTCCTTACACATAACTTTCTCTCTGATATTTCGTTGATGGGAAATTTGACTTCCCCACCGTCTGTTCAATGAGAGACTGTTGGACCCCACAAAAAGAACCCACCTGAAGAACCCACCTGGGCGTCTGCTCGGGCGAGTGGATCCTGAATCAAGTTCAGGATGACGTGTCGGGGGGGACGGTGCTGGAGACGAAGGCTCCTTTCAACCCAAATGCCACCCCCTCGAATGTCATCCAGATCCTAAATCGAGTTCAGGACAGGCAAGCGATCATCAACGATTATCACCATCTCAGGTTGTGGACATCTCCCCCTTAGCCAAGGGGGAGAAACCCGATACGAGCCCGCAGGGCGACTGATGGAGCGAAGCGGAATAAGGGAGAGGGGGTTTGAGCGAGTCGCGATGATGTAGACCACTTAACATCTTACCGCTACCAAGCGATGTTTTTACACGCGGTACGGCACCGCCTCAAACATGATAACGACAGAGATCGCTGTATCCGGTTCGTGCATCTCAACGTATGCACGAGATGCGTCGATCCCATTCAAGTAGTCGATAAGGATAACTGAACCCAGAAGTAGAGTCATGTCGTCGCTGATTGACCTTCCTCCGCTTCCGGATCCCAAGGACGCGTCCATTCGGCGCGGATGCGACGCTGGTATTCAAGGCCATCGCCGCTCTGCCAGTGCGGTGCGGCGGCGTCTGCGAGTTCGTTCAGCGACGACTCATCCTGTTTCCCCCCTTGTTTCGTTGAAGACGCTGCGCTCGTCGATTCCAGGTCGAGCACACGTTCAATCTCCAGCCAGTCCGCGTAATCAATCTGGACGGCTACGGGCTGTTGGTTTTCATCCGTGACGATCTTTTTGGGTATATCCATGACGGGGGTGCTGTCTTTTCATCGGTGTCTTGAGGGGATCTAACGCCGGTCTCGGGAATCTGCTCCGTAAGGGCACGCACCTCCGCGACGTTTATGCCGTGGTCGCATATCAAACAACGCAACAATCGCTATCGAATTATTTCAGCACGACGCGCACGAGACCATGAGCGAGCCCTCTATTACAACCGTATCCGCTGACAAGTTGGACGACATGGAGAGCCAAACCGACTGGGAGGCCCTCCAAGCAAAGACGGATGCCGAAATCCAGCAGGACATCGCCGCAGATCCCGACACGCATGCAGTGGATGCGGACTGGTTTCGGATCGCGCAAGCGGTGGTACCCACTTCGGAAAAGAAACGCATCACAATTCGGCTTGATGAAGACATCGTCAGGTACTTCAAGCACGATGGCGAAGGCTACCAGAGCCGCATCAACGATGTACTGAAAACATTTGTCTTGGCGAAACGCATGCAAGACGAGCGCTCTGCGGATTCGTGATAGTCTCCAAACCAAAGGGGCTTCCCCATTCGGCCAGAGCGCTCTCACTTCTGTAAGCTCAGGCAGGACGAAGGGTTGTTTCTCAAGATACGTTTCGTCAACCCACTATTGCCGCATGCCACCACAACTGGACCACTAACTCCGGCTAATTTCTGCCCTTGAATGGCAAGTTGCTTGTTTGTAACATTATAGTCTTGCCCCCCCTTAAAACTGCTATACTCCCAAATGAAGTTAGTCAAAACCTAATAACAATTAGACAGGTAACGTGAAATACAGCAGTTTAGTAGTATCAATCTTGGTAAGCACGTTCTTGCTTTTCGGCTTTAATTTAGATTCTGAAGTCACTCCACTGGAAGATGAAGTTCCAGTAGAGCCCAAAGTGGAGTTCTCTGATGAAGTTGTGGCAGCAGATTTCTTAGCCTTTGAGTTGCTGTCTTTCGATTCTGAGGCAGATCTCTTAGGAGAGCAGTCCAGTAGTTGCACGGTCGAGGCACGAGCAATGAATTGCGATAAGCAGATGAGGTCGGATGGAGATGGTAACGCTAACGGTTGCGAAGACTTTTTCTGTGAGACCGACACATGCTGTGCAAACTCATGTGAGGGTGCAATCATAAGGTAACAGACTATGAAGGTCTAAAGTAGAAAAATGGTTATGGGGGAGTTCTTCTTATCTTAGAAGGGCTCCCCCATTATATGGTGTTACCTAAACAAAACGAGCAATATAAAATGCGAATACTTTTAGTTGCCATAACTTTAGGATTATTTTCTATAGTAAGCGAAGCGCAGGATCTAAACGACGTTGTTGAGTGGACCGATACAATCACACTCGAAGAAAATGAAGAGGTCTTTACTGATCGCGTTCATGTGCGCGTAGAACCTGATCGGTTTTTGATCGGTGACACGAGGGAAAATCAAATTCGCGAGTACACCCGCGCCGGCGAACTCCTGAGCTATCTCGGTGAAGACGATCCAGAAGCCCCCGAAGGGTTCTGGTTTCCGATGGCACCGCTGAGAATGGAAGGGGGCTCCCTGCTTGTGCCCAACAGTGGAAACGGCTCACTTTCCGTGTTGGACGAGAATAGAACCCTGATAGAGCGCCACAGTCGAGTTTCTACGTCAAGTACCTTTTCCATAGAGCCGCTTCCAGTAGACGGACGGGTATTGTTTGTTGGCTCTACCGAAGGCCGTCAAGGCACGCCAGATTTCCTCCACCATCTGGATCCGTCGGCTGGTGAGGTAACGAAGAGTTTCTATCCGTTGCCGGATGCATTTGGAAGCCATGCGGGATTTTTGTACGACATCTCTCCCATTGTGAACACCGATGTGTATTCAGAGCGCATTGCGGCGGGCTTTCTCCTCTCGAACACCATTGCGCTTTTCGATATCGACGGGACCCATCTTGGCGATGTTGAACCCGCTCTTTCCGCGTTCAAAGAAGTTGAGCAAACCGAGGAGCAACCTACGCGCGACGAGTGGGAGGCAGAGCTGGTACGTCGTTCGCTCTTTAACACCCTCTTCTGGCTAAACGATGAAACGCTGCTGATTCAGTTCACCAATTCGTACTTTGATGACCAGAACGAACGGCAGTTGAACCGTGTGTTGGCTGCTGTAACAACAGAAGGCGACGTGCTTTTCGAAGTAGAAGACACGCCACGCTTGCTGGCGGTTGACCCGGAGACGGGCGACATCTTTTTTGCGCACCCCGACCACGATTTCGAATCCCACTGGCGCGTGGGACAGGTTAAGGAAGAGGTGCTGCCGTAGCGGAGTTCTACGAGGTGTCTGAGTACGCGTTGTGCTATACATGTATCTCCCCATGTATCTGCCGTTGAACGTACAGAAGCGTATTTATGCCCCTACACGGTCATCCCAGACGGAGCGTAGCGACGATCTGGGATCCATCCCCTAATAGATAGGTGCGTGCCGGACGTAAAGGCAGCCTTCAACCGGCGGAATGGATTACTTTGTGCGTCGCTTCGCTCGGCTCCGGATCAGCGGCGCCAGGGGCGCCTTGTCCGGGATGACAGGACGATGGGGAGCTCTGCGCCTTCTGAATCCATAGCACAATCCGTTCTGAGTCTCTTTGTTGAGTGATTGAACAGAGACTCGACGTAGCGCTGCAGGGCTTCCTCGCGAACGGTGCGTTCGTTCTATCCCCAAGCGCCGAAGGGCTGCCTCTACACGAAGCAGCCCTTCTGGCGTTGGCAGACATTCACGAGAGATGCGACGGGATAGTTGTCAGGAGACTTCGCCCGCGTATCCCCTAAAATCCATCAAAACACGGCCGTAACGCCCAGCGAGAACGTGCGAGGAATGGGGACCTCGGCAAAGTCCAGTCCGCGAACGCCGGTACGTTGTCCGCCTACGTTGATCTCCGGGTCGTATCCGCTGTACCCGTCGATGGAGAGCACGTTACGCGCGGCAAGGGTGAGGCGCACGCGTTCAATCCGTGCGGCCGCCGGACGCAGCGTGTATGCGGCGCTGACTTCGCGCAGTTTCAGAAATGAGCCGTCTTCGACCCAATGCTCGTGGACAAGCCGGGCAGCCGATGCGTACCCCGATGGCAAATCTCCTTCAAGTTCTTGCTGGTACAACTCCGTTACCCCTAAGACGGGCCAAGACCCTTCGTACCTCGTGAAGTTGAACACGTCGTGCCCAACAACTGCGTCCCACTGCATGCGCAAATCAAAATTGCGGATGCTCACGTCGTTGATCCACGACGCAACAAAGTCGGGATGCGGATCGCCTATAACACCCCGCTCTCCTATGCCCAGAAGTCCACTCTGTCCTGTCTCGGAGGCAGAATCATCACGCAGACGCCAGAGCCCCTCGTCATCCTTGACGAGGATATTGCCCTCACGGTCCATCACGTTACCGGATGCGTCGCGGTCAAACTGAAAGCCGTAGAAAACCCCGAGCGGTTCCCCATTGACCGCCCACAACCGCTCAAAAGAGTTCGAGAATCTAAGATTATCCTCTGGGAGGCCGCTCACTTCGTTTCGGTTGCGGCTGAAATTAATGGTGGTCGTCCAGTCCGTACGCGCCTGATCCACGACCTGTGCCTGCACCGACAACTCGATGCCGCGATTGGTGAGTGTGCCTGCGTTTTTTAGGAGAGACTGAAAGCCGAATCCAGTTGATGATCCGGAAAAAGTCGGGTCTAACTCCGACCCCGTGCCTACCAACAGGTCGCTGGTACGCTGCCTGTAGTAGGTGGCTTCCACGGCCACGCGGTCGGTAAAGAGGTGCGCGTCTGCACCGATCTCTACCTCGCGCTGCCGCTCAGGTGTCACGCCTTCAGGCACGGCACGGTAAAAGGGAAGGACGGACGCCGGGCCGCCCGAAAAGCCGAGTGCACTTTGAAGCGTAAAGCGCGGAAACAGGCGATCAAGCCCTGTACCGCTCCAGAACTGCAGCTCAGAAAGCCTGTGAGTAAGGCGTGCACTCGGATAAAACGAAGCCCCGCTGTCTTCAAACGAAGGATACGTAGCAACCTGTAAGCCGCCCGTAACAACGAGGCGGTCCTTCCAGGTCAGCGTCTCTTGCACGAACCCACTGTACACATCGTAATCGGTATCGAACGTGCTGAAACCTTGGGAAAAGGGGTCCTCAGGCCTTCCTTGAATCTCCTCTGTGTCCGTCGTGCTGGTTTCGAGTTGCACGCTGCCGCCTATCAGTGTTGTGGAGCGCAGCGTACTCGAAAGGTCGGTGCTATAACTAACATCCAGTGTGCTACTGATGCGCTGCTGGGTGTAGGTGCTGCTGCGCGCAGATCGTGGACGGGCATCGGCAGGAGCGTTTGGAAACCTGAGGAAACCGGAGGGTACGATCGCAGTCGCATCCTGCGTATACGTATCCAGTCCGATCACGTAGTCGACACTCAGATTTTCCGTCGGACGCAGATTCAGGGCGGCGCTTCCAATAAATCGATCGGTGTCCTGCGTGAAGTCAAAGCGTTCCATGACTTCCAGCGGGTTCAGCCGGAAGCCATCGTCAGGAAACGATCCATCGACGTTGGGGCGCGGGTCAAAGGTATTTGGGCCCGCGATAAACCCGGTCAGCGCACCATATGCCCGGTTGAGTCCGCCATTGGGGATGTCTTGCGTGTTGCTCCGTGCGTAGGTGGCGCTTCCCGTAAGCGCAGCCCAGTCGGTCAGTTGCTGGTCAATCCGTAGGCGTCCGTTGATGCGGCGGAAGTGATTGCCTTCGATAATCCCCTGGTTGGCAAAATGAGAGCCCGAGGCGCGGTAGCGTGTGTCGCCGAATCCGCCTGATATGGACAGGGCCTGCTCGGTGCCATAAGCCCGGTCGAAGATAAAGTCCTGCCAGTCCCAGCGGCGCTCGCCCTCGGGAAGTGGGTTACCATCGTTATCCAGAAACTGGCCCTGTGCGTTCTGTGCCATGTTGACGTTGAGCGTATTACGCACCGATTCGGTCTGGGCTCGCGTGGAAAACGTGACACGGGGCGCGCCGGAGGTGCCCTGCTTGGTAAAAATCTCCACGACACCGTTGTTGGCGCGCGGTCCATACTGAGCGGCACCCGTAGCACCTCGCACAATGTCGATGCGCTCAATGTCATGCAGTGCCAGATCGATGAGGCGATTCTGGCTCCCGCCGCCCAGGTCAATGAGCTCGCGCGAGGCGTTGCTTATGGGAATGCCGTCCAGCACATAGAGCGGGGTGGTGTCTCCGAGAATCGTGCTGGGTCCGCGTAGGCGCATCGACATACCGCCCGCTGGGTTGCCGGAGTTCTGCGTGACGTAGGCCCCGGCGATTTTGCCTTGCAGCGCGCGGTTGACCGAAAACGCAATGGGGCCCATGTCTGTGCTATCAACGGAAGCCGCCGCGTATCCCCGTTGCACAGATTGAGGCTTTGCATCAGATGTGTCGGCCACTGATGCAGAAGAGGGATTCGAAGCTTGTTGGGCCGTTGCTGTTTGAGCGATGAGCAGGCCGCTGAAAAGCAGTCCGATGCTCAATGAAGCGTACCAATGGTTCATACGAGAGAGAAAGTAAAAATGAAAGGGGAGAAATCGTAAAGGAAAAACGTGTTGTGGCGCTAAAAAACACAACAAAGAGGATGACTCAGTATCGCAGGAATGAAGACAGGTGTACGCCCATACACGTGCCGCTCCGGTGCTCGCCATGGAGAGCGAGACACCAGAGCGGCTATGCGTTGTGTGGCGTGCAGCGGCACTGATTGGTGCGCACGCGCATTCGCCTGTGCCCAAAACTGAGGCGGGTAGTGGATAGAGGCTAAGTGATGAGACAGTTGCAAATTGCAGCCTCGTATCGGTCGAACCCCCTCTCCCTACGGGTTTCTCCCCCTTGGCCAAGGGGGAGATGTCCACAGGATCACGCCTGCGGCGAAGCTCGGCAGACAGAGGGGGTTTGAGCGGGCTGCAATCATGTAAACCGCATGTCAATCACTTAACATTGGACCGCTACTCTGAAGCGCTACACCTCCTCGCGGCTCCAGCCGGTGGAGTGGTCGTTGATGTAGGCGGTGAGCTGGTCGATGGCAATCCGGTCTTGCTCCATCGAGTCGCGGTCGCGGATGGTAACCTGCTGGTCGTCGAGGGTCTCGAAATCTACCGTAATGCAGAACGGCGTGCCGGCTTCGTCCATGCGGCGGTAGCGTTTGCCCATGGAGCCGCGCTCGTCGTACATCACGTTGAAATGCGGACGCAGGTCGTCTTCGATTTCGTGCGCGATGTCGGGGAGGCCCTTCTTTTTGGAGAGCGGGAAGATGGCGGCACGGATGGGTGCGACCTCGGGATGAAAGCGCAGCACCGTGCGGTCGTTGCCGTTTGCTTCGTCCTCGTCGTACGCATCGCAAAGCAGCATCAGCACCGTGCGGTCGAGGCCGACCGACGTTTCGACGACGTACGGGATGTACTTCTCTTGGTCGAACGGATCGTAGTAGGTCATATTCTTGCCCGAGTACTCCTGGTGCCGCTTCAGGTCGTAGTCGGTGCGCGAGTGGATGCCTTCGACCTCCTTCCAGCCAATGGGATACTCGTACTGGATGTCTTCGGCGGCGTCGGCGTAGTGCGAGAGCTGCTCGTGCTCGTGGAAGCGCAGCTTCGAGGGGCGCACGCCCAAGCGCTTGTGCCACGCCATGCGCTTCTCGCGCCACTCTGCAAAGAAGTCGAGCTGCTCGCCGGGTTTTACGAAGTATTGCATCTCCATCTGCTCAAACTCGCGCATCCGGAAGACAAACTGCCGCGCCACAATTTCATTGCGGAACGCTTTGCCAATCTGCGCGATGCCAAACGGCACATGCTGCCGCGCCGGCTCGCGTACGTTATGGAAGTTCACGAAGATGCCCTGGGCCGTCTCCGGACGCAGGAAGATGCGGTCGCCTGTTTCAGCAACGGGGCCCACGTGGGTTTCGAACATCAGGTTGAACTGCCGCACGGGCGTCCAATCGAAGGCACCGGAGCGGGGGGCGCGAATTTCTTCATCTTGAATAATATCGTACAGATCGCCCGCCATGTCATCGCTGTTGAGCGCGGCCACGAGACGTTCGTACACCGCCTCGGCCTGCTCCATGTCGCCATCCTGGCGAAGGTCGCGGATGTAGTCTTCGATCAGCTCATCGGCGCGGTAGCGGTGGTTGGAGGCCTTGTCGTCAATCAGCGGATCGTTGAAGGCTTCGGTGTGGCCCGAGGCCTCCCACGTTTTCGGATGCATCATAATCGCCGCATCCAGCCCAACAATATCGCCGTGGCCGTACACCATCTCCTGCCACCAGAGGTCTTTTACGTTGCGCTTCAGCTCCACGCCCAGCGGACCGTAGTCGTACGTGGCCGCCTGGCCGCCGTAGATCTCGGACGACTGAAAGATGAAGCCGCGCTGTTTGGACAAGGACACGATGGTGTCAAAAAGGTCGCTCATAGGTCTATATGTGCAATATCGTAGCGAAAAGATCGGCCACAAGGCCCGGTAGAGTTACAACGTAGCAGTTGCTAACGGCGGATGCAATGCCGGGAACGGGAGACGGTTTGAAAAGCGGACCAACAGAAGCGACGTTCAACCATCTGAGGCCCCGGTCTTGTTTTTGGATTGTCTTACGACTATTATGTGCAGTAAATATGCAAGCTCAACGAATGTGGGGTTAACCAGGTAAGCTTACAAACGTATCGTTACGTACTGTCATTACAAGGGGGCTAATGACGCGGCGCCGTGCGCGCAGCCGAGGACGTGCCTTTAGAGTGCAATCTTGTGTAGAGTGCAATCTTGTGCCTTCAAACTGGGTGGTACTGCCCAATCGCACGGCATGAGATCGCCACGTCGGTCGCAGGCTTCCTCCTCGCGATGACAAGGTGTAAACGTATTTCTGCCGACTTACTTAGGTGCCACTCTTCCTTGAACCATGACCTAACGCTACCCTCTTCTCAACATCTTATATTGATATGCGGTCTCTACTTTTTACAGGAACGGCTTTTTGTCTGGCGCTGCTCATGGGGCTATCGTCGGGATGCACCATTACAGGTGAAACGGTACAGACGACGTACAATGCTGAGCATGACCAATCGGTCTATGAAACACGTCCGGTACGGATTGAACGCGGCGGCAGCGGACTGGGCACCTCGGGACGGCAGATCATCTATGTGAAGGCCCAAGCTACATGCGAGGGCGAAGGTTGTACGCCCGAGTCGGTACGGATGCTGTTGTCGAGTGGTACGCACAACGTACAGTGGCTCGATTACGATGATGTGTCGATTCGCGCCGATAATTGGGAATATCGGTGGACGAACGTGTCGAAGCGCGAGGATCCAGAGTTTGTCGGCATTGGCGAGTTTATGCGTCTTTCGCTTCCCATCGATGATTTCCGAGCGATGTTGCAAACACGCTCGCTCACCATCCAAGTCGGCGGGTTGGATGTAGGGCTTTCGTTCTCGCAGCTTGAGCGCTTTCGGAAGATGATGGTGGCGATGAGTCCGGACTTTGAGCAAGGCGATGAACTGTTGACTCCGCCCGAGCAGTCAGAAGACGATGTCGTGTAGTGTAAGTGAGTTCACACGACGGTTTTGGGCATGCACCCCTTCGTACATGCATTGTCATCTTGAGCGTAGCGAAGCGGAGCCTGACACGAGCGAAGCGACTGACGAACGCAGTGAGTAAAGATCTCCCCCGAAATGGGCAGGGCTTTTGGTTTGCCAGGAGCTGCTGAACATCGAACAGGCCCTGGAGGCGTCACAGCACGCTGTGGTACATGTTTAGCGTGGTACAATGGCCGCCCGGGATATGGGTGTGCTTACGTCGCTAAACCTGTACGTCAGAGAGGGAGACCTGATTGGAAAGGACTGGCGATCATGTGCACTGTTTGTACTCTCGTGGCGATGCTCCGCGTCGCCACGCCCACTGGGACGCTCCAGCGTCCCGGACCTGATTCGGGATCTCACCGCGACGCGGGTTACCAGCGGGTGGGAGGGCGCAGGAGTCCGGCGGTGGCCGTGCCAATGCGAATGAACGTATGCAGCGCATCCCACAGCGGAAAGGCAAGCATCGGGGCGCGTGGAGCAAACAGCGCATCGGCGCGCTGCACGAGCGTGGACAGCATAATCAGGCGAAGTGCAAGCAGTCCGGCGCCCACCGTGCCGATGAGCAGAGGCGAGAGCCAGAGCACAGCGGCTGCGGCGTAGTAGCCCGACAGATGGACTGCAGGGCTGCGGTCGTAGACGCGTCCGCTGGACGTGTGGCGTTGTTGCTGGCGAAGCCATGTCCCCCAGGACGCGGGGGCGGTGGTCGGGACCTCGGCAGCGGCGGTCCATACAGCCTGACAGGGAATGCCAGCGCGGTGGGCGGCTTGTACAAACAGATCATCGTCACCGCTGAGCAGGTGAGCGTGTGCCGTGTGCCCTTCGGTTTGCTTGTAGGCTGCTTTGGGATAACTCAGGTTGCGGCCCACCGCCATGTATGGACGCCCGGCCTGGGCTGCTGCCAACATAGGTATTGTAGCTGTCCACGTTTCGTAGGCTGCAACACGTTCTAAGAGCGTGCGAGGCGTAGCAGGCAAGCTCGGGCCAATCAGCACCGTGGGCGTATCCGTAGCGGTATGATGCTGGGCCAAGGTAGCGAGCCAGGTAAGAGGCGGCGTACAGTCGGCATCGGTGAAGGCAAGGAGTTCGGTGGGAGCCGCCGCGATGCCCGTGTCCAGTGCATGCTTTTTGCCTTGCGGTCCGGTATGATGCACAACATGGGCTGACGAATCATCGGCAGTGTGTGCGTTCAGCCAGTCCGCTGTGCCATCGGTCGAATGGTCGTTGACCCATACGACGTGAACATCCGGGTGCGTTTGGCGATGAAGCGCCTCAGCGACATCTGGGAGCACGTCGCGCTCATTGTGTAGAGCAACTACCACGGTGCATGGAGGAAGCGCACTGGAAGCAGCATCTGACGGCGGCGTTCCGTGCTGGGGAGCATGCGGGGTGTGCCACATCACCCACCCTAAATATCCCATTTGGACAAAAAACGCAGCCAGGCACAAGACGAAAAGCATAGAGGAGGCAGCAGGTGGGAACGTGTGCGTTGGTGCGGGCTACCGCATATCGATAGGTAGCATACAATCCGAACGGGCCGATTCGTCGGAAAAAAGTTTTAGTGGATTTGAACAGGATGGCCCTTCAAACGCTTTCGAAAGAGGCGCGCGTGTCGCATGTTGGTCTCCACATCCTTTCATAACCCTTGAACCCATGACCCAACCGGCTTCCGGATGGCCCGATCTGGGCCGTTTTTGGACGTTACCCAACGCATTGAGCCTCGTGCGGCTCGCGCTGGTCTTCCCCATTGCGGGGTTGATCTGGCTCGAAGGGTCGCTGGAGTGGCTCGTGGGGCTGGTGCTGATCGCCATCCTCACCGATTGGTTTGACGGTCGCCTGGCTCGCTGGCTCAATACGGTATCAGACTGGGGAAAGGTTCTGGATCCGTTGGCGGACAAAGTGGCGGCGGTGCTTACCGTGCTGGCGCTTACCTTTCGACCCACCGAGCCCAACCTGCCGCTTTGGTTTTTGGCGCTGGTTGTTGTGCGTGATGGGGCCATTGTGGCGGGAAGTGCTATTTTGGCGCGGCGCGTAGGCAAAATTGTGATGAGCGCCTGGCTGGGGAAGGCGGCCACTACGTGGTTGGCCATTACCGTGCTGGCGGCCATCTTACGGGCCGATGCGCCGGTGCTCATGGTGTGCGTGTACATGACCTCGGGGCTCTTGGTGATCTCTTTTGGCGTGTACACGTGGAAATTCATCCGTACGGTGCGGTATATGACCAATGGCGAGGCGTACACCCACATTGACCTTTCGGCAGGCGCCACGCATCATCCAGAGGCCGCCGACGAGCCTGGTGCCGATGCGGTTGATTCAGACGCAGCTGGCTCTGAAGAGCGGAGCCCGGGGTCTGCCTCGTCGCCTGCTCCCACGTCTCAACCGGAAGCCTCGCACCCCTCGTAGCTGTTTATCTGCACTGCTGTTTCCAACCGTTTCTTTCGCATAACCTTCCGCTTTGCCCATGGGCATTCTCGACCGCTTTATCAATCGCAACACCGACGAAGAGCAAGAAAAGCTGGAGGAGGGGATGGACAAAACCCGCTCCAGCTTTATGGGCAAGCTCGACCGGCTCGTACGCGGCAAGGACACGGTCGATGCGGCGCTGCTCGATGACCTGGAGGAGCTGCTCGTAACAAGCGATGTGGGCGTAGACACGACGCTCGACATCATTGATCACATCGAGGAGCGGGTGGCCCGCGATCAGTACGTGTCTTCTGAAGAGCTCAATAGCATGATTCGCGAGGAGGTTGCGAAGCTCATGCTTGAGAAAGAGGAGGAGCGGCCCGCCGATTTTGCGGCAGAGCTTCCCAACAAGCCGCACGTCATTATGGTGGTGGGCGTTAACGGAGTAGGAAAGACCACTACCATCGGCAAAATGGCGCATCAGTACAAGAAGGCGGGCAAATCGGTGATGCTGGGCGCTGGCGATACGTTCCGAGCAGCGGCCATCGAGCAGCTCGAAATCTGGGCCGACCGCGCTGATGTGCCGATCATCAAACAAAAGCATGGCTCGGACCCAGCCGCTGTGGCGTTCGATACGATTGAAGCCGCTGTGGCGCGCGACATTGATGTGGTGCTTATCGACACCGCCGGACGGTTGCATACCAAGGGCGGATTGATGGATGAGCTTAGCAAGGTGAAGCGCATCATGAGCCGTAAGGTGCCCGACGCACCTCACGAGGTCCTGCTCGTGCTGGATGCCTCCACCGGACAGAATGCCATTCGACAGGCCGAGGAGTTTACGAACAGCGTGGATGTAACGGGCCTCGCCCTCACCAAGCTTGACGGCACCGCTAAGGGCGGCGTTGTCATTGGCGTGTCGCACCAGTTCCAGGTGCCTGTAAAATACATTGGCGTAGGCGAAGGCATTGATGACTTGCAGGTGTTTGACCGAAAAGGCTTCGTTGAAGCGCTCTTCGGTGCATAACGCGTACGACCCTTCTCTGCTTGGCAACGGTTCAATGGTAAGTGATAGTCATACAAGCACTTTATCGCAGTCTACCAAAATCCCCTCTGTCTGGCGACATCTCCCCCTTGGACAAGGGGGAGAAACCCGTAGGGAGAGGGGGTTCGACCAAGATGAGGTTGCAATTTCCAATCGCCTCATCACTTAGCGTATATCCACTACCCTCTGCTTTTTTGTTTGTCAAACGTTCTGCTTATGCGAATCGTATTCATGGGCACGCCCCAGTTTGCTGTCCCATCTCTTCAAGCACTGGTTGAGGCCGACCATGCCCCCACGACGGTGGTAACAGGTCCCGACCGAGCACGGGGGCGCGGCCAGAAAATGCGGCCTACGGCTGTAAAGAAAGCGGCGTTAGAGCATGGAATCGACGACATCTTACAACCCGAATCGGTGCGCAGCACCACATTTGCCGATGCCTTGCGCGAACGTAATCCCGCTTGTTTTGTCGTGGTTGCGTTCAAGATATTGCCTGCCGAGGTGTTGACCATCCCCACAAAAGGGGCGTTCAACTTGCACGGCTCCCTGCTTCCACGATATCGAGGAGCAGCTCCTATCCACCGTGCGGTGATGAACGGAGATGCCGAAACCGGCGTAACGACGTTTTTCTTAGAGCCGGCTGTGGATACCGGAGACATCATCTTGAAAAAACGCATGTCCATTGGCCCCAACGAAACCACGGGCGATGTGCACGACCGCATGATGCATTTGGGAGCCGAGGCCGTTGTCGAAACAGTGCAGCAAATTGCCACAGATACCACGACGCGCACCCCGCAAGACGATAGTCAAGCCACCGCCGCCCCCAAGGTGCATGCCGAAGAAGCTGCCATCCCGTGGGAGGCCTCGGCGGCTACCGTCCACAACCACATCCGTGGCCTTTCGCCGATTCCCGGTGCATGGACCCTGCACAATGACACCCGCTTGAAGGTGTACCGCTCCACCCGTTCCGATCATCGGTGTCCCGACAACGCCGCACCGGGCACAGTCGTGGCCGCCAACGATGCGTTTGTAGTAGCCTGTGGGCAGGGATGCGTAGCGCTCGAAGTGATCCAGCAGCCCGGTCGCAAGCGCATGGAAGCAGAAGCCTTTCTGAACGGATACGACATTGCCGCTGGAGCGATGTTGAACAGTCCCACGGGATAGGCTCCCCTTTGCCCCGCTTTCTTTCGCTCTCCTGATTTGGCCTGCTTCTGTATGTCGCGCTCCCCCTCTTCAATACAGTCGCCCAACGTTGCACACGAAGCGGAAGCTACCGTAGAGGCTGCTCGTGCCGTGTTTACGGACCAGTTTGAGAATCCCCCCGACCCGGTTGCGCTCCATGTCGCCTATCAGCAAGCCCCGATAGCCATACAGGCCGATCATACGCACTACAGTGACGGATATGCGCTGTTTGGCGCCTTGCCCTACGGTATCGCTGTAGCGGTGCGGCCTACCGAGGGGCCCACGCGCGTTGCTTTAGCGTCTGAACCTGCTCGCTACGCCGTTCCGCCCGATGCGCAGTTTCGTTCCGAGGATCCGCGTGCGATCCGCATCCTGAAAGCACTGATGGATACAGAGACCCTGCGCGACCATCCTGCAGATATTGCCGTGGCGACGTCGGTGCCCGATGTGTGCATCGACGCGCATGCCGCAGCGCTCACCCAGGCTACCCATCGTGCGCTACACGCGGCCTATCACGGCAGCCCGGATGTAGCGCCTCCGGTGGCCAGCGGCACAGCAGCCATTGCCGAGGCGCTCGGGCGGCCCTACAGCGAAGGCTACCTGCTTGCCCTGGCCCCCGAAGCCATTCGCGATGGAGCGCTGGCTCCGTTTGTGCTGGCCGATACCACCACCTACGAAACCATTCCCGTACCTGCCGACCTACACGACGCGCTGCAGTGGGGCCTGTTTGACCCCGATGCCCAGCCGTCGCATTCTAATGAGCAGCACCACTCCTGGAAGCAAAAGGCGACACAAGCACTGCAAGCGCTTCGCACGACGTCCGAGTTTGCAACGCTTAGCTCATTCAGTGCGCTGGAGCATCGCGCCCTCGACACGGCACTCGACCAAGTGGGCGATCGCCACAGGGCAACGGTGCGCCACTTGGTCACCGAAAATCGGCGCGTCCAGAAACACGTGATGGCCCTTCGGCATGGCGATGGACAAATGATTGGCGCGCTCCTTCATATGACGCACGCCTCTCTGCAGAACGCGTGGCAGGGCACCACCGCTGCCGCCAACTTTCTGGTAGAACAGGCCGAACGCTTTACCCACGACGGGTTGTACGGGGCCGGCATGACCGGACGTGATGGCTACGTGCTAAGTATCGGACGGGCTCCTGCATATGCTGCGCACATTCGTACCGTGCATGAGCGCTATGAAGCGGCCTTTCATCATGCCCCCACCTTTGTTGCTCTCTAGCTCACGATTCACCTGCTCGTATGCCCGACGCTGATCTCACTGCTATCAAAGACCGTGTGCTGCGCGAAGGGGCGTTCGTGCGCGACGTACTCGACGAAGTAAATAGTGTGGTAGTGGGGCAAACCCACATGATTCACCGATTGCTCATTGGCCTGTTGGGCAATGGCCATGTGTTGTTGGAGGGCGTGCCCGGACTTGCCAAAACACTTACGGTGCGCATGCTTGCGCAAACCATTGGCACACCGTTTCAGCGCATCCAATTCACGCCCGACTTGCTTCCCGCTGATGTGCTGGGCACGCTGGTCTACAACCAGCAAACAGGGACTTTTCGTGTTGAAAAAGGCCCCATCTTCGCTAATGTGATTCTGGCAGATGAGATCAACCGGGCTCCAGCAAAAGTGCAAAGTGCGCTCCTTGAAAGCATGCAAGAGCGACAGGTGACCATTGGCGACCAGACGTTTCCCCTTGATGAACCGTTTTTGGTGTTAGCCACGCAAAACCCCATTGAGCAGCAAGGCACCTATCCGCTTCCGGAGGCGCAGGTCGATCGGTTTATGTTAAAAGTGCACGTTCCCTATCCCGAGCGCGATGACGAACTCGAAATCATGCGACGGATGGCACGGACCAACGCAACCCCCGAGGTGCATCCGCAGACCACACCCGAGCAAATTCTGCGGGCCCGCCAGGTGATCAACGACTTGTATATGGACGAGCGGGTAGAGCAGTACATTGTGGATCTGGTGCTCGCTACGCGCCGCCCCAGTGCGTATGGGCTCGAACGGTTGGATGGATTGATCGAACATGGTGCATCGCCGCGTGCTTCGATCAATTTGAACCTGGCTGCACGCGGACATGCTTTTCTGCACCGCCGCGCTTATGTAACACCAGATGATGTGCGCGCTGTGGTGCCAGAGGTGCTTCAGCATCGCATTGTTGTCACCTATGAAGCGGAAGCACAAAACCTACAGGCTACGGACATGGTGCAAGACATTTTGGATGCCGTTGAAGTACCTTGATGCACCAGAACGCTCTGCGTCCGTCTGTTCCATCCGTTCAGAGAGATGTCTACAGGATCACGCCTTGCGGCGAAGCTCGGCAGAGGGGGCCAAAGCGGACTGCGATGAAGTAGCTTACGTGACAATCACTTACCATTGAGCCGCTACCCAGCGATCCATACCTGGTTAGTATTGTGTGTCTTAACAACCCGGCAAGAACCCCGCGTTGCGCTGTTTCCCCATCACACAGTCCGCCTGCTTCAATTATGCCTGATGCACATACCGAAGATCACCTTTCCGTCGAAACCTTTGTAGAGCGTCTGGTTACTCGGGCCGACCTCTCGCTCGCAGCTCTCAACCACGTTGAGGAACCCTGTGCTTCGATAACCGAGGACCATTTGCATCGTCCTGGGTTGGCGCTGGCCGGATACGTGGACCTGTTCACGTATCAGCGGGTCCAGATCCTGGGCAATACCGAAACGCGCTACCTGCGCCACCTCAACGATACCGATCGTCGCGATGCGTTTGCCCACCTCACACAGTTTGATGTGCCATGCATTGTGTGCACGGCCGGCAACACCTTGTGTGACGCGTTGCTGAAGCAAGCCGAGGCGGCTGCGATCCCGGTCTACCAAACCGAGCAGCCCACCGTAGATGCTATGTCCACCATGCGCACGCTGCTTGTTGATCAGTTTGCTCCACAGCAGGCCGTGCATGGGTCGCTGGTAGACGTGTACGGAATCGGGCTGCTGCTCTCAGGGCCCTCAGGCATTGGCAAAAGTGAGGTGGCGCTCGACCTGATCGAGCGTGGACATCGCCTGGTAGCCGATGATGTGGTGATGGTTACCCGCCGCGATGCCTCCATCCTCATGGGCGCGGGCACCGATCTGGTACAACACTTCATGGAGGTACGCGGATTGGGGCTCGTCGATATTCGTGCCATGTTTGGCATTCGCGCCATTCGGTTCCAAAAACGTGTAGAACTGGTCGTCGAAATGGAGATGGCCGATGACAACACCAACTACACGCGCATTGGCATGGTCGAGGGAAGTCGAGACATTCTGGGCGTAGAGCTACCTCGCGTACGGGTCCCCATCACACCAGGCAAAAGCGTAACTGTTATTTGCGAGGTGATTGCGATGAACTATTTACTTCAGCATTACGGATATGACCCAACCGAAGCGTTTCAGCAGCGGTTGCGCAACAAGATCGACGCAAAGCAAGGCGGGCCACAGCGCGGAATTGACTACTTTGAGCAAGACTACGAGTAACTTCGCTTCTTTTTTCTGTGTGTGCTCAATGAAGACATGCATTAAGTTGTAGCGTGGCACAACGCTTGTTAATCATATGAGATAGGTGCATGCTCATGCGCTTGCCACCTGCTGGTACGCTTACAAACCAGATAGAAAATACGTTGAAAAGTCTAAAGGAGGCGAGTATCGACGTTACAAAGATGGTGTAACCCTGCGCACCCTTGCCTCACCGCTTGACACAAGGGGAAGCGCTTTCTATATTAGATTGGCTTTTGAGGGTCTTCCTACAAAGTGATTCTCTAAAAGAAGGCATGCAGATTCGCTGTTTCTATACCGACAGTGCGTCTATCCTTACATATGCAACATGGCTGTCCCCCACGCAATCATGTGCAGGCCCGTTACAACTATAAGGGCCGTCCCTTGTGCTGTGATTGACTTTATTTCTCGTGCTCCCCACCTACTTACGTGAATCGTACCCTTCCACATGAATCAGGAGAAAAAATACAGATATGATCCAGACACATGCTGTTTCGTTGAAGTTGAGGAGTCTCTTGTAGAGCGTGCGCGCCACCACTCGTGGACGGTTGCGCTTGCACTGGTTGTGGCATTGGGGCTGGGATGGGCCATGGATGCTCATGTTATCCAAACGCCCACTGAACAGGCGTTGGATAGCGAAAATGCAGAGTTGCAAAAGCAACTGGAGCGGGCAAGTGCTCAGCTTGAAGTGCTCTCTGAAGAAGTTGAAATGCTAGCCGAGCGAGATGCTGAGGTTTACCGAACACTTCTAGAAGTAGAACCCATTTCTGATGATATTCGACAGGTCGGGGTTGGTGGAGCCGACCAATACCAGGCCTTTGATCGCTTCGACGAAGACACAGCCACTCTCCTGCGCGAAACAGCGTCTATGCTCGACGAGATTGAACGGCAGGTGGGGCTGCAAGAAGCCAGCTATCGCGAGTTGATGCGATATGCCCAAGAACGGGAAGAACGCCTGGCCCAACTCCCCGTACTACGCCCCTTAAATACCCACATTGTGTCGGGCTATGGATATCGAACCGATCCCATTTTAGGAGTCCAGCGGATGCATAGCGGCGTTGACTTTGCTGCACGCATGGGCACCCCTGTAAAAGCGCCTGCTGATGGCGTAGTAGACGAAGTCACATACTCCTCTTCATATGGGCATTACATCGATCTTCGTCATCCGAAGGCCGGATATATCACTCGCTATGCCCACCTTTCCGAAGCAGCCGACAACCTGCGCGAAGGGATGTCGGTTGAACGAGGAGAAGTGATCGGCTACACTGGAAACTCCGGACGCTCTACGGGACCTCACCTCCACTATGAAGTCCACGAGATTGATGGCGGCACCGTTAATCCAATGGATCTTTTCTTGCCTGATATGAAGCCCAAAAAGTATGCAGAGCTTGTCGAGCGAGAGAAGGCCCGGAATGGGACTTCAGGAAGTGCACAAAACGATATGCTGTCCGACCCGGTCATATCGTTCCACGAATAAGCACTGCTATTCGTAGCCGATCTGAGACCGCACACAAGAAACCACTCCGCTCTCCTGCAAAGAGAACACGCGGAAACAGAAGGACGCAGGTACGTGTTTAGCGTGGCTCAATGGCCGCCCGGGATATCCGCTTCGCTTCTGATTCCGAGCTATGGTACGGCACAACGTGAGTCAAACCCATAGCCGGGGACCGCTTGCGTCCCCGGCGATCCGGGAGCACGTCGCTAAACACGTACGGACGCAGAGCGTCCATTCGTCCGTCGCGACGCGGAGGGGCCGAAGGTCATGCCTGTTGTGCATCGCGACGAGGGTTCAAGGGGTGAGTTATTCTCGGTACGTTAGGGTGCTAGTGACACAACAGCACGATGACGCTGTCAGTGCACACGAGGCCACGCGATACCTCTTGCCGTAGTCCCTCGTTTTCCGGTGCCGCATTTACGTCCAACTGCTGCTCTGCTTGATTCTCTATACAACTCCAAGCAGATGCTTCTGTAGAGTGCTCCACGACGAAAATGAGTATCCATTAGGGACCGGTTTATGTGCCGTTCCGTCGGGTACGTACCACGCCACATGCCACCCGGCCTGTGCACTGCCTTCCACATCAGAGGTGTACGAGTCGCCTACATACAGGATAGAGTCTGGCGAAACGTTCGCACGCGCTGCTGCATGGTCAAAAACCGCCGGATGGGGCTTGAGGTGCCCAGTTTCCTCCGACACAATCACGACTGATGCCTCCCGCTGCAGTGTAGGAAAATTGTTCATCTTCCGCATCTGTATCTCTTGGAATCCGTTTGTGAGGATGCCCACGTTGTATGCGTTGGCGATTTGCGTGTAGGCGGTTTGTGCGCCTGGTACAAACTGCCAGTGGGCAGCATAGCGCTCCAGATAGTAGCGGTTTACCCGATCGTGGGGCTCGACATCTTGCCCCAGCGCTTTCAATAACTTCCGAAACCGCGCTTCCTTCACGGACGCCTTATCGATGGTTCCTGCCGCGTAGGCAGTCCACAATGGAGCATTGATGCGGTGATACGTATCGTGCACCGTATCCAGCGTGTAAGCTCCAAAGAGGTCGGCGAACTGTGTGCATACATCACGTAACGCGGCCCGCTCGGCGGCACGATGGTCTAGCAAGGTGTCATCCAAGTCGAAATAGACAAACTGGATACGAGCGCGATCAGGCATGACATAAAGAAATTGTACAGAACGATTCGAACACAGTGGATTCCGGCAAGAGGAGATGCCTCCTACAAATCGTATTCAAAGAGCGCGTACTCTTTGTCGCGCACGGCCCCAATGGACTCGATCGCGTTTTTGAGACGCTCGTTGGTGTCGAGTACCCAGCTGGTTTCGCATCCATAGTACCCATATTCTGGACCGCGCTCCATGGTCTCAAGCACCATGAGCACATCGAGCCCTTTGCCTTGATAGGCTTTCCGAATCCCCATAAGCGGCATGCGCAATTCACTGATGCCATAGTAGCTCCGCGTAAGTAGCGTCCACCAACCGGTGGGAAAGAGACGCCCGTCATCCACATGCTGTAGCGCCTGGTTGATATCGGGCAGGGAGATCGCAAAGGCAACGGGCGTTCCCTCGTGCTCGACAAAGTACACCAATCGCGGATCATAAATCTGCTTAAGGCCATCAACGAGCTGGTTAAACTCGGCCTCGGTCATGGGCACATGCCCCCAGTTCTCTGACCACGCTTCGTTGTAAATGTCGAGCAGGGTACGGGCTTCTTCTTGCAAGCGATCGGGGTTGAGTGCGCGCACCTCTAGGCCCGGTGTACGCCGCTTTACGATGTTAACACCTCGACGCAGGCGCTCATATTTCGCATAGCGCTTGTGAGCATAATACGCCCACATGGTC
Organism: Natronotalea proteinilytica; assembly: GCF_055379935.1. NCBI lineage: Bacteria > Pseudomonadati > Rhodothermota > Rhodothermia > Rhodothermales > Salisaetaceae > Natronotalea > Natronotalea proteinilytica. Next base: position 452,158 of record NZ_AP043947.1, on the reverse strand, counting down.
ATAACGCGCTCGAACCCATATTCGATGAGCAGGTCAGCGTAGTAGGGCGGATTGTATGGCATCAGCACTGCCGGACGCCGGTCAAAGCCATCTACCAGCAGGCCAGACACGTCGTTCAGTGAAGGGTTGGTGGGTCCCCGCATGTGCTGCAACCCCTGTTCGCGGAGCCAATCTGCTGCGGCATCCAAGAGAGCGTGCGCTATCGCCGGGTTGTTTTCCGCCTCAAAAAAGCCAAAAAATCCCGTGGCATCCTCATATTTCTGAAGATGCATCCCATTGACAATGGCCGCGACACGTCCATGTACAGAACCGCTCGCATCTTTCGCTACAAAAAGCTGCATGTCTCCATGCTCAAAGAACGCGTTCTTGCTGGGATCAAGCGTGGCTTTTTCCTCACGACGTAGGGGCGGCACCCAGTGCGGGTAGCGGTCGGGGTAGAACCGGTACGGCCAGTCGATAAATGCTGCTCGATCGGCCCGTTCAGTTACGGGGTAGACCTGAATGTCGGAGGCACTAGACATGCGGCAATGGGCTGGAGGGACAAAAAACGACCACGCACTGCTGCAATACAGCAACAGTGCGTGGTAAAGAAGCCATCAGCAATGGGAAAAGTCAACTCACGTTCGATCTTTACTCAGGAGCTCCGTTTCGCCCAATAACGCCATGCTTGGTGCCCACCGTGTGGAACGCCTCCAGAATGTGGTCGAGATCTTCGTCGGTGTGCGTGGCCATGTAGGACGTGCGCATGAGCGACTGGCCTTGGGGGACGGCAGGCGGTATCACGGCATTTACGAAGACGCCTTCTTCGAGCAGGTCGCGCCAGAAGCGGAAGCAGGTCTCCATATCGCCCACCACGACCGGGATAATGGGCGTTTCGCTATCCCACACATCGAAGCCCTGATCGCGAAACCCCTCACGCATGTAGTCGGAGATCTCCCACAGGCGCTCCAGCCGTTCGGGCTCTTGCTCCAGGATATCAAGGCATTTCAGCACGGTTGCTACGTTGGCAGGCGGCATCGACGCGCTAAAGATGTGCGGTGAGCTTTCGTGGCGCAGGTATTCGATAACATCGGCATCGCCGACACAGAATCCGCCGAGCGAGGAAAAGCTCTTTGAAAACGTACCGGTGATGAGATCAATGTCATCGAGGCGACCAAACGTGGACGCCGACCCCTGCCCTTTCGGGCCGATAACGCCGATGGCGTGGGCATCGTCGAGCATAAGGGCTGCGTTATAGGTGCGGGCCAGTTCGATGAGGCGTGGCACTTTAGCAATCTCGCCGCTCATCGAGAACACGCCGTCGGTAGCAATGAGCTTCCCAGCCTGTGGATTGCGCTCATACTCGCGCTGTAGCATCTGCTCCAGATGATCGAGGTCGTTGTGGCGGTACCGACGCGTTTCCGCGTAACTCATCTGGGTGCCGGCTACAATGCAGGCGTGGTTGTCTTTATCGGAGAAAATCAGGTCGCCTTTTCCAGCAATGGCCTGCACTACCCCCATGTTAGTCATGTAGCCCGTAGAGTACAGGATGCATGACTCAGCCTCCATAAAGTCGGCCAGGCGCTCTTCAAGCTGCAGGTGTAGATCGAGCGTGCCGTTCAGGAAGCGGCTTCCGGTGCATCCGGTGCCGTACGTTTTGATTGCGTTAGCCGCCGCCTCTTGCACCCGTGGGTCGGAGGTGAGGCCCAAATAGTTGTTGGACCCCGCCATCACGACCTCTTCGCCGTTCATAATGGCTCGCGCCCCGTCGTTGCGCTCGATCGGGCGAAAGTACGGGTATAGATCCGCCGCTTTGGCTTTTGCGTAATCGCCCGTCGGATCGAAGAACTGCTGACACTTATCGAAAAGAGACGGGGTTGTGGAGGGTTCGGCATCCGCAGACACAGCGTCGTTGGAAGCGTTGGAATCAGATATCGACATATAAACTCGTAAGCGTGTAGCAGAAGCAACGCGTGCAAAAGGGGGGTGGACCTACACTCAGGGTGCAGTCATCCGAAAAACGTCTGCCTAAATGTGGGGAATACAGACGTACGTCAACCGTCGTTTGGTTATAGACGCGGTCGGATGCTAAAAGGTAACAGCGTCTTTTGTGAAGATAGGAGCATGTCCGAACCCCGCAAATAAACGGGATGCATGCTCCGACTGTATCGCACCTATTTCGCATCTGACGACGGCGGTACGCGCACGATCAGTGTATCAATTGTGCTGTGGTTGTACGGTATAGGGAATGCGTATGATGCATACACAAGCACAACCGACGGTGGCGCTGTTCCGTTCGTTTCGTTCAGTCCTCCCTCGTTACGCACCTGCAATATGCATTCCTCAACAGCTTGGTATTACAGGAACGGCTCAAATCCGTACCGTGAAATCAAAGTTTCTTGGGGACATGCGTTGCCATCTACCTGTTAACAGTTTTTCATCGTTTTGGAGGCAACATGACCGTTGAATCCAAGGCATGTGAAATATCGCGTTTAGTTTGCGCTCTTAAAACCGGAGGCGCAGAACGGGAACGGCTCCTCTGGATCCCGGCGCAACACGAAATGACAGTTCCTCGCCCACATCGAACGTAAGCAGGTGCGCACTCACGTACGCTTCGACCACCGTCAGTGCGTAAAACACGCCCGTGCCAATGATAAGCAGATTGCGCTGTCGCCGAAACGCATCTCGCTGTGCCCGGATCGTGCCAAAGTCTACCTGGTCTTGCCCAAAGCGCGCCAATGCTTCGTTGTATTCGGCCTCATAGCGCTCGAATGGATTCCCGCCCCACGGAGGCGTAAACGGGTTGTCATCGGTTTCGTCTTGTTCTAGCCCTGATGCAAACCGACCAGCCCGCCGAAAGAGTTGGTAGTCGTTGTGGTTTTCAATCGCCAGATACGTCAGCGTCCCCAGCCCGATGTACACGATGGGCAGTTTCCAGTACTGTCGGTTGTACACTTGCCCCCACCCTGGCAACGCCGACGCCCGCCACAATGCCCCCCGTGGCGTATGCGTTTCAGGCAGTCCCATGTTGCGCAGCGTCTCGGCTCGTACGCTATCGGGCTGGCCCTGCACTGTTGTGGGCAGAAGCAGGAGCAGAACCAGGAGCAAAGCGGCCAGCAACGAGCGCCTCATGGGCAGCACCTCCCTTTGGGGATGAACAGACTACGCGTCCAGCAGCTCAATGAGCCGCTCCAAGTCTTCTTCCGAATAGTATGCAATCTCGATGCGCCCCTCCCCTTCTTTTTTGTGGTGGATGCGCACCTGTGTGCTTAACTGTGAGCGCAGCCGTTTCCGATACTCAGCAAGCTGCAAATCGGTACGACTGGGCGGCCCCGACGCCTCTGCGTCATCGTCAGCATCAGTCTCTTCAGATGTATCGTCGTCTGCCTCTTCTTGATCGGCGTGCCAGTTGCGCGCCAGCGTCTCCACATCGCGCACCGACAGGTCGTCCTCAATCGTTTTGTTGAGCAACTCCACCTGGGCATCGCGTTCATCAATGCTAACAAGAGCGCGGGCGTGTCCCATGGCCACCTCGCCATCGCGCAGGGCGGCCTGGATGCGGGGCGGAAGGCGCAGCAGACGCAGGAAGTTGGCTACCGAGGCACGGCTTTTTCCGACTTTCTCGGCGACCTCAGCCTGGGTCAGCCCGCACTCATCCATCAAGCGATGGTAGCCCAAAGCCACCTCAATGGGGTTGAGCTGCTCGCGCTGCACATTCTCAACCAGCGCCATCTCCAGCATTTGCTCGGAGTCGGCCTGGCGCACAAACGCCGGCAGATGCGTTAAGTGGGTGCGGCGCGCAGCCCGCAAACGACGCTCCCCCGAAATGATTTCAAACTCGTCGTTGCCCAGCGCTCGCACCGTAATCGGCTGAATGATGCCCAGCTGCTCAATCGATGCGGCCAGTTCATCCAGGGCCTCGTCGCTAAACGACTGACGGGGCTGGTACGGATTCGGACGGATCGCCTCAATGGCCACATCGGCCACGCGGCCCACCATGCGCTCTTCGTCATCGAACTGATAAAGCTTGCTGCGACGCACAGTCCCCTCTTCAGAGGCCGTCTCGTCGGTATCATCGTGGTCGGGAAGGAGCGCGTTGAGTCCGCGACCCAGAGCAGATTTCTTAGCCATAGCAACAGGTAAAGTCAACCAGAACCGCTTCTGTGAATAAGCAGCGACTCAATAAGAACGAACGGAGTTACGAGAGCGAAAAGCCGGTGGCCGGCGTTGAAGATTCGCGGCGCTCTGACGGGGCAAGCGGAAGGTCGTCGCTCTCATCAGAGGATACAGCAGGGGCGTCGGCGGCGGTATCGGCAGAATCGTCTTCCGGTTGGGCGTCCTGCTCGTCCTCGCTAAGGGCGTCCTCGTTGGCATCCAAAATCTCGCGCGCCAGCGCCATGTAGTTACGCGCGCCTTTGCTCGACGCATCGTACAGAATGGCAGGCTTGCCAAAGCTGGGCGCCTCAGAGAGACGCACGTTGCGCTGCACAATCGTTTCGAACACTTTCTCCCCAAAGTAGCGGCGCACCTCTTTGGCCACCTGATTCGAAAGCCGCAGCCGCGTGTCGAACATGGTGAGCAGCACGCCCTCAATCTCTAAGGACGGGTTCAGATGTTGCCGCACAATCTTAATGGTGTTAAGCAACTGGCCAAGTCCTTCCAGCGCGAAGTACTCCGCCTGCACCGGAATCAGCACCGAGTCGGCAGCGGTAAGTGAATTAAGCGTAAGCAGCCCCAACGAGGGCGGACAGTCGATGACCACAAAGTCGTACTTGCGGCGCAGCCCATCTAACACTTTTGAGAGGATACGCTCACGCTGCGATACCTCAATCATTTCGACCTCGGCCCCAACCAAGTTGATGTGGCTGGGCATCAGATCAAGAAACGGAATGTCGGTATTGAGCACCGCTTCTTCCGCATCCACCTGGGCAGTAAGCGCCTCGTACACCGATGCGTTCAAATCGCCTGGAGACACGCCTACCCCCGAGGTGCAGTTGGCCTGTGGGTCAATGTCAAGCAGCAGCGTGGAGTACTCGGTGGCTGCCAACGAGGCGGCTAGGTTGATAGCGGAGGTGGTTTTGCCCACGCCTCCCTTCTGATTTGCAACGGCAATGACTTTACCCATGAAACGATTCTACCCCATTCGATGCAACCAACGAGTTGATGCGTAACCTACACAGGACCGGCACCAATGTCTACCGTCCTGGGTCGATTTTTGTGGAAGCCGTGATAGACGCCGTACCCTTGTGCACCGCCGGGATCACCCTTGCGCATCGTTCGGTATCCGATGCCCCCGGCTCGATGCGTTTGATGGATTCATACACCTGGATCCATGCGTACAGCGTGCAGCTGTCTATACCGTAGGCTGTTTCCTGTTGTTGCATCGAATGTCACGATGTCTGTCGCTTACCCCTCTGCTTGCTCATGGCCCGCCGCATTGTTCTGCATTCCGACGCCTCTGGCCACGACACACCCGAGCACCTTACCGTGCCGTATCAGAACGAGCTCAACGAGCAGCAATATGCGGCAGCCACCGCCGGCCCCGGAGCGTTGCTTGTCATTGCGGGCGCAGGCACCGGCAAAACACGCATGCTCGTGTACCGCCTGGCGTATCTGGTAGAGACGGGCGTCCCTCCGGAAAACCTGGTGTTGCTCACGTTTACGCGCCGCGCGGCCCGCGATATGATGCAGCGCGCCACCGCCCTGGTCGACGGTCGCTGCAAACACGTGCGGGGCGGCACGTTCCACAGCTTTTGTCTCGACCTGCTGCGCGAACATGCCAACGCGCTGAACCTGCCTCGCTCGTTTACGCTGCTCGATGCCGCCGACGCCGCCGATGTGCTCTCGGTGCTGCGCACTCGCGGCGGATACACCGATCGTGATGAGCGCTTCCCCCAAAAGAAGACGTTGTACGGCATGTTCTCGGATACCATCAACCGGGACCGCGCGCTGGAGGAGGTCTTGGAAGATCGGTATCCGCAGTTCACGCACTTGCACGACGACCTGCAAGAGCTGCACGCAGCGTACCAAGACTACAAGCAGGCGCACCACATGCTCGACTTCGACGACCTGCTGCATCGCACGCATACGCTGCTGACCACCAACGAGGCCGTGCGCCAGCGCGTGGCTGCCCGCTGCCGCCATCTGCTTGTCGATGAATACCAGGACACCAATCCGCTGCAGGCCGAACTGGTGCAGCAGTTTGCTTCGGTGCACGGCAACGTCACCGCCGTGGGAGATGATGCGCAGAGCATCTACCGCTTTCGAGGTGCCGACTTCCGCAATATCTTTCGCTTTCCTGAGATCTACCCCGACGCCCGCGTGCGCAAGCTGGAGCAGAACTACCGCTCCACCCAGCCCATTCTGGACCTGGCCAACCGCATCATTGCCGATGCCGAGCGCTCCTACGACAAAACCCTTTTCACGAAGCAGACCCAGGGCGACCGCCCCGCCATTGTGCCCGCCCCCGATGCCGCCACCGAAGCTCGATTCGTCGCCCAGGTGGTGCTGCAACTCCGCGAGCAGGGTATTCCATTGGATGAGCAAGCCGTACTCTTTCGCAGCAGCCGCGCCGCCTACGACGTAGAGGCCGCGCTCAACCAGCGCAACATTCCGTACGTGAAGTACGGCGGCACAAAGCTCAACGAGGCTGCGCACATCAAAGACATACTGGCGCATCTGCGGGTCGCCGAAAACCCCGACGATGCCGCCGCCTGGAACCGCATCCTGAAGCTGATTCGCGGCATCGGTCCGAAGACGGCAGACGACCTCATCGCCTGGCTCACCGATGACGAGCACAATGCCTTCGTTGTTGACGACCACGGGCCGTTCACCGGACGCTACCACGACACGCTGCAACATCTGATGCGCATGCTCCGCACCGTGCATCCCGACAATGCCCCGCTACCCGAGCAGGTAGAGGCCGTGTGCACGTACTATCGTCCGCTTTTCGAAGCCGCCTACCCCGACGACCACCCCGACCGAGCCGATGACCTCGACCAGTTGCAGCATCTGGCCGCCAGCTACAGCGAACGAAGCCGCTTTCTGGCCGACCTGGCGCTCGATCCGGTAGAGCGGTCGGTGGCCGAGCACGACGCCGCCGACACCGACGAGCCGCCACTGGTGCTCTCCACCATCCACTCCGCCAAAGGACTTGAGTTCAATACCGTGTTTCTGATCCGCGCCCTCGATGGCGTGCTTCCGTCGCGCTATGCGCTCAATGAGCCGGGCGGACTCGATGAAGAGCGACGGCTTCTCTACGTAGCCGTTACCCGTGCCGAGGAGCAACTCTTTATTTCGTATCCGATGGTGCAGCCCAATCGCAGGTACGGCCCCACCATGGCCACCCCCAGCCGCTTCTTGAAGGAACTGCCCGAATCGCTGCTTGAGCCCGTCGAGTTGGTCGAAGCGCCCCCCGAACACCCCCCCGACGCGCCCACCTCGCTTCCTCCTTCCAAGGAAGAAGACGCCTCGTCGTCGGCCGACAACCTGCCGTTTTGAATGCCCTTCTGCGCATCCCCACAGCTTCATGCCTGCTGCCTCATCCGACCTGCGCATTGCGCCTGTGCCCCAAAGCCAGATCCCGCTGATCCGGGAACTGAACGCCACCATTTTTGGCGACTCGCACATCATCCGCACGTTCGACCGTCCCGAACTGCTCATACTTGTGGCCTGGCTCCATGACGACCCCGTCGGGTTTAAGATCGGATATCAGTTGGATCCCAACACCTTCTACAGCGCCAAAGGCGGCGTCATTCCATCGGCACGGCGGCAAGGCATTGCCCGTGCCCTGCTCCACGCCATGATTAACGAAGCCCGAACCCGCTCGTATGCTCGGTTTGTGTTCGACACGTTTCCCAACAAACACCCCGGCATGACGATTCTGGCACTCAACGAAGGGTTCAAAGTCATTCGGGCCGGATACAACACCGAATACCACGACTACCGCTTGCGCTTTGCCTACACGCTGCGCCCGTAGTTTCATCACGCCACATCGGTCATATACTGCACATTCTCTTCGTTCCGTCCCGCGTGCTGTAACCTTGTATTGGGCGGATTCGTAGCATGGGCGCATCATCCACGCGTCCTGCCTTCACTCACCACCCCGTGCCCGTGCGCCGCTTTTTCTTTGACGTGATGGAGGGCCTGCGTATCGCCCTGCAGGCCATCTGGTCGAACCGTCTGCGTGCCGTGCTTACCACGCTCGGCATTATTATCGGCATTGTATCGGTTACGCTCATGGCCGCGCTCATTGGAGGCGTAAACGAGGAGTTTGAAGAAACACTCGCCGCCCTCGGGGCCGACGTCATGTACGTGAGCAAGTTTCCCTGGGGCGCCAACGTCGATGTAGACTGGTGGGAGATGGCCAACCGTCCCGATATTACGCCCGACCTGGTTGATGCCATTCAAGCACAGTCGCAGTATGCGATTCGGGTAGCTCCCATGGCCAGCACAAGCCGTACGGTCAGTCATCGCGGCCAAACGGCTCGCGCCTCCATCACGGGCTCTACGCCTGCCTACGGACAAATTCGCAATGTGGAGCTGGCTGATGGCCGGTTCTACACTGAAATCGATGAGCGCAGCGCCCGCAACACCTGCGTGATCGGTGCCGCTCTGGCCGATGAACTATTTCCCGGCATATCACCGCTGGGGCAATCTGTACGCCTTACGAACGCCCCGTGCGAGGTCGTTGGCGTGCTCGAACGCGAAGGCAGCGGCCTGTTTGGCGATGAAGGTAGCCACGACAATGCTATTCTAGTGCCGTTTAGCACATTTGAGCGGTTCTTTGGCACCAGTCGCTGGCGCAGCATCACCATCATGGTGCAAGTGCCCGACACCGAGCTCATGAACGCCGCTGAAGACGAACTCACGGGCATCCTGCGCACCGCCCGCCAGGTCGAGCCGATGGCCAGCGATAATTTTGAGATCAACCAGCAAGACCAGATCCGCGCTTCGTTTGCAACCGTCCGGCTGGCTATCTACGGCGTGGGGCTGTTCCTAACCGCGCTGGCTCTGGTCGTGGGCGGCATCGGCGTCATGAACATCATGTTTGTCTCGGTCAAAGAGCGCACCAAAGAAATTGGCATCCGCAAGGCCGTGGGAGCCAAGCGCCACACTATTCTCATCCAGTTTCTGATTGAGGCGATCATTGTGTGCTTGATTGGTGGACTGATTGGCGTGCTCATTACCGTCGGCCTTACCGAGGTCATCAACACCGCGCTTGGCTTTACAACCGCCCTCCCGCTGTCGGTTATTGGCATCGCGTTTGGCATCTGTGTGGGCGTGGGCATTCTATTTGGTATCGCGCCCGCCTGGCAAGCCGCTCAGGCCCGCCCCATTGATGCACTGCGGTACGAATAGCCTCTGCCTGCCTCCTCCATTCGTTATTCTCTTTCCTTTGGTCCTGTGCTGCTGTGAATCTGCTCGAAGCCTTTTGGTCGGCCCTACGCGCGCTTCGCGCCAACAAGACCCGCTCGGCGCTTACCCTGCTCGGCATGGTGATTGGCGTGTTCGCGGTCATTGCATCGGTTACGGCTGTCACGGTCATCGACACGTACTTTCAGGAATCGATTCAACAGTACGGCACCAATACGTTCTCGGTGGAGCGCCAGAGCGCCCAATTTGTCGGCCCTCGCCGCGGACGCGAATACCGGCCGCCCATCACGTATGATCAGGTCGAACGCCTGCGCGACCGCATCAGTGCCGAGTACGCCGTGGGGACCCTGAATCGCTTTGCCAATCGTGAACGCGCACGCTCCCGCTTCGAAGAAACCGAAGCCTCCATCGAGCTCCACGGCACCGACCAGTTCTTTCTTGACAACTTCGGGTTCACCCTGGCTGATGGCCGCCCGCTTACTGAACAAGACGTGCGGGGCGGACGCCCCGTCGCGCTCTTGGGCGCCCCCGTGGCTGAAACGCTCTTTCCTAACGTCTCCCCCATTGGCCAAGAAGTGCGCATCGGACGGGTCCGCCTAGAGGTCGTTGGCGTGCTCGAAGAAAAGGGCGGCTTTTTAGGAATGGATCCCGACTCGCGCGTCTACGCGCCCATCACCCACCTGCTGGCCACCTATGGCGATGGCGGACGCAACATTAGCAGCGTGAGTGTGCGAGTGGACGATGGCACGCGCATGGAGGCGGCCCAAGATGAGGTCATCAGCCTGATGCGCGTCATCCGAAGCGTATCGCCCGGCGACAGCAACAACTTTGTGATCGAAACGAATGAGTCCGCACGCAGCACCTTCGACACGTTCACGCAAACCCTTACCATTGCTGGAGCGGGCATCGGACTCATTGCGCTGTTTACCGCGGGCATTGGCATCATGAACATCATGCTCGTATCGGTAACCGAGCGCACGCGCGAAATCGGCGTGCGCAAGTCTGTGGGCGCAAAGAAGAAGGATATCCTGGGGCAGTTTTTGTTGGAGGCGGTGGTGCTCTGCCAGATCGGCGGCTTGCTTGGCATTGCCAGTGGCGGGCTCTTTGGCAACCTTGTAGCGGTTTATTTTGGCATTGGAGCGGCTTTCCCCTGGGATTGGGCCATTGGCGCCGTGGTGGGCGTCACCATCATCGCACTCATTTTTGGCGGCTACCCGGCCTACAAAGCCGCACGTCTCGATCCGATTGAGTGTCTGCGCTACGAGTGATCTTCAGTCTGCTGATGTATCGAGAGATACAGCCGCCGTGCAATTTGCGCAATATCTGCTTGCCTTTGGCGGTATCCTCCGACAGGTTGAATTGCGTTCGTTGCACTCGTTTTCCCAACAGAGCCACCACCCATGTCCGACACCGCTGCTGCCAAACAAGCCGCTGGCACCGCCGCCGCTAATCTCGTTTCGTCCGGTATGACGCTGGGACTGGGCACCGGATCGACTACGGCCTGTGCACTGGAGGCACTGGGCGCACGGATCCAGAACGAGGATCTAGACATCGTTGGCGTGCCGACTTCGTTTGCGGCTGAGCATCTGGCCAAACAGCACGGCATTCCCCTTACCACCCTCGACGCCGTACCGCACCTTGACCTTGCCCTGGATGGCGCCGACGAGGTGGATCCGCAGGGGCGTCTCATCAAAGGACGCGGCGGCGCCCATACCCGCGAGAAGGTAGTAGCTCAGGCCGCCGACCGTTTCGTAGTGCTCATCGATCCCTCAAAACCTGTCGACGAACTCGGGCATGCATTCCCCTTGCCCATCGAGGTCGTACCGATGGCGCTGGGTCCGGTGCAGCGCCTGTTGGAGCAGTTAGGCGCACGCCCTGAACTGCGCATGGGGCAATCCAAAGACGGACCTGTCATCTCCGATCAGGGACTCTGGATCGTGGATGCCCACTTCGACGGCATCGACGATCCGGAGGCGCTCAACCGCACACTCAACGACCAGCCCGGCATCTTAGACCACGGCCTGTTCCTGAACCTCGCCACCGACATCGTGTGTGGCGAGGCCAATGGAGAGGTGACGCATACCACGGTGTAGGGCACGAGCCGAACGCACAAGTCAACATTGCACATCCAACAACACAAAGACTCAAATACCCGGCTTGGTTAGAGAACCGCACGAGATAAAATACGAAACGCGGTCTCTCTACTGCTGTGTCACAGGTCAATCTTTGGGTAACGCATGGCCCCCTAACGTACCGAGAACAACTCACAATCATGTCATTGCGAGCGCAGCGACGCGCCCCGACCGTAGGGAGGAAGTGCTCCTGGGGTGCAATCTCATGCTATCAGACTGAATGCAGCCGCCCAATCAACGGCATGAGATCGCACCCCAAGAGTACTCGTTCGCTTCGCTCACAGCGCCGCGTCAGTCGCAGGCTCCCTCCTCGCGATGACATTTTGGACCCTAACATTCAGGTGTGACACAGCACTACAGCTTCTATACGCTGCCACCCTATCATATCTTCATGGAATGCGGTAAGGATGTCCACTGTCTTTCTCAATGAAGACGCGGCGCGAAACACACAGGTGCCAACCCGTGCCCCTCTTGCTTATCCGCAACGCTGATTCTTTTTCATCCTGAAACCGGTTCTCATGATTGACATACGCCTGAAATCAATCACTGTCTTCTGCACAAGCCTTCTGCTTCTTGTACTGCCTCTCACAGGCTGCGATCTTCTGGAGTCAGACAGCAGTCCGGACGAATTCGAGCGGCAACAATTGGACCGAGATCTTACCGATGCCGAAACCCAAATCATGAAAGGCACTGGCAAACTGGGCTTTGACCTGCTCCAGGCCCTTCAAAATGAAGAAGACCATGGCAACATCCTCATCTCGCCATTTAGCATACAGACTGCCTTTTCTATGGTGCTCAACGGAGCTGATGGCGACACATACACGCAGATGCAGGACGTGATGGGGATGGAGGGGCTTGACTCCGAGGTAGTGAACACCAGTTTGGCCGATCTCAACGACCTCCTCATCCCCTTTGATGAGAATGTGCGCTTCGCCCCAGCCAATGCCGTGTGGTATGACGACGCTCGCACCATCCAAACGGGGTTTCAGGATGCTGTCGAGAATCACTTCGATGGCACGGTGCAGGCAGCGGATTTCGCAAACAACCCCGACGCAGTCAGAGACGAAGTGAACGCCTGGGTAGCCGAGCAGACTGAAGATCGTATTGATGAGATGCTGGATTCGGTCGAACCAGGTTTGGCTATGCTTCTTGTTAATGCATTTTATTTTGACGCAGAGTGGACCGTCCCCTTCGATCCCTCTGACACCGAAGACCGCCCGTTCACTCGGGACGACAGTTCTACGGTCGATGTGCCAACGATGCGGATGGAAGAAGGCGAAGCGACTGACCTTGACGTGATCGGCTACGCCGAGGGCGACACATACGAAGCCGTGAGCATCTACTATGGGGATGCCGGCTTCAACATGACGCTTGTCCGCCCCAACGATGGAATTGCCCTATCCGACTGGATCGCTGACATGGAGTGGAACACCTGGACCGCGCTTACCGACGAGCTGAACTATCAGACGAAGGTTACGCTTTCGCTTCCTCAGTTCGAGAAAGAGTACGAAGTCGAGCAGTTTGGAAATCAGATGCAGTCACTGGGTATGACCAATGCTTTTTCGCCAGCAGATGCCTCGTTTCCTGGGCTCTTTGAGGGTCCGGATTCCTTTTTTATCGACACCGGGTCCACAAAGCATAAGACGTTCATTCGCGTCGATGAAGAAGGAACGGAAGCCGCGGCTGCAACATCGATTGGGTTGGGTCCAACCAGTGCTCCTACTCCGGATTACGTGACGATCGACCTGGACCGCCCTTTTTTCTACATGATCCGCGAAGCCGACTCGGAAGCGCCGTTGTTCATCGGGACCATCACGGATCCCTCTGAGCTGGCGCTGAATTGACGCTACCGGCCTGCGTGCTGCGGATGATAGCAAGGGGAAAACGCCGGGGACTTCTGCTGCTTCCTATCCCCGAACGAAGCCATCCTGACGCCCCTGGCGGAAGGATCTCAGCGCCGGCCTCGCAAAATTGGTACGCTCCATTCGTCCAGGGACAATGCGATGCGTCTTCCGAAACGCCTGCTGAGCGCCGGAGAGATGGTTCCACCGAATGCCATTCGGCGGCTACATGGGCCTCCTTCGTCAGCCTCCGCTCACCATGACACCGTTCTAATGATGTCTAAACTCCGCAAGCTCATTGGTGTGCGGAGGAATGGATGGGTGCATGCGTGAATGAGAAAAACGTCCACCCCTCCATGTCTCCATACGTCCATCCTCGCACGAGGCATAAGGCCGACTGACGAAGTACATCCGGTGCTCCGGAAGAGAGTGATGCCAGAACTCTCCAACCGAGAGATCTCGCGGCCTTGAAGAGAACGGCGTCTCGGATGCTCCAGAGCGGCGCTGCGGCCAAAATCATCGATGTTTGAGCGGAGCGAGTTCGATGATTTTAGCAGCCCCCGAGGAGCATCAGCCGGTCTCTTCACCGCCTTGATTTTTTGAGTTCCTTTTGTATCAAGACAAAAGGAACACCCTGCCGGTAGGCATCTCCCCACCGTTGGCACTAGATTACATGGATTTGGGTTGGCAGCACATTGAAAGCCGATTCCCCATAGTTGGGGAATTGGTTACCTCCTCCGCGTCTCGTAACGACGTGATAACACAACCCTGGAACCGGATTTGGTATAACACGTCGCGTGAAGCGCGTTCTTTTCCCGACGTTTCAAGAGCGCGGGCCTGCTTGACGTCGATCGGTTGGCGTTGGGATGCTTCACGTGCGTTCAGCATGACGTAACGTGGGAAGCTGGAAAACACCTTCGAACCCTCCACCACATAGTCCCCGAAGGGGCAATCACTGACGGTTTAGGATTCCAACAAGTGGCTCTGCAAGCTCCGTTGGTGTTACTCCTTTCGTACCCCACGCGGCATACGAATCCGACTCCAGCTCGAACACATGCAGCACCGGATCCGACTGCGTCAGCACAAAGACCTTTTGATTCAGCACGCGTGCCGTCACAATCTCATGCAGAATCTGCTCCTCGCCCAATGTGTGAACGACATCCGGCGACACACAGTCGTCTTGCGCATGTACGATCGTGGCTACCGAGCAATAGCAGCCAAAGACAAGAAGAACTGCGCAGATCCAAGTAGCACGGTAGGAGTTGTTGCGCATAAGTAGAAAAGCTGTTCAACGCAGAACCCATTAGTAAAGCAGAGGGATCACTTTCGGGACAAGAAACGACTTCAGCGCACGCTAAAGCAACGCAGTCATTACTCCGTTTTCCCCGTCAACGGACTACCACGCCTCCGCTTCAAGCTCAGCACGCCGGATGATAAGCGTGCTAAAGTCCGTGCCTTCATCTTTCTCCATGAAATAGAAGGCATCGGTAGCGCTCCTGAGCGGTCCCGGCGTTTTAATGCCGTGCGCCAGCAACTCTCCTTCACGATCGAACACATCAAGAAAGTAACTGGAGGCATCACTCCCCATGTTTTTGTTCTCATGCTGGACAAGAACATAATTCTGATACACAAAAATGTCGCGAATGGATCAAGTCCCGATCGTTGTGTAAAGAGGTCTTCTGTCAGGCTTCAAAGTTAAGCGGCTTTGGGTACGGGATTGTTGGGCACGGGATTGTTGGGCTGCCTATCAGCGTATTCGAGCTGCGCCCTCCATTGGACGTACGCGTCCATGGTGAGGTATCTCCGGCCATGGCCCCACTCTTCGTGCTGTTCAGCACAGAGCGCTCCGATCAACCGCCAGGCCGATTGCATATTTGGAAAGATACGCACGACCTTCTCGCGCCTACGGATCTCCTCAATGAACCGTTCGATCATGTTGCTCGTCCGGAGGCGGCGCCGGTACTTCGCGGGAAGGGCCAGGACAGCGGTGGCGTCTTCGAAGCCCGCTTCCAGTACTTTGAGAGCAGTCGGGGCCTTCTCCTGAAGCTCGGGCGTGACTCGCTCCAGCGCTTTGCGCGCATCCTCTGGGCTTGGGGCCTCCAGGATCTTGTCAAGCATCTCATGTACGCGCTCTTTGCGGGAGGCCGGCACGCGGTCGACTACGTTGCGCCGAAAGTGGGCCTGGCAGCGTTGCCATATCGAACCCGGGAAGCAACGCTGTATCGCTCCGCGTAGCCCTTCATGAGCATCTGAGGTGATCACCTCCACGCCCGAGAGCCCACGCGCCTTCAGGTTCGAGAGGAAGGTTCTCCAGCCTTCGCCCGTCTCACGAAAGCCGACGTTGATCCCGAGAATCTCCCGGTAGCCCTCTTCACTGATTCCTATGGCAATCATCATGTAACCCCTAATCACCGTAGTGGATCGCACGGCCTGCTGACGCCGCACCTTCACCTGCATCGCATCGACAATGAGGAAGGGGTATTCATGCTCTAACTCACGTTCGGCCCAGGCTGCTACCTGCTCATCAAGGGTCTGCGCCAGGCGCGAGACGGTCTGTCGGCTAAAGCGTCGCCCGCACAGCTCATTGGTAATCTTCTTCACCTTGCGGGTCGAGACGCCCTGGACCACCATCTCCATCAAGGCCAGCACGAGGGCTTTCTCGTTGCGTTGATAGCGCTCAAAGAGTTCCGTTTTGAAGGTGCCTTTGCGATCACGGGGCACCTCCAGTTCGAGCGTTCCAACACGCGTAGTGAGCTTGCGTGTGTAGGACCCATTGCGGTACCCCCGGCGCTGCTCGGTTTGTTCACTGGGTCCGGCACCGAGGTGCGCAGTCATCTCTGCCTGAAGCAACTGATTGAACAGCGCCTCGGTCAACACCTCCATGCCGCGCTCGCCAAAAAGCATCGCTTGGATTTTCTCTTCTGATATCGTAAACTGTAAGTCGGCCATCGTTGGTATGTTAGGTTTGTGATTGGTGGATCTTTCTATAACCTAACAGAAGACGGTGGCTTTTTTCTATCGGCTCGACTGCTTTACACAAGAATAAGGACTCAACCCGCGAATGGTGGAGTAGGGCTGGCTGAACAGTTCGCGCTGATCTGCCAGAAAGGCTTCACGCGAATCGTACTGCTGTGCTTCCGCTTCTAAAGAAGTCGTAGAAGGCGACTTTACTGAAAACGATACGACAGACTCGCCGTCCATTGTATAGCTCTGGACTTCCGGCTCGTGCACATTGACCACATACACCGTGTCACCTGCGACATCGCCCTTCCATGTTGCTGACAACGGCATCTCTTTTACGGATGCCATACCTTCGAGAGCATTCCCCTCCGCATCATAGACTCGAACCGCACAGAGCAAAGACTCACATGTATTGGGCCCGATGGTCACCATCCGAAACCGCCCCTCAGACTCTACTGGAAACAGATGTTCGGTCTGAACGGCACCATTGCCCCACATAGCCACATGATTCAGCGCAGCATCGAAGACCTGGATACGCGAGTTGCCGCGTTCGTACACGAAGATCTGCTAGGACTCGGGACCCGGTTTCATTTCGAACGGCATCTGCACATCCCCTGGTCCCTGGCCTGACTGTCCAGTTTCGGCAAGGCGCGTGCTCTCGTGATCGTAGATGGCGATCTGGTGGCTCTGAAAATCAGTAAGATAGATGCGATCCTCGGTGATATGCGGGTTGGTAATCGCAGTCAGGGGGACCGTTTCATCGCCTTCCAACACCGTCTCACCTGTTATGGTGAAGACGTCGTCGAAGGCAGCTGGGCCTCTATTCTCTCCGGACTGGCTATGTACCTGTTGTACAACAAGCGTAGCCATAAGAGCCAAAAGTACCACGAGAATACGATTCATATGCAGGGAATGGGGCATTATCGTGATTAACTACTCGCTGAATAGAATGGACTCATTGGCTAGATTTCAACCAATGCCTATAGTTATTATAGGATAACACAGCATAGCATACAATGCCCCTGTTATCTCTCCTTCCCCGCAGCCGCATCCATGGCTTCGTGCTCGCGCGACATGTCTTCGAGGGTGCGTCCCATCGTTTCGTTCAGGTACCGCAGCACGAACACAAACGCCACCACGCCAAACGCCGCGTAGATCCCGTACGACACGCCCAACCCTACGCTCGCAAGTAGCATCGGGAAGGTCATCGTGATTGTAAAGTTGGACAGCCACTGCACCAGTCCGGCCAATGCCAGCGCCGCCCCCCGGAACTTGTTCGGAAACATCTCGCCCAGCATCACCCACATGACCGGGCCCCACGAGAACGCAAAGAATGCGATGTAGGCGTTGGCTGCCAGCAGGGCCACCAGCCCCGCGTTGTCGCCAAGCTGTAGCGCATCGGCATCGCCGGTCGCTGCGGTGCCAAACACCACCGCCATTACGCCCAGCATTGCGGCTTGCCCCAGCGCGCCGACCAGCAACAGCGGACGACGCCCTACTTTGTCGATCAGGGCAATCGCCACGAACGTAAAGAACACGTTCACCGAGCCGCTGATTACGTTCTGCATCAAGGCGCTGCCTTCGTCGAAGCCAGCCGCCTGCCACAGCGTCGCGCCGTAGTAGAAGATGACGTTGATGCCAGTGAACTGCTGAAGCGCGGCCAGCCCAAGCCCCACCCATACGATTGGGTGCACGCGTCCGGTGTGCTCGCTTACGATGTCGGAGAGGCGCGGCTTACGCGTGTCGAGCACCGTGTCTTTAATATCAGCTACCGTCTGCTTGGCTTTCTCTTTAGCATTGAGGAGCCGCTGCAACACATCTTGCGCCTCCGATTCACGTCCCGCCGCCACCAGGTAGCGGGGCGACTCCGGAATGAACAGCAGGCTAATCAAAAAGATGGACCCCGGGATGATCTCCACCCAGTACATCCACCGCCAGGCCGGAAACTCCCACCAGAAGAGCTCAGAAGCTCCTCCTGCCGTTCCGGCAATCAGGTAGTTGCTTAAAAACGCCACAAACAGCCCGATCACGATCATCAGCTGCTGCAGCGTCGCCAGGCGGCCCCGGATGTGTGCGGGAGCCACCTCACTGATGTAGGCCGGCGCCAGCACACTCGCCGCTCCCACGGCCACCCCGCCGATAAGACGGAAAAACACAAAGGTGGCGGAGCCGCCCGCTATCCCTGAACCCCACGCGCTCACAATGAAAATACACGCCGTGGCAATCAGCACCGGACGGCGGCCATACTTGTCGGCCACCGTACCGGCAAAGAAGGCCCCGACGGCACTGCCCAGAAGCATCGACGCGACGTTGAATCCGGTGCCTACGGCGTCGGAGTCAAACGCGTCTTGCAGCGCATCCACGGTGCCGTTGATGACGCCGCTGTCGAATCCAAACAAAAACCCGCCCAGCGCAGCCGCCAGCGAAATGAGGATGACCAGCAGCGTGTTGCCTTCGCCTTCGGCAGGCGGTGGAATGGATGCCTCGGGTTCGTCGGTCTCGGGCGTAGCCATGAGCAGGAGGGCGTGTGAACAGAGCGCGTGTAAACGCAGCGCCGGTTACTTGGGCATCGGCGCTACGGTGGGGGTGTGCAGGCGCAGGGTATGGGCGGCATCCACAGGCGCATCGTCAATCTGGATGTAGAGGCGCTCGGCATCGGCATCATGGTAAACGCCGCCATTGGCCTCCCAGTCGGACTTCGATGACTGCATGGTCAGTTCGCTGCCATTGTGGTTTACGGATGTGGGCGCATCAGCGATGGCATGCACGGTGGTCTCAATTTCGCGCGCCTCCGGCTGGTCGGCGTAGGTGCCCGCTGCTGCACCGATTTTCAGATCAAGCACCAGGTCGTCGTCTACCGTGTGCTGTTTCTGGTGAAGCGATGTGACAGCATAGGCGCCCGTTTCGTAGTCTCGGGTCTGGCCGTCATCTTCGTAGAGTGACGCACTGTGGCGTGCCTGATCAGGAGCCGGATACACATCGAGGTGCAGCACATCCTGCGGCTGTTCCTCTACATTTGAAGCCACCGGGCGCTTGGGGATGATACTGCCTGCCCGCACAAAGAGCGGCATCTCACTGAGGGGGGCATCGACTGTGACCGACTGTCCGCCGGCGTAAGCGTCGCCGCTCCAGTAGTCGATCCAGGTGCTGCCTTCAGGCAGTGGCACGGTGCGCTCGCGCTGTCCCTGCTCCCACACGGGTGCTACCAGGAACGCATCTCCAAAAAGGTACGTCTCGTCTTCGTTGTAGAGCGATTCATCTTCAAACATCAGTGGACGAACGAGCGGCATGCCGGTGCTGTAGTTTTCGTACGCCAGCGTGTAGATGTACGGCATAATCCGGTAGCGCAGCTGCACATACTCGCGCAGCGTCTGCTCTTTGGACGTGCCGAAGTCGGTCGGCTCGGTCAGATCGCTATCGTTGCCATGCGGGCGCATGGTGGGGGTGAAGGTGCCATGCTGAAACCAGCGGGTGTAGAGCTCGTCGGGCAGATCGCCAGTGAAGCCGCCCAGGTCAGAGCTATAGTACGCCAGCCCAGACAGACTCATGTTGAGCAGCATGGGCGGCTGTGCTTGATAGCCCGTAAAGGAGCGGGATACGTCGCCCGACCAGAGAATTGGGCTGTACCGCTGGATTCCGGCGGATCCGGCGCGCGTCAGGTTCACAAATCGATCGTTTGGGCGCCACTCGCGGTAGCCTTCAGCAAGCGTCTGGGCCCAGAGCAGACTGTATACGTTGTGCACCTCGCGGGCAGTGCCCCAGCGGTGGCGCATCCCCTCGGGGTGGTTCTCCGGCTCGCCCAGGTCGGTCCACAGCGCGGCCATCTCATCTCCCATAAAGATAGGGTGCTGCCCCCACCACCAGTCGCGCGCTGCTGGATTTGTGAAGTCAAGCAGTCCAGCCTGGCAGCCTTCCTCGCTTTCTGTGATTTCGTCGGGGCATGACCACCAGTCTTCGATGAGATACGTGTCGCCCTCATCATCGGTAGCCAGGTAGCCGCCCTGGTCGGCGTTGTCGAAGAGCCGCGCGTTGGTAACCATATACGGCTCGGTGATGGCAAGCGTCTTCACGCCCTCATCCCGAAAGTCGCGCATCATCTGGAATGGCTCAGGAAAAGCATCGCGATCCCAGTCCATATCGCCCATATGCTCAAACCAGTCGAGGTCGAGGATGATGGCGTCGAGCGGAAAGTCGCGGTCGAGCAGGGTTTCTACAACTTCGCGCGCTTCGGCTTCGGTGCGGTAGCCAAACCGCGACTGGATGTAGCCCATCGCCCACTTCGGCGGCATGGGCTGCGCTCCGGTAAGGCCGGTGTAGTGCTCAAGCTGCGTGGGGATGTCCTCGCCCTGAATCACGTAGTACGTGATCTCGCCGCCCTCTGCCTCGATGTCGAACACATCCTCTTCGGATGCGCCAATGTCGAACATAGCCGGGCTGATGGTATCCACAAAGAGGGCATACGCGCTGTTGGTAACCGCCAGCGGTACGTTGATCTTCATGGTGGAGGGCGCCTCGTCGTAGCCATAGTGCTGCGTGTTGTACAGCTCAAACGCCTGTCCGCGCAGGTTAAAGGTCGGCGCGCGCTCGCCTGTGCCGTAGACGTTCGTGGCCTCGTCGAGGTGCATTTGCAGCATCCGACCATCGTCTTCGTATCCGAAGCCGGTGTCTTGCTCACGTGTGAGCTCATTGCCGTTCGCATCCACAAACTGCAGATGCATCGGGTCGGTTTTCACTTTCACGTCCATCCCGGAGCCCCGCACCCACACAGCATCGTCTCGCGTTTGCACATTCGGGGGATGCGTGTCTGGATCTTGCACGACCGCAAACGAGGAGTCGGGACGCGGCGTGTTGGGGGGCGTCCAGTCAACGCGAACGACGCTGTCGCTGTAGAAGGTGATGTGTGCGGTTGCATTCTCGGCTTCTATTTCGACAGTCGGTCCGCGCACATCGTGTCCGACATAGGCACCTGGAGTGGTTTGGGCCCCTGCAGAGAGCGACCCGAAAAGCAGGGTGAGGAGAAGGACTGCTCCGACGGAGCGCAAACGGGAAATCATACAACGAAAATAGAATTAACTGGATGGATTGCGGTGAAGTCTACGATCGGCCAAATGGGTTGACCAACGATTACTCGGTAGGTGTTTGATGTGTAGTGGTGTGTCAGCCCTGAATGTTGTGGTTGAACCCGGCGCTCGCCCCTCCTTCCTGTCCTTCCTCCCCGGGGAGGAAGGGACTTACCATCGCAATGGGAGTCTCTCCCTCAGAGGAGGGAGAACAAGAGGGAGGGATCTGCAGAACGTTCCAAAACACATAGAATTAGGATTGACAGAGCAGTAGTGATTTCCAAACACGCAGAGGTTATGCGCCCATCCAACCCCCTCTTTCTAACGACATCTCCCCCTTGGCTAAGGGGGAAGACACCCAAACGAGACCGCAGGCCGACTCATGGAGCGAAGCGGAATAAAGGGGGAGGGGGTTCGAGCGACACCCTCACGTGCGTATATTACTCTATCGGTCTACCCCGGTTATTCTTCTTCAGCAAGAATCACCGTGCCGGATGCGGGCAGTGTAATGCCTTCGTCAGACGCTTCGATCTCATCGTCGGAGGCATACGCGATGGCCGTGTAGGTGTCGGCCAACTCGTCGGGAAGCGTCAACTCGTGCGCCTCGGTGTCCATGTTATGGGCCACCAGCAGCGTCTGGGTGTCGCTGGTGCGCTCGTAGACGGAGAGGGCCGGTGGTTCCACCGATACGGCTTCGATTTCACCGCGTGCAAGGGCGTCATGCTCACTGCGTAGTGCGATGAGGTCGCGATACAGATTGAGCAGCGAGCCCTCATCGTCGAGTTGCTCGGAGACAGGCGTTACGGTTTCATCGGTCGAAAACTCGGGCTCGATCCACGTGGTGCGCAGATCGTCGTCCTCTTCGGGCGCCCAGAGCATGGGTTCACGGATGTTCGGATCCGGCTTCTCGCCGTACATACCGATCTCCTCGCCGTAGTACACGTAGGGCGCGCCGGGCAGGGTGAAGAGCAGGTGGGTGGCAAGACGCATGTCGTCCATATCGTCCAGCTCACTCATGATGCGCGGCTGGTCGTGGTTGGTGAGGAACGTGGCATCCACAAAGTCGGGATTCACTTCGGCGTACATAGCACGCATATCCACGAGCCGCTCTGCAATGTTCGCTCCTTCACGCGCTCGGAAGGCATCGAAGATTTCCTCGGAGAGGTGAAAGTTAAACAGGCTGTGGAGCCCGCTAAAGAACGGAGCAATAACTTCGGGACCGTCCCACACCTCGCCAACGAGAAGTACATCTTCATCTACGGCTTCCATTTCAGCGCGAAACTCCTCCCACCAGGCGTGGGCGTCTTCGGCTCGGTCGTCGGGGTAGATGTGCTTGGCCGCATCAAGGCGGAAGCCGTCTACTCCCTTATCGAGCCAGTACTCACCGATGGCAATGACCGAGTCGCGCACGGCGGGATTGTCGAAGTTGAGATCGGGCATACCGCCCCAGAAGTAGCCAAAGTAGCGCTTATCGAGTCCGTCTTGTATCTCATCAACGTCTTGCACCTCATGCCAGAAGTCGATGTTATCGGTGTCGGGCCCGGCTTCTTCGTCGGCAAACGAGGCGACGGTTTCCTCATCCTCCCAGATGTAGAAGTCGAAGAACTCGCTGGTTGTATCGGCTACAGCCTGCTGAAACCAGGGGTGATCGCGGGCGGTGTGGTTGACGACCAGGTCGATTACCACACGAATATCGCGGTCGTGCGCCTCATCCAACAGGCGCTCGAAGTCGTCCATCGTGCCATACTCTGGGTGGATTTCCCAGTAGTTGGTCACATCGTACTTGTGGTAGGAGGGCGATGGATGGATGGGCAGCAGCCACATGGAGTCGAACCCCATGTCATCGATGTAGTCGAGCTTCTGGATCAGCCCGTCAAAGTCGCCAATGCCGTCGCCAGAGCCATCGGCAAAGGGATGGACGAATACCTGGTAGGTGACGCCGTGGTGCCAGTCGGGCGCC
The DNA here is from genome assembly GCF_055379935.1 of Natronotalea proteinilytica. NCBI lineage: Bacteria > Pseudomonadati > Rhodothermota > Rhodothermia > Rhodothermales > Salisaetaceae > Natronotalea > Natronotalea proteinilytica. The sequence goes on along the minus strand of NZ_AP043947.1, from coordinate 428,850 downwards.
TCTGACGTGTCGGGCTCGGGCGCAGGATCGTCGCACCCGCTCCACACAAGTACGGCACCAAGCAGTAGCGGAAGCACCATCCGCGAGATACGAGACAAATCAACCATGGTCGTTTTCATAAGGCTGTGGGGAAGTTATCAGTGGGATGCGTCGGTATGGTGTAGCACGAGTCCGGCATGGGCGTCGACCTCAAGGAGCAGCGCCTCGGCATCTTGTTGCAGGCGGTACGTTTCTGAGGAGGTCCATGCAACCTCATAGGTCTCGCGCAGCGGTTCGGGCAGGGGGATGCGGGCGCTGTGTGCTTCGTTGCTGCGGTTCAGCACCACCACGATGGATTCGCCGTCGTGCGTGCGGCTGTACGCGAGCATTGTGCGTTCATCGTCGGCCTGAAGCAGATCCATCGTGCCGCGCCGCAACGCCGGATGCTTATGACGCAGCGCAATGAGCGCCTGATAGGTGGCAAACAGATCGTCGTTGAAGGCGACCGGGTCGGCCGTGCGTTGTTTGTCTAACGGATGCGTCGCCTCGTCGCTGTACGAGCGGTCGGGCCAGACCATGGGCTTGCGGTTGTCGGGATCGTCAGCGCCCCACATGCCGGCTTCAGTGCCGTAGTAGATCATGGGCGCGCCCGGATAGGTCATCTGGAAGAGGGCAACCAGCGTCTGCAGGCGACGGTCGGTGGCGTCGGGCGCGCGCACTTTGTACTCCGGATTGCTGGCCGGGGAGACGATCTCGGCCTCGTCGTAGTCGAAGCGCTCGGGGTGCACGTATCCGGTATCGGCGCGGTTCACGACTTGCGTGGCGATACGCGGCGTATCATGCGAGTCGACCAGATTGAGCTGAGCTGGTTGCAGCGCCTCCGGAAAGGCCGATCGGCGTGCTTCAATGAGATCAGCAAACGATGACGGCGCGAGGTGCGCATCCACCAGAAACCCCTTGACGGGATAGGCGAAGGCGTGGTAGTTCATCGTCGCGCTGAACCCGGTGCGCTCCAGGTAGTTGGGCGCTGCGTCCCATACCTCGGCCACGGTGTAGGCCTGCGGGTTCAGTTCCCGCACATGGGCATGCCACGCGCGCCAGAAGCCGTCGGGCACTTCCTCGGCCACATCGAGGCGCCATCCGTCGACACCAGCGTCGGAGGTGCCGTCGGGCGCCATCCAGCGGGCGGTCGCGTCAAAGATGTACTGCTGCACCTCCGGATGCAGCGACGTGCCGTCTTCACTTTTGGCAAACTCGGGCAGGTAAGGCGAGCCCCACCATCCATCGTAATCGAAGGCGCGGAGCGGGTCGTCGGGCAGGTCGTTCCAGTCGTTTACGTCGTACCAGCTGGCGAAGCGCGAGTCGGCTCGGTGCTCCACCAGGTCGCGAAAAGCGAAGAAATCACGGCCGGTGTGGTTGAACACGCCGTCGATGACCACGCGGATGTCGCGCTCGTGCGCTTCATCGAGCAGCGCAAAGAAGAGCGAGTCGGCAGCGGTGACGGTCCACGTATCCGGGTCGGTGGGATCTTCGGATGCGATCTTTCTGATGTCGCCCTCGGGGTCGGGCCCGAAGTACGGGTCGATGTGATGAAAGGTGTTGTTGTCGTACTTGTGCATCGACTGCCCCCAGAACACCGGGTTCAGATAGAGCGCGTTGATGCCGAGCGTGTCGAGATAGTCGAGGCGGTCGATGATGCCTTGCAGGTCGCCGCCATAGCGCCGCTGCGTAACGCTGCTATAGAAATCGCCCATCTCAGCTTCCCACGCGGACTGCGCGTACCAGTCGCCGGTCCACGGCGTAGGCGCCCAGGTGTCGGGCACCGTATCGTAGGGGCGCTGCAGCGTTTCGCGGGTGGGTGCGTTATCGAGATCGCTGTCGGCGAAGCGCTCCGGAAAGATCTGGTAGAACACCGCATCGGCGACCCAGTCGGGCACGCGGGCCTCGGGCGGCGGAACCTGGGCGTCTGTCATCGAAGCCACTGTTTCGTTCGAAGACGCAGGCGCGTCAGCATCCGTTTGGCAGGCCGTTAGCAACAGGCTACCTACCACTAGGCCAAGCACAACCGTTCGTGCCATGTACGTAGGTAGCGCAACGACCATGCTCTGCGGCTTTCAATGAAACAAGCACTCACCTGTTACGGACGGCTGGACGGACGCTCGGGTGGATCCGGAAAGGGCGTGATTTCCACTTCATTGGAGCCATCACTCTCCAGATCGTTTTCTTCATCGAGCGCCGTAACCTGGTAGTAGTAGGTGGTGCCGTTATCGACACTGTCGTCTGTAAAGCTGGTTTGGTCGATGCCTTCAGATACAGGATTTCCGGAAAGCGCATCGCCCGACGAGGTCGACCGGTACACGGCATAGCTATCGGCGCCCGACACGCTACTCCAGTTCAGACTGATGGCTTCGTCGCCTGAGTCTGCTTCTAGTGAACTAGGAGCAGCAGGGGCTGTCGGATCATCTCCGTTACCGGGCGGATCAGGGTCATCGCCATTGGCGTCGGTTGACGAGTCGCATCCGCCAAGCACAACCAATGCTCCGATGAGCAGCACCGACATGAGGGCGGTAAAGCGAGAGGCAGAAAACGTAGAAGGAATAAGTTGCATGGTAACAAGGGGTCAGTACGAGAGCAATGTGGGCCAACGCTACTGCGTGCAGACCGGCCGCAAGCCAGCCTACACGCAGCATTCCGAAAGCGATCTTAGCGAACAACCGTGATTTTTTGCGTGTGCGTTTCGCCTCCTACCGTGAGGCGTCCGAAGTACACGCCGCTGGCCAGCCCGTCGGTGCTAAGCTGCACCTCGTGGGTGCCGGCCTGCTGATTGCCCTCTTCGAGCGTGCTTACGCGGCGCCCAAGCACGTCGTAGAGTTCAAGACGTACGTCTTCGGCTTCAGGCAGGTCGTACTGCACCGTTGCCTGATCGCGCACCGGGTTGGGATAGGTTGTTAGCGACACCTCTTCGGGCATGACCTCGTCGAGGGCCCGGTCGATGTAAGACTGGCTCCCTACGGCTACGCGGAGCGTCTGTGTGTCGCCGGGTGTCAGCGTAAGGGGCCCCTCCGCACGCAGGTCGTGTGTTGTGCCCGCCTCGTCATCAATCAGCGCCACCTCATGCTGTTCAATGGCCTCGAAGTTGCTGGCCTCAATCTCGACAGGCGTTTCTACTTCGGTCTGCAGATTCAACGTGAACGTCTCTCCAGCTCCGGTTAGGTCGCGATGCTCACGCATCAAGAAGCGGGTGCGCTCATCTCCGTCATGATCCTCGGGCTGGATGCGCAGACTGATCGTTTCAAAGTCGCGAGGCGGAGCGACGGCATCAACGCCCATGTCACTTCCCTGGACGCCCACCTGCACGGCAGAGGTCAACTCATGCTCATCGGTGGTGGTGCGTGCGCTGATCTGGAGCGCAGCTTCAGCCTCGGCTTGCGCCTGTTCAACGGCTGCAACAACTCCAGCATCATCGTCTTGATAGGCCGGGTTCGGAATCGTCAGGGTTTCGCGGTCGGCATCGTCGTTGAGGAAGTAGTATGCCGTTCCGCTGCGTGCCGAATCGAACGTATCGCTGCCGTCATCAAAGGCGCCCTCGAATCCGTAAATGGGCTGCAGATCGCCATCGTTAGCGTCATCCACAGCACTCCATTCGACCTCTTGCGCAATGGGATTGGAGATGATATTCCATCCTTCGTGCAGTTCGATCGTCATGGAGGCATCATCGTCGCCCGTGAGCAGCGCATCGACCTCACGCTCGAACGTCCAGTTGTCTCGGCTGGTGAGCCAGAAGCCGCGGCCTGCCTGGAAGTTAAAGCGCGCGATGTTACTGTACGGCTCCAAAAAGTCTTCGTCGGATCCGTCATCCCAGAACGCCTGCCAGTCTACGCTGGCCTCGCCCGTCACGACATCCGCCATAGGCTCCTCCACGGCGCCAGGCAGTGCTACGAGACGATAGTTGGCTGATGTCTCGGGCGTCCCGCCGAAGTCACGATCAATAGCAACGTTAACCCGGCTGATCGTCACGTCGAAGCTCGTGTTGGTGGTTCCGTTCGGGTTGGTAGCTTCAAGCGTAATAGTGGCCGTGCCCGAGCCGTTTGGAGTCACCGTCAGGCTCGATCCATCTAGCGAGGCATCCGCTATGAGGTCATTGGAGGAAAACGCATTAAACGATACCTCCTCGCTCGAACTAAAGATATCATTTAGGTCTGCCTCAAAGGCGTCTCCGCCAAGCACGAGTTCTTGCGGATCAACCGACTCAGCAACCTGGGGCGGAAACTCACGCCCAGGTGTACCTACGCCGTAGCCCGGCCAATCTTCTTCAGGAAAAGTGACAGGCTCATTCACGTACACATGGAATTCGCTCGGCTGCATGGGCACCGCCTCATTGCGGTTTTCATCGTTGATCTCAAACTCTTCGCCGGGAAAGAAATCGTACCAGGTGCCATTGTCGAGGAAGCTCAGATCGGTCTCTGCGGTTTCAAGACTGAAGTTTCCGACGATATGGACTTCCTGATCGCCTTCGACAAGTCGAATGTAACGGATCGGATCATCACCCGAGTTGACGTCGAGGTTAACGACGCTGGTAAGCGAGCGCATCGGCTCAAACTCCTGACGCAGGTTCAGCAGTGCGCCCCACGTTTCGTAGACCGCACGGCGGTCGGGATCGTTGAAGTATTCTTCGGTGCGCACGGGCTTAGGATCGGTGCGACCGGGATCGTCGGGCGCGCAAATGCCATCGTCATCAAATCCGCCGGGCTTCAGGCATTCATTTTCGCCCCATCCGTAGCCCAGTTCGCCCAGTTGCCAAAGCATGCGTGGGCCCGGCACCGTCAGGAAGAAGCCGCCCATCAGCTTCTGGCGTTCCAGGGCCGTCTCTAACTCTTGTGTGTCGTATTCACCATCGTCGCTGGCATTGCCAAATTCTCTCATGTTGCGCATCATCCACTGCTCATCGTGGCTCTCCATGTACGTGACAGAGTTAGCCACGCCAGGCTCCAGTCCGATGTTGGGGTGATACGTGTCTGAAAGGTTGGACGCTCCGCCGAGAAAGCCCATCGACGCATCTGAATACTGCGAGTTCATGCCTTGCCAGAACATCATGCCTTGAAGTCCCTCGTCACGACGATACTCGGCCATCTGCAGTTCTTCGTCGCGCTGGAAGTGCTCCAGAATGATATAGGCGCTGTCGTCTACATCCCACATGGCATCGGCCATGCGTTCGATGTTTTGGACACGGCGGTCATAGAAGGGATTCGGGTCGAAGCCGCCCGTCTCGAAATCATTGTCCGGCTCCATCGTCACGAAGCCTTTTGTGAGGTCGAAGCGGTAGCCGTCTACGTTGTACGTCTCCAGCCAGTGGGCATTGGCACGATCCATCCAGTACTGGATGTACTCGTGGTCATGATTGAGGTGATTGAATACGTTAAAGTCGTGGCCGGGCCCTACAAAACGGCTTTCGCCTGGGTTATTCCCTTCGAGTTGAATGAGCGGCGATGGGTCGGTGGCGTGGTTGTACACCACGTCTAAAATCACCGCCATACCGCGCTGATGGGCCTCTTCTACGAACTGCTTGAAGTCCTCGGCGGGACCGTACGACTTCTCAAGGGCCAGATGGTAGTTCGGATTGTAGCCCCAACTGATGTTGCCATCGAAATTAGAAACGGGCATCAACTCAATCGCATTGACACCGAGTCCTTCGAGGTAATCGAGTTCGTCGATGAGAGAAGCGTAGGTTTTCTCGTCGTTGAAGTCCCGAATCAGGAACTCGTAGATAACGAGCTCACCAGCATCGGGTCGCTCAAAGTCGGAAAACTGGAACTCGTCCTGATCAGTTTGCACCACGGAGACAAAGCCTTCGGTTTCATCTTCGGGATACTCCAGCAGATCGGGGTACACATCGTCTTCAATAAAGCCATCCTGAGGTGTGAGCACCTTTTCGGAGAAGAGATCGCCCATCCGAATCTCTCCATCAACCAGGTACTGAAAGCCGTACTCTTCGCCGGGTGTGAGCCCATCAATCGTAATCCAGTAGTGGGCGCCATCGCTATCGCCAAACGCGGTGGTCGATTCCCGATTCATGAAGTAGTCGTTATCGACCTCCCAGTCGTTGAAGTCGCCAATCAGATAGACGAACTCTTTCCCAGGCGCGTATAGCGAGAACGTGGCTGTAGTCGGATCGCCATCGTCATAGGTGATACCGTCTTCGACCCCAGCTGGGCGAGCCGCTTCTTCAACGGGGGGAGCCACCACAATGGTGACATCATCGCTGACTTCGGTGCCCTGATCGCCGCTCGCGGTGACCTCGATCTCTCGGTTGCCCGGATTGGTGAAGGTGACGGACTCCGAAAGCTGCAAGTTGGTTGTAGACGCCTCTTCTTGCCCATCGATGGTGAGCACCATTTCTTCGAGGCTCTCTCCAGACTCAGTGACTTCGGCTTCGATGTCTACCGTTTCGCCATCCTCGATAATGAACGGATTAATACCCGATACCGATGGCTGGGTGATGGTCACGGCCAGCGTTGCATCCGGATCGCCCAGAGCAACAAACTTGTCATCGGTCTGGGGAGTGCCGCTTGTACTCCGAAAGACGAAGTTCATCGTCTGGATTTCTTCGTCATCTTCGAGCGTACACCCGGTTTCGTTGGCATTGTAGTAGTCGCGGATGTCGTCGATTTCGAGCTCGTACAGGTCGTCTCCCACAGGCGTGAGGCGGGTGTCATCGCGCTCGCCTGAAAACTCATCTTGGGTCGGCCAGAAGTTTTTGACACAGGTCCACTCCGGATCGCTCAGATCGGTCGTGACACCGGTGTGGGCATAGATGTCATCGTTGAATCCCTCGAGTGGCGTATCCGACGCATCGAAAGTAATGGTCACAGGCTGATTCACTGTTGGCACCGTGGGGTCGGTGCTAATGGCGTCGTCTTGCGACTGGGCCTGAACCGTCGACACGCCCATAAGGGCAAACATCAACGCCAGGACAAACGAAGTAGCACGATAGGTCATGGACTTTGGGGCTCTTAAGGACGGTCGTGTGTAGCGCAGTGTCAAATTCAGGCTGTTCACCTTAAAACGACTGCAAATCGGCTATCCCAAGATGTGCAAAGCCACGGCCGCACATCTTGAGGTAAACGATTTCCAGAGCGTGGAAACGGTAGCTTCCCGATAGGCAATCCATGCCCCATCGTAGAGGAGGCTTCACAAGGAAGCCTCCTCTACAGGGTGCACAGAGCGCTTGGTTAGTGACGCGCAATCGGCGGGTACCGATTAATTGCCCGTGGCATCCAGGCGGATGTCGTCGATGAGGAGTTCGAGGGCAGTGTCCTCGTCTTCTTCTTCACGCTGAAGCTCAAAGCCGACGTTTCCAATACCCGGATCAAGGAGCGCACTTGGATCGTCGCCAAGCTCCGAAACTGGGATGCGCACTTCTTGCCATCCGTCGCTGGCTTCGATTTCGTAGGTTTGTCCACCACCAAATCCATATCCACCAGCATCACCTTCGGCTTCGATGAAGGCAAAGAGGCCAAAGTCTTCAGAAACCTGCCCGAGACGCAAGACCAGATCAGCATCTGCCGCGTCGGCGAGGAAGATATCGGCACCATTCGCGTTGAAGTTGTACCCAAAGAAGTTACCGCCTTCGGTGTACGACATGCTCCGTGCGGTGAAGCCCGGCGCATTATCTTCTACGATGTCTACGAAGTCCAGCTCGATATCAGAGAACCCTCCGTAGGGTCCATTGGTGATCTCGAAGTCGTTGATTTCGAGTTGCGGGCCGTCAGTAGTACCGAGCATGACATCGTCGAGGTAGTACGTCACGTCGGAATCGGTCGTAAACGAGACGCTTTCGAGGGGACCGTTTCCACCGGCGCGCTCAGCAACGGGGTTAAAGTCTGCAAGCAGCGCATCGAGAGCCACTTCATAACGAACCCATTCGGCTCCAGCTTCAACAAGAAGCCCAACATCATACTCCACGATATCACCGTTGACTTCCTCGGCCAGCGTGACCGTAAGATCAATATCTTCGTTCGGGTCAGGCTTAATCAAGAACGACATCACGTTTAAGCCCGGCGCACTTACACGACGCTCTAACGTAACGGGATCGCCAGCAGCAGCGTTGATCTCAAGCGAGTTGAGGCCAATGCTATTGGCGGCCGATTCAGCAGTTTGACGATCGGCAGTGGTGCCGCCTTCCGTGGTGAACTCAGGCACCTCAAAGTCGGTCTCGAAGTCCTCAACCAGAATGAAGCGACTACTGAAGTCGGTGGTCGTGGAGATCGCATCGTTGAACTGCACCTCAATATCGCGAGCATACGCTGCCGAGGCGCCATCGGACTCCAGGCGCACCATTTCAGTGACCGAGTCGCCGTCGATTTCTTCGGTGTACTCAACAGACCATGAGCGCATGCCGCCATCTTGCGGATTGCCCTCGTCTTCAATCAGTTCAATATCAAGTGCGGCGGCTTCGGTGGTCAATACAGGCGCTTCTTCGATTCCTTCATACTCCACATTAATACGCGGAGATGGGCTTTGGCCAGCTACGAATGTAAAGAAGTCCTGCTGGATGACCAACGGGTTATTGATCTGCACATCGATGTCTTGGGAGACGGTCCCGGTGTCTCCTTCACCTGATACCGTCATGGTTTCCATGATGGAGGCTTCGTCCATCGAGCCAGTGTAGGTCACATTCCAGGTGGTTTCGCCGGCTTCGGCAGTTCCGGTTTCTTCGGCCACCTCAATGTTTAGACCAGAAGCATCAGAGGTTAGCGTTGGCCGGTCTTGAAGCCCCTGGTAGCTGAGTTCAAACTGTGCTGGTTGGTTCGGCTGTCCTGCTATAAGCGAAAACTCGGTTTGCTCAACATCAAAGAGCGTTTGAAAGTCAATGTCTTCGATACTCGATATTTCGTCGGTGTCGCACCCGACGAGCGCCAGGCTCCAGACAAGGAGCAGCGCAACGCCAAGTGATCGTGTGGCTATTCGATACATATTTGGCAAATAGGGGGTAATGTGGAAGCAACTTCGAAAGTATGCGTCAGCATGGGGCCGTTCTACAGCATTAATCCTCCGTACCGGGCACGGCGCATATATACACCGCGCCCGGATTCACGAAGGGCAGTGACTGCGTTAGTAGCCCGGGTTTTGCTGAAGGGTAGGGTTGGCGTTCAGCTCTGTGAAAGGAAACGGATATAAGTTGAGGTGCTCTGAGGTTGTTTGCCCCTCGGCTACGCCTCCTTTCCACTCCCATACGCCGTTTTCAGTAAACTCGTCGAAGCGAATCAGATCGGTGCGGCGATGGCCTTCCCAGAGCAGCTCGCGGCTGCGCTCGTCGAGAACAAAGTCGAGCGTAAGCTCGCTGGATGAGATATTACCGCTATTATCGCCAAAGGCGCGCTCACGGAGATCATTCACGAGATTAACCGCGCGCGACTCCGAACCGCCTCCGCCACGCAGGACAGCTTCAGCATACATCAGGTGCACGTCAGCCAAACGGAACATGGGGTAGTCCACATCTGAGTGTACGTTATTTACACCTGGCTCACCCGCAGACGTCACGTTCTGGTACTTCGGTACGAGGAAGCCTCCTCCGCCTGCAAAGTCTGTTATGCTTGTAACCTCTTTCGAGCGTCCATCTTGGATGAACTGGTCGCCCGCTGTATTCGGAAACACAGGACGCAGGTCATCCTCATCGTAACGATCAACGGCATCACTGATTGTGCGCAGGCCAAACCAGCCTTGCAAGCCAAAGTCGCCTGCTTGCCCGCCAAGGGATGCGTTGCCAAGGAACGTTGTGCCCCCGAAGTGACGCGTGTTATCGCCGTCGTGCGGAATCGCAAAGATAAACTCGGACGACATGGCATTGTCGGCCAGGAACTGGTGGTGATAGTTGTCTTCAAGCTGATACGCTCCCGAATCAAGAATCCGCTCGGTGTACGTTACGACATCAGCAGAGCGGTCTTCACCGATGTATGTAGGCGCATTCTGATACAGCTTAGCAAGCAGCATGTACGCAGCGCCTTGGTCAGCTCGCCCGTACTCTGCATCGCCAATAGGCGGAAGCACCTCTTCACTGGCCCCTTCCTCTCCTGTAATCTCAAGCAGTTCAGACTCAACAAAGGCAAAAATCTCCTCACGCGTGCTCTGCGGTGGCGCCTCGGCTCCACGGACAAAGTCTTCCGTTACGAGTGGTGTGGGGCCAAAGATATCGAGTCCATGCCAGTAGCTAAGTGCACGCAAGAAACGCGCTTCAGCACGGAACTGCGGCATTTGCTCACGAACTTGTGGGCTGTTGCCCCGGTCTTCCAGAAGATCTTCTGTCGACTGACGCATAAACTCATTCGCATGTGAGATCTGGAAGAACACACGGTCATACATGGCCCGCGTGAACTGGTTATCCGGCCCCCAGCTATGATCGTTTAGCTCATCAATGCCATCGTCGTCCCAAGCAATGAGCGCTTCATCGGTTGGCAGCTGTTGCATGCTCCAGTATAGGCGCATGTACTGCGAGAACCCCTCATCGATGCCGCCGATGTCGCCGTCACCTGCTGGCCCTTGCTGGCCGGTCACATTCAAGCCTGCGTAGAGCTTAGCAAGATACTGTTCATACGAGCTGTCTTCGGCAAAGACAGCACCCTCATCGGCCTGACCGATTGGGTCAACCGATACATCGCAGGCCGTGAGGTATGCGAGGCCCGCAATAAGCATTACAGTGAGAAGTAATCGTCGTGTTAGTGTAGGTATAGCGTAGTTCATCGTTAGTGTGGGGTTTGGTTCGCAAGGGGTCGTAAAGCACAAACGAGACGCCCTGTGCAGGCCTGAAGCAGCGTTCTTCAGGCCTGCATGGCGACTATCAGCGGTTGTTAGAACTGAACGTTCACACCTGCGGTGAACGATTGAGAGCGTGGATAGAGGTTGTTGTCAATACCACCTGGTACTTCAGGGTCTGGCCCACTGTAGCCAGTAATTGTAAAGAGATTACGAGCCGTTCCGTATACGCGAAGTTGGCTCACACCCGGAAGCGTCCGCACGGTATATCCAGCCGAAATATTATCGAGGCGCAGGAATGATGCATCCTCAAGATAAATGTCGGAGAAGTAGCGCGGCTCGTCGAATCCGGTATCAAAGTACGATGTGTGCAGGTTGGACGGCACAACATCTGTGAGACGTTGCAGGTGGCCGAAGTTCGAAGCATTGTTGTTGTATACCTTGTTGCCAACGTGTGCCCGCAGCGTAAAGCTGAGGTCAATGTTCTGGTAGGCAAACTGTGAGGTATGCCCGAAAATCCAGTCCGGATTAGGGGTCCCAGCAATGCGACGCTCAGTCAGCGGATTTCCATCTTCGTCTTCGAAGATAGGGTTGCCGTCTGCATCAAACTGTTGCTCAAAAAGGAAGAACGAGTCCAGCGATTCGCCTTCGCGCAGAAGCTGTACGGTGTTTCCGGTACCACCAGCGATTTCGCCAACTTCAACCTCGGTTCCTTCTTCAAGTCCTCCACCAATACGGAGGATTTCGTTCCGGTTTGTGGATGCATTGAAGTCAACATCCCATGTGAAATCGCCCTCACGGAAAAGGGCTACCCCTACACCCATCTCAAGGCCTTCGTTTTTCAGCTCACCGATATTGGTAAGCACCACATTGCCCAGGTTAGCACCACCAGCAGCAGGAATTACACGAATTAGGTTATCTACATCTTCGCGGTAGACCTCAAAAGACCCTGTGACCCGTTCATCAAAGAGCCCGAAGTTGACACCAACATTGTAATTGGTCGTCTCTTCCCACTGCAACGCTTCATCAGCTGCACTTGGACGGATCGTTGACACAAAGCGATTGCCAAAACGAGCGCGAGCTTGTGAGCCTCCTGGTGTGTATAAAGGCTGAAAAAGGAAGTTGCCAATCTCTTGGTTACCAACTACTCCTGCCGATACACGCAAGCGCAGTGTAGAAATAAAGCCGACATCATCCATGAACGGCTCTTCATTTATGCGCCATCCAAGGGCAGCCGAAGGAAACGTACCAAATTGGTTTGCTGGTCCAAAGCGTGAAGAACCGTCACGGCGCACCGTCGTCGTAAGCAGATAGCGATCCGCGAGGGTGTAGTTCACGCGCGCAAAACCCGAGATCAAGCGGTTCTGCACTTCCGAAACGCTTCCCTCAAACTCACTGGCTGGCGATACCGTGCCCGCCCCGAAGATATTGCTGTCGAGGCCCAAGCCTGTCAATGCAGGAAACTCGCCTTTGAACTCTTGGAATGAATATCCAGCCGTGACATCAAATCGACTATCGATCTCTTCGAATTCGTTGTCGTACGACAAATAAGCATCTAGCGTTGTGTTAACGCGTGTGAAGTTGTTTCGGACTACAGCACCTGGATCCGAGGCATCAGCCTGCGCCTTTAGGTTTGTCGGTGCAAAGAAGGTTTGTTCTCCGCTCTGCACATCGTATCCAAGATTCAGGCGCGTTGAAAGGCCTTCAACAAATGGAATACGATACTCAGCTTCTACATTACCGAGGCTGCGCAGAGTGCGTCCGTTCGAATCTTCGAGAAGCAACTCCGCTATTGGATTTTTTTCAGCGAGTGCTTCATCCCATTCATTGAACCCGCCAAACGGACTATTCACGTCACGCACAGGCAATGTGGGGTTGAAGCTGGCAGCATTACCAACCATGCCTCCAGGCTCAAACTGCTCCTGTGTCTGCGAACCACGCAAGTTGGCCGTGATCGTCAGATCATCGTCCAAGAGCTGCTGGTTGTAGTTGAACGAGAGTCCAAGACGCTCAAATGAAGAGCCGCGCAGCGTTCCCTCCTCATCAACATAGTTAAGGGAAAGACGAAAGTCGGCATCTTCATACCCGCGCGCAAAACTTAGCGAATGCTCTTGGCGGAACGACTGACGCTCTACGAGGTCTTGCCAGTCTGTGTTTGTAAAGCCTAACTGGTTAGCTGCTGGGCCAAAGCGATTGGGGTCTTCATCGGCCAGATCTTGTATCAGAGTGCGATACTCGTTGGCTCCCATCATCGACACGCGATCATCGATAATGGAAGTTGACACCGATCCGTCGTAGGTGATGCGCCCTTCGTCACCATCGGCACGATGGGTTTCGATGAGAATCACACCATTTGCGCCACGCGACCCATAAATAGCCGTTGCTGATGCGTCTTTCAGCACCGTCATGCTTGCAATATCGCTGGAACTAAGGAAGCTCAGCGGATTGCGCTGCGCATCGTTACCTGCATTATCAATGGGCACTCCATCAATAACGAAAAGCGGATCGTTGCTGGCACCGAACGAGTTATCTCCTCGAATTCGGATAAGGTTGCCTCCTCCTGGCGATCCGTCACCTGCGGAGATCTGCACGCCCGCTACTTTCCCTGAAATAAGCTGCTCAGGACTCGACACTGGAGCACGGTTAAAGTCATCTGACCGCACACTGGTAATCGAACCGGTTACGTCGCGCTCTTCTTGCTGGCCGTATCCAATAACGATCAACTCTTCAAGCTGGGCATCAGCAGGAATCATGGCCACGTCGATTTCAGACCGTCCCTCAATGGGGACTTCCTGCGGTTCGTAGCCGACAAATGAAAACCGAAGGGCTTCCACCTCAACGGGTACGCTTAGTTCGTATTCACCATCCACGTTTGTGGACGTACCGATGGGTTCACCGACGACCTCAACGTTGGCACCCGGCAAGGGCTCCTCTGTCTCGGCGTCAATGACCGTACCGGAGATCTCTTGCCGATCCTGGGCGAAAGCGGTTCCGACCAAGAGCATCAGGCAAGCGACCACCACTACGGGTCTAAAGTATGTGTAGTAGGGACTTCGCATGAGACCGTTGCTTTTATTCGAGTGCATGAGTTAAACGTGTTAGGTATTGCAAGGGGCTGTTCGTAAGTATCATCGTGCGTCGCACCTAAATTATGCAGCAGAAGGAGCAAGCCCGCCAAGGCGGCGCACTGCCTGGTGGATGGTCTGGTCGCTGTCAGACTCTGCCCCACATGTGGCCCGCACAATCAACTGTGGAGCCAGCACGGTGCTCGACACTGGGTGGTTCGGGGATTCAATATGTCGCAATAGCGCTTCGGCAGCACGGCGTCCAATCGCCTGAGCGGGCTGGCGGAGCGTAGTGAGCCCAACAAACTCACTCAGGTCAATATCGTCAAACCCGACAATGGCTATGTCGTCGGGTACCGTAAGACCGGCTTCATGCGCGGCGCGAAGCGCTCCCACCGCCTGCATATCAGACGCTGCAAATACAGCATCGGGGCGCGGGCGCTGATCCAAAAGTGTTTGCATAGCCTGATACCCGCCCTTTTCGGCAAAGGCAAACGGAAGCGCATCGGCCGCAGAAATAAGCGCGTCATCAACCGAGCGCCCCGCTGCTTCTAGTGCGCGTTCATAGCCGCGGCGACGTTGAGTGGCCGGGGGCGGCTCGGGATGCGCCGTAATGTGGGCAATGCGTTCATATCCAAGGGATAGCAGATGCTCGGTGGCCTTGTAGCCACCCCGCTCGTTGTCAACCGCAATCGACTCAATGTCAGGATGGTGCGCATCCACAAGTACCGTAGGCCGGTCTGCATCACGCAGACGCTTTGCCCACGACTCGCTCGGAGGCGTTGAAAGGAGCAACACCCCGTCGCTTCGCCCAGGCTGCAAGGCGCTTTCCAGGCGCTTGTCTACATGTTCAGGGTGCGGAGGCACGTGAATCATGAGGTCGTAATTCTCCTCGGCAAGCACATGCTGGATGCCACGCATCACACGCATGTAAAAGTAGTTGGCTACAACAGGAGCAACGACTGCAATATAGTTGGTGCGCTGGCGAGCCAGGTTCTGCGCCGATGCATGCGGCTGATAATTAAGCGCTTCCGCTGCCTCCAGCACCCGGTCGCGCGTTGCGGCGCGCACTTCCGAGGTCTTGTTGAGCACCCGAGACACTGTGGCCGTAGAGACCCCAGCGCGTTCCGCTATGTCGTAGATCGTTGCAGCCACAGAGCGTATCAGTTGTTCATTGCTATCGTAACACTGCCATGATGTAAGCGCTTACATAGTAAGGAGCATCATGCAACGATGTCAAGAAATTATTTTCTTTCTTTCAACGCTTCATTACCGAAACCCAAGCCAATTCAATACAGCACCTTACGTAAACCATTCATTGCGGAAACGCTTTTGTTAACTATAATTTCATTTTTAGGTTGTCTTATGACGAACCGTCTCTATGCACGCGATAGAGGCCTTTTGACGTACATTTGAGCCGGATTTGCCCTGAATCCTTCAGTATGCTGATACTTCCTACATGTAAAAAGGGACTGCCTGACGACAGCCCCTTCTCTACAGCTTCTTCAATGTAACCGTTTACAGATTACAGCTCCCTTATCCCCCCACCGCTGAGTTGTTACCCGTGCAACGCCCGGTACTTACGCACAATACTGAATGCGATTTCGAGCGATTGCTCGTAGTTCAGCCGCGGGTCAACCAACGATTTGTAGGCCCGCTCTAGATCGTTCGCTTTAAGACCACGAGCCCCTCCAATACACTCGGTGACATTTTCGCCAGTTAACTCAAAGTGCACGCCGCCCAGCCGCGATCCCTCTGCCGCGTGAATGTCAAAGGCCTGCTCTAGCTCCCCTAAAATATTGGCAAAGCGTCGCGTTTTAATGCCGCCGTTGGTGCGTTCGGTGTTTCCATGCATCGGATCACAGCACCAGAGCACCGAATGCCCCATCCCCTGCACCGCCTGAATCAATTGGGGAAGACGATCGCCAATAGCATCGGCTCCAAAGCGCGTAATAAGGGTGAGTCGTCCGGGTTCGTTCTCGGGGTCGAGATGATTGATAAGCGTACGCAACTTCGCAGGCGTCATATCTGGCCCCACTTTAAGCCCTACTGGATTTTGGATGCCCCGCATGTACTCCATGTGCGCTTCTTCAGGCGCATTGGTTCGTTTTCCAATCCACGGAAAGTGCGTGCCCAGATTGTACGTCCCTTCTTTGTGGGGTACCGTACGCGTGAGGGTCTCTTCGTACGGAAGCAGCAGCGCTTCGTGGCTCGTGTAGAAAGTAACGCGCTGCATGGCATCGAGGGCATTCGAAGCCACCGTATCTATAAAGTGGACGGCGGTACTTAAGTCATCCACCAGCCGCTGGTATTCGTTGGCGAGGGGGGAATGCGCCATAAAGTCGATATCCCAATACTCAGGATGGCGCAAATCGGCAAATCCGCCCTCGGAAAGAGCCCGTACCAAGTTCAATGTCAGCCCCGAGTTGGTGTAGGCTTTCAAAAGCCGGTCGGGGTCGGGCGTACGGGCCTCTTCGGTGAAGGCCGGACTGTTAATGATTTCGCCCCGATAACTGGGTAAGGTGACCCCATCTCGGGTTTCCGTATCCGATGAACGCGGCTTGGCGTATTGCCCAGCAAAGCGCCCCACGCGTACAATTCGAGTGTCGAGCCCATACGTAAGCACCAGACTCATCTGCAGCAGGATTTTCAACCGGCTGGTAATGACATCCGCTGTGCAATCATTGAACGATTCGGCACAATCTCCACCCTGTAACAAAAAACGCTCGCCTGCTTCAGCACGCGCCAGTTCCTGCTTCAGGTTGTCCACTTCCCATGAGGTAACCAGCGGGGGCAGCGCATCGAGCCGATCGAGTGTCGTGTCCAGCGCGTCGGAATCGGGATATGTAGGTTGCTGCTGAACGGGACGTTCGCGCCAAGATGCTGGATGCCAGGTGTCGGTGGTGGAAACGGACATAGAACGAGGTAGGAGCGTATGTGATAAAGCAAGGGGACCTGAACGAGAGGCCTGCACAAGCGTTTCGCGGTGCATCGATTCTACAAGACCCACAAGGATCGCCTTTTTGACTCTACTGCTGTGTCGCCCTGAAAGGTATGGTCCGAAATTGTCATCGCGAGGAGGGAGCCCTGCGACTGACGCGGCGCTGGGTGGAGCCCGAGTACTCCTGGGGTGCGATCTCATGCCGTTGATTGGGCGGCTGCATTCGGGCTGATAGCATGAGATTGCGTCGCTGCGCTCGCAATGACAAGATTGTGGATTATTCTCGATACGTTAGGTGGCCATGCGTTGACCTGTGACACAGCACTACAAGCCAGGATAGATAGTCCCGTACTTGGTGCGAATGTAGTTGAGCCAGGGTGCTGCATCAAGCGACTGGCCGGTTGCCTGCTTTAGCAAAGTAGGTGCCTGCAGCCGGCGCCCGTATTGGTGGATGTGCGTACGCAGCCAATCCAGCAACGGAGCGAAGCACCCTTCGGCGACTTGCGCATCCAATTGCGGCAGATCATTTCGCACGGCCTGTTCTATCTGGCTTGCCATGAGCGTGCCCAACGCGTACGTTGGGAAGTACCCAATAGCACCAAACGACCAGTGTACATCTTGCAGTACTCCGTTCGCATCCGAATCGGGCGTTACCCCTAGGTACGTTTCCATCCGATCGTGCCAGGCGGTGGGAAGTTCGCGAACGGACAGGTCTTCTTGCACCAGAGCACGCTCCAGTTCAAAGCGTAGCATGATGTGCAGGTTGTAGGTCACCTCGTCGGCCTCCACCCGAATTAGCGACGGCTCCACCCGGTTGATGGCCCGATAGAAGTCGTCGAGGGGCACGCGGGCAAGTTCGCTTGGAAAGGCGTCCTGTAGATCCGGGTAGTATCCCCGCCAAAACGAGCGGCTTCGTCCCACGATGTTTTCGTAGAAGCGCGATTGCGATTCATGGATGCCCAGCGAGGCGCCTTGGGCCAGTGGCGTACGCGCCAAGTCGGGGTCGATGCCCTGCTCGTAAAGTCCATGCCCGGCTTCATGCAAGGTCGAAAAGAGGCCCGACGGCAAGAATTCCTCATCGAAACGCGTGGTGAGGCGCACGTCGTGGACATCAAAAGACGTCGTAAACGGGTGGGCCGATGTGTCTTGACGTCCGCAATTGAAATCGTATCCAAAGTCGGCAATGACCTGCTCGCCGAACGCGCGCTGGGCGGCTACCGGAAACGTGCCGTGTAGCATGGCGTCATCAGGCGCGGGGTGTTCAGCGATCGCTTCTACAATAGGAACGAGTTCGTCTCGCAGGTCTGCGAACGTGTCGGCCACGGTTGCTGTGGACATGCCCGGCTCGTACGCATCAAGCAGCGCATCGTATCGCTCGGTATCGTACCCGAGCGCCTCGGCCTTCTGAATCGTGAGATCGACCAACCGCTCCAGGTGCGGTGCAAAGTGCTCGAAATTGTCATCTGCACGCGCCTGTTTCCAGGCGGTTTGTCCTTCCGAAGCCGCCTTCGATAGGGCTTGTACCAGATCCGAGGGGAGTTTGACCGCTCGCGTGTACTCGCGCTGCGTTACGTGTACCAGATCCGCATCGGCGGGCGGCGTGTCATCGGTGATCGACTCGGCAGCCTCCTCCAAGCATTGGCCCACCGTATCGTCTACAAAGCGCTCGTGGGCGATGGTTTTGAGGGTGGCAATCTGATCGGCCCGGGCCTCGGCGCCTCCATCGGGCATAAATGTTTCCTGGTCCCACGACAGTACGGCTGCCGCTGATTTGAGGTCTTCGATAGGGGCGAGTACACGTCGAAGGACGGCAATGGGGTCAGACATGCAACGGGCTAAAAGAATTCGGCAATGGCGATGAGGAGGGTAATCAACGTGCCAAAGATCACGATGGTGCCGACGGTCCACCGTGCCATTTGGATAATGCTTGCATTCATGGTATCGAGGCGCTGATCCATCCGGGCGAGATGCCCCTCCACCTTCTCAAAACGCCGATCGACCTGCTCGAAACGCCGATCAACCTGCTCGAAACGGTGATCGATCTGTTCATTCATCTCCTTGAAGCGCCGATCAACCTGCTCGAAACGGTGATCAAACTTTTCGTTCATCTCCTTGAAACGCCGATCGACTTCCTCGAACCGCTCCTCCATATTTGTACGTAGATGCGCCACATCGTTGTCGAGCACATCAAGGCGCGACAGCACCTCGCGGTACTCGTCGCGTGGTACGGCACGGGTACTCAGTATCGTATCCATCCAGCGCTCAAAATCTTCGGCAGGCTCTTCGCCCCAAGCGTTACGAACACTACGTGGCAAGGAAGTCGACATAGCAAGCAGGCAAAAAGGAGTAGGCTTCCACCTCTATTAAGACAACGCAAAGACCTACGTTCCGTAGCCCCCTCATTCAGCTACTGTTTATACAGATCGTGATTGGCTCCGCGTATCGGACGTGCCGAGCCTGCCGTGCCGAGCCTGCAGAAAGGACGCTAAGATCCGTCCGTCCGGCAGCGTTGTGTATGAGCCGTAGCTTATTCAGAGGTATCAGAGGGCGGGTCTTCTAGTGCGTCGGGGACCTCCTCGGTATCGCCTTCTGGGCGGTCGAACTCCGACTCTTGCAGGTGAGGTGAGCTGTCAAACACAGCGCCATCTTGAATAGGGCGGAAGATGCGATTGAACCGCGGGCGAAAGCGCTCTGCATCCCAGGAGAAGTACGTAAAGAGCGCTTTGCCTACAATGTGATCCATGGGCACGACGCCCCAGAAGCGACTGTCCTCAGAGTCGTCGCGGTTGTCGCCCAGCATGAAGAAGTAATCGTCGGTGAAGGTGTAGGTGGTGGTTTCCTCTCCGTCGATAGCAAATGTTGAGTCCGTCATCGGCTCGGCCGAGCGCCCTTCAAACTGCGTAATGATCGACGCATAGAAGGGCCAGTTGTCTTCGGTAAGCGTTACCGTTTCTCCTTTGGCCGGGATAGGAATAGGACCGTAGTTGTCGGGCGTGAATCCTTGATTTGGGGGATACATCGCCGCATCATAATTGGTATTTTGCAGGATCAGCGGCTCGACCGACTCTACCCAGCTGCGTTCCGTTAGCGCTTGGGCGGCCTCAACCGTGGCTTGCGTGCGCACTAGTTCGCCATCTGGGTTTTCATTCCATCGCGAGATACCCAGTTCTTCCAATTCCTGGCGTGACATGGAAAACCGGGCATCCGACTTACGCAGCGTCCAGAAGTACTGCATCCCATCGCCTAGCGGAAGCGGATTGTCATCTACATGCACCACTTTGTCTTTGATCTGCAGCGTCTCGCCAGGCATGCCAATCACGCGCTTGATGTAGTGCATTTTCCGATCAATGGGCGCATCATCGGGAGGGAGATTAAAGACCACCGCGTCGCCTCGATCAATCGACGTAAAGCCCGGCAAACGAGTGTACGGAAGGCGCGGGTTATCAAGATAAAGGCCTTCGCTAAACGCGCTTCCAAAGGGCACGGCGAGCGTCATGGGCAGGCGCGTTCCATAATGCACTTTAGAGACGAAGAGATAATCGCCCACCATCAGGTTTTTCTCCATGGAGGGCGTGGGGATACGAAACAGATCAAAAAAGAAGGTGCGGATCACCAGCACAATGATGACCGCCAGCACAATGGCTTCAAACCATTGACGCAATTCACTTTTTTGATGGGGCCCAGAGGCCCCCCGATTGGAGCGGGAAGAAGACCGATCAGCCACAGGAATGAGAAAAAGTCAAGGGGAGGCAGCGGGTTCGGGTGGGCGAGGACGTACACCAGGACGCAATTGACGACGCGCTATAGGTTCGTGAAAGAACGTTTGTCCGTCGAACCCAACGCGGTACCAACGATTATCGACATCATCGTAGAAATAATCAACGTAAGGGGCCCGGTCATCAGTTTCGTGCAGCGGAGCTAGTACCGCGTCGCGCAGGTCAAGGAGCGCATCACGCCAGCGGCGCTCGGTCATGAGCACCAGTCCACGGTCGCGGGCTCCACTGGCATCGGTTACGATTACAGGAATCGAGTCGTTGACTACGAGCCAGTATGCGAACTGGTCAAATCGTTCACGCTCGGGCGTCAGGTCATCGGCAAGAACATGGGTAGGAGCCCCGAAATGCGCTTGCATGCGGGCCCGCAAATCTACCGTGCGCGTGGTGTCGAGTAGGGCGCGTTGATGCTGTGGGCCCAGGAACGACCAGTTCACATCAGCAAATGTGTCGTTAAACCACGTCTCTTCAAAGCGATGCACCACACGCACATTGTCAACCGAAAACAACTCGGCACCGTCATCAGCGTAGGTAGACGCTTTTTGGTACAGCGTATCGGTACCAGCAGGCAGAGGCCGATATGCACCAGGCGCTGATGCATCCCACACGCCCTCTGAAAAGAGCTGCTGCAGCACATGCTGTTGCCGCTCTTGCTGGTATCGGTCGATCAGCGTTTGGCCGGAAGCGGGTAGCAACGTTGCCGTCCACAACAACAAACCAATCACGCAGGTAACGCCTACAAACAGCCAGTGCGTTGCACGCGAACAATGCGCCCGGACGGGTGATGACGTGGATTGCATGGGAAGGCGATGGAGCCAGTTCATTCTATTCATCCACGGAAAGAATTGCCAGAAAGGCTTCCTGTGGCACTTCAACCTCTCCCACCTGCTTCATGCGTTTCTTGCCTTCTTTTTGCTTCTCCAGAAGCTTGCGCTTACGCGTAATGTCGCCGCCGTAGCATTTGGCTGTCACGTCTTTACGCTGGGCTTTGACCGTTTCGCGGGCTACAATGCGGCGTCCGATCGACGCTTGGATAGGCACCTCAAACAACTGCTTTGGAATTTTCTCTTTCAGCTTCTTGGTGAGCTTGCGCCCGATTTCGTAGGCTTTGTCGCGGTGCACAATGGTAGAAAGCGCATCGACCGGATCTTTGTCGATGAGCACGGTGAGTTTGACCAGATCGCTTTCGCGGTACTCTAAGAACTCGTAGTCGAGCGAGGCATAGCCCCGGCTCACACTCTTCAGTTTGTCGTAAAAGTCGAATACAATTTCGGCCAGTGGCAGCTCGTATTGCAGGTTCACGCGCTCAGTATCCAGATAGCGCTGGTTCACGTACACGCCCCGCCGGTTTTCGCAGAGCTGCATAATGTTGCCGATGTACTCGCTCGGCACAATGATGTCGGCCTCAACAAACGGCTCGTAGACGGCATCAATATCGCCGTAATGAGGCATCTCACTGGGATTATCTACAATGGTAAGCTCTTGATCATCATCACCGGGATTGCTCACCCGCACGCGGTACTCTACGTTCGGCACGGTGGTGATAATATCGAGCCCAAACTCGCGGTCGAGGCGCTCCTGGATAATCTCCATGTGCAGCAGTCCCAGAAAGCCGACCCGAAATCCAAAGCCGAGCGCTGCCGACGTTTCGGGCTCGAAGGTGAGCGACGCATCGTTCAACTGCAGCTTTTCGAGCGCACTCCGCAGATCCTCAAAGTCCTCAGACTGTGTGGGGTGCACGCCGCTAAACACCATGGGCTTCACTTCTTTAAAGCCCGGAATGGCTTTATCTGCCGGATTGTGTTTGTGGGTAATCGTGTCGCCCACACGGGTATGCGACACGTCTTTGATGGAGCCGATGATGTATCCCACATCGCCCGCCTTGAGCGTATCAACTTTCTGACGTCCAAGACGCAGAACGCCCAATTCTTCGGCGTCGTACTCTTTGTGGGTGGCCATGAACCGCATGCCATCGCCTTTGTGGAGCGTGCCATCGAAGACGCGTGCGTAGACGACCGACCCGCGGTACGAGTCGTAGATGGAGTCGAAGATGAGTGCCTTCAGCGGCTTGTCGGGGTCGCCGGTGGGTGGAGGCACGCGGTCGATAACCAGATCGAGCAACTCGTCGATGCCTTCGCCTGTCTTGGCGCTGATCTTCAGAATATCCTCGGCAGGCTCCCCCAACAGTTCTTCGAGCGACATCGCCACCTGATCGGGGCGTGCCACGGGCAGATCCACCTTGTTCATTACCGGGATGATCTCCAGGTCTTGCTCTAAGGCCAGATATGCGTTCGAAATCGTCTGCGCTTCGATGCCTTGGGCGGCATCTACCAGGAGGATGGCCCCTTCGCAGGCTTTGAGCGCGCGCGACACCTCGTAGGTAAAATCGACGTGCCCCGGTGTGTCAATCAGGTTGAACGTGTACGTTTCGCCCGCGTCGGTGGTGTGCGTCATCCGCACCGCGTGGCTCTTAATCGTGATTCCCCGCTCGCGCTCCAGATCCATGTCGTCGAGCGTCTGCTCTTGCATATCGCGCTCGCTAATGGTGCCGGTGCGCTCCAGCAGGCGATCGGCCAGGGTGCTCTTCCCATGGTCGATGTGCGCAATAATGCAAAAGTTGCGTATCTGATCAGCGTTGATAGACATAACAGCACAACGGCGTGAAAGCAAAAGTTACGAATGGACGCACCGCATCACGCGCGAGGCGCTACCGATGAGGCGTCGTCTGTGGCAGGCGGGTCTTCATGTACCGGGCTGGTACTGCGCTGTTCAGACTTACCTTCAGGGTTCTCTTCCGCACCGGGTGGATTCGGAGATGCGTCTTTGTTTTGCTGCATCATCATATCCTCGTAAAAGGTGTTGTGGAAGACGAGCACGCCCACCACCCCCAGGACAATGGCCATATCCGCCACGTTCCAGATGGGAAACAGCTCTACATAACGTCCCCCAAGAAAGGGTATCCCAGAAGGCACAAACCCTTGCCACAGGTTCACGTGGATAAAGTCAACCACGCGCCCTGTGAACCACTCGCCGTAGCCCAGCCACACCCCATAGAACACCCGGTCGATGATGTTACCAATGGCACCGCCTAAGATGAGAGCAAGGCTTGCGCGATACGGCCAATAGCCATGCCGCACTTGAATGAGGTAGAACACAACCAGCCCTGTGGCAGCAAGCGCAAGAAGAGCCACGGTTCCCGGCGGGCCGACCTGAATCCCAAAGGCCATTCCGGGATTTTCCGTAAACGTAAAACGCAACCAGTCGCCAACAAGCGGAATCGACTGATGCCGATGCATGGTTTGCAAAACCAGCCACTTTGTGAACTGGTCTACCCCAACGACGACAAGGGCGATCAGAAAAATGCGCATACAACTACAATGAAAACAAACACCTGCGTATCACTCGGGCATCGGCAACGCCGATAGGCTTACCTGGAAAGCGCCGTTATGACGACGAGCCCTCGGCCTCTTTTCTCTTTTGCTCTTTTTTGGCATCGATCGATATTTCGGTATGCGGCACTGCCTCTAATCGCTCTTTCGCGATCGGTTTGCCTGTTACCTTGCAAATGCCGTATGTATCGTTTTCGATGCGCTCAAGGGCTCGATCTAGATACCCGATGTACTTTTGCTGACGGGCAATCATTAGGTGCAGCTTTTCGCGTTCCATGGCATCGGTACCGGCATCGGCCATGTGGAAGCTGTAGGCGGTGTTGTCACCCGCCTGTTCGCGGTTCTCTTCAATCTGTGCCCGCATCCGGTCGATATCTTCCTTGGCAGCCCGACGACGTTTCAGGATCAGTTCTTTGAAATGGTCCAGTTCCTCATCGGTAAAGGGCGACACATGTTCGTCTTTGTGTTCGTCCTTAGACTCCGAACGCGAATCTGAAGTTGTAGAGCTATCATCCGCCATAATACATCGTCAGGGCTTTGAAACAGGGGGTCGAAATCAAGCGATCGATGTGCTCTACGGCCTGCAAAGCCGCCACACATCAGCGGGCTACGCGCTGAATACCCACCGTGAGGTGCTCATCGCCAATCTCGAAGGTCCGGGTGGCTTCGCCCGTGGGCTGATCGGAAGGCTGCAACTCCAGGGCTAGCGTCTCGTTCCGGATCCAATCGCCGTACGCCGTTAGCGCCTCTTGGATGCGGGTTGAGCCGTCGTATGTGATGGCGATGCGGTCGGTCACATCAAACTCGGCGTCTTTACGCAGATTCTGGATCCGTTTTACGGATTCGCGGGCGAGTCCTTCGGTGCGCAGCGCATCAGTAATTTGGGTGTCTAGCGCCACCGTGACATCGCGGTGTTGCTCAACGAGCCAGCCTTCGATACCGGCACTGGAGATCTCCAGGTCGTCTTCCCCAAGACGCACCGTTTCATCTTCTACGTCCAGTTCGATATATCCTTGGTCGAGGTACTGCCCAATCGCATCGTCGTCAAGCGCCCGCACGGCCTTGTTCACAGCAGGCATTAGTGAACCCAGGCGGGGCCCCAACCGACTGAAGTTGGGCGTGGCCGATCGCTTCACCACCGCACTGGAGCCATCCACATACTCAATGGTCTTCACGTTCACTTCGTCGAGAATAATATCGCGCACCTGTTCCACGGTGGCCTCATCAACACCGGTGCCGGTAACAACCAGCGCGCGCTGCAGCGGCTGACGCACGTTGATTTCGGCTTCGTTGCGAAGCGACAGCACCACTGAAGAGATCGTGCGGGCCAGCCCCATGCGATGCTCTAGCGCTTCGTTACGGCGGGCAGCAGCGGGCGTTGGAAATGACGCCAAGTGGACCGAGTCGCCCTCGCTTGCGGCGTTATCATGCAGCGCGCCATACAACCATTCGCCAAAGAACGGGGCAATGGGACTCATCATGCGCGCCACCGCTTCGAGGCATTCGTATACGGTGTCATAGGCGGCCTGCTTGTCAGTAGCAGAAACGGTGTCGGTAGCTGGAGCCGCATCACCACTCTGTTTGGAAGCCCAGAACCGCCGCCGCGAGCGGCGCAGGTACCAGTTCGAGAGGTCGTCTACGAACTGCTCTACCGCCCGAGCAGCGTTGGTTGGGTGGTAGTCATCGAGCGCATCGATAACGGTGTCCTGAGTTGTTTGCAGACGACTGATAATCCATTGGTCGAGTTCAAGGCGCTCGTCAAGGGGTACAGCATCGCCGGTGTAGGTGTAATCGTCGATGTTGGCGTACGTGGCAAAGAAGCTGTACACGTTTTCGAGCGTGCCGAAGAACTTGCGACGCAGGTCGCGCAGTCCGCGCTTCGAGAACCGGATGTTCTCCCACGGCGGGGTGTTGCTCATCATGTACCAGCGCACCACATCCGCGCCAAACTCGTCAATCACCTCGAACGGCTCCAGCGTGTTGCCTTTCGACTTCGACATTTTGTTGCCTTCATCGTCAAGCACTAGGCCGTTCACAACGACGTTTTTGTACGCCACATCGTCCATGACCAGGGTGGCCAGCGCATGCAGCGTATAGAACCATCCGCGGGTTTGGTCGACCCCCTCGGCGATAAAGTCAGCAGGGAAGTTGCGCTCAAACTGCTCTTTGTTCTCAAAGGGGTAATGCCACTGCGCAAACGGCATGGCGCCCGAGTCGAACCACACATCGATGAGGTCGGGCACGCGGCGCATGGTGCCGCCTACCTCGTCGGGAGCTGGCCACGTGAGGTCGTCTACGAAGGGACGGTGCAGGTCGATTTCGGCGTGGTCGTCGGGCAGTTGGTCGCCGCACTTAGCGCGTAACTCCTCGACAGAGCCGATGACTTCCACGTACTCGGGATCTTCGTCGCTTTGCCAGATGGGCAGCGGCGTACCCCAGTAGCGGCGGCGGCTGAGCGCCCAGTCGATGTTGTTCTCCAGCCACTCGCCAAAGCGTCCTTCGCCCACGCCCGGCGGCTGCCAGTTGATGGTGTCGTTCAGCTCCACCATCCGCTCCTTGACGGCAGTGGTTTCGATAAACCAGCTCTCCACGGGATAGCTCATGAGCGGCGTACCCTTGCGCCAGTCGTGCGGGTAGTTGTGCAGGTACGTTTCGTGCTTGTAGAGCAGCCCGCGCTTCTTGAGATCGGTCGTGATCTTTTTGTCGGCATCTTTGAACCACTCGCCTTCGACCAGCGGAGCCTCTTCGGTGAAGCAGCCGTCGGCGTCAATCGGGTTGAAAAGCGGCAGGTCGTGTTCTTGCGCCACCGCGTAATCTTCTTCGCCATAGGCCGGCGCCATGTGCACGATACCGGTGCCGTCTTCGGTGGATACGATATCGGCAGATACTACGCGCCAGGCAGCGTCTTGCCCGACCTGGTCGGTGAAGTACGGGAAGACCGGCTCGTAGCGCTGATCCACCAGATCGCTTCCCGGAATGGTTTCCACGATTTCGTACGGCTCATCGCCCAGCACCGTATCCACAAGCGCTTCGGCCATGATGAGCGTTTCCGATCCCTGATGCGGATCGTCGTGTTGAACACGCACATACGTGAGATCGGTCCCCACTGCAAGCGCTGTATTCGAGATCAGCGTCCACGGCGTGGTGGTCCAGGCGAGGAAGTAGGTGTCTTGCTCGCCATGCACAGGGAAGCGGATGTAGACACTTGGATCCTGCGTCTCTTCGTATCCAAGACTCACTTCGTGCGAAGAGAGTACGGTGTGCGAGCCCGGGCTATACCACTGGATCTTGTATCCTTTGTAAAGCAACCCCTTCTCGTGGATTTGCTTGATGAGCCACCAGAGCGTCTCGATATAGTCGGTTTCGAACGTCACATAGGGATCGTCGAGGTCGACCCAGTAGCCCATGCGGGTGGTGAGTTCATCCCACAGGTCTTTGTATTCGAGCACACTGTCGCGGCACGCGGCATTGTATGCTTCGATGCCGTACTCCTCGATATCGGCGCGGCTCTGCAGATCCAACCGTTTTTCGATTTCGATTTCCACGGGCAGCCCATGCGTATCCCATCCGGCTTTACGCGCTACCTGAAAGCCCTGCATGGTTTTGTACCGGCAGAAGATGTCTTTTATCGACCGGGCCATGACGTGGTGGATGCCCGGGCGCCCATTGGCCGTGGGCGGGCCTTCGTAAAATGTGTACGCAGGCGCGCCCTCGCGCTCGGCTATGGTGCGCTCAAATACGTTGTGCTTGGCCCACCAGTCGAGGGTGTCTTCCTCGACGTCAGGAAGCGAAAGGCGATTGACGGACGGGTAGTTGCTCATGGGGTAGTGGAATGAAAGCAGATGAATCGAAGAGAGGCGGCGGCCAGGCAGCGCTACAGTTGGGGCAGCAAGCGCTCTAGCGTAGAAGCGATGCGGGTAGCGCCTTGTGTAGCAGCATCTGCCACGGCGTCTGCAGGGGCAGGCGCTAGGTTATCCGCAAAGCAGGCATCGGTGATGACCGCCCACGCAAGCACACGCAGGTCCATATGACGCGCGGCAATGACTTCAGAAATCAGCCCGGTGCCTACGGCGTCGGCTCCAATCTGCTCCATGAAGCGGTATTCGGTTGTGGTTTGCAGGTTGGGACCGGGCACTCCCAGGTATACGCCATCGTGCAGCCGTGTACCAGCGTCGGTGGCCGCTTCGTGGGCGGCTGTGCGAAGCGCTGCATGGTAGGGATCGGTCATGTCAGGGAAGCGCGGCCCCCACTCGTCTATATTTGGCCCTTCAAGCGGGTTCACTCCCTGCAGATTGATATGATCGCTAATGAGCATGGCATCGCCGGGGGCCAAGTGTGGATTTACACCTCCCGCCGGATGCGCCATGAGCACCGTATCGATGCCCAACTCGCCCATCACCCGCACCGGAAACGCCACGTCATGTGCTGTAGCGCCTTCGTACACATGCAACGGCGTAGGCAACACAAGCACGTCTTGACCATGCAGCGTACCCACTTGCAGGTACCGCTCTGCTTCATCGTTGGTGCCTGGCATGTGGGGAATCTCGGCAAACGCAATTGATGACGCTTCGCGCAAACCATCAAGAAGCGCATGAGTGCCCGCTCCCGCAATAATGCCGATACGAGGAACGTCGTCAAGCATTTCGCGAAGGGCATGGGCAGCGTCGGTCACATGAGTGTGGCGCGCTTCGGGGTCAAGAACAGAGACAGCCATAAATCAACAGGGCATAAGTAAACAACGGTGAACAAAGAAAAGGGCAGTGCCAGGCACACTGCCCTCATCTAATGCTGAACAACAGGGGGGAGACATGCAACCGGAGACAGTGTTGCAGCCGTTCGTATTAGTCCATGTCTTCCAGAATGCTCCAGATCTTTTCGATTTCCTCGGTCGAAGCCTCGTCTTCGTCTTCCGTGCGACGCGACTTCTTCTTTTTCTTCTTTGAGGATTGCTGCTTTTCTTCTCGCTTTTGGACGTCGCGCTTGATGGCTTCAAACTGCGATTCGCTGGGCCGGGGAGCAGACGCCACTTCAGTGTCTATCGCGGTAACCGGGCCATCGTCGCCTTCAGCTTCAACCGGATCAGCAGGCTCTGGATCAGGCTGTGCAGACTGTTGCGAAGAGGTCTTCTGTTGCTCCGACGGGCTCTTCTGCTTGTCGCCTCCTGCTGTTTGCTCCAGCACCGGAAAGAGCGACCGCATGGCGCGTTCCAGGTCATCATCGTCGTCGTCATCATCATCGGCTTCGACCGTCATGTCGGGCGCCTCAAACTCCTCCGTATCAGGCCCTTCATCACCGCCCTCAAACATGGATGCAAAGTCGGTGGTGCTGGGCACTTCATGCTCCGCATCGTCTTGAGCAGACGTGTCTTGTTGGGACGTGTCGTCTGCTTCGCCGCTTCCCAAAACCTCAGAGAAGTCAAAGGCGTCGGTTCCTCCTTCAGATTCATCGTCGGAGGTGTCTTCGCCCGCTGCGAACAGGTCGTCTGCGCTCTCCTCCTCGGGTTGACCGTCTTGGTCGTCTTCCCCAGAAGCAAGCGATTCTATATCAGGGGCTGTGGTTGCAAACGAACCAGAGTCGGAAGGAGCCTCTGCAGACGTGTCGGCTTCCGGAGCGGGGGCGGCTTCCTCAGCGGGGGCGGCTTCCTCAGCGGGCGTTTCAACGGGTGCCTCCGTGGACGCTTCGGCCACTTCTTCTGGCTCAGAAGGCGTTGGCTCAGAAGGGGTCTCGGTAGAAGGCGCCTCAGTGGCGGCGCTTGCGCTTTGCTGTAGATCGCTATCGACAAGCGTATCAAGCGTGCCAATGTCGAGGTCGTCCTCGCCCTCAAACGCCTCGCTAAGATCGGGGGCCTCTTCGCCCTGGAACTGCGCAAGCACCTGCATTTCGGACTTCAAGAAGGCGCTCAGCCGGGCAATCATTTGCTGGCGGCGCTGCTTGAGGGCACTTACCTCTTGGCGCAACTGGTCGCGCTCTTTCTCGGCGGTGGAGCGAATCCGGTCGGCTCGGGCTTCGGCCCGATCGACGATGCCCTCTGCTTTGCGCTCTGCGTTTTCAAGCTGCTGCTCCACGTTTTGACGCGTGGTAGAGAGCGCTTCTTGCAACGCCTCATCGACCCGCTCAAAGTGAGACATTTGGCGCTCCAGTTCTTCGACCCGGTTCTCGGCCCGTCGGCGCTCATCATCAAGCTTCTCCCACTGGTCGGCCAGCATTTCCAAAAAGGCTTCCACCTCTTCTACGCTGTACCCACGCAAGCTGCGGTCGAATTCTTGTTTCCGAATGTCCAGGGGTGTGAGCTTCATAACTTGAGATGTAGGTGTGGGGAGAGACCGTGGCGGTCCAATAGTACCGGAGCGCGTGCATTCATGCAAATATTAGGCATCACGTGCCCACGATGGAAGGTGTGCAAAAGCCATGCAACACGGGTAGGTTGCGTAGCACCGTGCAAGGATCCACTGCACAATGCTGAACGATTGGAAAACGGACGTATTAAAACGCTTTCGTTTCACGTTGCAATCCGCCTGCCTGTTTCGCGCATTCTACACATGTTATACATTTATATGAGGCACCGCAATGTGCAGACCAATCATTTGAGACTGCCCACCGGCTGATGCCCTTTTAACGGCACCGTGTTAATGTATGGAAGCAGAGCCCTGAATTCAATCCATCGCATAGAAAGCAAAAATAAACTCTTTCCTCGTTTCACGCCCTCCAACAATTACCCCGCGCCAATTAGGAGCGCGGTCCAAACAGGGCGCTTCCAAGACGTACCATGGTGCTTCCTTCTTCGATTGCCACCTCAAAATCATTTGTCATTCCCATGGAAAGTTCACGCAGGTTTACATTGTCGGTACCGCCTGAGTAGGTGGCCGCCAGGGTGCGTAGATGCGCAAATTCGGAACGTACCGTTTCGGAATCATCCACAAACGAGGCCATGCCCATCAGTCCGTCGATGCGCAAATGGTCGTATGCCTCGCAGCCGTCCAAGAAATCATGGAGGTCATCCGGCTCCAGCCCGTATTTCTGATCGGCCCCGCTGATGTTGACTTGCACCAAACACGGTAGTACACGGTCGTTCTTGGCAGCCCGCTTGTTCAGCTCTTTCGCAAGGCGCGGACTGTCGAGGGCATCGAAGCGATCGGCATGACGAGCTACATACTTGGCTTTATTGCGCTGCAGATGCCCAATCATGTGCCAGCAGAGCGCGCCCCCTGCCCATTGTCCGGGGCGCTGCTCTACCCGGTCCCGTAGTGGACGCGCCCGGTTTTCCCCAAAATGACGCAGACCGGCCTCTACAGCGGCATCGACAGCGTGTAGAGGGAAGGTTTTTGAGACAGCCACAATGGTGATTTCTTCAGCGTCGCGACCAGATCGCTCACACGCCTGTGCGATGCGCTCCCGTACGGCGTCGGTGCGCTCTTGAATAGCGGCTGGAGCGAGTTGGTCTGTTACATCAGGCATAAATGAATCGGCAAATGCGTTGAGAGAAATACTGTTAACAAGGCCGTGCGGCAGCGCCCTGTGAAGCAGCGTATGCTTGCACGACAGGGCGCGCACGAATGATTCGGAAGCGCTACCGGTGCCCGCTCGATGGTCGCGCGGTGAACATAACAACCTGCCCGCGCTGCACCCGCACCCGGATGCGGATGGGTCGGCAGCACACCCAACAATCGACAACGTACTCTTGGCGTCCAGCTACGGGCTCAACCGCCTCGGTACACATTTCGCCGCAATACGGACAATGGTAAGCGTGTTCGAGCATAGCGCAATCAACAATAAACCAGAAACGGGGACCGGACCGGTTTGCAGGCGAACGAGCATAAGATGTCACTATCAGGCTTCGGCCTGGAGCACAGCCATGGGCGGTTGATCATACAGGCTACGGCTGTTGAAGAGCCCCAGACCAAGCACCAATCCAGTAATCACGACAAAGGTGGCTCCCAGATCGATCAGCGACACCGCCAACGTGCTATCAAAGACGAACGTGGCCAGCACCCATCCGGCCCCCACTGCCAGCGCAATGCCCGTAACAGCTGCAAGGGCGCCTAGCATCAAGTACTCAACCGCCAAAATTTTGAGCACGGTACGGCGCGAGGCGCCCAGCGTTTTCAAGAGCACGCTCTCACCGGCTCGCTGGTACCGGTTCACCAGCAGCGTACCCAACAGCACCAGCACGCCCGTAAGCACGCTAAAGAGGGCCATCACACGAATGACGTACGCCAGCCGATCAAACAGATCCTGGGCCGTTTGTAGTACCAGCGTCAGGTCAATTGCTGATACGTTCGGAAACGCATCAACGACTGCACGCTGCACCTCGGTGGCCTGCTCGGCGTTGGCCGTACGGCTTAGCACGGCGTAGATCTGGGGGGCGTCTTCGAGCACGCCTGGTGGAAACACCACGAAAAAGTTGGTGCCAATGCGCTGCCAATCCACCTCACGCATACTTGTTATTTCGGTGGTTATGGGCATGCCTTGCACATCGAACGTGAGCCGATCGCCCATGCCAACGCCCAGTTCATCAGCAATACCGGTTTCAATGGAGATAGGCACCGGTCCATCGCCTGTGTGCGCTTCGGTAGCCAGCGTTCCTGCAACCAGTTCCTCACTCTGGGTAAGGTGGTCGCGGTAGGTAGAGCGGTACTCGCGCCGATGCGCCCATGTCGTTTCAATGTCGGGGTTGTCGCGCATGGCCCGTACCGATTCGCCCCGTATCTCGGTGAGGCGCATGGTTACGATGGGGACTTCTTCGAGCACCGGGGCGCCCGACTGCTCAACCGTTTCGGCCACTCCGCGCACCTGATTGGGCTGCACATCAAACAGCACCATATTGGGCTGATTCTCGGCATCGCCGGTGATGCGAATTTGCGACAGGATGGTTTCTTGGGCCACCAGCAGTGTGGCGATCAGAAACGTCCCTAGCCCCAGTGCCACCAAGAGCACGGTGGTTTGGTTATGGGGACGATGCAAGTTGGCAAGGCCCTGCCGCCACGGATAGCTCCAGCTGTCGGGAATGAGGCGACGCACCGCCCACATGAGTAGCTTTGCACATCCAGCCAACGCCCCAAACACAAGAGCTAATCCCGCGGCATATCCGATGCCAACCAGCCAGGTGGGGGCCTGTGCCACCGAAAAACCGACTAGCGCAGCAGCAATCGTACCGCCCAGCGCCCAGCGGGCCCAGTCGGATCCGTTCTGTGCCTCGACCTGTGTGCGCAGTGCCTGCAGCGGCGACACGCGGCGCACCGGCAGCAACGGAATGAGCGCAAACAGCACGGTAGCCGCTATGCCCATGCCAAGCCCAAGCCCTACCGCTCGCATTGACACGGAAAACTCCACCGGCACGGGCAGGAAGTCCTCCAGCACAATGGGCACGCCCATCTGCAGCACCACTCCTAGTGCGGTTCCCAAGGCCCCACCCAAGAACCCAAGCACCGCAGCCTGGGTCAGGTAGATGCGAAACGTCTGCCCCGATTTAGCCCCAAGGCAGCGCAACACGGCCACTGAGGTAAGACGCTGCTGAATATACACATGCACTGCGCTGGCAATGCCAATGCAGCCCAGGATGAGCGCCATGAAGCCAACCAGACTCAGAAAGCGATACAGGTTGCCCAGCCCCTGCTCCCACGTACCGGCGGCCTGCTCCACCGTCTCAATGCTCACCCCCGCATCGTCCATCGTCGGACGAATATCGCTGATGAGGGCATCCACGTCGCGGTCGTCGTCGAAACGGAAGTAGAGTTCGTACTCCACGCGGCTGCCGGGTCCGAGCAGGGTGGTGTCGAGATCGGCGTAGGGTACGTACACCCGTGGGCTGAACGACGACATAATGCCCGACTCGCGCGGCATCTGCTCTACGCGTCCGGCGACTGGATACCACCGGCTCCCGACCCGAATGGAGTCCCCCTCGGCCAGGTCGAACTCGTTCCAGAGGCTCGCATCCACAAGCGCCTCGCCTCGTTCGGCATGGCCTTCGTAGCTCCCTGCGGGCACGGACTCGACCTCACCATAGAACGGATATCCGGGCTCGGTGGCGCGGATGGTGGAGAGTCGGTTTCCGGCCTCGCCAAAGGTGACCATCGACTGAAAGGAGATGCGACGCGCTTGCGTACCGCCAACGGAATCGGCGACCTGTGTGACACGCTCGGGGAACGCCTCATTGTGTTCTAGGCCCAAATCCGCCCCCAGAAGCTGCCGCGCTTCGTCGTTCACGGTACGGGTGAGATTGTCACCAAACCCGTTGATGGCAACCAGTACAGCTACGCCGAGAATGAGCGCCGACAGGTAGAGAACAAGGCGTCCGCGACTGCCCCGGCTGTCGCGCCAGGCCATCGCGAAAGTGAAACGATTCATTCGGTGGAGGGAACGTCAAAAGATAAAGGGATCCAGCAGACATATCGGACGAACGCCCGGCTTCAGGGATTCGCGTCCGACAAGACGTTTACGTGTAGCTGATGCAGATCTGCTGTCTCACCGCTTCGGTGGGTACACAAAAGATATCTGGTCGTGATAACCCGTTAAGTAAGTCGGCGAAAACACGTTTGCACCTTGTCATCGCGAGGAGGGAGGCTTGCGACCGACGCGGCGCTGGGCGTAGCCCAAGTACTCCTTGTATGTTTGATCAACGTTTGAGATTCTAAAATTGGAGGCAGTAGCTCGACGTACTCTGGGTCCTCTCGCAGAAGCTGCTGAAGAAACTGCTGCTGAAGACCGAACCCCAGCTGGAGCGCTGCCTCCTTCTGTCGCCGATTGAGCCCGAACCGTTGCCGGAACCGGACGCGATTCTACTCAAAGAGCACTCAAAGAGCACTCACAGAGCGCGCCGAGTTCGCATCTTTTGCAAGGCGGGGCCACTGCGACGTTTGTGTTGTTTGTTTCGTTCTCTGTACCAAAGATTCTCTGGACTTATGACTTGCGCTGGCATCGACGTTGCAAAGAAGTATCTGGATTTGGCTATTCGCTCGGAAGGCCACGTCCAAGTGACCCGGTTTGACCATACGTCTGGAGGCATTGACCGGCTTGCAGAGCGCCTGTTGGAAGCGGCTCCCGAACGGGTTGTTCTCGAACGGGTTGTTCTCGAAGCCACCGGCGGCTATGAACGCGAACTCGTTGCCGCGCTGGCTGCTGCTGGCTTACCAGTCGCCGTAGTGAATCCGCGTCAGAGCAGAGATTTCGCTAAAGCGACGGGGCGTCTGGCCAAGACAGATGACATAGACGCTGGCCTTCTGGCGCTTTTTGCCGAGCGCATCCGTCCGGACCTTCGGGCACTTCCGAGTAAGGACCAGCGGGCCTTCTCCGCGCTTGTGGCGCGTAGACGCCAGCTGCTTGCGATGCAAACCGCCGAGGAAAACCGCCGAGGAAAACCGCCTTGAAACGGCTCCATCCGAGGCCGTGCGTTCCGACATCAAGACGCATCTGCGCTTTCTTTCCGAGCGCCTTGAAAAGACGGAGCACCAGCTTCAGAAGGCGGTCGAAGAGAGCCCCATCTGGCGTGAGAATCAGCAGCTGCTCTGCTCGGTGCCAGGAGTTGGGCCGAACACCGCACGCACTCTGCTTGCAGAGCTTCCCGAACTTGGCCGGGCCAACCGCCAAGAGATCGCAAAGCTCGTTGGCGTAGCCCCGTTGAACTGCGACAGTGGCACGCACAGAGGCGAACGCACCACCTGGGGCGGACGGGCCTCGGTGCGTTCCGCTCTGTACATGGCCGCCATGACCGCTACGCGGCATAATCGACGGCTGCGTACCTTCTATCATCGCTTATTGGATCGGGGCAAACCCAAGAAAGTCGCTTTAGTGGCGGTAATGAGAAAACTGCTCATCATTTTGAACGCGATGGTTAAAAACCGAACCGCTTGGAATCCGGATCTTAACACCGCTTCCACTTGACATTGAACACCGTTGCTGGGGTGCGATCTCATGCCGTTGATTGGACGGTTGTATCCGGTCTGATAGCATGAGATTGCACCCCAGGAGCACTTCCTCCCTGCGGTCGGGGCGCTTCGCTCCGCTCGCAATGACAAGGTTGTGAGTTATTCGCGGTACGTTAGGGGGCCAAGCTTTACCCAAAGGTTGACCTGTGACAGAGCACTACGGCCATGTCAAGGTCTTCTGCTATTTTGCTTGTAGGTTTCCTATACATCGCTTCCCTTACCGAAGATGAATCCATCGAATCGTCCTGCACACCACCTGGTGTGGCTCTCCTTGCAATTACTGCCAGCAGAAGTAACAAGAGTAAGTGGTTCATAGGCTGATGTTGACTGTCAGTAGCCCGCGTACCCGGTTATCTCATTCAGATCAGCATCAAGGATCTCTACAAAGCTCAATCCAGAGGCTATAATATCTTCATCGGCCAAGTCATCGGGCACGCGAGGTGTGAACACAGCAACATAAACATCCTCAATAGCAAAGTAGGATGCGTGAGAGAACATCCCAGTCTCTGGGTCCTCGATAAATTTTTGATACTGCGTGTTGAGCGCATTGCAGGTATCGGCATCGCCTGGCTCCGTCCCGAGCACACGTATATCAGACACTGACGCATCGTCGATACCAGCCTCCGTTCGTTTGGATGCAGACTCTTCGTGGTTTATAAGCCGCTCAACAAAGCCCACGCCGTAGTCAGTCGGTGTGGGGCATGGGTCGGCCTGAGAAGCCGATGCGGTCGGCGTTGACAGTAGAAGCAGGATGAATGTTAATCCTTTAAAAGTTAGACTTTTTATTCTACGCATCGAAATATAGGGCTATTTGATTAGTTGGGTAATGGTCGCTGTCTAGTTCAAGTTGCGGGGTTACTTAATACCCACACCTCTCATACCTCACATCTTCTTCTGAAGGGGAATCAGCGTTGTAAAATAGTATCCCACTTCTATCTATGATAATACCTGTCTCGATTCCTTCATCATCAAGGGCATCGGTGTCTTCTTCGCTTTCCCTTCCTTCGTAGTGTCGATTCATATTTCCCCACTCTATAAATTCTCCGATTTCAAAAGGATGTGTATGAATATGAGCAACGGCGTCATCCGGGATAAAACCTGAATATATCCACACCCTTACAGGTGTGGGTTCTCTTGCATAGGCGGTGTCGGGCAGTGGATACGCATTGTAACCATCACCCAAAGGACGAATAACTCCCACACGCTCTTCCCGAGCTCCTTGCCACGATGAGTCCCAATTGCTGTCTTCTGCAAGCGTACTTAAAAGCTCTTGTCTTTCAGCTGCTTCTAAAAGAGCACGGTGGTCTTCATTCTCAATCTCAGCATCAAAGCACGACCCCGCTTCATCACACCACTCCGGTGGGTTATCGCTCTCGCAGGGCGGTTCGGGGTCACACTCTGCATTCATCAACGCATGCTGGACGAGATCGTACGGCGCGGCAACGAGTCCGCTGCTCGTAACTACCTGCCATGTAACTCCTGTCAAGAAGCCAGGCGCATCATGCGGGCCGTCTCCTCCAGGGCCATCATCATTGGGCTCATCGGTGGGGGGATCATAGCATGCTGGTCCGCAGGGGTTTTCGCCTTCCGGGGGCGCATGTGCAACACGTGCTACAAACACGGAGGCGTGGCCGTGCCACCATACTTCATGCAGTTATCCTTTGTCATGGCCCCTTACGGGCGCTCCTACTTCTACCGTGGTAATGGACGGAAGACCGTCCACGTGTGTGCGCCGACGCAGAGCATCGGCGGGAGAACCCTTACAGCAGTGTTCGCTCGACGACAGTAAACACCAATTGCAGCAGAAACTTAGTCACGACGATGTACCAGGCCACTCTTACCCAGTACATTGTGGCGTCAGATAGCGTGTTTGGCCACCAATAGCCGTAGACAACGAAAAGTGCCCCGGCAACCAGTAACGAAAAGATACTCACGGGCAGAAACGAATACACCCAGTAAAGAACTGGTGCATATGTTCCAAGACCAAATAAATATGTATGGCCCATTAATACGATGTCGAAGGTAGACACGGCAAAAACTATGACTACTAATCCTGCTGCAATATAACTGCTCATATTCCCAAACATTGATCTAATTCTGAAATGTCCATGTCTCCATTTAGAACATCCTGAATATCACTATAGCGCGGTCTCCACGTAACAGGGGCTTTTATTTCAGCACTATCACCAAGGAAGTTTCTAACATTATACTGAAAGCTCTCCCATACACTGTCGGCCTGGTTGAAACCATAACCACCAGTATTCGCGATAGAGTACAAAGCTGTCGATGTACGATCTACGCCACGTGAGAAGAACTTGATCTCTTGACCGTCTTGATGAAACCCGAATCGACGGTTTCCACTAACGGGATGGTACCCATCGTTAGAAGTATACACAGTTGAAAAGGTCCAGCTTGTCTGAGAGTAGTCAGTAGCTACGACGGAGCCGTTTGCAGGAATCCACTGATCAGGAGCAAGGTTTATTGTAAATACTGTTCCAAGAGGATCAGTCATCCATTTTACGTCCTCATCTACAGTTCCAGGATAAAATTGGAAGTCGGCCCCTTCGGCATAATCGTTAAAATTCAGTCTAATCTGGTCAAGTGCCGCCTCCGGTGATAATCCTGTCGGAAGATCGGATTCATCTATAGCGACTTCGAATAGGTCGAGGTTCACCTTTCTGCCCCGGGCCTCTTGAATTGCTTGTATTTCACCGGGACCGAAAAGCTCTTCGTTTTCCAGGCGATCGGTGACAGAGACGGGCACGTTCAAGTTTATGACATCCTGCCAGAATGGAATCTGGTCGCACGGAATGTCAAGTAAGGCGAAGGGATT
This sequence comes from Natronotalea proteinilytica, assembly GCF_055379935.1. Lineage (NCBI taxonomy): Bacteria > Pseudomonadati > Rhodothermota > Rhodothermia > Rhodothermales > Salisaetaceae > Natronotalea > Natronotalea proteinilytica. Next base: position 390,200 of record NZ_AP043947.1, on the reverse strand, counting down.
CTCTTCGAGAAGATCTTCGAGCTGCTCTTCAATTGAAGGTTCATCACACCCCTCATTAAGCAACGCATGCTGGACGAGATCGTACGGCGCGGCAACCAATCCGCTGCTCGTGACTACCTGCCATGTAACTCCTGTCAAGAAGCCAGGCGCGTCATGCGGGCCGTCTCCTCCAGGGCCATCATCATTGGGTTCATCGGTGGGAGGGTCATAGCATGCTGGTCCGCAGGGAGTTTCGCCTTCCGTGGGTGGTGTTGTGTCTTCTGACTCCTCGGTACAGTTTTCATCATCGTCACCGTCACTGTCTCCGCCTCCACCAGGCCCTCCCGGCTGATCCGGATAGTCCCAATCATCGAAAATATCATCCGGGTCCCAGTCATTACCCCAATCATCATCTTGGCTCCCACCCCCACCTGTAGGACGATCTGCCTCTACGACGGCCTCATTACACCAAAGCCCAAAGCCTGGTAGCGGAAAGCATTCCCAAGGTGGGACTTCATCGTTGTCTTCATCAAAAAACGTGGACTCTTCTGTATCAGCCCCTTCTACATCAGACGCAGAGATAAGCCCTGGTGATACATCCGTAAGGCTGACCCAGTCCAGCACGAGGTCGCGCGCTTCGTCGGTTTTGGGAATGAGACACGTGGCTTGCCGAAGCACACGATCATTCTCATTGCGAAGACGATACGTAAACCGTTGCACCTCGGCGGGCCTTCCAATCGCTGATTCAGGAAAGGCCAGTTGGGCGTAGCGATACTGGTAGGCCTGTTCGTAATCTGAACCTGTGTAGCTACTTAAGGCGCACCCGTAGGTTCGCCCATCAGGAGCCACCGATGTCATTGCCGAAAGGTCTACAGACGCTGCCTGCGGACCCACCTCGGGAGACGGTTGAACCCCAGCAGGGTCGTCCGAGAGATCAACAGCCGTATCACATCCTACGGTGAGAATAACAAACAGAAGACCAAGCATACATGCGATGCATGCTCGCCTAACACCAGTCTTTCCAGTGGGATAGGATGTGTTTGAAAAAGGTTTCTTTTGGGAGCGAGTAGATGGAAAGGGCCACAAGGCATTCATATGTAACACAACACTGTCGTTCAACAAGGAAAGGGATAGGGCGGGGGCAGGAATGGAAAATACCCCCAGGGCAGCCTTAACAATGTCGAACGGACCACTGTACAGAAAGGCAATATCAAATGTGCCTCATTTTACCCCCCCTCACAATGGCAAATTAAGCGCGTGTAATTAACGTGAACAATGGGTCTTCCAAAGTATACGGCGCCTTCAATTGATAAGGTCAACTGATAAGGTGGGGGAGTGATAACCCGTTAAATGGACCCATGCCAAGCGTCTTCGCCCCCGCGTTTTTCTCATGGGTCATGCTGGGTATGAGCAGCCGGCGCTGAGGTGCGTCTGCCTCTCGACGTTAGAATAACGAACGGATCCGTCTTCAAGACGGCGGACGACAACGTCCGATTCAACCACGACCAACTATCTTTACGTGCTGTACTGCGAGAAGCGGATAGTGCTCTGTCAAAGGGCAACCTCGGAGTGGCAACGCTCCCTGTCATACGCTGTTATCTGTGAGCGGAGCCCAAGGGGCCCCACCGAAATGTATAGAGACCAAAGGAGACAACGAACGCTTCAATCGAACCCAAATATCAAGAAACTATGAACCGACATAGACTTGTTTGATATTCTTTTTTTTCTTGTACCCTCCTCGTGAAGTAAATATAATCTTTATCATTCAAAGTCTAACACGTATTATGACTGACTTGAATCTTCAGCGAGGTGGATTCCTCGCGACCTTTCTTATTTTCGCTGTCACATGCTTAGGGGTTTCTGCAGCGCATGCAGATACGTCTTCCTACGCTCTGGATGAAGAACACTCTGTATAATCTTTTGGTAGTACCTGGAGAAGTGGGTCCTTCTGCAGAAGCTGTTTTGTCCTCTGATGTTACATGCTCTAGGTTGAGTCCGTAATCTTGTGTAATTGAGGCGAGCGAGTAGAAAAAGCCATCGCGTTTTGCCAGGTTGGAAGCGAGACCAACCAAAACCAACCAACATACTAACGATGGCTACTTTTGAGATTACAATCGACGACGAAAAGATCCAACACCTGCTTCGCGGCGATCTTCGCAGCGACTGTGGCATGGCAGCGCTGCTGGAGCCGATCCTGAACCAGATGCTGCAAGCGGAGATGACCGAACACCTGGGCGCCGAATCGGACCAGCGGACCGACACGCGGCAGGGCTACCGCAACGGGTCGTACAAGCGGCAGCTCACCACGCGAGTCGGAACGATCAACCTGGAGGTCCCTCGCGATCGGGATGGGACGTTTCAAACCCGACTCTTCCAGCGATACCAACGGTCAGAGAAGGCCTTGGTGCTGGCGCTGATGCAGATGGTCGTGCAGGGCGTGAGCACGCGTCGCGTGAAGAAGATCACGACCAAGCTGTGCGGACGCAAGTTTAGCAAGTCCACCGTCTCCCGGCTCACCACTGAACTTGACGGACAGGTCGAGGCCTGGGCCAAAAGGCCGCTGGAGAAGAGCTACCCGTTTTTGGTCCTCGACGCGATGCAAGTGAAGGTTCGCCGTCAAGGGGCGGTCCGATCGACAACGGTGATGCTGGCGGTGGGCATCAATGAGGCCGGTCATCGTGAGATCCTGGGGCTTGAGACGGCGTTTGGAGAGACTGGGGAAGGTTGGCGCCGGTTTATCGAGGGCCTGAAGCGCCGCGGCCTTTCTGGCGTTGAAGTGGCCACCAGTGATGCTCACGAAGGATTGCGAAGCGCTCTGGCATCGGCCTTTCCCGATTTGATCTGGCAACGCTGTCATACCGAGGAATTCCTCGGTGTACATTTTCGGCGCAATGTGATCGACCAGACGCCCGCGACGCTACGTGAGCGGATGCACGAGATACTTGACCAGGTGCTCGGGGCCTGCTCCCCAGAACGAGCCCGAGAAGCCGTTAGAGCCGCCTGTGACGAACTGCAAGGCGAGGCCGACCAAGCCCTGAAGGTTTTAGAGGCTGGCTTCGAGGACGCGACCGCGGTTTTGAGGCTTCCCGCGAAGTACCGCCGTCGCCTTCGGACAACAAACATGGTGGAGCGGTTTATCGAGGAGATTCGGCGGCGAGAAACCGTCATTCGCATCTTTCCGAACCTCGCATCAGCCCAGCGTCTGATCGGCGCTCTGTGTGCGGAACAGCATGAGGAATGGTCCACCGGCCGACGCTACCTCATCATGGACGAGTTCTTCGAGTGGAAGCGTCGGCTGGACATGGAGCCGGTCGCTCCGGAGGCCTCGACGACGTCGAAGCAACAACCAGCGGCTGTTGCCGCCTAATATGAAGATCTGGCAGAACGCCAATTACACAACGATCGGGACTTGATCATGCTCTAATCTAGTTGATGCTGGGCTTATGACCAACATACTCCAGAATAGTGATATTGAGATTGTGTGTGAAGATAGTTCCACTAAGTGCTTCGAACTATGGGGGATCAAATTTTACGGCAATGCCACAATCTCGGGCCCTATCGAAATCGAACAGCCTTGAGGATGGTACTCTTTTTTGAGTTGTCGTAAGGAAGAGGAGCGCATCTTTTTGAGGCGCTCCTCTTCCTGGTTCCCAGTGTTATTTAATTCCTCTAGCGAATCTCTACTTATGCGTCTTGCTAATTTTTTACTTCTTACGAGCATTATTGCCCTTGCGTGTACAGGTGGCAGATTTCATCTAAGCCAGGACACATTTGCGTTCTCTCACTCACACAGTCTTATACCGCAAGAGACCTATCCCTCAAAAACTGATATCATCAATCCAGAATGGGAGGAGATATGGCACGTTGATTCGGAAAACCATCCTGACTACCTCCTGGCCGATCCGCAAAAGATGGCAGTACACAACGGCTCGTTATACATTGGCGACTTTCAGGGGGAACGTCCAGTGTGGGTATTCGGCGCGGCCGATGGGGATTTTCAACGACATGTCGGACGATTAGGTACAGGCCCAGGGGAGATTCAGAGGTTGGGTAGTGTAGATATCATCAAGGACCGCTACTTAGCCGTTCGGGATGTCGAAAATCAACTTATGTCTCTTTTCTATCCTGACACAGGTGAGTTTTTACATCGCCTGGACCAGCGTATTCCCGGCTTTCCAGGGATTGATGGCGACATGCTTCTACAACGTTCTTTTGATCAGCCGAATGTCTTGGCTGTTGTTCATAGGCTTGTAACCGATGAAGATAATCGGGTTGCCGTGGGAGATCTATTGTGGGAGGCTCCTCTGGATGACTTTGGCGAAGCTTTTGCTCCCTTCCGTGAGAATACGATAGCTAAGCAAGGGCAAACCGTGATTGATGAGAACGCCATTTATCTGAGCTTCAGACATGCAAGCCACATCATTGCACTTTCGGAGTCGGGCGAGATTCTATTCAATACCTCGGAGCCTCACAATGTAGACCCTCCTGACTTCGTGGGGCGGGAATACGGGGTCGAAATGATGGCCCCACCAGTCGACATTTATCCACTAATGACCTTGAATATAGACACGGACGATCAGTACGTCTACGCCCTTCATTCAGGATCTATTGTAGACGAGGAAAACGATATGGTCGATGTCGTGACCAGCACTCGCCTCGATGTATACGACAAGACAACGGGTGCCTATGAGTTTGCTGTATCGCTTCCTGCTCCGACACGTAACTTCAAGGTGACCGACGATCGCGTGTATCTGATTACACTTGATGAAGAGCCCGGTATTGTAGCACTTGAAAAGCCCGATGTGCTGTTGTAAGCAAAAGCCTTCATTCGGTATGTAAGTGCGCTGTCACACCTGAAAGTTTGGGATAGAAAACCAGTACCCCTATCCATCGAACACTCGTCGCGATCCATCAAGAGGCATGACCTACGGCCCCTCTGCGTCGCAACGGACGAATGGACGCGTTGCGGTCGAAGTACCAATCCGACGTAAAGAATCAGACGGCGGTTTGGGGGCACTGGAGCGTTCTAAGTAGACCCACAAAAGTATCTCAGCAGGTATGTATTTGCAGCGAAAGGCTGCCGCCTTGCTGTGGATCCTGGATCGCGCTCGCAAGCTCGCTTGTCCAGGATGACGGGTCGGGAGGAAGGCGCTAGATTTGAGGTGATTGGTGTCGCATTTGACACCGTCCTCCTACGAACTCATCCAGATCCTGAATCCCCGGATTACTGAATCAAGTTCAGCACAGGCGCCGTCCGGGGCAGGCAAGTTCAGGACAGGCGAAGCGTAGATCTAGGATCTGATCTGGGATCTTCTGCGGGCTACCACGTTGCTCTCAAACGAAACCGCCAAGGAAAACCATCTAACGTACTTTGACTGCCCTACTTAGCTTCAGCATCAAACATTCCCAAGTTCCTCATGCTGAACGCAGTGAAGCATCTCAACACGCGCCTACGAACAGGCTTGTGTTAGCAGACACACAGGGCACATCGTACCGCGCGGCCATGCTGAATATGAGTGGTCCGCGCTGAGAGGCGTCCAATTCAACCACGACCAAAAAACCATTCTGCACTACTGCCGTGCCTCGGGATAGATGGGCCACGCATCGGTGTGCTGCTGGTCGTAGATGAGTGAGGTTTCCACCTGCTGCACCTCTTCGCGCGTGGTGAACGCACTCAGGATCAGGTCGCGCAGGTGGCCGGGATCTCGCACAGCCACATGCAGCATAAAGTCGGTGCGCCCTCCCAGATGATAGCACCCCACCACCTCCGGCCGGTTCGTAGCGGCCCGCTGAAACTGCTCGACCGTCGTGCGCGAGTGGCTGCGCAGTTGTACCGCCACCATCGCCTGTACACCAATGCCAAGCGCCTCTGCATCCACCGTGGTGCGGTATCCGGTAATCACGCCCCGCTCACGCAGACTGCGCACCCGCTCCAGGCAGGTGGATTCGGCAATCCCCACCTTTTCTGCAAGCGTCTTATTTTGGATGCGCGCATTCTTCTGCAAAGTCCGCAAAATAGCGCAGTCAGTTTCGTCAAGCAACGGCATAAGCGACTTTTCCGAATATAATTCGGAACTATTGACACAACCCGTAAGCGCTTCCGAATATATAGTACACTTGTCCTGAAGATCCCACGCCCTGTAGTGCCATGTCGCATTCCGATTGTCATACCACCGCTGTTCACGCGGGCCGTCAGAGCATTTATGCGATGGGCAAGCACGCGCCGCCCATTGACCTGTCGAGTACGTATCCGTTTGAGGATATGGAGACGGCTGCCGAGAGCCTGCACGACCTGGCCCACGGCGCAGCCTCGGCAGACACACCTGTCTACGCGCGTCTCTACAACCCAACGGTAGCCCGCGCTGAACAGGCCGTGGCCGAACTTGAGGGGGCATCCGATACCGTGGCGTACGCATCAGGCATGGCCGCTGTAACCGCTGTGCTTCTGGCTACAAGGACCCTGCGCGAGGACACCAGCACGCCGCCGCATGTAGTGGCTGTGCGTCCAATTTATGGCACGACCGACCACCTGCTCACCAGCAACATGCTGGATGTCGACGTATCGTGGGTCCGCCCGGAGGCTATTGCAGAGGCGCTTCGTCCGAACACAGCCCTCGTTATTATCGAGACCCCGGCGAACCCAACGCTCGATCTGATAGACATCGAGGGCGTTGTTGCGCAGGCTGGTTCGGTTCCGGTCATGGTGGATTCGACGTTTGCGCCCCCCGTTATTCAGCGTCCGCTTGAGCATGGGGCTACCCTCTCTTTGCACAGCGCCACCAAGTTCTTAGGCGGGCACGGCGACGTGATGGGAGGCGTGGTCTCCACATCAGATGCCGACTGGGCCGCCGCGCTGCGCCATGTGCGCGTGGCCACCGGTGCGCTCTTGCATCCACAGGCCGCCTACCTGATGCACCGCAGCATGCCGACCCTTCCCACCCGCGTGTTTCGGTCCCAAGACACCGCCACAGCGCTTGCTGATCGCCTCGCAGCCCATCCAATGGTGCAGGCCCTGCACTTTCCAAGCCACGATGCCGCGCCCTGCTACGCCACGCAGATGGACGGGCCCGGCACACTCATTGCTTTCGACGTGCAGAACTACGAGGTGGCCCGCGCTACCGTCGAAGCCGTCGCAACGATCACCGCCGCGGTCAGTCTAGGCTCAACCGACTCGCTGATTCAGCATCCGGCCTCGCTGACGCACGGTGTCGTCGACGATACGGCAAAGTCAGACCACGGCATTACGCCTGGACTTATTCGTCTGTCGGTGGGCTTAGAGGCCGAAGCAGATCTCTGGAGCGATCTGAAACAGGCGCTTGCTACGGCAGAAGCGAAGTGCGCGGCGGCGGCGTAAGGCCGATCTCTTTTTGACGGGTAGGCACCTCTACACCCGCTTCTACACAACTGCAGGCTCCGATTCAGAAGCTGTTACCACGTGTCCGCCACGCAAGCGGAGTTGTCGGTCGGTACGGTCGGCCAGGGCCAGATCGTGCGTTACAAGCACCAGCGTAGTATCCGCCGTTTCGTTGAGCTCGAAGAGCAGATCTTCAATGGTAGCCGCTGTCTCTTCATCCAAGTTGCCTGTGGGTTCATCCGCAAACAGGATGCGGGGTGTGTTGATGAACGCCCGAGCCAGGGCAACCCGCTGCTGCTCGCCGCCCGAAAGCTGGTTCGGATAGTGATCGAGCCGATCGCCCAGCCCTACACGCTGCAGAAGCTCTTGCGCTCGGGAACGCGCCTCGGAGCGGCCACGCAACTCGGCAGGCACCATCACATTTTCAAGTGCCGTAAGCGTAGGCAGGAGCCGAAACGTCTGAAATACAAAGCCGACATACTGATTACGCACCGCCGCGCGTTCATCCTCATCAAGCGGCCCTAAGTCCGTTCCACAGAGCTCCACGGTGCCCTCGGTAGGTCGGTCGAGCCCGGCGCACAATCCCAACAGCGTCGTTTTTCCACTGCCCGAAGGCCCGACAATCGCACACGACGTACCGCTCTCAATATCGAACGACACATTGTTGAGTACGGTGAGCGTTTTGGATCCACTGGTAAACGTTTGCGTCACGTTACGGACGCGAAGCACTGATTCGTGCATATACGAAACTTCCTCAATCAAGAGCAGGTGAGTACCGAGCGTGTTATCTAACGATTATCCCGGTAGCATAATGACAACGTGGCGCCTATACCTGCTCGTACTTTTCAGTGTTCTTGTTCTCGTTGGATGCGGACCGGATCGTTCCAATCAGGCTGAGGAGACCGCCGATACGCCGCCCCCTGCAGAAGCTCCTGCTGAACATGCTCCTGAAGCAGAAGCCGAGGAGGCCGTTGATGAAGCCATTGATGAAAGCGCAGCCGAAGAGGCCGCTGTGCATGTGCTCGTGATTGGCAACAGCATTGCGGCGGGATATGGGTTAGACCCGGATGAATCGTTCCCCGCGCGCTTGCAAGAACGGGCCGACGACCAGGGGTGGGATGTGCACATCACCAATGCCGGACTCAGTGGCGACACCACCGCCGGCGGCCTCAACCGACTCCCCTGGCTCTTGCAGACGCCCGTTGACATTGTGGTGCTGGAGTTGGGCGGCAACGACGGTCTGCGCGGCATCGACCCGCAAACGACGCGATCGAACCTTATGGCTATGGTTGACACCACCCAGGCCCGCTACCCCAATGCGCAGGTGTTATTAGCTGGCATGCAAGTCCCCCCGAATATGGGCCAGGAGTACGCCGACGCGTTCCGTGACGTCTTTCCGGATGTGGCGAACGCCCACGACGCCGTTACCCTTATCCCGTTTGTGCTCGACGGTGTAGGGGGCGAGCCCGACCTCAACCAGGCCGATGGCATTCACCCAACCGCTGAAGGCCAACGCATTGTGGCCGACAACGTATGGGAGTACTTGGCTCCAATGCTTGAATCTAACCTTAACCAGCCTGCGACCGGATGAATGGGCACGTGTCCCACGCGTCGTAAATCCATGATGAAACTGGCGCCTCCCCCATCCCCTCCCGGATCATTTGATACCGACTTGCGTGCCTGCTGTGCTACCCATAATCACCAGCCAACGTAGCTCAGTTGGTAGAGCAGTCCCCTCGTAAGGGACAGGTCACCGGTTCGAGTCCGGTCGTTGGCTCCGAAGCCCCGCTGTCGCTCCAGATAGTGGGGCTTTTTCTATGGTGGCGGCCCATCTCTGCGTGCATTTCGAGTTCCACTCACACATCCGACTTGCAAAACCGCCGTCCACCTCGGATCTTAACAGCGTACACCGACTACAGAACTCCCCCTGTTGTATCATCATCCTCTACATGCCATGAACCGACGTGTAAAACGACAGATTATCATCGCTACGCTTGTACTGGTGGCCATTTTTGGTGGGCTTGCGCTCTTGGCCCAGGTCGTGTAACGACGCGCTGAACGACTACCGTATCCGCCGTTGCACTCTTTCACCCGCTGACCGCCCGCTTGCGCCATGCTTACGCTCTTGCATCTTGCCGACGTTCACTTCGATGCCCTGTATGCAGGCCGCACGCCCGGACTGCGTCGGCAACTACGCGAGGCGCAGCACACTGCCTTTGAGCGCGCTATCGACCGGGCCTGCACCACCTCTGTAGATGCCGTACTTATCGCAGGCGACCTGCTAGACGCTGCCCGCCTCAGCCTGCCAACCGAAGAACGTCTGCTCTCGCATCTACGTCGGCTAGAGACGCATGACATCCCGGTGGTGTATGCCACCGGCACGCATGATCCTGGTCACGCACATGGACGCATAGCGGCGCTCGATTGGCCTGCCAACGTTCACGTGGTACGCACGGCAGATCCACAAACGATTCCGCTGCATAACGACAGCGGCCAACGGATCGGACAGGTGGTGGCTGTAGGCCATCCGCGCAAGCAAGTCTCGGAAAACCTCGCTATTCGATTTCCCGAGGCCGATCCCAACGTGCCCACCATCGGGCTAATGCATGCGCACATCGATACGGCCGATGGCGCCGACGCACACGACCGCTATGCCCCCTGTTCCGTATCCGACCTGCAGCGCCTGGGCTACACATACTGGGCGCTTGGGCACATCCATCGAGGTCAGCAGGTGGAAGCCGACGTGCCTGCATACTATGCCGGCAACCTTCAGGGCCGGCATCCGGAGGAAACAGGTGTAAAGGGTGGCCTGCTCGTGCGCATCCCCCCAGAGGGCCCTGCCGATGTAACGGTGCAGCCGCTGGCGCCTATCCGATGGGAGACGGTGCACCTTTCGGAGCTAGAGACGGTGCACTCGGTCGACGCCTTCATCGACACCGTCCGGGCTGCGTTGCGTCCTATACAAACCCAGGCTGTAGCCTCCGAATGGATGATCCGTTTGGTGCTGCACGGCGAGTGCCCGCTGGCCCCAATGCTGCACCGCCGCAGCGACCGCCGCGAGATCGCCGCCCGCCTCAAGGCCCGACTCAACGTGCTGGATGTAGACGTGCATCTAGACGACCTAACGCGCCCCGTTGAGGTCGATCGGCACCGCGGCGAACCCCACCTGGCTGGCGAGGTGCTTGCCCTGATTGACCGAGCCCACGACGATCCCGATACGCTCGACGCCCTGGCTGCCGATATCGACTGGGCTCAGGCACTGCACGCTGCCCCCACCGAACGCCGCGCCTACCTAGGCCGTCTGCTCAATGCCATGGACCGTCGTGCCATTGCTCGTCTCATCCCCGACGCTGCAGACACTCCGTAACCCCCGTGCTCCGCCTCACCGTCTCTCTGACCCGTCGCCCCTTCTGCTGATGCGCCTTACTGCCTGCACCATCGACGCGTACGGTCCACTCCACGACGTGTCGTTCCCCGACCTCGATGCGCCTGTCGTGGTGGTGTACGGCCCCAACGAAGCCGGAAAAACAGCGCTCTTCTCGTTTTTTACGGCGATGCTCTACGGCATCCATCCACCGGTGGCCAACGATCACCCCTATACGCCCTACAATGGCGATGCGCTGGGCGGAAAACTGCAGGCCCGCCTGCACGATGGCGGCACACTTACCGTAGCGCGCCGCTTGCGCAGCAATCCGTACGGGCGTCTTACCAACACCAACGGCTCAACCAGTACGATCAGCAACAACCCACTGGCACCGGTAACCCACGTCTCGCGCGACATCTACAAAGCCGTGTACGCGCTCACGTTAGGCGATCTGGTTACGCTGCACGAGCAAAACGCCTGGGACGAAATTCAGGATCGCCTCTTAGGATCGTTAAGCGTTGACTTTGTACGGTCGGCTCGCACGGTAAGCACCGAACTCCAGGCGGAAGCCGACGCGTTATGGCGCCCCGACCGCCAAGGCACCCCAGAGGCCACCACTCTCGCGGAAACGCGTGATGAGCTTTACCAGGCACTCAAGGAAGCACGCCAGCGCGACAACACCCTACGCAGCCTGCGCGAACAACGCCGCACCGTAGCCGAACGCATCGAGACGCTGAAGGCCGAGCAACGCCAGCTGCGCATCGACCGGCTGCGCGATGAGCGGTTGCGTCCGGTCTACACCTTGTTGCAGCACATCAAACGCAACGAAGCCGAGGCGGGCGACTTGAGCCCGTACACACACATCAACGATCCCGATGCCGAACACAAGGCCCTCACCGAGCGTCTTGACGCGCTATCCGATCAGCTGGATCAACTGCACGCCGACCGCGAGGCGCATGAGGCCGCGTTAGCAGCATGTACCGAGCAAGACCGTGCGCTGATACAACATGCCCCGGCCATCGAAGCATGGACCCAACGCATCGACCAGGCGGAAAATGAACGAGAAGCCGCTGCCCAAGCTAAGGAAGACGCCGATGCCGCGTACGCCGAACTTGAACGGTCCGCCAGCTGCCTGACCGAACCTTGGAGTCCGAAGTGGACCGAGGCCGTAAAGGCGTTGAACCTTCCCGAAATTCGCTCCCGCATTTACGCATACACCGAAGCGGCTGCCGACGAGCGCGAAGCCCGTACGCAGGCGCAAAGCATGGGGCTGCAGGGGGAGGCAGAGCGCAGTCTTGTGCCGCCGTATGTGCTGGGCGTAGCAGGATTGGCGCTGCTCTTAATTGGCTTGGTCTGGACATCAGTCATTGCTCTGTCTATGGGCGGCACCGCCACCGTAGCCGGAGCCGTGTGGGCCTGGCATAGCCGTCGCTATAACGAGGAGCTTGCCCATCGGCTGCAGGCACTCGAGCTGGATGCACTGACCACCACCACCCGCGAGCGACGTGCTGCCGTCCACGAGCTTCTTTCAGATGTGCCACTGCCCGAAGACCGTCTGGACAGCCCCAACGCAGACCTGGCCCACGACCTGGAGCGCTTACAGCGTGCCGTGCATGATGCCGAGCGGGCGCAGAACCAGGTAGAGCAGCACACCAACCGGTTCCAGGAAGAGCAGGCCGCCTGGGACATCCTCGTGAACCAGGTGCACAGCACCGATCTGTACGACACCCACGACGCCTGGCGAACGCAGGTGCGGGCGCTTGCCGAACGCCTGCAGAATGCCCGACCACGCGTTGCCGCTGCCGAAACCGCTGAGGACGTGCTCCCCTCTCTGAACAAACAGATCACAGCTATTGAAAGCGAACGGGCAACGATCCAAGAGCAGATGGAGGCACTACGCGCCCCCATCGAGAGGCTGGGCAATGGCGATTGGAGCGCCGGTGTTCAAACGCTGAACCAGCGTCGCGCTGCCGCCCGCCGTGCCGAGAATGCCCGCGAGCAGCTCAAGCGCGAACACCCCGAGTGGCAAGCCGCCCGCGAAGAAATTCAGCGCCTAGGCGATACTGACGCGTTTTTCTTCACTGACGAAGCCCGCATCACCCGCAGCGAACGCCTCGACGCGATTCACGACGCCTTGCACGACGCCAATGAAAGACGCGCCGAGCTCGACGCCGAGTACGAGCGTCTTGTCAACAAACCCACTATGGCCACGCTGCAAAGCGATATCGAAGCCGTAGAGGCCGAGCTGGATCGTGTACGTACCGAGCGCGACCGGCTCATGCTCATGGCTACTCTCATCCGCCGCGCCGACCACGAGTTTCGCATGAAGCACCAGCCGGATGTGATACAGCGCGCCTCGACCCACATTGCTACCATTACCAACGGGCGCTACGAGCGCATGGAGTGGCGCGAAGAAGACGACCGACTCGTCGTGCATCCTGCAGCTCACGACGATGTGGTGCCGGTTGGACCGCCGCTAAGCCGGGGCACCCGCGACCAGATCTACCTGGCGTTGCGCATGGCCATCGTCGACCACCTCGACGCCGACCATGAGGCGCTTCCCATGTTCTTAGACGAGGTGTTTGTGAACTGGGATACCGAACGTCGCCAGGCGGGCTACGAAATCCTGAAGTCGTGGGAGTCCACACGACAGATCGTGCTGTTCACTTGCCACCGTCCGCTTGTCAAAGAAGCCCGCGAGATGCTCGACGCCGCCGTGCTACGCCTCCCCGCTCCATCAGCGGCATAAGATCGCTACTCATCTAACACCCCACATCTCCTTGTCGCAATGCACCAGAGGCACGCCCTACTGTTCTGTCACAGGTCAATCTTCGGGTTGCAACACTCCCGTCTTAATGATGTCATCTTGAGCGGAGCAACTGCGTCTAGCAGGTGCGGAGTCCTGACACGAGCGTAGCGACTGACGAACGCAGTGAGTAAAGATCTCCCACGAACTGGGCAGGACTGTTGGTTTGCCAGTAGCTGCTGAGCGCCGAGGAGATGTTTCGACGCGCTTCGGGCCCTGGGGGCCCTCCGCTTGCTCAACATGACAGAACATTTGGGTTGAGATGCTTCAACGCGAGTCCACTCCATACCATAACATTGTCATCGCAAGGAGTGAGCCTGCGACTGACGCGGCGATCTCATGCCGTTGCTCGGGCAGTTGTATCCGGTCTGATAGCATGAGATTGCACCGCAGGAGCGTCTTGAGAACGTGTCGACTCAGAGCATCGACACGAGGAGACAAGCAAAATTGACCTGTGACACAGCACTATGAAAGCGCAATAGGCACGCGCCACGGCACAAAGAAAAAGCGCCCCGCTAATGGAAGCCATTAGCGAGGCGCACGTAATGTAGTGGAGACACCCTATCTATGCCGGTGCTCATCCTCCAACCGTATGGATGCAGCCGTTAGCTTTCGCCTTCAAACGGATACACATCTTTCAGGAGCGCCTGCAACTTTGTACGTCCCCGGTTGATGCGACTCTTCACAGTACCCATAGGCAGGCCCGTGATCTCCGCAATCTCATCATAGGCCAGCTGCTGGATGTCGCGCAGCACCACCACTTCGCGGAAGGCCGGTGGTATCTCGTTCATGGCTTCCTGAATGTAGTGATCCTGAATCGTGCTCTCCGCATGCTTATCGGGCGAGAACGACTCATCCGGGATTTCCATCTCGTACTCCTCGTTATCCCGGTTCACCGACTGGATGGACTGCATCCGGCGGCGCTTGCGCTTGCGGTATTCTGACCGCGCAAGGTTTCCGGCAATGGTGTAGAGCCACGTCGAAAACTTGGCAATCCGACGGTACGAGTGCCGGTTCCGGTGAACGCGCAGGAATGTTTCCTGCAACAAGTCTTCGCAGCGCTTCATATCGCCCAGAAAGCGATAGAGGTACTGCATAAGCCGGTCGGAATACCGCTCTACGAGGATGTTGAATGCCTCGACGGTTCCAGCCTGGAACTGCGACATGAGATCTTCATCACTCATGTCTTGGAGCGCATCGTATCGGTTGAAGGACTTGGTGTCCTTTTTCCGCTTTTTGGTGACTACTTCGGTCTTTTCCTTCGCCATATATCTGCAATGGTTGCTACGTAAACGCTAACGCGTAAGCTGAGGGCGGACGCTCTGGCCCGATTTCTTATTCGCGCCGTCCTTTATGTTCGCGCTTAGCTAAACCAAACGCAAATGCAAGTTGTCACGAATACGGTACACCCCAACTTGTTCCTCTTTGCCCGTATCTGTGCCCGCTACATGAGAGCAAATTACAGTCCACAATCCTAAAAAACCGATAGACTACAGAAAACCGGTGTGAAATTACGGTCCCTCCTGCCGTTATGTCGGTTTCGTGTCGGATCTGCAGCGTTTCATCTTTCTGATCATCCCCCATAGTGGCGTTTCCGCAGACTACTTCCTACCTTGATGTGGACATTGTTACCCTTAATCTGTTTGCTTTCGTATACAGTTGACCCTCCCTTTTTGTCTACCATGCGGTACATATACGCCACGATAACACGCACCATGACCGGTCTTTTGCTTGCTGCAGCCGGTTTGCTACTTATGACTGGATGCACTGAACCGAATGCGGCTTCTGATGCCCCCGTTGCGCTTGCCATTCATGGCGGAGCGGGCACCATCTCCTCTGACGCCATCACCGACGAGCAGGACGCCGCCTATCGCCAGGCGCTCAATAACGCGCTGGATGCGGGATACGAGGTCCTTGAAAATGGCGGTACCAGCCTCGATGCCATCGAAGCCGCTATTGTCATGATGGAAGATGATGAACTCTTCAATGCCGGACGCGGGGCCGTCTTTACCAGCGATGATCAGGTCGAACTCGATGCCTCTATTATGGATGGCGCCACCCGCGATGCAGGCGCCCTCACGGGGGTAACTACCATCCGCAACCCCATTCAACTAGCACGTACCATCATGGATGAATCGCCCCATGTCATGATGGCGGGTGAAGGGGCTGAAATCTTTGCCTCTGACTTCGACCTCGAAACCGTTGATAATGAGTTCTTCCATACCGAGCGTCGCCTGCAAGACGCTCGCGATGCGCGCAACGACGACGCCACCTCTAGCCTGCAACTTTCTGAAGACGCCGAGGTCTCTCTCGGCACGGTAGGTGCAGTGGCGCTCGATCGTGATGGCAATCTGGCGGCGGGCACTTCTACCGGCGGCATGACAAATAAGCAGTTTGGACGTGTGGGCGATTCTCCCATCATCGGCGCCGGCACGTATGCTGCTAATGAAACCTGTGCCGTATCTTCTACCGGACATGGCGAGTACTTCATCCGAGGCGTAGTGGCACACGACATTGCAGCCCGCATGCAACACGGCGAGCAGCCCCTGCCTGATGCTGCAGATGCCGTCATTCACGACGCACTGCCCGACTTGGGTGGCACAGGTGGTGTAATCGCACTGGATGCAGACGGCACCGTAGCCATGCCGTTCAACACGGAGGGCATGTACCGCGCCTCCATTGATGCCGATGGCGAACGCTTGGTGCGCATCTATGGCGATGAAGAGGAAACCGACCGTACCAACGAATAAGAAGCGTTAGCGCCTGCTATGTCAGAGCCTGAACCGACTGAGTATCCTGTGGATGGTGTGCTAGACTTGCACGTGTTTGAGCCCAACGTAATCGGCGACCTTGTACCCGATTACCTGCGCGCCTGTCACGCCAAAGGCATCTACCGCGTGCGTATCATCCATGGCAAGGGCACCGGTCGGCTTCGAAAGGGCGTGGTGGCGCTTCTAGAACGCGATGACTTGGTGATACGCCACCGCCCGGCTACCGACAAAAGCAGTTGGGGCGCTACCATCGCGTTTCTAGATCCGGATGCTGCTCCTGCATCGCCCTAACCCTAACCATGCTCGGGGGCAGTACTCGCATCCTGTTGCCCCACATATCACCCCATTTCAAAGCCCCTGCTCTTTGGTGCTAAAGAGCAGGGGCTTTGGACTGAAATGTTTTATGCTGAGCCAATTCTTGTGCAAGTACCGTTAGAAAGAGTAGCCAAGGCTTAGACCAGCCCAGGGCAGGAATCCAGTGCTACCAAACAGCGGCGTAAAGCCTATGCGAAACACAAAACCTCCGTCGTTGGGCTGGAATCGGTATCCTGCCGTGGCGGTCCCGAAAAGAAAGGTACCACTTTCATCGAACGTGCCAAAGTCGGTGGATGCACTAGCGTTCACGATAGCAGGCCCCGCTCCTAACTCGAACTTATGGCTTCCATCGCCAATGAAATAGTTGCCCATCAGTGGAGCGATAAGCAACCCAGCACTGGCAGAACCCTGCTCATCAGCGGCATCCAACGACATGAACATGCTGCCAGCACGCACACTCACATTGTCAGTTACCATCCGATCGTAGTTGAGTGTATATAGCGCACCATTACCAGCCAGTTCAAGATAAACCGCATTTTTGGCGGACTGGGCCTGTGAGTTCGATGTAAGCGATAGGCACAACGCTCCAGCAACGAGCAATGAGCAAAACGCTTTGAATATGCTCTTACTGTTAATCATATGTAAAAGGGTTTTTCAGAAAGACACACACAAACGGTGCAGGCTGCTTTCTTTAACTCGTTAAGAACGCCTCTAGAAGTAAGAAACTTACCTGCATATACTTATGCGTAAAAGCAGAGCCTATCCGGACAGATGCAAAGGTCTATCCTGCAGTTTTCTAGCAAACATGTAAGCGGTCGCCATGCAAAAACTGTTATATACACAAAGGCCACGCTCCAAATAATGGGCGTGGCCTTTCGTTTATCGTTAGTCGATGTGTGTGATAAGGGGTGCTACTCCTCAGCTTTGAGCATTTGCAGATCCAAATTGATGGTGACATCATGGCCGACAATGATGCCGCCTGCATCGGTGAGTTCGTTCCAGTCTACGCCGAACTCCATCCGGTCGATGGTCGTGGTTGCTTCGAAGGCAGCCCGCTCATTTCCTTGCATGCCAACGGCTGTGCCAAGAAACTCGGCATCAAACTCAACTTCTTGTGTTACGTCTTTAATCGTCAAGTCGCCCACAAGTGTAAACGAGGTGCCGTCAATGTTGCGCACCTCCGTGCTCACGAACGTCATTTCGGGATAGGTCTCCGCTTCGAAGAAATCAGGGGAACGCAGGTGATCGTCGCGATCGCCAATGCGTGTATCAATACTACCGACCTGCACGACAGCTTCTGTTTCAAGCGTGCTTAGATCATCAGGGTCGGCCGTCAAGTCGATATCAAAGTCATGGAAGACGCCGGTGATACGACTCATGCCCAAGTAGCGCACATCGAAGGTGACCTGCGAGTGGGCCGGGTCCAGGTTCCAGGTAACGGCTTCGATTTTATCGATAACCGCCTCGTCTGGCTCCGGATCAGCAGGGCTCCATGCAAACCCAGTCCAAATCAGAGCGGTCACGATGAATAGGGCTGGGAGTATACGTGTCTGTTTCATAGCACGATCAAGAGTAAGTTCAAAAAGTCACGAGAATATGGTCGAAAGCTATACTCGTGCTCTATTCTGAAAGTGCCCACTTTTTATGTGTCGCACCACACTTTTCCACGATTGTATCAGCATAGGCTCTCTTCTTTGGTTTTTCAGTCCACTGCAATACATGTGGCAACGCAAAAGAATCAGATCACACCTCACGCGCAGTTTGTTTAACAGATGAAACGTAGCGAATCGATAGACACTAAAGCCCAAACAGCAGCCCGCCCCGAAGCCCGAATGCATTCAGGTTATCGCCTTCAGTGAAGTATACAGAATATCCGAGTTCCACAAACGGACGAAAGGGAAGCAGTCCAAACTCGGCTCCGGCAAGTACATTGAGCCCCACATCACTTTGGGTGTCGCCGTTACTGAAGAACGCGGCCCCAGCGCCCACCCCACTGTAGGGAGTAAAGATCCGGTTGTCGATACCGAAGGGAAAAAGAATGTTTAGATTGAGCGTAGAGAACGAAGCATCACCGTCAATGAAATAGTAGTCGTATGTCGGATTGACGGTGAAGGGCAGCACCATTGAGGAGATGCGCACATCAGCTCCAAGAGCCAGCGTCGCATCATCGCCCCCAAGATCGTCACCCACATCCACGCTTACGCGGGGCCCTACGGTAAGTCCGACCTGCGCCTCGGAAGGCGTTGGAGCACTTACATAAACAAAAGCGAGAAGCACAAAAGCATACAGCAGTCGACGCATATCAGGCATATGGTTAGTCAGAAAGTATGTGGCTTGCAATATCGAATGCAGGTTGGAAAGGTGCAACGAAGCGGTGTAACGAATAGCAACAGAAAACGGCGCAACCCGAAATCATGTTCAGGCTGCGCCGAAGCGTAAAGCTCAACGTGTACGGAAAGGAGGATCAGAGATCAAAAAGAACCCCGCCGCCAATACCAATGTTTGTTCCGGTGTCGCCTTCTGCAAAGACAATTCCGAGCTCAGCTTGTACGAAAGGCCGAATGCCATCAAGGTTAAACTCAGCCCCGCCAACGCCTGTCACGCCAAAATCTGTGGTGCTAAAGTCCCCAAGTTGAGTGTCAATCGATTGGCTAAAAATCGCCGCGCCGGCTCCTACATAGGGCCGTGCATCAGCATCTGCGTCGGCAAAATCAAAGAGCGCATTTGCACCGGCAGACCAAAATGTTACTCCTTCAGGTGCAAAGTAGTAATTGAACGTGGGATTGATGCGAATTGGAGCATCACCAATAGCAAAGCGCGCATCAGCACCAACGTATGGCTCTTCAATGTCTCCAAGATCGTATCCCCCTTTGACGCCAAGCGAAACCTGCGCGTCTGCCACAGTGGGAATGAGAAAAAGTGCAAGTACCAAAGTGATCCACGTAAAACGTTTCATAAGCAAAGTTGGATGGTTTGTTAAACAAATAATCTTGCCCGGAACGGCACTATAACAATGCGTAAAGCAAGAAAACATCCGGACATAATTGAATACGGGCGTTGATTGAAAAGCCCGTCTGCTCTTACGATCAGCCTTCTCAAACTAAAGGCAAGAACAAATTATTGTCAACTAAAATGGGTGCTATATATCAAACAACACCCCTCCCCCAATTCCAAACAGCGTGCCGGTACCAGATCCCGTAATGATTCCGAGTTCGGCCTGCACAAACGGACGAAATCCGTCAAGGTCAAATTCGGCACCGCCTACACCGGTTAGCCCAAGATTTGAACTGCTGGCTGTAAAGCCGCCTGCACTTACCGACGTACGGAAAAGCTGAAGACCTGCCCCAGCGTATGGAGTGATGTCGTTATCATCGAGTTCAAAATCGAATAGCCCGTTTGCCCCAACAGACCACCACGTGACGTTTTCAGGCGCAAAATAAAAGTTGAACATGGGGTTGATACGCACCGGAAAGTCTTCTAATTCAATGCGCACGTCAGCACCGATGTATGGTTCGTTCAGGTCGCCCAGATCAAACCCCACTTTCGGACCAACCGAAATATCGGTTTGGGCCTGTGCGGTGGCCGGCACCAAAAACAGTGCAAGGAGAAGCGGTATCCAAATAAAGCGTGTCATGATAAATCGTTGGTTGTTGTTTGCAATTGGGTGAACCCCATAAGAGGGACGCATTATAACATGGCGTATGTTGGCGTTTCTTCCGGACATGCCTACCGCCCTGTTTGATGTGCTGCACCGTTTCTTTAAATGCTTGTAGATCTTCCTTCTATGATCCGTGTGCTGGCGCTTGCTATCCTTTATGCCATTGCAGGAAGCGTCTTATCACCTCCTACAGCAACTGCCTCACCATATGGAGTCGTGTGGACACCAGCAGGATCAGAGGCGGATCAAGTGCGCACGATGCGTACGCTACAAGACCATGAACTGCAGACGGTGCGCTCAACCCATGTCCCGCACTCGGGCGCTTTGCAGGCCGCTGCTGCCATGAACATTGAGGTGTATGTGGATGTGCACCATCCCGACCAGATAGATGACTGGGTTCACCACCCGGCGGTGCGAGGCATTGGGTGGGGCGGCGGATTCTCTGCTCGCGGATGCGACCAATGGCAGGCACTTCGCACAACCCTGCCGGAGGAGGTACTTCCCTATGTCGTTGTCCCGCTTGCGCCTACAGCAATTTCGTGTTCTTTTGAGCCGTCTACTACCGTGCTGGTTGATGCGCGTGAGCATCCTCCGGTTTTCACGTTGTGGCAACAGTGGACGGATGTGCATGCTGGCAGGGTGGGCATCGGAGCTATCGCTCAGGGGCGCTGGGCTGATGCGCCCGCAGGCTGGAACGTGCCCCGATCGGCTGAAGCTCAGGCTCGCTATGTAGAGCACACGCTTACCGAAGCACACCAACGAGATATCAGTCCGGTGTTTACAGCCGGGTGGTCTCCCTCCTCGAATCGCGGACGTTTCGTTACAGCGCTATGGACACATGATGGATTAACCCCTGCGGGCCGCGTTGTTGTTGATGCCACGCATACGGCCCCAACTCCGCTTGCTCTGCCCCCCGGTTCGAATGAGATCTACTCGTCTTCCCTACCTTCGAGCGTTGTACTGAGCATATGGCTCCTCGTGGGGGGACTAGCGTGGATGCTAATTCAACTCTCAGTACTGCGCCGCACGATGCAACGCTATTTGTTTACCCCCACGTTTTATCATGATTCAATGCGCGAGGGGCGTGAAGTCACGCCACGCGTTACGGGGGCGTTGTTCTTCGGAGTCGGGGGTGGCCTGATTGCCGGCGGAAGCACTTTACTCTATGCACTGCGCGATACACGAGCCGCTTTTCTTGCCTTCGACCCCCTTTCGAAGGGGGCACAGAGCCACATCGAAGCCCTTCTTGGCGCTCCCTTCTCTGTAGTAGCTGTAGGTGGAGGGATTTTTCTTGCCGGAGTTGCCGTGTGGGCACTGATTGCTTCGCTTAGCTCACGGTGGGCGCCGTCTCCTCTTTCATGGCTCCAGACCATGACGCTTGCCCTGATGCCAGGGTGGCTCGTGCTTCCCTGGCTGCTTGCTGTTGTGATCGCATCGTTCTCGCTTCCACCCTATATACTTGTCGCCTTAGCCGGAGGTGCAGGACTGATCCTTGCCTGGATGGGGGTACGAACAGGATACGACATCTACCGCACCAGCCGAATTCCTGTCTGGCTTATGCCTCCCCTTACCGCACTTACACCGAGCAGTCTTGCGCTGGCCAGTTTCGTCTATTGGATTCACATGCATGTTGCTGATCCTGGCTGGCTGGCCCTTCTGCTTTGGCATGCGTAGTGGAGCACATCAATGTTTGGTGACGATCAGGGCTCCAATACACGTAAGCGGATCCCGCGAATGTATCATTGTGAGTGCAGCGAAGCGCCCCGACTACAGGGCTAATCCTTGCACATAACTTTGTCTCTGGTATTTCGTTGATGGGAAATTTGACTCCTCCACCGTCTGTTCAATGAGAGACTGTTGGACCCACAAAAAGAACCCACCTGGGCGTCTGCTCGGACGAGTGGATCCTGAATCAAGTTCAGGATGACGTGTCGGGGGGACGGTGCTGGAGACGAAAGTTCCCTTTCAACCCAAATGCCTACCTCCCGAACGTCATCCAGATCCTGAATCGAGTTCAGAACAGGCAAGCGAGCCTGCGAGCGCGATCCAGGATCCAGAACAGGCGACAGCCTTGCAAGCAGTGCAACAGCGTATCGTAACAGATTTTGGTTCGTAAGTTGGTTCCTAATCCGTACGCTTCGGCGCTCTCCCGCAACATGGATCCTGAATCAAGTTCAGGATGACGTGTCGGGGGACGGTGCTGGAGACAAAAGTTCCCTTTCAACTCGAACGCCACCTCCTCGAATGTCATCCTGGACAAGCGAGCCTGCGAGCGCGATCCAGGATCCAGAACAGGCGACAGCCTTGCAAGCAGTGCAACAGCGTATCGTAACAGATTTTGGTTCGTAAGTTGGTTCCTAATCCGTACGCTTCGGCGCTCTCCCGCAACATGGATCCTGAATCAAGTTCAGGATGACGTGTCGGGGGGACGGTGCTGGAGACGAAAGCTCCCTTTCAACCCAAATGCCTACCTCCCGAACGTCATCCAGATCCTGAATCGAGTTCAGAACAGGCAAGCGAGCCTGCGAGCGCGATCCAGGATCCAGAACAGGCGACAGCCTTGCAAGCAGTGCAACAGCGTATCGTAACAGGTTTTGGTTCGTAAGTTGGTTCCTAATCCGTACGCTTCGGCGCTCTCCCGCAACATGGATCCTGAATCAAGTTCAGGATGACGTGTCGGGGGGACGGTGCTGGAGACGAAAGCTCCCTTTCAACCCAAATGCCTACCTCCCGAACGTCATCCAGATCCTGAATCGAGTTCAGAACAGGCAAGCGAGCCTGCGAGCGCGATCCAGGATCCAGAACAGGCGACAGCCTTGCAAGCAGTGCAACAGCGTATCGTAACAGGTTTTGGTTCGTAAGTTGGTTCCTAATCCGTACGCTTCGGCGCTCTCCCGCAACATGGATCCTGAATCAAGTTCAGGATGACGTGTCGGGGGGACGGTGCTGGAGACGAAAGCTCCCTTTCAACCCAAATGCCTACCTCCCGAACGTCATCCAGATCCTGAATCGAGTTCAGAACAGGCAAGCGAGCCTGCGAGCGCGATCCAGGATCCAGAACAGGCGACAGCCTTGCAAGCAGTGCAACAGCGTATCGTAACAGATTTTGGTTCGCAAGTTGGTTCCTAATCCGTACGCTTCGGCGCTCTCCCGCAACATGGATCCTGAATCAAGTTCAGGATGACGTGTCGGGGGGACGGTGCTGGAGACGAAAGCTCCCTTTCAACTCGAACGCCCCCCTTCGAATGGCATCCAGATCCTGAATCGAGTTCAGGACAGGCAAGCGATCATCAGCGATTATCACCATCTCAAGTTGTGTGCATAGACTATGACTACAGGGAGGACGTACTCTTGGCGCACAATCTCATGCGTTGTAAAGTCGAATGCAGCCCCGTCCAACCAACGGCATGACGTCGTACCTGAGGAGCACCTGTTTGCTCCGTTCCCAGCACTCCATCGGTTGCAAGCGATAGATTCAGCGAACGACCTGCTGCAGCATGTCACTCCAGCAAGCCGCTCATCCGCCTAATAGCGCTTATTGACTTGCAGACTGCTCCTGCGACTCTTGCTGAGCCCGCTCGCGACGTTGCTCCAGGCTGTTCATCAACGAATCAAAGCCTCGGCGACGCATCACGCGTTGAAAAGACCGCGCATAGCCCTCAGCGGTGCTTACTTCATCTACAATGATATCTTGCGCCAGCCACGTATCTCCTTGACGGGCAAGCACATAATCAACGGGGGTTTGGGTGCCCTGGTACCGAGTGATGGTGCGCACGAATGCGCTGTCTCCTTCTACATCGATGTGCTCATACGAAACCTCCGAGTTGTACACCTCCAGATCAGCCATAGACTGCAGGCGAACCACATCGCGGAAGACATCGACAAACTCGTCGCGCTGCTCTTCGGAAAGATCTCCCCAGAACGGACCAAGCGCGTGCTGCCCCATAGCACGAAAGTCAATCACGCCATTGATGAGCGTCATGAGTTCATTGCGCTGTTCATCTGTAAAGTCGGCCCGGTCGCCATCAAGGATCGACTTGATTTCTGCATCACGCTGTTCAAGCATATCGCGAATGGCGTCTTCGTCGTTGGGTGCAGTGCCTTGCTGCGCCAAAGCGGGCACACTCATCATCATAATGAGTGCGGCAACGAGTCCGGTGCGAATAGAAAGAAAAGACCACATAGCAAAATAGGGGGTATGAATATCGTGTCGGTGATCGCATGCTACTCGGTTTCAATAAGCATGCCGCGCTGTGCATCTTTCGTAAGTATCCCTGCTGTTCGTAGCAAACGAAGCACAGCGATGTTGTAGCGCTGCACAGCTTCGTAATATTCGGCCCGAGTTTCGAGATTGGCCTGCACAGCACGTATCAAGTTTTGGGGGTCCCCAAAGTCCAGGTCGAAGTCAATTTGTTCGGTGCGCAACCACTCGCGCGTGGTTCGAACAGACTCATTGAGCGATTCAACGCGGTTTTTGGCGATACGTACCCGGCGAAATGCCTCCTCGACCTCAAAGGCGATAAACTCATCGGCCACCTCTTGCTGGAAGGCAACCTCGTTTCGCTCGGCCTCGGCCTGTCGGACGCGGGCGCGCGTCTGGTAGAAGTTCAGATTCTGCCGAATGCCAAATCCAGTACGCGTTCCCTGTCCACGAAATGAGTCACTGACAAATGCATTGGGTTGCCGAAAGCGGCCCGGAGTAAAGCTAATGCTGTAGGAAGCCTGCATCGCCAGCTTGGGATAAAAGTCCGAACGCGCAACATCAACAAGCGCCTCACGCGCTGCCATTCCGGCTTCGGTTTGTCGAAACTCCGGTCGATGTCGCTGAGCAGCATCTTCGTAGAATGCCAGCGAGTCGCCTAAAATTTCGAGCGAGAGCGGCTCCAAGCGTTCCTCCGCAAGCGCCAGCGACGTTCCCTCGTCTAACATAAGCTGACGTCTTAACGCTGACCGGGCGGTGGCCTGCTGCTCATTCACCTCTACGGTACGGCGCTCGAACTCTTGCTCTGCCAGGTCTAATTGAAACAGATCGGCCTCCTCAACATCCGGATCGCCTTCATCGAGCAGACTTTGCACTTCCCGGCGCGCCTGACGTAACAGCGATTCGGCTTCTTCAGAAAGCTCTTTCAGCGCGTTGGTCAGGAGTACGTTCTGATAGGTCTCCCCAGCCCGAAAAGCCACCTCCAGTTGCTTTTCTTGGATCCGCGCCTCCTCAACCACGGCTCCATGCTCAGCAGCTTCGATTTGTCCTGAGAGCTCGCCCCAAGTCCATAGTGGTTGTTGCAATACAACCTCGAAACGGTTAAATGGGCGCAGGCTCTGAATCCGCCAGTCATTTTCAACATTGGGATTCAAGTATAACTCGCTGTTGGGGCCGTCGTAGTCAGACGGAATATCAAGGCTGGGCGCAATAGAGTGGGCTGTTTCAATCCGGAAGTTGGTCGCAAACCGGCTGGCTCGCGCCTCTGAAAAGCGGGCATCAGCAAAATCGCGCCTTGCCTCGCGCTGGCCGACTTCTGGACTTTCTTCTAGTGCTCGGACGATGGCACTTTGGAGCGTGACGCGTACCGTGTCGGTAGCAAGAACCGCGGGGGTATCATTTACTGAGGTGGCTGCAGCGGTAGACATGCCACTAACCGTAAGCAAGGCAAGCCCTGCAATGAGGCTGCAAAGCGCAGGCCATCGAACGGAATCAAGAGAACGCACGTTAAGCATCATAGATCAACGGAGACAACGCGAAGCAAAACAACAGAATACAAAATAGCACCGTACACGGCTTGCAGAACCGAGTTGTGGGGGTAGCCGCTCTTTACCAACGTAATGTAACACCCATTTCGTCTCGTTTTCCAGGTATACCGCTCCGAACGATGCCCTCACAGGCTCGTTATTATTTCTTCACACAGCAAACCATTGTTGCTACGCATCAAACGCGTACAGTGCTATGAGTACAGGAGATACGCCAAAACGGCTGGGCGACTTACTGCCTGACGTGGTACGAGAGTTGGATACAGGAGGAAAGATTGACGAGGCCCGTGTGATTGAAGCATGGGCGATGCTCGTTGGGCCTCAAATCAATAACGTTACGGAAAGCGTGTGGATGAAGGGGCACCAGCTTTTTGTTAAAATTGAATCGCCTGCGTGGCGTCAAGAACTACATTTGCAGCGGACGCAGTGGCGCGATCGGTTAAACAACGAACTGGGTGAGTCGCTCGTTGAGAGCATTGTGTTCCGTTGACTCTCACGCTCTGTCTATGTAGCTCAGCGAAAATGTGTTTGCCTCTTGTCATCGCGAGAAGAGAGCCTGTGGCTGAAGCGACGCTCCTCGCAATGACATCTCAACGATCGTTTTCTGGACCTACGTAGCGTGGAAGCGCACCGCTTGCCACATGGCGTGCGCTACTCGTCAAATGCCGAAAGCACGAGCGAGGTGTTGTGTCCGCCAAACCCAAAGGCATTACTAAGTGCAATATTAAGCGTGCGTTCTTGCGGCTCATTGAACGTGTAGTTGAGATCGCATGCAGGGTCAGCCTCCTCGAAATTGATTGTAGGCGGCACCACGTTATGCTTCAGTGCTTGGATAGAAGCGATAGCTTCGACTGCCCCGGCGGCTCCAAGCAAGTGTCCCGTCATGCTTTTCGTAGACGACACGTTCAAATCGTATGCGTGGTCGCCAAACACTTTTTTGATGGCGCCCGTTTCTGCCTCATCGCCAAGCGGGGTGGAGGTGCCATGGGCATTGATATAATCGACATCCTCAGGTTCGCACTCAGCACTTTCAAGGGCACGATTGAGCGCCAGGCGTACGCCGCCCCCGTCTGGATCAGGCGCCGTGAGGTGATGCGCATCTGCCGACATGCCAGCGCCGAGCACTTCAGCATGAATGGTCGCTCCGCGCGCTTTTGCACTTTCCAGGCTCTCTAAGAACAGCGCTCCTGCGCCTTCCCCCATGACAAACCCATCACGGTGTTTGTCGAACGGCCGACTTGCATGGGCGGGATCGTCATTACGTGTGGAGAGAGCGCGCATTGAGGCGAATCCAGCAATACCAAGCTTTGTCACACACGCATCGGTGCCCCCGCACACAGCTCCATCAATATCGCCGCTGCGAATCAGGCGAAAGGCGTCGGCAATGTTATGGTTGGCCGTTGCGCAGGCCGACACGATAGCGTGGTTGGGGCCGCGAAACCCGTGTTGCATAGCAATTTGCCCGCTTGCAATGTCGGGAATGAGCATAGGGATGAAGAACGGCGATACGCGCGTTTCTCCACTATCGAGGAAGTACTCGGTCTGCTCTCGGAACGTCTGCATCCCGCCAATGCCGCTGCCGTAGATCACGCCGATGCGGTCCTTTTTTTCTTGTGGCAGGTCGTCCTCAAGACCCGCATGGGCCACGGCCTGATCGGCGGCGACCAGCGCATACTGGCAAAAGGGATCCATGCGCCGTGCATCTTTGGCGTTTAGATAGTCGGAGGCCTCGAAATCGGGGAGTTCGCAGGCAAACGTAGAGCGTAGTCCCTCGGGGTCGAATGAGGAAATGGTAGCCGCTCCGCTGGTGCCATTGAGCAGGCCCTCCCAAAACGTATCAACGGTTAAGCCCAGGGGTGTAAGCGCACCCATGCCGGTAACAACAACGCGATGAGCAGACATGATGGAGGCAAAGCTAGTCAGAAAAACGATGCAAACACACAGGGTACCTGTACGGTGGACTCCGCAGTGGGCTCCCTGACAACATGATGCCGAGCAGCATCACGCCACAAACAGCAAACCCGGCGAGCCAACTCGCCACAGAGCGAGGGGTCGCCGGGAGGGCTGCTGGCAACACCAAGACGGTGTTAGGCTTTTTCCGAAAGGTAATCGATAGCGTCGCCCACCGTCGCGATTTTTTCCGCTTCCTCGTCCGGAATCGTCAGGTCGAACTCTTTCTCGAACTCCATGATCAGCTCCACCGTATCGAGCGAGTCGGCGCCCAGATCGTTAGTAAACGACGCATCGGTGGAGACGTCGGACTCGTCAACGCCCAGCTTTTCGACGATAATGGATTTTACGGTTGATTCGATGTCAGTAGCCATAAGGGTTGGGTTGGGTGTGCGTTAAATCAGTGCGAAATAGGGTCCTCGACGGAGGAAGGCGCTACGCGCGACCGCTACAGAGCGGCACGCATGGCGTGGAAAAGGCAGGTTCAGCGGCTTTCATGGGCGCTGTTACGCCTGCCCGCACCACTACACGGTGCCCGCACACAAATGGTTTCGGGGCGGCTGTGCGTAGGGGCGGTCCCAGTGTTGCAAAGGATGTCTTCCGGAAGAAGTACCGGGGCGCGCCCTCCATCTCTTACTTTTTGTGCGCTAAAAGGCAGCTAGTTCGCGGGCGGCCTCCAGCACATCATCATCGCTGGGCAGTACCTCGCGTTCCAGGCTGTGCGCAAATGGAATATGAGAAAAGGCGCCAGCCACGCGGCGTACCGGCGCATCCAACTGCTTAAAGGCGAGGTCGGCAATTTGCGCGCTCACCTCGGCGCCGTACCCGATGAACTCATGGTCTTCGTAGAGCACAAGCGCCCGGTTGGTCTTAGACACCGACTCCAGAATGGTATCGGTATCGAGGGGGACCATGGTGCGCAGGTCGATGATCTCTACGTCAATGCCTTCTTTCGCCAGTTCTTTGGCCGCATTGTTGGCTTTATGCACCATCATTCCGTACGTGATGATGCTAAGATCGGTGCCTTCACGCGCGACGCGGGCTTCTCCGAACGGAAGCAGGTAGTCTTCGGGCGGTGTGGGCGTGCGTGCAGCGGCAGCACGGTAAAGCGCCTTGTGTTCGAGAAACATCACGGGGTCCTCCATGCGCATGGCTGTGGTGAGCAACCCCTTGGCATCGGCAGCGGTAGATGGCATGGCGATTTTGATGCCGGGCGTATGCCCAAAAATAGACTCAATGTTTTGTGAGTGGCACAGCCCGCCGTGAATGTATCCTCCGCAGGGCACCCGAATCACCATGGGGCAACTCCATGCGTTGTTGGAGCGATACCGGAACGGGGCCACCTGATTGCGCAGGTGCTGCATACCGGGCCAGATGTAATCGGCAAACTGAATTTCGATTACCGGACGATATCCGCTGGCGGCCCAACCTACTGCACTTCCAATGATGGACGCCTCGGCAAGTGGTGCGTTGAAGCAACGATCTTCGCCATACAGACGCGTCAGGTCTTTGGTCGCAGTAAAGACGCCGCCTTTTTCACCGGCTACGTCTTCGCCGTACACGATGATGTTTTCATTGCGTGCCATTTCTTCCTTGAGGGCCCGGTTGATGGCATCAACCATCACCATCGGCTCCTCATCGGGGTCAATGTCGGATTCGTCGCTGTATTCGAGCCCTAAGTCGCCCTCAAAGAATACATGGTCGGTGGCCGTTGCCGGATCGGGGTCGGGCTGCTCTTGCGCCCATTTCGAGGCCTCCTCGACCTGTTCGTGTACGTCTTGCTGCAGCGCGTCGATCTCATCCTCGGCAAACATGTCGGCCTCAACGAGTGCATTGCGCATCCGCTTGATGGGGTCGATGGCACGATCGGATTCGAGTTCCTCGTCGGCGCGGTACTTGGTGTGGTCGTCGGAGGAGGAGTGCGGTAGCAGGCGCACCACATCGGCGACAAGGCACACCGGGCCGCCGCCATTGCGCATGTGTGTGATGGCAGCCTCGGCAGCAGCAGCCGTTTCGAAGAAGTCGGTGCCGTCCACGCGAATGCGGCTGAGGCCTTCGTATCCGGCCGCCAACTTGTAGGCGGTGCCGCCGGCGGTTTGCTCTTCAACGGGGACGGAGATGGCGTATTTGTTGTCTTGCACCATAAAGAGCACAGGCGCCTGTGCGCGGGTGGCCCAATTGAGCGCCTCGTGGAAATCCCCTTGCGATGTGGCTCCGTCGCCGCACGACGCGTAAACGAACGCATCTTCACCGCGCTGCTGGATGGAGAGCCCAAACCCGACCGCTGGCATAAACTGCGCACCAACCGAGGAGGACGTGGTCATTACATTGAGATCACGCAGGCCGAAGTGTTCTGGCATTTGGCGTCCGCCGGAGTGGGGGTCATTGGCTTTGGCCAGGTGCGCCAAGAATGCGTCTTCAGGGCGCATCCCCAACGAAAGCGTGATACACAAGTCGCGGTAGTACATGGCGAACCAGTCGTGCCCCGGACGCGCCTGAAGCCCAACGGCGGCTTGAGCAGCTTCGTGCCCAGAGGCGCCAATATGGAAGTGGCCTTTGCCTTGCTTCAACAGCGTCATCATCTTTTCGTCGAGGCGCCGCGACAACATCATAGTGCGAAGCGCCTGACGGAGCGTGTCGGCATCAAAGTCGTGAGGCGAACGCTCAGGGATATCGAAAGGTGCGTCGTATTGCGGGGTGGATACCGCTTCGGTGGCGGCATGAACGGCGCCGTCTTGAGGATGCATGTGTGCGTTGGAGGCCATGGGAGATACTCCGGTTCATTCTACCAATATCGAACGGACCCGCCTTGTGCACCGGACTGCGGCCGCGGGGGCACGCTATTCGGGCGATGAAACGAGGGGGTATCATCCAAGAAATCTTGGACATACGCGTAAATGCCTCGCTTCCGCTCAAGGTGGCGTCTTACAACACAATATGACTGCGCGTAAGCGCACGGCCTGAACGAAGCGCTTCCGGTACCTATAGGGTACAAACGATTTGACGGAAAGAGGGTGAAAAAGCGCTTAGTTTCACCATCGGGGGCTCGTGTAGACGCTCGGTGTTAAGCGTTGTTGTCCTCGCTTTCGTCATCATCGGGGGCATCATCGAACGTTTTCATCACTCGGGTGGCTGCCTGGGTGGCCTGGTGGACCGCCTCATCAGGGTCAAAGTCAATCGTTGCGGGATCCGATGAACTGTCGGCATCAAAGAGCAACGGATCCTCTGCCTTAGCCCGATGCTTAGCGCGCTCGATTTGGGCACGCATGCCCGCCCGTAGGCTTGGAAGCAAATCAATGATACGCGTCGCGTCTTCTGTAGTAACACGCAAGTTAGCATTGTCGAGGTCTACATCGCTTACACGCAACGTAAGTGCGTCGTCAACCTCGATATTACACCGCAGCAGTAGGTGCCCGAACAAGCTGCGTGGCGTACTCGGACGGGCAAAAGATTCAACGTCATCGAGCTCAGCTTCGTCGGAAGCGCGGCGCACGTCGTTTAAGTAAAACATGACGGCGTCGAGCGCCTGATTACGCTCCGCTGGCGTAAGATCTTGGTTGGCATCCAAAAAGTCCATAAAGTCAGACACACTCTGCATCCATAAGAGCGGGATATCTTGTTTTTGACAGAAGCGGTGGTAGCAAATGGTCCACACGCCGTAAATCTCCGCTTGCTTATCAGATACATTGAACGTGGGCGCGAACCGCCGGATGGCGCTCAGTATCTTCACCTCATCATTTCCGACGTGAATCGTTGGCGTGTTTGAATCGGGCATGGAAAAACCGGAAGCAATGACGAAGACCGTGAACGCAACGCTTGCGCACAACAGCGTTGCTTAGCGCCTGTTGTGTTTTCTATGTGGGTAGCGGTTCAAAGGTAAGTGATAACTGTTTTGAGTTCTTATTTTGGACTACTCGCCCCCTACATCGTCTATGTGATTCCCTGAAGCATATACGGCTTGTTTCATCCACAACGCATCCACCGCTCCCCGTAACGCCACCCTCGATGGGTGCTTTACTTTTGTTCGTATAATATACAAATTGACGTGGGGAGAGGCAATTTGTGAGACAGAAAGCAAGTGGACCCACAAAAGTATCTTTGAAGATGTCATTGCGAGGAGCGCCAGCGAGGGAGTGCCTTTAGGGTGCAATCTTGTGCCTTCAAACGGGGCGGCACTGCCCAATGGAAAGGCATGAGATCGCCATGTCGATCGCAGGCTCCCTCCTCGCGATGACCTAATCCTTGCACATAACTTTGTCTCTGGTATTTCGTTCGTGGGAAATTTGACTCCTCCACCGTCTGTTCAATGAGAGAATGTTGGATCCTACAACAAGAACCCATCTGGGCGTCTTCTCGGGGGAATAGTCGGGGGAATGGATCCTGAATCGAGTTCAGGACAGGCAAGCGATCATCAACGATTATCACCATCTCAGGTTGTGTCCATAGACTAGCGCGATGACAAGGCGCAAACGTATTTTTGCCGACATGCTTAGCAACCGACATGGGGCAGAGTCTAATCACTCCACAAAGGCGACAGAGAGAGAAGGGGGGTCCACAAAAAACGCCCCTCAAGCTGCACATTGCAGTCTAAGGGGCGTTTCGTGTATTGTTGTGCCCGAGAGAGGACTCGAACCTCCACGGCCTAAAACGGCCACATGGCCCTCAACCATGCGCGTCTACCAATTCCGCCACTCGGGCAACGAGGGCAGTCGATCAAATGTCAACAAGAAGATAGTGACCCCGGCAGGTCTCGAACCTGCGACCCACGGATTAAAAGTCCGTTGCTCTACCAACTGAGCTACGGGGTCGTGCAGCGCGTTCCTTTGAAGGAAAGTCGCTTATTCATTACGACGTATGCCTGCGCAAGGCAACGAGGGCGCGGCTGCCTCGTCACAGGATCAGACAACGTAGCATGTACAATGGTTCATCGCAAGCATTGGTGCCCGCGAATCGACGAGATTTCTTGAATCGTTTGTGACCTCTCTGTGGAGTATATCCCATTAACGGCTCAAAAAGTTCCTGGCTCGCCGTACTCGGCTTATTCGGCATGCTCCTGCCACAACGTATGCATGGGCTGGCGCATCACCAACCGACCCGTAAGCAATTGGGGCGCATAGTTAATAAACCCATGTACAGTGTAAATCTCGGTGGGCGTGCAATTATACAACCATTTTCCCTGCCGTACGTCCTGCCGGTGATCGCTTGTTAAAAGCAATGCAACTAGACCGGTGTTCGCTGTACCGCTGAAGCAATCTACTGGCTCCCCATCGCTGCCACATGTATCGGGGATAAACCCGTAATCAACGGGGTAAACCACCGTAGGATAATCGGGATGGGCCGTGTAAGCCGGGCGATCAATATAAAGCCCGCGCGTTTCGATGAGCGCTTCCCAACGTGCCCATCGAATACGATTGGCCACCAGCGCTGTAAACGGCGTATGAGGAGTAGGCATAATCGATTTGATGAAACTCATTAAGAACGAAAGCTACGTAAGGATGGAACCGATGCGCCTTGTTTTTGCTATGGAGGAGGCGTGAACCTTCCGATCATCCACGCGACTTCTGCGTGTATGGGAATGTTGTAACGAAAGTGTGCCGCCTGCTGTGGCCTGTGTGTCTTATCTCGTAACCCTCTAGTTATGGAGAACCCCCCATCCGAATCCAGCGATCCTACTGGCGCCCCCAACGAACCCTCTCCCGATGGCGTCTCCCCTGAACAAGTTGCTTCCGACGAACCGCCTGAGGAAGAAGGCGGTTGGATCAATCGCTTCTTGAATGTAGTCGAGTGGCTGGGCAACGTTCTGCCGCACCCCGTCACGCTATTTGCGCTCTTTGCCCTCGGCGTTGTGTTCATCAGTGGCATTGCTGAATGGATGGGCGTAGCGGTTGAAGATCCGCGTCCGGATGTAGACGATACCATCGAAGCCATTAGCCTGCTCAATGGCGACGGCCTCCGCCGCATCATCGAAAACCTGGTCGAGAACTTCACCTCGTTTGCTCCGCTGGGAACGGTGCTTGTTGCGCTGTTGGGCGTTGGCGTGGCGCAGCATTCTGGGCTCATTAAAGCGTGTGTGCGTGGCATTGTGCTTACCGCAGCCTCGGTTCGTCCGAGCGGAGCGGGCCTCATCTCGTTTATGCTGGAGCCGCGCCGCCTTGTTACCGTTGCCGTGGTCTTCACCGGCGTCATCTCCAACACGGCCTCAGAGCTCGGATACGTGGTGCTCGTGCCCTTAGGCGCTATCGTGTTCTTGTCAATGGGGCGCCACCCACTTGCCGGACTGGCCGCTGCCTTTGCAGGGGTATCTGGCGGATACAGCGCCAACCTCCTGCTCGGCACCATCGATCCGCTTCTGGCTGGCCTCACGCAGGAGGCTGCCCAGCTCATCGATGCCGAGTACACCGTGCACGCAGCCGTAAACTACTACTTCATGATCGTTAGCACGTTTATGATCACGGGGCTGGGTACCTGGGTGACCTTGAGCGTGGTGGAGCCCCATCTGGGCGAGTACGACCCAAGTATGGCCTCCGAAGATCTTAGCGATGACGCCCAACTAGATCCGCTCTCTGATAACGAAAAGAACGGACTGAAATGGACGGCGCTGGCTACCCTGGGCATGAGCATTGTCCTGGCACTCACGATCGTGCCGGAGTGGGGCATCCTGCGTAATCCCGACACCGGCGAGGTGCTCAACTCGCCCTTCCTGAATGGCATTGTATCCATCATATTCATTGGGTTCATCATCCCCGGTTTTGTTTTCGGATACGTAACCGGCTCCATGACCAGCGACCGCGACGTGGTCGACGGCATGGCAGAGGCCATGAGCACGCTGGGGCTTTACATCGTGATCGTGTTCTTTGCTGCCCAGTTTGTCGCGTTCTTTGGATGGACTAACCTCGGGCAAATTGTGGCGGTAACCGGTGCGCAGTTTCTTGAAGACATTGGGCTTACCGGGCCGCTCGTGTTCATCGGGTTCATCTTTGTCTCTGGATTTGTCAACCTGATGCTCGGCTCGGCCTCTGCCCAGTGGGCGGTTACCGCTCCCATCTTCGTGCCCATGCTCATGCTCACCGGCTACAGCCCCGAGGTCATTCAAGCAGCGTACCGCATCGGCGACTCCGTAACAAATATCATCACGCCCATGATGAGCTATTTTGGGCTTATCCTGGCGTTTGCTGAGCGGTACGAGAAAAACATTGGCATCGGTACCGTAATTTCGGCCATGCTACCCTATAGCATCGCGTTCCTACTCGGCTGGATTGTTCTGTTCTACCTGTGGGTCTTCGGACTCGGCCTGCCTGTTGGCCCAGAAGCACCTACCTTCTACACACCGTAACCCCGACCTTGCTCACGCTGTAGTTGCACCATGTCTCACAACAATTCGCCAGACAGAACGCTGCTTGGAGCGCTCGGGCGCTTTGCCAATGCTATACTGTTGCTGCTTTTTGGACTTGGCTATCTAAGTGTCTTTTTGCCTCCTGAGTGGTTCTGGTGGACGGGATTACCAGCGTCTCTTCTGCCTTTTTTAGCTGCTGGCGTGCTAATTGTCGCCTTCATTCATTTTACAACAGGCACCTGGGGCGCCTTCATCCTCCATATTGTCCTCGTCGGGCTGTTCGTTATGCGCGCCGGCGGGCTTCCTTTTGAAACGTTTGACGCGCCTCCGACTGACGAAGACCGGCCCATACTTACCGTCATGAGCTACAACTACACTCCTTTTGAGCGAGGGCAGGAGGTTAATGATCGACTTCGCAACACCCTGGGGGATTTAGCCACGACATATGAGCCCAATCTGATTGCCATGCAGAGCATACGGGTATTTCAGCAACGCGGCGAAACGAGATTTGTCGACCAACTCGATACACTAGCCACCATAGGATACTATGCCGCCCCCGAACAGAACACTGCTCCCCATCTCGACACACGCGTTCCGCTACTTCGCAAGTCAGCGCCTGCAACCCACCAAGAGCCGATTGTGCTAGAGGCGCAGGAAGGCACCGATCGCCATATCATGCGCTCTGAACTGGAATGGGGAGGCGATACCATCGTTGTGTACAACGTGCACTTGCGCTCATTTGAACGCAGTCATGCCCTCCACCTGATACGAGCCGAGGAGTATGGAGCGGGCTTGCTTGAGTTGCTCAGCATTTATCGGCGCGACGTACTCCACCGGGCCCGCGAAGCGCGCGAGTTACGACGCCTGCTCGATGCCGAAACGAAGCCGCTCTTGGTCATTGGCGATCTGAACGCCACCCCGTTTAATTGGGAATATCGCCACATCCTTGGCGCGCGCAACGATGCCGCCGCCCAACTTGGCGGCAACTGGTCGTTTACATGGCACACCAAGTTCCCTGTGGCCCGCATCGATCACGTGATTACAAGCAAGCACTGGCAGCCCGTCTCGCTTCAAGTTGACTCAACCACGATCTCGGATCACTACCCGCTGATCATGGAGTTGCAACGGAGCGAGTAGAATATCACGGGGACGGTTGGACGTGTGGACGCGTGGACGTGTGGAGGTGTGGACGTGTATGTTGCCCACCCATCCTTCCACCCTTACACCCTTCCATCCTTACACCCTTACACCCTTCCGCACCTGATTCACTAGAGCGCCTCCAGAGCAGCTTCGGGTGTCATGGACGGGTTCTGGTAGTTGATGTCCAGCGCGGTCGTGACCCACTCATAAAGATCGGTGTTGTCGACAAGACCAATCTGCAATGCGTCCGCTCCGGCGCCGTATGCCGCCACAGGAACCGGGCCAGCCGTATGCTGCCCAGTTGCAAAGTTGATGTTGAGCCGGTCGGGGTTGTCATACGTGCCTCCGCGCAGGCAATGGGTCAGCGTATTGTAGGGCTGGCGATCGTACGCCTGTAGGTTTGGCATGGCCAGGTCGTCGTGCAGGGCGCGCACCATCAGCCCGGCCTGCTCACCGGTCATCCGAACACCCGTGTATTGCTCGGCCACCTCTTTTACATGCGGAGGGACTGGATCTTCTTGCATGCAGTCGACAATGTACGGAAACGAGGCCGTGCACTTTGTGATGTGATCGTGGGTCGTGGAGCCCTCGCGGTAGCGCGCTCCAACGCCATACACGGTGCCGCCGCCGGTTCCGTGATCGCTGGCCATGATGAGCAACGTGTCGGGATGCGCATCCACGTATGCCATGGCCACATCCAGAGCCGCATCGGCGGCAAGCTGAAGAGGCCGCTGTTCGTGCAGACGACCAGGGCCACAGGCTGCCAAGTCCAGCAGCCAGCCCGGCTTTCAAAAGTTCGCGTCGATTCATAGAAAGGGATACAGACTTTTGAACAAGACCACCTTAACGGCAATGCGACACAGATCTCCGATGCATGCGAGACGGATCGTGTCCATCTCGACACACACCGGAGGGCTATCGCACCGGGTTTATAGCTTGTAGCGCAGCCCGAGCATCATATTGCGGTAGTTGTACGACGAGCGATAGTGGAAATCGCGTGTGCCGTCGTAGCGCAGTTGGGCGGAGTTCGTGAGGTTGTTGACCTCCCCAAATATGGTGATGCCACTTCCCACACGCTGCTGCACGGCTATATCAATTTGCGTCTGGGCCGCGATGAAACGATCTTCAGCCGGGAACAGGTGACTGCGGTGGTCAGAGGTTTCGCTGGTCGCGACGACGAACAGGTAATCGCTCTGGTAATTCCCCGAGAGCATCGCCTGAAACCCTCCTTTGCGGTATGACAGGCCCAGATTCAGCACGTGTGGTATCACACGAGGCAGCACAGTGGGACGGTCTACATCGCCCAGATCGGCACTGGTGTAGGAATACGTATAATTGCCGTATACTCCAAGTCCGTCGAGCGGGCCGGGCAAAAAGTCGAGATCGCGTTGAAGCGTGGCCTCCAGGCCCCAGAGCGTGGCGGTCGATCCATTACGCGGCTGGAAGAAGAAAAACCTGTCGAACTCCGACACGTCGATGCGGTCGTCAGCAATATCGTCTTGCCCGACAATGCCCTCTGCATCAAAGATGAAGTCGTTCAGGCGCTTGTGGAAGAGGCCGATTGCAGCCATTCCACCCGATCGGAAGTAGTGCTCGCCCATGAGGTCTAAACTCATTGTGCGCGACGGCTCCAGGTCGGTATTTCCCAGATCGACCGTGCCTACGCTACGCTCTTCCTCAAACTCGACCTGCACACGCGGGGCAAGCTCCGAAAAGTTCGGGCGCGCCAGCGAGTTGGTCCAGGCCGCACGCACATTGGTCTGGTCCGACAGGCGGTAGCGCAGGTGCGCCATGGGAAAGAGGTTGAGGTACTGGCCTGAGGTGCTAAGCTCTTCTGTGCCAATGACGATCTCGTCATCCGCATCGAGCAGGCTCTGTACTCCTTCGTACGTATTGCGCGTATGCTCGGCACGTACGCCTCCCAGAAGCATCCAGTCGCCGATATCGAGCGTAGTCATTGCAAACCCCGCGCTGACCTGTTCTGTAGCACGGTAATCATCGCCGTCCGAGATTTCACTGACGTCAAAGTCGCTCAGGGCTCCGGAACTGGTGAGTACATCGAGGTTCGCATCGCGGAAGCGGCGCCCTTCTTCCCAATCGCTTACCATCGGGATGCCATACCGATCGAGCACGATGTTGCGGTCGTACGATGGCGCCCCGACCTCCGTCATGAAAAAGTCTGGGATGTTTGGATACCGGAGCACCTGGTGGTCCCGCGTCTTCAGCTTGCGGAAGTAGCGCCCTCCAAACTTAAACTCCCCCTCGGCGGCTCCAAGTCCGTAGGCCAGGTCGGCATGGACCCGGGCGTTTAGGTCGGTATCGCGCACATCGTCGATGCGGTCTTCCCAGCGTCGCAAGAAGTGATTGCTCGGGTCAAGCGCCTCGTCAGCATTCAGAATCTCGTACTCTGCAAACTCACGATCGCGCACATCATAGCGGATGTCGGCATTGCTATTGCGCCAGCGCAGGTACTGCTGA
Source organism: Natronotalea proteinilytica (assembly GCF_055379935.1). NCBI lineage: Bacteria > Pseudomonadati > Rhodothermota > Rhodothermia > Rhodothermales > Salisaetaceae > Natronotalea > Natronotalea proteinilytica. Next base: position 351,307 of record NZ_AP043947.1, on the reverse strand, counting down.
TACGGCTGGTTGAAGCGACCGTGTGCGAAGGTAAATGCATAGTCGAGATTTACAGTACCAACGTTGCTTAGTCCGCCAACCGTCAGGCTGGAAAGCACCTGTTGACGCTTCAACTGCCGTCCGACAGGTTCAATGCGTCCGCTTTCAACTTCTCCCCCCATAAGGACGTGGTTGCCGTTGGCATCCAATTCGGTTTCGAGCGCAACGTGGTCGCCGTTGCTTGGACGCACACGCCACTGATGACGCTCTGAGGTGTTATCGAAGAAGCTGCCCATGCCGCGCACGAAAAGCGAATGGTCGTCGTTAAGGCGATAGTCCAGACGCCCACTTAGCGAGTAGCGGCTGCGGGTAATTTCGTACACGCCCATTCGCAACTGGTCGAACGTGTCAACCCCCGAGGTGCCTTCAATTCCAAGTGCATCAAGCTCGTTTGGGTCGGTAATGGCTCCCCAGAAGTGACGGATGTCGTCCATCACCCGCGGATTCCGGCTGGCGCTGGCCCGCACCGTGTAGCTGAGCGGTCCACTCGACTGTCCATACCGCACGCTTCCCCGAAACGATGGGTCGTTGGTAAAACGGTGGTAACCCCCGGCTGCCTCGACCTCAAAAATCTCTTGATTGCCAACCGGACGGTGCGCTACCAGGTTGATCGAACCGCCCACGGCGTCGGCGTCCATGTCAGGCGTAATCGCTTTATTGACCTCAATGGAACCGACATCCCCCGAAGGCACGCCGAGCAGCGACACCTCGCGGTCGTCAAGTCCAGTCGTGGGAAGACGCTCGCCGTCGAGCGTGACCACGTTCAGGTTCGGCGCCATGCCCCGCAAGAAAATGTTGGATGCCTCTCCACGGGAATCGAACTTAGAAACGCCAGGCACCCGGGCGAGCGCGTCAGCAACGTTCGGATCCGCAAACTGCTTGATCTGCTCTGATGAGACAATGTTTTTGATGGATGCGGAGGTGCGCATCTCGTTAAAAGCAGCGTTCTGCCCGCGCTCATGAGCCACAACGGTAACCCCTTCAGCACGAACCGACGCGGATGTCAACTCGAAATCATACTCGCTGCGTGCGTCGGCCTCCACATCAATACGTGCCTCGGCAGGCTCGTATCCGATGTAAGACACGACGATGGTCTGGGTACCGGCGGGCACACGCCGCAAACGAAAACGCCCTTCGACATCCGATGAGGCACCGATGCTTGTGCCTTCAACCTGTACGCTAGCCCCGGGCAATGGGTCGCCCGATTCGGCCTCGACTACGGTACCGATTACCGTGCCCCGCTGCGCCTGTGCTTCAGAGGGAAGAGACAATAGAAGTGCACACAGCACAGCAAAAACAGTAGTCCACAACGGATGGAGGCAGAACGATGAACGTGAGGGTGGTAACGATGACCGCATTGCATCTTGAGGGGTTGATTATGAAGCAAACGACGGCATCACCGTACCCATTACAACTGGCTTTTTTGTTAGCGTATTGTTACCTCAATGACGCCCCCCAAAATGATAATAGACCAATAACGAAGCGCTAATCTGCGGTTAACACATGACGTTACGCTATTTTGTAGAGAAGCGCCTGCGACAAGCATGTACTGCGCGAACCTCCCTACCAACATAGGCTATACGTTCACCTGTCCATTTGCTTCGCCTCGCCTGAACCCACCAACTTCTATGCCCGCCTCCGATGATGCTCCTCGCCTGATTCGTGCAATCGGTGTGCCCGGCGCCGTGCTCCTTGGGCTGGGCTCTATGGTCGGCACCGGCGTGTTTGTCAGCATCGGCATTGCCGCGGGGATCACCGGACCGGCAGTGATGCTGGCCATTGCGCTGGCGGCGTGTGTAGCTTCTTGCAACGCGTTTAGCAGCGCGCAGCTGGCGGCCAACCACCCGGTGAGTGGGGGCACGTACGAGTACGGATATGAGTATCTCTCTGCCCCCTTTGGATTTACCGCGGGCTGGATGTACCTGGCGGCAAAGAGCGCCTCGGCAGCCACCGCGGCCTTGGGGTTTGCAGGATACCTGTTGGGCGCGCTGGGGGGACCGACTGCATGGCTGGTGCCGGTTGCCCTGGCGGCGATCGTCGTTCTTACAGGCGTGGTGCTCAGTGGCATTCGGCGCTCGAACTGGACGAACATGGCAATCGTGTCGGTCACACTGGCTACGCTCGCCTATTTCGTGATTGGGGGCGCCACGACAACCGTTTCTACCGAGGGTACTGCGCAGTTCTTCGATCCGTTCTTCGACCCAGCCGCAGACGAAGGCATGTTCTCTTCGCTGTTCCACGCAACAGCCCTCATGTTCGTGGCCTTTACGGGATACGGGCGCATTGCCACCCTGGGCGAAGAGGTGCAGAATCCGCGCCGTACCATTCCCCGTGCCATTGTGATTACGATGGTGGTGGTCACGCTGCTGTACATCGGCGTGGCCGCTACCGGCGTGGCTGCGATTGGAGCTGATGGGCTCGGCGCTGCAACCGATGCCGCATCTCCACTCGAAGCAGCCGTGCAGGCACTGGCGCTGCCGGGCGGCACCGCGATCATCACGATTGGAGCGTGCACGGCCATGCTTGGCGTGCTGCTGAACCTGCTGCTGGGCCTTTCGCGCGTGCTCCTGGCGATGGGCCGCCGCGGCGATATGCCCGCGGCCACCACCCGCCTCAACGCAGCCCACACTACGCCTACCGTAGCCACACTCGCTATCGGAGCCCTCATCTTCGGGCTGGCGCTGATTGGCGATGTGCGCACCACCTGGACGTTCAGCGCGTTCACCGTGCTTATCTACTACGCGCTGACCAACCTTTCCGCACTGCAACTCTCAGCGACAGACCGGCTCTATCCGCCTGTGGTGGCGTGGGGCGGCCTGCTTGGCTGCCTGGGACTGGCATTCTGGGTCGAGCCTGTCATCTGGGGAAGCGGCCTGGCGCTGATCGCTGCAGGACTTGTATGGCACTACGTGGCGCAGCGGCTCCATGGGTAACGAGCCCGCAAACGACCTGGCAGGATTTCCACGACCTGTCAGGTCGTTCGAGTTGTTTGCACCAAGTGCGTACGCAGAGCACGGTACACCGTGTAGTCGCTAAGCAAGTCGAAGTGGTTCATCTCGTATCCAACCCACTGCTGGGATGGGGGTACGTGAAGCGCCAGATCCGGGTCGGGATGTCGCCCGAGTGCGCTGTCGAGGGGCACCAAACCATCACCGATGAGACGATCTTTCACATCCCCCCGACGCGCCCCCGTGCTTGCAGCCATCAGGTAGGGGCTAACGCCAGATGGCCACGGCACAGGATTCCGTGTATCCACCCCCGGTTGATCGGCATCTGGGTGCTGCCAGTCGGCATCACGCAGGTAGCCATAGCGCAGGTCGGTGATGCCGTCGCTGCGAATCTGTCCCAGCCGGGCCAGCGGTGCCGATACGGAGGAGGCGCCCAGCAGATAGTCGATCCACCCACCCCCACGCTCCAATGGAGCTCCATGATGTGGCGACCCAAGGCACGCAAGCGTGGTAAGCTGCTCGGGCCAATGCAGGCCCTGCTTCATCGCATAGTGTGCTGCACTGCGCGCCACAAGCCCGCCCATACTATGCCCTACAATGGCAAGCCGCTCAACGGGACGGGGCCACGCCTCAAGAAGCCGCTCCATCAACGTAGCCAGCGTCTGCCCGTTCGTCGAAATGTGCAATCCGGTGTTGTAGCGGACAAAAAGAGCGGTGGCGGGCAGATCGCGCTCGGCAGCACTGGGATGGTTGTGCCCGTGGCGCGTCCACTGCCCATCGTGCATGCACAGTCCGTGGATCCAGATGATGGGGTACGAGGTGGCATCGGGCAGGGCATCGGCCAACCGATGGCTGTGCAGCGCAAGGGATTTCCCCCGGCGCCGAAAGGTCATGGGTGTTGCCAGCGGATTACCGGTCGCCGTTAGATAGTCGCCAAGTACGCCGTTGAGGATGGCGACCACAGCCTCTCGCTGCCGCGATGTTGGACGCTCACGCAACAACGGCTCGGTGCGATCTAACGCCCAGTCGGCACTGCGTGATACGCCCTTTGTTATGCCACGAACGGTGCGATACACGAATCCAGAGATGCCGCCCATCCGATCCTCCGCCCGTGCAGGCAGTCCCATACCCTGCACCAACGCGGCATGCACCGCCTCGGTCACATCCGTTCCCCCCACAACCGCGTCGTTGAGCAGTCGCATCAGCGCCCGTACGTCTGACGGATGAAGGTGGGAGATCTTGGATTCATCCATATCGTGTTCGTTCTTGCCCGCATCCACACCACTACGCCAGATCCTCGTTGGGCACCACCGTATCGATGTGGAGCGCATCGAGTTGGTCGTCGTCAACCGTGTCGGGCGATTGGACCATCGGCTCTTTGGCGCTCTGTGTCTTCGGAAAGGCAATGACCTCACGCAGCGACGAGGCGCCGGCAATGAGCATGATCAGACGGTCGAGCCCCAGCGCGATGCCGCCGTGGGGCGGAGCGCCGTAGCGGAACGCGTCTAGCAGGAATCCGAACCGCTGCTCGGCTTCTTCCGCATCAATGCCAAGCACGTCGAACATGCGGGCCTGCATCTCGCGGTTGTGGATACGGATAGAGCCGCCGCCAATCTCATGACCGTTCAGCACGAGGTCGTAGGCGCGCGCCTCCACCGCGCCGGGGTCGTCGTCGAGGCGATCGAGGTGCTCGTCTTTGGGGGCGGTAAACGGATGGTGCATGGGAGCATAGCGTTGCGCTTCGTCATCCCATTCGAGCAGCGGGAAGTCGGTAACCCACAGAAAGCGATCCGGGCCTTCGCCGGGGGCAGGGCGCAGTCCCAGATCATCGGCCATGTAGAGGCGGAGGTCGCCCGCCTGCTCGTACACCGTAGGCGTCGGTCCGGCCATGAGCAGCACCAGATCACCCTGCGAGGCCCCGGCAGCAGCAAACGCTTTCTCCACGTTCTCTTGCGGGATGGCGTTGGTGCTCACGTTGCACGACGGCGCATCTTCATCTTCGCCCTGCTGGATGTAGATGAGCCCTGCCGCGCCAATGGTGTCGGTGACATAGTCCGTGAGACGGTCCATCGCCCCGCGTCCACGGTCGCCTTCGCCGGGCACAGGAAGCGCCATGATGCGTCCGCCATCGTCAATAATCGAATCAAAGACGCGGAAGCCGCAGCCTGCAAACGAGTCGCTCACATCCTGCAGCTTCAGGTCGAAGCGTACGTCGGGCTTGTCGGAGCCGTAGGTGCGCATGGCTTCGTCGTAGGTCATGCGCGGGAAGGGCGTATCCAGTTCCGTATCCTTTAGATCGGCCCAGAGGTCGGTCATGAGGCCCTCCATCAGGTCGTACACCTCCTCCTCGGTGGCAAAGGTCATCTCCACATCCACCTGTGTAAACTCGGGCTGGCGGTCGGCGCGCAAGTCCTCATCGCGGAAGCACTTCACGATCTGCACGTAGCGGTCGAGACCCGACACCATCAGGATCTGCTTGTACGTCTGCGGACTCTGGGGGAGCGCGTAGAAGTGGCCGGGGTGTAGGCGGCTGGGGACGAGAAAGTCACGCGCTCCCTCGGGGGTGGACTTCATGAGCACCGGCGTTTCGACCTCCAGAAAGTCGTGCTGGTCGAAGAAGCGGCGCGTGGTTTGGTAGAAGCGATGGCGCAGCTCCAGGTTGCGCTGCAGCGCGGGGCGTCGCAGGTCGAGATAGCGGTACTTCAGCCGCAAATCTTCGTTGGCATCGACGCGGGTCTCGTCCTGGGTGGATACGACAAAGGGCGGTGTATCGCTCACGTTGAGCACAGCCAGTTCATCGCCTTGCACCTCAATCTGTCCGGTAGGCATGTTGGGGTTCACAGATTGATCGTCACGCACCCGCACTGTGCCGCGCACCGAAATGACATCCTCGCTACGCAACTGCTGGGCGGCTTCGTAGGCCGCTTCGTTGGTCTGCGGATTGAAGACGATCTGTGTAAGACCATAGCGGTCACGCAAATCGATAAAGACAAGCCCACCAAGGTCGCGGCGTGTATCAACCCATCCCTTCAAGACCACGGTATGGCCTTCGTGATTGGGGCGGAGAGCCCCGCAGGTGTGGGTGCGAGACCCGTGCGTGTCGGCGGTAATGAGAGCAGATCGGTCGGCGTCAGCCATGGTACGGCAGGAAGTACGAGTGAAACGAACATGCACAGCATGATAACATACGGATGCGCTGCCGGAATCGGTACGTGTTGTGTGTGAAGGTACTTCGTGTTTCGGGCCGATGTAAACGAGAAAAGCCCTTCCGAATATAGGGCTGCAACCGACTTTGGCATGGCACGGACCAACCAGGCATTTATACGAAGTAACACCTCTTCTGCGTTCTTCATATTCAATGACTTATGTTTTATCATTGTGCACAATTTATTGACTCCTATTGTTTATTTGCTTACCTTAAAGTATTGCCTTTTTAATACCCACCGTACATTTATGACAAATTTACCACCACGCGTATGCCGCCTGTGTATGCCCGTAGCAGTCGCATTTATATTCACCTTATTTATAATAGGGACCGCTGATGACGCGACAGCACAAACAGGCAACCCAAACTGGGAGGCTGACCCACTGGAAGGCACCGTAGAGCTGCAAAGTAACTTTACTCCTGACCCTTACACCGTAGAGGTCCAGGCGGGCGGAACGTTAGAGTACTCCAAACTATGCGAAGGATACGTCTGGGAAGATGCTCCCGATGTGAACTTGACCTATGAAGCGGGGGACTATCCACTGACTTTTGCCGCAGAGTCTGATAGCGATGTGACGCTTCTCATTTTCACACCCGAGCAGCAATGGAACTGCGAAACAGATAGTGGAGGAACAGGAAATTCTTGGATTACCTACCTGGAGCCTGATTCGGGTACCTATAACATTTGGATCGGCACACGCACGCCCGTTGAGGAAAACCATCCACCAGCAACGCTTAGCATCACTGAAAAACCCCCAACTGACGGCGGGTATGTCCTTAGAGGAGACGGCTCAATGGTACGCGATGGGTTCGATGCTTCAGATAAGGCGGACACTGAAGGCAAGACGGACACATCGGGAGGAGCCGAGCACACCAGCGAACCTAACCGGACAGCATCTCCTGCATTTGATACGGTCTCATTGGAGCATGGCTTTATGCCCGATCCGGAAACTGTTGACATCGAAATCGGCGGATCCGCTACCGCTGTGCCTATCGAAGGTTGCGAAGGATACATCCGCATGGACGCCCCGGATGTTAATTTGGAATATGAGGCTGGTGATTCTCCGTTAAGCATTGTTGCACAGTCTCAGATCTCTGATGCAACGCTTCTTGTCTACACCCCAGGTGGTGAATGGGTGTGCCAGGACAATCCTGTTACTGCCGGGTCTTTTATCACGTTCGACACGCCGGAATCAGGGGATTACAACATCTGGTTGGGTACTGAGGATTCCAGAGACCATCCCGACGACACGCAGCACGCACGCGTTTCGTTTACTGAGTATGAGGTCACCAGTCAAGGAATAGAGATTCCATAGTTTAACGAAGGGATACTTAATCCTATCTAAAGCCTCTGCGTCGTCTGGTTTAACGCAAACCTTTCGTCGCAGGGGCTTTTCGGTTGAGTCCTTATTCTTGTGTAAAGCAGTCGAGCCGATAGAAAAAAGCCACCGTCTTCTGTTAGGTTATAGAAAGATCCACCAATCACAAACCTAACATACCAACGATGGCCGACTTACAGTTTACGATATCAGAAGAGAAAATCCAAGCGATGCTTTTTGGCGAGCGCGGCATGGAGGTGTTGACCGAGGCGCTGTTCAATCAGTTGCTTCAGGCAGAGATGACTGCGCACCTCGGTGCCGGACCCAGTGAACAAACCGAGCAGCGCCGGGGGTACCGCAATGGGTCCTACACACGCAAGCTCACTACGCGTGTTGGAACGCTCGAACTGGAGGTGCCCCGTGATCGCAAAGGCACCTTCAAAACGGAACTCTTTGAGCGCTATCAACGCAACGAGAAAGCCCTCGTGCTGGCCTTGATGGAGATGGTGGTCCAGGGCGTCTCGACCCGCAAGGTGAAGAAGATTACCAATGAGCTGTGCGGGCGACGCTTTAGCCGACAGACCGTCTCGCGCCTGGCGCAGACCCTTGATGAGCAGGTAGCAGCCTGGGCCGAACGTGAGTTAGAGCATGAATACCCCTTCCTCATTGTCGATGCGATGCAGGTGAAGGTGCGGCGTCAGCAGGCCGTGCGATCCACTACGGTGATTAGGGGTTACATGATGATTGCCATAGGAATCAGTGAAGAGGGCTACCGGGAGATTCTCGGGATCAACGTCGGCTTTCGTGAGACGGGCGAAGGCTGGAGAACCTTCCTCTCGAACCTGAAGGCGCGTGGGCTCTCGGGCGTGGAGGTGATCACCTCAGATGCTCATGAAGGGCTACGCGGAGCGATACAGCGTTGCTTCCCGGGTTCGATATGGCAACGCTGCCAGGCCCACTTTCGGCGCAACGTAGTCGACCGCGTGCCGGCCTCCCGCAAAGAGCGCGTACATGAGATGCTTGACAAGATCCTGGAGGCCCCAAGCCCAGAGGATGCGCGCAAAGCGCTGGAGCGAGTCACGCCCGAGCTTCAGGAGAAGGCCCCGACTGCTCTCAAAGTACTGGAAGCGGGCTTCGAAGACGCCACCGCTGTCCTGGCCCTTCCCGCGAAGTACCGGCGCCGCCTCCGGACGAGCAACATGATCGAACGGTTCATTGAGGAGATCCGTAGGCGCGAGAAGGTCGTGCGTATCTTTCCAAATATGCAATCGGCCTGGCGGTTGATCGGAGCGCTCTGTGCTGAACAGCACGAAGAGTGGGGCCATGGCCGGAGATACCTCACCATGGACGCGTACGTCCAATGGAGGGCGCAGCTCGAATACGCTGATAGGCAGCCCAACAATCCCGTGCCCAACAATCCCGTACCCAAAGCCGCTTAACTTTGAAGCCTGACAGAAGACCTCTTTACACAACGATCGGGACTTGATCGGCTTTTCTGTTAGACGGTTAACCCATTTGCTTCTATGCGTCGGATGTTGCTGGCATTGCATCGAACGCAATGGATGGCGCTTGGCTTGCTTCGCCGTCCTGTAACGATGTAGGCGCACGTTAAACGATACAGAGCGCAACCCGTCTGTAGGTTAGCTATCCTATTTGTATTGTTCTTCTGCTGTCCCCATGGCCTACACGCTCGGTTTGCCCCGTGCCTTTGCGGATGATGAAACCCGTGCTGCGCTGACTCCTACGGTGGTGCAGCACTTGATAAATACGCATGGTTTAGCCATTCACATAGCATCCGGGGCAGGATCTGCAGCCCATCATACCGACTCAGCCTACGAATCGGCGGGTGCAACCATCGTTGATGACGATGAAGCGTATGCAGCTGATCTGGTCTTGACGCTGGCTGCGCCTCCCCCCAAGCGCCGCGCCGCCTTCACCGAATCGCAAACCGTGCTCGGACTGCTTTCGCCGCTTGATGACCCTGAGGCGCTCGGCGATTTGGCGGAGCAGGGCGCTACGGCGCTGCCGATGGAGTTGGTACCACGCATCTCGCGCGCTCAGTCGATGGATGTGCTCTCGGCGATGAGTTCATTGGCTGGCTACCGCGCAACCCTGGAGGCTGCACTACGCCTCCCCAAGTTTTTTCCGCTCATGAGCACCGCCGCCGGCACCATCCGTCCGGCCCGCGTGCTGGTGGTGGGGGCTGGGGTCGCCGGGCTGCAGGCTATCGCTACCGCCAAGCGACTTGGCGCGAAGGTGCGGGGCTACGACATCCGCGATGCCACGCGTGAGGAAATCGAAAGCCTCGGCGCTTCGTTTGTGGAGCTGGAACTGGATACCTCGCTCTCGGAGGGCGACGACGGCTACGCAAGGGAACTCGAACAGGCCAAGCAAGAGCGGCAGCCCGAACTGCTGCGTCCGCACATCGCTGCCTCGGATGTGGTGATTACAACGGCGCTCATCCCCGGGCGCCCCGCTCCGCTAGTCATTAACGAAGCAGCGGTTGAGGATATGGCGCCCGGGTCCGTCATCGTGGACCTCGCCGCTCCCAATGGCGGCAACTGCGCGCTCACCGAGCCCGGCAGCACGGTCACCAAACATAACGTGCACATCATGGGGCCAACCAACCTGCCTGCCTCCATGCCTGTGCATGCCAGCGAGCTGTTTGCGAACACCGTGCGCGCCCTGCTCGACTACCTGCTCGACGAAGAGGGCACCCTTACGCTCGACTTCGACGACGACATTATCGACGCGATGTGCGCGGTACACGAAGGAACGATCCGTAATGAACGCGTGCGCAGCCTGCTTTCCGATTCGAAAGACGCCTAACCCTCCACATCCGCTATGATTGAAAACCTGATCATCTTTGTGCTGGCGGCCCTTCTTGGTACCGAGGTGCTGACTAAAGTACCGCAGACCCTGCACACACCGCTAATGTCTGGCGCGAATGCCATCAGCGGAATTACCATCGTGGGAGCTATCATTGCTGCTGGAATGAGCGATGCGTGGTGGGCTACCGCTCTCGGCTTCGGTGCTCTGGTCGTGGCTACGATTAACGTCGTGGGTGGTTTTCTCGTCACCGATCGTATGCTACGCATGTTTGGCCGCAAAAAAACGCCCCCCTCCTCTGCCGATGCCTCCGCGTCCTCATAACGCTCCTGCCTGAACATGCCTATTCTTGAACTTGCGTATTTGCTTTCGGCTGTGCTGTTTGTGCTCGGACTGAAGCGCATGCAAACGCCGCCCACGGCCCGCAGCGGAAACGCCCTGGCTGCTCTGGGCATGTTCACCGCGGTGGTGGCTACACTCTTCGTACACGAAATATTGTCGTGGCCGCTCTTGTTGGCCGGCGTCGTGATCGGGGGCGCTATCGGGATGCTCCTTGCGTTTCGCACGCCCATGACCTCAATGCCCGAACTGGTAGCGGTGTTTAACGGATTCGGAGGCGCGGCGTCTGCCTTCGTGGCGGGCGCCGAACTCGCCCAGTACCTGCAGGGCAGCCGTCTGGTGGATGCAAGCGCGTACTCGCCTACCCTGGCGCTAGTCATTGGGCTTAGCCTGCTCATTGGCATGATTACCTTTACGGGTAGCCTGGTTGCGTTTGGGAAGCTGCAAGGCATTCTGTCGGGTAATCCCATCACCTTTCCGGGCGTACAGTTCGTAACCGGATTGCTCCTGCTTGGTGGCATCGCGGGGATTGCCGGGCTGCTCATTGGGGCGCCCGAGCTTGCCACCGACCCCGATATCACGCTGTATGCAGGTATCGGAATCGCTGTAGCAGCGGCACTGATGGGCCTCTTCCTCGTCTTCCCCATTGGAGGTGCCGATATGCCTGTGGTGGTGGCGCTGCTTAACTCGTACTCCGGACTCGCAGCCGCTGCCACCGGGTTCGTGCTTGATAACACGGCGCTTATTGTGAGTGGCACGTTGGTGGGCGCTGCCGGATTCATGCTTACCATGCAGATGTGCGATGCGATGAACCGCTCGCTCCTCAATGTTATGCTTGGCGGATTCGGAGGCGACTCGTCTACAAGCGAGGCCCTTGACATCCCCGAAGGCAAGAGCGTGAAAGAAACGAGTCCGCAGGATCTTGCCATTCTTGCCTCCTATGCCGAGCGCATCATCATTGTGCCGGGCTACGGACTCGCTGTGGCGCAGGCCCAGCACGCCGTACGCGAACTGGCCGATCGGCTGCAGAACAAGGGCGTGGAGGTCAGCTATGCCATTCACCCAGTGGCTGGGCGTATGCCGGGCCACATGAATGTGCTGCTGGCAGAAGCCGATGTGCCGTACGAGCAACTCTACGAGATGGACCAGATCAACAGTTTGTTTTCATCAACGGATGTGGCGCTGGTGATTGGAGCCAACGATGTGGTTAATCCGGCAGCGCGCCGCGCCTCGGGCAGCCCCATCGCTGGTATGCCAATTCTAAATGTGGACGAAGCCGAGACGGTCGTCGTCATCAAACGCAGCCTGAGCCCGGGCTACTCAGGGGTGCCAAACGAACTCTTCTATCAAGAGAACACTCGCATGCTCTTCGCCGATGCTAAGGAAGCCGTTAATGAAACGACGGAAGCGGTGAAGGGGCTGTAGTGCTGTGTCACAGATCAATCTTCGGGTTGCACCGCACTCCTTTAAATGATGTCATCTTGAGCGTAGCGGCTCCGCCTAGGAGACGCGGAGTCGAAAGATCTCCCCCGAAATGAGCAGGGCCGCTCGATCAGAGCCTGCTGAGCGTCGGGGAGATGGTTCGGCTGCGCTCACCATGACAGGTTTTTTGGAGGGGGTTGAGACACGGAGTTTGGCACGGTCTCCATACCATACCATTCAGGTGTGACACGTAAGCCGGTTCACACGCAGGCTTGCGTTATGATAGTGTAGCTTCATCCCATCACAAGTTGCCTCTCCGGCAGCTTTCGTCGTATGTTGCAGCGCCGATGGTTTTGAGTTACTTACCGTGTGCCTGTGCCTACCTCTGCCGATGCTCCGCTAAACCGCCGCGTGATTGGTGCCTGGTCGCTCTACGACTTTGCAAACCAGGCATTTACCACCTTGGTGGTCACCTTTGTCTACGCCACCTTTTTTACCGAGGTGATCGCCACCGACTCAGTAACAGGCACTACCCAATGGTCGTGGGCCGTGGCGATTGCCGCAATTATTGTCGCCGGGGCATCACCCTACCTGGGCGCTATGGCCGACCGTGGCGGGTATCGTAAACGCTTCCTGGGGATTGCTACCGTAGTATGCATTGTCGCTTCGGTGGCGCTCTTCTTCCCGAATGAAGGCGAAGTGCTCTTTGCCCTTACGGTGTTCGTTATTGCCAACGTGGCGTTTGAACTGTCCTACGTCTTTTACAACGCCTTTCTACCCGAAATATCCAGCACCAAAACGATGGGACGGGTGTCTGGCATCGGGTGGTTCGTGGGATACTTGGGCGGACTCGCCAGCCTGATCCTGGCACTGGTGGTCTTCGTCTGGCCCGAACCCCCGCTTTTTGGACTGGATCCCGATACCCATGCCAATATCCGTGCGACCAACCTGCTTGTAGCGGGCTGGTACGCGGTGTTTGCTCTGCCGCTGTTTTTCATGGTACCCGAGCCTAAACATCGCCTATTTGAACCTTCTGAAAAAGGGCTCATTGCGGCCACCAATGAACAGCTAAAGACCACCTTCCAATCCATTCAGCGGTACAAGCATGCGTTCTGGCTGCTGGCGGCGCGCTTTTTTTACAACGACGGGATCGTGACCATCTTTGCGTTCGGTGGGATTTATGCCGCGGGTACGTTTGGATTTGATACTGAAGGCATCATCATATTTGGCATTGTACTGAACGTGGCTGCTGGAATTGGCGCGTTTGCGTTCGGGTGGATCGACGACTGGATTGGGGCTAAGCCCACCATTCTGATTAGCATTGTAGGCATTTCTATTGCCGTTATCATGGCAGCGGTGGCCCCAAGCGAACCGTGGTTTTGGGCCGCAGGCGTTCTGCTTGGTCTGCTCGTCGGGCCCAACCAGGCCTCCAGCCGCTCGCTCTTGGGACGCTTTACGCCTCCCACCAAAGAAAACGAGTTCTTTGGCTTCTTTGCTTTCTCCGGTAAACTCACGGCGTTCCTGGGACCGCTCCTGTTGGGCTGGATCACCAGCCTGTTTGCCAGTCAGCGTGTAGGCATCACAACGGTGCTGCTGTTTTTTATCATCGGCGGCCTGTTGCTGCTGCGCGTAGACGAGGACGAAGGGATCCGCATGGCCGAGGCGTTACCCCCGGATGTGGATGCTGCTGATGCGAACGAGTCTCACGATGCGTCGTGAGCGGTCGCCTGCCTGCTGCCGATCAGGGAGCGGCCAGCTCGGAATCGGGAAGTGAAACCGCATCGTGGGGCAGGTTGCCGCGGTACGATCGCAGATACACAAACGGCGTGTGGTGCAGGAAGTTAGACACCCGTCCGGTGTACACATCGGCATACCGTTCGACCTGCCGAGCAAAAAGGCTCTTGTCTTTACCCGTGCGCATGATCGGCCCCCAGTTCTCGTTTCCGAGCTGCCCGGCTTGCTGTGCCAACGGAGCAATCTCTTCATCAAGGGCCACCAACTTTTCGCGCAAGTCGGCCATCTCGCGCTCCAAGCGCTTTGGCGATTCGTTGTTGGTTGGGCCGTACCCTTTGCGGAGGCGCTGCACGTTGAGGCGCATCCTTGAGTACTCCTTCTCCATCTCGTTCTTTTTTTTCATGAGCTCGGTAAGCTCACGCTGCTTCTCATGAAACATCTGGAAGGCCAGGATCTCCTCTTCCAGTTCGCGCACAACCAGTGCGGTGCGCCAGCGCAGCACCTTCTTGGTGATGTTCACATCCACAAACAGGTGGTCGCCCACGTACAGAATTTCCTCGCCTGAGAGACCAAGCGTCTCTTCTACAAGCGACGCGTTGGCCCCCACATAGACCGCATCTTCAGCGAGTGGGCCGCCGGTGTGCTCACGCAGCATGCCATCTTCGGATACAACCCGGAACGCGGGCATCCGCACCGAAAAGAAGTCTGGTTTGCGCGCGCCGACAATCGAGATGTCGAACAGATCGCTCCACGTCATCTCTCCTGGCAGATACGGGTTAAACACGTAGTCGAGCATCGGCTGTGCATACGCCCATTCCGAGTTCGTAATCAGCAGTAGCTTGCGCCCGGCGGCTTTCTGGTCAAGCAGCGCTAGCGGCATCTCCTCATCTACATCAACAAACTGCTCGGGCGAAGCCACAATCTCTTTCTTCAGACGCCCTTCCATGTGGGCGGTATCGAGGGTGGACTGCACTTCCTCGTACAGCGTGTGGTAACTCATCGAGCTCGATAGCTTGCCGTCGTCCATCAGATCCACCAGTTGCATGTACATACATGCCGCTGAAATGGAGAACAACGTGTTCAAGAATTGCCAGCGGTCGTCGCTCAGATCGACTAAAATCCGCTCATAGGTGTTTTTCTTTGTATCGCGGTCGAGGGGGCGGGTCCCATGAAACGCCCGCTTGATGTAGCCAAACCGGTTGGCCTTGACCACGTTGCCTCGTTTGGTGTCTAGAATGAGACCACGGATCACCATTTCAGGCTGAAACGTGAGATCATCAACGGGCCAGCCGCGCTCGCTAAGTCCCTGCTTTAAATAGGAGTAGGCCCGCTCTTCCCACTCACGCATGTGGTAATGCACCAGGGTGTAATCCATATCGTACCCAATTGCGCTGATACCGCGCAAGTTAAGCGTACGGTTGCAGAATAAACCTCGGGTTCCGTTTGGCATAGGCAAAGCGCAGTGTCGGACGAGCAAAAAGCGATACACGGATCCCCCCATACGGATAGCACAAGGTTTTGCTTCCGACGTGTACATTATGCAACCTTAACGTCGCCGCTTGTATCTCCGACCCAAAACTCGTTTGTTGAGTAGACGGTGTCGCTTCCCACGAATTGCTTGCTCATGCGTATCGACCGCTTCTTGGTGTGGACATGCTCGTTCTGTCTTGTGTTGCTTGTTGGATTAGGAGCAGAGCCTACACTGGTTTGGGCCCACACGCCGCCATCTGACTCAACCAATCCCCCGGCGGATACAACGCAATACGCTCTTCCACAGGTGCCGATAGCGCAAGACGGCGTGCTGCGCGTGAACGACCAGGCGCATCGGTTTTTGGAGCGCCAGCAAACGCTCGACCGGCTGCCTCGCGCCGTACTGTCGCATCAACCGCTCTCGTGGTACGAGGTGGGAGCCTATCTTGATAGCCTGCACGAGCAGCGTACCGATCTCTCACCAAATGAACAGCGACACCTGGATCGGTATCGCGAGGGCCCCGACCGCTCAACAAGACGCCTCTACGCAAATGGATTCGACATGTATAGCACCGTCGGCGACTGGGGGACGCTGAATGTCAATCCGCTGCTGTATAGCACAATCGGAGGGCTGGAGCAAACCGGCTTTCCCAATCGCGACCGGACAATGGAAACCTGGCGCGGCACCGCTGGACTGCGTGTACGTGGGCGTGTGTGGCGTCACTTCTTCTACGACGGACAGTTCACCGCCAACCGCGTCCGTCCGCCACGCGCTCAGATGCAGACGGAAGGCCGTACCACCGTACCTCGCCGCGGTGCCATTTCGGTGCGCGACGACCGGACCTACGACTATGCCGACTTTCGAGGCGTGGTAGGTTTCCGAAGTCGCTTCTTTGAGGTGCGCTTCGGACGCGACCAGAACCGATGGGGCCATGGACCGGGCTCGGTGATGCTCTCTAACTTCAGTGCGCCGTACAACCAGCTTCAGATTCGCACCTCGTTCTGGCGTGTGCAGTACACCAATCTGTTTACACGCTACGCGGCCCCAGCCGGCCCTTCGGCTCCAGATGAAGAGGTAGATCTCGATCGCCGCCCCAAAAGCTACGGGGCTTCGCACCGGCTGGCCATTAACCTGTCCGACCGGTTTGAAGTTGGCCTGTTTGAGACCATCGTCATGGCACCCGAGCGCGATTCCACGGTTACGCGCACTGGATACGACATTGCATTTCTAAATCCGCTGATCTTTCTGCGAGCCGTGGAGCGCGAGTTGGGCAGCCCCGACCGCGCCATCGTAGGCATCGATGCCGGCTGGGTGGCAACGCCCGGACTGCGGCTGTACGGCCAGTTTATCCTCGACGAACTGGATGTCAACCAGATCGGACAGCAGTGGTGGGGCAACAAGTGGGCCTGGATGGTTGGTGCACATTGGGTGCCGCCCAGCTATTCAAGCTGGGCGGTGCGTGGCGAATTTGCACGACTGCGTCCGTACATCTATGCTCACACGTATGTGCCGAACGCTTACGCTCATTGGGATGACGGACTGGGGTATCCCACCGGCCCCAATAGCATTGATGTGGCGCTTATCGCCGAGTACGACCCGCCAAGTGCCTGGCAAGCAGCTGTGCATGCCGCCTACACCGTACGCGGACGAAACACCGCCGATGAAAATTTTGGGGGCGATGCCACACGTTCCAACCAAACACGCGTAAGCAGTAACAACGTGCCTATGCTCCATGGCGTACGTCAGACGCAGTGGACCGCAGAAGGATATGTTGGCGTTGAACTGCTCCCGCAACTGCTTCTTGAAGGCGCCGTGCGAGCGGAAGTGCTGCTGGATGCCGAACGCGACCGCGATCGGTACCTGAATCCGTCGATTGGGCTACGCTGGGGCCTCCCCTTTGATAGCCGCCGGTATTAGAGCAATCCCGAACACGCCGTAGTAGGAATTCTCAGGAGGCCAACAAACAGCCCGCCGCGTGCGTTAAGGTTACGTACTCTTTGGAACCCACCCCCCGCAGCGCGTTCCTATCCATAACGCACCTGGAAGCGCTTCCTGATACATTCACGGAGCGCTTTCCCTCACGTTCTGTTGAGACACCCCTTTGTGCATCATGAAAAGCACTGCAGACCCATCGGGCGCTCCGGCATCGGCCACGCCTGCGAAGCGTGCGCCTGAGCCCATTAGCGCGTTCGACATTTTCAAGATTGGCATTGGGCCATCCAGTTCGCACACCATGGGGCCCTGGGTAGCTTGCCGCCAACATGTGCAGCGTTTGGCCGACATGAATCGGCTGACGGAGGTGACGCATGTCGCCATCACACTATACGGCTCGTTAGCGAAAACGGGCAAGGGCCACGGCACCGACAAAGCGTTGTTGCTCGGACTGCGGGGCGAAGATCCTGAAACCATTCCGGTGAAGGCCGTCGAAACGCGCGTCGAAACGATTCGCGACCTGAAGCAGATCGCGCTCAATGACACACACACCGTTGCATTCGACCCTGACGACGACCTGGTTTTCAAGCGTAATGAGACGCGGCCCTACCATGCCAATGCGCTCACCATCCACACCACATTCGACGATGACACCACCACCGATGATACCTACTACTCGGTAGGTGGTGGCTTCGTAGTGCATGAGTCGGACACTGAAAACGAGGATGAGCAGACTTACGATGTGACGCTGCCCTACCCTTGTGGCACGGGCAATGACCTAAAAGACCATTGCGAACATAACGGGTACTCAGTCTCAGAACTGGTGCGGCGTAACGAACGCGTCTGGCGCTCCGACGCTGAAATCGATGCCCGCTTGTTGGAGATATGGGATGTGATGAAGCGCTGCATGTACCGGGGCTGCCACACCACCGGCACACTTCCCGGCGGACTCGACGTATCGCGCCGTGCGGCCCGCATGCACGACGCACTGATCGATGCCCATGAGGATATGCCCAGCTACGACGGGGCTTCATCGTGGATTGAGGCGATTCGCACCAACGACGACCGATTCCAAACCATCTTGAAGTGGGTCAGTGCGTTTGCCATTGCCGTGAACGAAGAAAACGCCTCGTTTGGCCGCGTGGTTACGGCTCCCACCAACGGCGCCGCGGGGGTCATCCCGGCGGTGCTCATGTACTATCTGTGTTTTAGTGGAGGAACCCGAGACGATGTCCCCCGCTTTTTGCTTACAGCGGCCCAAATCGGCAGCCTCTTCAAGCAAGGCGCTACCATCTCCGCAGCGATGGGCGGCTGCCAGGCCGAGATCGGCGTCTCCTCGGCCATGGCCAGTGCCGCACTCACTGAATGCTCTGGCGGTGGGGTCGAACAAACACTGATGGCTGCCGAAATCGCGATGGAACACCACCTGGGCCTCACCTGCGATCCGGTAGGCGGACTTGTGCAGGTGCCGTGCATCGAACGCAACTCGATGGGCGCCATCAAAGCAATTACGGCCAGCAACATTGCGCTCGAAAGCGACCCCGCGCAGGCGAAGGTTCCGCTCGACACCGCGATCCAGTCGATGTGGGAAACCGCACGCGATATGAGCAGCAAGTACAAGGAAACCTCCGAGGGCGGCCTGGCTGCCCAGATCCCGGTGAATGTCACCGAATGCTGATGGATACCTGCACCAAACAAAAGCACAATCGGAATGCTCTGACTGCCGGGAATGCAAGCGCTCCCCGGCTATGGATTGTACTCACATCGTGCCGTTCCGTAGCCCGGGATCAGGAGCGGAGCGGATATCCCGGGCGGCTATTGAGCCGCTACCCAGCGTGCAAGGTCTCTATGATCCGGCTTGTTGTCAGGGTAGATCCCGGCTCTGCGGCGCTGGGGCGCCTTGTCTGGGATGACTATAAGTGTTGATAGCTCATGATCCACCCCAGGATTCAGGTGTGCCAAAGTACTACTGCTCTGTCACAGGTCAAAGTTTGGGTAACGCATGTGCACCCTATCATACCGAGAAAAATCCACAACCTTGTCATTGCGAGCGGAGCGAAGCAATCTCATTGCTACCAGATCGGATGTAGCCGCCCAATCAACGGCATGAGATCGCCGCGTCAGTCGCAGGACTCCCTCCTCGCGATGACAATTTTGGACTATAACATTCAGGTGTGACACAGCCCTACTTCTCTGTCAGAGATCAATGTTTGGGTTGCAACACCCCCGTCTTAATGATGTCATCTTGAGCGGAGCAACTGCGTCTAGCAGGTGCGGAGTCCTGACACGAGCGAAGCGACTGACGAACGTAGTGAGTAAAGATCTCCCTCGAAATGGGCAGGGCTGTTGGTTTGCCAGTAGCTGCTGAGCGCCGAGGAGATGTTTCGACGCGCTTCGGGCCCTGAGGGCCCTTCGCTTGCTCAACATGACAGAACATTTGGTTTGAGATGCTTCAACGCGAGTCCACTCCATACCATAACATTCAGGTGTGACCACACCACTACTGCATCGGAGTTGGGGTGGTGATCATGTCGTAGGTCCCCCCTGGTGCACTATCGTCATGGCGAATGCACGAATCAATGAGGTTGCTTTTGGAGAAGTCGCCACCGGTGACCCAGCGCAACAGCCCTTCACGCCCCAACAACTCACGCTGAATCCGCGGCAGGGGCTGCTGCTCACGATAATACCGCCGGTTCACTTGTCCACAGAGTGCTTCGAGATACCGAGCTTTTGTTTGCAACGCCTGTGCGCCATGCTCCACCACGCCCCGATGCCCGCAGAACAGCGTATCGGCATTAAGCTGCGCCATGCGGTGCAGCGAGTCGGCGAGCGCGTATACATCCTCATCGTAGCGGAGATACTCAACACGAGGCGAGAGGAACAGATCGGCAGTAAAGAGCCACCGGCGTTCGGGGATGTGCAGGCACACCATGTCATCGGCATGACCGGGGGCCGGATGTGCACGGAGCGTCGCGCCAGAGGCAAGTGGGAGCGTCTCGGGTAGGGGCTGCGCGGTTACGAACGGCGGAGTGCCCCACACGATGCGACGATATATTTCGATTGGGAATCCCTCTTCAAGCCGCTCCAGACTTTTTTCGGGGGCATACACCGGCACATCCAACAGTTTCTGAATACGTGCTGCGTTGCCCGAATGGTCTTCATGGTGATGTGTACAGACCACCCGCTCAATCCCATGCGCCTGATGCTCCTCCTCAACGAACCGTCGCACCGCTCGCCACTGATTGGGCGGGCCGGTATCAATGAGAGTGTGTTCAACCCGGTAGCAGATGGCCTGGCTTGGCATTCCAAACGGCCAGCGCCCGACCCGGCAGCCAACCACTGATTCGTACGAAAGACGGGTAGCACTCATAAACGGAGACGAAAAGACAGAAACGATTCTACAAGCGGCCCCCTCAACAGGCCGTTTCGTTTATCACGAGCCCACGTACGGATGGAGCAGACCGGGAGTTCGGAAGCAACTGGGTATCTTCAGGTTTTTTTTTGCAGGATTCGTAGGGTTGCTTGCTGCGTGCCTGTGTGTGTGGAACGACCTAACCAGTTGATCCTGAGTTATTTATCAACTCGCACAGTGCACGAGCTAGCGTCTCCTGGGTTGCGCTGTTGTCGTATGGCCCCTGCAGTTCGGCCCGACGCTCGAACGCTGTCTGTAGGGCCTGTGCAAGCGCTTCGGCATCATCGGGGGGCACCACAAAGCCAGTGCGCCCGGGGTCCACGCTCTCGGCCAGTCCGCCTACGTTGGTTACGATAACCGGACGGTTCGCATGGGCAGCAATGCGCACGACACCACTTTGTGTGGCGTGGCGATATGGCTGCACAACCACATCGGCCGCAGCAAAATAAGTAGCTACCTCGTCATCTGGAATGTACTGGTTGCTCCAGTGCACCTGGGTGGGCCGCGGACAGGCGCGCATCTGGGCCCGGTAGGGGGCGGGATCGTCGTAGGCTTCTCCGGCGATCATCAGATGGGCATCGGGGTGAGTTTGCTGCACTGCGGGCCAGGCATTCAGCAACACATCCAGCCCTTTATACCGACGCACGAACCCAAAGAAGAGCGCTACAGGCGTGTTTTCAGGGAGGTTAAGATGCGCTCGTGCTTCGGCACGCGTTGGCCCGGTGCCAAACTGCGTGTAGGTGGGATGGGGCACATGGCGTACCGGAAGATGCGGGGCCAGTTGGCGGATGTCGGCTTCCACCGCTTCGGAGAGTGCAACGGCTCCGTCTACACTGTTCAGAAACCACCGGGTCAGCCAAGCGTCGCCCCAGTGGCGCTCGTGGGGCAGTGCGTTGTGAACGACAGCCACAGCGGGATACCCGGCAGCACGCATCCGGCGGGCCATCCACCCAAACGGAGGCGCCATGAAGGGCATCCAGTACTGAAAGATAGCCCCGCTGTAGGCTCCGCTACGCATCCACTGCGCCGTGCGGTGCCAGGTCCACGGATTCAGCGTGTCGATGCGCCGCTCGGGGCGTGGCAAATCTGCGGGTGGGGCATCGTGCTCTACCGTTTGCGTACGTCCCGGAAACAGCCAACGCGGATACTGCCGCTGAAACGTGCACAGCATAGGCGGATGTCCGACCTCGTGCATGGCGCGGGCGGTAAGCGCTGTAAACTGCGCAATGCCCCCCCGGTACGGATACGCAGGCCCCACGTGTACGAGAGGAGGTGTATGCTGCCTCATAGCTTAACTTCACAAAGACGTAATTTGGATAAAACGGCGGCTTGCTACCGCATCGTATAGCGTACGGCTCGAAACCCGTAACATTGTTTGATGATAGGGAAACGGATCGACGCCGTACGCGTGCCGTGGAGTGTCCGTACTCTTGCTTCACAACCTACTCATGCTTTATGCGCGCTCTTTTATCATACAGTGTGGCTCTGGTCTTGAGCCTAGCTCTTATCGGATGCGGTGACGCTCCATCCGATGATGCCCTCAACGATAATTCAGCCAATGAGGATGCCAATCGCACCGTCGTCCTTGAAAACGTAGAGAGCGACGATGCTACGTTCGACGTGGTCGAAGTCGTTAGTGGCCTGGAGCACCCCTGGGCCGTTGCGTTCTTGCCCGATGACCGCATGCTCATTACCGAACGCCCCGGACGCCTCAACCTTGTCGATGCCGATGGCACTGTGCAAGAAGTGAGTGGGCTGCCCGATATTGAAGCGCAAAACCAGGGAGGCCTGCTTGATGTGGTGCTTCATCCTGAATATGAAGACAACGGCTGGTTCTACCTCACCTACTCCGCCGCACAAGGGGAGGGCCTAACCTCTACGACGGTAGCCCGCGCCCAATTGGACGGCACGACACTGGCTGAGTTCGAGACATTGCATGTCCAAGATCCAGCGCACGAGCCGGGCCGCCACTACGGCTCTCGTCTCCTTTTCCTCGATGACGGCACCTTCCTCGTAACCATTGGCGACCGCGGCCTTCGCGATCCGGCCCAAGACCTACAAGATGAGTCGGGCACCACGCTGCGCCTCAACGATGATGGCAGCGTCCCCGAAGACAATCCGTTTGTGGGGGATGACGATGCAAAAGATACCATCTTCTCGTACGGGCACCGGAATCAGCAAGGCATTGACATCAACCCCGAGTCGGGCGACGTGTGGGCTCATGAGCACGGTCCCCGAGGCGGCGACGAATTGAATATCATTCAGGCCGGTGCGAACTACGGTTGGCCCGAGGCCACGTACGGCACCGAGTACCGCGACGACTCGCCTATCGGCATTGACCCCGATGAAGGCGACTTTGTGTATCCGGTGTTGCATTGGTCGCCGCTCTCCATTGCTCCTTCGGGCATGACGTTCTACACGGGCGATGCCTTTGAAAACTGGCAGAACGACATTTTCGTCGGCGCCCTCGCTAAAGAACACATTCACCGCGTCGTGCTGGATGGCGATGAGGTCGTTCACCAAGAAGAGCTGCTGAACGAAGAGATCGGACGCATTCGCGATCTGCGAACCGGCCCCGATGGCTTTCTCTACATCCTGAACGATGAGTCGGACGGCTCGCTTTTCCGTCTCGAACCATCTTCGTAATAGCCTAAACGCGGCTTTCCGTGTTTAGGTGTACACAGCTTGGGCGCGTCCGTTTGTAGCGGGCGCGCCCTTTTTTGCGTTGAGAGGCGGTTGAAAGGTACGCGATTGTTAGTAGGCTACTGCTGTTCTGTGACACGTGAGAGTTGTGGACACTCGTCGCGATGCTCCGCGTCGCGACGCTGCCGTGGACGCTCTGCGTCCGTTAGCGGTTCAATGATACGTGCTTGTCATGTAGGCTCCATCATCGCAGTTCGTTGCATAATGAACGCGTCGGGATAATGAACGGTGCAATGTGAGTAAAGCCCATAGCAGGAGATAGCTGGTGTTCCCGCCGATCTGCCGGGGCACTACTGGTGTGTCACACCTGAATGTTATGGTATGGAGTGGCCTCGCGTTGAAGCATCTTAAACCAAATGTTCTGTCATGTTGAGCAAGCGAAGGGCCCCCAGGGCCCGAAGCGCGTCGAAACATCTCCTCAGCGCTCAGCAGGCTCTGATCGATCGAGCGGCCCTGCTCATTTCGAGGGAGATCTTTCGACTACGCGTCTCCTAGGCGGAGCCGCTCCGCTCAAGATGACATCATTAAAGTGGGGGTGTTGCAACCCGAAGATTGAGCTGTGACACAGCACTACCGTGCTGTCACCTCCATGCCCTCATCGGAAGGATAGGCGTCGAATATCGGAAGGTGAGGGGCCAGGTGCGACAGGGTAAGCTGCAGGTGACGCGCGCCGACCTGGTTTTGTGCACGGATAAACGCAATGCGATCATCTTCTTCAATCAATCCCTCCTCGTTCAAAAAGCGCGCGTGCTGCGCATACATATAGGCCTGCGCCTCCGGATGATGCACAAAGACTTGTTGCTTGTTCGCCATGGGAAGCTGCAAGGGCACCGTCCAATCATCATGGTCGGCAGCGTTTTCCTCGGAATGGGCTTCTGGATGCAGGCATACCACAGCTTCCTCGGCATGGTGACCTTCGAGCACTTCAAAGACGAGGCGATCGTCGCCTTCCCACAGCCGATCAAAGAACTGCTTGATCACCAGCGTCGTGATTCCACGCCGCGTTCCATAGGCGGCAGGATGTTGCATCAACAGCCGCAGGTGGCCGCATCCAATGTGGGGCGGATACGTGACCAATGCGCGCAGGGCCTCGCGAATGCCCTCGTTAGGATGCTGTAGCAAATCAGACCCTGCTAAAGAACTGGCCAGGCCGCGCTTCTCGACCACATCGAGCAACGACGCGACAGCATCTTGGTCCGAATGCAGATAAAACTGCCCGAACCGATCCAGATACGCATCAAACAACGCCCTCATACGCGCATCTGGCAGATGCACCTTTTGATGCCGCTCCAACGCTGTAAGAAGAAGCACGAAGAGCCCAGCATTACCTCCGGGCACACCAGCCACCGCATGAGCCGCGCGCCCATCGACACAAGCAAGTGGGCGTTCTCCCAGCAGCGTGTGCACAGGCTGAAACTCGGGCGGATGTCCTTTCAAGTGCTCTTGCAAAGCCTCGCGTGAAAACGGCATAGCAAATGGAAGTTGATGTATGGCAACAAATCACGATAGCAACTCCAACGCCCCATATCAACGTTCCCGCGCTTTCGTTCAACAACGCGTGATTCTGCCGCTATGCCGTTGTTTCAGAGGGTTCTGAATCAGGCGCCGTTGGCTGCGGAGCCGATGACAGCCCATCTCGGCTGCGTTGCTCTCCATTGCGATGCGCCTCTTCAGCGGCCTGAACGGCGCTGTGCACCTCATAAAACAAGTGACCCGGTCCCAACTCATGGATAACACCGGCTCGACTTAACACATCGTGCACTGGGCCCTTAACACCCGCAAGGTACAACGCCACATCGTTCTCAGCACACATCTCAATAACTTCGTGCAGTGCGTGCGCGGCGGTCGAATCCATGCGATTCACCGGGTACATATCAATCACAATTGCTTGCAACGCCTCGCCCTCGATATCTACCTCGCTAACCAGATCTTTAAACGCCGACACATTCGCAAAGTAGAGCGCCGCATCCATGCGTACGACCACCACATCACTCCGTGTAATCGCATCGGGACTGCGCTTGAGGTTCCGATAGGTGGTCGAATCGGGCAGGCGCCCCATGATGGCCGTATGCGGGGTCGCGCTCTGATGGATGACTGCAATCAGCGACACAATCACCCCAGCGATGATGCCCTCTTCAATCCCCAGTGCAAGCGTCGCCACAAACGTGAGCCCCATGAGTGCCAGGTCGCGCCGATCAACGCGCCACAGATACATGGCCTCCTTCCAGTCGATGAGGCCCGACACCGCCACCATCACAATGGCTGCCAGTACCGCATGCGGCATGTAATAAAAGAGTGGTGTGAGAAACAGCAGCGTAAGCCCAATCACCGCGGCACTAATTACGGCTGCAAGGTTGGTTTTGGATCCGGCATCGGCGTTCACGGCGGTACGAGAGAAGCCACCCGTAGTGGGATATGCCTGGAAGAACGCACCCGCAACATTGGCCATCCCCAGGCCAACCAGTTCCTTGTTTGCATCGAGACTATACCGATTGCGCCGGGCGTACACCTTTGCTACAGCAATCGACTCCATGAATCCGATGAATGCAATGGTAAGCGCCCCCGGCAGCAGCGCTTGCAAATCAGCCATTGTAAAGGTGGGCACGACCAGGTCAGGGAGTCCACTTGGCACATCTTGTACCATCGATATACCGGTTTGGGAGCCGCCCAGGACCCACACCGCACCCGTAGCCAGCACCACGGCCACCAGCGCGCCTGGGATCGCATTGGACCACCGCTTGAGCATGACCAGCAGCGCAATGCCGATCACTCCCAGCGCCACGGTAGGCCAGTGGATGACATCTGCCTGTTGAATAGCCGCCCAGGCAATCTCGTGGATGTAGTTAGAGCGCTCAATCTCGATGCCGAGCAGGTGGTTTAGCTGACTGAATCCAATGATAAGGGCGGCTGCGGAGGTAAACCCGCTAAGTACGGGGTGCGACAAAAAGTTGACCAGGAAGCCAAATCGCAGGAGTCCCATCAGCAGTTGCAGTACGCCCACCATGAGCGTAAGTACCAGTGTGAGCATGATGTATCGCTCGGGATCTCCCTCAGCCAGTGGCGCGACGCTTGCGGCCACAAGAAGCGAAATCAGCGCCACGGGTCCGACCGCCAGCTGTCGGGAGGTGCCGAAGATGGCGTATCCCACAAGAGGGATAAGCGAAGCGTAGAGCCCGTAGATCGGCGGCAGGCCTGCAATGAGCGCGTACGCCATGCCCTGTGGAATGAGCATCACGCCTACGGTGAGGCCCGCCGAGAGGTCGCCTTTCAGGGCCTTGGCATTGTACTCGGCCAGTTGATCGAGAAGTGGGAGCGCAGAGCGCAGTTTAGCAAGCATGGGAGGCTCAGGCCAGGTGCATCAAAGACGTTCGGTGCAAAAACAAGACAGGAGCGACCTGGTAGCCAGGCCGCTCCTGCTGTATATTGAGGGCATCTGCCCATGTTACGCGGCAACGGCTTCTTCCGAAACAGGCGCCTCGTAGTCCGAGAAGTTGCCGTTTACGAATGCCACGCTACGTCCGGCGCGGGCCAGATAGGCCGCGGAGGCAGCGGCGCGGGCTCCGCTTCCGCAGTGCACCAGCAGCGTGTCAGCATCAGGCAGGTCGGCCTCGTACTCTGGCAGGCGGGTGTAGGAGGCGTTGTGCGCGCCTGCTACGTGTCCGGCGTCGTACTCCGAGCGGAAGCGGACGTCAACCACGGCGGTATCGTCGGCGTGGCGGCGCTGCTCCAGTTCGGCGAAGTCGATCTCTTCGATGGAGGCCGTCTCCGCATCCGCAAAGTAGCGCTGCAGGGTTTCGAGCGTGGCAAAGGCTACCACGTTGTCGTATCCGATGCGAACCAGGTCGCGCACGGCTTCTTCAACGTCGCCCTCGTCGATGAGCAACACAATTGGGGTCGTTTCGTCTTCGACGAGCGAGCCAACCACCGTGTTGAACGACTTGTTCATCGGCGCATAGAGCGCCCCCGGAACGTGCGTCTCCATGAAGGCGGAGCGGTCGATGCGCGTATCCACGATGAGCGATTCATCGTTTTCGGCGTGGGTCTTCAGCTCGCGCACAGTCAGCTTCTTGGGCTGCGGAAGTTGGCCAAGTACGGGCGCCCCCAGCTTGTTGTCGCGCTTCATACGCGCAAAGTAGAGCTGCGGCTCGGGCTGTCCGTCGAGGATGGCCTCCACGAAGCGGTCTTCCCCTTCAAGCGCAGCGCCGACCATCGGGTTATACTTGCGCTCGTATCCGATCGTCGTCTGCGGCACGGCACCCAGGGCTTTGCCGCAGGTGGATCCGGCGCCGTGGGCGGGCCAGATCTGCATGTAGTCGGGCATGTCGAGGAAACGTTGCACCGAGCTGTAGAGCTCACGCGCCGACGGCTCCATCACGCCTTCGACTTTGGCCGCCGATTCGAGCAGATCGGGACGACCCAGGTCGTTCACAAATGCGAAGTCGCCGGTTACAACGCCCATCGGCTCCGTAGCGCCTCCGCCCTTGTCGGTGATCGTAAAGGCGAGGTGCTCGGGCGTGTGGCCCGGCGTATGAACGGCCTCAACCTCGATGTTGCCGATCGTGAAGGTGTCGCCGTCGTAAAGCAGTTGGGCATCGTACGAGCCGCCGCTCTCTTTCGGCTCTTTGATCCACTCGTACTTCCAGTCGTCGGTGCCCTCGTCGGAGAGGTACAGCTTTGTATCGAAGCGCTCGGCAAACTCACGGGCGCCCGACAGGAAGTCGGCGTGGATGTGCGTCTCCGCAACGGCCACAATTTCAACGCCCTCTTCTTCGGCGAGCTCCAGGTACTGGTCGATGTCGCGCTCGGGGTCGATGATAAGCGCTTCACCGGTTTGCTGGCAGCCAATGAGGTACGCGTACTGAGCGAGTTTGGGGTCGAAAATCTGACGGAATAGCATAGTAGTCTGTCCGGGTTAGTTGGAAAGAAACAGAGGCGGGACACAATATTGCATCCCATGAAAGATGCCGAATGGATGACATCTTGGGGGTAGAAGGAATTAGTGCGGTAGATGCGGACGCAGCGCGCCGTACACCCAGGTACCGGCTATCGCGCTAAGCAGCGCCACAATCATCACGGAGTATCCGCCACCGATCAGCGCGAAGATGGGGCCGGGGCAGGCACCCAAGAGGGCCCATCCGAGACCAAACATGATGCCGCCGACCCAATAGCGGTAGTTCGACCACTGCTTCGGGTTAATGGTGATTTTCTCGCCATCGAGTGTGCGAATGTCGAAGTACTTGATCGCCTGTACGCCAATCATCGCCACCACCACGGCGCTTCCGATGATGCCGTACATGTGGAACGCTTCAAAGCGAAACATCTCTTGGATGCGAAACCAGGACACCACCTCACTCTGGACGAAGATGATGCCGAAGATGGTACCGAGCAGCAGGTAGCCAAAGAAGCCACCTACCGTCAGATTCGCTTCCTTTTGTTCGGGTTGTTGGGTTGTCGTAGCCATAACAAATCAGCAAAGTGTGTTAACAGGGGAGCGCGTGAGGCAGCAGGGTGCTACAATATCAGAGGCAGCACGACGTAGGTGACAAACAGCCCGCCGATAAAGAATCCAATCACAGCGATGAGCGAAGGCACCTGCAGGTCGGCGAGTCCGCTAATAGCGTGGCCGGAGGTACACCCGCCGGCGTAGCGCGCCCCGAATCCGACCAGAAAGCCACCAACCGCAATCATAATGACTCCGGGAAGCGAAGCCAGCCCCTCCCACGTAAAGATGTCATTCGGCAAGAGCCCCGTGAAGTCGGAAATGCCCAGTGCAGTAAGTTGCGCCCGCGCCCCTTCCGAAATGCCAATCTCAGGGTTGGGGTGCGCCAGCACGGTGGTAGCAATAAAGCCCCCCAGCACAATGCCCAGCGCAAACACCAGATTCCACGATCCATACTTCTTCCAATCGTACTGAAAGAACTCAACCCGTCCCGGGATTGTGGCAGCACAGGCGTGGCGCAGGTTGGCGGAGATGCCGAACATTTTCCCCCCGGCAATGAGCAAGGCCGGCACAATGAGTCCAATAATAGGACCCGCCACGTACCAGGGCCAGGTTTGAGAAAGCAATTCAATCATAGCGGATGGCGATGTCTGCGTGTTGTTATAACAAGTTTGCGAGAGAGTATATATACTACACAAGTATCTTGTTCCGAGACGTACAAACCCCCTATTGACGCTTAAGGGCGCCCTAATGCTACTTAAGGTAGTATCAATATATTCTCTATACAACTAAAAAAGAATATAATGAGGGACTGGAGGTGTGATCTGCTGCTTGTTAAGGGCACCCAAGTGGATACTAGCATGAACCTATCTGACTGACTAAACCCAGGCCTCACATTTGTTTTTTGCATGTGGCCCATTTCTTCATTTGGTTACCTGTGTATTTTCATTCCAATACATTTGCTCACGAGGTAGGCCACCTACAGGCAGGGCAACATCACCCGAATGATCCCACATTAGCTAATCCAGTTTACGACTACGCGTATGGCCATCGGTTTTCGTATCGCCCAACTTGGTGGTTGCCCTTCAGAAGCTATGGTTCAACTATCATGGCATACACTCCTGGACCATACTCAAGATTTCAAGATTTTTCTAACCCCGACCGTTCATACAAGGGAGCATCATTAGGAACAAGCAGTCGCGATAATGCTCGTGCCTTTAGAAACTCGGCGCCTACAATTGCAAACTTCAACAGTCCTGAATCACTGGGAACTACTATAAGCGCGTTTCCGACTCCTGGTGCCAGCACCAATGAGTACACCTTTAGTGCCAGTGCCTGTGGCGGAACAGGCGATTACGATTATGAATGGCGTCTAAGCACAGACCCAACTAATCCTGGCTCGGTCGTGAGTACAGATGAAAGCTTCTCTGTTACGCTGCAAGAAAACCAAACGCATTATGCCACTTTAGAAGTCAGTAGCGGTGGGCAAACCGCTTCGGCTACGCGTTCGGTGTACGTCCCGCCTTCCGACTGCGACGATCAGTTTATCTGTGAGTTTCAACGTAGTGTTGCTGACAACAACTACGAAAGCAGTGAAATTGCTTCGACAGAAGCTGCAAGCCACTTGAAACCAGACGACGTTAAGCCCGAGGAGATCTCGCTGGATGGTAATTATCCAAACCCGTTTGGGACTTCAACCACCATTGGTTTTTCTGTGCCTCAACAGACAGATGCTACACTAACCCTGTTTGATATAACGGGTCGTCGTATCACGACAATTGCTGAGGGTCGGTATCAACCCGGGCAGCATAGCGTGATGCTGGATGCTACGTCTTTATCAAGCGGAACCTATATCGTCCATCTTGATGCTGAAGGGCAACAAGAGACCACAACGATAACCGTGGTCAAATAATCGCAACGCCAAGAGGGAAGGCGGACTACTCATGCAATAACCGCTGCAGTAACCGCCTTCCCTTTATTTTTGATATTCAGTCTCCCCCTCTAAAGTGACCAATGATCATGATGCGACGTAACGAGCGATCAAGCAAACGAATCGTTGCACTAATTTTGTCCTTATGCCTCGTATTGTTAGGCGGATGCAACGTGCTTGGATTAACCGATGACGATGAATCCGAAGAGGACGAACCTGAAAACGAGTACTCTTTCAAAGTCAACGGCGAGGAGTGGCCTGCGGTGTCTGCCGAGGCAGAGAAAATGACACGGGCCGTTTTTCCCTTTGAAAATTATTTCGGAATCACGTTTAGCCAGGAAGAGCTTGCAGAAATCTACTATATTCAAAACTTTAGTCTCAGGGTTCCCTTCGAGGGCGAGGGCACCTACTCTCTTGACACGTACGAAGGTGAAGACCCAAGTGGTAGCCTCCTTTACTATGGAGGTATAATTGTGGGATCGGACTATGATGTGACGATCTCCTACCATGATCCTATTCCCGACTCCACCAATAAAGTTACCATCACCCAGTATGACGAAGCGCGTGAAGTCGTTGAGGGCACCTGGCAGGGAAGTTTTGCCCGGCGCGACTACGAACGCGATGAGTTTGAACACCTATACCGCCTGCCCGACACGGTGCATGTCACCGAGGGCTCCTTCAAGTTCTACTACGAGGATTACCGGGACTGAGCTAAGTAGACCCACAAAAGCATCTTTGATTATGTCATTGCGAGGAACGCTAGCGACGCGGCGATCTCATGCCGTTGATTGGGACGGTTACCGCTCCTCCCGCCACATTTCGCGCTCCTCGTCACGGAGTTCGCGATACCGCTCCACCTGCCCCTCGGTCAGGACGGCTTCGATGGCCTCATCGGTGGCTTCCTGCTGGTTGCGGACCTGACGCAGCAGCCGAAGTCGCTGTAGGGGGCGTAGACGATCATCTGAGCGAAAGGGGCCGAGGAGTTCGCTCATCGCCTCGGTGTGCTCCTTAATGATGGGCTGCAGAGTAGCCCGCTGATCGGGAGTTAGATCGAGTTCGTTTGTCAGTTGTGTTACCCGCAGATTGGCTATCAGATCTGGATTCTCGGCTTGTTGGTCGTCTCTGCGGGCCGATGGACGCTCAATGTCCTCACCGTCTAATGCCCGTGCCAAAAACTCGGCATCGCTCCAGGAAGGATCGGCCCGACCAAATCGGACGACCACCATATCGCGAGAGGGAATGACGTACAGACGCTGATTGAAGAGCCCCGCAGCCATCAGAATATCGCTGGGGCCATCGGCGTAGAGAAAGCCCTCCGAACCGTCAACGTCTGGGGAGCCGGGCGCATCATCAAGAAACGCATCATCGGACGAAAGCGGCGCGTTCACCCAGAACGTGAGTCCGTAGCCTGGCGCCGCGTCAGGCGTCTGCAGCAATGCATCCAGCAAGCCGGGTTGGAGCACCTGCGTGCCATTCCAGGATCCATCCTGTAGAATTAGTTGCCCAAAGCGGAGCCAATCGTCGGCTGTCAGGAAGGCGCCCCCGGCCAACTGCGGATCGCTGTCTACGCGGTTCCAGCTATCGAAAGATGCGCCAATCGGATCGAGAATACGACGCTGCAAATAGTCGGAGGGGTCTTCACCGTCGAGCACTTCCGTCAAAACGCCGCCAAACGCCTGAAAGGCCCCCGGACCGTATCGAAAACTCTCGCCGGGCTCATGGACGAGATCGCGGACCAGTGCTTCTTCAAAAATCGAAGCCTGGCCTGGAGAGCCGGGGTTCAGCCCGGATGTCAAGGTGAGCAGTTGATACAGCGTGATGGAAGCCTTCGCCTCATCGTCGTCCCACTCAGAAATGACATTAGATACGGGCGCGTCGATGTCCAGCAAACCATCTTCGGCAGCGGCCCATGCCATCACGCCGGAAAATGATTTGGTACCGCTGGCGAGAAAGTGAGCGTCATCGAGGTCAAAGCCATTCTGTCCCTCAGCACGCTTGACGTCGCCCGCCTCGTAGATCACAATCGCATCGCCCGCTTTCTCGGCAGAGTACGAGGCGGCCAATTCGTAGCGGTCGTCTTCAGGCGCAGGGTCATCGGAGGGTGGATCATCCTCCATAGCTGATCCGGGCGCATTGCATGCCGTAAGCAATGCCAAAACGAGGACAGCAAGGGACAGCGCGCGGATGTTCATCGCAGTCTGCAATATCGTGACAGCTTCGTCGAGTAGATTTTGATTTGAGCATCTGCATGTAAAGCCGCGTAGATCGAAGAGTAGGTAACCGGGGCGGCTGAAGCGTTGAGCGTAACGGGCATTAGGCACGCCGCCCAAAGAGAAGAAACAGGGCAGGAAGCACCACCATGTTCAAGGCTGTAGCGGTAAGGAGGCCACCCAGCACGACCATGGCCAGGGGCGCCTGGATCTCATTGCCAGGCTGTCCGCCGCTAAGCGCCAGGGGGATGAGAGCGAGTCCCGCCGTCAGGGCGGTCATCAGAATGGGGCTCAGCCGGCGCATGGAGCCTTCTACAATGGCGGCGCGCAAAGACTGCCCAGCTTGCAGGTTGTCGAGGTAGCGATCAACCAGCAGGATGCCATTGCGGATGGCGATGCCAAAGAGCGTGATGAATCCGACAAGTGCGGCGATGGTGAGGGGCTCTCCAAGCAGCCACAGGATGGCCACGCCGCCGGTGAGGGCCAGCGGTAAGTTGACGAGAATGAGGACCGCACCGCGCGTACTCCCCAGCGTCTGAATCAGCACCATCAGCACCACGAGCAGGGCGAGAATCGTGAGGAGGGTGATCGTTTGCGCGGCCTGCTGGGCCTGGGCATACTGTCCGCCGATCTGCACGAAATAGCCGTCTGGCAGGTCGATCTCCGCATCGATCCGCTCCTGCATGTCCTGCACCACGCTCCCCACATCGCGACCCGCCGCATTGGCGGATACCGTGAGCACGCGGCGTGCATTTTCGCGGCTTACGGCGTTCGGACCGGCTTCGCGGCGTACGTCGGCCAGGTCGTTCAGGGGCACGCGGGGACCGTTGGGCGTATCCACCCGCAGTGATCGAATAGCTGCCTCACTGCCGCGCTGGTCCTCATTGAGGCGCACCGTGAGGTCGTAGCGCGCCTCGCCCTCCAGCACCTCCGACACCGCGGCCCCTCGCAGCCCCACATCGATGTAGTCGGCCAGGTGGCCGGGTGTAACGCCGTAGCGCGCCATCGCCGGTCGGTTGGCGTCGATGTGCAACTGCGGGACATGTGTTTGCTGGGCCACGTTCACATCCACCGCGCCTTCAACATCGGTGATCGCTGCCTCTATCGATTCGCCCAGCGTGCGAAGCTGGAGTAGGTCGGGGCCAAAGACCTTGATTGCAATGGCAGACTCTGTGCCTGCCAGCATGTGGTCGATGCGGTGCCCAATGGGCTGGCTGAGCGATACATTTGCGCCGACCGGCAGCTCCTCAAGGGTGGCGCGGACATCCGCCATGACGTCGTCGACGGTGTGGTTGGACAGGTCAACCTGCACATCAATCTCGCTGGAATGTGCGCCCTGGATGTGCTCATCCATCGCTGCGCGTCCGGTGCGCCGCGAGGTGGAGGTAACGGCGGGATGTGCGAGGATTTCGGATTCCACGCGCCGCCCGATCTCATCCGACGCGTCCAGCCCCGTTTCCGGAGGCGCTGCTACGTTCACCACCATTGTTTCCTCCTGAAACTCGGGCAGGAAGCCGCGCCCCAGAAAGGGCATCGCGACCAGCGTAGCCACCACCAGCACGCCGGCCCCAATCGCTACGGCACGACGATGCCGGAGCGATGCGTCCAGCAAGGGCTCGTATCCGGCTTTCAACCGTCGGATCAGCCATGGATCTTCAGCTTGCTGTACGGTGGGGGCGTTGGGCAGCAGGTAGTAGCAGAGCACGGGCGTAACCGTAATTGCCACGAGCAGCGACGCAATGATGGCGACGATGTAGGCAAACCCAAGCGGGCGCAGCAGCCGTCCTTCGATGCCGGTAAGGAAGAACAGCGGCACGAAGATGACGACGATAGCCACGGTGGTAATCACGATCGGACGCCGCACCTCCATGGACGACTCGAAGACGACATTCCAGATCGAGTCCTGTTCGTCCGGTGGCAGCGCGGCGTTCTCCTTCAGCCGCTGGAAGGCATTCTCGACATCGATAATCGCATCATCCACCAGCGCCCCAATAGCGATAGCCAGGCCGCCCAGTGTCATCGTGTTGATGGTGATGCCGAAGCTATACATCGCCAGGAAGGTGAACGCCAGCGCAAGGGGAAGCGCCGCAAGCGAGATACCGGTGGTGCGTACGTTCCACAAGAACAGAAACAGGATGAGGACCACCAGCAGCGCCCCGTACTGAAGCGCCGTGATGACGTTGTTCACAGCGAGCGTAATAAAATTCGCCTGCTGAAACAGGTCACGCTCGATCGTCATGCCATCTGGCAGATCTGCCTGGATGCGGTCGAGTTCGTCATCGACGGCTTCGGTGAGCGTGAGTGTGTTTACGCCGGGCTGTTTTTGGATGGAGAAGATAACGGCCGACTCGGCGTTGACCGATCCGGTGCCGAGCCGCGGTTTGGCTCCAATCTCGACCGAGGCCACATCGCGCAGGCGGGTGGGGGCGGCTACGCTTTGGCTGTTAACCACGGTCTCGCCGATGGATTCCAGGTCGTAAGCACGCCCGAGCCCGCGAATCTGCACCTCCTCACCATCTTCCTGATAGATGCCCCCCGAGGTGTTGCGGTTGGCTCCAGCGGCAGCCTCAAGCACATCGCTGAGCGTGACCCCAGCCGCCTGCATAGCATTGAGATCGGGCTGCACCTGATACTCTTTGACTTCCCCGCCATGCGTCACGACCTGAGCGATACCCTCCAGTGCAAGCAAGCGCGGACGGATGTCCCAGTCGGCTACAGAACGCAGATCGGTCTCGTCGTGCTCCGTGCTCGTAAGCCCCACGATCAGAATCTCACCCATGATGGAGGCCACCGGGGCAAGTGCGGGCGCGTCAATACCGTCCGGCAGATCGCCCTGGACCTGCTGCAGGCGCTCGTTTACGATCTGCCGAGCGCGAAACACGTCGGTCCCCCAATCAAACTCGATGTACACGACCGATATGCCCTGCATTGAGTTGGAGCGAATACGCCGGACATCAGTGGCGCCGTGCACGCTTGTTTCAATCGGGCGGGTGACGAGCGTTTCGACCTCTTCGGTGGCGATGTCGCGCGTCTCCGTAAGCACCGTAACGGTGGGCGCTGACAGATCTGGAAACACATCCACGGGCATGGTTACAGCAGCGTAGATGCCCGCAATGACCAGGAGGCCCGCCGCAATCAGCGAAACCACGCGGTTGTTCAGGCACCAGCCAACGATAGCGCGTAGCATAGGAAGGCAGGATCGTGAAAAAGGCGATGTCGTCGGTCGAGATTAGGCGGGCGGGGCAGGTCTCGATCAATGATGGTGATGATGACCGCCAGCCTCGGTATCCACTGAGGCAAGGTAGACTTGGTACGCCCCCTGCGTCACCACCACCTCTCCGGACTCGATACCGGCCTCAACGATCGTATGCACCCCGTCGCTCGGGCCGGTCTGAAGGATGCGACGCTCGAACGTGTCCGTGTGGGTCTGGACGTAGGCGACGGGGATCCCATCTTCCGTACGAATCGCGGTAGATGGAATCGTCACGCCACGCGTGGCCCCAGCGACGGGTAGGCGTGCTTCAGCCAGCATACCGATCTTGAAGCGTTCATCGCTGTTCTCTACCCGGAATACCACCGGCAACGTCCGCTCGTCCGGGTCGATAGCCGAGCCCACAGAAACGATTTGGTCCGTCACGAAAGACTCCTCGTACCCCTCGACGGTAAAGGTCGCTTGCTGGCCCTCATTACGAATCTGCGCGGCAGCGGACGCCGGGGCGTGCACGCGGAGCCACACGCGTTCAGTATTGGCGACCGTGAAGAGCTGGTCGCCGGTGGCCACGTGGGTGCCCGGCGTAAGCGTACGCTGCTGCACCCATCCGTCGACCGGCGCGCGCAGCGTCAAATCATAGCCTTCGTCTTCCGGATCGCCACCCATGGATTCGAGCGACGCCTCGGCCACGTCCAGATCATGACGCGCTTCAATGAGTCGGCGCTCGGGAATGGCATCATCGGCGTACAGTCGTTCGGCCCGTTCGACCTCCCGCTGCAACCGCTCCACCCGCGCCTTGAGTGCGGCATACGATCCATCATCAGTAGGGGCGACCACCGCGAGTATATCGCCCGCTTGCACCCGGTCGCCCGGCACCGGTGCTTCCATATTGCGATCAGCCCGAATCAGCCCCGTCGCGGGCGCTGCGACCACTGCGTACTGCCCGGCCACCGGCTCAATGGTGCCGCTCGCAGCGACCGTAGCCGACACCTCACCCGTGCGCGCCGTATCGACGACCAGCCCAACGGCTTCCTGATCGGCTACTGAAAGGTGGATGTCGGACTCGTGATCGTGGTCATGCTCGTCATGATCGTGCGTATGCTCCTCGCCTGAATGATCGTTGTCGGAATGCTCGTGGCCATTGTGTGCATGCGTTTCTTCGTGGTCGTTGTGGTCGTGGTCATGATCAGATCCACAGCCTATAACGAGAGCCAGGCCGATAAAACAGGCGAAAAGCGTACGTATGGAAAACATGGCAAGCTGGGGGTAGCAGCAGAGTGGTCAATGAGAGGGATTACGGGGTCTCCCCCATGGCGCGAAGGAGATCGAGATAGCGCATCCACTGGTCGGCCTTCAAGTCGATAGCCATTGACCGGGATTCGGCGTACGTTTCCGCTGCATCAAGCAGATCCGACAGTTCCATCTCGCCTTCGTCATACTGCGACTGGGCCTGAGACAGCAGCGCATCGGGCGAGGCGCCTGTGGTGGCGAGGCGCGTGCGGCGTTCGGTCACAGAGGTGTAGGCCGCATGGGCCGTGCGGACCTCATCCTCAATCTCGCGTTGCAAGAGGAGGTGCGTGGTTTCCGCAGCCTCCAACCGTGCTTGCTCGGCGCGTATCTGTGGTCTATTCCGGTCGAAAGCCGGGATAGGAATCTCCGCTCCAAAAAACATCCCCTCAAATCCATCGGATTGTCGTTTGTATCCGCCCATGAGAGTGGGACTGGGGATGCGATCTTGTTGTGCGACGCGTTGTGCGGCCTCTGCCGTGGCGCGCTCTGCTTCGATGCGCATGAGCGCTGGACGTTGCTGCGCCGCCCGCGTTTGGGCTTCCTGGACGGCGGGGAGCTCAGCGTCGAGATCAGGCAGCTCGGCGGGAGCCAACGCGGCCCCGTTGGTGTCGGCCTGGATGAGGCGGTTCAGCGTGCGGCGAGTGTCGTCTACCTCAAGTTCGGCCTCCGCATGTTGGTTGATGATGCGTGCGTACGCCACCCGAAACCGCTCGATAGCATAGCCCGACACTTCGCCTTCGGCATATTGCCGCTGATAGGTGGAGTCCGCCCGTTCGAACAGGTGGAGCGTTGCTTCGATCGATGCAAGGTGCGCCTCCGCAGCGGCTGCTGCGATGTAGGCCTGCGCCGCCTCCTGCACAAGCCGCAGGCTATCGACCTGCGCGCCCGCCTGTGCAGCCGCATGCGTTTGGGTGGCCACCTCGCGCGCGGTGCTTCGATGCCCGGGCCACTCAATCGGCTGATGGATCACCGCGTAGGCCTCCCACGCACGGTCGCTACCGCGGAAGAGCGGCTCATGCGACACCTCCAACTCTGGATTCGGAAAGGCAAGGTCTTGCGTCCCCCGAGCCGACTGCTCCGTTGCCTGGGCGCGGCTCCGCTGCAGCTCCAGGCTGTGCTCTTGAAACCGAAGCAACGCTTCGTCGAGCGTGATGCGCTCGGGGTCATCGGGAATTTTCGTTGTACTTGCAGATGGGCTTGCCGGCAGGGTCGCTGACGCGCTCAGCGGCGGTAGGACTGTACTGGTGACAACGACCGCTCCGAGCACCATCAGCACTACGCGCCAGTGCGTGTACACGATCATGTGTACTAAAGTGTATATTACTGCATATAAATATTGGGGGATCACTCGGATAAATTGCCAATGATGTGCATCGTTGCCACACGGGAATATGTATTATGTGAAGATGTGGTGTGCATATTGAGATAGAGTGCGTTTCTTACCGATACGCCACCACATACGATAGCACGGTGTAGAAGAGCGGGTAGGCCAGCGAGAGGTAGAACAGCCACGATCCTTGCGATAGCAGCGTAACAAAAACGTGACGGGATTCAGTGTGGCTTGCTTTTTATGGGGGGGGGGGGGGGATATAATACGTTCGTAGTAAATTATAAATTCCTTAAAAACTAAAGTAATATGCTTCGATTATCACTTTGTCGGACTAGTGCATTATTTACGGCATTATTTCTGTCTGTGGCATTGATGGGGTTTTCGGTTTCCTCCGACATTGATGAGGCGACCTCGGAAGACGAAAAAATCCTGCTCACATTTGATTCGCGTGCTGCTGTGCAGGCTGTAGCTTCAAATACGCTCACCTGCTCAACACTGCTTGAAAGTGGGATACTTGAGGCGAACTCTTCCACTGATGACGTTTATATCAGCTGTCTCGGTACGGATAGACATTGTATGACTGTAATGGGCATCACTTTAATGGGGACACCTGTCGTAGGACCTGAACCCATCATCGACCCCTGATCGATTAATTTATCCTTCCTTTTCAGTTAGCAGGATGTATTGGGTGAATCAATGCATTCTGCTATTTTTTTGCCCTTTGTTTTCTTGTCCAAAATGAGGATTTTCGTATATGAATACTGCATCTCGATTTTCGTTGCTGTTAATCCTGATAGTCTCAACCTGGCTGCTTGCAAACAGCAATCGCGCTCATGGGCACACACTCTCTTTCGTAGATTCTACGGGCTACACTGCACACACCGAATGGACTGAAGTCTGGCGATCTTCGCCAACCGATGCCGAATATCTGTTCACAAATCCGAAGCGCATGGTTTTACATAACGACTGGCTCTTTGTAACCGACTTCGAAGGAGAGCGTCCCGTGTGGGTGTTCGACACAAACGATGGCTCGGTTCAAACTTACCTGGGCGCACTGGGGCAAGGACCTGGTGAAGTCGAAGCCGTTGGAGCAATCGATATCGTAGAAGACAAATATCTTGCTGTTCAGGATATAGAACGCCAGGCAATTTCCTTGTTTGACATTGAGACGGGTTCATTCAATTATCAATTAGATAAGCAATTCACTTTCACCGTCGGGTTTGACAGCAATGTTATGGTGCAAACGCCTTTCAGCATGGCTGATCGCGACATTTTTGCTCGTGCCTATGACATAACGACCACAGAAGAGGGACGTACTGCTCTGGGGAACGTACAGTGGGAGATCGCGCTTGACGACGTAGGAGAGACTTTTGCCCCGCTGCATGCCAATCCCCTTCAGAAGCAAGGCCCCATCATTGTCGAAGAAGGCATTGCGTACATTGCTTTTCTCAATGCAGGACACCTTGTTGGCTTATCAGCGGAAACAGGTGAGGTCCTTTTTGTAACGCAAGAACCCCATAACGTCGATCCTCCTGATTTCATCGGTGCTCAGGATGAAATAGATATGATGGCGCCTCCCGTTAACCAGTACCCAACGATGGCGATTGGGCTTACGACAGATGCGCACCATGTGTATGCTTTGCACTCAGGTGTCGTGGTAGAAACTGCCGATGATTTAAAACGCATCGAAGAAGCCGAGCAAGTCGATGTGTACGACAAAACTACCGGCGCGTACAAACACTCAGTTGATCTTCCGTATCCGGCACGAGACCTGGTGGTGACCGACTCGCATGTGTACCTGCTTACGATGGATGAAGAGCCCGTGCTGTTCAAATATGAGAAGCCTGAAGTGTTATCTCCGTAGTTGTCTATTCACCGATACGCCACCACATACGACAGCACGGTGTAGAAGAGCGGGTAAGCCAGCGAGAGGTAGAACAGCCACGGATCCCCCCAGGTGGGCAGGG
Source organism: Natronotalea proteinilytica (assembly GCF_055379935.1). Taxonomy (NCBI): domain Bacteria; kingdom Pseudomonadati; phylum Rhodothermota; class Rhodothermia; order Rhodothermales; family Salisaetaceae; genus Natronotalea; species Natronotalea proteinilytica. The sequence continues at coordinate 310,576 of NZ_AP043947.1, read as the reverse complement.
TGGGATAGGTGGGGAGCATGGCGAGAAGCAGACCCGCCCATATCACGGCGCCAATGAGCACGGGCAGGCGCCACGGCTGGGGCGCACGCGTGGGGTAAATCATCTGCACGGGCACCAGCGTCAGGATGGTAAGCACAATGACCAGTCCCGTCATCAGCCAGGGGCCGGAGGCCGGGTAGGCCACCACAATCAACCCGATGTAGTAGGCTACCAGGTTCCAGTACGACGGAAAGCCGCGAAAGAAGCCGGTGTCCGATTGCTTGGCCTCGGCATGCGAGAAGCCGAACAGACTAGCGATCAGCGCCGCAGCAATCCAGAGCGTAGCCGGTCCCACCAGCCAGTCCATCTGCCACACCACCACGAGCGGGATGAAGACAAACGTGAGGTAGTCGACCAGGTCGTCGAGCGTATGCCCTTCGGTGCTGGATGCGTACGTAAGCACATCCCAGTGGCGGGCCATAGACCCGTCGATCGCATCAATAACAATGGCGGCTCCAAGATACCCAAACACCCAGCGCAAGTCGGGCTCTGCGCTTAGCAGTTCGCCCATGCTAAGTAGCGCCAACACCACCCCGCTGGCCGTAAACACATGCACCGCGTATGCACGTACGCGCCGTGCAATGTAAGTGGGAGATTCGGTGGACGACATGGCGTACCAGCGGGCTACTTCTGCTTAAACACAAGCGTGAGCGGCACGCCATCAAATCCAAACGCCTCGCGCAGCTTGCGTTCGAGATAACGCTTGTAAGATTCGGCAATGCCTTGAGGGTGGTTACAGAAGAACGCAAACACCGGCGGATTGGTGCGTACCTGCGTTACAAACTTGATTTTGACATAGTTGCCGCGATAGGTGGGTGGATGATGCGCCTCAATAGCGGCTTGCATGGCATCATTCAGCGTGCTTGTCTGAATCCGCTTCGCGCGTTCGTCGGCCACCTGTAGCGCGGTGTCGAGCACCTTGTACACGCGCTGCCGCGTAACGGCCGAGGTGAAGACAATAGGCACGTGCGACTGCCGATCCAGAATGCGGTGGAAGTACTCTTCGTATCGCCCGGCGGTCTTGGTGTCTTTCTCGACTAGATCCCACTTATTCACGGCCAGCACCATGCCCTTCTTGTGCTTCTCGGCCTCCCGAAACACACGCACGTCTTGGTTCTCTAGCCCCACGGTCGCATCTACCATGAGCACCGATACATCGGCCTCGCGTATGGCACGCTCGCTGCGCAGACTGCTGTAGAACTCAATGTTTTCTTTTACCTTCGCCTTTTTGCGGAGGCCCGCCGTGTCGATCAGAACCAACTCGCGGCCCTCGTACTTGACCTGCGAGTGCACCGCATCACGCGTGGTGCCGCTTACCTCGGTCACAATGGAGCGGTCAAACCCGAGCAAGGCATTAACGAACGAGGACTTGCCCACGTTAGGGCGTCCAATGATGGCGATGTGCGTGCGGTCGTCGGACTCCTCTTCGATGGCGTCGGGCAGCGCCTTTACGAGTGCGTCCAGCAGGTCGCCGGTGCCAATGCCGTTGGATGCGCTTACCGGATACAGCTCTTCAAATCCAAGCCCGTACATTTCGTTGGCCGCCCAGCGCCGCTCATCGTTGTCGGCCTTGTTCACAACCAGCAGCACTGGCGTATCCGACCGGCGCAGGCGCTGCGCCATCTCCTGGTCGATATCCGTGATGCCGGTGGTGGCGTCGGTCACAAAGAGCACCACATCGGCATCATCGAGTGCAATGTCTACCTGCTCACGAATGGCGGTTTCGAAACGCTCTGCCGAGTGAGGCACGTAACCGCCCGTATCCACTATGGGAATGGTGCGCCCGTTCCACTCCACCTCGCCATACACCCGGTCGCGCGTAACGCCCGGCTGATCGTCTACGATGGCCCGTTTGCGTCCGGTAAGACGATTAAAAAGGGTGGATTTGCCCACGTTGGGGCGTCCGACAATGGCTACAAGCATACCAACACAAGACTAAACCGAAGCGCATGAACAGACGGTGTTCAACGGATGCATGCGATTGCGTTCCCGTCTTTCTTTGATTCGCTAATGGCGTTGCCGCACCAAACCCATGGGCGTGCTGTAGATACAACAGGTTGATTTCCTTTTTTTCTGGATCCTAAGTGGGTTCACAAAAGAACCTTTGAGGATGTCATTGCAAGGAGCGCCGCGTCGGTCGCAGGCTCCTTCCTCGCGATAACGTAAATGTATTTTTCTGAGTTACTTAGCAACGGTCTATGTCTCTTTCATTCGACTCGGACGCCTCGCCGGCCCTGCACACCGACCTGTATCAACTCACGATGCTGCAGGCCTATCAGCGGGAGGACATGCATGCTGAGGCGGTGTTTACGCTCTTTGCCCGTCGCCTCCGCGATCGCAATTATCTGCTTGCCTGTGGGTTGGATACCGTGCTTTCGTATCTTGAACAGCTATCGTTTTCAGAATCGGACCGCGCGTATCTGCGCACGCTCGACGCCTTTGACGACGACTTTGTTGATAGCCTCGCCAACTTTGAGTTCACAGGCGATGTGTACGCGGTCCCCGAGGGCACACCTGTCTTTGCAAACGAACCCATCTTGGAGGTGGTGGCTCCCATCGGCGAGGCACAACTGGTTGAGACGTTTCTGCTGAACCAGATTTCGTACCAGACGGCCTACGCAACCAAAGCCGCTCGCGTAAAGCAGGCCGCCACTGCCGACGGCACCGAACGCCTGGTGGCCGATTTCGGGATGCGCCGCATGCATGGAGTGGATGCCCCGCTCAAAGCAGCGCGGGCCGGGTACATCGCCGGGCTTGATGCGACCTCGAACGTGGCAGCCGGACAGACCTACGGCATTCCGGTTACCGGCACGATGGCACATAGCTACGTGGAGGCCCATCCGCATGAAATGGATGCGTTTGAAGCGTTTTCGGAGCTGTATCCGGATACCATTCTGCTGGTCGATACCTACGATACCCTCGATGGCGTGCGCCGTGTGATCGAATTGGCCGAGCAACGCGGCGCGGAGTTCCAAGTGCGTGGCATCCGTCTGGATTCGGGCGACCTGGAGGCCCTTGCGCATGATGCACGTGCCCTGCTCGATGAAGCGGGCCTGAAGGAGGTGCAGATTCTCGCAAGCGGCGGCCTCGACGAACACGCCGTTGCCGATCTGGTGCAGAGCGGCGCCCCCCTCGATGGCTTTGGGGTGGGCACCAAACTTGGCACCATCGCCGACCAGCCGTATCTCGACACCGCCTACAAACTATGCGCCTATGACGGCACGCCGCGCATGAAATTGGCTCCCAACAAAAAGAATCTGGTGGGACGCAAGCAGGTCTTTCGGCAGACCGATGCCACCGACACAATACAGGGCGACGTCATTGCCGCCGCCGACGAAACGCACAACGGCACCCCGCTGCTGCAGTGTGTGATGCGTAACGGCTCTCGAATCGACGACGCGCCTTTACTAGAGACGCTACGCACCCGTACGCGGCATCATCTGAACGCCCTTCCTCGGCACCTGCACGCACTCGCCCCCACCGACACGCCTTATCCTGTTTCAATCTCCGACGTCCTCGACAAGCGCACCGAAGCCACGCAAGACGAACTGCGCGCTCGGCATCAGCCTACGACGTAACAGATGAACAACGGCCGCACCCGAAAGAATCCCCGGTTCTGCGGAGACGTTGACTCTCTGAAATATTTCTCTCCGCTTTTTTGTCTACATGGCTGCCTCTCCCGATGCATCCTCGGCATCATCGTCTTCCAGTTCATTTGGAATGGATGCGTACGAGCCCGATCAGATTGCCGAGCGCGTCGCCACCATCGGCGTTAAGAAGACGCGGTTTGCATTCCACAAAACGCTAATTCTGGGTATAATGGGTGGAGCGTTCATTACGCTGGGTGCCATGTATGAACTCTTTACACTTTCGCACCCCGACATTGATGATGGCGCGGCAGCCCTCGTAGCTCCTCTCTTGTATGCCGTCGGATACATCATTGCGTTTATCTCGGGGGCCGAAGTGTTTACCACTAATAACCTGTCGGTCATGGCCCTTGCGTCAGGGCGCGTTTCGTTGGGGGAGGTTTCACGTAACTGGGCGCTGGTCTTAGCCGCGAACCTTCTTGGCGCTGCAGGCATGACACTGCTGTTCTATCTGTCAGGACTGGCCACGATATTTGATGGGGCAATTATCGAGTCGGCTAAGGTGATTGCAGCGGATAAACTGTCGTACGGCCCGCTCCAAATGGTAATCATTGGCATCTTCGCCAATATGCTTATCTGCTCGGGGCTCTGGCTGGCGATGGCCGGGCGCACCGTGACCGATAAGTTCGTCGCGTTGCTGTTTCCAGTGGCTGCCGTACCGGCTATGAGCCTGCAGCACAGCACCGGCAATATGTTTCAGTTCTTTTTGTCACTTACAACCGAATCGGGATCGGTCGATCTGGAGCTGCCTTCCGAGATCACGCTGTGGGCCGTAACCTCTAATCTTGTACTGGTATCCATCGGCAATATCATTGGCGGCGGGGTGTTCATTGCCTCTATCTATTACTTCGTGTTCCTTCGAACCATCAAGAAATAGCTTCGCCTCTCATTACTCGGCATGGATGCTCCTTCTCAGATTCGCGAATGTGCATGGCGTGTTCGTACATTGCACACGCCTCACTCGCTGATTCTCTCGACACCCTGCTTTGCTCATGACGACACCGCTTCGCTGGGGAATTCTGGGCACCGGCACCATCGCCACCCTCTTTGCTGAAGACCTCCCTCGTGCTGCACATGCCACGTTGCAAGCTGTAGGCTCGCGCACCGACGCTCGGGCCCACGCCTTTGCCGAAACACACTCGATTCCCGAGGCACATGGATCGTATGAGGCCGTCATTAACGCCGATACGGTGGATGTGATATATGTGGCCACGCCCCACACGCTGCATGCTGAACAGACGCTTCAGTGCATTGACGCCGGCGTGCCCGTTCTCGTTGAAAAGCCGTTCACGCTAACCGCCGCTGAAGCCAAACGCGTCGCCGAGGCCGCTCGTACCGCTGATGTATTTGTCATGGAAGCTATGTGGACGCGCTTTCTGCCCGCAGTGAAGCGAGCGCTTGACCTGCTCCGCATGGATGTTGTGGGTCCCATACAAACCATTCGCACTGACATCAGTGCCCAACGAGCATTCGATGCCGACCATCGACTCTTTGATCCCGAATTAGGCGGAGGTGCTCTCCTCGACCTAGGGGTATATGCAGTATGGTGGAGCCATCAGATCCTGGGGGAGCCGCAGACGGTCGAGGCCAAAGTACAGCGGGCGCCTTCGGGCGTGGAAGACGACGTAAGTGCCACCCTCCGCTATTCTAAGAATCGGCGGGCTGACCTCACCATGTCATTTCGCGAAACGGGCACTCAGATTACCCATGTCGAAGGGCCCTCGCATCGGCTGCGTATTCACGCCCCGTGGTGGCATCCCGAAGGCATCACCTACCCACGCCCTGATGGAACCGAAGCCACCGAATCGTACCCATACACCGGACACGGTTATCACTACGAGATTGCCCATGTGGGCCAATGCATACGATCGGGGCGTTCCGAAAGCGATCAACTCCCCCTCGACCAAAGTGTCGGGGTCATGCGCACACTCGAGGCCCTCAGAAACGCCGCAGGATTGCCGGCCTGGTCCACGGTATGAGAGCGCTTCCACACCTACACACATATTATGCCACGTTTACCGGAAGGGCTTTGCGTGTTAACATTGTGCAATGGAAAGCGCTTGCACCACAAATCGACCGAACGGAAGTGGGGGGCCTAGGGTAGGGCGACGACGAGCACATCGCGTGCTCATTTTGCTGTCTTCGATCCTAATTCGGTGGATAACTATGACGTTCTTGACCCGCCTTCGTGATCGCTACCTGAACGCGTCGGTACGTGCAACGGCCCATTACATGAAGACCTGGGCGTATTGCGCACACTGCGCCACCCACACTCCGTGGATGACGCGTACGGCCATTGGCCACTATCAGTGCCTGGAGTGCGGCAAGAACCCGCTGAATGAACCCGCCGCCTCGTGCGCCGATCATGCAGACACGGATGCTTCCGAATCACCCGCCCAGGAGCGCGCGCCCCGTCGCGGATCGGCACCTTCGTCTGCTCCGATCAAGCACCCGGCCTAAGCGGCAACACGAGTCGCCCCACATACCAGAGACACTGTAGCATGTGTATACATCAACCTGCTACTGCTCTGTCACAGGTCAATCTTCGGGTTGCAACACCCCCGTTTTAATGTTGTCATCTTGAGCGGAGCAACTGCGTCTAGCAGGTGCGGAGTCTGACACGAGCGCAGCGACTGCCGAACGTAGTGAGTAAAGATCTCCCCCGAAATGAGCAGGGCCGCTCGGTCGATCAGAGCCTGCTGAGCGTCGGGGAGATGGTTCGGCGTGCTCCGGGCTGGACCCGTCGCGTGCTCACCATGACAGGTTTTTTGGAGGGGGTTGGAACACATGATTTGGCACGATCTCCGCCCTCTTGTCATTGCGAGCGCAGCGACGCAATCTCATTGCTGTCATACTGGATGCAGGCGCCCAAGCAACGGCATGAGATCGCACCCCAGGAGTACCCGGGCTGCGCCCAGCGCCACGTCAGTCGCAGGGCTCCCTCCTCGCGATGACAATGTTGGACCATACCATTCAGGTGTGGCAGATCACTACCAAAAGATCACAACCATGACCAGCGTAACTGCAACGATGGCTGCCGACTGCCAGCGGTAGTCTTTGTACCAGGGCATGTCCTCTTCAGGCTCAATGCCTCGGTTCGCCCAGGTAAGGTCATCGACTTTTTTGTCGGCCGGGACTTCATCAAACACGAGAGCTACCACTATAGCCAGCAGCAAAGAGAGTACTGTAAGGATCCCTGCAATGATGGTAAAGTGGATGTTGACGATATCGGTGATCCACACCAGGAAAATGGCCAACGAAAGTCCGTGTCCGCCCACCAGCGTAATGAACGCGCTGTGACGCCCCATGCGGTCCCAGAACACACCCAGAAGGAAAACGGCGACAACCGGCGGCACCAAGAAGGAGAGCATCTGCTGAATGTAACTCCACAGGCCCTCAAAGTTGAGAATCATGGGCGCCCACAGTGCGGCGGCCACCATCAGCACAATGGTGATCCAGCGCCCGAGCGTACCGACCTGCTCAGCCGTCAGATCGGGCTTGTTCGGCTTGATGAAGTCTACCGTGATGAGCGTAGACGCCGCGTTGAGCGTGGAGTCAATGGTCGACATGATAGCCGCAATGAGTCCGGCCAGGACAAGCCCAACCACGCCAACCGGAAGCAGTTCGGTGACAAGCGTGGGGAACACCATATCGGGCTCAGCCAGGTCGGGGTAGAGCGTAAGGGCCCACGCGCCGGGCAGCACCATAATGAACAGCGGAGCCAGTTTGAGCAGCCCCCCCAAGAGTGCGCCCCAGCGGGCTTGCTTAAGGTCTTTCGCCCCCAAGATGCGCTGCACGATATACTGATTCAGCCCCCAGTAGTAGAACCCGAGCACCGGCACGCCAATGAGTGTACCCAGCCATGGCAATCGGCCTTCGGGATCATCGACTGGGTGGATCATGGACAGGTGGCCATCGGGCAGGGCGGCGGTAGCCTGTGCCCATGAGAAGTCGAACTGTGCGAATGTAAGCAATGCAATGATGCACGAGCCAATGAACAGAATGACCGCCTGAATGACATCGGTGTAGACGACCGCCGCAAGTCCGCCTGCCGCTGTATACAGCCCTGCCACGAGCGCGAGTCCAAAGGCGGTCCACAGAAACGGAAGTTCGGGAAAGAACATTTGCAGCACGAGGGTACCAGCGTAGATCCCCCCCGCGGCATCGATCATGATGCTAGTGACGACCGTGAGCCCCGAGAAGTATTTACGCGAGCGCACGTCGAAGCGCTTCTGCAGATACTCCGGAATGGTCGTGAGCCGCGATCGGATAAAGAACGGAATGAAGAAGAACGCCATGAACACGAGCACCAGGCCCGCCATCCACTCGTAGTTCGAAACCGCAATGCCCGTGTTGTAGGCATCGCCGGCCAGTCCGATGAGCGTGGTACTAGAAATGTTCGACGCAAACAGAGAGAGACCAATCGTTCCCCACATCAGGGAGCGCCCGGCCAAGAACAGGTCCTCGCCCGTGTCGATGCGTTTGGCGATATAGTATCCAATGCCAAAAACGACAATGAAGTAGGCCCCGATGATGAACAGATCGAGGGTGCTGATAGGAAACTCTGTCATACGTCAAAAAAAGCGGTTTCACAGTGAGCAATAAGCGGCCAAGTGTCGCGCTATGAATATCTGTTCAGAAGCCGTTGCAGTCTACCCAATACGCCATTCAGGTTCAAGCCCTGCTCTCAAAAGTCAGGTTTTCAGCATAGAGCTGGCGCGCATATCCATAAAAACAGGTCCGGCCGTACCATATCGACCGGACCTGCTGCACACGCCTTCCCTTCGACAGAGGTAAAAGGGGGCGTTGGTTCGTGACTAGAACCTACAGTTGATAGGTAAGCGAAACCGTTACCCGACGTGGCAGGATAGGACGCGCGTTAAAGAACGGCTGATCGGCAGGATCGACTCCTGCAGGCAAACGCGGGTCCCCTTCGGTGAGACCACGGCTGTTGAATGCGTTGAATGCACGTACACCAAACCGTAGCGACTGCGCGTCGGCGAAGGCTGCAGTGTACCCGACGCCTGCATTAATGATGGTATAGGGATCGAGCTCTTGGAAATTTGCTTCATCGGCAAATCGCTTGCCGGTGTACTTCGCTCCAAGGTCTGCATCAAAACCAGCGGCTTCGTATGAGACTTCGCCTTGTGCCATTAACTGTGGCTGACGCTGAATCCAGTTGCCCGTAAAGTCATCGAAGTCGGTGAACTCGTGGTCTTGGAGCGTGAGCATGCCACTCAGCTGCAGCCCATCAAGAGCGGGCGGCGAGAAGACGCCCGTCAATTCTACCCCCATCGTACGGCTGCCTCCAATCTGCTCAGGAACGACCTCAATAGCTCCGGTAGCTGGATCTTGGCGCGGATCCGCTGCAAAACGATTATTCAACTCGGTGTAGTAAAATGCGGCTGTTCCCGAAAAGACACTGGACCCAGCGCGCAGTCCAATCTCGCCTTGCAGAAACTCCTCGTTGTCGAGGTCACCGATTTCGGTATCAGGTCCAACGAGCGGAGCAAGAGAGGCCAGTTCGGGAAAGAAGTATCCCCGAGATCCGACCCCATAGATATTGAATACATCCGTCAGAGCGTAGTTTACCCCAACGGACGCCGCAAAGTCTGTGGAACGAATGGAGCGCCGTGTGAACTCGTTATTGCCCCACACAAAGTTTTGTACGGCAAGAGCATCTCCAAACTCGCCATCTCCACCTACCTCTTCCGTGCCTTCTGACACGATAGTGGATTGACGCAGTTCATAGCGAACCCCAACATCAATGCGCAGGTCGTTGCCGATAATCATTTCGTTGCCGGCGTATCCTGCTGCTTTATTGCTCTGCATCTCGTTGTTTACGTAAACGCCGGCAGCATTGCTCAACCCATTTTGGGTAACGCGCGTCTGTTCGCCCGTATCGGTATCCTCAATGATGAGGTCGATCAGGCGCGGCTGATCGGCAAACTCGTTCAGCACATTGCTGTGCGTATCACGCTGCTTCACCTCAGTGCGCGAGAAGAACCCACCAACTGTTACATTGTGTGTGGTGTTGCCCGTGTCGAGTACTCGTGACAATTGGACGTCCGCTGCAAAATCGTTGTACGGCCGATCCCAGTTCCAGGCGCCTTGGTCAATGATGAAGTTGGGATTGCCCGGACTTCCCGGATCGAAGGCTTCGCCGGGGCGGTTGGCAAAACGCCAAACGGCTTCTTGTGTACTGGGGTCATCGATGAACTGGTTGGCGTACTCAAACGGGTCTTGAAACGCCGGAAAGGGAATGAATATGTTGAACTCGTGGTGCATATCGGTCCACTGCACCCGGCTCTCTAAATCATATCCACTTCCCAGGTCCTGAACGAATTCAAATGTTAAGGAGGCACCGCGCGTTACGATACCGCGGTCCATGTTAGACTCAAATCCGCCATCGGGGGTACGAAAGCCGATATCTGCAGCGCCTTGCGCATTCACCGTGGTTATTTCGCGACCGTCATTGCCACTAGCTGCTTCTCCGGTTTCACGATCATGTGGGAAGGGGAGGAAAAACTGATTGCTATCATTGATATACTTACCGTATACCCGAATGTACCCGTCATCTTGCAGGTACGTCATGTTTCCTTTCAACTGAAGCCCTTGCGTAGGCAAGCCTGTTACAACCGGTCCTTCGTCATAGCGATAAAATCCTCCCAGATTGTAGCGGAGGTTTTCGCCAAGCGGCCCATTCGTGTTGAAATCGAACCGGTACAGGTTGTTTTGGCCTGCCTGGGTGCGAAGCGTGGTTTCTTGCGAACTGCCGCCGGTTTTACTGATGTAGTTGATCAGTCCCGCCGGCGAGCCGACTCCAAAGAGCGCTGCGCTACCACCACGCACAAACTCCATCTGTTCAACGTTCAAGTCGTTGCGAAAGTATATGTCTTGCGAGCTGGTGGTTGTACGCGTTTCAGAGATAACGGGCATACCGTCTTCCTGAATCGGGTTGTATTTGAACTGTCCTGGAGCAGGAAGCCCACGTACAAACACGTTGGCAGCGACCTCACCTCCTCCTCCTTCTGAGTGCACGCCAGGTACCGACCGTAAGATGTCAGCCTGACTGCTGGGTTCGGCCCGCTGGATGTCTCCGCCCTGAATGACGGAGATGGAACTGGTGGCTTCTCGTTGCGCACGCTCTTGACGGGTACCCGTTACAATGGCCCCTTCCATCTGCATCACATCCTCGCGGAGCTCAAAGTTTTGCGTGATGGTGGCTCCCGGTTCGACGGTCACTTCAGACTCGGCAGGGGCAAAGCCGACAAAGGTTGCCCGTACCGTGTAGGTGCCGGGCTCTACATCGGGAATTGTGTATTGCCCTTCGGCATCTGTTGTCGTGCCTTGCATGGTGCCTTGAAGCACAACTTGTACCCCCGGAAGCGCTTCCCCCTGTGGATTTACAATGGTTCCTTCGATGATTCCAGGATCATCCGCAGCGGCAGGCGAAGCCGCTCCCGATGACTCGGCCTGAGGCACAATGGCATACGATCGTTCTCCGACTTGCTCGTACGTAAGCTCGTGGGACGTTAGCAATCGGTTGAGCTGTCCAGACAATCGAGCCGGAAGCGCTTTTCGGCTGCGCACGTTTAAATCGCTCAACGCGTCGCGCTCATACAAAAAGCTTACGTCGTGCTGGTCAGACACGCGAGCCAGTGCCTCTTCCAAACTTATAACAGCCGTGTCGCTGGCCGATGACTCAACCAACTGATCAGCCACAATAGAACTCGATTGGGCATGCACGCCCACTGTGGTACTTAGCGCAACCAGAAGCGCAAGGACCCCTGTCCAGCTTAAAACGGTCTTATTGTATTGGTGTCTCATAGCAAAACCTCTTTGGAATAGTCAGTCGAAAAACGGGTGGGCCTATTCACAGTGGCGCATCTACTCAATGACGATGCGCCGGTCTTCGTGGTGCACGGGGCGATCCAAGATGCGCCGGAGGCCTTCTACCAGCACATCAATTTGATTTTCGACAGCCCCTGATATTCTTGTGTCGAGCACATCAGCATTGCGGACGACCACCTCGTAACCGTAGATGCGCTCAATGCGCTGCGCAATGGCACGCACCGAGGTATCATCAAACACGATGGTGTCGGTCGTCCAGGATTGGTAGGCTTCAGGGTTGGTCGTTCGCTGCTGGCGGACGCCGTCGGCACGAGCGAACGTGATCCAGTCGCCAGGCGCCAGCTGGTGCTCATCCGAGGGTTCGTCTGCAGCCGCAACAGTTACCGCCCCCGAGGTAAGGACCACATCGGTTTCGTCCTCCCAGTGCGAAACGGTGAACGTAGTCCCTGTCACCCGGATGAATCCGTCGGGTGTGTTGACCTCGAAGGGCGGCAGTTCAGAAGTTCGTTCGGGAACGTCAAAGCGGGCTTCGCCGGTGAGCTCGACCGTATGAGGCGCCTCGGGATCGTAGCTGATGGCGGAATTTCCGCTTAGGGTAGCCGTTAGCGCACCGGAGAGCGCAACGGTTGTGCGCTCGCCATGAGCCGTCTCTACAACATGTGTTTCGGTGCGGGGCAGTAGGTCGGGGGCATATTCTTGCTGCACCACAATTCCTACGGCGATTAGAATCACTGCCAGCGTAGCAATCCACGCGCGCCGCACACCACTCCGCCCCGAACGACGCGCAGCCCTACGCGACCGTTTGGGAGCAGAGCGGGGTGGGGACTCTGGCGTATGATCAGAGCGTGCAGCACGTCGATCTTCAAACCGTTTCCAGGCTGCATCCAGATCCTCAGCCTTTTCCGTGTCCGGTTTGAACTGCGCTAGGCGAATCGTTGCCCGCGCATCGCGTGCGGCCTGTGCATGAGCCGCCTCGGCATTGATCCAGTCGGCCCACTTTTCCGTTTCCGATGATGACGCCTCATCCAGCGCCCAGCGCTGAAACGAAGCATCGCGTAGAAGCTGGTTCACCAGCTCCTCATGACGGTCGTCCATATATGAAAATACCCCAAGCCATCCAATAACAAACACGGGTGCCCCCCTTTGTGCATGCAGTGTTCACCCTTATAGAGGACCGCGTTGGGCCGGTGTACGCCTTTGAATTGAAACGAAAATGTAACGACTCGAAAAGCCATGATCGAGATGAGAAGGGTCACCCGCTCGGTCGTTCAGCACTGCTGAGCGCCGAACAGGCCTGGTGAAGGCGTCACAGCACGTACGTGTTTAGCGACATGCCACAGATCGCCGGGGACGCAAGCGGTCCCCGGCTATGGGTTTGCTTACATTGCGCCGTTCTATAGCCTAGGATCAGGAGCGGAGCGGATATCCCGGGCGGCCCGGGCCATCCCATACATGTCATGCTGAACGCAGTGAAGCATCTCAGCGCTATGTGGCCGGGAAGGCCTGCTGCTCAGTGTCCACGAGGTGCACCCCTGTGCGCACCGGATGTGGCTTTCCCGTAGGCATGGCGTTGAGATCCTTCCGCCTGGCGGCGTCAGGATGACTGCAAGAGATATGATCTCGCTCTCGTCGCGACGCAGAGAGGCCGTAAGGTCATGCCTGTTGTGCATCGCGACGAGTGTTCAATGGGCGCTCTCTCCTCGCAATGACAATTCCGAACTATACCATTCAGGTGTGACACAGCACTACGCTTGCATGCGCCGGGCGATGGCTTTTTCTGCTTCCACCACAACGAACACGAGCACACCAACGCCCGCCACCCAGGCCCAGTCAAGCAGCGTCAGTGGACCAGTGCCAAATGCGATCTGCATAAACGGCAAGTACGTGAAACCCAACTGCAGCAGAATAAGCACACCCACCACAGCCCAGGCAACCGGATTGGCCAGCAAGCGCCGCACAGACAGAGCCGACTGCCAGATGAATCGAGTATTGAAGAGATAGGCAATCTGCCCGGCCACAAGTGCATTAACAGCAATGGTTTGTGCCGACTCCAGCGACACGCCATGCTCCATCTCATAAAAGAACAGCCCCAATGCCGCAACGGCAATCAGCACCGATACGTAGCCGATGCGCCACAACAGATAGCCCGATAGAATGGGCGCATCGGGATCGCGTGGCGGGCGCTTCATGATCTGCGATTCGCCAGGCTCAAAGGCCAATGCCAACGCAAGCGTTACCGCCGTTACCATGTTCACCCATAGGATTTGCAACGGTGTGATGGGCAGGTGCTGAAACGTGAATAGCACCGTCGAAATGAGCATGAGCGACTCGGCGCCATTCGTGGGCAGAATGAAGAGAATCGCTTTCCTGAGATTGTCGTAGATGGTGCGCCCTTCGCGCACGGCAGCAGCAATCGTGGCAAAGTTGTCATCGGCCAGCACCATATCCGCGGCTTGCTTCGTTGCTTCAGATCCCTTCACACCCATCGCTACGCCTACATCAGCGCGTTTGAGGGCTGGAGCATCGTTGACGCCGTCGCCGGTCATCGCTACAATGCGTCCATGCGACTGCAGGGCTTCCATGATGCGCAGCTTATGCTCGGGGCTTGTGCGCGCAAACACAGACCGCTCGGGCACCAATTCGGCGAGGGTCGCTGCATCCATCTGTTCGAGTTCAGCACCAGTGACTGCTTCGTGGCCCGATGTGATGCCCAGTTGCTCGCCAATGCTTTGCGCGGTTTGCGCGTGATCGCCTGTAATCATTTTGACGTGGATGCCGGCCTCCTGGCATTCGCGCACGGCACGCTTGGCTTCATCACGCGGCGGATCCATGAGCCCAAGCACCCCCAACAACACGAAGCCGCCCTCATGCACATCGGCCTCTTCCAAAGACGGATTCTCGTCTGCACGCTCGGCTACCGCCAACAGGCGATGTCCGGTGCTGGCCATATCGTCCATGGCCGCCTGCCAGAAATCGGCGTCAAGCGGTTGGTCAGATCCGTCGTGCATACGCTGGGCCGTGCACAGCTTCAGCACCCGCTCAGGCGCTCCCTTCAGATAGATACGTCCGCCCTGGGGGGTGTCGTGCCGCGTAGCCATCCACTGGCGCTCCGACTCAAACGGCACGGTGTCGGTGCGCGGATGGCTGTCGAGCAACGCACGGCGGTCGCATCCTACTTTTTGAGCGAGCACGACAATTCCCCCTTCGGTCGGATCGCCTTCAATGGTCCACTGACCGTTGGTTTGTTGCACGGTAGCATCGCTGCACAGGAGCCCTGCCTGGGCCGCTTGCACAACGCCCGCATGCGCATCCAACGACACCTCGGTATCGTCTTGCACAACGGTTCCTTCTGGAATGTAGCCGGATCCCGTGACGTTGTATTGCTCTTCGGCAACGGCCAGCCCACGAACCGTCATTTCGTTGCGCGTAAGCGTGCCGGTCTTATCGGAGCAGATAACGGAGACGGAGCCGAGCGTCTCTACAGCGGGCAGTTTGCGAAGAATGGCGTTGCGCTGGGCCATTCGCTGCACGCCCAGCGCCAGTGTAATGGTAAGAATGGCGGGGAGCCCTTCGGGAATAGCAGCTACGGCAATGCCCACCGCGATCATGAACAGCTCTTCGAGTCCGTATGGACGAAACACATATCCGAACGCAAACGTGGCGGCACACAGCCCTAAAATCAGCACCGATAGGATGCGTCCGAATGCATTGGTTTGCTGAATGAGTGGCGTGGTGAGCTGCTCCACCTCGGCCATCATCGTACCAATGCGCCCGACCTCCGTATCCATGCCCGTGGCCACGACCACACCGCGCCCACGTCCGCGCCGCACAATAGTCCCCGAAAAGCCCATGCTAGCCCGATCGCCGATGGATGCCTCGTCAGAAACCGCATCGGTATGCTTGTCAACAGGCATCGACTCGCCTGTAAGAATCGCCTCTTCGACACTCAAGTTGTTTGCATCGAGCCACCGCACATCCGCAGGGATCTGATCGCCCGATTCTACGAGTACGATATCGCCTGGCACGACATCGCTGGCTTTGATCGTGGTCCGCTCTCCATCGCGCAGCACCGTGGCCTGAGGCGAAAGCATGTCGCGGAGCGATTCGAGCGCCTCCTCAGCCTTTCCCTCCTGCACAAACCCGATGATAGCGTTAATGAGCACCACCGCCATGATCACGCCCGAGTCAATCCACTCGCCCAGCAACGCCGTAACCGCCGATGCCAGGATAAGAATATAGATAAGCACGTCGTGAAACTGACGCAGGAACCGCATTAGGATCGACTCGCGCTCTTCCACGTCGAGTACATTCGGACCGTGGCGCTCCAATCGAACAGCAGCCTCGGTCGCGGTGAGCCCCGCATCTAGATCCGCTTCAAGATGTGCGGTGACATTAGATGCAGACTGCCCATGCCATGCTACATCGGCAGCTTTTTGAGACGCAACAACAGGGGATTCCATATACCAGGGCGGGCTTAATGGATAAAGTGTATACCGTTAGTATAGAGAACAACGCACTTTGATCAAACGGCTGCATCCACCTTTCACTACTCTGTATCGTTCAAAAGACCGGCTTTTTGCTTCTCTTCAACACAGTCGCCCTTCGCTTGTGCAACACGCAATCCGAGCGTGCATTCCATAGTCTGTTCTTTCATTCCGCGCTAAAGCGCTATGCAACTCGGTTCTCTGCACTGGTGGTGGCATGCCTGTAGCGGTCGATGTTGACGGATACCACGTTGTAGTTGTATGCTGTACGTATCCGCCTGACTCGACTGCCTTATCTGTTATATGCCTACTTCTAACGCATCGCCAGTGCGCGAATCGGATGCTTCCGGTTCGTCGCCCTCTCCCTCGTTCATTGCTCTTACGCCGCTTTTTCTGTTCCTTGCGCTCTTTTTTGGCGTAGGGCTCTACTACAGCGTTCTGGGCATAGAACGCCCCTTCTACCAGATTCATCCCTCGGTGGCCACGCTGCCCGCACTCGTGCTGGCTATCGTACTCGGCGCAGCATCGGTCAAGAAAAACCTGCGCACGCTGCTGCGGGGTATTGGGGATGAAACCATCATGACGATGTGCATTGTCTTCTTGCTTGCCGGGGCCTTTGCGGGCGTCATGGAGGCCATTGGCGGCGTAGAGGCCACGGTGGATCTGGGCCTTGCCCTCTTGCCCGATCAGTTCATCTTGCCGGGGTTGTTTTTGATTTCGGCGTTCATTTCTCTCTCCATGGGAACGTCCATGGGCACGCTGGCTGCCGTAGCTCCCATTGCCGTGGGCGTGAGCGGGTCCACCGAGTTGTCGGTGACGATTACGCTGGGAGCCGTGGTGGGCGGCGCTATGTTTGGCGACAATCTGTCTATCATTTCGGATACGACGATTGCCGCTACCCGCACGCAAGGCTGCAGCATGACGGATAAGTTCCGCGCCAACTTGTGGATTGCCGTTCCCGCGGCAGTGGTTACCACCATCGGACTGTTCCTGGCTAGCACAGGAGCCTCCGATGCTGCCGAGGGAACGGTCAACGTTTGGCTGGTCTTGCCCTACCTGATTGTCCTGGGCTTAGCTGTGGCCGGACTCGATGTGTTCGTGGTCTTGGGAGCTGGTATTGTACTGGCTGGCGCCACCGGCATCATAGCAGGGGATTACGGAATGGCCCCGTTTGCCGGCGATATCTATGACGGCTTCGAAAGCATGTTTGGCATCATGCTCCTCGCCATGTTCATTGGCGGATTGGGCGAACTGATTCGGCGGCAGGGCGGGCTCGCATGGCTTGCGCAAGCCATACGCCGCTCCACTGCGTTCTTACGCCTGAAAGGCCGCCGTGCTGGCGAAACGGGCATTGCCGCTATGGCTGCGCTTAGTGATGTGCTCATCGCCAACAATACGGTGGCGATTCTGCTCTCGGGAACCGTAGCCCGCGATCTGGCCAAGCAGTACGACATCGACGCCCCCCGCAGCGCAAGTCTGCTCGATATTTTTGCGTGCATCGTGCAGGGCGTGCTGCCGTATGGCGGACAGATTTTGCTCGCGGCGTCGTTGGCGGGCCTCTCTCCGATGGCACTCGTTGGCG
Source organism: Natronotalea proteinilytica (assembly GCF_055379935.1). NCBI lineage: Bacteria > Pseudomonadati > Rhodothermota > Rhodothermia > Rhodothermales > Salisaetaceae > Natronotalea > Natronotalea proteinilytica. Next base: position 292,970 of record NZ_AP043947.1, on the reverse strand, counting down.
CCATTCACTACTGCTGGGCCCTCCTGGTCGTGGCCATTATCAGCATTGCCTTTCAAATTGGACGGGGACCTGGTGTAACCACAAAGACGGCATCGGTAAATCCATACAACACCGCCTCCACAACAGAAGCCCCTGCCTCGTAAGCGCTCAAGAGGACGCATCAACCGGACGGATATGGGCACGCAGGTGCTGCAGCGCTTCCGACACGTAGTTGCGGGCCGTCTGATTGGCAATGTCCATGACATGTGCTATCTCGTCGTGGGCCAGCCCATGATAGAAGCGGAGATACAGCGCCTCACGACGGCGCTCTGACAACGTTTCAACAGCTGACTTTAGCTGACCGCGGCGGGCTTCGGTGCTCTCATAGGCCGCCAATAGATCTTCCTGTGACATCGCAAATCGGACGGCCTCTTCTGCAAATGATGCATGATGATCCCGTCGCGTACGCTCCTTAGCTACGTATTGCAATAACCGTCGTCGAAGAGCCGTAAGCAAGTAGCTGCGTGGATGGTCAAGGTCCTCTACCGATGTGTCGCTACGCCACAGGGCAAGGAATACATCCTGAATGGCATCTTCAACCAGTGCAGCCTGCGATGCAAACCGCCGTCCGTAGTTGCGCAAGTGCACATAGTGCGTTCGAAATAACCGCTCGAAGGCACCGTCCGGCTTCGAAGCAGAGTCATCAGAATGAGTATGTTCAGAGGAAAAATCGACCACAAACCGGGGGGAGGTTAACCGTAGGTCAGAACACGCATGGGAGGACGCTGCCCCTACCGAAACCCATTAACACGCACTTAACATACGTGTTCAGTATAACATGCCTGTTCTTTTTCTGCAACCCCTGGTCTCTTTACGTGTCATGTGGTTGCTGCAAGACCAACTTCCCGTATGGGCTCTGAAATAAGACAATGTAACGATTCCAGCGGTCACGTTATGATTTACGGAGGCTCGGGTCGTACACGTGCACATCAATCAGAACAGTTCATGCTTTTCCCCGGAAGTAAAACATCTCAAAAAGGCCCGGTCTCTGGTGGGGGACCGGGCCTTTTTATTTGCTTCAAGCAGATAAGCGGTAGCCAAATAATTCGACGGCGTTCGCCTCCACCAAAAAAGCAGCACACGCCACCGTGTGACGTATGCTGCTTTCTATAGCCATGCGGAGCAGCCAGGCAGACTGTCCACAAACCGATCTGCTATTTTTACAACCGTTTCCGCCGATTGCCGCGATTTCGATGGCGACGCCGACGGGCTTTCTTTGCCTTCAACCGCTTCTCCTCAGACGGTTTCAGGTATGACATATTCTGCCGGTACTCGCGCAGCACGCGGCTCCGGTTTACCTGACGACGAAACCGCTTCAATGCACGGTCAATGGATTCGTTGTTGCGAACTTTTACACCTACAGCCAAGACGGATCCCTCCTTTTGTTACAATCTATTCTATTATGCAGTTGATGCACGGACCCATGTGGTCCATGCATCCATTCGTAACGAGCGTAGGAAACGGGTGTTTCTATGCACTGAACGGCTTTCTTCCTTTATCGACCGCATTCACTATGGCTTCGATGGCCCCTTCTCTGGTTTTAGGCACGCACAACCCGGGCAAAGTTGCCGAACTCAGGGCGTTGCTCGACGGCCTTCCGCTTACGCTACGATCGCTGGCTGACTGGTCTAACGCACCCGATGTTGTTGAAGACGCCGACTCTCTGCAAGGCAACGCACTAAAAAAAGCAAACGCCTTGCACGCCCACACCAACCTCCCCACCCTTTCAGATGATACTGGGCTGGAGGTAGAAGCCCTTGGAGGCAAACCCGGTGTACACACAGCCCGCTTTGCTGGTCCGAAAGCAACCGATGAAGAGAATATAGCCCACTTACTTGAGGCCCTCTCCGGCGCTGATACGCGGCGTGCCCAGTTTCGCACCGTAATCGCGATTGTAACGCCTACCGAAACAAGATACGTCGAAGGCGTTTGCCCGGGCACCATTGCGATGGAGCCACGCGGCCACAGCGGGTTTGGGTACGACCCGGTGTTTATCCCCAGAGAGCATACGCAAACCTTTGCCGAAATGGACGCTGCCACCAAGAACCGCATCAGTCACCGACGCCGCGCTCTTGACGCCCTCCTTACGGTGTTAAAGAATGATTTTGATGTGCTTTTTGACGCCAGTTCGTAACTTGCTTTGACCGTCCACTACATGATCTCCCCACTACTTTTTCGCTTATGATTGCTCTTGTACAACGCGTGTCTGAAGCCGCTGTCACCGTCGATGGTACGCGCACTGGCTCCATTGACGCGGGGCTTCTGATTTTGCTGGGCGTGCATCAGGACGACACAGCCGAGCAGGCCAAAGCGCTAGCGCATCAATGTGCTCACCTGCGCATCTTTTCGGATGAAGATGGACGCATGAACCACTCGCTTTTGGATACCAGCGGCGAGGCGCTTGTCGTGCCGCAGTTCACGCTCTGCGGCGACACCTCGCAAGGCCATCGTCCGTCTTTTACCGAAGCCGCTCCCCCAGATCGTGCCGAAGCGCTGTACGAGCAGTTTGTGGATCTTTTGGCTGGGCATCTCGGACGACCCGTTCCCACCGGAGTGTTTGGTGCGATGATGGATGTGCACCTCGTTAACGATGGTCCAGTGACGTTTTGGTTGGAGCAGCCTGGCTCACCGGAGTAGACGACGGGATACCCTCAGGGCGCTCTATCGTCACAATAGCGCTGGCTCGCGAGAGGCTACCAAAAATGCCGGTTCCTCCTTCCACACGGTCGATAACATTTGGGATTTCGCCAGGCGATAGACCGCCTTGCTGCACATCCTGGGTGCGAATCAGGTCGTAGTAGCTTTCGTCAGGGGCAACAATAGCTACATTGTTGTCGCCATAAAATGCGAACCCGATCCATGGCACTTCGATCAGAATAGACCCGTCATCCTGGAACTGAAACGATTGCTCATTGACCAACGGCGAAGCCACGCGCTGCAAATCCCCAATCCGATCGTCGTCCTCATCGAAGGAGTCGGCGTAGAAGGGTGTCAACTCGGCGATGAGTTCCTCATCGCTAAGCGCGTCGAAGTCAAGCTGCGAGGTAACGGCAAATGCATATGCCCTTGGACGCTCCGTTTCTTGGCTCTCGCTGATAACGAACGAGGGTTGGTCAGGCCCCTGATAGGGGACTTCTGTGTTTTCGACTTCCTGCACATTAATGAGGTCAGGTACTAGGGTTTCGGCTTCGACTCGTTCGCCGGTTTCGGTGTCTACCTCCAGCGCATAGCGTGCGCCGGGCTGCACCACGACGTCGTTATCAACTGGGCGATAGACACCGGGTGTATCTTCTTCATACGGATACGCCATGGCGGCATTCTCCTCGCCATCCAGCTTCCGCACCACCACGTCCGCGTTGCGTACGGCGGCGTCTTCGGGATCAAACCGATCGGTGGCTGCAACCGACTGCATCAGCCGCACCTGCGGCAGGGTGTCATTGGCAATTAGATACGACTCGACCACCACCTCCGATTCGGAATCGGTACTTTCAACGTTGCACCCGACCGCAATGAGTAGCAGTGCCAGCCAGCCCCCTACGCTCCATATCCAACGAGAATAACGCATGCGCACACAACAAAACATAGTGCGTAGACAGATAAATTAGAACGAGAAGGTCAGCGAAATATTGGGGAGCGGCACGGGAATTTGCGGAATAGTGTTGCGCGTTACGGTGCCGTCGTCCTCAAACTCGAAAAAGTAAAACCAGACGTTTTCGCGGGCATAGGCGTTGATAACTTGCAACTGCAATTCCAGATCGGCGATGCCGAAGAAGCGACCTGCACGAGTAAACCCGAGATCCAGTCGATGATAGGCCGGGAGCCGATCGTTGTTGAACGGACTCACCAGCACATCACGCGTTGTGCCCTCTGCCCCCAGTGGATCATCTTGCAGGCTGTATCGGAACTGCGGATTGGTGTAGGGCTGTCCGGTGCTAAAGTTAAACGCCGCCGTAGCTCGCCACCGGCTTGACAACTCGTAATTGAGCACCAGATCGAGGTCGTGGGTGCGGTCGAAGCTGGGCACGTAAAAGCCGGGCTGCCCGCTGGCATCCACATTCACGTCGGGGAACTGACGCTCGGTGCGGCTCAGGGTGTAGGAGGCAAATCCGTTAAGTCGCCCCTCGTTACGACGCACAATCCATTCATTTCCATAAGCATAGCCCCGTCCAAACCGAAACGTATCGCTGTAATCGAGCCCCGACAGGTCAGGCAGAAACGGATCTTGCTCGAACAGGTCGCGCATCGTACGCACATAGACCTCTGATTCGATTTCCCATCCGCCGTCGAGCTGGAACTGTGCACCGGCGGCCCATTGGTCACCAAACGCAGGAGGCACCCCCGTGTCGGTCATGAGCCACGAGTCGAATCCGGTAAAGAGCTCACTGGATTCGAGCGTGAGGAACTGGTAGTACCGCCCATACGCCGACTGCAGGCGAAGGCTGGGCGTAAGGTCGTATGCGACGGAGATGCGGGGTTCGAGGCGCCAGAAGTTGCCCTGTTCAAAGTACGTGCCTCGCAGTCCGCCACGGATGCGCCAGTCATCGGTCGGACGATAGGTGTCTTGCACAAACGCTGAAATGTATCCACTCTCGATGCGCCGGTTAAAGGTTTCGTTGCCATCGAAGCGCGTGCTCAACCCAAATGAGAGCGCACCGCCCCATATCCCAGCTTTTAATTCGTGTTCGGGCGTTGGGGTGTACTCAATATCAGCTTTGAGGGATACATCGGTGACCTCGTTTTCTTGGCCAAACTCGGTGCCAGCAATACGGGCAATTGGCGTGCTTCGATATCGCGAAGCCGTTGCGGTTACCGTAGAGAACGTGCGAGAAGATATGAGGCGTGTCCAATTAGCGCTCAGGGTACGGTTCCCATACCCTATGTCAAAGGTCCCGTCATCTAGAAACTGCAAATCGAGTTCGTCCTGTCCGCCATACACCGACAGCGAAAGCCGGTCGTCATCGGTCAGGTTGTAATTGACTTTCGCATTGATATCGTAAAAGTAGAAGCTATCGGGAATGCCCTCGATGTCGGCCCCCCGCAGCACGGCCAGCAGCGGCTCCAGCGTAGAGCGCCGCACCGCCAGCATGTACGAGCCGCGGCCTAACTCGCCGTCTTCTTCGGCTTGAATCGGCCCTTCAATGTATGCACGCGATGCCAGGAGCCCAACGCTGAGCCCGCCCTCTCGGGTGCGGCGGTTGCCATCTTTATTGTAGATATCAACAACACTCCCGATGCGTCCGCCATATTCGGCAGGAAAGGCCCCCTTGTACAGCTGCACATCTTTGATAGCATCCGGGTTGAACGTCGAAAAGAAGCCAAAGAAGTGCGTGGGATTGTAAACCGTGGTTTGATCAAGCAAAATCAGTGTTTGATCGGGGCTGCCGCCACGGATGTAGAGCCCGCTCGAAAAGTCGCTAGCGGCTTGAATACCCGGCAGGAATTGAAGCGACCGAAACACATCGGGCTCCAATACAGCGGGCAGTTCACGGATTAGATCGGTAGACAGCCGCTCCACGCCCAGCGTGCGCCGCTCCTCTTCGGCATCGTCGCGCACCACGACTTCTTCCAGATCCACATCATCAGGGACGAGTTCTATGTCAAGACGCAGCTCTTCGCCAGGCGCCAGCGTAATGGTTTCTTCCGTACTCCGGTATCCAATATACGAGGCCCGAATGGTGTACGTCCCCGGTTCGAGTCCACTCAATGTGTAAAACCCGGCGTTGTTGGTTGCTGCTCCGCGCTCTGCCTCTTGCACCAGCACATTCGCCCCGAGCAACCGTTCGCCACTTACCGCATCGCGTACTTCTCCACTTATTGTTGCAGATTGGCTATAGCTCGGCAATGCCATTCCTCCCGCCATGCTAACCAGTAAAAGAAGCCCCACAGCCATACGACCCACAATGGAGAGGTGTCGCACACCAGCACAAACAAGCGTCATGGAACGATACTGCATTTAAAAGCAACTGAACCTACGCACCCGACGAACAGCCCCGTCATCTTGTTACGAGCAGATCGTAAAGATCCCGAAAGACGAATTCAATCCAATGGTTGCTATTTCTCCGCTCTTTTTCCGATACTGTATCCTTCCCGCATGGCTTGCGTATTGTATTGTGCGGATGTACGTTCTCGCCATCCCTGTTTGATTTAACCGTTCTATTTTATGTTTATTCCCAGCGTTTTGCTTAAGCAACTGTATACATTTGGTAGTCTTGAAAATACCGATCAGGGGGTGCAATTTGCTATAAAGAACCGACTTAAAGATGCTACCCTGACTGAACTAAAAGCCATCCGCATCAACGATGAAGAGGTGCCTCTAGAAGATGTGCACCTACATATGGGGGATGGGACGACCCTATCGGCAGGCGATTTGCAAGACGCTACAGCCATTGACTTTCCGTTGAAACGGACACTCTCGGTAGTGTGCAACGTCGATACGCTCGACACGGGCAAGCATAGCATCCAGATTGCGTTTAAGAGCAAGCCCTTCGGCACGCTCGATTTTACAGTGGAAGATGCCATTACCGAGGCCGACGACGCAATGCCTCGTATCCCCCGCGATACGGAGGACGATTACGACGATGCGATCATCAACGAGCGTCGAGAGTTTATTGAGTCGTTTACCAAAGCAGCCCCTACCCATACGTTTCAACCCTCGTTTGACCCGCACGTTACGGAAGGCAACATCGAGCACTTTGTCGGGGTGTCGCAGGTCCCGCTCGGTATTGCCGGTCCGCTTCAGGTAAATGGCGAACATGCCGATGGCGAATTCTTAATCCCGATGGCCACCTCGGAGGGCACCCTGGTGGCGTCGTACAACCGTGGGATTAAGGTAGTGAACTTAAGTGGTGGGGTTAAAACGACGGTACTCGACGATTGCATGCAACGCGCTCCGGTATTTGTGTTTTCGGATGCCCGCGAAGCGCGCGCCTTTCGCGACTGGGTCGATACTCACATCGACGATATTCGACGCGAAGCCGAATCGACGTCTAGCGTGGCAAAGCTGCTCTATATCGATACGTATCTGTCAAATAACTTTGCGTATCTCCGCTTCAACTATCGCACGGGCGATGCAGCCGGACAAAACATGGTTGGCCGCGCTACCTTTACCGCCTGTGGGTGGATCATAGATCACTATCCGGATCCTATTGAACACTTTTACCTCGAATCGAACTTTGCAACCGACAAAAAAGCTTCACAAGTCAATGTGATGCGCACGCGCGGCAAACGCGTCACCGCCGAGGCGACCATTGACCGGTCAGCCCTGGAGCAACATATGCGCGTTGACCCCGAAAGCTTACACTACCACTGGAACGTCTCGACTGTGGGGGCCTTTCTCTCAGGTGCCAACAACAACGGAGCACACTCGCCCAACGCGATCACGGCCATGTTCATTGCTACCGGACAAGACGTGGCTAACGTATCGGAGTCGTCGGCGGGGGTGCTCTACACGGATGTGACAGACAACGGCGACCTGAAAATTTCGCTGACCATCCCATCACTTATTGTAGCTACGTACGGAGGCGGCACCGGGCTACCTACACAGCGGGAGTGCCTGGAAATGCTAGACTGCTACGGCAAAAACAAAGTGCGGAAGTTTGCCGAAATTGTAGCGGGTGTGGCGCTGGCCGGTGAACTTTCACTGGGCGCGGCCATCTCCTCTTCCGACTGGGTTTCGAGTCACGAATCCTACGGACGTAACCGGTAAGTAAAGTCAGAGAGCGTTTTGGGTAGTCTCCGCTTCGTTCTTGCATTGTCATCTTGAGCGAAGTCGAAAGATCTCCCCCGAAATGGGCAGGGCCGCTGAATCGCCCAGAGCCTGATGAACGCCGAACAGCCGCTGGAGCCGTCACAGCACGCTGTGACGTTACGAGACCGCCACACTGAACCTACGCCTTCTCTGAGGGAGGTGGTGGAACGTAGGGTTTGACACGATCCTCTCCCCCTTTACATTCAGGTGTGACACAGCAGTAGCTAGACCCGCCTCAGTTTGGTCCTACATTGGCTTTACGTAGCCTCTCTCATGTACACTCTCTTTTGCTGATCGACCTACCATATGGCTCTCCGACAAATCGATGTGTATCTGCCCGACAGTGGCGACCCGCTGTCTAATTTGACCGATGAGGTGTCGCTTATTGATCGCCACACGATAACGCTTACTGATGGACGCACATTGGAGCGCCTTCTTGTGGACGAAACGCTAGCCGAGGCTACCATCGACCACCTGCATGCGCAGCTTACATCGACCGATGATTTTCGGATTGTGGTAGCCCCGGTTGATGCTACACTTCCTCCACCCGAAGACCAAAAGGAGTCGACTCCTGCAAAAAAGGACGAAAAGAGCACCACCCGCATCAGTCGGGAGGAGGTGTATCAAGACATGGTCGATACCGTGCAAATCACCACTGTGTACTACACGTTAATTGCGCTCTCGGTAATTGTGGCTGCCGGAGGTATGCTCCGTGACAATACAGCGGTGGTCATTGGCGCCATGGTTATTGCCCCGCTTATTGGCCCCAATATCGCGCTGGGGCTGGGCACTACGCTGGCTGACCGCGACCTGATCTTGCAGAGCCTCCGCATTAACGCCAGTGGACTTCTTATGGGACTGGCTCTTGCGTTTGGCATGGGGCTTTTTTTGCCGGTCGATCCCAACCAGGCGGAGATCGCACTACGCACGGCTATCGGACTCCCAGACGTGGCGCTCGCTCTGGCTGCTGGCGTAGCTGGTACGCTCGCTATTACGCAGGGCCTGGGTACCGCTATCGTGGGGGTGATGGTGGCTGTGGCGCTGATACCGCCTCTTGTAGCTGTGGGGTTGCTGGCCGGAAGCGGGGAATGGAGTCTGGCGTATCAGGCAGGCCTGCTGCTCGTAACCAACGTGGCCGGCGTCAACTTGGCCGCCGTGCTCACCTTTCTGTGGCAGGGCCTGCGCCCCATGTCGTGGTACCAGGCCGAGCGTGCCAAATGGGCCACCCGCCGCGCCGTCGCTATTTGGACGGTTATCGTGCTTGTGCTGGCCACCGCCATCTGGATGGCTGGATAACACTTCTCTACCCTGTCGGCGCCCTACATTCATGGCTTACTGCACCATATACTGCATATCCGAGCCGTGGGTGGGATACGCAAATGTCGTGTCTTTCACGTCGGCGGGCGTCATGTTGTGACGAATGGCCAGGGTAAACAGGTTGATAAGCTCCGGCGCCTGCTCGCCCAAAAGATGGGCTCCAACAATAGCATCCGTGTCGGCATCGACAACAACTTTGGTGTAGGCAGCATCGGCTTGGATCCGGCGGTAGCTGTACCAGCCGCTCACATCATGCTCAACGATGCGCACCGCTCGTCCTTCGGTTTCAGCCTCGGCCTCCGAAAGGCCCACCATAGCCACAGGCGGATGCGTAAACGCAGCACTGGGCTGCAGGCCATAGGTCATTTTGCGCTTTGTGTCGTTGAGCAGATTGTCCGCCACCGCATGCGATTCTTGTCCTGAGAGAGGCGTCAGCGGCAACCCATCGGTCGCCGCCACATCACCCGCCGCATACACCCGTGGGTTGGTCGGACTTTGCAAGTACTCGTTCACCGTAATGCCTCCACGCTCAACCGCCACATTGCCCGCTTTCAGGTTTAGCGCCTCCACGTTAGGCACGCGTCCCGCTCCGTGCACCACCAAGTCCGCTTCGTAGGTCGCCGTGCTCCCATCAGCCTGCTGCGTCTCGACCCGATAGCGCCCCTTGTGCTTCGTGATGCGCGTTGCATCTGTATTCAGATGGATGTGCAAGCCCTGCTCACGCGACGCCTCCACAAACCGATCGGTCACATCCGGGTCGAACGCCGGGAGCGCATGGGATTCGCGCTGTACAATGCGCACCTCGGCTCCAGCTCGATGCGCCACGTGGGCAAACTCAAACGAGATGTATCCGCCCCCCACAAACAGGATCTGGTCGGGCAGAGCGGATAGCTCCATAAACTCATCGCTCGTAACAAGCAGATCAGCCCCTTCAAAAGGAAGCGGCGCCGGACGCATCCCTGTGGCGATCAAAATATGGCTGCCTCGCAACAAGGTATCGTTGACACGCAATGTTTGCTCATCCACAAACGAAGCCGTCCCGTGATACGCGTCAATCCCAGCCTTTTCGAGCGAGCGCTCTCGGGCCGCTGACACGGGCTCTGTGAAGGTGCGCTTGAACTCGATAAGCGCCTCCCAATCGATCTGAGGTGGCGCACTGATACCGTGTCCTGTAAGCCGGGCCGCCTGATCGACTGTGTGGGCAGCCCCCACCAATACCTTCTTCGGATCGCATCCTCGCTGGGCGCAGGTGCCTCCAAACGGGCGGTTATCGATTTGTGCGACGGACCACCCTGCTTTTTTGCACCGTCGCGCGGCAACCGAACCGCCACCGCCTGAACCGACAACGAGTAAATCATACAAGGTAGCCATAATACGAGCTATATATTGGGGATAACGAAACGAAGCCGGCCCTGCTATACAGAACGAGTAACGACCGGCCTAGCTACGTGCATGCTCGGAAGCAGGCGTTACAGTCGGTTTGCTAGGGGTTCGTCTTGTTCGGAGCCGAGGGGCTCGTTGAAGAGGGGGAAATGGTAGCTGCCTCCGACGTGCCATCTGATGTGGAGGACGCAGGCGATGTGGTGGCTTGTTCGGGGCGATCTTGGTTCAGGTCGGGTTCAGGCAGTCCCCATTTCACGATGGCTGCCATGAGGAGAATAGCCGCTGCGCCCATCACCGTATTACTGACGTATCCATACGGTCCGTAGGTGATGCCTGCAATGAAGCTACCCACGCCAAACCCAACCTGCCCCAGCCCCACGGCCAGCCCCATCAACAACCCGCGGCGAGCGTCCTTCACAAGAGCGGTCATGAGCGCTTGCAGAGGACTGATGCGAATGCCCACCGTTACCATAGCCAGGAAGAAAAGGAAGGCGGCCATTGCAAATCCGTCGATGGTGTACGGAGCGATGAGAATGAGCACGCTGAGCCCCAGGCACGAAAAGATGACCAGCGGCTTGCGTCCAATTGTGTCAGAGACATGCCCGGCGACGGGAGCAGCAATGATGTTGCCCATGCCGCCAATGGCAAACAGGAGCGCAATTTGAAAGCCCGAGATGCCAATTTCCACTTCGAGCCAGGTAGGAAGAAACGATGCAAACAGCCCGATGCCCAAAAACATGAGAAAGTATGTAGCCACCGCCGCCACAATTTCGGAGCGGCGTATAAGCCGACGGTACTTACTGACCATGCGCCGTATGGTCAGTCGTTTGGGGTCGAGGTATTCGTTAACAGCAGGGAGCACAAACCAGATGAGAATTGTTGCCAGCCCCATCGTAATGGCAAACATCAAGAAGGGCCAGCGATAGCCAAACGCTGTAGCAAGCACTTTACCGATGGGGATGCCCGCAATTTGCCCGAAGGCCGTCCCGCTCATCACCCAACCGTTGGCCCATCCGCGCCGGTCATACGGAAAGTAATCGCCGATGTAAGCCACTGAACCGCCACTCAAGATACCGCCCCCCACGCCTGCAAGCGTACGCATAATGAGCAGCAGTGTAAAGTCGGCGGCAACGGTGTGCAGCGCAAGCGCAACCGCCATAAGCGCCGACCCGATGAGCAAGATACGCCGACGCCCAATCCGATCAGAGATCGGGCCCGTAATCACAGCCGATATGCCAAGGGCGAACGCATAGGAGCCCAGCAGAATACCTTGCCAGAACTCCCCAATCTCCAGCGTTTCGCTAATCTCAGGGAGGATAGGGGTAACAATAATTACCTGGCTGCTGGCCGAGAACATCATCAGCCAGAGCGCAAACAAAATTAAGTACGTGTTGCCTTTTGAATCTGCCACAGCAGCCAATTCGTCCCCATTCAAATCGGAGTCCCAACGAGCCCACCGCATGCGGGTTTCGGAATGGTGCGGCTGCGTTACGAAAGGCAACTAAAAAACACATAGGTGCCGGATACGCTCCGTATGGGTTTTGTATTCCACCACACGACGCTCCCAATTGGTTACAGCTTGTATTATGCGTGTTCTGTTTGTTATTCAAGGCGAAGGACGCGGGCACCTCACCCAGGCGTTGGCATTACAGGCAGACTTGCATGAAGCCGGTCACGAGGTGGTAGGAGGGGTCATCAGCCACAATGGCACGTCACAATGGCCATCTTTTTTTGTGGAGCAGTTCCGTGCACCATTAACGCCTATTGAGAGCCTGTCAATCGTCATGGATCGGCATCGGCGTAGCGTACGGCCGGTTGCCACGGTGATGCATGCGCTTTGCCGCTTTGCGCAGCGCACATCTACACTCGATTTGCTACAGGCTACGATTGACACAACACGCCCCGATGTCATCATCAACTTTTTTGAGCCTGCCGTAAGCCTGCTGGCCCAGCGCCGATCACTCTCGGTGCCCGTAGTAGCTGTGGCCCATCAGTACATGTTTTTACATCCCAACTACCGGTTTCCGCCCGGTCAATGGCTACAGCGGCAGGCGGCACGGTCGTTTACATGGTTTACTGGATATGAAGCGGTGGTGCGCATTGCCTTGTCACTGTATCCAGCCCCCAGCCACGAAACGCTGCGTGTGCATCCCCCCCTGTTACGCCCAATTGTTCGCACGCAGACGCCTTGGTCTCCCCCACACGGCCATTTACAAGTGTACCTTATGAACGCCGGGTATGCTCGCGACGTGATGCACTGGCACCAAGCGCATCCAGACGTGCCGCTTCGTTGCTTTTGGAGCCGCCCTGGCATAACGCGCCCCGAACACGTTGACGACACCTTAACCATCTATCCGATTAGCCAACGGCACTTTGTGAAGGGCTTGGCCGCTGCACGAGGCCTTATTACGACGGCTGGATTTGAATCGGTGGCCGAGGCGATGTACCTGAATACGCCGGTGCAGGCCGTTCCTGTACAGAGCCACTACGAACACCGTTGCAACGCTTACGACACAGTGCGCGCCGGTGCGGGTATTCGTTCGAACACATTTGACTGTTCAGCCCTATGGGCGTTTGCCCAACGCTATGAGGCCTCTTCCAATGCCTACCGTCAGTGGGTTGAGCAGGGAGCCGAGCAGCTAATTGCAACGATAGAACAGGCTGCTTATGGTAACGCGCCTGTTCCGCTATAGACGCCTGCGGCTTTACCACATGGCAGGGAGCTACAGCGCGCCATTGTTGTCTTGGTCAGTATCTTCGTCTTGGCGGGCCCGTACCGCAGCATGGCGTACGTCCTCGCCTTCAAGCATGAAAATGACACACTTGGCGATATTTTTAGCATGATCGCCCACCCGTTCAATGGCCTTGCTGGCTGCAATGAGATGTGCTGCTGGATCGGCCTGTTCAGGATGGGTTTTGCAGTAATCGACCAACATCTGAAAGTTTTCATGATGCAACTCATTCACACGCTCGTCGAACGAGGGCACTTGCTGAGCCAACGTTGGATCGCGCTCTAGAAACGAGCGGCGCGCTTCAGTAAGCATGGTATTGCAGGCTTCTGCCAATGCCTCAAACTTAGTATGTTCAATGACCTCGGGCGCATCGTATACATGGTCCGTATTTCGTGCCAAATTGCGGCAGTGATCGCCCATACGCTCTAGATCAGTGTTGATTTTCACAACCACAATGAGCAAGCGCAAGTCGATAGCAACAGGCTGATACAGAGCAAGAATACGCTCGCATTGCCGATCGATTTGCAGTTCGAGGGCGTCCACTTCATCGTCGCGCGCAATGACAGCCTGTGCGGCCTCGCGGTCGCCGTTGAGCAGAGCCTCTACACTATCGGTAAACTGCTCCGCCACGATGTCAGACATGGTGAGAAGTAGGTGGCGAAGTTCTGCAAGTTCACGGGTAAGGTTTAATCGAGACATGAAAGCAGCGTACAATGCGGAGGATGAATGAACGCACAGACTGATAGGCCCTAACGGATCTTGTATACAGCCCGGTGTTTTCTTTCTTATGCCCCTCCTCGTATACGGTTCATGCCTCACGTTGACTTCTCTCCCGACAAATGAGAAGCATTCACACCTGTAAAAGGCGGGGGCTTGCCGCTGTCAAACTCGGGTAGGAACTCCCACTCCGATCTCTGACGCGATTGATCCTCTAACGATGGAGGGTTGTTCGTTTCCTTTGCTCACAAACCTAACCGTTTTATCATGAAGAGGTAGCCATGGGCTCGTTGACATCTACCTCAACATGATCGCTGGGCAGCGTATCGCCAGGAGCCAGCACAGGAGCAGCCAGTTTGCTAAGGACCGACACGTATTGCTCGGCCACCGCGGTCCATCCAAACGTAGCTTCGGTATGATGCACAGCACGTGCTGAAGCCAGACGTAGCTTTTCGGGCTGTCTATAGTACTGCATCACTGCGTCGCGAAATGCTGCTGGATGTTCGCTGGATACCAGATGGCCATTCTCGCCTTCGGTGATCACGTCTTGGATTCCTTCAAGACGTGCGGCAATGGAAGGGCATCCACACTGCCCGGCCTCAAGCATCACCACGCCAAAGCCCTCCATATCGCCCTCTACGGGCACGTTAGGCATGATGAACAGATCAGAGCCTCGGTACAAACGAGCCAAATCGCGGTTTGAAATCCGCCCAAGCAGTCGCACACGGTCTCCCAATTGATGCCGGTCGATAGCACGCTGAATGGTGTCGTTCTCAGGGCCATTTCCAGCAAGCCAGTAGTGCACATTATCGGGCAGCGTAGGCATGACCTCGCGCACGAACCATGCAAACCCCTTTCGCTTCACTTGGCGTCCCACGCTGCAGAGAAGTAGTGCATCATCGGGCAGTGGGTCGTTAGGAGCGCCCAGTGCGTGCTCTAATGTTTGACGCATCGTAGACCTGTCTTGAGGCGGCTCGTACCGGTCTAGATCAATGCCGTTGGGCACGACATGCACCTGCTCAGTTGGCATACCGCGTGCAATGCAAGCGTCGCCTGTGGCGCGGCTTACGGGAAGAACAGCATCCAGCGCATCAAACACGCGCGGCACGAACCACTGATAGATCGATGTGTCGAGCGTCACATCTAACCCGTGGGCAATGGTTGCCACTTTCACGTTGTGGCGGTCAAAGAAGCCGCGCAATGGTACCGCCAGCGAGGCCGTCACCATTGACGAAAAGAGCACCACATCCGCTTTGTTTTGCCGAACGGCCTGGCGGATGCGCCACGCGGCCTTCCCCAAAAAGAAGGGCACCTTATAGGGCGTCCACCGCCACGAGCTGCGCAGCAATACCGAATCCACATAGGGAGGCGCCGAGCGCGCTTGCAGCGCCTCGTGCAACTTTAGCGAAACGCGTTGCATCCCCCCTACATTCGCCATAGGGCGATTTTTAGGAGGCAGCGAATGGGAAACGTACAACAGATGCACGATATCAATACAGATAGTTAGGCAGGATGCGAGACTGCTGAAGGAGAAGCAGTTTGAGGCGCCGCATTGGCAGGCTCATCCCTCTCTCCGGATAGTACGTTATCGTAGTACGTATCCATTCGCTTCAGCAACGTAGTCCAGGTGTATGACTGCGCACGATTGTGGGCAGCATGGCCCATTGCAGTGCGTTTGTCGGGTTGTACAATCAACGTGGCAAGGGCGTTGGCAAATGCGTGTACATCAGCAGGCGGGCATAAGAAGCCGGTGGTGCCATCGTTGACCAGGTCGCGGCTTCCCACGGCATCGGCGCATACGGTTGGCACGCCTGAGGCCATGGCTTCCAGGGTGACGTTTCCGAAGGTCTCCGTATCGCTTGGAAACACAAAGAGATCGCTGCTTGCATAAGCTGTTGCCAGCTCTGAACCTTCCAAGAACCCCGTGAAGCACGCCCCACTCAGCTCTGCTTCGAGATCCTGACGAGCCGGCCCATCGCCTACGATAAGCCACCGGGCGGTGCATCCACGCTGTTCCAGCGCTTTCTGGATGCGTGGTAACAGGGGCAGCCCTTTTTCCAACACGAGCCGACTCACAAACGAAATGACCACTTCGTCGTCCTCAATGCCCTGGGCGCGGCGCCACTCCATACTTCGATGACGCGGATGAAAGCGCTCGGCGTTAATGCCGCGCTCCCACGGACGCAAACCTTTGGTAATGCCGTGGGCCCGCAGAATATCAGCCATGGCTGAGGAGGGCACATAGATGTGCTTACAACGCGTGTAGAAGTAGCGCAGATAAGCCCAGAGCACGGGCTCCAGCGTGGTGAGTCCGTAGTATTTCAGGTACGAACTAAAGTGCGTATGATATGACGCCACAACCGGACGTTCTCGGCGCTGCGCTGTGTGAAGGGCGTGCAGCCCTAGCACATCAGGCGTGGCGATGTGAAAAATAGTGGGGTCGAATGCATCGATCACGTGCTTCGCTTCTGCAGAGAGCCCAAGCGAAATCCGATAATCGGGACGCCCCGGGGCCGCCACAGAGGGGATGGGGCACATTGTACCGGCATGGTTTAGTGCGGGCGATTCAACCGTTGGGGCGAACACACGAACAGCGGTATCAGGCTGATTCGTTAGGTGGGCCACCAGCCGGTTAAGCGTTAACGACACGCCATCAGCAATGTGGTTGTATGCTCCTGCAAAGAGTGCGACCCGTTTGGGGGCCTTGGCCTCTTCCGGAGATACAGAATGCGATGCAAACATGTGGGAGGGGACCCAATCTTAAAAAGCAATAGTCCTCTAGCGCAGGCGCCAGCCGAACATCATCTACGCAAGCAAACGTACGGGTGGGGGTAATCCGTACGGCCGAACTTATACGCAGTGCGTGTGGGAACGCCACGCGTCTCAGCCTGCAAAACACACGCCAACGGTGGATTGCAAGCTGCTATGCCGGCGCTTTTTGTAGAATTATGGCGTGTATGTGGTGCCGCTCAACTCGCAACGAAGGTAACACACATTTTATGAGTTGCCACGTTCTTCATAATTGACATACCGCAGTTCACGCGAGCCCCATACAACACCCGCTTGCATCGGAAACGATTTGCATCTCTGCCATATGCGAATACCCCAAGTTCGCGAGATCGTATTGAATCCCACTCAATTAAAAAACGGTAGCGGTAAGATGTTAAGTGGTCTACATCATCACGACTCGCTCAAACCCCCTCTCCCTTATTCCGCTTCGCTCCATCAGTCGCCCTCCGGGCTCGTGTCGGGTTTCTCCCCCTTAGCCAACTAGTCCTTGCACATAATTTTTTCTTCGCTATGTTGTTTATTTAAAGTTAGTTGTCTCCACCGCCCGTTCAATGAGAGACTGTTGGCTCCTACAACAAGAACCCATCTGGGCGTCTTCTCGGGGGAATAGTCGGGGGAATGGATCCTGAATCAAGTTCAGGATGACGTATCGGGGGGCGGTGCCGAAGACGAAGGCCCCCTTTCAACTCCAACGCCACCCCTTGAACGTCATCCAGATCCTGAATCGAGTTCAGGACAGGAAAGCAAGCCGGCGAGCGCGATCCAGGATCCAGAAAAGGCACCGGCCGCACGAGGCTCCGCGGGCGCCGTCCCTCGTTCTGGCCAATACGTTGATGATCCCGTCAACAACAGTCAACAACAAGTCCAGATTGCAACCCGTGATCAACGATTATCACCATCTCGAGTTGTGTGCATAGACTAGTGCGGTCTCCAACCACCTTATCATTTAGCGTCTATCCACTACCAAAAAAAACGCCGACAAGCCTGAATAGCCTGCCGGCGCATTATATAAGCGGCTCTGGAAATCAATCAGTGGGCCGCATGAGGATGGCTATGTGCATCGCATACGCATTGCTGCGGAGCGAAGTCGTCGTCCCAAATCATGCGATCGGTCTCGCCTTCACGTTCAAAGTAGAGCGGACCTCGCTCTTGGGGATGATTACCGACCTCGTCCATGGTTTCGGCGTCGTAGAGCCGCCCGTTCTTCATGACAAGATCGATCTCCTCGCTGTTACGGATGTCGTCAAGCGGATTTTCGTCGAGGACAAGCAGGTCGGCTCGTTTGCCGGCTTCGAGGGATCCAAGTTCATGATCCATGCCCAAGTAGGTAGCCCCGTGCATGGTGGCGCTACGTAGCGCTTCATGCGGCGTCATGCCGCCCTGCTCAAACATCCAGAGCTCCCAGTGAGGCGCGATGCCTTGCATCTGTCCGTGTCCGCCAACCTGAACGGTCTGGTTAATGTCGTAAATGTCTTTGGTTGCAGCGGCCGTTTCGAAGTGGAAGTACTCTTCTTCGGGCACAATGGTACGGCGGCGCGAGCGCTCATCGACCATGGGACGGGGCACGAAAGTCAGCAAGCGGTCGTTCTCCCACACGTTATCGTGGTGGAAGAAGTAGTGCTCGCCCCGATAGCCGCCGTAGCTTACGACCAGTGTGGGCGTATAACCTACATTGGTGGCCTCCCACATCTGAAGCATGTCACTGTAGAGCGGGGCGACCGGAATGTTATGTTCAATGCCGGTATGGCCGTCTTGGATCATGTTCATGTTATGGAAGAACGTTGATCCACCTTCGGGATACACGTGCATTTCCATTTCGCGGGCCGCCTGCAGCACCTGTTGACGCTGGTCGCGACGCGGCTGATTGTAGCTTTTGACGGAGAATGCGCCCACAGCCTGTAACCGATTCAAGTGGAAACGCGCATCGTCGAGGTTGTCAATTTCAGCCCGGAAGTCGCCATCGGCCCCGTACAGAATGCGTCCGGTGGAGAACACGCGCGGCCCGGTTGAATGTCCAGCGCGCACCATCTCGGCCTGGTTAAACACGTTCTCGGTGTTGGCCGAGGGATCGTGGATGGTGGTAATGCCAAATGCCAGGTTCGCGTGGTAGTACCAGTTTCGCTGAGGCATAATACCGCCAAAGAAGTGCCCTTCGTGGGCATGGGCATCAATCATACCGGGCATGAGGGTCTGCCCTTCAGCATCAACGACATGAACATTGGTGGGAAGCGCTACTTCACCAGATGGGCCCACATCGACGATGCGGTCTCCCTCCACTACAAGCGTGCCACTTTCGATGACTTCATCGTCATCGTTCATGGTAATGATGCGTGCATTGGTGAAGGCCACCTGTCCACTGGGGCGGTCTACAGGAAGGGTTAGATCAACCTCGGCCACCTCGGTGGAGGCGACGGGATCGACCTCTTCGTCATCACTCAAAAACGCAAAGGCGTCTTCGAGCGAGAGCGTGTGATGCTCGGGACCAATCATCCAGTGCAGCTGGTCGCTATCGCCGGACCAGTGCAGGTAGTTTCCTGCGTTTTCGGTAACTTGTGCAACGGGCACACCCCGCATGTCTTTGGTAAGCTCCAGCGACCCACCGGTCTTGGGAAACGGGGCCACATACACATGAAACAGTTCTTGAAAAGCAACCCAGTTGCCATCTGGAGAGGGCACCACCGTGCTCACATCGCGCATGGTGAAGTGAGTGCGCTCATTGGCACCATTAAGATCGACACTGTGGTACGCCTTGCTGAGTCCGCCACCGGTCATATAGTAGATGCGGTTGCCATCTGCAGTAAAGCGGGGTTCGCTGCCGTTTTCGGTGATGAGTGTCGGTTCTTCGCCCGGGCTGACGGTGTAAAGGCCGGTTTCTGTACTATGGAGGGTGCCGATGAGGCTGTTCCCACTTGCACGCTGGTAGACCACAGTTTCACCATCGGGCGCAAACTGGGGGGTGTGATAGTAGCCGGGGGTGTCTACGAGGATCTGCGGGTTCGACCCATCCACACGAATGGTGCGGACCGTTCCGTAGTCGTCGTCGCCCCAGGTGGTATAGACGATGCGTTCTCCGTCGGGGCTAAACGCGGGGCTGTATTCGAAATGGTCATTGTCAGTGAGACGGGTGGGGGTGCCGTCGGGCAGACCCATCCGGTAGAGGTGCCCAGCGGCGTGAAATACGAGCGTTTCGCCATCGGGCGAGGTGATGCCGTCGCGCAACATGCGGGCGCGAAAGGTGTCGTCGGGCACGTCTTGTTGGAAGTGGACGGGTTCGGCCAGTTCCTGCTCGACCTCTGCCTCGAACGGAATGACGCTCGATTCGCCGGTGTCTACATCGACGCGGTGCAGTTGACCTTCGCCGTAGATTACGATCTCTTCGCCGTTGGGATGCCAGGAGTAGCTGGGGTAGGGTCCGAAGATGGCCCATGTTTCTTGTTGATCGCGGGTGAGGCCGTCAAAGATCGGCGTTTCGGCGCCGGTTTCTAGGTCGTAGAGGAACAGCACGCTTTCGTTACGTACGCGCCGCACGAACGAGATGTAGTCGCCATCGGGGGATACCTGTGGGCCAAGGGCGCTGCCGCGACCGCTAATCAGTGTTTCGATCTCCCCGGTTTCGCGATCCAACTGGCGGATGCCGTAGATGACGCTGTTGGGATCTTTGTCGTACTCGAACGTCCCGCCAGGAGTGATGTCTTCGCTCCAGTAAAGGTAGCGTCCGTCTGGAGACAAAACGGGTTCGCCTGCATCTTTTTGATCGGTGCGGCGCTCAGTGAGTTGGAGGCCTGCTGTGCCGCCTGCTCGGTGGTACATCCACATCTCGCCCGCACCAAGCGATCGGGTGGACGTGAAGTGCTTGCGCGCTACGATGTACTCGCCATCGGGCGTCCAGACGGGATTGTTGAGCAAGCGGAACGACTCATCGGTGACCTGCTGGTGGTCGTTGCCGGACCGGTCCATCGTCCAGATGTTGTCGCCTCCGCTCTGGTCGCTGGTAAACGCGATGCGGTTCCCCTCGGGACTGTAGCGAGGTTGGATGGTCATGTTAAGGCCGCTGGTCAGGCGCGTGGCTGTGCCGCCTTCTATGGGCAGCGTGTAGATATCGCCCAGCAGGTCGAAGACAATTTCGTCGCCCTCCGGGTGCACATCCACGTTCATCCAGGTGCCTTCATCCGCGGTAAAGGAGACGGAGCGGTCGGGCTCTAGCGCGGTGTTGACATCCCATTCGTCGTTTTCCTGGGCGGTGGCTGTGCTTACCAGACAGCAAAGCACGAGCGTGAGTAGCAGAGAGCGCATCATACAGACAGAGGGCCGGATTCAGAGATCAGGAAAGCCCTCTTAAGATAGGTGTGCACAAACAAGAGGTGCAACCCGGCTGATCTGGTTCCACCGGGATTCCATGAATCGTTGGTGGCGGTACCAATGCGGGGTTAGGCTCTGCCCTGTACCCGTTAGCGTCCTAGCCACTGTTGCAACCGGCTCTTACGGCTTGATGTGTCTTCGTTGTAGTATTCGGTGAGACTTTTTAGGCCCTGTGCGTACCCATAGTTATCATAGTTGTAGGCATACCGGCTTCCGCTATTTTCAGCGCTGTAGTTGTTAAGTACGCATCCAATGAGGGGCGCTTCGACATCACGAAGCTGGCTTAGGGCATGGTCGAGCGCGCGGCTGTCAGTTTCACCCGCTGCCGCAACCATCATTACGCCTTCGCAGTAGGGCGAAAGCGCCATGGCATCGCTAAAGAGAAGCACCGGTGCAGTATCGACCACAACATAGTCGAACTGCTCGTTCATGTCATTGAGCAGGGTTTCCATGCGATGGGAGCCCAATAGCTCAGACGGATTCGGGACGGTATCGCCACCTGGAATGACGTGCAAATGATCGACTGAGGTAGCCAGTGTGGCTGGATCGGGAGGTCCATCGTAGAGCACGTCGACCAATGAAGGGGCGTCGGTGGTGTCAAAGAGATTGTGCAGATACGGACGACGCAAGTCGGCGTCAATCAAGAGCGTGTCTTGCCCGGCACTTGCAAGCGCCAACGCTAAGTTGGTTGCCGTAGTCGTTTTGCCCTCGCCCTTGCTTGCACTGGTTACCGCGACGGTGCGCACTTCGTTGTCGGGTCGCGCAAATCGAAGGTTGGTGCGAAGACGGCGGTAGGCCTCTGCCACTGCCGACATGGGACTTACCAGCATGGGGAGAGTTGTGGGCACCTCGCGTCCATCAATGGTAATGGTGTCGGCTCCGTCAAAGTCGCGATCGATGATGGGCTTCATGGAGGGAATGACGCCTAACAGATGTTCACCGGTTTCGCGAATGTCTTCCGGCTGCCGCACACGCGTGTCCATCATTTCCCAGATGATAACCAGTCCGCCGCCCAGCGCAAGTCCTAGCAGAGCAGCCAGCATGAGATTGCGCTCCGGGTCGGGCGAGATTGGATTGGACGGGACGCCTGCAAAGCGGACTACTTCGGCGTTCCCCATCTCCGACTCCAGCGTCATGCGTGTTTCCTGCATTTGCTGTTGCACGTAGTTGTACACATTCTCGGCCGAGCGCCGATCACGCTGTAGGCGAGCTAACTGAAGCGATTGCGCAGGGAGTTCTTGCAGGCGGGCTCGGTACTCTTGAAGCTGGTTATCGATATTTGCCATCCGGGCTTCGATACCGCTAACCTCGATGCGCTGGCGCACCAGTTGTTCGCGTTGTTGGGCAACGTATTCTACACCTCGTCCACTACTTTCACCAGGACCAGCCCCTCCAGCAGCTAGCGCCTGATCAACGTACGTGCCGGCCATTTCATCAATGCGCTCGTCGAGCGATGCGATGCGGTCTTCAATGCGAGCCAGCTCACGCTCTAAGCGTCCGCCCTGCGGGTTGGCTACAACTCCTGGATTGCGTTCTGTGAAACGCTCGCGCTGTGTTTTAAGCTCGCTGCGCTGCTCTTGAGCACGAGCCAAGTTGTCGTCAATATCGGAAGCAAGTCGCTCGGCTAACTGCGGCTCTATGACATCCACATTGTCTTGTTGCGCACTGAGCCGCGACTCATGCATATCCAGCTCAATTGCGAGTTGTGCCCGTTCGGTTTCCAGGCTGGTGATGCGCGAAACGGTGCTGCTGGTTTCTTGATCAAGCGCCACAGCCTCTTCCTCGCGCATGAAATCAACCACGCGCTGCTCGGCTTCCGCAATTTCCTCTTCCAGTGTTTCTGACTGTCGCTCTAAGAAATCAAACGATGCTTGCACGCTTTGCCGGCTCTGTTCCCGCGAATACTCGATGTACTCCTCTGAAAACAGGTTTACAATCAGCGCGGCTTCTTGCGGGTTGGTACTGGTCGTAGCCAGACGGATAGCATCGATTTCTTCACCTCCTGAGCTCGCACTGATTCGCCCTGTAAGGCGCCTAGCGAGTTGTTGCTCGGAGATGCGTTCCCGCTGCTCGCCCTCGCCTGCGTACATGACCGGCGGTCCCGCTTCTTCGCCTTCGGGATAGTCAGCCATCATGCGTTCCGCAACACGACTAGCCAGCTCATCAGACTGGCGGAGCACAAAGAGTTGATTAGCAATGGAGCGATCCCCCATCAGACGCGATCCCGTTCGGGTGGCCATCACCGTTGGGTCGTCAGGCTTGATCAGCACCAAACTGGAGGTTTGGTACTGCTGCGGGAGAGTGTATGTGTACACCGCTGATGCAGCTACGACAACGGCGAACACGGCAAGGATAAACCACTTGTACCCCCATAGCGTGGCAAGCAGTTCACGGAGTTGAGAAGCCCCGGTCTCTTGCCCGTATGCATCATCATAAAGCTGCCCCTGGGCTGGCCACGGACTGCGTGATGCACCATCGGTCCCATTATGTCCATTTTGGGGCGGTAAGGAAGGAGAGGCCATAGGTCATAAAGGGCTTTCTACACGAACGGCACGCCGGCCGCACAAACTGTACGTCCAGAATTACGATGCTCTGTCAATTGATGTTCTATCAGAATGCTCAGCCATGCTGAATGCATAGAACATCTCTCAGTAGCTGTCTTGCTTTTCAATGATAAGTGTGATACGTCCTTAAAATAGGGATCTCTTCTTTACAAACTGGAATGCCCCAATGGCATGCAATAGCTTTTGAATCCTTTGGTACGGTTACCAGAAGGAATACAATGCGTAGGTGGTGGAACAGGTTTTCTAAACGCGTAAAGCAACCGAAGGAACGTACCTTGGCGAATCTTTCATTGCAAGAGGCAATAGCGACAAGACGCTTTGAGCAAGACGAGCCGCGGGCCACTCATGGTACAAAGCGGGGTGAGGAATGCAACTCCCCCCAGCACTTTAACAGCCGCTGTGCTACTGTCTTTAGCGAAGCTGCTAAAAAGCATCCCATAAGCGGATTCCCAAAAGCGTTAGGCTTGCCAAGCTGCTAGCGACACCTAATATATCCCGAAACCGTAGCGGTGTACGTGCACGTTCTAACTCAACAATCATAATGTCGTCGTCTTGCAACACCGGGTAGGTGGTGTCTTCAATCAAGCGTTCTAGCGGCGCATCGTAAATGATCTCGCGCTCGCCATCATCATTGGTGCGGTACAGCTTAATTTGAATATCATCGGGGTCTTGCCCGCGCTGCCGTGCATCAATAGGGGCTCCGCCCGCCATTGTAAGCAGCTTGTCGAGTTTGGTGTCTTCTGGAATCTCGTAAATGCCCGTACCGCCAATTGTCCCCCACACCGACACCTGCACAGTAGCGTCACCCGGGCGTGCATAGTAAAAGTATGAAACGCTGGTTTCTGTCTCCTGCAGACGATCTAAGCTCTGCGCTGCAGCAGGACCTGCAATCCATATTGCTACGAATAGTACACCTAAGGTGCAACAAGCAAGACGAAACGTATTCACAGAAAGCGTAGATAGGTGCGCGGTAGACAATGGGGTGTGTAGCATAGCCCGATGCGTAATGCATCTTTGCGTTTCCGTTACAGCATCCGGTACCGAACGTTCCATTTGAGCGTATCGTTTGGCACAGCTAAACGGTGCAACCTCGTTCTTGCGCAACGAAACACGCTGCCCGATTCGTACCGTCTCGGTTGCGATTTATCGTTTTCACATACTGCTTCTCTGTCATGACACGCCCTTTGCGCCCACTCGCCACCAACGCTCTTCCCTCTCCATGTCATGTTGTGGGTGTGATGAGCGGCACTTCGTTTGACGGCATTGATGCTGTTCTCGTTCGCCTTTCGGGCACACAGAAGGATCTTGATCTTGTCCCTCTCGCCTCTCATGAGCATCCATACCCTGATGTTCTGCACGACATACTGCACACTGTAAGCATCGACGAATCGATTTCGCTGGATATGCTCGCCCGGCTTCCTACGCGGCTAGCCCATCTCTACGCAGACGCCGTACGGGCGCTCGTAGAGCAGGCCTCCATTCCGTTTGAAGATGTTCACTTAGTGGGCGTACACGGACAAACGGTAGCCCATCGCCCTGAGCCTGCTCGTTGTGCTGGCGCTCCGGCAACAGGGTCGGTGCAACTGGGGCATCCCGGTATGATGGCTACCGAGCTTGGCATCCCGGTGGTGGGCGACTTTCGCACGGCCGACATGGCACTGGGTGGACAAGGCGCCCCTATTGTACCGTATCTTGATTACATGGTGCTTGGGGCATCGGATGAGTCTCGGCTCATGCTCAATCTCGGGGGTATTGCAAACGTCACTATTGTACCCGCTGGCGCGTCTCCCGATACCGTCCGCGCCTTCGACACCGGTCCGGCCAACATGGTGTCGGATGCGCTCATGCAACGCCTTTTCGACCAACCCTATGATCCGAACGGTCGCTATGCTCAACAGGGCACCGCCCACCCGGGTCTAGTGGCCGACCTGCTCGACGCCCCCTTTTTCCAGCAACCTCCGCCCCGCTCCACTGGACGTACCATGTTTGGAGCCGACTATGCGGAAAAACTGTGGGAGCGCGTGCAGGACCTAGATGGTTCTCGGGAAGATGCCTTGGCCACATCCGTTCTCCTCACTGCAGCCTCGATCTATCAGGCCTATGCGCAATTCGTCCGTCCAAATACGCCTGCCGACCGGGTTTTGGTGAGTGGCGGTGGACTGCGCAATACAGCGCTCATGAATGCCCTTCGCCGTTCGTTTTCGCCTATTCCGGTTGCCTCAACCGAAACGGTGGGCATCAATCCGGATATGAAGGAGGCCATTTGTATGGCTGTTTTGGCGTATGAGCGCACGCGCGACGCATCGACGAGCTTGCCTGCTGTGACAGGAGCCCGAGCGGCCACCTCTTTGGGCACGATCTACCTTCCAGCATAGTCCCCTTCCTTCATCAATCTGATATCATGGCGTTTACTCTTGATAACTTACGTTCGCTTATCGATTTAGAGCGGATCGAGCATAATATTTTTCGGGGGACGAACTACGACATTGGCTCGGGAAGCGTGTTTGGCGGACAGGCGTTGGCGCAATCGCTTGTGGCCGCGCAACGGACAGTCGATGACCCCACACGGGTAGCCCACTCTATGCACGGATACTTTATCTTGGCGGGGGATGTGCACCATCCGATTGTATACGAGGTGGATCGGCTGCGCGACGGCTCCTCGTTCACCACGCGCCGCATTGTAGCTATTCAGCACGGACGGGCTATTTTCAACATGGCGGTGTCGTTTCATACGCCTGAGCCGGGCGATGCCCATCAGCATGACATGCCTGATGTACCACCCCCCGACGCCCTCACCTCGGAGGTAGAGCTGTTGCGCCAAATCGCTGATCGTATTCCGGCTCCGCTACGCAAACAGTACACACAAGCTCGTCCGATCGAAGTGCGCCCCGTCAAGCCTGTAGATCCATTCAACCCACAGCCTACTGACCCCGTACATCATGCATGGGTACGCGTAACGGGTACGCTACCAGAGGCTCAACTCTTGCATCAAGCAGTATTTGCGTATGTCTCGGATTATGGATTGCTAAGCACGGCCCTGCGCCCACATGGGCGTTCATTTGTACAGCCGAATCTGCAAATGGCGTCGCTCGACCATGCGTTGTGGTTTCACCGACCGTTTTCGATCAATGAATGGCTGTTGTATCGTACCGAAAGCCCTGTAGCAGATGGCGCGCGGGGCTATGTACGGGGAGAGGTGTTTACGCAAACGGGTACATTGGTCGCCTCAGTAGCCCAAGAGGGGCTGATGCGTGTACATGACTCAGATGACGATGTGTAGCGTTTAAGTATCGTCGTTATTGGACGACTCTGAGACCGATCGCTCGGAAGACGAAAGGCGCTGATGGCGGATGTCGGTCCCCTCGACCAGAAAAACAACGCCTTGCGCAATGTTCTTCGCATGGTCGGAGATACGCTCAATGGCCTTGCTGGTCGTAATCAAGTAGGACAAGGCTTCGGCGCGATCTGGATGCGTGCTAAGCTGTGCAATCAAGTCCGTCAGGTTCTGCGCATGAAGGCGATTGACCTGATGGTCGCGTGCAATAACCTGACGTGCGTGAACGCGATCTTTTTCAAGAAAAGACTGCTCGGCCTGGCGTAGCATATCGCGCGCCAGGTCTGCCATTTGGGGAATGGTCGTTTGCTCGATTAAGTCGGGCCATTCAGAAAGAGGCCGAACGTAACGAGCCAGGTTGCGACAATGATCGCCGATGCGTTCGAGATCTGTGTTGGTCTTCACGGCCATGATGAGCATGCGTAAGTCGGCAGCCACCGGCGTATGAAGGGCCAAGATCCGCTCGCAGTGGCGGTCAATGGCCAGCTCCATCGCATCGATTTCATGGTCGCGTGCAGCCACCTGTTCGCCCAGTTCGGCATCGCTTTGCACCAACGCGTTTACGGCGTCGGCGAGCTGCTCGTCAACGAGTTGCGCCATGTCAAGCAGGTGACCACGAAGCGTATTGAGCTCGTGGTCTAGCTGCGATGGGCTTTCGGAGGAAGCAGGCATAGGTCAGACACAATGGATAGAAAAGACCAAATCGGATCAGCCAAATCGGCCGGTTACATATGCTTCGGTGCGCTCTTTCTGCGGACGCGTGAAGACCTGTTCGGTCGGCCCCATTTCTATGAGACGCCCCATGTACAGGAAGACGGTGGTGTCGCTCACACGTGATGCTTGCTGCATGCTGTGTGTAACGACCACAATGGTGTAATCTTGACGCAGTTCGCTGATGGTATCCTCAAACTTGCCGGTGGCTACCGGGTCAAGTGCGCTGGTTGGCTCATCCATTAGCAAGATGTCGGGCTCTACAGCGAGGGCCCGTGCAATACACAGACGCTGTTGCTGCCCTCCACTAAGTCCGTAAGCACTGGTATGTAGGCGGTCTTTCACCTCATTCCAGAGAGCAGCCTGACGCAGGCATCGCTCGACCAGGGCGTCTTCATCGCCGGTATAGCCATTAATGCGTGCGCCCCAAATCACATTTTTGTAGATGGTTTTGGGAAATGGATTAGGCTTCTGAAATACCATGCCAATACGACGCCGCACCATGACCGGGTCGGCCTGGTAGATGTCTTGCCCATCTACGTGCACATTCCCCTTGAGCGTTGTCTCGGGAATGAGTTCGTTCATGCGGTTGAAGCAACGGATAAGTGTGCTCTTTCCACATCCCGATGGCCCGATGAACGCGGTAACCCGATTGGCCTTGATGTCCATCGAGATCCCTTGCAGCGCGTGAGTATCGCCATACCAGAAGTTAAGGTCGCTCACCCGGATTTTAGTTTCGGGGACCGGTTCCTGTGCCGCTTCTGGTACGCGACGGGCGGCCTGTTCCGGGTCGGGCGCCTGTCCGTTAGGGGAGCCCGGCGTAGCTGCGCGATCAGGCGCAGCGTCTTCAAAAGCTGAAGCATCGGCGTGAGACGATGAGTCAAGATCGGTCATAGTTGTCAAGCATCCGGTAAGGCAAAATACGAAGCCAGCTCGTACTGGCCACAATAGCAAGATCCATCTTGCAAAGAACTATCCTGCAAGCTGGTCCTCAAAGTAGTTGCGTAGCAGAATCGCCGACAGGTTCATCAGCAGCAAGAAAGCGAGCAGCACAATGATAGCCGCCGCCGCCAGTTCTTGGAATGCAGCCCCAGGCTCTTCGGTCCATTGAAAAACGAGCATGGGCAACGCGGTAAAGTCGTCGAGCACATGGGCGGGTGTGAAGTTGATGGCAAGGGCAGCCCCTACCAGTACGAGCGGCGCGGTCTCGCCCACCGCCCGGCTTAGCGACAAAATAATCCCTGTGAGAATGCCTGGCAGTGCCATCGGGATCAGATGGTGCCAGATGACCTGCGAACGAGTGGCCCCCAGCGCAAATGCGCTTTGCCGCACGCCTTGTGGAATAGAGCGAAGCGCTTCTTGGCTGCTGATGACGATAATGGGCAGGATTAGAAGCGAGAGCGTAAGGCCCGCTGCCAGCAGGCTACTTCCCATCGAAAACAGATACACAAACACGCCCAGCCCTAAAATGCCATACACGACCGACGGCACGCCGGCCAGGTTGGTGATGTTGACCTGAATCACGCGTTTAAATGGTCCTGCTTCGGCATATTCTTCGAGGTACAACGCCGTGCCTACGCCCAGAGGTACCGCCGTTACAGCAACGACCCCCATCAGATACAGCGATCCAATGAGCGCCGGCCAGATTCCAGAGCCTTCGGGCGTTGCACTGGGGTAGCCTGTTAGGAACGACCGACTGAGCCACCCTGCACCGGTCGTCACCACGTCAATGATGAGCGTAGCCAGTACAAGCAGTCCAAGGATGGTGCACAGAAACAGCACACCCGCCATGATGCGGCCATACCGCCGTCGTTTGTCCAGTTGGGGGTGAAAGGAAGGGGACTCCATTTAGTAGTTCTCGCGATACTGACGAATAATCCAGTTAGCAATGAGATTCATGCCCAGCGTAATCAGGTACAACAACAACCCAACAGCAAAGAGGCTTTGATAGCTTACCGTCCCCTGATCGATGTCCCCTTTTGCCACCTGCACAATAAATCCAGTCATGGTTTGAATCGATTCGAGCGGGTTGGCTGTGAGGTTGGCTGTGGCCCCCGCGGCAATCGCCACAATCATGGTCTCGCCAATCGCTCGGCTTAGCGCAAGGATGAAGCTGGCAATGATGCCACTGAGTGCAGCGGGCACGATAACACGAACAACGACCTCAAACTTGGTTGCGCCCAGTGCGTAGGCGCCAGCGGCAAGCGAATCGGGGACCGCCTGGATAGCGTCTTCGCTGACAGATGCAACCATGGGAATAATCATCACCCCTACAACAAGCCCCGCACTTAAGGCATTGAGCGGAGGAAGCGTAGAGTCGATGCCTTGCAGCACTACCCCCGACACAAACGTAAGCGCAAAGAATCCATAGACGACTGTAGGAACACCCGCAAGCACTTCCAGGCTTGGCTTAAGCCAGCGACGCGCTCGGGGCGATGCATACTCAGAAATATACACCGCGCTGGCCAGCCCAATGGGCATGGCCACAGCCGCTGCAATCGCCGTAATCAACAACGTTCCTCCAACCAACGGAAGCACCCCAAACGACGGATCCGTACCTGCAAAACGCCATTCGGTCCCGGTTAGAAAGTCGAGTAGGGGCACCTGTACAAAGAACCCGAAGGATTCATACAGCAGAATGCCAACAATGCCCAACGTGGTAACAACGGTGAGCAGCGCACACAGCCCCAACCCATACTTCACAGCCTGCTCACGCGGGCTGTTGTACACATTAGTCGATAAGTCTACTCCAGCGCTCGCATCGGAAGACGAGGGGGATACCGAGGCCGATTCGGGGGGCATGGTTGGCATGGATGCAGGTAACAATCGAAAGAGTAGGCAGAAACAGGCGGATGCTTGTTATACAGCCTGTCTTATCGCACACATGGTGGCGCTATAAGGATTCAGCGCCATTATGGTCGTCTGATGTGGTGGATGAAGCCGCTGGGTCGTCAAGCGCATCCGGGTCATCAGCCTGTTCGGGATTCATGCGCTCCAGCAAATCACGCACGTGCACGCCAATGGTTGGCCCGCCTCCGGCAAAGACACTGCCTTCAATCCGATTATCCAGGCGCTGCATCACCAAGTCGTAGACATCGGGTTCAAACGGAACGTACTCGGCCTGGCTTACAAACTGGATGGCGTTTTCGATGTAGTATCGGGCAAACGCTTCCACGTCAGAATTTGCCTCCATGCGAGCAATGTTCACGTAGATGAACTCGGGGCGGGCCAGCGGCTGGTAAGTGCCGTCACTCACCGTCTGCACGGTTGGTTCGACACAGCCATCGCCCTGCTCATTGTCAATTGCAACAGCCCGAAGGATGTCGCTGTTGTTCTGGTAGTAAGACATTCCAAAAAACCCAATGCCTCGCACATCTCGCGAGACGCCCTGAACGACGGCGTTATCAGTGTCGCTGGCGTTGTAGTCGCCCCGAATGCTTCCGCGCTCCCCATTGATAGCTGCAGTGAAGTAGTCAAACGATCCACTGGCCGCGGAGCGTCCGTAGAACCGGATCGGCTGATCGGGAAAGTCATCGCGCACCTGGTTCCAATTGCGAATAGTGCTTCCGCGCTCCCACAACGCACGCAACTCCGACACGGTGAGGCACTCCAGAAATTCGTTATCTGGGTGCGTGGCCACCGTCAATCCGTCGTATCCAATCGGAAGCTCAATGAACCGCACGCCGGCCTCTTCAGCGCGGCGTAGTTCGTCTTCACGAATGGGACGAGATGCCCCGGTGATGTCAGTTTCATTACGCATAAAGCGCTGAAAACCGGCCGAGGTGCCACTGTTGCTTCCCACAACACGCGCCTCGTCAAACTCTTTTTGATAGGATGCAATGGCTGCACGCGAGATGGGAAACACCGTGCTGGACCCATCGACACGCACCGTATCAGGCGGGTCGAAGCTGCAACCAGAAAGGATCCCCCCCAGAGCAAGCAGGGCCACCAGGGCACTCCCAACAGATGCACAAAGAATGCGTAGCAAACGAGTCATGAACAGGTCAAATAGCGAATAAAGGATGCCCAGAATTACGAGTGACGCTACTCTTTAAAGCGATAGCCTACGCCCTTCACGGTTTCGATGAGAGCGCTTCCTACTTTCTTGCGGATCTTACGGATGTGCACATCAACCGTACGGTCTACCACATACACGTCAGGTCCCCAAACCTCATCTAGAATCTCCTGGCGCGAGAACACTTTTCCCGGATGGGAAGCCAAGAAGTATAACAACTCGAACTCTTTTCGTGGAAGGCGAACCTCGTCTTCTTTCCCATTTTCACGCTCTTTATACACCAGATAACGATCTCGGTCAATCGTTATCGTGTGAATCGACAAGCGATCGGGGGGGGTGTCGTAGCGCTCGGCACTGCGAAGCAACGCTTTGGCTTGGCTTACGATTACGGAGATGGCTACCGGCTTGCTCAGGTAGATGTCGGCACCGGCATCTAATCCCTGCACTTGGTCATTCTCTTCAGACCGCGCAGTAAGCATCATGATAGGGATGGTTCGCATCGAAGCATCCTGCCGCAACCGCTGGCACACCTCAATGCCATCTAAGCGCGGCATCATCACATCTAGCACAATCAAATCCGGATGCGTCGCTTGTGCCTTTTCTAAGGCCTCAATGCCATCACGCGCCTGCTCCGTTTGGAAGCCCTCCTGGGTCATGTTGTAGTCAAGCAAACTAAGGAGGTCCTCTTCGTCATCAACCAAGAGAACCAACGGCGCATCATCAGACAAAGCAGCCACAAGCACCTAACGCGATTGTTGAGTATTGAGTTACGCTACTTGCATAATACTTCAGGCAAGGCACACGGTTGTTATGGGAGTTTTATCATTTCGGGATCCCCCGTTCTTCCTGTCGAACTTTGCAAATATGCATCCGTGTGTGAGGCGACGTATTTCTTTTCTTCCGTATTCGTGTGCCCACTGTGCGACTTTGGACCCAAGATGACCGTGCTATCTTCCGACTTGCTCTTCCAGCTCTAGCTGGACTGGCAGCCGATCCGCTGGTGTCGCTCGTAGATACGGCATTTGTTGGGCAACTCGGACGCGTTCCGCTGGCGGCGCTTGGGGTGAATGCCTCGCTGTTTTCCATGGCATTCGTCATCTTTAACTTCCTGGCGTACGGCACCACCCCGCGCGTAGGCCGCCATGTAGGCGAGGGCAACCGCGAAGCTGCTGGTCGCGTGGTCGTACGGGCGGTGGTGCTTGCGCTTATCGCCGGGGCTGTTGCATTAGCGACGCTTCAGGTGGCGGCGGTTCCGTTGCTGCGGTTGATGGGCGCCACAGGCGAACTCCTCGATCCAGCGCTAGAGTATCTGCGCATCCGAGCGTTTGCTGGCCCTGCTGTACTGCTTATTACTGCCGGACATGGAGCATTTCGAGGGTATCAGGACACACGCACGCCCATGTACATCACGATTGGGCTAAACTTAGTCAATCTGATTCTGGATCCGATTCTTATCTTTGGCCTCGGCTGGGGCCTGGCCGGAGCTGCAGTGGCTACTGTGGTTGCTCAATGGATCGGAGCCATTGCGTTTTTGTGGCTTCTGTTTCGCACCTACCGGAAACCATTTCAGATTCAATGGTTCTGGCCGGCTCTGCACACGCTAATGCCTCTCCTAAGGGTAGGTCGTGATCTCATCACACGCACTGCTGCACTGGTGGGCACCATGACACTTGCCACCGCTATAGCCACCCGCGTTGGCGTTACTGCGGTAGCGGCACATCAGGTGGCGGCTCAACTCTGGCTGTTTATGGCGCTTGTGGTGGATGCACTCGCCGTAGCCGCTCAAGCGCTGGTAGCGAAACACCTGGGCGCTGAAGATCCCAAGCGCGCACGCACAGTTTCAAACCGCCTGATCGGATGGGGGCTACTGCTCGGAGTGGGACTGGGTGCCGCCTTTGGACTGCTGCGTCCGGTTCTACCGGGCTTCTTTACTGACGACGCGGCTACCATCGCGGCCATCCTGACGGTATTTCCGATCGTCGCGCTCCTGCAACCGCTAAACGGATTTGTGTTTGTGGGCGACGGTATTTACATGGGAGCCGAGCGCTTTCCGTATCTGGCCAAGGCGATGCTACTCTCGGCAGGCGGGGCTGCGATCGTGCTGCTGCTTGTGCTGCCTATGGGATGGGGCCTTCTAGGCGTCTGGATGGGGATCACCACGCTCATGGTGCTGCGCACACTTACGCTGGTGATCCCATACGTACGGGGCAACATGCTTCAATCGTAGCGCGATGTTCGGTTAAGTGATTGACATGTGGTTTACATCATCGTAACCCGCCCCCTTCTGTCTGCCGACATCTCTCTTGGAGTACATGTTTAGCGACTTTCCACAAATCGCCGGGGACGCAAGCGGTCCTCGGCTATGGTTTTCCTCATATTGCATCGTCCTTAGCCCGGGATCAGAAGCGAAGCGGATATCCCAGGCGGCAATTGGGCCACGCAAAACAGATACCCCTTGGCCAACGGGGAGAAACCCGACACGAACGCGCAGGGCGACTGATGGAGCAAAACGGAATAAGGGAGAGGGGATTCGAAGAAGACAAAGCTGCGGTGTCCAACCGACTTATCATTTTTAGCGTCTACCCACTACCTCGCCTCCCAACTATTCCTTCTGCAGCCGGTCTACAAAGGCTTGATGGGCCTCTCCGCCAAGGGCGTCATTCAACCGCGCCAGCACCGCTGCCGGATCATCGTTCAGGAGAGCGCCAGCATCCAGCACCAGCCCTGGGAACGTCGTGCTGTGCAGGCACCCATCGTCATCCGGCGTCTGCACCGTGTACGCTCCACCGTCCAGTTGAAACCAGTCGATGCAGCCCTCCGCAATCTGCCACACCACATACTCCTGCACGCCATTGCGCCGATACGCACGCTTTTTGTCGTGCAAGTCGTACGCTGCGCTGCTGTGCGCCACCTCTACCACCAGCTCCGGTGGCCCCTCGATGTAGTCTTCATCGTTGATGCGCGACTGTCCGCCGCGTGCTTCATCAATGCGCAGAAGAGCATCGGGCTGCGGCTCGTTGTCGAGGTCGAGCTGCACGGTGGCGTTGTCATAAGAAAAGACGCCGGGCGTATGAGCGTCGTAAGTCATGAGCCACCCGGCAATAATGTTTTGCGGACGGGCATGGGCGTTAGCGTGAACAGGAGATGGCATATACACTTTTCCTTCGATAAGTTCGGCTTTTTTGACATCTGGCATCGCCTCGTAGCGCCGCTCAAACTCACGACGCGTGAGCCGGTCGCCGTTTTTAAGCTGGGGCGGAGCCGATACGGCAGTGGGCATAGCCATGATACAAAAGGACCGGTGAAGCATACGGCGGATATGCAGGATCTCCTGCTTTGTGCAGAAACGATGGACCTGCATGAGAGATCCCTTCGTTGGCGCTGCTACTCCGCATCTGCACGGGTCTGCTCGATGTACCGATCCACGGCATCCTGTAGCACCGGCAGTGGCACCGAGCCGTTGGACAGCACTACATCGTGGAAGGTGCGTACGTCGAAGTCATCGCCCAGAGCGCTCTCGGCTTCGGCGCGCATATCGCGAATCGCCAGTTCGCCAATTTTGTACGCCAGCGCCTGCCCCGGCCAGGCAATATAGCGGTCGACCTCGGTGGTGATGTTGTGCAGCGATAACGCCGAGTTCTCCGCCATAAAGTCGATGGCTTCCTGACGGCTCCAGTCCAGCGCATGCATACCAGTATCAACCACCAGACGCAGGGCACGCCACATCTCGTAGGTGAGGCGCCCAAAGTCGCTGTACGGATCCTCGTAGAAGCCGTCCACTTCCAGGCCCAGCCGCTCGGCGTAGAGCGCCCAGCCTTCCACAAACGCGGTAAAGCTGGAGAAGCGACGGAACGGCGGCAGGTCCTCTAGCTCCTGCTGCAGCGCAATCTGCAGGTGGTGCCCCGGCACGGCCTCATGTAGCGAGAGAGCCTCTACCTCGTAGAGCGGACGGCTTGCCAGGTCGTGCGTGTTCACGTAGTAGAATCCAGCACGCGTGCCGTCTCCTGCCGGGCGCTGGTAGTAGGCAGTGGTGGTGCGCGGGGCGATGTAGTCGGGTACCGGACGTATTCCGTAGGGCATGCGCGGAAGGGTTTCGAAAAGCTCAGGCAGAGCACCGTCCATGCGCTTGAGCACGTAAGCCACCTCTTTCATAAGCTCCTCGGGCGTATCCGCATAGAACTGATCGTCGGTGCGCAAGAACTCGACGAATGCATCGAAGTCATCATCAAAGCCCTCGGCCTCCACGATCTTCATCATCTCATTGCGGATGCGCTCAACCTCCTCTAGCCCGGTTTGGTGGACCTCCTCAGGGGTCAGGTCGAGCGTGGTGAAGTACCAGACGCGATGCGAGTAAAAGTCCTCGCCGTCAGGCAGATCGGCCGCGGCAATCGTTTCGCGTGATGCAGGGATGTATTCACCTTCCATGAACTCCAGGAACGCCTCGTAGCCGGGCACCACAGCCTCCATGATAGCCGCTTTGCCCTCGTCCTGCAGCCGCTCTTGCTCTTCTTCAGAGATGCGGCTTGGAAACGACTCGAATGCATCGTAGAGTTGATGATCGGTGGGGTCGTCTACGATGTGTGGGGTGATGGCGTCCTGGGCATCCTCAAGCACAATAACGGGCAGCACGTAGCCCTCTTCGATGCCCGTACGCATGATGGTGATGTGCTCATCGGTATAGCGACCAAACGCCTGCAGCCGCGCGATGAAGTCCTCGTAGTCGGCTACCGTATTCAGCGGCATGCGGTCGGCCAACTGCGGAAACGAGATATGGAAGCCGCTGCGGTTGCTGATGGGCATCAGGTAGGTGCGGAAGTCATGCTCGGCGATGCGCCGCTGCAGCACCTGCGCAAAGATGTCGTAATTGACCTGGTCGTCGCGGTCGAGTGCGCTGCGGTCGATGTTCTGCAGCTGCTCCAAGAATGCCTCCTCCTGCTCGCGCTCCGCATGCGCAGCGGCCACACTCACCTCCGGAAGCTGGTCGTTGTACACGTGCACGCCAACCGACGTCGCGAAGAGCGGGTTGGTCTGCAGCCGGTACTGCCACGCCTCATCAAACAGGTCGTGGAGCGTATCGGACGGACTCTGTGCTGCACTGGGTACGGCCAGTGCAAGCAGCAAGCACACAGTGAAAGGGAGGCGAAGCAAGTTGCGCATAGCAGCACAGGGATGGATCCATAAAGCACGGATCCACAACATAGCGAGCGCACGGCTTTTGTGCCAGCCCTCACCATGCGGACAGCAATGGCATTATCAACTGCTTCTGTGCGTCACAGCATCACACGCCCGTGCGCGCCAGTTCGCGGAGTCGCGCCACACGTTCTTCGGTCGACGGATGCGTAGAGAAGAGGCTTCGCAGCCCACTTAGTGCTCCAGAAAACGGATTCACAATAAAGAGGTGCGACGTCGCCTCGCTACCGCCCTGCATAGGGCGCTGTTGAGCGGCGGCCTCCAGCCGTTGTAACGCATTGGCAAGCCCGTGCGGATTCCCTGCAATGCGAGCACCGTCGCGGTCGGCCACGTACTCGCGCGAGCGCGAAATTGCCATCTGAATTACAATAGCCGCTAGCGGAGCGAGAATCATCATCAGTAGCATGCTTACGATATTCTGGTCACGCCCGCCGAAAAAGAATCCGAAACGCGCCAGGAGGGTGATTGCCGCGGCCATCGTCGCGGAGATGGATGAGATCAGGATGTCGCGGTTTTTGATGTGAGCCAGCTCATGGGCAATCACGCCCTCAAGCTCTTGGCGATTCATCATACGCAGCAATCCCTGGGTGACAGCCACGACTCCGTTTTGCGGGTTGCGCCCGGTAGCAAATGCGTTGGGCTGATCTTGCGGAATGATGCACACCCGTGGCATGGGCAGATCGGCCTGCTTGCGAAGGCGATCGACCATATCGTACAGTTCAGGTGCTTCAGACCGCTGTACTTCTTGCGCACCGTGCATTTTTAGCACGATGGAGTCGCTAAACCAGTAGCTGAAGAAGTTGAGTCCAAGCGCAATGACAAGGGCAATGGTCATGCCGCCGGTGCCGCCAATGGCACTGCCTACCAGAGCAAACAGCACAATCATGAACGCCATCAGGGCGGTGGTACGAAGAATACGCATGGCAATACAGGGGGTTGGGGAACGATACATCAGCGCTATTGCGATGCATCTGCACACACACCAAACCCTGTGCCGCGCCCTCCTTTTCTGCCGATCTGACAGTGAGGCGTTACGGGGTTGTCAAACGGTCTCACGCCATACAATGCGAAGGTCAAGCTCCGTCTCTCCTTCGATAGCAAGGGCCTTAGCAGCGGCCGCTGAGATCTCCATGCCATTGACGCTGCGGTCTACAACCCGTACAAACACATGCGCCCCTGTGTCAGGGTGCGAAAGCAGGAGCACAGCACCATAGGACAATGTCCCATGACTCACAACATACGATGTTGGTTCGTATGCAGCACCGCTGGCGGTAAGGCGGCCTTCAAACGAATCGGGAAAAATCGTGACTGATTTGGTGGTATCGGGAGCGGCCCAGGTGTCGAGAAGGGTGGACTGTTGGCTGGGTATACGCAGCTCCTGCCCGACCGAAATGGTGGGGGCGTCTAAATCGTTTGCTGCCTGCAACCTGCGCACGCTCACCCCATACTCGCCTGCAATGCTGTACAGCGTTTCCCCTTCTTCAACGGTATGCCCATCAGCCCGGACCCGATCGACAGGCACGACGACACGATCGGGCAGTGCATCGGGGCGATCGTTCCAGTGCCACAACGAGTCGGCAGCAACACCCGTACGGAGCGCTAAGTCGATCCAGGTTGCCCCTTCAGGACGTTCGACCTCGGTTCGATCTGGGTACTCCTCACGAGGCACGGAAGCTCCTTCGTGTTCAGAGGTCGGCACCTGGTTGTCTGAATCGGCAGAAACGGTGTCGGGGGTTGGTCCTGCGGACGGCGCTTCTGCAGCCTCATCAGGGGAGGATGTGTCTGCTGGATCCTCCTCTGCCGCAACGGGGGGCAACTCATCGGCAAGGGTCCACTCCGAATCGGTGGTATCTTCCGCCGGGGTCTGCTCACCGGAGGAGGCAGCGGCCTCACCGAGCGGACGGATGCGAAGCGTATCCCCAATAGCAAGGTCGGTGACATCCTCTAAATCATTCCAGGTCTGCAAATCTTGCACAGAGGCTCCTGACTCCTGACCGATCCGAAAGAGCGTGTCGCCTTCTTTTACGACATAGGTGCTATCTGAAATAGCTTGTGCGGAAACCGGAGAGGCGAACAGAGCACTCATGAGGAGCAGACTCCCAACTCCTTGTAAAAGCAATTGCATAATGGCATAGGGATTCGTCCAACAGCAGGTGGGAGAGCTACGCGTTAGAACCCAACGCCTCGGGCTTGCATGAGCGCGTCTTGTAGCTCTGACAAGTTTTTGCGATCGTGTTGCTTCTGAGCCACGGCAATGCCTTGCTCATAGGTCTCAATGGCCTCGTCGGTACGGTTAAGTTGCTCATAAAGCTTACCCAGGTGGTAGTACGTACCGAGATAGTCGGGATGGTCGGCCACTAGGTCTTCGAAATAGGAAAGGGCGGTTTCCGTTTTGTCTTGTTTCAGATATTCCTGTGCAAGCGCAAACCGGGTGAATGGATCGTCGGGGTCTTCGTCGAGAAATTCGTGGAGGCGAGCAAGGCGATCCATAGACATCATCAATCACAGACAAAAGAGTACGGACGAATCCGATACGAAGCAGCCCGGGCAAGTGTGCCGCTGACGTCCGAACAGCTTATGGTGAGGTTGTGGTGTTGGCTTCGGTCATGGCTTCGCCGTGCGAAACAATGAGATGAAGCGGCGCTTGGCGGACCGTCGAGATGTACACTGGGTCGGCCATCCCTAAAACAACCGGATATGTGTACGACTCGATGCGCTGGAAGAAGTACTCGACTGTAGAGGGTGTAGCATCATCGGTTTCACCATCAGGCGCATCTACGTGGGTCCACGTGAGTAGCGGGTCGAGCGGATCGAAAAACAGAACGGCCTGCTCTTCGGCCCCGCTGTCAAAAGCTTTGCGTAGGCCATTCTGTGTTTGTCCACGCCGTTCGCCAAGCAGCGTTTGCAGATTAAACTGAAGCGCGTTATGGTCGGTGTGGGCAAGGATACGTCCAAACGTAGATTGGCGCTCGGGCCGGTCTCCTCCAACGAGCAGGATACAGGGCCCCGGCTCAGCAAGCACTGCAGTACAGTGGGCATCAAAGCGCGTACCCGCATGCGAGATTGTGGGAACAGGGGATGTCTTTGGATCTGAGGTTGAATCGGTCATAGAGCCGGTACCACCCGCATTATTGGTGTAGATACGGTGAATGGGTGTCACAGCAGATGCATTGTGGATGTTCCAGCTTCGTTTGGCTGTCTCTTGCCCGGCACACAGTGTATGATCGGAACTTGTATAGAAGGGTAATCCTACAGCACACGACCTAGTATTCCTACGATTGCTATCTGTACTCATGCCCGAGGCCACGGTGCAAGCCTCCATTCGGCTCGACCACATCCGCCACAATGTGGATGTGCTGGGTAGCCAGTCTCAGCCAGCCCGCCTCATGGCCGTGTTAAAGGCGGATGCGTATGGGCATGGGTTACCGACGGTGGCCAGCACACTCGCCAATGCGGGGGTATCGGCATTTGCGGTGGCTCGCGTGCACGAAGCAGTTGCCTTGCGCAATGCGGGGTTGCGTGGTCTCATTCTGGTACTGGCCCCCCCTACCGTGGACGAGCTGCCGCTGTTTGTGCGCCATGCCCTACACGCGTCCGTTACCAGTCCTCAGGTGGCCGAACTACTCATCAACGCTTCACTATCGGCGCCATTGCCCATTCACCTTAAGGTAGATACAGGCATGCACCGGCTAGGTGTTGATGCGACGCAAGCGGCCTCCTGGTGGACGCGCCTCCACAACGCCCCAAGCGTCCATCCAGATGGCGTGTATACACACCTTGCCACTGCCAACACCCCCGACCACCCACTTAATGAGACCCAATTGCAACGCTTTCAACAAGTGTTGAAGGCCCTTTCGCCGTCTCCTCATACGGTCCACGTAGCGAATACAGATGCCCTCGTAAACTTACAAGAGACCCTCCCTAAAAATACTCAGTATGTTCGGTGTGGGCTTGGCCTGTACGGACTTACATCTACGCCATCTTCTCCATCTATTTCCCCTGTTCACGATGCCCTGCGTCCGGCGCTTGCATTGTCAGCGCGTGTCTTGCATGTACACACTGTACCACAGGGCGAGACGGTGTCGTACGGTGCCCAGTGGACGGCCCCTAGTGATACCTGTGTAGCCACCATTGGAATTGGCTACGGCGATGGATATCCGCGTGCAGCCACTGGAAAAGCCGAGGTACGCGTGCATGGCACCCGACGCCCACTCGTGGGTACAGTATGTATGGATTTGTGCATGGTCGATCTTGGCGCCCCCACCAGCCCACTCGCACAGCGTACCAATCCGGGTGACCATGTCGTCATTTTTGACGAACAAGGGCCAACGTTGCATGAGGTGGCAGCCTGGAGCGGCACGATTCCGTATGAAATCTGTTGTCAACTAGCCCCGAGGGTTCCCCGTACTTACTTGGACCGCGACACCGTCTGTACAGGCCCTCATGGAACAATATAGAACGAGTATCATCGTTAATTTTACTGTCCTCATGCCATTGATTGTTAGATGTGGCTCTTTCCTTGAGCTGCACAGCAACGCTGTGCTTTAGAATCATACCGTCTTTGGCCCGTTGTACCTGTAGCCCGTTGGTCTCGAATTGTCCTTCTTGGCTACCGAGACCACGTGTCCTTGCCGCGCTACTGCAGCGTGCTGCATCTTAGCCTGCCGTTCTGTATACGTACAGGCTCGTCGCTACCAGACGGTCCCCTTTGATTGCTTGTTTTCCTCCTTTAATTTCTACAATCTTATGCCAACTACTGCCAACCCCGAAGATATCAACATTCTCGTTGTCGATGATGAAGAGGGGGTCCGTGACTCACTCGACATTTTCTTGAGTGCTGAAGGATACAGCGTCCAAACCGTCGAAAGCGGAGAGGAAGCGCTGGAAACGGTATCGCCCGATACCAACCTCATCATTCTCGACATTATGATGCCCGAAATGGACGGGTTCGAAGTCTGTAAAAAACTGCGCTCTCGCGTAGAAACGGAAATGATCCCGATCATCTTCCTGAGCGCCAAAGATGAGGTCAAAGACCAAATTGAAGGGCTGACAATCGGGGCCGACGACTACCTCGTTAAGGAGGTGGGCCGCGACCAAGAAACCATGAAGCAGCTTTTGCTCGCCCGAGTCAAAGCTGTGTTGCGTCGTTCTGGCATTGAGGAAAGCAGCGTCATTGAGCAGGGCGACCTTACCATCTACGAAGATGAGTATAAAGCTCATCTTAACGGTGAGGACCTGGAGCTTACGCTCACCGAGTTTGAGCTGCTGCGTTACCTGGTCCGCCACGACCGCAAAGCTTTCACGCGCCAGCAACTGCTCGAAACCATCTGGAAAGACCACATGATGGTCACTGAGCGTACGGTGGATGCACACATCAAAAACCTGCGGGAGAAGCTTGGCGACTTCTCCGAACGCATTCAAACAGTGCGTGGCGTTGGGTATCGCTTTGTGCCTGAGGATAGTGAAGCCGAACGCTCCAACGCGTAGCGTTGCGTCCTACACGATCTGCCTGTGGCCTGGATGTACCGTTGCGTACTCCAGGCCTTTCTTTTTGTCTCACTGCTTTCGCCCCTCCTCATCTTGTTTGACTCGCTCTGGAACCGGCTCTTACCCAAACGCAAGGATACCCAGTTTTGGATGGTGGCCACCTTTGCCCTATTCGTAGGGGTAGCTTTTGTGCTGGTGGCCCTCTACGTGTTTCTGATCTTCCGTAGCGACATCCGCAGTGCCATGGAGCAAACGCTTCAAAACAAGGCAGAACGCATTGCGCTTCAGATGGAGCAGCTCGACACAACTGCCGATCGGGCAGAGGCGCTCATGCACTTGCGTACCACCACCGAGTGGTCAATTACGGTAGCCACCCCAGACACCACCCTCGGAGACGCCCCCTATACGCCAACCAGCGCACGGCCGAACCAAGAACCGCTTTTTGACGTGAGCGCACTCGGCACGCTAACGGAGAATACCATACGGTTCCAAAACCACCTGCGTGCAAGCGAACCTCGGCTGTTTTATGCTACCTTGTATCGACCGGACGCCAACCTGGTGATTCAAGTAGGACAAACGGCCTCTCCCCTCTACCGCTTGCTTGAACGAAGTCAAATCATCATCATTGCAGGCATGTCGCTTGCCTTTATTCTGGCCATCATTGGCAGCTGGGTGGCCGCTTCACGCATCACGCGTCCGCTGAAGCGTATTCGCAATACGGCACAACGCGTGAGCCGTGGCGAGATTACCGGACGCATTCGGATTGAAAGCCGGGCAGCTGAAATCCAGGATCTCGCCAAAAGCCTCAATCGCGCCTCTGACAGCTTCCGCGAGCAAATAAACGAACTGGAGCGTATGGCGCAACTGCAAAGCGAGTTTATCGGCAACGTATCGCATGAGGTGCGCAACCCAATTTTTGCGATCAGTGGGTACCTCGAAGCACTGGGCACAAACAATCTAGACCCCAACAAACGAAGTCGCTACGCCGACAAAGCTCTCAATAGCTTGCGGCGCCTTCAGAACCTGTTTAATGATCTGATTGAGATTGCCCGCCTGGAATACCGCGAAGACCTCATTGATGAGCGGGTCTTCAACCTGAAAGAGCTGGTCGAGGAGGTCGTGGAGATGTTGCGTCCCAAAGCCGAGCGCAAGGGACTTGATCTGGAAATCGATATTCCCAGCTTTGATGTGCAGGGCGACCGCGCACGCATACGGCAGGTGCTGCTCAACCTAATCGAAAATGCCATTGCGTACACCGATGAAGGCACCGTACGCTGCCGCATTACGCGCCGCCTGAACAAGGTACGTATTGAAGTGGTGGATACGGGCAAAGGTATCCCTGAAGACCACCTCGACCGCATTTTCGAGCGCTTCTACCGCGTCGATCCCGATCGGTCACGCAAAAGCGGCGGTACCGGGTTAGGCCTCAGCATCGTCAAACAGATTCTGCAGGCGCATGGGGAATCGATTCAGGTAGAAAGCACTGAGGGACGCGGCACTCGCTTCCGGTTTGAGCTCCCCCACGCCGATGATGGAAGCACCGAAAACGGCGAGGCGTCGGCTTAAATCGCTCCGCGCTACAGCGTTTCGGGAGCACTAATGCCAAGCACTGCAAGGCCATTCGCCAACACTGTGCGGGTGGCATGCGCCAGTTGAAGCCGCGCTGCCCCAAGTGCCTCCGACTCGGCTCCAACAATATGGCACGAGTTATAAAACTGCGAAAACGCGGCAGCCACCTCCCGTAGATACGTGGCCACGTGGTGTGGTGCACGCTGAGCTGCAGCCCTGTCAATGACTTCAGGAAAACGAAGCAGTTCTTTGATCAAAGCTGCTTCGTCATCGTGCGTAAGCAGGGTCAGGTCCACTTCAGCAGTGTCATCCAAGCCCACCTCGGCGGCCTTAT
Source organism: Natronotalea proteinilytica (assembly GCF_055379935.1). Taxonomy (NCBI): domain Bacteria; kingdom Pseudomonadati; phylum Rhodothermota; class Rhodothermia; order Rhodothermales; family Salisaetaceae; genus Natronotalea; species Natronotalea proteinilytica. The sequence continues at coordinate 248,682 of NZ_AP043947.1, read as the reverse complement.
CATAAATCGAGCAGATACGCGCATGGGCGTACTGCAGGTAGAACACCGGATTTTTGTCGCTCGCCTCAGTGGCCAGATCTAGATCAAAGTCGAGGTGCGTTGAGGGATTGCGCATTAAAAAGAAAAAGCGCGTCACGTCGGCAGTCACCTCGTCGATCAGGTCGTCGAGCGTCACGTAGTTGGCGCGGCGCGTGCTCATTTTCACGGGCTCGCCATCACGAATGAGGGTGACAAATTGATAGAGCAACACTTCGACGCGATCGGCCTGGTAGCCGAGCACCTCTAGCGCGCTGATCACATCCGGATACGTAGCTACGTGGTCGGCCCCTAGCACGTCGATAATGACATCAAAGCCGCGCTCGAACTTGTCGGCGTGGTAGGCAATGTCGGGGGTGCGGTACGTAGGCTCGCCCGTTTGCTTGATGAGCACGGTGTCTTTGTCTTTGCCGAAGTCGGTGGTTCTGAACCAGAGTGCTCCTTCTTTTTCGTAGGTCACGTCGGCCTCATTGAGGGCCTCCACCGTATCGGCAACCCGAGCGTCGTCGTAAAGCTGCCGCTCATTGAAGTACTGATCCATCTCAATACCGAGGCGTTGCAGCGTAGCTTCAATCTCGGCAAAGATGATGTCTTCGGCTCGGTCTTGAAACGGACGGAGTGACTCGGTAGTGAGCAGCGCCGCGCCGTGATCGTCGGCCAGTGTTTGGGCAATGTCGATAATGTACGCGCCCAGATATCCCTCTTCGGGAAACGAGACGGGCACTTCGGTGGTGGTGCCATCATCGTGGGTGAGCGTCTTCATCTCCACATCCGACACCAACTCTTCGTAACGCGCCCGAACCGATTGTGCCAGCACACGCATTTGGCGCCCGGCATCGTTAAAGTAATACTCGCGGGTGACATCGTGGCCCGTCCATTCGAGCAGATTGGCAACGGTGTCGCCCAGCACCGCGTTGCGCCCGTGCCCTACCGTTAGCGGGCCTGTGGGGTTGGCGCTCACGTACTCAACGATGGCCGACTTCCCGGCTCCGGTATCAGTTTGTCCGTAAGTGGCACCTGCTTGCAGCAATGTCTGTAGCGCATCCGTTAGGTAGGTATCGGCCAGGCGGATGTTGATGAACCCTGGTCCGGCTACTTCGACGGCTTCCACGCGGGCCGGGTCAACACGCTCGCGAAGCTGCTGCGCCAACTCTTCTGCAATGGCGCGTGGGTTGTTTTTGAGCACGCTAGCCAGTCGCATCGCGGTGTTGGTTGCCCAATCGCCATGTTCGGGTTGGGCCGGACGCTCCAGCTCGACCTCAAAGTCGTCGGGAACGGCATCGTACGTGGCGAGGATGGCGCGCAGGTGCTGGCGGAGTTGATCTTGCATAGCAGCAGGCAGTCATACAAAAGGGCGATGCGCGTGCAGACAGGCACGCACACCGCCCAACGTAGGCAGCGCAGCCGTATCCCGAAAGGTACGACAGCGGGTTTGCCGAAAAATTAGACAGGCTTATGCAGCTGGTACTGCCTCTTCTACATCGACCACATCGTCCAGCTCGTCATCATCGAACATGCGCGACTTGGTCATGAAGCGTACGCCAAGCGGGATTTCGAGCGAGAAGCTCGCCCCTCGGCCAGGCTTTACGTCGATGATCAGCTGCATATACTGCCAGTATTCGTACTGATCGCGTGCGATGTAAAACGGACAGCCGTATATATCGCCGAGCTTGATGTCGCTGGTGCCGACTTTGAACTCATCGGCAGGGTAGCACATGGGCTGTGAGCCGTCGCAACACCCACCGCTCTGATGAAACATGAGCGGCCCGTGATCATCGCGAAGCTGGTCGATGACCTCTTTGGCTTCGTCGGTAACGGTGACGCGTGGAATAGACATAGCAAATCAAAGGGCAATGCGTAGAAGCATGAACCAATGCGCATGCCGGACGCTCCCATAGAGGGAGGTCCGGCGATACGCGAGGTGCCTGCGGGGAGGACCGCAGCTACATGAGAGATAGTTGAACGCCTGCTTAGAAAAAGCCCATCGCGTTCTTATCGTACGAGATGAGCATGTTCTTCGTCTGGCGGTAGTGATCGAGCGCCATCTTGTGCGTTTCGCGCCCAAAGCCCGACTTCTTGTAGCCACCAAAGGCTGCATGAGCGGGATAGGTATGGTAGTTGTTCACCCACACGCGTCCGGCCTTAATCGCACGAGGTACGGTGTAGAGCTCGTGGGCATCGCGGGTCCATACGCCGGCTCCAAGACCATACAGGGTATCATTAGCAATCTCGATGGCCTCTTCCTGATCTTTGAACGTGGTTAGCGAGGTAACCGGCCCAAAGATTTCTTCTTGGAAGACGCGCATTTTGTTGTGACCACGGAAGACCGTAGGCTCTACGTAGTATCCCTCATTCGGCATTCCATCGCCTCCAAGGTTGTACGCATTGCCACCTGCAAGTACTTCGGCGCCTTCGTCTTTGCCGATCTGCAGATAGTTCAGAATCTTCTCGTACTGATCATTAGACGCCTGCGCGCCAACCATCGTGTCGGGATGCAGCGGATCGCCCACTTTGATGTTCTCGACACGTTCGATAACACGGTCGATGAAAGCATCGGCAATGGACTCTTGCACAAGAATGCGACTTGGGCAGGTGCACACTTCGCCTTGGTTGAGGGCAAACATGGCGGCGCCTTCGAGGCACTTGTCGAAGAACGCATCATCGGCATCCATCACGCTCTCGAAGAACACGTTCGGACTCTTGCCGCCGAGCTCCATCGTCATCGGAATGATGTTGTCGGAGGCATACTGCATAATGAGGCGTCCGGTCGTCGTCTCTCCCGTAAACGCAATCTTGTCGATGCGGGGCGACTGTGCCAGGGGCTTACCTGCTTCCACGCCAAATCCCTGCACGATGTTGACCACTCCCGGAGGCAGGATGTCTTGCACCAGCTCGGCCCAAAACATAATGCCCACCGGCGTTTGTTCGGCTGGTTTAATGACAACCGCGTTGCCCGCTGCCAGTGCCGGACCCAGCTTCCAGGCCGCCATGAGTAGGGGGAAGTTCCACGGAATGATCTGCCCAACCACGCCCAGCGGCTCGCGCACTTGCATGCTTACGGTGTTGTCGTCGAGCTCCGACACGGTGCCCTCTTCAGCACGAATGGCTCCCGCAAAATAGCGAAAGTGATCAATGGCCAGCGGCAGGTCGGCGTTGAGCGTTTCGCGGATGGGCTTGCCATTATCGACGGTCTCAACCCGAGCCAACAGCTCCAGATTTTCTTCCATCACATCCGCAATCTTTAGCAGCATATTGCTGCGTTCGGTCGCTGATGTTCGATTCCATGTTTTAGCGGCTTCGTGCGCGGCATCGAGGGCTTTATCGACGTCGGCTTTCTTCGAGCGAGCAACCCGGCAGAACGGCTGGCCATCAATAGGCGACACGTTCTCGAAATAGTCCCCGCCTTCGGGTTCGACAAACTCGCCCCCAATAAAGTTATGATAGATGTCTTTGAATGTGGGCCGGTCGTAGGCCCGTGTTTCTTTTACGGTTTCCATAGGAGTGCGTGTATGATTTAACAACGTGGACTACACTGAAAGCGCTTCCAGCCTGAGCGCCGGCTCTTACGATTGGCAATCACCACACACATCGACTGAAACCGCTTCCAAAAACAAAGCAGTAGTTATCTGTCTGCGCTTGATAGTATGGCTTGCTCGGGCTTGTGCGTAACAAGCCAGCAAGGTGAACAGCTCTTTAAGACAGTTAACACACGCTTGTATTGTAAGAATTGAGTGAAGTGCCCGGCTTGTTCGATTTTTTCAATCTGTTGTATCTTTTTCCCAATTTTGTATCTTGCGTCGGATGGTGGATTCTGTACCCGTTTAGAGGCGCGTGCAACCTGCTTGCCTTCACGGCATATTCTATACCCGTCCTGATGGCTTACCTCCCGGTTGCTATGTCTTTTTCAGACCACCTTGCGGCGCTGCGTGATGCCCACCCGCCGACCGACCTTATCGAGAACCGGACGACCTTTGGTGGGCCAGATGCCGAGTTGTCGATCTACGATACCTACAACGAAGCCTCAGGCGTACGGCTGCAGCGCTCCCATCCGCTCATTTGTGGCATGATTCGTGGCAAGAAGGTGATGCACCTCCACGACCTTCCCCACGAGGAAGACGTCCCGCCGTTGCCTGCGCCCACGAATGGGGCTGCTCCAGTTCCTGACGAACCGTTCGACTTCATGCCCCACGAAACGCTTATGATACCGGGCGGACGCGCTGTGTACATTGACTTTCCGGAAGCTGCGCCGGAATCGCCCACGACGTGCCTTACAGTCGAGATTGATCGCGACCGCGTGAAGCAGGTGGTTGATCGCATGAACGAGCATATGCCACGCGCCCCCGAATCGGAGCCCTGGCGTTATGATGCAGCACACCCTCAGCACTACCGGCACCTGCCTGATGTAGATGCTACCGCACGCCGTCTGGTCCACATTTTTACGGAGGATCGCCCGTACCGCGATACGCTGATCGACCTGGGCATCACCGAATTGGTAGTGCGTTTGCTGCGCACCGAAGCCCGCCATGTGCTGCTTGCGCACAGCAGCGACGACGCCGACTCGCACGGGTTAGCTGCCGCTGTTGAGTATATCAAGAGCAACCTGCATCGGCGTATTACCATTGACGAGGTGGCCAGTGCTGCATGTATGAGCACATCCAGTCTGTATCGATACTTCCACAACGAAATGGGCTGCACTCCGCTGCAATTCATCACCCGCTGCCGCATCCGCCAGGCCAAACACATGCTCAAGCATCCCGAGCAATCGGTTACGCAAGTAGCCTACGACCTCGGGTTTTCAGATATCAGCCATTTCATCAATACCTTTCGGGATGCCGAAGGATGCACGCCGGGCACCTATCAGCAAGAGGTGGCCAAGCAACACGCATAACGTTTCCAGCTACCGCTGCGTGTGAGCGCGGCGGCGACGCCATGGACTTGGCGCTGCCACAGCAGATTCGTTTGTTGTTTTCTCTGCATCAGATTGACGCGCATGGGCTTCTGATACGGCGGCCAGCGCTGCCCACAGGTCAAATGTAGAATCGCTTGGCGTAAGCGCACTCGGCTCGAAGTGTTTGTCTACAAAGTGCGTAGAGAAATCGCCCGAGCAAAAGGCATCGTGCTGCATCGCAAACTGACAGAACGGAATGGTGGTGTGCATACCCGCAATCTCGTACTCATGCAAGGCACGACGCATCCGCCGGATGGCATGGTCGCGATCGCTTCCCCACGTAATCACTTTGCTGATCATGGGGTCGTAGTGAATGAGCACTTCCCCGCCTTCCTCGACGCCCGCATCGACCCGCACACCCACCCCGGCAGGCGGCGCATGGCGGAGTAGCGGCCCAGGATCGGGCAGAAAGTTCTCGGTGGCATTTTCTGCATACACGCGGCATTCAATAGAGTGGCCTTGCATGGAAAGATCGTCTTGTGTATATCCGAGCGGCTCACCTGCGGCAATGCGCAACTGCTCGGCCACCAGATCGAGTCCGGTAATAGCTTCGGTGACGGGATGCTCGACCTGCAGGCGTGTGTTCATCTCCATGAAGTAGAAGTTCAAGTCAGCATCTACCAGAAACTCCACGGTGCCTGCATTTACGTAGTCGCAGGCCTCGGCGGCAGCAACGGCGGCGCGTCCCATTTCATCACGCTTTTCAGGGGTGAGAATGGAAGATGGGGCCTCTTCCACCACTTTCTGGTGTCGCCGCTGGATAGAGCACTCACGCTCGAACAAGTGCACGGTGTTGCCATGGTGGTCGGCTAGAATTTGGAACTCGATATGGCGCGGCTGATCGATGTACTTTTCAACAAACACGCGGCCATCGCCAAACGCGTTCTGGGCCTCGCTCTGGGCCATCTCCATGGCGCGCTCGAAGTTGGCAGGCTCTCGTACGATGCGCATGCCTTTGCCTCCCCCTCCGGCTGCGGCTTTAATGAGTACCGGATACCCGATTGCATCGGCCTTTTCCGCGGCCACAGCCACGTCCTCTACGGCATTCGGGGTACCGGGCGCCATAGGCACCCCTGCTTCTTTCATAAGCGTACGGGCTGCCGTTTTGTCGCCCATTGCCCGAATGGCAGACGGGGAAGGCCCGATGAACGTCAATCCGGCATCGGTGCAGGCTTCGGCGAAATCGGCGTTTTCCGAGAGAAACCCATATCCCGGATGAACCGCATCGGCCCCACTGCGCTTGGCAACGGATAGCAATTTATCGATGCGCAAATACGATTCGCTTGCCGGTGCAGGGCCAATGGCGTATGCTTCATCAGCTAGCCGCACATGCGGCGCTTCACGGTCGGGTGTACTATACACAGCCACCGTGCGAAGCCCACGCTCCTGACACGTGCGAATGATGCGCATGGCAATTTCGCCGCGATTGGCAACGAGAACCGTATTGATGGCCGTTTCGATAACAGGGGAATCCGTCATTTCGTCGGTAGCCTCTGGTGTGGCATGAAATATGTGACCAGCATGTATGCTGCTGTGTGTTCCAAACATGCAATTTGACGCATGCGTTTAGACACGCAGCAGTGCGCTGCGCGCCCTTTTTGCACAACGACTTGTCCCCGAGCCATGCCGAACCAAACGTATTACGAGCTTCTCGGCGTCGAGGAAGATGCATCGGCGCGCGAGATCAAGAAAGCATATCGCCGCCTTGCACGCAAACATCACCCCGACCGAAACCCCGACGATCCGGACGCTGAGGAGCGATTCAAGAAAATTCAAGAAGCCTACTCCGTTTTGTCGGATAAAGAGAAGCGTCGTGAGTACGACGCGCAACGACGGTTTGGCGGAGGATTCGGCTCGCAAGGGTTTGGACAAGGCAACGGACGCCGCCAGCGTGTAAACGTCAACCAAGGCTTTGGTCAAGGCGGACTTGGTGATATCTTTGAGAGCTTCTTTGGAGGTGGTAACGTTGGAGGAGCCCAACAAAGCGCACGCGACCCGTTTTCGCAAGCGCGCCAGCAGCGGCGCCGTCAGCCGCAAACACGCGATGCCGAAACCCGCTTGCATCTTTCGTTCGATGAAGCGCTGCGAGGCGGACGCCAAACAGTGGAGTTGCCCTCGGGGGAATCGGTACGGCTTCGCATTCCAAAGGGGGTACGCTCGGGTTACAAGATCCGCATGCGGGGGCATGGCCCCGCCGGCCCCAACGGCAAGCGCGGCGATCTTTACGTCACTTTTGAAGTCGGCGACCACCCACGCTTTCGCCGCAAAGGCAACGACCTGCACCTCACCGAAACGGTGTCGGCGCTTGATGCCATGCTGGGCACCAAGCGTCGCATTCCTACCCCCTATGGCCAAAACATCAGCGTTTCCATTCCTCCCGGCACGCAGCCCGATGAAAAGCTGCGCTTGAAAGGCCAAGGGGTACAGACTGAAAAGGAAACAGGCGACTTGTATGTGCATGTGGAAGTGCACATTCCCGATACCCTGACGAAAAAGCAGCGCGAAACGCTCGAATCAGCAGCAAAAGAAGCAGGACTACGCAACGAAGGGTGAGAAACGAGACGTGAGAAACGAGACGTGAGAAACGAGACGTGAGAAACGAGGGGGAGCGGTGCTATACAGGTCGCCACTCCGATCTGTCTGCATCTTTGACCAGCCATGGGTACATTGATAGCGCATACAGTTCTCCTCATGCAATGCGCCTATGGCTTCTGCCGATGCTTCGCTATATGACCCATCGTTTGTTGCCAATCTCTTTGACGAGATGGCGGCCACCTATGGCGTGGTCAATTACATCAGTTCGTTTGGCTTCTGTAGGCGATGGCGCCTTCAATGTGTAGACCAAGCCGACCTTCAACCGGGTCACACTGTCTACGACTTGATGAGCGGCATGGGCGAGTGCTGGCCCCGTATTGACTCCTACCTGCAAGGCCAAGGCCATCTGACAGGGGTCGATATTTCGCCTGTCATGTGTAGCCATGCACGCAACCAAGCCAACCGTATCAACACGCCCACAACCGTCGTTGAGGACAACATACTCGCCAATCCCCTTCCGGCCGGCCAAGCTGACCGTGTGGTGTCTGCGTTTGGACTCAAAACCTTCTCGGATGCGCAAAAACGAACGGTATCTCATGAAATTGCACGCCTCCTAAAGCCAGGTGGACGCTTTTCTCTTCTCGAAATTTCGGTACCGCCGCTTCCGGTGCTACGTGCTCCGTACATGGCCTATTTGCACTACGTCATCCCTCACATCGGACATCTGTTTTTAGGGGATCCAGACAACTATCGCCTACTGGGGCTCTATACCGAACGCTTTGGAGCTATCGACGACTTTGGGGCTATGCTTTGTGATGCCGGGCTAGTTGTTCGTATACATCGCTTCTTTTTCGGATGTGCAACGGGCGTTACAGGATATAAGCCCGCGTAGCCGTTCATGCAACAAGGTGCCCTGTCGAGTGCACAAAAAGCCCCGCAAACGAATACGGGATGCGTGCCTCGTGCGTGCTTTTGCCGACGAAACCCTCGCCTGCATGCCACACACAAGAGCCGCATCCCGCATCTATGACCTATCTACGACCTGAGGGCCCGTTTTTGTTTGCCCTTCAGATCTACCTTGGATGAGACAACACTACGATGCTATTGGAGTTGAAACCGGGCTAACACATCATTTGACCCCAACATGTAGATAGTCCGGCCTTCATTCGTCGCCCAGAAGCCCTGGCCGAGATTACCAAAGACTGTTCCTGAAGGAACCGACACCGAGAACTGCCCTAACTCACGCCCCTCTGACGCTTTTACCACAGAGACATCGGAGCGGTTTTGTAGGAAAATCCGATCCTCGAAGATCTCATACGAGGTCACATCCGCGCTTTCCGACGTGTATGTTTGGGTGCCGTCAGCTTTGTCATAGATCGCCATCCCGCTCACACTGATTACACCGATTTTGTCGCCTCGGTCAACAAGGCGATGAACCAGTCCGAGATCGGTCTCTTCATTGTGCGCAATCTCGTATACCACCTCTCCTGTTTCCAGGTCGAGGGCATACACAGACGTTTGTCCTGCAGCAAAAGCAATACCGTCTCCCAGTACGAGTTCAGATGTTGCGACGGGCGGGATGCGTTCGGAGGTTTGCCTGATATCCTCGAAAAACCCTGCGTCTTCGAAGGCTGTCGAGCGCCAGCGTTCGTCTCCCGTTTCAGCATCATAGGCAATGACACCGCCTTCATCGTCCATCACATCTCCTGCAGCAGAGACAAGCAGAAGATCCTGGGTACGCTGTAGATCGTACACCTCTGAGTTCGTATGCTCGGTAGACCAGACCTCCTCGCCGGTGGCCTTATTGATACGAAGAATCCGGGCATCGTCGCCTCCAACTGCTACATTGTCCCCCGCTTCTCGCATCTCACTGGCTGTGGTATAGAAGGCTTCTGCATCTGTAGCCAGCGGTGGCATTCCGCCTCCCATACCGTCCTCGACATCCCACTGACTGAGCACATTGGCGCGTCGATCGCCTGTTTCCAGGTCAAACGCCTGTAGATTGTGCGAGGAAACCATGAGCACATCGTCCTCAATGAATGCTTCGGTAGGATTTGCGATAGGAAGGTCGGTCCCCGGATCGTTGGTACTCATCCAGGCAACGTCCCCGGTCTCGAAGTCGATTCGTGCAATGTTGAGCGTGCGCCCCATGTCTCGCAACTCCTCGGTCTGCCGGCTAACCACAATCAGGTCGCCATTGGGGGCCGTAAGGATTGGAGTGAGTGCCGATCCTTCAAAATCCTCAAGGTGCCATAGCGCTTCACCATCCTGTCCATTGACCGCAAAGAGGCCCTCGTGGGTCAAGAAGAGAAACGCATGGTATCCTGGAACCGGTTCAATGAGATTACTGACATAGGTGCTCTGCAGGGCTGTTCCTACCACACCGCTTGCATCGGACGCCGCTCTGGCATCATCCATCATTGTCTGTGCTGCAACGTCAGCGGCAAGCCCGAAGCCATCGAGGGTCCACGAGTATTGATCTTGATCCCAGACTTCAACCCCAAGGTCAGTATCAATACCTCGCATAGTCTCGTTGGTAACCGAGTAGTCAAAGATGAGAAGGTTGCCCTCATTCAACAGCGCATACTCAAATCCATCCGATTGAAGATCACCAACAGACACATCACCTACAGAGATATTACTTACCAAGCGCTGTCCAAACCCGGGACTCTCCTCGTATTTTTTCTCGCCCGTCTCCGCATCGTAAACCATCACGGCTTCCTCTTGTGTGCTAGGCGCAACCAATACGTAATCTTCGTCCGGGCTTATCTCTGCCATCCCGAAGGGACCAATGTCAACTTCCTGGCTCCAGTCGGCCTGAAATGATTCATCGACTTGAAACGACGGTCCTGACCCTGAAAGACCAGCACATCCTGTTAAAACAAGCATGAACGTAATGACAAGAATTGTACACTGCTCGTATCGCATATCAAAATTTTTGCTTGAAAAGAAAGAATTCGCTTCTATATAAGTATGCGAAAAGCAAAAATCAGATAGGACATTTCTAAACAACGTCTTACCTTTTACATGGCAGCCCTTAAAGCTGTATTTATTCTGCCATACGGGATCACGAACGCACCTCGTTGCCAGACGTACTCCCTTTGAAGTCTTTTTTCAACGTCCTCCACTGATCGTATGGCCAAACGCATTGCGATAGGAGTCCTGCTCGTACTTATCGTCGTAGCCAGTGTAGTGCTGGTACGCACGGTTCGACTCTCGTACGATATTCCTGATGTAGATACCACCGAAACGGTAGACGCTGACACCGAAGACGCGGTAGAGCGTTTGTCTGAAGCGCTCCAATTTCGCACGGTCTCCCACCAAGACCCCGAAGATATGGAGATCGCCGAGTTCGAAGGGTGGATTTCGTTCGTCGAGGCAGCGTACCCTGCCATGCATGACGCACTGGAGCGGGAGCGCCTCAATGAGTATACACTGCTCTATCGGTGGGAGGGCACTAATTCGGATTTAGACCCCGGCATGATGATGGGCCACTACGATGTAGTCCCCGTAGAGCCTGGCACAGAAGACGAATGGACCTATCCGGCCTACTCGGGGGCCATTGAAGAAGGATTTGTATGGGGACGTGGAGCGCTTGACGACAAAAGCGGGCTCATGTCTACCCTGGAGGCAGTCGATTACTTGGCCGAAAAGGGTTTTGAGCCCGAACGAACACTTTATATTGCCGCTAATCATGATGAAGAGGTCGGGGGCCATGAGGGAGCTGCCATGGTGGCCGATACACTAGAAGCACGAGATGTTAATTTAGCTTTTCTGGTGGACGAAGGGCTGCCCATTGCCGAGGAAATCATTGAGGGCATCGAGTCGCCCCTCGCCATGATTGGGGTCGCCGAAAAGGGCCAGGTGACCTTGGAGCTGTCGGTAACACGCGAAGGCGGCCACGCATCCATGCCTCCATACGAAACGTCTATTGGTGAATTGGCACGGGCTATCCGCTCGCTCAAGGACAATCCTATGCCCGGACGCTTTGGCGATCTGGTGCAGAGCACGTTCGACCCGGTATCGCCTGAACTGCCGTTTGTGTACCGCGCCGCGCTCGCGAACCTGTGGCTGGCACGACCGGTCATCGAACGTCAACTCTCTCGCATCCCGCATACAAACGCTGCACTTCGCACCACGATTGCTCCAACAATCTTTCGAGCGGGCATGAAAACCAATGTGCTTCCCGCCCGTGCCGAGGCGATCATCAACTTTCGCATTCACCCCAACGACACGGTGGAGTCGGTCGTCGAATACGTGGAGTCAACTATCGACAACCCCAATATCGAAATAGAGAAGATGGAGGGGGCCCGCAATGCATCAGGCGTGTCGGATACCGAGGCGATTCCGTACCTGCAGTACAAGCGCTCTATCTGGGAAACCTTCGGTGAGATTCCGATTGCACCCTCCATCTTTGTGGCAGCCACCGATACACGTCACTTCTTAGACCTTACCGACAACATCTATCGCTTCCGCCCCATCCGGGCCACCCCTGATGACCGCGGACGCATTCACGGCACCGATGAACGGGTGGGCGTAGATAACTACGAGGAGATGGTGCAATTTCAGATCCGTGCTGTGCGTAACATGACGGTGGACTTCGATGCCATAGACCCTATCGATGCTCCCCAACCGCTCGTAGAACAGCAGGACTAATCGGCCAAAGCGGATCGTGCTGTGTCACACTTGAATGTTAGGGGCCGAAATTGTCATCGCGAGGAGGGAGCCCTGCGACTGACGCGGCGCTGGGCGGAGCCCGAGTACTCCTCCCTGCGGTCAGGGTGCTTCGCTGCACTCGCAATGACAAGGACGTGAGTTATTTTTGGTACGTTAGGGAGCACATGCGTTATCCGAAGATTGACCTGTGACAGAGAAATAGTACTCTGTCACACCTGAAAGTTATGGTCCGAAGCGGCATAACCTACGGCTCCTCGGCGGCGTCCCGTCTCTGCTGGGACGCTCTAGTGGAATGATCCAGTGTCCCCAATCCCACCACCTGATTTCTTTACCGCGGGGCGTTGCGTCGAACGCAGAGCGTCCATCCGTCCGTCGCGACGCGGAGCATCGCAACGAGTGTTCAGGGGATGGAGAATACCCACTTACGCCCCAGTTTGCGTGCGTTGTGAGGTCGAGCCGGTGTTTTCTGACGAGCGTGACGAGGGGATCGACACTTCCTGGCTGGGCTCCTCGTCTAGCTCCTCATCAAGCCAATCGTCGTCTTCGTTGAGGAACGCCTCGGGATCCATAAACACGTCTTCAATCTGACGTACATGTTCCTGGGCTTCCTCAACCTCGGTGAAGAGCGCATCGAGCTGATTTGTAATTTCGCTCGGGTTCTGAAGCGTCCACGACTGCTCGTGGATGTATTTGGCCACGTCTTCGATCGTTTGTAGCTGGGCCTCAATCACATCCAGGTTTTCGCGCGCTTTTTGGTGACGTGCCAGGCGTTGCTTCAGCACGTGCAACCGTCGCTCTTTGACGTTGCGCACCCGATCGGGGAGTTCATCCATCTTATCGCGCAGCGCCTCGATGGCTTTCTGAATGCTGTGCTCGGTCGATCCGTCAATGGCCTCGCGGTGCCGGTTGCGTTGGTGCAATAGATCAAGATATGAGTCGAGAATGTTGTCGAGTTTGCGCATCGTGCGCTGTACGAACGTTTGCGAGGCGCTGCTTAGCCCCGCATAGTTCGATTCAATGTCCTCGCAGATCGACTTCAGCCGAGCGTAGCGCCGCTGCTGACGCCGCGTAAGGGCGCTGTACTTTTCTTTCTTGGTCGGTGGCTTGAGGCGCTCAGCCCGGTGCTCCGCACGCACCACACGGCGAAAGCGTTCGTTCCGCGGAAAGGTGCCCAGAACGATCAACTCCATAGAGAGCACCAACGCCACGAGCATCCACATAGGGAGCCCTGTGGCGATCCCAACTCCCACTGAAACCGATAGCCCAACCGTTAGGAAGATCAGGTTCCAGGGATGAAAAAACGCAGCCTGCGTGTAGTTGGGCTCTTGTTTCATAACACCAGGGGTTAATCGTTAGAAGAGCGCGGTCGCCCAATCGTCTTTTCAGGCAACCCGTCATCAGGGTCTGACGCCTCGGGAGCTTCATCGGTAGAACTACGCCGCGTGGGGGCGGCTTCATCGACTTCGATTTGTGTACGCAGCTCATCGAGCAACGCCTCGGCTTGCATTGCTTGCCAGGCTGCGTCGGGATCGTCTGATCCCGATGTACTCTCAGGTGCCGAACCGGAACGCGGCTCAGATGGGGTTTTAGGCGGAGCCTCGGTTGTCTCCTCACGATCGGCCTGTAACGTCTCGTAGAACGAGTCCAGTGCGGTTTCTACGCGCGCCACCAAATGTGCCGTGTCGTGTTGCACGGCGCTAAGGGCCTCGCGGTGTTCATTCCACAACGTGCGGATGCGCTGACGCATATCGTTTACCGCAGCATTTGATGAAAGTGCTGCTTGCTGATCCGCCAGTGCCTGCTTTAGCTTGCGCAGCGTACGAGCAGCACGAAGCCGCTCTTTTTCTTGCGCCTTTGCACGTTCGAACTCGTCGTCGGTCATAGCCTTTCACCCCCATCTGTGAACGCCGCGCCACGGATTGGTGTTACTCCGATTGCGTACGCTGCTTCCCAATCGTTTTTTGCGGCGCTTCTTCTTCGATTTCGTCAGGGATGTCGATGGTCTCTTCCGAAGCTTCTGCCTCCTGAGCGCCCGCCTCTTCCGCATCCATCTCCATCTTAAACTGGTTGACGAGTTCGGCTGCGCGCAGCTCTTCGGCATCTTCTTCAATTTGTAGCGCCTCGCTATCCACCGAATCGAGCGCCATCTCCATGCGCGCTTCGTTCTGCGCCGTTTCGCGATTCAGTTTTGTCACCATCTCGTCGTGGGTCTGGTCGAGGCCACTCACCTCAAACTGCTCCAGCGTGTCGGCAATTTCGGCTTGCCATTTGGCTTGCTCATGCGCCCGCAATGCGTCTTGCGCTTCCTGAATTTTTTTCTCTTTCTCGCGCATGAATGTCTTCTTCACTTTCAGCGCTTTCTCGTACGCCTTTTCAGCATGCTTGAGCTGCTCCTGTGTACGCTCCAACGTCTGCTTTTCTTTTTCAAGACGCGTAGCGTACTTGCGGGCAATGTCTTCGCGATCTGACTTAATGGCGGTCTTGATCCGTGCCGTAAGCTGATCCACTTGGTCTTGCGACTTCTCTGCTTCTTTGCGAAGCATAATCATGTTCGCCTTGACGGTGGCGATGTTTTCGTTCATCTCGGGCACCTGATCGTTTAGCTCCCGGATGTTTTGCTCCAACACCAGCCGTGGATTTTCCATCGCCGAAACGGCTCCACCAAAGAGCGATCGTAGGGCGCGTTTAAAGCGTGACCAGATAGAAAGTACCATATCTAATTGAGGTCCAATTTGATGTCCGTAAACGTGTATGTAGCACGGCCCGCAATTGGGACAATAGCTGTTCAGCGCATGCAAACGGGTCTGTATAACACCCAGCAGGCCAAGAAGGACGGTGTGCCCATGTAATGTACTACACAGTGGGCACAATTGTTACGCCGGATATGCAGTGTTTTCGCTCTGCAGAAGCAAAGACATGCTCGTTGGTTCTTCGACACGCCAACAACACGATCAGAATCAAGAGCTGACCGTGCGCTATTCCTCTACACACGCCAGTCCCTGATCTTTGATTTCAGTCACGGTCGATTCGGCCAGTCCGGATACACGCTCTAAATCGGCTATGCTACCAAATGGTCGCGTGGCTACGATGCCTTCAGCAGTAGACGCACCTACGTTGGTAAGACGTTCTAGCTCATCGGGTGCCGCCTGGTTGATGTTCACGCAGCGTGCTTCAGCGAGCGCCTCGGCATCCAACGCTGTGTCCATTTCGAACCGTCCGCTGGTGTAGGCATCAATCTGGATGCTGCCATGCCGGTCGGTGCTGTAGAAGTCGGCGCCGACGGCCTCGTAGAGCAGCAACGCTTCATCGTGCGGATGCCCATAGCGGTTGTCTTGTCCAATGCCAGCAATAACCACTTCAGGACGCAGTTGCTCGATTGCTTCGCGCACGTCCCCATTTCGGCTGGCGTGGTGACTGGCTTTGTGCACCTGCACGTCTGGAAACAGATCGCTATGGTGTTCCAGCAGCCACTCAAACTGATCGTGCTCCGCATCGCCGTAGAAGGAGGCCTGGAAGTCGCCATACGTGAGAATAAACCCCACGCTGTTGTCATTGAGCCCCAGATCATCGTTTTGCGGGGGCGGAACCAGTTCGAGTGTGGCCGGCCCAAACTCAATGGGCTGACGCTCCGGATTGTCAAGCAGTTGCGATCCGGCAGCCTCAATCGCATCGAGGTAGCGCTCGTAGGCCCGTGTGGTGTGCGGCATGCCGCTGTCGATGACAAGCTCCGGTTCATACGCTTCGATAACGAATCGTAATCCGCCGATGTGATCTTCGTGCGGATGCGAGGCAATCACCAGGTCAATCGATTCGACCTCCAGACCCCGCAGTTGGTCGAGCACATTGCCGCGGGCGGGACCGCCATCATACAGAACGGTTTGCCCTTCGGGACTTTCGAGCAGCACCGCATCGCCCTGTCCTACATCAATCATTGTGATGCGTAGCGCCTCGCTGTCTTCCTCTACAGCAGGCGTTGCCTCGGTATCCTCTTCAACTGCAGGCGCATCATCAGGAGGAGACGGATCTCCGTTGGTGTCGGGATCGGGGATTTCGCATCCGGCAAGGACCAGAGCGGTGCTCAGCGCAACAAGAAGAACAAAGGATCGCATCATAGAGAAATTGGGCCATCAGAGGACGAAGAGAGACGGTCGCGGCGCGATTTCATGCGACGGCGGCGCGCCTCGGTGGCATCGGCATCGCGTGTGAAGGTGACGGTGCTTTCGGTCGCATCGGTATCGGATGCTACGTTTAGCAGGTCGCCTTCCGCGGCATCGGTAGGCAGCCATGCCTGGGGGACATCCAGCATGGTGCCCTCCGGCGTTTCAAGTACGGCCCATCCGTTGTCCTCGAAGCGATCAAGGGTATAGCTTGCGTCAGGCATTGTGGAACGGGACTCGTCTATTAGATAGCTATTAGATAGAGCGTGTAAGCGATCCCGCCGGACCGTGCATGCGCGTGCCTGCTATGGACGTCCGGGCGGGTCGGGTAGCGTTACATCTACTGCAAATGTGAAGTCGGTGCTTCCATCGTCGTTACTGGCGGTGACCGTAACGGTAGCACTGCCGCCGCCGGTGAAGTCGAGCGTAAGCGTGGCGCCGTCGACCTCGGCAAGAACGACTTCATCGTCGTCGGATGTGGCATCGAACGTCAGGTCGCGGTCTTGCGGATCGCTAAACACCTCGTTGAGGTCGAACGTGCGGTCGTCGTCATCGGCCTGCGCTTCTTGGTCGTCAATCGCATTGTCGATAACAGGCGGTTGGGCAGGCGTGGCCACCGTTACCGAAAAGCTCGTGTCGGTTGAGCCGTCATCGTTAGTCGCGGTAACGGTAATTTCTGCGGTGCCCTCACCTACGATGGAAACCGTGAGTTCAGCACTGGTTACTGCTGTGCTGGCTACGCCGTCATCAGAGGAGGTGGCCTCGAACGAAAGCGTACGTCCTTCGGGATCGCTAAACACCTCGTCCAGGTCAAAGGTCAGGGGGTCGGCATCGGCCACCGCTTCCTGATCCGGAATCGGTGTTTCAACGACAGGCGGCTGCGGATCCGGGCTGACCGGATCGTCGTCGCCACAGGCAGGAAGGACGAACAGGAGCGCGGCTAGTACGAGAGGAAGGCGCAGCGAGCGGGAAAGCATGGACAAAGGAGCGTTCATAACAAAAGGAGTTCAGATCCAGAGGACAGCGGAGTACACGGAGGCGTTTACCGAGCGCGTTTACCGAACGATGGTGACGCGCTGGGTATCGGTCTCGCCGTTGCCGCTAATGCGAACAAAGTACACGCCGCTGGCCAGACTACTGCCGCCAGAGCGTCCGTCCCACCCAAGCTGGTGCGTGCCTGCCGACTGCGTTCCGCTTTCAAGCGTAGCCACGCGCTGACCAAGCACGTTGTACACGACGATCTCGATGTCCATGGATTCAGGGACGGTGTACTCCAGCGTGGTTTGTCCCTGGAACGGATTCGGGTAATTGGAGAGAATTTCCAGTCGTTCAGGAAGCGCCTCGTCGATGCTGTCGAGTGCTCCAATCTGTAGGGTGAGGTCGGCGGTCCCGTCTTCCTCATCCAGCACCACAGATACGCTGCCTGTGCGCAGGTCGTGCTCACGCCCACCGTCATCAATCAGGCGGAGGTCAGGGCTGGTGCCTTCACTGGTGGTGAGTGTCTCCATATCGTCAATCTGAAGGGTAGCGGTGGCACCAGGCGTACCGCGCACAACCAGGTCAAACGTGTGGGCATCCACATGAGTGGGAACGACCATATGAGCGTGTTCCCCATCGCCTTCGGCAAACCGAACGGTGCCGGTGGTCTCAAAGTGGGCGGGCGGCGCCCGGTGCGCTTGCGTCTCGCTACGCTCAGGATCAAAGGCCACACTCACTCCAGAAACGGGCGTGTCGTCTACGGTCGCCGTAAGGTGGAGCGGCCCGAGGAGGTGCTCGTCTGCTTCTGTGGCATCGGCCTGTGGGGCCTGCGCTTGGTTGGCATTGTCGGGGAAGGCCAGTTCGTCGAGGCCGTCCTCATTCAGGAGGTAGTACGCCTCGCCACTGGTGGCACTGGAGAAGGTGCTCGTTTCGCTCCAGGTGCCATCCCACTGCCAGAGGGGCGCATTGGTACTGTTTTCGTTTTGCACAGCGCTCCAATCTACATCGCTATCAAGCGGATTCGAGACGATGTTCCACCCCTCCTGGATAGGCACAGACAGACTTCCGTTGCTGCCGGTAAAGGTCGTAATTTCTCCTGTGAATGACCAATTGTCTTGTGCAATCACCCAGAAGCCGCGTCCGGGGCGGAAGGCAAACGCATCGCTTCCGTCATATTCTTCGAGGAATGCGTCTTCGTCTTCCGCCTCACCTGTTTCGCGGAAGGCGCGCCAGTCAGGCCCGGCGGTGCCGGTGAGCGTTTCGGCCAGATCCACATCAGCATTGCCCGGAAGGCCAACCAGACGGTAACTGGCGCTGCTGGTGGGGTCGTCAAACGAGCGCTCCACATCCACGCTTATCAGCTCCAGGTTGAGCTCCGAGGGGCTCACATACGTGACCATGGCATCGTGATCGGACGAGCGCAGCGTGGTGTTCGCATCGCCAATGAAGCTGCTGGAGGATGAGGGGGCGTCACTGTTGGCGCGGATGTACGACCGGTACGTCACGCCCGCATCAAGCGCCTGGTTGGTAAGAACATGATCGAGCACCTGGGCGGCTCCTTCAAAGACAAAGGAGTACCGGTCTTCAGGCGGCAGTTCAGTGACCTGGTTGGTAAGGGGAGGCGACACCTCTACATTGCCTTCGAGCAACTGATCGCCCGGCGTAACCGTGCCCTGGATTTCACCGAGCACATCGACATAGCCATCGGTAAACTCAAACGCGTTGAAGTCGCCCACTACAGCAAGGGGCAAGCCCGGATTGTTTTCCTGAAAGTCTTGCACCATCTGTGCGACCGACTCGCTCTGCGCCAGGCGCTTCTCGATAACGAAGTCTTGATTAGATGGGTCTTCGATGCCGATGCGGGAGCGATTATGCAGCACCAGCATGCTCATGGGCACGTTTTCGCCCTCGGCTTCGATGGTGCCTTGCACAAGAAACGGGACCCGGTCGTGCACGCGGCTGTTGTTGCCAAACGTTTCGTCGGCTCCAAGCCCTTGGGTGGTTACGTTTTCCACATCACTCTGTACTAGAGCAGCGGTTGTAAAGTTGGAAGGTTGGTCAGCCGGTGTGTAGGCTCCGTACGACACCCCACATTCGTCTTCAATGGCATCGGCCAGGTCTTCGAGGGTTGATTGGCTGCCTACCTCCTGAATGCCAAGCATTGTGGGCGCCTGCATCAGATCGCAGATGTAGACGGCCTGCTTATCCAGCCGATCGGCGTATCCACCCGGTGTTGAGTCGCCATCGCCGGGCCCAAACAGGTCGAACAGGTTAAACGTGGCGATGCTAAACTCGTCGCCCTCAAGCTCACGCGCTCCGCTGACCACCTGGTCTTCGAAGTCGTCGAGCGATTCAGGGGCGTCTACATCGAGTTCGGTCGGCCACAACACATGTTCTCCAAACGCAAAGGTGAGCGGTCCTTCCGCCACGTTCACGGCCACCCCGCGTGGCACCTCCACATCAAAACTGCTCGGGAGGTCGCTCGGGGCAGCGTCAATCTGAAACAGTTGTTGGTTACCATCCCACACGGGGATGCCTTCTTGCCCGGGAAAGGCAATGCCGGGTTGACGGTAGGTGCGCTCAATGGAGAGCTCTCCGCCTGCATCTACGTAAAAGGTGCCAAAGTTGTCAGTGGCGCTGGTGGTGATCCCATCTTCCACCCGCACCAGCATGCTCTGGTAGCGATACAAATCGGGAACGATTTGCGGGCCGGTGCTTGGCGTATTCGCATCGAACGTGACGGGGTCGGGAATGGAGGCACTACCTACCACCTCAATGTCGGGGCCTTCAGCAAGCTGAGTGGAGCCGTTGAAATCAACTGCCGTAGCCGTGATGTCTACCAGATCACCTGGGTTTACGCTGGGACTGCCTCCGGTGAACACAAAGAGCCCACGCGAGGCTTGGTCGGCGCACTCGTCTTCGCGCTCGGTCATTTGCATATAGAAGCCATTATCGGCCAGCACAGTGACCACGTTATTGCGGGTGGTCACTTCAAGGTCCTCGGCAGGTGTTGTAAATCCTGTGCCCTGAATCTGACAGATAAGCGCATCAGCGGTATCGATCGGGTCACCAATAGAGACATCGCGAATGTTCACGCCTTCCAGCTGAAATACATCATTGAACCGTCCTACAATGCCCTGGTAGGTGAACGGCTCTTGCGGAATCGGCTCACCATCGAGCGCGGTGTCGCGGTCTTGCTGCAGACGGAATTCGCCGGTATCCGTGGGATCCGAAATGCTGTAGCTGGTGCTTGACGTAAAGAGCAAGTCGTCGGTATCGAACGTAACGTCCTCGACCTGCACGAGCTGGGCCTCATACGCTTCGCCGTTGGTGTTCAGTTCGTTGAGCGTAATTTCTTGCGGGTCGGGCAGATCGTTATTCCGCGAGAGAATAAGCAAATCATCGGGCGGCGTATCAAGCTGGCGCGCTTCATTGAAGGTGCTTAGCGTGCTGGTAATGCGAATGGAATCGCCCTCTACCACCGTATCGCTAAAGTCGGCATCGCTATCAAAGATCACGATTCCTGCCGTCTCATCCTGAATGCGCACGTAGCGTCCACGAGAGCGCGTGGCAATGCCTTCTACGGTGACTTCTGTGCCATCGGACTCGGCCCGGGCATCTTCAATAGAAATCACATCGGAGTCGTCTCCGGGGTCAGTGCTTCCGTCAACATCGCCCTGCTCAATACCCAGGAGTTGGTAGCCTTCATCCGGAAAGGGATCGCCCGGTCCATCTCCATTGAACTGCCCTAACACACCAGTAAAGACGACATCGCTTAAGGGAATCAACTCGCCCTCAAGATCGGTGTCTCCTGCATTCGGGATGCGCAGCTCCAGATCGCTACCCGACCCATCGCTGATGTCATACGTGGTGGCCGCTTCAAACGAAGATGTGTTAGCGCTGATGTCGAGGTCAACCACTTCAAGCAGCTGTGCCTTGAACGATTCGCCGTCGCTGGCAATGTCATTCAGCGTAACGAGTTGCGGAGCGGGCAGCTCATTGCCCTGCGACACGATTTCGTATTCGTCGAGGTCATCTTCGTTAACCTGCGTAAGTCCGTTAAAGAAGGTGATGGTGCCGGTTACTTCAATCTCAGTGCCCTCGGCAATGGTGCCATCGGCCACGTCATCAGCAAAAGCGCCCTCGGTTTGGCGCACAGTCATCCCCGCAGTGGCATCTTGCAGATAGGTGAAGTCGCCTCGGGAACGGGTAACGGTGCCTTGCATGGTGGCGGTTACCTCGCCGCTTCCGGCGTTGCGCGCATCTTCGCGCACATCAGCGATAGGCTGAACGCCTTCCGGCGGCGCATCGTCTTCCGAGAATCCACTGACGGTAATGTTGTCGAAGCGGTTGTTACCGCTGCCTGATGAGGCGCCATCGACCGTGATGCGTATGACCAGGTCGGGATTGTCGTTGGCCGCATCGATACCTGACAGATCCGCCGTGAGCACATCCCACGACGAGTCGTTGCGATCGGTGAAGGTGTCTAATTCTTCGAAAGAACCGCCGCCGTCGGTGCTATACGAAACGGTGTGCGTATCAAAGCCCGTACCCGTGCCTCGCGTGGCATACGCGATCTCAATGGCTTCCAGACCGGCTGTAGATACATTCAGATCGAAATGCTCTCCGTTCTGACTCTCTCCAACTACAGAAAAGCTATCGCCTGCGGGGTCACCGCCCTGGGCATTGTCGCTTGTCCCTCCAAAGTCGTCTAAGTTTTCCGGGGCAAACGAATACGTAATCGACCCGTCGCCTTGCGTGGCCTCTACAGGTTCAGGCCAGGGGGCATCGCCTCCTGCCGAATCATTAAAGTTCCAGTAGTGCGCAACGCTTTGGCCTGTCGCTGGCATTGCCAGTAGCGCAAGCAGTAGAAGCGCTCCCAAACAGGCAGCAGGGGTGTACCGAATAGCCATAACACAGTAGACTCAACCAGGGTAAATTACAAGCGGTGGGCACCGTACGCATTGACGTCTCAACAATCAGGCGGACGCTATATAAATTGGTCCGTTTAGGCTTCGAGCCTGCTTTTGATTTTGCGCGTACAGTGTTTTTCAGTATACAAGGGGAACATCTAAAAAGCGAATAGGCCTGTGCACAATATGTGCGAAAGAGGCCATCCTAATAATTTGATTACAGCAATTCGAAGGTAAATTGCTCCTCATTGCATGTCTTGTGCAGGAAACTCTATGCGAACACGGTCAATTTACGCATCTGTTACCTGCTCTTCTCCAAACACCCACTCACGCTTTTCCATGAAGTTCTACAGCACACAACTCGCGTATTTGTTTGAGGACAAGGAAGCGCGGCGCAATCTGGTTGCGCTCTCCAAATACCTGATCTTCTTGATTGGTGTTGTTATCCTATTGTCGGTAGGATTTCAATTACTCATGTGGCATGTAGAAGGCCAAGACCACAGTTGGGTGTCTGCCTTTTACTGGACGCTCGTTACCATGAGTACACTCGGATTTGGAGACATTACATTCTACACCGACGTTGGGCGCGTGTACAGCATGTTTGTTGTGGGGACGGGTATTGTGCTGCTACTCATTGTTCTTCCGTTTGCGTTCATCCGCTACTTTTACGCGCCCTGGCTAGAGGCCCAAATCCATGCGCGTGCGCCCCGATCGGTGCCTTCCGACATGACCGATCACGTCATCATTTGCGCCCATGAACCCATTACACCAGGACTTATCGATCGGTTGACTACCGAGAGCATTCCGTACGTGCTTATTGAAGGCGACCCCGACCAGGCATCCGACTATTACCTGGATGATGCATCGGTCATTTGTGGCGACTTTGATAGCCAAGACACATTTGTACATGCCCGCGCCGATCATGCCCGCCATATCATTGCCAACCGCAGCGATGTCGAAAATACAAACATCGCGCTGACAGCACGTGAGGTGGCCCCCGATACCCCCATCACGGCGATTGCGCACTCGCGCGATGCTATTGATATTCTGGAGTTGGCCGGATGCACTGATGTACTTCCACTTAAACAAATGCTGGGCGAACAACTTGCCAACCGCATCAACGCCCGCCACTGCGAAGTGCACCCTATTGGAAGCTATAAAAATCTGGTGCTGGCTGAGATGCCGGTGCAAAACACACCGCTGGAGGGCAAGACGATTCGCGAGACCACACTCCGCGCAACAACCGGAGTGAGCATTATCGGCGTCTGGGAGCGTGGCACGTTAGAACCCGCCCGCCCTGACGTTGAACTTACGGCGTCTAGCGTTCCCGTTGTCATTGGCACTCAAGAGCAAATCGACGCGCTCGACAACCGCCTGAGTCCATACGACATCAGCGACCATCCGGTGCTTGTCATTGGTGGAGGCACTGTTGGCGAGTCAACAGCACGGGCGCTTCTAAAGCGCGAGATCGATGTAAATATCGTAGAGCGCGACCCTGCCCGTTGCCAAGCCTTACGCCGCCTTGATGACCAAGCTGTCATCAACCACATTCGGCCTACTGATGCCCGGCCCGACCCAACCAAGGTGGGGTCGCCTGACGGCCAGTCCCCCTCAGATCTTCCCCGGCTTACCATATTTGAAGGCGATGCCTCCGACTACGCATTGCTCGACGAGGCTGGCATTCAAAGTACCCCTTCTGTGCTGCTTACCACTCACGACGATGCGGTAAACATCTATCTGGCATCGTACTGTCGCCGTCTCAACGAACGGCTCCGCATCGTAAGCCGCATCGTGCACCGGCGCAATATGGAGGCCATCCACCGGGCTGGAGCCGACTTTGTACTTGGCTATGCTATGCTCGGCCTCGAATCTATCTGGGCTGTGCTTATGGACAAAGAGTTGGTGGTTATGGGTGAAGGCCTGGATCTGTTTACCCGTACCGTGCCCGAATCTCTCTATCACAAGACATTGGCTGAAAGCAACATTGGGGCCCGCACGGGACTCACCGTGGTGGCAGTCGTATGTCCAAACCAAGACATCATCACTAAACTTACAGCCAACACCACGTTAGAGCCCGGACGCGAACTGCTCATGGTGGGTACGGATGAGCAGTATCACGACTTTGTGGAAACGTACGGATGATTCGCTCGCGTACAGGGAGGATGCACTCATGCCCCCTCCTGCACCGTGCCCTCGTACAGTTCATCATTGAGCGTAAACTGGTAGGTGATGGTCGCCGTCTTATCTACCATCTTGGATACGGAGCAGTAGGTCTCCAGACTCAAGTCAATGGCCCGACGCACTTTTGCCGGGTCTACATCACCGGTCAGGGTATAATGGATGTGCACATCCGTAAACACGCGTGGCGGCTCGTCTGCACGCTCCGCATCAACCTGAACCGAAAAGTGCTCAACCGGCTGCTTCTGCTTCTCCAGAATCATAAGGATGTCGATGCTGCTGCATCCCCCCACCGCCATGGCCGTCATTTCCATGGGGCTTACCCCGTCTTGATCGGCCTTCGAAGCAATGGTCAGTTGATTCCCCGACGCATTCGTCCCCTGAAACTGAATGGCGTCGTTGATGCGCTCTAGCTGTACGGTCATAAATCAAAAAGCAGAATACCAAGAAAACGGACGTATCGTACTTTGCGATTTCCCTGCAGTTCATCGCCCAGATCACCCACCGACCACCCCCTATTGCAAATATGACATGAAAAGAAAGCAATCTTGAGAGAAAATGGTAAGTCATGCGATCTGATGCGCCCCTTTGGAATTACTTGTGCTGATGTGCGGGAACACAACATTAGTCAAGATGCGTTTCCTTGGGTGGTTATCGCATAACCTTCCTAACAACTGCGCACCAGAGCTTCCTCACAGCGGGCCTTGCTCGCTTTGCTCTTTCGCGCACTCTTGCATGATAGACGTTTTGGTATTTGCCTCTGACTGGTTCATGGGGCTGGGCGATGCATACGGTGTGGATCCGCTCATCTTCGGGAGCCTTTATGTAGGCACGATCCCCTTCTTTTGGGGATCCGTGGTGTGGCTGGTCCGCAACGTACGCAAGGGCTACGACATCACCGCGCCCGCTCTCTCTACCATGGTCTTTATGGTGCTGGCGTACGTATACCTGTTTTGGACCGGCGAGAACCTGCCCGTCTGGATTTATCTGATGGTTGCAGCCACCGTAGGATATGGCGTGGTAGCAACCATTCAAAAAGTACGCGCCAAAGCCCGGGCCTGCCGCACAGCTCGCGCCGTCAAGCAGGCTACACGTGCTTCCGCCCAATCAAAGGCAGACCGCCCCACCAACGCTCCCTCCTATCACCCGGCGTAACGCTCTTTTCATCTCTTCGGGCATCGTAAACGCGTCGTACCCACCTGCTCCTGTGCGTACGACCTGCCTTTGATTGTAACAGTTTCCTGCAGGGCTGCACCTACCGCGTGTATGCAGCCGTGTAAGCTGCATGCAACATAGGCCTATCAACTTAACAGCGATGTACGATGACGGACATCTGGAGCGCGTTTGTACATTGGTTTATGGGGCTTGGTGCCACATATGGCGTTGATCCAATTATTTTTGGGAGCATCTACGTAGGGGCCATTCCCTTCTTTTCAGCTTCGGTCGCCTGGCTCATTCGCAACCTCCGGCTGGGCCATTCTACCGTGATGCCCACGCTTTCTGCCTCCTTCTTTCTGGTGTCGGCCTACCTGTACCTGTTTGCTGTGGGCGAGAACCTGCCGCTCTGGGTCTACCTGTTTGTTGCAGGCATGGTAGGATACGGCATGGTAGCCACCGTACAAAAGGTGCGCACTGCCACGCCCAACTCAACCGTCGATGTGGATGACGCCAACACCTTTGACGTTGTTGTTATTGGAGGCGGCGCAGGGGGCCTCACCGCAGCGGGCGTAGCCACAAACATCGGCGCGAACACGCTAATGGTTGAGAAAGCCAAGCTTGGTGGCGATTGCACCTGGTACGGCTGCATCCCCAGTAAGGCACTCCTGAAAAGTGCTGAGGTGGCTCATACCGTCCAGAAGGCCGGCCAGTACGGCGTAGAGGTGCCAGAATCTAGTGTCAACTTCTCAGCCGTCATGAACCGAATGCAAGCGCTGCGCCAGGAGGTGTACGAAGATGCCGACGCCCCTGAAATTTTTGAAGACATGGGCATTGAGGTGGTCCACGGCACCGCTCGCTTTGTGGATGACCACATCGTTGCTATCGACCATGAGGACGGTACGCGTCACGTGCGCGGCGACCGAATCGTCATTGCAACCGGCGGACGTGCGCTGGTACCACCTATCGACGGGCTCGACAGCGTGCCATATCTCACGAACCATGAGCTGTTTGAACTCAACGAGCAGCCCGATCATCTTGCCATTGTGGGGGCTGGTCCTATTGGCATCGAAATGGCTCAGGCCTTCGCCCGATTTGGCTCGGAGGTGACCGTTATCGAGATGGACGACCGTATCTTACGCAACGACCACCCCGAGCTTACCCAGATGCTTAAAGCCCGCCTGGAAGATGAGGGGGTACGCTTCCTTCTGAACACACAGGCCCGTCAGGTGGCAGCGACCGACGACGGGCGCATCCGTGTGCAGGCTCAAGAAGGCGAAACTGAACACACCGTTCTGGCCGACGAGCTCCTCATCGCTGCCGGACGCCAGCCCAATGTTGAAGGACTCAACCTGGATGCTGCAGGTATCACGCACACCGAAAAAGGAATTCCCGTGAACGACTCCGGCCAAACCAATCAGCCGCACATCCTTGCGGTGGGCGATGTGACGGGGCGCTACCAGTTTACACACATGAGCGAGCACATGGCCAAAACGACCATAACGAAGGCACTCCTCAAGGTGCCCACGAGCTTTGATACGAAGCATGTGCCGTGGGTCACCTACACCGATCCGGAACTGGCTCACGTAGGCGCTACCGAGGCTGAACTTGAATCGAGCGGCACATCGTTCAAAACGTATCGATTTCCCTATTCAAAAGTCGATCGCGCCATTACCGATGGCGATACGCTGGGCGAAATCAAGGTGTACGCCAAAGAATGGAACGGCAAGATTCTGGGAGCCAGCGTGCTTGGCGCACGGGCAGGTGAGCTTATCAGCGAGTTCGCACTGGCTATGCGCAATGGCGTAACGTTACGCGCTCTCTCTGACACTATACATCCGTACCCTTCGTACGGTCTGGCTGCCCGACGCGTAGCCGACCAGTGGTATGCCCAAAAACAATCGGCCCGCGTTACGCGGTGGGTCAAACGTATCTTCGGATACGATGGCCCCGAGATCGAGCCCGAACCGGGTCGCATTGTATAGAGGCAATCGCCGTGCGAAGGGACATGCGACATGCGTCTACCCTTCTCACTCAGCGAGCTTCTATATGTCCTTCATTGACCGAACCGCCCCCGAACTCGATAACCAGTTTGGTGCCGATCGGGTACTGCGCACGGTGCTTCAACACCACATGCCCGCCGACCTGTTCGATGCGCTAGAAGACCTTTTTCATACCGAAGGCGCGCGACAGCAGCAGCGATACGAAGCGCAGCGTGGAACCGGCTCTGGCATCACCGCTTCTCCCTACACGCCCTGGGGGGCTGCAATCCGACGACCACCGGTCCCTGAAACGTGGACCAACGCCCGTGCGTCCTGGGTCCCCCATGGATTGCTCCATCGTGCACAGACCGAAGAGCACGGCTCGAATAGTCGTATGGTGCAAATGGGACTGGTTCACCTTATGGCGCCAGAAGCCCCCGGTCTCATGGAACTGGTAGCCACATCCGACATTGCGTTGCACGCGCTGTTGCGCACCGGCACCGCCGACCATCTCGACACGGTCATTCCCCGCCTCACCAGTCGCACTCCAAGCGAGGCGATTCTTGCCGACTTGTGGGGCATCCCCGATCCGGTCGGCAACCATTCGGATGCGCTACGTGCCACCGCCACCGAACAGGGCTGGCGTCTAAACGGACGCGTGGACACGCATGCAGCCACCTATCCCGATGCAGCTCTCGTACTCGCACACGACGAAAACGACGTTCGCCATCTTTTTCTTGTGGATACGCTAACTCCAGAAAACGGCGTACACATTGGGACCCACTTCGCGTCTGCCGTGCATCGCGACGCGCCGGCGGCAACCCTACGTCTGCAAGACACGACCGCAACGCACCTGCAAGCCGAGGCGCCCCGACACGGTCCCGCCCGTACGCTGCAGCACATCTGGCACGCTGTGCTCACCGTGAGTCACCTGCGCCGCACGATGGCGCTGGCCCGCGGTGCTGCAGAAACCTGGAATGCGCAGGACCAGGAGCTCGCCTACAATCCGCTTGTCCAAGAAACACTGGCGGATATGCAGGCACGCTATGAGTCGGCGTTTCACCTCACCTACCGCTGCGTTCGTCTGCTTGACGCGCCCGATGCTAACGAGGATTTGACAAACCTGCTGGCTCCATTGGCGGCCTTGCATGCAACGCACCAGGCCGATCATGTGGATCAGCGGGCCATGCACATTTTTGGCCGGCTGGGCACCCGACGCGACACGGGCCTCATGGCGCACCTCAATCAGGGCCATCGGGCCACCGGTTGGCATGCCAGTCCGCATCATCTGGCGGTTGAGATTGCACATCGGGTCGAGCACAACCAGCAACTGGGGCTCTTGCGCGACGAGCTCAAGCATACCATGTCGCACCTCTCCATTGAAACGCTGATCGGCCCAATGAAAACCGCTGTGCTCGCATTCCGCGATGCCCACGAATGGTCCGACTACATGCGTCAAGAAGGAGGCGAAGCCTTAGAGGCTGGTGCCTATCGGTTTGCCGTTACCCTTAGCCACGCGCTCTCGATTGGATACATGATTGAGCATGGACAGTGGGCTTTACAGCATCACCAGGATGGGCGTGCAGCGGCGGCGGTGGAGCGGTTCTCGCAGATTCGCATCAATCACATCACCGATCTGGATCCGCACGATGCGTATGTGCTCACCTGGGATTTCAATTGCCCCACGTTATTCGAATGCCATTCTGGCACCGCTGGCGATGCGGTTAAAGACGGACTGGAATCGATTTTTGGGTAGCCCGTACTGGTGCACATCTTCCTTCAATCACGAAAGCGCCCTGCCCGACACAATTCGGACAGGGCGCTTTTAGGTGCATGTTTATGAGATCCTCAGACTGATGCGGAGCTCTATAACGGCAGCCGGTATCCAATGAAGAAACGGCTGACATCAAACACGTTCAGTGTGCTGTACTCAGCAAAGAGCGCCCCTTGCCCCAGCGGATACTCGGCTCCAACCATGACATTGCTCACCACACCCAGGCGTAGCGCACGGGCGCTGGCCAACCCAAACCCGAGACCTGCATAGGGCTCCAGGTCCAGTCCAGTGGATTCGCGCGCAAAGCTTTCTCCAAACGAATACACGGCATTCGCTGTTATGCCCACCGACCGCGTGCTGGCGCTCGTCCCAAACACGACTTCGGGAACGAATCGAAAGCTCGAATTGACGGAGCGCCGATAGTCAGCCCGGAATCCTACCTGATACTGCGTAGGTCCAACACCAGCCCGGAAGCCAGTTATAGGCATTACGTTGGTAAGCGGGCGCCCAAAGAACGAGCTGTAAAATGGGCGTCCAGGTATCCGCGTATCTATATCGCGTTCGCGCTCGGTGTCGCGCACGCGCTCACGTGGGGCTTCATCGCGGACGCGGCGCAGTTCGCGGCGCAACTCGTCGATTTCTGCACGCAACTCGGCAACGCGTCGATCATCAGCGCGCGTACGATCATCAGCGCGCGTACGATCAGGGTCACGGTCGCGAAGATCACGAAGCGCACGTTCTACCGTTCGCTCGATATCTTCATCGGTGAGGCGGCGGTCTTCCGTTTCTTCGACACGTGCGCCGAGAGCCTCTTGGATGGCGGACCGGAGTTCATCGGCGGTTACCGAATCGGTAAGGGGGCGCTCGCGCGGACGTTCTTCGTCAGGGCGCAGGCGGCGCACGTCTGGGTCGCCCTCACCAAAGCGAATGTACACCGATCCCACTTCAGGCACGGGCACCGTCATTGTTTCTCCTGATATGTTAGAGCGAAACCGCTCCTCGGTGCGGGGGGGGCGGAGCGTGTCGCCACGCATGACGGCTCGCTCTTGGGCTTCCAGCTGTGCGATGCGTTCCTCGATAGAGGGCTGCTGTTGGGCTTGTTCGAGGGAGTCGAGGCGGGCTTGCAAGCGTTCTTGCTCGGTACGGGCCTCATCGGCTCGGGTTGGTTGAGGCGCCGTACGCCGGTCGCGTCCGCCAATCCCAAAGGAAATTCCAATAGAGTACGCCAGGCTGCCATAGATCTCCGTATCAGCGGCTCCGGTGGGGTTTTGCGATTCCATAAAGATCGATCGGGCCGACCCCGTCAGAGCAAAGGTTTCGCCAAGAGGAATGTCAACGCCCAGTCCGGTTGAAGCAAAAAACCGATCGGCGGGCGTGAACGAATCTTCGGGCAATTCAGCGCTGTGTCCAGACAACACGTCGTAGTAGCCCCCTCCAATAATGAGATACGGTGAGATCGGAGACGGCGCTTCAGCTGATTGGGGGAGCAGACGGGCTCGCACCTCGCCGCCGTAAATCTGCGTGCGTTCGAAGCTGCCCGTAACATCGTCGAAGAGATCCGTACCTGCAGATCCACGTGCGTAAAAGCCGTGCAGACTCAACGTGGACCCTAGTTCTACCCCTGCATTCACCCCACGCATGTTTTGGTCTTTGGGCATGCCAAGGGCATTATTCCATTCCATCCGTGCGAGAAACGGATCTACCGAGAGCCGTACTCCGCGCAGGCCGTCTCCAAACTGCTGTCGAAACGACTGGTCGATGCGTGTTTCCTCGTCGAGGGGGCGGCCACCCAGAAACAGCGTGACACTGGCCCGCAGCGAGGGGTTGAGTACGCGCTCTTCTCCGGTCAAGAACTCCTCAGGGAGTTCTCTGCTCAGGAAAGCGGTGGCGGCGTTGTTGCGATAGCCAAGCACCTCTCCGCCCAGCGATACGCGGTAACGGCCGGCAAACGCATACGTGATGCCCGCTTCGGCGCTAGAATAGATCGTACGGGAAAGATCGGCCCCATCCGGATCCACCTGAAAAACGCCGGTGCCAAAGCTTAAGAAGGGAATGACGCCATCGGTGCGCAAGTTGGTGCGCACGCGCGCCCCGTACCGGAGCACCTCTACGTCTCGGTTTATGAGCCCAGCAAGCGGGTCAAACTGGTTGAAGTCGGTTTGAAAGTTTGGGCCATACAAAGCCTCTCCGCTTAGTTCAAGATAACGGCCCAGGTTGATGCCGGCTTCGCCTCCAAAGAGCACATCGGACTGGAGTCCGGAGGCGTTTTCGCCTTGGAACCACTCTACGGTGGGCGAGAGCGTATATCCGATGTTACGCTCGGTGGTTTGAGCGGTAGCGGGTGCTATACTGGTTGCGAACCATGCCAATGCCACAACTATCGCCGGTAGAGTTTGGCGAGATAGCAGTGAAGCAGAGCCAAGGCGTTGTATCAGTAAACAAATCATAAAGGGAGGGGTGGGTCGAGAGACGGATCGAGGCATCGAAAATACGGAATGAAGTGAAATGCATTATTCGTCGTACCAGAGGGCAGCGGGGGTATCCGCAATACGATTCAGGCGCAGTTCAAGCGTGCCATTCACCGGCTGCGTGAGTCCGTCGTACCGAT
Source organism: Natronotalea proteinilytica (assembly GCF_055379935.1). NCBI lineage: Bacteria > Pseudomonadati > Rhodothermota > Rhodothermia > Rhodothermales > Salisaetaceae > Natronotalea > Natronotalea proteinilytica. The sequence goes on along the minus strand of NZ_AP043947.1, from coordinate 216,741 downwards.
CGGGCGAATAGCTGCGCAAGTCAACATTTTCTCGACGTTGGCTGGCACTAAGCCGGATTCGGCCATCAATAATATCAAAGCGGACGACCTCGGGCAGCAGCAATTGCTCGCGGTCTTCGGCATTGGCTTGGCTAAAATCGATGGTCACTTGGTTGTTACGCCGCGTGGTAAACTGCCCATCGATGACAGAACTGCCGGGGCTGCCTTCCATCCGATAGACCAAGTTGACCCGTGCGTTGCCTCCAAAAAACTCAAGGCGTGGAGAACGCTCCGATGTGACCAATGTATCGTTGAGCACATCAAAGTTGTCAACGCCTTGAACGGTAAACTCAAATCGATCAAATACATAGGTGCCTTCTAAATCCGAAGGCGCAGGACCGGTGTCATCGCTTCCACATCCTACGAGGACAAGCCCACAGACAAGAAAAGCCAGTAGCGGTGCAATGCGCAGCGGCGTAAAAAAGCGAGATGCATCAATGAACATATTCAAGTAGGGGACTAAATTTCTAAAAAGGACGAGGTCAACAATATATTCCCTAGCTAGGGTTTCCCGTGCATGATAAGTGCACAGATAGCCCGGCTACATGAAAGTAGGATGCGTAACTGGAGCGCAAAAAACACGATCCGCTACTTTTCTGAAAGAATATAGTACTTCATAGTATAAGAAAGATGCGTCTTTGGAGTGCTACAACGGTGTTATTTTGCACGAATCCGTACATGGATTAGGCGTATAGAGAAGCCACTAAGGGCGTGTCACACCTGAATGGTATGGTCCGAATTTGTCATCGCAAGGAGCCTGCGACCGACGCGGGGCTGTGGGCCGAGCAACTACGTCTAGCAGGTGCAGAGTCGAAACACGAGCGTAGCGAGATCCCGAATCACGTCTGAGACAGGCGAACGCAGTGAATAAATCCTCCACGAAATGGGCAGATCTGTTCGTTCGCCCGTAGCTGCTGAACGTCGAGGAGATACAACTGGACAGGGGCCTCGCCTACCTCGGAGGAGATCTTTCGACTCTGCTTCGCTCCGCTCAAGATGACAACGTTTGAAAGAGGTACGTTGCAACCCAACCATTGACCTGCGACAGAGCACTAGACGATTTACGTGGCTTGCGAAAACGGAGAAGACTGCGCCTTACGCAGCAGGTCGCGAATCCGAGCAAGGACCATGTGAATAGCCACGTGGTTTTTGCCACCGCGTGGGATAATGACATCGGCTTTGCGCTTCGAGGGCTCAACGAACTCCAGATGCATGGGGCGCACTGTGCGTTCGTATTGCGAGAGCACCTCTTCAATGGTGCGCCCTCGCTCCTCCAGGTCGCGCCGAATGCGACGCATGAGTCGCACATCGTCGGCGGTGTCGACGTAAATTTTGATATCCATTTGGGACTCAAGCACGGGCTCGGCCAGCACTAAAATGCCCTCTACGATGATAACAGGGCGCGGCTGAACCGTACGGGTGGTGTTGAGACGACGATGTTCGGTAAAATCGTATTCGGGCTTTTCGATTGCAACGCCATCTAGCAACGCATCTAGATGCTCTCGCATGAGGGGCGTTTCGAGGGCATCGGGATGGTCGAAGTTAAATGTCCGACGTTCTTCGGGGGGCAAGTGTCCGAGGTCCCGATAGTATGCATCATGGTCGAGAATGGCTATACGCCCCGATCCAATAGCGCTTACAATGCGCTTAAGTACGGTTGTTTTGCCTGACCCTGACCCTCCGGCAATACCAATACAAACAGGGCGCTGCATAGTACGGTTAAGGCACCATTGTTAAGATAAAAAACGCGGCGACCACAGTTCATGCACTGTGGTCAGCTCCGCCGCATGTACACGTGCCATGTACGAGTGGCTTCGTCGTGCTTCGTAGACCGTTTTGCTAGCGAAAACCCATCGGGGTGATCTTCCCACTCTTCCAGATCTTCGATCTCTTCGGCGGTTTCGCGCACCACATAGTTGACAAACTGGCCCCGCTGAATGTCGAGTTCTTCGGGAGGTACCGGCTCATATCCGCTTCCGGTGTTTTCTTCAAAATGCACGACGACACGGGCCTCATAATCGTGCGAATCGTTCCATGCACCTCGGTGAGCATCGGGGAGGAGATCCCACACGAAGCGTCCCTCTAGGTAATCGTTCAGTACGGGGCTGATGGTATCCCGCCAGTAGTCGGTGAGCAGACCGATGTCGGGGATCTCATTTGTGATTTTGAGCTGATAGTTTGGTATCAGGTCATCGGGTCGAAGCAATCCAAAGAGCCCCGAAATGATAATTCCGTTTTCAAGCAGACGGCGCTGGGCTCCAGTGGGCAGGTTCGCAAAGTCCATGGCAGCATACATAATGCCTGGACTATACCGATCGAGCGCTGACATGAGTGGGGCGTCGTAAATCTCGTTGTTTACGCGTAGCGCTTCATCCAGGGCGGGCCCCTCAAGCCCAAAGAGCGCGCTCAATTCGTCGGTATCATGCGTATCGAGCACATTGTGCAACGTGTCGATAAGCGCGCGACGCTCGGGGTTGAGCGCATCGAAGTAGTTGAAGGTTCCTGATGTTCGGTAGTCGAACATGTCAGGTGCAAACGGATTGCCCCCCGGCTGCTTTTGGTCGGAGGGGGCCATCAAAACGGTGAGGTTGGGCATGTAGGACTGCAGTGCCGAATGAAAGAGGGTGGGCGTGTGCGGTGCCTCGGTGCCGAGGCGCCTGCCAGCAACTTAGAAGCAGGAGGAATGAACAGCGCTTCACGAGGAAGCTTGATCTTCTTGCTGCTTTTTAAGCTCGTCAAGCAGAGAGTCTATATCGTCGCGTATGTGATTGGCCCGAGCCTGTGCATCAGCAACAAGGGCATCACGGGTGCGACGCGCATCACTACTGCCCCCCGAGGGCGCAGTCCACTCGCGCACATACGAACCAGTTTGAGACGCTATATTTTCGATTTGATACGCCAACCGGCGACGGGCATTCGGGCCACGCTGTGGCGCGAAGAGCATGCCCAGGCCAAAACCAATGGCCCCACCGATAAGGGCGCTCCAAATTCCGATTCGGGTTGTGTTGTTATCAGGCATGGCATCCTCGGGCTACAGTGCAGGATGAACTCAAGCAAAATGAAGGGCTGGGTCAAGATCGACCAGCTACGCTGTGCAAAACGTATAGGCGTAGGATACACAACGCGTCAGTGCAATCGCAATATCGCATTACGATCTAACTGGATATTTCCACTATGTATGGTACCGACCTCACATGTTTCTTGCAACCGTGATGTGCTCAAAGCTCATGAGCACTTGGTTGAGAATAGAGCAACTCTGAGGTCTTCCCCGTTATTTCTGTGTTTATAGATAAGCAATAGCCATTCCGGGAACGATTTAGTATGGTTGAAGTGACTATATCGTCGTATGCGTTTTGCTGCTCACACAGGGCGTATCTGCACAGGCAAAATGCTATGCTTGGCCCTGCAACGGCTGTGCATAATGGAGCGTTACAGATGCTCCTGCTGCTCTCGTGGATTGTAACGCATCAGGCAACCTGTAAGACAGCCCTGCATATAGATAAACGATACGGACCGGACTGCTTCCTGCTGGCTTATCCGGTAAACACCCTCCACCTTTTCCCCTTCATCTGGAATAGAAGGGGCTTTTTTCTTACCTACTGATGTGCTGATCGCCTCCATGCACGATACCCCTTTTGCTGTCCACGAATCTGCCGACTTCACGTACCTTGATGAAGGGCCTCGAAATGGCTCGCATCCCCCCATTGTACTCTTACATGGCATGCTCGGCGACTTGAGCAACTGGACAGATACGATAGAAGCGCTTTCCGATGCTGGGTATCGCGTCATCACACCTGTTCTTCCGGTTTACGAACTGCCTATTCGTCAAACGAGCGTACCAGGGCTCTCTGACTACCTGCATGACTTTACGCAACACATTGACGTATCTACCTCGATTCTGGTTGGCAACTCATTAGGCGGTCACATTGCTCTGCTTCACGCGCTCGATCATCCCGAACGCGTAGCAGCCATGGTCCTTTCAGGGTCCTCTGGTATTTACGAAGCTCACCTGGGCACCTCAACCATGCGACGCCATGATCGGGAGTTCATTCGTGAGCGTACCGAGCTTACGTTCTACGACCCGGTACACGCAACCGAAGAACTTGTAGACGAGATGATGGACCTCGTGAATGATCGCCCACGAGCGCTACGGCTAATCAAAATAGCACGTTCGGCAGACAAGGAGATTGTTACCGATCAGCTTGATACCCTCACCATGCCTGCGCTCCTTGTGTGGGGTAATGACGATGTCATCACTCCTCCCGATGTCGGCGAAGAATTTCGCGACCGTCTCCCGAACGCCGAGCTTCACTTCATTGACAAGTGCGGCCATGCTCCCATGATTGAACATCCCCAGGAGTTCAACGAAATCATGCTTGGCTGGCTGCAGCGATTGCCACAGACGATGGCCTCAACGTAGGGTATTGTATACAGATTGAGATGTCGCTGTAGCGTGCAGCGTACGGTATGCTCCTTGTCCATGAGGGCTGTCCCCCCCCTGTTGTCATTCCTCTCGCCTGGCACAAGCCTTGTTGATATAACAAAACGAAGTGGGAGACTTCTCTCACTTCATTCCCCCGCGGGCCAATAACCGCGGAGGCCTCCGTGTTGCCAGGCAAGCATGTATGGGTGAGCATGCTTGCCTGGTTTTTTGCGTTCCCCTGTCATCGTAGCTATAGTTGCCACTGCTATGTCACCCGTCAACGGTTGAAGGTGGCTTCCCCTTTTCAAACGCTGTCATCTTGAAGAGAGGCACGGCTGCACCTCCAGAATAACAGGGAGCAAAACCTTGCCGAAACACGAATGGTGGAAAATGGGTGCTATACCGTACCTGTAATTTGTTTACACGTTTCATACAACCTCCTCACCGTACACCTATGGCTGACCATCGGCAGTGGGATACTCCGCCGGACATGACGATCGATACGGATGCAACCTATCGGGCAACCATTGAAACAGCAAAAGGGGAAATCACCCTTACTTTGCATCCTGAACATGCGCCGCGCACCGTCAATAATTTCGTGTTTTTGGCCCGTGAAGGCTTTTATGACGGCACTTCATTTCACCGGGTTATTGACGGATTTATGATCCAAGGAGGCGACCCCGAAGGCACAGGCCGTGGCGGACCTGGCTATCAATTTGACGATGAAGTAGACAACAATCCGTTGTCTCACGAACTGGGGGTTATCTCGATGGCGAATGCAGGCCCTGACACCAATGGAAGTCAGTTCTTTATCACCCGTTCGCCCCAACATCACCTCGATGGCAAGCACACTGTGTTTGGCATTGTAGAAGGCGGCCAAGACACTGTTGACGCAATTCACCAAGGTGATGTTATTAAAAACATTACCATTGAGAAAATGGATAGCTAGCTCATGGATTTGTCTCGCTACTTCAGCCCAGGCGTTGCCTTTGCTGTCCTAATTGCTGTATCTGCTCTCCTAATTCTGATGGTGCTGTTTAACGAAGACACCATGCTTGGGCTAGCCGCCGTAATGGTATTCATTGGATCGGCTTTTGTGTATGGCGCTATGGAACTGGCAGATCGGACGACGTCAAACCGAGCACTCATCACCGCACTACGTGTCCGGGCCATCGGACTTGTGCTCATCGGGTTGGGGACTCTTTTCGGCGTTCTAATGTATTTGGTGTTCTAGATAGGTGTTCTAGATATACACCGCGTGCCCAAACCGATATCAACAAACCGATATCAAACAGAAAGCGCCACGCGTTTCTCCTGATGGAGGGCAGCGTGGCGCTTTCTTGTTGACACAGCGGACGTAGAAACCAAACGGCCTCTCGTTGATCCGCGCAAAAACCACGAAAAGGACGGTGCTCAAGTCGTCCAGCATTGCTTAGCAATGCCGTGGTGGGGCTCTGGAGGGCCCTCTTAAGGTGGGGAGAAAAATGAAACAATGTGGGTGCTATTGTGCTCTACCGCACCAAAGAAAGGCGTGCCCAACGATGCCAAGCAAAGTCATCGTCTATCTCTTGACATCCCTGTACTAAAGTTCGGCCTTCTGGGCACCCCGAGACAACTGAATATCGGAAAGACAACTATATCACGCTCTCATACAATTGCGAATTCAGCACGGCTCAGTCCATCATCTTGCGAAGAAACGCTGGAGTATCCGAGTCATCTTTCCGGGCTCGATTGTCACGATCCTTACGATCGTTTAAATCATCTGCTCCTAGCCGGCGAATCCGTGGCTCTTGCGAACGGTCGCCCGACGTTTCTCCCGACGATCGATTTTGTTGATCGTTGCCCCTTTGGTTCTTTTCGGAGGAAGTATCGTTGTTTGATCGAGCCTGGCGTCGCTCATATGCAGGCGTATCTAGCGTACGCAGGCTTTGCTCCCCTTTGTAGTCGTACGGACCTTGTCCGTCTATTGGAACAGTACGTCGTACGCCTCCGCGACGCTGTTGTGACTCTTCGGGAGCCGAACGGTTTTGCTCTTCTTCAACAGATTCCCCTTTGTCAAACCCTGTAGCTATAACCGTTACACGGAAATCTTCCTGATGCTCTTCATCAACGACTGTACCCAGAATAACTTCAACGTCATCACCGGCTTCGTCCTTGATGATGTTCGTAGCCGTTGTGGTTTCTTGGATTGTCAGCGAACGCCCTGACGTAATGTTGACCAGCACATTCGTTGCCCCTGCGATATTAAGTCCGTCTAACAATGGACTGCTGATGGCCTGTATGGCAGCTTTTTCGGCTCGATCGCTGCCGCTGGCCGTAGCCGAGCCCATTAGCGCAGTGCCACCATCTTCCATGGTGGTCTTCACATCAGCAAAGTCAAGGTTCACAATACCATGAACCGTAATAAGGTCACTAATGCCACGCGTGGCATTGTAGAGCACCTCATCCGCTTTAGCAAAGGCCTCAATCAGGCTCGTGTCATCGTCTGCAATATCAAGCAGCCGTTCGTTGGGGATAACAATAAGCGTATCCACGTTTTCGCGGAGTAGCTCAATGCCTTCCTCAGCGGTCTTCATGCGTCGTTTTCCTTCGCACGAAAATGGCTTCGTAACAATGGCAACGGTGAGGATGTCCATGCTTTGGGCGATAGAGGCAATAACAGGAGCTCCTCCGGTGCCTGTACCGCCGCCCATTCCAGCTGTAATGAAGACCATATCATAGCCTTCAAGCGCTTGCTCGATTTCGTGGTTATTCTCTTCCACAGCCTCGGCTCCCACGCTAGGACGCGCTCCAGCTCCAAGCCCTTTGGTGAGCGTGCGCCCTGCTTGTATTTTCTGTGGGGCTTTGTTTTCGGCAAGTGCCTGCGCATCGGTATTTACAGCGACAAACTCGACGCCCCCGCGAATTCCTGTGCGCACCATGTTGTTGATGGCATTTCCTCCTCCGCCGCCAACCCCGACGACACAGATCTGAGCCTCCTCGTTCGCGGCATCGTCAAAAGAGAAGCGCGAGCTGATGCTTTTTTCACTGTCTTCCATAATCCCTCCAGATTAGATACAAATACAGAGCCAAGTGCACATCGCGAAATGAGCAGTTTCGCGCAAAAGCAATGCACTGTTACCTTAATGTATGTGTGCAGTCGATGTGGTGTTCGGTCTTTTTGGCGTACACTGTCGGTCGTTTTAACCCACAATGGGTGGTACTGTAGCGCTACTTCTCAACTACACGCTTTAACATAGGATACAAAATGCAAATAAGAAAGGGGCTTTGCATATTTCTTCAAGATATATGCACGACTCACCAGCCTCACAAAATGTGTTCCATCAAAGTACAAGGCGCACAGAAGCTCTTAATAGCCCCTGGTTGATTTAAAGTTCATCGAACCATGACTTCATGCGGTCGGCTAGACGTTCCATAAGCGTTTGGCCTTCTGTTTTTCCATTTTTGCGAGTGGCTATGTCTTCATTTAACGTCGTCCCTCCCATGATTTCAGGACGCATGCCATACAGTACCAGTCCGACGCCAGTAGCAAATTTAGGATCGCTCACCTCTTCAACAAGTCCGCCTCCAAGTCCCATGGGACGCCCGATGCGCGCTTCCATGCCGAGTACCTCGGCAGCCAACTCGGCGGTCCCCGGAATCAGTGATCCGCCTCCAGTAAGCACACATCCCACTCCAAGGTGGCGTCCATACCCGCTACGCTTTATTTCTATTGCTGCAATTTCCAGAATTTCCTCCATACGTGGCTGAATGACCTGCGCGAGCGTGTCGCGGCCAATCGTTTTTTCGGGCCGCCCCCCAATACCTGGAATTTCGATTTGTTCGCTCGGATCTGCAAAGTCAACTAGCGCCGTGCCAAACTGCCGCTTCAACTGCTCTGCCTGCTGACGCATCACGCTCACACCTTTGCGAATGTCATCTGTTACCTTCGTTCCGGCCACTGCAATGACTTCCGTGTGGCGAATCGTATGGTCTTCGAACACCGCAATATCGGTCGTACCGCCGCCGATATCAATGAGAGCCACACCGACCTCTTTTTCATCATCGTGTAGCACCGCAAACGACGACGCCAGCGGTTCTAACACAATGTCGGCCACCTCGAATCCTGCTTTGTCTATGCATCGGTAAATATTTTTGGCGGCGGATACAAGTCCAGTGATAATATGCACATGGCCTTCTAATCGTACCCCGCTCATTCCTACCGGGTCGGCAACGCCGTCTTGGCCATCCACAATAAACTCTTGTGGGATGACGTGCAGGATCTCACGGTCGCTCGGCATAGCCACCTGCATAGTATCTTCGAGCAAGCGCTGCACATCTTGCTCGGTAATTTCGCCATGGCGGATGGTGACCACCCCACGACTTCGAAAGCTCTGGACATGATCTCCTGCAATGCCAACGATAACGCTGTGCACTTCGACACCGGCAGCACGCTCGGCCTCTGCAATGGCTTGTCCAACAGCCTCCACCGTTCGGTCAATGTTTACAACGACCCCGCGATTGAGTCCATCGGAAGGGGCCATGCCCATACCAAGAATGTTAACCCGCCCTAGGTCGTCTTCGGCGGCCACAACGGCGCACACCTTGGTCGTTCCAATGTCTACCCCTACTACGATATGTCCATCCATGATGAAGTATGATCGGTCGTTAAGAGATACGTGTGTACGTTTGGATGCCTGGTTGGGTTAGGGCTGTGTAACTATCTGCTCCCGAAACCGCAGATCAATGGTGCCGATAGAGTCCGTCGTCGATTCCAGTACGTGATCGTAAAACATTTCGAGGTGGCGCAGTTTTTTCGAATACTCGTTTTCTCCAAACCGCACCGCAACAGAATCTCCTGAAGGATGCGTTACATACAGGTGGATGGTATGGTTGGGATCCACATGTACTTCAGAAATTTTGTCGGCTGTCATTTCCGATTGGGCAAGGGCCTGAAGCATGGCCTGTAGATCATCGTTCGCAACGGCATCAACCTCTTGGTACGTAAGTGTTTCGTCATGCACGCTTGGCGCATCGAAGGTTGTATCGGCGCGGGGGGGCATGGCGTAGCCGTATGCATCCAGATAGAAATCAAGCTGGCCTGCATCGTCTACAACGCGTCCCACCGGGGTGCGCTCTTCTATATGCAACGCAAGACGGTTTCGAAATCGTTGGGCACGTACCGTGGCTGTTTTAATCCAAGGGTGGTGCTCAATCTGATGTGTTACCGTCTCCGTATCTATTGATCGCAACGGTTGTTCGGGGTCAACATGCACACGCGCAACCACCGAATCGGGAGCCAGTACCTGTGTGCCTGTAACGATGGGTGTGTGGGCCGTTCCCGTGTACCAACGAACACCTAATAATACAATGACGAGAACGAGCCCTGCTCCTACAAGGCGTCGACTACGAACCGACAACCACAAGGCGGTCGGTTGTTCGTTATCATTCGATTCAGGTGCGCCGGATGCCCCTGATGCATACGTAGACCGCTTCATGAGGCAGTAGGTTCTACGTCAGAGGATACGGCATAGTGGGTTTTCAGTTGATCTACGAAGGCTCGGCTGGCCCGCCAGATGTCACCGGCCCCCAGCATCATAACAACATCCTCGGGCTGGGTTATTTCAACAAGCCGCTCTGGTAGGTCGTCGAGAGCAGGCACCCACTGCACAGTCCGATGTCCAAACTCGGCAGCCCGATCGGCCAGTGTGGCGCCGCTCACGCCATCTATTGGCGTTTCGCGGGCCCCATAGACATCAGTTACAACCAGCACATCAGCATTAAAAAATGAGCGCGCAAAATCGTCGAGCATGTCGCGCGTTCGTGAGTACAGATGGGGCTGAAAAACGGCTACGAGACGACGCTCGGGGAAGCCCTGACTGGCCGCGTCGAGTGTGCCGCGCAGTGCTGTGGGGTGATGCGCATAGTCATCAATCACGGTAATACCGTTCACCGTGTCAATTTCTTGAAAGCGGCGCTGCACCCCCGAGAATCGCCCTAATCCTTCTTGGATATGCTCGAACGGAATATCCAGTTCGTATCCAACGGCAATAGCGGCAAGCGCATTGCGGACGTTATACAGCCCGGGCACTGGTAGTGTAACACGCCCCAACTTCTTCGTACCGTGCAGTACGGTGAAATGCGTACTGAGCCCATCGGGCACGATATCTTCCGCGCGAATGGTGGCCTGTCGCGTAGTACCGTAGGTAATAACACGCCGCTCAATGCGTCCTACGATCGACTGTACATCGGGGTCGTCGAGGCAAATGATAGCCGCTCCAAAGAAGGGCACGCTATTGGCATACTGCACGAACGCGTCTTTGATGTCGTCGAGATCGTCGTAAATGTCGAGATGATCCTCGTCGATGCTGGTAATGACGGCAAGCGACGGTGTAAGGCGTAGGAACGTGCGGTCGTATTCGTCAGCCTCAATGACGATGATGTCGCCCTCACCAGCCACCGCGTTAGAGCCGAAGACAGCCACCTTACCGCCTACAATTATGGTGGGGTCGAAGGCCCCTTCGGTGGTAACGAGCCCAACCATAGACGTGGTGGTCGTTTTCCCATGCGTACCTGCAATGCCAACCCCAAACTTCATCCGCATCAGTTCGCCAAGCATTTCTGCTCGGGGAATCAGTGAGATACGGCGTTCTTCGGCAGCTTTTGTTTCAGGATTCTCGGTTGGATCGATGGCGGAGGAGTAGACCACCACGTCAGCATCGCCCACATGGTCGGCGTCGTGTCCAATCGCAATGGTGGCCCCAATGTCTTCGAGATGGTGCGTTACATCGCTCTCTTTCAGATCAGAGCCGGTAACGCGATAGCCACGGCTGATAAGCACTTCGGCAATGGAACTCATTCCAATGCCTCCGATGCCCACCATGTGAACATGGCGAATGCGTCCGAGGGCCGGTTGTCGTCGGAGAGTGGTCATGAGGGGGGGGATGCAGCGGTGGATACAGAAACAGATGCGTGATGCAGCACATCGCGGGCAATGGTGGTGGCAGCGTGGGGCAAGGCATGGGCCCGCGCTGCATCGGCCATCTGGTGGCGTGTAGAAGGCGTACTCAACAGCGTGCCTAACAGTTCAGGCAAGCGCGCTGGCACGTCGGCCTCGGGAAGCACCCGTGCAGCTCCGGCGTCGGCCAGGCTGTTCGCATTTTTCGTCTGATGATCTGCCACAACGTTTGGAGAGGGGACAAGCACCGACGGGGTGCCAGTTGCCAGCAACTCGCTACAGGTAAGAGCCCCGGCACGGCAGAGCGCCAGATCGGCCACCGCATACGCATGGTCCATCCGGTCGATATATTCCATGAGGCGTAAGCGGGGATGACCATCGACGGCAATTGCCACATCGTCGTAGTAGCGGCGCCCCGTTTGCCACCACACGTGCAGGTGTGGGTGTGCCTTCAGCAGCGCATGACAATGGGCCTGCAACGCCTTGTTCAATGCTGCACTGCCCAGTGACCCACCGGTGATGAGAAGTACAGTAGCGTGCGAGGGAATGTCGTACATAGACCGAATGGTACCGCGATTGCCCTTGAGAAGCGACTCGCGAACCGGATTGCCACTTTGATGGGTGCGCGTTTCGGGCATCCGGGCAGCCGCTTCAGGAAAAGCGACATGAATGGAGGCGGCCAGCGGACTGAGCAACCGGTTGGTGACGCCCACATACGCATTTTGCTCTTGGATAACCAGCGGTACGCCGCGCAGCCACGCAGCAAGACCAACAGGACCCGCCACATATCCGCCTGTACCGACTACGACATCCGGGTCGAGTGCCCCAATAAGACGCCAGCTTTGCACCAGCCCTTTTACCAATTTGAGAGGAAACATCAGGTTGTCTAATGTCCAGGCGCGCTGAAACCCGCTTACCGTAATGGGGTGCAGCGCATATCCCGCATCCGGAACGGCCCGCGCCTCCAACCGATCACGCGTGCCAGCAAACACAACAACCGTTTCAGGATGCAGCGTACGCAACGCATCGGCAATGGCAATAGCTGGATAGACATGGCCGCCCGTTCCGCCGCCAGCCATTAGAATACGAGGAGGACGAGTGCTCATGACGACTTCTGGGTTTGACGTGAGATATTGAGCAGAATGCCCACCATGATGCCATTCGCCAGCATTGAGGTTCCCCCATACGACACAAACGGCATGGGCAACCCCGTTACCGGAAGCAGCCCGCACGATACACCGGCATGAATGAAGCCGTAGAGCACGATGAGCGTGGTGAGCCCAACAGCAAGAAACGAGCCGAGTGGGTCGGGGGCGTCGCGCGCGATGCGCATGAAGCCTCGAAAGAGCAGCACACAAAACCCGATGAGCAGCAGCAATGCTCCTATGAGCCCATACTCTTCGGCGACGATCGCAAAAATGAAGTCATTGTAGGGCGTCGGCAAAAAGTCCCGCTGAATGCTTTTTCCAGGACCGACGCCCGTGAACCCACCCATTGCGAAGGCAATGCGGGCCTGATCGGCCTGATACCCTTCACCTTGCCGGTCGAGCACGTACTCGGCATCGGTCGCCGCAAAGATGTTCGTTCCCACAAACGACTCCACGCGTGCGGCGCGGTGCGGCTCGGCCATAATAAGTCCTAATGCCAGCGCAACCCCCAGCATGCCAAGTCCGCCAATTTGAAGCGTACTTACGCGGGCTACGAAGCACATAACGAGCACAGCCATAATCATGACCGACGACGTGGAAAGGTCGTCAAGCCCAACCAGAAGCACGGTGATGCCCACCCAAAACAGAATCGGCAAAAACGATCGACTAAAGCTTTTGATGTACTCCTGCTTTTGGGTGAGCATTACGCCCACGTACAGGACAAGCGACATGCGAGCAAGGTCGGACGGTTGAAACCCGAAGCCGCGAAACGTGAGCCAACGGCTTGGGCCCTCGGTGACCATGCCTGTTCCCTTTACGACGACCAGTAAAATGAGCGATCCAACAAGTGCTATTTTGCTATATCGGGCCAGCACCCGGTAGTCCACACAGCTTACAATAAACATAGCGGCCAGGGCCAGCCCAACACGTGTTACGTGGCGCACCAGAAAAAGCTCGGTGTTGCCGCCCGACCGGGCTTCAGCAAAAAACGTGATGGAACTGTACACAGACACCACGCCCACCCCGGCCAGCACAAGCACAATCCACGTTACATACTTATCGGCTGGAGGAAGCGCGTAAAACCGGTCTTTTATAAAGCGAAGCAGTCTCTTCACGGCAGGCGTGGGTAAAGCAGGTGGATAAGAAAGCACAAGCGAAATGCGGCTGTAAGAGGCTATATCGCCTGTACCAGTCGCCGAAAAACGTCGCCGCGCTCTTTGTAATTGGTGTACATATCAAAAGAAGAGCACGCAGGGCTCAGCAGTACAACATCGCCCCGGTGCGCACATGCACGCGCCGCTTGAATGGCGCCTTCCATCGTGTTCGCCTTGCACTGCTCGGCAGCATGAACGCCCAATTGGCTATGCACCGTGTTGGCGCTCTCGCCTATCGCAATAACCGCCCGAACCCGATCGCGGACGAGCGGCTGGAGTGGTTCGTAGTCGTTGCCCTTGTCTCGTCCGCCCGCAATGAGTACAATGGGCGTATTGAAGCTTTGCAACGCATAGCGTAACGCATCTACGTTGGTGGCTTTGGAGTCGTTCACAAAGCGTACGTTATCTACGGTGCGCACCGGTTCAAGTCGATGTGGTACCGCTTCAAACGTAGACAATCCGGTTCGGATTGCATCGAGCGGCGCTTCCATGGCATGTGCTGCCAAGGCGGCGGCCATCGCATTGTAGCGATTGTGCGGCCCGGGTAGCGAGACCTCGTGGATGGACATGAGCGCTTCATCCAGCGAGGGCGTGTGCATCCACAACGCCTCCTCCCGTTGATAGATGCCGGGCACGACCGCACGCTGCTGGCTCATGGCCCACACCGATGCTTCGGCGGAGGCCTGACTTGTAATAGCACGACGCGTGCGGACATCGTCAGCGTTGTACACAATGGTATCGCCTGCTGCTTGCTGAGCCATGATGCGCGCTTTGCTTGCTGCGTACGCCTCCACATCGTCCCCATACCGATTCAAATGGTCGGGGGTAATGTTCAACAGAATGCTTACGCGTGGGCGAAACGTATCCACGTGGTCGAGTTGGAAGCTGGAGACTTCGAGCACCACCACATCGTTGGGGCCTGCTGTTGCTGCATGCTCTGAAAACGCGACGCCGACGTTTCCCGCCACAATAACGCGGCGGTCGGGGTCGTGCGACTCGGCTTTTCTGAGCACATGGGCCACGAGGCCTGTGGTGGTGGTCTTTCCGTTTGTACCCGTAATGGCAATGATCGGCGCCTCGCAAAACCAGAAGGCCACTTCTATTTCAGACACCACTGGAAGCCCCTGATCTAATGCGGTTTGTATCAAAGGGGCGGTGGTAGGTACGCCAGGGCTCACCACGATCAGGTCGGCCTGTAGCGCTCGGTCGGTGTGGCCGTTAACCTCGTACGGAATGTTGTACGTCTCCATGGCGTCAGCGAGTCCGTTGGGCGGTGGCCCGTGTTCGGTCAGAAACACGCGCGCATCGGCCTGTGCCAGGAGCGTGGCTACCGCACGTCCGCTGCGGGCGCCACCAACTACGGTGACCGACTGCTGGGCGACATCGGAAGGCGTCATGGTGATTCGGCGTTAGCGGATACGAAGGGTGAGCAGCGCAGCAATAACGGTGAGCGCAGTAACGATCCAAAAGCGGGTCACGATTTTGGCCTCGTGGGTGCCTTGCGCCTCATAATGATGATGCAAGGGCGCCATCCGAAACACGCGTTGGCCGGTGCCGGTGGTGCGGCGTGTGTACTTAAAATAGCTGGTTTGGATGATAACCGACAGCGCCTCAGCCAAGTAGACGATGCCAAGTAACGGAAGCAACAGTTCTTTACGTACCATAAGCGTAAGCGCCCCGACTGCTGCCCCTAAGGCAAGAGCTCCTGTATCGCCCATAAAGACGGAGGCAGGGTATCCGTTGTACCACAAAAAGCCAAAACATGCCGCAGCCATTGAAGCACAAAAGACGGTAAGCTCTCCGGTACCAGGCAGATGCATGACGTTTAGAAACGACGCGAGGTTGATATTCCCCGTAATGTAAACCAGCGCCAGCAGTCCGAGTGAGACGAACGCGGTAACGCCTGCAGTGAGGCCATCGAGGCCATCGGTCAGGTTTACCGCATTAGAGCAGGCCGTCATAATAAATACCGCGATGGGAATGTAGACAATCCATCCCAGATCAACGCTCCCAACCCAGTCACGGAAGAAATAGTAGTCGAGTGTGCCTTCGGGCACAAACGGGAGATGTGTTAGGCTGTTATAATCAGAAAGGGCTGGCATAAAATAGAGTACGGCTCCGACCAGGATGCCAATACTGATTTGTCCGCCGAGCTTGACAGACGCCGGCAACCCGTCTTTCTGTTTGCGAACCGTTTTGATGTAATCGTCAGCAAAGCCAACAGCCCCCATCCATGCGGTTGCTATGATGGCAACCCACACGTACGGCTCACGCAAATCGCCCCATAGCAATACACTGCCCAGCAGGGCCAGCAGAATGATGACGCCTCCCATGGTGGGCGTACCTGCTTTGTGCGTATGATCAATGGCGCCGGCTTCCTTGCCAGTACGCACCTGCTCGCCAAGCTGCTGTCGCTTAAGCCATTCGATGATGCGGCGGCCTGCAAACAGCGCGATGAGCAATGCCGTGAGAGCCGCAAGCGACGCCCGTACGGTTATAAACTGAAAGACCTGAAAGCCGGGCGGGTCGAGGGTGTCGTGTATGAGGGTGAGCAGTTCGTAGAGCATGCACAAGCGGGTGGGGAGTAATATACGCGGCTTCCTGAAAACGGACTGAAGTCGCGCGAAACGCAGTTAAGGGGTCTCGTGAAAATTCGTATCGTGGTACTCTAAAAAGTACTGCCGGGCCACAGCTCGATCGTCGAAAGCGTGGCGATCGGTTCCAATGATTTGATACGTTTCGTGGCCTTTTCCGGCGATGAGCACCACATCATTCGATCCAGCCTGCTGCGCCGCTGTATGGATGGCCGTCTTGCGATTGGGAATCCATTGGGCCTCGGCAGGCCGACTCATACCACGCCGGATGTCGTTGAGGATCGCCTGCGGGTCTTCGGTGCGCGGATTGTCGTTGGTGACAATGACTCGGTCGGCATACGATTCGGCGAGCGCGCCCATGACACGGCGCTTGCCGGTATCGCGGTCGCCACCGCACCCAAACACACACCACAGGCGCCCGCTGGAGGGTGTAAGTGGACGTAAGGATTGCAAGATCGACTCTAACGCATCGGGGGTATGCGCGTAATCAACAATGACGGTGGGGCCAATGTCAAGTGGAAGCCGCTCAAAGCGGCCCGGCACGGGGTCAGCCTGTACGAGGGCCTGCCTCGCCTGATCGGCATCAACGCCGGTGGCGCGTAACGCTCCGTACGCCGCTGCCAAATTGTACGCGTTAAACCGGCCCGTTACACGAAACGAAGCAGGATGGCCGTCGAGCTCCATCGAAAGGCCACGCAAGGTCACCTTCATGTTGCGGATGCGAATATCGGCAGCAGGATCCGTGCCGTACGATACGGGCCGGGCACGGGTCGTTGCCACCATCTCGGACCCGGCCTCATCGTCGGCATTGTAGAGCGCGGTGGCATCGGGCGGGCATCCGTCGAAGAGTTGCTTTTTGGCAGCACGGTAAGCGGCGGTACTACCGTGGTAATCGAGATGATCGGCAGTCAGGTTGGTGAAGATAGCCACATCATAGGCGACGGGCACCGTTCGCGCTTGGTCGAGCGCATGTGAGGAGACCTCCATCACGCAAGCAGTACACCCGTCATCAACCATGCGGCGAAGTGTGCGCTGTAAGTCAACGGCCCCCGGCGTGGTCAGATCTGCGTTGACTGAAAGCGTTGGGCTGCGCACCTCAATGGTGCTGATAAGCCCGGCTGGCGTTTCGGTGGCCTGCAAACCATGATAGGTGAGATAGGCTGTCGTCGTTTTTCCATTCGTACCCGTGACCCCAATCATGGTAAGCTCCTGGGCAGGATCGTCATAGTATGCGGCGGCGGCATGTCCGAGCGCCTTGCGCGCATCGGATACACATACAAAACGAACCTGCGGGAACCGGGAGCGGGCCTGTTCCGGGAGCCGCTCGGCAATCACCAGAACCGCTCCGTGCTCAATAGCATCGGAAATATAGTCGTGCCCATCGGTGGCATGTCCAGAAACAGCGACAAAACATGCGCCGGGACGCACGGCACGGCTATCGTCGGTGATGTGTACGAGCGTACATGCCGTCTCGGGATCTATCTGTTCGCCAGGCACGACCTCTTGCAACAAGTCTGCTTCGGCAAGACGGTCGTACAGCTCGGTTGTGCGCAGCGTACGCGAAGGGGCAGGTGCGCCGGGCGTGGTACGTGAAGGAGCAAACAAAGGCAAGAGGGACATGCGGGTTATTCGCTAGTCAATGTGATTGTGTCGGGCAAATCGGATCCTGGTTCGTGCGACTGCGACACCACGGTTCCGCGGCCCTCAATCGATACCGACACGCCCTGCGCTTCTAACCATTGCATGGCACTGCGCGTATCGGTGCCACGAAAGTCGGGAAGCACCGACGTATCACTCGCTTCAAGCGCAATGGACTGTGCAGCCCCTGGGTCGTCGGGCATATCAAGCGTGTCGCTGGGCATCTCGACTGTGCCCGCTAGGCGACGCGACACATCGGGAAGCGTGGTCAGCCAGCGGCGTGCAATGCGATTAAATATCGGAGCGGCGACCTCTCCGCCATACATGCTCTGCTGGGGCGATCCAATGATAACAAGCAAGGCCACCTGCGGGTCATCAGCCGGGAACGAGCCAACAAACGACGCCCGCGCCTGGTCGCGGGTGTATTGGCCGTCGCGCGTGCCGAGGGCTGTTCCGGTTTTGCCTGCAATGGGGAGCCCGTCAATCTGCGCACGTGTAGCAGTGCCATCTTGCACGACCTCCTCGAACGCTTCGGTAAGCATGTGCGTCGTTTCTTCCTGCAACACTTTGCGGATGGTGTCGGGCCGGGCCGTCCACTGTGTGGCACCGGTAAAGTCGCGGCGTTCTCGTACAATATGAGGCGCCACCAGGTATCCCCCATTGGCTACAGCACTATACGCTGTAAGCAGTTGGATAGGGGTAACCGCTACTTCGTATCCAATACTCATAGACGTGCGAGTCGTGCGGCTCCATTCCGACGGACGGCGCAGCACTCCACTCACCTCGCCCGGAAGATCGATCCATGTGGGCTGATTGAATCCAAAATTGCGCGCGTACTGATAGAGCGCTCCTTCGTCAATCATATCGGCCACGTGCGCGGTGCCCACGTTGCTTGACTTCGACAGGACCTCGCGAAACGGAATGGCTCCATACGCACTCACATCGCGCATGGTGTGGCCGTAGTAAGTTACCGAGCCCTGTCCGGTGTCAATGGTATCAGAAAGGGAGATGTACCCTTGCTCCAATGCCGCAGCGGCAGCTACAAACTTAAACGTAGACCCGGGTTCGAAGCGGTCTGTAATCGCCCGGTTGCGCCGATCGGCCTCGCCAAACGCAGCGGCGCGATTGGGGTCGTACGTGGGGACATTGGCCATCGCCAACACCTCGCCGGTGTGGGGGTCCATCGCTACAGCAGTGCCCCATGCGGCATTATGAGCATCTACGCCGCGCTGCAACTCATCTTCGAGTGCCGCCTGTCGCACCACATCTACAGTGAGCACCAGGTTTTCCCCATGCACAGGCTCTACCACCTTTCCGCCGACAAGCGCCTTAATGCGTCCGTGCCGATCGCGCTGCACCGCTCGCGATCCGGGCGTGCCGGTAAGCGCCTCATCGTACTGTAGCTCCAGCCCGGCCAGCCCTTGTCCATCGCTACTGATGTGTCCCAGAATGTGGGCCCCTAGCGTACCGTGACTGTAGGTGCGCGCAAACCGAGGCGTTAAAATGAGCCCTGGCACATCCCACCGCTCTATGGTGGTGCGCTGCTGCTCGCTAAGGCCGCGCGTAATCATCACGTACTGCGGACTTGCCCGGTCTTCCACACGCTGGCGGTATCGAGACGCCGCGGTACCGGTAATTTCGGAGAGGTCGTTGTAGAACTGACTGGCCTGCTCTGCAAATCCCTCGATGGTCGGATCCAGCGCCAGGTCATACTCCGCTGTGTTGATGGCTAAAGCGCGCCCATTGCGATCTAAGATGGAGCCACGCATCGCGGGGATGGTTTGCTCGGAGTGCGCTTGCTGCAGACCGCGCTCGCGCAACTCATCGGCTTCATACAGGTGAATCCCGCCAATGCGAACCATCACAAGCAGGGGCACCACAGCCAGCGCCAGCAGGGCAATGTACATCCGGATGCGAATGGAGTCGCGCGCGTTCACAGTCAGGGTTAAGCCCGGTTATGTGAGACAAAGGAAAACGAATGCCGACAATCAGGGCGCCTCATCAGAAGAGGGCGCTGGTAAGGTGGCCCCATAGCGAACCGTTTCTTGAAGTCCCAGTTCGCGAGCACGTTCGTGGATGACTCGCGGGCCGGTCCGACGATCAAACTCGCCATTGAGTCGATTGTGTTGCAGGTGCAGCGATTGGTTTTCTGCACGCGCTTCTTGAAGATCTTCAAGCAGTTGCTGCGTTGCTTGTACGTGCCCTACGTAGGCCGTAAATGCCGCGGCCAGCAACATAACGACCAATGCAAACTTGAGGGTGGACACTTTTTCTACGAAGTGCTCCCCTGTGCGCTCCGAGGATGTGCGGCGGCGCCTATTTCCGGTTTCCAGATCCGTCCAGCCCGGCAGAGCCGTTCCATGGCGCTTCCAGGAACGAGCCTCCGAGGCCGCCTTGGTATCTTCTGTCTTCGGCGTACGGGGGGTGGCGTGCGACTTTCGGCGCCCACCGCGGCCCGGTACGGCTCCGGGCGCCCGGCGCGGCCCCGACTGGCGCGACGCGGTCGAGCGTGATGAACCAGAGGAGGAAGGCATAATGAATGAGAAACCAGTGGGGGTGAAGGGGACTTCGGCTGGTCAACGTGGTGCGGGATCGTTCAACAGCATCGATCTCACTGGAAGCACATCATGGTACGGGCGGCCCGGCCGCATCATCGGGGCGTCGCTCGGCGATGCGCAGGTGTGCACTTCTTGAACGCGGGTTGGCTTCAATTTCTTCGTCGGAAGCCGACTGGGGCGACTGCGCTATCGGCTCAAACGGCGCAATGAGCGTCCCGTAGAAATCGCGCTGCGGCGTGCCATCGAAGTTGCCATATCGCAGAAACCGCTTTACGCGGCGGTCTTCAAGCGAGTGGTAACTAAGCACCGCAATGCGCCCCCCGGCTCGAATCCAGGCCGGGCTCTCCTGCAACACCGTTTCGAGAGCATCCAGCTCACTATTTACTGCGATGCGTAAGCCTTGAAAGACACGAGCCAGCGTTTTTGTCACTACATGACCGGGGACCTCGCTACGAATTGCACGCGCCAAGTCGGTGGTGGTATCGAGGGGGCGCGCATCCAGAATGGCACCAGCGATGGGGCCTGCGTATCGTTCCTCGCCGTATCGGCTGATAACGCGCGCCAGATCGCCGTGCGGCCATGTATTGACAATGGTGTGGGCAGAGAGTCCCTGTCTGGGATCCATACGCATGTCGAGGGGCCCTTCGGCCTGGAAGCTAAACCCGCGCTCTGGCGCATCAATCTGATGCGAGGACACGCCCAGGTCTAACAGCAGCCCATCGATACTCGAAACGCCCACCTCATTAAGCAAGCGTGGCAGTGCGCGAAAGTTGCCTCGCAGAACGTGTAGCCGTCCCGCTTCGATCGCTGGATGTAGCCGCTCGCGCACCGTTGCCAGCGCATCCGGATCCTGATCAATCGCAATGACGCGCCCATCGGAATGCAGCGCATCGAGCAACGCTGTGGTGTGCCCCCCACCGCCCGCTGTCGCATCTACATACACACCGCTCGGATTGGTGATAAGCCTTTCACATACGGCAGAGGCAAGCACGGGTGCGTGGTACGCCGTAGCATACGACGACGAATCGGAGCCGGGGGAGGATGTGTTGGGAACGTTCATCGGACGCGGGGCGGGTAGGAACGGCACGACACAGAAACGAAACCGACCCGGTAAACCAGGCCCTGTGTCTAATAAAAGTTACAAAAAGACGTCACAAAGTCAAGTTTTTGCGACATGCATTGCGCAAGTCATCAACACGGATACGCCGTGCTTTGCCGGATGCGTATACCGATTCCCAGGGTCTGCATGTCCTGTCTATACGGCCCACAGTTCTACAGCGTGCTGCTGCTACGTCATACCTGATTGTTTAGATCGTTTGGGAGCGCGGAATCCTTTTCGCCTAGCGGCGTCAGGATGACCTGCGAATGCGACAACATCCCGTTTCTCGTGGCGATGCCCCCCAGGTATGACCTTGCGGCCCCTCTGCGTCGCCACGCGGGGTCGGACGCAGAGCGTCCATTCGTCCGTCGCGACGCAGAGCATCGCGACGAGGATGCAAGCGGGGGCTTGTCCACCCAAACCTTGACCTGTGACAGAGTACTACTGCTGTGTCACGCCTAAAAGTTATGGTCCGAAATTGTCATCGCGAGGAGGGAGCCCTGCGACTGACGCGGCGCTGTGAGCGCAGCAAACGAGTACTCCTGGGGTGCGATCTCATCCGTTGATTGGGCGGCAGCATCCGGTCTGACAGCAATGAAATTGCGTCGCTCCGCTCGCAATGACAAGAGTGTGAGTTATTCTCGGTACGTTAGGGGTACATGCGTTGCCCAAACCTTGACCTGTGACAGAGCACTACGTCACCTCCCCGCGGCGTCCGTATGCCAGCATAAGTTTGGTGTGCGCGGCCACCATATCCAGCACGGGAAGCGTTTTGATGCGCTCTTGTGGGGAGTTGGGCAGGCCGGGCGGACTTACGCGGCCCATCCACAGCTCCATCTTGGGCTTTAGAGCCCGTGGGCCGGGAAATTGGTCTTCGGGGAAGTGCGTGTCGTAGAAGCGCTGTTTGCGTGTGAGGCGCTCGCGCACCGCTTCAGCGGTTTGCGCCAATTCGGGATTTTCCTCCTGAATCATGGCATGCCCGATCAGGTAGTCGCGATACTGAAAGGGGAGCTGCTGCACAACGGGGGCAACCACTTCGGCCACATCAGGCACAGCACGCAGGCCGACTTCCAAGGCTCGTGCGGTAACGGTTGCCAACAGACAAAGCGTCTCTTCAGCGACCAAGTCGGGCTCTATGCCTTCAATGTCGCCAATATCGGCAAGCACTTCGTGAGTAACGTTTTGCGTACACGAGAGCGTACCCAATGCGGCAAACGTGCTTACCTGGGCAACGCGCGCAGACGGATCAGACGGAGCAGAATCGGACATACATGGAGAGTTTTGCAACAGGAGCGAAACGAACAAAGTGGCTACTCTTCAGACTTCCAGTTGCCGCTTTGGCCGCCGGTCTTGGCAAGGAGATGCACATCGTTAACCCGAATCTCTTTCGTCACCGACTTGCACATATCGTATATGGTAAGCGCCGCAATGGATACCGCGGTGAGGGCCTCCATTTCTACGCCAGTGATGCCCATCGACTTGGTGAACGCCCGGATGACAATGGCATGCCGCTCCGCATCCAGCGAAAACTCAACCTCCACCCCATCGATTTGGACATCATGGCACAGCGGCAGCAGCTTGCTGGTCTGTTTCGCCCCCATGATGCCTGCAATTTGGGCGACACTTAGCACATCGCCTTTACGAATCGTCTTCTCTTGTACGCGTTCGAAGGCTTCTGGACCGATAACAACTGTACCGGTAGCCACAGCTGTTCGAATGGAATCGGGGGAACCAGCAGCGTCTGACATACGAATGCCTCCTTGCAAGTCAGCGTGGGTAAGTGAGGGCGAGTCAGTCATGGGAACGATACCGTAATGGCCAAAGGGGAAAGCATGGGTACACCAATGGTTACAAAGACTGTACCCATTGCGCGCGAAGAGTCGATACGCGCATGCAATCCGTCGTGTTTTGCGGTGATGCAACAGGCTCGAATAATTTGATGCGGAATGGATGCAACGCCCTGTCGCGGTGCTTTCGGTTGAGCCGCTTTGCATTGCACTGCACGGAACTGCCTCCTTCCGCCATAGGTTGATGCGCATGCTCGTGGCTGCTTTGTATTCGGCTTCCGTACCCTTGTGACGTTTCTCAATCCGTTTGCGCTGTTGGCCCTTGTAGCGGTAGGCATTCCGCTCATGCTTCACCTCTTGAACCTGCGCCAGCCCACGACTGTCGACTTTAGTTCGCTGGCTTTTGTGGAGACCATTGAAAAGGCCGCCGTACAGCGCATTCAGGTAAAACGATGGCTCTTGCTGGCGCTTCGCATCCTTGCGCTGGCGTGTCTGGTGCTCGCGTTTTCGCGGCCTTACTGGGGCGAGGGCACCGGCACGATGTTTGGCCCCGATGCGCGGTCGAGCATTGGTGTGGTAGTGGATAACAGCTCTTCTATGATCCAAGACGGACCAAGCGGCGCCTACTTCGACCAGGCCACGCAACGAGCACAAGGCGTGCTGCGCACCGTAGGGACGGGCGACCAGGTTGGCATCTGGCCCACGCTTCCCGACGAAGGAGCGCGTTCAGGATTGGTACGCACTGCCGAGGCGGCTCAGTCTGACCTCGACGCGCTCTCTATTTCCGGAGGCACACCAGCCCTCGCCGATCGGGCACTCGACGCTGCCCAGGCCGTTGCCAACGCCGCCCAGCCTCGCCAGGTCGTATACGTAGCATCCGACTTCCAGCGCACGCGCCTGGGCGACTCGCTCCGCACCAGCTGGCCCGATGACGTCACCCTGGCGCTGCTCCCGGTAGATACGCAGCCTCGTCCGAATACAGGGGTCACTCACGCCCGCGTTGCCAGCCCGATGATCGAAGCCGGATCTCCCATCGATATCGAAGCCTCCATCACGCACATCGGAGATGCCCCCGAGTCGGTAACCGCCTCGCTCTACTTCAATGATGAGCGCGTGGCCCAATCGAACGTATCGCCCGTGGCCGACGACTCTGTAACCACCACATTCGCCGCCTCTCCGCCCGACGCCGGATGGGTGGAGGCGCGCATTGAACTGGAAGGCGATGCCTTTGCCTCCGATGACACGCGCTACCTGTCGTTCTATGTGCCCGAAACGCGGGAGGTGCTGCTGGTCCGTGAATCGGGGCAACCCACCCGATTTGTAGAACTTGCCCTATCGGATGCTGTGGCGGGCGACGATATCCGCATTGAAACCACCACCATTGACCGCACCGACCTCTCGCGCACCAATCTGGAGGACTACGACGCGGTGCTGTTGGTGGGTCCGCAGCGCCTGGCCTCCGGCGAACGCAGCCGACTCCGGCAGTACGTGGAAGAAGGCGGAGGAGCATTTCTTTTCCCCCACCCTACCCCCGACCTGGAAAGCTATAGCGCACTGTTTGAGGCGTGGGGCGGCGGACAGGCAACCGGACTATCCGGCGATCCTGAGGGCGACACATCCATCGCGACGCTCGATGATGCCGCCTTCGACCATCCGCTGTTTGCAGGCATGTTCGATGCCTCTGATCCCACGCGTTCTCCGGAACTGGAGCGGCCTGCCGTATGGGCTGCCCTTGACATAGCCCCTGCTGGCGGACAGGGCCAAACGCTCATGTCGCTCTCTACCGGCGCCCCCTTTCTGCATGAGTGGCGCCCCGGACAAGGGCGCGCACTGGTATCGGCAGTAGCACCCAATCTGGAATGGAGCGAACTACCCACGCAAGGGCTTTTTGTGCCGTTGCTATATCGGTCGTTGTTTTACATCTCGGCCGGATCCTCTGTAGAAGGGCCGTCGCTGCAAACCGGCCAGCCCGAAACGTTCACTATTCGCCAGGCCGATCGGGCCGAGTCGATACGCCTGGAAGGCCCCGATGACACTACGCTGCATCCCACGGCGCATCCACGTCCTGGCGGCTGGACTATCGACGTACCGCCTATTTCAACGCCCGGCGTGTACACGCTGCGCACCGACAGCGCCGTGCTGCAATACGTAGCGGTGAACCACGCCCCAACGCTAACCGACCTCCGCCCTGCCCCGCCCGACGAGGCCGCAGCGCACTTTGAAGAGATTGGGGTGCCTGCCGTTGAAACCGTGTCGGTTGAGGCGCGTCCTGAAGCCGTTGCTGCTGCTCTAGAGCAACAGCAAGCCGGCGGGGCGCTCTGGAACGTCTTTGTGATGATGGCGTTGATTTTTTTGGCTGCTGAGATGCTGGTGGCGCGCCTCTGGACGCCGGAGGCCGCCTCGGCATAAGGCCGCGTATCTGTTCTCGCACGCTTGTCTCCTGTGGATGTATGGCTGTGCTTACCACTGCACACATCGTTGTGGTTGTAGGAGCTACCGTGCTCGTTTCGGTAGCCATGTTGGTGGCTGTCATCGGGCGTCTGCGCATCCGTAAGCCGCTTTTGGTCTGGCGCAATGGCCCGCTTACCGCCATTCCTATTGGCCCCCCCCTCTTTCTATGTGGCGTAGCTGCTGGGTTTGGAGCTACCTATGCGCTAGGCTATACCATCTCTCCCATCCTGGCCCTTTCGTATCCGGCCCTGGGCGTGTTTTGGTTTATCGCGGTGTGGCATGCCCGGACCGTGGTGGTAACCGAGTATGGTCTCATTCATGACGTGCAGCAGATTAGCACTGCCATTCCGTGGGGTCGGATTGTAGACTACACCGTTACGCCCACCGAGGAGAGCACGCACTTCATTTTCTTTTACCAGCCACGGCGGTCCGACACATCACGAAAACGCATGGATCTGGAGGTCCCCGCCGATATCTGCGATACCTTTCAGGAGATTGTAGCTCGCAAGCTTGACGATCGCTTTGCGTTCTCTGTCAAAGAGGCGTACAGCAACACACCGGCTGAACGATAGGGGACATGAAAGGGATGACCTATCGCCGTATCATAGGTCAAAGCTTGGGTTGTACTGGACCAATAATCTGGCTACGCTGTCAGGGTAGATCCCGGCTCTGCAACGCTGGCGGCGGTTCGCTTCCAGTCACTGCTCCTGCAAACTAAAGTGCTTGCCAGCATGCTGTTTTTCTGATGGTTAACCCCCTCACCCTTATTCCCTCTGTCGGCGGGCTAGTCCTTGCACATAACTTTGTCTCTGGTATTTCGTTGATGGGAGATTTGACTCCTCCACTGTCTGTTCAATGAGAGACTGTTGGATCCCACAAAAAGAAACCACCTGGGCGTCTGCTCGGGCGAGTGGATCCTGAATCGAGTTCAGAACAGGCAAGCGATCATCAACGATTATCACCATCTCAGGTTGTGTGCATAGACTAGGTCGGCGGGAGAGGGAGAATTGATTCGAGTGGTGATCGGGTATCTTGCAACGGGCGACACCAAGTGCGAACACTCACCACGCACCACTCACAAGTTCCTTCTCCCTGGGGAGAAGGGCAGGATGAGGGGCGTCCATATTGCGGTTATGGTAGATCGGGCCCACTCTCACCACCACATCTCTCATATCAATACACAAAAACGTAACTTTAAGGCCTCACCGCGTCGCTACGGAGAGAGGTTCGCTCAAGCGTCTCAAACAAAGAGGGAAGTCCCTGTCCTGCTTCTCTCTACTCAGATTGGTTTGTGTATAAACCACAGCTCAGAGGATAGGGAATTTAGAGGAAGCACGTCGCTAAACACGTTCAGCCATCCGATAGGCACACCTCATGTTCAGCACATCCCCCTAAAACACCCGACGCCCAGCGGGGCTGCCGCTGAGCGTCGGTGCTGCAGAAAATGTAGCGGGGGATGCGTTAGAACGTCTCCAGGTAACGATCCAACTCCCACCCCGAAACGGAGGCCAGGTACTCGGTGTACTCGATGGTCTTCGCCTCGACAAACTTCTCGCTAACGTGCGGTCCAAGCGCATCCAAGATGACGTCGTCATCCTTCAGCGCCGTGATGGCTTGCCCGAGCGTGCTGGGCAGCGTTTCGATGCCGCGGTCAATGCGATCTTGCTCGGTGAAGTCGTAGATGTTCTCCCGTACGGGTCCGGGCGCCTCTAGACCACGCTCGATCCCGTCAAGTCCTGCATGTAGCATCACCGCAAGCGCCAAATACGGATTGCACGAGGGATCCGGCGAGCGCAGTTCGATGCGAGAGGCCGCTGGGACACGCGCTGCAGGCTTACGTACGAGAGCGGAGCGGTTCACATCACTCCATGCTACGTAGATGGGCGCCTCATACCCGGGCACCAATCGCTTGTACGAGTTTACCGTTGGGTTACAGATGGCGGTGAGCGCCGGCGCATGCTCCAAAATTCCACCCAGGAACTGATACGCCTCGGTGCTCAAGTTGAACTCGTCGTCATCGTCGTGGAAGATGTTAGTATCTCCCTGGAAAAGCGACAGGTGCGTATGCATCCCCGAGCCGTTGATGCCTGCAATGGGCTTCGGCATAAAGGTGGCGTGCACCCCGTGCAGTTCGGCTACTGCACGCACCACCGAACGGAACGTCGCGATGTTGTCGGCTGTGGTGAGCGCATCGTCGTACTTGAAGTCGATCTCGTGCTGGCCACGCGCCACCTCGTGATGACTGGCCTCGACCTCGAAGCCCATGGCCTCAAGCATGTAGATAATCTCGGCGCGAATTTCCTGCGCCATATCTTTGGGCCCTAAGTCGAAGTAGCCGCCTGAGTCGTGCGTCTCAGTCGTCGCACGGCCCTTTTCATCTTTCTCGAAGATGAAGAACTCGGGCTCCGGGCCAGCATTAATCTCAAAGCCCATATCGTCGGCCCGAGCAATAGCGCGCCGCAGCACATACCGCGGGTCACCTTTGAATGCCTCCCCTGTGCTCGTATTCATCACATCGCAAATCAGGCGCGCCGATGTTGTATCGTCGGAGCGGCGGCTGCGCCACGGTAGCACCGCAAACGTGTCAGGATCGGGCTCTAGACGCATATCCGACTCCTGGATACGAACAAAGCCCTCAATCGAGGAGCCGTCGAAGTAGATGCCCTCTTTGAACGCCTTTTCGGCTTGATGAGCCGGAATCGAGACGTTCTTTACCGTGCCCAGAATATCGGTAAACTGCAGACGGAGAAAGTCTACCTCTTCCGATTTTATGCGATCTAAGATCTTGGCCGAGTCAGTCATAACGGATAGGTTAAACAAAAAGAATGAAGCAGTTAGCGGATCCGGCTGTGCGACTCAGGAAGTCGCATCGGAGCCTTGAACAGGCAGCGTACGCGTTTCTTTGAAGGAGCTGAGCACAATGCTTGTCGATGTGCCCGACACACCAGGTAGCGCCTGAAAGCGTGACAGCAAGCGTTCCAGCGTGGTTGTGTTCTGCGTGCGCACTTTCAGGATGTGCGATCCCTCACCGGTAATGGAATGCACCTCAAGCACCTCGTCCATTGCCGTTACGGTGGTTACAAACCGGTCGTAGTGCTCCGACCCATCTACCGACACCCGAATAAATGCTGTGATATCAACACCCAACCGCTTGGCATCGAGTACGGCATGGTACCGCGCAATGATACCATGCGCCTCTAGCTTGCTCATGCGCTCACTCACAGCTGAGACGGAAAGCCCCACCTGCTCTGAAATCGCATTGCGCTGCATGCGACCATCCTCTTGCAATAGCGCAAGAATGTGCGCATCAATATCGTCAAGCTGATAGCTCAAAACTCCGTTTGCCTTATTATTTTTTGTTACGGCACCACAATACACTATTTATTTTGGTCTGTCAAGGCCACCACACTAAAATATCCTGTGAACAAAATGGAAGCGCTTTTCTGATACGCTTTAGCCTGAAGCACCTTTGTCGAATGAGGTGATAGGCTCCAACAAGTCCATGTGCCGCATCTTGCATTTCGTAACACCATCTCGATTTTGGGCCGACAATTCGGTTTATTGCTAAACGGCCACTCTACTCACCGACCTGCTAATACCGTTATGCACATGCCCCGTTACGCATGGACCCTGCTACTGGGCGCTGTCCTGGTGATGGCTTCTTCGCAGGCCACCGCCCAAGATGGCATTCAGCCCGCCGACTACTACCACACCGTTGGCGTTAGCCAGGCAGCACTTTCGCCCGATGGCTCGCTTCTCGCCTTCACCCGCACCGATCGCAAGGAAGCAGATAACGCCCGCCACCGCACCGTCTGGATGCAGGAGCTCGTAGACGGCACGCCCGATGGCGAACCGTTCAAGTTCACGGATGCGAGCGTGCAGTCCTTTAATCCGCGCTGGTCGCCCGATGGCGACGTGCTGGCGATCCAGTCGCAGCGAGGCGACGATCCCAACACCATTCGCTTTCTGCGCGTGACTGCGCCCGGTGGCGAGGCCTTTCAGATTGAAGGCGTTGATCGTCCGCCCGTGTGGAGCCCCGACGGCAGCCAGATCGCGTTCGTACGTGCCCCCGACGATGACCCCGAGGCTGACGAAGAGAACGGACTGAATGGCGACGAGGCCGAACACATCGCGCCCGATGCCATCACATCCACCCTCGACACCACGCGCTTCGACGGACACGTCATCACCCACATGAACTACAAGCGCGACGGCACCTCCGACTGGCTGCCCCACCCCGAGCACCGCGACAAGCGACAGCTGCACGTGGTGGATGCCGAGGGCGGTGAACCGGACATCCGCACCGATCTGCCCTATCACGTACGCAACGTGACGTGGCACCCGGATGGCGAAACCATCTACTTCGTGAGCGACCCCGACGAAGACGATCCGTTTAGTATGGATCCGACATCTAACCTGTACGTGCTGCACACCGACAGCGACGCGCCCGAGCTGCTGCTGGAGATGGAAGGCGGACAGGGCAGTCCGGCAGTTGCTCCCGACGGCGAGCACCTGGCGTTTCAGAGCACGGCTGAGCGCGGTGCCCCGACGAACATCCACCGCGTGGCACTGAACGACGATGGCACCGCCAACGGCGAACCGCAGAACCTGACGCCCGAGTGGGACCTGCGTCCCGGCAGCCCGCACTGGAGCGCTGACGGCACGCACGTGCGCTTCTCTGCCCAAACGCGTGGCGATGCGCATCTCTTTGCCGTAAACGCCACCGGCGGATCGGTCGAACAGGTCACCGACGGAGCGCGTCGCCTCAGCGGTATCTCACCGGATGACGACGGCGACTGGATGGCCTACACCGCTACCGACGCGGTGACACCCGCTGAAGTGTTCATCGCCCGCCCCGACGGCTCCGATGAAACGCAGCTTACCGCCTTCAACGAAGAGTGGATGGCCGACCGCACCGTGCAGCCCGCCGAACCGATTACGTGGACCGTTGAAGACGGCACTGAAATCGAGGGCTGGGTCATCAAACCCGTCGATTACGATCCCGATGAATCGTATCCGATGGTCCTCAAGATCCACGGCGGTCCACATGCGGCCTATGGCAACACCTGGTTCCAGACCTTCCACGCGCTTTCAGGGTCAGACATGTTCGTCTTCTACCCAAATCCGCGCGGCTCCTCGGCCTACGGACACGACTTCATGTACGCCACCCGTGGCGAGTGGGGCCTGATGGATGAGGAGGACTTCATGACGGGCATCGATGCGGTGCTCAACGAGTATGAGGCTGTCGATCCCGATCGCATTGGGGTCTCTGGGGGCAGCTATGGCGGATACATGACCAACTGGCTCACCGCCCGCTTCCCCGATCGCTTTGCTGCAGCCGTTACGAGCCGCTCGATCTCCAACTGGGAAAGCATGTACGGCACCTCCGACGCGCAGGGCCTGATGGAGTGGGAGTTCTTCGGCTATCCGTGGGAAGAGCGCGACCTGTATCGCGAGATCTCGCCGCTCAGCTACGTCGAGAACGTAGAAGCGCCCACGCTCATCATCCACAGCGAAGAGGACTACCGCACGCCGATGCCCGAGGGCGAGCAGTGGTTTATGTCGCTCATCAAGCAAGAGGTGCCGGTCGAGTTCGTGCGCTACCCGCGCTCTGCACACGGCCTCTCACGCACCGGCGAGCCATGGCTTTTGGTGGATCGCATGGAGCGCCTGCGCAGCTGGTTCGACCACTGGCTGGCGGAGTAGTCTGCCCGAACAAGATGACGTAGTTTAGCGGGATGCGCCCGGTTTCTCCCTAAAGAGGCCGGGCGCTTTGTTTTTGGTACTGATGCAGTTGACGCGTCACCTTGCATCACGTATCCTCTGTTATATCAACTCGTGCCCTTTCCTGAGCACTTATACTTCTATGCTACCCGACCAAGTTGAGTCTCCAGAGATACCGAGCGACGCGCCCTTCGAAAACGATAAGCTCAACCGCGAACCCACCGCTGACTTCTTGACGGATTTGCTCAGCTCTGCAGAGGAGCCATACGTCATGGGTCTCAACGCACCGTGGGGCACCGGCAAAACCACATTTGTAGAAATGTGGGCGCAGAAGCTGAAAAATCAGGGGCACACATCGCTCTATTTCAACGCGTGGGAAAATGACTTCGCGGATGACCCGCTCATTGCGTTCATCGATGCAATCGATGAGTTGGTCATTGAACATAGCGGAGGCGAGACATCAGAAGCCTTGAAGGAAATGGGCGGAAGACTTTTGAAGCGCGCTATTCCCTTGGCAATCCAGCTTGGCTCACTCGGGGTGATGGATGGTGAAACCCGTGAACTCATTGCAGACGCACTGGCAGAAGGGAGCAGCGACCTGATTGATGCACATCACCAGAAGAAAGATGCAGTTGATGACTTCAAAGAAGAGTTAGAGACCTTTGTCAATGACCTGAGCAATGGTAAAGACGAGGACGAAAAAGGCCGCCCACTTTTCTTCTTCGTAGATGAACTCGACCGGTGTCGTCCGGATTTCGCGGTTGAGCTTCTGGAGCGCATCAAGCACCTCTTCAATGTACCTGGCATTGTCTTCATACTTGTCACCAATCCCAATCAACTCCGGCATTCTATCAAAGCGATGTACGGGCAGGGCATGAACGCCAAAGGCTACCTACGCCGCTTTGTAAACCTGGACTACAAGCTCCCCGACCCCGAGCCTGGACGGTTCGCGCAGTTCCTGTTCGACCACCATGGGTTGGGAAACTTTCGTGTTGCAAAGTCTCATTCTAGCCCTCTTGCAGGTGATAACGATTCCAAGCTAATACGTGCCGTTATGGCATGGTCGTGTGAAGCATTTGACCTGAAACTGCGAGCGCAGAAGCAGTACTTTGCTCGTTTTTCGTTAGTGCATCATGTTCTCAGTAAGCGAAACCCTATTCCTCTTGCAGCACGAGCCTTTCTGGCATTTCTTATTGCGCTGCGAAAGAAGCGAGAAACACTATACAATGATCTTCAACAAAGCAAAGCCAAACATGATGAAGTCGATAAGTTGATTAATCCTCTGTCAGTTAGAGAAACTCAGTACAGAGATATTGACCTCACCATTCTTCAAGCTGCTTTAGACATTTCGTATTGCCCTGACTGGGATCACTACAAAGACTACGCAAACGCTACCGAGTCAGATCGTAGTGACGCGTTCTCCAACATCCGAGAGTCTCCGAAGAACCCTCGCAGGCTGAGAAAGACGGGTACCAGCTTAGAGAAGATCAAAAATCCTTCCAGATACTTTGATCACACCGGCAAACTTGCAAGGTACAACATCCACTTCGAGCAAGAACTGATCGACCTTATTGAACTTGCCGCACCGGCACAGCAGCAGTAGATCTTCGCTTTTATCTGACTAACGGCATGTGCAGGTTTCTTTTTTACGGTAGCGGTTCAATGTTAAATGATTGCCTGTGGTTTACATCATCGCAATCTGCTCAAACCCCCTCTGTCTGCCGACATCTCCCCCTTGGCCAAGGGGGAGAAACCCGTAGGGAGAGGGGGTTCGAAGAAGAGAGAGCTGCTGCATTCAATTGCTTTATCATTTAGCGTCTATCCACTACCTTTTTTTCGTTGCTGATGGCCTTGTAGCAGAATACGCCGTCCTGACCTCCCCCATTCTCTTACGCTGTTCGGTGTTTCCCCCTTCGCGAAGGGGGAAATGTCGCGTACCGACAAAGGGGGATGGGCGTCCACAAAGATAACGGAAAACTTGCACACCGCGTTGACTATCTCCCCACCCCGGCCATGCATACCTTAACACAATTTGCAGCCACGCTGTGCAGCATAGCGCTACTGCTTGGCTTCGCGCTCACCACTCCAGTCAAGGGGCAATCCGTCCCCGAGGGCGTCTCGGCGGCTGATGCTGCTACGCCCGAAGCCGCCCAGGTGCTGACCGCTGTCGATGCCCTGTTCGACGCGATGCGGAATCGCGATGGCGACGCCGCCCGCGCTGTACTGCACTCCGACGCCCGCATGACTGTTGTCCGTACCGATGCCGACACCGCACTTCCAGATGTGCAAACCACCGACGGGTTTGTCGATGCCCTTGAAAGCGGCGATACGCCCTGGAACGAACCCTACTTCGACCCCGAGGTACAGATCGATGGCGACCTTGCCCACGTCTGGATGTTTTTCCAGTTCTACGAAGGCGACACGTTTAGCCACTGCGGCTCCAACTCCATCCAGTTGCTTCACGACAGCGACGCCTGGCGCATCACCTTCATTGCCTACACCCACCGCACTACCGATTGCCGCCGGGAGTAGTACTGTGTCACACGTAATTGTTAGGGTCCAAACTTGTCATCGCGAGGAGGGAGCCCTGCGACTGACGCGGCGCTGTGAGCGCTAGCGAACGAGTACTCCTGGGGTGCAATCTCATGCCGTTGATTGGGCGCCTGCATACGGCCTGATAGCATGAGATTGCGTCGCTGCGCTCGCAATGACATGATTGTGAGTTATTCTCGGTACGTTAGGGGACCATGTGTTACCCGAAGATTGATCTGTGGCAGAGAAGTAGCATACCCTGGATCAACACGTCGAATGAATCAGCGCGCCGGTGGGCTGTTCGGTGCGCAGTTCGTTGTAGCGCTGCACGGCCAGTTCGGTGTCTAAAACGTGCACATCGATGCCTTCTTCTTCAAGAAAAGCGAGCGTCTCGTCTTTCACTTGCAGACGCTCGTGGAAGCCCTGCGCGAGAACGACCGCTTCGGCGCCGTGGTCGAGGAGTTCGCGCACATCGGAGGGCTGAATGCCGGGCGAATGCGAAGTGCCCGTCTCGTTCCAGTCCCACCCCCGCGCGCCGCCCGGATACAGCTTCGCATCTTTGAACGGCTTGGGGAAGCCCTCAACGGTAACGCTACCCCACGAAACAGACGTGATCGATGGTGCGGTATTCGTAGCCATAATGCGTGTGCTAATCTGTCCAACAGATCGTCGCCGTTGCTACAAAAACCGGCCAGATGCCGCAAAGGGTTCGCGGGGGGGGGGCCACACACGTCTTCGCCTCCTCAATAGAGCTATCACACGCCCACAACCAAACGTGCCGATGCGCAGTCTGTCTACACATCGGCACGGAGCCGGCGCCGGAATGGGGACGGTGCGCAATTAAAACGTGAAGTACCGCACAGTCGGCTTCATCATGTGCTCAGCGATAGCCGGAGGCTGCGCGACGCCGATACCCTCAACCAGATCCGACTCGTCGGCATCGGTGTTGGGCAGGTAGATCGCGCAGACCTCAACGGTGCTTCCCTCGTTTATCAGGCGCTGTAGAAGCTGCTGCGGAGTGCGGTCGGCAGGCTGAAAAACCGGGAACTCCTCGTTAGCGAGCGCAAGGCGTCCGCCGTCGCCGCACAGGAGCACGCGCACTGAGGCGCCCTGGTTAAGGGATTGGTTGGCGAGTACCATCGCCATCATCTGGGTCTGCGCATCATTGGAGGTGACAACCACGAACAGTTCGTCAGGGTCGTCAGCCTGGGCCTGGGCTGTGGTCATCGATCCGAGGAAAAGGCCGACAACGAGAGTCGCAAAAAAAGCAAAATAGCGCATGGGAGGCAAAGCGGGCTGAAGAAGAATACTTGTTGTTACAAGCAGTTGTATTCCCGTGCCTGCATACAAGTTGCCGGTTTAGGCTGTGATTGTGTGAAAACGGAGCCGAGTCGCATCCACCTATTTTAAACAGACTGCCAGCTGCTATCCAGCAAGCAGCTGATCAACCAAAACCTGCAAATCATTCGCTGTGTGATCGGTGGGCGCAGCGAGCGGGTCGGGCACCACGCCGTCGCGCAGAATGAGCGCAGTCGGGCATCCCACTTGCATCGCCCCGGCCACATCCCACGTGTGGGCGGCCACAAACCCCATGTCGCACGCGGATACCCCCAGCACATCCATGGCCATGTGGTAGGGATCGGGGGCAGGTTTAAGGCGGCGGACGGCATGCGCGGAGAGGATCTCGTCGAAGAACGGGATGAGTCCGGCATGGTCGAGTTGAGCGTGCAAGACATCGGGGGCTCCGTTGCTGAGGGCCGCCAGACGTAGGTCGGCACTGGCGAGGCGCTCCAGCGCGTCGGGGACATCTGGGTGCGGGGGAAGCCGGCGTGCCGTGTCGAGAATGGCACGACGCTCCGCCTCCGATAGCGCTCTGTCGTGGCGGGCAGCTACCATTGTGAGTGCGGCATCGGCAATCTGACTGAAGTCGGCATACGTATCGAGCACGGTCGTGACCAGCGCAGACTGCAGTACCTGGGTAAACCATTCGGTACGTACATTGGGCGTGTCAAAGGCAGCGTCGAACGGCGCGTCGAGGGCACTCAGGTCGAGCAGCGTTTCGTTGACGTCGAATACGAGCGTGGGCGCCATGGCAGTAGAATGATCGTGGGAAGAGCAAGCCTCCCAAAAATACATAGAGGCTTTGTGGGATGCGACTTTTCTTTCATCCGTTATTTCTGTATGCTTTATGCTGTCTTCTGTGTTATGAAATGATTATCGCTTCCCATGCAGCCTGCATCTGCGCGTCTGAATCCGTCTCGTCTTGTGTTTTTCGCAGCGCTGATTGGTGTTGTGCTTGCGAGCAGCGGTGCGCAGACCGTGTGGGCGCAAAGCGACTGGAGTGTGACCTCGCATCTGCGCACCGGCTACTATGGCACCTGGGGAGAGGCGCGCGACGGTTCGGACATCGACGAGCACTCGCTGTCGGGGCGGCTCCGTGTGCGCCCATCGTGGCAGCCGGTATCGTGGGGCAGCGTGCATGCCTCGGGGGCCATCCGCTTTGCCTCCACACAGCCGAGTTGGACCGTGCGTGGACTCGGCTACTATCCCGGAAGCGGGGGCTATGCGGCGGGCGACATTGGGATCGACGGGCTTTTTGTGCGCGGGCAGCCTAACAAGCAGTGGCAGGTGGATGCGGGACGCCTGCGCCTGGGACTGGGCCTGCCTGACATGATGGGCCGCGGACTGCATCGCAACGACGGGTCGAACATTGCTGTGCAGTGGACCGACGGCGTGCACGTGCAGCACCGCTTCACATCGCACGAAACCGCACACGTGGCAGCCTTTCACACGCCAAGCCCGCCCACCACGGCCTTCCGGAGTCCGCTACGGTTCACCGCATCAGGGAGTAACATCGGATGGTTTGGGCTGGTCGAAAGCAGCCGCCCGGTCGGTCCGCTCGTGCATCACGGACTGCATGTGAGCGTGCTTCCAGCCGCTGCGCCAACCGGACCGGATCGCGAGAAGACGTACGTGGCGGTGTCGCTCCACAGCATGGCCGAGCGGTCCATTGGCGAAGAAGCGCGCCTTGCCGTAGCCGCTGAAGTAGGCTGGGTGCCTACGCCGCTCTCGAACGAGGTGCTCGGTCTGGATCCCAATGCCTCGCTCGACCCGATTGGACTGCAGGCCTCGCTTAACCTGCTCGACATAGGCGGGGCCCACTCGTTTGCAGTGCAAGGTGGGCTAAACAGTCCGCACTGGCTCATCTCGACCGACTTCCGCCCGAACGAGTGGATGACGGAGGCCCGCTATTACTGGCGCTTCCACGAAAACTTTCGGTTCGACGTACGCCTGCGCCTGCGTCAGGAGCGCTGGCAGCAAGTCGACGCCGTGCAGCGCCGCACGCAGTACGACACGTACATCCGGCTGAACATTTACCTGCCGTAGTAGTGCTGGTTTGCCCGTGGCTGCTGAGCTTAGAACAGGCCGTGGAGGCGTCACAGCACGCTGTGGTACCTGTTTAGCGTGGTACAATGACCGCCCGGGATATCCGCTTCGCTCCTGATCCCGGGCTACAGAACGGTGCGATGTGAGCAAAATCCATAGCCGGGGACCGCTTGCGTCCCCGGCGATCAGGAAGCACGCCGCTAAACACGTACACGCTGTGACGGTACGAGGCCTTCCATACTGAACGCCCCCCTTCCTTGCGTCCTTCTGTTTCAGCGTGTTCTCTTTGCAGGGGAGCGGGGTGGTTTCTTGTGCGCGGTATCAGATGGGCTGACGGCAGGCGTTGAGATCCCTCCGCCGGGGGCGGCGTATCGGTCGGTTGTTCGATTCAGAGGGGATGTGAAATGGGGGGGTTGCTACGCAGGGTGCGGCTCGGGCTCCAGCCGTTCGGGGTGGTCGAGATACCACTGCACCGTCTCTTGCAATCCCGTGTGGAAATTGGTGGTAGGCTGCCAGTCGAGCGCATCGCGGGTGGCGGAGGCGTCGAGCGCGTAGCGGTAGTCGTGTCCCGCCCGGTCGTCGACGAACGTGATGAGGTCGGCGTAGGAGCCATCGCCGGAGCGCGGGTGTTCCGCATCCAACAGGCCGCAGAGCATGTGCACCAGTTCGATGTTGCGCAGTTCGCGTCCGCCGCCCACCAGGTACGTTTCGCCGGGCGTGCCGTGGGTGTAGGCCCGATGCAGGGCGCGGGCGTGATCGTCCACGTAGATCCAGTCGCGCACGTTGCTGCCATCGCCGTAGACGGGGATGGGATCGCCGTTCAGCGCGCTGCGCAACACCACCGGAATCAGCTTCTCGGGGTACTGTCGCGGACCGTAGGTGTTGGAGCCATTGGTGATGAGCGTGGGCAGTCCGTAGGTGTGGTGCCAGGCACGCACGAAGTGGTCGGAGGCGGCTTTGCTGGCGGCGTAGGGCGAGCGCGGTGCGTAGGGCGAATCGGGCTGGAAGCGCCCTGCATCGCCCAGCTGCCCGAACACCTCGTCGGTCGAGATATGCACGAACCGGAAGCGCGTCTGCGCCTCGGCGTCGAGCGACTCGTAGTGCACGAGAGCGGCTTCGAGCAGACTTACTGTGCCCTGCACGTTGGTCGTTACGAACGGAGCGGGTCCGTCGATCGAGCGATCCACGTGCGATTCGGCGGCCAGGTGGAGTACCCCTGCAGGCTGGTGCGCTTCGAACACCGCGTGCATCGCCTCGGTGTCGGCGATGTCGGATTCGACGAGCGTGTGTCGTGGATGCGAGCGGGCCGGACCTAGATTGCGAGGGTCACCAGCGTACGTGAGGGCATCCACCGTGACGATGCGGTGGTCGGTGGCATCGAGCAGGTGGCACACCAACGCCGACCCGATAAAGCCACATCCACCTGTTACCAGCAACGCATCAGACATAAAAATGCAAATCAGATTCAAAGGTTAACGTATTTGTTGACGTAGAGACGCAGCGCCGCTGCGTCTCCATCGCTGCGTCTCCCAAACAGCCCTTCGCACATCACCCCACAAACCGATCCACCCATGCCATCAGTTCCGGACGGTTTAGGAGCCATGTGCTGCCCAGGTACACCACGATGTATGTGCCCCCCACGAGGGGAGCCACGACCCAGATGGATGCACCGGCGAGGAGCGCCCACACGCCAAGCGCCGGAAGCGCCGCCGCGATTGCGAGTCCGGTGAGCGTGACGATGGTGCGCCCGTCCACGAGCGAAAGCGTGGGCAGATGCGTACGCAGGGCACGCCTCAGCAAGATGAACTCGACCCAGGCACCCACGCTGGCCCCGAGGCTGAGTCCGAGTGCGCCCAGAAAGAGCGGGTCGTCCGTCGCGACGGGTACCAGATCAGGCACGGCGGTCGTATCCAGCCAGAGCATAAGCGGCACCGCGATCGCGGTTGAGATCACCACGCGCACCACCGCCAGCCGGGCAGGGGTTTTGGCATCGCCGAGGGCGTAGAAGGCGTTCTGCAGGAGGCGCGACACGGTGGTTGCCAAGATGCCCAGTGCATATCCCCCCAGCACAATGTAGACAAGCCAGTTGCTTTGCGCATCGAACTGGCCGGTGCGCAGGAGCAGGCCCACCACTAGAAACCCGAAGCAGAGGTAGCCTACGATGGTGGGGATCGTGAGGAACGCGATCTGGTGGATGGAGCGGCGCATGCGCGTGCCGAAGGTCTTGGCGCGCTCGGTGGTGAGGCGCGAGAGCTCGGGCAGTTCAGAGGCGGCTACGGAGATGCCGAAAAGGCTGACGGGCAGCAGGTAGAAGATCTGGGCGTAGCGCACGGCGCTCTGTGCACCCACGGCGAGGAGCGAGGCCAGAAACAGATCGATGTAGCCCGAGATCTGCGCCACGCCGCGTCCGGCCACAACCGGTCCAAACGCCCGAATGGCCTCACGCACGCCCTCCACGCGGGTCGAGATGGAGAGATAGAGCCGGTCGAGGTGCTGCCAGACAAACGGCAGTTGGATCCCAAACTGGAGGAGTCCGCCCCCTACAGCTCCGAAACAAGCAATGAGCAAGAGCCGCGAGAGCGCGTCGCTGGTGAGCGCATCTGGGGCACCGGGCGTGCCGCTGAGGGCGTAGGCACCGCCAATGAGTGCGCCGATGATGGCCACGTTCCAGAGCGCCGGGGCTACGTACGGCACGAAAAACTGACGATGGCTGTTGAGGATGCCGAGGGCCCACGCTGAGAGCACCAGAATGCCGGCCATCGGGAAGATGATGCGTACGGCCTGTACGGCCAGCTCAAACCGGTTGATGCTGAGGGTGCCTGCTGCCACGCGCTCCGCATCCCCCAGATAGCCGGGGGCGAGTACGGCCACGACCGGTTCAGCCAGCGCGATGCCTGCCAGCACAACGAGCCCGACCACCACACAGAGGAGTCCGAAGATGGCTCCGGCAAAACGGGCGGCGGCTTCGGGACGGTCTTCGTCAATCAGGCGGCTGTAGACGGGAATAAACGCCGCTGAGATGGTGCCCTCGCCCAGCAGGTTCTGCAGCAAGTTGGGCGCGCGAAAAGCCACCTGCCACACATCGGCATGGGCGCCTACACCAAAGTAGAACGCGACGGCGCGCTCACGCAGCAGGCCCAGGATTTTACTCACGAAAATGCCCAGTGCAACGACGCCCGCCGCGCTGGACGATGGCGACGCGTCGGCGGGGGCTTCGGAAGTGGACGAATTAGAGGGAGCCATGCAAACCGGAAGGCGAGGAGAAGGGTGTTAGTCGCGCCACACCATCAACTTTTTGGGGATAACCAGTCCATCAAGCACAAGATGACTGAAGTATCCTACGACCGCCGCCACATAGAAGGGGGCCCCCACAAAAGCCATCTCAGGAAACCGGAAATAAGGGACTACCAAAAACGGCAAGGGCACGACCAGCATGGCCCACCACGTGTGCGTCCAACCGCGATGGGGCCCCAGGCCCGGCAAAATAGCCAACAACCCCAAATAGGCCGCCGCCTCGTAGTGTCCGACCACGATGAGATACAGATCAACCACCAGAAAAATGCGGTAGAAGATACGTCGGCCTTTCGAGTCGGTATCCACATCCGGCCACAGCCCAAACAGGAGTGTTACCACAAACAACCCAGCGATATACATCATCGTAGTGAGCGGTTCAGCCAGCGGGTCAAAGTAGATGTGTAGCAGTCCAAGCGCCAGCGCATAGCCAAACATCACAATGTACGCGACGAAGAAGAGAATCGCGCCGGTAATGTGGCCTTTGTATCCTGACATAGCGAAGCAATAAACCGATGGAACGAGAGCCGTTATGTATTCTCGGAGGAGGTGGGCTCCGTTCCATGGTCTGCTTCATGGTCTTCTCCTTGGTTTTGGTCCTCGTCGTATGCAATGGGGCCACGCATCTGCAGATATTGCACAGCGAGTAAGTACCCAGCAGGGCCGAGTCCGCTAATTTGTCCGATGCAGGCAGGCGCTACGCGAGAAGTCCGACGAAAGTCTTCGCGTCCATGAATATTGGAGAGGTGCACTTCTATCACAGGCGGATCGATGGCTGCTACAGCGTCATGCAGCGCTACCGAGGTGTGGGTGTATCCGCCCGGATTGAACACAACACCCATAGCCCGAGTGGCATGTGCCTGATGAAGGGTATCGATGAGCACCCCTTCGTGGTTGCTCTGCACCCACTCGAAGGTAAGGTCATCAAATGCCGCGCTGACCTTTTGTTCGAGGGATTCGAGCGGCTCGGTGCCGTAATGCTCTGGATTGCGGATCCCAAGCAGATTCAGATTTGGACCATTCAGAACGACAATCATAGACGGTGGGTATGGGTGGCAGGGGGCGATGCTAAAGAAAACGCGTTTGCTGTTAGCCCGTGCATGACTCCGACGGAGCCGGCACCTTGAGTTCCAGCCCATCGTAGGCCAGATGCACATGGTCGGGTAAGGCGGCAGTTTGTTCGGCGTGACGTACTGCGTGAGTCATGTGGATAAAGTACGTGTCTTGTGCGCCAATGCGATTGGCTACGCGCACGCCTTCGTCGAAGCTAAAATGCGTGGGATGCGGATCTGGCCGCAGCGCATCCAGCACGAGTACCTCTACCCCGTCAAGCAA
This sequence comes from Natronotalea proteinilytica, assembly GCF_055379935.1. Classification (NCBI taxonomy): domain Bacteria; kingdom Pseudomonadati; phylum Rhodothermota; class Rhodothermia; order Rhodothermales; family Salisaetaceae; genus Natronotalea; species Natronotalea proteinilytica. The sequence continues at coordinate 174,644 of NZ_AP043947.1, read as the reverse complement.
GTCGAAGCTGGACTCCGGAATCGCGCTGGCGTCGGTCAGATACGCAAACGCGCCGATGCGTATACCCATCGTAGGGGTGTCTCCATGCCATAGCGGCACGGGCTGTATGTGGAGACTCGAACCGTCGTCGTATCGGCTTTGGACGGTAAACGCCTCATCGACGGCTTTCAATTGCACACGGGCAGCTCCGGGATACGGGGTATCGCCAAAGATATAGCTATAGCGCTTTTTCAGCTTCTGCACGGTGTTGGAATTAGCAAAGCAAGGCATAAGGCGCCGGTTCTGGTAAAAGAACGGGCGCAGATCGTCGATGCCTGCTGTATGATCAAAGTGATGGTGTGTAAAGCATACCGCATCAATACGGCGGATACCCGCTCGCTGCGCCTGCTGCCGAAAGTCGGGGCCGGCGTCGACAAGGATGCCCAGCGGTCCGGCTTCAATGTAGCAGGCACACCGTAGCCGCTTGTCTCGCGGATCAGAGGAAGTGCACACCGAACACGAACAGCCCAGCACTGGCACACCGGTGGAAGTACCCGTCCCCAACATGGTAACACGGAGCGGCGGGCTGTCTTCAGGCATTTGCGCTGGATGACGAGTTGTCGGAAGCGTTGGGAGCAGACGAATCATTGGCGGCATCCGCATCGGCCCAGACGGATTCGAGGGCGTCGCGCACGGCGGGCTTCAGGTAGACCGTATCCAGTGGGGCCTCGCGCAGGCTATTAGCAAGCACCGCAAGCTGAACATCGGCCATGTGCCGCTTATTCAGCATGATAACGGTAGTATCACCTACCTGGCAGCGCCCTCCCCGAAAGTTGCCTTTTTCAACACGCACCTCCATGCCCATACGCTCGGCAACATCGGTAAGCTCCTCGATAATGGTGTCTGTATCCATCCTTCATGCACCTGATTCGCAAAACCGCGGCGTGGAGGGGTGTGCCTGCTAGGCCTCTACGAGCGCCTTCCCGGTTTGCGGCTCCTCTACGGCAAACGAGAGGGGCGATATCGTATTATCGGTTTCGAGGTGTACGCGCACAAAGTGACGCATAAACCACTGCGTGGGGTAGCTGGGTACCGCACGCGTAAGGAAAGCAGCCAGGAATGGATGGACGCGAATCGTGATGGCGGCATGTTGACTGGCGTGCTCAGCGATCCATGTGTCTAGCGCGTCGACTACCTCTTCGGCTGGACGTGCTGCATCGGCGGAGTCGGGCGGGGTCGGCAGTGCGGCAGTGCGCGCTGTATCGGCCTCTTGACGAGCCGCACGAGCAGCTTCCTGGGCCTCGTCGCGGGCCTCACGCGCAGCGGCGTGTTCTTTTTTCTCGGTTTCCAGTGCCTTTTTGAGTTGGCCCAGTTCGCTCTTTAGCTGGTTGACCTGGTTCTGGGCTGCCTTTGCCTGTTCGCGAATCTCATCTATCTGGTGCTGATCCTGACCATTCTGCGACCCTCTTTGTCGTTGCTTGCCTTGTCGTTGTTCGAGTTCAGCGAGCTGGGCGTCACGCTCTTCCAGCGTGCTCTTCGTCTGCTCCAGGCGCTTCTCCAATCGCTTGGTGCGGTTATGCGCTTCCCGCAGCTGTTGCCGGTAGCGCTCCACGTCGGAGTCATCTTCGACGGAAGCGCCGCTCGATGAGGCAAACGACGACGTAAGGCTTGGACGCAACCGCTGCCGGGTAATCTCGACCAGCCCAAAGTCACTCATCGGCAGCACTTTCGTGACAGCGCGATCATCTTCGAAACGGTTTTTGAGCTCTTCGTAGACCTTCCGCCGCGCATCGTTGTCACGTAAGTCGATAAAGTCGACAACAATGATGCCGCCGATGTCGCGCAGACGCACCTGGCGGGCAATCACGCGAGCCGCTTCCAGGTTCACATCGAGTGAGTTTTCGGATTGCGATTTGCCACGTCCTGAGCGTCCCGAGTTTACATCCACCACATGCATGGCCTCGGTTTTTTCGATAAACAGGTAGCCGCCCGAAGGTAACTCCACGCGGTCTTTGAAGGCGCGGTCGGCGCCTTGCTGAATGCCTGCTGCTTCAAATACGGGCGTGTTGGAGTTATGATACTCCACACGCGACACCATTGACGGCGCCACCGCACGTACGTAGCTTCGCACGCTATGAAACAGCGCCTTATGGTCGATGAGAATGCGATCGAAATCTTCTGAGAACTGATCACGGATAATTGAGGATGCCATATCCACATCCTCGTGGATAAGTGTGGGGGCGTTGCTGGCCTGCCCAAGCCGCTTTTCCACGCGACGCCACCGCTCCAAAAGTAGCCGCAGGTCTTTGTCGAGCGATTTTGCATCACGGCCTTCGGCAACGGTGCGCACAATAACACCAAACCCGTCGGGCACGAGGCTACCAGCAAGGGCCTTCAGGCGATTGCGCTCTTTTTCTTTTTCGATCTTGCGTGAAACAGCCACCACATTCGAAAGCGGTACCAGCACCAAAAAGCGCCCCGCCATCGATATATCAGTTGAGATGCGACTGCCTTTGTTGGCAATCGGCTCCTTCTTCACCTGCACAAGCAGGCGCTGATTACGACTCAGGTGCTTAACCGGATTGATGTTGCGATCGCGCAGGTTGTTGGGCAGATCGATGTGCTCAACCTTGGGCGTGCTTTGGTTGAGTAGCTCTTTCAATTGCGGCAGATTTTCTGCGATATCGGAGAAGTGCAGAAACGCATCTTGCTCCTGCCCGATATCGACAAAAGCGGCTCGAATGCTGGGCATCACGCGCCGGATAATCCCCAAGTAGAGATTACCAATAGTGCGCTTGTGCTCGGCATTTTCAATGTAGAGTTCAGCAAGCTTGTTATCCTCTACAATGGCGATACGCGTTCGCGTATCGGATACATTGACTACAATTTCTTTAGGCATAAGGCGGTACAAGCCGTGTCGCACGTACGCCTTCGGGGGTCAGGGGGAATAAGTCGCAGAATGGGCTAAGCAACGAAGGGCACCCAAAAGGAGCAGCGGGCCTGTGGCACGCTGTAGGTGTAAAGCAAAGATCCGAACACCGGGGGCGGGTACGCCCTCTCTACAGGAATGCAAGGTAGAGGAATCCGTGACCATCCGAAGCGCGCGCAGTACGCGTACACGGACAGCTAATGAACAAGGGAAGGCGAGAAAAACAGTCAAGAAGCGCAATGGCTTCTCTGTAAGGCAAAGCAAAAAGCGTGCGCAGTCGCGTTCAATATGGTTTGCAAGCATTTATCGGCATGCCAAACAGGATCCTGTCAGGATTCCGTCTGCAGTGTTATGCTTAGCTGCAGCAAGGCACCGCCGGGAGTTGCTTGGTGGCATGGACACACGAGTGCTTCGTTTATGCGCTTGATAACAGAGACGCTAACAAAGCACGGTGTCTTAACACAACGTTCCGTGGACGCACATGTCATGTTATTCGATGTTTGTGACGCGCGTCCTTACGCACGTTTAGGAAGTCAGTATAACAACTCTCTATTCCCTAATCCACCTGAAGGTCGAAATGATCCCTCAATCTGATCTTGACTTTTCGGCTCGGCATCTCACCTCCAACTGTACCGCCCATGGCTTTTAATGGAAATTCTTTCTTATCGCAACCCTTTCTTTCATACCATGCGTATGCAACATGCATACAAAAACAGGGTCTTCTTGACTGTCGATTGCTTTGCCTGCATTTTTGATGTAGCTTTCCCACAGTGGGAACGAGTTCTACAGCAAAGACACTCGTTCAGAGGAAGTGTTGAGGGATGTGCCTCAGTGGTATTTTCGCGAAGCAGGCCATTGCTCTCCCGTTTGCATCGCTTGCCTATGCAGTCTGTACGCATAGAGCTTGTACGTAGATGCAAGCCTCCCCTTTCACGACCTCTTGCACCAAGACCCCTTTCTGCATGTGCTGTACGCGCAGACACGCATGTTGGAAGCGCTTACCCCCTTGACTAGCCTCTCTGCGCACATGCTCTCGGAGGAATGCTCCCTCCCCTGGCTGCCTAATCAACTCCTTTGACCAACGCACCAATTACACATGGCCGATACAAATGGATCTGAAGAAGTCCGTGGACTAGAAGGCGTTATTGCGCTCTCCTCGGAGCTTTCTTCCATCGATGGCGACGCTGGCGAACTCGTTTACCGCGGATACAATATTTACGACTTGGCTGAGAATGCCTCTTTTGAAGAGGTGGTCTACTTGCTTTGGAATGGCGACCTGCCAAACCAATCGCAACTCAACGCCCTGAAGAGCGATTTGCGCGCGGCGCGCAACGTACCTGCCCCGGTAATCGATATTCTGCGCCAGGCGCCTGAGAGCGCTCACCCGATGGCGGTGCTCCGTACAGCCATTTCTGCTCTTGGAATGCATGACAAGGAGGCAGACGATGACTCCCCCGAAGCCAATCGCCGCAAGGCCACTCGGCTTCTAGCCCGCACACCTGGCATCATTGCTGCCTTTTCGCGATTGCGCAACGGCCATGAGCCCGTCGCCCCCCTCGACGATCAGTCGATGGCGTACAACTTTCTGTACATGCTCAATAACGAAGACCCCGGCGAAGAGGCGGAAAGCACATTCGATACCTGCCTGGTACTGCATGCCGACCACGGGCTGAACGCATCCACCTTCACCAGCCGTGTGATTGGCTCAACACTCTCCGATATGTACTCGGCGGTGTCTGGTGCCATTGGCGCGCTAAAAGGACCGCTTCATGGGGGCGCCAACCGAGAAGTCATGCGCATGCTGCTCGATATAGACGAGAAAGGCGCAGATCCGGTCGAGTATGTACAGCAAAAGCTGGCCAATAAAGAACGGGTTATGGGCTTTGGCCACCGCGTGTACCGCACCATGGACCCCCGCGCCGCCATCTTGCGCGACCAGGTTGAAGCACTTAGCCAGGAGCGTGGGGCCACTAAATGGTACGACTATAGCATGGCCATTCTTAACACGGTGAAATCCGAGAAAGGTCTTGACCCGAACGTGGACTTCTTCAGCGCGTCCACGTATTATATGCTGGGGCTGGATCCGGATCTTTTCACTCCCATTTTTGCTCTTAGCCGCTCTGCAGGCTGGACGGCACACCTGCTGGAACAGTGGGCCGACAACCGACTGATCCGTCCACGCGCTGCTTATGTGGGAGAACACGATCGTACTGTAGCCCCCATTAGCGAGCGCGCCTAAGCGCACACCGTACTCCGGCAGTCGAGAACGATCTCGGCTGCCGCACGGTTTAACCCCTACAGATAGCGGGCTGGTCACGAAACCTTTACAGTCGGAGATTCATATCTGTAGGTACCCCGTCTGGCTTTTTCTGTGCCCTGCCCTGCACGCGCCCCAGGCGCCTTTTGCACCCTCACCCTCACACCGTTTCTCTTTGCCTTATGGCTGTTGACACCGTTGAAACCGCTGCGGAGTCGTCCTCTGCCAGCACCGCCTCGCAAAACAGTCGCTTTCAGTGGTATCGGGTCCGTACAGGCATGTTTGCCTGGATGGCTCACCGGCTGAGCGGCGTAGCCCTTGTCCTTTACCTCGTTGTACATGTGTGGGGCCTTCGTGCCCTCACCGATCGTGCCGCCTTCAACGAGCTCATTGCAGGCTACCACGCTCCCATTTTCAAGATCGGAGAGTTCTTGCTGCTGGCCGCCGTGGTATATCATGCCTTGAACGGCCTCCGCATCGTTCTCATTGACTTTTTGGGATGGAGCCCCAAACAGAAGAGCATGTTCTGGACCCTCTTCATTGTGGCGGTTGTCTTGATCGCTGTGGGAGGCTACCCCATTCTGTACTCGCTGGCCGACTACTTCTTCCTCGGCTAAGCTCTCCCTTCTGTCTGCCCTGCTTCGTTTGACCTCGATCTGTTATGGCTTCGCGCTCTGCTTCAAAATCCAACGCGCAGAACTGGTTTCTGCACCGCATCACCGGCACGTTTCTCATCTTTATGCTGATCACCCACTTCTGGGTACAGCACTACGACTACCAAACCGCAAGCGTCTCTCACGACGTAATTTCAACCGAGCAAATTGAGGAGGGCGTACTGCCCACCTACTCGGAAGAAGCCCAAGCGGCCGTTCAAGAACGCTTTGGCGAGGATGCTGAAGTCACCCCGTACGACGTGGTAATGCTTCGCTTGGCGGACCCCGTTTACGCCGTGCTCTGGAAAGGATTCAACATCTTATTTCTGATTGTTGCACTGCACCACGGCTTCTATGGCCTCAATAATGTGATTGCCGACTACGTACGAAACCCTATGGCCCGCAAAACGGCAAAAGTGCTTTCGTGGACGCTGGCCCTTGTGCTCCTTATTATTGGCACATACTCCGTAATGACCGCAGGCTGGTGACACTGGCACCGTTTCTTGTTGTGACCTGCTTCTGACTGTTTCGCTCATTTGTCTCCTGTACCACCATGACATTTTCCCATGATGTCGTTATTGTCGGCGCTGGCGGCGCGGGCCTTATGTCCGCTCTGTATGCCAAAGAAGGCGGTGCCGATGTCGCTGTTGTTTCTAAACTCCATCCGTTGCGGTCGCACACCGGAGCCGCACAGGGCGGTATCAGTGCGGCCCTTGGCAACGAAGAAGAAGACCACTGGCTGTGGCACGCCTTCGATACCGTAAAGGGGAGCGATTACCTGGGCGACCAAGACGCCGTAGAAGCCCTCTGCAAAGACGCCCCCCGGACCATTGTGGAGCTGGAGCATTACGGCGTTCCGTTCAGCCGAAACTCGGAAGGCACCATCTCGCAACGGCGTTTTGGAGGCCACACCCGCAACTTCGGCGAATCACCTGTACGCCGTGCCTGCCACGCCGCTGACCGCACTGGCCATACCATCTTACACACGCTCTACGACCAGTGCACCAAACAGGGCGTTCGCTTTTATGATGAGTTTCAGGTGCTCGACCTCATCATGACACCCGATGGCGAGTGCTCAGGTGTGGTGGCCTACGAAATCCTGACGGGCGAAATCCACACGTTCCACGCCAAGATCGTATGCTTTGCGACAGGAGGATACGGGCGCGCATTCAAAACGACCTCGAACGCACATGCCGGCACCGGTGATGGCATGTCTATTATGCTGCGCGCTGGCATCCCGCTCGAAGACATGGAGTTCGTTCAGTTCCACCCAACCGGACTGTATCGCCTCGGCATCCTCATTACAGAGGGGGCCCGTGGTGAGGGCGGCATTTTGCGCAACTCCGAGGGCGAGCGCTTCATGGAACGCTATGCGCCAACGGTCAAAGACCTGGCTCCGCGCGACATGGTCTCGCAGTGTATCTACAAGGAAATTCGCGCCGGGCGCGGCGTGAACGGCAAGGACTATGTTCACCTCGACCTCACCCACGTGGGCGATGAGGTGCTCGACAAAAAACTTCCCGAAATCTCGGAGTTCTCGCGCACCTACATGGGCGTCAACCCCAAGCAAGAGCCCATTCCTGTTGCTCCGACGTGCCACTACGCTATGGGCGGCATTCCCACAGATGCGGATGGACGCGTAGAAACGAAAGAACGTGGCACGTCGGTACCCGGTCTCTACGCTGTAGGTGAGTGCGCGTGCGTAAGCGTGCACGGCGCCAACCGCCTGGGCACGAACTCGCTTCTGGAACTGGTAGTGTTTGGACGCCGCGCCGGCATGACGATGGCCGAAGAAGTACGTAATGGGAAATCGCATGCGGCGCTTCCCGACAACCCAGAAGAAGACATTCGTACGCTGCTAGACGACCTGCTTGCAAACACCCCCTCCGACGGCGAACCCACCGTGAACGTTCGAACCGACTTGCAGGAGACCATGATGTCGAACGTCAGCGTCTTCCGCACCGATGAAACGCTAAGCGATGCGCTCAACGACCTGCAGTCGCTACGCAAACGAGCCCAAAACGTAGTGGTGGAGGACAAAGGCAAAAAGTTCAATACCGACTTGATGGATGCCGTGGAGATTAGCTTCATGGTCGATTATGCCGAAGCCATTGCCGCTAGTGCGCACTACCGCACCGAAAGCCGAGGTGCTCACTCGCGTGAAGACTATCAAAACCGCAATGACGACGACTGGCTACAGCACACGCTATTCTACAGCGACTGCAACGGCGAGTACGAGTTTGCCGACAAGGATGTGGTCATCACGCGATTCGAGCCGAAAGAGCGCAAGTACTAATTCAGCGGCCTCGTTTCGGGCCGGGCCGACTCTCTGCCCGGCCTTCCGGTCTTGCTCACCCTATCCCCTGCCTAACTTATGACACTGAACGTAGAAATAAAACGGTACAACCCGGAAGAAGACGACGCCCCCCACTGGGAGTCGTATGAGGTACCCGCCGATCCGCTCGATAGTGCATTGGCGCTGCTGCTCCATGTAAAGTGGCACATCGACGGCACACTGTCCCTGCGCAAAAGCTGCGCACACGGAATCTGCGGATCCGATGCCATGCAGATCAACGGCGAAAACAAACTGGCCTGCTCGGTGCTCGTGCAAGACCTCGTCGATGGCGATGGCGAAACAGTACGGTTTGCCCCCCTCCCGGCTGCGCCTGTCATCAAAGACTTAGTCATTGACCAAAGCCGCTTCTTCGAGAAGTACCGCGAAGTCAAGCCCTGGCTCATCAACGATACACCCGCACCCGAAACCGAACGCAAGCAATCACCGGCCGAGCACGAAATCATCGAGGAGGCCACCAAGTGCATCATGTGTGGAGCATGCACGCATGCCTGCCCAAGCACATGGGCCGACCCCGACTACCTGGGCCCCGCGGCTATGCTCAAAGCATACCGGTACACATTCGACACACGCGACAAAGCTGAAGGCGAACGCCTTGATGTTGTCGATTCGGAAAACGGCCTGTGGAAATGCTACACCATCTTTAACTGCAACGAAGCCTGCCCGAAAGATATTGACATCACGCGCTGGCTTTCGGCCCTGAAACGCCGATCCACGGTCACCGCGTAAACATCCTGCCCCCTTCTTTGCAGCCCTCCCCCAATGCGCCCCGCCTGTTATACAGCAGGTGGGGCGTTTGTCTGTTGCTGCCGTGGAACCTTTTGGTGGTTCATACGCATTTGCCCGACTGCTTTCCACCCCGCACAACCTGTATTGCCTGTATGGCCGATGCGCCTGTTATTCTGGGAATTGAAACCTCATGCGACGACACCGCCGCAGCAGTTATCGCTGGCAGCACGTTGCGCTCCAACATCGTGTCGTCTCAGCACGAAATCCACGCCGACTACGGCGGCATCGTACCCGAACTGGCCTCGCGCAACCACGAGCGCTACATCGGACCCGTCGTACAACAGGCGCTCGACGAAGCCGAGATCGATCCGTCTGAACTCGATGGCATAGCTGTTACCTACGGACCCGGCCTACCCGGTGCCCTGCTAGTCGGGCTCAGCTTTGCAAAGTCCTTTGGCTATGCCGCTGGATGCCCGGTGTGGGGCATCAACCATCTTGAAGGACACGTGTACTCGCCTCATATCGACGGTGCCGGCCCCAATGCGCCCTATCTGTGCCTCATCGTCTCGGGTGGGCATACCCAACTGGTGCACGTGAAGGAAGACTTTTCCTACACAACGTTGGGCCAAACCCGCGACGATGCTGCCGGAGAGGCATTTGACAAGGTGGCACAAATGTTGAACCTGGGATACCCCGGCGGTCCCGCTATTGATCGCCAAGCCGCCCAGGGCACTCCCACCTTCCACGATTTTCCACGCTCCCATTTTGACGACCTCTCGTTTTCCTTCAGCGGTCTCAAAACATCGGTGCTCTACTTCTTGCGCGACCTCCCTGACGACGAACGCGCAGCCTTCCTCAACGACCACCAGGCCGACCTCTGTGCATCTTTTCAGCAAGCCGTTGTAGATGTGCTGGTCGATGCGGTGCGCCGCAGCGTGGACCAGACCAAGGTGCACGACGTAGCCGTGGTGGGTGGTGTATCAGCCAACCGGCAGTTACGCACTGACCTACAACGCCTTGCCGATGACATGGGCATCCGCCTGCACCTGCCCGACTTAGCGTATTGTACCGACAATGCCGCCATGATTGCAACAGCGGCCCGCCTACGCTGGCACGCCGGAGCCCTTACTTCCACCCCCACCCTTGACATAGATCCTCGCCTCACACTCGCATAACCTGCGGGTATGTGTTTTTCGTTCTGCTGTTTTATTACCGTATGTCTAAACCCGACCTCAACGAAAGCCTCGAACAAGCCGCCCGCTTTTCCGACCGCCTGCCTTCGCTTTCCGAACCGCCAAGCGAAGACGATTTGCGTCCCTTGCGCGATCGAATTGACGATATTGACCAGCAGTTGGTTGAGCTGCTCAATGAACGGACGGCCTATGCGCACGTTATCGGAGCCATCAAAAACACCATTGGGATGCGGGCTTACGTACCCAGCCGAGAGGCCGAGGTCATGGAAAACATCATCACCCACAACAACGGACCGTTTACAGACAACGCGGTACGGCGCATCTTTGAGCAAATCGTTGAGGAAACACGCACGTTAGAACAACGCACGTACGAGGGCAAAACGGACTGATCCTCCTGTTCTTTCTATTCCACCAGTATGATGTATTCTCTAATGCGATGGGGACTGGCTATTGTCTTGGTCGTTGGCCTGCTCGTAACCGCGGGACTTGGGGTTATCACATTTGGAAGCAACACCCCCTCGTTTGAAGGCGAACGCACCGTCAAGATTCCAAGCGGAGCCTCGTTTGATGCAACAGTAGACAGCCTTGATACAGCAGGCCTCCTTCGTTCGCCCACTACATTTCGCCTTATTGGAACCGCCACCGGCTGGCGCGACCAAATCAAAGCCGGTCACTATGCTTTTGAGTCGGGCACCTCGAACTGGGATTTGCTCGATGTGCTGCGTAAAGGGTTGCAAACGCCGGTTCGTGTAAGCATTCCTCCCGGTACCGAACCCGAGGTAGCCGCTCGTGTGGCGGCCCGCGAAATGGCATTTGATACCTCCGACTTCTTGCAAGCATTGCAAGACAGCAGCCTGGCTCACTCACTTGACACCACCCCAACCGATCTGTTCGGCTACATGCTGCCGGATACGTATCACTTCTACTGGCAGACCTCTGCCACAACTGTGGTGCGCCGCATTAAAGAATCATTTGATGCGTTCGTAGAACGTGAACTGATCGACGGGCTCAATACACAAGGCCTAAGCCCTCGCGAGGCCGTCATCCTGGCCTCCATCGTACAGTGGGAAACCAGTCTGGCCGATGAAAAACCACGTGTGGCGGGGGTCTACCTCAACCGCCTTGAAATTGATATGCCCCTACAGGCCGACCCAACCGTGCAATATGCCGTTATGGAGGCCGAAGGCAGCAAACGACGTCTTTTGTTTGTCGACTACGATATCGATCACGACTACAATACCTATCAGTTTCGCGGGCTGCCTCCTGGACCACTCACGAACCCCTCGCCGTCTTCGCTACGAGCTGTAGCCAACCCTGAATCTCACAGCTACCTCTACTTTGTAGCCGACGGCAACGGCGGGCACACCTTTAGCCGCACGCTGCGCGAACACAACCGCGCCGCTGAGGACTATCGTCGTCTGATGCGCCAACGCCGTGCGGAGCAAAACAGCAACTAATGTCCTGGGGCGAGGGGAGCCGCATCTTTAATTTAAGCTCCCCATTGAACCGTCATAGACAGGCGATGCATTGCTTAAAACCGATAGCGCACTCCCACACTAAATGAGTTGCGCACGATCGACTCGGTAATGCGTGGAGCCGTAATCGCATCGCGTGCCGCCGGGTCATCAGGATCCAGATTCCAGTCATCGATATCGTCGTACGACACAAACTGATCATCGAACCGCTCTTGCATCCAGCCCAGATCAAAGGCTAACTGCGGCCCAAACTGATACGTAAATCCGCCCGAGAAGAACGTGCGGTCGCTCTGTGGACTGTTGCTTCTGGGATTGGGCTGATAGCCAACTCCACCACGCAACGTGAGTGCATTGATGTCATACGCGACGCCGCCTTTGGCATTGACCGTCATATCCAGATCGCGAATTTGGCGGTTGACGCGCGAGAAGCTGGTTCCGTCGGCAGAAATGTTCATGGTAGACCAGTCGACCAGTTCAACATCACCGGCTACGGTAAGCGGCCCAAGCAGCACTTCAGTACCCGCCGACACCTGCCACGGTGTGCGAATATCGTACTCAAATTCGCTACCATCGGTGTTGCCTGCTGACAGCGATCCGCCTTCGTTGAAGAACGTTTCGATGCGTGTGCCAAAGGTTTCAGTGACGGTGTAATAGGTCGGAGTGGCCACCGTGAGCCCAATTTTGACAAAGTCGTTTGGCATGGCCGAAGCGCCAAACCGGGCCCCAATGCCTGTCAGTTCTGCATTTACAGCAGACTCAACTGTTAGTGCATCAAAGCCTCGCAGTAGCGAGCCATCGTCAAGCAGCACATCGTATAGATCGTTGGTGTGCGTATTGTTTACATCAACCTCTTCAAAAATGCGATCGAACGTGTACGACCCAAAAGACACGTGGAACGACCCACCAAGCATAACGCGAGGCGCTACCTCAACAGCTCCGCCAAAGCTAGCCTCATATAGCCCGCCGGTTTCAATCAAGTCGTCACGCTGCTCGATGTTAGTTCCAAACACGGGCCCTGGCGCCACAGCCTGATCAAATGGGTAGCGCCCTTCCTGGAAGTCCGCATCGAAAAATTCGATGGCCCCTGCAAGGAAGGCGATCCGCGAGATGTTGCGGTCAAAGTTTAGATCGCCATCTCCATCCACACTGAACCCCGATGCTGTCGGCAAAAACGTATCCGTGATCGAGCTTTGCGCATTCATTCCCGAGGCTACAAACGTGCGGTCGAATGAGCGTGTGCGGTTGATGGCCCCTCCAAACACAAGCGATCCTTGGGCTGTGGGTACCCGGTAGGTAACCGCTGCATTGCCAATGCGATACCCCGATTGGGTGTCGTTGAACGGTCCCGATAGACCGTCTGATGGACTTTGAAAGCGAGTTTCGTTATTGGTCAGTCCGCCCAGCAGCACACCGGAAACGGTTGATTCAGGCGTCCACCCCAGTCCAGCTGGGTTTCCAAACAGCGCGGTGTAGCTGCCGGCACCGGCTGTGGTGTTTGCCCCAAGCCATCCCATATCGTGGGCGCCGGTTGCCGGGTTGCGTTCGCTGTATCGAAGCACATCGTCGATATTTTGTGCCAGAAGAGGGGCAACGCTCAGTCCCCAGCAAATGCCAAGAAGGACGACAAGACGAGATAGACGGATCATAGCAGTAGTGGGACGCTGACGAAGAGAAGTTACAAATACAAAGCATGCCCATAATCTCAGGTAGGGGCTAGCACGTAGACAGCCGCCCTTTCATGGACATAAGTAACGCGCTGAAACGAAGATTTCGCATGGCGCGCGCCTCTAATTCGCGTCCACTTGGAAGATATGAATGGTAGGGGGCGTAGCATCATCGGTATCCACCGCGTATACCTTTTCGTTCCGAAAGGCAAAAATATCTAGCTCTGCAGGAAGTTTGGCTGTGTATTGCGGGGTTCCGTCTTCATCGAGCAGTATCAGGTTGGCATCCGGATGGAGCGGGCGCTGAGCTAAAAGCGCCCCAGTATCAGCATCGACCCACATATCGACCAATGGCACAGCAGCATCTGGTATCACGGTGCGAACCTGTTCTCGAATAGGCTCGGGACCACGCTCGTCAAGGGATACGTTGACTTGCTCTGTTAGAATCGAGTCGATGTCTGTGTCTTCAAGCGGTATAGGCGCTTGGGAGTGCGTGATACGTTTCTGCACCGAACCGTCAGATCCATCGCGGACCGTGATTTCCGCATCGCCGGTCCATAGGTGATACATAGAGCCATCTGGACCCGAACGCACTACAGACGCACTACCGTACGGAATCGGAACCTGCACCATTGCGCCTCCCCCCTCTTCTGGGTCAGACTGCCATACGACATCTGCGGGGAACGTCCAGAGCGTATCCTTGACGACAGTTCCGTCTGGAGTTATCGTTGCAACGAAGCCTGAGTCGCTTCGATTTTGGGGGGGACTGGGACGATACTCAACCGCAAGCCGATCTGCTCCTACCGCATAGATGGTCCGAGGTTGATGACGCTCGTGCTCGGGCAGCATCATGGTACGAACATACGCAAACCCGCTTTCGGCACGCTCAAAGACACCCACCGAGCGTCCATTGAAGCGTCCGCGTGCATACAGGGTGTCGCTATTTGCGGAAAGCGTAAGGCCAGGCGTGTGCTCAAACTCACCTGGGCCTTGCCCTTCCTCTCCGATGGTCTCTTGATAGGTGCCCTCAGAATCAAATCGAAAGACAAAGGCTTGCATGTAGTTACTTGCAAACACGGCCCCGTCGGTGCCAACCGCTACATCTCGAAAGGCATGAGAGTCAAAGTACAGGTCGTACGACGGGTCATCCGTGATCTCAACTACCTCGGTAAACTCCACGTGGGGGAGATCGGTAAACGGGTCGCGCTCCGTCTGCTCACCGGCACATCCCCCCACAAATAGGACGATCACGGCGCTCCAATACCCAAGCCATCGCATCATAATACATACCGTTTGTTTAGAGAGAAAGGATGCCTCTAAACATATGAGCTATGCCGTCCTCCTGCAAGAAATGATGGAGGTGAACCGAAAACGAGCTACGACAACTCCTCTTCGCGCAGGCGTCCACACACCAGCATACAGAGCGCTGAAATCGTGGGATCGTTGATGCTATAGTGCACATACAGCCCCTCTTTGCGTCGTGCAAGAAGCCCCTCGCGCGCCATCATACCCAGATGCTTGCTCACGTTAGCCTGCCGATGCCCCGTGGCCTCGACCAACTCACTTACTGTCATCTCGCCATGCTGCTGTAATTGGTTTAGCAACTCCAACCGCACTGTTTCACTCAACAGCTTAAAACGACTAGCTGCCTCTTCAAGACGCTCACTGGGGACAAGTTCATTAGCCATGACAGATTAAAATCGACAAGGGTAACAGCGTGTGTATCTATCGTATACATTGATTCGAAGCTGTTTGGATCCCACAAACCCACCAACGCACGAAAATACAGACCACAATTCCTCCCCAGACGGATTCTGATCGGACTTTTGTTAACGTCTATTCACATCTCTTCCCTCGACCTATGCCTTTTCGAAGAGAGCATATCAGAGAAAGAAAGCCGATCATAAACCCACATTGGGCAACGATCAGATACGGCTTTCTTGAACTGCTGCTCTAAGTAAGATCACGTGTCAAAGTTGGAGTTCAGGGGGAGTGACAGCCTGCCCGATGATAATAACAAAAAATCTGTCATGGTGAGCGCAGCCGAACCATCTCCCCAACGCTCAGCAGACTCTGATCGATCGAGAGGCCCTGTCCATTTCGGAGGAGATCTTTATTCACTGCGTTCATCAGTCGCTGCGCTCGTGTCAGGACTCCGCTTCGCTCCGCTCAAGATGACAATGCATGAACGGAGCAGGGTCTACCCAAAACGGACGTGTGACGACACTTAAGTAAGAGTGAGAAGACCCCTTCGAATGTGTCATCGCATCTCTGCTGAACTGCTTAAGGGCAACAGCTAGGCATCACTACACATGATTGCTGTTCAATTGACACCTTACTACAATCGCTATGCAACGGTGCATTGCCCATACTCCATTTCGATTACATGTTTTTTCCAAACGGAAGTATGACTTGGTTAAATCCATCTGTACTTTGCACACTGCTTTAACGCAACCCTTTTCGAGATAAAATGTAATTATAAGTGCAAGTTCTGAAACGAGCCGTTTTCTTATGAGCAACTCCTCGTACGACAATTCACAGTTCGACATTGAGCGGGCCACAGGTGGACTGGTGCTCTCGCTCTATATTGGAGCTGCGATCTTCCTCGTTGTCATCGTATGGATGGTACTTCAGAATATGGAGGACCCTGATGATGCGGCAAACACCGACGGGCAGTCGGGCATGCTGCATATCGAAAACCCTCCAGAGCTTATAGCAGATAAACAGGCCCAGTCGCTCTCGTCTATCCCCTCTCTGTACTCATGACGTACGTACCGCTCCTTACCATCTTCGTTATACTCATTACGGGGGCTGCCATCACATTGACGGTGCTCTTCCGATCCATACAGGCCGGACAGTTCTCCAATCTTGAATCGGGGGCGTATGTCATCTTCGATGAGGACGAGCCCGTTGGCGTTCCCCAAGACCAGGTGTTCTGGCAAGAGGAAGAAAATACTTCTTCGGGTCACGCCCCTTTAAGCCACCCTCCTGAGAACGATCCACCGTCTGACCTGCCTGTTAACGGATCGTCTTCCTCTGCGTCGTAGCTGACGCTGCACGCCGTTTTCTACAATCTGGGTTTTTCTCCCTCTACCATGGCTGATTCCTCTTCGTCGGGGTCGATATCGATGCCTGAGTCCCAAGCTTCCGAGACCGAGGTGCTTGAGGCTAACTGGCGTCGTGCTGTCGACCGCTCAACCAAGTGGCCTGTTGTCGCATTCATTGCCAGCGGCACATTCTGGTTGCTTATCGGATCGGTGCTTGCAATCATTGCCAGCCTCAAGTTCAACATGCCCGATTGGCTTGTACAGCAGGGCTGGCTCACATTTGGGCGCGTGCGTCCAGCACACTTGAACACCGTGATCTACGGGTGGATTTCTATGACCGGGGTAGGAGTGGCTACCTGGCTATGGGCGCGCCTCCTAAAAACAAATCTTCGTGGCCGATGGCTGCTAATGAGCAGTGTCGTGCTCTGGAATATCGGGATGGTCATCGGCACCATCGGTATCTTAGCCGGGTACTCGCGTGCTATTGAGTGGGTTGAGATGCCGGTCGTCGCGTTTGCTTTTATTGTGCCGGCCATGGTGATGGTTACGGCGGCCTTCCTGATCACGCTTCAGCATCGCCGTGTCCACCACCTGTTTATTTCGGTCTGGTACACCGGTGCGGCTATGATCTGGGGACCGTTTCTCGTTATTGCGTTTCTACTGCCTATATATAGCGGGGTGCCTGAGTCTATGGCCAACTGGTGGTTTGCGCATAACATCCTCGGGCTCTGGATTACGCCTATCGGCATTGCCGCTGCATACTACCTCATTCCCAAAGTGCTCGGGCGCCCGGTGTACAGCTATCACCTGTCGTACCTGGGCTTCTGGACGCTCGCGCTCTTTTACAACTGGGCAGGCGTGCACCACCTGGTAGGAGGCCCTGTACCCCAATGGAGCGAAACCGTCTCTATTGTCTTTAGCATGATGATGATCATTCCCGTTGTGGTGGTAGCTGTCAACCATCACATGACCGTCATCGGGCACTTCAAAAAACTGATCTACAGCCCCACCCTCCGCTTTGTAGTGTTTGGCGCTATGAGCTACACAGCTGTCAGCCTGCAGGGGTCGTTTCAGTCGCTCCGTTTTTGGCAAGAGGTTACGCACTTTACGCATTACGTGGTCGGGCATGCCCACCTTGGGGTGTATGCCTTTGCAACGATGATCCTGTTCGGAGCGGTATACTACATCATGCCCCGTATTATGGATTGGGAGTGGGAGAGCCCGCGCCTCATCAGCATCCACTTCTGGACGGTGGGCCTGGGGATTGGCATGTACGTAACAGCACTCACCATCGGTGGAACCATTCAGGGATTCCAACTGCTGGATGCAGACATTGCCTTCCTGCAGATTGTTGAAGATCTGAAGCCGTGGCTTTGGGCCCGCTCGGTAGGCGGCACGCTCATGGTCATTGGCCACTTTGTGTTTGCCTATCTGCTGTACCGGATTATCCGCCGCAGCGGCATTGCGCAGACCGGACCTACGTACTTCCGTCCAGCCCCCG
Organism: Natronotalea proteinilytica; assembly: GCF_055379935.1. NCBI lineage: Bacteria > Pseudomonadati > Rhodothermota > Rhodothermia > Rhodothermales > Salisaetaceae > Natronotalea > Natronotalea proteinilytica. The sequence continues at coordinate 156,864 of NZ_AP043947.1, read as the reverse complement.
AAGGCATGTTTGGGTCGCGCGCTACAGATGTGGAAGCCTCCCTTGAAGAGCGCCCCGGCCTCTAAGAAGCGCTATGCTCCGTTCCGTTCACCACAACTGCTAACCTGTTATGACACGAGCACTGCTCATCTTCATGGGGGCCTTCGCCGCGATCCTTATGAGCTTTACGGCTCTGGCGCTGGTACCCAGCCTGCAGCTTGCAGCCATTGAGCCAACCGAAGGAACGCGCAACTACACATTCGAAGAGCGTATGGGCAAGCAAATTTACATGCGAGACGGGTGTATGTACTGCCATACCCAACAGGTGCGCCCCGATGGATTTGGAAACGACATGGATCGCGGATGGGGCCCTCGCGGCTCGCTTCCCGGCGATTACGTGTACGACGACACGCATCAGCTGGGCACAATGCGTACCGGCCCCGACCTGCACGACATTGCTACGCGTCAGCCCAGTCGCGACTGGCAGTTGGCTCACCTGTACCAGCCGCGCTCGGTGAGCGAAGGGTCGGTCATGCCTGCCTACCCGTACTTGTTCGAGGTAAAGAGCGAGGATGAGGTCCTCGCCTCGGAAGTGACTGTTCCTATCGGCGGTGAGTATGCGCCACCTGAAGGCCAGGTTGTTGTCGCGACCGAGGAAGCCCTCTGGCTCTACGAATACCTCATGACCCTGGAGCTTCGCGAACAAGAGGAATAAGCCTACCGCCCGTCTGCTGCTTGCCTATCTGCTGCTTGCACGAACGCCCGACCTGCTATGCCCGAAGACCCGAACCGCCCCGACGCGCCCAACCCTGACGAAGCGCCATCTCCTAATGAGGGCGATGCCGCCGGGCATCAATCCACGTCGGCGAATAATCCCGACGAAACGCCCGAGCCGATTGACATGCTCGCACCGCTGTTTCGCGAAGAGCCGCTCCGCCCGGAAGGCGGCGAAGCGCCGCCTATGTGGCTCTGGGTGATTATCTTCGGCGTGATCCTGTTCAACGTGTACTACCTGGGGAGCTACGTTGGTGACTTTAGCGCTGATCCTTGGCTACAGGGGCGCGACGCAGTGGCAACAGTTCAAGACGAAACCGCCGAACGCGTTGTAGACGGCGGACGCATCTACAATAACCGCTGCCAGACCTGCCATCAGTCCGACGGTATGGGAGTATCCGGGCAGTTTCCGCCGCTCGTCGAAACCGACTGGGTCGTTGGCGATGAAGGGCGCCTCATTCGCATCCTGCTGCATGGCATGGAAGGGCCGATGGAGGTGCTTGGCGAAGAGTATAACGGCGTAATGCCAGGATGGCAACGCCAGCTCGATGATGCAGAAATCGCCGCCGTGCTCACGCACATACGCAGCGAGTGGGGCAACGACGCCTCCGAGATTACGGCTGAGCAGGTGAGCATCCTGCGCGAATACGAATCCGATCGAACAGCTGCCTGGACAGCCGACGAACTCAACCAACCCGAGAACCAGGGCTTCCCAGAAGGCGAAGAACCTGAAGAAGCAGAAGTAGCCGATGAGTAGTTTTGCTCATGCGGCGATAGCATAGATGATTAGACAAACGATGCCATGCAGCGCTGCGACCATTGCGACCTTCCGCTGCTTGATGCCCCCATCTCGGGTTCTGACGGAGACGGTCGATACTGCTGCTATGGCTGCCAGATGCTTGATGAAACGGTCGGCAGCGAAGCCGTCGACGAGAGTGATGCGACGCTCGCCCCTCTACTGCGCCGTACCATTATCGGGCTGCTGCTTGCTGGGTTCACAATGGTGCTGAGCCTGGCTATCAGCTCCGAATACGGGTTCGAGGCGCTTCGTAATCTGGAGCACGCCGTAGGCACCGCCCACCTCGTGCTGGTGCTGGCGGCACTGCCAGCGCTCGTCCTGCTAGGCGTGCCCGTACTGCGAGCGGCCTGGCATACGCTCCGCCAGGGCCGGCTGTCGCTGCATCTTCTGTTTGCACTGGGCACCTCTGCCGCCGTTGCCGTAAGCGTACTGTCATACGTGCGAGGCACCGGACCGGTCTACCTCGAAACAGCTGTCATGCTGCTGGCGCTCTACACGCTGGGGCGCTATCTCACAGCACGCAGCAAGCACCGGGCGCGCCGCGTGCTGGGTGCACTGCTCTCGGTGCCCGATACGACCTACGAGCGCGTAGCCCCCACGAACGACACCGTGCCTGCCGATGCGTTGCAGCCCGACGACCGCATCTGTCTGCATGCAGGCGACGTGGTGCCCGCCGATGGCGTCGTGGAAGCCGGGCAGAGTTTTGTGGATGCGCGCCAGCTCACCGGTGAGTCAACACCTGAAGCCGTTTCGGAAGGAAGCCGCTGCTTTGCGGGGACGCATGTCGTAGACGGCACGCTCACGCTACGGATTACAGCTACCGGCGCAGACCGGCGCATGGAGCACATAGAATCGGCCATGCAGGAGGCGCTGGCACGCCCCAGCCGTCTGGCACGGCGCACCGAGCAGATCATGCGCGTGCTGATTCCGAGTGTTATCGTGCTTGCGCTGGGGGCGTTCGCAGGCTGGTGGATAGCCGCCGGCGCCGAAAAAGCACTCTACGTGGCCCTGAGCGTGGTGCTCATCACGTGTCCGTGTGCGCTCGGACTTGCAGTACCCCTCGCTCGGGTGCTTGCACACGGGCGGGCTTCGAAGCATGGCGTGCTCATCCGCGATGGGCAGACGCTGCTCGACCTGCATCGCGTACGCACCATCGCGTTCGACAAGACAGGAACGCTCAGCCGCCTTGAGGCAGACGAGGTGCAGGTTGAGGCGGTGGCCCTCGCATCCGCTCAAGAATCCGTTCCAGATCCAGAAGAGCTGCTGCAATATGCCGCAGCCGTTGAGGCCAACACGCATCATGTGCTGGGACGAGCCATTCAAGCGGCTGCCTCGCAGGCTCCCAAAACAGATTCCCCGCCTGCCGCTCACGATGTGCACACAGTACCCGGAGCCGGTGTTGTAGGACAGGTAGATACGCCCACCGGACCCCGGCGCATCGGGGTGGGGAGCTCTGCGCTGCTTGACCGACTCGGAATTGAAGCGCCGCCTTCCGAAGCCGTGCCATCAGCAGCAGGACGCGTCCGCCTGTTTGTGACGTACGATGACGTGGTGGCCGGGGTGCTTCTGCTGACGGAGCAGCCTCGCGCCGACGCCGCACCCGCACTCAACGCGCTCCGCAACCACGGCTACACGCTCCAGTTGCTTACTGGCGACCAGCCCGAGGCGGCGCAGCGACTGGGCGACGCGCTTAATCTGCCTGTAACAGCGGGGCAGACCCCCGAAGCGAAGATCGAAGCCCTGGCGCGCTGGCGCGAGGCCGACGGCCCGGTTGCTATGGTGGGCGACGGCATCAACGACGCTGCTGCGCTGGCCGAGGCCGATGTGGGCATCGCTGTGGTGCAGGGGGCGCCAGTCACGCTGCAAGCCGCCGACATTACGCTCTATCGCGACGACCTGCGCATGCTGCCGTGGCTGGCCAACCTGTCGGCGCAGACGACACGTATCGTGAAGCAAAATCTGGCGTGGACGTTCGCATACAACGGCATAGGAGTGGGCATGGCCCTGACGGGACTGCTTCACCCTATCGCAGCGGTCATTATTATGGCAGGCAGCAGTGCCCTCGTTACAGCGAACTCGTTTCGCCTGCGCCGCCTTCATCCGCCCGAATGGAACGAGTCTGCGTAGTCGCACCAGGATAGGTGTGATGCACCGCGCTCCGCATCCCTCAAACCTATACGGGTTATGCACTATTGCGGAATCGTAGCGAGCGGCGCGAATCGGTCATTGAAGGAAGGCGTTGCGTTACACGTGTTTTGCTGTCCATTTTTCTTCCGACTGTATGTATCGCTCTGCTGTTATCGCTTGTTTTCTTGCATTTGGTCTGGTGCTGCCCCTCTTCGGGCAGGCAGATACAACCGTCGTGGAGCTTCCAGAGGTAACCGTTGAGGCAACCCGCGCACTCGAAACGGAGGGCAGTGCGCCCTTTACGGTGTCCGTGGACACCCGCTCGGACCTTGAAACGAGTCTTGAAGCGCCCATATTTATTGGCGATGCAGTGCGCAATATCCCCGGCGTGTGGCTGAACGACCGTGGTCACTTCGCCCTGGGCGAACGCCTGGTGGTGCGTGGTATGGGATGGCGTTCTCCGTTTGGCGTACGCGGCGTGCAGACGCTCCTTGACGGCGTGCCGCTTACCATGCCTGACGGACAGGCCTTCCTGGACATTGTGGATCCGGTGTTTGTGCGTCGCACCGAGGCCGTGCGCGGTCCATCGTCGCTCTTCTGGGGCAACGGGAGTGGGGGCACGCTCTTCCTGGATTCCACACCCGCTGCCGATGCCCCAACAGCACAACTCCGTGCGGGCGTGGGCAGCCATGGCCTGCAACAGTTCGCCGCCGAGGCCGTGGTGCGCCCGAACGGAAATCTGTGGCGCGTGGCGGTGTCGGATATGCGACGCGACGGCTTCCGTGATAACAGCGATGGCCGCTTCACCCGCGCCCTGCTCACCGGACGCATCGGGCTGGCCTCAAACACACAGCTCAACCTAGTCGGTGCGTTCGTCGATCAGGATGCGCGCAACCCGGGCTCGCTCACTGCCGAGCAGGTCGCTGAAGATCGCACGCAGGCCAATGGGCTCTTCGATGGATTTAACGCGGGCAAGCAAAGTACGCAGGGCCACCTTGGCGCCCGCCTGACGCACACCGAGGACGAGATGCAAATGGATGCAACTGTATACAGCGGATTCCGGGATCTGGCAAACCCGCTCCCGTTCAACCTGGTCGAGTTTGACCGTCTCTACGGTGGTGTACGCACCGCTTTGAGCGGCACATTGAGCGGGGTGGAGTGGAACGTAGGCGCTGACGCCAACATCCAGCACGACGACCGCATCAACTTTGATACGAACATCCCCGAGCGCGAGTTTACCGATGATGTGGTGCTTGACCAGCTCGAAACGGTGGTGAGCCGCTCGGCCTTCGGCTACACGCGGATTCCGCTTACCGATCGCCTGCGCCTTACGCTGGGCGGACGCCTCGATGTGGTTGACTTTGAGCTGGACGATCGTCTTCAGGTCGACGATATCGACGAATCGGGCGAGCGCACCTTTTCGGCGTTCAGTCCAGGCGTCGGGCTAGCCTACGACACCGGTCCGGCGCTCATTTTTGCAAACTACAACACCGCATTTGAAACGCCGACCACCACCGAGTTAGTTAACCGACCCGGCAATCCTGGAGGCTTCAATCCCGAGCTTAATCCGCAGCGCACGCGGGGCGTAGAACTGGGCACACGTGGCGCCTGGGCAGAGGCCAGCCTGCGTTTCGACATAGCGGTGTACCAACTCTGGGTGGACGATCGTCTCGTCCAGTTTGAGATTCCCGATAGCGGCGGACGCGCGTTCTTCCAGAACGTCGGCGAGAATACGCATCGAGGGGTAGAGCTGGCCGTACAGTGGGATGCGCAGTCTTGGCTTACGCTCGAAACCTCGTACACCGCTAACCGCATTGTCTTCGAAGACGATGATCTACAAGGCAACCGCGTTCCGGGCGTGCCCGATCAGCGGTTCTCGGCAACGGCAACAGCTCAGTCGAATAGCATATGGCTACGCCTCTCCTACGATGCGGTCGACGACTATTTTGCCGACAACCAGAACACGGCGGTCTCCGACGGCTACGCCCTCCTCGACATGCGCCTCGGACATACGGGCATCAATATCGCCGGTAGCACACTGCGCCCGTATGTGGAGGTCAGCAACGTCTTCGATACCACCTACAACGGCTCAGTCTCGATCAATGCCAACGACAACTACTTCGAGCCGGGGATGGGGCGCTCGTTTAAAGCGGGACTTACGCTGGCGCTGTAAGCTACGTAGCCCGGACCGATACCGCCTGTGTATGTAGGCGGACACCGACCGGTGTAGACGGGCTACGAAGACTTATACATACTCATCCAGCTGATGTGCGTGCAGGTACTGCACCACGTTCTTGACTTGCTGCGTGCTTTCGCGATGGCTCACGAGCACGGCGTCGCCGCTGTCTACCACGACAGCATCGTGAATCCCAACCAGTACAACGAGGCGGTTGTCGGCTTGTACATAACAGCGGCTGGAGTCATGCATGATGACTTCGCCCTGCAGCGCGTTGCCATGCTCATCTTTTTCGCTGAGCTCGTAGACGGCGCGCCAGTCGCCCACGTCGCTCCACCCGAATGAGCCCGGCACCACTTTGACCGTCTCGGCCTGCTCCATCACACCATAGTCGATGGATACACTTGGGCTAGCCTCGAATGCATCTTCGAGCGGCTCGGCCTGGCCTTCGGCCAGCGACTGTGCCACCGGTTGAAAAGCCTCGTGCAGGTCGGGCAGGTGCGACTCAATCGCACTTAAAATGGTATCAGCCCGCCAAATAAACATACCGCTATTCCAAAGAAAGTCGCCCGAATCCAGAAAGCGCTCAGCGGTAGCTATATCTGGTTTTTCGGCAAATGTGCGGACCGGATACGCCCCCGGTGCTTCGCCATCGTTGGTAGAAATGTCCGTGGGTCCGTCGTATTGAATGTAGCCGTACCCCGTTTCTGGGTGCGTAGGCTGAATGCCAATAGTAACCAGTGTATCAGGCGCTTGTGCTGCCTTAATGGCCGTGTTTAGTACTGTATGAAAGCGCCGCACGTTACGTATGATATGATCGGCTGGCAACACCACCATAGTACCCTCCGGATCGCGCTCCTGAATCTTGTGTGCCGCGTAAGCAATGCACGGAGCGGTATTGCGGCTGATGGGCTCTGCAAGAATGTTCTCAACTGGAATAGCCGGCAATTGCCGCTGCACCTGCTCTACGTAGCGCTCATGCGTAACTACCAGGCACCGCTCGGGCGGAATAATGCCTTGCAAACGCCCCACCGTATTTTGAATCAGCGTGGCATCGCCGAACACGTTCAAAAACTGCTTAGGACGATCTTTGCGGCTCTCGGGCCAAAAGCGGCTACCAATGCCACCGGCCATAATCACAGCGTAAGTCATAAAATCTCGCAGAGGAGCGTGGAAAAAGACGAAAGATGGTGCATTGCAATGTTCTATTTGCAATGTAGCAACCATCTGCCACAGTTGCAGCCCTTATCAGAGGCGTATGTGTACAATTCAAAGAAGCGGCTGGATTAGCGAGCTCCCTTTATCGAATCACCGCAACACGGCCCACCTCGCCCTCATGCGTTCCTTCGTCGCCCTCCATGCGAACGTGGTACAGATAGACCCCAGTAGCAACGCGATCGCCATCGGCATCGCGCCCATCCCAGCGAATCATATTCCAGTCGGTGCTGCGGAGCCCGGCTCCATCGTTGGCCTGCTCACCTCGCAACTCGCGCACCAGTCGTCCTGATACGGTGTAGATACGCAGTCGCAGGTCGCTGGGAGCGGTGGTTCCGCCACGAATCCGAAAGGCAAACTGCGTATGGTCGACCATCGGATTCGGATACGGATACATTACGTCGATCTGCTGATCCTCTTCAACGCGAACGTGCGTCTGGTAGGCCTCCTCCAGTTCATTTCCACTTGCATCTTCCGCCTCTACGCGAAGTGTGTAGGTGCTATCACGCCCCGACAAATCAGGCTCGTACAATACACGTGCATCCTGCTCATCGGTGGCTGGCTCAAAAGTGAGCACCTCACCGTCATACTCAATCTGTTCATCGTTGAGGTACACATCTACTAACTCCTGATTCTCAATAGGCCTGAGTTCGTTATCATCTTCGATGACGATCTCAAATGTGGGCCGCGTAGACACATAGGGAAGTGCAGGGTCGGTCAGGTTAACCAGTGGTTCGGGGTTGGCTGGAAGTTCGCGACCTTCAACACGTACTTTCACCGCCGGAATGGTTTGATCCGCGGTAACCGTGAACGGGGTTGTTGTTGCATTGTTAATGTCGATGCGCTCTTCGTATCGATCTTGCTGCACACGTACGTTGAGGGCATTTGTGCCCACACGGCCGAGCGTAGAGATCGTCACATTGCTGTCGTAACTGGCATCAGGAGCGAGGGTACCGAGCGTATCGACCGTCGCTGTTTCCGTGACGTTTCCGGCATCATTGATGGCATAACGCACCGTGACTTCAGACGCTTCTATTGAGCCCCAGTTTACCACCCGTGTTTCAACGGGCAAGTCGGCCCCTTCCTGTAACGTGTCGGGCAATTCGGCCAGTGGAGTCGGGTCTAGAATAAGTTCAGGCACCCCCGCGTAGTCAACCGACCAGGCGCGGAGCTGAGGCGGCACACGGTCGGGCTCATTACGCAACGTAGCATCCAGAAAGATGTACGGATGGGTTTCGGCGTCGATCTCATCAAGCGTATGTGCAACTTCCAATCCCGTTAGATCGCTGATAAGCAACGTGGAATCGGATGCCGATCGGACATCAACTCGCATCTCGCTATCAGGGAATGGACTTTCAGCATGCCACTCAATTTCTCCCCATCCCGAAGCGGGCCCAATAGGCGGCGTTTGTACCGTGCCCGAGGCGCGGGCAAACGCAATCTCGTGATCGAGTCCGTTGATGTTCCGTTCGTCGGGCTCGGCGCTAGGATCGGTTACGAGTTCTTCGGTTTCGGCCGGATCGCCTTTCTGTGTTTTCAATGCCCACACGTGGCGGTAATCGAGCGTATCGATGGCGGCGCTGTAGGGCTCATCCGCCGGATCGGTGCCCATGTTACGGAGCATGTCTTTGACCTCATCGGGAATGGTGATTCCGCTCTCTCGGCCCAGATGCCGAGTCCGCAGGAAGATATAGTCACCGTCTTCAGGCACCGTATCTAAAAATTCAGCCATGGCTTCGATCGCCTCCTCCTGATCGCCATTATCGCCAATGAGATCAGAGCGCAAATCGTACGTTGGAAAGGCTTGGGCATCGCGCACTTCACCGGTGGTGCCATCCATCACCAGAAGGCCAAACCCAAAAGAAAGGTAGAGGTAGTTGGCCGATCCGTTGATCACGAAACCATGTGTGTTCTCGCCCTGCCCGCGTTCCGAATAGATGCTCACGTTGTTGGTGAACGTATCAAACGCCCATCCTTGCGCCGCCGCATCGAAGCGAACATCATCGGTTGTGTTTGTTGCAAACAATGCGTCCCGCTGATTCCAGGCAACATCTGGACGCTCGGTATCAACGATAAAGCGCCCCGTTTTCCAGATAGGCTCTGCATTCGGGTCGATGACGAGACGAGCGCGCCAGTAGTGCACTGTGGCGTCATCCAAAGGGCTTGGCGTCCACTCCAGCAGCGCTCCACTGACCGATTCAGTGTGTGTTTGGAGCGCCGACGAGTCAAACGTGTCCACCGTATCGACTTGCATCTCTACCGTAAGGTCTTCAGCGAAATTGGCTTGCCGCACTAGGTTCATACGAAGCGTCGGCGTAGATGTATTGACGGCATGCTGATCAATGGGGGAGATGAGTTCTACACCCGTGTCAAAAATGACCTGTTCGCGGGTGGCCTCGTTGTTGGTAAGCACCTCTTCATCGTACTCGTTTTCAGGGTCAATAGCGACCCGAAATTGATTGGTGCCTACAGCTTGTTCGTCCACTGCCAATGTAAACGTTTCAACGCGCTCTACTGCAAAGCGAGGCACGCGGCGCTCTTTGGTGTTGGTAGATCCGTCGGGGCGTGTCCAGGTCAACGCAACGGTCACACTATCGTGGGCAACAAGCCCTCGATTACGAAGGCGCACGTCAATGTCTAGATCGTCGCCGGGAATAGGGGCGGCCGAGGACAAACGAATCGCGTCGCTAGTGATATGGAAATCGGGTTTGCCTGCAATGGCTATTTCTGTGGCCGGATCGCCAAGCAGCCCGTACTGCATCAGATGGTCGCGGTAGGTGGTGCTGGTTCCAAACCGATCGGCAATTTCCGCTTTGCCTTCTTGCGTAGCGAGGCCAAGTACCCGCACGGTATCCTGAAACACACGCTCAATGAGTTCGTCGTTCAGCCGTGCCGATGGAATGCGATTGCCCAAAGCCGAGGTGCCCCAATGCGCAATCCCTCCGTTTTCAGAGCCCGCTACCGGCGTACCGTCGTCGTTGCGCTGCCCCACCACCAGACGCTCGCCCAACGAACCACTGCTCGTATTTCCAAAGGTGCGCCCAGCAAACGCGCCGGTGCGGCATCCCAGCGATACCACAACGGGGAGCCGTCCGGCATTGTTAAACTCTTCGGGCGGATCGGTCACAATTTCCCAGGTTTGCGCGCCCGAGTGCCCAAAGTAATTCAGCCAGCCTGCGCCGCGCTCAAGGTCTACGGCCAGGGAGTCACGAAAGGTGGAGTCAAGCGGGTCATCCACCTGCTTGTAGTAGCGGGTGGTATCCATCCCAGCAACGTAAAGCGAATCTTCGGTACCTGTGGCCCATTCGCCCCATCGATTGGAGTAAAATTGCAGGGATTGCTGTTCGGATGCTGAGGTCCCCCCGGCTACCAACATCATGCGTTGTTGCCATAGATCGAGGGGAGCTGACTCGTATTCCTCGATTTTGTCGATAAAGAGCTCACCTTGCGCGTTGGTACGCACAGGAATGCGCCCAATGGCAAGAAACTCACTCCAGTCGCTCGGTCCGCTTTGCTGCATGGCATACCACCCATCGGAAGGCGAATAGCCGAATGATGGAATGCTCCAATCGGGCACGCGCTCATCTCCTCCTAGATTGGTGTAGATGGGGTGCTGCGCATCTCCCCAAAGCGCTAGAAAGTCGGGGGCATTGCTCCAACTCTGGGTGCTGTGCACGAACCGCCGAATAGCAATGGGAGTGGGACGCCCATAGTCAAAGGCTGCGAAAATGTCGTCCAGCGGAACCACGACGGTTTCGTATCCGCCCTGAATGCTGCGATAGTCGGCCATCGCCTGGGCACTTTCTTCGAGCGCAGGCGGTGTAATCAGCACATAATCGGCGCTGTGTAAGTCGGTATCGACCCAGTCGGTAGCGATGTGCGGCTCCATCCCTTCCGGCGATTGGTATCCGTTGGAGCCTACAGCCCAGAAGGTATCGTCGGAATCCTCGGCAACTACCGTGACGGTTTCGCCCTCGGTTTTCGTGGCGGTTTCAGGGCCGTACACAATAGGCGTGCCGTTGTGATCGCTCAACTCAAATGTTTGCGAACCCGTGCTTGCAAGCGTCCAGTGCTGCCAGTCTTCTCCTGGACGCGCAGCAAGGGTGCGATCGTAATCGGCGGCAATCCAGTCCAGGAGCACACGATTGGGCGTACTAGAGGGCGGCGGACAACTGCTATCGAATCCGTCGTTGTAGGAGATAAGCCGCACGTCAAGCCCATCGTCGGGAATGCGCGACGGGTCGACAGTCGTTTCGATGGTAGCACGGTTTTGGCCTTGCCAGGACACCTCGTCGAGTGATTCGTAGGTCATGCCGTTTCCATCAGTGAGTCGTGCCGTTGCCTCGACCCGATGGCAGGTGCTTGTTTCTGCATCTAGACGTACGGTGAGGGTCAAAGGCGTGCTGGCCGCCGCATCGCGACGACTTACTGGCAACGTGTACTCGAAGATACGCTCGGCGGTACCACTGTGCGAAAAACGATGCCAGTAATAGCCCTCAGAACTGGAGTAGATGGGCGTAAAGTTTTCTCCTGAACGTCCGAAGTAATATCGCGTGTCGTGCTCGGCCCATGCCGTATCGCGCACCGTGCTTGTAGGAGAAGTGGGCTCGTGACTTGATGCTTCGTACCGCATCCCTTCAGTCGTCTGTCCCCACGTAAGCCAGTACGTGGTGGTGTCGGTATACAGGCTGCGGTGGTCGCTACTCTGCCAGTTCGCGTTATCGTTATACGCCCATAACTCGTCATCCCCCCGATTCCGAAGCCCCACAAAGGTCAGCGCATCGTCATCGGTTAGTGTCTCCTCAGCCGACAGATCAATGGGCACTTCGGTGCCGTGCTCAAAGAGTTGTATTGTTGACGGGTCGATGCTATCCAGGGTTTGTCCATCAGGAAGGGCTTCGGCGATGTCGCTGCCTGTTATCTGATATACACCGTCTTCGGCTACATCGATTTGGATGTACGGCATCCCGGGCTCGTACCAAGAGGTGTCATAGTCTAGCCCGCCATGTTGCGCCTTCAGGGTTTGCGCTCCTCCAACAGCTAACAGCCCAACAATGGTGGATAACACGTACCAAGTGGGTACCCAAAACCGCATCATGATAGTATGAGGATACGTGAGTGATAAGGGAAAAGCCACTGGCGTTATAAGGGATCTTTATGGGATGTCCTATCTGTTATGTACCGCGCCAGCCTTGTCTCGTTACATTCAAAACGCCCTTCCTTTATACGATGCCATTGCCTCACGGTACAAGGCCTTCGTCTGTCTTACAAACGTACGACGGTCGAAGCGATTGTGCAAGGAGGCCCGAAGCGTTTCGGGGACATACTGATCATGCTTGTGCTGCATACGACGAAGCCCCGCGGCGAGCGCGCTAACAGAGTTGGGGGCCACAAGCGACCCAGTTTGTTCAGTTACTGTGTACTCTGGACCGCCACATCGTGTTGCGAGCACGGGGCATCCCGTAGCCAATGCCTCTAGCACTGTGATGCCGAAGGTTTCATATCGGCTTGGTAGCACAAATACATGCGCTTGATAAAGCAAGGAGCGCACCTCCGTTCCAGATATGTGTCCATGAAACTTCACTTGTGACGCAATGCCTTTTTGCTGTGCCGTATGCTGCAAGGCCTTCGCCTCGGGGCCGTCTCCGCCGATGTGCAATTCTACCGACGGGGTGTCTTCAAAGGCCTGCGCAAAGGCTTTCAGCAGCACATCCACGCCCTTTTCCGGCACCAGACGCCCAACCGTCACAAACCGTAGCGGAGGGGGAGCCGTGCGCTGGGGGATGTCAAAAAAGTCCGTATCCACAAAATTGGGAACGATACGCATTGACGACGGACCGCCCCATTTTTCCTGAAGCACATCGCGCATCATCGGACTCACAGCCCCCACGGCATCAGCTTGCGCAAACGCGCGCCGGGCCCTCAATCGCTGTTCAGGAAGCAGTGTCTCCCGCGCAAATCCGCTAAAATGCTCGGTAAGCGCAACCGGCCGGTTCCACTGCCTTCCAATACGCACTGCCGCAGCTCCTGCCCATTGGGCGCTCATGGCATGAATCAGGTCTGGCGTTCCATACGTGTTTGCATAACGCTCGGCTAACTGCCCGGCATCGCGGATACGTGCGGCGAAGGTGCCGTTGAGTCGAGAACGCACATTCCAGCTATGCTTCCGGAGAACAGGCAGCCCATGCTCTATACGCCAGCGTATTTGAAAGCGGTGGTGCAAAAGGGCTTGCAATGTGACCCGCCGCAGGCTATGGTGCTCCGGATACACAACGCCCACGCTGTGCCCTGCTGCTTGAATTGCATTAAGTTGGTCATAAAAATACCCTCCTGATGCCTTTACGTCCGTGGGAAACCAGGAGGGAATGACCAGAACATGCATACGAGTCTACGCAGAGTAATGGGCAAACTACTCGTCGGCATGCATCCATGAGGCCGCTCCTGCAGAAGGATCGATAATGAGCCGCCGAAGATGCGATGCAGGCACATCGGGATTACGACACTGGCGCGCAATGTGCTGGATGTGCAAATCGAGCTCGGTACGACTGTGGGGCATGGTGCCTTGTACGCCGAGTATAGAGGGATGCGCAGTGTCTTCCACCGTTTCCTCGGGGCCGGCCAATACTTCGCTTAGCTTTTCTCCGGGACGCCGCCCTACCACATCAATCATTGTTTCTGCGGGCAGGTGAGGATACCAGCGCTGCACCAACTGCCTGGCAAGATCCATGATACGCACCGGCTCGCCCATCCGAAACAGATATACGGGATGGGCATCTAGCACCAGCGTATGCAAAATGAGGCTGCAGGCCTCCGACGTGCTCATAAAGTAGCGCTCCATATCGAGGTGCGTGATAGGCACGGGCTTGCCCTCTGCCAATCGCTTTTCAAAGAACGGCACCACGCTACCCCGGCTGCCAAACACATTGCCAAATCGAACAATGGTACGCTGCACCGGCGAGGTGGCTGAGCGCACGTACCACTCCGCGAGTTGCTTCGTAGCCCCTAACACACTGGTAGGCTCTACCGCCTTATCGGTGGATACGAACACAAAGTCTTCCACGTCATGCGCTTCACACAACTCGAGGAGCTGAAGCGTGGCAAGCGTGTTGTTGTGAAATGCCTCGGCGGGATGGTGCTGCATCAACGGTACATGCTTGTAAGCAGCGGTGTGGATCACCACATCGGGCGCAACGCGCTGAAAAAGGCGTTGCATGGCTTCGGTATTGCGTACGTCGAGCAAGCACCGCTCGATGCTCCCTTCGTAGGAATGCTCCCGCAGGGCGTGCTGCAACTGATACAAGTTGTACTCGCTCATATCGACAAGCACCAACCGAAAGGGGTGAAGCGCTTGCAATTGCAGGCTTAACTCTTTCCCGATCGACCCTGCTGCTCCTGTGACCACAACGGTACGGTCGGCCAGCACGTTACGCAGTGCGTTGGTATCAATGTCCGAAGCAGGGCGATCGGTAACCTCTTCTAGAGTAATGGGATCAGGATGCCTATTGGGTGTGGCAGGCACCCGCTGCTGTTCCACAATAAGGCGGGCCATGGCGCGGGTGCCAAGCATGCCCACCATTCCCATCAGCCAGTGTACGAGCACAACCTCACGTGGCATGTAGGCTCCAGAGTCGCTTAAATATAGCAGAGCCATCGTTGCCAGTGCAGCGGCAGTAAGTGCAGCCGCCATGCGTACAAACGCCCGAAGATGGAGTGTGTGGACCTCGCGCGCATATCCTTTGGCAAAAGCGAGTGCGCCCAGGTAAAGTAGCCCTGCTCCGGCAGCGGTTAGACCCACAAATTGCTCCGTTAAGTCCGCTCCTCCAACAAGCGCCTGGGCAACAATATACCCCACGACAAGAATGGCACCATCAACTCCCAGCCAGGCAATACGCCGAATCCAACGTGGTATAGAACTGATCGATTTGATCATGATAAAATGCGCCCGATCAAAAGCAGATTGTGTTAAGGGTAGTCTCTAAACTTACGGATAGCACTTCACTTTTCTTAACATCGTTAGAGATACTACCCACTAATATGCAATGTAAGACGTTTTTACGCAACCATCGATTAAGTCGTGTTATTTATGTACTATTTTTGATGAAACTCGGCTTTCCGCCACGGTACTGAACAAAAAAGTCGGGTGAAACCAACTACTCTTCAGCGTGGATCACGCTCTGTACTGCTAGTACATAAGCCCGTTCTGCCTGGAAAGGCCCGTCTGATTTTTGTTATGTACTGTCGCGTCAAACAATGGTCTCGACCAACTCTCTGTAGGATTGCATCTGGCATGCGCGATCAAACCGGGTGTGGGCGAGGCTAATTGCGTTGCGCGCCCAGCGGTTGTGGCTGGATCGGGGTGCATCTGCATGCTGCCGAATGCACAATTCTAAAGCATTGGGGTCTTCAGGAGGCACGTACCAACCGCATTCTCCAGACTCGACAAGTCGCTTTGTCCATCCGCCATTCGTTACAATGACAGGCGTGCCTGCTGCCAGGCTATCGTAAAGCTTAGCCGGAGCGTTCGCATTAAGCACCGGTCGATTGATGAATGAGGTAATAGATAGATCGGCTCGCTTGAAAAGGGCCAGTGTGCGTGGATACGGTTGTGAGGGCAGCAGACGCACATTGGGCAGGCACCGAGCTGCCTCACGGACAGTCGGCTCATGGTACCCGGCTCCAACAAACAACATGACAATATCGGAGCGATCTTGCAGTCGAGCGGCAGCGTCGAGCAACGTCGGAATAGCATTGGCACGCCCGAACGAACCGGCGTAGAGAACAAGATGCTGTTCATTGCTTACATCACAGAGCACGTCTTTGGCCGATGCGTTTCGCAGCAGTGAAAGGTCGGTGCCGTATGGATTCATGGTCACGCGGTTGCGCCCAACATACCCTTGCACGTGAGCAGCCATGTCGGGCGAGAGGGCGACCACATGAGCCGCGCTGTGATACAGCTTGCGCTCCAGCGCATACAGCATGCGCTGCGCCCAGGCCGAGGGCACCGTGCCCATCTGGATCGGAAAATCGGGCCAGAGATCGCGCACCTCGAATATCCAGGGGACGCCGTAATGATGGGCTACGCATGCTGCAACCATGGGAACCGATAATGGTGTAGAAGACGCCAAAATCACATCAGGCGCGTCGATTCGAAACCCATGCAAGGTGGCTTTTGCCGCGTACTGCCCAAAGGCCCGTATGCGCTGTAGTGGACGCATTTCATTGCGATATGGGACGACCAACTCATGAACTGATACAGTAGGCGGCACCCAGTCATCGTTGAAGGTAATCCGGCGCTGCCGTCCCGTTTGGGTTGTGATTAATGTAACTTTGTGATCCGTGGCAAGCGCATTGACAAGCGCATGCGGGCGTGCTGCGGTGGGGCAGTCGGGCGTGTGGTAGTATTGTAGGAACAGAACAATGTGCATGCAAAGGCAGCGGTATTTCAATAGACAGCTATGAGACGACACGAGCCGGAACGCCGACTACCGTTGCTCCAGCCGGCACGTCTTCTGTGACCACCGCCCCTGCTCCCACACGAGCCTTTGCCCCAATACGAACGCCAGGCAGCACAACCGCTCCCGTACCCAATTCGCATGCTTCACCGACATGCGTATTGCCAGACAAGTGCGTGCCCGGATGCAGGGTTGCAAACGCTTCGATCTCTGTATCATGTCCAATTGTGCTACCCAAATTTATGATAACATGCGCTCCAATACGAATGTCAACTGTTAGCGTAGCTCCATTGCACACAACTGCCCCAGGGGCAATAGTAACACTTCTATGAACTTCAATTGAGGGGTGAATGAGCGTCGCAGACTGCAGTGTTGAATGGGACACCACATTGAAGAGACGACGACGCACCTGTCCGTTGCCAATGGCAAGCACATACACATCTGCTTCAATAGGAGACTCGGGGGTTTTAAGAGTTGTGCTGCCTCCCATGACTTGATATCCCAGGAATGACCGACCATGTACAGCAGGATCGTCATCAACAAAGCCTTCGATCATCCACTGGGATTCTTCTTCGGCATTGATTTCCTCCACCAATTGAGCCACTTCTCTACCAAACCCACCAGCCCCTACGATTGCAAGACGCTTCATTCCGTAATGCTCTTGGTCTCGGGAGACAACGACTGTGCACGGAAGGTCTCATTGGTACCTGCTGAACCATACACGCCAGTAGCGTGCCACAGCACGATTGGGGTATGCAGCACAACCTTTGCATCCACCCAGAACGACTGATTACGTACATACCACACATCAAGCCGAATGCGCTCGGGCCACGAAAGCGCGTTGCGTCCGTGGATCTGTGCCCAGCCCGTAAGTCCCGGCTTTACCTCCAGCCGTTTCCGCTCGAACGCCTCGTACTGGGCAACCTGATCGAGCAGGGTTGGACGCGGACCCACCAGGCTCATATCGCCACGCAACACGTTCCATAACTGCGGGAGTTCATCTAACGCCCAACGCCGCAACACCCCGCCGGTACGCGTCAGGTGCGCCTGTGGGCATGCCGGGTCGTGTGCCTCCTGACGCAGTGTGCGAAACTTATAGATGCGAAATGGACGTCCTCGATACCCGGCCCGTTGCTGTGTAAAGAGAACCGGACGCCCATCGAGCAGGATAATGGCAACCGCAATAGCACCCAGTACAGGACTAAGCAAAACAAGCACCGCTCCCGCAATCAGACGATCCAAAATGGGCTTCCAGAAGGTATAAGTCATAACGAAGCCGATGAGGAAACGGCGTCAGACGGTGCACAGGCCGGGAGATAGGTATGCAGCGCCTCAACAACGCGGTCCATTTGCGCATCAGAGAGCGCTCCAAAGAATGGGAGCGCCAGCGTGCGAGCCGATACCGATTCGCAATGGGGAAACGTGCCCCGGGCGAACCCGAAACGCTCCCGATAAAGCGGCTGTAGATGGATCGCCGGGAAGTACGGCGCACACCCAATACCCGCCGTACGTAACACCTCGCAAAGTGCATCGCGGTGCGTGCGTGACCAGGGAGGACGCAGTTCAACCACGTAGACGAACCAACTTCGCGTACCGTTTGCTATCGTAAGAGCCGGGCGACGCAAATCGCTCGCAAATGGTTCAAGGGCTTCATGGTACCGGGCGGCAACCTCAGCACGGGCTGACAAAATCTCATCGAGGCGGTCAAGTTGGGCAACCCCCAGCGCAGCCTGAAGTTCACTCAACCGGTAGTTGTACCCGAGGCGCACATGGCGCATCGCTCCATCGGTAGCCCGCCCCTGATTGCGGAGCGAACGGCAGATGGAGGCAATCGCTGCATCGTTGGTGGTAATACAACCTCCCTCCCCGGTTGTGATTTGCTTGTTTGGGTAAAACCCAAATGCCGCGGCATCGCCCCAGGCCCCGAGCGGTTGGTCATGGGATGTTGCCCCCAGCGCCTCACAGGAGTCGGCGATAAGGGCGAGATCATAGGCATCCGCAATGTCCTGCAGGCGTTGCCACGGAGCCGGACGCCCAAACACGTCGACGGCAAGAATCGCGCAGGTGTCGTCGGTGCATGCTGCCTCAACACGCTCAGGGTTGATGTTGTAGGTTTCAGGGTCAATGTCTACGAATCGGGGCGTTAGTCCTTCAAAAAGGAGCACGTTTGCCGAAGCGACGAAGCTGTACGGCGTGGTGATGACTGTTCCGCCTTTGGGCAAGTCGAGCGCTCGAACAATGCAGTGAAGCGCAGCCGTTCCACTGCTTACGGCCACCGCATGGTCGGTGCCGCAACGCATTGCCATTTTTTCTTCAAACCGCTCTAATGCCGGTCCCATCGATAGCCGATCTCCTTGCATCACCGATGCAACGGCAGCACGCTCATGATCGGTAATGTCGGGGCGAGCCAGAGGAATAGACACAGGTGGCAGCACGATTGGTCAATTTGCATACGTGCGTTAATATAACAAGACGCGCCCCAAGAACCAACAGCGTGTTGCCCGTTCTGATGAAGAGGATTACCCGCCTCCCTGAAGGAAAAACGCGAAATTTGGGGGAATAGACGCGTGTATCATCGAAAAGATGTACGCACGCTGCACCTTCCACAGGCTCATTCGTTGCAACCCTGATGTGCATTAGCCATGTTAAGCACATGCGGCCGCCGGGGTGCAAAGCTCCTGACGAACCTCATACTAAACGGAGCAAGCAATCACCTACTGTTGCCGAACCCGAAGCAAGCGCAGGGCAACACCAGATGCAAATGCCTCCTGCAACATAAGAACGGGTAGGGAGATTGAAAAGCATGCAACATCCTCCTAAACGCCAAACGTGCACACCTGTGCGCCATACCCCGGCTCATCTATACACCAATACTCCCTTGTGCATGTCTCCGAACCATGCACTACGCAATGAACACCTCCTCTTATATTCCGGAGGTGAGCTCCACGCCAACAGGAGGACCATACGGTCTACTTCTTTTCGAACTTTGAGAACCTCCGACTTATGAACATCGCAATTATAGGCACCGGCTATGTAGGCCTGGTGTCTGGAACATGCTTCGCTGAAATGGGCAACCGCGTCGTTTGCATTGACATCGACGAGAACAAAATCGACCAGCTCCGTAACGGGCAACTCCCCATCTACGAACCAGACCTGGAGCACTACTTCAACCGCAACACCAGCGAAGGGCGCCTTACCTTCAGCACCGACCTGGCCGACGGCGTTACCCACGCCGACTTGATCTTTCTTGCCCTGCCCACGCCTCCTGGTGAAGACGGCTCAGCCGATCTTTCGTATGTGCTGCAGGCAACTGGCGACATCGCCGAACTCATCAACAACGAAGACGAAGAGCGCTATCGGCTGATCATTAACAAGAGCACCGTTCCTGTTGGCACCGCCGACCAGGTACGAAATGTGCTCGAAAATGCTGGTCTGCAAGCAGGCAAGCAGTTCGATGTCGTCTCCAATCCCGAGTTTCTGCGCGAAGGCGTAGCCGTTGACGACTTCCTGAAGCCCGACCGCGTTGTTATTGGCACCTCCAGCGACAAGGCGGCCGATATGATGACGCGCCTGTACGAGCCGTTTGTGCGTCAGGGCAACCCCATCGTTGTGGTCGACGAACGCTCGGCCGAGATGATCAAGTACGCGGCCAACTCCATTCTCGCCACGCGCATCTCGTTTATGAACGAGATCGCCAATCTCTGCGAAAAAGTGGGGGCCAACGTCGATAAGGTGCGGCTCGGTATTAGCAAAGATCACCGTATTGGTCGGCACTTCCTGTATGCAGGTATCGGGTTTGGGGGCAGTTGCTTCCCAAAAGATGTGCAGGCACTGCACCGCACCGGACGCCAAAATGGGTATGACTTCAAGATTCTTGATTCGGTGCTAGAGGTGAACGACCGGCAGCGTAAAATGCTTGCCGAGCGGGTCATCGAATACTTCGATGGCGATGTCGCCGATAAGAAAATCGCCATTTGGGGACTTTCGTTTAAGCCAAATACCGACGACATCCGCGAAGCACCGTCGCACATCATCATCCGAACCCTGCTCGAAGCGGGCGCCGAAATCGTAGGATACGATCCCGAAGCCATCGAAACCACGCGCAACGTATTTGGCGATGCGATCGACTACGCCGACGATATGTATAGCGCCCTCGACGGGGCCGACACGCTCGTTGTATGCACCGAGTGGAACGCTTTCCGCCGTCCCAACTTGGCCGATGTGCGCGACCGCCTGGCCCAACCGGTGATCTTCGACGGACGCAATGTCTTCGATCCGAAGCACATGGCCGAGATGGGCTTCATCTACTCCAGCATCGGGCGCCCGAGCCTGCCACCGGAACGCGATGAAGACGCCATTGAGGAAGCCCTCGCCGAAAACGGACAACCCGCGTAGCGCGTCGCCTGGCTACGACCAACCCACTTCTACAGGGAGTGAGTTTCGCGTCTCACTCCCGCTTTTTTCACCGATGCTCCCTGATTCTTATGCCTCGCACACTCATCACCGGCGGTGCCGGCTTTCTTGGTTCGCACCTGTGCGACCGCTTCATTGCCGAAGGCCATGAAGTCCTTTGCATGGATAACCTCATCACGGGCTCGACCGATAATATCGCCCACTTGTTCGAGCGCGATGACGAACGCTTTACGTTCATCAAGCACGACGTAACGAACTTCATTCACGTTAGCGGGGAGCTTGATTACGTGCTGCACTTTGCAAGCCCCGCTTCGCCCGCCGACTACCTGCGTCTGCCGATCCAGACGCTCAAAGTAGGCGCCCTGGGCACGCACAAAGCGCTCGGGCTCGCCAAAGCGAAAAATGCCCGGCTCCTGCTCGCCTCCACCAGCGAGGTCTACGGCGATCCGCTTGTACATCCGCAGCCCGAAGACTACTGGGGTAACGTCAACCCCATTGGGATGCGCGGCGTGTACGACGAGGCCAAACGGTTTGCTGAAGCCATCACGATGGCGTACCAGCGCTACCATGGTGTGGAGACGCGTATCGTACGCATCTTCAACACGTACGGCCCACGCATGCGCATCGACGACGGACGCGCGCTGCCCACATTTATGAGTCAGGCGCTTAACGGAGAGCCGCTTACCGTCTACGGCGATGGCAGCCAAACACGCTCCTTCTGCTATGTCGACGACTTGGTCGAAGGGATCTACCGCCTGCTGCTAAGCGACGAAAACGAACCCGTCAACATTGGCAATACGCAAGAGATCACGATCAAGGAGTTTGCCGAGGAGATCATCGACCTGACAGGCTCGAAGAGCACCATCACGTACGAGGAGCTTCCCAAAGACGACCCTCAGGTGCGCGAGCCCGATATTACGAAGGCTCGCGAAACATTAGGGTGGAGCCCCACCGTTGACCGGCGCGAGGGCCTTCGCAAAACCCTCGACTATTTTCGTGAGGCGGTCAACGCCTCGGCAACAGCTGATGCATAAAATAAAGCCTCAACACGACACGTATCTTTTTTACATCATTCGATAGCGTTTTTCAAGCGCGACACGCGACGTATGAACGTATCACCCGACGAAGCCAAACATCTCGATACATTAGAGTCAGAGGGCATTCACGTTATTCGTGAGACCGCCGCTCAGTTTGAGCGCCCCGTGCTCATGTTTTCGGGCGGCAAAGACTCGCTGGTCATGACGCACCTGGCCCGCAAAGCCTTCTACCCGGCTCCCATCCCGTTTCCACTGCTGCATGTGGATACGGGCCACAACTTCCCAGAGACCCTTCGCTTCCGCGACGATCTCATGGAGCGCATCGGTGCCGAATTGATTGTGCGCACCGTGCAAGAATCCATCGACAAAGGACGCGTCAAAGAAGAGCAGGGCCCGAACGCCAGCCGCAATAAGCTGCAGATCGTGACGCTCCTCGACGCGCTGGATGAACTTGATGTCGATGCAGCGCTTGGCGGAGCGCGCCGCGATGAGGAGAAAGCACGTGCTAAAGAGCGTTTCTTCTCACACCGCGACCGGTTCGGACAGTGGGACCCGAAGAAGCAGCGCCCCGAGCTTTGGAATCAGTACAACGGACGACGGAATCCGCAAGAACACTTTCGCGTCTTCCCGCTCAGCAACTGGACGGAGCTCGACGTGTGGCAGTACATCGCCCGTGAAGAGTTGGAGATCCCAAGCCTCTACCTCGCTCATAAGCGTGACGTGGTGGAACGCGACGGCTCGCTGCTGGCGAAGTCCAAATACATCTCGCTGCGCGAAGGCGAGCACTACGCCGAAAAAATGGTCCGCTTTCGCACCATTGGCGACATGACGTGCACCGGTGCCGTTGAATCAACAGCTACCACCATCCCTGAAGTGATTGAGGAGGTAGCCACGGCGAACCATTCAGAGCGGGGCGGACGCACCGACGACCAGCGCTCCGAGGCAGCAATGGAAGATCGCAAGCGCAAAGGCTACTTCTAACTCTACATCGGCCCCACGCCGAACCTGCTCCTCTATATTTAACTGATGATTCCCTCTTATGGATTTACTTCGATTCACCACTGCCGGAAGCGTAGATGACGGCAAGAGCACGCTCATTGGGCGGCTCTTCTATGACACGCAAGCCATCTTCGAGGAGAAGATGTCCGAGATCAAGCGCAACACGCACCGCGATGATGACGACCTCGAACTCGCGCTTCTTACGGATGGCCTGCGAGCCGAGCGCGAACAGGGGATTACCATTGATGTGGCATACCGCTACTTTGCCACGCCGAAGCGCAAGTTCATCATTGCGGATACGCCTGGTCACGAGCAGTATACCCGCAACATGGTAACCGGTGCGTCGACCGCCGAGCTTGCTGTTGTGCTGCTTGATGCACGCAAAGGCGTGCTCGAACAGTCGCATCGACACGCGTTCATCGCGTCGCTGCTCCAAATCCCGCACATGATTGTGGCGGTCAACAAAATGGACCTGGTTGACTACCGCGAAGATCGCTTCCGTGAGATTGTGGACGAGTTCCGCGGCTTCGCCGACAAGCTCGATGTGAATGACATTACGTTCATTCCCATCTCGGCACTTAAGGGCGACAACGTCGTCACCGAAAGCGAGAAGACGCCGTGGTATCAGGGCGCTACACTGTTGCACCGCCTGGAGACGGTGAAGACGCAGACCGATCGCAACCAGGTAGACTTTCGCTTTCCCGTGCAAAACGTAATCCGTCCGCACCAGGACTTTCGCGGGTTCGCAGGACAAGTTGCTTCAGGCAGTGTGCGTCCGGGCGAAGAAGTGGTGGTGCTTCCCTCTAAGATCAGCACGGAAGTTGAAAGCATCGTCACCCTCGACGGCGAACAGGAAAAAGCCGGTCCGGGCGAATCGGTGGTGATTTCTCTCGCCGACGAGATCGACGTAAGCCGAGGCTCCATGATCGTGCGCAGCCGCAACCGTCCTGAAAACACACGCCGTGTGGATGCCGACCTGTGCTGGATGGACGAGGAAAAGCTCCGCCAAGATCGGCCCTACATTGTGCAGCACACCACGCGTGAAACGCAGGGGTATGTGTCGAACCTGGTGTATCGCATCAACGTGAACACGCTGCATCGCGAAGAGGCAAACACCCTGACGCTCAATGAAATTGGCCGCGTCGAAATCGAAACAGCCGACCCGCTGTTTATCGATCCATACCGCGTGAACCGACACACAGGGCGCTTCATTCTGATTGATCCCGATACGAATGCGACCGTTGCGGCGGGCATGATTCGTGGCGTGGGGCAAGACGTAGCCGCTGTTGGTGAGGAACCCCAAACCTCCAAAGAGCAACAAACAAGCCCGAATGTGACGTGGGAGGGACTCGCAATCCCGCGCGAGAAACGCGAAGAGCGCAACGGTCACAAAGCGGCTGTCATGTGGTTCACCGGCCTGTCAGGAGCAGGCAAGTCCACCGTCGCCAAAGCACTGGAAGAACGCCTCTTCGATCGCGATGTCCAAACGATGCACCTCGATGGCGACAATGTGCGCCATGGACTCTCGGGTGATCTGGGGTTCTCGGCCCACGACCGGGAAGAAAACGTGCGTCGCGTAGGCAAGGTCTCGCGCCTCTTCTTTGAGCAAGGCACCCTTACGCTGTGTACTTTCGTGTCGCCCTATCGCGATGATCGTGATCGCGTGCGCGAGTTGCTGCCTGAGGGCCGCTTCTTGGAAGTGCACGTAGACTGTTCGATCGAGGTCTGTAAAGAGCGGGATCCTAAGGGACTGTACGAGAAAGCCGAGAAGGGCGAGATCTCGAACTTCACTGGCATATCAGCCCCTTACGAAGAACCAGAAGATCCTGAAATTGTCGTTCGCACCGACGAACATGACGTAGAAACCTGCGTGGATCAGATCGTCGATGCGCTCGAAGCACGCGGACTAATTCCTGCAGTAGATTGATCTACTGCAACGGAAGCTACGGCTTCATAGAGCGCATCGGCTTCGTGTCGGTGCGCTCTTTTTTATTTGACTTACTCTCCGAATCCCTCTGTACCCATGATCGATCTTGGCATCTGGCTTCCCATTTTTGGCGGATGGCTCCGCAACGTTGAAGACGAGGGCATGCCGCCCACGTTTGAATACAACAAGCGGGTGGCCCAGGCCGCTGACCGGGCGGGCTTCTCCACCATCCTAATTGCTGAACTGAACCTGAACGACATCAAAGGCATTGAGGCGCCCAGCCTGGAATGCTGGACAACCACCGCTGGACTGGCGCCGGTTACCGAGGATATTCGCCTCATGGCGGCGCTGCGTCCGGGCTTTCGCACACCGGCGGTAGCTGCCAAGATGGCCGCCAACATCGACCACATGTCAGATGGGCGCTTCGAAATCAACCTGGTCTCGGGCTGGTGGGAGGAAGAGATGAAGATGTATGCGGGCGAGTGGATCGACCATGACTCGCGCTACGAACGCTCTCGCGAGTTTGTAGACATCATGCGCGGCGTCTGGACCGAAGATCGCTTCTCGTACGATGGCGACTTTTACACAATCGAAAACACCGTACTCGCTCCGAAGCCGGTGCAAGACGACGGTATCCCGCTGTACGCCGGCGGGGGCTCTGAAGCGGGGCGTACGTTCATCGCCGAACAGTGCGACCACTACCTGATGCATGGCGGCTCGGTCGATAAGATCGCTGGCAACATCGCAGACCTGCGTGAGCGCCGCGCTCAGGCGGGTCACGACCCTGACGATATGCAGTTCGGTATGGCCGCGTACATGATCTGCCGCGACACAGAAGCGGAAGCACAAGAAGAGTTGGAGCGCATCACCACAGTCAATTACGAAGCGGAGGGCTTCGATAGCTACGACGACTTCGTGGAGAACTCAGAGCTGGACTCCGAGGTCGACCTGAAAGATTACTCCGTCTCCAACCGGGGGCTACGTCCGAATTTGGTAGGCACGCCCGACCAGATTGTGGAGCGTCTGAACGCCTACGCCGACGTCGGTCTTGACCTGATACTGGTACAATGCAGCCCGATGCTCGAGGAGGTCGAGCGCATCGGACGTGATGTGATCCCTCATCTGAAAGGAGTACGCACTGCGTAAACCGAAACACGAGTGTCTGTTGTAATGCATTACGCGCTAGACCGGGGCTCCCCCTTTGGGGCGTCCCGGTTTGCTATTTGACGCCCGTCTGGCTTATCACAAACTCACTTCTTGCTCTACCCATGTGATAAGACTAAGAGCGTGCTGCGCCACAACGTATAGCTCGTCTATGAACACAGAGGTGGGTGCCTCGGCCAGGGCTAAAGCGATATCGGAGAGCCCACGAGCCTCTTCAACAAGGGCTTCAGACACGCGCGGATACAGACTAAGCAGCGCCTGATGAATATCGTGGGCCCATTGCCCGAGTCGATAGACGTTCATGCGCTCATCGAAGTGACGTACCACCGTGGCCAATTCGTCATTGGCTGCCGCTTGGGGCACTGTACTGCGCATCAAGTAAAGCGCCGCATCGCAAAACGGATCGCGTACGCGTTGCAATCGGGCAATGGCTACCTCCACAGGCTCTTGCGCCGTAGGATCATTCCCAGCGCGACGTTCTTGCACACCCTGGTGCACATCTGATGCCGTGGAAAGCGCAGCTAGCAACGTCATGGATTCAAATACAGCAGCTGCAG
The DNA here is from genome assembly GCF_055379935.1 of Natronotalea proteinilytica. Lineage (NCBI taxonomy): Bacteria > Pseudomonadati > Rhodothermota > Rhodothermia > Rhodothermales > Salisaetaceae > Natronotalea > Natronotalea proteinilytica. Next base: position 130,245 of record NZ_AP043947.1, on the reverse strand, counting down.
CGGGGGTGTCCGACATAGCCGAAAAGGGCAGACTTCAGAGAAGAGCAAAAGGACGGCATGAGCCCGCACTGAGCCCCCAGAGAGCGACTCCAGAGGCGCGAACTCATGCCGATGGAAGGGATGGGGGGAAGGCGTTACACTTCAAGGTAGTGCATAAACGCCTCAATACGGTCAAGAAGCTCATCATCTTCATCGCCAAAGGAAGCTACGACCTCGTAACCGTGATGTTCAAGCACATGACGCAGGCGCGTGGTATCGATCACATTTAGCTTCAGGGTTACACGTACTTTGCCGGTGCTAGACTGCTCAGGCGATTCGGAGGCTACCGCTAACACCTTGGCCTCATTTTGCTCAACCAGGTGCACCAGTTTTGCGAGCGCGTAGTCACGCGGGCTCACCTCAAGTGCCAGAATAGCCCCTGATGCATGCGTTGAAAGCATTTGAGCAAAACGGTCAAAAATGTCATACCGGCGTATTAATCCCAGATACTGATGCTCGGTATCCGTTACAGGAACGGTGCTTAACCCATGGCGCACCATAGTACGAGCCGCTTCAAAAATATGATCATTGGGATGCACCCCCACTGGATGAGGAGTAACCAAGTCGCCCACCGTATGATCAGGATTGTCTGCCTGCAGCAACACCTCTTCGGACATCATGCCAAGGAGCGTGTTGTCTTCATCCACAACGGGAAGATGACGAACGTGATGCTCCATAAGCGCGCCCAGGGCATCTCCCACCGTATCGGTAGGATTAAGAGCCGGTGTGTCAGTGTGTATCGCTTCTTGCACTTTCATGGCGCTCTGTCCGGGCAACCCGGCAATAATTGAGGGAGCGTATGCATAATACATATAAAGCAATCTACGTGCCGTTGTGCCCATACCCTTCGTATATTTCAGGCTCGGCACAACTTGCGGGTGGAAATGTAGCCGCGGTACAAGCTGTCAATGTCACACGTCCATCTTGGTGGTGCCGATATGCCCAAACATGGTACGAAGACACACAAGCATGTCATTGTGAGCGGAGCGACGCAATCTCATGCTATCAGACCGGATACAGCCGCCCAATCAACGACATGAGGTCGCACCCCAAGAGTACTCGTTCGCTGCGCTCACAGCGCCGCGTCAGTCGCAGAGCTCCCTCCTCGCGATGACAACTTCGGACTACAACATTCAGGTGTGACACACCACTACGTGACCACTTCGGCGGTCTCATTGCTTTGCAAGCGTCCATAATCCAGTGCATCAATCATCGACGCAATGCGACGGTCTTGGTGCGGAGGGGCCTGATAGTGTATTTGTGCCACTGCTTGAGGACCGTTGGCTCCATCCCCTTGTCCAGCGTGGTCGGTGTACACGTACTCCTCGTTGATTACTGTGGCCAGACGGTGAATCTGTGCGATGAGCTCGGGCTCGGTAACAGGCACCACTGCAGTGCGTTCTACGTAATCCTTTCGGATCAGCGCCAGCAGATCGTCGCGCAACTGGGCCAACCCCATGCCACGCAGGGCTGACACAAACACCGCATCAGGATAGTCTCGACGCAACGCCCGAAGCAAGTGGGTGTCTTCTAGCGCATCCACTTTGTTGAACACGAGCAGAGTAGGCAACTCGTTGGCCTCAAGCTCTTCCAGCGTTTCATCAACCACGCGCATGTGGTCCTCGAAGCGCGGGTGGGTAACGTCGATAACGTGGAGCAACAGGTCGGATGTGCGCACTTCATCGAGTGTGCTCTTGAAGCTCTCAATGAGACGGTGGGGCAGTTTACGGATAAAACCGACCGTGTCCGACAACAAAATCTCTTCGTCTTCCCTCAGCGTGATGGTGCGTGTGGTCGCATCAAGCGTAGCAAAGAGTTGGTCTTCGGCCAACACATCTTCATTCGCTAACGCGTTCATCAGCGTTGACTTGCCTGCGTTGGTGTATCCGACCAACGAGACAAGTGTTTGCGAGGTGCGCGCCTTGCGTTGGGTGGTTCGCTGACGATCAATCTGCTCCAGCTTCTCACGAAGCGTTGCCATGCGCTTATCAATCAGGCGACGGTCGGTCTCGATTTGCTTTTCGCCGGGCCCTTTCGTTCCGATGCCTCCTTTTTGACGGGAAAGGTGCGTCCATCGACGGGTGAGCCGCGTGCGCAGATAGTCGAGCTGCGCCAGTTCGACTTGTGTTTTAGCTGCCGCCGTTTTGGCACGCCCCGCAAAGATGTCAAGGATCAGCCCGGAACGATCGAGGAGCTTCGCATCCATCTGCCGCTCGATGTTGCGGACCTGCACAGGCGCTAAGTCATCGTCAAAGATGACCAGATCAATGCCTTGATCTGCAACCATGCGCTTAATTTCTTTGACTTTGCCCGACCCGATAAAAGTAGCCGGGTCAATGCGAGTGCGCGACTGCGTCACCCGCTCTTTGACGTGGGCGCCGGCGGTACGCGCCAGCTGTTCCAGTTCGTTCAAGTTATCGCGCACGGCCCAGCGCGACGTATCGGGGGTAATAACCCCCACAATGAGAGCCGATTCGGTCGTGTCCGGAGAGGTTGCAATCAAAGAGGCAACAGCGGTTGATGAGAAATCTAGTGAGGGGGCTTTTCCGTGTAGGCAAGCCCTCCACTCTACCTAATGTTTACCAACAGCCGATTGCGGTGTTGCATGGTTAGGATTCAGATGATTGTTCAGATCAGATAGGTGGTTTACATCCCGCCACAACAAAACCCCGCCTCAGCGGGAGCTGAAGCAGGGTTAGGGGCCGTGGAGCTAAGCGGATTCGAACCGCTGACCTCTGCAGTGCGATTGCAGCGCTCTACCAACTGAGCTATAGCCCCATGATTCGCTATGTGTGGGTCAAAACGAGAGGCGGGGCACTCGGTTCCAGTTGCATTTGTGCTCTTGCATGATCTTTCGTTAAACCAAGCGCCTCTACCGACGCATCCACACCCGGTCGATACGTTGCGCACAGAGGGGCGCCACATCCACGTAATGTGTGCACTCGGCAATTGGGGTTCCTGTTATTCGATCAGCGGATAAGGTATTGGCTACGAGCAGCCCATCGAGTCCGGCCTCGATTAGACGTGTAGGAGCCTCGTTCAAAAATAGACCATGTGTAACGGCTGCCCACACCGTTTTTGCTCCCCGTTTTCGACATGCTCGTATAGCTTGTGCCATGGTGCCTCCTGTGCTAATCATGTCGTCGACAACCACGACGGTGCGTCCCTCAACGGTGCCCGTGAAGGCTTCTTCGGTTACTTGGTCAGGATGTACGCGCTGCTTGTGAACAAGAGCCAGTTCGGTAGCAGCCGACCGATGCGGGGCCAGCGCATCGGCCCAGGCTCGGGCACGCCGCCAAGCGCCCGCATCGGGGGCGCATACGGCCAAGGGTTCGTCATCGGGAAGGTGTCCCCGCAAGGCATCAGCCATTTGTGCGGTGGCATCTACCGACCACGACGGGCCAGCAAACGCGTTGTGAAGGGCTGCCGGCGTGTGCACATCCACTGTAAGCAAGGCATCTAGCCCAGCCTGTTGGAGGTGTTGCATCACAATGTTCAGGCCCATGAGCGATGTAGGCGTACTCCGTTTGTCGCTGCGGGCATACGCCAGATAGGGAATAACTCCAATGCATGTGTTTACGCCTGCCGTTTTAAGCTGATGGATGCCAAAAACAAGCTGCATCAGGCGGTCGTGCACCGACTGGTCTGGCGTTGTGGCTGTGGATGCGACCAGTATCATGGACGCGTGCAGATGTTCAGGCGGCCATTGCAGTTCGAGTTCACCATCTGGAAACTGCGTAACGGTTGCTGAAACGCACGGAATGTGATGGTGCTGGGCAAAGCGCTCGGCAAAGGATGTATCAGGGGGAAGCGTGGCACACCCAAAAGCAGTCATGAAATTATAAGCCAAGCCGTAATAATCAACGCACGAAGTCTATGTACTTGCTAACGTACGGGATGGGCGTTGCAAACGAAAGTTCAATCGCCCATTGTACCCATTTCTTCGCGCTTTGCTTGCTATCACCTCTGTGTCCGGTGCCTTGGCATCGGTCCCGATTTCCTGCACGGGTACGCAAGGGTCGAACGCATTCGATACCCCTTCTAAGGCAGCCGCTTATACCGTACGTTCTTCAGCACAATCAGGACAGTCGAGCCATTCCTCAGCAGGAATTGTGGACAGTGCTTTGGGGCTAGCGCCACGCTCAAAAACGGGACGCAGCAAAAAGTCGCCCTCGTGATAATGCGTACCGCATGTATAGCACGATGCTTCGTGATCAAGCTGTATCGGCGTATATCCCGATATGACCCATCCGTCGTGGCCGGTATGCGTGGCCAAGCTTTCCAGCGCTGCCCGCACCGTGCGCGACTTGTTGCCGCCGTAGTACGTTTCGGCCAGTTCGTTTAGGAGTGTAACGGCTTCTTCGTCAAGGGTAAAGTTGAGTCGCTTCATAAGCTGCAAGGTATACACACAAAAAGGACTGTGGTGTGTACTGACACGCATCCGAAAAGATCAGGTTGGAGTATGACACATGCTCTGTCCTTGTTTTCACTGTCCCTGTCGCAACCGTTGACCAAGACGGCTGGGTAAGTCAGCGGCCTCGATACGCGCAACGGCTCCATCCACATTATAGCTGAACCGGACGCATCGATGAAGCCGCGACGTCGTATCGAACAGAACCAAACTGCCTTTGGGAGAATGATCGCGGGGCTGTCCTATGCTTCCTACATTGATGAGGTATCGATGTCCCTCACGCACTTCAAACACGCCAAGCGAATCGGCAATCACGGCAGGAATATGCGTGTGGCCGGTGAAGCAAAACGGGGTATTGAAGTGGTCGAACTGTGCTTGGATCGCCCGATAGTCTGAAAGATGCTTCCATTCCTGCGGGACATCCGGCGTAGCGTGTACAAAGGTACACGTATCTGTTGTCTCGACAAGCGGCAGATCGCGTAGGTACGCTAGGTCTTCTTCCGCAAGCACCTCGCGATGGTACTGTGCTGCCTTTTGAGCCGACCTTGGTAGCACGTTCATTCCTTGCCCTGTACCCACGACATAATCATGGTTGCCCTGTACAACGACAGAACAGTGCGTACGCACCAGGTCCAAACACGCTTGGGGATCTGCGTTGTATCCTACAATATCTCCTAAACAGTAGACGGCATCAACCTGCGCCTTGTCCACGACACGCAACGCCGCCTCTAATGCTTGCAGGTTAGCGTGGATATCCGACAGAATGGCTAAACGCACAGTAACCTGGAGTTCAGTGGATACAACATCAGTGAATGCAACACAACCGCATGTATTGCACGCCCTTGGGGACTAGTGCATAGATGCGCAATAGTTCAGTTTGACACGCAATCAATGAGCGGCACCGCCGATAGTTCTTGCACTCCGTCCTAAAAACCCCGTTGTTGATGGATGATCCGGACCGGTGCCGGTGGTGTCGTTGGTTGTCTCATTTGTAGGTATGTGTCTGTGTCTTCTTCGCAAACAACGGTGGGGATCGTCCTGGGAGGCGTGGCTCCTGAACACGAAGTGTCTATCATCTCGGCGCTTCAGGCGGCGGCTGCGCTCGACCGAAGTCGCTACCGTCCTGTTCCACTCTACATTGCCAAAGACGGCACCTGGTATACAGGCCCCGACCTTCTTGCGGTGGATACGTATCGCGACATAGACGCATTGCGGGCAAACGCCTATCCTGTTTCAATGCATCCGGGCCGGTATGGCACGGCGAAGGTTGTGACGCAGCCGCCATCTTCAGCATGGAAGCGCCTGTGGCACACCCCAATCCAGCACACCATTGATGTGATGCTGTTGGGGCTCCATGGCGGTCCGGGCGAAGATGGAAGCGTGCAGGGGCTTTGCGAAACGCTTGGCGTTCCTTACACCGGCAGCGGTGTCGCAGGGTCGGCCATCGGCATTGACAAGGTGCTCTCGAAACAACTATGCCAGCATGCGGACATTCCGGTCGTGGACTTTGTGGCGCTGCGTGAATCCGACTGGGCTCACCACGAAGAGCATCAACTTGATGTGTGTATCGATACGTTGGGCTTGCCTGTGGTGGTGAAGCCCGCACGCTGCGGCTCGTCGATCGGAATTACACGAGCCGACACTCGGACCGAACTTGATGCCGCCATTGAGGATGCTTTTCGTTACGATGACAAGGTAATCGTGGAAGAGGCCGTGATCAACCTCCGCGAGATTAACTGCTCGGTACTTGGCTCTCCAACAGAAGCTATGCCCAGCGTTCTTGAAGAGCCGCTTCCTTCAACGGAAGAAGCCGTCCTCTCTTTCCAAGACAAATACATGCGCGAAGACGGTGCCTCCGGAAGCAAAACAGCCTCGCCAGAAGGGATGGCATCATTAGATCGCATCATTCCTGCTGATTTGGATGCAGACACCACTACGTCTATTCAGAACTTGGGCCTACGCGTCTTCCAACTCTTTGAGTGTGCAGGAGTGGCTCGTATCGACTTTATGATGGATACGGATACCGGAGCAGTCTATTTCAATGAAATCAACACCATACCAGGCTCGTTTTCATTTTATCTATGGGAGCCCAGCGGCGTGCCGTTCGACGAACTGATGCACCGCATGATAGAGGCGGCCCAGGAACGCTTCGAATTGCAGGCGGGTCGCATCCAAACCTATGATGTGAACCTGTTGGCCGAGCGCAGCCTCTCGGGCCTCAAGGGCAGTAAGGGATAGTACCCTTACGATGCACGTGCTACGCGGCGCCGATGCGCTGCCCACCAGATGATAGGAAGCCCCATACTGTAGATATCCACGCCGTAGGTTTGTAGAAATCCGGCGATGGGCTCAGCGCCGGGCGTATGCATGAGTGCTGCGGCCCAGGCAAGCATGATGAACACAAAAAGCAGGCAATGTCCCGCCCAGAAGATAAGCCAGTATGGCCGGTCTGGAAACACAGCGACCAAAAACAGGGCCGGTAGCAAAAACGTGACACCTGCTGGGGCCGGCATAGATCGGTCAGCTCCGGATGGCAACTCCAGCCGCACGGGACCCGCCGTAGGGCGCACCTGCTCCTCATGGTCGGCGCTCCACTGCAAGACGGGTACAGCGGCTTCGTTCAGGATAATAGCACGAGCCGGACGCCACGCGGTCCAGTACCCCACAAATAGCAATCCCATCAAAAGCAGACGTACTGCAATAGCCTGCAGAGAGCGTGTGACCGTATCGAGTGTCATCATAGATGCTTACTGCTCTGTCACACCTGAAAGTCATGTTCCAAAATTATCATCGCGGGGAGGGAGCTTGCGACCCACGCGGCGCTGTGAGCGCAGCGAACGAGTAACTCCTGGGGTGCGATCTCATGCCGTTGATTGGGCGGCTGTATCCAGTCTGGAAGCAATGAGATTGCTTCGCTCCGCTCGCAATGACAAGGGTGTGGGTTTTCTCGGTACGTTTGGGATCCAAGCATTACCCGCAGATTGAGGAGTGACACACTACTACGACAGCGCGGGTGCTGTTGAAGACGAAGGCTCTTCTGCATCAGGGTCAGACTCGGAAGACGACGACAACTGATCTTCGTTGAGATGCACCCACGCCATCCAAAGACCAAACACAACAACGTAAAAGAAGGTGGTCATGCCAAACGAGTGCATCGGATCGAAGGCAGCCGGCCAGTACAGCTGCAGCCCCAGCATAACCAGCACGCGAAAGATATTTGCCAGATAAACAACGAGGATGCCTAACGGAATAAACCACAGGCGTCGCTTCCATGAGCCGGGAAACGCAGCTACAAATCCGATGAACAGCCCAATGGTTGTGAGTCCGTTGCAGCCGTTGATGATTTTCACCCCGGGCACCCCCGCCATGAGTACCGAGCGGTAGTCGGCAACCGCTTCAAATCCGAGTGCGCCCATTAGAAATGCGCTGACGTTGGCCACGTTTACAGACAGCCATTCATCGAGGCGTCCGTCGGGCAATAGATACAGGTCGTACACGACATACCAGATGCCGTAGATGGCTAACCCCTTGAGCAAAAACTGAAATACGGATTGATATCGAGCCCACATGACGCTGCAGAGGGGTAATCGGTAGGTGATTGATAGTCATTGAATTGATGATGTCACCCTTCCGTTCCTTACGCGCCTTTTGCCTCTGTAGCAGTGGGAACGGTACAATCATGCAAAAAGGAGCTCTCGCGGTAACGAGAGCTCCCTTTTCGCAACGTGATAAGTAATTGACTAACGGATTTACTCCGTCAAAGACGGACGTCCCGGTTCAGCAAAGGGAGTTACCGAAACTTGCTCGGAAGCCTGTCCCTCTGTGTCGCCGGTGAATCCCGTGATCCGGTAGTAATACGTGGTCCCGTTTTGCACTTCTGCATCAGTGAATGAATCACTGCCTGTTTCGTCAAGGAGCAGATCCTCATCTACATCATCGAACGGAGCAGTGTCCCGATACACAGCGAAGGAGGTAGCCCGAAAGTTAGACGCCGGGTCTTGTCCTTCCCAGGTTAAGCTGACTTCAGCATCACCCGACTCAGCGGTGACAGCACTGGGAACGGGGGGATCCGCATCGGTGCCAATTCGAGGCTCGCCGGTCACTGGACCGTCGTCGCAGGCTGCGAAGACGAAGCACAGTGTCAGAGCCAAGACGGCAGTGGTTAGCGATCGTGGTAGTAATAAACGCATAGAGAAAAAAGTCTTATGGGTTTGCAGTGTCGGAGGTAGACGATACATTTCGATCAGTTGAAGATCGCATGCCGCTATTAGATATTCGCGAGGCCCACCAGGAGAGAGGAAAGCCTCTCCCCTAGTGACTCACGAGCGGGTTATCGAACTACTGTGATCTTCTGCGTGAGCGTTTGCCCACCCACAGTCAGACGTCCGAAGTAAACACCGCTGGCCAACCCACTGGCGTCAAATTGCACCTCGTGGGTTCCAGCTTGCTGCTGTCCTTCGGTCAGCGTAGTAACCCGACGGCCAAGCACGTCATACACTTCGAACCGTACCTCTTCGGCTTCGGTCAGCGTGTATTCAACAGTTGCCTGTCCGCGTACCGGGTTCGGATACGCTGTGAGCGTGAGTTCTGTGGGCAGCACCTCGTCCACTTGCTGCTCAACGTACGCACTCGTACCGATGGCCACCTGTAGGGTGACGGGCTCATCACCAGGGGTGATTTCAACCGGTCCTTCGGTGCGCAGGTCGTATGTGGTGCCAGCATCGGCATGGAGCAGGGCAGCCTCATGGTTGCCCAGGGCGTCCAACCCATCGACATGCAACTCGACCGGCGTGTCGCCACGCGCGCTCAGCTCCAGGTCGAAGGTTTCACCCTCTCCACGCAGTATCCGCTGCTCGTTCATAACGAGGCGGTTTTGTGCGGCATCCACATCGCTATCGGGTTGGATACGGAGACTGACCATCTCAAAGTCCGTAGGCGGAGCAATGAGTGCATCAGCAGTAACCGATCCATCCGTCACGCCAAGCTGCACCGTCGAAGCGATGTCGCGCTCTTGTAGCTGAGCGCTCAGGCGCAGCATTGGCGGCACATCGGCTTCATCGGTTGTTGCGGCGGCCATCGCGGCCTCCTCTTCATCCGAATCGCCGGGCTGCAGTACCATTTCGCTCATGCCACCATCGTTGAGGAAGTAATACGCTTCCCCATCGCGGGCCGTGGCAAATGTACTGTCGGCACTGAACGCGCCATTGAACGACCAGAGCGGATTGTTAATGGCCCCGTCGTTGAGCGCATCCATGTCCTCGATATCGAGGTCAATGCCCATCGGGTTGGAAACAATGTTCCAGCCGTCGTGCAGCGGGATAGCAACACGGCCATCCTCTTCCTGCAGCTCAATGGCCGTATGCTCAGCTTCGTAGGTGAAGCTTTCTTGGCTGGTGAGCCAGAAGCCACGTCCCGGTACGAAGGTGAACGCATCTGGAGCATCGCTGAAGCGAATCAACCCTTCATCGTCGTCTCCATCGTCCCAGAAAGCTTGCCAGTTCAGACCGGCTTCGCCACTGATCAGATCCGTAAGCGGCGTCTCGATGACACCGGGGAGTCCAACCAGACGGTAGCTGCCAACTTCGCCATCGGCATCGCCGAAGTCTTGGTCGACATTTACCGCAAGCTGCCCAACCGTAGCGAGGAAACCAGCCTGGGCCGTTCCATCGATATTGGATGCCGTGACGAGCACTTCAGCGCTGCCTCCGGCTATTGCTTCTACGGTGAGTTGACTTCCATCAAGCTCAGCGTTTACGATGGTTTCACCACGCACTTCCAACTCGTAGTCGAGTCCGTCGCCAATCGGATCGCTGAACACGCCGGCAAGATCCGCCTCAAAGGGGGCTCCGCCAAGTGTTAACGCTTGATCAGCAATGGGATTCTCTACGGTGGGTCCATCCGGTCCGACAACGGAGAGGATGGCGGTCAGCAGCGGTGATGTCCGGCTCGGATCGTTCGTTGAGATTGCGAGCTCATCTTCGTAGACATCGCGCAGGAGCCCTTCCGAGTCAAAGGTAACGCTTACCTCCTGGCTTTCGCCGGAGTCAAGCGACCCAGAAATCGGATCGACTGCGGTGATGAAGTCTACCGGAGGGGCAACGTCAACGGCCAGATTGTTCTCCACATAGTCGGTGTTGAAAGCAATCTGGATACCATCGCTTCCGTCCAGGTTCTGAATGCCAATACTTGCTGCATCCGTTATGCCATCCATATCCAGATACTGGTAGCGAATAGCTCCATTTTCTGTCAGGATGATCTGGAAGGTGTAGGCGTCATCGGTAATCCCAAATGTCCACGGGGGCACTTCATCATACTGTACAATGAAGCGATCATTCTCGCTATCAGCGTACGCATAGATTTCGCCTCCCGCGCTGGGATCTAGATCAAACCAGAACGGCGCAATGCTTGGAGTCCCATCACCCGGAATTTCGCCAGTGATAAACCCAGGCACTTCTCCGGTGAAGGTAAGTGCTCCATTGTCGCCAACACTGATCTCAGAGAAGGTATCCCCGTAGAAGGGGAAGTCGAACGGCAGGTCTACCGTTTCGATCTGTTCATCTCCAATCGGAAGAGCCTCTCCATCCTCGGAGATATCCACCCAACTGAATGTCGGGCCGCCTTCTTCGTTGCTGTCGATCCAGGTGTAACCGAACTCATCGGGGCCGCCCGCGCCAAGAAGCACAGGGTGACCTTCACCGGCAAGCGGATCCACGTCTCCTTTGTCGAAGTCGCGGGTTCCGCTGACGATGCTCGATGTGTTGTTCAGCTGTACGCCGGGCTGATTGAGTGCTGCTTCTGCCGCAAAGGCTGGGAAACTATACTCAAGCGTGCTACCGGCTGCTCCATCGTTCGTGACGGTCAGCGGCACATCGACTTCTTGGTCGGTTTCCTGGGTGCTTTGCAGCACTTCAGGGCTGAGTGCCGTGACAGGCGCTTCAATGCCTTCTCCTTCAACAGGAAGCGTTGCCGTTTCCTGATCAGGGTCGTTGCTTTCGATGGTAAGTTCACCTGAGCGGGTTCCCGCTGCAGTTGGAGCAAACTGCACGCTAACCTCGCGTGCTTCGTCTTCAGCACCAACGGCGAACGGGGTCTCCACATCAACGATGAAGTCGCCTGAACTGGAGGTTATTTCTTCAACCACCAGCGGATTGCCTTCTTCGTTGCCAACCTCAAAGGTGAGCGTGCTTGTGTTGCCCACAATCAGCGCATCAAACTCGAGGCTTTCGGGATTGAGCGTAAGCGAGGGCGGCCCCGCATCTACGAGCAACTCCGTGGGCACATCGAGCGGACTGTTCACCGGGTCGTTGCTTAGCACGCGGATGCTACCGGCATATTGCCCAGCAGGCACCTCGGTACCGTCGAACGTGACGGTGAGCTCTTGGCTTTCGCCCGGAGCCACGGTACCAGCGTCCGGTGAGAACGCAATCGCTTCATCTGGGATTGGAGGCAGGACTTCTGTCTCGCCTGCCTCGCCATCGGCTCGCAAGAGCCAGTTTCCAGGGAAGCCCAGCGCATCGATATTGTCCGGGCCGAGGTCATTGTCGGTGAGATCCTCTGTATTGATATCACCGGAAGCCACAACCCATGAGGCGCCCTGCGACGGGCTGCTCTCATCGATCGGAGCCGGGAACTGCCCGTCTGCGTAGTCGCGGTACACCACGGCTACGAAGAACGTGCCTTCCACTTCGGTGGGCTCAATCTCAACGGTTTGGAACTCATCGGTGTGTGGGTTCTCGCTTGTGGTTTCGACGCTCTGCAGCAATACGGCATCGCTTGGATTGCCGTCATTGGTTGGATCGTCGTACAGCAAGAACTCCACCGTAGCGCCTTCAGGCAACTCGTCAGCTTCACTACTTCCATAAGCCGAGGCAATCTCCGTAATAATCGGAGCACCTTCTACGACCTGGAATGCATTAAGCCAGAGGATATCGCCTCCACCAGCACCCAGTGCATTTTGACTGGATCCATCGTCAAGTTGATAGACAAAATCGCTGGCCTGGAACGGCATCGGCGTGGCTTCTCCAACAGGAGCAGCTGACGCAAAACGGTCAGTTCCTGCGGATGCAGCCATGCTCTCGCCACGGTACGGAGCAGCAACCGCTGCAGGTGAGGCCAAAGAGGGATCCGAAATCAGTTCGAGCTCGAAATCCAGATCGGCTTCTCCCGTATTTTCGACGGTCAATGTCTCATCGCGCGTTTCGCCGATGGGTACAGTCACGTCAAACGATTCGGGATCTACACCCGCTGTGGGTGCTGGCAATCCTTCACCGACGACAGCAATTTCGATGCTGGGACGGTTTTCGGCGTTGCTTTCTACCGTGAGCGTTCCAACACGCAGCCCGGTTGTTGTTGGCGTAAAGTCAACCGCAATGGTTGCCGTTTCACCAAAGCCGAGCGAGTCCGTGCTCGTTGCCAACGGCGTAAAGTCGTCGGAGTCAGAGACCACGTCGTCTACAGCGAGCGGGTCGCCGCCTTCGTTCGTTACCTCGAACGAGAGGGTAGCGGTTGCTCCCACCAATTGCGGCTCGTACTCAAGGACTTGAGGCGATACAGCAATTTGTGCGGGGCCGGCATCGACGAACACGTCGTACGGTACGTTGAGCGGACTATTCGCAAAGTCATTGCTCAACAGACGAATGCTTCCTTCGTAGGTGCCCGGTTCGGCGGTTGTAGCATCGAGGGTGACGGTTAGATCCGTCGCCTCATCGGGCGCTACAGTACCTGAGGTAGGCGATACAGCGACCACACCCGACGTTCCGTCGGCGCGCAAGAGCCAGTTGCCGGGGAAGCCCAGTTCGTCGATGTTATCTGGGCCCAATTCATTGTCGCCGAGATCACTCTCGTTGACGCCTTGCGCATCGGCTACCACCCACGAGGCGCCCTGCGACGGGCTGCTCTCATCGATCGGAGCCGGGAACTGCTGATCCACGTAGTCGCGATAGACCACGCCAATGAAGAACGTGCCTTCCACGTCCGTTGGGGCAATGTCTACCACCTGAAACTCATCGGTGTGCGGGTTCTCGCTTGTGGTTTCGACCCGCTCAAGCAGTACGGCATCGCTTGGATCGCCGTTGTTGGTTGGGTCGTCGTAGAGCAAGAACTCGACCGGTTCGCCTTCAGGCAGACCAGATGCTTCACTGCTTCCAAACGCCGAGGCAATCGACGTAATGGTCGTGGCGCCTTCGATCGCTTCAAACGCATTCAGCCAGAGAATGTCGCCTCCACCTGCGCCGAGTGCGTTTTCGCTGGATCCATCATCGAGCTGATACACAAAGTCACTGGCCTGAAACGGCATCGGCGTGGCCGATTCGCCTGCAGGACGTTGACTTGAGAAGGCGTCTGCCGACGTGCTTGTGCCGGTGCGGCCTTCAAACGGAGCAGCGACCATTTCGGGGTCTACATCTTCCCCGTTAGTGATGACAATCGCTTCGAAGTCGAGATCACTTCCACCGGTGTTATCTACGGTGAGCGTCCGTTCCTCGGTCGCTCCTACGTCAACAGTGGCTTCGATGCTCTCGGGATCTACGCCAATGACCGGAGCCGGCAATCCTTCGCCGGTCACCTCAACCGTTACGGTTTCATTGTCTTCGGCGTTGCTCTCAACCGTAATCGTACCGCTAATGTCCCCAACCGATGTGGGGGAGAACGTCACGGGGACCTCGCGCGCTGGATCAGCAAACCCAACGGTAAAGGGCGTCTCGATATCGACGGTGAAGTCGTCGCTGTCGGAGGTGATGCTGGTTACTTCCAGATCATCGCCGCCTACGTTATCGACAAACAGACTTTCGGTGGCCTCATCGTTTTCGATCAACGCACCAAAGTCAATCTCGTCTGGGTTCACCGCAATGGCGGCCGGGCCGGCGTCAACGGTGATGTCGAACGGAATCAGGGTCGATTCAGCATTCGGATCATTCGTCGTCAGTGCCAGCTCATTTTCGTAGGTATCCGGTGCAACGCCTTCAGCGTCGAGCGTAATGGATACGTCGTCGCTATCGCCTCCAGCGAGTGAGCCCGAGGCCGGGTTCACATCCGCGATGAAGTCCGGGACGGCTTCGATGTCAATCGCAAGCTCGTCTTCGACATACGGCGTGTTGAAGGCGACTTGCAGGCCGTCAAGCCCGGCAGGTGCTTCAATACCAATTGTAGAGGCACTCATTGTCCCTTCCATCTCAAGGTACTGTAGGCGGATAAGCCCATTGGTGTAGAGCTGGGCCTGGAACGTGAGCTCTGATCCATCATCAAACGACTTCTCTACATCCGTCCATTGGATGATAAAGCGGCTGTTGGCCTGGTCGTGGTAGGTATGCACCGTTCCTTGAGTACGCATATCCAGGTCATCCCAGAACGCGGCGATGAAGTTGCTCGGGGCATCCGTGCTTGGAATTTCGTTGTTTGAAAATCCACCACCGTCAAACCCATCGAAGTTGATCCAGCCATTGACCGAGACTTGTGCTTCGGTGTACTCGTCCTCGTAGAACGGAAACGAGAAGGGAATATCAATCGAGGCATTGCCGTCCCAGGTACCGCTTACGCCTGTAACTTCGTCGCCTTCTTCAGAAGCATCGACCCAACCAAAGGCCGGACCACCTGCTTCGTTGCTGTCAATCCAGCTATAACCGAAGTCGTCAGGACCACCTGCGCCTAACAAGACGGGGTGACCGTCACCTGCATGCGGATCTTCTCCTTTCTGGAAGTCGCGCATGAGTCCAAGTGGAGCGGTGTTATTTGCCTCTACACCCGGCTGACGCAGCAGATTTTGGGCAGCAAAGCCCGGGAAGCTGTATTCAAGTCCGCTATCGGCGGGGCCGGTGTTCGATACGGTCATCGAAACGTCGCGGACCTCATTGGTCTCGATGGTTTCAGTGAACGAATCGGGCGTCAGCGCCAGTTCAGGGGCTGTGCCGGTTACGGTACTCGGCGAGTTGGACAGGTCGGATCCGTTCCCCAACACGTCAAACGCCTTGATAGAGAAGTGCACTTCCGTGTCAAACGGAAGGCCTTGCGCGGTGAACGACTCTGTGGTCCCCGCTTCTTGAGGCGGTGGAAGATTTTCAATGGGCGTAGCCGCCGCAAAGTCATCTTCCGTGTCGATCGGTCCATCGGTGCTGTAGCGAAGGTCGTAGCTAGTCGCCGTGCCTTCACTTTCAGCTTCGCCGGTAGCGGTCCATTCAAGCTGCACCGCTGCACCAGAGGCCATCGTAGGCGACACCACTGTCAGATCCGTGATGGGATCGGGCGGGGTGTCATCGGCGGTGAGCGCGGCATAGGCGTTCACACGCGGGCCAATGGTTTCGGGAGCGTTGTTGGGATCGCCTGTTGCGATGAGGCGCGCACGCAACTGATCCGACGTAAAGCCGGGCTGATTTGATGCGATAAGCGCAGCAACACCTGCTACGTGGGGCGATGCCATCGAGGTACCTACCCAGATGTCGCCTCCATATTCGCCTTGTGAGGTATGAATCGTACTCCACACCGGATGATCAAAGGCTTCGCCGGTCGGCGCTGATATTTCAACCCAGTCGCCAAAGTTAGACCCGGAATATTTGCTGTCGTTGTGATCGGTGCCTGCAACAGCCATCGCTGTTTCGTAGAAAGCCGGATACCAATCGGCATCGGAGTTGCTGTTACCGGCTGCGGCAACGACTAACCCTCCATCCATCGGAGCATCAGGTCCACCGGCTTCTTCGGTAAAGTAGTCAATCGCATCAAGCACCGGCTGCTCAAAAGTGCCTGGCGAGGTGTACCCCCAACTGTGGTTGGAAATAACCGCACCGTTGTCCGCGCCATAGACGAGCGCTTCGGCAAATCCGCCGTTGACTGACCCAAATGTGAGTCCGGTCATAATGCGGACGCCGCTACCTGGGGTACCATCGCCACCTGCTACGCTGGCTACGCCTTCGTCATTGTTATTTGCTGCAGCAACGGTTCCAGAGACATGCAGACCGTGGGAATTGTCTATAACGCCAGGGTTGACAATTTCTGGACTAGACACATCGTCGGCAAAGTTGTAGCCGTAGATGTCGTCTACGTACCCATTGCCGCAGGTGTCTTGCCCGTCGTCTTCTTCACAGGGGTTGATCCACAGGTTATTCTGAATATCGGGATGATCGATCTCAATCCCCGAGTCGACCACCTGCACGATAACATCCTGGCTTCCCGTTTCAACGGTATGAGCCATGGGGAGGCTAATATCAGCACCGGGGGTACCACCCGTCTGGCCAGTGTTGTGGAAGTGCCACTGCTGATCAAAGAGCGGGTCGTTAGGAATCTCTCCGTCGTCTTGCGCCGTCAGCTGATCGATCAGGTCGAGGGTGCGCTCGGTGGTTTCTACCGGGGTAGCCACAAGCTCTTTCTCCAGCGCATGCTCGGCCATCTCAATGTTGGCATCGGCATGAAAGGCGCTCACCGCATCACGACTGAGCCCGACTTCGGGCGTATCTAAATAGACACGGTACCACCGATCGAGCCCCCACTCGGCATGACGCTCGGCGTAGCGCGGATTCGTGGGAAAGATGCGCTCCATGCGCTCTACGCCGTACTGCGCACTGAGTTGGTCAACCGAAGCAATGCCCAATTGGGCCACGCCATTGTCTTGCGTAAGCTGTACGCTCGACTTGGCTTGCTCGGTAACCTTGATGTGCAGCACACCTTCCGTAATGGCCTCATCGGGCGCGTCATGGTTAAGTTCTTGCCCCCACGCTGGGGACGTAACAAATGGCGCTGCGACAAGCAAAAACGCCATCAGTAACGGAACCAGCCGCGTGCACATGGGCGCACGGGCTGTCCGTATTGGTATAGGTATGTCCTCAAGAAAGGACCGCGAATGGTTACGATGTTCCATAGCAGTTATTCAGTTATGTGAAAGACAATTCAGCATAGACTTCAGAATAGTACCCTAGATGGCTAGCTGCTCGCTACTTTAAAGCAATGGCCAACAACACACCATCAATCAAACCAGAGACTTTCTGATTGATCCAGTAGGTCTTACGCTCTGATTTTTAGCAAGCTGGTAAAAGATAGGGGGAAGCTTACACTTTAAACTGATTAGTCTAATGCGTAGAGCAAAATGGCGTCTTTTACTGAACCAGCTTACACAATGTGATTGTGTGGGTATGTAATCGTAACCCTCCCTTCACAGAGTAGCAACTGAAATACAACATTAATGATGAAAATACAGTTAATGGGGCACTGCTGAATCTATTCGTAACCCAGCTACTGCCCTGTCAAGACGCGTTGTGCTATACATGTATCTGCCGTTGAACGTGCAGAAGCGTGTTTATGCCCCTACACAGTCATCCCAGACGGAGCGTAGCGACGATCTGGGATCCATCCCCTAATAGCCCATATAGATGGGTGCGTGCCGGACGTAAAGGCAGCCTTCAACCGGCGGAATGGATCCCGGATCAGCGGCGCCAGGGGCGCCTTGTCCGGGATGACAGGACGATGGGGAGCGCTGCGCCTTCTGAACCCATAGCACAATCCGTTGTCACAGGTCAATGATTACCCAGCTGCTTCATATTTTAGCGTTGAGGAGATGTCGCTTCTTTCTGTGCTCGAAATATGGTCATAACAGACAGCACGATCCCCATGGCGCCCATAAGGCCAGCCAGCATCCAAAAAGCCGCTGCCCAGCCTGCCCCATCTGCAACAATGCCTGTCACCGCACTTCCGCTTGCGCCCAGCACCATATAGCTAGTTCGGATCAATCCAAATCCGGCGCCTCGTTCTTTTGCGCTGAGGTGGTCCATAAACTTAGGAAGGAGCGCAGCGCCCCAACTCATAGCAATCCCAATAGCCACTGTGGCTGCTATAAGCACGCTCAGTGAACTTCCCCAGACAAACGCGCTGTAACCAGCCACTCCAACCGTTGAGGCTAAGAGAGCTGCCGCTTCGCGTCCCACACGGTCGGAAAGCATGCCAATGCCGGGTTGTGCAAGTCCTTGAACTACAAAGTATGCGGAGAACAACCCGCCAGCAAGCGGCTCAGAATATCCATGATATGCGACCAGAAAGGTAGGCAGAAATGACGCCGTGGCTTGCCATACAAACGCACCGATTAATGCCAACACAGCGGTTATCGCAATGGGGGGGCGTGCAAGCAGCTCTACGATAGGGGCGAGCCGGATACGTGATCGAATTGCGGTATCGGGACGTACTGGCGGCGTTGGACGCACTACATACCCTACCAATAAGGCTGTGGGAAGTGAAACGATGGCGCCCAGTGCAACGGCATAGCGCCACCCAAGCCAGGCCCCAACAAACCCAGCAGCCACGGGAATAAGCACTCCGGCTAATGGTGCACCGGCCGAGTGAATGCCAATCGCCGATCCGGTCTGGGGAATCGTTCGTGTGAGCAGCGAGGTAGCTGCACTGTAGTGCAATCCGGCCATGCCACCAAGTAGAACGGCACACACTAAAAACGCACCGTACCAGGGCGCAACAGCAAGTAGCGCACTCGCCCCCGCCGTTCCAGCTACCGCGATAAGAATGATGGTTCGCTCGCCAAATCGATCGCCTAGCAGCCCGCTCGGAAATTGCGTGAGGGCATACGCGAGCCACATGCCTGTAAGTGCTATTCCAATAGCCGCATTCGAAACGTCAAACGCATCGCTGATGGCAGGCACGACCGGACTAATTGCAAGCCGGGCTACCATCGTTGCAAAAAAGGCAAGCGTACAGGCGGCAAGTACTGCCCCTCTATAGGACCACAGGTTCACAAGCTAAGGCTGGGAATAGGAGAATAGCGAAATCGCCTTCGGTACGGCTTATTCCAGATGCTGTTTACCTTGCACCGATGAAGAGCGCAACGATGGCGGCATATTGTCGTATATTCGCATTCGTCTTGATTGTGCACTGTTACGTTCTGCCTGGTGAGTGCGTACAGTTTGGCAAAAGTCAGTTACCAATCAATGCAGCGTTTGCACCTCAGCCGTGCTCATGCTATTGTAAGAAGTAGTAATTACATGTATTGACGCCCTTGTTTGGCGCGTCACGAACACTATGCGGGTGAACCTTTACCCGCTGCATGGCAGCGTATACTTGTGTCCCAGGAGGCTTTAGTTGTACGCTCCTGTACCGATGTGCTATTGGTTTCGTCGCAACGAGCCCAGTTTTACATCTATCACACGCTCGATGTGATAGGTTAATACCCCACCCTGGCTTCTTCCCTAATTCCTGGCTTGTAAGCGTACTACGTTCGACAACGGGTTCGTGCATTGTATTTTTAGTGATGATCACTGACTAAATGACTTGTATCTATACATTCCCATTTCGGTGCATCCCATTCCAGGCTTGTACGTTTTGGTTACGCCAATCCAGGCATTGATTGACCCGTGTTTCTGCTTTCAACATGAGCATTCCCTCCTTTATCATAATGCATGCCATGCCCAGTGCCGTATCACTGCCGACCCGTTAAGCGCTCAATGTTAAGCGCTCAATGGAGCACCGACTCATCCGAGAGCAAGCCGGTTCTGTGCAAACGCTCCATTGATTCTTGATCTTCAGCAAACATCTACTATGAACATACGTGGTAACGAAAGTCCTTCGAAACCAAATGAATGCAGGGCAATGAGTAGCGGTAGTCCAACCACGACCAACGGCACAGTATCTTCCCAGGCCGTTCCCTTTTCGCTTACAAACGAACGGCGTGAGCAGCTTGTAGAAGCCCTTGCCACCGGCGACCTCTCGCTTCACAAGCTTCCGTCTGACCTCTCCGCGCGCGAAGCGGCCTCCGTACGTCGAGAAGCCCTTGAACGGGCTTCGGGCGCAACCACCCATGGATTGCACCACTATTCGTTTGATGCCGAAACGGTATCAAGCAGCAATTGCGAAAACCTGATCGGTGTGGCCCAAGTGCCCATGGGGGCTGTCGGTCCGGTACCTGTTCGGGGCGACTACATAAACGACGACCGCTACGTGCCTCTGGCCACTACCGAAGGCGCACTCATTGCCAGCACAAACCGCGGCTGCGCAACCCTTCGCGCTGCCGGTGGCGCCATTGTCCACGTTGAAGACATTGGGATGACGCGCGCCCCTGTGTTTCGGACGAGCGGAATCCGCGAGACCAAGCAGTTTACGACATGGATCGAAGAAAACGAAGATGAGATCCGTACGCAGGTGGAATCCACCAGCCGCTACCTCGAACTAAAAGACATTCGCCCGTTTGCTCTTGGCTCCACGGTTTTCCTCCGCTTTCGATTTGGCACAGGCGATGCAATGGGCATGAACATGGCTACCCTGGCATGCAACCGTGTTATCCAAGATCTCATTGTGCCTGAAACCGGCATCGAGTTTGTCTCGCTTTCGGGCAACTACTGTGTCGACAAAAAGCCTTCGGCAGTCAACATTCAAGAAGGACGCGGCAAACGCATTTTTGCCGAGGTCGAGCTGGACGCTGATGTCTTAAAACGTTACCTGAAAACAACCGCCGAGGATCTGGTGGAGGTGCAATATCGCAAAAACATGATTGGCTCCACCGCCGCCGGCTCCATGGGCATGAACGCCCACTACGCGAACATGGTAGCCGCCTTCTTTGTGGCCACCGGACAAGACATTGCCCAGGTGGTTGAAGGCGCGCTGGGCACCACCTGCATTGAGCCCCGTGGCGATGACGGGGTGTACGTCTCTATTTTCATGCCGGATGTGCCTCTTGGCGCTGTAGGAGGCGGCACAACGCTACAAACCCAGTCCGATGCCCTCTCACTCATGGGCATTTCGCTTGACCCCGATGAACCTGGCGCTGCTGCTATGCAAGTCGCTGAAATGCTCGGTGCGACCGTGCTTGCCGGTGAACTCTCACTCATGGGCGCCTTGAGCTCTCACCATCTGGCACGTGCCCATAACGAATTGGGGCGCCCCACCCCATCTTCGCCCAACGGACATTCCAACGCCAACTAGTCCGTGCGCTCCTCTTCGTACCTCCTGTCTCACCCCACCTCCTTTTCATGAGCGCAACTACCGTACGCGCACCTGCTAAACTTATTCTGATGGGCGAGCATGCCGTCGTCTACCAGCGCCCTGCGCTTGTCGCTGCGCTTGGCCTCTGGCTGCATGCCACCATAAACTCACGCTCTACAGCAGGCGTTGGCATTCATTTGGCTGAATGGGAGCATCATGAAGAGACGAGTTGGACGGCCATCCAAACCTACGCCGATACGGTGCGCCGCCGATGGCATACCTACAACGAAACCCCCACGGCAGAAGCTTTTGCTCGCATGCGTGGAAGCGATCCCGCACACCTTGTGAAAGTGGCCCTGGGTGAAGCCGCTCGTCACGCCCCCTCTCTTGCCCAAACCCCGATCGACCTTACCGTCGAATCTAGCCAGCCTGTAGGCGCCGGATTTGGCAGTTCTGCGGCGGTTGGCGTGGCCGTGGCAAAGGCCTGCCTAACCCACCACAACGCCGATCTTTCCGACGACACGCTCTTCAACATAGCGCTCGACATCGAGCGCCGACAGCACGGCACGCCCTCGGGCGTAGACCCTGCCACCATTCTACGCGGTGGCCTCGTGTGGGCTGAATCGGATGGCGATGCCCTCCAATGGCATTCCGTGCATGCACGCGCTCCGGTCCTTGACAATGTTCGCATCTACCACACCGGATCGCCCAACGAATCTACGGGCACTGTGGTTGATGCGGTGCGCGCCCGCCGTGCCGATGACCCCGCCGCCTTCACCGATGTGCTCGACCGCATCGAAACCACCACGCGGCGCCTGCGCGACACGCTCGCCACCCCCGACGTCTCGTCGGACACGCTCCTTACGCTGCTGCGCGAGGGCGAAGCCTGCCTCGAAGCGCTGGGCGTGGTTCCCCCTCCAGTACGGCAATGCATCCGTACCATCGAGCGCAAAGGAGGCGCGGCCAAAATATCAGGCGCGGGAGCACTCACTGGAAGCGGAGCCGGGTCGCTCATCGTCTATCATCCGGATCCCGACACGCCCATGTGGCACCACCTGCGTCACCTATCCGAATTCAACGTGCCCCTGTGTGTAGAGGGGGCCCATCCCATCGAAACCCCGTACGTGCATGGCTAAAGCAACTGTCGAAGCCCCCTCGAATATCGCCTTTGTGAAGTACTGGGGCGTCCGTGACATCGATCGCGCCATCCCCCGTGCGCCGTCGCTCTCCATGACGCTGCAGCACTGCACCACCCGCACCACCGTCGCCTTTAATGAGGGCACGGAGGGCAACGATGAGGTATTCGTTACGACCGATGACGATACACTCACCCCTGCAGATGCTGAATTTCGAGCGCCGATCGTTGCGCACCTCAACCGCATCCGCACGTTTGCCGAGCGCACCGGTACGTTCACCGTAGCCACGCGCAATGTCTTTCCCGCAGAAGCCGGACTCGGTTCATCGGCCTCTGGATTCGCTGCGCTCACACTGGCTACCCTACAAGCCCTCAATATGGATATGGATGCCGAGGCGCAATCCGTTTGGGCACGGCGCAGTGGATCAGGATCGGCGGCCCGCTCTGTGTTGGGTGGATACGTAACCTGGCCAGAAGGCGACGACTATGCGGCTACCTCCATCGCGCCGCATACTCACTGGGACCTGCGCGATGTTATCGCCGTGGTCGACACCGACCCAAAGCCAGTCTCCTCGCGCCTTGGTCATGAGCGAGCCCCCTCCAGTCCGTTTTACGAACAGCGCATGGCGCATATCGACGAACGGATGGAGAACGCCCGTGCCGGCATCAACGCACGTGACATGGAGCAACTGGGTACCGTCATCGAAACCGACGGCGTGGAACTGCACCTCATTACTATGTCCTCGAAACCGCCCATCTTCTACTGGTCGCCCGGCACGCTTACCGTGCTGGAAGCCGTGCGCAATCTGCGCACCGATGGCCTCTCGGCCTACGCCACTATGGACGCCGGTGCGAACGTGCACGTCATCTGCCCCGCTTCGGATGAACCCCAAGTGGCCGACCGGCTCGACCAACTGAAGGCCGTCCACTACACCATTCGCGATGGCGTGGGCGCGGGCCCAACCTCCGCTGATCCGCTCTTTTAGGCCGATCTGCTATGCCTGCCTGTACATTCGTCAAATGGGGCGGCAGCCTCATTACCGACAAAACCACCGCGTTCACGCTCCGCCACGAGGTACTCAGCCGGCTGGCGCAGGAGCTGTCCGAAGAGTGGTCGGAGCAGGCAGGACACCTTATACTCGGACACGGCGGCGGCTCATTCGGACACGTAGCTGCGGCGCACGCAGATAGCGAGTCCACGTCTGCTGCACAAGCCATCAGCGCAATTCAACACGCAATGGGACGGCTGCATTGCGCGGTAATCGACGCGCTTCGAGCCGTTAACGTGCCAGCGGTGTCGTTTCGGCCCAGCAACCTGCTTATCACCGATGACGGCGCACCTGTTTCCTGTCACATCGCCGCGTTGGAGCAGGCGCTCACCCACGGTGCGCTACCCGTTGTCTGTGGGGATGTGACGCTCGACCGCTCGCGATCGTGGGCCATCTGCTCCACCGAAACCGTCTTTCGCACCACCATCGATGCGCTTCGCGAGCAAGGGCACCCTACCGACCGCGTACTCTGGTGCGGCAACACCGATGGGGTGTACGACGCCCAGGGCGCCACGCTCACCCACCTTACGCCCATCACAGCCGCTGACCTGCTCCCTACTCTTTCGGATCCCGAAGGCACCGATGTAACCGGCGGCATCACCCATCGCGTAGAGACTACCCTTGCGCTAGCCGAGCAGGGCATCGAATCGATCATCTTGAACGGAGGCAATCCCGGCGATTTGAAGGCGGCCCTGCGCAATGCCCCGCGCAGAGCTACCCGTGTCACTGCCGGTCGATGATGGTTCGGGGATATGACAAACCGTTCACCCCTGTGCCCAACCACCGTTGGTGTAGCGATCCCACACGGCAGCACCGCGCTCGGGCATCGCATCGCCTACCGTGTACGCCGATAGCACAGCTTCGCTGAACGCCTCAATTCGATCGGTGCGGCCCGTGTACAGCTCTACAAGCACATCCCCCGGTTCCACGGCATCTCCTACATGCGCACGCAACGTGAGTCCGGCTGTGGGATCCACCGTGTCTTCCTTCGTGCGACGCCCTGCCCCCAGATCTACGCTGAGGTGCCCGAGCGCAAGCGCATCAATATCAGTCACGAAGCCGTGCATATCGTCGGGCGCTGTAACGGTCGCAACGGGCTCCGACTGCGGGCGGGTGGCCGGGTCGTCGATGGTGCTCACGTCGCCGTCTTGCGCAGCAACAAGGGTGCGTAGGCAGTCGAGCGCCTCGCCAGATGCCACAGCCGCACGAGCCTGCTTGCGGCCAGCTTCAGGCGTGTCGGCTACATCGCCCAGCGCCAGCATCTCGCCGGCAAGCGCGTAGGTGACTTCCATCAGCGCCGTGTCGTCGTGCTCGCCACGCAAACAGGCGATGCTCTCCGCCACCTCCGGCCAGTTGCCGATAGCCCGTCCGAGTGGAATGTTCATGTCCGTGAGTAGCGCCACAGTCGGGGTATCATGATCCTCGCCAATTGCGACCAGCGTTTCGGCAAGGGCGCGGGCATCTTCCTCCGTCTTCATGAATGCCCCGCGTCCGCACTTCACGTCGAGCACCAGCGCGTCGATGCCCTCGGCGAGCTTTTTGCTCATAATGGAAGCTGCAATGAGCGGAATGGACTCCACCGTACCCGTTACATCGCGCAGCGCGTAGAGCTTGCGGTCGGCAGGCGCCATCTCCTCCGTCTGCCCAATTAGCACGATGCCGATGTCTTCCAGCTGCGCCTTGTACGCCTCCATCGACAGATCGGTGCGAAAGCCGGGGATGGACTCCAGCTTGTCGAGCGTACCGCCGGTGTGCCCCAAACCGCGCCCCGACACCATGGGCACCGGCACGCCTTGCGAGGCCACAATGGGCGCAAGAATAAGCGACACCTTGTCGCCCACACCGCCGGTCGAGTGCTTATCCACTTTGATACCAGGCGTATCGCCTAGATCGAGCACCGTGCCGGAGTGCAGCATCGCATCGGTAAGGGCGGCGGCCTCCGCATCATCAAGCCCCTGCAGAAACGACGCCATCAGAAAGGCGCTCATTTGATAGTCCGGCACCTCTTCGTTGGTGTATGCCTGTACAAGCGCCTGGATATCGGGCGCAGCAATCGAATGACCGTCGCGCTTCTGCGTAATAATAGATACGGGGTTTACGGAGGCACTCATATACGTTTAGGGGTGTCGCGTGAAACAAAACACAAGGCGTGTAACGAGAAAAGGGCGGCCTGCAGTACAGGTCGCCCCTTCTCTGAGTAAAGCGCTGGAATGGTTACTCGTCGTTTTCGTCTTCGTCCTCGTCCTCATCGCTGGAGAGACCATACCGCCGGTTAAACTTCTCGACGCGCCCGGCCGTGTCTACAAACTGGCGCCGCCCGGTGTAAAACGGGTGGTTGGACGAATCGACATCCGACTCGTAGGTGTCGGCGTCCATAGTCGAACGCGTTTCGATGGTAGAGCCGTCTGCCAATGTGACGGTCAGCGGCGTATACTCGGGGTGCAGATCTTTTTTCATGGGTTTGGAACGGGCCCTTAGCAATATCTGGGGTGCAGCTACAGTGTTCAGATCAATGCACACGGTCTGATCTCCATGAAAGTTTCGGCTCTCGAATCTCACTGCACGAAGAGTGCGCTAAGTCCTCTGAAGAAGCAGGAGTATGATTATATCATCATGGCAACGCATACGGCACCTGCCTAACGGTATACACCGTATCTTCGGTCTCGCCTGTCACGAGTTGCAGAATGTGCTCTCCAGTAAGGTCAACAATCTGATGCTCAACGGTCTGGTCGGCTTGCTTCGTGCCGTTATGATCGTACACCTGCACTCGCCATACGCCATCAGCACCTGTTCCACGCCGCGAAGCAACTACCACATGATGATCATCAGTGACGTGCAGGTGCTCAACAAATTCGATCTCGCGCTCTACCAGCGATAGTAGGTCTTCGGGGGCAAGCGATGCGACCTCATCATCAGTCGGAAGCGCAAGGTCAATCTCAAACGACGAGAATTGCTCAGTCTCGCGGTCATATCGAACAATCTTTGGAGATAACGGAAGCGCAAAATATACCGATGTCCCATGCGTTTCCACGGGCGTTCGCACACTGATCGGAACAGGAAGCAAAACCGGATCAAGATCAGCCAGCGTGAACGATGCCTCTACCACAACGGCCCCTTCTACAGGTTCACCCTCTACCTCTTGTTCACGGTCAACACGGAAGAAAAGCGGGGTATCGGACTCGGTCTGCGATGTGTACTGCCCCCGCGTAAGAAACAGATTCGACTCGGCGCTGGCAAGCCCCGTGGCACGCCGTAGGTCTGACGATTGTATCTGGCCGAGACAGGCGCCCGATGCCGCATCGTACGCCAAAATCCGCTGCTGGCTACGATCAAGTCCGAAAACCAACGACGTGTATCGATCGGTTGCCAACATCGACTGATGTTCGCAGGGGCCCTGGCCTTGCTCACCAAGATCGGTTGCATACGCACCATCGACAAAAAGCGCAAGACGCCCTGTGCCGTCAGCAATGATTAGCGAGTCCTCACCTATGGGCTCCACAAAATGAACGGCATCAAGGGGGGCTTCCGCATCTTGAATGGGCACCTGCTGGAGGGCTCCCATTTCTGATTGTGCATACACACTAAAGACCGAGGAGCCCAGCAGAAAAAGAACGATCAGTATGAAGTTTGATACGCGCATAGTCGCTATATGGTTTTTATAAAAATACTATGATAGTAGTATTTTAGATACGGACGTCATGTAATGCAACATTCAAGTGTAAAAAAAAACGTGACGCCAGTGGTTCTATTCTACTGGATCGTCCTTTTCTTTTCCACAGCGCAGACGAGTACACGAACTGCTTCCTCATGCCCTTGCGCCTGAGCGATAGAGCGCGCCGTTTCATTCTCTTCAGAGCGGGCTAAAGGATCTGCGCCTGCATCCAGCAAGCGCTCAATCACATCGATATGTCCACCAAAAGCAGCTCCCATCAGTGCCGTACCCCCTTCCCTTTGTTCGATATTAGGATCGGCCCCAAACTGGAGAAGCAAATCCACGATGTTGTCATGTCCCTCTGAGGCTGCAAATCGGAGCGCCGTCTCTCCGCGCCCCCCCTGTACGTTGGGATTACTCCCTGCGCTAAGAAGCATGGCCACAATTTCTGTAGCGCCATAGTACGAAGCACCAATCAGAGGCGGAAAGCCGTATCGTGCTTGCTTGTTAGGATCCATCCCCGCCTCAATAAACAGCCGCACGGCCTCCGTATCTCCATGCCGCGCCGCGTCGTAAAAGTCTTGGGTTTCCAACGCATATCCCCGATCAACAAGCGCTTCCTCGGGAGGAGGTACACACCCACAAACGGAGGCAGCAGTTAGACCAATCATTAAAACACAAACTATCAACCGCATATCAACCACGCTCAAAGTCTCAAAAACCCAAATACTACTCTAATAGTAAAAAGTTAAAGTGTCGCAGACTGACATGCAAGCAAACCCATCCACCTCCACCGCGCAACGCCGCCCTCATTGACTCGTACACGGGTTGACGGCATGTTGTGCAGCCCGTATATTGCACCGTCCTGTCCTTCTCGTTGCTGCTTTTGTTTGCCGCCCCGCCCACGCTATGGCCGACCGCTATCTTGTTACTGCCCGCAAGTACCGCCCGGCGGTGTTCTCGGACCTGGTAGCCCAGGACCACGTGGCCGACACGCTCAAAAACGCAATCCGGCTCGACCGGCTGGCTCACGCGTATCTCTTTAGCGGACCGCGCGGCGTGGGCAAAACCACCGCAGCGCGCATCCTGGCCAAAGCCATCAACTGCGAAACGCCGCTGGAGGAGCGTCCCGACAACGCCGAGCCGTGCCGCACCTGCGACTCGTGCCAGTCGTTCGAGGACGGGCGCAGCCTCAACATCTTTGAGATTGATGCCGCCTCCAACAACAAAGTCGACGACATCCGAGAGCTGCGCGAGTCGGTGCGCATCCCTCCGCAGGGCAGCCAAAAGAAGGTGTACATCATTGACGAGGTGCACATGCTCTCGAACCAGGCGTTTAACGCGCTGCTGAAAACCCTCGAAGAGCCGCCGCCGCACGTGCTGTTCATCTTTGCCACCACCGAGCCGCACAAAGTGCTGCCCACCATCCTATCGCGCTGTCAGCGGTTCGACTTTCGGCGCATCCCCGTGCCTCGCATCGTAACCCGGCTGCAGCACATCTGCGAGAACGAAGGCATCACCGCCGACGAAGAGTCGCTCATGCTCATCGCCCGCAAAGGCGATGGCGCCCTACGCGATGCCCTCTCCGCCTTCGACCAGGCTGTTTCGCTCTGTGGCGAGAATCTCACCTACAGCGAACTCGCCCAGGCGCTCGGCGTGGTGGACCGCGACCTGTTCTTTCAACTGGTTGACCATGTGGCCAACAACGACAGCGGCGGCGTGCTCAAACTGGTACAGCACGTGATGAGCACGGGCTACGACCTGCAAGAATTCCTGGCCGGACTCACCGAGCACCTTCGCCATCTGCTCGTGGCGCACACACTGGGTCCCGAAGCGCTCTCCGACATCGCCGAATCCGCGCGTCCGCGCTACGTAGAAAGCAGCAACCGCTTCAGCGAAGCCGACCTGCTGCGCCTCCTCATGATCGTGGGCGAAGCCGAAACCGACGTCAAGCAAAGCAGCCAGCCGCGCCTCAAGCTCGAACTGGCGCTACTCAACATGGCGCACCTCTCCCGCGCAGGCGACGTGCAAAAAGCATTAGCTCAGTTGGATACGCTGGCCCAACATGCACAGGACGGCACGCTGCCCACCTCACCCGCTCCCTCTTCGCCCGACGGATCGGAATCTTCCCCGCCATCTGACCCTGAAGCAGCGGCCCCCTCCACTCCGAAGGCATCGGCTACGGCTTCTGCCACTTCACCGGCGGCCTCCAAAGAACCCGACCCCGGGCCTCCTGCCCCCGACTCACACAGCGAACCGCCTGAAGCCCCCACCCCTTCAGCTCCCGCCTCCGCGCCACCGAATGCAACGGGCGAAGCGAGCGAAGACGATGACAGCCCCGAGGCAGCCGCCACGCCCCCGCAAACGACACCTGACGTAGAGGAAGAGGAGACCCCTGCTTCAGCATCCACCGACGCCTCGGATTCCGATGAGGAGCTCCCCGAATCGGAGGAGCCGGAAGCCGACGCTCCTATCCCTTCTGCTGCAGATCCATCTGAGGCCCCTGCTGAACCAACCCCGAACCCCTCGGGCTCCGAAACCGAAACGGGCTACCTCGACCTGTTCGGCTCCCCTGCCCTCTCCGACGACGATGACGACCCCTCTGGCGGCGATGGAGCCCCCACGAACGCGATTACAGAGAATGCCGACGCCAGTGCCTATGCCACCGCTGGAGCACCGGATGCCTCGGGCGATCGCGTTATGGCAACCCTCCAACAAACGTGGCCGCAGTACGTGAAAGCTGTGAAGCAAACCGGCATGAACCTGGGCAGTCTGCTTAACGACGCCGATCCGCTGCGGTGCAACCGCGGCACCCTCCACCTTGCTGTACCCAAACGCCTGCATCGAGATACGCTGCGCGACAACCAGGAGGTGCTACTCAACCGGCTCCCCAATGAACTCCACGATGCAATCGACCGCATTGCGCTTGAAGTGCGTGCGCCTGAACCCTCAGCGGAATCAGACGCAACCCCATCCGACCCACGCACCCAGATCAAGCAACTGCGCGAAAAATACGACGGCCTCAACGACCTTTTCACCATGTTTGGGGCCGAACCCGTGTGGTAAAACGGCTCATCGGGCAGGCTGCTCGGATCGACATGCCCCAATTACACGTTGCATTCCCGATATTGCAACGGCACGGCCTTCCGTGCTCTGTTTCTTTCTGTTGACCAACTGAATACACGATTATGGCTAACGGTGGACCCAACATGGGCGACATGTTCAAGAAAATGATGGACATGCAAAAGAAGATGTCGCAGGCTCAAGAAGAGCTCGCCCAGAAAACAGTCACTTCCGAAGCAGGCGGCGGCATGGTGAAAGTCACGGCCAATGGCAACCAGCAAATCACGGCCATCGAGATTGAGCCGGACGCGGTAGACCCCGACGACCTTGAACTGCTTGAAGACCTCGTCATTGCTGGTGTAAACAAGGCGCTTGAAGAGGCGGGCGAAATGGCCCAGCAAGAAATGAAAAGCTCCATGGGCGGCATGTTGCCTCCTGGCATGGACCCCAGTCAACTGGGCTTGTAACGCATACACGCACTGCGCTACGTTTTGGGGAAGGGCGAGTCCGTAGGGCTCGTCCATCTCCCCTGGGTGCGGTGTGCCTGTCCATGACCGCTTCTTCCCTCTATACATCTTATGCAGTTTACATCCGAATCGGTAGAGGCGCTGGTAGAGCAGTTTGCTACGCTTCCCACAATTGGACGCAAGACGGCTCAGCGCCTCACCAATCACGTGCTCAAAATGCCTCGCGAAGATGTGGAGGCCATTGCCGAAGCGTTGCTTGCGGTGAAAGACCAGGTCTTGCAATGCTCAACCTGCCACGTGGTCACCGATCAGGATCCCTGCCCCATTTGCGCATCGCACCGACGCGACCGTTCGACCATCTGCGTGGTTGAAAAGTCGAGCGACTTGCTCGCCATCGAACGCACCGGCGACTATAACGGATTGTACCACGTGTTGGGCGGGGTAATTTCGCCGCTTGACGGCGTAGGCCCCGACGACCTGAACATCCGGTCGTTAGCGGCACGCATCGATCCGTCGTTTTCGGGCCCCGAAGACGCCTCCAACGGCGCTCCATCGCCTGAACCTGATGATGATTCTGGAGCCGATACATCTTCTGAAGAGCTTCCCAACGAAGTGCCTGTGGAGGAGATTATTCTGGCGGTTAACCCGAACGTAGAAGGCGACACAACGGCCTATTACATTGCGCAACTGCTAGAGCCGTTTGACATAACGCTAACGCGCATCGCCCGTGGCTTGCCTATTGGTGGCGACCTTGAGTATGCCGACGAGGCCACACTTGCCCGTGCTCTTGAAGGGCGCGGGGCTGTATAGCTCTGCTTACTTTTTCTCCCCCGAACTCATGGTTATTACTGTCATTGGCGCTGGTGCTATCGGATCGGCGGTTGTTCGTGAACTGTGCCGCCACGACGACGT
Organism: Natronotalea proteinilytica; assembly: GCF_055379935.1. Lineage (NCBI taxonomy): Bacteria > Pseudomonadati > Rhodothermota > Rhodothermia > Rhodothermales > Salisaetaceae > Natronotalea > Natronotalea proteinilytica. The sequence continues at coordinate 98,621 of NZ_AP043947.1, read as the reverse complement.
CAGTCAGGTGCAGGTATGCGACACGCGCTCGCGTGCACTTCAAACGCTCCACGACTCTGTCGAACCCAACAGCACACTGCGCTCCTTTCAGGTGGATGCGCGCGACCTGGGCGTCCTCTCGCAAATCGTGCGCGACAGCGACTGTGTGATTAGCGGAGCCCCCTCTGAACTCAATCCCGACCTGGCCGAACTCTGTCTCGACCTGGGAATCAACTTTTGCGACCTGGGAGGCAATGAAGACCTGGTACAGCAAGAACTCGACTTGCACGAACGCGCCCGCGAAAAGGCGGTTTGGATCGTGCCCAACTGTGGGCTTGCCCCCGGCCTTGTAAACGTACTCACCATGCGCGGCCTGGAGGCGTTTGATCGGCCCACCGCTGCCGCCATCCGTGTGGGAGATGTGCCGCTACACCCGCAACCGCCGTTCAACTTCCGTATCTCGTGGTCTGCCGAGCGCATCCTCGACGATTACACCCGGCCTGCCCAGCACATCAAAGAGGGCGCGCTCGTCGAAGTTGATTCGCTCTCCAATGATGAGACCATTCACTTTGGCGATCCGTTTGGTCACATGGAGGCGTTTTGCACGCAAGGCGGCCTTTCGACGCTAACGGAATCCCTCACGGGGAAGCTTGAGCACTTCGATCACAAAACCATTCGCTGGCCCGGTCATGCGCACCAAATGCGCTTCGTCATCGGCTTGGGCTTTGGCGAAAACCGCAAAATTGGTGTGCGTACCCACCTCACGTACCGCGACCTGCTTGTCCGCCGCATGCGCGACCACTTAAGTGGCGATTACGAAGACGCCGTTCTGATGCGCGTCATGGTGCAGGGCGAAAAGAACGGAGAGCCTAAAACGCTTATCTATGAAATGATCGAGCGGTACGACAAAGACCACGAGATCACCGCCATGATGCATTGCACAAGCCTGCCTACCGTTGTCGTTGCCAAGATGATTGCACGCCGCAACCACATGGCCGAAGGCGGTGCCGATGTCCCCGAGGCCATTCTTCCCAAAGATGAATATTGCAAGGCCCTGGCCAAATACGGGCTTGACATCCAAGAAACCTGGTACGATGGCTACGTCGATATTACGGATAAGCAGCCGATGGACACGACCACAGCATAGCCCAAAAACCGATACCATTTGCTGACTGAGCATCGTGGCACAACCTTAGAACACCACGGGCAACATTTCAAAAATCTGTTCGGTAGCGGTAAGGTATTAAGTGATTGACATGTGGTTACATCATCGCAACACGCTCAAACCCCCTCTGTCTTCGAGCTTCGCCGCAGGCGTGATCCTGTGGACATCTCCCCCTTGGCTAAGGGGGAGAAACCCGTAGGGAGAGGGGGTTCGAACAAGACAAAACTGCGGTATCCAACCACCTTATCATTTAGCGTCTATCCACTACCACCTGTTCTTCCACAGAGGCGGCTGTATCCACGCACAAATAAAGCCACTCAGGAGGCTTGCCTTCGAGGAACACAGTTGTTACATTGTAAGAGTCCGGTCCCTCGTTTCAGGAACGTCTGCGCCAGTGTGGGCGTCGTGTCTCCTTCAGTCACTGGTTTTCGGCATCAACCAACCTATGCGTATCGGCCTGTACTGCTACTGCTCTTAGCGTGGACCCCTGCACGTGCTGTGCCCGCAGCGTGTCGTAATCTGCTTTTGCTGCATTTGTACCTGTGCCGTTGCGCCCCTTTTCTAACATACCTCTGCTGTACTGGCCTTGGATGCCCGTGTCGCTTTCAGGCCTAACGTCTCTCGCCCTGGTTGCGGCGTGGAGCATTGTTGGATCGCCCACTAATCCGGGGGAGACTTCGCGTAGTGCCGACCCCCAATCTGTGTCCGCCCAACCACTCGCCGCGGACACCACCGAAGAGCGCCCGCGCTTCCAGTTCGATAACGACCACGCCCTCGATGCCCCTCTCGATACCAACGACACCGTACCGGCCCCTCTCGACCCTCTTGGCATAGCTCCTGACTCCCTTCTTGTAGACACCACCTCGGTCGCCATCACCACGCGTGCACTGCGCAACCGCGTATGGAAAACCTCGTCGCTGTTTGCCCGCTCCATTCCTTTCCTGGATGCGCACACGCCGCCCCCCGACGTTGAACTCGATACGCTCTCCTTTGGCACCGATGCCGAATCGTACCGCGCTACCGCCCCCAATGAGCGCAGCTACCGCCTCTCGTCCGACACGTACCGCCGTCAACGATATGCTGCCAACCAACGCGAGAACTGGCGCGACCTTGCCCAAGAGCAGCAGCGCCGCGCCGCACAAGACCGCCAAGCCCTCGGCCTCAACATTTCGGTTCCGGGTGGAGAAGCCAGTGCTTTCTCCACCATTTTCGGATCTCCCGAAGTTGATCTACGCATCGTAGGCAATGCCGATATCGACGCCGGCTTCAACTACCGCAGCAGCGACGAACGCGCCGCCACAACTGGAAACGCCGGCCAACTCGACCCGGACTTCAAACAAGACCTGCGCCTGGGAATTACCGGCACCGTTGGCGACAAACTCCAAATCGACGTAGACTGGGATACCGATAATCCCTTCGAGTACCAGAACGAAGTCAGCATCGTCTACACCGGATACGAGGATGAAATCGTACAGCGGGTGGAGGCCGGTAACGTATCGCTCCGCACCCCGTCGTCACTCATTCGGGGCGGGCAAAGCCTTTTTGGCATCAAGAGCGAGTTTCAGGTTGGCAACCTCAACTTAACAGCAGTAGCAAGCCAGCAAGACGGCCAAAGCAATTCGCTCTCTATTGAGGGCGGCGCCGAACGCACCGAGTTTGATCTCAAAACAACGGACTACGACGAAGACAAACACTTCTTCCTTAGCTACTACTTCCGCAACCGCTGGGAAGACGCACTCGACGATCCACGCACCATTACCAAGTTCGACAACTTCGACCGCATTAGCGATATTGAGGTGTGGCGCCTTGAAACCTCGCCCGACCCCGATGCTCAAAACGTGCGCCGTGGCGTGGCAATGGTCGATCTGGGCGAGCCAACCGCCGTGCTCGACCTCGCGGATGAGTTCACCGACCCGGTGCTTCCCTCCCCCGATAACGACCAATACGACGCCTCGATTCTTGACGCCCTGCGCGATGGAGACACCAGCACGCCTTCGTCGATCCTAACCGATCAGCTTACCAACACGCTAAACGAGCAGGATTTCCAGACCGGCTCGTTTCGGCGCTTAGAGGAAGGGCGCGATTACCAGCTAAACGAAGACCTCGGCTACATTTCGCTTAGCCAAAGCTTACGGTCGAACGAAGCACTGGCCGTAAGCTACCGGTATCGGCGACAGGGCGCGCCCACCGTGCAAGTAGGCGACCTCTCGGGCGACAGTGGGGGCGCAGGAGCTGGCCTGGATGCCGACCGACTGGCCCTCAAAATGCTGCGTCCGGCCAACCCCACTCAACCAGGAGCCCAATCCAATCCGGCAGCCTGGTACTTGCAGATGCGCAATATCTATCCTCTGCAAGGGCGCGGCTTTACCGCCGACAATTTTGAGGTGGACATTGAGTACGAGCCGTCGGGGCAAAGTGCAACCAACACCATCCCTGCAATTGCAGGCCAAACGCCTTTGATGCAGGTGCTTGGGCTCGACCGACGCAACAGCAGCGGGGCCCTGCAGCCCAATAACGAGTTTGACTTCGTTCCTGGAATTACCATTGACCCCTCTGAGGGCCTGCTTCTCTTTCCGTATGTGGAACCCTTCGGCCAGCGCATTGTGGATGCGGCCATTGAAAGCGGAAATCCCGCGGCCGAGGCCGAAGAGATTGCCTTCCGCGAAATGTACAGACAGAAGCGCGAAACCGCGCGCAATGAAAACACCGGACGCGATCGCTTCCGCATTCGAGGCGAACTGCAAGGCACAGTGCAGGAGTTTTTCGACCTGGACGCCTTTGCTGGACTGGTCGAGGGGTCGGTGGAGGTGCGATCAGGCGGCACTCGTCTGCAAGAGGGCGTAGACTATGTAGTCGACTATCAAGGCGGCACAGTAAACATTACAAACCCCACCTACTTAACGGCCGGGCGCGATGTTGAGATCAACTATGAGCAAAACACACTGGCTCAGATTCAGCAAAAAACACTGCTGGGCACCCGAGCCGACTACCGCGTGCGCGACCGGCTTTCGCTGGGCGCTACCGTGATGCGTCTTAGCGAACGCGCCCCCATCGACAAGTTTCGCGTTGGCGAGGAGCCCATCCAAAATACCATTTGGGGACTCGATGGCTCCTTTGAGATCGAACCCGACTGGCTTACGCGGGGCGTAGATGCACTGCCGTTTATCCAGACACGGGCCGATAGCCGCATCTCGCTCTCTGGAGAGTTCGCACAGCTCCGCCCTGGCCACGCTCGCACAGATGCGTTTGACCGTGCCCGCGACGACCTGCAAAGCGCCGGCCTCGACTTTGCGCCTGATGAGCTAGGCGGCGTTTCATTCATTGATGACTTTGAGGGCTTTCGCAACACCTTCTCGCTTCGCCAGCAGCCCGATGAGTGGATTATCTCCTCCCCTCCGCTTTTCCCCGAAAGCTCCGACTCTCCCTCTGCCGTTGATGACTCCCTACGCTCTAACTGGCGAGGCATGCTGGGCTGGTACCAGCTCAACGCCAACAACCGCGACCGCGTGGCCGGCCGTTCTACCGTGCGCGGCAATCCCGAAGCCACAGAACTCGTTGAAACGCAAGATGTCTTTCCCGAGCGCGACACGCGCGGTGAAGTAGACCCCACGGTGCGCACCCTCGACCTGCACTTTAGTCCGTGGGAGCGCGGGCCATACAACTACAACCGAGCACTCGACGAATTCATCCGCTCCCCCCGCGACGTGTGGGGCGGCATGATGCGCCGTCTCCCCGAAGGCTTTACCGACTTCAGCCTGCAGAATGTGGAGTTTGTCGAGTTCATCATCAAACCGTACGCCGAAAACAACCAGGAAGAGGCCGGACGCGACGCCACACTCTACCTAAACTTGGGCAGCATCTCAGAAGATATCATTCCCAACCGACGCCTCAACACCGAAGACGGCCTCTCGTGCGACTTCGAAAGTAACGTACGCTTCGACGAATGGACGCGCCGCCCCACCGGTCAGCAAGACGGCACCGTCAACGTAACGAGCGACTGCACGCAAGACCTGGGGCTCGACGGGCTCGTTTCGTCGCATCAGGGCAACTACCCTATTGAATGGACCGAGGAATACCAGTTCCAAGACTTTCTGGAGGCGATCGAAAATGTCAACCGCGCCGGTCTTAGCAACGACCAACGCCTGCGCCTAGATGCCGAAATTGCACGCGCACAGGCCGACCCCTCGGGCGACAACTACCACTTCTACGGCAATAATATCTTTTTTGAAGACCCCGACTTTTTCCCGCGTGAGCTCTACCCAGAAGGTGCCACGCTGCAACAACGCTTCAGCCGGTATTTTTCGGGGCTTGAACTCAACACCTTCGAGGCTCAGAGTCGCCTGGCCGAAAATGTATCTGAAGCGCGAGGCCGCTCTCGGTCGCCCGATACCGAAGACCTTAGCTTCACAGGTAGCGTCAACCTCGACAACAACTACTACGAATACGAAATCCCACTTAGCCGCAGCGAGCTCGACGAGCAAGCGCGCCCCGAGAATACGAACAACTTTGTGGTGGGCGAGGTCGGCGATGGATGGTACAAAATTCGCGTTCCCGTGCGCGATTACACACGCCGCGTTGGCGACATCGACGACTTCAATCGGATTGAAGCCATGCGCCTATGGACGCGAGGCCACGAGGTCCCCATGACGCTCCGCATGGCCGAGTTTGAACTTGTGGGGAGCCAGTGGCGCGCCTCCGAACGGGTCGCCGCAGAAGACACACTCGTTGAAGGGCCTGCTGAACTACGCGTATCCAGCATTAATAATGAAGAGAACCCAACGTACATTCCACCGCTTGGCGCCATTATCGGACGCGACCGCACCAGCCGCGGTGCCCAGCAGCTCGCCCGTGAACAGTCGATGGTGGTGTCTGTCAGCGACCTCACGCCCAACACCCAACGTGGTGTGTTTCAAAGCTACTCGCAGGGGCTCGACTTGCTTCGGTATAGCAACATTCGCATGTATGCCCACATCCACGGCAGCAGCTCTTCTCGAATCGAGCGCGACTTGATTGAGGACAACGCTCGTCTATTTGTTCGATTTGGAAGCAACGAAACCGACGACTACTACGAGTACGAACAACCACTTACGGCCAGCCGCATTCCCGATGGCACCAACAGCCGTACTGAACTGTGGCCCCAAGAGAACGAAATGAATGTGCCGGTGTCTGCGCTCAACCAACTCAAAGTCACGCGCGACGCCGCTGGTGCTTCCATGGATTCGGTGTTCACAAATGTGGATGAGGACGGAACCGTTCTTGTCCCTACGCCCGACTCGCCCGATGGCACCCGGCTTAACATTAAGGGGAACCCGTCGCTCAATGCCGTAAACAATGTCGTAATTGGAGTACGTCATAAAGGAGAAGACAATCGCCCGCTTAACGAAGTTACGCTTTGGGTTGATGAACTGCGTGTGTCAGGGTACGACGAAGAGGGCGGCTGGGCAGCCCTTGGGGAGGCCGACATTGACCTGGCCGACTTTGGCCGCGTAAGCGCCCGCTTCAACCGCCAAACCGACGGCTTCGGGTCGCTCTCCAGCACGCTCACTGAACGCGAACAGGGCGATAGCGAAAACTGGTCGGTACGAACCGACATGAACATGGATCGCTTCCTCCCGGCCCGTCATGGGTGGCGCATGCCCCTCACCCTTGAAATGCGGTCGAACACGTCTACCCCTCGGTTCGACCCCAACCGGGGGGATGTACAGATTGGCGAAATTGAAGCCCAAATCGATGAGGATCCATCCCTTACCGATAGCCAACGCAGCCAGGCCCGCGACAGCCTGCGCACCTCGGTACAAACTTTTAACCTCAACCGGTCGCTCACCTTCAGCCTCGATAAAAGCGGGTCCGAGTCGCGTTTGCTTCGCTACACCATTGACGCGCTCTCATTCAACATCAGCTACAGCGATAGCGAAGGCCGCAGTCCGCGCCAACGCCTTGACAACTCCTGGCAATGGTCAAGCGCCTTCGACTATAACACATCCTTTGGACGCGAACGCACCATACGCCCGCTTCCCTTCTTGGAAGACATTCCGATTTTAGGACGGCTAGGACGCCTGGAGTGGAATTACATCCCCGAGTCGGCCTCTTTCAATACCAGTGCCCGACGGTCGTTCTCCGAGCAACGTGCACGCCCTACGGACCTGCGCCCTGCTGAAACACGCCTGCCAGACCGTATCGATAACCCTTTCCGCGAAAATCATCGCTTTACACATACCCGCGGCATTTCGCTGCAGTACAATCCGTTCTCGTTTCTTACGACCAGCTTTAGCACAAATACCGAGCAAAACCTCGACGACATTGGGCGCGAAACCGAGCGCACCGTGCTCGTAACCGACTCAACCCAAACAACCATTGAACGCACCATTGCTGGAAAAACGGAGGAACAGGCGCTCGAAGATGGCGACATTACCGAAGAAGAACAAAACGCGGGTCTCGTGTTTTCGGAAGAACGCCTGCGCCCTCGCTCTGAAGGTAATGTGCTTCGTGAACTCTTAGACGGGGCTAGCCCCCGCACCAGCCAGTACACCCAAACCTTCAACAGCACCCTACGCCCCGCCCTGCTTGAAGGAGACGCCTTCGACTGGGTTCGCCTGGAAGACATTGCATACCGCGCTGACTTCACCTGGCGCAATGCCGATGAAGGCACCAACCTGGGCGCCACAGCCCAAAACAACGTCCAACTCCGCAGCGGACTAACCCTTGACCCTGGCCGGGTATGGAATCGATTTGACTTTGTCGATCGGATGCGCGCAGCCGATCAGGCCGCGCGCGAAGGCCGCGACACGCGTACACCGGATGAGGAGGACGCAAATGGAGACAATGAAAACGACTCCGAGAACGATGATGAGGAAGACGACGGCCCTTCGTTCTCTGACCTGCCGCTGCCCAATCCGGTTACGATTGGCCGCCGATTAGCGCTCGCTGTGATCGATATGGACCCGCTCTCGTTTAGCTACACCGCCAACCGCCAGACCACGCTCAACAACATCGGCACCCTGCCGGAAGGCGCTGATTCACCCGAGCGCCCCTACACGCTTCTTGACGCGCTAAGGGGCGAGGGCCCTGGCCTGGGGTATCGTTTTGGCTTCTCGCGCTCGATTAGCAACGATCGCCGCCTGATCAACGACGAACTGAGTACGGTTACCTCCAATCGACTAACCGACTCCGATCAAATTGATGCCCGTACAGGCATGCGACTAAGCCCGTCGCTGCAGGTGAACCTGAACTGGAATGTACAGTGGACCGAAGAAGAAACCACCGACCTTTTCCCTGAACTCGATGACGACGGATTCCCAACCGATAACTTAGCTCCACGCCTTACTGAGTCTGGAACGAACACGGTAAGTGCCTGGGTCTTTGGAAGCTACGAAAATTTAGTCTCCGAACAGCTCGACCGGCTTCGTGACGCGCAAGACGCCGCCCCAGGCACTGTCTTCGATGCAGAAAACGTCCCCCTCACCAATGCCAGTGTAGCTCGCGACACGCGCCGGGCCTACCTCAACAGCCTTGGCACGCTGGGCAGCAATGGATTCTTACCGTTCCCCCTCCCCAACTGGAACATCTCGTACTCCGGCATAAGCGACTGGCCCCTGATACGCAGCGTAGCCCGAAGTGCAACCCTCGAACACAGCTACACCGGCACGTTCAGCTCAGGCTTTCGCTCTCTCGACAGCGCCGGCGACACCACGTCGGTATCAGTGGGATCGCCCATTAGCTACACACGCTCCGACTTCGAATTCCGCCAGACAAACTTGGAGCGCTCGTTTCGACCGCTTATCGGAATCGACATGTCGTGGACGAATGACGTAAGCACGGGCATTTCGTTTAACCGCACCACGTCTATCTTCCTAAGCACGTCGAACCTCAACATTGAAGAAAGTCGCACAAATGAGATTCAACTGAACGTCAATTATAGAACGCAAGGGTTTGAACTGCCACTCATCTCGGTTGGACGACTCGAAAACGATTTGACGCTTCGGCTGCAAGGAAGCCTTGAAGTGCGCAATGACCAGCGGTTTTCGCTTTCTAGCGCTATCAACGATGCTGCTGCCGACCCCGACTACAGCATCTCCGATGCCCTGCGGAGCGATAACGTATCCGTACAGACAGAAACAACACGCGTACGTATCACCCCAGAAATTCGCTACGATCTAGGTAACCGCGTACGCGCTTCCTTTATTCTGGAGTATGAGATGCTAGACGGCGACAGCCGCACCTCCTCGTTCACATCGGTAAACGGGGGGTTTACCTTCAACGTAGATCTGTCACAGAACTGACCGTACCCGAACCCACTACAGTTTGTCTAACTTCTCTTGTGGGATGCGAATGAGATACCGCTCATCCATGATCTCTTCGTGTACGTCAAACGTACCCGTCCCCCGAAAGTCAACCGCGATGTTCGGACCGTTTGTGCGTTTCACCTCGCCAATTCCATAGAACGTAGGATGGGGTCCATAATACACCAACTGTCCTTTGCGAAACTGCTTGTCGCGCAAGGCCCGCCGATGAAAGGCCGGAACGACCGGCAACAGCTCTAACCGATACGAACTTGTGTGCTCACTCGACTGCGTACTCATAGCAACGCATTGGTTATGAGAGGGATGATACTAACGGAGCCTAAGCAGTCGAGATTCATTGCCGATGCCGTGCAACACACCACACAATTCATGCGTAGGGCTTGTCTACCCACTAATGCGGCTCGTTCCGCTTTACATAAGTCACGTCTTTGTATTCCTTTTTGCACCGTTTGTCCTCATGCGCTATACCGAAAAGATGGTTGACCGCCAGGTTGGCCGCAATGCTGAACTCTTCTCACGTGCCGTTGCTGATCTGGAAACGCCCGAAGAACGGTACCCCTACCTGCGCATCCTGGTTAGTTTGGTGGAACAGGCCCACCCGGAGTGGCGCCAAGCCCCCACCAAGGAAGATCAAATCGCAACCCTGCTCGACCGTATGAGTCAGGGGCAGCTCGACGAGGAAGAAGTCAAAGAAGTGGTGCGCGTGCGCGACGAAGAGCAGGGCTATTATCGGTAGATACGGTTACCGGTCCAAATCGTCGTATTACGCTGCGTTGCCCTGTCAATGATGAAGAAGGGCCACTACTGCTGTGCCACACGTCAATCTTCGGGTAACGCATGTGCCCCTAACGTACCGAGCCCCTCTCCTTGAATCCTCGTCGCGATGCACAACAGGCATGACCTACGGCCCCTCCGCGTCGCGACGGAATGCGGACGCTCTGCGTCCTTCTGTTTCCGCGTGTTCTCTTTGAAGGAGAGCGGGATGGTTTCTTGTGCGCGGTGTCAGATGAGCTGACGGTGGGTGTTGAGATCCCTCCGGCGGAGGCGTCGGGATGACAGCGAGATAAGGAAGGCTGCCCACTCGACCCTAAGCTGCTGAACGCCGAGGAGATGGTTCCACCGAATGCGATTCGGCGGCTACATGGGCCTCCTCCGTCGGCCTTCGCTCACCATGACAGGTTTTTGGGGAGGGGGCTGGGAGACAGAGTTTAGCACGATCTCTGTACCATACCTTTCAGGTGTGACAGAGAACTACGCGTCTCGCACATGTGCGTTGTACGGATAGGCATCGGCCAGTTGCTCCGGCGGCGCCCCTATCATGTAGCGACTCCATAGCGATAGATTGTGCACCTGCTGCCACACAGGCCCTGTTGCGCGAAACCGACGAGCCGATGTAACCACCGGTTCCTGCACAAACCGAAAGCCCTCCCGTTGTACCAACCGGTAGGCCATATCCAAATCCTCAAAAATAGGGATCTGTCGAAAGCCCTGCAGGGCGTCAAACACAGCCCGTCGTACAAACAACCCGCGATCTCCAAACGCCAGCCCCCACCATGGCAGGCGCGTCCACATCGCGTAAAACCGAAGCAATGGGGTGGAACGGTCAAAACGCAATCGGAATGTCCCGGCTTCTACCGTCGGCTCTGCCAAAACGCGATGCATCACGCGCCACGTGGCAGCAGGAATCTTCGTATCGGCATGCAGAAAAAACAGAACCGGGGCCGTAGCAACACGTGCCCCGGCATTCATCTGCTGCGCCCGCCCTTTTCGAGCACTCTGCACCACCGTTGCATACGGTTTGGCGTGCACACGGGTGGCATCGGTAGATCCGCCATCAGCCACAATGCATTCAATGGGCGGATGCGGCAGCTCATGCAGCGCCCGAAGCGTATCCGCAATATGCGACGCTTCATTAAGCGTGGGCACGATCACCGCCACACGAGAGCAAGTCATAGCAAACCGTGGTGGTGTCTTACAAGAAGCATGTAGGTGCTCAATCCATCCAAGCGCTACTGCGTATCCAACCCGCTCCCGAATGTGGTGTCGGGGCTCAGGTCGTTGATAAAGGCCACCAACCAGTCAATGCACTGTGCTACGTCGTCGGTATCTACCACCTCTACCGTTGAGTGCATGTAGCGCAGCGGCACTGAAACGAGCGCACTGGGAACGCCCGCTCGTACCCGGAAGATGCTGTCGGTATCGGTTCCGGTGCGTCGGCTCGACGGCTCATGCTGCAGTGCAATCTCGTGGGTGTCGGCAGCCTGCATAAGCCGCTGTACGACCTGGGGGTGATTTGACGTGCCATGCGTTACGGTTGGCCCCTTGCCCATTTTCACGCTTCCATGTTGAGTAGCGCTAATACCCGGGGAGTCGGTCGCATGGGTTACATCGAAGGCCACTGCTGCATCCGGTTGTAGACGGTGCGTAATCATTTTGGCACCGTGCCCGCCAATTTCTTCTTGGACCGAGTTGGTCGCAATGCACGTCCACGGCGGAGGCGTATCTTGCTCAGAAAGGCGACGGAGCACCTCGGCCATGATGAATCCACCTAGCCGGTTATCAATCGCCCGCCCTGTGATGCGTGTGTCTGTGAGATGCGTTGGGCTTACGTCGCACACCATCGGATGGCCTACCCGCACGCCTCGTTCGGCAACGGCGTCTGCACTATCGGCACCGATGTCGATGAACAGCTCGTGTACCTTCGGAATCGACTCGTCTTTACGGTCGCGCAGGTGAATAGCCGTGTTGCCTACAACACCCTGCACTTCCCCCTTATCGCCCAGAATGCGCACCCGCTGTCCCCGCGCAATCGCCCGATCAGAGCCGCCAATACGGTTTACATGCAAGAATCCATTGTCGGTGACATGACGCACCATGTACCCAATTTCATCGACATGCGCATCAAGAACCAATCGCGGCGCCTCATCATTGGCGGCATCAACCGTGGCCCAGGCCGTGCCATAAGCATCTGAATCTACCGTGTCGGCAAAGTCGGACACGTAGCGCATCCACACGCGTTGTCCTTCGGTTTCGAATCCGGTTGGGCTGGGCGTATCGAGCAGATCAAACAGAAAGTCGTGAGCCGTCTCAGTCATACAAGCACGTGGTTTGGTGAAGAGAAAAAGCGTGGCAGCCCTACACACGCGCCGTCCCCACTGAATGATGCGCCCCCGAGACAAGAGGCAGCGCAACAAGGTCGTAACGGTGTGTTATGATGAAGTGAGGACGCCCCATATGATTTGGATGCTGCGTTTGTTTTCGTATATTTGTTAGCTGTACTGTCGGTTTCTATCCGCTCTCATTCCTGCTACTCCCCGAACCTGCCCCCCTGCTATTATGGCTAAAACGACCGAACGCACCTACCAGATGCTTATTGTTGAGGATGATGAAGACATCCTCATGGGTTTGCGCGATTACTTTGACATGCAAGAGTTTGATGTTGAAACGGCCTCAGATGGCGAACAGGCGCTGGCTAAGATGAAGTCGATGGATCAATGCGATGTGGTCTTGCTTGATGTGATGCTCCCCAAAAAGGATGGGTTTCAGGTGTTGGAGGAATCACACGAGATGGGCTTTAGTGCACCTGTACTTATGATTACAGCGCGGGGCGAACAAGAATCAAAGCTTAAGGGCTTCGGGCTCGGCGCTGATGATTATGTCACCAAACCATTCAATGTAGAAGAGTTGGCTGCCCGCGTCAAGGCGGTGATGCAGCGTACCATGCCGCCCTCAGAAGCGCCCATGGATGTGTATGAAGTCGGAGATGTGGAGGTCAACTTCACCACGCACGAGGCTTTCCGAGGCGATGAAGAGATCAGCTTTACTGCACTGGAGTTCGACATTCTGCGCTACCTAATTCAGCACAAAGGCCGCACCGTAACGCGCAAACAACTGCTACGCGACGTGTGGGGCATCGACGAGAACATCATTACACGGACGATTGACCGCCACATGGCCTCGGTCCGCAAAAAGATCGAGCCCGATCCCTCGGCCCCAACGTACATCGAGACGGTATACGGCATTGGCTACCGCTTCGACGACTCGAATGACGATTAGAAGGCAGCGGTTCAATGTTAATTGATTGACATGTGGTTTACATCATCGCAAAACCGCTCAAACCCCCTCTGTCTCCGAGCTTCGCCGCAGGCGTGATCCTGTGGAGATCTCCCCCCTTGGCTAAGGCTAGTCCTTACACATAACTTTCTTTCTGATATTTCGTTAATGGGAGATTTGACTTCCCCACCGTCTGTTCAATGAGAGACTGTTGGACCCCACAAAAAGAACCCACCTGAAGAACCCACCTGGGCGTTTGCTCGGGCGAGTGGATCCTGAATCGAGTTCAGGACAGGCAAGCGATCATCAACGATTATCACCATCTCAGGTTGTGGACATCTCCCCCTTGGCCAAGGGGGAGAAACCCGACACGAGCCCGGAGGGCGACTGATGGAGCGAAGCGGAATAAGGGAGAGGGGGTTCGAAGAAGAAAACACTGCGGTCCCCACACCTTATCATTCAGGTGCGACAGCGCCCCACAAACACACGTTCCCCTTGACAGATGAGGCTGCTCTGCCAAGGGGAAGGCATCTATTCGCGGTTTGTGTTCTGTGTGCTACACATGGGCTTGCACATCTCGATCGCTCGACGATGACACCGCCGCATCGGAGGCATCAGGGGTGTCTTCGTCGGCGGGCGGTTCCACGCGGGTGGCGCCAATCAGCTTATAGCCAATGCCGTACACGCTTCGAATGGCCCAGTTCGATTCGTCGTCGCCTTCCATAGCGTCACGCAAGGCATTCACATGGCGGTCGATCGTGCGCGTTTCGACCTCGGCGGGCAGATTCCACACATCGCGCAGAATCTGCTCACGGGTAGCCGTACGTCCACGACGGCGGATGAGGTACTCTAGCAGGGCATACTCCAGGTCGGTAAGCTTTACAGGCTCGCCGCTACTGCTCTTCACAACCGACTGCCCATCCAGGTCGACAGTCAGACCGCCCACCTCAAACACACCGCCTTCCTCGGAGGCTTGTGCTTCACGGCGGAGCAGCACCTCGATGCGAGCCATCAGTTCTTCCGTGGCAAATGGCTTGGTCAGGTAATCGTCGGCCCCCGACTGAAAGCCTTCCATCTTGTGCTCGTGCCCACCGAGCCCCGTAAGCATCAAGACAGGCGTTTGCACGCCTTCAGCACGTGCTTGTCGAAGCACAGCAAAACCATCGCGGTCGGGGAGCTTCGCATCCAAGATAATCAGATCATAGCCCGGAAGCGCCACCGCTTTCTCACGTCCCGACTCACCATCGGTGGCCAGCGTTACGTCGTAGTCCTTCGACTCCAGATAGAGCACGAGACTCGTGCTTAGCTCTTCGTTATCTTCAACAACTAAGATCCGTGGGGATTGGGCATCTTTCATCATGGCGATTTATCGTCGATTCGGTGAAAACGAGAGTGCAAAGGGCGTGCACCGGTATTGCAGGTCTGCACCGGATCGCCGCAACACGCTGGGGGACGTGTGTCTCTACTGAACCAAAATCTATGACGAGAGTGCCTTTTTTGTGTGGCAACAATGAAACGATTTAGCCACCACCGCCCGTCTTTCAATACAATGTTGCAATCTCCACCATAGTTAGGAGACTCTTTTGCCTTCTATGCCGCAAGCGTGACGTGCGTGACACCCGCTCCCCCTTCCTCAATGGGCGCAATGTCGAAGTGGGCCACATCGGGACGCTGCCTCAGATGATCGTGAATGGCTTCGCGCAGCGCTCCGGTGCCTTTGCCGTGCAGAATCTCAACCGTGTTCAGCTGAGCTGCTACGGCATCATCCACAAAGTGCTGGGTACGCTGCAGCGCTTCCTCGACCCGTTCACCCCGCAGGTCAATGCGATGTGAGGCCTGCAGCGACTCCATCGATGTGGTGTATCCACTTCCTGTAGAGGCATCGGCATCCTTCGGGCCGCCTACTTTGGTGAGACGCTGCACGGGAACGCGCATGTGCATGGGGCCCGCCCCAACGAGCGCCTCGCCATTTTCAAGCTCTAGCACCTCTACCTCGGTCGATCCATCATCGACCACCACCTGGTCGCCTTCTTCGATAGGCCCTGCCGGGGAGGGCTTGCTCTTGCGGGTGGTGGATTTTTGTGTGCCGGAATCTGTTCCTTCAGGACCCTCCCGAGCATCTTGTTCTGCCTTACGAGCCTCTTCGCCTCGTTTATGCACCTCGGTCTTGTACTCCTCTAGCCGTTCACGCGCCGCTTTAGTCGCCTCGCGCTCGGCCTCGGCCTCTTTGATTTCGCGGATGGTGCGCTCCACGCGGGCATTGGCTTCGTTGACAATCCGTTCGGCCTCTTCGAGCGCCTGCTGGCGATATTCCTCGCGCTTTTTATCAATGGTTTGGCGTTTTTGAGTTAAGCGCTCTCGCTCGGCCTGGGCGCGCCGCTCGGCTTCCTCGGCTTCACGCAGCCGTTTTTCGAGGGCCTGCGTCCGCGTCTCGAACGTCTTCACCAGGTCCTCTAGTGCGGCCATTTGCTCGCCTGCCAGAGTGCGTGCTCGGTCGAGCAACGAACGGTCGAGGCCCATCCGCTCGGCAATCTCAAACGCATACGACGACCCCGGCACCCCTTGCTGATACTGATACGTAGGAGCCAGTGTCTCCTGGTCAAACACCATGGATCCATTCTCGACCCCCTCTGCCTCGTAGGCATACGCTTTCAGCGCACCGTGATGGGTAGTTGCAATGGTGCGCACGCCTACCTCTGTCAGTCGCTCAAGCAAGGCCTGAGCCAGCGCGCCGCCTGCTTCAGGATCTGTACCCGTTCCGGCCTCATCAATCAAGACCAATGTGTTAGGTGTAGCGTTTTGCATCATGTGACGCAGGTTGGCCACATGCGAACTAAACGTAGAAAGGTCATCTTCAATTGACTGCTCATCGCCAATGTCTACAATGACTTTCGACCAAAGCGGTACATTGCTGTGGGGCGCTGCTGGAATGGGCAATCCGTACGCCGCCATAAGCGAACAGAGACCGACCGTTTTCATCGCCACCGTCTTACCACCGGCGTTCGGACCGGTAATCACGAGCGTGGTGATGTCGCGCCCCAACTCGATGGTGAGGGGTACCACGGGCTCATCGGATTCGGGGGTGTCGGCATGCTGACGGTGCAACACCAATGCGGCATTGCGCGCCTCGGCCAGTGACACGAAACCGTCATCGTTCAGGTGCGGCACATGGGCATCAATCTCGTTGGCCATGCGCGCTTTGGCTTGCAGCAGATCGAACTGGGCCAGCACACGCAAATTCGTCTCGACGGCGTCGGCGTTATGGCGGAGATGCCCCGTGGCTTCCCGCAAGATGCGCTTGATCTCGTTACGCTCGTCGGCTTCCAGCTCGCGCACCTCATTATTCAGCGAAAGACACGCTGCAGGTTCGATGTACACGGTTTGCCCGCTCGACGAACTGTCGTGAATGAAGCCATCTACCTTGCGCTTGGCCTCGGCCCGAATGGGAATAACCATACGTCCGGCTCGAATGGTCGGCTGCTCTTCGGTGGCATAGCCCTTCCCCACCGCCTTGCGTAACTCCCGGTTGAGCGTCTGGCGCAGGTTGCTTTTACGCTCGCGGATTTGGCGGCGGATGCGCATTAGATTTTCGGAGGCGTCGTCGCGTACCGACCCGGTATCGTCGATGATGGATGCGAGATGGGCTTCGAGGTCATCGAGCGGGGCGAGGCGACGTGCGCTTTTGGCCAGCGCAGGATAGTCGGCCTTACGATCGGCACAGTAGCGCGCCAGACGCTGCCCTGTAACGAGCACCTGACGCACCTCATGCAACGCCTGGGCATCTACATACGCATCCGTTGGGCGGGCTTTGCGCAGCGTGTCGCGCAGGTCGTGCACATGCTGCAGCGGAGGCGTTTTGTCGTACCGCAGCGCCTGCTGATACTCATCTACGCGCTGCAACTCGGTATGTAGCCAGTCGGCCGAACGGGCTGGCTTCATCTTCGACAATCGTTCTTGCCCCAGGGGCCCGCGTACCAAATCGTTTAGGCGGCGGCGCACCACGTCAAAGCCAAGTTTCGTTTCAATGGAATCGGGATACGTATGCATCCTGCTAAACACTTCTCCAAAACAGCGAACAAACACACAACGGCTGATGCCAGGCGATGCTGACACCAGCCGCTGATGCTCAACGAGGGCAAACCGCAGAGGCTCCTGCTGCTTGACGACCTCGCCTTGATTTTACAGGTTGATCGTCGTCACGATCGGGGGCCCACGTAACTGTGGTCGCCTACGTTAACGACGGAAGCCTCGGGATCGACCGTGGCGTGCTGCCCTACGATGGAATCAGCCAGAACGGCGTTTTCCACGGTGGACTCGGCAAAGAGGATGCTGTCGCGCACCACGCTGCCCCGTACCGTGGCTCCAGCCTCAATAGAGACGTTGGGGCCCACTACCGCATTTTCAACGGTGGCTCCCGGACCGATGTACACTGGTTCGTGCACTACGCTATCGGTTACCGTGCCCTGCACGGCATCGTCGGGCTCGCGCTTCAGCATACGCTGCGTGGTTTCGAGGAGCGACGGAATGGTACCGCAGTCCATCCACGCATCAACCGACGCAGTTTTGAACACCGCCCCATCTTGGAGCATCCGATCGAAGGCATCGGTGAGTTGGTACTCATCGCCCTTGCCGCGGATGTTGTGTTCGATGAGATACTCAATTTCTTGATGCAAGCGCGCCAAGTCGCGCACGTGATAGATCCCAATGATGGCTTCGTTTGAGATCGGTTCGTCCGGTTTTTCGACGAGACGCACCACGCGCTCGCCTTCGCGTACCGCTACGCCAAAGCGACTCGGATCCTCCACCTCGCGCACCCACATGGTCACATCGGCGTCGGGGTCAAGCACCGTTTGGTCATCCATGCCGAAAAGCGTATCGGCAAAGACAACGATGCCGCTGCCTTCCAGATGATGCCCTGCAGACCCAACGGCATGGGCAGTGCCCAGCGCCTGCTCTTGCACCGCAAACTCAGCGGTCATATCGTGTGCGGCACAAATCTCAGTTAGCTGGTCGCGAATCGCTTGTCCAAAGTCAGGCCCTAGCACAAACACGCCCGTATCAATAGATACATCGATGGACGCGGAAAAGGTGTCTACGATTCGTTCAACGATAGACATCCCGCGCACAGATAGAAGCGGCTTCGGTGTGACATGAGAATGCGGGCGTACGCGTGTGCCGCGGCCCGCCATAGGAATAATCAGTTTCATAATAACAGTGTCGTCAATAGTATCTGGAGCAAACGAAACGCAATGGGTAACTCCCGTGCAAACGCCGTATGGATGCAAGCTACCTACTGTATAAATACCAGATTGCTACCATGCATGCCAGTAATTTTCAATCAAACTCCGCGGTACACGACATAATGTGTACATTATTCTGAACGAGGTGCCCCCTGCATCCCCCACATTATGACGGATTCAGCACACAAGGCCGCCTTTTGCTCGTTTGGCACGTGGGTTGTTTTTGTATTCTCTACCAGCAGGTGATGCTGTTGGAGGCCTACGTTTCGTGTGCCTTCGCTTTCGCCTTTGTTTCCGCCATCATTAAGCGTGACGCTTATGAAATCGCTTCCTCGACTTCTTGCATTCCCGTTGGCCCTTCTCCTCTTGGCTACAGGCCTTACACTTGGAGGATGCGAAACGCTGAGCCGCACCGAGCAGGGGGCTATTGTAGGCGCTGGAGCAGGAGGCGCTGCCGGAGCTGCCATTGGACGCGCAGCCGGCGGAACCGCCGAGGGGGCTATCCTTGGCGCCGTTATCGGCGGTACGGCGGGGGCCATCATTGGACAACGCATGGACCGAAAGGCGGAGGAACTGGAGGCCGAGTTGGAAGATGCTGAAGTCGAACGAGTCGGAGAAGGGATTAAGGTCACCTTCGATACAGGCATTCTATTTGACTTTGACTCGTCTGACCTGCGGCCCGCTGCGCGCACCAACCTTAACGAATTAGCTGCGAGCCTCAACGACTTTGAAGAAGCGAAGCTGCTCATAGTGGGCCACACCGATTCGCAAGGAGATGCCTCCTACAATCAGGGCCTGTCGGAACGGCGTGCTAACGCGGCATCGGCGTACCTGCGCCAGCAAGGCATAGCAGCAGAACGCATGAACGAGGTCGGACGGGGCGAAACGGAACCGGTGGCCTCTAATGAACGTGCCGAGGGCCGCCAGCAAAACCGGCGCGTAGAAGTTGCCATTTATGCGAGCGAAGAATATCGCGAGCGCGTCCAAGCGTCAAACTAAGTAAAAGTCTCACACACTCAAACCGACCATCTGCTTCTTGCTTGAAGTGTTTCTGAAACATACCCGGAGGCCTGACGCTATGAACATGCTGTCCACACAACCCGCTGACACCGCTGTATCCCACTCACGAACTTCTGTATCCATGACTACTTCTGTTCCTTTTTCTGCTCCCCGCTCGCTGCTAAACAGCGTGCTGGCGTATGGCTTAGCCGCTGTGCTGCTTGCGGGCCTGATGGCTCTTCCTGCTCACGCCCAAAGCGAAGGCGGCGATGAGTTACGTGCCCAAATTGAAGAGGCCTTTGGACAAGGCGAACAAGCCCGCCAACAGGGCGACTTTGATACTGCGTATGCACAATGGGAAGAAGCCCACCGGCTTGCTGGCGAAGCAGACCAATCACGCGTTCAAGAGCAAATTGGTGAACGGTTGGTTCAGCTCGCACGCACCCAAGGCAATAACGCGATTGAAGAAGAGCGCAATGAAGACGTAGTTTATCATTTTGAAAAGGGCATCGAGTTTGCCCCGGATGAGGCCTACTTCTATTACGGCAAAGGGCTCGGCTACCTTCGCCTTGAAGATGAAGAAAACGGCATTGAAATGATGCTGGAAGCCATTAGCGTTGGTGAGGAAACCGGTGATCAGCGCACAGTGGGTATGACAACGGAACGCATCCGCCAGGAGTATATCTCGCGCGCCTCGCAGGCACTTAGCAACGACAATCCCGGGGATGCAATCGATGCCTTGGATACGCTCGAAGAATATGTCGATCCTAATGCCAATGCGTTTTTCTATCGTGGCATGGCGTTGTTTGAGCTTGGGAACTACGAAGATGCCATTGCAGCGGCTCAAGAGGGGCTCAACCTGCATGATGGCGGACGCTCATCGGCTGCTAAGTTTCACTTTGTCATTGCCGAGTCGCAGTTCAACTTGGGCGACACTGCGGAAGCCTGCGAGACCTTTGAAGATGCAGCGTTTGGGGACTACAGCAGCCGCTCGCAACACTATCTCGAAAATGAGTGCGATTAACCTGCGCGTGCTGTAGACGCGTTGTAGCAAAGAACACCCTGTCACACAGGTGGCACATAGCAAACGGTCGATGAGGATATGCTCCTCATCGACCGTTTTTGTGTACCCTCGTTGCAGGACACCATTGATTCCATATTACGGCGCTTCAGGGGCTGCTTCGTCAGCGTAGACACGCGTACCCCCTACATAGGTGGCAATAACTTCTGCATCGAGCAGTTCGTTTGCAGGTATTTCCATGATATCATCCGACAGCATAACGAAATCTGCGTAATAACCAGGCGCAAGTCGTCCCCGATCGGTATCGTTGAAGCCCGCGTAGGCGGCTCCGTACGTAAAGCCGTGCAGCGCGCCTTCGCGTGTCATCCGCTCGTCGGGCATCCAACCGCCCTCGGGCAGCCCGTCAGCATCCTGACGTGTTACAGCAGCATGAAAGCCTTGTAGCGGATCAACAGGCTCTACAGGAAAGTCGGACCCGAACGCCAGATCAACACCACGCTCTGCCAGCGACTGCCACGCGTAGGCCCCTTCCGCACGCTCGTCGCCCAATCGATCTTCGGCCCAGCCCATGTCGCTTGTAGCGTGCATAGGCTGCATGGAGGCAATCACGTTCAGGTCAGCGAAACGCGTCATGTCATCGGGATGGAGTACCTGTGCATGTTCAATGCGGTGCCGCCCTGAAGCCGTACCGTACGTTTCCTGCGCGGCTTCGTACGCATTCAGCACCTCGCGATTGGCACGATCGCCAATGGCGTGCGTGTTGACCTGATAGCCGCATTGAAGCGCCCGCTCCACATCTTCCTGCAGACCTTCCGGACTCCGCATGAGTAGCCCCTGGTTCCCTTCATCATCGGAGTAGTCATCAAGCAGGGCAGCCCCGCGACTACCAAGTGCCCCATCCATATAGAACTTGACGCTTCGCACGCTCAAGTGCCCCGCCAAATCATAGATGAGTCCGTTTTCGCAATAGTAATCAAACGCCTCTCCGCGCCCGTCGAGCATCGCGTGGACGCGAATCGGAAAGCGATCTTTCCCAATGAAGCGCTCGTAGCGCTCAATCGCCTCGCGCCCGATGCCCGCATCATGCACGCCGGTCATTCCAAGGCGGGCAGTATGCTCCAGCGCCTCTTCCAACGCATCGTCGAGTTGCTCGCGTGTTGCAGATGGGATCTCTCCACTGACCAGTCCCATGGCCGTATCAATCAGAATGCCCGTGGGTTGGTCGGCGTCATCACGCAGAATGGCTCCTCCTTCTGGATCCGCCCGGTCTGTTATTTCTTGCATACCAACGGCCTCCAACGCTGCCGTGTTGACCCAGGCCGCATGACCATCTACACGTACCAGGTACACCGGACGATCTGGAAAGGCATCATCAAGATCTTGACGCGTGGGAAAGTCGCCATCGCCGGGCCACTCGTTTTGATCCCACCCTCGGCCTTCAAGCCAGGCCCCCTCGGGCAGGTCCGCAGCAAATGATTCAAGCCGGTCAATCACCGCGTCAACCGACTCGGTGCCCACTAGATCGGCTTGTAAAAACGTTTCGGCCAGTCCCGTAAGATGGCCGTGCGCATCGATAAAACCGGGCACAATAGCGTGGCCCTCTGCATCGAGCGAGGGCGCCTCTGGGTAGGCCTGCTGGACCTGCTCATCGGATCCGACCATGAGCACCCGATCGCCTCGCACGGCCATCGCCTCGGCCTCGGGCTGCTCCGGATGCATGGTGTAAATTGTCGCGTTGTGAACCACTTGATCGGCCTGCGCCCATGCAACGGGCCCCATCAGCATCACAAGTAGACTCAAGCCGCCCAGACTATACAGTAAACGATGGATCATACCAAAAAGAGCGTTAGCCATAGTGCAATGAACAACTTCAACATAGAAGGCCCTGCGCCCAGATGCCAGCAGCCCCGTATCCCCCACGCGTTACCCATGAAAGTATACCACGCTCGTTAACATTCTTCAGCATTCTTGCATCGGCAGCACGCGCTCTGACTGAACCCGGCTTTTAAGGATTCGTTTATACAGCGTCTTACTTGCACAACTACGCTCTTCCCTGGCCACTTGCCCCGTATCCGCATGCCTATTGACCTTCGCTCAACCGATGTCTTTGCGCACCGCCACATTGGCCCCTCGCCTGCTGATCGGGCGGCAATGCTCAAATCGATCGGAGCCAACTCGCTGGATGCACTGATTGACGAAGCCATCCCCGCCGAAATCCGGAGCGACCGTCCCCTCGACCTGCCCAGCGCCGCAACCGAACAAGAACTGCTCGCTACGGCGAACGCCTATGCAGATGCCAACGACGTGCATCGCTCCTTTATCGGAATGGGCTACCACGACACAGTAACTCCGCCCGTTATCCAGCGCAACATTCTGGAGAATCCGGACTGGTACACGGCATACACGCCCTATCAGGCTGAAATCTCCCAAGGCCGGTTGGAAGCGCTTCTCAACTTCCAAACCATGGCTATTGACCTAACGGGCATGGAAATCGCGAACGCGTCGCTGCTTGATGAGGCCACCGCAGCCGCCGAAGCGATGATGATGCTGAACCGCGTAACGCGTCGCCAAGACGCCCGGCAGTTCTTTGTGGCAGCCGATTGCCATCCGCAAACCATCGAGGTAGTCAAAGCGCGCGCCGAGCCGCTAGACGTAGAGGTGGTTGTGGGTGACCCCGATGCGTTCGCATTCACCGAGGACGTGTTTGGCGCCCTCGTCCAATACCCTGCAACCGACGGCGCCATCCGCGATTACGAGGCATTCTGCGACGCAGCCCACGCGCACGACGCGTATGTAGCCGTGGCCGCCGATCTGATGAGCCTGACGCTGCTTGAGGCGCCCGGGTCCTGGGGAGCCGATGTGGTATTGGGCAACACCCAACGCTTCGGCGTTCCGCTCGGCTATGGCGGTCCGCACGCCGCCTACTTTGCGACCAAAGAAACCCACAAGCGCCAGATGCCCGGTCGCATGATTGGCGTATCCAAGGATGCCGAGGGCGACCTTGCCCTGCGCATGGCCCTGCAAACCCGAGAGCAGCACATCCGCCGGGGCCGCGCCACCTCGAACATCTGCACCGCCCAGGTACTCCTGGCCGTCATGGCCAGCATGTACGCGGTGTACCATGGCCCGAAGGGGCTCACCCAAATCGCCACACGTATCCACGATGCCACAAAAACCCTGGCCACCGGTCTCGAACAGCTTGGCCACACCCTACGCCACGATGCGTTTTTCGACACCCTCCGCGTAGACCCTGACGGGCTCACTGCGCAAGACATCCGGAGCACCGCCAAGGCGCACGAGGTCAATCTGCGCTACTATGATGACGGCTCGGTTGGCATTGCTCTCGATGAAGCCATCACCACCGACGAACTGAACACGCTGCTTCGCATTTTTGGTGCCCAGAACGGGCGTTCACTCCACGCCGAAGACCTGGCAGCTGATCTATCCAGTGGATACGACGGGCCACTGCAGCGCACCACCGAGTTTCTCACCCATCCGGTCTTTAACAGCTACCATTCGGAGCCGGAGATCACGCGCTACATGCACCACCTGGCGGCCAAAGACCTGTCGCTCACCACAAGCATGATTCCGCTCGGATCGTGCACCATGAAGCTGAACCCGACGGCTTCGCTCATGCCTATTTCGGATGCGCGCTTTGGGAAAATGCACCCGTTTGCACCGTCCGAGCAGGCCAGCGGTTACGCCAAGGTGATTGACGAGCTGTCGAGCTGGCTCGCTGAAATTACCGGGTTTGAAGAGGTATCGCTGCAGCCCAACTCGGGCGCCTCGGGCGAATACACGGGGCTGCTTGTGATCCAAGCCTATCATGAGCATCGTGGCGAAGGCCACCGCAATGTCTGCCTCATCCCCGAATCGGCCCACGGTACCAACCCCGCCAGTGCTTCGATGGCTGGCATGAAAGTCGTTACCGTAGACTGTGCCGACAATGGCGACATTGACCTGGACGACCTCACTGCCAAGGCCGAGAAGCACAGCGACCACCTAGCGGCCCTGATGGTCACCTACCCCTCTACACACGGCGTATTCGAGACGCACATCCGCGAGGTATGCGACGTGGTGCATGAGCACGGCGGCCAGGTGTACATGGACGGCGCCAACATGAACGCGATGGTAGGCGTGTGCCGCCCTGGCGAAATTGGCATGGATGTGTGCCACCTGAATCTGCACAAGACGTTTAGCATTCCGCACGGCGGCGGCGGCCCCGGAGTAGGCCCCGTGGGCGCTGCAGAGCATCTGGCTCCCTTTCTGCCTGGCCATCCATTAGCCGATGTAGGCGGCGAACACGCTATCGCGCCCGTCTCGGCAGCCCCGTACGGAAGCGCCCTCATTCTGCTTATTTCGTGGGCGTACATCAAGATGCTGGGTGCCGAGGGCCTTACCGCCTCAACCAAAAACGCCATCCTGAATGCAAACTACGTAGCCCGGCGCCTCAACACCCACTACGACATCGTGTACACCGGTGCGAATAGCCGCGTGGCTCACGAGTTCATCCTCGACCTGCGCAGCTTCCGCAAAGAGTTGGGCATCAGCGAGCAAGATGTGGCCAAACGGCTAATGGACTACGGTTTCCACGCCCCTACCATGAGTTGGCCCGTTGTTGGCACACTCATGATTGAGCCCACCGAGAGCGAGTCGAAGGATGAACTCGACCGCTTCTGCGAGGCCATGATTGCGATTCGCTCCGAGATTCAGTCAGTTGAGTTGGGCATGGCCGATGCGGAGGATAACGTACTTACCGAAGCCCCCCATACGGCCTCGCACGTGAGTGCGGATACATGGGACCACCCGTATCCACGCGAAAAAGCGGCCTACCCGGTAGAGCGGCTCCGTACCGACAAGTTCTGGCCCAGCGTGCGCCGCGTCGACGACGCCTACGGCGACCGCAATCTCGTGTGTGCTTGCCCTCCAATGGACGCGTACAAAGAAGGCGTGGCGTGATGCCAGTTAGGTATGAAGGGGTGGATGTGTGGACGGGTGGATGAGCAACCCCCGCCATCCGTTCCTTTATCCGTAAATCCTGGCACCATAAGTGCCCTCAACAATGGTTTTGGGGATTGCCGGATGGATTCCCCTCCATCCTACCCTTCCTCCCCGAGGAGGAAGGAACCGTGGAAGGCGTTCATCACGTCCCCCTCAGAGAAGCTATGGTGTATACACAACGCAACCCCGGAGGCGAACTCCCGCTTGCGTCCTCGTCGCGATGCTCTGCGTCGCGACGGACGAATGGACGCTCTGCGTCCAACGTACCCCCCCCCCGAAGTAAAGAAACCAGGTGGTGGATTAGGAATGCTGGAGCGTCCCGGCAAGCGTGGCGAGGCAGAGGGGCCGTAAGGTCATTCCTGTTGCACATCGCCACGAGAGGACAGGTGTTTTGTTATTATCATCGGGCAGGCTGTCACTCCCTCTTGAACTCCAATATTGACACGTGACTTCACTTAGTGCTTTATTACACCTGAAAGTTAGGGGCCGAAACTGTCATCGCGAGGAGGCAGCTTGCGACCGGCGTGGCGCTGTGAGCACTAGCGAACGAGTACTCCTGGGGTCGGGGCGCTTCGCTGCGCTCGCAATGACATGATTGTGGATTATTCTCGGTACGTTAGAGGTACATGTGTTACCCGAAGAGTGACGTGTGACAGAGAACTAGAGACACAAACAGCCTCCATAACAAACGCCCTCCCAGCACAGTGCCGGGAGGGCGTTTTGTCTTTGTATCCTTTGGAGAATACAAAGTCACGTCAGGATCTAAGCGCAGTTACGCCGTTGCGCCTTCTTCCATCGCTTCCCAATCGTAGCCTTCGGCCTTACTCATCTCTTGCGCCGTGAGCGTCAGGAAGATACCGTAGATGACCTTCGAACCAATATCAGCGACCGTGTACGTCATGTGACGCCCAACAACAGCAGCCTCGCTCAAAGCCGGCTCAGCGGCAAAGCTGAAGAGGTACGGCATGAGGTAGGCACCGGGGTACAGCATCCAGGTGAAGAGGAAGAGCGTCCAGATGGAGCCGAGGTACTTCTGGGCTTTTGCCGGAGCGCCTTCTTTACCTTGGTCGATGACCTGCTTCATCACATACAGAATGTGGAAGAAGAACAGGGTCGAAATCGTGCCCCAGATGAAGAAGAGGGTGGGATCGGTCACTTCGTAGTACTGACCCGCGTATCCGGTCAAGATCATACCCGTACCAGAGAACCAGAACTGGTTACGCACCGAGCTGAAGCTGCTGGTGGTAAGCGACACCACAAACAGAATCTGGAACAGCAGCATCGGCACGTCAATGAGCCAGTTCAGATACCGGTACCCGTTGTTAAACAGGTCGCCCGGGTCGGTTGAGCTAAGCATGTACCGTGCATTTTCGACGTTGTAGTCGAAGGCACTCAGCCAGTTTTGCTGCTGCACAAGCAGAAGCAGGAAGGCCGAGACCATGACGACAACCGAGAGCACGCTGGAAATGCGGTACTTGCGCTTCACCGTGTTCATCGTCAACACGAAGAAGAGCAGCCCCGCCAGCATAACGGCGTATCCCAATGTAAGCACGTGGGCCGAGAGCTGGTATGCCATCTCGGTGTAGCCTTCCATCAGGCCCACGTAGTTTTCAAATGTTGCGTTGCCAAGCGCTTCTTTTGCGCCTTGTAAGTCGAAGTCGTCCATTCGTGAAACCTCTCTGTTTTTCAATGGGTGATGCGGAGTGCGGCGCCGGATTGCCACGGTTGTATAATACTTTTTTCACCAACTATCGGTCAAGTTTCTAAAGTAACTTTGTTGTTTTAGACGTGCGATTATGTAACTATGAGGTCGTAAATTGCACACTAACCGAAAGCGCTTTCCTTTTTTACGTCTATTCGCTGCTATGCTACTCAACGCAACCCGGAGTTGCTTGCTGATTATTGACGTGCAAGAACGACTTGCTCCGGCGATTAATGACGGAGAAGCCGTCATTTCATCCATTGCATGGCTGGCCGCCATTGCCGAACAACTCGACATTCCCGTCCATGCGACCGAGCAGTACCCGAAAGGACTTGGACCGACGGTCTCGCCGCTTCAGTGTTATCTTGCTTCTGACTGTCTGCATCAGAAAATGCACTTTTCGTGGATGCAGACCGACGCATCGCACACTGTAAAAAACGCCTACCCGCAATGGGTCGTGACGGGCACGGAGGCGCATGTGTGCGTGCAGCAGACGGTGTTAGAGGCATGCGCTTTAGACCACACGGTATTTGTGGTGGATGAAGCCGTAGGATCGCGCCGCGCCCTGGACAAGCAACGAGCGCTTGAGCGCATGCGCCGAGCCGGAGCGCACATCGTTACGCGCGAAATGGTGGCGTTTGAGTGGCTCCGTCGCGCCGATACCGACACCTTCCGAGCCATCCAGCCGCTGCTTCGTGATGGACCGGAAGCGCTGTAAGCTCAACGGCTTATGATCTGCTCACATCTGCCTCTTCACGGCGTAGCGACCGCGCACGGCCAACCAGGTTAAACGCATGCAGCATTTCTAACACAGCGGTGCGCAAACGCCACTGCACATACGCATCGGCATCGCGGTAGTCGGCAACCTGATCAAACAGCTCCGATCGGGCGGCCTGCACGTCAGGATCTGTCCACACGTAGCGGCTGCCCGTACTCAAAAGCATACGCTGCGTAGCGGTCGGTAACGCTTCGAACGGTGCATCGTCCGTATCCACCCACTTGCGCCACCGTCCGCTCGCGACAAGCGCCTGGCGCAGCGCGTCATGCCAGTGCGGTGTCCGATCGAGCCGACGAGCCAACTCTTCTAACTCACAGAGTGCGTCATATTCCACTGCAGAAAGCCCGGGCCCAATGTTAGCGCCCCCGATTCCGGTTCGCGGAAACCCGTCAAGCGGCGTCACGAAGTCGCTGTAGTGTGATTTGACGAGAGCTCCGTACGTATCCACCTGTTCGACCACACGGCGTGCTTTGGTTTCGTCAAACGCCCCCGTGCCAAACGACGTACCGACATCACTCACCACAAACGACGGATAGTGGGCCTCTGGCAATGTCGTATAGAGTTGATCCAAGAACTGTTGGAGGCGTTCGAGGTGATCCCCCCAGGAGCCTGGCGCCTCCTCTTCAATACCCACCTCGTAGGTGATTGGCGGATGTCCGTGCCGCGTTCGGTACGACTCGGCCCACTCGATAAGCATGGCGGCTCGCTTCACCATGATAGCCACCGGTAGCGGACCATCGTGGTGGGGGTCTACTGTCGTATCGATATGAGCGTAGCGATATCCGGCCTCAAGTCCTGCCCGAAGCGTTGCTTGTGTGCCCTCGTATGCAGTTTCCCAGTCGACGGCAGCACGGCGCTCGGCATCCTTACACCACGGTCCGCCATGATCCAGACAACACAAGACAGGAGGAGACAGCGGCATCTGCTGACGGAGCGCGCGCACCCGTTGGACAAAAGACGTGGGGGTCCATCCGGTGTACCCGCCGTCCACATCCACCTGGTTGCGGGTGGCTGCGAGAAGGAGAGGAGCCTGCGCATCGGAGGCCGCCGACAGCGCAGCCCGCAGCACCGCATCGGAGGTGGGGCATACTGCCAGGAGCGTGTAGTGTGCTTCTCCGTTGCGCAGGTCGGCAAGCCAACGGTCAAGATCAGTGCGTTGCGGCATAGACGATACGCTCATACCAACGGGGGGCCTGTACGGTTAGATACGGCACCCATGAGCGCTCTTTTCCGTCTGCTTTGCTCTACACCGAAAGCATCTTTGCAAGGTTAGTGTACCGCTTTTTCGGAACCGAGATATATGATTACAGCGAGCAAAACGGCGGGCACGATCACACTGGCGATCGTTAACCACTCAATGCCCAAAGGAGGCGCACCAACAATGAATTCCTCCCGAGGCGATTGCAGCAAAAGCGTCCAGAACAAAGCCATAGTGCCAAAAACAGTGCGATGGAAAACAAACGGCGCGCGAAGCGCTCATGGGAAATGGTGTACCCCACACCCCATGCGGTTGTTGCGCTATTGAATCGTTGCCTTGTTGGATGGATGCCCAGAGTGCCCATCACTGGCATGCAGTGGGGAAACCTGCAGTCCATTTTGATTGCCCCCACCAATCAGCTGAATCTTAGAGCGGCGCTCGTCGGTGATATCGGCTAGTGCGTTGCGGGCATCGACGATCGCCGGCGCATGGGTTGCAATGGCTTCGATGTCAAGGGCATCGTGGTCGGTGATGAGAACCGACACGTTGTACGCTTCCAACACGTCGGGCGTAAGCGTTTCTTTCTTTACGGCGTGCTTTTCTCCATTGGCTGTGTGCACCTCAAAATGGTCCACATGCGGATCCACAAAGGCGACTTGCTCTACTCCTTTTTCGTTTAGAAGCCGAATAACGGTTTCAGCAGGGGAATGGCGCGTATCATCAACATTGCCCTTGAATGCCACCCCAAGCACCAGCACGGTTGCACCAGACAGCGCAACGGGCTGCCGTGCAATCTGCTCGACCACAGCTTCTGCCACGTAGTACGGCATGCTCTCGTTGACCCGCGCTGCAAGCGTGATGAAGCTGGTCTCAAAATCGTAGCGCCGGGCGAGCCATGACAGGTAGTACGGGTCGATTGGGATGCAGTGGCCACCCAGCCCCGGACCCGGGTAGAACGGCATGAATCCAAACGGTTTGGTTTTCGCCGCCTCAATCACATCCCATATCGACAGTTCCTCGACTCGGTCACACAACTTGGCTAGCTCATTTACGAGCGCAATATTGACCGATCGGAATATATTTTCGAGCAGCTTCTCCATTTCTGCCACCTTGGGCGACGGAGCCACATGCACGTGCTCAATAATGGCATGGAGGGCTGTTTCAGCAACGGCGGTGCAGGCATCGGTCACCCCGCCTACCACAACCGGCGTGTTTGCGGTGGTAAACTCCTCGTTCCCCGGATCGATACGCTCGGGGCTGAACGCAAGAAAGTAGTCGTGGCCAAGCCCGAGACCTTCTGCCTGCGCGGCGTTCTCTAAGATGGGCTGCACGATCCCTTCGGTGGTGTCGGGGTACGTTGTGCTTTTGAGGATAATGAGTTGTCCAGGACGCAAATGTTCGGCAATGGATGCTGTGGCCGATTCGATGTACGAGGTGTCGGGCTCTTTGTGCTCGGTAACGGGAGTCGGCACACACAGAAAAAAGACATCAATGTCGGGCGCATCATCGTAGGAGGTTGTTGCCTGCAGAAGGCCCTGCTCAACCAGATCCGCGACCTGCACATCGTCAAGGTCATCGATGTAGTTCTCGCCCCGGTTAAGCTGATCTGTGCGCTCAGAATTGAGTTCAATACCAATAGTTTGGAACCCTGCCGCCGCATACTCAACAGCGAGCGGCAGCCCCACGTATCCAAGTCCGATCACCCCGATGGTGGCTGATTTGTCGGTCAGCGCATTGGTTAGCGAAGCGGCAGTTGTCGGAAGTTGTCCGTTTGCATCCATAAATTATGTGATTGGCTAACGTCCTAAAACAAAAGTTTTTTGCTTCAGGAGGAAATTGAAGAGGGTTCAGAGATATCCAGCGACGCGGACGTTCCGCGGGCTGGGGCGAGGCGCATGGCAAAGACGCGGCAGGGAATATCTACCGCAGCACAGGCAGCCTGCGCCTGCGCGCGCTCCGCATCGGTCATTGCGCGTGGCGACACGATGAGTAAATCGATGTCGTATCGCGCGCACAAATCGGGTAACTTATTGCCATTCCCAAGGACTGGTATGCCTTGCACACGCTGCCCCTGGCGCATCGGATCATCGTCTACAAAGCCGATGGGGTCGTAGTCGAGTTCTGGGTTTTGGCGAATCTCGCGCAGGAGCAAGGCCCCCGAGTCGCTTGCCCCGTAAATAAGTACCCGTTTGCCCGCTGTGGACTGCGCCAGGAAGTATTGTCGCATCCCGCGAAACCCAAACCGAACGCCCACAACGGCTAAGGTAGCCACGAGCAAGTCGATAAACCAGACCGATACGGAGAACGTGGACCATGAAAACAGCCCTGCCCACACCGCTGCCCCCGCTACCGATGCAACCGCTGAGGCTGCGATGGTGCGCACAATTTCAGGCGTTCCAGCGTGTCGCCAGATGGCACGATACATGCCCATTCCGGTAAAGATCGCCACCTTAGCTGCCACGATGAGTGGCAGCGCCTGCAGCATGCGCTCTTCGTGAACAGATGTAAGCCCACCTTCAAACCGAAGGTAATGGGCTACAATAAACGCCGCCGCAAGCAGCGCACTGTCCGCGAACACGCCGAATACTGCTTTCCACCGGTGTCCAAAGAGTCGGTACAGCACATGCCCCGATGATTCCGACGTATCGGGAAGCGCCATGCCATCGCCCGTGTTCACTCCGACCTCGTCATCGTAGACATTGGCGCGTGCCAAATAGATGCCAAAGACGATCAGGGCCACCGACACAAACGCCGAGAGGGCATAAAAGAGTAGCGTATCTACGTAGAGTACTGCAAGCGCCAACGCGCCACACACAGCACTCACCGTGTAGAGCGTGAGCACAGCTTGTGCCTCCGACAAGCCCATAAAAACCAGCCGATGCGACGTGTGGTCGCGTCCTCCTTTAGAGATGGAGCGCCCCGCCCATCGGCGCACAAGCGTAACGAGCGTCGTATCAAGAATAGGAACGGCGAGCACCGCCAGGGGGAGCAGGGTGAGCGCCACGGGTGCATTGATGGACGCCTCATTCTGTACGCCCAGTGCCCCTGCCGCCAGCATAAAGCCGAGGAAGAGGCTCCCACAATCGCCCATGAAGATGCGAGCGGGCTTGAAGTTGAAGAGCAGGAATCCAAGTGCCGCTCCCATGACCGCCGCCATGGTTGCAGCGAGCGCCATCAGCTCTGTTACACCGCTTACAGCCAGCAATACAACAGCTGCAATGCCCGCAATGCCGGCAGACAAGCCGTCCATGTTGTCGAGTAAGTTAATGGCATTGGTGATGCCCACTACCCACAACAGCGTAAGTGGCCCAGCGATGAGCCAGTGCCATCCGCTTCCAAACATGTAGCCATCTGCAATAAGGAGCGCGGTAGCCGCGATTTGCACCACAAGCTTACCCGCAGGCTGCACGCCTATCCAATCATCGTACAGTCCCACCGCAAAGAGAAGCCCGCCGCCCAACCAGACTAAAGGCAACTCGGCAAGCACACCTGCGAACACGGCGGCTCCAAACGCCCCGCTCATCAGTGCAATTCCGCCCATCAGTGCGGTGGGGGTCGCGTGCCACCGGTCTTCACGCGGATACGCGAGCCAATCATAATGGTGCGCCAGTCGGATAACCAGCGGTGTAGCCAACAGCGTAAGCACGAATGCGACACCTCCTGACTGGAGAACAACCCACCAGAAGTCTGCTGGTAACGAAGGTAACATAGGGGATGGGCACTGTTATTTTACGTATA
The DNA here is from genome assembly GCF_055379935.1 of Natronotalea proteinilytica. Classification (NCBI taxonomy): domain Bacteria; kingdom Pseudomonadati; phylum Rhodothermota; class Rhodothermia; order Rhodothermales; family Salisaetaceae; genus Natronotalea; species Natronotalea proteinilytica. Next base: position 65,447 of record NZ_AP043947.1, on the reverse strand, counting down.
GAACGAGCCGCTGATAAAGAACAGATCATGCCCGAGCGAAATCAGCGGGGGTTAGATCAGATGATTGACCGTTGATAGCAGTGTTGGTCGTATTGGTCTTTGCTTCGATCTGATTTCGTGTGTATGCAATAACGTCTTCAAGTATCGTGTCTAGGTCACGTGCAGGTACAATTCCTACGACGCGACGCAACTTGTCTACATCTGGGGTACGACGCCGCATATCCTCAAACCCTTCGCTGTATGCCTCATCGTATGGGATATGATCGATTTCCACATCCGCCCCTGCTTTTTCACGCACGCGCTCTGCCAACTCATTAATGGAGACCGACTGCGGGCGTCCAATATTGAACACATCGCCGTGTGCTGCCTCGTTTTCAAGAAGACGATCCACAATATCCACCGCATCTAATACATGCGTGAAACAGCGCGTTTGGCGGCCATCTCCATACACACTGATGGGAGAATTCGAGAGCGCTTGTTGCACAAATGTAGGCACCACCATGCCATACTGGCCCGTCTGGCGTGGACCTACGGTGTTAAAGAAGCGCGCCGCCACAACGGGAAGTCCACGCTCGTCGGCATAGGCCAGCGCGAGGAACTCATCCATCGCTTTGGTGCAGGCATACGCCCACCTACGCTTTGAAGTGGCTCCAAGCATCCAGGGGCCGTCTTCTGCAAGTGCGTCGAGTCCCTCCACCGTTTCCATCGCTTTACCATAGACCTCAGAGGTAGAGGCGATCAGCGTAGGCACCGACCGAGCAGCTGCAATTTCAAGCACATGCTCTGTACCCCGAACGTTCGTCGTGATCGTTTCGACCGGGTGCTCCAGGATACGCTTCACCCCGACCGCTGCCGCCAGATGCACAATGCGATCACATCCATCGGCTGCCGCTTCGAGCGCAGACTTATCGCACACATCACCCACGGTCAGCGTAAATCGGTCGTGGTCAGCCAGATGCGCAATAATATCGAGCGAACCTGTCGACAAATTATCGAATGCATGGACGTGATGCCCCTGGGCCAACAAGTGGTCGGCCAAGTGGCTTCCGATAAAGCCGGCGCCTCCGGTAATGAGATAGTGCATGAACAATCGTACAGCTATGAAATAGTTAGATGGGCACAGCTATAGCATACAAGGACGTAGCTATCCTGTCGTGTGCTGCACGTCAATATTACGATAAGTTTATCATGAGGGGGATGCTCTACAACGAGATTGTCCCATCCCACTGTAAGCCTAGTATAAACCCAATTTGCGTGCCGTCGAATTCGCCCAAATCCACCGCCACGGAGCTACGCAGGCGCATGCCGTAGGTCTCTGAAAGCAGATAGCGCATATCGAGGTGCGTGGCGTACTGATCCTGGCGAAGTTCGCTGCGGGGGATGGTTTCGAGGTCAGGGGGCACTATATTGCTTGACCCAATTCTGCATGCTCCAACACCTGAGATAATCTGGTCTTGGCAGATTCCGTAATTGCGGCTGTAGGTGAATCGTGCCTCGTAGCTGAGCCGCGTCGTCGGTGTCCCCTTAACTCCCAGATGATGGGCAATGACCATCGTATTGGGAGGCTCATCAAGGGCCTGCGTGGAAGACCGGAACTGCGGATTACGAATAAGCGGATTGCCAACTACATTGCCATGGTACGTCCACCCGCTTTGATATGTGTGATGTGTATAGTACCCAGCTCTTCCTTGTGGAAGTCCAGGTAAGGCATCCTGCTGGATCGTGTTCATGAACTCATACTGGACGCCGTCAATCCATTTGGGGCTATCATCGGACGAACGCTGTGCTCCGATGCTCCAGATGCCATCCCACGGACTTCGCAGAAAGAGCCCAATCCAGTCTTCCAGAAAGAACTGGCGATGGGCCTGCAGCTGCCATTCATCCAGAAGCAGTTCAACACCCGCCTCATACGCAGCAACCGTGTTTTCCCCTCCACCGCCTTTAGGACTAAACAATATATCCCGATACTCGCTCCATCCATTGCGTCGATTCTCTCCGCCCCACTGGAGACTCTGAATCACCCCACCAACGACTCGCACGTTGCCGATAAGCGCCCTCAGGTGCAGTGCCTTCTGGTGTAAGCGAGCACTCGACACGTGACGATTCGCTTCCAGTTGTCCTTCCGACAAATATACCTGTGCCTGCAGCCGTCCATTCGATAAGGGAATGTCAACAAAATCTGTCGTCGCCAACTCAATTTTAGGGACAGGCGTCGCATTGCGGCTCGTCGTCATACTTCCCATCGACAGCGACTCAACTGCCGGTCCTCCGACCGTATGATGAAAGCGTCCGATCCGCAGGCGAAGCCCTTGGTACTGCAAGGCCCCGTACAGTTGAGTGAAGTGAGCGGTGTTCTGGGCATCTGATACACGCGCTGTCAGTTCAGCACCTGCTGCGATATCAACGCCCTTCCATGTGTAGTAAGGAAGTTCACCACGTATGCCCGTCACATGATTTGCATGGGACTGCGAGGAGATACGCCCATACGTATTGGCGTGGTGCCAGAAGGGGGTTGTGCCTGCCAAAGAGGCTTGTCCCAAGGAGCTGATTGTGTACTTCGCTTTGTTACCCTCGCTATCTGTCTGCTTTTGTGCAACTGACTCAAAGCAGATAGATAGGCCAAATAAGAAAACAAAAACCAAAAGGCCTTCTTTATAATGTACTGCACACATATATTAGCTTTTGTAATTCCCTATAGATTCGTACACTAACTTCCCAGTATCTAAGGCAACACCAACGAATACCGCAATGTAGCGATACCCCCCTCTATAATTCTTCCAATAGACAGCGGGCCGGTGCCAGAGTGTACGCAAACGCACCTTTGCACGGTCGAAGTAACTGCCTCGGTACTTTCGGTACTGGTAAACGGCCTTATCAACCCATGCAATTTCTTTTGCTTCTCTCAAAAGCCGGAGAGAATAATCGATGTCTTGGCATCGCTGAAGCCTCTTATCAAAGGCTCCCACCTTATTGTAGAGCGAACGCGAAAACAGACACGCTCCTAAATGAAAAGGGCTTTTGTATGAGATACAAAACTGTTTCCGTATAGTCTCGGAAGTTGGAGCGTAAGGGATGGGACGATTCCCAACGGAGGAGCCGTTCTCGTCCACAACTTCAAATCCACCAATAGCCAAGTCTTTTTTTTCGTCTTCGAGTGCTTTGCACCGCATGCTCAACCCCTTGGTAGGGAGCATATCATCAGCATCAAGAATTGTAATGAAGCGACCTTTGGAAGCCGAGAGCCCAGAATTGACAGCTCCTGGTTTCCCCTGGTTATTTTGGCGTATGTAGCGAATACGTGGGTCATAACGCGAATTGGATGGGTCTATATATTGACTAATCACCGATTCCGTCTCATCCGTTGATCCATCATCCACAACGATAACCTCGACATCTTCAACTCCTGCATTCAATGCAGAGTCAAGCGATGCTGACAGATATTCTGCCATGTTGTACGACGGTATTATTACGCTAACGAGAGCGCTCACCATAGCTCAATACAAAATATTAATGTATATATTTTTTATGTCTTACTAAAACGAAAACAGGCACTCTATTAATATTTAGAAGTTGGGCGATTACAGCACGATGTTTACTGTCTACAAGTAGAGGGTTGCCATTTCGACCTATATCGACTGTAATCTCGTTGGTCAGCATATATGGAAATGACCTTATCGGATCTTTTTTATCAAGAAACAGCTCAAACTGAGTTTTATACCCACTCCCCTTAATACTCCTATATAATAAGTCATAATCCTTACATAATTCTACTGCTTTTCCCTTGGAGTACCTACTACAATAGCGGTGGTACATTTCTGTATTCTCCCATATCACTCCCTTCTTAAACCTTTTTTTAAATGATTTATATATCCAGGTGTCTTTAACTTTCTTTCCCCCTAAATCCCAGTCACCTGATTTAACTTTAGCAATATCCGATATTTTGCTGTGACAAGATATTCCAGGTCGATTTGTAAAGCGGATAATTGACCTCGGGTTAATCCAAGCTAGTTTTGTTGGATCATCCAATGGCTTGAAACTTGATGTCTCACGGGAAGACCAACGATTTCTATAATAGGACCGAGCAATAGCGAGATACTGCTTTCGTGATAGCAATCTCGACACAATCTGCGCACTACCAAACCGAACTCCTTTCCGGATTTTGCTATCTGCAGTTAGGTTGATCACCACTTTTGTTTACTTTTGTTATTACTAGAGAGAACTGAGTTATAAACATATTCCATTTGACTTACACTTGAAGACCAAGAATAGTTATTTTTGACGTGCTTTCTGCCCAAACGGCCCATTTTCCGAGACAGACTGGGGTTTACCAGCAGACTTTTTATAGCTTCCGCTGCAGCTTTTGGGGATTCGTCTGGGACAATGAGCCCTGTTTTTCTATCTTTCACAACTTCTGGAAGCCCTCCAACTTCAGAGACTACAACAGGCAACCCACAAGCAGACGCTTCTATAACAGCGACACCAAAACTCTCATACCTGCTAAGCGCGACAAAAATATCTAGCTTTGAGAGGTACGTAGGGACTTCCTCATGAGAAATTTTGCCCGCAAATGAGGTCACGTCTCTTATTCCAAGAGTCTCACTCAAGCTTTCCAACTTTTCTCGATCAGGTCCTCCTCCAACTATTAGAAGTCGTAGCCGGGACCTCAGTTTTTTGTTGTCATTAAGAGAGTTTAGTAGTCTAGCAAAGCTATTCAAAAGAAGATCGATTCCGTATTTTTTCTCTAGCTTTTTCACTGTACCAATGAATATTTCTTCTTGAGTGCTGAATACACTCTTTTTAGATAGAGTAAATTTGCTCATTTTAACCCCAAAAGGAGTTATGTAAAACTTAGAAGAAGGGACATTAGTTGCTTCATAAGCTTGATCAGCCATTGCTTGACTCGTTGAGCAAAGGCAATCTGCTGCACAAAGGTTTTTTCTAAGTATTGAACGATGAAGCGGAGAACGGTATGGAAACTCATAGACATCATTTCCCCATACCGACAACACATATGGGTGATATCCAACTAATCTTCCCAGTGCACCATAGCCACTAGCATAGTGTGCATGGAAGAGATCTGGAGCCACCTCGTTAAGAATCCCCCTTACTTTAAAAAAACTGGTATAATAACCAATAAAAGACCATATATTTATTTTGTGCAGGTATACGTCTGAACAAAGGGGATCTCCAGAATTATTGTGCCCGGAAATGATATGAACTGAATGCCCTCTTTCAGCAAGAGCATTTGCCCACCGGACAGTATGTATTTCGCTTCTAGGCGCCAACAATACTATTTTCATAATGTTGCTTTAATGCATAATTAGCTAACTGCCTTTTTTAGATACCACTTATGAACGGGCAACTTGTGTGGAAAATCAAAAATATCAGATCCATATATAGATACGATTTTCCGTGGATGCCTTACTAATGCTCCCAATGTGCCATATCCCGTCGCATAATGACTGTGAACTAAATCAGGGTTTCTACGATTGAGGTACGCTTGCAACTGAACCGAACCGGTAAAATACCCGAGTGGGGCACTCGATGACAACTCTAAAACCTCAATGCTACTCGGAAAGTTTGCGGTGACGTTATGGATCGTAACGAAGGACACCTCTAATCCTCTATCATTTAGCGCACGTGCCCAACGTGGAGCATGTGCCGACTTGCCGCTTGCTATAATGAATACATTCATGGCAAAAAAATGAGAATAATAGTTCTTGTTCGACACTCTGTAAGGTGGACAGGGCCACAGTACACGACAAAAGTCAGACGTCCCTTCATAGTCTGGTTTAAACGGTTTTGAGCATGGTTTTCCCGAAGAAACGCTTCGACTTTCGTGGGAAGCGATCCCCAGTACGGGTCGTCTCGAATCCATTTGTGCCGATTTAAGAGGGATGCCCCGCTGATGCCCCGGAATAATGTCAAGGCTGGCAATTTTTTGTCGTGTACCATGTGACAGGGCGATTGCATTTTAAACTTTTGCCACTGAACTGACTGCGGCACCCACCTGCAGATCCCACAAAGCCGGTTCGGGGATATAGCTACCCGGTTGTCGTTTACCTCTGTACAACGAGAAAAAGGCGCACCAGAGCCAGCCAAATCTATTCCAGTATGGGTTAGATTGGCTGCAGCACATGCTTATGATCCTCGAACGGCAAGACGCTGCGCTCTTTCGCTGTTTAAGTATGCTTTAACGACACACCTCAGCGGCTTTCTTGGGGATAATAGGCAATGGCTCGCGTTTGAAGAGACACTCAACTTTTGTCACTATGCGTTTTCCAACCTGGCTGTCCTTAACGAAACCCCTATCCCGACAGATACAATAAACCACATACCAAAACCAAATGCTAAGCTATTTTGCGTCAATGATATTGAGAACATCTGATGAAACAAAACAGCCACTAAAAAAGAGGCGGAGATCTGCACAATTCTACTGCCTCTACCATAATACATAACGTTCCATATCTTAAATATAATTGCCATAAAAACCAATATTCCTACTAAGCCTACTTGGAGTGTTATCTGCAAGTACAAGTTGTGAGTTGACATTGTATGTTGTTCTGTGAGATTTTCTAGCAAAGCGCTTGGTCCCCATCCCAAAAACGGTTTAACCGATATCAGGTCGACCACTGATATCCAAAGCAGATCTCGTCCAGATAAGATGTTTCCCTTATCCGAAATAAGTTGCGATACTACTTCCGCATAATATATAACGCCGCCCTCATCAACAATAATAGACAAAAGAATTAAAGCAGGTGCGAGCATAACACTTATTAAAAATAAATTGTGTTTTATTTTACTCTCCGATATAAAAGTCCAGAGCATCATCACAGCAGCAAGTATAATTAATGCAAGTAATGATGCTCTAGCACCTGATATGAATGACAATATAACTGTTATTATGATAAGGGTACCCCACCCAAACCTAACGAGTTTATCACCACTTAAGACTCTTGCAATCATAAAAAATGGCATGCTCACTAGGGAATAAACTCCAAGCGAGTTAGGATTATTAAAAATTCCCGAGTATGCCATACTTCTGTCGAATATTAGCCACGCAAATAACGTGGCACAACTTAAAACACCTAAAAAAATCGAAAAGCTCCACCACTTATTTATCAGGGTCGTTTTAAAAAAAAGAATGGATATCAATATAACAAGTGAGGCAACGCTAATTATCTGATAAACTCTGCGTGCAGAACTAAACACATTACTGTTTAATATAGATGACAATAAATGAACACCTATAAACAATAAAAATAATACAACGACCCCTCCCAAGGCTTTGTTTATTTTTTTATTAAAGGCCAAGAACGCCACAGATAATAATATTGGAATTACTGTTAAAGCGTTAAATATTACGTTTGTAGCATAACTTATTCCACTGTAGCTACTAACCCGAGCAAAGGATATAAAAATGCCTAAAACAAATAAAATTACAACTAGCTTAATATCGCTTTTAATTTTAGGCATTTTATTGGTTATACTGCTTTATCATACACTATTTACTACTAAGTAGGTCGACAGAAAAACATTACTCGTAGCCGATACCTGCAGTGCGGAGTGCCTGCTGCGGCGAGAGGTTCTGGAAGTATCGGCGACAACTGCTCAGAAGCGCGTCGAGGCTTCGCTCCAGGCACGCCGCCACCTGTTCTTTGAGTTCGCGCCAGAGGTCCTCCATCGGGTTCGCTTCCGGGGCCCGCTTCGGTAGCCTAAACGTCTCGAAGCGCTCCTGGTCCTCGATGAAGCGCTGGACTCGTTTCGAAGTGTGCCACGAGGCCTGATCCCAGATTACAAGCAGCTTCCCCGTGGTCTCCGCCTGGATCGTTTCCAAAAACTCGACCGTGTGGTCGGAGATCTCACGGTCGAAGGCCTTGGTGTAGGTCTGACCGGTGCAGATGTCGAGCGTTCCATACAGGGCGAAGTCACCATTTTGCTCCGGCACCCAGACGGCCATCTGTTCCCCGACCGGTTGCCACATGCGCCGCAGCGGAGGGAAACGTTTCACTTCCGTCTCATCGGCAAAGAGGACGGTGGTCTCCGGCCCCACTTGTCCGATCCGCTCGGCGAGTTCGGCCAGGCGCTCTTCGTAATCGGGGCCTTTGCGGAGCTGGCGCCGCGGACGGGTCCAACTGTACTCTAAACGCTTCAGCGCGTCTCGAACCGTCTCCGGATGAACGTCCACGTCGAGTTTGCGCTCCAGATACTCCGCGATGCGCGGTGTTGTCCAACGCGAGGCGTTCTCTCCCTCCTCGGTTGGATCCGACTGCAGAAGCGTCTCAATTTCGCGTTCAACATCCTCGTCGATTTTGCGCGGGCGGCCTTCTCGCTCCCGGTCAAAAAGACCTTCGGGGCCTTCCTCCTCGAAGCGGTCCATCCACTTGTAGACGGTCGGATGCGTCACGTCATGTAAGTCGGCGATGTCGAAAGCCGAGAGGCCGCGGTCGGACAACAGCATCATGTGCGCCCGCATCGCCACGCGGCCGATCTCCTCGCGCTTCATGCGCTGGAGCTCGGCCCGTTCGTCTGCCGACGGCTCACGGATGGTTCGGTGTGACATGGCACGTTCGGACATAGCACGTTGGTCTTGATTCTCTGAAGTAGCACAATTGCCTTCATCGCCAGCGACCCGTAATGTTCTTTCGCTGCTCTACTTAGTGGTGCTCTCGCTAAGTGGGTGTGTTGTCAGGAAAGAGGACCGACCCGTATCCCCCGAGGGTCCGGGCTGCACTCCACAGCGCGGAGATCTCTTCCTGCTTCTGCGGACGCTTCTTCCATCGGTAGGGATGACAGTGGGCGTTCCAGTAGGCCAACGCCTCCCAGAGCGCTTCTCTGAGTTCCTCGACAGTTTCAAATCGGCGTCCTTTCAGCGCCAGGCTTCTCAACTGCTTCCACCATGGTTCGATGAGGTTTAGCCACGAGGCATACTTCGGAATAAATTGCACCTGGACCTCTGGCCAGGCCAGCAAGGCCACCTTTGTCTCTCTGCTATTGTCTCTCTGCTATGGTGCGTACTCAGGTTGTCTTCGACGACGAGCCATCGATCCGAGGGAAAGACCTCAATCATTCGTTCCAAGAGTGCGATATGACTCTTCGAGTCGCGCTTTCCGCTGACGACCATGGCTGCTTCTCCGGTAGTCGGCTCGAAGGCGCCGTGCACCCAGAGTGTGCCTCGCCGCTCGTAATCCGGCTCAAAGGTGGCTCGCTGTGGTCCTCGTTTCCATTCGGCACCAGGGTAGATCTTGGCCGAGAGGGGGCCGAGTTCGTCGATGCAGATCACGCGCGTTCTCGGGGGCGGATGGACGTAGGCTGCGATGATGGCCCCCTTTTTTCGGCAAAGCGCTCATCGTGCTTTTCCGCTTCATGGAACCAGCTTTGTTGGCGTTTCCAGCGCAGGCCCTCCGCCTCCACGTATTCCCATATTGTAGAGGTCGCCAACGGTATTCCCTCTCGCTCGAAGAAGGCCGTCTGCAGACGCTCCAGGGTCCACATCGCAAAGGGAAGACCGAGCGAGCGAGGCTTCTGGAGCGCCAGATCCAAGAGCTTCGAGCGCACCGCTTCGCCGTGGATCGGCGGGCGCCCCGATCGAGGCCGGTCGTCCAGGGCCTCCAGGCCGCCGTCGTTAAACCGGCGAACCCACTTTGGCCCGCTTGGCGCGCTGCGATATCCAGCGCGGAGGCCTGCCTCTTTCGCGCTCAGGGTTGGGTCCTCCAGCATCGCCGCCAGAACCTGGGCCCGTTGCACTAAGCGGGCCGGCTGGACCCGGGAGGCGGCCACGTGTCGAATCTCTGTGGCTTCCGAAGTGGAGACCGGGCGGAGGGAAAGTCGGTTCGGCATCGTTGATTCTCATGGAAGGCGGAACGGAAATGCTCCTCCTACGCCTCCGCCGAAAAAAGATCCAACTTGGCGAGAAGACCACTTAGTTATCTTCTTAAAGAGTCTATAAATGACGGTTTGCCTTTGAAATTTTGTTTGGAGGTTAGAATGCTCCCCGTTCTTTGTATGGGGTTATGTAGTGCTGGCCCCAGTTCAGGAGTAGTTGCTCCTTCAAAGTTAGCGGCATAAAATGATGGTGGCTGGTAGTCAAGGGCGCTATGGAGAAAGATCCTCGTTGTAGAAGCACCGGTACTGCTCGCGAGGTTAAGTGGTGAAAAGCTCTCGGTCGAGCATTTTGTTACGAAGGCGGCTATTACAGCTCTCGATGTAGTCACTTTGCCAGAGGCGCCCGGCTTAGAAGTTTCTCTCAGCAACCCCTTCAAAATATCGATGTCCAAGGCCTGCTCGGCAACGATCTTCTTTAAGCGAACATTCTCTTTCCGGAGTCCCTTCATCTGCTTGAAATGACTCTTTTTCATGCCGCCGTACTCGCGGTGTCAATAGATAGTAGGCTTGCTCACTGACCTCGATTTGTTTGAACACTCCTTGACAGTGGAGCCTTCCGCTGTTAGTCGTTCCACTTTGCGGAGCTTTTGTGATTATCTGTTCGGGGGGTACTTCTTCATGATCTCGCCTCTAGTTTAAGGGGCACGACACTAACATACGACCTGAATCAGTTTATTGGGGGCACTACACCAGATATATCTCACCTTACGTCATATCGCTTTTGATGAAAACCCGCTTCGTGCCGACACGGATCTTGTCAGTAAAACTTTGCTATTCGCTTTTTACTTGGCTCCAACTGATCTGTGTAGAAATCAGCGAGTCCAACCTCTTCAACAATAGACAATACCTGTTTGACTTGCGAGCCAGTCAGCCGGTCTCTCCACTTTGCTAACTGCCTATAAGGGTCTTGGCGAAGTTTATCTTTCACCGAGGCTGATGGGCTCTCAAGATAACTAAGCATTTCAGGAGACACCTTTACTCCCACCTCTTCCGCTATACGGTTCAACTCGGCCTCTCCTTCTGTGACTAGACGTTCATATGTGACGAGGAGCCACCGACCATTATTTTCTTGAGGATGGTGAATCAAGGGTATATAGTGGTCCAGACACCACATTGTAGCCAAGACCTCAACCTGAGTTGATATACGATCTAAGATGGGGCGAAACACCTCTTCTAAAGAAGGCGGTAACTCACCACCATGTAACGCCTGTTCTGCTCGTGACGCGCCTAAAACGTCCAAGTGGCCCTCTTCATTCCATGATCCATGATTGAGCATAGAAGCAACAACAGCGCAGGGATGCCGCATTAGAAGCACCGTGGCTCGTGTGTCAAACTCCCCGAGGAACCAGTGGAACATCCGGTTGAGACGGCAGAACTTGACGATGAGACGATCACGCGTAGCATGCTCAACAAGCTGAAGAGGACGTGACGAAGCATCGAACTTCCATCCCGACACTCCCAAACGTCCAGTTAACGCTTTTTCTATATATGCGCGCTGACGTTCGGCTTTCCCCTCGGGCGGAATATAGGTTCTCCAGGAAAACCCATACTGATTGAATGCACGTGGAGCACTCAGAGGCTCGTTTAAGGCCTTGTATCCAGAAAGCGTTTGTAGTATTTCAAGAAGCCACGTCGTTCCTGAACGTGGCACTCCAGCAATTACAATCGTTTCGTCAATACGACAAGGATTGAATGCCCCAATCGCTTCAATTGCTTTTCCGCCAACTCGGTGCAAGAATGGTGCTCTACGCATATTTAATAGCTGTGCCCGTTACTGAAAAAATCCCGGATATCTGAGGCCACCTTTTCGATCATCTCATTTTGGAGTTCAGGATACATCGGAAGTGAAAGAATCTCGTCTTGATACCGGTATGCAACCGGAAAGTCTTCAGTGGTATGCCCAAACTCTTTGTAGGCCTCTAAGAATGGAAGTGGAGTCGGATAGTGCAATGATGTGGACACGCCCCTTTTTTCCAAATACTCTTGCAGTGCATCGCGCTGTTCTGCACGTATAACGTAGAGGTGATAGACGTGTGTTGCATTCGGACGAACAGAGGGGATGGTCACCTCGTCAATGTCTGCAAGCAGTTTGTCATAACGAGAGGCGTGCTCCTGACGCGCACGTGTCCATTCATGAATGTGGTCGAGCTTTACCGACAGTATGGATGCTTGCAGGCCGTCAAGACGACTGTTTAGCCCTTCTATTTTATGCGTATGCTTCTCAAGCGCTCCATGGTTGCTGAACATCCGGCAACGCGTTGCAAGCTCATCATTGTTCGTAATGATTGCCCCTGCATCACCATAGGCGCCAAGATTTTTAGCAGGATAGAAACTAAATGTCGCGGCATCGCCGTATGTCCCTACATTTCTGTCTTTGTAGGTAGCGAAATGCGCTTGAGCGCAATCCTCAACAACATATAGGTCGTGCTTTTCGGCAATATCCATAATAGCGTCCATTTGTGCGGGCTGACCGTACAAATGAACGGGAATAATAGCTTTCGTACGGGGCGTTATTTTTTCCTCGATGAGTGAAGCATCTATGTTAAAGTAGTCCGACTCAATATCAACAAAAACCGGAGTGGCCCCTGCTTGACTAATCGTCTCCGATGTTGAAATCCAGCTGTTTGCTACGGTAATCACCTCGTCCCCCGAGCCAATTCCAAGCATTCGTAGAGCGATATATATGGCATCGGTTCCATTTCCTACCCCAATACAGTGGTCAACGCCGTATGCCTCTTCATATTTCTGCTCAAATTCCGCAACATAGTCTCCTCTGACAAATGCCGTATCGTCGATCACACGCTGTATTGCGTCATCGATTTCGCCTTGAATAGACTGATACTGTGCACTGAGGTCAACGAATGGAACGTCCATAGTAGCAATTACACTCTGGTTAAAGTTTTGAAAATCCAAGCTAGTGCCAAAAACTATAACGACCGAAGCTTTTGAGCGGGATTCCCCACGTATACGCCAGGTTCTGTGATATCCTTAGTCACAACAGCCCCCGCTCCAATGACGGTATTTTCACAGATGTCCACTGGCATTATAGTCGCATTTGTACCAATCGATACATTGTCTCCAATAACCGTTTCCTCCCATTTAGAGGTGTCTCCTCCAGCAGGCCCTCCTTCTTGAAAACGATCATTGATAAACATTACTCCATGCGACACAAAGCAGTCATCGCCTATAGTGACTAGTTCGCAAATAAACGAATGAGATTGTATCTTGCATCGCTTTCCAATTGTCACCCCTTTTTGGATTTCGACGAACGGTCCAATAAACGTCTCATCTCCAACAGCACATTCGTACATATTAACCGGACGAACGATCGTCACATCGTCTCCAAACTGAACGTCTCGGATACTCGCTTCCCAAACCTCTGGATCGACCTTCATCATATCCACCCTTCTTAAACAACCATCTACTTATGCCCATTGCGTCTCCTCTTTACACTGAGGCGGCTAGGCCACGCGACACTTGAGAGGCTGCGTGTATTTTCTCAATGATCTCTACGGTCTTGAGCCCCTCGTATCCCACCGTTGCGGCTTGTCCACCGTTTTCGAGCACATTAGAGAGGTTTTTGTAGACCTCATCATGATTTGACATAGAGCCTTTGTACGTCCCGTAGTCGTTTGCACCTGCAGACTGCTTGAGTCCCGTGATTTCGTAGTCTTCTATGTTCTGATATTCAAGCTCATTGAGATACTCTCCGCCTATTTTGACGGTCCCTTTTTCCCCAAACAGGGTAATCGATCCCTCCATGTTGCCGCCATAAGCATTGGTCGTATGGTGAATCCCTCCGATGGCGCCACTTTCAAAGCGAAGCGCAATAACTCCTGTATCGTCAAAGTCTGTAGTAGCTTGATGCGCAAAGTTTTCAGATACAGAATATGCTTCTGACACATCTCCTACCATCCAGTACAAGATGTCCACGAAGTGGCTGAACTGCGTAAACAATGTGCCACCATCTAAACGCTCTGATCCTCGCCATTCCGAACTGTTATAGTATTCAGCATGCCGGTTCCAAAAACAGTTTATCTGCACGTTGAATATTCGGCCCAGCCGGCCTTCATCGATTGCATTTTTTACCGCCTCAATGGGTGGATTAAATCGGTTTTGCTTTACGATCAGTAGCCGCTTATTTGCTTTTTCGGCCTCGGTAATCATACGCCCACAGTCAGCTACGGTAAGCGCCATTGGCTTTTCACAGAGCACATGATACCCGTGACGAAGGGCTTGCACTGTGTGCTCTGCATGCAATCCATTCGGCGTACATACCGCAACCACATCTACTTCTGAAGTCATTTCCTTCAGCATTGTAGAGAGGTTTGTGTAAGACGCTGCATTATATTGCTCTGCCAAGCGAAGAGCTTTATTTTCTTGAACGTCGCATACGGCAACTAATTTTCCTTGATTAGCGATATGCTTCGCGTGACGTTTGGCAATGCGTCCGCAGCCGATAATAGCAAAGTTGAGCATGTTCTTTTTCTTTTAGTTGTGTTGAGCGATAAACATTTCTGGTTGTGAGAAGGGGGCTCCAGATTAGCCGAAGTTCTTCTCAACGCTATTTTGTTAAGTGTATCAAGGGGAAGTCGCAAACGCTATTGTAGACTCCCTCCATATTGCATATGACTATGGATATTCCCAAAATCCTTCAACGCGCACCTTTGAGGGCGTAGTCATATTCTTCCATAACAGGCTGCAGGATCGACACAACTTTCTGTCTTTTTGAGGGAGGGATATCTCGTTTGTATCGTCCAATTGACTTATCCGTCAGTTCAATATCCATTAGTTCCTCCTCAAACTCAAAACCTGCAAAGTTAATCACCTTCTTTAAATAGCGCTCTTGTTCACGAACCAAATCCTCGTAACACACCTCGATATACTGATTGGCAGGAAGGCGTTTCTGCACCTTCCACCATCGCTGCATAATGGTCACGACCCATTTTGCACAGGCCTCGAAATCGTTAGGCGCCCAGAGCTGTTGTTGATCTGCGTAAGAGGCAACAACGTCACGTGGGTCACGATAGATATGAATAAGCCGAGCTGCAGGAAGCATTTCGGCAATTTGACGTGCATAAAGCACATTGATAGGGGTGTCATCACACCATGCTGCTTCCTCGCTTTTGAGTGGGTACGACAACAAGTTGTCGACAAACTGTCCTGCCTCCTGCATAATGCACTCGCGGTCGACGGGCTCAGTAACATACAGAGCGGGCATCTTTGTATATGAAGGCGACCCATACCAACGACCTGCCTTTTCGTCCAATGTAATGCGATCTATAAACGTAGATAGCACCTGCTTTACGTGCCCCTCAGGAAGAATATCATCAATTCTAAGTGAACGATACCGACAGGGCGTATATCCTGTACGCACAGCGACGGAGCTCTTTGCACGATGATATGCGCGACTCTGACAAATCCCCTGAAGTACTAACTTCTTAAATCGATGAATGGCCAGGCTTGCATTGAATGGATTCCAGTCAGAAGACATACGGTCAATGAGGTCGCAAAGACCATCGGCATCCGCAATAAAGCGGAGCTCATTCGGATATGCGTACACGTTGGAGTGAAGCCCCAATATCCGTCGCAGAACCGTCGACCCGGACCGTCCTGTACCAATAATAAAGATTTGTTGCTTTGACATCGTATTACCTAATCCGTCACACAAATCACTTCTGGCTTAATACCTCATCAGGCTCTGTTCAACCTGATTGACACAAATAGTCGATTTTGGCTTGAGGTCAAGTGGTCAGGGTATGTGCTGCCTGCCGAGCACGGGCTTCCCAAGTATGTTGATCTTGCGCAGCTTTAACGGCCTCTCGCTTTGCCTCAATACGTTCAGGGTGTTCGCACAACTGCCCTAGCAACTGCTTTGCTTCCTCTGTAGACCGTACGACCCACCCCGTGTTTTCTTGCTCAACAAAGTTTGCAGCCGAAGACCCCTTTCTCATGACTGTTGGAACTTGATAACCAATTGCTTCTACCGTTTTGATAGGAAGCGCAGTGCGGAGATATCCTTTGGGGGCCCGCAAATCAGCAACCACATCCGCAGATTTATAATACTTGCCAATCTCGTCACTGGAAGCATGCACAATCTCGACGTGTTTAAAATCAATGTCCTGATAATATGACGCTTGACTAGCCCACTCTGGCTCCCGACAACAAACCGTAAGATGAACACTCTCAAGGGATTCAGCCAACTCAAAGAGCGGAGTAAGGTCATAATACGGTGGGGTAACCCCTCCAACATAAAACAACTTTATCCGATCATTCGCCGTATCTACTTCTGCCCCTTTTGCCTCCCCGTTTAAGTGTGTCTGGCATCCTGGAGGGAGCGCACTCGTCTTTGAAGCGGGCCAATCTGTAGGTAGAAGGCTTCGTATTTCCCAGGTCGGCAAGAACAGGTGACTCATATACCGACAAAACATCGCCCACTCTATCCAGAGAAAAAGCCGCTTGGGGATTCGCTTCCACCACACATTTTTGTAGGCGTGCTCTTCGGCCTGCCAGTAGATATCTCGATAGTAGATCCCAATAGGAACGTGGTTTTGCCGGAGAAAAGAGAAAAAGGCATAATCTTGAAATGGGCGCAACGGCAGATGATGGTCGTCACTTAACGGTATCGGGACATTCCACGACTCTACATAGGCGAAGTCATACGTGAGCCCTTCCTGAATCAATGCACGGATTTTGTTCATTTTCTTCTTTCGCTCATAGCTAAACCCCGTTACTGAATCGACGCGGTAGCCAATTGATCGAAAGGCTTTTTCCATTTGTACCGGACGTACCTCACTCCCCTTAACTGGGTGATTTGCCAACGGCTGCGGGTGATAGAAAAGTACTCGTTTCATAATGTCTGACTACCCTAAAGAGAAGAGCGCACGGCGGTTACCACCAATTAGAATGCCATAGACTGGAACTTTTCATGTTTTGCTGCCAGTTCCTTATAAGCTCCTTCTCCTACCTTCTGCCCACGCTCCAACATCACAATATTATCGGCCCGCTTTACCGTGCTCAGACGATGGGCAATCATAATCATCGTGTGTTCACCCTCCAGTTCGTAAATCGCTTCCATGACGCTGGCCTCCGTCGCCTGATCCAGCGCGCTTGTGGCCTCATCAAAGACAAGCACGGAGGGGTTATGATATAGCGCACGGGCAATGCCGATGCGCTGCTGCTGTCCCCCCGAGAGCTTTACCCCACGCTCGCCCACAATCGTCTCCCACTTGTTGGGAAGTTCGTTGTCTATGAAGTCAAAAATATGTGCCCGACGCGCGGCATCCCGAACGGCATCCATATCAATCTCGTCTTCAGGCACCCCAAACGCAATGTTATGCGCAATTGTATCGTCGGAAAGATAGATATGCTGCGGTACGTACCCGATGTTCTGCTGCCATGACCGAAGATTTCCCTCTTCGAGAGACACGCCATCTACAGAAATAGTGCCTTGCTGTGGACGAAGAAGTCCCAGGATGAGATCAACAGCCGTAGTTTTGCCCGACCCGGTTTTTCCAACAAATCCAACCGTTGTGTGCGCGGGAATCCCCAGCGAAAGGTTTTTAATGGCTGGTTCCTCCGCATCGGGGTACGCGAAGCTGACATTATCAAGTATGAGTTGGTCTTCAAGTGCTATCGACTTCGATGCACCTGTTTCTTCGCCATTACGCCCCCTCTTGAACTCGGAGGAAGCAGGCGTATTTTTGAGACCATCACGCACTGCATTCAGTGCGGCAATGTTGAAACGAGCACTTGCGATTCCCTTAAATGCCTGTTGCAATGCGGGCATCAGTCGGTATCCCGCAAATGCGTACAGACCCAATACAGGGATCACTTGCTGCACATTCTCTTGCACGGCGATAAGATAAACGGCAATAAGTATAATCCCTCCAAATGCTACGGCCTCTAACAGGTAACGGGGCGCGAGCCGAACGATGCGATAGCGTGCCTGGAAGCGCGAATACCACTTTGATGGAGTTTTATATTGATCAAGAAATGCTTCTTCTTTACCCAGTAGCTTAACTTCTTTAATTCCCCCAAACGCCTCACTAACCACCTGATAGCGATCTGAGTTTGTCTTCACGCGCTTCTGACCGTACACATCGATCCGATTTTTGACAGCGTAGTAAATTGCAACGTAGGCGACCCCAAGGACTACGGCTACAAGGAGGGCTACCATCGGGTCAACGAAGACAAGAAACCCTATAATGAATAGAGCAACGATCCCCTTTGCCCCTCCTTTGAGAGTCTGAATCAGCATCTCATTCACCACCTCCTTCACCTCCTCAAGGATGTTCTTTCCTAATTCGGAGCTGTTGCGGGTAAGGAAGTATTCGTACGGACGGTTCAGGTAACTTTTGAGTAGTCGGTACGAAAGCGTATGGTTACGCCCCCATGCGTAGCGATACAACGCCCAGGTCGTGAAGATGATAAACGCATTGCTTAGAATCATCGCCACCAGCGCGGCGAGCCCTAGAGCAATCAGAAAGGTGTTGGTGTCTGTGAAGCCAAGGGTTTCGTAAACCCAACTGAGATAGACGTTTTCCTGCACGCTCGCCGGGTCGGCGGCTACCGAGAGGAAAGGCATAATCGAAGCAACACTCACCACCTCCAACCCGGCCATAATGACTACAGCCACGAACAACAACGCCAGGTTGCGCTTCTCGCGAGCCGTGAGGAGATCAAAAAAGGTGCGCAGGATTTCCATAGGTCGTGTTGTCGGTTACGCTGAACGTACAGCGCGATTCAATGAGCTGTCAAAAGGGACGGCTACGAATCTCGCTGCACGACCATCTCTTCCTTCGCTTCAACGATATCTCCAGCCACCATCTCCTCGGCCATCTCCTCCAGTGAGTACTTCGGCGTCCAACCCAGCTGCGTGCGGGCTTTCTCGGCGTCGCCCAGGAGCAGGTCGACTTCGGTCGGACGGTAGTAACGGGGGTCGATGTCGACGACGCACTGCCCGGTGTCGGCGTCGTAGCCTTTTTCGTCTTCGCCCTCGCCCTTCCACACGATGTCGATGTCGGCGGCTTTGAAGGCGAGCGTCGCGAAGTCGCGCACGGTTGTGGTCTGACCCGTGGCCAGCACATAGTCGTCGGGTGTGTCTTGCTGGAGCATCAAGTACATGCCCTCCACGTAGTCGCGGGCGTGGCCCCAGTCGCGCTTGGCGTCAAGGTTGCCGAGGTAGGTCTTTTCTTGCAAGCCGACTTTAATGCGGGCAGCGGCGCGGGTGATCTTACGCGTCACGAAGGTTTCGCCGCGGCGAGGGCTCTCATGGTTAAACAGAATCCCGTTGGAGGCGTGGATGTCGTACGCTTCTCGGTAGTTCACTGTTATCCAGTAGGCGTAGAGTTTGGCGGCCGCGTAGGGACTCCGCGGGTAAAACGGGGTCGTTTCGCTCTGTGGCGTTTCTTGCACCTTGCCGTACAGCTCTGAGGTCGACGCCTGGTAGAACCGCGTCTTGTCGGTCAGATCCAGGATGCGAATGGCTTCCAAAAGCCGCAGCGTACCCAGTGCATCCACGTCGGCGGTGTACTCGGGACTATCGAAGCTGACCTGCACGTGACTCTGCGCAGCCAGGTTGTAGATTTCGTCCGGCTGCGTCTCCTGTACAATGCGAATCAGGTTTGACGAGTCGGTCATGTCGCCGTAGTGGAGGAAAAAGCGCACCTCCTCCTCGTGCGGATCGGTGTACAGATGGTCGATGCGATCCGTGTTGAACTGCGAGGTTCTCCGCTTGATGCCGTGCACTTCGTATCCCTTATCGAGCAACAACTCGGCCAGGTACGATCCGTCTTGGCCGGTTACGCCGGTGACGAGTGCCACGGGACGCTCGCCTTTAGCTCCAGGACGGTCCTCTGGGATTTTGCTGGTTACTTGCTTGTCGGTTGGCATGAAATAGAGGTGTAAGAAAGAAACGGTGCTTCGGGTCGTTGAGAATGGAAACTTCTAAGCTTCCGCGTATTCACTTTGTCACAATCGGGTGTATCGCCGCTCCCCTAATGCGTTCCCGCTTCATCAATGTAGCACATATGCACAGCGGCGATCTCATAGCACAATCCCATCACGTGCAATAACTGCTCGGAGTGAAGCGGCGCATCGTTCGGCCTGCACAAGATCCACTGAAAATGGGGCGGCCTCGTCTTGAGTTCGGGCTACGGCTTCGAAATACAGCTCAGGGGCGATGCCCCACACCGCAAGGTCAATATCGGAGCGCGGGCCAAGCGGCACCTTCTCTTCCGCCAGAGATCCAAAGAGCACGACACGACGCACGCCGTACGTTGAACGCAGCCACTGTGCCACCTTGCATGCAGTGGATCTCGCCTGTGCACGCCGCTTGTCCTGCTCACGCATGTCCTGATGCGTTCGTCTACGCAGTGTGGCCCGGTACGTATCGAATGCAGACATGGCTTGCAAGCTTTTGTCGCTGACTCGCAGTAGCCTTTATTCCACGCAACCTATTCGGTTTCTTTGCTAAGAGCAATAAGTAGATCAGCAAAAATACATTTACACCTTGTCATCGCGAGGAGGGAGCCTGCGACCGACGCGGCGCTGTGAGCGCAGCGAACAAGTACTCCTGGGGGGCGATCTCATGCGCCCGTTAGAGCGGTTTATTCTGCTTAGAAGGCACAAGATTGCCGCGTCGCTAGCGCTCCTCGCAATGACATACTCGAACATTCCTATGTGGGCCTACTTATCAGGTCGATCAGGACTCGATCCATTGCTTCAGACGTGTTTGTACGATGCGGCGTCGCAAGGGCATCCAATCGGCCTGGTCGGTAACCCAGCGGGCGATGAGCGCCCCATACAGGGTGGTGTCGGTGCAAAACAGCTGGGTGCCGTGTTTCAAGACCCGCCCAACAACCGGACCGTGGGTCGCTTGCAGATCAATGAGATCAAAAGGGCCACCTGTAGTCTGGATAACGGCCTTCACCCGGTCAAGCACCGCCTGATTGCTCATGCGTCCACCTTGCGAAAGGCCAGCGTGGTGTTGTGCCCGCCAAACCCAAAGGCATTGGCCAGCGCCACGTTTACTGTGCGCTTGTTGGATTCGTGCAGCGTGTAGTCCAAGTCGCAGCCCTCATCGGGGGTTTGCGTGTTGATGGTAGGCGGCACGTGGTCATCGGCCACGGCCAGTACGGTGGCCACCGCCTCAATGGCTCCGGCTGCCCCCAGCAAGTGTCCGGTCATGCTTTTGGTGGCCGAGCAGCTTATCGAGTAGGCATGATCGCCAAAGAGCTTTTTGATCGCGTTCGACTCCACCGGATCGCCAGCCGGTGTAGAAGTCGCATGCATGTTGATGTGGTCAACGGCTTCGAGAGGCACCCCGGAGTCCTCAACAGCCTGCTTCATCGCTCGCATGGCACCCTTGCCCTCGGGGTCGGGGGCCGCAAAGTGATGGGCATCGTTCGACTTGCCAAATCCGCATAGCTCGGCATAGATGTGCGCTCCGCGTGCCTCAGCTGCACTTCTTCGCTCTAGCACCAGCGCGCCTGCGCCTTCACCTGCTACAAATCCATCGCGGTCTTTGTCGAACGGACGACTGGCCGTTTTGGGGTCGTCGTTGCGCGTAGATAGCGCCCGCATCGCGCCAAATCCGCCCAGGCAGAGTTCGTTCAGCGATGCCTCGGTGCCGCCCACGAGCATTCGATCAGCCTGACCTTGTTTCAGCAGCATGGCGCCATCGGCAATGGCATCGTTGCCGCTTGCACAGGCGGATACCGTGCAGTGGTTGGGGCCGCCCAGTTCGTATTCCATGGCGATGAGTCCCGCCGCCATGTTGCTAATCATCATGGGAACGAAGAACGGGGAGATGCGCCGTGGCCCACGCTCGTAGTTCACCTCGGCTTGCTCCATAAACATGGTGCCGCCGCCAATGCCGGTGCCGAACACCACGCCAAACCGATTGCGCTCGCTCTCATCCAGCGAATCTGGACGCAAGTTGGCGTCGCGCAGGGCCTCGCGTGCTACGGCCAATGCAAAGAGGCTGAACACATCTTGTCTCCGGGCCGACTTCGGGTCGATGCCGTGATCTTCTGGATCAAAATCGTGCACCTCGCACGCAATCTTCGTGCGAAAGTCGGACGGGTCGAATTTGGTGATCGGTCCGGCGCCACTCGTTCCGGCCAGCAGATGCTTCCAGAATGCGTCAACCGTGTGCCCTATCGGGGTGAGGGCACCCAACCCGGTAACAACGATAGACTCCTCGGCGTGCGCAGTAGCCATGAATGCGGGGGGATGGTGGATAGGCGAATGATGATTTGGTAGAGGATAGACGCTAAGTGATAAAGGCCATTGAAAACCGCAGCTTCGTCTTGTTCGAACCCCCTCTCCCTACGGGTTTCTCCCCCTTATCCAAGGGGGAGATGTCGAAGACAGAGGGGGTTGAGCAGACCGCGATGATGTAGCCCACTGATAATCACTTAACCACTCAACCGCTACCGATGATTTTTTGCCACCTTGTAGTGTAGCCACTATAACCATGAGTCGCAAGGATTCTGGGCGTGTGCCTCCATGCACATCCCGCGAAATGTTACGCGTCAGCCGGACTCTACCTGCCCGAACCGCATCCATCGCGGTGGATTCAATACATATCATGCCTACTATCTTGCTGCCTACTGGGCGTCTATACGTGTGGAGCCTGACATCAAACGCTACATTCGCCATCTGGAAATCCGGACCCGCGGCCAGGTCGACTCGATGATGAGCGGCGCGTATTCGTCCACCTTTCGGGGACGGGGCCTGGAGTTTGCCGAAGTGCGTCCGTATCAACCGGGCGATGACGTGCGTGCCATCGACTGGAACGTGTCGGCGCGGATGGGCGAGACATACGTCAAACTCTTCGAAGAAGAGCGCGAGCAGACCATCATGCTGGCGGTGGATGTGTCGGGCTCGCAAGCGTTTGGGTCGGCCCATGCCACCAAGCGCACTACCGCTGCCGAGGCCGCCGCCCTGGTCGCATTTACGGCGCTGCATCAGCACGACGCCGTGGGCCTGCTGCTCTTCACCGATCGCATTGAGGCGCTGCTCCCCCCTCGCAACACGCGCCGCCACGTACTGCATGCTCTACAGCGCCTCTTGACATGCGAGCCAGACCATACCCGCACTAACCTGAACGTACCGTTGCGCTATCTGCTCAACAGCCTGGAGCGACGCGCTACCGTGCTGTTTATCAGTGACTTCATGGATACACAGTACACCGACCTCCTTCATGCCACAGCGCGGCGGCACGACTTCATTGGCGCCCATGTGTTTGATCCGGGCGAGGCCACCCTCCCCCCGCATGGACTGCTTGACCTTACGGATCCGGAAACCGGCACCCCACACACGGTGGATGCCCGCGACCCGTCGGTTCAGCGCCGCCTGCAAACGGAACACGACCGCCGCCACCGCCGCATAGAAGACATGCTGCACACCGCCAACGCGGGCCACATCGCGCTACCTACCGATGGCGATGTAGCCGACGCCCTGGTCACGTTTTTTCGTCACCGCCGCCCCTACCGCGCATGAGCCGCTTCCACCTGCCCGGAATCGCGCTGGGGAGCCTTGGCCTGCTGCTCCTGCTCCTCCCTCTTTCAGTGTCGGCTCAGTCGGCCCATGTTGATGCACACCTCGATGCCGACAGTCTACAGGTAGGCGAACAGGCCACGCTCTGGATGATCGTTGAGCACACGTTTCAGTCTGAGGTCACCTTTCCCGACACCGACGCCGGTCCGATGCTTTTTGGCGACCTGCAGGTGCTCGATCGCGGCGAACCGGCTTACGAATACCGACGAGGCGCCCGCATAGACAGCGTCGGCTACACCGTGACCACGTTTGAATTGGACGACGCCCAGGTGCCCGAGCTGCCCGCCTGGATCGTGCAAAACGAAGACACCACCATTGCCGGATCCGACGCGTTCACCGTCCCGATTGCCTCGGTGTTGCCCGCCGACACCACCACCGCCATGCAGGGCCTCATGCCGCCCGCATCGTTTCCGCATGGATGGCGCGTGTGGACCGCCAGCGCGCTGGGTGTGCTGGCCCTTTTCGCGCTCATCGCCTGGATTGTCCGGCGGCGGCCCTGGGCCGATCAGCTTGCAGAAGACACTGCGGATCCCCCTAAATCTCCGTTCGACCGCGCTCGAAAGCAGCTTGACTCGCTGCAGCCGCCCAACCAGGGCTCGGCCAAACCGTTCTATGTGACACTTACCTACACGCTGCGCACGTACTTAAGCGAACGCCTGCGCATCCCGGCGCACGAGCGGACCTCCACCGAATTGGTGGAGGCGCTGCGACGGCATCCGCATGTGCCCCCGCCCGCTGCGGGACGCATTGACGCAGTGCTGGAACTGGCGGATCTGGCCAAGTTTGCGGATACGCATCCCGATGGATCTGCGAACACCCGTGCGCTCCACGAGACCCAGCGCGCCATTGCCACGATCGAAGAGGCTGTTCGTGCCGTGGAGCGTCCCCCTTCGCCCCCAGAAACCGCCCCCGCAACGGCTCCCGAGACTTCGTAATCTTTCACCCGTTCTGCCTGCCTATGTCTCTGTTTTCTGATCGCCTTGTTGACGAGCTGGCTGCTGCCAACACGGTGGCTGTGCTTACCGGTGCTGGCGCCAGTGCCGAGAGCGGAATCGCCACGTTTCGCGATCCGGATGGCCTGTGGGAGCAGTTCAGTCCCGAAGAGCTCGCAAACGTGGAGGCGTTTCTCAACAACCCAACGCTGGTGCAGGGCTGGTACCGATACCGACAGGAAGCCATTGAACAGGCCGCGCCCAATGCCGGACACCAGGCCCTTACCCGTCTGGAACAGCTTGTTCCCTCGTTTGCCTGCATCACCCAAAACGTAGACAACCTGCACCAGGACGCCGGCACCGAGCGGGTGATCGAATTGCATGGCAACATCATTCGCAGCTACTGTATCGACTGCGAGGCGCCCCACCGGCTGGATCCGGATGCAATCGAAGCCGACGAAGCGGTGCAATGCAACGACTGCGGCGGACTCATCCGTCCGGATGTCGTTTGGTTTGGCGAACGCCTGCCTGCAGACGCCATCCAGGCCGCACAAGACTGGGCTCGCAAAGCAGATGTGTTTCTGTGCGTGGGCACCAGCGCTGTGGTGTATCCGGCTGCCGACCTGCCGCTCATTGCTCTCGATCACGGCGCTTACGTGGTCGACGTAAACCCCGATACCAGTGCGGTGTCGAATCGGGCGCATGAACACCTACAGGCGCCTGCCGGAACGGCGCTGCCCGCCTTAATCGATGCCGTGGCCGACCGTCACCATCCCTCCAGTGCCGCATGACGTTTGCCTACCCGCTGGTTCTGTGGCTCCTTGCCAGCCTGCCGCTACTGACCGCCTGGTCGTGGTGGCGTGCTCGCAAGCAGGGCGGTCTGGGATTTCCGAACCTTTCCCAGATGCGCCTCCCTCGCTCCTGGCGCGTGTGGATGGCGCACAGCCTGCCGATCCTGCGCCTGCTTGCTATGGCGCTGCTCATCGTCGCCCTGGCGCGTCCGCAGCACCACGACACCGTTGAAATCGAAACCACCGAGGGCATCGACATCATGCTGGCGCTGGATGCCTCCACCTCAATGCGCGCCACCGACTTTCCGCCCAACCGGTTTGAGGCGGCGCGCGACGTGGCGCAAGAGTTTGTGCAGAGTCGCGATCACGACCGCATCGGGCTGGTTGTGTTCGCCGGTGAAGCGTTCACCCAGGCCCCGCTCACCACGGATGGCGATTTCCTGCACGATGTGATCGAGCAGCTCAGCATCGGTCAGTTTGAGCCGGGCACAGCCATTGGATCGGCGCTGGCCACGGCACTCAACCGGCTGGAGGAATCAGAAGCCCCCAGCCAGGTCGTTATTCTGCTTACCGATGGCCAGAACAACCGCGGCGAGATCGACCCGCTCACCGCCGCTGAAATGGCGCGCGTGCTTGGCGTACGCGTCTACACCATTGGCGTGGGGTCGTTTGGGGATTCGCCGTTCGAGCCGGAGTCAAACGGCGGCACCGACGAGGTCGATGAAGACGTGCTCACCACCATGGCCGAAGCCACCGGCGGACGCTATTTTCGTGCGTCCAACACGCGGGCGCTACGCACCATCTATGACGACATCGGTGAACTGGAACAGGCCGAAATCGAAACCTACCGACATACCGATGTAAGCGAACGCTACGCCCGCTTTGCCGTGCCGGGCCTGCTTCTCATTCTGCTGCACACGGCGCTGCGCACGACCGTTGCCCGCCGGGTGCCGTAGCGTATCTGCTCACCAGCCCAAACCGAACCTGCCTCCATGGAATGGCATAGTCCGCTCTACTTCTGGATGCTTCTGCTGCTGCCCGTTGTGGCTGGGCTCTTTGCGTGGGCATGGCGGCAACGGCAGAGGCTGTATGCCCACTTTCCTCTGCTGGAAGCGACCTCCGTACACAATGCCCAACGGCGCCGGCTAATCCAGGCGGTAGCGGTGAGTTGCACGATTGCCGCACTTATCGTCGGGTTGGCGCGTCCGCGGGTAGGGGGAGCCGAGCGCGAGGTGGAGCAGCGCGGGCTCGACCTCATCGTAGCGCTCGATCTCTCACATTCGATGCTCGCCGCCGATGTCGCCCCCACGCGTCTTGACCGTGCCCGCAACGAACTGCGGCGTCTGCTCGACCAGCTGGCCGGCGACCGCGTCGCCCTCGTCGTGTTTGCTGGAACCGGCATGGTGCACGCCCCCCTCACCACCGACTACCCCGCCGTGAGCACCCTGCTCGACATTGTGGATCCGCCGGATATGCCCCATCCGGGCACCAACCTCGATGGAGCCATGCAAGCCGCCGTGCACGCGCTCGACCCCGACCCGTCGCCCGATCCCGACGCGCTGCCCCGCGCCCAGGCCCTGCTGATCTTGTCCGATGGCGAATTCCACGACGCCGCCATCGACGACGCGCGCAGCCAGGCCGAAGCCCACAACCTGACCATCTTCACCGTAGGCGTGGGCACCCGCGATGGCGCTCGCGTTCCGGCTTTCAACGACGACGGAGACCCGGACGGATGGCGCACCGACCCAGCCACGGGCGATCCGGTGCGCAGTCACCTCGACCCGACTTCGCTGGAGGCCCTCGTTACCGAACCTGGACAGTACTACGAACTGGGTGCCGTCGAAGGCTCTCTGGATCCGCTCTTGAACGACCTGCGCAACTTGGAGCGCTCTCCCATTGGCATAGAGCGATTCGAATCGTACACCGAGTGGTTCACCGTGCCGCTGGGATTGGCGCTCGCTTTGCTGCTGCTCGATCATCTGCTTCCTGTGCGTAGCCAGTCGGTGCTGTCTGCCTCCTCCTCACTAACAGATGCCTGAGGCCATGATGCGCTGGATGCTCTTTCTGCTGCTCCTGGGCGGTCTGCTTAGCCACCACGGCGATACGAGCGGACGCGAGGGCAATGCCCTGTACGACCGCGGTCAGTTTGCCGAGGCCGAGGCCGCCTATCAAGAAGGGCTTACCCATGTGGATCCAACCGACAGCACCCGGTACGCGGCGCTGATGCATAACAAAGGGGCAGCTCAGTACCAGCAAGACAACTACGAAGCCGCTGCCGAAGCATTTGCCGAGGCGCAGGCCCACGCCGTGTCTGAAGATGAACAGATACGCATCCGCTACAATGCAGCCACCAATGCAGCCCGGGCTGGGCGGCTTGACGATGCGCTGGCCGGATATCGGGATGTGTTGCTGCGCGACCCAACCCACGGCGATGCCCGTCACAACTACGAAGTCATCGCGCGGCAGCAACCTGCGCCCCAAACCGGTCCGCCGCCCGATATCGAACCGTCGGCGTACGCTGAACGCGTGCATCGGCGCGCTCGTGCGCTGGCTGCTCAGCGCCAGTATCGCGAGGCCCTTACGATTATGCAAAACGGTCTGGAGGAAGACTCAACCGTCGCGGCCTATCAGGACTTCATAGGCCGTCTAGATACCATCGCCCGCATTGACGACGGCGACGACGCTACGCTTGTGCCGCAATAGGGGTGTGGCGCACGTCAATCTTGGGTGAGACCTGAGAACCCGAACGTATGAAGAACCTCACAACCTTGTCATTGCAAGCGGAGCGAAGCGTCCCGACCGTAGGGAGGAAGTGCTCGTTCGCTAGCGCTCACAGCGCCGCGTCGGTCGCAAGCTCCCTCCTCGCGATGACAATTTTGAACTATAGCATTCAAGTGTGCCCGCCCATCAGCACTATCCCACAGCAAAAATGCATCTACACGGACAGCAGCAGCCAACATAGCGCCAATTATTCGCATCCAACCTTCTTGATGCCTATGTTAGCGTGTCCGTTACATTCTGTGACTCACCCCCCATTGTTATGATACGATATGCACTCCTGTTATTTGTTGGCGTTGGCCTGCTTGTAGGCTGTGGTAATGGCGAAGAGGTCGACCCGGAGGACGCCGATGCCGACCCCGATGCTGAAATGGAAGCCGGAGTCGAAGGCCCCCAAGACGAGTTCTGGGCCAACATCGAAGCCTTGTGCGGCCAGGCGTTTGCTGGTGAAGCCGTTGATTCTCCCGATGACGAAGGCGACTTCGACGGAGAAGAAATGATTATGCACGTACGCCAATGCTACGATACCGAGATTCTCATTCCGCTTCACGTTGGCGACGATCACTCACGCACGTGGATCCTTACCAAAGGCGATGACTTTATCCGCCTGAAGCACGACCATCGTGAAGAAGACGGTAGCGAGGAAGAGGTGTCGCAATACGGTGGCGAGACCGCAGACGAGGGTTCAGCCACCAGCCAGTCGTTTCCGGCCGATGAGTTTACCGCCGAACTCATTCCCGCAGCCGCCTCCAACGTCTGGACCATTGAAATAGACCCGGATGAGGCGTTCCGGTACATCCTGGTCCGCGAAGAAACGGGCGCCCGGTTTGAGTTTGCATTCGACCTGACCGAGACCGTAGACACGCCCCCTGCACCATGGGGCTACGAAGAAACGGAGCCTACACACGGTGAACCTGCCGAGGATGAGGCTGAAGAAGAGGAGTCTGAAGAGCAAGACTAACCCTTGCCGCAGCGACCTCCTTTCTACATGCCGAACGCCCCCTGCATCGCTTGCGCGGTACAGGGGGCGTTTGGATTTGGGGGATGTGCAGGATCGTATCGCGCTCATTTACGGCATGGAAGCGCGTGGCGCATCGCCTCCTATCGACATGAAATCATCAAGGCGCTCTGCGGTGAACGTTCCTTCCATCTGGACAGGCGTTTGGATTTCCTGTGGGTTACCGTCTTGCACATCAAAGGAGAAACGCGTTCCCTGGCCTGAGAACGTAGCCTCAACTACATCCGAGGAGGAGTTCGTAATTTCAAGCTCTCCATCGGTAAGGTGATACCGTACTGGAATATCGGACTCGTCAAAATCAAAGAAAAACAACCGAAACGGACCGTCGTCAATCTCAAAGTTTTCATCCGTCTCAACGGGATACGAGCCTGGTGCCGGCCGGTCCATTGCACGTCCTGCCGTGCCCCAGATGCCTTCGAACGTGGAGTTCTCGTCAAGCGTCTGAGTGTCGTTGAAGTAAACCAAAAAGAATTCGTCGTCCGGTCCTTGCTCCATAGATGCGGCATCAAAAAAGAACGAGAATCCCTGAAGCGAGACTGAGCTTTGAAGCCCCGACTCTTCCATCACATCGATCGACACTGAAAAAACGTTGTCGATTTCATCTTGTCCGCTGTCGGAATCGCATGCCGCCAGCAAGAAAAAGCTGCCTATAAGGATAAGTCCGGAAAGAATGTGTAGTAGTATGCGCATTTCCATTTTCGTGCTATGAAAAAAAATCGGGGTAGGCTTATCTGTGGCTTCTTCCACCATGTGCAGTACGCGCCAGTCCGTCGGGGATCCGGACACTAAGTGATTTCCACAATGCATTATAAAATCGCTCCAACGGAAGAATGGGATTGCTCACCTCCCCGGCACCCTGTGAGGCGAATGCTATCGGAACGGCACGGCTCCCAGGCAGCACGTAGCTAACCATGACAGGTTTTGGGGAGAGGATTGGAATGCAGAGCTTGACACGGCTCCCGCGCCATACCAGTCAGATCTGATACAACAGTAGACCACGCAAAGACAACACGCATGGGCTCCTGTAAAACCTCACGTGAACCATGACGCCACCTATGTATACACACTATTGATACACACTAAAAACTCTGAAAATGTGTGTTGGCGTGGCAGACCTCGCGATGGTAAGACGTAAACCAACCTATTTTACGGTCCTCCTCACTTCACTCGATACACGATCTTCAATGTTTTAGCCTTGACTAAAACATTTACCACCCCTATCTAACAAATGAGTTAGATTCGTCATTCCCACTCACTCCCGTTGCTTTCATGATTAACGATACCATACGTATTGCTCTTGTCGTCTCACTGCTGCTCCTTGGATGGTCGGCTCCCGTTCTCGGGCAGGCTTCGTCATCGCTCGAAGGTGTTGTTACCGATGATGGTGAACCGCTTGCTGGTGCCACAGTGCTTTTGCCAGATTTAGACCGTGGCACGTCTACCGCCGACGATGGGACGTTTACGTTTGATGATGTCCCCGTAGGGACACACGCACTGGAGGTCCGATTTGTCGGGTTTGAGACCTATCGTACCACTGTTACCATACCGCAAGAAGAGCCCATTGCGGTGCACCTTGTCGAAGAGACCACAACGTTTGATGATGTTATTGTGACTGGCTCTCCGGTGGGTGAAACCATCTACCAGTCGGCTCAAGCCTTTAACCCCGAGGCGCTCCACGAGCGTGGAGCAGCCTCCTTTGGAGAGATGCTTGATGGCGAACCCGGCATTGCCATGCGTTCGTTCGGCCCGGCGCCTGCCCGCCCGGTCATTCGTGGGTTTGATGGCGACCGCGTGCTGATCCTCGAAAATGGAAACCGCATGGGCGACCTCTCAAACACAGCCGCCGACCATAACGTAGCGCTAGAGCCCATGGCTGCCGAGCGTGTCGAGGTGGTGCGCGGACCGGCCAGTCTGCTCTACGGCTCCAGTGCAATTGGAGGTGTGGTAAACCTGTTCACCGCCGACATTCCGCGCGACTGGCGACCCGGGCACACCGGCACATTGTCTGCTGAAGGCGCATCCATGAACGATGGCGTCACCGGATATGGACGCTACCAGTATGGCTCGGATGCGTGGGCCACTACCGCGCGTCTATCGTACCGGAATGCAGACGATGTGCGCACCCCTGATGGATTGCTTCCGGGCACCTTCATCGATAACATCGAAGGGGCAGCCGGATTGGGATTTACGCAATCAAATCTTCAGGGCGGCATTTCGGTGTCGGCTCTAGACAGCAACTTTGGGCTTCCCGAAGAACTTGATGATCCCGACGAGGAAGCCGAGATCCGCATGAATCAGCAGACGGTGCAGGGCGAACTGGAGTGGACCTCCGGTGGATTTCTTGAGGCGGTGGAGCTTCGTTTTCATGGCGCCCGCCTCTTCCAGCAAGAGGTGGAAACCGAGTTCAATCCCGACGGCTCCATTGACGATGAAGACATCGAACTGGAGTTTCTACAATATGCCGGGAATGCCACCCTCACGCTTCAGCACCGTCCAGTCGGCCTATTGGATGCGGGAGCAATCGGCCTGAACGCGTATGTAGGCGATACCGAGGTAGGCGGCGATGAGGCCTTTACGCCAAGCGTGCACCACGAAACATTCGCGCTCTTCACGTTCCAGGAAATCCCCCTCACCAACGCGTTGCGCCTGCAATTCGGCGTACGTGGCGAAACGCAGTCCATGCGCACAACGCCGAACGACGACTTTCCTGATAGTAATGAACAGCGCACATCGCACGCCCTCTCGGGATCAGTGGGCCTCAACCTACAGCCTACCCGCGGACTAGAGGTGGGCGCACAAGTAGCCCGTTCGCATCGCTTCCCATTGCTCGAAGAGCGCTTCGCTGACGGCATTCACTTTGGTATAGGCGCGTATGAAGAGGGCGACCCTACGCTTGACACCGAACGCAGCCTGGGTACCGACGCCTTTGCACGGTGGCAAACCGGCCGCATCCATGCCGAGGTTTCAGGCTTCTACGCCCGCATTGATGACTTCGTCGCGTTTGAACCCACAGGCGACACATTTACCGACGACAGCAACCGCGAATGGGATGTCTTTGCCTATCGTGCGGCAGACGCTGAACTGTGGGGCGGCGAAGCGCAGCTTACCGTAGCGGCCACCGAAGCGCTGGAGTTGGGCGGCACCGTTGATTACGTACGGGGCACCCGCGTCGATACCGACGAGCCGCTGCCAACCATGCCGCCCGTTCGCGGCACCCTTTCGGCACGGTATGACACCGGCACCTGGTGGGTTGGCGCCTCCACGCGCATGGTGGCCGAGCAAGATCGAGTGGCGAATGAAGAACTCCCCACCGATGGCTACACGCTGCTGAACATGCAAGCCGGGCTCCGCCTGGATGCAAACGGGATGCATCGCATCACCGCACGTATCGACAACTTGACAAACACGCTCTACCGCGATCACCTCTCGCGCGTTGATCGGACGGAGTTCGGCTCCCCCATGCCCGGACGCAATATCCAACTGGGATACCGCTACACGTTCTAACGGGCCAGCTACTACTACTCTGTCACAGGTCAATGTTCGGGTAACACATGTGCGCCTAACGTACCGCGAATAACTCACAGCCTTGTCATTGCGAGCGGAGCGAAGCAATCTCATTGCTGTCAGACCGGATGCAGCTGCCCAATCAACGGCATAAGATCGCACCCCAGGAGTACTCGTTCGCTAGCGCTCACAGCGCCACGTCGGTCGCAGGGCTCCCTCCTCGCGATGACAATTTTGGCCCCAAACATTCAGGTGTGACACAGTACCACGTAACTGTCGGTGTGTGTCCTCTGTCTAGCGCATCGGCCATAGGCAAGCGAGTACCGGTGACTGGGTGAACCCACCGGTGCTCGCTTGTTTTGTGTTGAGGGACGGTTGCTATCTAACTTTAGGTAGTGGTAAAACGATTAAAAGCACTCGCTGCAAAGGCGTTCTTGTCCGCGTTTTTCGCACGGAGTCATGCTGGACATGTACGGCCAGTGCCCTAACCTGTCCGCCTACCGACATCAGGGTGGCTTGCGGACGCGTCTTCAAACCAGATCCAACTCTCGTGACTATGCACTAGCGGCATGCCCTACAGCTCCTTCGCGTCGCCACGCCTGCCATCCGGTTCGTGACATCGGATTGGTGCGTCGGACGCAGCGCGTCCATGCGTCTGTCGCGACGCAGAGCATCGCGACGAGAACACTGTCCATTTTTTAGCTCCACCCTAAAGTGATTCAACACTTTAGGCCAACCAAGCCTGATGACGAAACCGTGTTAGATCTCTTCTAACGATATGTTATACTATGCCATTCATAACATAGCCGACTAAAACGTACCGCTTAGCGCAACTGATCAAGTCCCGATCGTTGTGTAAAGAGGTCTTCTGTCAGGCTTCAAAGTTAAGCGGCTTTGGGTACGGGATTGTTGGGCTGCCTATCAGCGTATTCGAGCTGCGCCCTCCATTGGACGTACGCGTCCATGGTGAGGTATCTCCGGCCATGGCCCCACTCTTCGTGCTGTTCAGCACAGAGCGCTCCGATCAACCGCCAGGCCGATTGCATATTTGGAAAGATACGCACGACCTTCTCGCGCCTACGGATCTCCTCAATGAACCGTTCGATCATGTTGCTCGTCCGGAGGCGGCGCCGGTACTTCGCGGGAAGGGCCAGGACAGCGGTGGCGTCTTCGAAGCCCGCTTCCAGTACTTTGAGAGCAGTCGGGGCCTTCTCCTGAAGCTCGGGCGTGACTCGCTCCAGCGCTTTGCGCGCATCCTCTGGGCTTGGGGCCTCCAGGATCTTGTCAAGCATCTCATGTACGCGCTCTTTGCGGGAGGCCGGCACGCGGTCGACTACGTTGCGCCGAAAGTGGGCCTGGCAGCGTTGCCATATCGAACCCGGGAAGCAACGCTGTATCGCTCCGCGTAGCCCTTCATGAGCATCTGAGGTGATCACCTCCACGCCCGAGAGCCCACGCGCCTTCAGGTTCGAGAGGAAGGTTCTCCAGCCTTCGCCCGTCTCACGAAAGCCGACGTTGATCCCGAGAATCTCCCGGTAGCCCTCTTCACTGATTCCTATGGCAATCATCATGTAACCCCTAATCACCGTAGTGGATCGCACGGCCTGCTGACGCCGCACCTTCACCTGCATCGCATCGACAATGAGGAAGGGGTATTCATGCTCTAACTCACGTTCGGCCCAGGCTGCTACCTGCTCATCAAGGGTCTGCGCCAGGCGCGAGACGGTCTGTCGGCTAAAGCGTCGCCCGCACAGCTCATTGGTAATCTTCTTCACCTTGCGGGTCGAGACGCCCTGGACCACCATCTCCATCAAGGCCAGCACGAGGGCTTTCTCGTTGCGTTGATAGCGCTCAAAGAGTTCCGTTTTGAAGGTGCCTTTGCGATCACGGGGCACCTCCAGTTCGAGCGTTCCAACACGCGTAGTGAGCTTGCGTGTGTAGGACCCATTGCGGTACCCCCGGCGCTGCTCGGTTTGTTCACTGGGTCCGGCACCGAGGTGCGCAGTCATCTCTGCCTGAAGCAACTGATTGAACAGCGCCTCGGTCAACACCTCCATGCCGCGCTCGCCAAAAAGCATCGCTTGGATTTTCTCTTCTGATATCGTAAACTGTAAGTCGGCCATCGTTGGTATGTTAGGTTTGTGATTGGTGGATCTTTCTATAACCTAACAGAAGACGGTGGCTTTTTTCTATCGGCTCGACTGCTTTACACAAGAATAAGGACTCAACCGCGCAACTCTCATAGACCCTTTCTGTTACACGTCTTAAGGTATATTACTATGTGCCCTCCCTTCGCTTCAGAAATGGCCAATATGTAACGGGCCATTTCTCACCCACCTTGACTCCTATCTACATCTTATGAAAAAGGACCTTTGCACGAATTGGGCGACCCTGGTCCTATGTGTAGGATTATGCTTGCTGTATCTTCCGGTGCAGGGACAGTCACCATCTGCTCCTGAAGTGCACACAAACTATGTGATGCAGCAATGGACGGTCGAAGACGGATTACCTGTCAACTCTGTCAACGACATCGTCCAGACTGATGACGGCTACCTCTGGCTTGCGACATACGATGGACTCGTGCGGTTTGACGGCGTGCAGTTCACCGTTTACCAGTCAGGAGATTATGACGGGCTGCCCAGTAGCCGAATTATAGATGTGCATGCGATGGGAGATGCCGTCTGGCTTCTTACAGAATCGCAGCACCTTGTCCGCTTTAAGCACGGCACGTTTCGCACCATTTCGCTGCCTGATGCATCGCTGCTCTACCAATCTCAGGATCAATCTCTATGGGTAGGAACTGTACGTGGACTGTACCGGGTGAATGACGACGGTACAACCCACCCAGTACAGGGGCGGTACATACAAGACAATATTACGGCACTGCATCAAACCGAGTCGGGGCACCTCTGGATTGGCACAAATCGTCGAGGGGTGTACCGCCACCAAAACGACGGTCAACTCGATCACCTTACAACCGAGGGGCGCTTCTTTGACAGTCGAATTAACTCTATAACTTCCCGTCCTGACGGCTCAGTGCTTATAGGCGCATGGAATGGCTTATGGACATGGACCGAGGGAACCATGACTTCTGTTCCTTCTGCACGCGAGGAGGACGTTGGCGTTGTCTTTGAACTTCAAAGCGATAACACGGACACCCTTTGGATCCGTACTGAAGAAGGTATTTACCAGCTTCATGAACAAACGCTTGCTCATAAAGCTGACCATAGTGGACGGCCCCGCTTACAAGCCCGTGGAAGTCTGATTCAAAATACGGATAGGGGAGGTGTATGGATAAATACTATACACAACATACAGCAGGGCGAAGAGACGGTGTTCTCCACATCGTCGCGCATTGCACAAATGATGCAAGACCACGAAGACGGGCTGTGGATTGCTACACAGGGAAGCGGCATTTACCATCTCCGGCCGTCGCAAATATCTGTCTACGGATCTGAGGAGGGGATAGGAAGCGGAAACATTTACCCTATTCTCCAGCGTCACGACGAGAGCGTCTGGCTTGGATCGCTCGATGGTGGGCTTACACGCATTACGCCGCAAGACACGACAACAGTTGTACCGCAACAGGGCAATTCAGTCCTCTCCAACATATGGTCACTCCACGAAACCCCTGATAGCACCCTCTGGGTTGGCGGTTCACGTCTATGTCAATGGGATGGCGACCAGTGTCTGCCTTTTGACGGTGAGGAGCAGCTTAACACCGGACGCGTGCTTGCGATTCACGAAGACAGCTCGCAGAACCTATGGGTCGGCTCCATTCGAGGGCTTTACCGTCGCAACCAACCGTCTGCCGAAAGCCCTGATACGTGGTTTCGGTATACCCCAGAAAATAGCGACCTGCCCCACCGCATCGTGCGGGTCATCTACGAAGCCAATGATGGCACACGATGGTTTGGCACCAATGGAGGCGGGGTTGCTGTGTATCATGAAGGAACGTTTTACCCACTTACCGAGGCGCAGGGACTCCCTTCCAATTTAATACGTGATATTTATCAGGATGAAGAGGGAACTGTTTGGGTCGCCACCGAAGATGCCGGTCTCGCACGCATTGAGTGGCCTTCCCCTGCCGTCCCGAGTCAAGCCCTACACGAAGCCTCCATTACAACATTCACTACAGAAGAGGGGCTGTTTGATGACGGCATTCACCGCATCATTGAAGATAACGAAGGCCGTATGTGGATGAGCACCAACCGAGGTCTCTTTTGGGTGCAGCGAGCCGGCCTAAATGCAGTGGCCTACGACGAACAAGACCGGGTGGCCTCAACGAGTTACACCGAGCGCGACGGGTTGCGCAACCGCGAGGCTAACGGCGGCATACAGCCTGCAGGTATGCAAGATCAAGACGGACGCATCTGGTTCCCAACCCAGGCCGGTGCTGCCGTCATTGATGCAGCCCAGGTACGCCCAATGGATATACCGCCCCCCGTCCACATCGAACAGGTGGTGACTCCCGACAGCACCTATCGTGCTCGCAACGGACACATAGAGCTTCAACCACACGAGCGCAATTTTGATGTCGTGTACACCGCGATCAGCTTTGTCAAGCCCGACGAAATGCAGTTCGCTTATCAACTGCATGGCGTAGATAGCGACTGGCGCTCAACAACAAGACAACGCAGAGCAACCTACACCAACATTGCGCCCGGGACCCATACGTTTGCTGTACGTGCTAGTAGTGGAGACGGGGTCTGGAACGAAAACGGGGCAACGATAGACATTAAGATCCAGCCCCATTTCTACGAAACATGGTGGTTTTACGGCCTTGTTGGGCTGTTAGGAATCGTTGCATTGGGAGGAGCTTACTGGATACGTACAGCCGCTCTTGGTAAACGAAAGGAGGAGCTGGAACGCACTGTACAAGCTCGAACGGAAGAGCTGCGTCGCGAAAAGCAGAAAACCAAAGAAGCGCTCGACCTTGCACAAGACCAGGCCCGCCGCTTAGAGCGCATTGACGCCTCTAAATCTCGATTTTTTGCGCGAATCAGCCACGAGTTTCGAACGCCCCTCACGCTTACGCTGGGCCCCGTTGATTATGTATTGGAAAGCGATCACATTACGCTACGCGATGACGAACGAAATCAACTTCGTATTGCCCAGCGTAATGCAACACGGCTCGCCCGCTTGGTCAACCAACTGCACGACCTTGCCAAGCTCGAAACAGGTACCATGACGCTGCAGCCCGAACAGCGCGACATCGTGGCGTTTGTGTCCGACAGTGTATGGACGTTTCAGGGGCTTGCCGAACATCGCAATATCACGCTGACTTTCGCATCCGACACGGAAGGCCACCTCTTTGTCTTTGATCCGCCGAAAATCGAAAAAGTTATCGCTAACCTACTCACCAATGCCTTTCAAGCCACGCGTCCGGGCGACCGCATTGAGGTCACGCTAGACACCTCACACGAATACGAAGAAGCTTCCTCTGAAACAGTAGTTATTCGGGTGGAAGACACGGGCACTGGGATGCCGTCCAGCCAATTTGAATATCTGCAGGCTACCTTTCAAGCCGACGAAAACACCGGATGGGATCATGAGGAAGGATATATCGGCATTGGCCTGAATCTAGTGAATGAACTGGTGGCTCTACACGACGGTCAAGTTCACATCCAAAGCAAAGAAGGCATCGGCACCACATTTACGATCCACCTCCCCCAACAGGAAGTGGACGAAACGGCTCCCCCCACCACATCACCAGGAAGCTCTGATGCAGGAGGACGACCGCTTCAACTTGCCGAGCGGGCACTCTCGCTTGAAGACAACAAGCACGCAAGGTCGGAGGATGACCTTCCCGAAAATGACCAAACCACGGTGCTCATCGTGGATGATAACGCTGACTTCCGGTCGTATTTGCGTTGGCACTTAGAGCCCGCGTATCGAGTAGTTGAAGCCGAGAACGGAACTGCAGGATACCAAACAGCCCGCTCCCTACTTCCTGATATCGCAGTTGTAGATATCATGATGCCAGGCATGGACGGCCTTGCGCTGTGTCAAGCCATCAAAAACCACCCGGATGTTGACCAGATTCCCGTCATATTTCTAACAGCACTTGATGATTCGGAATCTCGCGTACAAGGCTACGAGGTCGGAGGCGATGCATACCTCACGAAACCCTTTAATGGAGAAGAACTCAAGGCCTTGATCGAAAATCTGGTGAGTGCCCGTCAAACACTTCGGCCCTCTAATAATGGAGCAGATAATGCGTCTCTTCAAAGACATGGTGGAGACAATAATTTGCCTTTTGATAAGCAACTCGAAAGCATCATTGAGGCTCAGCTTGCTGATCCCGATTTTGGCGTGGCCGAGTTAGCCTCAGCCATGGCAATGAGCCCCTCGCAACTGCGGCGGCAAATGGATATGTACTACGATCGTACACCTGTACAACTTATTCGATACCGACGATTAGAGGCAGGCGCTAAGCTTCTAAAAACCAAGTCAAAGGCCACCATTGGCGAGGTCGCATACGCTGCCGGATTCAACAGTCAATCGTACTTTTCTCGCTCGTTCAAAAAAGCGTTTGGAGTTTCTCCTTCTGTGTACCGCAAACGGCATGAGAGCACAGAATCAGAAGCAGAAGACGACTCAAACAATTACGATTAGAGGGATAAGGCTTGAGAGCAAGGCGAGTACCACGACCGTAGGGAGGAAGTACTTCTGGCAGCCAGAATAAGAAATCAACTTACCAGGCTCTCAAAGAGCACGGTATCGGCAGGGGCGCGCAGGCAGTGCGCGGCATGATCCACAGCCGCTTGCATCGCGGGATGGTTAACAACGAGCCCGTCGTAGAGGTAGCCGTCTTGGAACGCCCCGGTGGTGCGTGCCAAGATCTCGCATCCCATGTGCAGAGCAGCCATCCGGCGCCCCTCAGGCCCCCAGAACGCACCGGCAGATCCAGTATGTTTGGCCTGTACGGTGCCGTGGTAGCCTGTAAGAAACGCGCGATACCACTCATGGACCGCCTGCGCTGCATCGGGTGTGGACGCACGATGAGCAAGCATCCAGCAATGGGCGGCCAGGTGCCCGATGTCCTGCGCCGGGTGACCGTAATGCGCCAACTCCCAGTCGATGATACGGAACCGCGCCGTGTCTACCGCATGATCCACCAGCAGCAGCGACCGCGGCCACAGGTCGCCCATAATCATGCAGCATCCGGGCTGCTGAAAGCGCTCGCCCAGTGCAGTGGCCCGCTGGCCCAGCGCCTCGGCATCGGCGATGTCGGCGGCCTCAAGAAACGCCTGCACCTGACGATACTGCACCGCATGACGGGTTGCTTGCATGGCAGGATTCGCAACCTGCTCTGCGATTGCGGCGGCGTCGTAGGTGCGGGCGTGGAGGTGTCCTATGAACGTGCCGAGTCGCGACCCGGCGTTGGCCGCTTTGCTGTTGGGAGGCGCCCCATGCAGCCAGGTGCCCAGGTCGGACAGATCGCCCAGGTCCTCCATGATGAGCAGCGGTGCCTCCGGATCCCACCCAAGCCGCTTCGGCGGACGACACGCCGGTGTGGCCAGGTCGGATAGGGGTTCCCCAGACGCAAAGAGCTGCAAGCATCGGGCGGCCACATGCAGCCGCTCGGGGTCAAGCGGCACATCCGGCGCGCTGGCGATGTGCGGAGGCGCATACTTCGCAATCACAGACGCAGGTCTGCCGGGCACGCGCCATACCTTGTTCAAGTTGCCGCCTGTCATGCGCGCCGGCGATCCCGTCGCGGTGAACGCGGGATACGCCGCTTCAACGTGTGTGGCAACGGTGTCTTCAGATAGGACGGCTGTGCTCATGTGTCAGAGTTATCGTTAAACCGAAAAATGCGATTACCAAATGGCACCGGTGTACCGTACTGCAGAAACTGCTGCACGATGCGCTCCTGCTCGCTACGCGATCGGTCGAGCGTGTCGGCAAGGGCCGCCCGGTCTTCAGGCGGATCATGGTCAGGAAGCGAGTACTTGTGCCCGACCACGAGCGCGGCGCACGGAATCTCTAACTCGTTGGCAAGCACCACTTCCGGCGCCAGCGTCATGGAGTTGACCTGCGCGCCCAAACGCGGCCACATCCGGTTCTCGACTGCCGTTTTTCCGCGAGGGCCGCCCACATAGGCGAACACCACTTCTTCTTGGGCAATAGGTGCCTCCACCGCCTCGGCAAGCGAACGAAGCTGCGTGTTCAGCGCCGAGGCAAGGAGTCCGTCGTCGAGCACCAGGTGGCCGTGATCGGACGCGGGCGTGTCGAACATGGTGCAGGTGGACCCGTCTGGCAGTCGGTTTTCGAGCATGATCAGGTCGCGCACCAACAGCGGCGTGTAGAGCGGCACCTCCGCATCCAGCACGCCCACCGAACTGGTTACGAGCAGCGCGCCGCACCCCACCTCACGTAAGGCCCACGCCTGCGCCCGGTAGTTGATCTGGTTGGGCAGAAGCCGGTGCGGCACATCATGCCGAAACAGCACATACGCAGGCCGCTCGGCATCCGTCACCCGATGCAAAAACTGCGATCCCCACGGCGTTTCGATGTCGATGCGCTCCAGATCAAGCGTGCCCGTGAGGGTGTGGAAGGCGCTGCCTAAAATGGCGGTGACAGGGGCAGGTGCGGACATGTGTATCGGCGGGATAATGGTTGAGGATGCGAAAGCCCCAGGCGTTTACTGGGGAGACGAATCGGCGGCGATTTCTTGCTGGATTTGCGTCCAGAAGTCCAGCTCCGACTGTACGCCACTGGCGGCATCTTCAATGAACGCGCGTCGGCTGTCGTAGGTGTGCAGCATGCCGTCGCGCATCTGTGCAAAGCGATCACCGACGCGCAGCGCCTCTCTGGCATCGTGCGTCACGAAGAGCGTTGTCATGGTGTGGGCATCGCTAATGCGTGTAAAGAGCTGCTGCATCTCGTTGCGCGTGTCGAAGTCGAGGCTGGCGAACGGCTCATCCAGCAGGAGCACATCGGGGTGAATGATGGCGGCGCGCCCAAACGCCGCGCGCTGCCGCTGTCCGCCTGAAAGCTGGGCGGGATACTTGTCGGCGTGGGCGGCGAGGCCCATGTCGCGGATCATCGCATCGACGGCTTCGCGCTGCGTGGCATCGGACGCATTCTGTACGGAGAGCCCGAACCCCACGTTTTCGCGGACAGTCAGATGCGGAAAGAGCAGGGCCTCCTGGTACAGGTAGACCACCCCGCGCTTCTGGGGCGGCAGCGGATCGATGCGGGTATCGCCTACGTGGATGGATCCGCTGTGGTCTCGATGGATCCCGGCGATGATCTTCAGGAGCGTTGTTTTGCCGCTCCCTGAGGCGCCGAGCACGGCCAGCGTATCCCCCTTGTTGAGCGTAAGATGCACATCGTGCAGCACCTGCTCGGACCCAAACTCCTTGCTGATATTGCGCAGGGTGATCATCGTTTGTGACTCCAGATTCGTTGAACGAGAACGCGCCGATTTACAACCAGCAGGGTCAGGGGTGGGATGACGAGCAGGACGCCTGCAAGGGCTGCCAGATACGGGTTGGCTTCGCTTACGTAGCGGAAGACCATAACGGTGAGGGTTTGCACCTTGCCGACGCCGATGTACTGCGTGAGTCCGTACTCGAACCAGGAGATCAGGAACGTCTGAAAGAAACAGACGGCGAGCAGTCCACGGGCGGCGGGCCAGATGGCGTGGAGAAACACGGTTTGGGCATCGCCGCCCATCGTGCGCACCAGGTGCTCCATAGAGCGGATGCGCTCGTTCCAGAAGCCGTAGAAAAACAGTATGGCGTACGGAATGGTGATGAGCAGTTGCGCCATCGCCACGCCGGGTACGGTGCCGGTAAGTCCGATGCGTAGCAGATACACGTTGAGCATCACCGCCAGGATGACCGGCGCAATCACGTAGGGAGCGTAGGCCAGCAGAAGCCAGTAGGTGCTGCGGGTATGATACGCCAGCAGGCGGCTCACAGCAAATCCGGTTAGGGTAGCCACAGCGCCCACCGTCAGCGACAGCCCGAGCGATAGCCCGAGCGATGCCACGAGCGGCGAATTACCCTGAAGCAGCCAGTGCCAGTGCCGCAGCGTGAACGGATGATCGATGAGCGCAGGGTAGTGCCACTGCGTAGACACCGACAGGTAGATGAGCAGCACGAGAGGCAGTCCGAAGAGGACGGCCAGCGCTGCAATCAGTATGCGGCGGGAGGATGTGGTCATAGTGCGTACCTCCGCGAGAACCGCGTGTAGAGCAGTCCGATTGTAGCCAGGCAGAGGAGTGCGTACCAGGTGGCCATCGCATAGGCGACGGGGATGTCGGCCAGGTTGTAACGCTGCATTTTCTCCAGCACCAGCACGCTAATCATGCGGGGCGATGAGGCATCGAGCACCAGGGGGATGTCGTAAGCGCCCAGAAAGAACACAAAGTAGAGCGCGGCCAGTGGAAATATACCGCGCAGAAGCACCGGCGCATGTACGCGGCGGATGATCTGCCAGCGCCCGGCTCCAAGCGAGGCCGCAACGCGCGCAAGCTCGTACAGATTTTCGTTACGCCAGAGATTGACCAGCACCAGCAGCAGAAACGGAAACACGAGCAGCGTGTGCGTCAGGATAATGCTGATGCCATACGGATCGTTGACCAGCGCCGGGAAGGCTCCGGCATCGGCCACGAGTCCGAGGTGCCAGGCGATGCGCGACAGCAGTCCGCCACCCGAGAGCAGCTGGTACATCACAAACGCCGCGACGATCGGGGGGAGCGTGAGCGGGATGAAGAGCAGACGGTACACGTTTGGGTGCTCTATGACGCGAGGTATGGACACAAGAAGCGCCAAAGCTACGCCCAGGGCCAGCACGATAGACGCTCCGGCTACGTACGCCGAATAGGCGATGGATCGCCCAAACTCGCCATCCAGAAGCTGGGCCCAATTCGACAGCGTGAAGCCATCCCCTAGCAGTCCCACCAGCCCGAGGCTGTACAACGCAGCGTACCCGATGCTCATCGCAACGGGCACACCGCACAGCACAATCAGCACGGTAATAGCAAGCGAGCGCATAGTGTTCGGCGAATAGAGTTCAGGAAGCTGGAGCGAATCACTCCATGACATAGGTGCGGAAGTCGTCCGACAGGCGCATCATGTACTCGGGCGCAAGTTCCTGTTGCGCGTACGGCTCGATGTCCGCCCGATCGGGAGCGCGCTCGCGTCCGGGAATGTCGTCGAAGCGCTGCTGCCACTCGGAAGGTAGCCGGTCGCGATCCAGCACGGTGCCATCGCCCCACACATCCGGCTGGATCTTCTCGTACTGCGCTTCGGGCGACATCATGAAGTTGATAGCCACCAAAGCGGCGGCTTTGTTGTCGGAATGTTTGGGGATGCCCAGGTAATGGCTGTTCTGGATGGTGCCGCTCTCCAGCACATAAGCCCGGCTGGACTCCGGAAAGACGCCCTGCGCTACTTTGTTGTCGACCTCGCTGTCGTTGTTGCTCATGGTGAACGCCACCTCGCCACTCGAAAACAGCTGGTGCTGTTGCGAAAGCGTTCTGGGAAACGTGCGCCCCGACCGCCAGAAGTACGGCTTCAGATCGTTCAGGTACGTCCACAGTTCGCTGCTCCACTTCTCGTAGGCCGCCTCGTCAAATGGGCCGTAGAGGGTTTCGGGGCCGGC
The DNA here is from genome assembly GCF_055379935.1 of Natronotalea proteinilytica. NCBI lineage: Bacteria > Pseudomonadati > Rhodothermota > Rhodothermia > Rhodothermales > Salisaetaceae > Natronotalea > Natronotalea proteinilytica. Next base: position 21,351 of record NZ_AP043947.1, on the reverse strand, counting down.
TTTGGCCATCATAAGCGACTTGAGCAACGTCATGCCAGCAAACTCATTCGGGAGCGTAAACGTCCCCGGATGCTCCTGCACCCAGGTCGCCAACTCCTCGGGCGTCTGCGGCGGACTCTCGACCACGGCGCTGTCGTAGATGAGCGTAAACTGCACGTTCCCCCACGGCGCTTCGTATCCATCAATGGGCTGCTGAAAGTCGATGCCGATGAAGGGATCGTCGTAATCCACGTACTCGGAATGCGGAAGCGCATCGGTAAACGGACCAAAGAGGGCGTCGATTTCGCGCAGCTGGAAAAACGTCTCGCCATTCAGCCAGATCAGATCGAGTTGGCTGGTGGAGCGCCCGCTTTCGATCTCGGAGAGCAGCGTAGACACAATCTGGCTGCCCTGCCCGCTCACAATGTCCAGCTCAATGCCATAGCGCGACTTCAGCTCGGGCACTACAAAGTCTGCCATGTAGTCATTGATTGCTGGGTCGCCCATCCACATCATCATGGTGAGGGAGATGCCTTCTGCCTCCGCTTCAATGGCCTCCCACGACTGGTCAAGCAGTTCGTGATCGGTATCCGAATCGGAGGCGCATCCAGTTAAGCCAATGGCCAGGAAAGCGATGAGCAGTGCGAGATGGCGGGCACGGGTTGGAGGCATGGCTATAGGCGTGGTGGACGAAAAGGAATTATGGGTAATGGATAGAGGCTAAATGAACAGGTGATTGGAGACCGCAGTTTTGGCTTGTTCGAACCCCCTCTGTCTTCGAGCTTCGCCGCAGGCGTGATCCTGTGGACATCTCCCCCTTGGCCAAGGGGGAGAAACCCGTAGGGAGAGGGGGTTTGACCGGGTTGCGATGATGTAAACCATATGTCAACCACTTAAGTAGGCCCACATAAGAATCTTCGAGTATGTCATTGCGAGGAGCGCCAGCGACGTGGCAATCTTGTGCCTTCTAAGCAGAATAAACCCCTCTAACAGGCGCATGAGATCGCACCCCAGGAGTACTCGTTCGCTAGCGCTCACAGCGCCGCGTCGGTCGCACGCTCCCTCCTCGCGATGACAATGTTGGCCCATAACATTCAGGCACTAAAACAAGTAGCGCACGCCAAACTGAAATTGGCGGGGGGGCGCGGCGTTGCGCTGTTCAAACTGCCGCGAGCTGGCCGGGCCGGTCTGAATCTGATTGCTTTGCGTCGCATTGTTGGCAAAGCCGCTCAGGTTTTCGGCGTTCAGCACGTTAAACACATCGGCACGGGCCACTACGCGTCCGCCGCCAATGGGAAGCGCGTACTGTACGCTCACATCGAACGTGGTCGACCAGGGCAGGCGATCGCTGTTGCGGTCTTCGCCGGGCCAACGGTCATTGTTGCCGAGGTACGCATCCGAGAACGCGCGACCGTCGCCGTTCAGGTCGGTGGTGCCGAATACCTCGGCATCGGGCACCCGGTTTACGGGCTGTCCGCTCTGGATAAGGCTCGCCAGCGTAAGACGCAGGCGGTCGGTCGGGAAATACGACAGCATGCCGTCAATGACATGCGTGCGGTCGTTCACCGAGGGCCCCCACTCATCGTCGAAGTCATTAGCGTTTTGCGCGCGGAAGTTGATGTCGTCGGTGTTGTTGCGCAGCTGAGAGAGCGTGTACGAGAGCCGGTAGGCAAAATCGCCCTCGCCGCGCTCGCCAATCAGGTTCACGTTGGCCGCCCAGTAGCGCGCCTCACCGGCAGTTTCCGTCATGACGATCTGCCGTGCCACCCCATCTCGAAACTGCGGATTTCCGTCGGCATCCGTGAGGATGTCGCCATCCCCATCGCGCTCGAAAATATCCGTGGGACGCGTTTGATCGGCCTCAAATTGCGTGCGCACCAGCTCCGATGGATCGCGGTCGGGATCGGATTGGGCGGCCTGCACCTCCTCGGGTGCAATCGAGAAGGGCTCGGACGCATTCAGGTCGCGCAGCCGGAATTCGTTGAACGAGCGGGTGTGAATCAGGTCCACGTAAAACAGCGTGTTCGCAGCCACTTCGCGCTGATAGCCCAGCGAAAACTGATGCGTGACCGGGTTGTCGTATCCGTCGGGGTTTAGGATGCGAAGCTCGTTGCTAAAAATCGAAGCCCGCTCATCGGATAGCTCCTCGGGGGTGGGACCATCGAGGAACGGTACCGCACCAGGGTTGGGAGCGTTGGCGGTGAGGTTGCCCCGATTTGTGATGCGGTCGATATTAGTGTCGCTGGGCAGCACGCCCTGGTCGATTAGCGACTGCAGCTGGCTCTGAAAGCCGGGGGCGGTGGAGCTAAACTGCAGCGCGTCGCTGTAGACGGAGTACACGATTTTGTCGTAGAACATGCCGTATCCGCCCCGCAGACTGCTCCGCTCGTCAAGCGCGTAGTTCAGGCTGAGGCGAGGCGCGAAGTTGGTATAGGTGCCCGAATCCGACCCGCCCTTCGACAGGCTGTCGTAATCCCAGCGCACGCCCGCGGTGACGTTCAGGTTGCGGATGGGCGAAAACTGATCTTCCAGATACGCTCCAATGAGCACCTGATCGGTTCCGAAGGTGGCCGGACGCGTTTCAACGCCATAGTTGAGCACCTCAACCGAGCCGGGCAGGTTGCGCAGATCATCAGGAGCCAGGTCTTGGCTGGGCTGCTGATCGCGGAGGGCCTGCACCTGCGTATCCGACAGACGCACGGTGTAGTTGCCGTTGGGGTTGCCGCCACCGGCCAGCGAAAAGTCGGAGCGGATCACATCCAACCCGGCCAGCAGGTCGTGACTGCCGGCATCATACCGCACCTTCTGTTGCAACTGCACGGTGTGCTCGGTCTCGTCGAACCGGAAGCCCGGATGCCCCAGAATGCCCAGCGTGGTGCCGTCGGGCCCCTCCATCGTGACCTGCGAGGCATCGGGGTTGCGGGGCTGCGCAAAGTCCCAGTTGAACCAGCTGTACTGCGCGTTGGCCTCGTACACCCACCGGTCGCGCGTGTAGGTGTTGGCAAGGGCAACATGGAGGCCGTCGCGCACCTGTGTATCCGCTGCCGAGGCAAACTGCACGCCTCCCTCCAGGCCGCCGCCCTGCCGATCGATGCGCACGCGGTTGTAGTTGGTGCGCAGCGTAGAGCGCCAGTGATCGGACCACCGGTGGTCGAGCCGGGTCGAGAGATACGACTGGTGGTTCTGCCCCTGCACGGTTTCGTTGACGCCCAGGTCAGGTACGTTGAGCAGGTTGTCCTTAAAATCGCTGGTGTGTTCTGCGTTCACAAAGAAGAAGGTCTGATCGCGCACGATGGGTCCCCCCACCGAAAACCCGCCCTGATGGCGCGAAAATCCATCTTTCACCGGGTTGCCCGACAGATCGCGCTGCGCAAACGGCGAACTGGAATCGAGCGGCGGACCGGGACGCGTGAGGTAGAACGCCTCGCCGGTAAGCTCATTGCTGCCCGACTTGGTTGTTACGTTGAAAATGCCATTGCCCGTCCGCCCAAACTCCGCCGAATACGTGCTCGACAGCACCGTGATGTCCTCGATCATTCCAGTAGGCAGCTCAAACTGCGGGCCGCCCAGGAAATTCTCGTTGTTGTCCATGCCGTCGATCAGATAATTGGTGTAGAGCCCATTGGCCCCATTGATGCTCACCACCGGTGCCTCCGTAAAAAACCCGGTAGCGGGCGTCACGTTGGGCAGCCGCTTCAGCACCTCCTTGAAATTGCGGCCCTCAACGGGCGTATCCTCAATGGTTTGGCTGGATATGGACGACGACACCTCCGCGTTGACACGGTTCACCGTCGTAAGTCCCATTGTGCTCCGCACCACCACCTCATCCAACTCGCGATCGGTAGCCGGAGCAAGCACCAGCGTGATGCTACGCGTATGGTCGGTGCGCAGCCGCAAGCCGGTGACCTCGGCAGCAAAGTGGTCATCCGTCTCGGGGGTAGACACGTCGTACGCCCCCGAGGTGGAAAGGCCCAGCAGACGCGTACGGCCATCTGCGTCTGTGGTGCGTGTGGCTTCGTATCCGATATTAGTATTTGTGATGCGCACGGTGGCGCCTTCGACCGGCGCCCCGGTGTCGGAATCGAGCAGTCGGATTTCAAGACCCGCCTGCGCATGGGCCGTGGATGGCATTCCCAGCGCGGCCAGCAGAACCGCCCCCGCGAGGGCAAGCAGGTGAAGACGATGATGCAAACGAAACGGTATCAATACAGGCATAATCAGCAGAAAAAGGTACGTCTACAGCAGAACACGTTGTGGCGGAGCTGGGCGGCCTATCGCGAGCCATCCCATCAGCCACGCCCGGAAGTATTGGAGTGTCACAGGTCGATTTGGGGGCGTCCGGGTGTCCAAACATACCGAGGAAAACCCGAGACTCTGTCACTACGATTCGCTCAAACCCCCTCTGTCTTCGAGCTTCGCCGCAGGCGTGATCCTGTGGACATCTCCCCCTTGGCTAAGGGGGAGAAACCCGTAGGGAGAGGGGGTTCGAACAAGACAAAGCACCACCCAAACATTGACCGGTGACACGGCCCTATCCTGTGGCTGGCCATGCATCGCGACGCGGCGTACCGGAGACACAGGATCAGAGTAACCTTCCATCGGACTTCCATCCCAACGGAGAAGGATTAACTATGCGCGGACGATGGGAGGAGCCCGCGCCTGCTGTAGACGGACGTACGAGGTGCTTTTTAGAGATGAAGGCGGTAGTGGGCCATGCTCCGGACGCCGTCCAAGTGCATCGCAGAGCTGCCCGAGCAGCGCAGTGGATGGAGCCGTACACGCAGCCTGAACCAGTGTATGCAGATCGCCCGGCGTGTTGACATCGCTTCGCGGCACGAGCCGAACCGGCGTCTGTCCGCTGAGGGTTGCGAGATGCTGGTGCAGCGCCTGTTCGGTGTGGGCCGACTGCCACGGGAGCGCAGCAAATGCCTCCGCATCAAAATGATCGCGGCGCATGCCAATGAGATAGGTGCCGCCCTCGGGCGTGGGTCCCAGCACCGGCTGGCCATCGGCAAGATGCGCATCAACCGTGGCCCAATCGACATCGTGCAGAGTGGGGCAGTCGTTGCCAACGGCGATCACCCGTTCGTATCCCGCCGCAAAGGCGGAAGCCATCGCATGCGCCAACCGCTCGCCAAACGTGGTGCCGCGCTGAGCGGCTTCCGTGTGTTCGATGACGGGATATCCGCTCTGCTGCAACGCCTGACGGGTGTGCTCCTGCAGCACATGGGCCACGCGCGTGCTGGTGGTGTAATCGTGGGGCACCACCTGCTTATGCCGCGCCTCGACACCCGGGCGACGGCTAAACAGCAAAACGGCCGTGGTAGCGGTAGACACAGCGGTAGGGCGTGGGGGATCGACGCGAAGTCAACGCAAATGCGGATCAGATAACGGTCCCACTATACAAATCCGGGATGAGTATGTACACCGTCCCGCTATATCGTTACAGGCGGGGTGTGGTAGATCGCCGATTCGTGAGAGATGCATCGGAGGACGCCGCTCTACCAGTTCTGTTTTTCCGTGTTGTGGAGAGGGGTCTTGCTGTTTTCTGGCGGGCTTTGTGGTGTAACGCGGAGCGCTCACCGGCGCACGTTAGTGCGTCCGAGTGACGCGAATTGTTATAAATTTTCTCGGACGTACTGCTCCACATTGAGAGGTCGACCCTGGTTCTGGTAATGCCCGTCTAAGGCGTAAGCCATGTTTTCGAGCGGAGCTTTGTCGTATCCAAAATCCTGAATCTCTCGAATGTACCGCTCTATAAAGCCTTGAGGGGTGAGCTCCCGCCATTGAAGCACATGTACCAATTCATGGAAGTGGAGTCGCAACTCGTTCGCTGCACCTTGCTTCACATAATAGGTGTCGTTGTAAGTAATGCCTCCAACATCCATATCGATGAAATCTCCCAAGCCGACTTCCCGCAACTCAGGGAAATCGGGCTTTGGAATTTCGTCGGTAACAACGAAAAATGCTGTTTCTAGAAAGTCGGGCAAATAGAAGCCTTTAAAGTACGCCTCAAAGACGGAGCAGGACCGACGCACCTCTGTATGTGCGGAATTGGTCTGGTGTATCCATTGCTCGATCTTGTCGATCACAACTTCTCCTATTTATAACGGGTAGCGCTCACCGGCGGTGGGTACGCCAGGCCCTCGCGGTGAGCACATGAGACACTGCGGTCGATTCAAGGCGCACCCGGCCACCGTCAGGTGCTACGATGTGTTATACAGCGATGTGTTCTACGGCCACCGATTCCTGTCAACGCTCTCCGCTGTTGCCAATCCACTCCGAAAGTCTCTTCCGGATTCGTGTCATTCGCTCCGGGCTGATCGTGCCCATCCTTCCCTCCAGCATTCCACCTTCCACGATCGCAAGGCGGCCTATCCGAATCACGCTCGTCACCTTCAGGCCCGAACGGGCAAAATCCTCATCGTCTTCCTCGACAAGCTCGTCGAATCCGTCGATTCGCTGGTGCACTTGCGAGGAGATCATACAGATCAGCCAGTCCTCGTAAGGCCCCGGCACCTCGCTGAGCAGCAAGGCCGGGCGAAGCTTACCCTCCGACAAATCTGCTCGAGGAAACCGAAACAGGATGATCTGGCCCGGCTCTTTCATGACGAGGAGAAACGTTCTTCAAGATCCTCCGCTGTGTACTCGGGACCGTTCTCGTCTTCCATGCCTCGCATCGCCAGCGATAAGGATTGTCGAGACCACTCTTGCTCCGCCTGGCGCGCCTGCTGCCGTTCGGCTTTTGCGAGAAGGTACTCCACGAAGTCGAGCACTTCGGACTGCGTTCGTTCTGGCAGTTGCTGCACCCGCTCGTTGATTTTCTCCGTCACGTTCATGAGACGAAATCTGATGTTAGCAGATGGGTTTCGTTTAGACACCAACGTGTACGCTCAACCCAGACTCACAGTTCGACAGGGCCAACCTCTGGTTGTATAACCTATACTTATGTCAACCCACTTGACATAACACACATCCATAAACTCTGGCAACACGCTGGCAAATCAACATGATACCCAAAACCCGCCTGAGCCTATGTCAACAGAGTAGGCATAGCACGCCATGCGATGCGGGATCAATGAGTCGTGCTGGTGAAGCGTGTGATACCTATGCACGTACAGGATATACTTCACATCGCCCACATGCAAGACGATGCCTGGTCGTCGATTAAAGCAAGCTCCGGGTCACGCCGCGTTTCATCGCCCGGGTGGCGGTCTGGCTGACGCTGTTGTTGCAACGAGTGTTTTGGACTCTCCAAACCGGCGTTGCGCTTACGGGCCGTTCAAATAAGCCGTTTGTCTGCTGAGCCCGATCTCTTGTGGTACCGGTATGCGACTGCATATACATGCACATACAAAAGCTACGGCTATCTATGGAAGCGGCGCTCCCTCAGGTGCATATTCTGGATTGAACGAGGAAGCTCCATTGAACATGTGGCTCATGTTTATGACGCTGGATACGTCCCAGTCGCTGATGTCCTGGTTGAATGATTCGGCTCTAACGAACATGTTGGTCATGTCCTCGACGCTGGAGACGTCCCAGGAGCCGATGTCCTGGTTGAACGATTCGGCTCCACGGAACATGCCGCGCATGGTTTCGACGCTGGAGACATCCCAGGAGCCGATGTCCTGGTTGAACGAGGCGGCTCCATAGAACATCCAGCGCATGTCTTCGACGTTGGAGACATCCCAGTCGCTGATGTCCTGGTTGAACGAGGAGGCACCATAAAACATGTAGGCCATGTTTTCGACGCTGGAGACGTCCCAGGAGCCGATGTCCTGGTTGAACGAGGTGGCTTCATAGAACATGCCGCGCATGGTTTCGACGCTGGAGACGTCCCAGGAGCCGATGTCCTGGTTGAACGAGGTGGCTTCATAGAACATGCCGCGCATGGTTTCGACGCTGGAGACGTCCCAGTCGCCGATGTCCTGGTTGAACGAGGTGGCTCTTCTGAACATGTGGAACATGTTTTCGACGCTGGAGACATCCCATTCGCCGATGTCCTGGTTGAACGAGGCGGCGCTGGAGAACATGCCTTCCATGTTTTCGACGCTGGAGACGTCCCAGGTACTGATATCTTCGTTGAAGTCGGAATCACTAAAAAAATTTTCGCCGGGTGAAGTACGCCACGACCCGCTCATATCTGTAATGCCGCTGGTGCATGTGGTGGCCGCATTCCCCGTGGTAATCTGGTCGGCGGTGCGTTTCGTGTAGACGGTGCCGTCTACCTCGCCGGTGTCGCCCACATCGGCCTCATCGCACAGCACGGTGGTGCCGTTCGGAGCCAGTCTAAAATCCGACCCGAAATCGAACGCCGTTAGAACCACGACACACAGAGCGGCGAGGCTCGCGTATATCCAGAAGCGGCTGTTCGGTGCCATCATCTGGCCTGTTCGGTTGGGACATCTAATCTCACCATCGGCTGATTCTTTGTTGGGAAGTGTATAGCTCATGGGTCAGACGAATTGTAATTGTTGAGAGCGGTTTTGCTATAGTGCTGATTACAAGGTATCTATTGAACGCTACGATATCAAGCGTTGAGCGAACTTCTCCCCCGATTGAGTAAACTTCTCCTCTGCAAGAGCAAGCCCGAATACCTGCAGGACAAGCCCTGAGCCGGTAGCGGTCGATTCGCATCTTCGTGGCAACGACGGGTGCAACTGCCGCCGTCGATGATACGTGGATACTTCAGGCTGTCGATTTTGGACCGTCGACTACAGCAAACTCCAGGTCACGCCGCGTTTCATCGCCCGGGTGGCGGTCTGGACTAATGGGGTGCCACTCTGTGCCGTACTCCTTGAAGTGCTCGCTCATCCGGGCATTGCTACCGAGCCGCCCAAAAAACCAGCTCAATGTGCATTGCCCCGGGTAGCGAATTACAGGCGCACCTCGTGTCCGGGATCGTCACTACGCAACCCGCTGAGGTCGCTCTCGGTGAGTGGCGAGGCGCTATGCTGTTCACGGAACCGGCGGTAGGCGGTCCCAAACGAATCCGGCTGCTCGGTCACTGCTACCCCATGCATTCAGCAAAAATCGTTTCGATCTCAGCAACCTCGTCCTCTGTCAATTCGGCAAACTCTTTCGTGCGGGCTCGCTTTGACAGCGTCCCATCGTTCTGGCGCAGAAAGCGGTGCAAGAGGTCATACATGGCGGATGGCATCTCGACGACGTATCGCACCCGTTCTACGAAACGATCGTAGCTTTCGAGGTAGGCCACCTCCTCGGGTAAGTCGTGCCGTACGGCCTCCTCCACGCAGTCGAACAAGAACTCGGCGTGCGCTGTCGCATCGAAAAAACGATAGTAGTCAGCCGTGTCGTTCAACACGCACACATTTCCACGATCAGTAGGCTCCCACTCAATGAAAGGAAGGAGCGATTTCGAGTAGGACTGCAGCACGGTACGATAGGCAGAAATGTTGCGTAGGATGGCCGCGCTGATCGGAAAGGGAAGCTCCGGCGGATTGTAGCCGGCCTCGGCGAGCACGTGGTGGATGAGCCACCGGTGTATCCGGCCATTTCCGTCTTCAAACGGGTGGATGTAGACCAAGCCAAAGGCGGCCACTGCCGCTACGATGACAGGATCGATGTCCTGCTGCTTTGCCCGCTCGACGTACGCGATCACGCCTTCCACGAGTTCGGGCAGATCCTCCGGTTTGGCGCTGATATGCTCGGGAAGCGGCTCGTTCGTCTGCCGATGGCGCATGCCGATGAAGCCTCCCTCCTCGCGCAGCCCAATCTCTACAAAGCGTTCGTCTCCGATAACAATGCGCTGAAGCCGGACGAACTCCTCGACGGTAAGCTCTGTGACTCCTGCTTCAGCAATCGCCTGTCCCCAGCGATGCACGCGATCACGATGCGGCGACTCCCCTTCGATCTCGAACGAGGACTGGCTATCGCTTAACAGCAGGAACGCCGCTGCCCGTGCGGTTACGTCGGGATGGGTACGCCCGACCACCTCGCGCGCCTCCCGATCCAGCTCCTTACGCACGTTCTCTTTTAGCATCTCCGTCCAGCGCACCATCGGGCAGAAACGCGGAGAACCCGGCAGGTTATTTCGTACCTGATGCCGCCGCGAGAGCTCACCGTCCGTCAAGGCCACCTGCTGCGACGGATTGACCACGTCCACAGCCGCTGGGCGCCCCTCCACATCGGGCACATCGAGTTCACGTCCAGTAAGCCACTCATACAGAAACCAGATGCGACGCGTGTACTTGCTGGTAGGAGATTGATTGACCCACGAACTAAGCACTTCCAGAGGTATCACTTCAAAAAGTGCGTTCAAGACGGCCAGACTCACACCCTCAACCTTGAGCGCAAACTCCAGATGATCAGTTAGGGTATCATCTGGTCTCCGTCGGCGCGGGAAGACCAGCCAATCGGTAGCTTCCTCCGGCTCATGGCGTTCTGCGACCATCGCAAGTCGAGGCGGGGCCGGAATCGATAGCTCGAAGTGCTCGATCAGCGCGCTGTACCCACACGGCCAACCGCGCTCCGGCATACCTCGCCCGTGCCAACTCGTGCGCGGTTCATTCGGCAAGCTCTTTAGCGTGAGTGACATGAAAATGATTCGGGCTCGTAATTGTTAAACGACTCGCAAGCATGAGAAAGCGCCTGCATAACATCGCTCACCTGGCAAAACGCTCGCACGATTGACAGAATGCTCGCAAGGCAGCAATCAGTTGAGATATTGTTCGCGGACCTGACAAAACGCTCGCAAGAGTGCACTGAATTGACAAAACACTCGCAAGACGGCGAGAAGTTCAGTGGCAGACGGCCTTGCCTTCGCGGAATGCGCACTCGCGTGACCGATGTACCGGATTTGCTATCACGATTCTCCAGCACCGGAACGGGAACGGCTTTGGCGTTTCAATAGGTAGATACATCGTTCCGCTACACCGCTAGACAGGGACCTGCGATGAATGAGACGGGGATAGACATCGAGCAGTTGGTTCGCACGCTTCGCGCCGACGGGTATACAGGAGATGGAGACGCAGTGTGGCGCTATGCACAGCGCGTGCTCACGCATCGAATCAAGCAAGCGCGGAAGTCTGGGTCTCCCGTCGATGCTGCAACGGAGCAGATACTGCGTCAGGCGTTAGACGAGGCGTTGCATAAAACAGCAGATCAGTCCACGAACGACATCCAATCGCCCGATCCTCAAGCAAGTCTAACTCTTGCGAGGCAGAACCTGCAGCCCGGTGCCCTGCCGTCGTTAGCGCACCTGCATACGTTGATTGGGAGTGCGTTCTCGGCCCCGGTGGATGGATCACAGCGGCGGGCATTCGTACTTGCATGGCGTGCTTTGTGTGTGGTAGAACGCGCACTTGGGCCGGCACCCGTGTGGAGTGTGCAGGTGTGGCGGCTCCGCTGGAAGGCTTATCGGGCCATCAATCAGCACCGGCGCGAAGCGGTTTTTGATTAGCCGTCGTCCTCTCGCAACGCAATGCCCTTCCGCTCACACCAACGGCGAAGGGCGCGCTCCTTCTGCTCCTCCTCAAAGCGATGCCAATCGTTGAGCATTTCCTTCTCGGCCAAAAACTGCTTATAGCGCCGATAGGCTCCCCGCGAGCTAAACATATTGGACACACGCGACATCTCGTCTGGCATATGCGTCCTCACAAACTTACGCACCAGCGAAAATCCCAGATCAAGTTCGTTTTTGTGGGGCACCCGAATGTAGGTATCTGAAGCGTCCGCATCTTCCGGCGGCTTTTCGTGAAATTCCTCCTCTAAATACATAGAATCATAATAGAACTGTCCCGACTCTTTCGATAAATACACCTGGTTCGTATAGGGCCGGTCGAAGCTTGCCACGTCAAAGGCGTATTCCATCTTATCGTAGTCAACCGTAACCGTTGGTGCTGATTCGTCTCTCATAACGGGTTGGATTTAAGAAGGATAGGCACCACATGTTAGAAGGGGCTTTTCGGGCACATCCTCAGTCAGCTATGCACCATCAGCCCCTCTTCGTCCAGCGTCTGCTGGGCTGCGTGGTACTGCTCGGGCGTATTGATGTGAAACCTCAGATCCGGCTGCCGCGGCATCGTGAATGCGTCAATCGGCCCTTGGCGTGCAAGCGTATTGAGTAGGCCACCGAGGGTGTCGGCATCGCCCCCGTTTTCAAGATAGGCGCCCACGTGATCAAGTGCCAACGACGTAAACACGTAGCAAGCCGGAGCCGTCCACACGGAGGGCGGGTCATCCGGAGCATCCACAACGCGCTGAACACGACCGTCAGTGTCTAAGTCGAACACGCTTGTGTGCGCCAGCACGGCGGGGTCCTCTGAAAATAGGGCCAGCGCCTGACTCCGTTCGGTGCGCACGAAACGATCAATCATTGGGCGCAGCGCAATGCGAAACAGGCTGTCTCCCGCCGTTACCAGCGTCGGCTGTGCCGTGCCGATGCGTTGCAGTACCGCGTGCAAATCGCCCACCGCCCCGATGCGTTCATCGCCTGTGCGCACACCGTTGTTATGCAACTGCAGATCGACTCCGTGGGACTCCATCATCGGCTGCCAGTTGGCCTGCCACGCTGCAAACGCTTCGGGATGCCGATCATTGATCGCGACGTGGATGGCCATGATTTCGGGCCAACGGATAATCTGGTCGAGCAGGTAGTCGATGATCGGGCGTCCGCCAACCTTCAACAGCGGCTTTTGCGTGTTATCTGTTAGCGGACGCAAACGGGTTCCAAACCCAGCAGCAAGCAACACAGCACGCATAAAAAAGTGGGGGATCATGAAAGCAGTACACGCGAAGAAGAGCCGGATTCAACGGCTGGAGGGGCTAAACCCGCCCGCGCATGGTACGTTCTGCCTTGCATATCTGCCCGAAATACGGCATACTGAATACCGTCGTCGTGCCTCCCAAACAACGTCCCACGCCCCATGCTTCGTGCTATTGCTCGCCTGCAACCTGTCGTCTTTGGGCTCGCTCTTCTTGTGCTGTGTGCCGGATGGAGCCCGCCCCCAGATGATGCGCAGGCGTTGTTTGATGATGCCCGCTTTGCCTGGGATGAGGGCGAGTACGTGGAGGCGCTCGAAGGCTTCCAGGCTGTGCTAGATCACGATGAGGGCGAGCAGTTCTTTGACGACATCGCCCTGATTACGGGCGAGCTATACGAAACCGTGGAGCTGTCTGACGACGGCGAAAACGTGCGCTTCAGTCCCGATGGCCAGTACGCGGCTTACGACCGCGCCCACGACGATATTGTGCACACGCACATTGTGGACGTATCGGGGGATGCGCCGGAGGAAGTGGATCGCTTTCCCGGGACTGACTTCGCGTTTGCTCCCGACGGACCGGATGGAGCATATCTGCACGTCTCCCACACTGATGCCATTGACGAGGCTACACAACGCCTGCAAGACGCCATGCAGCGTCAGGATCGGAGCGCAGCCCAGCGGTACCAGCGCGAGCGAGCGGCACTCATCGCCGAGCAGACCGAACTGCGCCACCGCGATGTCGAGGCTGGCACCTCCACCGCTTACACGCATGACGGTCTCACAATCGATCAGCCCGCGTTCGATACCGAGCAGGGCCATCTGTACGTGGTGGGGATGTCCCACGATCAGCGCGATCGCACGCACATCTACCGGATTGACACGCCCGACGATACTCCGACCCGTATCCATGCGGATACGCCCGGCTACCGGACCAATCCCCAGCCGGTCTCCGGAACCAGCACGGTGATGTACGAGCTGGACGACGAGCCCCCCTTCCCCGTGATCAACGGACCCGACGATGACGAGAGCGTTGCCTTGTCAGGACAGATCGCCATCCACTCCGGCGACGATGAACTGCTTTTCGAAGGCGAAAAACCCGTTGCTGCTGACGGAGGCACCATGATGGGCTATCTGCACACCGCATCCGACACCAACCGCGTGCATGCGCGTCCACTCGACTCGCCCGACGACGCACGCACCCTGCATGAAACCACCGAATCCATTGACAGCCCGGCCCTCTCGCCGGATGGCACCCAGCTTGCCTTCACCAAGCAGCCTACCATTAGCTGGCAGGTCTATCTGGTGGATACCGACAACGGCGCCGCCACCCAGTTCAGCCGCGACATCCAGCACGAGCTTTTCCCCGAGTTCCTCGACGATGACACGCTCCTGGCCAAGATGGGCGAGTTTCGTCATCGCCGCGCGCATGTTTACGACGTAGCCACGGGCGACAAGCACCGCATCTTCCACAACAACGACATCCGCACCGTCTCCATGGAGTATGAGTGGGACGTGGCCCCCTCGGGTGACCGTGTGGTGCTACGCGCCGATCGGGACGGCAATACCATCTCCGACGAGGAAAGCGTTCATATGGTCGACCTTACCCAGCGTATTTCTATGGATGCGCTGCAAGATCGCATTGCCGATCAGCTTGCCTCCGAGCAGACGCTGCGCGACGATGCAGAGTCCATGTTTGCTCCGATGCACGACAAGGTGGCCGAAGCGACCCAGGCGATCAACCTGACGCGGCTCTACGAATACCAGAAAGCACTGTACGATTTCGACTCCAAGTACTTCACCGAGCCGGGCAACCGCAAAGCCAGCGCGTACATCTACGAGACGCTGGAGTCGTTTGGCTACGAGCCTGAAAAACAGTGGTTCAAACCCAACAACCGTGACAGCACGGCCAACGTGATTGCGCGGCTGGAAGGCAGCGAACACCCTGAAGTGACGTATATCTACAGCGCCCATTTCGACTCGGTACTTGGCAGTCCCGGCGCCGACGACAACTCCACCGGCACGGCGGTGCTACTCGAAATGGCCCGCGTCTTGGCCGACAAAGATCTCCCCGCTACGATCATCTTCGCCTCATTAACCGCTGAAGAGGCCGGGCTTCTGGGTGCGCAAGAGTTTGTGCGCCGCGCTGATGAGGAAGGCTTGCAGGTGGCAGGCGTCGTCAACAACGACATGATGGGCTGGACGCGCCACCACCGCCTCGACAACACCATCCGCTTTTCGAACTACGGGATTCGCGACATCCAGCATGCCTCGTCGATCCTGTTCTCCGACCTCATCACGTACGACTCACGCTACTACCGCTTCACAGATGCCCATGTGTTCTTTGAAGCGTACGGCGACGTGATTGGCGGCATCGGGTCGTATCCCATCCTGGGCAATCCGAACTACCACCAGCCCACCGACCGGTTAGAAACCATTGATCACCGTCTGGTGCGCGCGGTGGCGCAATCTACCACCGGCGTGTTCATGAAGCTGGCCCACACGCCGTCTATGATCCGCGGTCTGCATGTGGAGCAGACCGATGGAGCCTATACCGTGCGCTGGGACGAGCCGTTGGAGTCGGACATCACGCATTACGAGGTGCGCTACCACACCTCCGATGGCGAT
Organism: Natronotalea proteinilytica; assembly: GCF_055379935.1. Classification (NCBI taxonomy): domain Bacteria; kingdom Pseudomonadati; phylum Rhodothermota; class Rhodothermia; order Rhodothermales; family Salisaetaceae; genus Natronotalea; species Natronotalea proteinilytica. The sequence continues at coordinate 6,022 of NZ_AP043947.1, read as the reverse complement.
ACGGTCATTGAGGAGACCGACGACCGGAGCGTTGTGCTTGAGGCGTTCGATTCCGACGCCCCTGTTGCCGTACGCGCTGTCAACGACCGCGACCTGCCCGGCTGGGACTGGGCGGAGGTTGTAGTGGAGTGAGGGAACGTGCAGGCTATGGAGGCGGCACGCTCGTTGAGCGAACCAGCCTCTTGGCCCTTTTGCTAATGGCCGATGGATGGGCTTGTGTGCTGGTGGTGTGTTTGCGGTCTTGGTCAGTACTCGCCTGCCTCCTGTAAGATGTGACGATAGAGCGCGTCACTCATGCGAAACCCTTGCGCTTTCAAGTCAGCCAGCAACGGTCCCACTCTTTCAATTAGTCTCCTCCGTTTGGCAAGAAGCAAGGTGCCGAGCGTGCCTGTCAGGGTCAAACCTCGCGCAGCCGCAATGCGGCGTCCTCGAGCCTCATCCATAAGTACGAGGTCGGCCTTCAGGTTGAGCGCCAGCACAATGGTTTCGCTTTCTCCAGCGTCCAGCCGCTCGCGTAAAAGCGTGACTGCTGTTCGAGCGGATACGGCCTCTACTCGAAGCCAGTTAGCGGTTTTCAGTACAGAAAAGCCCTTGCGCTCGGTGCCAAGCACTTCTTGGTGGACAGCCGAGGGAACCACGATCTCTTTGTAGAGCGCGGGCAGCACATCGAGCCGTTCAATACGTGCGAGCGCAATCAGCGGACCCGCGTTGCTTACGACAATCATGAGGAGGAGGCGGCGGCAGCGTTAAGCGTCCGTTCTACGTCAGCCACCTGTTTGGTGACCTCGCCCGGCGTCTCGGTAAAGTAGAAAATGTCATGACGATCAAGCAAGCCGACGAATGCCTCCTTCGACTGTCCCAGCAGTTCGGCTGCCTTGCCCGACGAAATGCGTCCTTCCCGAAAGAGCTCCAGAGCAATGAGCATTTTCAGGCGGGGCTCCAGGTCTTCTTCAGCCACATCGAGGGCGCTGAGTATGTCTCGCGGCAATTCCAGTCGAACAGTAAGCGGATCCATTGTTTGCAAGGTATGACTGCTTTAATCGGTGGCTACAGTAAGCGTACGATGTCCAGCAAACGATTGTGCCCTTTCTTCTGGGCACGCTGCGAATCTCGGTACAATGCCACATCACCACAAGCCCCCCACTACACCACCACGTACGCCACGCAGAACCCAATTAGAAACACGAGTCCGGCCCACGAGAGCACGCGCATGCCGGTAGAGGGACGGGCGTACTCGGGCATGTGATCGCCGCACACCAGGTGGAAGTTCATGTAAGCCAGAATAGGACCCGCCAAAAAGGTGAGGGTGGTGCCCACATCCACCAGTACAGTGAGGTTGTTCACTAGCAGCGCCAGCAGAAGCCACGCGCCCAGCGGCGTTACAAACAGGCTGAGCCGGTAGTAGCGGTGTAGCGCGGTGGCATCGTCGGGCTCGTCGGCGTCGGGTGTTTCGGGGCCATCGCCCACCAGGGCGTACTGTGGACGCGCCAGAGTACGTGCGGCCAGGGGAGTGCCTTTCGCGTATGCCGTATACCACGCCACGATGCGTCCATAGGCGTCGGTTACGGCCAGGGTGGTGCTAAGCATGGTCGTGAGGGCGGCAATGCCCACCAGCGTGCCCACCCAGGTGCCCAACGTGGTGTTGTAGAGGTCAACGAGTTGTGTGGCAAATGGAACCGCCTCGGTATCAAAGGACATGCCGGTGTCATACATCACGGCGGCTCCCAGCACCAAAAACGCAAGAGCCATCAATAGGGAGAGCGCGTACCCGATGGCAAAGTCCGTTTGCACATCGCGCAGATCAGATCGACTGCCCGTGTCGCGCTCGCGTTCCAGCGTCCAGAATGAGTGCCAGGCGGCCATATCGAGCGGAACCGGCATCCACCCCATGAGCGCCAGGGCAAAGGCAATGCCCGCGGTGGTAAGCAGCGCCTCGGGACCGGGAGCCGTGCCCACCGACTCTGCCGATGGCCCTACGATGGCAGCTACCGCCGCGATCAGGGTAGAGGCAGCCAGCAGGGCCATCACCACTTTCATGGTTCGGTCGAGCACCTGATAGCGGCCCCACATCAATATGACGAGGGCGATGCCCAGCACCACCCCACTCCAGATGGTAAGATTGGGCGTAATGCCGACCAGCCACCCGGTGAGCCCTGCCGTTACCGCCGTTACGCTGGCCAAAATGATGAACATGGTGCCCAGAGTAACCAGGCCAAACGCCGCCACCGCCCACGTACCCAGGCGCCGGTAGCCATCGAGCAGGCTCTCACCCGTCACCGTAGCATAGCGCGGGCCGTACTCCAGAAACGGATACTTGAACAGGCATGCCGCAATCACAAGCACGGCAGCAACATATCCGTACTCGGCCCCTGCCCGCGTAGACTGCACCAGGTGCGACACCCCAATGGCCGCCCCCGCCATGATGAGTCCGGGACCGAGTGCGTTGAGAATGGAGCGAAGGCGAGACGATGATACCAGCGGCATAGAGTGTGTACGTTGTTTGTAAGGGCTACCCTGCAGATCCGCAATATACAAGACAAAATGCCTTGTGCCAACCACATCCGTTACATCTTGGGCGCATCGCTTTTTTGCGCCCGGCGGTCTCATTTGCTATGCTGTGTAACACGGAATCTGTAGAGACGCGGATTCCCGCTCCCACCGCATCTGTTGAAGCAGTCCCCAAACCCGTATGTCTACCGTTACCCGTTTAATCTCGGTCGTTGCAGCCGCCGTGCTGCTCAGCTTGAGCACATCCGCCATAGCCCAAGAAGCCCCGTCGTTTGAAGAGGTTGCCGGACACGCGTTTGGCGAACGCATCACGCAGGCGTATCAGATGGAGCAGTATCTGGAAGCGGTGGCTGAGGCGTCGGATCGTGTTGTTGTTGAGCACCTTGGCCGCTCGTGGCAGGGGCGTCCGCTGATGCATGCGATCGTTACCGCGCCTGAAAATCATGCGCGCCTCGACGAGATTCAGGCGAATGCGCAGCAGCTGGGTGATCCGCGGGGCCTGTCGGAGACCGACGCGGATGCGATCATCGCCGATCAGCCGGCGGTGTTCTGGTACGGCGGCTCGATTCACGGATTTGAACTTTCGGGGTCGGAGGCCGGCCTCCAAATGCTGGAGCGCCTCGCCACGCAAGACGATGCTGAAACGCAGTCTATCCTGGAAAACACGGTTGTTATCATCGACCCCATCTTGAATCCGGATGGGCGCGATGCGTTTGCTTATCACAACCACGACAACATGGGGCGCGAGGCCAACCCAGACAATCAGGACTGGGCGAACGACTTTACCGCGTGGGAGGCGCTGAAGTATCGCACCAGCCACTACTACTTCGACATCAACCGCGACTGGTTTGCCCATACCCATCGCGAGACGCAGGCGCGCGTTCCGGTGCTGCAGGACTGGCGCCCACAGGCGGGCATCGACGCGCATGAGATGGGGTCAGACGTTGAGTTTTATGTCGACCCGCCCACAGATCCTGTCGGTCCGTTCTTTCCGGAGTACGCCAGCAACTGGTTCGAGGAGTTTGGCACAGCCCACGCCGAAGCCTTCGACGCGATCGGCACCGATTACATGACGCGCGAGCGCTTCAACTACTTCTATCCAGCATATACCACTTCGTACCTGAGCTACCAGGGCGCCGTCGGGATGCTGTATGAGCAAGGCAGCAGCCGGGGCCTCGCCCTAACGCGTCCGGATGGCACGGTTCGCACCTACGCCGATGCGATCACGAATCAGTACACCGCGTTCACCGCAGCACTCGGACTCGCGGCCAACGAGCGCGAGGCCCTGCTTCAGGACTACGTAACTGCGCACCGTGATGCCATTGCCGATGGCGAAACCGGCACGCAGCGCTACCTGCTTACCGCGGACGATGGCGATCCGCATCTGCTGGCCGAGGTGGCTGACCTGCTGCAGCGTAACGGGGTGGAGGTGGAGCGTCTTACCGCATCCACCAGCCTGAGCAACGTGCAGGACCGCACCGGCACGTCGGTGGGCAGCCGCTCGTTTGAGGCGGGCACGTACGTCGTAGAAGCCGCCCAGCCGCGCAACCGGTTCATCCGTGCGCTGATGGAGCCGAATGTACCAGTGCCCGAAGACTTTCTGGAGGAAGCTCGTGAGCGTGTGGACCGAGCCGAGAACCCGCGCTTCTACGACATCACAGCATGGTCGCTGCCGATGCTATTTGGCATTGAGGGGTACAGCACCTCCGACGGAAGCGGGCTCAACACCGAGCGCGTGACGGAGTCGCAGGCTCCCGCACCTACCATTGAGGGCGGAGAGGCCAGCTACGCGTACCTGATTGATGGCACTCAGACGGCTGGACTTCCGGCGCTGATGCACTTGAACGAGAAAGGCCACCGTGTGGCGATGCTGCAAGAAGGCACGCGCCTGCAGGGGCAGGATTACGCCGCTGGCACCGGCATTGTGTACGCCGGGCAGTCGGATGAGAGCGTCCACGACGATATGCAGTCCATCGCCGACCAGTACAACCTGCAGGTGCAGGCGGTAGGCACCGGACTGGCTGAGGGCGAGCAGCCTTCGCTCGGGTCGGGGCAGGTCATCTATCTGCAAAATCCTTCGGTCGCGCTGCTGGCTGAGGAGGGCGTGCAGCCGTATTCCTTTGGCTGGGCGTGGTTTACGCTCGATCAGCAGTATGAATTGCCTGCCACCGTACTGCGCACACGCTCGCTGGGCAGTGCCAACTTGAGCGAGTACGATACGATTGTACTATCGGAGACGTATGGCACCGCTGCTCTGGAGCGCGAAGCCGGTGAAGACGGACTCGAACGTCTCGAACAGTGGGTGCGCGATGGCGGCACGCTGGTCACGATCGGATCGGGCACCGAGGCGGCCCGCGATATGGAGTTGATCCACCTGCGCTCGTGGTACGATCACGAAGACCACGCCGATAGCCTGCGCGTATCGGTTCCTGGCGCCATGGTGGCTACCGATCTGGATCGCAATCACTGGCTCACCGCAGGCGTGCCCGACGACTTCCACGCGCTGGTGGATTCGGGACGCCTCTACCTGCCGCCCGAGGGCGCACCCAGTCCGTCGCAGCGGGCGGGGGTACGCTATGCCGCGGGCGATGACTTCGACTACAGCGGACACATGTGGGCCGAGTCGCAAGAGCGCCTGCCGGAGGCGGTGTACGCCTACGAAGAGCGCGTGGGCAGTGGACGCGTCATTGCGTTTGCCGAGGATCTGAACTACCGGGCCTATTTCCGTAGCGGCAACCGCCTGTTCTTGAACGCGGTGCTCGTGGGGCCACAGGCGCCGTGATGGGGCGCAGTGGACGGATTGTCTGGACCGGCGGTGCTGCGTCACACTTGAATGATAGAGGACAGGGATCGTGTCAGGCTCTACGTCTCATCCGCCCTTAAAAATCTGTCATGGTGAGCGCAGCCGAACCATCTCCCCCGACGCTCAGCAGGTGCTGATCGATCGAGCGGCACCTGCTGCTCTCGTGGCGATGCACAACAGGCATGACCTTACGGCCCCTCTGCGTCGCCACGCTTGCCGGGACGCTCCAGCGTCCCCAAGTCGCTTTCCAGACCCGCCCGGGATATCCGCTCCGCTCCTGATCCCGGGCTATAGAACGGCGCGATGTGAGCACACCCATAGGCGGCGGGGACCGCTTGCGTCCCCGGCGATCTGGAGGCATATCGCTAAACAGGTACCCGCCGTGACGGTACGAGCCTTGCGTTCAGGGGGGCTGGTTTGTGGGGGCTCTCCGGTTACGTTGACAGGGTAGATCCCGGCTCTGCGGCACCTTGGCCGGGATGACTGTGGGTGTTTGACAGTCAGTACTTTGCTCCAAGATTCAGGTGTGACACAGCACTACGCCTCCACTTCAACAGGCTGGTCCGTGGGCGCGTAGAGGCGGGCTAGCAGGTGATGCACTTGCCGGTCGAGGTCGGTGTCAGAGATCCAGTGGGGCGACAGGCCGTCAATGGGCTGGCGCTCTGTTTCTTCCGGATCGGTCTGCGCATCCGCTAAAATAAATACGGGCGT